>NZ_JBRKPX020000002.1:0-289037 GCF_053005525.2 Mesorhizobium sp. ORM8.1 | reverse complement strand
GCCAGAATTTCGGATCGCGGCCATGCGCCTCGACAAGGCGGCCGAGCCATCGCGTGTATATGGAAGCCCGTTCCTCCAGCGACATGCGTTCGACCACACGCAATGATAACCACGCCGCTCGGCGGAGGTGAAGCGTCGCTTGCTGCCAGGTGTCAATCCATTCCAGAATATCTGCGAGATGCGGCCAATCGGGCGGAATCGGAGTCGACCAAGGGCCTACGAACCCTGCAGCCTCTACGCAATTGTCGAGTGAATGATAATTGGTTTGTCGAGATGGGATGGCCGTCGACATGACCCATTCCGCCGCGGGCTTCCACGCGGACCAGAAGCGTGCGTCGGGCCTCCGCTCGCTGACCATTAGTTCGTGGGCGATCGCCTCCATGTAGTCGCCAACGAGTTCCCGGGCGTGATCTCTTTCTTCAAAGCGGGTCAGACTATTCCAGATCGCCCTATCGCCGTGGAAGGCCGCAAAGCGCCCCACCTCGCGCGCCATCTTGTGAGCCCATTCGAAGGGATAGCGGCGGTCGTGCTGCCGCGGCTCCTCGCCTTCCGAATAGTCCCGGGTCCATTCGACGAGGCCCTTCAAATAGGTCGCGAAAGCGTCGCGCCCCGTTGCCTCGCTCGTAAGGCGACGCCAGTCGAGGCGGGTTAGAATTTCCGCCACGCGTCCCCAATTGAGCACGACAGGCGAGATCAGCCGAATGCGGCGCGGCGGATGATACCATTTGCGACCGCGTATCCACTGAGACCCATAGGGTGCTGGCGGAAGGTCCGGAACCCGGCTCGTCGGACATGGCTTTGTAGCGCGTCTGATGATCTTCAATCGCCTCGTCGCCATGCGTCTCGCAGCCTTTTCCTGGCTGCCCTCATACCAGAAATGACCGACGTCGATCACGCACACATCCAGCGCGGCAAAGGTCACCCGGCGAGCAAAGTCCGGGTTTGCGTCCCAGAGAAGTCCATCGAGCACTGCCTTTTGAAGGCCATGCAGCCGATCGACGGTAAGTTCGAGGACACGCCGCTCGATGGCGTCGTTGCGCTGGCGGCAGGCATAGGCAGCGAGCCCCCATGCTCCGATATCCTGAGGGTCGAAGCTGAGTAGCGCCTCATCAACAGTAAAGTGTTCTTCTGCTGGCGAGCGCCGATTCTGACAACCCGCCTCAAGCCGTTCGCGAGCCCATTCGAGCCTTGCGTCGAGAAACGCCATGTCGGCCCTTGCGACGACAATTGCTGCTGCTCCAACAATGGCGAACGAGGTCATCTTTCGGGCCAGTCCGAATCCGCCATCATCGGCATCCTCGGGCGGTTCGGCCATCACTTGATCAGCTAGTTCGATAGCCTCTTCGAGGGTCAAGCCTTCCTCGATACCACCTTTCTCGCGCGAGTGGATTGCCCACATCGCCAACCGGTTTACCTGTCCCATTCTGCGGCGGTTTTCTTCTGCAGCCTCGATAATCTTGAGCTGCTCGGCCGGAGGATTGATATGGGCTTCGATACGCTGCTTGGCCTCATTGTAGCTGATCTCGACCTGATCCCGGTCGCTATCGGAGAGGATGCGGGCAAACCGCTCTTTGTTCGCCGCCACCCAGGATGAATCGGCAAGCTGTCGCTCATCTTCGGCGAGATCCTCCAAACTCCACGTGCCACGCAAGGCGTCGAACTCGGCTTGGACTGTCTCGCCCGCCTTCAGGCGGAATGGAAGCATCAACGTGTGCGACATCGGCGACTGCGCCTTATGTCGCTCGAAGATCGCCTCGACCTGATCGAAGTGGTGGTCACGCTCTGAGAGACTGTAGCTTATGCGATGCGTCGGTTGTTGGTCGTCGATATGCTTGCGAATGTCGTAGTTCCAGAACCGCGGCGTCCCGAGAAATGGCGCAGCGTGATCAATCGCACCCAGCGTGTTTACATGCGCCTTGAGGAGAGAAATACACAGACCCGCCGTCGCCACCAGACCGTTGGGCTGGAGAGCGAGCCTAATAAGGTCTCCGACATCTCGTCCGTTGGATGCTTGCCGATGCATCCATTCATCGAGCGCCAGATGCATCGAACCCAGGATGTTTGATCCGAGTACAGCTCGGGACCAGCGGTAAACGGTCTCGTCACCCCAGAGAGCGATGGTATGCCCATCGATTTTGAGCGTCAGCGCAAGCGGTTGTTCCCCGTCGCGGCAGCGGGCGTACCAGCGCCAGAAGACCGAGGCTCGCCGTTCGATTCGATGGAAAAGATCCAGCGCCAACACTTCGTCGGCCTCGAACAACTCAAGGAAACCCCCGCGTGAAGGGCCAGGCGGGTAGCAACTCTGACCGTCAGGGAGCCCCGCGCTATGAGCGTCGGAAAAACTAAATAGCTCACGCCCGAGGATCGACTGATCGTTACGCGAGCGGCGTCGCAGCGGCAGATAATGGCAGGCGCAAAGCTTGGCCCACGTGGCTGGAAACTTACCGGGCAGGAAACCAGGGGATTTCAGCAACTTGCGTTGCGGGCTGCCGAGACGCCGATCATTAGCCAGACGCGCGAGATAGGCTTCGACACCGCGTGCGTCCGACTCAGCGCAGAATATAAGAGCCTCCCGAAGTTTCTCTTCGATTAGCTTCCAAGCGTCGCGGTCCGGCAAATCGATCCCGAATGGCTCACGTCTATCGCTCCAACCGAGCAAGTGACGGCATTCCTCGATCTCATCCAGCCAGGGGCGTACGATCTGTCCTATGGCCTGGCTATGGGCGTTCGGGATGTTGAGCGTTGCTCGGCAGAAAACGCGCACAGTCTCGGCAAGCTGAGGAACAAGACTCTTCGGCCAATTGGACCATTTCGACAGCGACCAACGTAAAAATGGAACCCAGCTTCGCCACACCGGCTGCTTGCCACAGCTTGCGATCGCGTAGCGTTGGCTTTCGCTAAAATGGGCGAGGCGAGGCGCGTGTAGGAGCGTTTCGTCTAGCCTTGTCTCGGATACGAGGAGCGTGTCAAGAAGACGGCGGATCAGCCGGAAGTCGTCGGCTTCGAGGGCGGAACCGAGATCGTCAAGGATTGCGCTAGAGGCTTCGGTATAGAGCGGCGCGACGAGCCAGGCCCGAGCCCAGGCAGGATCTATTGAGGTGTCGGCTTCGAGTGCCGCATACACTTCGCGCCAACGGACATAGTGGCCTTGCTCGAGACACAATTGTCCGAGGAGCCTAACCGCTCGAAGCCACCACAACGGCTCACCGCTGTCGCGCAAACGTTCGCTAAGCCGGTCGCAGTCGGGCAGCAGACCACGGGCGATGAGCCAATCCTCGTGTACGTCAAAAGCAAGCGTGATTGCGTCGGCACGAGGGTCTGAAACCAGCGTGCCTTCGCTTATGAGGCAGAGCGCTCCTTCCTGATCGAAAACGGAGCTCCCAGGCGCGCGCGTCGGATTTTCGACAAGCCACCGCCCCATCTGCGACAAAGCCTTGGTCCGGCAAGCGGTTAAGCGGGCATCGTTCTGATCTGCATTAGCCCATTTTCCTGCTAGATCCATTTCGGTGAGACGCCCCTCGGGCGGTACGTCGAGCTTTAAAAGCTCGCGAAGAAGAAAGAGCCGCCGGTTCTGCTGGGCAAGATCATTCCGTCTGAGTAAAGATGCAAAGGCCGGAAACGCTTCCGCAACTGCTTCACAATCCTCCTTGTCTATCGCATCGACCGGAAGGCTCGCCGACTCGCTGATCCCCGCGTCATCGAGCGCGGCGAGCACCAGGTCCCGGTCTTGATATGCGCGAGCGGAAGTAATCATCCGCCAATTTCCGGCATCTAGATAACGTGCCCCGAGCGCCAGCAGGTCGGTCACGACCCCGCGCCGCTCCGAGAGCAGGAGACGGTCGGCCCCGTCGATCAGGACCAGCAGATTGCCACCGCGCCTGAGGCGCTCGAACAGCTTTGTAGGTGTCTCGCCGATCCCGAGTTGCACCAGATATTCGGCGAGCGAGCCTGCCCGAACCCTATTGTCTTTCAGAACAAAAAGCGGACCCAAATGCTCAAGTGCCAGGCGCTTCAGGATAGCCGACTTGCCACCTCCGCCCTCACCGGTGACGCGGACGATATTATGCTCAGCAAGGTAGACCGACGCGCGCGCAACGAGATCCGACCGGGGCAGCTGGAGACTTTCACTGCCGCGGCGCAAGCGGTCCTCGATTGATCCCAAGGCGGCCTCGGCGGCATCGGCAACACGCTCGAGATCGGCGGCGCCGGCCGCAAGCTCAGGGTAAAATTGGCGGATGACCGATGGATGCTTTGCCAGCAAGGCCTTGAGAGCACCCCAGCCAAGGATATCTACCTCGAACTTGCCGACGGCAACCCGGGCCGCGGAGACAGTGCGGGCGTGCTCCTGGAGATCCGCATCGACCTTGGCAGTCGTCGCAAAATACCATTTCCCGAGGGGTGGTGCGAACGCCTCTGCTTTGGCGAGCTCGATATCGAACTCGGCCTTAGTTGGCTTTCCGCCAAAGCCTTGGTCCTTGCCTTTGCACTGAACACCAAAGTATGTACCCGGCTTCCATTCGGGCGAGCCGTATACGTCGACGCCGTGCTGCGGTTGGCCGATCCGGCCGTTCTTCTGCGCGGTTGGATCCCTCCATACTTCCGCGAACAAGGCGCAAGACAGGTCCTCGAAGGTTTGCCACTTGCTTGGCGCATTGATCTGTGAGTCGAGAATATCCACAAGCTCAGCCCTGGCACAGCGAAAGATAGTCAGGAATTATGCGGGCGGAGTAATATCTACCCCAGCGCAAGATATTTCGCTTCCATTTACACATTGGCCGGCGCGAACGCTAATCTGCAATCCGAGTCACCCTCCGCTGGCCGAGCTGTTTGAGCCGGTGCTTGATGTCTGGCGATTTCGCCTTGCGCGCCGATCGCGTAGGAGGACCTTTTCAGCTTCTCCCATCCAGATGCGCGACCGATGCCTGTGGGTCGCCCGCCGCCGCTTCCACCCGCAGCTCCAGCTCGTGCGCCTCAGCGACGCCAACCCCGATCAGATTGCCCAGCGCGCGGTCGATCCGGCCCCGCGCGGGATGCGTCGGGATCAGCAGGCTCGGTTGTTCGGCGAACGCGGCGTCGAACCAGCGCACGACGCGACCACCGATGCCAGCGGTGATCCACAGGCCCGCCGCGCGGGTGCGATCGAACCAGGCCTCCACGGCATCGAGGACAAAGTCGAGGTGTCGCGCCCGCGGCGCAACGAGGAGCAGCTTCATAGTGCAAAGCGCCACGAACACCGTCGGGCCGCCCCCCAGCAGTGGGCGCATTGTGGCTAGCAGCGGGTCGACGCGGTCGAAGAGAAATGGCGGGAGATAGCTATGCGTCCCGTTAAATGGATCGTGGGTATTGAGGAGCATCTTCGCGATGATGCCGCCACTTTCTATGTCGATCCGCGAGCTGGCCGGATCGCCGGCATATTCCCACCGCCTGAGCGCGATCACCCGCTCCACCAGCTTGGCGCGCAGATCGGCAGGCCGAGAGGCGGGGCGTTGGGGATCATTGAAATAGAGCGCGTCGGCCGCATGCATGACCGCCTGCGCAACGTCGGCGAAGGGGTCGTCTGGCAAATCGGTCACAAGCTTCAGATCGGTATCGAATGACGCGGGCGTGCCATCGAGTAGTCGCTCGGCGAAAAGCGCATAATAGTGCAGGTTCCAGTCGTGGGGATCGCGGTCGATCTCGATATCAACTGATAGCCCCAACCCGTTCATTCGCGCGGTCCAGTCGGCATAGGCCGCGACCACCTCCTGCCGCCAGCCGATCGATCCCTTTGGCGCGGCCTGGATCATCGCCAGCCACTGCGCTGCAGCCGAGCTGTCGACGTGAACGATCTCGATCGCCTCGTCTTCGTCGAACTCTCTCGGTGTGACTGGTCCGGGAACGCGGATGCGCGAGCCGCGGCTCAGATGTGGACGCTCCCTGGGCCAAATCGGCCATGCAGGTTCGTCGCCGCCATCCAGCCAAGCGATCTCGGCCGCGACCGCGGCATCGATAGCCGCGGCCCGCTCTGCTTCGAAACACGCATGCTCGGCGGCGTCTTCCTCCTGATAGCTCTTCCAGCGCCAGGTCATGCTTGAGAAGGCTACGCGCATCGCCGCTTTGAAAAGCCTGGGCTGGATCTCGAGGATCCGCGCAAGGCCGGCGGAAACGGCCGGCGCGGCGCTGCGGTCCTTGCGGGTCGCGAGCCGGATCAGCGCATCTCGGTCCGCGTTGCTCCCCTTGCGCTCCCAGAGATGAATTAGCGCAAGCGTCGCGATCGCCGGGCGGTTGAAGCGCAGCGTATCCTGCGAACCACCTCCGCGATCGGACTGCTCTTCCAACGCGATCGAGATGACCTGACGAACCCATCTCTCGTGCGTTGCCAGCAACTCGTCATCCCCATCGCGTGCCACCAGCAAGGCAGTCTTGATCAGCCTCGTCGAGCGCGATTTGAGAGCATCGGTGTCACTGTCGTCGGGGAGATCACCCTCTGCGTACTCGACCGCATCGCGTGCGGTTGAAGCAGTGGCGTGTTCGCCTTCTCCGCCCATAGCCAAACTGATGCGCGCCTCGAGCTCGCTCGATAGAACAAACTCACCCCGCATCTTCTCCATCGCTGCAAAATGAGCGGCCTCGTCCGCCGGAGATTGATAGGCCCACTCCCCGCCCCCGATGTCTGTCCAGTTCGACCGCTGGAGCATGTTGTTGGCAACGCGTGCGATGAACCGGTCATCTCCCCAGTTCGAATAGGGCTCATAGGGGTCCAGGTTCTCGACCGCAGCGCTCATCTGCTCACGCAGACGCTTCGCAATGGTATCGTCGCCCATATAATTCGGGACGATATCAAACAAGGACGCACCCCGTGACGGGCGGGCTTTCAAGTCGGCCAGTTTGACCTTTCCATCCGGCTCCTTCCCGATAGGGAAATCGATTCCCGAACCGATATGATCATGGGTCTGACGCGCACGGTCGGCAGCCAGCAGCTCCGGGGCCGCGATAAAAGGAGCGAGAACATCACGGCCTACACGGAAATGCGACATCAGCACGTCGATTGCGACCAGCAGATAGGCTGCACAGCTGCCCTCTGCCCCAAGGATGTCGGTGAGCACTTCATCGACGGGGACACCGTCGTCGAGGCGCTGCTGGCTCCACGCCTCGAGGGCCTTCAGTCCGGAGGCGGCCGAATATTCGTGGCTCTGATCGCGAGACCACAAGTAGCTTGAAGTCCAGGGAAAGAAGCGCGGGCCACTGCCGAAATCGACGGTATAGCCGTCGTCTTCCGACACAAGCTCGTCGGTGTTGAACACAATCGCTTCCGCGACCAGCGTTCGAATCAGTCTCAACCCTTCGGTCGCGCCGGACTCCAACAGATCGAGGAATGGCGGCTGCGCTGGCGAGGCCGGCAGATAGTCGCTGTCTGCGAAGGTGAAGGCTCGCCCCATCGAGCGGTCACGGCGGCCACGCCGATCCCGCTTCTCAATGAGGCTCGACAGCACGAGGTCCGCAAGCTCGGCCGGCGCAACCGGCGCAACTATCTTGGAAAATGGCCGGATCGCCTTGACCTTGTAGCTGTCCCTCTCGGCGCCGAGTTCCCTTAAATAAGTCTTCAGTTGATCGGGCGCGAATTCGCCAAGCAAGATCGCAATCAGGCGCAACTGCTCTATCGTGCTACGCGACGCGTCGCTCGCTGCCCGGCCGCGGCTTCGCTCTCCGGGGATCGTCACCTCGGCGTCGCGAACATCAAGCTGACGCAACCAGCCAAACAGCATGATGGCCGTCTGCTCGGCGAACGGTCGAAGGTGCTTGAGGAAATAGACCTGTATTTGGACCAGCTCGACCACCGCGTCGATCGCCGACAATGGAATCTCGGCAGCGTGCGCCACCACCCAGCGCAGGACCAGAACTGCCGACCCGGTAATATTTGTACGGTACGAGCGCGGCAGATTGATCTTGGAACCGTCCGGCATCGTCATCAAGTCGGCCGTCGCCACGGTCTCGGCCGCCGCGATCGCCGTGCACAATTCGATAAGGAGAGCTGCGCCGTCTGCCAATAGACCAGCGCTGCACTTTTCGAGCAATTCGAAGCCGGCCTCCGACCGCGGCAAGGCGAGGATGGCTTGGCGCCGCCATGATCCGTGCGCCCCTCGCGGAGACAGATGAGCGATCAGATCGGTCCAGGCGCTGCAATCTGCCCCCGTCTCGAGCGCGAGACGGGCGGCGAACTCGATACCGCGCGCCACACGCGGCGATACCGGCACACTCAGATCGAGTGCGACCAGACGGCTCGGATTCTCTGCGATGTAGTTCCCGATCGCCCAGTCGCGCAGCACGTCGTGATAGAAATCTAGCCGGTCGCGGCGCACTTCCTTGAGCGTCAGTGCCTCAAGCAGATGCGACCGAGCAGAAGAATCCTCGCTCAGCTCGATCCCGTCTTCTCCCTTTATGGCACTCGCCGCGAGCGCTGCCAGCAGCCGCTGCGCGGCGCGCACCTCTGCAGCCGGCGCGCCGTCCGCTCTCTTCCACCACAGATCAGCCATTGCTGCTTCGGTGCGAACCTCGGTCGCGCTCGGCACCTTCAGCAACCGGGATAGCCGATAGAGATTACGAGCAAGACCGGCGGCGGGATGTTGGGGGGCAAGCAGCAGCCGAAGATCCGGCGCCTGATTAACTAGGATCGCGACTTCATCGTCCGACAAGGGGCCGACGGCTACCGACTGCGCGCCGCCCAGGGCGGCAACGATCTCTTCGTCGAGCCAGGGTTCGACATCGACATGGCCGGCCGTGCGCGTGGTTGCGATTACCGTGAAACCCGGGATCGTGCTCGCCGCGCGCATGAGCTCGATAATTGTGCGTTGGCGGCCTCGATCATCGAACATATCGATGCCGTCGATGAAGAGCATCGCGCCGCCGCTCGCGGCCAGATCCGTCAGGAACTCGACCGCCGAACCCGGAATACCGAGCGCGTTGGAGAACGGCAGCCAGCCGCCTGCCGGCATCGAGTCGCGGTCAAGCACGATGATCGGCGCTTGGCGCGCCACACGCTCGGCGACGTGCCGAAGGACCCAGGATTTGCCGACACCGGAATCTCCACGGATTTCGATGAACCGATGCGCTTCGGACGCGTCATCCACGGCAGCGACAGCTTCCAATCGCGGCAAGGTCACACCCGCCACGCTCGTCCCGATATGGGCAAGCGTATTCCGCGCGAGTTCGGCGAGCCTGGCGCGTGCCGGCCCATAATCGCGGTCGCCGGCAAGCCGGAACCCTGCCTCGGCGAGATCGGCCCTGAGGCTATCTCGATCAACTTTACCGCCAGTGGTCGCGGTCTTGATCGACAGATCGATCAGCCGGCTCCATAGCGCCTCGGCACGGTCGACATCCTCATCTGCCAGCGCCACCCGCGCGAGTGCTTGACCATACGTCCGGGCGAAAGGCACTGCCGCTTCGAAATCGAACTCGAGAATGAGCATTCGGCTCAAAAACGACCAGATCGACTGGTCATCGTCAGTGACGCCGCCGGTGATTAGATGCTTTCGCGTTGTCGCGACGAAGTCGCGCATGTCCTTGCTCGCGACGCCCTTGGCACCGATGCGGTTGAAGAACGCTGTCGCGCTGTCCGCGGTTCGCGCCCATTTGAGCACATCCTGATAGGCGCCAGAAATCTTGCGGCTCGTCCGCTGAGTCGCGATTCCAAGAAGGTGCCGGTCTTCCGGTACCGAACCCACGCGGCTACCCGCGATTTGCGACGCGACATCCTGATATACGCTATCGTGGGGCGAGAAGGTGATATCCCTCTTCGACTGGATTTCCAGGACGAAGTCGCCTGCCGATCCTGCGCCCGATACTATCAGGTCATCGAGCTTGAATCCCTGCTCCGTCCCCTGGAACCGAACGCTGACAACTCGAGCGTCGGGCAAGCCCGGTGCCCGATTGCCCGTCAGCAACGCGAGCAGATAAAGCGCGCCGATCTCACCTTCGATATAGGCGCCGGCCGGCCCACGCGATGCCGGGCTCGAACCGTGTGCGATTTCAGGGCTAGGCTTCTTTTCCACCATCGACATGATTTGCAAGGAGTCGCCCTCCCGATCAAGTGAGCACGGCACTTTGTTCTGCGGACGGCAGGTTTTGGTTTCGTTGAGAACGGCTGAGAACGGCCGACATTGGGCGCAAAGCTGCCGTTCAGCCTGATCATTCTGTGACGAATGCGTCGTTTTGATAGCTCACCGCGCGAGGACGCTAGGTTGGCCCTCGCTCAGCGCTCGTAATCGTTATCGTTTGAGCGCTGGGTTTTACGGTCCTGCTCTTCAGCCTGCTGAGCCTTCTGCTTTTTGGCATCCTTCTGCTTGGCTCTCTGCTCGGTGCCGGTGCGCGGCTGCTCCGGCTGGCGGGGATCGTCCCGAGTTGGAAGGTCTCGCCCTCGCGCCTCGCGCTCGGGGGTCGGCTCGCCACCTCCACCACCACGACGCTGCTGCTGCCGCTCGAATTGCAGCCGCACGAGACGATCGTGCATCTTGTCGTTCACCTCTTCACGATACTCTTCGAACTGTCCTTGATGCGCCGGCGGGAGCGTCTCGCGCATGTTGTCGAGAGCCTGATTGACGCGGGCCATCTGACGCCGCATTTCCAAGGGGGTTTGCGCCATGTCCAAATCTCCTATCAGTGCGTTCAATTCTCTCATACCGGGGTGAGACAGGAAAGACTTCTGCCCCAATTGATCAGCTCCGCGACCCGCGGCAGGACCTGCCTGCCCCTCCCCTGCTCGAACGCGACGGAACTGCAGAAAATTGTTTCCGATCGACTCCGCTGCCGTGAGAGCCTGACCGACTACGCCCGCGGTACGCATTGTCGACACAGTCTTTTGCCATGCGGCAGCGATTGCATCGCCGTTCACGACAAGGGATTGTCCATCCAAACGGTGTTGCCGCTTGGCCTCCACTCGCTCGACCGTCCTGGCGCTAACCTGATAGCGCGGATCGCTCTGGGCGCGGCTGTAGGCTCCGGCATGCTCCTTCGTGAATGGCCGCGTCATCGCATGATCCATGCGCCGCGTCGCCACCATCGCAATGCCGTTCTCCCGTGCCTTCTCTGCAAAAGTCTCGCGCCAGGCGACCAGATCTGGCTTGTAGAATTTCAGGCGCTCGCCGTCGGCCGACCGCGCCTGCACCATCGCATGGATATGGACGTGCTTGGTGTCCTTGTGATGCGCCAGGACGAACTTGTATCCTGGCGCTCGCTCCTCAAGCACGGCGCGCGCCGCGGCCATCACGGCGTTTGCATCGGTGCCGGCTCTTGCCGAGAAAAGCAGGTGATAGGCATTGCGGCGCTCACGCCCCGAAAACTGCGGGCGCCATTGTTCGTAGACCGAAGCCGCCGCCTTGGTGGAGTTCTTCGCCCCGGGCACAGCCTCGCCATTTGGATGGCGAACCTGGCGGTGGGTGCGGATGAACTTTGTAGGAAATATTTCGCTTTGGGTTCACGGCTGACGGCCGCCGTTACCTCTGCCTTGGCTGCCACCCCCGCCGCGCCCATGGCCTCGAACAACCGCGCCTCGATCTTGTCGAGAGCCTTGCTGCGCGAATTCTCACGACCACCGGCAAGCACCTTGGCGAGCGGCCCCGCCCGCTCATCGGTGTGTGCGTATACCTCCACCGTCTGGCCGTCCTGTGCATAGATGAACGGCTTTGCACCGAAGGCCTTGTTCAACGCTTCGCTCAGGGCGGCGTCGGTGACCTCGCCGGCAAGCTCGAAACGAACTTCGATAAAATTGGTGTTTTCCAAGGGCGGTTCGAACGTCTCGCAAAACGTTTCCAGGAACGCTTTTCGTGCGCCGGCTGTCGCAAGGACCTGCCCGTCCTCGTCAAACATCTCGATGTCGTGTTTCTCGCCTTTTTCGTCCTCGCGCGTCCCGATGTAATTAAGCAGCCGAGCAGCGGCTTCCTTGGTCGATGGCGGATTGGGCATAACCTTGAACACAGCAGGCTGCGCGCCCGCCGCATAGCCTGCCCGTGCCGCGACGGCCCGCGCCTGATAGGCGACCCGAGCCGCTCGTCCTGTACCGCTCGGGCGACCAGCACCACGGCCGCCGCCGCCGCGACGTTTCCAGTCTTCCTCCTCCTCTTCCGGCCGGAAACCGGCGAGCGTGGCGCCATAGACCATGATCGGCGCGCTAGCGGCCTTCTGCGACCTCGCAGCCATGAACTTCGGAGACCCGCTGGAGACGGAGCTCCTCATCACTCCTGTCCCTGTCGGCGACGAACGAGGGGCGTTCCTGCCGCCACCTACCATCGACCCGGCTTGTCCTTGGCCGAGCCGTCCGCCGCCAAGGGTCCGCTGAGAGCTCTTCATTGCCTGGAATTCGCCGGCCTCGCGTTGGGCCCCCGCTAGGGACTTGTCGTCGTCCAGCTCCTCACGCTTCACGCCGGCAGCGCCCCTCAGATAGCGTTCGATTTCGGCCGCGTAGCCAGCAAGACGACCGCTCAAGGCCTGGCCTCCTCGCCTTGCGGGACCCGCCAGTCATTGCCTTCAGTTCGTCGCGAAACTGCCGCACGAGGTCGCCCACGGCGATCAGCGCCTGCTCAAGATCCTCATCATGGGCAACACGGCCGTCGTTCATGGCGCGCACGGCCTGATTGAAATTGATGCCGACGCGACGCAGCTGATCGGTCATCTCCACGATCGCCGGCCGCAACGCCTCTGACGCGACAGGCAGATGCCCGGCCCCTGCCCGCACCAGACGCCGCACGACCTCGCTGATGGTAACGCCGTCCCGCTCCGCAATGGCTTTAAGGTTAGCCAGCTCGTCACCCGAAAACCGGATGTGCGTCACCTCGCCATAGCGCCGTGACGCGCTCTTCACCGCAGCTTTCTGGCCCTCTTCATCCATCTCTAAGCCCGCTTGCGGGCGCTAAGGCCTGCCAAGGCCGCGCCGCCTGTTTTGTGTGTATCACAAAATAGGCTATCCTGCCAATAAGAAGCAGAAAGGGGTGCCAAAAAAACCGAGCGGACGTCCGCTCGGGAGCCAGCCCAGTTTTCAACACTAGATCGCGGCACGCCAGCGTGGACATGTTTCCATAGTGATTTGTTGTGATGCGTCGATGATGCGTTGGAGACTTGTTTCCATGTTAACATGGAAACGTTCGAGCGGTTCGCAGGCGGGGATCGGCCCACCGGATCCGCTCCTCACTGAAGATAGCAGCGCGCAAAAATTGCGCCTGTGATCGAGCCTTTATGATGCGCGCCTGGGTTGCCAAACCGGTCTGCCGCGTTGACTATGTCACCATGTTTCGACTGTGACATTGTTCCATGTGTCCATGATGACTTGTCCCCATGTTAACATGGGGACAAGGAGACCACGCCGGAAGGAGGCTCCATGATCATCTCCGCTGCGATCCCAAAGGGCGGCACTGGCAAATCGACGATGCTGCGCACCCTCGCATCCGTCGCGCTGCATAGGGGCTATTCGGTCACTCTTGTCGATGGCGATCGCCGGCAGAACATGAACCGCTGGTTCCAGATGCTGGGTGACGCTGGCAACCGTCCTGATAGGCTGCAACTGGTGAGCGCGATGACCCCGCAGGAAATCCTTGACGCCGCAGCCACTCACAACGGTGAGCGCTCCGTCGTATTGATCGATACTGAAGGCACCACGAATGACAACCTCATGGCCGGGCTCTTCGCGGCCGACATTGTCGTCGTGCCAATCTATTTTGCGCTCGACGATGTGACCGCCGCCATCCAGATTACCGACCACTACATTCCGCTGGCAGTCGAGAGCCGGGGCAGACCGCTGCCTGCGATATTCGTGCTGACCAAGCAGACCATCATCGATGGCAGGGCACGAGCCCTGACCGAACTGCGCGCCATCATCCAGGCCAACGGCACGCCGATTGCAGAACACGTCCTGCACAATCGCGTTGCCTACCGCGACCTTCAGACCGGGCAGACCCTCTACAGTCCCGCGGAGCCTGACGCGAAGGCGATTGCCGAGAGCGAAGGGGTCTTTGACGACCTTCTGCAAACCTTCATCGAAGCCACAAGGAACGCGGCATGAGTGAAGAAACCGCACCTAAACCCGGTGACGACAAGAAAGCCCGCATGATGAAGGCGATCTCCACGCAGCCGCCGGCGCTGCCCAGCATGTTCATCCCACCGAAGGCCGAGACGTCAGGGGCCAAGGAGCAAGCTACGCCACAGATGCAGGAACCGACAAAGCCGTCCCCGGCAGTTGGGCCCGATTTCCGCAAGCTGCTGCGGCAGGGTCAGAAAAAGGATCCGATCGCCGGAAAGAAGATTCGCGAGGAGGAGATGGTCCGCTGCGGCTACTACCTGACGGCCGTGGAGCAGCGCCAGTTCAAGTTACTGGCGATCAGCAACGGGCACAGCATGACAGAGCTGCTGCGAAAGGCTGTGCAGGATTATATCCGCATTCATCGGCACAAACTGCCGAAGGAATAATCGGCTGTAGGGAGTCGCTATCTTTTGCTGTAACGGCTGATGTTCGTCGCTCTTTGCGACGCGCAAAAAAGAGGGCCCGCGACGGAGCGCTCCGTCGCGGGCCCTGAGATCGTGTTTGCCTACTTGGGTTGGTTGAGGTGTTTCAGCGTATCGCCGAAGATGCCGTCCCGGTCCCGACGACCGCTGGCTGCCGCCTTGTCGTCGACCAGCTTTGCGGCCAATTCGGACGACAGCGGCATGAAGTCGTAGCCCTGTGAGATGGCTGCATGGCGAAGATCTTCAAGCGCTTCGAACGCGTGGTCGCTGGTGCCAAGCCAGAGCGCGGGCTCGTCGGTTTCTTCGTGCGGGAACGCCTGCAGGAAGTAGGTCCGAAGCGGTGGGTCGTAGCCGATGACAGCGTCTGGATCCGAGCGGCCCTGTCCGGTGACGGTGCCGATGACTGTGATGGTGTAGCGGCTCATTGAAACCTCCTCTTGCCGGTGGGGAAGCCGGCCCCTCGAGGGGCCGGCCACCGATGCCTCACTGGGGGTTGTTCCAGAGGATGACCTTCTTGTTTTCCTCGCCACCCGGGGCGGGAGCGAGATTGCCGAAGATGACGCCGATCTCCGGGGCTTCCAGCTTGACCGAGAGGTATTCCTCGCCCGAACGCTGGGAGATGCGGTGCCAGCCGGCTCCGATCTCGAAGCCCGTGCGCTTGTTGACGATCCGGTAGTCGGGGGCGTCCTCGCGCGACTTGTTGGTGTTCGGAATGAGGGTGATCGGGGCATTGACCCGGAGCGTGGCAAAGACGCCTTCCATCGAGCCGTCGGCCTTGGTGGTGAGGTTTGCGATCGTGGTGGCCATGGTAGTTCTCCTTCGGTTGCATCGGGACCATTCCCGATGGCGCCAAAGGAGAGGGCCGTCCTGCTGCGGTCATCTCGGCGAAAATTCTGGAAAATTCTATTTGCCGAAAAATAGCGGGCAGGCCCTTCGCCTGCCCGCGGACAAAAACAGAAATCGAATTTTCCTGAATATTCGCCGAGTGTACCCCCAACGGGGGTTGACCGCACAAAGCAGGCGGTCGTCTACAAAGGCGACATGAAACGGGAATGGCCCCGGATGCGGCAGATGGAAAAGAACCCAGGCCGCCATCGCTTGACCGCCTACGCAGCGCTGCCGGATCGCAGGAACAGCCTGCAGCCTCTCGGGCCATGTCGCCTGCGCCGTCGATACCTCCAGCAGCATGGCGCGTGAACCGCCGGCGTATTCGATATGGCGGCACAGCGGTTTCGAGATCGGAGCCGGCTGGCAGCGAACTTCACGCCCCTCGGTGGCGATGCCTCGCGGCCAGGTTGGATGACCAAGCAAGCCAGGATGTTCGGCACGCTTGCACCCGCTTCAGATGCGAGACGGGTCAAGATGATCATCCTACACCACACCCCGCGGCTCTGCGCGTTGGCCGGTTTCGAGAGGGGCCGGCCCCGGCCCTTCATACACTTGGAGGTGGGGACGCGGGGCCGATCAAGCCTATCGGTTCGGACCCGCCGGGCTGTCGGCGGGGCCGCGCCTACATCATCCTGGCAAGGCCAGACGCGCGTCCAGGCTCATGCGGGCTTCGGCTTGGCGGCGAATGTCCGGACCGGCATGGCGGAGCATGGCGCACCAATCTTCCACATTGTAGGTAGTCGCCATGCTGCCCCTTGCCAGATCGTAAATGACGCACGGCTTGTTCGCGATGGCGAGCCGAAGCACGTTAACGGCCGTGCCGGGTGATGCGCCGTCCCAGACCATCATGCCAAAGTCGGCGCGCCGCGCCATCTCCCGGTCTTTGGCGGCATCGACCCAGTCTCCTTCGGCGCCCCCGGGAGCAGGAACATGGTAGGCGGCCCAGTCGCCCAGATTATTGCGGGGTTCCTTGCCGGCATGGAAGACGCCGACATGCTCGTACTTGTAACCCGCGAGCAGGCCCTGCGCCTCGGCATCGGCTCCGGGCGCGTCACCAATCAGCACGCCGTGCTCGGCAGCGACGATTGCGCCGATGCGGGCGATGACAGGTTCCGGCAGCTCGAATATCTCGCGTGATCCACCGATGAATATCATCGACATCGTGACTTTCCTTCTATCGAGCGTCCCCCGCCCCGCGCCAGCCGCCCTCTCCCTCTGGCCCTGCGCGAGGGATCGTCACCCGAAGGTCGAGACGGCGAAGCCGGGCCGGGGAGCGGCGGGACGCCGCGACTAGAGCCCGGCCAGCCGCAGGCCGGCGCGCCCGGACCTGCCGATGCCCGTGGCGCTGCGCCGGGAGCTAGTGGCCTTTGTCGGCCAACCAGAGGTTCACGTCCTGGATCGAGCGCATCAGGATAGACGGGTTGTCCCGCGACGGGACAAAACCCCAGCTCTGCCAGTAGCGCTCGGCCTCGGCGTCGATCGCCCGCACCACCACCGCGCGGCCGCCGACGATGTCGGCGCCGGCGACGCAGCGATGCAGCGCGTCCTTGACCAGGCCGCTGCCGATGCCTTGTCCGGCATAGCGATGGTCGACGGCGAGTTGACCGATCAGCAGGCAGGGGATCGGATCGGGCGGGCGTCCGGTGCGGATGGCGCGCGGTGCGCTGTTTGGCTGGATCACGCCCGGCGCAAGGCCGTAATAGCCGACGACTGTTCCCTCGTCGTGAACGATCAGGACGCGGGTAAACCCGCGGGCCTGGTTCGTTCGCGCGAAGCCGGCCAGCCAAGCGTTGAGCGCCGGCTTGCCGCAATCGAAGCTGTCGAGGCGGTGCGCGTCGTCGAGGAGTTCGATGCCTGAAAGCGCCACCTAGCGATCCCAGGGCGGGGATCGACGTAGCCGTTCCGCGGCCTTCGGCGGGGGCGCAGCGGCAGGAGCTGAGATCGCCTGCATGAAGGCGTCATAGGCTTCCGGGGACACCCGGATGACGGTTTCATTGAGGATAGCCGCCTGCGCCTCGTGGAGTGCGGCGCGTCGCACGAACTCTGTGCGCGACAGACCGAGCAGCTCCGCGCCGCGGTCGATGATCGTGAGATCATCGTCGCGGAACCGCATCGAGACGGGTGTTTCCTTCCTCGTGGCTGTGGTGGCCATGGCGCGCTCCTGTGCTGCGGACGTATATACATCTATGTAACGCGGAACGCAATGCACGTTACCTAACGGAACGCTCCACCGCGTCGATACGATCTTTGGAAGCTGAGGGTGCCGTGCTTCGCGCGCGGCTTTGGTGCGCTTCGCGCGGGCCGAACCCGACCGCGCCCGGTCGGGCTCGGTAGTGTGGTTGCGAGGAAAGCGGCGCTTCACGCGCCGCCCTCCGCGAACCGCCAGACGGGGATGCCCAGCCGACGGGCCTTGTCGGCAAGGTTGTCGGTGATCCCGGAGCCGGGAAAGACGATCAGGCCGTAGGGCACCACCGAGAGAAGTTGGTCGTTGCGGCGGAACGGAGCTGCCTTGGCGTGCCGGCTCCAATCCGGCTTAAAGGCAATCTGGGTGACCTTCCGGTTCTCGGCCCAGCAGGCGGCGATACGTTCGGCGCCGCGCGGGCTGCCGCCGTGGAGCAGGACCATGTCGGGATGCTTCTCGCGGGCCTTGTCGAGCGCGTCCCAGATCCGGTCGTGATCGTTGCAGTCGAGACCACCGGCGAAGGCAATCTTGGTGCCGGCCGGGACGAGCACCTCGGTTTCGGCGTGGCGGCGGGCGGCGAGGAAGTCGCGGCTGTCGATTACCGCCGCGGTCATTGCCTGGTGGGAGACCTTGGAGCCGGTGCGCGGCCGCCATGCCGATCCTGTTTGTGCCTCGTAGAGGTCGGCGGCCTCGTCGCGCATGATTTCCAGCACGTTGCGGCGCTCGATATAGGTGATGCCCTCGGCAGTGAGCCGCTCCAGCTCGACCGACTTCACCTCCGAGCCGTCTTGCTCCTGCTGGCTCGAGCGCTGCGCCTCCTCATTGCGGTCGAGGCTGCGGGCGATGCGCTCGGCGGCACGGTGAAAGACGTTTGCGAAGGACCAGAGCAGGTCGTCGAGGTCGGGTTCGAGCCTGGTGTCGCCGAGCATGCCGGCGAAGGTTTCCACGATCCCGGCGAGGCCGGCCCGGATCACTTCGTCGTCGGGAAGTGGCCGAGGATCAGGTTCGTCCTGATGCGGGCGATGGCCGTACATCTGCAGTTCGAGGATGACGCGGTCGGTCGGCGAGGAGGCATGGTAGGGCTCGTAGGCGTCGTCGAGAGGAAGCTCGTAGGTCATGGCGGGTCTCCGTCGGTTGTGGCCGCGCCTATCGCGGCCTGACAGCGCATCCCGGCCGCGCGCCGGGCGCGGCCGCACCGAAGGCCGGAGCGCGAGCGGAGGACGGCGAAGCCGTTGCGGCCGTGACCGGGGGGTGGCAGGGGTCGCCTCTCAGGCAGGCTGCGGGCGCAGCCTCTCCGGTGGACCGCCGCCATGTCTGCAGGCCATCCGGCGACGCCGCGCCGGCCCGCGTGCCGGCCCGACCCATTCATCCGGGCGGCAGGAAGCGACGGGCATCCTCCGGGACGAGTTGACCGCTGAGCCATGCCGCGAGATGGGCGGGCCCGAGATGACGCAGATCGTCGTTGAAATCGCCGAGCTGCGGCCGCAACACCAGGGTGAGGATCCCGGCTTTGCCGGCTCGCTGGCTGAGACGCTCGATGCCGTGCCGGCCGGCGGCATCGGCATCGGCCGCGATATAGAGGCGACGGCAGCCAGGCGGGAAGATAAGGCCGGCGAGGTGATTGGCCGAAGTGGCGGCGGCCACCGGCAGCGCCGGCATCACCGACCGCAGCGAGGCCATCGTCTCAAACCCTTCGCCGGCGGCCATGACCGAGACCGACGTGTCGGGCTCCAGGCCGAGCCAGATGCCGTTGCCCAGGAGATGACCAAGCGATCGTCGCGGATCGGCGATCTGCGCCTTGCCGTTGCCGTCCGGAGCGAGCCAGGTTCTTTGCAGGCCGGTGATGCGTCCGTCGGGGCCGGTGACCGCGGCGATCAAGGCGGGAAGGGTCTGCGTCTCGTCGGTGACTAGATCGCGGTAGTAGCAGCCGGGGTGGAAGCGCAGGGCGCGCTCACCTGCGGTCAAGATGATACCGCGGCCGGCAAGATAGCGTTCGGCCAGCGTTCCGGCGATCGGCTGCGACATGCCGAACAGGCGACGCGCCGCGTCGGGCGAGCCGCGTGCCGCGGCAGGCTGGCGCTGTGCGCCATGGCTTTGCGCCTGCGGCCGTGGCATGGCGAGGAAGCGCCGCGCTTCATCGGCGACATCACGGAACTCGATGAGGCCACAGCTCTCTCGAATGACATCGAGCAGATCGCCAAATTCGGTGGTCGCCTCGTCCACCCATTTACCAGCGGCGCCTTTGGCATTGGCTTTCAGCCGCACATGCATGGAGCGGCCATGCGTGTTGTGGACATCACCGACGATCCAGTGGTTGCCAGAGCGACGGCCGTTGGAGAGATATTCGCGGCACACCGCCTCGGCGTGGTCGCCAAGACGGCGCGCCAGCTCGGACGCCGAGCCGGTCATGATCGCCTCCGTTCACGCTGCGGCCATGCGGTCGGTGACCCCGACCAGCGTGTGGCGATCGAGAAGTGAGGCGAGAATGGCGCAGCCTTGCCCACCCGTTGGGATGAACAGTCGCAGCTTCCAGGAGATGATCTCGGAGATCAGGCCGAGGGCCTTGAGGCGCGGAATCATGGCGTCGCTGAAACCGATCAGTTCGACGCGATAGTCATTCATGACGCGGCTGCGTCGCAGGACCAAGCCTTCGGCAAGCTGCAACCCGATCCGTCCATCCACCAGGCTGGTCCATGTCTCGTCCGGCGCGAGGGTCGGCACATGGTCGACGCCGAGATTGCGCAACATGGTCGCGACCAGCGTCGGCGCGATGTGGCGACCGATGATGCGTTCGCCGGCATCGGTCTGGATGCGGTAGACTTGGCAATCATGGTCAGGCAGACGCCGCCAGATCGGCAGCAGCAGGCCGGTGACGATGTGGAAGGTGCTTGTGGTAAATTCCGGGATCGCTGCCACTTCGGCGTCCCATAGTTCGCAGAACAGTTTGCGCTCGGCCGGCTGCCAATGGGTCTCGGCGAGGGCATCGAGACCGAAGCGCAGCTCGTCGGTCGGCCGCAGCAGGCGCACGCGATGCTCTATCGCGCCATCGTCGAGCATCAGGCTGGCTGTCGGCAGCTGGATCGCCGCGCGGCTCGACCGCGTGTTGACCACCAGGACCGACTGCGGTTCGGCGCGGGCGATGGCCAGCGCATCGACGAGACCGAGCGGCCGGATGCGGTCCTTGCGCGCAACGGTGAGCACATGCGACTGCGCGCCCGAGACCGGATGAGTGTAGACCGTGCGGCGATCGGTAATAACAATGCTCTCCGCCGTGATCGTCTCCAGCCCTTTGTCATAGTTGCCGGCGGCGATGGCGCCCTCGACCTTTGCCACCATCAGCTGCTCGAACACCTCGAACAGCAGATTCTGGGTTTCGATGCTCAACGCCAGCAGGCGATTGAGCCAGGTCGTGATTGGCGGCAGGTCGTCGCGCAAACCGCCATCCTCGCTGGTCAGCGACAGGCCGGTGACCGTCTCGAAGGTAGCGAGCGAGCAGCCGTCGATCTTGCCCTGATTCAGCAGCATGTAGAATTGGCGGAGCGCCGCCCGAGCATAGGGGCTTTCGAGGTTGTCCTCAGACCGGAACAGCCCTGCCCCGCCGGTCTGGCGCTGGCCGCGTGTGATCGCGCCCAGCGTGTCGAGCCGCCGCGCGATCGTCGACAGGAAGCGCTTGCCAGCCTTGACATTGGCGGCCATCGGCCGGAACAGCGGTGGCTGCGCCTGATTGGTGCGATGCGTTCGGCCGAGCCCCTGGATGGCATTGTCGGCGCGCCAGCCGGCCTCGAGCAGATAGTGCTTGCGCAGCCTCTGGTTTCGCGCCCCGAGATCGGCATGATATGAGCGGCCGGTGCCGCCAGCGTCCGAGAAGATCAGCACGCTTTTGTCGTCGTCCATGAAACTCTGGGTCTCGGCGAGATTGGCTGAGGCCGGACGGTTCTCGACCGCAAGCCGGTCGATGCCGTCGCGGCCGGTCTTCCTGACGATGCGCCGCGAGCGGCCGGTCACCTCGGCTACGATATCGGTGCCGAAATGGTGGAGGATCTGGTCGAGGGCGCTGCCGACCGGCGGGAGCGATGCAAGCTTCTCGATCATCTCGTCGCGCCGGCGTACCGCTTCCCGGCATTGAACGGGGTTGCCGTCCGCGTCATGCACAGGTCTCGAATAGATGTTTCCTTCGGCGTCCGAATACTCCTCGAACAGCTGCGTCGGGAAAGAATGGCTGAGGTATCCCAGAACGTATTCCCTCGGCGTCACGTCGACATGCAGATCGGACCATTCATCTGTGGGAATTTCCGCGAGCCGACGTTCCATCAGCGCCTCGCCGGTCGAGACGATCTGCACCACTGCCGCATGACCCTGAGTGCGATCCTGCTCGATCGCGCCGATCAGGGTCCGTGTCATCATCGAGGTGATGAGATGACTGAAGAAGCGCTGCTTGGTGCTCTCGAACGCCGAACGCGCTGCCGACTTGGCGTTGCGGTTCAGTGTCCCGGCGTCGCTGGTGATGTTGGTCGCCTCAAGCGCGGCTGTCAGGTTGTTGTGGATGACCTGAAAGCCGTCCGCATAGGCGTTGTAGATGCGGATCTGCTCCTCGGTCATCGCGTGCTCGAGGAGCTCATATTCGACGCCGTCATAAGAGAGCGAGCGCGCGGTATAGAGGCCGAGCGACTTGAGATCGCGGGCGAGCACTTCCATCGCGGCGACACCGCCATCCTCAATTGCCGCGACAAACTCGGCTCGGTTTGCGAAGGGAAAGTCCTCGCTGCCCCAGATGCCGAGACGCTGCGCATAGGCCAGGTTCTCGACCGCGGTCGCGCCCGTCGCAGAGACATAGACGATGCGGGCATCGGGAAGCGCGTGCTGCAGCCGCAAGCCTGCCCTGCCCTGCTGCGACGGCGCGACGTCGCCGCGCTCGCCTTTGCCGCCCGCCGCGTTTGCCATGGCGTGGGCTTCATCGAAGACGACGACGCCATCAAAGTCCTTACCAACCCAGTCGATTATCTGCGCGATGCGAGACTTCTTGCCCTCGCGCTCCTGCGAACGCAGCGTTGCGTAGGTCGTAAAGAGGATGCCTTCGGCAAGGCGGATCGGCGTGCCCTGGCGAAACCGCGACAGCGGCTGCACAAGAAGTTTTTCCTGGCCAAGTGCGGCCCAATCGCGCTGAGCGTCTTCCAGCAGCTTATCCGACTTGGAAATCCAGATCGCGCGCCGGCGACCCTGCAGCCAGTTGTCCAGGATGATGCCGGCGACCTGCCTACCCTTGCCGCAGCCGGTGCCGTCACCCAAAAACCATCCGCGGCGGAAGCGGACGGCGTTCTCGGCGCCTTCGGAGGCGGCGGACACGACATCGCAGGTCTCGTCAACCGTCCAGGCGCCAGCGAGATGGCCGGAATGTGCCTCACCGGCATAGATTACACTTTCGATCTGGGCGTCGGACAGCAGACCCTCGTCGACGATCGCATCGGGCAGGAGAGGCCGATAGGACGGTTTTGGCGGCGCGACCGCAGCCATGGCTGCCGACTGCACCAGCGGCGTCGGATGCGGCTTGGCGCGCGCGATGTGGATCGACTGCAGTGCGTAGGGCTCGTAGATTGCGTCGGTGAGCCGGCCGCCCTCCTCGGGCATCCAGTCGCGCAGTTCATAGGCAACCGGAACGGTAGGCATGGCCTCCGGCACGACTGGTCGGTTGGGCTTTGCCCGGGCAACTTGACGGACCGGCCGGATTGTTTTGGCAGCAGTTGCCGTAGGTGCCGCTCCCGGCGCGTATCGCGTGGCCATTTGCATGGCATTGCGCAGGATGGTGCTCGACAGGGCGCCGATCGAGTCCGGAAAACCGCCCGGTGTACGGGGCGGCAGGTCGGAGATCCACGACAGCAGCGTCTCGACGTCAGCAGCCTTGCCCGGCGAGGCCGCGAAGAGGGACGGGTCTGCTGCGGGTACCTTATCGATGATCGTCAAGCGGGTTTCGGCCGTCGTGCCATGGCGGGCATAGACACGGCCGTCGATCGCCGCGGTGAAGACGACCCTGCCCTGCTGCTGGAGTCGCTCGAAGGCGGGGCGCCATTTGGGGTTTTCGGGAGAAAGCCCGGTACCGGTGATGGCGACCAGGCGGCCGCCGGAACGCAGGCGGGCAAAGGCCGAGGACAGGTGCCGCCATGCCGCATCGGAGACATGGCCGTCGACATAGGCGCCGACCGTGAAGGGAGGATTCATCAGCACGACGGAAGGCTCGATGGTGGAATCGAGATGATCGTCGATATGGGCTGCGTCGTGCTGGGAAACGGGAGCGCGCGGGAACAGCAAGCCGAGCAGATCCGCGCGGGTCATGGCAAGCTCGTTGAGGGCGAGCGAGGCTTGGGCAATCTCGGCATGGACTGCGAGCAGGCCGGTGCCGGCCGAGGGTTCGAGAACGAGATCCGAAGAGGAGATCGCGGCCGCTTGAGCGGTGACGAAGGCGAGCGGCAGCGGCGTCGACAGCTGCTGCATGGCCTGGCTCTCGTAGGAGCGCCGTGTGTGGGTGGGAACGAGATCGGCGATCCGCCTCATCATCGCCAGCGCTGCCTCGGGCGAGGCCGACCGGGACAAGATCGCCGGTCCGAATCTGCGGATGAACAGGACCTGGGCAGATTCGAGCGCCTCATAGGCGTCCTTCCAAACCCAGAAGCCTTGCCCGTCGGTGCCGCCGAAGCTGTCGGTCATGGCAACGCGCAATGTCCTCGTAGTGATGGGCTTGCCTTGTTCGAGGAGAGGCAGAAGCTCCGCGGCCGCCAGGTGGATCGCGTGGGCGGTGTCGATGGCATCGGATGCCGGCGCGGTAACGGGAGGGGCCGTTCGAGCGACGGTCGATGGGGTCGAAACAATGTTCATGGAGATGTCCTTCGCGGGAGAGAGTGCCTGCCCCGCCGGCACTCTCTGTGCCCCGGCCGGGTCGCGCTCCTTCCAGCCCCGCTCTCCCTCTCGCGACGAGAAGCGAGATGTAGCCAGGGGCTATTCAGGTACGAAAGCTGCGGACTACCCAGCGGCTGGAGGTCGCGGCGACGGCGGGATTGGTGGACCGCTGCTCGTGACCGAAGTAAATGACGACCGGATCCTGCAATGGGATCGATTCTCACCAGGGAACGCGACTATGAAACGACCCACGCGACCGTTTGTCGTGGAAGTGAAGAAGAGGCGCGGCAGTCCTGCAAAACCGCGATCGATCTGGGGCGACCTGGACCTTTCCACTGTAGCCGCCGACACTTTGCCCGTTTCCGAGGGGACCCTAGGGCCGGTCGGGAATGATCGCGATCCCGATCCGATCGTCGACGTTGACTGCACGAGCAGCGCCGGCTCCTCAATCGACACCCCATCAGAAGACGGTCATGCGCACGCCATTGCCGACGCAAACCATGCCGAACCGCATCCCGCTGAGGTCGAGACGGAAGGCGTTGACGAGGAGCCTGCACGGTCGCCTCGAAAACGTGTCAGACGTCTCGACGAACCAAATTTGCCTCGTGGGCAGCGTTGGAAACGTCGGCTGCCAAAAGCCCTTCGTCGGGTGATCTGACGGTTTGCTCCGAAAGGATTTCGGTCCTGCATTGGTGCTGATCATGACCCTGGTGGCTCTGTCTGCTCATCGGGATCGCGGCGTTCCTCGATGATCGCTTTTGCCTTCTCAATCGCGACAATTGCCTTCGGCAGCCAGCGCTCGAAGTCGACCCTGGATAAACCCATCGGTTGGGCGACATAGACCAGCTGATCGAACAGCTCCTGGAAGTGGGCGGCCTTGCGCTGGATCGTCTCATGAAACTGCGATGGCACGGTTATTGACTCGGCACGGTAAGCGGCATCCGCACCGGACCAGATGCCTGTGATGTATGTCTCGCCGGCCGTTTCGTAGTCGAATTTCTCGGCGGACCAGTCGTCGTCCTCGACGGCCTGACGACACGCCTCGGCGAGCGTCGCGGCATCGTAGGTACGGTGGCGATACACGGGCAGATGGTAGGTGCTCTCGAGAGTGAAGTTTGGCATTGCCATTCTCCTGCATTGGATGTGCGATGCCCGGCGCTCGCGCCGGATAGAGTTCAAAGCTGATGGTGGGTTTGCGGGTCGGTTGAGGCGACATCGCTTCGTGTCAGCCGCGATCGGAACCCGTCGCGGCGCAACTGGTCGGTCGGGCGACCGAACAGACGTCGAGCGCATTGTCGCCGCCCCGGAGTTGATCGGCCATCGCGCGAAAGCGGGCGCGTTCTTCGGCCCACGCTTTACGCCGAAGCCATCGACGGCGACGAGCGTCGGGTGGCATGCGACGGCAGGATCACGGTTTATGGCGCGCTCCCCTCATCGGCGAAGGTCGTATAGGAATCGACGCCGGCGACCGTCTTGCGCTGTTCGAACCAGGCGTCGAACTCGGCCGGGCGGCGTGCGCGCGTCTGCCGGGCAACTTCCGGCAGTTTGCGCGTTGGAACACCGGCGAGCCGATCGGCGGCGGCTTCGATGGAGGAGAGATTCAGATAGCGCTGGAGATTGGCAGCGAGGCGGCCATTTTTGCGGGAACGTCTCAGGATCACCGTCGCCACCTCGTCGCCGTCATAGTTTTTGAAGCAATTGTCGAAAGCGCGGGTCGGGCTTCGTCCGTAGGCGATGACCTTGGCCGCATAGTTGACGCGGCCGCGGAAGTTCTCCGGATCATTCAGGCGTGACATGTGGCTTCTCCCTGTCTGGGGCCGGGTATGCAGCCCAGAAAATGCAAAAGCCCGGCGAGGTCGGGCACTGAGAGGCGGTTGAAGAAGAGGACAGGCGGCGGTCAGATCCGCTGATTGTTCGAGGACTGGTTGATCATGTCGTCGAGCCAGGCGGCCGCAGACCGTGCCGTCATTTCGGCATCGGTACTATTCTGGGCTTGGGTGAGATTCTCCGCATTGATCGCGTTGCACACCGCAGCGGGAATGGCCAAGATCGCGTTCATCACCTCGTGCGCGGCATCTTTCGAGACGAAGTCGCCGATCGCCGTGGTAGAGCTTCCGTCTACCCCATAGAGGGACCAGAAGGCACGGAACTCCCTGCCGGATTTCTGCGCCCTGGTGAGTTCGCCGATAAACTCATCCTCGGCCCGGTAGGATGTCACCTGACGGTCGCGCTCTATGCAGGGCCTCACCTCGAAATATTCGAAGGCGAGCGTCTCACGCATCGTCGGCGAAAGGTGATCCCGAAATGATGGGCGGATTGTGGAAGGTGGTATCGCCGCCTTCGACACGTTGAGACGGTCCCGCAGTCGCCGCAGATGTCATCGCCACGGTTCCAGTGGTTCGACGGGCAGGCATCTGGCGTATGCACAAGATCAGCGCGTTCGTCGGATTCATCGCCGACCAGATAGTCGACGGTGACCGAACCACGCTGTCGATGATCGGCGATCATATGCTCGACGGATTCCCAGACGATGAAGTTCGAGACGCCGGACTGCTCGCCAAAACTCGATTGTGCGAGATCGGCAACGACAAAGTGACGATCCACCGGACCGGGTTCGGGCGTGTATGCCTCCTCATCGATGATGAAGGCGGCGAAGAAGGCTTTTCTGGCCATGGTGAGTTCCTTTCGAAGAATGGATGGAGCACACACTCGCGGTCGCTGAGCTTTCGGCATCGACGTGCCTATGTGTTCAATATGGTTCTGGATGGCTGGGTGTCGGGCGGTCGGAGGTCGACGACGAAGACTTCGTCCCTATTGGCCTCGAACAGCATCAAAATCCTGTCGCCGACGGCGACGCACTCGTTGATCCAGTGATGATCGGAATCGCGGTATTTTGCAGCGCGATCGGGCGGGACATAGACGATGGTGAAATGCGACAGCGTCTCGCCCGTCGGCGCGGTGTAAAAGTATTCCTTCACCTCGATCACGACGCCGCCGGTGCTGTAAGAGGTCGAGACCCGTGTCGCCGGGCCGCACGAGATCGGCGACGGTTGGGGAGCCCGGCGGCGTGCGTCGGTATCGGCGGCGATCGGGCACACCGAGGTCGGCCGTATAGGTCGAGTGCGCCTCCCAGGTGTGTTTGGCCGTCGGCGACTGCTTATGATGGCTCCGCATCGCTCGCCCCTCCCCTCCTCGACCGTGCATGGATTGCTGGCATGCGATTGTCGATCTCTTCGTCGGAGAGATCCTCCAGCAGCTTGAGGACTGTCCCCTGCGCGCCAGCATTGATCAGGATGGTTCGCTTGCCGTGATGCTCCGGCGGCCAGGCATCCGGGTTTGCCTCGCCGGCGATGCCCTTGAAGTCGGAATGGGTGGCGGACCAGATCGCCTCCAGCTTTTCCTCGCGCGTCATGCTGTCGACGGCGCCCGTCTCGTGGGCGATGATCGCCGCGCGCATGGCGTCCGGACTGCGTTTGTCGGAGAGGTCGCAGAAGCCGTGGAACCATCGTTCGCGGCCACGGATCCTGATGGCGAAAAAGACGCTGGTCACGTAGCCAGCCTTGTATTCGGACATGCCGAACATGCCGGTTCGCTGGAACAGCGGCGGCAGGAGCGCGAGCATGAAGTGGTATTGCTCGCCGGCAATCTCGAAATACTCGCCGGCGTAGGGCGTACCGGAAACTGGATCTATACCCCGAGTGTCTTTGTGCCGGTTGAAGAGCCGGAACATCTGCTCGCGCGTTGCGACGCCGTCGAACACCTTTCGGAACGGGGGATGGGTGGACATGGCTGCTCTCCGGAAATAGCCGGTCGCCCGCCACAGCAGCGCTGCAGCGGGTGGCTGTCGTTGGGTGACGGGATCGTGGGCAGTTCAGGCGGCGCGGCGATCCGCGGAAGGCGCGGCATCGTGTTCGACGCCCGTAATGGCGCGGACCGCTGCGGCGAGCGCCGGGATGTCGTCGAGCATGCCGAGCGCGACGAAGTGGTTGGCCCCGCCGGTATAGTCCTTGCGGCCCTTGCAGGTGCGGATCAGGATGCCGTGGCCCGACGAAAACCCGAACTGACCGACCTGAATGTAGGCGCGCTCATGATGCAGGGTCACTTCGCCCGACACGGCTATTCCCGCTTTGTTGGAGCGAATTTCAAAGCTGCCGTGCGGCAGATCAAGTTCGGCTGCGAGCTTCTTCAGCCTTGAACGCGCTGTCGTGTGAAAACGCCTTTTCTGCTGCTCGTTGTAGGAGCAGCTTGTGTTCCAGTCGAACATGTCGATCTTCATGAAACGGAACATGCCCGGCGATCGATTGCACGACCGCTGTCGTGGGATGGTTTATACGTTGAGGAAGTCAGGCAGCCGTGCGGCCCTCGATGACGTCGGCGCCGACCTCATCGGCGGAGACCTCCTCGAGATAGACCCGGCTGTACGGATTGTTGGCGAGCCAGCGTTCGGCGGCCTCGCGATCGTTGGCGAGATGCAGGAGTTCCGGGCTTTCGCCGATGTCCTGCAGCACGCGGACCATGCCGATCGACGGACGCTCGACGATCTCGAAACGCAGATCGCTCTCGACGGACCAGGTGCGTCGGACAGAGACAACGATGGTGCCGCCTTGGCCGAAATCGCCTTCATGCAAGGTGAAACAGGCTGGCGAGCTATAGGTCGCGCGCGTTCGCGGCGGCTCCTTCTTGACCAGTCGGCCGGTGCCGTTGCGGCTCTCCCAGGCGGTGACCTTTCTGGTGAATCGGGCCGGCGGTTTCGGGGCACCGTCCGAGTAGCGGATAACGCTTCCCAGAGAGGCGCAATCGTAAATTGTATGTGCGGACATGCGTATGTCTCCGTGTGAGAAAACGAAAAAGGGGCCCGGCGGAGACGCCGGGCCCGGTGGTGAGCGCGAGGCCGATTACTCGGCGGCCTGGAGGTGGTCGGGTTCCTCGCCGGCGTCGGTCACCGGTTCATCGGAGGGCGTGCCGGTATCGTCGGCAAGGAAGGCCGGTAGCTCGGCGGCATCGCCGCCGAGAGCCGTCTCGTCCGTCACGTCGTCGGTGACGGCTTCACCAACCGCGTCGTTGCCATCAAGGCGCAGCGGCTCAGGTAGCCAGTTCGACCCTTCGAGAAGGCGAGCAGCCTCGCGTGCCATCAAGTCCTTCTTCATGTGGTCGATCAGCTGTGCGGAATCCTCGCCGCGTCCCTCGCGCACGGCTTGAACGATCCGGGCCTTGGTGACGCGGCCGAGATAGTTGTCCACCGTGGGCGACCAGCCAGCCTCCACCATGTCGAACTGAAGCGCGGCGGCGAGTGCATCGGAATGGGCAAGGGCACCTGACCGCCTGTTCCAGGGCTCGACGACGGCATTGAGCGAGAGCGACGCGCAGTGCGCGAACAGCGCCTTGCGGCTCGCTTCGTCGAGACCAAGCAGGAACTCCCAGAGATTGTTGCTGTCGGGCATATCCCTGTCCCAGGCCTCGTGGCGATCGGCGATCTCCTTCGCCCAGGGCGTGTCGGCCAGACCCTGGACCTGGCCAAAACTGTTGCTCACCATGTTGATCTCGAGACAGCTGTCCTTGGCGAACCGATAGAACACCTGCAGCACGAGCGCATGGAGAACCGTGACGAAGGCGATGTCGAGGTGGCTTGCCAACGCGTTGCGCAGCGCAAGCGTCTTCTGTGCGGTGAGATCGAAGACGAGGCGATCGGGCAGCGGCTTGATCCCTTCATCCTCGGGCTCTTCGGCCGTGTCGGATGCGCCGTTCACGGACCGGCCGTTGACGACGATGTGGTTGGCGCTGTCATCGTCGGACTGCGACGGGTCGCGATCCCCGCCTTCGGCTTCTTCATCGTCATTCCCCGTCTCGACCCGTGGTTCGTCCTCGGGGCGGACGAAGCCGGCTTCGATCTGCAGTTGGCCGTTGGCGCCGAGCGCGACAAACGCTCCGGCGATGGCCTTTTGCGCCGGAGCATAGACCTGGGGTCGATCGCTGAACGCGTCGAGTTCGGCGCCGAGCTGATCGAGCTTGTCCTCGATCTCCTGGTCGGCGTCCTCCATCTCGGCATATTTGGCATCGAGCGCATCATACTCGGCCTTCACCGCGTCATAGCGGGCGATCTCCTCGGTGCTCAACTCCGCCGGCTCGGCATAAACGCGCCGCATGCCGGAGGTGTGGCCGTACGGGAAGCTGATCGCCGCCTCGACCCACTTCCAGCCGTCGGCACGAACGGTCTCGGCATCTACCTTCAGTCTGTCGAAGACCAGCTGCTCGAGGAGAGCTGCATCCTGGAACCAGCCACCGGAATCCTGCTCGAACAGGTCGCGCAGTATGACGCCGCCGGCGGCCTCATAGGCCTCGGCGCCGACATAGACCGCCCGGCGATCGTCGGCACGCACCGTCGTCTCCGTGAGGAGACGCCTGATGTAATAGGGCTCCTGCATATGCTGGTTGTTATTGATGCGCTCCCAGACCTGCTCCTGGCGGGCATGGTCGTCCGAAATCGAGAACGCCATGATCTGCTCGAGGCAGATTTCGTCGTGTTCGTAGAGTTCGAGAAGTTTTGGCGAAACCGAGGCGAGCCTCAGGCGCTGCTTGACGGTCGCCGCCGAGACGAAGAAGCGCGCGGCGATTTCTTCGTGATCAAGTCCCTGGTCGCTCAGTATCTTGAACGCCCGGAACTGGTCGAGCGGATGAAGATCCTCGCGGTGGAAGTTCTCGGCCAGGGAATCCTCTTCCGCTGATGTCACCGTGCTGCGATTGACGATGCAGGGGATCGGCTCGTTCTTTGCCAGCCGCTTCTGCTTGATGAGCATGCCGAGCGCGAGATAGCGGCGGCCACCGGCGGGCACTTCGAACGTGCCGGTCTCCTCTCCACCTTCGTCGAGCACGGGACGGACGTTCAGGCTTTGGAGCAGCATGCGCCGTCCGATGTCTTCTGCGAGCTGCTCGATGGACACACCGTCCTTCACCCGCCGGACGTTCTTCTGCGACAGCACGAGCTTGTCGTAAGGAATGTTTTCCGATGGGTTCATAGCGATCTTCTGAATGGCCTTTGCCATGGTCAGGTTCTCCATGACGGGCGGCCCGGGGCCTCTCCCCGGACCTCCAAGCCCGTCAGAAACCTCCCCTCCCCCCTTTGCCTCTGACGCTGGCGTCAGCGCAGACGCCCGCGCCAAGCATGTGAGCAGCGCTGGGGACAGCGCAGCTCGCCGCCGCCGGTGGAGTGGCCGACATGGACGGCATTCCTCAGATTGAGATGCTCTGCGACGGCCGAGGCGTCCGCAGCATAGTGATCCTTGTCATGGCCTTGCCGGCCTGCGACGAGCGGCCGTGACCGCGGCGGTCATGGGCGACAGCGCGATAGCCCTGGCCGACGAAGAACAGCATCTGGCCATCCCAGTCGTCCGAGCTGAGCTGCCAGCCGTGATCCGCTGGGCGTCGGGCGGGCCCAGTCCTTGTAGAAGATTTCGGCGCCGTCTCTGGTGGTGATCGTAGCCTTTCGCTGAGGTTGAGGGCATGGGCACGGGCGGGATGCGGCAGCGCGGCAAAGGCGAACGTCGCTGATCCCATCAGGAGGACGTCGCGCCTGCTTAGTCCGACAGGCGGCGCGCCAGGGAGGTCAGTCATGTCCGGCCCTTTCTGCGTCCCTTTTCGGGCACCGCCGTCGTTCCGACATCGACAGAGTTAAGGGAATGGGGGCCAAAGCCGCGTGAGGGGGAAATGACATCATTCCGGGGCACAGCAAAACGGACGAACGGCTGAACCGCCGAATGTGGTGGCCAAGATCGGCGTGCTGATCTACAAGCTTCCATGGCCTTTACGAAAGCCGCCACCAGTTGTCATTACTTGTCCGACAACTTCCAGCAGCGCCACCTCTTTTGCCAGACCACGAAGCCGTCATCATCCGATCACTTAATTTCAGCTTCCAGCGCGCGGGCGTTTGGAACTATCCCCGAAACGGGGGACGCCAAGCCGCGCGACAGGTGAGAACCGACGGTAGACCTCCGGTTATGGATTTGTGAGCCCGCGTATCATGGGCTGAGCCGCCCTTAAGGTTTCGCGGCCGCGGTGATTCTCCGGCAGGCTGTGGGCGAGTTGTTGAAGTTCCAAGGCTTGATTTGCCCGAAGTCGCGCGGCGGCAGGCGGGTCCCCGGCGCGGTCCGCAAGATGAGCTCCAACCGCATATAGGCGCCACCGGACGAGGGGCGCGTCGAAACCCTCGATCTCAATCCAAGCTTTGTCCAAATAGGACTGAGCGGCATCGGATCGATCCCGCTCGATCTGAACGCGCGCGCATGCTTCCGCAGCGAAGGCGCGCCAAGTCCGCTCCTGCATCCCGAATGAACGCTCCAGGAAGGCCCCTGAGCAAGCTTCAGCCCCGTCGAGATCACCGACGGCGAGGTGGGCGTCGGTTAGGCCCCATTCGCCGACAAGACGCCAATACCAACTGGTCAGGGTGTTTCGCGCCTCCATATCAGCACGGGCACGCCGCAGGTGATAGAAGGCTTGCTCCGTCTGGTTCAGACCAAGGCAAGCCAAGCCGCGAACGACGGCTTCGACCTTGATCTCGTTGGTCGGGAAGTCGAGGCCATTATCCCTGATCATCGCAACCGCACCATCCAACATCGCCAGAGCCTCGTTATAATTGTGCATCTGCTGGTGCATGAAGGCACGATAGAGTCGGAGCGTCACGCTGCGAACAATGTCGCCGTTTGCTTCTATAGCCGCGCAAGCGGCTTCAGACTTGGAGAGCGCTTCGCCAAATCGTCCGAGGGACATCAGTCCCCACGGGATACCAAGCCGCGAGGTCCAAAGTGGGAATCCCAGATCCACCTCGGGTTCCAGGACATGGTCGGCGAGGATTGCGAGATTACGGGAGACGGTTTCGATTGCTTCCGCGTAGCGGGCCGCCGGAAGCGTGATCAATCCCTCGTCGAACTGGCTGGCTGCGTAGGCCAGCGGAGCGCCCATCGATCCCAACTCGGAGATCGCTCTTTGGAAGCCAAGAGTATCCGGCTCGCTTCCTCCTAGAATCCAGTTGCGCCATCCATGCGCGCTGCAGCGGGCGCGTTCGCGTTGGACAGGATCGGGAATCATGGCGCTGCGGATCAGTGCCTGGCTCATGATCTCAAGAGAGCGATCGCTGTTGACCGTGGCGTTAACATACCCAATCCCAAGCAGGGACCGAACTTCGATGTGGACCAGGCCTTGATGTATCGCCAATTGGTGAACGCGCTCATAGGTGGGCAAGATGCGCTTGTCGAAGGCACCCAGGTACACTCGGGTCAACTCATCCAGCAGAACAATCTCTACGCTCTCGCGCTCGCCCGGCGGCAATTTACGGCTGAGATTGGCCGCCAGTTCGAGCAACGCACCCGCTTCGCGCATGGCGAAACGCTGCATCGCCGTCCGCGCCGCGATCCTCAGATAGTGGATCGCGCGCGGCCAAAGTTGGGCTTGCAGAAAGTGGCGGGCGATGTTTGATGCTGCAAGGGCCAAGTCATCCGTGAAAATTCCTTCGAGTCGGGCCGCGATGGCGGCATGCCGTGAGTTCCTGCGGATAGGCCCCTGGCGGTCGTATGTCGCTTCCTGAAAGAGCGCGTGGCGGAAGACGTATGACTGGGTGAGTTGTCCGTCGGGCATCTCGATAATGTCATCTCGACGGATGAATTGGCCGCGTCGGGCCAAGGCTTCGCAAACCGCCTCAAAGCTTCGCTCATCTAGTGCCGAAGCCACGTGGTGCACACGGGGAGAGAAGGTACCGTCAGAAAGGCTTGCCGCCTCGAGGACATTCTGAGCCTCCAGCGACAGACCATTGATGTCGGACTCGATAAACTGAAGCAGATCTGGTGGCATTTGCGCGCTGAGAGGTTCGAATTCGGCATGGAGTCGCCATCCGCCGCCGTCAAACGACACGAGGTTCCGGTTGAGCAACCGCTCCAACATCGCTCGGAGGAACAGTGGGTTGCCCTCACTGCGCGCAAAGAGGTGGTGGGTTAGCGCGGCCGGCGCCGCCTGATGAGCCAAGCGATTGAGAAAGGTCGCAACATCCTTTTCTTCCAGGCGGGGCAGTTTGATTTCGCGCGCCAATCGATAGAGTGAGCACCTCTGAGCCAGGGCACCGGCCGCATATCCCGCTTCGTTGGGACTGGGCGACCGCAGGCTAGTCAATATGAGGAGCTGGGTTCGCAGCCTCCGGTTGGCCAACGCCTGAATCAGGTCGAGCGTGGCCTGATCGGCCCAATGAATATCTTCGAAGACGAGGAGGAGGAGCCGATCTCTGCCAAGGATCTCAAGAGCGTTGCACAACTCCCTTGCCATCCGATGCGGGGTCGCGCCGGTGATCTCTTTGTGCAGATCAGCGAGGTTGCCAGGAGCGAGGCTCGGCAATTGCACGAGCCAGGTCGGAGCCATGTTTCGAAGCACCGACGCAAGGTGACCGCGAGCCGACGTGCGGCAAAGACCGCCGAGAATTTCGAGGATCGGATAATAGACATCTGTCTCGCCGGTCCCCGCTGTGCAATTGGCTGTCACGACCGTGGCACCGTCTTGCGACGCGGCAGCGGCGAAGGCTTGTGTCAAGGAACTTTTGCCGATTCCGGCTTCCCCAGATAAGAACACCAACTGCATCTCTCCGGATCGCGCCCGCCGTAGGGCAAGGTCCAATTCCGCGCGCGCCGCGTCACGACCGACTAGGATATCTGGCGAACGGTCGTCCTCCGCACCCTCCGGCGCTTCGGCCTGTACATCGGCAAGGAAGCGATAGCCGCGTCCGCGGACCGTCTCGATATACTGGGGTGATTCCGTGCGGTCTCCGAGAGCCGTTCGCACAGCCAGAATGTGGCCCTTCAGCACCTCGGGTTGGACATGGATCTCCGGCCATAAGGCCGCGAGGAATTCTTCTTGTGAGATGATGCGGCCAGGATGTTCGACTAGGTAGCCTAGAACTTCAAAGGCCTTCGGCCTCATCGAAATTCGCTGTCGCTCCCCCTTCGCGTCGAGAGCATCCAGGTTGTAGCCCGCCCGATCCAGGCGGAAGGATCCGAAGTGGAGCAGTTCCATATAGGTTATAGCCTCGAGGACCGCCTCATCACCGAATGGGCATCGATCCTTGGTGCCGTCTTTCCACTCCGAGACGGCATGGACATGAAAGATCGAGCGCGCGAGAGTTTTTCGACGCAAGGATGATCCGGTGGTAAGGACGAGACAAGCCTGCCGAGTCCCATCGCTGCAGCGGCATTGTGATAGGCTTGCCCCGATCTGTCACCGGTCACCCCCGCAATCCAGGCTTCGACGGCGTGCAGTCGCCAGCGCACCAAGGCGACATCATATCCATCAATGCCGGCCCAACCTTGGGCCAGGAATGCATTGGCCTCAGCGAAGCGATCGCGGGCGAGTGCGACGCGAGCGCAAATCTCAGCCGCAAAGCCTCGCCAGGTCCGTTCTTCGATAGCGCTAACTCGGGTTAGCAAAGCGGTCGCGCAGATTTCCGCATGTTCAAGATCTCCCACGACAAGGTAAGCTTCCGCGAGGCCGGCCTCGCCAACGAGCCACCAATACCAACTAGTGAGGCTACTGCGCGCCTCCATCTCCTTACGGGCGGCCAAGAGATGTACAAACGCTTCGTCGGTTTGACCCAGCCCCAGATGGGCCAGACCGCGAAGGATCAGTTCGATCTTAAGCTCGTTTGCACCGAATTCGAGCCCGTGGTTCTTCACCAATGCAGACGCCTCGTCCACCATCGATAGCGCCGTCTGATAATCGTGCATGCGTTCAAAGGCGAAGGCGTGATAGAGGCGGAGTGTTGCGCTACGGCTGATCTCGCCATCGGCTTCGCAGGCGGCTGCTCCTGCGGCGAACCCGTCAAGCGCATCCCCGAGATGACCGGACGACATCTGCGCCCAAGGAATACCCAACCTAGCCATCCAGAGAGGCAGGCTGAGATCGACCGACGCACGATGGACGTGGTCGATCAGCACCGTCAAACTTCGACGATTGTGATCGATGGCTTCCGCGTAGCGGCTGCCGGCCAACAAGATCACGCTGTAGTCAAGGTCGGCCGACGCCCTTGCCAGACGATTTGCGCTATCCACCACGACGCGATGTGCCGTCAGGAATCCTTCTGCGTCGGGAGTACTCCAGCCTTGTACCCAGCACCGCCAGCTATGGGCGCTGCAACGGATTCGCGACCGCTGGAGGGCATCGCCGATATCGGCGCTCGTTTGGATGGCCTCGCCCATAATCTCGATGCAGCGGTCGCGGCTCGACCAACTCACGACATAACCTAGGCCGAACAGCGCCCGCGCTTCGATCTCGACGAGACCAAGCTCCTGCGCCAACTTTGCCAAGCGATCGAACGCATCCGCAGCGCGGCTGTCGAAGATTCCGAGATAAAGCCGACTTTGCTCATCTAGGAGATCGAGTTCGACCAACTTTTGGTCCGCTCCGGGTAGCCGGCGACTGATCTCAATACCCTGCTGGAGTACAGCCGCTGCCTCGCGCATGGCAAAGCGCTGCTTTGCGGTTCTGGCGGCTATCTGCAAGGCCCGTATCGCCTGCGGCCAGAGCGCGGCGTGGATGTAGTGCTGCGCCAAACTCGGCGCGATACCGGCCAAATCCTCGAAGATCTGCTCCAACCGCTGGGCGATGGCGCCATGACGGGCTGCCCGCTGAGCAACCCCTGACGGTTGTGGGCAACCTCTTGGAAGAGCACGTGTTGGAACACGTAAGTCTGCACCCGACCGCCGTCCGGCATGTCGACCAAGTCACCACGGCGAATCAGGTGAGCCTGCCGGGAAAGGTTTTCACAAATGCGCTCAAAGTCCTGCACGCTGACACCAGCGGCAACATGGTGGATACACGGAGAGAATTGGCCTTCCGCAAGGGCTCCGACCTCAATCACGGCTTGCGCGTCCTGAGGAAGGGCCTGGATTTCCGCTTCGATAAGCTGCACCAGGTCCGGTGGCGTCTGTTGACTGACCACGTCGAATTGCTGGTGTAGACACCAGCCGTCCTCGGTCCAGTTCGCGATCTTATGCTGGAGCAGCGCATCCAGCGTAGCACGCATGAACAGAGGGTTCCCCTCGCTGCGTTGATGCAAGAGCCGCGTCAATTCGACGGGCGGATTGGGATGCATTTGGCGTGCTACAAAGGCCTCAACGTCCTCAATCGCCAAGCGTTGAAGTTGGATCTCCCGCGCCAGCCGGTAAAGGGATAGCTTCTGTACCATGGCCTCGGCTGCGTAGCCCGCCTCGCTCGTTCCGGAAGTCCGCAGAGTGGCAAAGATCGCCATCCGTGCGCGTAGGCGACGATTGGCGAGTGCTTGGATCAAGTCGATGGTCGCCCGATCAGCCCATTGGATGTCCTCCAACACCAAAATGATCAGCCGATTGCGCGCTAGCGCCTCAATTGCATCGCCCAGTTCCCGGGCGACCCGGTGAGGGGTCACCGCAATCACTTCACTACGCTGTTGGGGTGCCAGACCCGGCAACTGGACCATCCACGTCGGGGCCACCTCAGCAAGGGTAGTCGCCAAACGATTGCGTAGAGGGTCTCGGCTCATCGCCGTGAGAATTTCGAGGATGGGATAGTAGGCGTCGGTCTTGCCGTTGCTTGGCAGACATCGGCTAACGAAGACTGCCGCGCCGGCGGCGGTCGCTGCGGTTATGACGGACTCGGCAAGGGCGGTTTTTCCAATTCCGGCCTCGCCGGTGATAAAGGCAAGCTGGAACTCCCCTGAGCGTGCACGGTGCAACGCGAGTTCCAATTCGGCCCGTGCAGAATCCCGTCCGACCAACAAGGAACACCCATGGGGGGCGGAATCGGAAGAGGATATGATGCGTGTCGTCCTGACATCGGCGATGAACCGGTAACCGCGCCCACGAGCGGTCTCGATGTATTTGGGTTGTATATCGCGGTCGGCAAGTGCGGTGCGAACGGCGAGAATATGACTCTTCAACACCTCAGGTTGAACATAGGTGTCAGGCCACAGCTCTGTAAGGAATTCGTCCTGTGATATGATGCGACCGGCATGTTCTGCCAGATAGCACAAGATATCGAAGCCCTTTGGCCGCAGCGCGATCCGCTCTTCTACTGCGTCGGGACTGCTGCGGAGCAGGCTGCGGGTCGCGCGGTCTAGCCTGAATGTCCCGAACAGAAACACATCCGTCATAGGCCTACCTGTACGTCGCAGACAAGGGGTTCGTCTTTAACGATTCCAAAGGTATTTTGTCTGAAGTCGGCTGTGTTACCTGTGCTCACTCTCAGACAGTGGACGCGGGCTTTTGCCCCTCCGCCATGCCCCGGGACTGACGCCAATGACGCGCGAGAAGGTCCGCGTGAAATGGCTTTGATCGGAAAAGCCGCACGAAACGGCCACTTCGGCCAAGGGCTTGTCGGTCAATTCGAGCAAGCTCTTGCTAAGCTCGATGCGCCTAAAAGTCAGCCAGCGATAGGGCGACACTCCAGTTGTCTGTTTGAAGGACCGGGCAAAATAAGCGGCCGAGAGGCCACACGCCTCCGCGACGTCCGCTAATGCGACGTCGCTTTCAAGATTCGAGATCAAGTAGTCTTTCGCCGTTCTTTCCTGCTTGTGCGACATGGGGCCAAGTCGGGACGGCGATGCGGCTTGTCGCCCATACCTGTTCAATAGATACGACGACATAGCCAATACAGCGTGATCGACGAAGAACCTGTCATTAATTCCAGGATTCTGGAACGCCGGCGCCAGTGCTGACCCGAGGTGATAGAGCGTCTCATCACACTCTGTGTACTCAACATGGTCCGAAACTAGATCTCTGCCGCTTATGGAGGCGGACTTTACTTCGTCCAGATAGTCCCTGGACATGACCAAATTCAGGGTGAATAGAGGCCGCTTGGGTGCAGAGTAGATGTTTCGCAAGTCATGGATGCCGAATGCGCCTCGGGACGTGGCCGGGCACTCCAGCTGCCGTCCGTTACGCTTCAACGGAAAAGGCATCATGTCTTGCAGGACAAGGACGACCAGAAAACCATCAAACTCCGGGTGGGGCGCCATTTCAGTCTCATCTCGACCATCTGTCCTATAGAGAGCCGCGACACTGCGCGTATCGTTCGGATTCCCAAATTTAATGTGACGCAGATCATCGCTCTGGCCAGGATTGACTAACAGTCCCCTCTGCGTGCTCATCCGCGCCCACCATGGGGGAAACACGGATGTTTCTTCCACTTCACACGCAGATGTCCCTCAAAAGTCGATTTTGCCCTCATTGTTTCCTGCCTAGTGCTTAGCGGGTCCGTGAACGCCGAGCGGCCTCGCAAGGATGTCTGCGCCGTCGGTGTTGTCACCAATAAGTCCATCTTGATTACCACATCCGCCGGACGGTGCACCCGGCAATGTTGGGCGCCTCCACTGTGAGAGGGCCCTTTAGAGCATTCCTAATCGCTTGGCCTTCGTAACCGCTTGCGCGCGCCGCTCGACGCCGAGCTTGAGAAATATGTTTTTGAGATGGGTCTTGATGGTCTCCGGGGCCACGCCCTGTCTCTGAGCGATGAGCTTGTTGGTATATCCTTCGCCTATCATTCGCAGAACGTCCCGCTCGCGATCGGTCAAGCGACCGCCGCCCATGCCCGTGCGACGGCGAGGAGATGCGGCCTGCTTCCCGGCGGCGCTTCCGATATCCTCCATGAGGCAGATCGAGAATGCGAGCAGGGCCGGGTCAAGACATTGGTTCTGGACGAGATGACCGATCATCGTACCAAGCGGGGGGCCGGCATCTATCAGGAGTTGGCGCAGTCCCGTTGCCTCAGTGGTCTGTAGCACCTCGACAAGGTGGTCAAGCGCCGCATTCTCTTCCCCAACGGTCCACAACACCTGGCACTGCGCGAGCTTCAGCCAGCGCAAGGCCTGCGGATCGCGCCCGAGCCAGGCATTGTGCTGAAGGTGGGCAAGAGCTGCATGTGGTGGCGGGCCGATTTTAAACTTCAGGAAGGCGGAAACCTGCGCCCTGAAGCTGTAGCATGCGATCTCCGAACGCGCGCATCGCACTTTCGGCTTGTAGCGCTTGGACAGGTTAGCAAGTTGCTCGAGCCACGCGCGAGCATGGCGCTCGCAATCTGGCTCGCATAGTCGAACCCGCTCAGCCAACATGGCGGCCAACAAGCGGGGCCAGTTGCGCTCTTCGGCCAAGGCGCAGGCTTCGTCGAGGGTTGCCAAGGCTGTTGCGTAGTCGCCAGCATGGACCGCGGCTCCCACCAGGACAATATAGGCCTCGCAGACACAATCGAGGCTACCGGCGCTGTGTAAACGTGCCAGCCACGGCCTGACAAGTTGCTCCGCTTCGCGCACCAAACCTTGCGAATAGAGAATGCGGCCGAGAATTCCGGCGGGCAAGACGCCCGTTGGAGCTGTTTGAGCGGCGTAGCGAAAGGCGCAGCGCGCCAAGCGTTCTGCCGTTGCTACCCGCAGTTGGCTGAATTCGATAGCGGCCGCCAAGGTCAGGTCGAGGACATCGACCAAGATGTCGGTGGGAGAGCCTTCCTGCTGATTGCCGGCGGCCTGCAGGGCAACCTGAGTTGCTGCGTCTCCAGCCAGCGGCAAAGCCCCTGCTTTCCAGGCACAGAATCGCAGCACGAGGCGTGACAACCGTGCAAAGGAGTCGCTCGCCTGGGATCGCAGCGCTTGTTCGGCTGCCGCCGCAGCACTAATTGTGTCGTCGTCGAGCGTCAGTGTCACGGCGTTAACGGCGTAAAGATCGCCCCATGCCATCGTGGTCGCACCAGCGTGATCGGAGATGAGCTCAACCTCAATCGCTTCACAAATTCCGCTAGCCGTCATCGGCTTCCTGCCGCGGATGTTCCGCCATAGCTGGCGCAAACTGGCGGGCGACAAGGATGATGTTTCGGTAAGGAACAATGATTGCTGGATCGGCAGAGCTGTCGGGTCGAGATCGGCTGGGACCAAACCCGAGCGGTGGCCGGTATTGTCCTCCCACCCATAACCGTCAGCGAAAATGCGCCGTGGAGAAATACCTATTGCTGTCGCCGTCATGTTCTCACCTCTGCACACCGATGAGATTTGACGTTAGCTTCCGCACGACCCGTTTAGGTGAACGCCGGGTTTTCGTTTGGTAGTGTTTTGGTGCTCGCCGGATTTAGGACGCAGAGAAAACGTCAACCGAGCCGTTAAACCAGTCCTTAACGTAGCCTTCGACTCTTCCCCGATTCTTGGCGGTAGGCGAGCTCACCGAACAGGGAGCGCCTGCATTTGAAGCCGCTATTCCGATCCTGCCGGAACTGCTGAAGGCCGAAACGGCGGAACGCGAGGTCAGATCGACAGCCTGCCAGCTGAAGACGGCACGCTTTCCAGCCCAGGTCGATCATGATGCGCGTTCGGTCTAAGCTCAGGCGTGAGTACTCGCCCGGAATGGCAATGTTGTACCTTCAATCTTGGGAGTAGATTGGTCGCTGAACGATTTCAGCTACCGTCGAGGCATATGCCTTCACACATGCCCTGGGCTAGCTCGTGCCCGGTCCGCATGGAGAGACCGCGAGCGGCGAGCGGCGTTCCAACCGGGTCTGGTACCGCCGCCTGGCGGAGGAGCACCTGCGCGATCTCTTCACCGATCTCGCCGGCCATGCCTCTCCGCCATTCGTGCCACTCGTCGAAGTGCTTATCCACTAAGGGCTTCAGGACCGGACGAACTCAAGCAAGTCCGCATTGATCACGTCGGCTTGGGTAGTTGCCATGCCATGTGGAAATCCTGGGTAGGTTTTCAGAGTCGCATTTCTCAGTATCTTTGCCGACAAGAGGCCGGAGGCGGCGATCGGCACGATCTGATCGTCCTCGCCGTGCATGACCAGCGTTGGCTGTTCGATCGCCTTGAGATCCTCGTTGAAGTCAGTTTCCGAAAACGCCTTAATGCAGTCATAGTGGGCCTTGGCCCCGCCCATCATGCCTTGACGCCACCAGTTGTCGATCACCCCCTCCGACACCTCCGCGCCCGGCCGATTGAATCCATAGAACGGACCTGAGGGAACGTCGCGAAAGAACTGGGCTCGATCAGCGGCCAGTGCCGTACGGAAACCGTCGAACACTTCGATCGGCAGGCCCCCCGGATTGGTCACACTCTTGACCATGATCGGCGGGACCGCGCCGATCAGTACCGCCTTCGCAACACGGCCTTTTCCATAGCGCGCGACGTAGCGAGCCACTTCCCCGCCCCCAGTCGAGTGGCCGATATGAATCGCGTCTCGCAGATCAAGCGCCTTGACAAGCTGCGCGACGTCATCGGCATAGGTATCCATGTCGTTGCCCTGCCAAGTCTGGGTCGATCGCCCATGTCCGCGACGATCGTGCGCGATCACGCGATAGCCCTTCGACAGGAAGAACAGCATCTGGGCATCCCAGTCATCACTGCTGAGTGGCCACCCATGATGGAAGACGATGGACGGTCCGGAGCCCCAGTCCTTGTAGAAGATTTCTGTTCCGTCTTTGAGAGTAATGGTCGCCATGGAATTTGCCTCCTTGTTGTTAACCTATGCGGACGGTCTCAGCAGACGCCGATGCTCCGAACGGCGCCCTGACATGGATGGATTTTGCATTTTGTGCGGCCTCCGGCTGAATAGGGTAAGACTCATCAATGATGCCGTTCACGCCCTGGTCAGCTCACCTGGTTGGCTGGTCGCGGCGTCGCGGACGTCCGCGCCACCAACACGTCGAGGCGTTGGTCCATCCAAGCGATGAACTTGCGATGGCCTTCGAATTCGCGCCTGATTTGCTCGCGACCATGACGGATCTTCGGCGCGTTCAAGAACCGATCGATGTCTCGACTCCAGACAGTCCAGATGCTTGTTCTCACGTACCCCTGGTCCCTTAACTCGAAGAGCTCAAAGATCAGATGCAGCGTCTCCATTGCGCCTGCCGGAATTTCCGAATCGTCGGACATGTCCTTGTCCACCGCCCGGGTCGCGAGCAGATCGCTACGCATGGAGCGCCGGATGCTCTGGAGTCGGTCCGAGTAGGCCAAAAAAATCTGGGTGTTGATCTGCCGGGTGTGATTGTGCATCGCTGCGTAAACGGCCGTGGCGCCAACAAACACGCTTCCGGTGGTCAATAGTCGTAGGACAATCTCGAGCAACACGAATTCTCTTCCCATGATCGGCTATGACACCTTCGCTGACCTCCGCACAGACATTGAATCATGCGCCCCGTGCGAACCATCCCCCATAAGGGGGCGATCGATCATTCGGCGGGTGAGACTAGCCTTTCGTGCGCCGGAAGGGCGCTCGAAATTCTCCATCAAGCAAATCGTGAAGGCGAATAGACCCTGGTCGATACGCTCGTCCGGCGACAGTTGCCCGATCGTCGGTGCCAGGAGTGGCCCGGCGTCGACCAAGTGCTGACGCAGCCCGCTCTCCTCCGCCGATCGGAGCACGTCGACGAGGGTAACAGAGGGCCTTGTTCTGCTCGCCCAATGCCCAAACAGATAGGGCTTATGCGAGTTTCGCCGAGGTTAGCGCGTGGAGAGCCAAGCATTGTAACGAAGATGGCGAGCGCTGCATGCGGCGGCTCGCCCACCGGAACTTCAGGAGGCCTGTGAACCTGCGCTCGAAACAGGTGGCAGATAATCTCCGAGCTCGGGCCTGTGCCGCTCAGCCAAATTGCGCAGCAGTTGGTCGAGCCAGAGCGCTGCCTGGCGTTCACCGTCGGGTCCGCATAGGCGCAAATGGGGCCTTCCGGACGGGTACCCTATGGTTGCGCCCGCATACAGCCGCGCTCGGTCGCGTATTGCACGGTCTAGCTCCCTCGATGGGCCGTTAGGGCAAATTTGGCGGCTGGGTTGGAGTGCGCCCCTTGGTGCCCGATGAAGATCGCGCCGACTACGTCGTAAAGCGGCAAGCCCACATCTCCGTTGACACTGGACACTGGCCGTCGCCCGCTGACGGGCCTTTCGAACCGACAGGCAGGTGCGGTCAAGATGGCCAGGAGCGGGATATCAATGCGGAAGGGCAACGCGCATCACGGCGGCTAGGACGCCGACGGTGATCACGCCACCTGCCCAAAGTCCGACGAACCAGAGCAGCCGGCGCACCATCGTCAGTGATATCCAAGCCCAGGTTTCACCTTGCCACGGAACAGCCAGTACACGAACCCCGTGTAGGCGAGGACCAAGGGGATGAGCACGGCGGCGCCGACTAAAAGGAAGCCCTGGGTCGAAGCTGGCGCCGCGGCGTCCCAGATAGACAGTCCCGGCGGCACCATCATCGGCCACATGCTGACGCCTAGCCCGATGTAGGACAGCAGGAAGAAACCCAGGCTGCACAGGAAGGGCCGAAGCTCTCGGCCTTGCCTGAGGGCGGTGAAGAACATCCAGGCCATTGCAAGCACAAGAGCTGGGACCAGCGCCGCACCGAACGCGCCGGGCAGCGTCAGCCACCGGCTTCGGAAAGGAGCGCTCAAGCCTAGCATGGCGAGCGAGACAACGCCGATGAAGACGAGGAGCGCCCAGCCAAGGCGCGTCGCGACAACGCGAAAGCGGGACTGAAGCATGCCTTCGGTCTTCCAGATCAGCCAACATGCGCCAAGCAATCCATATCCGGTCACGAGGGCTACACCTGTCAGAACGCTGAAGGGTGAGAGCCAGTCCCACCATCCACCCGCATAGCTTCGCTCGGAGACCTTCACACCCTGAACGTAGGCGCCCAGTGCGATCCCTTGCGAGAAGGCGGCCGCGTAGGATCCCCATTGGAACGACCTGTCCCAACGGCGCTGCTCACGATCGGTCCGAGCCCTGAACCGCATCTCGAAAGCTACCCCCGAAATACCAACGCCAGGAGCATTGAGATCAGCGGCATGTAGAGCGCCGGCAGGAGAGTGGCGTAGGCAAGCGGGAAGACGGCGAATAGGCCTCCGCCGCCGAGGACCAGCCAAGTCTCGTTGCCATCCCAGACCGGCGCGATCGAATTGACCATGAGATCTCGCTCCGCCTTTCCGTGGACCAAGGGGAAGAGGATGCCAACGCCGAGGTCAAAGCCGTCCAAGGCGACATAAGCAAAGATAGCCACCGCGATGAGCAGGGCCCAGATCAAGGGCAGATCTAAAGTCATGGGATCACTCCGCGGGATGGATCGCCGCCATTACGCCGGCCCGTTCGGGCAGGCCGGCGATGGCCGAAGCACCGGTGATGCCAGCTGTACGCACCGGCTGATCAGGCGGCAGCCCCGGATCGGCCGCCTCTGGCGGCTGGCGGAACAGGTATAGCAAATAGGTTACGCCGGCGCCGAACACGGCTGTATAGACAACGACGAAAGCCAGCAACGAGACGACAAGCGCGGGCGCCGCCACCGGGCCTACGCTGTCGGTAGTGCGAAGCAGGCCGTAAACCGTGAACGGCTGACGCCCTGCTTCGGTCGTGATCCACCCCGCTGTGACGGCGAGAAGACCGGCAGGGCCCATCGCCACTGCCCAGCGGTGCAGCCAGCGGGCGTCGTAGAGCCCCCTTTCAGGCGGACGACCAGGGAGGTTAAACCGAGCGCCACGATCAGAAGACCCAGTCCCACCATCGTCCGGAAGGCGAAGAAGACCAGGGGGATGTTGGTCGGCCAGTCGGAACGAGGCCATGCCTTCAGACCCCGCACTTCTCCGTTCAGGCTATGGGTCAGGTAAACGCTGGCCAGTTTGGGAATCGCGATGGCGTAGCGAGTTTCAGCGGCCTCGGCGTCGGGCCAGCCGATAATGATGGAGGACGCTCCGCGCTCGGTATTAAAGGCACCCTCCATGGCGGCCACTTTCGTCGGCTGGTGCTCGAAAGAGTTCAAGCCTTGCAGGTCACCTAGCCCCATTTGCAGCGGACCGATGACCGCCGCCATCCACATCGCCATGGAGAACATCACCCGTGCCCGTGGATTGGCGCGATCCCGCAAGAGGTGGAAGGCGCCGACGGCCCCGATAACGAGCGCGGTCGTCAGGTAAGCGGCCACCACCACGTGCATGTAGCGGTACGGGAACGACGGGTTGAATATCGCCTGGATCCAGTTCGCTGGCAGGAAACGGCCATCGGGTGACCTAACGAAGCCCGCCGGCGTCTGCATCCAGCTGTTCGCCGCCAGGATCCAGAAGGTGGAGATCAGGGTGCCAATTGCGACCAGGCACGTCGCTGCGAAGTGCAGCTTTGGGCCAACCCGCCTTAGGCCATACAACATGACGCCGAGAAAGCCAGCCTCCAGGAAAAAGGCTGTCAATACCTCGTAACCAAGGAACGGTCCGATGACGGGGCCGACCTTATCGGAAAAGGCCGACCAGTTCGTACCGAACTGGTAGGACATAACGAGGCCCGAAACCACTCCCATTCCGAACGCGACCGCGAAGATCCTCAGCCAGTAATGAAAGACATCGAGAAAGACGGCCTTTTTGGTCGCCAACCAGAGGCCCTCAAGCACCGCCAGAAAGCTCCCGAGGCCGATCGTGAAGGCTGGAAACAGGAAATGCCAGACCACCACGAAGGCGAATTGGGCTCGCGCAAGATCAAGCGCGCTCGGCAGATGGTCCATGGATTTAACCTCGCGGTAGAATAGTGAGCCTCGGAGACCCTCGCGGAATACTGTTGGACCGAGTAGCCGCGCTCTATCCCCCGCCTGGGGGATCTAAGCACCAATTCGGATGGAGGCCTGCGCCGGAGGCAGGCGCGGCCAACCTTCAGAACCGGTAAGACAGCCCACCCACGAGGACAGTCGGATTGAGCCGAATATCCGCCTTGATCGGTGCCGAGCCCAGGTAGGCCGTCGCAGTGGTCTTCAGCAGCGCCTTCTTGACGTCGAAGAATAGCGACCAGTGACGGTTCACGACGTATTCGGCGCCGAACTGCACCGCTGCGCCGACGTGATCACGCACGTCGAGATGGCGGATGGCCCCATCTTCGTTGTTGAAGATCAGTAGGAAGACCGGGCCCGCCCCGACATAGGGCTGAAAGCGACCAAACTGCGTGAAATGGTAGTGGGCGGTCAGGACCGTTGGACCGTAGCGAATGCGCCCTAAGGTCGCCAGCGAACTAAGCGAGCCCGCACCCTCCACAGTTGCCAACGGCGGATACCCGCCGGTCAGGGACATACCGATATTGCCCCAACGATAGCCAAACTCAGTGATAAGGGTTTCATTCGACCCGATCTTGACCGTGCCGCCGGGAATGACCGTTCCGGCGGCTTTTACCGTGGCGCCGGCATTGAAGGCGAGCGTTCCTGGCCCGAAATTCACGTAGAAACCGTGCGTAGGCGCTGTCCGAACGGTCGAGTCCGAGCCCTGCCCTGCTAAGGGCTCTTCAGCCCGAGCTTCCGAACAAATGAACGCGAGAAGGCTGATTCCGGCCAAGGCCTGGATCAGAGTTTGCGCGGGGAAGGAAAGCGGGCTTGGCACGGCGGCTCATTCCTCGAGGTAAGCGATTCCTGTCAGAGGACCATGGCCTGAGAAGACCACCTTTCCCACGTCCGGGCGGTCCAGACTGAGGACGTGCACGAAGCCGCCGAGGTCGCTGACGAAGGCGCGCTTGTTGCGGCGGTCGATCGCCAGGCCGATACCTTCGTGCAAGCCGGTCAGGACGATCTCACGGACCATCGGCTGATTTGGCCTAATCAGAGCGCGGTTCAGGGTGTTGCCCGCAGGCGGAGCGCCACGGTCGGTCCAGTAGAGATGTCGGCTTTCAGCGACCCATTCGAGGTCAATGGGTTCGGGCAGATTTTCGAAAAGCACCTCGATATCGGGACGGTGGGCAGGATCGGCGCCCTTTGGCAACTCTAGGCCGGCGCGCAGGATGCGGCCTTCGCCGCCGTCGGGTTTGCCTTTCTGCGTCCAGTAGAGGAAGCCGCCGGCAGCATCGAACGCCACGCCGACGCAGTGGCGACGGCGATCATGGCGCTCTTCCTCCGTTGAGCCGGTCTGCACGAGCACAGTCACCGCCGAGCCGTCGGCGCGCGCCCGCATGACGCGCATTCCTTCGCGGTCGCACCAGTAGATTAAGCCGCGCTCCGCGTCGCATTGCACCTGCTTGGGGGTAAAGGTCCCCCCCTTGGGCACGATGGTGGCGTGGTTTTTGCCATCGAGGTCAACCCGCTCGATTGAGCCGTCGTTGACGAAGAAGTCTTCACCGTCGTGGCTCGTGCCCATGTGAGTCCAGAAGATGTGACGGTTGATGGGGTCGACCGCGATGCCATCAGGCGCGACGCCAAGATCGGGCGCCAGCACCTGTATGTCCTCTCCGTTGGGGGATACCGACAGTAGGCGAGAAGGATTGCCAATATTGAGCAGTAAAAGCCTGGCCGAGTCTGTGGTCATGAGAATCGTCTCCGAAATGGGATTTGAAATCCTTAAAGCCACTGGGGTTGTGCCGCGCCGCGTGGCTCGAGCACGAAACGGTAGGCGCCGGGGGTCTCCGACATCACCACCTGTTCAGTGACACCGGTATAAACGCCCATGGGCGTAACCGCCGTGAACTGGTCCGGCGTCACGTAGGCGTGCTCGTCATCAGAGCCTGCCATCGACTGTGCATAGTCCTTTTCGAAGATGCCCATCGAGATCAGCCAGAGGGTCACTCGGGATAGGGAGACCACGACCTTGTAGCTGCCTCCTTCGACGGCGCGGCGCTTCAGCGCCTGCAGCACCCCAACAGTCGCCAGCCAGCCAGCAACGTAGTCGTTGACCACTTTGATCGGAGGCGGCACGGGCTTGTCATCGCTGCCCTCCAGGCAAAACAGCCCCATCGTCACGCCAGTGGAAACATCGAAGCCCACCCGATCTGACCAAGGTCCGTGAGGATTGGCGTAGACGACCTGGGTATGAATCAGACCAGGGTGGGCCTTGCAAAGTGCATCGGCGGTGAGGTCGTGATGCTCTAGATAGCCCGCGCGGCGGTTCGAGAAGAAAATGTCGGCCCCTGCCATCAAATCCATGAACTTGGCGCGCCCATCGAGGTCCTTGATCCGGAGCCAGCTCGACCGCATCCCGACATGGGAGGTGTAGTAGAAGACGTTGTGCTCCCAATCCTCCGGCGCCCATACATTGAGGACGTCCGCACCATGCAGCGCCAGCCCTCGCCCGATCGAAGCGCCCGCGATGACGTGCGCAAGGCCAAGCGCGCGGATGCCGGAGAGCGGATCGCGGGCATCTGGCGTGAAGGGTTTCGGATTGCCGTCCGCTATCTTCTCTACGGACACCAGCGGAACATCCCGCAGGCCCTGCTGGTAAACGTCCATTTCAAGAATCTGCCTGAGAGGCCGGGCGACCGGCATCACCAATCCGGCCTTGATCGCCGCCTGCTCCAAGGCCTCGCTGTCCCAGTTCTTTACGGCCTTGGCCACCAACTCCGGCGTGCTCGGCACGTTCAGCAATTTCGCCAGGCCGAGGTGGATTTGAGGATAAGGATTGGTCGGCAGAATCCATTTGCCGTCCTTCGTCTCGTACATGTTTGCGAAGTAGGGATTGTCCGGATCGGAATACATGCCTCCGTCGTAGCCGTTCACCGTCTCCCATTGACGGTCAATGAAAGGGCTGAACCGACGCAAGGCCTTACGAACATCGACATGGATATCTTGCGAGCGCCCGGTCCTCATCCGCCAGATCGAAGCGACCTGGGCCGCCTTCGCCGCAAGACTTACGGCCGACATGGCGCCGAAGCGTACGACGCTGGGGACGATCGGGTCCTTGCCGTAGAACGAGAGCGCACCGCCCGTCTGCGAGCACGATGCGCCGACACTTTGAAGCAAGGCCTCGGTTTCGCCCGCCAGATCGAAGGCGCCGTCGGACACGCGATTTGCCAGGTTGAACTGGAGCTGCTGGGTGAGCTTTTCGCCGGTTTCGATGGACATGGTGACCTCCTTGGAAGAGTGAGCGCGGTTAGGGGAGCTTCAGTGGAGCTTAACGGGGGGCGCCGAGCTTCGTCGCAGCCGATCGGCCAGCGCGAGGACAGCCGCATGGCCCCTGCCGATCAGGGCCCCGCGATGCATCAGCTGAAGCGCGACGTAGAGGATCTTTGGGGTCAGTCCACGGAAGGTGATGGGACTGCGCGCCGGGCTCGGAAACTCCCCTGCAGCGGGACCGCTCCCCAGCGAGACCAGCGACCCCATTGGCCGGTAGGCGAAAGGGCGCGGTGCACGCTTGCGCCGCTGCGGCGCTAGCCGCTTCGTGAGATAGGCCGCCTGCTGGTGGGCAACCTGCGCCGTCGCCGGCAGCGGGCGCTGGGTCGTCGGGTGGAGGACGAGGGCGCAGTCCCCCAAAGCGAAGATGTCGTCGACGCCCTGGCAGCGAAGATGATCGTCGCACACGAGCCGTCGTGATCGGTCGACCACTAACCCCTTCAGATTGGCGGCCACCGGCCGACCGATGACGCCCGAGGCCCAGACCTTCAGCCCACACGGCACGAATTCGCCGCCCTTAAGGACAAGCCCCTCAGCCGTGATCCGCTCCACGCCCGCGTTCAGGCGGACCCGCACACCCATCCGCTCGAGCGTGCGCATAGCGAAAGCGGAGGTCGACGGGTTGCTGTTAGCGAGCACGTGCGGCGCCATGTCGACCAGCGTGATCTCAAGTTGCCCGACGGACATCAGGCCGCCGAAACGATCCATCGCGTGGACGGCGTGGTGGAGTTCGGCGGCAAGCTCCACGCCAGTGGCGCCGGCCCCGACGATGCCGACGCTCAGCCGATCGACAGCCCCGTCCGAAACCCGGACCGCCTGCTCCAGGAAGTGACGCTGGAAAGCGAAGGCCTGCTCGCCGCTGTCCAACATGTGGCAATACTCGGCCACGCCCTCAATGCCGAAATCATTGACCTGCGAACCGAAGGCCAGAACCAGCCTGTCGTACGGGATCTCGCGAGCCCCCAGGAGATCGCCGCCCTTGCTGTCCTTGACCGCGGAGAGCGAGAGGGTCTTGGCCTCGGGGTCGAGCCCGACCAAGGCGCCGAGGCGAAAACGGAAATGGTTGGCCCGGGCGAGCGCCAGGTAGGACATCTCGTCTTCGCCCGCTCCAAGCAGGCCAGCGGCCACCTCGTGCAGACGCGGCTTCCACAGGTGGTGCGAGGCGATATCAACCAGGGTCACGTCCAAGGTCGAGCGGCCAAATCTGCGCCCGAGCGCGGCAGCAAGCTCCACTCCGCCCGCCCCGCCGCCGACGATTACGATCCTGTCGCGGCTGGCGACGGGCGGGCTCAAGCTTCACTCTCGAGTTCAGCCAGCCCCTTGATGACCGCGACCTCTTTGTCGTCGCGGGTTTCGGACAAGGCGTAGAAGGACGATGCTCCATAGGAAGGCCCGAGTTGTTTCGCGAGCAGCGTCTTCGTGGCATCGTCAAAGCTCGCCTTGCCCAGGTGCTTCCACGCCAGCTCCATCGGCGGGCCTAAGTGCTCCATGAAGTGAGCTAGGCCGCCTGGACCGCCGCCGAGATGGAACGACAAAAAGGGGCCCGAGGTCGCCCAGCGAATCCCCAGCGAGCTGGTCACCACGTCGTCGAGCTGACCAAGCGTGACGACGCCTTGGGCGACGAGGAAGACCGACTCCTGGAAGATCGCAGCCTGGAGGCGGTTAGCGACGAAACCCGCGATCTCCTTCTTGATCTCCAAGGCGACCTTGCCGACGCCGTTGTAGAAATGGAGCGCTCGCGCGGTGATCGCCGGATCGGTTTTCGGCGTCGGAACGACCTCGACCAGCGGCATCAGATGCGGCGGATTGAACGGATGGCCGATCACCAGCCGTGACGGGTCCGCCATTTGGATTAACTGTACGGAAGCCGGGATAGTTGAACTCGAGGAAAACAGCAGGGCGTCCTTGGGCGCCGCTGCTTCGATGGTCCTCCAGAGCGCCTGCTTGAATTCGACTTTCTCGGGCCCGCACTCCTGGACCACATCGGCCGTCGCCACCGCTAGGGCGTTGTCCTTTTCGAACAAAAGGTTGGCATCCACATCTGGCTCCTCATAGCCCAGCGCCTTCAGCGCCGGCATCGCGGCAGCGATCAGGGCGCGCGCTTTCGACCCGATCTCCGGATCGGGGTCGCTGACGATCACCTTGAGGCCGTTTACTAGGAAGAGCGCGGCCCATGAGGCGCCGATCACCCCACCGCCGATGATGGCGGCCGTCTTGCCTGCGTAGGCGTGGTGCGAATTGAGATTTGGCATAGAAGGCTCCACAATGACGTTGAGGACGGGCGCCGTCGGTCGGGACGTCGTCTTCACAAAGGCTAGCGAGATGGACGTCGTCCTCGTATCCCCTAAGCGGGGGAGCGCGAGCATGGTCGTGGGGGGCGACCGGGTGCGGCGTGTACCAGCTCCGCAACCACGGTGCGTCCTGGCCGCACCCGTTTCGATGTGTCCGCTTCTGGAGGCGCCGAGCGCCCCTGCCCGCTTCCCTCCCCTTCATCGACGGCTTTCTGCCCCGTTCGGGGGATATTCCGGATGTCAATGACTTTCTACGTTCCCTTCATTCCCATGCATTGGATGTGGGTCTCCCCGACGCTCGTGACATGCCCGAATGACCTCGCCGATTCCAGACGCCGCGACATGTGAGCGTCACGCAGAGCTTGACAACTGACCGCCGCCGGCTCGTTGGCGATCGGTTTGCCGCTGGTCGGGTGCGACGTCCCGAAATGGATGTCCTGCGCGCTGAGTTGGAATGCTCGGCGCGATCAGGCGCGTTTCCTGATGCTGGCGCTCGGCTTGCCAGCTCATTGCCAACCTCGTCGATACCACGATGCCGATAGACCAAGTGATGCAAATGCAACGGTACCCACAGCGTCCAGTCGCAACCACGCATTCGTCTTGCAATCTTTCGAACCCGATTCTCGGAAGTTCAAAAATTGCGAAGCAGCGCAGGGTCGCGCCAATGAAGAGCAAAGCGAGTCCTCCAACATGGCGACAGATCTGTTAAAGCCGGCCCAATTCGATCAGGAGAGGTCTGTCTCGTCTCCCCCGGCCCCTGTGCCGCCGCCGAGCAAAGTCTCCAACACCGCCGCCATTATCGTCGTCTTGACCGTTGGGGCGATCGTCGGCCTGTCATTGTGGTACCTCGTCCAGCCTCAACCCCTGGTGGTGCAGGGAGAGGCGGATGCCACGCGCATCGACATCGCCGCGCGAGTGGATGGCCGAGTGGCGCTACGGCCGGTGTCGCGCGGCGATAATGTCGCGCCGGGGCAGGTGTTAGTTGCGATCGACAACCCCGAACTCCTGACCAAGCTCGCCGAGGCGCAGGCCGCCAAGCGCGTCGCTGAGGCCGACCTTGCGCGCATCGTGGTCGGCACCCGGCCCGAGGTGGTCGCGGCGCGCAAGGCCGCCGTCGCCGCCAGCGAGGCGAGCCAGACGCTGGCACAGCAGACCTATGACCGGACCAAGCAGCTGACCGAGCGCGACTTCTCCTCAGTCCAGAAGCTCGACGAAGCCACGGCATCGCTCGACGTGGCCAAGCGCGGCGCCGAGCAGGCCAAGCTCGCTTATCAGGAGGCCCTCGCCGGATACACCGCGGAGGAACGCGGCGTCGCAACCGCCGCTGTCGCCAAGGCCGATGCGGCGATCGCCACGCTCCAGGCCCAGAATGCCGAGCTGACGGTCAAGGCGCCGGTGGCAAGCCAAGTCTATCAGATCGGCGCCGAACTCGGGGAATATGTCTCGCCCGGCGTGCCGCTGCTGTCGCTTGTTGATCTCGGTGACGTCTGGCTACGCTTCGATCTGCGTGAGGATCTCGTCAGGGGGCTGAAGGTCGGCGACCATTTCACAGTCCGAATCCCGGCGCTCGGTGACGCACCTGTCGCCGTTGCGGTGCGAACGATCGCCAGCCGCGGCGAGTATGCAGGCTGGCGGGCAACGCGCGCCACCGGCGATTTCGACCTGCGAACCTTCGAGGTGCGCGCCTATCCAATCGAGAGTGTCGCGATGCTGCGGCCGGGCATGAGCGTCTACGTTGACTGGACGGGAGCGCGCTGATGCCACAAGCCTTTCGCCACGGCCTCGTCGGCGTCGCCGCACGCGAAGTGGCGTGGATCTGGCGCGACAAGGTGGCGCTGCTGCTCGTCGTCGGTATTCCGCTGATCGCCTTCGCGCTGCTGGCCACGACCTTCAGCAACGCGGTAATCCGGGACCTTAAGGTCGACGTGGTCGACCAGGACCGATCGCAGACGTCGATGACCTTCGTACAGGCGATCAGTTCGGCGCCGGGCGTTATTGTGACCGGGCGCTCGGTGGACCTGAACGGGGCGATGCATGCCATCCGCTCTGGCGAGGCGATCGCCGCGGTCTACATCCCGCAGAACCTCGAACGTGACATTTTGGGCTCGCGACGGCCGCAGGTCGTGATTTTCTTCAACAAGCAGTTCTTCACGCCCGGCAATGTGGCCGAAAGCGCGTTGCACGCTGCGGTCTCGGCGGCGATCGCTAACCTGCCGGCCGGCGCGCGCAGCGCCGCCTTCACGCCGGGTCAAATGGTTGTAGAGCAATATGTGCTGACCAACCCTGCCTTGAACTATGCCCAGTTCCTACTGCGGGCGATCCTGCCGACGGTGCTGCACATCATCATTGCCATCGCTGGCGGCTATGCCGTTGGGTCGGAATTCACGTCCCGCAGCACACAGGAATGGCTGGCGGCTGCGAGCGGCCGCCCACTGACTGCCCTGGTCGGCAAGTTGGCACCTTATTTCGGCGTCTTCCTAGTGATGATGGCACTCGGCCTTGGGATTATCCACGGTCTTTATCAGATCCCGTTCCGTGGCGATCCCGTGCTAATGGCGGCCGCCGCCTTCCTCATGATCATTGCCTATCTCTCGCTCGGAGCCTTCTTCCAGCTCCTGGTCAAGAACCTTGCGACCGGCCTGAGCGTGACCGGCATTATCTGCTCGCCTGCCTTCGGCTTCGCCGGGGTCGGGTTTCCCCTTCTTGCGATGGGCACTTTCGCCCGCATCTGGGGCAGCCTGCTGCCACTCCGCTGGTACATCCAGATACTCTTCGATCAAGCGGCGCGCGGCGTGCCGGCTTACGATTCGGTGCAGCCGTTCATGATGCTGGCTTCCTTGGCGATACTCTACTTCGCGCTTGCCTGGCTGCGGCTCGGCGCCATCGCATCTCATCCGGTGTCGAAGCCCGTGGAAGCAGCCGGTGCCGGCCGGCCGGTCCGCGCCGGCATCGTTCCATCGTTCGCCGCCGAATACGGCCGCGTGCTGCACGATCGCGGCGCCTTCGGCCTGATCGTGTTGGCACCTATCATCTACGGCCTGTTTTATCCGCAGCCCTATCTGGGCCAGCTCATCCGCGGCATTCCGATCGCCGTCGTCGACGACGATGGCTCCGACCTGAGCCGCACGATTGTCCAGGCTCTCAACGCCGATGAGGCCATCACGGTGGCGCTGCGGCCGACCACCCTCGCGGAAGCGCAGGCGGCCCTCGCCCGGCGCGAAGTGTTCGGGATCCTCGCCATTCCGGCCGGCACGGAGCGCGATGTGCTCAAGGGCGACAAGGCGAGGCTGCCGGCTTTTGTAGATTCCGCCTATTTCCTTCTCTACAGCCGGACCCTCCAGGGCATTCAGGAAGCCACAGGCGCAGTCACAGCGGACCTGGCCGCGCGTAGCGCCCGCCCGGATGGCAGCCTATATCGCGCCGCGCTGGCGAGAAGCTCGCCCGTCGAGATCCTGGACCAGCCGCTGTTCAATCCGACCGGCGGCTATGGCAGCTATATCGTTCCCGCCGCCTTTTTGCTGATCCTGCAGCAGACGCTTCTGATGGGTTCGGCGACGCTCGGCGGCGTCGCGTTCGCAGCAGGCGGTCGCGGCGCGCGACGCCAGAGAGGCGGCGCCATGGCGGTGATCGGCCAGGGGCTCGCGCATCTCCTGCTGGCACTTCCGGGCTTCGCGCTCTTTCTCGTCGTGCTGCCGCGCGTCTATGGCTTCTCTGCCAGCAGCGACGTGCTCGCCATCCTAACGCTGGCCATTCCGTTCATTCTCGCTGTCAGCTTCCTCGGGCAGTTCGTCGGCACGTGGTTCCGGCGTCGCGAGACGGCGGTGCTGCTGCTGATCGCCATCAGCCTGCCGCTGTTCTTCCTCGTCGGCGTCGCGTGGCCGCCTGAGGCGATTCCGCCGATCTTGCGAACAGTCAGCGCCGTGTTTCCCAGCACATTCGGGATCCAGGGGCTGGTGCGCATCAACCAGATGGGGGCCACGCTGGCGGACGTCTGGCAGGACTGGGCCAGGCTTTGGCTGCTCACCGGCACCTATGCGGTCCTCGCCGTCGTCGCTGCCTGGATAGTCACCGCAGGGAGGGCGTCGGATGAGCGCTAAGGCGAGACATCGTCTATCAATGCTGCTGGCGGTTCTGGCTGCGGTCGGGTTCGCTATGCTGGTGACGAGGGCCTGGCGGGAACAGGAGCCGCGTCCGGCAAACCCCGGCATGGTCCGGCAGACCGAAATCCGCATCGCGCCCGAAGTCACGGGCCGCCTGGCCGCTGTCGCGGTCAATCCCGGCCAGCACGTGCGCAAGGTGATTTTCTCGCCGTGCTCGATAATCCGGACCTGACGGCCGCTCTCGGCGAGGCCAAGGCCGCAGCGGCCAGCAACAAAGCCGATCGTGACAGGGTCTATTCAGGCGTTCGAGCCGAAGAGGTCGCAATCGCGGCTCAGGCGGTGCAGACGGCGCAGGCCAATCTCCAGCTGGCCCAGCAGCGGAACGCCCGGATGGTAGTTCTGGCTGCGAAGAACTTCGCCAGCCGCCAGCAACTCGAAGAGACAACGGCCTCGCTGGCCAAGGCGCAGGCCGACCTTGACCTCAAGCGGGCGCAGTCCGCAGTAGCGAGCGCTGGTCCTATCGCCGAGGAGCGCGCCCTGGCGGATGCCAAGGTGGCGCTGGGCGAGGCGACGGCCGCCGATCTGGAGGCGCGCCTGGAAAAGACCCGTCTCGTTGCGCCCGTCGACGGCACCATCGGGATCCGCGTTGCCGAGCCCGGCGAGATCATCGGTCCCGGAAAGCCGGTCATGACCATGGAAGTCGACGGTCAGCGCTGGTTCACGTTCACCTTGCGCGAAGATGCCCTGCAAGGAGCGACAGTCGGCGCAACTGTGCCGTTGACGACGCAGGAGGGGCGGAGCATCGAGGCTCGCGTTACGGAACTGCGCCCGCTGGGCGAGTTCGCAACCTGGCGCGCCGCCCGCGCCGCCGGCGATCATGATCTCAACGCCTTTCGCCTGCGGCTCGAGCCTGTCGCCCCCGTCGACGGGCTGGAACCGGGAATGACGGTGTGGCTCGCCGGGCAGCGGTAAGACTGAACTGGAGGTGTTATGCCGGCATTCCAGCGGTACGATCGGTCCGATGCTGAGCCGCGGCGACATAACGGACGTGAAATCCGTCTTACGCTGTTACTTCGAAGTTCAGGATGGACCTGATGAGAATCATGCCCCTAAGTACGAAGGTGGTTGTAGCGGGCTTGGTCCTGCTGTCTGGTTGCGGCCATCCAAACGGAGCCATGGCGCCAATCAACCTAACGGCTGATTCGCCGTCGACGGCACACGTTAGCATGCTTGTGGCAACGACTCGTCAGCCGTCCGGTGATCCGGCAACGCTCTTCAACGGAGAACGCAGCCCAACGGCATATCTGACCGACATATCAGTCTCGATCCCCTCAACGCGGCAGGTAGGGACAGTGCAATGGCCACTAAAAATGCCGCCAAATTTGGCAACGGACTTTGCCGTCACCCATGTAAAGCAAATCTCCACTGTATCAGAAGGTCGCGCCTGGTTCCGAGCGCACATTGAGGACGGACACGCGCTGGTGTTCATCCACGGTTTCAACAACACATATGAGGACTCGGTGTTTCGATTGGCGCAGATCGTTCACGACAGCGGCATGCGCGCGACGCCGTTCCTGTTCACCTGGCCCTCTCGCGCAAGCGTCTTTGGTTATGAGTACGACAAAGAGAGCACCAATTATTCGCGCACTGCACTTGAGCAGTGCCTGCGAATTCTGATCGAAGATCCCGCCGTCAAGGATATCACCATCCTAGCCCACTCCATGGGCACGTGGTTGGCTATGGAGTCTCTCCGACAGATGGGTATCCGCGACGGTCACGTAAATTCCAAAATCCACAATGTCATTCTCGCCTCGCCGGATATCGATATCCAAGTGTTTGCCAAGCAATATGTCGAAATGGGCTCCCCGAAGCCAAAATTCACGATTTTTGTATCCCAGGATGATCGCGCCTTAGCAGCATCCAGTTTTATCACCGGCCGGGTGGCTCGGTTAGGTGGGATTAACCCATCGGTGGAGCCCTATAGAACCAAACTCGAACAGGCTGGGATCACCGCCATCGATCTCACTAAGGTGCAAAGCGACGACAGCATGAACCATGGAAAATTTGCGGAGAGCCCAGCCATCGTTCAACTCATTGGTCAGCGCCTTATGACTGGTCAGACATTAACAGATTCAAACGTTTCTCTTGGTGAAGGTGTCGCGGCAGTGGTTGGTGGGACAGTCAGAACTGTCGGAACAGTGGCCACCAATGCGGTCGGCGCACCGTTTGGAATCTATGACAAGCCCGCACAGGATAACTCTGGCAATGTCGCAAAAACCCTTCAAAGCAATAAACAGTCGAAACTGCTAATTCAGTAAATTCGTTATTCAAGTTTCCGCAGCTCTGAGCAACGCCCGCTCAAAACCACGATGGCCTCCAAGCCCGCGCGTCGCGACGGCTCAAAGGATTGTCGAAGTCCGTACGAATTCAGCGTCGGCTCCACTGCAGTTCGATAGACCAGGCTTAGGAGGGCGGTTGCTTCGTTGATCATCAACCAATAGAGAGGGGATAAATCAGACAAAAGGACCAGCAATGACCAACGAATCCGACACTCGCCGTGCCGAACTAGCTGAGTTAACAGCCGACATTGTCTCAGCATATGTCAGCAACAATCCGTTGCCGGTGTCTGGGTTGCCGGAGGTGATAGCATCGGTTCATGCTTCGCTGTCCGGACTTGGCACTCCGGTCCCACCGGTCGCTGAGCCGCAAACTCCCGCGGTCAACCCGAAGAAGTCGGTGACGCCGGACTTCATTATCTGCCTCGAAGACGGCAAGAAGTTCAAATCACTGAAACGGCATCTTAGCACGGACTTCGGCCTGACACCGGACGCCTATCGCGCCAAATGGAACTTGCCGCACGACTACCCTATGACAGCTCCGAATTACGCCGCTCAACGCTCGCAACTGGCGAAGTCCATCGGACTTGGCCGCAAGGCTGAACCCGTCGCACCAGCCAAGAAGGCACCCGGGAAGCGGAAAGCCAAACCGTAGTCCGCTACCACCTGACGCAACGGAAAGACTCAGCTATGTCTGGGGAGCGGCGGACCTGAAAAGGACCGTCTGGTCGGCGCCATTCGAGCAACCTTCCAGCGAGTGCGCCGGCCTTTTTCCTGGCGGGGCGGCAATAGATGATTACTTCAATAATCGAGTCGACCGTCGGCATTGTATGGTGACCTCCAGGGCATTGCCGGAAAAGTGATGCAGGAGATTGGGAAGCTGGATGTATCGGACAACTGCGGACGGGCCGAAGGAGCTGCTGTCCGCCGGCCCACCGCGAGCGAAGGCGTCCGTCCTTGTGCTCTAGGACGCCGGCAAACAAGCGGGCGATGCCGGCAGCGGGGCCGGCATCGGATGTGTCAGGCAGCCAAATCGAAGAGCTTCTTGGCTTTGCCCTCCATATCCAGGCGAACATCCTGGTGCGGTTTGTCACGCGCGACCCTTGTGATGCCCTGCACAAAATCAAAGATCGACTCCGGCGGCCTGCCTTCTTCGGCCAACACGGCATCAATGATCTTCGTGGTTTGAAACTTCGAGAAGCCCCGCTTGCGCAGGAAGCTCTCGCGGTCTTCATCGTTGCGGGCGACGACGCGCTCACGCGCCGCCTTGATGCCGTTGACGAAGGGCATGGGCGAGGAGTCGGCGAACTGGATCAGCGCCGGCTCCGCCTCAGCGGCGAAGCGCGAAGCCGCATATTTGGAATGCCGGATGGTGATCTCCTCAAAATTTTCCACGCCCCAAAGATTACGGTTCTGGCAAACCGCACGAAGATAGAAGCTCGCGATGCCGAGGGTCCTGGCGCCCACTTCCGAATTCCAGCAGTAGAAGCCCCGGAAGAAAAGATCCGGATCGCCGTTTGGCAGCTTTCCGGCCTCTATCGGGTTGAGGTCGTCAACTAGAAAGACAAAGACATCGCGGTCGGATGCATAAAGCGTCGTCGTGTTCTTCGAGATGTCGACATGGGGGTTGTAGATGCTGGTCGACCAATCGAGTACGCCCGGATAGATCACGTCACGGAACTGTCCTGATAGTCTTGTATGAGACGGTAGCGCAGACGCCTGAAGGGAGCATCAAGCCTCCAATCAGCATTGCGCCGGGAGATCCGCGCAGGGCGGAGGCGTAGCCGAAGCCCGGAGCGGATTTCCCGGCGCGGCGCTGATTCAGACCCCTTGGAGGCGTGACATGGCAATGATCGTTCGTGCTGCGCCTGGCTATCCTCCAATCCCGGCCGAGTTTCCCCTTCTCCTTTCCAACCAGATGCAGATCATCGAGCCTGCCTTCGCGTATTTGATCGAGCAGGCAGAGTTACGGGCGCACTCGCCGGAAACGGTCCGAACCTATGGCGAGCATCTTTACGACTGGTTCGACACCCTCGAACAATCGGATCTGTCCTGGGACGCGGTCGATGAAGGCACCATCCTGGCCTATCGAAACAGGATGCTCGAGACGCCGAGCCAGTATACGGGAAGGCCTTATGCCCGGTCGACCATCAATGACAGGGTCCGGTCGGTCTGCCGCTTCTATGCCTGGGCACATCGCCGCAACATGATTGACGAACTTCCGTTCAGCTATCGGGACGCGCCGCCGGTCAGAGCCGCCTCGAAAGGCTTCCTTGCTCACGCGGCGGGCAAGCCCAGGCCGGGAAATGTGCTGACGGTCGCGGAATATGAAACCTTGCCTCGGCCGTTGCGCGTCGTCGATCTTCACCGGCTGCTCGCCGCTCTCGATATGCCCTACCGGCTGATCGCGGAATGGGCGGTGACCAGTGGCATGCGACGGATGGAGCTGTGTGCGCTCACGGTGGGCCAGGTGCCGCACAGCGACAGGCTGCACATGGAGGATCACCCCTTGGTGGGAATCCCGCTCACCGTCACGAAGGGCAGCCGAAGGCGCACGGTCTATCCGCCGCTGAGGCTTGTCGACCGCACCAACTGGTATATCGGAGAAGACCGCGCGGCGCTGATAACGCGGTTGCGACGGCGAGATCCAGACTACGCGCCGTCGAACTCCCTCTTCCTCAACAAGCGTGGCCTGCCCATCACCAAAGCCCGGTTGTCGACCGCATTCGCACGTGGCTTTGCCGCGGCGGGATTGGATGGATCTGGTCACTGGCTGCGGCACACCTTCGCGACGGTCATGCTGGTGCGGCTGCAGGCGGAAGCCCAACGCAATCCCGACATCAATCCCCTCAAGGTCCTCCAGGTCCTGCTTGGTCACGCCTCGATCGAGACGACGGCGATCTATCTGCGCTGTGTCGAATTACATGGAGACGCGATCGCCGAAACGATCGAGTATCTCTACGGCCGCGTGATCGACGATGCGTACTGACCGCCGTCGCATCGACCGCCAGCTATCGGATGAGACCCAGCCCACGGCTTCGATTGAAGGTGGGCCGGTCGTGCTATTCCGGGATGCATGGGGCGAGCTGGTGCAACGGTTCGACCTCGGGCAACTCAATCTTCCGGCCGAGCTTGTCGCTCCCTATGCCGAGGCGTTCCGGGGGCATCATACAGCGTCGTCACCTGCCACGCGTCACCAATGCTGGAATGCACTGAAGTTCTTCACCCGCTTTCTCGCCGATGGCGGCAGTGTTCAGGCGCCGGCGAATTTAACGACAGAACTGTTCGGCCGATACATATTGTGGCTGGACGCCTTGCCTTCGCGAACTGGAAAACCCTGTGCTCCGGGCCTGCGTCACAATCGCTATCAGCCGGTCAAGCTTCTGACCGAGTGGATCGCGAGGCGACGGCCGGATCTGCTGCCGGTTAGGCCGTCGTTCCCCTTCAATCCGTTTCCCGGCAGGCATGCACCGAAGGAAGGCGGCCGGCTGTCCGGCTTGCAGCTCAAGGCTATCTTGCGGTTCTGCTATGAAGAGATCGACGATGCCTGGGCGCTCTTCGAGGAAGGACAGCGACTGCTTGCGGCTCCGGCAAAGAGCGGCGATTGCGATGGGTTCGAAGCGATGCTGCGGGAAATCCACAGCCTCGGGCACGGCGTGATGCCACCGCGTCGTGCCTTGCCGGACCGACTCGGCCGCAGGTTACATCTCCATGGTGGGCACGACAGGTTCGAACGTCACATTCATGCAACGCCAGACTGTCTGGCTTCCTTCTTCATCGCCATTGCGATCCAGACTGCTGGAAACGCCGAGGCACTTCGGCTTATCGACCGCGATTGCATCGAGCCTCATCCCCTGATCGAACATCGGACGATGATCGACTGGCAGAAGGGCCGTGCCGGACACCTGGTCAAGCGGGCGCAGCGACGATCCTTTGATTGCCGGCGGCGCTATGCGGTGCCCAATCTCATCAACAAGCTGCTGAAAATGACCGCCCCGCTGGTGGCGCGCGCACCTGCGAGCGAAAAGGATCGGCTGTTCCTGATGCGCAGACCGGGCCGGGACGTCGGCGTCATCCAGCGTACGACACTCGAAGGCGCCATGGCTCGATTCATCGAGCGGGCAAACCGGCGTATCGCTGCATGGAATGACGAACATCCCGATCAGTTGCGCACGGCGTTGCCGCGCTTCCACACGAGGATGTTCCGAGGCAGCGTCGCCATCGAGCATTATCGAGCATCGGGCGGCGATGTGCGCGCGGCGCAGACTGTGCTCAATCATGCCACCCCGGAACTCACCGATCGCTATATCAGGGGAGATCAAAGCCGCGCGCTCCAGCATGGAACCATTGCTAGGTTGCAGGCGATGATGGTGGCCTGGATCCTCGAATCCCCTGGCGAATCCGAGCAATGTTCGTCAGCGCCGGCCCTTGCCGCGGAGACGTTCGGCCATCGCTGTACTGATCCGACGGTTGGCGGGGAAAAACTCTGCCCGCACTTCGGCGGCTGCCTGTCCTGTCCGGGCCTGGTGGTGCCGATCGATGCAATCCACCTCGCGCGCATCCTTCTGGCGATAGAACAACTGGAGAAGGCGCGCACGCGCCTCGACCCTCAGCGGTGGGCGCTGATTTACAAGCCCAGCCACGATCGTCTGGTCGGTGGCATTCTGCCCGACTTCCCTGCCGAACTTCATGATGACGCGCGCGCCCTAATCCCCTCGTTGTCCGCGTTGCCAGCGCTGGAGTGAACCCATGGCCCAAGCTGCAACGGCCCTGCGAAATACCTCCGTCCTGCCACGCTCGATCTCCTCGACCTCGACCTGGGATGATGACACATGGCGGTTCGATCTTACCCGACCCGGTGTAACTGACAGTAGCCGGACGATCGACTGGACGTTCGAGCTCCCCGATGGCAGCCGGTTCACCGAGCCGACATGGGCGGCGCTGCGCGAGGCCGTCAAATGCTTCCTGTGGTCGCTCAGAACAGACCCGCCGGCGGGCAAGCGAAGGCTCGGACCTGGCTCCCTTATCTCGATCTTCAATCAGATGCGCGTTCTGGTCTGCTGGATGGCCGGCGAAGGACATGACAGCTTCAATCAGCTTGATGCCGATGCTGCGGCCCGTTTCATGACTACGCTGAGGGAACGACCAGGACGAAAGGGCGAAGCGCTGTCGCTTGGCACCCGGGCTGGGTATCTGTCGACGCTGGCACGCCTCCATGCTCAGCGAGAGAAGCTGGTAGACGGCGTTCCCGATGATCTTCGAAGATTCCTGGATGAATACGGCCCCAGACTTCCCCGCCTTGATCGGCGGGGGCGAGGCTTTCCCTGTACACCCGACGCGGTTGCAACGGCACTGATCGGTGGCGCCCTGCGGCTCATCGGTACACCAGCTGACGATGTGATCGCGCTCCGCGATCTGGCAGCGGTTGTCTATGCCTACCGGCTTGATGGCAGGCCGACGCCCGCGGGAGAGGCGCGGGCTCGCCGGATGCTCGACGACTTCTCCTTCTCGACCTTGCCGAATGAGGACAGTCCCTGGCACGCGCCGGTCGTGAGGTTGAAAGACATCCATCCGGTGATCGATCGCATCTACGATGCCTGCTTCGTGGTGATCGCCTGGCTCGTCGGCGCGCGCGTCTCGGAAATCCTCGGGCTCGAGGCCGGATGCATCGAGCGACATGTCGGCCCGGATGGCCAGGAGGTCACCTATCTGGATGGACGGATTTACAAGATGGCGACGGGCGACGGTGGCCAGCCTCATCGTTGGATCGCATCCGAACCCGTGGTCCGCATCGTCGACGTACTGGAGCGGTTGTCGGCACCCATCCGCAAGAAGCTTGGGACAGGCAAGTTATGGATGCTGACGCGGGATCCAACGCTGCTGCGACAGCCTATCGGCATCCCACACAGTGGAGCCTTCGGCGGCCGGCTGAACAGCAGCTTCCGAACAATGCTCGACCTTCCTCTTCATCAAGGAAGACCTTGGCACCTGAACGCGCATCAGGGACGGAAAACGTTCGCGCGCTTCATCGGCAAGCGCGACAGGACAGGCCTTCATGCCCTCCAGGAGCATCTCGGACACGTGAGCCGGGTGATGACCGATAGCGCCTATGTGGGCACAGACTTCGAGCTCGCCGAATTGATCAACGACGAAATCCTGAGGGAAACACGGGCAGCGCTCGAGGACCTTCTGACGGCGTCAAATCTGTCGGGCCATGCCGGGCACATGATCGCGTCACGGTCGCCGTTCCGGGGCCGCACACACGATGGCGATCTCGGCGAATATATAGACTTCGTCCTGAAAGACAGCGGAATGGTGCTTGGCGTCTGCGACTGGGGTTACTGCCTCTATCGTCGTGAGCATTCCGCCTGCCAGGGTGATGACCATGGACCGAATGCGGTCCTGCGCACACAGAGCGTATGCGCCCGCTGCGCCAACTTTGCGGTGAGCGAGCGTCATAGAGCGGTCTGGGAAGATCGGAAGGTGAGCAATGCTCAGTTGCTTGGGCATCCTGCCCTCGATGGTGAAAGCCGGAAACTCGCTCAAGAGCGCATCGTCGAATGCGATCGAATCCTCCGAGGGCTGGATGGGGAGAACGATAGTGCCCACTGATAAAATGGGCATCACGCCTCAGCAGAAGCGCCGTGATGCCACTGCCCATCGCCTGAGCGCGGCGTTGGCGCGATTGGTGGCGCGGGAGGAGCGCGAAGCTGTCGGTCGCCGCCCTTGCACGTGAAGCGGGCGTCGGGCGCAATGCAATCTACGTCAATCATCGCGACGTCGTTGCGGAGTTGCTGCAGGCGGCTTCGCATCGCATCGACGCTGCAGTGGCATCGAAAGAAGCGCCGGAAACCGATTGGCGCGCCGTCGCTACCGAGTTGAGGGAGCAGGTTCGCGGTCTGGCAACCGAGAATGCGATGTTGCTTCGGCGCGCGCAGGACGCCGAACAGGCAACTGCGCGCGCCGAAAAAAGAGCCGCGAAGCTCGATGCGGAATTGCGGGCGCTGCGGTCTCCCGTGCATCTGCACGGGACGGAGCCGAACACCCGCAACCGTTGATCAAGCGGCCTGTTCATGCCGAGCGGATTGCTGCGCGTGCATCCAATCGGCGGCTTGTTGCGCCTTGCTCGCGGCCGTGAAGATGGCGCGGGAATCGTCCTTCAACACCTTGATCCACGAGGCAACATAGGCCGCATGATCGGGGCGCGGATGGTGGGCGATCCCGAGATCGGCAAGGACAAACCCGCTGAGAATCTCGACGCAGCATTCCTCCGCGGCATAGGCAGCGGAGCCAAACCGGCCCGAAAGATCGCGGTCAAGCCGCTTCTTCGACCCCGAGGCGTGCCCGCATTCATGCAGCAAGACGCCATAGAACGACGCGGCATCGCGGAAGGAGGCGAAGTCCGGCATGAACACCGTGTCCGAAGACGGAAGATAGTAAGCTTCCGATCCGCCGAACACGGTCTTGATATCGAGGTTGGCGATGAACGCCTCTGCGTGCGCGAGACGCTCGTTCTCCGGCAGCGTGTCCGTCGGCGGGCGCTCGTATCCGTCCACCTGAGCGACATTGAACACCGAAAATGCCCGGGCGAACATCCGGCGGCGGCCACCTTCATCATCGTCGTCATCGTCATCAGCCGGCTCGGAGGAAGCGATCTGCTTCCACAGCACGACGGTGGTCGAATGCTCACCCTTGCGTACCTGCGCGCCGGCGTCCTGCCATTGTCGGTAGGTCCCCCATAGACCATCGCCGTAACCGCCGGCCATGGCTGCGACCCAAAGCGCCACCGTATTTATGCCCCGGTAGCGCTTGCCTGACGATATATTGGTTGGCCGTGCAGCGTTCGTGCCGTCGTGGAACCACGGCGCGTGCCACTCGCCTGCACCTTGCTCGATTGCCCCGATGATCTCCGCCGTGACGCGGGTATACATCTGCCCGATCTTGAGCCGCCATGATCAGGCCCTCCCTGCGCAGGAGGTGTCAGCGCTCAAGAATACAGTTGCAAAATGACCTAAGCCCGGCACTTTCCAGCGCGTGTCGCCGGTGCCATTGCCGGCGATCTTCTGCACGGCCTCGACCAGCTCGTGGTCGAAAATCCGGCCGTAGTCGGGACCGGTCACCGCCCGCAGCTCGACGCGGCCGTTCTGGATTTCAAGCGTTTTTACCTGCTCCGCCCGCTGCGAGGTCAGCCCGTATTGGAGATTGATGGCCGCGAGCGGGGCCGGGAGCTGCCGCAGGTAAGCAGCCGGTGCCCCGACCAGGCTGGCAAGCTGGCCAAAACTCCAATGCGTGGGGACAACCGGTGCCTCGGCATCGGGCAGCATGAGCATGAGGCGTTCCGCGTCGTCGCGGCTGGCTTCGACGCGGATGCGTTCGCTTTCGACAATGCGCGTACGGCTGCGCTGCGACCGTGCGCTCACCGAGTTTCGCAGGTCGGTGAGCGACAGGTAGCGCTCGTCGGCCGGTCGGTTGAACCACTCGGACGAAACGCGGCCGACGCGCTGGCCGCGGCTCACATCCACCTTGTAACCTGCACGCGCGTTCAGCGTCGGTGCCTGAATTTCCATCTGTGTCATGGGTTTGCTCCGCGGCGGACGCCGGGAGCCTCTCTCCCGGGCCTTCGTCCGCCCACCGAAAGCCCCGCCTGCCCTCTTCCTCTGCTGCCCGCACCGTCGCCTTTCGAAGTGCCCGCCGGCGTCGCAGCGCCCAAACGCACGCCCAAGGTGAAGACCAGCCGCAGGCCGGGTGTTCAGCGAAGCGGGCAGCCCCGTCCCGGCGAGAGAGGCGGGCGATCATGCCTTGACGAACCAGCCCCGTTGCTTCGATGGCAAAACCATGACTCAATGGGGGTGGGGATGCGGCGGCGTCCGGAGCAACGGAGGCAATGCGAAGTTTCAGACTTGCTGACCAGGTGATCGAGGAGGCGGCGCCTGATCTACAGGCTGCGCTTGCGGATGCATATCGCAGAAAGCTGCGACCGCTTTGCTTGTGCAAAGAGCCCTCCCCGGCGATGTATATTGCGCAGGTTGGCGACCAATACATGGTCAAGCGGATGCCGCTGTCGGGTGGCAGCCACGATCCTTCCTGTTCCTCTTACGAGCCGCCCGACGAACTGTCCGGCCTCGGCGTACTAATGGGCAGCGCTATCCAGGTCGATTCCGAGAGCGGCATGGCCGCGCTGAAGCTGGGCTTTCGCCTATCGAAGGTCGGCACGCGATCTGTGCCGGCAGCTGGCGCCGTAGGTTCGGACAGCGTGGTCGGGGACACCAAGAAACTGTCCCTGCGAGCCCTGCTCCATTATCTCTGGCACGAAGCGGAACTGACAGTCTGGACGTCGCGATGGGCTGGCAAACGGCATTGGTGGAATGTTCGCTGGCACCTCGTCGAGGCCGCTGGCCAGATGACGGTCAAGGGCGGAGCTCTCAGCGAAATCCTGTTCGTGCCCGAGCCGTTCCGGTCCGCCGACAAGATCGCGATCGAGCAAAGGCGCGGACAGGCGCTTGCACCCGCGCTGCCCCCAAAGAGCGGCCCCAGAAAGCTGATGATCCTGGTCGGTGAGGTCAAGGAGTTCAGCCCGGCTCGGAGCGGCCACAAGTTGATCGTAAAGCACATGCCGGGGTTCGTGTTCTTGTTGGACGAAAGCCTTCATCGTCGGCTTCAAACGCGCTTTGAAACCGAGATGGCACTCTGGGGCGCGGATGAGGCATCGCATCTAATCGCGATTGCCACCTTCGGTTTGACTCCGGCGGGGCTGGCGGTGATCGAGGAAATGGCCGTTATGGTCGTGGCGGAGAATTGGGTGCCGTACGACTCCGCCTTTGAAAAGAAGCTGGTCGACGCCCTTGCCAGGACAAGGGAGCGAAGCGTGAAAGGACTGCGCTTCAATTTGCCGGTGGACAAGCCAACCGCGACGGCGATATTGCAGACACAGCCGCGGCCGGTTGGCCTTTATGTCGTACCCCCTTCCTCCGACAGTACGTACCAGGAAACGCTGAGCGAACTGATCGCGTCGCGACCGGAGTTTGATTCCTGGATCTGGCGGACGGCCGATAGTGAGATGCCGACTTTGCCTGGTCGACAAGACGGGGGACGCTATTGACTCGCGCGCCGGCGAGTATTTTCAGCTACCCGGCCTGTGCGTGACCGGTATCTTAAGCGCTCGCATTTATCTTTCGTCGCGCCAGATCACACGCCGCTCCCATCGGATCTCCACCAAGCGCCGGAAGCGGATCGTGTGCGCCTGCTCTCCGGTGGGGTGGAATAGCTGCGCGCTCATCCACTCCCGGCTCTTGCACTGCTGACAGCGGACCTTGTTCCGCACATCGTCGATAGTGACGTTGCCGATCACCTCCCGCAATTCGAGCGGCTTATAGTAGCGCGTGACGTTGCAGCGGGCGCAGCGGATGCCCGCTACTTGCCCCGCGTCGTGGGCATGCGTCAGGGTCCAGGCAGCACCTCGCGGCCATTTTTCGGGTTGTTCCGGCATATGCTGAAATGAGGAACATATTCCTGTCAGGTCAAGGGGTCTTGACTCCGATGTTCCTATTTTGTTCACTACTGGCAAAACGGAGACATTCCCATGAAACCGATGCGTGCAACTGAAGTTGAGCAGCCCGAGATATACGCCACAGTGAAGCGCGAGATGCCCGACATCCGCCGCGCCGTTGCAAAGATGGTCAAGCCACTGCGCGGTTTATCCGACGTCAGTCAGAAGCAGGCCATTACGGAAATGACGGCGGCTTGGATTATGGCGATCTACCCAGACGATTTGGATTTGGCGATTTCACTTTCCGATGCGATGCGCGACCAGACCGACATTCATTTACAGGAGGCGTGGAGGGTGCACGGTCGTCGAAAGCAGCACTGATGGTCAGGCGGAGCAGAGGCCGCCCGACGCCGACTATCGTGGATCGTGAATGGCCGCATCAAATCGCTTTGCCTGACGACCTCTGCACGGCACGCAACGACACGCTGATCCGCCGATTCTGCGACGACCATTGCCTCGATCATTGGACGCGCAAAGTACAAGCGACCTGGCCGGACGGTCGCTATGAGGAATGGCGACTGCATTGCTTTCGCGATCCAGCCGCGGCGGAGGCTTTTCGCGCCCACTTCGGCGGCATAGTGTTCGATCCGGCGAGGGAGCGCGAAGGCGGTCGCGCGCTCGGCGTCTGGCGCCGGCAGGGTGCCTATGAGCGATTTCTTGAGCTCGGGCCGCTGAGCGTGCCGGAAGCCCTGCGGAACTGAGGTGGAAGCATGTGCGGACGCTACACCAGATATCTGCCATGGTCCGAGATCCATCGGCTCTACCGACTGACTGCACAGGCCGATGTCGGGCGCAATGACGCGCCGCGCTATAACATCGCGCCGACCGACGAGGTGCCTTTCGTCACCATCGCTGACGACGGCAACCACAAGATTCGCGCCGGGCGCTGGTGGCTGGTCCCCTTCTGGGCGAAGGAGATGCCCAAGGCGACAACGTTCAACGCCAAGATCGAGACGGTCGACACGACGCCGGCATTCCGTGACGCCTTCAAATCTAAGCGCTGCCTCATCCCGGCCGACGGCTACTATGAATGGACCAAGAGCCCGGCCGATGGTGGCAAAGACCCGTGGCACATTTTCCAGCCCGGACACGCGCCTTTCTCATTCGCAGGCCTGTGGGCCTACAACTCTAGCCTCGACATCACGAGTTGCACGATCATCACAGAGCCGTCCGCCGCGCCCGTCAACCAGATCCACGATCGCCAGCCCCTCATGCTCGACCCCGCCTATTATGATGCCTGGCTTGATCCGAAGACGCCGGTCGGCGAGCTAAGGGACGTTCTCAAGCACGATATTGATGGGCAACTTCAGTTCTATCGCGTCGGTCGGGAGGTCAACGCCGCCGCCATCAACAAGCAGCCCAATGACCATGCCGGACTCATCGAACCGATCCAGCTGCTATGAGCGACGAAATCAGACTTCCAATCCCCGAATACGCCACGCCGCCCGGCGTGCAACATCATATCTGCGAGCACTCCGGCTGCATCAAGGATGCCGGCTGGGGCTTCGCCAAGCCGAAGCAGGCGCCGCGCTGGTTCTGCTTTGAGCATAGGGCCGAAGGAGAGAAGTTCCTGTAGCCGGAGAGCTGAAATGACGCGTCATACCGTAGCCACCGATCTGGAAACTGCGGCCGATCGGATCGGGGAGATTTCCCGCGCCGATCTTCAAGTCATGCTGCGAAGGGCCCTTATGCTCAGGAACGTGACGGGCCTGGTGCTTGAGCCGAATGTCGAGGAGTCGCTGGCCGGTGTAGCCGACGAAATGGGGCTGTCGAAGAGCGATCTTGTCAGGACCATCGTCAGCGATTGGCTTGTGGCGAACGCTTTCCTGCCCGTGCCGCGCGCACTGGACGAAGAAACGACAGTGGAAGGCAACGCATGATCACCGCGCCAAGACAGAAGCTCGATTACGCCGATCGGGAGATCGACTGCCAGGAAGCAATGGAGCCGGGCTTTCAGGCCATTGTCGATTGCATGCTGGAGGCCGGTTGGCAGCGCGGCGAAGTCATGCGGGCGCTGCGGCGTCTGATCGCGGCCGATAACATGACGCAGAAGACGCCAAGGTGGAAGCCGAGTTGGCAATTGCACGGGCGATGATCCGCGCTGGAAAGTCGCTCTAAAGAGGTGGGAGACTTCGCCTTATGTATGCGTCCTGATATTTTAGCGGGAGCGTATATTCATCGACAGCCGGTGCCCTTAGCACAAGTCCCCTTAGCTATCCCGCCGGTTAGGCCCGGCGGCCTTTGATCCCCAAACAGACAAAACTACCGGGCCGCTCCCGCGTTTCGCCTACCCAGCCAGCGACGAAGGCGGCCGCGCAGTGATGTCGCTCAGCTTCTCGCGCTTGGCCAGAACAGGCTTCTCATAGGCTTCTTCAGGTATCCCCCATTTCAGAGTTTCGCCGGATGGTCCGCCGTGGATCCGCCAAAACCTTATAGCTGGCCGAGGCGATGTGCTGTAGCGCATAAGCAACACTTAATATTCCTCGTGGAAGTCCTTCAGCGATGCATGGCGCAGCTTTTCCTCCCCCTTCAGGAACTTGACCCGGCCGACTAGGCCGGGCCTGAGCCATTCGGCCTTTTCCTTTGCGAGCCCCTTCGGAGGAGGCGCGCCGATCTTGCCCTGCACGCGGTTCCATAGGGCCTGTCGCTTGTCGGCTTTGAAGGTCACGAAGGCGCCGCCCATGTAACGGCCCTTGTCGGCCATGAGCACCATCGCCGGCTTCCCCGCCTCGCGTTTTACCCCGATGATGTCCATCTCCTTCTCGACATAGCACTTGACCTTGCGCCAGTTTATTGTCGAGCCGCTCCGATAGACGCTGTCCAGCCGCTTCGAGACGATACCCTCCAGACCGGCTTCGCAGGCCAGATGGTAAACCGCGTCGCCCGTGCCTGGCAGCGCTTCGCTGAATTGGATATGGCCGCCGGAGGGAATGAGCGCCTCCAGCACCTCGCGGCGATCTTTCAGCGCCATGTCGCGCAGATCATGCCCGTTGAGGTGCAGGAGATCGAACGCGACCAGGTAGAGTTCCTGCGGGCATCTGGTGATGGCCGAGCGCAGGGCGTGAAAGTCCGACAGACCGGCTTCGTTCGTCACGATCGTTTCGGCTTCGATGATGAAGCTTTCGGCGTCGAGCGCCGCGGCTTCCTCCGCGAGCGGCCGATATTTCGCCGTCCAGTCGATTCCCGTTTTGGTGTACAGGCGGATGCCGTCGACGTCCTTGATCAACTGCGTACGGTAGCCGTCGAATTTGACTTCGTGGCTCCATCCGTCGCCTTTGGGCGGCTGCTCGACGAGCTCCGGCTCCATCGGACGGACGAAGGACAACCGGACCCCGCCGGGGGCTTGCGCATCGGAACCTCAACGCAAAACTCGAATTTGATTCAATATCGCACAGCCGCAAGCGTTCCGTTAGCGGTTGCTTAAAAGGCTTGAGGGGAACGTTCCGGCGCAGCCGCTGTCTTTCTGGCCAGGAGGAACAGCCATGACCGACGACAAAACGAAACGCGACTTCCGGGACCGCGACCGCGTGTCAGCAGATGAGGATCATGAGGTACGCTACTTCGCCAAGCAGCACCGCATCACGCCCGACCAGGTGCGGGAGTTGATCGGCGCGCACGGCAACGATCGCAAAACCTTGGAGCGTGAGGCCAGGAAGTTGCGCGGGTGACGAAGCTTTCCGACCTTGGGCCGCCCATCGTCGGGCGCCGACATGGGGGCGATCCGGCTCGCGACCAGGATCACTTCTACCATTGCAGGAAATGCGGCCAGCCGGTCGACCGACGCGATCTCCGGCAAGTCATTTGGCATGAACAACCGGACAATGCGCCGCTTGAACTGGACAGTTGGTCTCGGATTGTTTTAGGGCACGCGGAACAAATTTCGGGCTTCGAAGTTAGCAAGCGCTGCTAACAGGGACCCACGCGATGCTCCTTGCCCTGGACGATGCGATCTCGACGGCTGTTTTGGCTGGCAGAGGCGCGGACGCGGAAATCCGCGGGGTGATCGACCTCACCAGCAAAAGTGAAGCCCAGATCGGCGCCATCAGCTTAGGGCGCGCCATCCAGTTCGTCGCCAATGCGTCGGTGCTTGGCTACGACGTCCGCAGTGCAATGGTCTTCTATGGGGACCCAGGAACGCCAAGCTTACGGACATGGGACTGCGAACATCTGTGGGCGCAATACGGTGGCGCTCTGCTCCAGCCATAGTGGACTTCGAGCCTATTTAAGAGCATCCTCCCAAGCGGGGGAAAGGGCTTGGACAAGTCTCGTCACGACAATCGGTCTGGCCAATGGCGCAAGCGCACCGGAGCGCGACGGTCGCGTGCGCTGCGTTGGGCGAGCGTGCCGCGACGGCTGATCTTCGTTACCGTCGCCGCGGGCGGCGCGCTGATCGCGCAAACAGCTATGCAGCACAGCGACAGCATGCCTGAGCTCAACCTGTCGAACTTGATCGGCCCGAAGCCGGCGCCGATAACCGGCGTCGCCTCTGTCATCGACGGCGACACGATCGAAGTCCACGGCCAGCGGATCCGCTTCAACGGCATCGACGCGCCTGAGAGCCGGCAATACTGCGACGACGCCAAGGGTTTCGAATATCCCTGCGGCAGGCGATCGGCCGAAGCACTGGACGGCTTCCTGGCCGCCTCGAGGCCCGTGCAGTGCACGTTCGTGACTTGGGATCGCTATCGCCGCTTCGTCGGCGACTGCCGGCGCGCCGACGGCACCAGCGTGGCGGCATGGATGGTCGAGCACGGCCAGGCGCTGGATTGGCCGCGCTACAGCCACGGCGCCTATGCAGGGCAGCAGGCCACGGCTGAAGCGACGAAGGTCGGTCTGTGGGTCGGAATGTTTCAGGCGCCTTGGGACTGGCGAGCGTCGCACGCCGACGGCGCAGCGCCGTCGAGCCAGCCACTCGGCATAGTCAGCCGCAAGCTTGTCGCGCAGAGCGGGGTCTATTCGTGCGAGCCGCGACGCTACTGCTCACAGATCAGTTCGTGCGACGAAGCCCAGTGGTATCTGCACAACTGCTCGTGGGGCCGGAAGCTGGACCGGGACGGCGACGGCATGGCGTGCGAGACGCTTTGCTGATGCCTCGCCGCCCAACGAGGCCATTCGATCTAGAACTGGAACTCGATAGATTCGCGTACCGATCGCTGACCACGATTACATCAGCGCGCGCTTCTGCAGTCGCGCTCGTCTACCGTCCCAATTCTTGTGGCAGGCACAACAGGCCCTTGAAAAATATTTCAAATTCATCCTGCTGGTCCACCGGATTAACGCCCCCACAATTTCGCGCTCGCAGCTTCATTGTCGCACCGCAAGTTTGCCCAAAACCCCATTTTTCTGCCGACGGGCGCTCCAGAGTGATCATCCGTTCAGGATGTCACGGGTGTGCTATACGGCTTTGATGGCTATTGGTTCGATGTTGCGCCGGCGTTGGCTGCCAGAAAAGAGCTTTCCATCCTATGCGTATCTGCCGGGCAGGCAACCGCATCCGGTGCGCGATCCCGCGGGACACAGCTACAAAAGCGACGCCATGCTGTCGGCTGAGATCTCGCTTGATTCAGACACATTTCTCTGGGGCCTCGATCTCTTCAACCATGGCTATTACTGGGAAGCCCACGAGGCTTGGGAAGGTCTGTGGCAAGTTGCAGACCGAGGCGCTCCGCTTCGGACGCTCTTCAAGGGATTGATCCTATTATCGGCGGCCGGCGTGAAGATCCGCGAGGGCAAGCAGGCGGCGGCGATGCGTCATGCCGGACGCGCCGCGGCGTTCCTTCGTCGACTGATCAACACGGCCGATCATGGCTTCGAGCGTGCGCTCGGCATGTCACCCGCAGCGCTCGCTGAACACGCCGAAGCCGCGGCAAGGATCCCGGCAGCCCTGCAGCCGATAGCGCTCGGTCAGCCCCAACCCGTGTTTGACTTCATTCTAGGACCAAGTACCGGCGCAAGGCCGATCAGGTCGCAAGAAAGACAAACAGTCATCCGTGGAAGACGCCAGGAATAGACCGGACACGTTGGCCCCACGTCACTGGCGAACGACGGATGCCCAGGTTCCATTCACCTGGCCGTATTTTCATGGAGCACGGAATTTCGTCACGTTGTTTTCGGAATTACAAAGGCTCAAGCTGGCGCGGCCGCGCATCGGTTCCGGCGCATAGCAGCCGAACGAACGCTGGGGCCGACACGCACCAGCATTAGCTTATTCCGATACTTATGCTGCTGAGACATTTATTGCTTTCAGCGGCCGCCATCAATATGTAGCAGGACTTCGCCCGCTGTCCTTCAAGCCACCCGGAGAGTTTCATGACAGAAGAAGCCGATCACAATCTCGACAGCCTCATCGAGCTTACCGCCGATGTCGTGTCAGCCTATGTCTCGAATAATCCAGTCCCGGTGGCCGATCTCCCTGCCCTGATCGACCAAGTACACTCGGCTTTGAAAGGCACAACCGGAGGCGTCTCCGTAGCAGAGCCGGAGGCTCTCAAGCCTGCGGTCCCGATCAAGAAGTCGGTGATGGCGGACTACATCATCTGCCTTGAGGACGGCAAGAAATTCAAATCGCTAAAGCGCCATCTTTCAACCCGCTATGGGCTGACCCCGGACGAATATCGCGCCAAATGGGGCCTGGCGACGGATTATCCGATGGTCGCGCCGAATTACGCCGCTGCACGCTCGGCATTGGCCAAGACCATGGGGCTCGGCCGCAAACCGAAAGAGCCTGAAACGCCGGCGCCGGCGAAGCGGACCCGCAAGAAGGTCGCAGCCTAACTTTATCTCTCGAGGGTCATTCTGGAGCGCGCAGCTGCTTATCGGCAATATCTGCGCAGAATAGGAAAGGCGGGGACCAATCCCCGCCTTACCTCGCGTTCATCTCGCTCTTGCCGGGACGCAGGCGAAAATTCAGCCAGCTTTGCTGAGGCTGCCAGCAGAGGACTTGCCAGTGCGGCGGTCCTGCTCGATCTCATAGTTGATCTTCTGGCCGTCGTTCAGCGTCGAGAGGCCAGCGCGTTCGACAGCGGAAATGTGGACGAAAACGTCCTGACCGCCATTGTCGGGCTGGATAAATCCAAATCCCTTGGTGCTGTTGAACCACTTCACGGTTCCGGTCGCCATATCTGTGCATTCCTCTGTGACAACTGCGACGTGGACTTGGCCGTTAAGCCAGCCCGGTTCATTTCGAGACTGGGGAGTTAAACGCAGCAGAAGCGAAAATTGCAAGACCCCATTCGATCGGCCGGGGTGTGGGTCGCGCATGACGAGTATGCTCTCCACCGCCTACCACGGCGCCCCAACTGTCGGCGCAGGTCCAAGGCTCCTTCACCGATCGTGCGCTGATCGGTGCCGATCAGCGGTTACGCGGAGCGTGGCGTGCTCCTGTGCGCTTGGCTTGTCGCAATGGCGACAAACCGGCGCTTGACCGCGGCAAACAGCGCCGGCGGCAACGGCCCGTAATAGCCGCTCTCCGTGTTCAGCGGCCGGATATCGGGGCCCGGCCAGGCGAACCGGTTGCTTTCCGTCAAAACGATCCACGACCGCTCGCCGTCGAGCCGCAAGCGCAACTTGACCGCAGCCGGGATTTCGATGGCATCGGCGGGATCGGAGGGCGGTGCGTGCGTGATCGGCAGAACTCGGACAACCGGCGAGCCGTCCTCCTGCATGGCGACCAGCGCTAGCACCAGGCAGGGCCGGTCCTTGTCGCCTTCCTCGCGGCCTTCGCGATGTTGCCAATGCCAGAGATACGAATAACGGAAAACGTGGCCGACCTTGATTTCAGCCGGCAGCATTTTTTGCCGTCAGACCTTTTGCCGGAAGGAGTTCGTCGTTGAGATGGTCAAGACCCGGCTCCATTTCGGCGGATTCGACTGCTGCGATTTCGTCCGCACTGAGCTCTGCCGTTAGCTCGACCCGCCGGTCCCGCTTGGAGAGCCGGACAAAATCCTCGTAAGCCAGCAGCACGGTGCGCGGCCGGCCGTTCTTGGTGATGATGACCGGGTCGCGAACCGCGGCATCCTGATAGGCGCCGAAGTTTTTCGAGACGGCGGCGGCGGTGACGGTAGTGGTCATCGGCAGGACTCCTTTCTTCCGTAATATACGGGCTTTCCGGGCTTTCCACAAGTAATCGCCAGACCCGCGAAAACGGGCAGGTCGCCGGCATTCGCTGCGCCCGCTGCAACGTCACACGTAACTATAAGCCCCTCGATTTGCGGGAGGTCATCGGCAACGTCACGATCCGCGATGTGAGAGCTGTCAGCAGTGCAAGAGCCGGGAGTGGATGAGCGCCCAACTCTTTTCATCCAACTGGAGAGCAGGCGCATACCATCCGCTACAGGCGTCTCGTGGAAATCCGCTGGCAGAAACGGGTTATCTGGCGGGACGAATGAACCACAACCTGGAACGCCTTCGTCCCGCTTGGCAACTTCCTGCCGTTCTCGGCGCCGTTCAGTCACCTGATTGAAGGCTTGCCGGAGAAGGTGCAGCGGTAGGAACACGAAAGGCCCTCCGGCTACGTCGGCCGGGGGTCCATCACTTTAGGCAAGGCCCAGTGCGGTGCGGACAGCCAGCGAGTTGACTGAAGCGCCAGATGCGTACTGGGCAAAGGACTTCTCAAGTTCGGCGAAGGGGCCACGGACCGCCGCGAACTGCGCTTCGGCTTGCTTCTGAAGTGAGGCGAATTCGTCCAGAATTCCTTGGCAGGGTCCGATAGCTCGACGTCGAGCTTCCTCGAACTGACGAAACGTGGCAGAGGCGTGGTCCCTCACGGTGTCAAAACGGGCTCCGTATTTTGCAAGGTCGCCCTGCATGGCCTGCCACACCGCGCTGTATTTTCCAAAGTCTCCCTGGACGGCATCTAAGGCCCTTCGAGCTGCCGAAGCTGCTTCGTCAAGGACAGCCGAGGCCGAAGGGCTCAGGGCACCAAGATGCCATTGCGGCCCGACCGGTATCCCCACATAGTTCAGGTGGCTGGACCTCGGCGTGGCGGTCCGCGCCGCCGCTCTCTTATGTGCAGCTACAAGCGCCGCCTCACCTCGCACGCGCCATTTGTCCTGCAATCGGTGAACGAAAGCCTCTGGGCTCGCGGCCTCCCAATCTTTGCGAGCGGCCATAACTCGCCTAATCGCGGTGGTCTTCCTCATGTTCGGCGTCCAGATCATGAGGTCAGCCATGTCGGCCAAGAATGGTCCGTCTTTCTTGCCTTCGCCCGGGGGACGGCCACGGCCACGTTTCTCGGTCATCGCTTTTTCCTTTCGGTAAGATGACATGGCCCAGAGGATAGGTGATTTGCGGGTTTACGCCAGCGAGATGAAATAGCCGTCCCAACTTCTTTGCGAGGGTAAATCGCGGCGGAAAGTGTATCAGCGAGAATAATTCACGGGTTACCCATTTTTTCTCGCTGTTGCACAGTGCCCGGTGCGTCACCGTCCTGCTTCCTTGATCCCTTGCCTTCCCTTACAATCTCTTCCAGACACAGAGGAGTTCCGTCATGAGCGAAGACGCCTTCAACATGTCGATCCGCAAGTTCCTAAAGGAAGTCGGCGTCACCTCCCAGCGCAAGATCGAGGAGACGGTGCGCGAAGGGCAAATCGGCGGCGAGAAGAAGAAGAAGTTGAACGTCCGCATGACGCTGACGGCGGAAGGTACCGGCCGCAACCACATGGTGGACGGCGAGATCGAACTTCCATAAGCTAGGCGAAACGTCCGACGCGGCCGAAAGCGTCGAGACGGACTAGCTGTGGGATGGGGTCTGGTCAGATCCACGCATTGCCGCTCACCACACTCTTGGCTATCGGCCCGACTGGTGCGGTTCGAATACAAGCGAAAACCAGGGCCATCGACCTGTTGCGGACTGAGCCGCTCATTCGACATCGACATTGGCCCGCGGCCACGCCGGGCCATCGCCGGTTGCCTCCTCCTGACGGCCAAGCTCCCGCAGCACCTGACTCACTGACACCAGCCAGGCAAGCCATTCGAGACGATCATGGGCGATCTGTTCAATGTACTGACTGTAGAGCTGCAGATACGCGGTCCTCAGCCAAAATCGATGCTCCGGACAAAGCGCTATTGCCGCAAAACACCTTGTCGCGCAATGCGTTCCTGATCTCCGGCTCGAAAAGATCGGGCTGAACACGAACGGTCTTCGGATCTTTCCAGGAGAAAGGCTCCAGAAGGACATCACAGCTCCACGTCACTTCCTGATCTTGTGTCACGGTTCCCGCGCAAGGTCGTGGAGGGACCGGCGATGTGCTCGCAATTTCATCCGGTCATCTTCACGGTTGCGCCATTGGCTTTAAGCGCCGCCATCAGCATCGGCCCGACGGAGAACTGCCCTGCCCTCGCTTTTTCGGTCAGCACCCGCAGATAGCCGCCGGCCGAGTTGATATGCTGGGCCCTTTGCAGGATGCAGGCAATCACGATCGCGGCGACCTCCTGACCCATCACATGGCAAGCCTCCTCATAGGCTGAGGGCGACACGCCAAGGTAGCCTCGCACCTGGGCCGCGGTGATCATCAAGTCGCGCCAACTGCCAATGCCATCGACGGCGTAGTCCGCAATTTCGGGGCAGGCCTTCAACACAAGTCCGATCGGATAGCCTTTCGGCTTCTCGTCGGCTGCTCGTCTTGGTTCGACCGTCGTCCCGCTTTTCTCCAAAGCAGGTTCAAGTTCAAATATAGCGTAGGTGTTTGAATCAGATTGCTGCCGCTCGTTTTGAGAGTCATTGCCGCCCGGATTCGTGGAATTCATATGAATTTCCAGCATCTTATCCACTTCGTCGTGCAACGCGGCCAGATCAGCTACGACCGGTTCGAGCTCGGCAGTGCAGGCTCGGCGCGGAATTGCCTCCACAATGCCGCGGAAACGCTTCCACAGGCCTCCCCAGTCACCCGGAACAGCGTCGTCGACGGCGGCCTCGATCAGCTTGTGGATGTCACGGCGGTGCAAGGTGATCCGCTCGCGCATAAGCCTGAGCGCCCTGTTGCCGGCGCGAACGCGTTCGGCGGCCGCCTCGAACTCGAAAGCACGGGCCAGAAGCGGCGCCAGGGAGAAGCCAAAGGCTTCCTCGATCTCCCCTCCCCTGCCCTTGCGGGCGTAACGCTTGCCGTTCGGGCTATCCCGACGGATGATCAACCCGCCATCAACAAGAGCCGCTAGGTGCCGCCTGAGCGTGGCATCAGGCATTCCGTGCGCCCTGAGCGACAGCTGTGCGTTTGATGGAAAGACGATGAGGTCGTTTTCTTCACTCAACTCACTGTCAGGATAGAAAGATATCAACGCATTGAGCACGGCCAGGGCACGATCGCCGATGCCGACGACGCTCTTGCCTTCGCAGAGGTTGCGATAGATCTGCCACTTGTCGACGACCCTGCCTTTGGGGATCTCACGTGACTCGTTTTGCGCTGCCAGCATGGCGAGCGACATCGGCCGCCGCCCAAAGGGCGTCGTTGCAATGCCCGTCTCCATTTTCTTTCACCCTCGATTAGGCAAAAGAAATCTGCTCGCCAAAACGACGCCGCGACTCTTGACAGTGATTCGGGGAAATGCGATTCTCAGCTTGCTACAGACGTGAGAAGGGCTTCCGCGACGGTGACGTTCGGGGGCCTTTTTCTTTTGCGGTTCAGTCTCCTGTTTTCTTTGCCTGTTCCGATTCCCGGAAGGCCACGAAAAGTTCGTCTAGCCTATCAGCAATGAACGCGCCGAAGGTCGACGCGTCCTTCGATTTCAAGGCTAGCGTAAAGATCTTTCCCGTATCGGTGATCTTGGCGCGTACGGACTTGTCCCCTGGCGTCCAAGCTCTGTCTTGCGACTTCGCCGGCGCTCGGGCACGATTCGGAACGGAACTCAGGAAGTCAAACAATCGTGTGAAGCGGATATCGCTCTGAAGCGACGAAAAGTCTGCGCTCTTCACATAGTCCGCTGCCCTGAGCCCATTTTCATGGCGCTCCATTAGCTTTGCGAGTTGCCACCAGCGATCTCGACCTATGCCCTTGGCCGCTCCGACCGCCAAAATAATTCCCTCGGGCACGTGGCTGGTAACCGAGCGCATCTTGGAAAAAGTTGTATCGTCCAGCGCTAGCGCCAGCTTGACAGTCTCAGGCGAATGGCCGGCCTTGAGGATACGCTCGGCAAATAAGGTCCGTTCAATGAAGGACAGATCTGCCCTGGCAGCGTTCTCCTGCCCCTGGGCTATCACATGGTCCTTATCGTCCATGTTCTTGACGACCGCTCGAACGGGCCGGCCCAAATGCCGGGCGACCTTGAGCCTTCGGTGTCCAAAGACAGTCTGATAGCGCCCTGGCGCCGATGGATGCGGCCTGACCAGGACGGGGGAATCTTGCCCGCGCTCCCGAATTGCCGCCAGCAGCTCAAGGAACTCGTCATCAGCGTCGTCGATACGATCTGAAACGAACGAACTGTCGATCAGGGCGGGATCCAGATCGACCACGGAACTCTTGGACAGCTCCTCAAAGGATTGCATGATCGATCGCGAGGCGCCTCGAACGGCGTAGTTGGCGACGTCCCGCACCTCCGCGGCAACAGCCCCTGCCCCCATCACGCTTCCAAATACATCCTTGCGGGCCATTCAATCGCTCCGATTTTCCGCTAGGCGACTGACTTCGTAGAAAAAACCGCCTTTTTTTACTGCGGTAAAGTGCCCTTCAATCATGACCTGCCCCATGTACGATGAATGAGGTCGACGATTTCCGAATTCACTGCATCAAGTGACTCAAGCGCCCGATCGTAGGTCGAGCGCGTAAACGCCGATTTCTCCACCTCATACAGGGTCTGCTTGGTCAGGCCGGCGTCCGAGATGGCAGTTGACTTGAGCATCGGGTTCTCAAGGATCTGACCGGCCAGCATGGACTGCATGAAGCCGACCATCTGCGCTTGCGGAATGTCCGTGGGCTCGTAGCGGGTGATGAGGTAACGAAACCAGTCCAACTGGATTTCCGCGCCAGCCGCCTTAATGGTCTTCAGTATGCCCCCGAGCATCAGCAGAAACTGGCTCATGGACATCAGATCAAGCATCTGCGGATGAACCGTGATCAGAACGGATGTCGCTGCCGACATCGCCGTCAGGGTTAGATAGCCAAGCTGCGGTGGGCAATCGATGACGACGACATCGTAGCGGCTGTCCACTTCTGACAGCGCCTTTGCGATTCTGGTGAAAAACTGCCGGCCTGTACTGGACGACTTGTCCTGCATCGCTAGCGGCGTGTCGTACTCGTACTCCTGGAGTTCCAGATTGGCTGGGATGATGTCCAAGCCTGGGAAGTTGGTCGGCGATATGACGTCCGAAATCGGCTTTTGATCCTCATCGTAACGGATTGCCTCGTAGAGAGAGAGGTTGCGGTCCAGTTCGGGCTGGAACCCATGAAGCGCAGAAAGCGACGCCTGCGGATCGAGGTCAATTGCCAAAACGCGATGCCCCGTCAGGGCCAGGTGTTGGGCGAGGTGGGCAGCCGTGGTGGTTTTGCCGCTGCCTCCCTTGAAATTTACGACCGCCACGATCTGGAGCTTGTCTCCAGGCTTGCGGTGCGGCACGTACTTCTTCACTTCGGTCCGGCCATGGCGGTCCAGGAAATGGCGCAGCTCGAGCATCTGCTCCGCCGTGTAAGACCGCCGGCCGGAGGAATTTTGAGCGGGCAGGGGTCCTTTGCCCTCGAGATGAAGGCGCTTCAAATTGTTCTGCGACACGCCAAGATAGTGGGCTACTTCACCCATTGAGAACGTGCGCAGAGTCTTTGTCGCGTCGGGTGGAAACTTCTCCATGCGGAGTTGATTGAGGCGTCGCGATATCTCGGCACCCTGCTCGAGAATTTTGTCATCGAACTCGAAGCTTGGTAGCCGCATGGCGATGTTCATTCTCGTGGAAATCCGAATTGGCGCTTTTTGCGATGAAACTATCTAACAAGCGCCATTAAGCTCCGATTCGGCCAAGCACAGCAAGAAGTTTTGGGTTAACAGAAGGTTAACGGTGAGGACCAGCTCTCGGGGCCAACATCTCGATCATCGCCGACACGGTTTCCATCCGTGCAGAACTAAGCCTATGTTTCCTCTGCCATAAGCACCAGAATTTACGGCAGTAAAACGAGTCGCGCAGCAGCGATTGAGCTGGCCGGACTTTGCAGTCGCTGCCGACAGGACGGGCCGAGCATCGGGGGCAGCCCAGGGCATTGCAGGAGGTTATCGAGATATGGGCACGCAGAAATGCGCCCGCATCTTGGCCCACGATGCGAACGGGCCGAACAAATCTGCAGTTGCGGCGGCCATTTGCGCGATCTCGCGGAAAAAGGCGCAGGTGTGCGCAGAAGTTCTCGGTGGCCGATGATCACCGCGTTGCCGGCGCGCGCGGCCGATCAGATTGCTGACCGAGACAGATGGCGCAGTGTCTTGACGCCGTCGTCGGACGAGATGCCGACCAAAACTGCGCTACAATCGAAGGGGCGGCACCGGATCCCGCCTATCAAGCGCCTCGGCGCCACAGTTTTGCGTCTCGCTCAAAACAGATACGGTTTGTCCGCCCAGGCGAGCAGAACGGCGGCGTCCTGATCGGGTAGCCGCACCCGGCCCGTGCGCAGGCCTTCGGCGATCGCGTGACCGACATTCGGATCGACCCAGTGGCCGTGGGTCATCAGAAAGAACCAGGCGAAGGGCAGACCGATTTCGCTGTCGATCGCCTCGATCCGTTCCATCAGCCGGTGCACGGAGACGCCTTCGTCGGCGAGCAGCCTCTCAGTCGGGATTTTGAGGGGCCGCGGAATAAAGCCAATCTCGCGCCGGCCGCGATCATCGCGGTCGTGGATGTCGAAGGCCCAGTGCGCAAAGATGCGGTCGATGGCAGCACTCGATCGCTCCCAGGCAACAAAAAAGCGGCTTTCGCGAGGCACGAAATCGAACCAGTCGGGATTGGCGTCAAAAAACGCGGTGTCGCGTGTGCCATCTGGCCCGACCTCGCGGATGACACGGTTTTTCAGCTCGGGCCGCTGCGCCTCGCGCAGTTCGCGTTCGATGCGCGCCCGGCGCGCCAAAAAACTGCGCATGTGGACGATGCCGCCGCCGGAACGGCCGCGCAGCCGGTAGACTGGCCCTGCGAGCTGTTGTGTCTCGACCGCGGAACCGCGCAAAACCCAGGTCGGATCGAACAGATCGTCGATGGCGCGGGGGCGATAGTCGGGATCGACCACCGCGCCGGCGAGAAACTCGATCTCGCGGCCGAGCGATATCTGCACGAAGTCGGCGGCGCCGGGACCGGTCGAGGCAAAGGCGAAGGCCGTGGTGCCGCGCCATTCGGCGAATTTTTCCCCGCTCTGACGATGCCGGTTCCAGAAGGCGTTGAGGTCACCGCCGACCTCGGCCAGTTCATGCTCGACCCAGGCGCGATGGTCGTCGAGGCGGGTGCCGTCGGCAGCGACAACGTCGTGAGGGTTGCACCAGTAGGGATCGTCGATGGTGGCGACGGTGAAGACGAAGCCCGGAAAGGCCTTGTTCAGGGCAGGGGCGAGTTCGACGTCGGCCGACTGCGGCTCTAAAGCCGCGAGGACGGTTTCGACGGAAGCGGGGTCGGGCAGGCGGACGGGTTTTTGCTCGGTCATTCTCGGGCTCCGGCCGGGTGGGAAATCCCCGCTTTTTTCGTCAAGGGAACGCCGTGCGTCGTCGTAGGCGATCTTGGAGGGCGATTCTGGCTGATTTCGGTCACGAGAACAACGCTGACGTCCCGGATCGCCGATGGGTGCGCTGGAGGGCGGCAACTTTGTGCGACAAGCCCTGAAACGACTATCTTGCACGCATGATGAGCAAGCATCTGGGTTCAGTCCTGACGACCGTGAACGCGCCCTACAGTGATCAACTGGACGACGCGGCGCTGGCGCATTGCATTGCTGATATCGATCTGGCCAAGCAGCATCCCGGTCATGTCAGCGCCTTTCTCGGCGAGGTTCCTCTCGCTCAGCAAGTCGAGTTCGCAACCGCTCATCACATTGGGGTCGATGACCTGAAGGCTTTTGCCGCCAAGTTCTCTGCCTGGTCCGGCGAGAGCTATCCGCTCGCCGCGTAATGGCTGGACTTGATAGCCGACGCCCGTCCGAATGGCGGCGGCTTTTTGGTATAACTATCGACCTGATCGATCAGCTTCGCGAGAATGCCGGGGAAGATGACTTTGAATGGTCATCTGGCGGCGGAACGGCGATGATGACCTCGAGAAGATGACTAACGGATCGCGCCAGACGATCAAGCCGGGACGACCAGCGTGTCGCTGGCGCCTATCTGCGAAGCAGCCAGGATAGGGCAGGGGCGGGGCGCGGACGCCCCGGAACCGCGCTGCTGGACGATTACCTCGCAGCCGGACGCGTGCACCTGCGTCTGAGAGATCGTCTACGAAGCGGATCCCCAAACGCGGAGGATAAGGATCACCGAGATGGCGGAGTGCCCGCAGGTCGCCAGGCATTGACTTTCCCCGTTTCCACTTCCATATAGTGACCCATTGGGTCATATGGGTCGCATGCAGACAGTTGCCGAGACACCGTTATTCATCAAGCAGGCAGCTGAGCTGTTCAGTGAGGATGAGCGAAAGGAACTGATCGACTTTCTGGCCGCCAATCCGTTGGTTGGTGATGAGATTCCCGGAACCGGCGGGGTGCGAAAGGTGCGGGTTGGCGCCAAAGGCAAGGGCAAGCGCGGCGGTGCGCGCGTTATCTACTATTGGTACAGCGACGACGCGCCGATCTACGCGCTATTGGCCTACGGAAAGAACGAAAAAGTCGATCTGAAGCCCGATGAAGCCAAGGCGGTCGCGGCATTCGCCAAGGCGATCAAGGCAGCTAACAGGAGCAGGACATGAGCGAGATGACGAAGTTCGGCGCCGATCTGATCCAGGCGATGTCGGAAGCTTTGGCTCATGCACAAGGCAAGGACGTTGCCGGCATCAAGGTGCACAGTGTGGAAGTTGGCGCTGTGGACGCAAAAGCCGTGCGCAAGAGGCTCGATCTGACGCAGGATGAGATGGCAACCGTGCTTGGGACCAGCCCATCCGGCTACAAGAAATGGGAGCAGGGAAAAAGGCAGCCGAGTGGCGCTGCGCGCACATTGCTTCGCATCATGGAGAAAGAGCCTGAGGCCGTGCTGCGAGCCCTGTCGTCTGAGAAGCAGACGACCAAAGAACCTGCTGGTGCATCACACTGAGCAGGGGAGGGGCTTTTCTACAATCCGCTCGCCTTGGTGAGATTGACACGGAACCGATCGCGTCTGCGCTGATAGCGGCGAGTCATTTCAGCCGAGGCATGGCCGAGCTGCTTTTGCACATAGCGCTCATCGACTTCGGCCGAGGAGGCGAGGCCAGCGCGCAGCGAATGGCCAGCAAAGAGCTTTCCGCGTTCGCCTTCCGGCAGGTCGCCGCGTACGCCGGCCGCCAGCGCGGTCCGCTTGACCAGGCGGGCGACCTCCTGGTCATTGAGCCGATCGGCGCCAACCGCCTTGCCCTGGCCGGTGACGCGCCGGAACAGCGGTCCGTGTGCGATACGGGCGAGCTTGAGCCAGGTCTGCACCGCGACAACCGGGCAGGTGGCATCGGACGAGCCGCGCCCGACTTCGACCTCCCGCCAGCCGGTTTTGCCGCGAAGGGAAACGAGCATGCCCTTGTCGAGGATCTCGATCCAGCCGCGGCCGTCCTCGGTCTGGTCGCGGCCGACATCCAAAGCCACGATCTCGGAGCGGCGCAGGCCGCCGGCAAAGCCGAGGAGCAGCATGGCGCGGTCGCGCAAGCCGCGCAGGGTACCGCGATCGAGTGTCTCGAGCATGGCAATCAGATCCTCCGGCAGAATGGCTTCCTTCTGCCGGGGCGGGGCGGCGTGGCTGTTGCGGATGCCGGCCATGACCGTGGCGATATGCCGGTCTTTTTGTCCAGCGGCTGGCCACGCTGAGAAAAGTTCCAGGTCAGCGACGAAAGCCGTCGCTCGATTGTCGAGACGGCGTTCGGCTTCCTGTCCCCCGTTAGCTTGCCGGACGCGCAGGCCGTGATGTAAAGGCCGACGACCTGCGGATCGGGCGGCAACACATCGAGATGCTGGCGGCGCGCCCAGGCGCAAAAATGCTTCCAGTCGGCGGCGTAGGCGCGCCTGGTGTTGGCCGCGCTCGCCGCCTCGACATAGTCGCGGGCACGATCGGCGAGTTTTTCCAGATGCGCCGGCACACGTGTCTGGCCGCCGCTGATCGGCAGGGCAGGGGAGGGGCTTGCGCAGGCTCGTCTTCCGGCGCCTGATCCATCGCCATGACGATCGAGACGATGTCGGGCAGCTCGCCGTCGAGACTGTCGGCGCCGGCCCCGGGCTCAGCCGACACCGGCGCGGCGGAAACAACGTCTTGCGGCCCCGTACTGTGGGACGCTCCGGAGGGTCGCTGAGGGCGATTTTTGGGCTTCTGCTCGCTGAGAACGGCCATTTATCATATAGAGACGAAAACGAATGATAATGCAAGATTATCATTCGTTTCATACCGCCGACAGGCTGTGCGTTTCGGTGTGAAAATCATGGCGTAAAGCGCACGGACACTTTAGCCTCCAAAACCATGATTCGCCTCGATCCCCCGACCGCCAGCCCCACCGCGCCGCCAACCGTGCCCGTCTGGGCGCTCGCTGCCGGCGGCACGCTGCATGAGGCCGACGCCGCCTTCCAGGCCGGCGCCGCCTTGGGCGCCCTCGACACGCTTGCCCGCGCGCAAGCCAGCTGGGCCGGCGCCTGGCGGCAGCGGCTGGCGCTCAACTGCGCCGCCGCCAGCATGCGGCTCGCCGGCCGGGCCGAGGACGCGGCCGCCCTGCGCGATGCCTGGTATCTGCGCCAGGCGGGGGCCGATCCCGGTCCGGCCGGCGCCATCCTTGGCGCCTGGCGGCAGTTGGCCGGGCAGCCGCCCGCCGCCAGCGCCGATCGGCTCGAGAAGGTACTCGACCAGCTTGGCCTCCATTGGGACGGCCACGCGCTCGCCGACCTTTGCATGCAGATCGAAAATCTCGCGGTATCCCAGCGGTCGGCGCCGTTCGCCGCCGCGGCGATCGCCGCTCATGTCATCGCTATGAGGCCGGATGCCGAGATCTTTGCCTGGTGGCTCGCCGACCTGGTGCTGGCGCAAGGCCTGCGCTGGCCGCGGCCGCTGCCGCTGCTGATGGCGCAGGCCTTTGGTCCGGCTTTTCGCGGCGAGGCCGGCGGCAAGCGCATCCTGCCCGGCGAGACAAGTTTTGAGCGCGCGGTCTGCGTTGCGCTGGTTCATGCGGCGGCCGACGCCTGCCGACTCGCCTCCGAGCTGTCGCGTCGCGCGGAACGGCTTATCGCCGTCGCACCGAAGCTGAGGGCAAAGGGATCAGGCGATGTGATCCAAAGACTGCTCGACGACGACGCCGTCTCCGGCTCGCTGACGACAAAAAACCTGTCGCGTTTTGCGGCGCGACGTCTGTTCGAGCGGCTACAGCAACTCGATGCCGTGAGGGAGCTGTCGGGCCGCCCCACCTTTCGTCTGTTCGGGCTCTAGCCATGAGCGAAGCGTCTGCCCGCCGCAAGCCAAACGTTCAGCCGGCGTTGCTGGATACCGAGCTGGAGCACCTGCCGCCGGAGCTGCGCTGGCGTGAGTGGATGGGCCGCGTCGAAGCGGTGATCTTTGCCGCAAATGAACCGGTGACACGCAGTGTGCTGGCGCGGGTGGTCGGAAGAAATTGCAATATCGAGCTGATCATCGACGACATTCGCGCCGAACTCGCCGGCCGCCCCTATGAGCTCGTCGCGGTCGCCGGCGGCTGGCAGCACCGGACCAAAAAGGTTTTCGGCGACGCCATCCATGCCGCCTTCGGCACGGCAGTGGACGAGGGGGCAAAAGAGCTGTCGCAATCCGAAGCGCTTGTTTTGATGTGCATTGCCTATTTCCAGCCGATCACGCGTGGCGAGCTGTCGAGCTTCTTCGGCAAGGAGGTGTCGCGCGACCTGATCGGCGTGCTGCGCGCTGAGCAGCTGATCGCTTCGGGGCCGCGCAGCCCGCAGCCGGGGGCGCCCTATACCTATGTGACGACCAAAAATTTTCTGTCGCAGTTCGGGCTCGACACGCTGCGCCAGCTGCCGGATTTCGAGGCGCTCGAGGATGCTGGGCTGCTGTCGAAAGAAAAGCTGCTCGCGGGCGACATCATGCCGGGGTTTTCGGACCCCGGCGAGAGTGGTGCCTACGCCGCCATCGATGAATAGAGGGCCTCTTAGGTGATGGCTTTTTGGCGTGTGCGCAAGGATTCCGCCCAATCGGTGAGGGCCTTAATATCGTCTGAAACTTCAGTCGGCGCCGGCGGCTCTTCATTTCGGACGCGAGAGGGATCATGGGCTTCGATGATGTCGCTGCACTTTTTGAATGCGGTACGGAAGATCTCTGCGTCGGCTTCTAGGAGAACTGACACCTTCTTCAGGTTTTTCGTGTCGATGTAATCGCGATGACGGATCAATACACCTGCAAAGACGATCTCTTCCAGGGCGCGTTCCCAGGTAGCGCGGAGATGACCATAGAGCCTGATTGCTGCATTGCGATACCCATCTTCGTCATTGGCGTCGTAGAGCGCTTTTGCCGCCCGTTGGTCTTTCTCAAGCCGGTCGACCCGCGCCCTTACCCCCGCATGATCCCAAGGGAGACCATCTCCTACTATGCCCGTTCCATTCGGGCCGCGCGATAGATTGGACATTTTCGTCGGAAGGCCTTGGCGGAATGCACCGTCATTCAAGTCGTTTACGAACACCAAGTCGTGCGTAAACACGATGATCTGCCGTTCCTTTGCCTCTTCCACAAGCCGATGCGCAACTTTCCGCCGCCATCGGTGATCGAGGGACGTCACCGGATCGTCGAAGATCAGTGCAGATTTATGGGTGGCAGTTGCCAGCTCGGTGAGGAAAGCCGCCAGAGCTACGCAGGTTTGTTCCCCCTCGCTCAACACTAGGTGCACCTTAGTTTTGGCATTGGCAAAGAGGCGGATTTGATAGTTCGGCGAGCCATATTGGCCGCCGGATCGGACTACCTCGACACGGACTTTCTCCGCGGCGAGCCGAACGATTTCGCGCTGAAAGCGGTCACGCATTCGGGGTGTGATAATCTCGTCTGCGAGTTCGTTACCGAGTTTGGTGATCGCCGTCGTCGACGTCTGACCTAGGCACTTGGCCAGGCGATCCAGCTTCACAAGCCGATCTATCTCCTTCCCGGCGATGTCGTGTAAGTGGCCAGCAGCGGCTCTATCTTTCAGCTCGTCGTGCTCCGCCTGCAGGATCTTGCGGCCTTCAAGGTCTGCAGCGGCTTCCAACTGACGAGCATAGACGCGTGCTTCGCTTTCAATCTCCACTAGTTCTGCTTCGGGAAGGGTAGCTTGTGGCGACAGCGCCATCCCACCAGGGCTGACAAGATCCCTGAGGCACTGCAACCTACGCAAATCGGCTGACGCCATGAAGCGCAGTACTGCCGCCGCCGCAGTTGGATGGTGGATAGCAATACGTCGCCGGATCTCGCCTATGAACCTGATGTCGGGGTGCCTGGATCGGAAGTCCGTGAGCGCGGTGTCGTAGGCCTTCTCAGCAGCCGTAGCCTGCTTTTCCGTGTCCTCGCGGATGAACCTCTCAAAGGTCACCAGGCGTGCGCCCGCGTCGGCGTTCAACGGTTGATGGCAAAGTACGCAGTGCTCTCCCTCCACTGGCGGGAACTGCTGTTCAACGTGCTTCGAATAATGTCTTGCAGCCTCCCAAAGGGCTCGCCATGTTTCGGCGCCGACCCCAGGAAACGTAGCATCCTTGAAGGCGGTCTCGGCCGACAGCAAAGCCGCCGCGCGCTTAACCCTTGCATCGTCCGCAAGGCCCTTCAGCGCGTTGAGGGCGTCGTCCGTGTAGACTTCCTGTACCTTCTTGATATAGCGTAGGACTTTCGCGATGCCATCGGCGAATTGTTGCTGTTCGGTCGCCGCCTCGACTGGATTCTTTGCCAGGTCTTCGGCGAGCTGCTGAAGACGCGCCCGTTCGGCATCAGTCATGGTGGCTAGGGCACAAAGGCCATCGAGCTTGGTGTTGTGTTTGAGCTGAGACATGATCCGCCCGACAGCTGTGGTCCCCTGCCACGTTGGCGTGTCGAAAACCGGGTCTTTCAGTGCCTTCAGATGACCTTCCTCGGCCTGGATCGAGGTCTTGAGTTGGGTGCAAATTCCAGCAAGATCATCCGGAATGTCGAGCCCGAATGGCCGGAACGCGACCTCGTTTTTATCCTGGATATGGACTGCACCGCATTCTCGGTCGAACACGCTCACCGCAGAGAGTACCGGATCCGGGTTTGCATTGTCCTCCCAAGGGAGAACGGGTTGCAGCACCCCATCTCTAGAAATGGTGAAGTTCGCGGTCGCTTTGCCTCCGAAGGAAAGCGAAAACGCATCTGGCATTATTTCGCCGGCTTTGCGCGCCCGGCAAGCGCGCTTGAGTACTCGGCCGTATCCGGATTTGCCAGCGCCGTTTGGCCCATAGATGATCGTTAAACCCTTTTGTTCGAACGCAAGCGTCTGCTTCGGAGCAAGTTGATTGACCCCTACGACGTCACTGAGCGACGATAGCGTGATAGCGGATCCATTTCCTGGGTTAGCCGGCAAATGCGCCGACTCAAGTGGCGCGGCTTCGAGCTCGATATCAGGCGCGCCATGCTCCTTCTTGCATAAATCGAAGATCTCACTGACGCCCGCCGCATTAATAGTGCCTGACGTCACAATGCGCCGGAGGGCATCCCTCTGCCATGCCGGCCTGCTTTGCGACCAATCGAGAATCGTTTGAAGAACAGTCTTACGCGGTGCGGGCTGATGCATGGCACGATTTACCTGAGGAGGTCATGTGGAATGGCAGGAGACCGCAACCTATACTAGCGACGCCGAGAAGCAATCATGGGGTCAGCACAAGAGGCTGGAAGGCTCCCGCTCCGCCGGCGCTAGGTGGCATCGGTTAGAATAGACGAACCAGGAGCGTACGAATGGAAGAGATTTCTACCGTTGGGATCGACCTGCGAAGTCGGTGTTCAGATTCATGCGATTGATGGCACCGCAAAGTGGTCGTCTGGCGCCAGCGCTGCCAGCAGACGTTGAAGTTTTTTACCACCCTGCCTCGTTCGGTATGGAAACGTGCGCGCGACAGCCCGATCCCGCGACCGGCCCCAGTAATTAACATCGTCCTGGTCATGCCGCGGCCCCTATCTCGAGTCCATGAATGAGGGGTGACAGACATGCGATGCCCCGGACACGGCTCAGCAATCAATCGCGAGCCAGCCGAGGGCAACGCGGTCCGCACACGGAGCCGTTTAGCGGTCGAGTGTTGATGTTTATCATAGGATCTAGCTCGCCTCCCGTTGCCCAACGCTGTCGGACTTTGCTACCGAGGCCCAGGAGACCGCTAGCCGTGACGTTCGGGCGACTAGGCCTTGGTGTCCGCATTTGCCTGAGCTTCTGTTCGGGCCTGGAGAGCGCCGCGGATGGCATTTCGATTTGTTCATACAGCCGACATCCATCTCGATTCGCCTTTGCGCTCGCTTGCGCTGCGCAATCCCGAGCTTGCCGAACTCGTCGGAGATGCCAGCCGCCAGGCATTCACCGCGATAGTGGATTTGTGCCTTGCGGAGGATGTCGATGCGCTTGTGATCGCCGGCGACCTTTATGATGGCGACCAGACCTCGATGAAGACGGCGCGCTTTCTGGCTTCCGAGTTGACGCGCCTCCATCAGGCCGGTGTCAGAGTCTACATGATTCGCGGCAATCATGACGCTATGTCTAGGATTACGAAGCAGCTTGTCATGCCCGACACGGTGACCATTTTTGAGGCCGCTGCCAATCGGTGATCCAGCCTGGCTCTGGAGTGGACGTTGCTTTCCATGGGCTGAGCTTCGCCAGCCCCAAGGCGCCCGAAAGCCTCTTGCCCAAATATGCCGCCCCGCAGGAGGGCGCTGCCAACATCGGCATCATGCATACGAGTCTGGCCGGTTCCCCGGCCCACGATGTCTATGCACCCTGCAGCGTCGCCGATCTGCACGGCCACGGCTTTGACTATTGGGCACTTGGCCATGTCCACATTCGCCAGGTCTATTCCGGTGCGAGCACGCTGGTAATGCCGGGGATCCCTCAGGGAAGGGACATCAACGAGGCAGGCGAGAAATCGGTCACGCTGGTCACTATCCGCGATGATCGCTCGGTCGAGATCGAGGATAGGCTCACCAGTGTCGCGCAGTTCGAGCGGGTGAGTGTCGATCTGACCGGGGCATTGGAGTGGAGTGAAGCCATCGTCCGTATCCGAGCAAGGCTGGAGCAATCCCGGGAGATTGCCAGATCGCGATACCTTGTTGCCCGCCTTCGCCTGATCGGCACGTCTGCCCTTTCATGGTCGCTGATGCGCGACCGCGACTTGGCCGTCGCTGAATCTGAGCAGGCAGCGGAGCAGGCGGGCGACACCTGGGTGGAGAAGCTGGAGCTTGATCTTTCGGCTTCCGCTGTCGGAGATTCGGGCAATGTTGCCGATCCCACTTTGGAGCTCGCTCAATCAATGCGCGCCAATGGGAGCTCGGAAGCATTTCGATCCGAAGCGCGCGAATTCGTCTTGAAGACGATCGCGGACCTGCCGCCCGATGCGCGGGGCTTCGCCGGCAAGGACGAAGCAGGGCTCGAACAGTTTCTCGACGATGTGCTTGCCGGAAGCGTAGACCTGGTCACGGCCCGGCTCAAGGCAGGCGCGACGCGATGAGATTGCGGCGCCTTGACTTGACCCGCTATGGCAAGTTTACCGATAAAGCGATCGACTTCGGGGAGAAGCCGGCTTCGGACCCGGATTTGCATATCGTCTTCGGCCTGAATGAGGCCGGCAAGTCGACAGCGCTTTCCGCCTATTTGGATCTGCTCTTTGGCATCGAGGAGCGCAGCCGCTATAATTTTCTGCACGAATATAGCTCCATGCGCATCGGCGGGTTGCTGGAATTCGAGGGACGGACGCTTGGCGTCTCACGCACCAAAAGCCGCAGCAACTCCCTGCACGACGCTGAAGGCAGGCCGCTCAGCGAAATTGCCATTTCGGCAAACCTCACGGGCTTGTCCCGCGATGCCTACAGCAGCATGTTCTCGCTCGATGACGAGACGCTGGAAGCGGGCGGCAAGGCGATCCTTGAATCGCGTGGCGATCTCGGCAAGCTCCTTTTCACTGCCAGCGCCGGGCTTGGGCATGCCAGCGACGTCCTGGCTGCACTAGATACGGAGGCAGACGGTCTTCATCGCAAACAGGCCCAGAGCACCGAAATCGCGTTGCTAAAGAAGCGGTTCGCGGAGCTCAAGTTACGCAAGGAGGCGATCGACACGCTGGCCTCGACATTCGAGGCGCTCGAGGCGGAAAGGGTGGAAGCCCAGGACAAGTATGACCGCAGCCTGGCTGAACGCGCGGTGTTGTCGGCGCGGCTCGCCACGATCGAACGATATGCGCGCGCCGCGCCGCTCCTTGCCGAAATAAAACGCAAGGCAAGCAGGCTGGCTGAGCTGCCTGACATGCCGTCTCCTTCCCGGACCTGGAGTGGCAGCGTCGCGGAATTGATCGATCAGGATGCCCGATTGAGAACCCGCCTCCAGGCCAATGCCGATGAGATTGATCGCGCGAAGGCAAAGATCGAAGCAATCGCCGTCGATGAGGCTGTGCTGGCGATCTCGGAGCAGGTGCGAGGACTTGCCGATCGCAAGGCGCGCTATCTGTCCGCGGGCATGGATCTGCCGACCCGCAAGATGGAAGTCCAGATGCTCGACCAGGTCGTGGCGACTTGTCTCGCCGCGCTCGGAAGGTCGGCCGAACAGGATCCGTCCCGGCTCATTCTGCCTGCCTTTGTGGTCGGCACGCTTCGCAACATGCTCGAGCAACGCTCCGGGATCACGACGAGCCTGCAGATGGCCCGCGATGAAGCCGCTGCCGCGCTCGACGGGCTCAACGCTGCGCAAGGCCGAGTTGGCGAGGAGAGGGCAGTGCCCGAGCCCGCAAGAGCCAGATTGATGGCAGCCGTGTCGGGGGCGAAGCAGAGTAGTCACACACGGGAAATTCGAGAGGCGCGCGCCTTGGAGGCCGAGCGGCAAATAAGGCTGGCGGATGCAATGCGGCGCCTCCAGCCATGGTCAGGGGATGCCGACGTACTTTCGAAGATGTCGGTCCCGCCGCCGACGCAGGTGACTGCCTGGAAAACACTGGCCGCGGACCTTCAAAGGGACAAGGCAGTCTTCACCGAGCGTCTGGCTGAGTATGAACAAAGTCGGATAACTACTTCGTCACGGTTGGCTACTGTCCGCGCCTCGGCCAATCTCGCTGACGATGAAACAGCCACAGCCATACGACGTGAGAGAGACGAGGCCTGGCGAAGTCACCGGGCGGACCTCAAGGCTGAAACTGCGGACCTGTTTGCCACAGCATTGGCCAAGGATGATCATGTCGGGGCTGGACGATTGGCCCATGCGAGCGAGCTCGCAGATCTGCGCGCAGTGAAACAAAAGGTTGCCGAGACCGAAGCGGCAATAGAGCGCGCAAGCTGCCAGCTCGCCGGGGCGTCGCAGCGCGCAGAGATAGCGTCCGCTGAAATCAAGGAAGGAGCTAGCGCCTTACTTCAGGATTGCCAGGCTCAGTCGCTCGACCTTTTGATAGGACTTCTCGAAGAGCGACTTTCCGCACGCGCTGACGCGCTTGCCTCTTGGGACGACATTCTGCTCGCACGCGCAAGAATTGAATGCGCAATAGCCGAGGGAGAGTGGATCCATCTCGCATTGGCCTCGGCTCTTCAAAGCGTTGGAATTCAGCCGGACGCTGGTGAGGCCCTGGAGGCATTGGCGGTCGCAGCTGACCGCTTTCTGGACAGGCAGGCGAAGGTCGACGCGGAACGGGCGGAAGCGCTGAGGAGCGTCGCCGCGAAGGAAGAGGAGCTGGCCGCCAGGCGGCTCGCTGTTGAAATTGCCGAAAGGCGAGAGGGTAGATGGCAGGCCGAGGTCAAGGAAACGCTGAAGGGCACTTGGCTCGAAGAAGGCATTGCCGGGACAGGCCTTGGCAGTGTGCTCGACCAGTTGTCGGAGCTGTCGAAGGCCCTGCAGGATCGTGAGGCCATGCGCATCCGCATCCGCAAGATGGAGGCGGATAGGACTGCATTTGCCGAAGAGGTGGCCAGCCTCGGTGCGCAGGGCGCCGAGTGTGCGAGCGACGAGGCGCCAGAGCAGGTTAGCGTCAGGCTGACAGAGCGTCTCGAGCAAGCTGAGCGTGCTCGAGAGGCGAGGGCAAATCTCCTCCTTGATGTTCAGAAATTGCGCGAGGTTCGAGAGGCGCTGAAAGCCGAGGTCGCGGCAAACGACACGACGAAACAGGAAGTGCTCGATGCCTTTGGGGTAAGAACTCTGCCGGAGGTCTCAGAGCGCGATGAACAGCTTCGCGAGCGAGACGGCCTGCAGAGCACCGTGGCCGAGCTTGAAGAACGGCTGACGAGCGAGTTCGCCCTTGAGGACTTCGCCCGGGCGCGCTCATTGCTGGAGAGCGTCGATCTCGACGAGTTGGCAATTGAAAAGGCCGAAATCGAGCGGCGCCTCGCTGACCTCGATGAAGCATTGCAACAGCAACTCGTCCGGCGTACCCGAGCGACCGACAAGCTCGACGCGATTGGCGGCGACAGCCAAGTTGCCCGCATCGATGCCGAGCGCCGCACCGTGCTTCTCGAAATCGAGGAGAAGGCTGCCCGTTATATCGAGTTGAAGCTCGGTGTCATGTCCGCGGCAAGCGCGCTCCGGGTCTACCGCGAACGTCACCGCTCTGGAATGATGAGCCAGGCCTCCGACGCCTTCGCGCTGATCACGCGCGGCCAGTACACAGGCTTGACGACCCAGCCGGTAAAGGGCGGTGAGGTCCTCATCGCCACGCAGCGGGATGGCCAATCGAAGGTCGCAGACGCTTTGTCGAAAGGCGCGCGTTTTCAGCTCTACTTGGCTCTGCGCCTCGCGGGATATTACGAGTTTGCCAAGCTCAGGCCCTCTGTTCCGTTCATCGCCGACGACATCATGGAGACCTTCGACCATCTCCGGTCGGAGGAAGTTTTCCGCCTGTTTGGCGAGATGGCCAGCGTAGGCCAGGTGATCTATCTCACCCATCACCAGCACCTATGCGAGATTGCGAAGTCGGTCATTCCCGACGTTATGATCCACGAGCTCGGGTGATCTACGCGGCATTGCCGTTGGCCCGCACTCGCCGACAAGCGACACTTTACCGACCGCACTCGGACCTTCATCATGTCCCCGTGGACGTAGGCTCTGCTGCTTCTTGATTGCAGTCATTGTCGACGACGGGAAAAAATAGCGGAGGGCGTCCGTCCTCGATAGAACCTGAATGGTAGGAGATTCGGGCACCGTTTTTTCTGGTGGAGGCTTCCTGCAAAGCATCTCGTCTTCGGATGCGATCCAGGCAGCGTTGGGCGGGCGCGTCCGGGCCTTGGTGGAGGTCGGTGTGAAGGCACTCCTGCGAGCGCTGCTGAAATGAGTCCAAGAGACGACCGCCTTTATCGTCGGTTCGTGGGGGCGGGCAATATTGTTCGGAATTGACTGAAAAAATGCCTGCAAATCTAGAGCTCTTTGAATAGGTTCAACAGAAAGTGGCAGTTTGGCCTGATTCACCCTGGGGGTGGGACGGCGCGGAGGGGAATATTGGCCGCAGGGACAGTTGCAGGTGCGGTGTCGGCCTATGGCGCATCGCTGAAACCGAAGCTTTCGAATCCGGCAATCGGCGGGCAGCCCGAGGAGCAGCTTCGCGGGCCTCTTGAGGTGCTGGTCAAGTCGCTTGCGGAGGTCGAAGGTTTCGCAGCCGGCGCTGTCCACCTGGTCGGCGAGACCCGCCTTGCCGACATCAAGACCCGGCCAGATTTCGCGGTCACGGCCAACAAGGTGCTGGTCGGATTCATCGAACTAAAGGCACCGGGCAAGGGTGCCGATCCGCGCCGCTTCACCGATCCGCACGACAAAGAACAATGGGGCAAACTGAAATCGCTGCCCAATCTCCTCTATACCGATGGCCAGTCCTTCAGCCTATGGCAGGACGGTGAGATCGTCGGCAAGGTCGTCGCGCTCGAAGGCAATATCGAAAGCGATGGGGCGAAGCTCGGCGCCCCCGACGGGCTGCTGCCTCTGATTGTCAACTTCCTGACCTGGAAACCCATACCGCCCGCCAACGCCAAGCAGCTCGCGCAGATTTCGGCGCGACTGTGCCGCCTTTTGCGCGATGAGGTGATTGAACAACTGGAGCGCAAGAGCCAGGGACTGACGGATCTCGCCAGAGATTGGCGCAGGCTGCTGTTTCCGGAAGCCAACGACTACCGTTTCGCTGACGGCTATGCGCAGGCCGTGACGTTCGGCCTGCTCGTCGCTCGCGCGATCGACATTTCGCTCTCCGGCGGCATCCACCAGGCAGCCTATCAGTTGCGCGGCTCCAATTCGCTGATCGGCACCGCCCTCGGCCTTCTTACTGACGACCCCGAAAACCAGAAGGCGTTGGAGACGTCGCTCGCCACGCTGACCCGCGTGCTGAACGAGGTGAACTGGCACACCATCAGCAAGGACAAGCCGGAAGCCTGGCTCTATTTCTACGAGGATTTTCTCGAAGTCTACGACAACGATCTCAGGAAGCTGACCGGCTCCTACTACACGCCGCCGGAGGTGGTGGCAGCGATGACGCGGTTGGTGGACGAAACCTTGCGCGGACCGCTGTTCTCGCGCCCGGCGGGCCTGGCATCGACCGACGTGACGCTTGCCGATCCGGCGATGGGCACAGGCACCTTCCTGCTTGGGGTCATACGCAAGATTGCCGCCACGGTCGAGGCCGACCAGGGCAAGGGCGCGGTGCGCGGCGCGGTCGAGGCGGCGATGAGTCGACTGATCGGGTTCGAGCTCCAGTTCGGCCCCTTCGCCGTCGCTCAGCTTCGCCTGATCGCCGAGTTGCAGGCTCTGACGAAGCCGGATGCCAAGACCCCGCCGAAACTACCCGACTTGCAGCTTTTCATCACCGACACGCTCGGCAACCCATATATCGAGCAGGACACACTGGTGCAGAGTGGCCCTATCGCGCAATCGCGGCGGGAAGCAAACCGGATCAAGCAGCAGCGCGACATCACCGTCGTGCTCGGCAATCCGCCCTACAAGAATCAGGCAAGTGGCATGGGCGCCTGGGTGGAGCAAGGCGCGACCGGTCGCCCCGCGCCGATGGATTGGTGGGCGCCGCCGCCGGAATGGAAGCTTGGCGCCTACACCCATCACTTGAAGAACCTCTATGTCTATTTCTGGCGCTGGGCAACGTGGAAGGTGTTCGGCACCGGCAACCGTGCAGCGACCGGAACCCCCGACCGGGACGAGGAGGGCATCATCTGCTTCATCACGGTCGCCGGCTTCCTTGGTGGGGATGGATTTCAGAAGATGCGCGACGATCTCCGGCGCACCTGTTCCGACATATGGGTGATCGACTGCTCGCCGGACGGACACCAGCCGGAAGTCCGGACTCGCATCTTCCAAGGCGTGCAGCAGCCCGTCTGCATCGTGTTGGCGGCGAAGCCGCTTAGCAAGGATCGGAACACGCCGGCCAGGGTGAGATTCCGCGCGCTCCCCAAGGGGCCGCGCGGGGACAAGTTCACCGCGCTGGAGACCCTGACGCTCGACGCGTCAGACTGGCAGGATTGTCCTGCCGACTGGCGCGCGCCGTTCTTTCCGGCAGCGAGTGACGAGTGGGTAACGTTCCCGCCGTTAGATAGGTTTTTCGACTGGTCGAGTCCCGGCACAAAAACACATCGGACGTGGGTTATCGCTCCCGACCCCGAGTCTTTGTCTCGGCGTTGGGACGCATTACGCCGCGAGACAAACATCGAGAAGAAGGAACGGCTGTTTCACCCCGACCGGGATCGATACCTGGACAAGGTTGTGTCTGTCGGATTGGGCGATCACGGAGTGAGAGCCAGTGCAGTTATCAAAGACGAAGAATCGATCGTTTCCCCCTGTCGATACGGATTTCGATCCTTCGATCGCCAGTGGATCGTGCCAGATCATCGCCTTTTGAGCATGGCTCGGCCGACATTGTGGAACTGCTACTCCGCGCGCGAAGTCTACCTGACTGCCTTGGAAGCATCGTCTCCAAAATCCGGACCAGCGATCACCTTCACAGGGCTGATTCCAGATCACGATCACTACAAAGGCTCATTCGGCGGCCGGGTATATCCGCTGTGGCGAGATGCGGCGGCGAAGGTTCCGAACGTCCCGACGCAACTGGCTGGCGTGCTAGCCGACGTTTACGGCCATGCGGTCTCGGCCGAGGATGTCTTGGCCTATCTGGCGGCGGTTATGGCGCATCCGGCCTTTACCGCGCGGTTCCAGAACGACCTCGTACAGCCTGGCTTGCGCGTGCCGTTGACTGCAGACCCGGCACTGTTTTCGGAAGCCGTCGCGCTCGGCCGTGAAGTCATCTGGCTTCACACCTACGGCGAGCGTTTCGCCGATCCGGCAGCCGGACGGCCGAAGGCGCCGCCGCGCATGGCCGAGGGTGCCCGGCCGTTCATTCCGGAGGGTGGCAGCATTCCCGGTCCGCCGGAGCCGCTGCCCGACACCATGGAATACGATCCGGCCAAGCGTCGGCTGCATGTCGGCAACGGGTTCGTTGACAACGTCTCGCCGGAAATGTGGGCCTATGAAGTCTCAGGCAAACAGGTGGTATGGCACTGGTTCAGCTACCGCCGGCTTGACCGCACGCGGCCACAGATCGGCGACAAGCGGCCGCCATCGCCACTCGACAGGATACAGCCCGACCATTGGCTGGCCGAATACACCAGCGACCTGATCGACCTCCTCAATGTGCTGGGGCGGGTGATCGCGCTAGAGCCGACGCAGGCCGACCTGCTGGCAAGCATCCTGAAGGCCGAGCTCATCAAGGCCGATCACCTGAAGGTGGTATTGGGTGCCAGAAATAACTGACAGTGTAGCGTCAGGAAACCGGGGATAAGCAGGTTTCCAGCCATCGCTTGGCCCGTTTAGCTGGGGCATAGTGCAACCAGAGAATCGTATCGGCAGGACAATGGCCAGGAATCAGCTCGACCTTTTCGGCGCAGCCCAGCCCGAGCTTTTCGACGAGGACGCGCCGACCGTCTATTACCACGGCGACCCCGACCGTGTGCGCGCGCGGCTGCACAGGCTGATCGCCGAGGCGCGGGCGGCTGACACGTTGCCTTGGGACCCCGACAGCGTGCGGCTGTACCGCAAGATCGTGCCGCAGATGGTGCTGTGGCTGCCCGAAGACGAAGCAAAGCAGCTTTGCTTCGATTTCGAGGAGGAGATGCGGCGTCTGTTGGCGGCGTAAACTCGGGGCTGTCATTCATGGCATTAGAATTGAAGAACAGGGTTGTTGAACTTTTGTCAGCGAACCCAGGGAAGAGATTCAAAGCCAGGGACATAGCGATATGGATCGCAGAAACATATCCCGAGGCGGTGGCAGCGAAGATAAAGCGCAGCGTAGCAATCCAGACCCATGATCAGCTTCTTTATCAGCTTGTCGCCGAGATCGGGGCTAACCGTCCCATCTGGCAAAAGCAGCTTCCGCAATTGCGCAGCACGGAAGGCGTGCGACCGCGCCTCTTCTATTGGTCCGACAAGACCGAGGAACAGGAAGTGGCTGATGTCGAGAGCGGCAAGGAGCCTGTCCTTGAGTTCGCGACCGCGCCGGAAGGTGCTGTTCCCGCTGCCGCCGGCGAAACCCAAAAGAAGGTTCTGCGGCGAAGTGAACATGATCTGTATCCGCTGCTGATAGAATTTTTGGAAGCGGAGCACGGTGTTCAAGGCCATCGCATCGACGAGAAGAAATCTTCCAACACGTACGGGAGTGGCGGCAACAAGTGGTTGTTTCCTGACGTGGTGGGGATGGAAAACCTGTCGGACGGCCTTCACCCCGAGGTTGTGACAGCAATCCGGGAGAGCCGCGATAGGCAAATCCGACTCTGGTCGTTTGAGGTAAAGCTTCTCATCAACCGTTCGAATGCCCGCGAGACCTATTTTCAGGCCGTTTCGAATTCCTCATGGGCCAACTATGGCTACCTTGTTGCCGCTAATTTCGAAGGTTCCGAAACTCTCAAGGAATTGCGAATTCTGTATGCGATGCACGGCATCGGCCTGATCCGCCTCGATGAGGAAAATCCTATCGAGAGCGAAATCCTTGTTCCGGCGCGCGAGAAGCCAGATATCGAATGGCCTATGTGCAGCCGCCTCGCAACCGAGAACAAGGACTTCAAGCAGTTCATGACGAAGGTCCGCCACTTCTTCCAGACGGGCGATATGTAGTCGACAATCCTCCCACCACGTAGAGATAAATCAAAGGGTCGATTGTAGGGGGCGACGATGGATCCGAGGAGAAGGTTAGACGAGAAGAGGGAAAGGCTTCGCTCGTCAAGGGTTCCCTTCATTGAGACCTATCGAGAGGCGGTCCTTGAAGAGCAGCCGCTTGGAAAGCCTCTGGAACGCGAGGTCATCGTTATCCGGATCGAGAAAAGCCATTTTGTGCTCTACTCGTTGCTTTTTGGGTTTTTCCTGGCCCTCATCATCGTTGGCATAATTTCCGGGTAGATGCCCTATGTTGAGGGTGGTTGGCGTGGGCGGACGGTCAGCCGGCCACCGAACAAGAATACCTGCATCGCGGATATTCGGAGCAGCCCAGGAATTCGCCGAACCTGCCGCTCTTTCTAACAAGGTGACCGCGACAACTCTCTGTCGGGCATGGGGGCTTTGGCGCTTTGTTGTGATGTTTCTGTTTCTTGAATTCCCAAGGATGGATGTTGTCCTTGAAGGCCCATATGCCCCGCTTTGCGCGTTTGGCGTCCTCCAGGGCATCGAGGTAACGCTGATCGGGTCCGTATCGCTCCAGAACCCAAGCCCAGCCATTGACGACCATCTCTAGCTCGACGTTTCTCGTCACGCGGAAGGGCGCCCCAAACGTCGTTATGACATGAGGGCATGACGACGGTGTTCTGAACTCGCCGGCGGCGTAATCCAGCGTCAGATAGGGGACGCAAACGACACGGCCGTACGTGTCTACTGACCGCCCAGTATTCATCTTCATCAAGATGGCAAGTTCGACCCACTTGCCGCCGATCAAGGCGGTGAGGAAATCCCTGGCCTCTTGGCCCCCGGGCTGTTCAATTTCCGGAGCATCGATGAACCCGAATCTAGCGGTTATCTCAATCTCGGCTTGATCCCTTGGGTTTCCTGTGACCTCGGAAACCTTGACCCGAGTTAGAAACCCGTCACCATCGAATATCTTTAGCACCGGAACACTAATCGTGTCCGTTTGTGGATCCTCAGGCACAATGATCACCGGATTTACTTCTTGAGTCATTGTAGCGGCGGCCAAGGGATTGGGATAGGGATAGGAATAGGAATAGGAATAGGAATAGGAATAGGAATAGGAAGACTATATCTTCCACGTTTCGTTTAGGAAGCCGATATTGCTTTCACGAATTTCGAGACCACGGTGTTCGGCCAGCATGGTGGATGACCGATGAAGGGTTCCTACTTTGGTTGTTCGGCACCCGTGGTGCTGGATGCGCTGAAGGACATCGGGTTCAACGCCCTAGCGCTCTCCAACAACCATGCCTTCGATCTCGGCCCGCTTGGCGTTCTGTCGACGCTCGAAGAGGCGGCGGAGCGAGGCTTCCATCACGCCGACATCGGTGTCGATGCCGAGGATGCGCGTCGCCCGGGAATGAAAACCTTTGGCGCGAGAAAGGTGGAGCTTGTAAGCCGGGAGCCGAAATGATCGAGGACTTGGCGGCCCGTTCACTCTCGCACGGCCTGTCGATCGCCGTCAAAAAGGGTGCCGAAATGCTATGTGGCCGCTTGCGAGCTGAACCGACTGCTTAGCGCCTTCAATACAGTCGTTTAGGCCGGTGTCATCAGTTCCTAAAGCTGCCTTTCATCCGGAACCGGTTTTATCGTCAGGCTGGGGATTGCTAAAGCACGTCGCGATTTAAGGGATTCAGGATTCCCCTTGATTTGAGTTCATGATTCATTGCGGTTGAAAGGAGACCGCGATGGGCAAGCCGCTACCGCTTGAGTTGCGTAGGCGTGTTGCTGCGTATGTCGATGAGGGACATGGCCACCGCGAGGCTGCGCGCCATTTCCGTGTTTCGCCTCGCTTCGTGAACAATCTGATCAACCTGCGCCGGCAGACCGGTTCGCTTGAAGCGCGTCGGCAGGGTCATATTGGCGGCGGAAAGCTTGAGCCGTATGCGGAGTTTGTCCGCTTGCGGTTGGCCGAGACCGGCGAGTTGACGCTGGATGAGCTTTGCGTCGAGTTGGAGGAGCGTGGGGTGAACGTGCACCGCTCCAATGTCGGGCGCCTGCTCCAGCGCCTGGGGCTCAGTCATAAAAAAACTCTACAGGCCAGCGAGCAACAGCGGGCCGACGTGCGCCAGGCGCGTGAACTATGGATGGGGCGGCGAAAGCGCTTCTTCAACAAGGCTTTGGCGCGGTTGATCTTCATCGATGAGACGTCGACCAACACCAAGCTGACCAAACGCACAGGCTGGGCGCCGAAGGGCGAGCGCTTCAGGACGCATGCACCATTCGGCAAATGGCAGACGCAGACCTTTATCGCCGGGCTGCGATGCCACGGTCTTGTCGCGCCATGGATCGTCAACGCGCCGATGAATGCCGCCATCTTCGAACACTACGTCGAAACGCAGCTCGCTCCCGAACTGTCGCCCGGCGATATCGTCATTCTCGACAATGTCGGCTTCCACAAGAACGAGCGCGCCGCACAACTGGTTCGCCAAAGGGGCGCCTGGCTCCTGTTCTTGCCGCCATACTCGCCCGATCTCAACCCGATCGAGATGGCCTATTCAAAACTCAAGGCACGGCTGCGAAAGAAGGCGGCCAGAACCTTCGACGCACTCTGCCAAGCTCTCGGCGATATCTGCCACCTGTTCGAGCCGGCCGAATGCAGAAACTTCTTCAAAGCTGCCGGATATGAGGCCAATTAATCGCGACACGCTTTAGGAATGGCGGGTTTGGATGAGTGCTTCCACGTCGGGACGCTGACAATAGAGTCGAGATATGGCACCCAAGAGAGCATGATTTGCAAACACCCGAAGTAAGCGCGGGATTGACGGAGGGGCGGTCGATGCAGCCACGGTTTCTGGAGAAGGTTGGTGGCCTTCACACCTTGTACGAGAAGCTGATAGCGATGAAGCCGCACGCCGGTACACCGCCACCAACAAAGATTCCCGTCAGCGGCGTCTACCTGTTCAGCGAAGGTGACGAGCCCCTGTACGTTGGCCGTTCAAACCGGCTGCGTGAGCGCTATTTTCTCCACACCCGAAACGGGTCGCGCCACAACCAGGCGAGTTTCGCCTTCCGGATTGCAGTCCAATTGCTAGACCTCCCCGCCGCCCGCTATACGAAGGAGGGTGGTCGCAAGGAAATCGCGCTCATGGAAGATTTCATCCGGGAGTTTGCGGCAGCCAAGACGCGCATTCGCAACATGAACTACCGCTATGTTGAGGAAACGGATCAGACGCGGCAGGCGCTGCTTGAAATCTACGTCGCAACGGTTCTGGACACTCCATACAACGACTTTAGGACTCACTAACCATGCGGCGGCTCTACCACTTCCTGAAGGGCCAATATGCGGTCGCCGCCATCGAGAAGCGGCGCCTACGCATCTCCCGAATCGAAGACCTCAATGACGCTTTCGAATTCATAGGCATCGCGCTCGACAACAAGCGCGACCGCATCCACCTGTCCTCGTATCGTCGCCGGCTGGACATGGAGCAGGGCATTATCTGCATGAGCGAAACTTGGTCCAAGCCGCAGATGTGGGGGCACTATGGCGAAAGTTTTCGCGGGATGGTGCTTGGGTTTGACATTTCGGAAGACGACTTCTTCAAGGTCCGCTACCGCAAAACCAGGCCGCGCCTTGCCGACCTCGGACTGTCGTCGTATGCCGAAATCGGACCTGAGCACCTTAAAGACTTGGCGCGGATAAAGTCTGACGGCTGGGCATATGAAGACGAGTGGCGCTGGCAACTGCCACTGGTCAATCCCGAGGTCATCCAGGGCCAGACGCACTACTTCCAGCCATTCGGGTCCGGCCTGCGGCTGAAGGAAGCCATTGCCGGTCCAAAGTTCCGCGAGCGCTCCTATGAGCAGATGCGGGAGATGGTGAAAGGGATGGACGTCGAGGTAATGCTGGCACGAGGCGACTTCGCCAAGTTCGAGGTCACCCGTCAACGCCAGTTTAGTTTATGGCCGCCTGTTGATCCGCAGACACCTTAGCGGCAACAAAGCGTTGGCAGTTCGGCAGGGTAGGAGCGAAAAGAAGGCAGGCTGCTCGCCCAAGACGTAGCTCAACGTCTGATATCACGGCGGCGACCGGAAGGAGTCATCCTGCCTTCGACCCCGTTGTGGCTGTCTGGAACGCGCCTTCATTTCGGCCATTCGAGGTGCCATCGGAAGCCGCCCAATGCGGACGTAGGATTTGGCCTCCGCTTAGGCTGGCATGAGGGATAGTATCGACGGTACGCTCGTCTATGAGTTGCGGTGGAGGCTGCGAACTGGCATCGCTTGACTTGCACATGGGCAGGCGGCCAGAAGCAGGCTGACTTGAGTTAGGGGTTTGGATCGAAACGAAATGACGCTCGACATCAGGGGAAGCATCAAGAACACCAAGCTCAGCTTGAACCAATACGTGGTCTTTGAAGAACTTATCGCCAATGCGATCGATGCCTATCTCATTCGGCGAGCGAGCGACCAATCCGCGCCGGACATGAATATTGCAATCGAAGTCGATTTCTTGCGTGCAGACTTGCTCGACGATCGCGAACTAATGAACGTTTCGTGCGGCGACAACGGATGCGGTCTCGGCGACGACCAACTCAAGGCCTTCCTGACAAAGGATACGTCCTACAAGGACGATCTCTCCATCTCTGGCATCGGAAAGTGCAAGGGCGCGGGACGCATCCAGTTCTTCCATCATTTCGCAGCGATGAGGATCACCAGTACCTACCGGGACGGTGACTCTCTCCTGAAGCGCGAGTTTCGGTATTCCGAACCGCAGAAGCAGATCGAGGCTGATGATTTTACCACGGCGCCGGTCGCTGAAGCCGACATCGGGACCGTCATCCGGCTTGAGCAATTCAAAGAGGCGGTTCGCCCGCGCGTATCCCACGGTGAGGCCCTCAGCACCCTCTTCTCGGCGCCGGGGCTGAAAAAGCAGATGCTCGTCGCTTTCCTGCAGCGGCTCGTCGGACTCGGTGAACAGCTCGGCAACTTCGAGATCCGGTTCACCACACGGCACTGGAAGGACGACCAAGCGAAGATCGAAGCGCTACGGCTCGCCGACCTGCCGGCAGTCACTGCCGAGCGTGCTGTTGATGTCGAAGAGCGTGATCCTGCATCAGGGGACCGTCTCGGCACGCGGCAAACATTCAACCTCTCCCACTATCAGCTCGATGCCGAACAGTATGATCTTCCGCGCAACGCCATCGCCTTCTGTGCTAAGTCCACGCCTGTGAAGGACATCACGGGTCACTACCTCAGGACGCGTACCGAGCAAAACAACCCGGTCGGCGGTTTCCATCATATCGTGCTGATCGAGGCTGACTATCTGGACGCACGCGTCAACGAGCAGCGCGACGACTTCGACAATATTCCCGACGAGATTCCGAGCGGCGATATGTTTTCGGCGGAAAAATTGTCCTACGCTGACATTCATGAGGCGCTCGACCCGGTCATCGACGAGATGGTCACTCCTGCCGACTGGAAGAAGGAGGCGGTGCTCAAGGAGGCCACCCACCAGTTCGGTATCAGCGAAGCGATGCTACAGGATACCAAGACCAGGATCGTGTACGGCGAATCCGCCCAGTCGGTCGCTGAACGCGTGTTGAGCAAATACCAGAAGGCCATCATCGACGAGACCGCCGCGATCTTCAGCCTCAAGGAGGAGATCATGGCAGCCGAGCCGGACTCCGACGAGTTCCGCAAGAAAATCCATGAGCTTTCCTGGAAATATACGTCATCGCTCAAGAACTTCGACATGGCGAACCTGTCGCAGCTAATCGTGCGTCGCGCCGCGATCGTCGATATCCTCGATCTCGCCTGCGGCCAGCGGCTTGCCATGCAGGCGGCCGCCGACGGCGCCAGACGCAAGGATGAGCAGATCATCCACAGCATCTTTTTCCCGATGCGCAAGGACAGCACCGAAACGACTGATCACGATATCTGGTTGCTGAGCGAAGAGTACCAATATTATGACTATATCGCGTCGGATTTGCCGCTCGCGAACATCAGATGGAACGATGACACCAATGTATTTGAGAGTGACATCGACGAGGCACTTCGAAAAATTCTTGCGAAACGCACGAGCGACAACGGGGGCAAGCGTCCCGACATCGCGGTGTTCAGTAAGGAGGGCTCGGCGATCATCGTCGAATTCAAGGCGCCTGGTGTTTCCACTGACGAGCATATCGGCGATCTTTCCGAATATGCTCAGCTGCTTGCGGCGAAATCCGGCGGCAAACTCAGAAAATTCTATGGCTATCTGATCGGCGATAGCGTCAATACGCTGCGTCTGAGCGGGAACTGGACGCCGTTCCCGACCGGCAAGGGCTGGTTCCAATCAAGCGAACTGAAGGATCCCGAGACGCGGCAATCGCTGGGTGAGACCTATTTCGAGATACTGCATTTCAGTGATGTGATCGACCGCGCCAAAAAACGCATTGGCGTCTACCAGGACAAACTCAAACTGGACTTCCGTCGCGACAACATTTGAACTGCGACCGCGCCCTTGGGTCCGCCTTGCGCGTTTGAGTTCGGGGAGCGGACTGGCAGGACTCGGCCCCTCGGGCACCAGCTAAACGTCGACGATAACGGGAGGTCCTAAGCCGCCAACCTGTAGTCGTTTCAGTGATGGGTTGCTGAGATCGACTTCAATTTCTGATGTGAAGGGAACTGCGTAAGTTTCGGCGTCGAATCCCCTGAAAGCGACCCCGGCAGCCTTCATTGCCTTAAATACCTTGCAAACGGCGGAAACGAAGATGGGCATCAAGTCCAAATAGATTTGATCCTTCGGGTATCGGTCACGTAACCCGCGGTCGCGGATTGCCGGAAGTTTGAGCTGCATATCGATGCCTTCCATCCTCCGCACAGCCTTGTCGCTGCCGACGATGGTGTCGAGGTAGGGCGAGGCGCATGAAGGGTCAAGCCGAGCGTCCAGATCGTCCAGCCTGACGTAATGGGACATCTGGATTGGACTGCCATGAAGCGTGGAGTGGCTCGCAAGAAGGAAGGAAGCGCCGCACCAGCGATCCAGATCGGTATCGAGGTACAGACGCTGATTCAAACTGTGGAATAGGGGATGATTACGATGATGGATTGCATTGCGTACCGCTAAGAGCACGGTGGTATCGCCGTTACCGAAATATGGGAACAGGCCCTTCGAGACATCATAGAGCGTGTGAAAGGCCTCAAGCTTCATTTCGAAAGTGCGATCCAGGTTGTCAATCGCCTCCTCGGGATCAACTTTGAATAGCTCACCAAAGCGCATGTGCGTCTCGACATACATTCGCATGATGTTCGCTAAGCTGCCGATCGCTCTTTCTATGATCTGATTGCTGCTCAATCGTGTCGTTCCGATATGGTGGCCATCGTGCAGTCGCCACGACCAAGCCGTTGTCCCAACGACGCGTGCCGGGGAGCGCTTCTTGTAGACCGACGGTCTTGATTGACCAAGATCAATGGCAGCCTTCCGACCTTTGAAGTCCAGCAGCCGCCAGTCCGCTTCTGATGCGGTGGACGGCTCTCCTCCCGCCCTGCGGTATGATCGTGGGGCCAGAACTGGAGGAGATCTATGATGGGCAACGTTACGACGATTGGTCTGGATATTGCGAAGTCAGTGTTTCAAGTCCACGGGGTGGATGCGGCGAGTGAGGTTGTCGTTCGCAGGAAGCTGACGCGTGGGCGCGTGCTGGCATTCTTCGAGAGCCTGCCACGTTGCCTGGTCGGTATCGAAGCCTGCAGCTCGTCGCATTATTGGGCGAGAGAACTGACTGCACGTGGCCATGATGTGCGGCTGCTGCCGGCGCAGTATGTGAAGCCTTATCTGAAGCGGCAGAAGAATGATGCCGCAGATGCAGAGGCGATCTGCGAGGCGGTCACTCGGCCGACCATGCGCTTCGTGCCTGTGAAATCACCCGAGCAGCAAAGTGTGATGATGCTGCACCGGGTCCGGTTGATGCTCAACCGCCAGCGCACGCAGATATCGAACGCGTTGCGGGCACACCTATCCGAGTTCGGGATCGTAGCGCCGATCGGGCGGAATGGGATTGAGCAACTGCTCGTGGTCGTCAACGACGAGAACGAGGCCAGGATACCAGCTGACGCGCGGCTATGCCTTCGCATGCTCGAGGCGCAGCTCAGGGTCGTGAAGAAACAGATTCTCGAAAACGATCGTAGGGTTCGGGCGAATGCGCGTGAGACCGAGCTTGGTCGCAGGTTGATGGAAATCCCAGGCGTCGGCCCGCTGCTGGCAAGTGCATTCGTGGCTACGGTCGCGGATGCGCATGCGTTCAAGTCGGGGCGCTGTCTATCGGCATGGATCGGACTCGTGCCGAAGCAGAACTCGAGCGGGGGAAAGGAGAGGCTCGGCAGTATCTCCAAGGCCGGCAATCGCTACTTGCGGCAGTTGCTCGTGGTGGGTGCGATGGCGGTCATCCGCTATGCCGAGCGCAACGGTACCAGGAGGCCATGGCTCGTGCAGTTGATGACGCGGCGAACAGCCAAGGTTGCGGCGGTTGCGTTGGCCAACAAGACCGCCCGGATGGTCTGGGCACTGATGACGAGCGGAGAGCGCTACAGGGAGCCGGTCATCGAATAGAACAAGATAAGGCGAGCGATCGCTGACGAGGTTGGAAAGGGCGGACAGGAGCTAATGCACAAAGCCGGTTGATACCGCCGGATCAGGAAAACCCACTGGGGCCGTGCACCTTGAGTGCGAGCTTACGATCGGGACCTGAGACGCGCGAATGGCATTATGGCCAGCGGCACATGATAGGCCGCACCTACAGGTCGGATACATGGCCGCACCAACCAGCAAAGGCAAAGCTCAAAGAATCCCTTGCCAACGGAGAGCCGTCCGTACACGGCCCCGAAGCTGCCTTGGCGCGCGCCGAGGCCAGCGCCGTAAGCCCTTCGACCCGAATTGAATCACATCCCGGAATCCGGTGGCAAGCCGATCGCCGCAGTCCACAGCGGAAAGGCTATTTTCATGACGTCGATGTTGAGAGGGTGATGCCGGTGGCCTACCTTTGCGTAAGCACACTGAGTCCGCGGACGTTGACGCCATGGTCACGCCGAAACTATGGGGTCCGCCGATGGAAGGGCAGGAACTGATCGAGATCGCGGATCGGCTGAAGGTCCTGGCAGATGGGCTTGAGGTCGACGAACTCACCCAAGGATTGCGACGCATCGGCGCGGTGTGCGAGCAGGTCGGGCAGGCCTGGAGTGGGTCCAACCTCGGCTACCATTCCGTCGTGTACTATGCGGGTTTGGCACGGCCTCCCGCCGGCGCACATTTCAGCATCGAGTCTGGGATAGCAGACGCGTGGCCGTTGGATGGCTCGGTTGGGACCTGGGAAGAGTATCGCTATGACGACGTGGTGGCGGAGATTAAACGCCGTGGTGGCAATCCCGATCTGAAAAAGATGGAGGTCGAATCTCGTGCGGTGGCGCAAGCAGTCGATGAAGCGAAGCAAACGATCGCCTCTTTGCTCTCCGAGGTGTTGCGCGACCGTCCAGACAGTTTCCTCGAGGATGTGAAATCAAAGATCGCAGACGAGCGCGTCCTTTCAGAGCAGGATGGCGCGCGGGCGATGCTGCCCCGGGGCCAAATCATCTCGCGTGACATGCGCGCGATGACGCAGGGCATGCGCTTAGCGCCACACCAAGCCGTCACGCTTAAGATGGCGTTACTCGGGGCACCGGGCATCGTCGCGCGTAAGATCTCCGGTCTTGCACGGCAGGCCGGTTCCCATCTTCTCCGGGTGGAAGGGCGGAAGCGAAAATCCGCGCTGGTGGGCACCAATGTGTTCATTGGCCACGGCCGCAGTCTCCTTTGGCGCGCGCTCAAAGACTTCGTCCAGGACCGGCTGCATTTGCCGGCCGACGAGTTCAATCGCGTCCCCGTAGCAGGCGTTACAAATATCGCCCGGTTGTCCGAGATGCTCGATTCCGCGGCGATCGCTTTCATCATCCTCACCGCCGAGGATGAAATGAAGGATGGCAAGCTACAGGCACGCATGAATGTCATTCACGAGGTCGGCCTGTTTCAAGGTCGACTCGGTTTCACCCGGGCGCTTGTGATGCTTGAGGAAGGATGCGAAGAGTTTTCTAACATCCAGGGCCTTGGCCAGTTGCGGTTTCCCGCAGGCAATATCACAGCTTCGTTTGAGGACGTTCGACGTCTCCTTGAGCGCGAAGGTCTGATCGATACCCACTAGGCAGTCATCGACGCACGCCTGGCGCCCCTGCTAAGAGCGGTCGGGCCGGCTTCCATCCCTTCATCCCGGATGTTTGGGCGGCGCGCGGTGGTATCGTCAACCAAGACTGCTTAGGCGTATATAGCACGGTGCCGTTCCTCTGGGGCTACCCAGCTTTCGATGAAATCCAGCGGGTCTACACCTCCCATCATTGACCTTGCGAGGGTCAGGCGCTCTTCCAGGCGGTGCCGCCGCTCAACGGTAGCATGCTTCAGGCGCTCTTCCGCATCAGCGAAAAAGCGCTCTATCGTCATCGCTCGTCCCCACCTCTCGATAATTTCCGCAAGTTGTTCACGGCTGTCGGCAAGAGCCTGAGCTATTTTCCGGGCATCCTCTTGCCTTAGGTAGCGCTCCCATTCCTCCTCTCGCTCCTTTTTCCTCTTCGCCTCGGCCTCATCTGCGGCGGTCATGAGGCGTTGGAGGTCATCCTTGACCCCTTTCACGGTCTCGACGATTCTTGGGATAAGCTTGCCAAGTGTCTCCTGCTCCGTTTCCTGCCAGCTAGCCGACCAATCGACGCCCCCTTTCGGCGAATAGACAACGACCCCAAAGCGTCCCGACGGCAGGTCCTGCCCTGTCGTCCAGGAATGCGTCAGCTGCCAGGGCTTGGCTGCCCGGATAAGCCTGCTGTCTTCGCGATGATACTCACCATTGAGGTATCGCATCGACACTCGTTCGGTCATCTCGGTGAGAGCGAGCCCGATTGGCACCGTGTCGATATAGAAGACGGTCGGCCGGTCCGGAGCCCAGATGCTTCCGGAGTGATAGCGCCCGTATTTGCGATCCTTTCGCTCCACCTCCTGTTCCTTGATGTGGATGCGATGGAGATCATCGGCGGCTTGTGCGATGCGAACCCGGTACCCTTGTTTATGCAGCGCGAGATAGAGGTCATTGGCGATCGAGAGTGCGCGCAACAGCGCAGCCTCTGAAGAAATCAGATCCGGCAGGATCCTTTTGTGGGGTCTGAGGAACTCGCCGTGTTTGACGTCCCGCGTTTTTCGAAAATGCTCTTCGACACCGAACAATAGCGGATGATGTGCTGGCCGATCAGGTTTCGCGGCGCGCCTGGTTTTGCGTGCCGCGATTTCTTCCGGCGTCCTCTTGCGCCGTGGCTTTGGGGTTGACGGCGTAATCTCGATGGTTTCATCCGATGCCTCCGCGAGCGTCGGCAGCTCTGCCGCAAGGCCGAGGGACTTGCGGGTCCAGTAGCCCGATCCAGGGTAAGGGACCCCATATTGCTTGCAGATGGCGGCCAGCACTGTGCCGGAAATTCCGAGCTCCGGGGCAACTTTGCTCAGCGGCCCGTCACAGACCCGTTTATAAAGTTCCAGACGTGTCAATTGCATTAGCGATTGTTCTCAGTTCAATCGCGACCGATATCGTACTGCCGGGATAACGGCAGGCGCTGGATCTCGCCGCTTGTCCCCGACTTATCAGCGGTTTGGATAATTTTTGCGACGGCGGCGCCGGTCAGCCACCCCTTTTCGGTGTTCGTCTTTTGTGCTCAAGAAGTCGCATAAAAGGGGGCAGTGTGGTGTGATGTCCGGAATTATTTGACATTTCATGGGGTTTGCCAGTCCGGAATTATGGGCCCCGGGTGCTCGGCCTATGCGGTTGAAAACAAGAGGGTTTCAGGCCGAGGTAGGGATTCCCGATCCAAAGAACCGAGTTTACCAATGGCCTCAATGACAGTTAATTCTGGACTGGTATTAAGTAATTGGAGTTGCGTGGAATTTAGGCGCCCTTGTTGGTCAACCCGCTTACGTCGGCCAACGGATTGGTCAACCCAAGACGCCAGGATTGGTAAACCGAGGTAGCAGCCCTATCGACCAAGGTTCAGCTCTGTACTTCCCCCACAATCGCTTGAGACAGATGGCGTCAGCATCTCAACGTTGGCACGTGCGCACGGCGGCGACGTCCTGACTTAATTCCGGACAGCGACAGATAATTCTGGACGGCACACTGGTATGCCGTCCAGAATTATCTGTCGCTGGTGAGAGTCCAAGCCCAGAATTATCTGTCGTCGACCTCACTGCTAAGCGGCTCATATTCCACCCCTTTCGCCAGAAGAGGTTACCAATGCCCTTCAGTCAACAGGTTACCAATGTGCCCCAACGACATATAATTCCGAACTGACGCTAAGGAGCTGTCTTCAATGAGCTTATTGCGGCCCTGATTGGTAACCTAAGGCCACTCAACACGCGGATTGGTAACCCACGGGGCCAGGTTTGGTAACCCTTTTCGAGTGAGTGCCGCTCGCACCTCTCGGCGTATTCGTTTCAGTTCTAAGCCCGCTTAATTCCGGACGACGACAGATAATTCTGGAGGGCACAGCGGAGCTGCCTATTGTGAGGTTACGCAGCATACCAAGGCTATCAGGCCGATGTTCCTGATGCTGCATGACGCCTACGGCGTCCAAAGGGACAGCAAGCACACATACGATCTTGCGAAGGATTGCATGAATTTTTTGGGCGCCCGATACGGCCCGACGCGTCCGTTGCTGGTGGACGAATATCAGAACTTCACTCCCACTGTTTTGCGGGAGCTGCTGCATCTTCAGGAGCGGTGCGGCTTCGCTTTACTGCTCGCCCGCAACACTCATCGGTTAGCCGGCACGAGGCGTGATACCCACGCTGTGGATCAGATCGAAAGCCGTATCGGCATGCGTTTCGAGATCGGGCAGCCGACGCGGGAGGACTGCGTGAGGATCGGCGCGGAACACAACGTTGAGGGAGCCGACGCCTACGAAGCGATTGTTATCTACGGGGAGAACACCTCCCTTCGCGCGCTTTGCCATCTCCTCCAGAATTGCGCTGCGGGGACCAGCGGCTTCGGCAACATTCGTCTTCCCCGGATAGAGACCACGCTTCGCGGCATGTCGTGCGGCAGCGATGTGCTCAGGCTTCTACACGAGCGCCGAAACGCCACCGCTGACGACCTCCGCAGCCCGGCTTAATTCCGGACAGCGACAGATAATTCCGGACGGCACAGCGCAGCTGCCAGCCCATCGAGACGATCTGAGATGTCGATCAGTTCCTGTCCATCCACAAACATTCTCCGCTAGCTTAGAAGACATCTCAGCAAGTAAAGCGTCGCGGTCAACTCACCGCCCCTCATGCCTTCGATCCGGACGGCGCCTGAAAGCCAAGAAAGCGCAACCGGCCCGCGACGGGTTTTCTTTGCTAATTTCGCAACGGGTACACCCATCCGACACCCTTCACCAATGACGTGGACATCTTCGACGCGTGGAATGCCTCGCAGTGGCTTCTTGAGATGCAGGTTTTGTCGTTGTTCGGTTACCGCGGAAAATACCAGGGTCGTCGGTTTCAAATGCGTTCATCTGCATCGCAGCCGCCGTCATCTTCTGGTTCTGATCAATGAGTCCTGAGTCTAGGCGTTATCCACGGCAATGCAGGACATCCAAATCTGGGGGCTTACCAAGCCACACCAAGAAATTTGGAGTCGCACGATTTCTTTTCGTTTGCGACGGTCCCTGATGCATTCCATTCCTACACGAGAGGACGTTCATCGGGGCGAAGTCGTGCAAGCCGGCATATTTGACGGATTAGCTAATTGCCAACGGAAATACAGTTTGGACTTTCCCCCTCGAATGGATGCGCCCTCGGTACGAGGCCGCGTACAAGCTCCTTGACCGCCATCGCTTATATTGAGCTGTGATAAGGAGATTAAATTTGCACCATTTCGCGCTCATTATCGACGGGGAGACCATTCACGCCGATCAGCGCTCGACGATTGAGGTTACCAATCCCGCAACGGGTGAATTGCTTGGGAGGCTGCCTTGTGCGACTGAGGAAGACCTTGACAGGGCAGCGGTCAGCGCCGCTCGGGAATTTGCAGCTTGGAAGGGCCGTAGCAGCGCACAGCGTGGTGAGATTTTGCGCAAGGCTGCCCAGATAACGCGCGAGAACGAGCAAAAACTGGCTCAAGTTATCACCTTGGAACAGGGAAAGCCGTTAGCGGAGGCGCTAGCGGAGGTTTCCGGTATCTATGAAGCATTGGAGTGGTTCGCAGAGGAAGGACGTCGCAGTTACGGGCGCATCGTTCCGTCCTCTTCCTCAAACGTGGAATTCAAAGTTCAACAGGTTCCGGTGGGTCCTGTGTTAATTCTGACCCCATGGAATTTTCCCGTCGGTGAGGTCGCCAACCATCTTGCTCCGGCGCTTGCCGCCGGCTGTACGGCGGTCGTGAAGGCGGCCGAGGAAGCTCCAAGCGCAACAGCTATGCTGGTAGATATTCTGCACGAGGCGGGTGTACCACACGGGGCCGTCAATCTGGTCTTTGGTGATCCAGCGATGATCGCCAAGCATCTGATCAATTCGCCAGTGATCCGGAAGATTGCCTTCACGGGCTCAGTCCCAGTTGGAAAACAGCTTGCGGCTCTCGCCGGTGCCACGATGAAATCCACAACTCTGGAACTGGGTGGCAACGCGCCGGCAATCGTGTTCGACGATGTCAACTTGGAATCCGTGGTCTCTCAAATTGCATATCGTAAATTCCGCAATTCCGGACAAGTTTGCACAACACCAAACCGGATCTTCGTGGAACGAACCGTCTTTGATAGGTTCGTTGAACTCATGGCTGCTCGAGCGAGGTCACTCAAGGTCGGTCCTGGTTCTGAAGCAGGTACTGAAATGGGACCGCTGGTAAGTACCCGCCGGCTTGATGCAGTCCTAGCGCTTGTCGAAGATGCAGTACGCGGCGGAGGTACGCTGGTGTTCGGCGGGCGTCGAATTGGAAACTCGGGCTGTTTCATGGAGCCGACCGTGCTCGCAAATGTGCCAGAGAATTTGCGGACCGTTCGCGAAGAGATCTTCGGACCCGTCGCGGTCATAAACCACTTTTCCGATGTGAATGACGTAATCCAGCGGTCGAACAGCGTTCCAGTTGGGCTCGCTTCTTACGTTTTCACTCGCTCCTTGTCTCGTGCCCGCGCCGTTTCCGAGAGTCTTCAATTCGGGATGGTCGGCATCAACACGCTTGCGATCGCTTCCGTCGAGTATCCGTTTGGAGGGGTGAAGGATAGTGGGCTTGGTAGGGTCGGCGGCATTGAGGGACTTAAACAGTTTCTCGAGATAAAAAGTGTTACCACTGACTTTTCGGATTAAGTGCCGTCCGTGAGGAACAGCTCTCGTTATAGTCCGAGGCGGGACTGAATCCGGAGAGTCATGAGTGACTTGCTCGCGCACAGTCCGGCTGTTGAAGGTCGCTGGCCAGATGAGACGTAACGTGGCCTTTGACGGGAACCGATTGACTGGACGCACCAAAGCCCCATCTCGCACTTGACAACCGTTAGCCGACGTCCGTCGCTCGATCCTGCCCCCGAGCAGCAAGCGTCGGTTCCATCTTTTCCGCCAATGGTCTAGCCAATCTGGTCAATCGCGTTTGAAGTAAGGGGCCTCTATCGAGATCTAGCGCACGCAGGCCCCGCATATGGTCGGCGATTTTCTCTGCCATCATCATGACAGGAGCGTTCAAATTTCCTGTTATCATCCTGGGTATGATAGATGCGTCAACGATTCTCAGATTCTCAAGCCCATGCACCAATCCCCACTCGTCCACCACGGCAAGCGAATCCGTTCCCATGCGGCATGTACAGGCAGGGTGATACTCCGTAGCGGCGTTAGCCCTCAACCAGGATAGGAGCTCCCGTTCAGTCTGGACGTCTTTCCCTGGCTCAATCTCGGCTCCTCGAACGCCATCCCATGCCCGTTGGGCCACCAATTCGCGAGCAGCTTTAATCGCCCGGACCAAAGTATCAATATCTTCTTTGTCTTTTAAATAATTGAACAATATAGACGGATACTGACTTGGATTTCGGCTTTTCAGCTGGACACGCCCCCGGCTCGTTGGACGCATAGTGTTCACATGGAGTTGAAATCCATGGGCAACATCAATTTTGCCGCGACGGTAGACGCGCAGCATGGGTAAAAGTTCAAGCTGAACATCAGGTATTTCTACGTCTGGATGGCTGCGGATGAATCCGCCAACCTCAAAATAGTTGGTTGTTCCCAGCCCTTTCCGGCGCAGTGCCCAATCCAAACCAATGCGAGCTCGACCAATCGGGCCAAGATGTCTAGCGAACGATATCGGACCGCTGGTATGATAGCGGACTGGAACCGCGACATGATCCTCGAGATTGGCACCAACACCGGGCAGATGCCGAACGACCGGTATTTCCATTTCTCTTAAATGATGTGCGTCGCCAACGCCCGATAGAAGCATAAGTTGGGGAGTCGCGATCGCACCAGCGCTCAAGACAACTTCCTGCGTTGCTTCAACGCGAATTTCCTTTCCTCGATAACTAAAGGTGAGACCAACTGCGCGATTGCCGTCTATTCGGATATTTTGCACCAATGCGCCAGTCATGACTGTCAGATTGTCGCGACTTAGCGCCGGATGTAGGTAAGCACGAGCGGTCGACCAACGAACACCACCGCCGGAATTGCTCTGCGAGCGGTGAACGCCTTCTTGACGATAGCCGTTGTAGTCATCACTCGTTCCGAAGCCAGCTTGCTCGCCTGCAGTCAAAAAGCAATCAAACAGTTTCTCATCCGTCCGTGAAGTCTGCACTCTTATCGGACCGTCACCACCGCGCCAAATGTTTGCGCCGCCATCATATCTTTCGATCTTCTTAAAATATGGAAGGCACCTCTCCCAGGTCCAACTTGTTAGTCCGCGCTGAGCCCATCCATCGTAGTCAGTAGGATGTCCTCGAACGAACGCCATGGCATTCACCGACGATGAGCCCCCAAGCACGCGCCCGCGCGGGTGCGCTATCATACGATCGTTCAAATAGGGTTCCGGTCCGGCTTCGTACTGCCAAGTAAGTTTTGCGCTATTTACGGCGAAAGGATATGCTGCGGGCATCCGCGTTAAAACACTGGTGTCGCGCCCCCCGCCTCTAGGAGAAGCACAGTACATCCTGGATCCTCAGTGAGACGACTGGCGATAATACATCCGGCCGAACCCGCGCCGACAACGATATAGCTATATTCGGAAATATTTTGATTGTTGTTTGCCATCTTCCACCAAGCACACATCCCAGGGTAGCATAAAGTCGATCAGTTCAAACCACCTCGCGTCCCCGCAGGTAGCGGTGCTTGCATAGCAAAACCGGCCTCTGCGTATATCAGCGGAAACAGGTGGTAGCTCCGAAAAATTTCGGGGACCAAAAGAAAGATTTTGGGCCAGTCCGGTAGTCAACGCCCGATCATCAACCAAAGTGCAGCAAGCGAGCCAAATCGAGCGATCTAAAATGTTTGATCCCAGGCTTTGATGGTACGTAAGCGCTGTCCCGTTGGAACCTTTCGCGCGTTGTCGTGAGCGACGATGCTCGGAGCCTTTGAGGGCTTCGACACATGACGATTTCAGAGCTTACGCTTAAGTCCAGGGACGAGGAGCCGGTTCGACGGCTTGAGATATTCACGGGTTCTGGACGGCGGCGCGAATGTTGCCGGAGGAGAAGGCGCGGATCGTGGCGGAAAGCTACGATGCTGGCGAGACGGTGAGCGCGGGTGCCGTTGGCGAATGCGCCGGCACCCGAGCCGTTGTTTGTTCCAGCGGTGGTCGCGGCACAGGAGCCCAAACCGGCAGGGAAGCGCGCGAGGCTCGCGCCAGGAAGCGCCGCGCCAACCGTGGATCACTGCCCGCGCATCTGCCGCGTATCGAGCAGATCATCGACATTCCCGACAAGATCTGCCCGTGCTGCAAGGGAATGCTGCATGTCATGGGCGAGGATCGCTCCGAGCGCCTCGACATCGTGCCGGCCAAGTTCCGCGTCATCGTCACGCGCCGACCGAAATACGCCTGCCGGAGCTGCGAGGAGGTCGTGGTGCAGGCACCGGCTCCGCCACGGCTTGTCGAGGGCGGCATCCCGACTGAGGCGACCGTCGCCCATGTGCTGGTCTCCAAGTACGCCGACCATCTTCCCCTGTATCGCCAGGAGCAAATCTACGCTCGCCAAGGCGTGAACCTGGATCGCTCGACGCTTGCCGATTGGGTCAGCAAGGCGGCTTTCCTGCTCCGCCCCATCCACGAGCGGTTGTTCGAGCGGCTGAAGGCGTCCGGGAAGCTCTTCGCCGACGAGACCACGGCGCCGGTGCTCGATCCCGGGCGCGGCCGCACCAAGACGGGCCAGCTGTTCGCTTATGCTCGCGACGATCGCCCCTGGGGCGGGATCGCTCCAACGCCACCTCGCCGACTTCGTAGCAGCTTACAACTTTGGGCGCCTGCTGAAGACACTGAAGGGCCTCACGCCCTACGAGTTCATCTGCAAACAATGGACCATCGAGTCCGAAAAGTTCAAGTTCGATCCGATCCATCAAATGCCGGGACTAAACATTTAGGGACGGTCGTGGTCGCGATGGTCATCGCCGGTGTCCACTCCCTTCCACGGCGGTCGAACAGTCAAAAGGTAGGATCCTCGGCTGGGGGATATACGTGGTGCAGCTGCCTCGGAATTGCCGGGCAATCGAACCAGTTCCTTGAAAGTACACCTCGGGAACGGACCTCATGGCGGGTCTCCGGCAAGTAGCTTGCATGTTGCGGCTTCGCCCTCCCCACCCACCGCGCGGACCGTGCGCGACGGTCAATTCGTCGCGTTGCGAACTGCAGCCACGTCGTCATCGGACCGACGCGGCGCTTATTGGGAGTATAGCCGTGCCATTCTGCTGACTGCGCCTTGCCGAGCTCATGCATGTCGCCGTTAATCGGTTGGGGGAGACTTATGAGTCAAACTCATAGCAAAGGAACAAAAAGCGCTTGAGGTACCAAACCTCGGGGCGTAAGCAATGCTCGATACCGGTGGAAAATATCGGGGTGACCCTTCGAGTTTCGGACTTTGGAATAGCATACGCAAGCCAAATGCTGAAGGATCTCGGTCAGTTAGGCGAAGGAGCGGAGAACCCGAAAATGTGCAACTGATGATTGCTGACAAGATCTGCGGCAGCTTGGCCCTTCTCCAAAAGGAGCGCGCCGGCGAAGGCCAAGAAGTCCACATTGACACCACGGTGGCGTTCGATCTGATTGATCACTTCTGGTGTCCTCGGACCGCTCGAAAAAGGGCTGGAATATCAGAGGACTTGATGCCGCAACGCCGTCCCCACGCCAGCAAGGACCGCTGTGGCCAATACCGACGCACATTGGGCCAAAATTTTTGAGTTCCTCGGGCGCTCAGAGCTCGCTAAGAATCCACCCGAGCCAGACTGCGGAATTCAGGCTGGAGGGATGGCCGATTAGCTTCACAGTTTGCTTGGCGTAACTTTCTGGTTTCATCTGAAAGGTATCGGTTCATGAAAACCCGCGCCGCTGTCGCTGCCGCCGCAGGAAAACCGCTGGAGATCATGGAGGTCGACCTCGACGGTCCGCGCGAGGGCGAGGTGCTGGTCGAGATCAAGGCGACCGGCATCTGCCACACCGATGAGTTCACCTTGTCGGGCGCCGATCCAGAAGGCCTGTTCCCGGCCATCCTCGGCCATGAGGGCGCCGGCGTGGTCGTCGATGTCGGCAAGGGCGTCACCTCGGTCAAGAAGGGCGACCATGTCATTCCGCTCTATACGCCGGAATGCCGCCAGTGCCCGTCCTGCCTGTCCAGGAAAACCAATCTGTGCACCGCCATCCGCGCCACGCAGGGCCAAGGCCTGATGCCGGACGGCTCGTCGCGCTTCTCGATCGGCAAGGACAAGATCTTCCACTACATGGGCTGCTCGACCTTCTCCAATTTTACGGTCTTGCCCGAGATCGCGCTGGCCAAGGTCAATCCCGACGCGCCCTTCGACAAGATCTGCTACATCGGCTGCGGCGTCACCACCGGCATCGGCGCGGTCATCAACACGGCACGCGTCGAGCAAGGCGCCACCGCCGTCGTTTTCGGCCTCGGCGGCATCGGCCTCAACGTCATCCAGGGCCTTCGCCTTGCCGGCGCCGACATGATCATCGGTGTCGACCTCAACAACGACAAGAAGGCATGGGGCGAGCGCTTCGGCATGACGCATTTCGTCAATCCGAAGGAGATCGACGGCGACATCGTTCCGCACCTGGTCAACATGACCAAGCGCGGCGCCGACCAGATCGGCGGCGCCGACTACACGTTCGACTGCACCGGCAACACCAAGGTGATGCGCCAGGCGCTGGAAGCCTCGCATCGCGGCTGGGGCAAATCGGTCGTCATCGGCGTCGCAGGGGCTGGCCAGGAGATCTCGACCAGGCCGTTCCAGTTGGTCACCGGCCGCAGTTGGATGGGCACCGCCTTCGGCGGCGCGCGCGGCCGCACCGACGTGCCGAAGATCGTCGACTGGTACATGGAGAAAAAGATCCAGATCGACCCGATGATCACCCATACGTTGAAGTTGGAGGACATCAACAAGGGGTTCGACCTCATGCATGAGGGCAAGTCGATCAGGAGCGTGGTGGTTTACTGAAGCAAGGCCACACGCCGCCGACCGACCGGCCAGCGACCTCTGTGGTTCACAACTGGGAGGAGAAGAAAATGGCGGAAAAACTGCATCCGAAGATCGACAACGGTTTGCCGAAGGAAAGTGCTGCCTTTGCCGGCGGCACGCTGGTCTGCGCCTGCACCAGCGAGCCGGTGAAGGTGAAGGTCAAGGGCCAGATCGCCCACAACCATGCCTGCGGCTGCACCAAGTGCTGGAAGCCGGAGGGCGCGGTGTTCTCGGTCGTGGCCGTCGCCGGCACCGGCGATGTCAGCGTCACCGAGAATGGCGACAAGCTCAAAGTGGTCGATCCGGCAGCGCTGATCCAGCGCCATGCCTGCACCGGCTGCGGCGTTCACATGCATGGCCCGGTCGAGCGCGACCACCCGTTCAAGGGCCTGACCTTCCTCCATCCCGAGCGCTTCGAGGAAGACGGCTGGTCGCCGCCGGGTTTCACCGCTTTTGTCTCGTCGATCATCGAATCCGGTGTCGATCCGAAGCGGATGGACGGCATCCGGGCGCGGTTGAAGACGATCGGGCTGGAGCCCTATGACTGCCTCAACCCCGGCTTGATGGACTATATCGCCACCTGGACGGCGAAGAAGTCCGGCGCGCTGCCGGCCTGAGAGACCCGACCTCAGATTCTTACCCACTGATCGTGAGAGGACTGAGGTGGCTCAGGTCACCTCGGTAGCTCAAGGCAACGGTCGATCCCTTCCACTGCGAGCACTCCCAAGTCAATGGACTGGAGCAGTTTTGGTCATCGGCGCTAGCACCGGGACCGACAAAGGATACATCCCGAAACACCCTGACCGGATAATATTGCGCAGGAACTCAAGACGGTGCTGTTGATGACAAGAGTCGAGGATTATGGGTGTCGAGAGAAAAGATAAGGCGTTGACGCCTTCAGAAATAATGGTCCGCAAGAATGGCGCTCCGCTCGTCTGCCTAACGGCCTATACTACCCCTATCGCCAATCTCGTCGATCGCCATTGCGATATCGTCCTGGTGGGAGATAGCGTGGGAATGGTTCTTCATGGTCTACCGTCTACGTTGGGTGTAACGCTCGACATGATGATACTACATGGCAAGGCCGTGAGGCGCGGCCTGGCACATGCCCTGATGGTTGTGGACATGCCGTTCGGTTCCTACGAGGGAACTCCCGAGCAAGCCTTTCAGAGTGCCGCGCGTGTGATGGCTGAAACCGGATGCGCGGCAGTGAAGCTAGAGGGCGGCGCGCGTATAGTGCCAACGATAGGCTTTCTAACTGCCCGTGGCATTCCCGTCATGGCTCATGTCGGTCTGACGCCCCAGGCTTTCAATGTGCTCGGCGGTTACAAGGTTCAGGGCAGGGGTGCGGCATCCAGTCGGGTCATCGACGATGCCGTTGCCGTCGCCGAAGCAGGGGCCTTTGCGGTTGTTCTGGAAAAGGTCCCGGAATCAATTGCCCGTGCGATTACGCAACGGATTTCCATCCCCACTATAGGCATCGGCGCTTCCTCGGCGTGCGACGGACAGATTCTTGTAGTAGACGACATGCTCGGTCTGTTTTCGTCGTTCAAGCCCAAATTCGTCAAACGGTATGCTGAGCTGTTAGGTGATGCGGACCATGCCATAGCTTCGTACGCCGAGGACGTTCGACAAAGGCGCTTTCCTGCGAGCGAGCATGTCTTTGCTGACGTTTCAGGATGACATTGTTAATATTGGCACCGAGGTGGCCGGTATGTCGCCGGTCTTTTCTAGCAAGATGGGGCGGCATCGATCGCTCAGCTTCCTTGGCGGCGACCGACTCACGGTTGCGCCCTATCAGGAGAAAGTGGATCTAAGAAGATTGGCGCACTTAGGAGACCTTTGTGGGAGAGATGGTTGGCGCGATCAAATCGGCGGCGCACATGGCAAGGCTCGGCTATCAGGTCGTGGTCGAAGCACGTGCCGGCAGACGCTGATCTCCCTGTTCTACCCCGGCCAAAACGATGCGTTGCTCGAGCTTGCTAACAAGAAGGGCGTTACCGTCATCGCAATCGACATGGTGCCGCGTATCAGCCAGCACAGAGATGGAGGCGCCCCCTTGAGGCCAACAGCGCCGGCTACTGGGTGGTCATCGAGGCGGTGAACAATTTCGGTCGCTTTTCGGATCAAGTGACGGTCGCCGGCGAAGTGCCAGGTGCTGGTAATTGGCGCAGGCGTCGCCGGGCTTGCTGCAATGGAGGCGGCCCGTGGCCTGGGTGACGATCATGCGCGCCTTCGACGTCCGCCCCGAACGTGCCGAAATCGATGAGCGCGAGTTTCTATTTCTCTATTTCTCGACTTCTCGGACCAGCAGGATGACGCCCCAACTAGTCACCTGGAACCAAAGTAAGGTTCATTTTGTTGGGCTTCTGTCACAAGAGCAGGAGTTTGATCGATGGTTGGCAGGCAGGCGGACGTCGTCGTTCTGAGCGACGCGGATAGAAGTTTTCTTGAATCTCAGGTGCGCCGGCATAAAGCGCCACGCTCCTTGTCGGATCGATGCCGGATGATCCTTTTGTGCGCGCAGGGCTTGCAAAGCAAGGACGTTGCCGAACGCCTGGGTGTTCACGAGCACACGGTTGGCAAGTGGCGCCGCCGGTTCATACAGGATGGTATTGAAGGGCTGACAGATGAATATCGTGCGGGTCGACCGCGAACTGTCTCCGATACCCAGGTTGCCCAGGTCGTCGAGCGTACGTTGAACACCACTCCTAAGGATGCCACGCACTGGTCCATCCGTTCGATGGCAGCCGACAGCGGCCTTTCGCATACCACCATCCGTCGGATCTGGACCGCGTTTGGCCTGCAGCCGCATCGTGCCGAGACATTCAAGCTTTCCTCTGATCCGCTCTTTGTCGACAAGGTGCAGGACATCGTCGGTCTTTACATGTCGCCTCCGGACCGGGCGGTCGTGCTTTGCGTGGATGAGAAGTCGCAAATCCAGGCCTTGGATCGCGAGCAGCCTGTGCTGCCCATGGCGCCGGGCGTCGCCGAACGGCGCACCCATACCTATGTCCGCAACGGCACGACATCGCTGTTTGCCGCGCTAGATGTTGCCACCGGGGCGGTGATCGGTCAGTGCTACAAGCGTCACCGGGCCACCGAATTCCTCGATTTCCTGAAGCGGATCGACGCCGAAATGCCCGATGGGCCGGACGTGCATCTGGTGATGGACAACTATGCGACCCACAAGACGCCGAGGATTAAGGCCTGGCTCGCGCGCCGCCCACACTGGCATGTTCACTTCACGCCAACGTCGGCATCCTGGATCAATCAGGTCGAGCGGTGGTTCGCCGAGCTGACGCGAAAGCAGTTGCAGCGCGGCGTACACCGTTCCACCGCAGAACTGGAGGCCGACATCGACGCATTCATCGAAACCCACAACGAAAACCCCACCCCATACAAGTGGGTCAAATCCGCCGACCAGATCCTCGCATCGGTCAAGCGTTTCTGCCAGAAGACAATGAACCGAACTTCAGATTCAGGTGACTAGGCTCAGGACTCATTGATCAGAGCCAGAAGATGACGGCGGCTGCGATGCAGATGGGCGAGAAGAATGTGTGGGCACATCGGTCGTAGCGGGTGGCGATGCGCCGCCAGTCCTTGAGCTTGGCGAACAGGTTCTCGATGTTGTGGCGCTGGCGGTAGAGCGTGGTGTCGTAGGCGTATGGGACTTTGCGGCTCCGGCTCGACGGGATGCACGGCTCGATGTCCCTGGCTTCCAGTTCCTCGCGGAACCATGCGCTGTCGTGGCCGCGATCAGCGATGAGATGAGAGGCTGGCGGCAAGGCGTCAGGGACGAGACGGGCACCCTTGTGGTCGCTCATCTGGCCTTCTGACAGGAGCAGGATGATCGGCCGGCCTTCACCGTCGCAGACGGTGTGGAGCTTGGAGTTCAGTCCTCCCTTGGTTCGCCCGATACGACGGGGAACATCCCCTTTTTAAGCAGGCTCGCCGCCGTGCGGTGCGCCTTCAGATGCGTCGCATCGATCATGATGCGCTCGGGCTTCGGTCCTTCCCCGGCAAGGCCGGCGAAGATGCGGTCGAACACTCCCATCAGACTCCAGCGGATGAAGCGATTGTAGAGCGTCTTGTGCGGGCCGTAGCCGGCCGGCGCGTCTTTCCACTGCAGCCCGTTGCGGATCACGTAGATGATGCCGCTCACCACCCGCCGGTCATCTACCCGGGGAACTCCGTGCGACAGCGGGAAGAACGGCGATATCCGCACCATCTGGCGCTCGCTCAACAGAAACAAATCACCCATCACGGCCTCCAATTGGAGACCGTGAATCACATCTCAAACGGAATTAATAGGTCCTGAGCCTAGCGGCTGTGCCGCACCCTGACGTCCGAATTCCGTGCTCAAGCAAACGGAACTGTTTCGTCCCCAAGGCTCCTCAGGTGGATTTAGTCATCACAACGGCCCTAATCCCGACCGTGATGCGCCTAAATCTTCGGCCGCCGATATGGTGAGTCCGGTTCGGTCGTGGTCGATCTCGCAGCCGAGCGCGGCGGCAATTGCGACTGACCGTCTCAGCCCAGAAGATTGTTGTGAAGAACGGTGTCACAATCGTCGGCCACACTGACTTTCACAGCCGCGTCGGGCCCAGGTCTTCGACCAACGCCAACAACATCCGCATTTTGTCGCCGATCTCTGCCGTATCTACTGACGCGCAAATTCCGGCTGTTCAATGTCTGACACGCGGGTGATACGTCCCATCAGCGTCTCCATAAACTGAAACAAAATTGCCGCAGCCGGGGCATAAAGGTAGGAGCTACCAATGGCCAAGCGCAGAGCTGGCCGAGAGCTGTCCGCAACGTAAAACCACTCAGCTATGCCAGGTGAGCTCAGATGCAGAAGCGATATGGTGAATGCTCGTGCGACCTCGCTGGGGTTGGGCCGGATCTCTCCCATATCTCCCACCCAAACAATAACGGGCGACATCACATAACCCGACCGTGATACGAAGTCATCGAGTCTGCCGAGGATGCGGTCTTCTGCGACGACTATCCCCAGTTCTTCCCTCAGTTCACGCAGTGCAGCTTTTACAGCTGTCTCGCCCATGTCGCGCTTGCCGCCGGGAAACGCAAACTGGCCTGGATGCGCACGGAGCGCAGACGCCCGTTTGATCAGTCCAACTGCCGGTTCGCCACCGGCCAGACCAACTGGGATGCAGACCGCTGCGCCCTTTAGATTGCCGCGAGGGGCCTCCTGACGATACCGTTCAAAACTCTCGAATATTCGACGGATCTCGTCTGGATCGCCTGGCAAGGTAGTATGCATGTCGATCTACGCTGTTGATTGGTCTTGCTGTAAAGTGATAGGTTGTCAAACTGGCGAATTGGCGGGGATTGTTGGCGGCGCTTCAGGCCAGAAGTGCACATCCGATCGCGCCAATCCGCCTCCCAAAGCGGCCACGGTTCCATCAGCGCGCCAACAGCTTGCTCCAATCATGCTAGCGTCGTCGCAAAACGCGATGCCGTTCATGCCGCCAGCAATCTGGGGCACGACAACACAATCATGGCCCTTGCCTCTCAGCGCCTTTACCACATTTTCCGGTACGGTGTCCTCGACTTCGAGCGTGTCCCCTTCGGCAAAAATCCGCGGCGCTTCGACGGCTTCCTGCAACGTCATCCCATGATCGAACAGATCCACCAAGACTTGCAGGACGGTCGGGAAAATACGTTTTCCGCCGGGAAGACCCAGCGCATACCGAAGTTTCCCATCCTTTTGTGCTATGGTCGGAGCCATGGACGTGGTGACCCGTTTGCCAGGCTCGAGCGATTGCGTTCTGCCGGGCACCGGATCGAACACCGCCAAATAGTTGTTGGGGATCATTCCAGTCTCGGGAACCATAATGCGTGCGCCGAAGATCGAGCTTATGGTCTGGGTGCTGCAGACGAGATTTCCTTCGGCGTCGGCGATCGTGATGTGCGTGGTATTTGGGCTTTCACCGGTGGACAGTCCGCTTGACCAATTCTGCGCCTGCTTGAGATCAATCAAACCGCGCCGCTGCCTTGCGTAGTCGGAGGACATCAATGTCTCGACCGGCACGCTCACAAATGCCGGATCGCCGGTTGCTTGTTCCCGGTCGGCAAACGCAAGCTTCATCGTTTCGGCGAGTATATGAATCATCTCGGCGCTGCCGAATCCGATGCTGCGCAGGTCAAATCCTTCCAGGACCTTGAGCATCTGGACAATGTGGACACCTGCGGCGGAGGGAGGCGGAACCGATGTCACCTGCCAGCCGCGATACTCGCCGGAAATTGGAGACGCCTCCTTGACCCGATAATTTGTCAGATCAGCTGAAGACAAGATGCCGCCCTGCCGTGCGAGGCAAGCCACCAACGCCTCGCCGAAAGTTCCCCCATGGATTGCTTCGGGCCCAGCGGAGGCGACGGCAACCAAAGTCTCGGAATAGAGTTCGTTGGCCAATCTGTCGCCCGCTCGAAGGGGTTGGCCCTTTGGCAGCAGCCACTTTGCTATCGTTTCATCCTGCAGAAGGTCGTCTGCCGCATCTTCGATGCAGGATTGCAAATAAGGCGTGACAATGAAGCCGCGTCTGGCGATGCGGATAGCCGGCTCGATCACGTCGGCCAATGTGAATTTGCCCCAGCGCCGCTGCATCTCGCACCACGTCGGAAGCGCGCCGGGTACCGCGACGGACTTCGCCCCCACGGAATTGGCTCGATCAACCACGGCATATTTGTCGCGTGTGAGAGAGGAAGCGGCTGGAACAAATCAGGACGAGCCGCTGAAGGCACCGCACAGTTTCCATCCAAGACCCGGGTCTCGCCATCGGCCGTTCGCAGCAGGGCCATGCAGCCGCCCAAAAGCCCGACCATCATCGGCTCGACCACGGTCAGGGTAAACAATGCCGCGCTCGCCGCATCGAAGGCGTTTCCGCCTGCCAAAAGCATTTCCGATGCCGCGGCAGTCGCCAAAGGATGATTGGTGACAGCCACGCCCCGACTGCCGGCCGCCGCTTGCTTTTCGCACTGGAAAGTCGTAGCGGCGCGGTCCCGCCATCTGTGGTTGCCGTTCACTGCTTGCCTCTCGAAATCAAGACGTCATGACGATTTCGGCCAAGTTCGGCTTGGGCCAACGGAATTGAGGTGGCAGGCCGACAGATGACCTGCGCCGACGGGTAGCAACGCAGGTTCTTCGGACCGGCATCTGTCAAAGACGAACGGACATCTGCTGGCGAACCTGCATCCGACAGGCAAATCGATTGGACTCGGGATCTCGCCTTTTAGGAGGCGTCTATCCCGCTTCATACCGGGATCGACCACAGGAGCCGATTCCAGCAACGCCTTCGTGTAAGGATGGTTGGGAGAAAGAAAGACGTCTTTCGTCGAACCGATCTCGACGATCACGCCCAGGTACATGACCGCGACCCGCTGCGACAAATGCTCAACGATCGCCAGATCATGGCTGATAAACAGTATCGCGAGACCCAGTTCGTTTTGCAGGTCGCCCAACAGATTTACGATTTGCGCCTTGACCGAAACATCTAACGCTGAGACGGCCTCGTCGCATACGATTATTTCGGGCTCCGCCGCCAACGCCCTGGCTATTCCAATCCTTTGACGCTGCCCGCCTGAAAATTCGTGCGGCCGCCGGTTCATCGCCTCCCGCGGCAATCCAACCATCTTCAATAAAGCCGCTATGCGTTCGGTGACATCCTTGCCGCCAGCCGCAATGGAGAAATTCAACAGCGGTTCGGCAATGATGTCCCTGACATACATACGCGGGTTGAGGCTTGAAAAAGGGTCTTGAAAGACGACTTGGAAAGACTTGCGAAGTGGGCGCAGTTGCCGGGTTGAAACATTGTCTATTCTTGCCCCGTTGATCCATACCTCGCCGGACGTCGGGACTGTCAGCCGCAGAATCGCTCGTCCGACGGTTGATTTTCCGCACCCGGATTCGCCAACGATGGACAGTGTTTCTCCTCGGCCAATGTCGAAGGACACTCCATCCACGGCGTGAATGGCGGACGCCTTGCGGGAAGACAACATGCCGCTCGGCAACGGAAAGTGCTTGGTAAGATTGCGCACAGACAGAACGGGTTGTTCCATGTCGGTTCCCCTCATTCCGCGTGATGGCAAGCGACTTGATGATCTGGTCGCTTCTCTTCAAGAGGCGGAGCCACGGTCAAACATATATCTGTTGCTCGCGGACATCGCCCCGCAAACACGCAACCCTTTATCAGCGCCGAGGTGCTCGGGATGCTTCCGGGTATTTCCGCCAATCTGCTTTCGCGGCCACTCGCACTTGCGCCGAGCTTCGGCACGGCGTTGAGCAATCCGATCGTATAAGGATGGAGGGGCGTGCGAAACAGAGACGCAACGCTTGCCTCCTCGACCTTATAGCCGGCATACATCACCACGACCCGGTCGGCAACCTCGGCCACTACGCCCAAATCGTGCGTGATCATGATTATGGCCGAGCCAATGCGGCTTTTAAGATCGCGTATAAGTTCGAGAACCTGCGCCTGAATAGTCACGTCAAGCGCCGTCGTCGGCTCGTCGGCGACCAACAGCTTCGGCGAGCAGGCAAGCGCCATGGCGATCATGACGCGCTGGCGCATGCCGCCCGACAGCTGATGCGGATACTCCTTCAATCTCCGCTGGGGCTCGGGAATGCCGACGAGCGACAGCAATTCTGCCGATCCTATCCGGGCCTGCGCCTTGCTCATCTTCCTGTGAAGACGCAGCGGCTCCCCAATCTGACGTCCAACGCTCATAACGGGATTCAGACTCGTCATGGGTTCTTGAAATATCATGCTGATCTGGTTGCCTCTGACAGATCGCATTTCCTTCTCGGAAAACCCGAGAAGGTCCTTGCCCTCGAACAAAATCGACCCGGTGATCTTGGCGGGCGGTTCCGAAAGCAGCTTCAGGATCGACATCGCGGTCACGGATTTACCGGAGCCGCTTTCGCCAACGATCGCGACCGTCTGCTGCCTTTCTACCTTGAACGACACGCCATCGACAGCTCTGTTAAAACCGCCGTCGCTTTGAAAGCTGACGTTCAAATTGTCCACGGTAAGCAAAGTCATCGGTGTCCCATCGGAAGCAGGCCATCCATTAGTATTACGAACCTGAAATCTTGCGTGGAGCCATGGCGTCTCGAATTCCATCGCCCAACATGTTCACCGAAAGCACAGTGACAGACAGGAAGATGGCTGGAAACGCGATCATATGCGGATAAATCTGCCAAAGCGCCCGACCTTCAGCGATAATGTTGCCCCATGACGGGGTGATCGGCGGCACACCGGCGCCGATGAATGACAGGAAGGATTCGGTGATCATGGCGTTGGCGCAAACGTAAGTAGCCTGCACACTGAGTGTCGGCACGGTATTGGGCAGAATGTGCCGCAACATGATGACCGGAGTCCTGGTGCCGGTGGTAATCGCGGCCTCCACAAAGGGCTGGTCGCGTATCGATAGGACGACACCCCTGACGAGCCGGGCCATTCGCGGCGTCTCGGCGACGGTAATCGCTCCGATCACAGTCCACAAACTCCCGCCGGTCAGGGCCATCAATGCGACCGCCAGGAGGATGGACGGTATCGCCATCAATCCATCAGTTATTCGCATTATTATTCCGTCGAGTGCACGAATGAACCCGGAGACCAAGCCGATCGCAAGACCCAAGATAGATGTTACAGCAGCGACGCTGAAGCCAATGGCGACCGATACGCGGGTTCCGTAGATAGTGCGCGCATAGATGTCGCGACCAAGTGCATCCGTACCAAACCACGCGGAGTGCGAAGGCGGCAGATTGCGCTTTATCGGGGCGACGGCGGTTGGATCGGCGAACGAAATCCACGGCGCGATCAACGCAATTATGATAATAATCGCCAGTAAAATCATCCCGATAGCTAGGCTCGGGTTCTTTCTTATCATCCAAAGCACATCCTTTCCGAATGAATATCTCGGCTCATTCATAGATAAGGTTGCGGTCAAAATCTTATCCTCGGGTCAAGATATATATACATTATATCGATGATTAAATTGACGAAAACGTAAGATAGACTGAATAGTAAAACCACACCTTGTATGACCGGATAATCTCGACGGAGGATCGCATCCACAGTGAGGCGGCCCAATCCGGGAATGCCGAAGACAGTCTCGGTTACCACGGCACCTCCGATCAGCATGGCGACGCCAATGCCGACAACGGTGACGATGGGGACGGCCGCATTCTTCAGGGCGTGGACAAAAAGAACGGACCAATTCGACAGGCCCTTAGCACGGGCCGTTCGTACGAAATCCTGATGCAGAGTCTCGAGCATCGCTGTTCGCGTTATCCGCGCGATGAGCGCGATATAGGAGAAAGCGAGCGCGAAGGAGGGCAGGATCAGGCTATCCAGCCAGAGAAAGATTCCCCTGTGGAGTTCGGAATAGCCTTGCACGGGTGTAAGGCGAAGCTTCAGGCCAAATACATAGGCAAGCAAATAACCGACTATGAAGCCGGGCACCGAAAACCCAAACACGACAAACATCATGACAAGTCTATCGACCAGGGTTCCCTCCCGGCTCGCGGCCAATACGCCAAGCGGCACTCCAATGACCACAGAAATCAGTGTTGCGAGAACCATAAGAGACAGTGTCGGTTCGATGCGTTGCGCAATCAGGCTCAGTACCGATTGTCCGGCAAACAGGGACGTCCCAAGATCCCCCTGGCAAATACTCAAGAACCAATCGACGAACTGAACGACGAAGCCCCTGTTGAGCCCGAGCAATTCCCGTATCTTCCCTACATCCTGTACCGACGCCTGGTCTCCGGCAATCAAGGCCGCAGGATCGCCCGGGGCGAAATAGAGAAGCGAGAAGACGAAAATCGCAACAACGCCAATCACGGGAATGGTCGACAGGATGCGTCGAAAGATGTAAGTGGCCATGCTTCTTTGTCCATTAGTCGACGTTTTCGAACAGGCTCACGCTCTTGCGCCAACTGGTCAGGCCTCTGAGCCGAGGCGCAGGCCAGAGATACCTTGATGAAGGTCGATTTTGAAGAGTAAGGCGCTCCGGCGCTGGAAACATGTTTATACGGGCCGAACATTCCAAAAGATCGGAAAGCCGTTCAACACGTCGCGGATGCGGTCCCTGCGATAGCCGGTTGTTTTAAAATATTTGCCCAGCGTGTAGAATGGCACCTCTTCGAACGCCACGGCCTGCATCTCCTCGCAGATCGCCTTCTGGGCGGCCACGTCGGGAGCCTCGAACCATTTCTTTCTAAGCTCCACGATCTTCGGTATGTTTGCCCAGCCCGCATATGCGTTGGCGCCGCTGCTGCGCAACGCAACATGAACAGCGGGGTTCAGCCAGTCGCTGCCTGCCCACCCGACCACGAATGCACTCCAGCCGCCCCTGTCGACGGAATCGGTGTTTTTCCGGCGCGAGAACAGTGTTGCAAGATCCAGCGCAACATATTCGACGTTGATTCCGACACGGGTCATCGTGTCGGCCAGCGCGGCGGACAGTGAATTGTAAGTCGGGTTTTCCGAGGCGACGATAAATACGACCTTTTCGCCCTTGTACCCGGCATCGATGAGGTCCTTCTTGACCTGGTCGCGCGACTTCGGGGTACGGATCCTATCCATCCCGGCATCATTCGCCATCGGACCGTTGGGAGAGAAGAATCCCACGGGTGTTTGGTACAGGGACTTATCCGAGCCGACCACGGCCTGCATGAGCGAGTCCTGGTCGATTGCTCCCCAGAACGCCCGCCGAATGGCCGGGTTGTTGAAGGGCGGTTGCAAATGATTGACCTGCAACATTGTCATTTCGCCCAGATTGTCCAAAACCGTGGCTTCGACCCCTGGGGTCTGCTGCAGCAGCGGGCGCGCGTCCGGATTGACGATTTCGAGCCAGTCCTGCTCGCCGTTTTGAAGTGCGGCCGTCGATGTGGCGATGTCCGTCATCGTCGTCCATCGGACTTCGTCGAAGTGGGCAATCTTCGGGCCGGACACGAAATCCGGAACGCCGTCCCGGCGCGGCACGTATTTGTCGAATTTCTCATAGACGTTAAGAACGCCCGGAACCCGCTTTTCCACCGCATAGCGGAACGGCCCGCTTCCCACCGCTTCCGTCACCGCTTGATTGGGGTCGGTTTTGGCAAGGCGTTCCGGCATCATCACACATATCGGCGAATTTGGCTTGCCCAGCGCGTCGGCCAGAAGAGGAAACGGCTTCTTCAAGGAAAACACAATCGTGGCGGGTCCGTTGTCCGCCAAATCGCGCGTCGCCTCTATCAGGGCGGCGCCAAACTGGTCGCGCTGAGCCCAGCGCTTGATGCTGGCAACACAATCCCTGGCGGTAACAGGCTGTCCGTCATGCCAGGCGAGCCCGTCGCGAAGCGTGAGTGTCCACGTCAGCTCGTCCTCGCTCATCTTGTGGCTTGCCAGCATCTGGGGAACGGCTTCAAAACGCGAGTTCACGGCGAACAGCGTGTCATAGACCATGAACGCATGGTTCCGTGTCGAGAAGGCCGTCGATGTCACCGGATCGAGATATGCCAGGTCACTGACGGCTATGTATCGGAGCGTTGATTCTTGTTGGGCTTCGGACAGCGACGGACGCAGAAGCGATGCTGCGCTGGCGGAAGCAGCCAGCTTCAGGAACGTTCGCCGATGTGGATTTGCCATTTTCACGAAAAATTCCTACCCGAATTTGTTTGACACAAGGGCATCAATCTATGCCGGCTTTATGTTCCAGAATATCGGAAAGCCTTTCAGCACGTCCTTTACACGATCCTTCCGGTAGCCCGTTGCCTTGAGGTACTTTCCAAGAGGGTAAAAAGGAACTTGGTCAAAGGCGATTTTCTGCATTTCCTCGCAGATTGTTTTTTGTGCGGCCAAATCGGGCGCTACGAACCATTTTTTGCGAAGTTCCACGACTTTCGGAATGTCGGCCCATCCCGCATAGCCTTTCTTACCGACGCTTTGCAAAGTTACGTGTACGGCCGGATTCAACCAGTCACTTCCGGCCCACGACGTAACAAATGCGCTCCACCCGCCCTTCTCGACCGGGTCCATGCTCTTCCTGCGTGCAAACAAGGTCGCAAGATCCAATGCGACGAAGTCGACGTTCATTCCCACGCGCGGCATGATGTCGGCTATCGTGGTCGCGAGTGCTTTGTAGGCCGGATTGTCCGCGGCAACCAACAGCACGACCTTTTCGCCCTTATAGCCAGCATCGATGAGGTCTTGCTTAACCTGATCGTGAGACTTGGGCGCGCGCACCTGGTCTAGCCCGGCATCGTTCGCCATAGGGCTATTGGGTGAGAAGAAGCCGACAGGCGTCTGGTAGAGAGACTTGTCCGAGCCGACCACGGATTGCATAAGCGCATCCTGGTCGATCGCGCCCCAGAACGCCCGACGAATCGCCGGATTGTTGAACGGCGGCTGCAGATGATTGACCTGCATCATGGTCATTTCGCCGTCTGAATCGAGAACGGTCACTTCAACTTCGGGCGTCTGCGCGAACAAGGGCATAACGTCAGGCGCCACAATTTCGAGCCAGTCCTGCTCGCCACTTTGAAGCGCCGCCGTCGATGTGGCGACATCGGGTATCGTCGTCCACCGGACCTCGTCGAAATACACGTTCTTGGATCCGGATACGAAATCCGGCGTACCATCGGTGCGCGGCACGTATTTGTCGAACTTCTTGTAGACGTTCAGGACGCCGGGCACACGTTCCTCGGGAACGTAGCGGAACGGACCGCTGCCGATGGCTTCCGTCACCGCCTGATTGGGATCCGTGTTGGCCAAGCGCTCCGGCATCATGACGCAAAGCGGCGAGTTGGGTTTGCCAAGCGCGTTAGGAAGGAGCGGGAACGGGGTCTTCATCGCAAAGCGGATGACTTTGTCGCCGTCCGCGGCAAGTTCCTTGGTCGCGTTCATAAGCGCGGTTCCGAACCCGTCGCGCTGCGCCCAGCGCTTGATGCTGGCGACGCAGTCCTGGCGGTGACCGGCTGCCCGTCATGCCAGGTCAGTCCGTCGCGCAACGTCAATGTCCAGGTCAATCCGTCGGCGCTCACGTCGTGACTTGCCAGCATCTGGGGCAAGGGCTCGAAACGCGAGTTCACGTCAAAAAGCGTTTCATAGACCATGAAGGCATGGTTGCGCGTCGAATAGGCCGTCGACGTTACCGGATCGAGATAGGCCAGGTCTTCAACGGCAATATAGCGCAGGGTCGACGATTGCTGGGCGAAAGCAGGCAACCGACCAGCCAAACCAATCGCGGAGATCGATGCGGCCAGCTTCAAGAAATTCCGTCGATGCGTGTGCGTGGATTTCATCGATTGTTCCCTCTTGTTTTTTGTCGCCCGGACCTGTTCTCCGCAGATTTGACCGGGACGAGAACGCTAAATGCCTCCTTTGCCACTGTCGAATGTAATTCATTCTTGCAGCATGAGTTTTTTTGAATGGCTTCCAACATCGCCGTTTCCCCCGGTTCGCGATTAAAATGCCCGCCAGGAAGACCTTGGCCGAAGCCGTCGGAAAGCCGACCTTCGTCGCAGCGCAGGGGATCCGGACGGTGCGCCTCGGATCAACAAGGCGGCTTCATGTTCGCTGCGCCGGGTGAAATCGACGCGCGGATCGGTTGTCACGCCGCCCGGTCAGCTCTTGGGTTTGTTCAGGCTGGCCATGCCCGCCTTGTACTCGCTCGACCCCATTAGGGCGCAATCCCCGAGGAATGCGAGCGTCTGTCCGACGCGGGTGGAGGCGCCCTGGCCGGAGACGAGGATGTCCTTGAGGATCGAGACGGTCTGCCGATTGACCGTGTCGCCATAGGTCGCGGCATAGTCGAGCGCGGCCTGGAGCGCGGTCTCAGCCGGAACGAGGCGGTTGACCAGACCCCAGTCGAGGGCCTTGCGCGCATCGATCTGCTCGCCGAAGATCAGCATCTCGCGGGCCCGGGCCATGCCGATGGCGCGCGGCGCGCGCACGGTGCCGCCGCCGCTGGGCAGTACCCCCAGCCTGACTTCCGGAAAACCAAACCGCGCCGCCTCGCTGGCAATGCGCAGGTCGCAGCCAAGCGCAAGCTCCAGCCCGCCGCCAAGACAAAACCCCTCGATCGCCGCAATCGTCGCACAAGGCAACTCGTCAAGCGTCTCGCGGCAGGTCAGCATGATCCGCGCGTAGTCTTCCAGTTCGCGCTTCGTGTAGGTAGACCCCGCCTTGATATCCATGCCGGCGCTGAAGGCTTTCGTTCCCTTCCCGCTGACCACAAGTATGGATGCATCACTGCGCCGAACTTCAAGCAGGCAATCGAGGAATAACTTCGTGGTGGCCATGTCGAACGCGTTGCGCCGATGCTCGCGGTTGATCGTCATGCAGGCGATATGATCATCTATGGAAAGCAGTACATCCAAACCGGACCAATCCCTTTCCCGCAGTGAACACGCCTTGAAGAAGGCGCCGACGGCAATCGATACGCTGCAGTGGACATAGAGCGCAATCCGCAAGCCGGACGGCGTCGATGGGACGGGGTTTGGAACACAAACGCGCAATGGAATTAATCCCTGGCCAAGAATTGTCATGTGCAGCGGGCGCCAGAAATCGCTAGGCTGGAGCAAAGCGTCCTAAGGAGATAAGCATGTCAGTAAAAAAGGTGGCATTGGTCACAGGTGCCGGCGGCGGCATGGGGCTGCCCACTGTGCGCAAGCTCGCCGATGCAGGTTTCCAGATCGCGGCGGCCGACCTGAACACCGAGCACCTCACAAAAACGATAACCAGCGAAGGCCTCGATGCGAAAGCGTATCAAATCGATGCGTCCGAAGGAGCAGCCTGCCGAAACCTGGTTTCGCGAGTGAAGGCCGACCTGGGCCGGATCGACGTTTTCGTCAATCTGATCGGCTGGACCGCGAGTTCCCGCTTCGTCGAAGAATCGGAGGATTATTGGCGTCGACTCGTAAACTTGAATTTCATGCCCGTGGTGCATCTAAGCCATGCTATCGCCCCTATCATGATCGAGCAGGGTGGCGGGAAGATGCTGTTCGTCACCTCCGATGCCGGCAAGGTGGGCACCAGCGGCGAAGCCGTCTATGCGGGCCTGAAGGGGGGGTTATAGCCTTCGCAAAGAGCGTCGCGCGCGAATGGGCCAGGTACAAGATCAACGTGAATTGCACGGCGCCCGGACCCACTGATACCCCGCTCGAGGCCGACCAGGATCCCGAATTGGTGGCACGCCGGCTGAAGGTCATTCCCTTCAGAAGGATGGCAAAGCCCGAGGAACAGGCGGCTGCGATCGCTTTCCTCGTGTCCGAGGATGCATCCTACATCACCGGGCAGGTGCTCAGCGTCAGCGGCGGCCTGACAATGCAGTGATGTGAACGGCGGCCTCCCGCTGCCTTGATCGGCATGGGTGTTGACGAAGACAAAAGATACAAATTGCGAAGGAAATACGTCTGATGGGAAAACCTATCGATATTCTCGGCCATCTTTTCACTCCCGAGTCGATCGAGAAGCACTTTCTCGGCGATGAAGAGGAGCTGGCGGTCTTCGAAAGCCTCGGCCGCGCCAAGACCCTTAAAGGAATGACGGTCGAAGAATTTCGCAAGTATGTTAACGAAGTGGGCCTCGGCAAAACGAATATCGCTTCGTTTTACGGTTGGAGCTATCGTTTCCAACGGCCTTACTTGCACGTCACGCCTGAAGAAGTTTATGAAGTAACAAAGCAATTGCCCGGAATCGCCTACGGGCTATATGGCGTCAATCCTTTCGAAGCGCTGCGTGGCGTCAGGCATTTCGAAAAGTCGGTCAAGGAATACGGGTTCGTCGGCATCCATGTGCATCCGCATGGCTTCGACCTCGGACCGGAGCATGCCAATTATTTTCCGTATTATGCGAAATGCGTGGAACTGGGCGTGCCCGCCGTCTTTTCGATGGGGCATACGCTCGATTTCATGCCGATCGAAAACGGCCGCCCGGCGCGTCTCGACAGGATCGCGCTGTATTTCCCCGAACTGACGATCGTCTGCACCCACACGGGTTGGCCGTGGGTCGAGGAAGCCATCGCAATCGCCTCGAAACATCCAAACGTCTATCTCGGGACATCGGCTTATGCGCCGAAATATTGGAAGCCGGAGATGGTCAAGTTCCTTAATTCCTGGGGACAAGACAAGGTCCTGTGGGGTTCGGATTTCCCCCTCGTGAAGCATAAAGAGGCTTTTGACCAGCTGAAGGATCTGAACCTGAAGCCGCAGGTCATCGAAAAGCTCCTCTGGAAGAATGCCGAGAAGGTATTCAACTACAAGTAACGCCTGCCGGCAACAACTTTCGTTTGCGCAAGTAGCGCCCGTCTCAATTGACTATATCGTGTTACATCGCGTCCGGGTCTTCACAGATCCGGACGCGAATGATTGAAGACTATGGAAAGAGGATGCAAGCCTTGGTCAATATGTCAGTTCATGGCGAGGACCACGCACCGGCCATTGTAGCCCCCGACCGGGCGGCCCTCTCGCATGGCGGCTTACGCCGTCTTATCCACGATACCGTCGCGCGGCTCAACGAACTGGGCATTGGACGTGGCGACCGTGTTGCCATCGTCTTGCCGAACGGGCCGGAAATGGCGACGGGTTTCCTGTCGGTTGCATCGGCGGCGTCAAGCGCGCCGCTCAATCCCGCTTACCGGGCCGACGAACTCGACTTTTGTCTGAGCGACATAGGCGTCAAAGCCATTCTCGTCGGCCGGGACGAAGCGGGGCCGTCGATCGAGGCCGCCTCGCGCCTCGGCATCCCGGTTCTGAGACTGGTGGTGCCGGACGGTGCGTCGGCGGGCGTCTTCACCATCGAGGGCGACCCGGTCGGGCCGGCCGTCACGTCCGGTCTGGCGAGTGCCGGCGAGACCGCGCTTCTCCTGCATACGTCCGGAACGACCTCCCGCCCTAAGCTCGTCCCGCTCAGCCATGCCAATCTCGCGGCGTCGGCTGCACATATCGGCGCCACGCTCGGCCTGACCGCTGCCGACCGTTGCCTCAACATCATGCCTTTGTTCCACATCCACGGTCTGGTTGCCGCGGTGCTGTCGTCGCTGGCAGCCGGTGGCAGCGTCTTTTGCACGCCGGGGTTCAACGCGCTGCGCTTCTTCCAGTGGCTCTCCGAAGCCAAGCCGAGTTGGTACACGGCGGTGCCCACCATGCATCAAGCGATCCTGCCGCGAGCCGCGCGCAATCCCGACCAGCTCGCCGAGGCGAAATTGCGCTTCATCCGATCGTCGTCGGCCTCCTTGCCGGCGCAGGTCATGGGCGAACTTGAAGCCACCTTCGGCTGCCCGGTCATCGAGGCCTATGGCATGACCGAAGCGGCGCATCAGATGACATCCAATCGGCTGCCTCCGGACAAGCGCAAACCAAGCAGCGTCGGCGCTGCCGCCGGACCGGAAGTGGCCATCATGGCACCGGACGGAACGCTGCTCAAGATCGGCGAGATCGGCGAAGTGGTCATTCGCGGGCCGAATGTGACGGGCGGCTATGAGAAAAATGCCGCGGCGAATGCAAGCGCCTTCGCCCATGGCTGGTTCCATACCGGGGATCAAGGCATGTTCGACGAGGACAGCTACCTGCGCGTCACGGGCAGACTCAAGGAGATCATCAACCGGGGTGGGGAAAAAATATCGCCGCTCGAGGTTGACGGGGTGTTGATGGATCATCCGGCGGTAGCCCAGGTCGTCACCTTCGCCATCCCGCATGAGAAGCTCGGCGAAGAGGTGGCTGCGGCAATTGTGCTGCGAGAAGGCCAGAGCGCAAGCGAGCTTGATATTCGTCAGTTTGCGGCGACCCGTCTCGCCGACTTCAAGGTGCCGCGCAAGGTGGTGATCCTGGACGAGATTCCCAAAGGGGCGACGGGCAAGTTGCAGCGCATCGGCCTTGCCGCCAAGCTCGGGCTCGGCTGATGCGCATTACAATATTCGGCGCCGGCGCCATCGGTGGTTATCTCGCCGCCAAGCTGGCAATCGCGGGTCAGGTCGATCTGTCCATCGTTGCCCGGGGCGCGCATCTTGAGGCTATCAAAGCCGGCGGTTTGAGACTGGTCGAGGACGGCCAGGAAACGATCGCACGGGTACGGGCGGCGATGCGCGCCGAGGAACTCGGCCCGCAGGACTACGTGATCTTGGCGCTTAAAGCGCATTCGCTTGCGTGGGCTTTGGACGAGATCGCCCCGTTGCTGGGCGAGAGGACGGCTGTCGTCACCATGCAGAACGGGGTGCCGTGGTGGTATTTCTACAAGGCCGGCGGCGCGCTGGAAGGGACGCAGCTGCAGGCTGTCGATCACACAGGAAAGATCTGGCAGCGCATCGGGCCCGAGCGCGTCATCGGTTCAGTCGTTTATCCAGCGGTCGAGGTGGATGCGCCAGGTCTCATCCGCCATGTCGAGGGCACCCGGTTTTCGCTGGGCGAGCCTTCGGGCGAAAAGAGCGAGCGCATCGCTGCGCTGGCCCGCGAAATGGTGCGGGCCAGGCTCCAGGCACCGGTACGCGAGGACATACGCTCGGAAATCTGGGTGAAGCTCTGGGGAAATCTTTCCTTCAATCCGATCTCGGCGCTGACCGGCAGCACGCTGGCGGCAATCGTTGCCGACGACGGCACACAGTCCGTCGCCCGCGCCATGATGCTGGAAGCGCAGCGTATCGGCGAACAGCTTGGCGTGCGGTTTCTGCTTCCGGTCGACCAGCGCATCAAGGGCGCAGGCGACGTCGGCGACCACAAGACCTCAATGTTGCAGGACCTGGAGCGCGGCCGCCCGATGGAGATCGACGCGCTGGTGGGCGCCGTCCAGGAACTCGGCCGCCTCTCGGGTCAGCCGACGCCGACCATCGACGCGGTGTTGGCGCTGGTGCGACGGCTGGCGATCGAGCGCGGCTGCTACAGTGCCGGCTGAGATCAGAACGATGCGCGCCGCGTCGGGCTTTGATCGCCGACGGACGTGTCAACTGCGGTGAGCAGGAGAATTCTGTTTTCTTTTGGCGAGTCGGTCCACGAACAGTAACGCGATGCGCCATATGGCGGCCGACGCACCACATCAACCTGCCAAACCCTCCATCTTGGGTGGGCTTCCGCCGGCAGAACAGTTCCATCCAAGCATGAAAAGGCTCTAGGCTGTAGTGACAATTTAATCATTTGAGCCAAAGCATGATGGCTGCGAGTTTGACGAAGCCGAGGAAGTTGGCGGCGATTTTGTCGTAGCGCGTTGCGATGCGCCGCCACAGTTTGAGCTTGGCGAAGAACGCCTCGATGCCCCAGCGATTTTTGTAGGCGATCTTGTCGTAGCTGTGCTGGTATTTGCGATGCCGCCGCGGCGGGATGACCGGTTCGCGGCCTTGGTCAAGGACCACATCATGCAGCCGATCGGCATCATAGGCGCGATCGGCGATCACCTGGCGGGCCGCAAGCCCCTCGACCAGACCACAGGCAGGTGCCATGTCGTTTTGCTGACCGGGGCAGATCTCGAAGCGGACCGGCAGGCCGAGTGCATCTACGACGGCATGGAGTTTGGTGCCGAACCCGCCACGCGAGCGGCCGAGAGCCTGGGCTTCAGATCCCCCTTTATGGATGGCCCGCCCCTCCCGCCGACATCTGTGTAGGATGTCGGTGTTCAGAAAGGAAGGAACGGACCATGAGCATAGTGATCCTCGGCATCGACCTGGGCAAGAACAGCTGTAGCATCGTCGGCCTCGACGCGGATGGGTCGGTGGTCGTGCGACGGCGGATGCGCCGAGATGGCGTGATTGCGTTTGCCGCAAAGCTACCGCTCTGCACGATGGCGATGGAAGCCTGCTGCGGCGCCCATCACATGGGCCGGTCGCTGGCGGCGCTGGGACACAAGGTTCGGCTGATGTCGCCGGAGTATGTGCGGCCTTACGTCAAGGCGCAGAAGAATGACGACCGTGACGCCGAGGCGATCGCCGAAGCTGCGACCCAGCCAACCATGATTTTCGTCGAACTCAAGAGCGAGGAGCAACTCGACGTTCAGACGCTACATCGAGTGCGCGACCGCCTGGTTGGCGAGCGCACCTCGCTGACCAACCAGATCAGGAGCTTGCTTTTGGAGCGCGGGCACATGTGGCGCAGGGCCACGCCCGACTGCGCCTCCTACTCGGTGAACTGCTGGATTCCGGCGTGGACGCGTTGAGCCCGCGCATGGCGTTCCTGCTGGAAGACATGCGCACACGCTGGGAGGAGTTGGACCGCCGCATCGCCGCCTTTGACGCTGAATTCGCAGCCATGGCCCGAACCGACGACCGGGCCCGACGGCTGACAGGCATTCCCGGCATCGGAACGCTGAACGCCACCGCGCTCGTGGCCGCGGTCGGCAGCGCAGCGACGTTTGCCAAGGGGCGCGACCTGGCAGCATGGTTGGGTCTCGTGCCCCGCCAGGTCACTACCGGCGGCAGGCCGAAGCTGCTGGGAATCACGAAGCGCGGAAGCAGGTATCTGCGCAAGATGCTGATCCAGGGCGCGCGATCCGCCATGCCCTCGCTGGCCAGGAGCGACACGGCGATCGGATCGTGGCTGCGTGCGCTTCTCGCCCGCGCCCATCCCAATGTCGCGGTCGTCGCACTGGCTGCGAAGATGGCGCGAACCGTCTGGGCGTTGCTGCACCACGGGCGGAGCTACGAGGCCACGCGAGGGACGGCGGCCTGAGGCACATAGAACACGCGTCCGGCAAAAACCCCGCCGGGCGCGACGAACTGCGAGTGGTGAGAGGAAGATGGCCTGACAGTCGATCGGTGTCCCGAAAGCCTCCGGCGCAAAATGGCCCTCGAGGCCGGCCCCTTTATGAGGATCGGGACGCGCGGATGTCCATCTTGGCAGCGGCTTTCACGCCGACATGCCGGATACGTTTGTGCAGACTGCTCACGTCGTCACCCAATCGTCGCTTGCAACCGGGGCGGGCCATACGTTTGCGCCGGGCCCCTGCAGCCTGGGCCTGAGCGCGGATAACGGTTGCGTCGATCATCAGCCATTCCAGATCTGGATCGCTGCTGATCGCTTCGAACATGCGGTCGAACACACCTGCTTCGATCCAGCGGTAGTAACGTCGCTTTGCCCTCTGATGCGGACCAAACCGCTCCGGCAGGTCGCGCCAGCGTGCGCCAGAGCGAGCGATCCATAAAAGCGCATCGAAGAAGCGACGGCCATTGCTACGAGGCCCGCGCTTGCCCTTACGTCCACCGGGCACAAATGGCTCGATCTGCTCCCTCTGATCGTCGCGTAGAACTTCACCTTCCAAAGCCGACCTCCAAAAGTCAGCCTTGAATCTGATTTGACGCTCGATGGGAATCCCAAGCCGTTAAATTGTCACTACAGCCTAGTGTCCTGATTCCGAAGTTTGAGCCATTTCGGTTTGGTGTTGTGCGACTTGAAGCGTAGCCAGACAGAAGCGCTTGATGGTGTTGAGGATATCGTCGGCCGACTTGGTCCATCTGAAGGGTTTTGGATCGGCATTGACGGCTTCGATGTAGGTTTTGATTGCCGTCTCCAACTCCTGTGTCGACCCATGGACGCCGCGCCTGATCTGCTTGTCGGTCAGGTTGGCGAAGAAGCGTTCGACCTAGTTGAGCCATGAGGCCGCTGTCGGTGTGAAGTGAATATGCCAGCGGGGACGCTTGAGGAAGAAGGCGCGCACGGTGCTGGTCTTGTGGGTGGTGTAGTTGTCCATGGCGATGTGGATATCGAGGTCAGCCGGGACATTGGCCTCGATCTCGCGCAGGAATTTCAGGAACTCCTGCGCGCGGTGGCGCTTAAAGCAGCGGCTGTTCAGTCCCGAGGTCAAGTGGACCGGATCGATGCGGAAGCGATCTGGCTGTTTGGCCCATGCCGTGCAGATGGCTTCGTGAAGGCGGCAAGGTGATTTTCAAGTTGTCGGGTCTCATAGTGATATCGCCGGACGGTTGCCTCTTTCAGCGTCCGGTTCATCCGTTCGACCTGGCCGTTGGTCCATGGGTGGTTGGGCTTGGTGAGACGGTGATCGATGCCATGCTTCCAGCAGGTCCGGTCGAAGGGGTGGCCGCGCCAGCGCGTGGTCGGGCCATCCCGGTTCTTGGACAGGTCGGCGAACTGGATGCCGTTGTCGGTGAGCACGGTGTGGATTTTGCAGGGGACGGCTTCGACCAATTCGTCGAGGAAAGCTCTGGCGGTGACTGTGGTCGCCTTCTGCATCAACCGGGCGAAAGCGAACTTCGAGGTCCGATCCACTGCCACGAATAGGTAGAGCTTGCCCTCCTCGGTTCGGACCTCGGCGATGTCGATGTGGAAATAGCCGATTGGGTAGCGCTTGAAGGGCTGTTTGGCTGGCTTGTCGCCGGCGACCTCGGGCAGGCGGCTGATCCCGTGACGCTGAAGGCAACGATGCAAGGACGACCGCGTCAGGTGCGGGACCGTCGCTTGCAGCGCATAGAGACAGTCATCCAGAGGCAGCAGTGTATGCTTGCGGAAGGCGATGATCATCGCCTCCTCCTCGGCCGTCAGAACGGTGGAGCGTACGGTCTTCGGACCCATCGGCGCATCGTGGACGAAGGTCCGCTTGCGCCACTTGGCGACAGTTTTCCGATTTAGACCGTGCTGCGTGGCGGGTTCTTTGAGCGGAGCTTTCGATCGCTGTATCGCTGCTCGGATGGTGTGCGTGGTCGTGGCACTGCCGTGGAGTATCTGTCCCATAGCTGATCCCTGAATGAGGGGGCAGCTTGACTGATCCCCACACTCTGGGACCAGACACCTAGGCCGCCTGGTCCGGAGCTGCGAGCCGCGACAGCGCCAATGCGATCGTGCGCGTGGCATCGATCAGCGCTTCCTCCGAAACGTGCTCATCCACGATATGGGCGTCGACAATGCGGCCGGGTCCAAAAAGCACCGTGGGTATGCCTGCCAGCGCGAATGTACCGGCGTCGCTTCCGTAAGTGGCGCCGTGAGGCTCGGCCGATTGGCCCACCGAGGCGTTTGCGAGGATGAAGGCCTGGACCAGATCGTCGCCGACCGGGGTCGACCATGAGGCGAGCCCTTCGTCCAGCCAACGGACCTTTGCAGGTTTATCCTTCAGCGAGGCCTCGTTGGCGCAGATTTCGGCAAGCGCCTCCTCAAATCCCGTCTTGACGCTTTGGATGGTCTGAGACGGGTGGACGCCTATCCTGCCGAACATGCGCGCAGTCTCGGGCAGGGTGGCCAGCCATTCTCCCGCCTCGAAACGTCCGATCGCGAACGGATCGTGCCTGGGCCATCGGATGCCTTTCGGCAGCGTCACCGGATTTCGCTTCGAGACGGCCCAGCCCTTCAATTCATGGTATAGCCGCCAAAGATTTTCCATGGCGCTTTGACCTGTCCAAGAAACCGATGTGTGGGCCGCGCGACCAAACGCCTGGATTTCGAAATGCATCGAACCGCCACATGTCGACACCACATTGTTCTCGGTCGGTTCAAGAACGATGGCCGCCGCCGGCCGTGGCTGCGAGGCGAGAGCGTATCTCGTCCCGATTCCGGTCGATTCCTCACCGACCACACATTGGACCTGAATATCGCGGCTGAGCGGGATACCGGCGGTTTGAAGCGCTTTGGCGGCAAATATGCCGCAGAGCAACCCGCCCTTCATGTCGGCACTGCCTCTCCCCCAGATGACACCGTTCTCGCGATCCCCGCTGAACGGCGGATGCGTCCAGAGGTGCGCATCCCCAGGCGGGACGACATCCACATGCCCGTTCAGGACGATCGGCGGTGAAATGCTGCCGGCGGCCCGGAACCATCCATAGACATTTGGCCGGTTGCCAAGATCGGTTTCGCTGCTGCAGGAGGTGTTTTGCCGCATGAAAGCATCGGTGACCCTGTCCAACTGGCAGTCCGCGCCCAAGCCTTTAAGCACATCGGCAAAAAACATCGCGGCCGGTCCCTCGGTACCGGTGACGCTTGGGATTCTGACCGCTTCCGACACGGCGCCAAGTAGCGCATCGCGAGACTGTTCGACCGCATCCAATATGCGTTTGTCCCGGTGGCCATGATCCATTTCCATCTCCCGCACGCGTCTGATCCCCACGAAACGGCCGCCTTTTCTTGCGGCGCTTCATGGTGCCCTCATCCGCCAATCCGGACCACAAACTTTTTTTCGGCCATATTAAAAATGATTCACTTGCCTTCCCAAACGCCGCTCCCCAAAGTCGCCGGTGTCAGGCTGATTGGACCAAGGTGCAAATGTCGGCCCCAATGTTGTGCTCAGGATTCGAAGCCAGAGGATTTGACGGATTGATAGGTTCATTGTTTCTGACGTCGCGGGTCGCATGCGATGGGTAAATTGGTGCTCCGGATGCTGGCGGTCCGCATCGGGCTCGCCTTTATTTCACTGCTAGTCGTTTCCGTCCTGATCTTTGCCATGACAAACGCCCTGCCGGGCGATTTCGCCGCCGCCATCCTGGGCCGCGACGCGACACCGGAAAGCTTGGCCGCCATGCGGGAATCGCTGGGGCTGAACCAGCCCGGTTACATACGCTATTTCACATGGCTGTGGGGCGTTGTGCGCGGCGACTTCGGATTTTCGCTGATGTCGCAAACCGGCGATGTGCGGACGGTGGCAGGCATCGTCGGTCCCCGTCTTTACAATACCGTCATCCTGGCAGGCATCACCGCCATAATCGCGGTGCCTATCGCCGTCGCCATAGGCATATTGTCGGCGATGTATAGAAACTCGGCCGGCGAAAAGCTCATTGGCGTCATCACCATGACGACGATCGCCTGTCCAGAGTTCTTCATCGCCTATCTCATGGTTTTGCTTTTCGCGGTGAAGCTGAGGTGGTTCCCCGCCTTGTCATCGCTTCACGGCAGCTCGGACGCGGTGACCTATGCCCGCTCATTAACGCTGCCGATCGCGACGCTGGCCATCGCGACCATCGGCCATATCGCGCGCATGACCAGGGCGTCGCTGGTCAACCTTCTTTCCCAGCCCTATATCGAGATGGCCCATTGCAAGGGCATCGTTCCGCTCAAGATCATCACCCGGCATGCGCTTCCAAATGCGTGGGCTCCGATATCCAGCATCATAGCGTTCGACGTGGCCTATCTTGTCGTCGGCGTCGTGATCGTCGAGGTGATTTTCGTGTATCCTGGCATCGGGCAGACGATGGTCGATGCGGTGCGCAACCGTGACTATCCCGTGGTGCAAGCCTGCACGCTTATCTTCGCTGCTACCTATATCGTAGTCAACATGCTGGCGGATGTGGTGACGATCGCCACCAATCCTCGTCTGCTCTACCCGAAATGACAGGGGGTCATATGCAGACAACCGAAACCATGGGCTCGTTCAGGCCGGGCCTGCTGTACCGAAGCTGGCGGCGAATAGCGACAGCGCCGATTTCGGCGTTATTCGGATTGGTAGTCGTTACTCTGCTCCTGCTGACGGCGATCTTTGCCAATTTCGTCGCGCCGTATGGCGAAGGGCAGGTCGTCTCCGATGCGGCTTTCGATCCATGGGGCGCCAAATACTTGCTCGGAACGGACCAGCTCGGCCGCGACATGCTTTCGCGCCTGATCTACGGGACACGAAACTCGGTCGTCATCGCGCTGGTCACCACGGTGATGGCGCTCGGTCTCGGCGCGACGCTCGGCATGCTAGCGGCGGTCGTGAAGGGATGGTTCGACCAAGTCCTGTCCCGTGCAGTCGATGTCCTGATCTCCATACCGCAGCTGATCTTCGCGCTGGTGCTGCTTTCGATTTCGGGTCCGTCCACGCTTAACATGATTTTGATCATCGCGGCGTTGGATTCTACCCGGTTCTTCCGGCTCGGTCGCGCAGTTACGATGAACGTTGTTGAGTTGGAATTCTTCGAAGCAGCCCAATTGCGCGGCGAGCCGCTTTGGCGGTTGTTGTTCCAAGAGGTGCTTCCCAATATATCGGCGCCGCTGGTGGCAGAATTCGGTGTCCGGTTCTGCTTTGTTCTTCTGACGATTTCCGGATTGTCGTTTCTTGGGCTGGGCGTTCAGCCTCCTTTGGCTGATTGGGGTTCGATGGTGCGAGAGAATGCTATCCTTATCGGCTACGGCGACGTCACGCCCTTGGTGCCCGCCGGGGCGATCGCACTCTTGGTGGTATCGGTCAACTTCGTCGTAGATTGGCAACTGCAACTGGCCAGTGGATTGCGCGACGATGTCTAGAATGAAAGAAAGGGCGATCCTAGAAGTCCAGGATCTCAAGGTCGAAGCCGTTTCCGACCGTAACATCCATCCGATTCTACATGGGATTTCCTTCAATGTGAAACGAGGCGAGGTGATAGGGTTGATCGGCGAGTCCGGCGCGGGCAAGTCGACGATCGGACTCGCCCTGCTCGGCATCTCGCGTCCGGGGTGCCGTTTTTGCGGCGGATCGGTCGTTTTCGACGGAGTTAATCTGCTTGGACTTTCGGAGGCGCAGCGGCGTAAAATTCGCGGCAGCCGCATCGCCTATGTCGCGCAAAGCGCGGCCGCATCGTTTAACCCCGCGCTCAAGCTGATTGATCAAACCGTCGAGCGAGCAACCCAGACGGGCGAATACACCAGGGCGTACTTCGAAAAGCGGGCGGTCGAAATTTTTCGCAAGCTGGACCTGCCTAACCCGGAAACAATCGGCCAGCGCTACCCGCACCAGGTTTCGGGCGGCCAACTCCAGAGAATCATGACGGCCATGGCCCTCATGACCGACCCCGATGTCGTCATCTTCGACGAGCCGACGACGGCCTTGGACGTGACGACCCAAGTCCAGGTTTTAGCGGCGATCCGTTCGACCGTTGCCGATCTTGGCACATCGGCAATCTATATCAGCCACGATCTGGCAATCGTCGCCCAGATGGCGGACCGCATCATCGTGCTCAAGGATGGCAAGATCGAGGAGGAGGCGCCGACCAGGCAAATGCTGTCATCTCCCGTGGCAGAGTACACCCGGTCGCTCTGGGCAGTCCGTAAACTCGATCACACGCCGGCGGCGGCGTCGGAGCCATTGCTTTCGATCGACAACCTTTCGGCCGCCTACGGCCACATCAAGGTTCTCGATGGCGTGTCCATGCGGGTCGATCGTAGTCATACGCTTACACTGGTGGGAGAGTCCGGATCCGGCAAATCGACCCTTGGCCGCGTGATAGCCGGCTTTCTGCCGCCTCTTTCTGGCGAGATCAGGTTGGGAAAAAATGTGCTACCCGGCTCGCTGAAGCAGAGGGACGTCGATCTTCGCCGCGCGGTGCAGCTGATTTACCAATCCGCAGATACCGCGCTCAATCCCAAGCATTCCGTCGAGTGGCTCATCGGCCGGCCGCTCACTGCGTTCCTCAATCTAAAAGGTGAGGCCAAACGCAAGCGCCTTTTCGAACTGATGTCCATGATGGAACTGTCGCTGGGATTGTTGCATCGCCGTCCCGGCGAGCTCTCCGGTGGGCAAAAGCAGCGGGTGGCCATCGCGCGGGCATTGGCGGCCAATCCGCAACTGATCATTTGCGACGAGATAACTTCCGCCCTCGATCAAATCGTGCAGGAGAACATCCTGAAGACACTCATGCGCGTCCAAAAGGAGTCCGGGGTCTCGTATCTTTTCATCACGCATGACATCGCCACGGTCCGTGCGATCGCCGACGAGGTCGTCGTTCTGCAGGCCGGGAAAATTGTCGAGCAAGGGCGCAAGGATGAAATCTTCACGCCGCCGCATGCTCCTTACACCGAGCAATTGCTTGCTTCCGTACCGCAGATGGATCCCGACTGGCTGACGGGGTATCTGGCAACACATGGCAGCCGCCAGAGCCAGCCCAATGCCCCCCCGCCGTGTTCCAGGAATGGAGCGACGTCTCGCAAACCTGATTGGCCCCCTTGATTTTTCATCGACCTGGCGGGTGCAGCAGCGATACGTCGCGGCCGCTCAGTCGGGCGGCTGTCGAAGCAATGCAAATGATCCTACAATTCTGATCGAAGCCGGGACAGCGGCATGCACCCCCGCTGGGCGGTTGCGTGTGCTATCGCGATAACGGTCGCGCGCGTTCTAAGCGTGTCGCGATTAATTGGCCTCATATCCGGCAGCTTTGAAGAAGTTTCTGCATTCGGCCGGCTCGAACAGGTGGCAGATATCGCCGAGAGCTTGGCAGAGTGCGTCGAAGGTTCTGGCCGCCTTCTTTCGCAGCCGTGCCTTGAGTTTTGAATAGGCCATCTCGATCGGGTTGAGATCGGGCGAGTATGGCGGCAAGAACAGGAGCCAGGCGCCCCTTTGGCGAACCAGTTGTGCGGCGCGCTCGTTCTTGTGGAAGCCGACATTGTCGAGAATGACGATATCGCCGGGCGACAGTTCGGGAGCGAGCTGCGTTTCGACGTAGTGTTCGAAGATGGCGGCATTCATCGGCGCGTTGACGATCCATGGCGCGACAAGACCGTGGCATCGCAGCCCGGCGATAAAGGTCTGCGTCTGCCATTTGCCGAATGGTGCATGCGTCCTGAAGCGCTCGCCCTTCGGCGCCCAGCCTGTGCGTTTGGTCAGCTTGGTGTTGGTCGACGTCTCATCGATGAAGATCAACCGCGCCAAAGCCTTGTTGAAGAAGCGCTTTCGCCGCCCCATCCATAGTTCACGCGCCTGGCGCACGTCGGCCCGCTGTTGCTCGCTGGCCTGTAGAGTTTTTTTATGACTGAGCCCCAGGCGCTGGAGCAGGCGCCCGACATTGGAGCGGTGCACGTTCACCCCACGCTCCTCCAACTCGACGCAAAGCTCATCCAGCGTCACGAAGCGAGGCGAAACACGGAAATGGCGCGCAGCCTCGCGGTGGCCATGTCCCTCATCGACATACGCAGCAACACGCCGACGCAACTCAAGCGGTAGCGGCTTGCCCATCGCGGTCTCCTTTCAACCGCAATGAATCATGAACTCAAATCAAGGGGAATCCTGAATCCCTTAAATCGCGACGTGCTTTTAGCGCAGGCTGCAAAGGGCAACTCTGATAGGCTGGCTCGCTTGCCAGCGAGGCAAGCGAGCCAAAGGCCGTCGCCCGCGGGGCATCGCCGACCCGCGTGCTCGTCGTTCTTGCGCCGCTCCAGAGCGGGCCAATCGCCGTTCGGCATCGACGCTGGATCTTTGTGGCGGCGCCCCGATGGTTAGACGCCGGGCCGCTCCTGTTTTCAGTGTGCCAATCCAGCCGCGGGCGCTTCAGCTTGGCGGGATCTTTCTACCCGCTACGTGGAAATCCGCCACTGACGGATGCGTTCATCATGTAGCCGACGCCGGCTGACGCAGATGCGGCGACAGCCAAAATTCGAGAAGCAATATCGCCCTTGTGAGGAGAAAATTAATTGCCAGATAGATGATCGCGGCGCAAACAAAGACCTCCACGACACGGAACGTGTCCGAGGTTATCCTTCCCGCAATGCCCGTGACCTCGGCCAGAGTCACCATCGAGGCCAAGGACGTGGATTTCACAACACCAACGATTTCATTGCTGTAGGCTGGAATGGCATGCCTGATGGCGATCGGGAAAACAATGCGCCTGAACAGCTTCAGGCGGGACATGCCGCAGGCACGGGCCGCCTCGACCGCTCCGCTCGGCACCGCCAGCAAGCCGCCGCGTATCGCCTCCGACCCATACGCAGCCGTATTCAACGTAAAAGCCAGCAACGCACACCAATAAGGATCACGAAGAAACGGCCACAGAATACTGTCCCGCAAAGTCGGAAACTGGCTCAGGCCGTAGTAGATCAAAAACAACTGGACCAATAGTGGGGTGCCGCGAAGGACGAACACGTAAGCCTGGGCAGCCATGCGCAGCGGCCAATAGGCCGACGTGTTAGCGAGGGCAATTAACAGCGCCAATATTGCACCAATCACGAGCGATGAACCGGCAAGCGACAGCGTCAACGGCACTCCAGCCAAAAGCTGCGTGATCGTGCCGACCATGAAAGCGATGTCCACCGCCTATATCCTCTTCACGCCACGGGCCGCACGGCGTTCCGCGTTGGCAAAGCCCCATCCTGAAATTATGGTCAATATTAAATATAGACCGCCTGCCGTGAGATAAAAATCGAAAGGCTCTCCTGTCGAAACCGATCCGTACTGGGAGCGGCGAAGGAGCTCGGCGAGGCCCGTGATCGAGATCAAGGCGGATTCCTTCAATAGCAGCTGCCAACAATTGGCCAGTCCCGGAATGGCTGTACGCAGTGCTTGTGGCACTATGATGCGCCTGAAGAGCAGCATCGTGTGCATACCGATGGCTTTCGCAGCCTCCAGCTCCCCACGCGGAATCGCGAGGAACGCAGCTCGGAACACTTCCGCCTGATAGGCGGAGGAAATAACGGCCAAGGCGCAGGCGCCCGTCCAGAATGCGGGAATATCGACAAATCCGTGATGTCCAAACAAGCCGGCAATCCCGGTCAGAAAGGACCCTCCGCCAAAGTAGAAGAGGTAGATCACCAGCAGATCCGGTATGCCCCTCAGAAAAGTTGTGCATCCATCCGCAAAAATCCGCAGGCCGAGCCCGCCGCGAAGCTTCGCCCAGGCGATAAGCGAACCCAAAGCTGCACCAAGACACAGAGCCGTACTGGAAACCGCGGCGGTGACAAGGGCGCCGACGACCAAATAGAGCCCCCAACTCGTGTTGAGCATCAAATCAATGTAATTCATCCAGTCGGCTCCCCGGGGCCAGGCGTAGGTTTGGGCCGGCTTGCGGCCGGCCCAAATTCAGCACAGATCCTTACCAACTTAATCAACGAGAAGGCGTGATGTCTTCCTTAAACCACTTGATGGACAGGTTTTTCAGGCTGCCGTCGTCCAACATGTCGTTGATCGCCTTGTCCCATGCGGCCTTCAGTTCCGGCTCTCCTTTTCTCAAGGCGACCGAAGAGCCATCGCCGATCACGTCGCCCGAGAAGAGTGGTCCGACGACCGCATAGTTTTTGTAGTCGGGTTTACCAAATGTGTCCCGCAGACCGCCAACCGAAGCGAAGATTGCGTCAAGACGGCCGGACAAGAGATCGAGGTTGTACTCCTCCGGTTTGGAGTAGGACCGGATCGTGGCCGAATCGGCGAGATATTTTTTAAGGAAGTCCTCGTGGATCGTCGAAACCTGGACGCCAATCGTCTTCCCCTTCAGGGCCGATTTCAGTTCGCCGATCTCCTTGAGCGCGGCGTCCTTGTCCTTAACCAGATCAAATAGTTTTCCCGTGTCGATCTTGGAAAGGGGGCCGTCCTTTACGGAACCGAAGCCCCCTGGATAGAATGCGTAGGCGCGCGAAAAGTCGATGACCTGGCGCCGTTTCGGCGTGGCGTTTATGCCGGACATGATGGCATCATACTTGCCTGCGACCAGGCCCGGAATGATGCCGTCCCAATCCTGGGCAACCATGGTGCACTGTAAGCCCATGCGCTTGCAAAGCTCATCCGCAAGCTCAATCTCAAAGCCTCCAAGCTTGCCGTCGGGCTTGGTGAAGTTCCACGGCGGATAAGAAGCTTCGGTAGCTATCGTTATACTACTTGGCAACGCGAGCGCGGGTGCCACCAGCGCAGACAGCAGTAAGCCGGCCGCGGCCAGCAGCTTGTATATCTTCATGATCGTCCTCCCAAAGGCTGAAGCCAACCTCACAGCGTATGACAAGTTCAAATCTATTGTTGTGTCAAATCTTTTTGGAACACAGTCCCGATTTATGGGACCTCTCTGTACCGAAATCTATTGACAGCTCGTGCAAAAGTTGCGCCCTTCTGAAAAGCCGCGCAAGCATGCCGCGCTCTCCGCTGCCGCTGACCGACAGGGAGCCTCGTAATACGGGAGGATCCGTTGAACGCCAATTCCACCATCAAGCTCGCCCATCCCTTCACCGACCTCAGCAAGGCGACGCTCTCAGACTTCACCGTCATGACGCGCGCGGAGGGTCCGTGGGTCTACGATTCCAACGGAAAGCGCTATTACGAAGGCATGTCGGGCCTGTACAGCCTTGGGCTGGGCTCCAACAACAAGCGGCTCCTCGACGCCATCAAGGCTCAATTGGACATAATGCCGTTTTACCAGGTCTTCATGTACAAGACGACCGATGTGGCGCTGGAGCTTTCGGAACGCTTGATCGAGGTCGCGCCCGTGCCGATGGCGCGTGTGATGCTGCAGTCCTCGGGCTCGGAAGCCAACGATACCGCGATCAAACTTTGCTGGCTCTATTGGGTTATGCAAGGCAAGCCGGAGCGCCGCAAGATGATCGGCAGGCTACAAGGCTACCACGGCACCGGCGTGGCGACTGCAAGCCTCAGCGGCCTACCGTTCCAGCACCATCAGTATGGCCTTCCTCTGCCGGGCTTCCTGCACGCCGACTGTCCGCACTACGCGCGTTTCGCGAAGCCGGGAGAAACGGAAGAGGCCTATGCAAGCCGGCTGGCGAATAGTCTCGAAGAACTCATTCTGGCGGAGGGCCCGGAAACAATTGCCGCGTTCTTTGCCGAACCGGTGATGGGCACCGGCGGCGTGTTGCCGCCGCCGGCGACGTATTTCGACAAGGTCCAGGCGGTGCTCGAAAAGTACAAAATCCTGTTTGTCGTCGATGAGATCATCAATGGGTTTGGAAGAACCGGGAAAATGTGGGCAAGCCAGCAATACAATCTTCGGCCCGACATGATGTCGAGCGCAAAGATGCTTTCATCGTCCTATATGCCCATATCGGCGCTTTACATCGGTCAGAAAGTGAGCGATGCGATGGATGAGGCAGCAAGGCAGCAGGGCTTCATCCATCACGGCTACACCTATGGCGCCCACCCTGTTTGCGCGGCCGCGGCAATCGAAGTGCTGAATATCTACAGGGACGAAAAGATCGTAGAAAACGCAGCGCAAACCGGCAAGTATCTGGAATCGCGTCTCAAGGGCGAGATTGGCATATTGCCGATCGTCGGAGAGGTTCGCGGGATCGGCCTTATGTGGGCCATCGAGCTCATGGCCGATAGGTCGGTCCGTCAAAATTTCGATCCCAAGCTGAAGGTGGCCGTCTCGGCGGCGGCGACTGCTGCCGAACGCGGCCTGATCGTGCGTCCGGTCGTCAACGACACACTGATTCTGGCTCCGCCACTGATCATGACGAGGGAAGACGTGGACTACGTCATCGATATTCTGATCTCGGTCATCAAGGATGCCGACCGGAAATTCCGGCAAGGCGACAAGCCTTGATGCGAGCCTGCTCGAACGAGCCGAAAGCACGGTGATCCGGCAGTCTTGCGCGGGACGATAGATGCGATTGCCGCTGTGGGTACTCTTGCCGGCGCCTGGGACTTTCCTGGCGCCTTATTATTTCGGGGGCAGGATAACATTGGTTCGAAGGAGCCGAAGCCGTCCCGTAATATTGAACGGTGATGCCAAAGGGGAGATTTTATGATGCAACTAAGATTGAGTACCACGATCGTCAGGCGTTTGTGCACTGTCGGCGTCTTGGCCTTGTGCGCGCTGTTTGCCCGCGTGGATGCCTCGCGCGCGGCTACCGCCTGCGCGTCACAAGGCGGCGTCAACTATCTTTGCGGCCTGAAGAAACCCGAAGACCTGGTCAGGGTCGGCAATACGGACTGGATCATCGCCGGCAAGCTCGGAGACGACAGATGGTCCGGCGGCGGGCTCGAGGCCATTCGTGCCTCCAGTGCCGAACACCATGACATCAAAATCGATTTCTCCGGGCAAGCGGTCGATCCCTATGGCCAGTGCCCCGGTGCCCCGCAGCCTGAGCTGTTTTCGGCGCATGGCATCGCCATTCGAGATAATAAGGACGGCAGCCATTCGCTCTACGTAGTCAATCATGGCGGCAGAGAGTCCATCGAAATTTTCGATGTCAAGCTCGTCGACGACCAACCGGCCGCTGCCTGGCGCGGCTGCGTGCTGATGCCCGAAAAATTCTCCGGAAATTCGGTAGCGCACCTACCGAACGGTGGGATCGCCGTGACGGTGCTCTTCGACCCGTCGAATAAGACCTGGCTGGACAGGTCGGTTGCCGGCGAACCCAGCGGCTTTGTCGTGCGCTGGTCACCGGCGACTGGTTGGTCCGAAATAGCCGGCAGCGAAATTGCGGGGGACAACGGCCTGGATGCTTCGGAGGACGGTAAATGGCTCTACATCGCCGGTTGGTCCGACGGAACGGTCCATCGCCTGTCATTGGAGAAAATACCGTTTCACCGCGATAGGATAAAACTCGGATTCCTGGTCGATAATATTCATCTGGAGCCCAACGGGGATCTCCTAGCCGCCGGTCAAGTCGGCTCGGCGAAGAAATTGGTCGAAGATTGTATTTTCAAGTCCGTCGCCGTCTGCGAGTTTCCGACCGCCGTTGCCAGGATCGACCTGAAAAGCTGGACGTCCAAGCGGATCGTCGAAAAACTTCCATCGACACGCAATTTCGGCTCGGGAACGTCCGCTCTCATTGCCGGCGGAAAAATCTGGATAGGAAGTTTCACCGGCGATCGCGTCGCAATCCTGCCGGAGCCCAAATAAGCTGAGGCATGGCCCGCCGGAAACCCATCGCCTGCCGGCAGGTGCGGGATCGCTGATTGCCTTTATCAAGGCGGGCCGCCATGGAGCCGCAAGGAACTCATGTCGCCAGACCATGTTCCGCCCTGTTCTATCAGGAAGACTGGGGCGGAACCGGGATCGCTTCGCGGAATGGCCTGAGTCCGTTACACGCGGACACGATACGGCGGATGCGAGGCATCGGCGTCATGTCGACGCCCCATCGTTCAGCGTTGTAGACCTGCGGGACGAGACAGGCATCGGCCATTGTCGGCTCGTCCCCATGGCAGAAGCGTCGCGTGGCGGGATGGTCGAGCAGATGCTCGAATGCATCCAGACCCTGGCCGATGAACCTTTGCATCCATGCCGAACGCACGTCGTCACCTCCCCCTGACAGCGCGACCACGTGGTTTGCGACGCTGCCATTGCAGATGGGGTGAATATCCATGGCGATCACATACGAGAGCGCGCGGACCCTCGCCCGCCCTTCGGGCGTAGGCGGAAGCAGCGAGGGCGCGCGTGTCTCGCTCAGATATTCGATGATCGCCAGAGACTGCGTGAGCCTCAATCCATCGGTCTCCAGCACCGGGACCATGCCCTGCGGGTTGCGCCCGACATGGTCGGGATACTTTTGCTCGTCTTTAAGCAAATTTATCGGAATTCTATCGTAGTCCACACCGAAATGGTTGAGCGCGATCCTGAGCCGGTAGCTTGCGGAGGATCGCCAGTAATCATAAAGGGTGGCCTTGCTCATCACCGATCACCTTACCCAAAGCAGACAGAGTCAAAGTCGGGTGAACCGCACGCTGCGGCAGACGACGCTGCTCCGCTTGCCCGATTTAAGAACATGAGACAACATATTCTTCGCCAACATGCATGTTCGCAGCAGGGCATGCCTTGCATTTCCTGTTTTTCGAGACTTGTTGGTCCCATAATCGTTGACACTTCCTAGTGGCAAGCCTAACTTGCGTTTGTCTGCAAAGTGGAGCCGCACGTAGGCGACATCGATCGACAGCATCGTCGACCGGTGTTCCGGCCGTTGTCGGAAGTCATGTGCCATAACGCATTCGCCGCACGAGAGGCGCCGCGACCGGCTTTAGAGATGCACGGCGGCATAATGACATAACCAGAACGTTTCTTCCACAATCCGGCGCAATACGATGAACGAACCTCTTTCAATCCTAAGCAGGGCTGGCCTTCGGCCTACGAAGCAACGGATTGAACTCTGCAAATTGCTTTTCGCACATGGAAATCGCCACGTCTCGGCAGAGACGCTTTTTGAGGAAGCAACAAACGCCGGTATCAATGTGTCGCTGGCCACCGTCTACAATACGCTGCATCAGCTCTCCGCGTTGAAACTCATACGGGAATTGGCGCTTGACGTCTCAAGAACCTATTTCGATACAAATCCTCAAAGCCATCATCATTTCTTCTTCAAAGAGGACAATGCCGTCATCGATATAGAGGCGGGTGCCGACGTGGACGGCATACCGGAGCCCCCGGACGGATACGAGATTGCCCATGTCGACGTCGTCATACGCTTGCGCCGTAAGGCCTGACTCGTTGCGAAAAGCACGGCGTGATCCGACCACAAGACTGTAGCCGCTTGCATCGTCGCTCACGTCGTGAGTGCATCGGGCGACGGTCGGCCATGCAAACGATGCGAGTACTCCGCAAAGAGGTCGCCCGCCTTTAGAGGCTTGAAGTCCTTGCGATCACCGCTGCCGGCTCTGTGCCGCTGCCTGTTCCGTACGCTGCCTTCCAGCCCGATGCCGTGGCCTTCGTCCGGCGTCCCGACCTATCTTTGGGCGTTCTGCCAGTGCGGATTGATCCAGGCAGGGGCGTTCGATGGTGCGAGCGCCTGCCGGCCCAATATCATGTCCGATGCCTTTTCGGCGATCATGGTGGTCGGCGCGTTGAGATTGCCATTGGTAATGTCAGGCATGACCGACGCGTCGACGACCCTCAGGCCGTCCAACCCTCTAACCCTGCACTGCGCATCCAGGACGGCCATCGGATCATCGTCGCGTCCAATCCGGCAGGTGCCGCATGGGTGATATTCGGTCTGCACGGCTCGTCTCAGAAACGCGTCGATGTCTTCGTCGCTCTTGGCCGACGGACCAGGGATGACCTCTTCCCCGCGCACCGCGTCGAAAGCACTCGATCCGAAGATTTCGCGCAGGAGCTTCACTCCCCTTCGCATTGACTCGAGATCCGATGCGACCTTGAAATAGTTGTAGATGAATTTCGGCTGGTCATAGGGATCTGCCGAATTTAGCCACAGCCTGCCGCGGCTGGCCGGGCGGCTCAACGCGACATGGGCCAAGAATCCGTGGAAAGGGGCGAAATCATGCGACCCGTCGTCCTTCAACGTGTAGCACAGCGGCAAGAAATGGAACTGGAGATCCGGCCATTCGACGCCCGCGGCGCTTCTTATGTGGCCGCCAACGTGTAGGTGAGCGGTATCGCAGGGGCCTGCCATATTCAGGAACCAGCGAACGCCGGCCTTGATCTGGCCGATCGGGCTGAGCATGGAGCGGAGTGTGTCGTGGCGGGTGCTGGTGTAGGCTACCGGCACGTCAGGATGGTCGATCAAGTTCTCGCCCACGCCGGGCAGGTCGTGGACCGGGTCCACGCCGCGCTTCTTCAGATCCCCCGCGTTGCCGATCCCGGAAAGCATCAGAAAGTGGGGGCTGCCAAAGGTGCCGCCGCTGACAATAACCTCGCGCCTGGCCGAGGCATGCTGCGCGACACGGTCTATCTCATAATCCACGCCCGTCGCGCGTTTGTTATCGAGCACTACACGCCTAGCCGTGGCTTTCGTCACGACAGTCAGATTCGGCCGATTCATAATCGGTTCGAGATAGGCGCGAAAGGTGCTCCAACGACGGCGCTTATATGTGGTCGAACTATAGGGGCCTAGGCCCTCCTGGCAGTATCCGTTCACATCACTGGTGTTGGGATAGCCGGCCTCAAGGCCCGCGGCGAGCCACATGCGGTCATATGTGTCCAGCGTATCGGTGCCGCTTCTCGTCTTGAGCGGGCCGTCGTCACCCCTGTATTCGTCCTTGGGTCCGGAAAATCCTTCCGCGCGGCGGAAATAGGGGAGGACGTCCGCATAACCCCAGCCGACCGCTCCGAGATCCCGCCAATGGTCGAAATCCTTTGCGTGTCCGCGAATATATACCATTCCGTTGACCGACGAACTGCCGCCAAGAACCCGGCCTCGCGGCGAATAAAGCCGCCGTCCATGAAGTTCAGGTTCGGGTTCGGAATAGAAGGTGGCGACATAATTCGTCTTCAAGGCATGCCCAAGGGCACCCGGCATGTCCAGTTTCCAGCCCTTTGGTTCCGCTCCGGTCTCAAGCAGCAACACCGAGACAGTCGGGTCCGCCGACAACCTGTTGGCCAAAACGCAGCCTGCCGAACCCGCGCCGACGATGATATAGTCGTAAGTCTGGTTCAATCCGCCCGTGCCCCGTTGCGAACGCGGCCGCGCGCAAATCGTTCCGGACGCCCGTTTCGTCCAACGATCTCGCCAGTGCCGCTGGGCCCTTGCCCAAGTCCGCTCAAAACATTATTTGTCGGGCATTGTCAATATTTCGGGACGTTCAAGTCCTAAAAAACGGGATTACCCCATCGCCGACCGCTGCGCGAAGCGCTCGATTCGCTGTGCGGCGCCTGGTCTCCGCGAAGACGATCGGTCTCGCGGCAAGGCGCTGCATTTTGGCGTAAACTGTCAAGTTGGGGGATGGCGCCGATGCTACGCTGGCAAAAATGGGGACAGGCTCGAAACGAAGCCTGGCGGTGAGCCCGGCACCGGGCAAGAACGCCTCGACGAGGCGCCTCAAAGAAACGCGGCGAGAAGCGACAGGGGAAAGAGATGATCGACTCCAAACCGAAATTTTCCAGACGCCAGGTCGTCAAAGGTATCGCGGCGGTAGCCGGCGCGCCGCTGGCCATTCCGTACTTCGCTCCTTCGCTGGCCGCAAACAATGAACCGATCCGCCTCTCGGTCGTGGTAGCCCAGCTTCCGGATTTCACCGACTATCTGAACGGCGCGCAATTGGCGGCCGACGAAATCAACGCCGCGGGTGGCGTGCGGGGACGTGAGATACAGGTCGTCCGCAATGATATTGATTTGTGGACGGTCGAAGGGACCCAGGCGGGAATGCGGGCGATCGCCGATCTCGCAGCCCCACGCGATCGGGTGCAATTTCCTCTATTCGCGCATCCCGGGCATAGAAGCCCTGGGCGACTGGAAGGCGCCGTACCTGACAGGCGACACCAGCATCGCGCTGATCGAATACGGCAAGAAGAACCGGGACAAATACTGGAATTTCTTCCATCTGGACCCACCTGAGATCTATTACGGCCGGATGTTTCCGAAATTCCTTGAAGCGACCGCGGCCGATGGCGTGTGGAAGCCTATCAACAACAAGGTTCACCTGATCTGCGAGTCCAGCCAGTACAACATGACGATCGCCGACGAGGTGATCAAAACTCTTCCGCAAAGTAAATTCACGCTGGCGACGATCACGGACATTCAAAACCCGGTGCAGGATTGGGGACCGGTCATGCAGGCGATCAAGCAGGAGGGTTGCGGCACGATCATGCTGGATTACTGGTCGGCCTCGGAAGAGGCCGCGTTCTGCCAGCAATTCATCAACGACCCGGTCAAGGGTGCGCTTGTCTACATTCACTATGGGCCGTCGCAAACGGAATTTCTGCAAATAGCCAGTGGCGCCGCCGAAGGGATGGTCTGGTCGACGATGTTCGGCATCTATCCCAACGCCCAAGGCAAGGAATTCCGCGCGAAGTTCCAGCGGCGCCATCCCGGGCCGGTGCCGCTGTCTTGTCCGGCGTTGGCTTATGATACCGTCAACGTCCTGAAAAACGCTTGGCAAAGCGCCGACCCCTCGGACTTCAAGGCCGTCGCCGATTATATCCGAACCCACCCCTACCGCGGCGTGGTCGGCACGATCAACATGAACAACGAAGACCAGGCAGGCCTGCATTATCCGATGCAGACAAAGGACATGAATCAGGGAATGGCCCAGCTGTACTACCAGGTCCAGGATGGCGAGCATAAGGTCATCCAGCCGACGGCACTCGCCGAGTCCAAGTTCAAGTCCGTGCCTTGGGCCTGAGCGTGGCAGCGCGGTAGGCCTGTCATGCTTTTCGGCTGCGAAGGCATAGGGATCCGCCTCGGCGGGCGCACGATCCTGGACGGAATCTCGCTCGACCTAAAGCCGGGCGAGATACTTGGCGCCATCGGTCCAAACGGCGCCGGCAAGACCACCCTTTTCGAAATACTTTCCGGCCGCTACGTGCCGAGCCAAGGCCGGGTCCTGTTCGATGGACGTGACATCACGTCGCTCAAGCTCTTCGCCAGGGCCGCGCTCGGACTTGGCCGGACCTATCAGTCACCGGTCGTGCCCGAAGCGTTGACCGTCGCGGAGGTTTTCCGCGCCTCGCGCCAGGCCTATCTTCCTCATCTGACGCGCTTCCACGCGGAGCGTGCGGCGGGGCTGGTTGGGCTGGAGGTTTCGCCGACGGCACTTGCCGGCAGCCTCGATACGCTCAACCGCAGAAAGCTCCTTTTGGCCTGTCTGCTCATGCGCGACGTCCGGGTCCTTCTTCTCGACGAGCCGGCGGCCGGCCTCATCAATTCGGAGATCGACGAACTCGACAGGACGATCCGTTATCTGGCGCGTGAACTGAACATCGGGATCATCCTCGTGGAGCACCGACTGGAACTGCTGAGCGCCATCGCCGACCGCGTGGTCGTGCTCGACCTCGGCAAGATCATCGCCGAAGGACCAGTCGAGACGGTGTTCAAGGACCCGAAGGTGCGTGCCGCCTATTTCGACATGGAGGCGGCGTGACCGAGATCTTGCGCATCGAAAATCTGGCGGCGGGGTATGGACCGCTTCGCGTTCTGCACGGCGTGAGCCTGAACGTGCATGCTGGTGAGCGCATCGGCCTTATCGGCCTCAATGGCCACGGCAAGTCGACTCTGCTCAAGGCCATCGTCGGCCTCACCGGCTGGCAGAGCGGCTCGATCATGTTCGACGGCACCGAGATTGGCGGAACGCGCAGCCACGGACCGGGGCGGTCGACGCATAAGATCGTGCGCATGGGGGTTTCGCTGATGCCGCAGGGCGATGCGTTGTTCCATGGGCTGACCGTCGCCGATCATTTGGACAGCGGCGCCTACACGCCGCGCGCCTGGCGGGAGCGCAAGATGCGGCGCGATCGCGTACTGGCCATCTTCCCGTCGCTGGAAAAGCTGCTGCGCCAACCCGTCGGCAAGCTTTCCGGCGGAGAGCGGCGAATGGTTAGCCTCGGCCGGGGCCTTATGTGCGAGGCCAAGCTCCTTTTGGTGGACGAGCCTTCCCTTGGTCTTGCGCCCAAGATCAGCAAGAGCGTGGTCGAGGCATTGGCGCGCATCGACCTCCATGATGGCGCGATGGTGATCGCCGAGCAGAACCTGTCGCTGCTCGAAGGCAAGGTTTCGCGCCTTGTTGGGTTGCACGGCGGAAACCTGCAAGGGGGCACTTTGGTCTCCGCGCCCGAACGGGAGACGCGCAATGATCCCGCGGCCAGCATCAGCGAAGCGCTGACAACCTAGAGGCGTCGAAAACTTGGACCCGTATTACCTCGTCATAACGACCGTTTCGCTAGCGGCGATCTATAGTTTGATGGCGGTCGGCATTTCAATTATCTGGTCGAGCCTCGGGATGATCAACATGGCGCAGGGCTTCACCTTTGCCATGTCCGGTTATGGCGCCTGGTTCGTCTCGCAGAACATCAGTGCAAGCGGACCGGCCGTCCTGGCCGGCGGCATAATTACTGGCGCCGTGACGGGAGCAATCATTGGCTGCGTTGCTTTCCTTCCGCTCTACGACAAGCCAAACTTTCCGTTGCGCAGCCTAATAGCGACGCTCGCCATCAGCCTTATCGGTGGCCAATTTCTCATCTGGGTTTTCGGCTTGCAGGTGAAGGCCCTGCCGAAAATATTCGGGGCTGGAAGTTTCCATGCCGGTCCCGTCACGATCACCTATGACAAGGTTGGCACCATCGTCTGTTCCACAGCGCTGATGCTGGCGACCCTGTCATGGATGAAGTTCAGCCGCAGGGGGCTTGAAATTCGGGCGATGATGCAAAATCCCGAAGGCGCCGCGCTCGTCGGCGTCGGGCTGCGCTCGACGGCGATCTCCGTCATGATGCTCACCGGCGCGATGGCCGGACTTGCGGCGGTCCTGCTTTCCCAGAATTATTTCGTAAGCCCGACGTCGGGTGCGATGCCGCTCGCGAAAGGCATGGTGGTCGCCCTCGCAGGAGGGCTCGGGAGCGTGGGCGGGGCGCTCATCGCCGCTATCTTGATCGGGTTTGTAGAGTCCGTTACTGCGCTCACGCTAGGCGGGCAATATGTTCTGATCGCACAGTTCCTCTTCATCATCGCTGTTTTGCTCGTTCGCCCGCGCGGCATCGCCGGGATGATCGAGCACACGCGCGAGTAGCTCATGTCACCCCGAGAAATCCTGAAGACCGAGGGCGGCGCAGATTCCGTGGCCGCCGCGACCGGAACGCCGGGGCCGCAAGCCGGCGAGACTGAGCTCGTCGGCCATCGGCGCGTGCCAGGCCGCCTCGACCTAAGGGGCGAGCGCAGCAGGCGGCGATTGCGATACCCCTTCACGCGTCGAACGCCCTTGCTGGCAAAGGTCCGCCACAATCCGTTCACGCTCAGGGCGGAGTGGCGCATCGCCGACTGGCGCCCTGTCCTCTGGTTGATCGCGCTGTTGGTGCTATCGACCGTTCCGACGTTTTTCGGCAGCAACGCGGTGGTGTCGGCCGCGACGACGTTCGCGATCTATGCCGCGATCAACGTCATCTGGATGCTGCAGATCGGCACAGCCGGCATCTTTCTCTCGCCAGTCTCGCCACGGTCGGGGTTAGCGCCTACGGGACGGCCGTCCTATCGGTCTATTTTGGCTTCCTTGGTGGGCCGTCCTGCTCGCAGGACCTCTTTTCGGGCTGGCTTTCGGGGTCATCATCTCCATTCCCGCGATCTGAATGGAGGGCTTCTATTACGCGTTGCTGACCGTCGGCATTTCCGAGCTGTGCCGAGCCTATGCATCGCAGTCCCGCATTCTCGGAGCATCGGTCGGCGGCCTTTTCGGCGTGGACGGTTTCGTGCCGTCGTCGCTGTCTGACAAGGGCGGGTTGATCCTGGGCTATTACGCGGCATTGTTCGTCCTCGTCCTTTCTTTGGTTTTGTACCGGATCGTGGACGGCCAGCGTCTCGGACGTCTTTTGCGCGCTGCGCCGGAAGGGCACGAGGCATTCGCCGAAGCCCTAGGCATCGACTACCGGCGCGTCCGCATTCAGGTCTTCCTCGTATCGTCGGCAGCGCTTGGGGGCGTGGGTGGGTTCTATGCGAGCCTGCAGCACGGGGTATCGCCGTCGTTGTTCACGATGGATCAACTGCTGCTGATGCTGGGAATGATCGTGATCGGCGGAATCGGCACGACCGAAGGCGCAGTCGCGGGCACGTTGATCGTCGTTTTCTTCGACAAAGTGCTCATCGGCTTCGGACCCGCGCGCCTGATACTCATTGCAGGGATCATGCTCCTCACCGTGCTGTTTTTCCGCGGCGGCCTTTTCGGCAGCGTCTCCCAGTTCCGCGCCTGGCGCGCCAAGCAAAAGAGCGAGCGTGCAGACACCCGGACAAAAGGAAGCGAAATCATGCCAGAGCAAGCGACCGAAATTGCCGACAAGCAAAAGATCTACGAGCAGCGGTTTGATGTAGCGATCCGCAGGCAGCTGAAAGCGCTGATAACCGACGAACTGATCGAAGAACACCGGAACAGTTTTCGAGAACGGCGAAGCGAGAACCTCAATCGCCTTCTCACCTACTTCCGCCGCGCCTCCGTTGTGGACAAATACGCCGTTCTCACCATCAAGGCTTTCGCGGAATACCGTATCGTCGCGCTGTCGGGCAAACGAGGCGTGCCGCCCCGTATCGTCGATGACAAAATCTACCCCACAGAAGAGGATGCACGCCATGCCGTGTTCCTGAAGCGCGTTCAGGACCTCATGGAAGCGTGAAGACAAGGTAGTGCAGCACATGGCAAAGATCCGCATCTCGGCGTACACTGACAAGATTTCCGTCAAACCGGGCGACCTGCTGAACGTCATGGTCAGCGCCGAGGGCACGCAATCGGTAACAGCCCAACTCGTGCGCTTGATCCACGGAGACGAGAATCCGCAAGGGCCCGGCTATATCGAACAGCCGGTCGCGTCCTCCATCGAACAGGAGTGGCCGGCGCGAAAGCAACACATCCAGAAGGGCAACTTTCTTCGGGTGGCCGACGCGCTCGACAAACTCGCGCACACCGGGCCGTTCACGTTGCACGCCTACATTTTTCCGACGCTGCTCGGCGAGGGACGGCAGGTCATACTGGGCCGCTGGCAGACAAGGCAGACGGAGGGCTTCGGTTTCGGCATCAATCCCGAAGGGCGTCTGGAATTCTGGGTCGGCGATGGAAAGGCGGTCGACAGCATTTCGGCGGACGTGCCGCTGGTCGCCCGCATCTGGTACTTCGTGGCCGTGAGCTACGACGCCGCCAGTGGGGTTGCGACGCTCTATCAGGAGCCGGTGATCAACCGTTACAACAGTCTTCTTTCCAAAATCGTCCCCTATGACTATCGCTCGCATCTTTCCGAAACCTTGCGCGTGCGGCCAATCCGAGCGGTCAACGCGGCTTTCGTGATCGGCGCTGCCGCAGACGACAATCAGACTCGCGGTACGTTTTTCAGCCAGTGCTACAATGGCAAGATCGACCGTTGCGGCATGCAACGCGGGGCTTTGGCGCGCCCGGAACTCGACGCGATACGCGACGGGGCGCTGCCCGACGCGGCAAACATGCTCGCCTATTGGGACACAAGTGCGGGCTACATGGACCAGGGCATCGGCGACACTGTGACGGATATGGGCCCGAACGGCGTCCATGCGGAAGGCGTGAACAGGCCGGTGCGTGGCCAGACCGGCTGGAACTGGTCCGGACGAAATGACTGCTTTCGCTTGGCGCCGAACGAATATGGCGGCATCGAGTTCCACGCCGACGCGCTGACGGACTGCGGTTGGGCGCCGACCCTTGCCCTCACCGTGCCGCAAGATTTGCGGTCGGGCGTCTACGCGGTCAAACTAACCAAGGACGACGCCGAGGAATTCGCACCTTTCGTCGTGCGTCCGCAAAAGCCGACTGGTGACATCGTCTTGATCATGCCGACGGCAAGCTATCTGGCTTATGCCAATGGCAGCGGCGCCTTCGACGGCGCCATGTTTCAGTCCGTCAGCGCGATCACATCGGTGGTTCAGGACATCGATGTGGAGGTGTATAAAAACGATGCGGAATTCGGCCTATCGACCTACAACGCCCACAATGACGGTGCCGGCATATGCTACAGTTCCTATCGCCGTCCCATCATCAATTTCCGACCAAAATACCGCACGCCGGGCGCTCCGGGTCCGTGGCAGTTCGCGGCCGACCTCTATATCGTCGCCTGGCTTGAGGCGATGGAATACAGCTATGACGTGATCACGGATGAAGATCTTCACCGCGACGGCATCGCCGCTGTCAAGCCGTACAAGGTCGTTCTGAACGGGACCCACAACGAATATTATTCGGAGCGCATGATGGACGCGACCGAAGATTATCTGGCAGATGGCGGCCGTCTCCTTTATCTCGGTGGCAACGGCTACTACTGGTGTGTCGGATTCCGGGACGATGACCTCTCAGTCATGGAAATCCGCCGATTGGATGCAGGCAACCGAGCCTGGCAGTCGCGGCCCGGCGAGCATTATCTGGCAACAACGGGGGAACGGAGCGGCTTGTGGCGGCATCGCGGCCGCGCTCCCCAGAAGCTGGTCGGCGTCGGCTACACCGCAGATGGAGAAGACGTCGCAGCAGCGTTCCGCCGGATGCCCGACAGTTACCACCGGAGCGTCTCATGGATTTTCAAGGGGATCGATGGCGACGTCGTGGGGGACTTCGGAGTGTTTCAGGGGGAGCGGCCGGATCGGAGGTTGACCGCTACGATCTCATGCACGGCACGCCGCCCCATGCCCGCATCCTGGCATCCTCGGAGCCGTTCAGCGACAATTATGTTCTCGTCCAGGAGGAGATCATGTTCTCGACCCCGGGCCTTGGCGGGACGGAGAACCCTTGGGTCCGCGCGGACCTCGTTTATTTCACGACGCCAAATGACGGTGCTGTGTTCTCGACGGGCTCGATTGCCTGGAGCGCTGCCTTGTCCTGGAACAATTACAACAATTCCGTTTCGGTTTTGACGAAGAATATCCTCGACGCATTCGTTGGGCCCGGCGCACTACCCGGTAAGGACTATGACGCCTAGATCATTCATTGACTCTGCGCACGCTGGGCGGTTCAAAGATCCGCCAGCGATGAGCCGTTCTTCGGCGCCGCCGCTTTCATGTCCGATCCACGCCGGTTTCGATCCGTTTCGCGCTTTTGGAAGCGTGAGCGCTTGATGAAGATGACGGAGAATGAGAAGCTTGGTAAGGCGTCGGGTTGGGAGAGTCAGCCCAACGTTACGCTTGAGCTTTGCTTTCGCGAGAAGGTCGAATCCGCGCATCGCGGCACGGTGGATGGGCGGGCGCTGGATAAGACTGATTTGTTGAGCCACTCGTTTGAAGGAAAGGTGGAGCTGTGTCACCGATAGAGTACGGCACCGTTTCCAATTTATCGACACAGAGCCTTCTGGCGACTCTTCCTCATTTCCGCGTCAATGTTAATTCGGTCGTGGCCCAGTCCGGACTGCGCAATTTGAAGTATTCTGCCACCTCGCGCGTTACCCCGCTCGCCACATATTCGACTATGCTGGAAGCCGCCGCCGCCGACCGGAACGACGCGACACTCGGTTTGTCTCTTGGCGCATACCGGCCTTACAGCGCGCTCGGGGTTGCTGGTCGCAAATACCTGTCCTCCGCTAGCATCGGCGAGGGCTTGAGGCAGTTCATCCGGCATTACCCGCTTTTACAAAGCCGGTCCCGGACTGAGTTGACCACTGAAAACGGAATGGCCTATCTCAAATACCTGATAACCGATCCCGGCGTACGGTATCGCGAACAGGACGCCAATCTTACCATCGCCTGCCACCATGCGATTCTGAAGAACCTCTTGGAAGCAAACTGGCATCCCAGCCGCGTGGAATTTGCCCACGCGACTCAGGACGCCGCAGCGTTCGGACAGCATTTCCAGTGTCCGGTCCTTTTCAATCGTCCATACAATCTCATCGCATTTCCAGCTCGTTTCCTGGATTGCGCGCTTCCCACATCGGTCCGCGTCGACGACATTTCCTTACCTGCGGAGCCCGAAGAGACATGGACGGCGGATCAGGGACGCCTCGGTCTGAGCGATGCCATTCGGGCCTGGCTTGTGGCGGTATTTCGTTGCGGCGAGTCGCATGACATGGACTGCGCGGCGGCAGACTTCGGCATGAGCCCGCGGTCTTTTCAAAGACGCCTGCAGGAGATCGGCGTCAGTTTTTTGGAGTTGCGAAATGAAGTCAGGATCTTGCTAGCCGCGTCCCTGCTGGAGGCCACCGCCATGTCGATCACAGAGGTTGCTCTGAGTGTCGGCTTTAGTGAAACAAGCGCATTTTCGCGGCACTTCAAATCCCAGATGAACCTGACGCCGGTTCAATATCGAGCCCAACGTCGCGGCGACTGGGAACCTGTCAGGACACCGCGGCGCAGGACAGCCCAATGTCTGATTGAATTGAACCATCCCGTGCGAGACCGGCACAGGGTCTGAAGGGCCGAAGCGCAGGCCAGGATGTCCATCCGCTCGGACGGCTAAGGTTAAGCGATCCGTGCAAGCAAAGTGCAGGACTGCCGCTTTAGCTCGAGGCCAGGCTTTTTCATAGATAGGGAGACATACGATGGGAGAGCTAGAAGGCAAGGTTTTGCTTATAACGGGGGCCACATCGGGCATAGGCGCGCTGCCTCGTTCTATTTTGCCAAAGAGGGAGCAAGGGTGGCCTTAACAGGCCGCAACGTTGCGGAAGGTGAGAAGATTGCCGCCGAGATTAGGGCACGAGGCAACAATGTTATGTTCGTCCCGGCCGAATTGACAAAATGGGTGGCCGTCGAGGACATGACGAAGCGATTCATCCAGCATTTTGGCCACATTGACGGCCTGTTTGCGAATGCGGGTATTTATCAACTTGCCCCGCCGCTGGTCGACCAGGACGAAGCGACCTGGGATGCACATATCGATACCAATCTGAAGAGCGCCTTTTTCTGCCTGAAAGCCGTTCTGCCTACAATGCTCGATCGGGGCAGCGGATCGATCGTCTTCAATGGATCGGTTCTGGCAGACACGGCCTTTGCCGGGGCCGCCATCTACTGCGCCAGCAAGGGTGGGTTGGCCGCGTTTGCGCGAGGTGCGGCCGTGGAATTCGCCGATAAAGGCATAAGGGTAAACACGATCAATCCCGTGACAACCCGCACTCCGATGACCGAACCGGACATTGTGAAACTGACCGACGGCACGAGTGTCCATCCATTCGCGGCCAATATCCCGATCGGGCGCATTGCTGAGCCCGAGGAGGTCGCGGCGGTTGCAGCATTCCTGTTGTCTGACCGGGCGTCTTATGTAACAGGCCAATCCATAGCGGTGGATGGAGGCTTTGTTTCGCAATAGCGACGTTCGCACGATCCTCTCTGCGCACGGTTCGCCTTCAGAGACAGCGGCAAGGACGGGCCGAGCTCGGCATGCTTGAGGCCTTTTGATCGAATGCGTGGATGTTACCGCCGCTTGCTGTTGCGCTGGATCAGGAGCCGCAACTTTGGCGCTGAATGTCAATCGTGCCGAAGGCAGTCCTGATAGGTTGTTCAGTGCATGTCGCCTCCAGGGCAGCACGCACAACGACGCACCTAGGTCCGGGCAGCCTTGACCCTGGTTTGAAATCCGCGCGAAATGCCCCGATAACCTTTTGTGGCTTTGGAGTCGGTCGGCGTCGTGCACTCGTGCTGCTGCGCCGATGACGGGCGTATGAATGACAATGTGCCTAAAAGGGGCAAATGGCGGGAGTGAGCGAATGTCTGTTCATCGGAATTACGATGTTGACACGGTCAAGCAGCAGGATCTGAATCATCATATTCATCCGTTTACGGATTTTTCGACGTTCAAGCAGACCGGTTCAATGGTTTTTACCGGTGCTGATGGCGCGTATCTCGTGGATGGCGAGGGCCGGCGGTATCTCGACGGCGTTGGGGGCGCCTGGTGCGTGAACATAGGCTATGGTCGCGAAGAGATGGCGCAAGCGATGGCGCAGCAAGCTCGTGAGATCGCCTTTTGCTCTACATTCGGTCACTACACGTCGGTGCCGCCGGCGGAACTGGCGGCCAAGCTCGCTGAGCTTGCGCCCGGATCGCTCAATCATATCTTCTACGGGTCGGGCGGATCCGTCGCCAACGACACAGCGGTGCGGATGATCCACTTTTACTTCAATCGTCTGGGCAAGCGGACGAAGAAAAAGATCATCACCCGCCAGGACGGCTACCATGGCAGCACGTATCTCGCCATGTCGATGACGGGCATCGACTTCGATCATATCGGTTTCGACCTTGTCCGCGAGGGCCTGATCTATCGCGTGTCGTCACCCAACATGTATCGCCGGCCGGACAATATGAGCGAATCGGAATTTCTCGATTTTCTCGTCGACGAATTGCGTTCCAAAATCGAGGAACTGGGCGGCGAGAATGTCGCCGCGTTTTTTGCCGAGCCGATCCAGGGCGCGGGCGGGGTCGTGGTGCCGCCGAAAGGGTATCACCGCCGCATGGCCGAGCTTTGCCGGGAATATGGTGTGCTTTACGTGGCCGACGAAGTTGTTACGGCCTTCGGGCGCCTTGGGCATTTTTTTGCGTCGGAATCCGTATTTGGTATGGTACCGGACATCATCACATGTGCAAAGGGGCTGACTTCAGCCTATGTTCCTCTGTCGGCGACAATCATTTCGGATGAAATCTACGATGTGCTCAGCGTGCCTCAGGCCGAGGGTGCGGTATTCACGCATGGCTTCACCTACTCCGGCCATCCGCTCTGCTGCGCGACCGCGCTTAAGAACATCGAGATCATGGAACGGGAAGATATTTGCGGCCATGTTCGCGAGGTCGGACCTTATTTCGAGGCGCGTTTGAAAGAACTGTGCGATTTGCCCTTGGTGGGCGACGCGCGCGGCAGCCACTTCATGCTGTGCGTCGAAAGCGTCGCAGACAAACAATCCAAGAAATTGTTGGAGCCATCCGTGGGCATTGGCAGGCGCATTACGGCCGAGGCGCAGAGCAGGGGAATTCTGGTGCGCCCGGTCGGACACCTGAATGTGCTGTCGCCACCGCTCATCCTCAGCAAGGATGACATCGACCTTCTTGTCGATAATCTCGGCGAGTCAATCAAAGCCGTCGCAGATACACTGACGAGGGACGGCGTGAAATTGAATTGAGGCGCATCCGCCGGGGTCGCGCGGCGAACGACATAAACGCTGTCCAGTCTCAAATCCTGGTACGCACGGTCCCAATTCCAATTGACTCGTGGTGACTTTGCTGCTGGACTATGTTGGGGAGCAGTGCGCCCCGGGCTGAGGCGATCCCTGCGATAAATGCATGCGGAAGGCTGCCGAAGTCACATGATCCGATGGCATGCGGCTCAGTGGGGCCGCAATGGTTAAACGCATTTTTTCACCGGCGACTCGCGCGACATTCCAGTTCGCACTAGCCCCACCGCATCGGGTTGCGATCATCTGGCGAAGTCGAGATGCGATCGTGCGGTGATCAGTGCCAACTCGGTTCGCACGATGAACCGCTCAGTATGGGTGTCTGAGTGTCGACGAGCATCGGTTCATACAATGAAACACCGCCCGCTGCCTACGGGAAGCGTCGCGGTTCTGTTGCCCATCCGATCAGAGACCTCCTGATCCAGCGCCTTGTTCTCGGCGTATTGACGATCGTCATTGTGAGCATCTTCGTGTTCGCAGCGACGCAACTGCTTCCCGACAATGCGGCGCGCACGGTTCTGGGCCGCAACGCAACGCCGGAAAAGGTCACTCTCCTCGAGAAGAAAATGGGGCTCGACCAGCCGCCTGTGAAACAGTACTTGCACTGGGTCAGTGGTTTGGTGCGAGGCGATTTTGGCAATAGCCTGGTCAACGATCAGCCGGTTGCGCAACTGACTGGACCGCAACTGGTCAATACGGCGACACTGGTCGTCACGGCAGGGACGATAGGCATATTTATCGGGGTTGGTCTGGGTCTTGTCGCTGCGATTCGGCGCGGGAGGCCGATCGATCAATTTCTTTCGGTGTTGTCCCTGGCGACAATATCCCTTCCTGAATTTGTCGTTGCGATCTTCGTAACCGTTCTGTTGGCCACCAACGTGTTTCATTGGTTTCCGGCCGTTTCCACGATCCCACCGGGTGAGCGGCCGTGGAATCATCCGTCGCTGACGGTATTGCCGATCCTGGTGCTGGTGATCGTGTCGGTGCCTTACATATTCCAAATGATGCGGGCGGCGACAATCGAGGCATTGGAAAGCGAATATGTCGAGATGGCCCGGCTCAAAGGCCTCGACAACACGCAGATCCTGTTTCGGCATGCGCTGCCGAACTCCGTCGCGGCGACCATCCAGGCGAGCGGCCTGACAATGCTTTACCTGTCGGGCGGCGTTGTCGTCGTGGAGGCCATCTTCAACTATTCCGGCGTGGGTTTGGGGCTCTACAACGCCGTCCAGGGCAGGGACATCCCAACGATCCAATTCATTGTCACCTTGTTGGCGATTCTTTATGTGGTCATCAGCATCGTCACCGACTTGCTGGTGTTGCTGGCCACGCCGCGCAAGAGGTTCCCGCGATGAGCCATGTAATCGTGGACGACGTAGTCCCGATCCGGCGGTCCGAGTGGCTCCATGTGATCAAACGCGCGGCGTTGTCGCGGCGCGGTGCCATCGGGCTCGTGCTGAGCTTCATTATCCTTGCGATCGCGTTCGCCGGACCCTTCCTTGCGCCGCGCGATCCGAACGAGGTCGGAATTGTCGCAACGCTCGCAAAGCCGTCGGCCGATGCGTTTCTCGGCGGCGACCTGCTGGGCCGCGACGTCTTGAGCCGCACACTTACCGGGGGCTGGCAGATCATCATTCTGGCCGCGTGCGCAACCGCGCTCGGCGTGGTGGCCGGCACCACGGCGGGCATAACGGCGGCCTATCTCAGCGGTTGGGCGGACAATATCATCATGCGCGTCGTCGACATCATCCTCGCATTTCCGCAGCTTGTCTTCGCCTTGCTGCTCGTTTCAGTGTTCGGCAACTCCCTTTCTCTGCTCGTCCTGGCCGTGGGCGTTTCCCATGCCCCGCAAGTAGCCCGGGTCATCCGTTCTGCCGCATTGGACGTCTCCGAACGCGACTTCGTCAAAGCGGTGGCCATCACCGGTGTAAAGCCGGGCGCGGTTATGCGGCGCGAAATCCTGCCGAACCTGACGACGACGCTGATGGTCGAGACCGGCCTTCGCATAACCTATTCGATCATCATCATGGCCGGCTTGGCCTTTCTCGGCTTCGGGTTCCAGCCCCGAATGCCAATTGGGGCTACATGATCAATGAGAACCGAATAGGAGCGTCCCTCAATCCCTGGGCCATCCTAGCACCTGCCATCCTGCTCATGATCTTTGCGATCGGCATCAACACCTTTGCCGACGCCGTGGCGCGCGTTGCCTTGGGATCGGACCGTTCGGTATCGGCCAAGCGGACCCGGCGGGCAGGCAGGCTTTGGCCGCGAAAAGCAGACCCCAAGTAGGGGGTCAAACTTGAACGATCAAGATAAGCAGGGCCGCGGTGCAGATGCCGAAACCAATCCCCGCGTTGTCGTGGAGCATCTAACCGTCCGCATCCAGGCCACGGGCGCCGAAGTCGTTCGCGATGTGTCGTTGACGCTCACGACCGGGGAAATTCTCGGAATTGTCGGCGAATCCGGTTCCGGAAAAACGACCCTGGGCCTCGCCATGATCGGCCATACAAGGCGCGGCCTGGAGGTGGCTTCAGGCAGGGTCAGCGTCAACGGGATGGCCATAACCGGCCTGTCGGCCAAGGCGATGGTCAAGCTGCGCGGCAACGTGCTGGCTTATGTTCCCCAGGATCCGGGTACGGCGCTCAATCCGGCCAGACGCATTGGCTCGCAAATGCGCGAGGCGCTACCGCCCACGGACGAACCGCTAGTGAGGCGGATGAACGCATCTTGCAGATGCTGGGCGAGGTCGGGCTGTCATCTGTAGCCGGCGTTCTGGATGCTTTTCCGCACCAGCTTTCCGGCGGCCAGCAACAGCGCGTCGCGATCGCAATGGCCTTCGCCTGCCGACCGAGCCTCATCGTCATGGACGAGCCGACGACCGGCCTGGACGCCACAACGCAACGCACGATCCTGGATACGGTGAAATCACTTCGCAGGAAGTACGGCCTGGCCATGATCTATGTGAGCCACGACCTGGCCGTGGTGTCGGAGTTGGCCAACCGGGTGGCGGTTCTCTACGCCGGACGCGTGGTTGAGAGCGGGCCCGCCTCGGAGGTCCTGTCGAACCCGCAGCATCCCTACACGCGCGGCCTTGTTCGCGCCGTGCCTTCCGCGCAGCGCCGTATCCGTCTCGTCGCCATGGATGGCATTCGTCCGCAAATAGGCCAGGCGGACGCGATCTGCTCCTTCGAGCCGCGCTGCGCCATCAGTTCCGTCAAGTGCAAAGCGGAATTTCCTCAAATGACCGTCGTCGGCAAAGAGCAGCACGTGGTACGCTGCCTTCTTGCCAACACTGTCGAAAGCCGCGAAGCGGCTGTCCTTCGTGCCAACGATGACGGTGACGCCCAGATCGAGCACAGCGCGGCGGATGCGGGGCAAGCCGGCCCCGTTCTCCAGATCAACAACCTGCAGGCCTATTACGGGGGTCACCATGTGCTGCGCGGAATCAATCTATCGGTCGGTCAGAATGAATGCGTCGCTCTGGTTGGGGAGTCTGGGTCGGGCAAAACGACGTTGACCCGGTGCCTGGTCGGGCTGCATCAATCCTGGACGGGAGAGATGCGGTTCGAGCGCGAACCGCTTCATCCCCGCATCGGCCAGCGTTCCGGCGCCAGCTTACTCAAAATGCAGTACGTGTTTCAAAACCCGTACGCATCCCTCAATCCTCGGCGAACGATCGGCGGCTTGATCATGCAGCCGCTCGAACATTTTACAAAACTCGACCGGAAGGCAATGGAACGGCGCATTGCCGAGACGATGGACGCCGTATCACTGCCGAAGCGCCTGTTGAATGCTTATCCGGATCAGCTTTCTGGCGGCGAGCGCCAACGCGTCGCGATAGCGCGGGCCCTGGTGGTGCGGCCGCATTTGCTCATCTGCGACGAAATCACGTCGGCACTCGATGTGTCCGTCCAGGCTTCCGTCATCGAGATGCTGCGGAGATTGCAGAAGGAACAGTCCCTGTCGCTCCTTTCATCACGCACAATCTTCCGCTTGTCCGCAGCATCGCCCAGCAGGTGTTCGTCCTGCAAGCGGGGCAACTCATGGAAGGCGGTGCGGTCGAAGATGTCCTTAACGCGCCGCAGACAGATTATACGCGCCGACTTATCAGCGACCTTCCGCGGTTCGAACGGTTCGCCGAGCCCGAAGAACGCGGCGCCGATCAACACGCGGACTGACCAGGCATGCCTGCGCGTCACAACACGAGGTTCTGGACCAGCATGCCGCGCCGTGGCAATCGTCATGCCTCGCATCCCCCGGTCCGGAGAGGGGTAAGGCATGGGACGGTAAGGCGCCGCCACGCCGACGAGTTACCGTGAGAAACAAAGGGAGGAGAACGCAATGAAGTCACCATTTTATTTCGAATTGTCACGCCGCAGTTTGCTTCGGCACGGCAGCGCCGGCCTCACCGCACTTTATGGCGGAGGGCTTCTGCTTCCGAACGCCTCGGCGGCTGATGAAGCCCCCTTGCTAGGGGAACCTTGCGGGCAGGACTGACGGGAGGCAGCCCGACGGACACCCTCGACACCAACCGCGCTCTCACGACCATCGATTTTGGGCGAACGTTCCCACTTTTCGACACGCTTGTTCGATTCAACAAGGATGCGCAGATCGAGAATTCGCTCGCGCAAAGCCTCGAGCCGAATTCGGACGCGACGGTCTGGACCGTCAAGCTCAAGCCGGGCATCTCGTTTCACAACGGCAAGCCGTTGAGTGCGGACGACGTCCTTTTCACCTTCAACCGGGTCGTCGACAATCAGTATAATTCCGTGACGGCACTGTCGCGCCTTGACCTTAAGAAAGCCCGGAAGGTGGATGAGCTGACGCTCGAACTGCCCTGCCACGGGCCCTATTCGATCCTCGACCAAGTGCTGGCGTCGAACTTTTACACGCTTGGTATTGTTCCCTCCGGGTTCGATCCGCAAAAGCCGATCGGGACCGGACCGTTCAAATTCGCGTCGTTCACGCCGGGACAGGAAAGCGTGTACGACGCCAACACCGGTTACTGGGACAAGGCGCCCCATATCGAGAAGCTGATCATCACGAACTTCCAGGACGAGACGGCGCAGTTGAACGCCCTGCAATCCGGGCAGGTCGATGTCATCAACCAGCTGTCGGTGGCGTCCATCGATCTGGCAAAAGTGTTCGGTCAGGTGCTGGTATCGCCCGGCGGCGCCATAACGCCCCTGGTCATGCGTTGCGACAAGGCGCCGTTCGACGACGTGCGCGTGCGGCACGCCCTTCGCCTGGTCATCGACAGACCGAAGATGAACGACATCGTCTTCGGCGGAAATGCCACGATCGGAAACGACGTATTCAGTCCGTTTGATCCGAATTTCGACAAATCACTTCCCCAACGGCAGCAAGACATCGCCAAGGCCAAGGCGCTGCTTGCCGAAGCTGGAAAGTCGGATCTCACCATCGAACTCGTGGTCGCCGACATCTCGTTCGGTGTGGTGCAAACCGCGCAGGTGTTTGCACGGCAAGCAAGCGAGGCCGGTATCACCGTCAAAATAAACAAGGTCACGGTCGCGGAGATATTTGGCAGCAACTATCTCAACTGGGATTTCTCAATGGATACCTGGTACTACGTCGGCTACCTGGCGATGGCCGGGTATGCCACCGTCAAGGGCGCTAGCTTCGGCCAGACACATTTCCAGAACGACAAATACAACGATCTATTCAACGAAGCTCTTGCCACAGTTGATCCGGAAAAGCGCAAGGACATCGTGCACCAGATGCAGAAGATCGACTACGAAGAAGGTGGCTACATCATACCTTATTTCCCGTGCAGCATCGATGCGTTCAGCAATAAGGTGCATGGCATACAGCCGTCGAAGACCGGCGTCTCCTTCGGCAACTTTGATTTCAGGTCGATGTGGATCGCCTGATTTGTACATTGGCACAGAACTTGTCGGCCCGGTCTGAACGATATGCCAGATTGGGCCGACTGCCCTACCGGGCGCAATATTGATGAAATGCGTTGATGGAGCCTTACAGGCCATGTTGAAGCAGATTGGGCTAGTCGGGCTTGGCAACATCGGATTTCATTTCGCGGTGCGGCTTTTGGCGGCCGGGCACAATATCACCGTTTTCGATCTTAAGCGGGACGTGGTCGAACGCCTCGTCGCCAAGGGCGCGAGCGTGGCCTCCGACCTTGCGGATATGACCCGAAAGGTCGATATTCTGCTGCTCAGCCTGCCCCTTCCGGCCGCCGTTCTGTCGGTGGCGCAACAGGTCGCGGCGAGCGGCAAGGTCCGCGTCGTTGTGGACCTTTCGACAACCGGTCCGGCCGCGACCATGCAGGTCGCGTCGTGCCTGGAAGAACGCGGCATCGCCTTTCTCGGTGCGCCCGTCAGCGGCGGTCTCGCGGCAGCCGAAAAGGGTACGCTGGCGGTCATGGCCTCCGGTCCCGAAGCCGTCTTCAAGGAAGTCGGGCCCCTGCTGTGCGTTCTCGGAAAGAATATTTTCTACCTGGGAGCCGATCCAGCCCTCGGCCAGACGATGAAGGTGATAAACAACACGCTGTATGCCGCGACCATGATCGCAAGCTGCGAGGCGCTCGTCTTCGGGACGAAGGCCGGGCTGAGCCCGACAGTGATGCTTAATGTACTCAACGCGTCGAGCGGCCGCTCCTATGCCACGCAGGAGCGCATCCCTCCCAGCGTCCTCGATCGGAGCTTTCCACTGCGCTTCGCGACCGACCTGCTTTACAAGGACATCAAGCTTTGTCTCGACGAGGCCGAGAGGCTTGGGGCGGCGATGCCCGTCAGCCAAGCGATGCGGCAATTCCTGGCGTTCGCCATTTCGCAAGGGGATGGCCCGAAGGACAACGTCTATCCAATCCGCCACCTCGAGCATTGGGCCGGCGTCACCGTCGCTGAGACTATGCCGCCCTATGAAAAGGCCGCGCAGGACGGACCTGGAGCCCGTAGCAGCCAGCGATCGTAACCTCTATCCACTTGGTTCGACGCGACCACCCACTGAAGAAAACCACAGCGAGGAAATGAGCCGACCATGAGACATCAGGGAAAAATCGCGATCGTCACGGGTGCAGCGGCCGGCATGGGCTTTGCAATATCCCGGCGTCTGGCTCGCGACGGAGCGCAGGTGATGTTGGCCGACCGGGATGCGGAACGCGGCCGCGCGTCGGCAGCCAAACTTGCCGAGGAGGGGTTGCCGGCGCGATTTACCGAATGCGACGTCGGTGACAGCGCGCAGATCGAGGCTGCCATTGCCGAAACAGAGAAAAATTTCGGAACCGCCGACATCCTCGTGAACAACGCCGCCATCTATGGTGCCAAGGATTTCATGAGCGTGACGGAGGAGGATTTCGACCAGGTCATTCGCGTCAACCTCAAGTCCGTCTTCGTCGCGACGCAGGCCGTTTCCCGACGACTCATAGCGGCGAAGAAGCCGGGTGCGATCGTCAACATATCGTCGGTCAATTGCAAAATCACAGCAGGGATAGCGACGGCGTACACGGCCTCGAAGGGCGGTGTCTCCGCGTTTACGGCAGCGGCCGCCTTGGCTTTGGCCGACGAGGGCATACGCATCAACGCGATCGGGCCGGGAACAATCGCGACGGACATGGCCACGGCGATCCGTGACAATCCCGAGGCGCTTGCAAACGCGCTCGCGCGCACACCGTTGCGCCGTTTGGGACAGCCCGAGGAAATCGCCTCGGTTGCGAGTTTCCTAGCCAGCGACGATGCCAGCTATATGACCGGCCAGACGATATTTGTCGATGGCGGCCGGACGGCGCTTGGTATCGTCATGCCGGCGCCAAAACCGAGATCATAACCGATCAAAGGTTCGCGCTGCATTGTCTCGCGCAGCTTCCTGCTCCTCTGGATCAGCCGCGCATCCTTTCTCCTCGGGGATCATAGAAAGGCTGCAGCTGTACCGCCAGAGGATGCATTTTCCCTGCGATCTGCACCTCGAAGCCACCTTGCTCCAGCCACTCCTTTGTGACGCCCCCGGCGCAATGCACGCTGGCCAGCCCCACCATGCGCTCGATCCTGAAGCCCCAGCCTCCTGACGTGACATGCCCGACAATGCTACCGCCGCGCCAAACAGGCTCGTTGTGGATCAGATAAGGACCGTTCCGGGCCGACGCACTGTCGACCGCCACGCAGACCGTTCGCAGTTCGGTGGTGGGGCCACCCGCCTTTTGCGCTTCGAGGACCCGTTTTCCCAGGAACTCTTGCTTGCTCAGGTCCACCGCAAAGCCAAGTCCAGTTTCGTAGGGCGTATCGTCTTCGGCAATATCGTGGTCAAAATGCCGGAACGCCTTCTCCAGGCGGCAGCTGCTGATGGCGAAAATCCCGATATGCCTCAACCCGAAAGGATTCCCCGCCTGCAGAAGCGCCTCGTAGACCCCCGCCGTGAATTCTGTCGGCACCATTAGCTCATAGCCAAGTTCGCCCAGGAAAGACCGGCGAATGACCAAACCACGAGCATAGGCCAGGTCAAGCTCGTGCGCGGCGCCGAAGGGAAACGCTTCGTTGGAGACATCCTCGGTGGTGATCGAAGCGATGACCGATCTGGCATGGGGACCGTGAATGGCCAGAAAGGAATAAGCGGAGGTCGCATCGAAGATTTCGACGCGCCACGAGCGGTCGGCGTGCGCCTCGATCCAGGCGCGGTCGCGGATCGGATTGCTTGTGACCACAAGGAACTTCTGTTCTCCGAGGCGGGTCACGGTAACGTCAGCCTCAATGCCGCCGCGCGGATTTAGGAATTGGGTATAGACCGAGACGCCCGAAGCGACGTCCATCTGCGCCCCACAGACATGGTTGAGAGCCTTGACCGCATCGGGGCCTTGGACGAGAAGCTTCCCGTACATCGACTGGTCAATAAGCGCGACGCCGTCGCGGGCCGCGATGCATTCGGACGCGACCTTGTCCGACCATTCCTGCCAACCGAGCGACGGCGCCGTGGGCCACGCCCATTGCTTCGGATCGAAGTACATCGGCAGTTCCCATCCGCAATATTCTGCAAAGACCGCACCTGCGGCCGCCAACCGGTCATGGAGGGGAACGCGCCTTATGCCGCGCGCCGTCTCGATCTGCCGCCCTGGCCAATGCAGGCGCCAGTTCAATCCGACAGCCTCCGTCACGCGCTCGGCGTTGTATGCGGCGTTGGCTTGAAAAGGGTGGGCGCGCGAGGCGAGGACGGACCCCATTCCCTGGCTCGGATAGCCATCGATCATCCATTCCGCCATCCTCAAGCCGACGCCACCGGAATTCATGATGCCATGCGAACTCATGCCGGCGGCGATAAACAGGCCAGGCATTTCGGGAGCGGGGCCGACATAAGGAAGTCCGTCCGGCGTGAAGCTCTCGGGGCCGGTAAAAAACGTCTTGATCCCGAGATCGGCCAGGGCGGGCATCCGGTTGAAGATCGCTTCAAGCATCGGCTCGAGATGCTCCATGTCAAAGGGAAGCTGGTCGAATTCGAAGCGCTCCGGGATGCCGTCGCGGCCCCAGGCCTTGCCTTTGTCTCGCCGCCGCCGATCAACAGTTTGCCGGCATCCTCCTTCCAGTAGGTTCCCTCTTCGAGCACGACCAATGAGGGAAGCGTTCGAGGCAAGCCCTCGATTGGTTCGGTAACGATGTAAAAATGTTCGGCGGCGTGAAGGGGAACAGCCACCCCATGGGCTTTCGCAAACCGGCTCGTCCACATTCCGCAAGCCAGGAGGACCTTCTCCGTTGCAACAACCCCCCGGTCCGTCTCGACACCGACGATCCGGCCGTTGCGTGTCAAAATCCTCGTCGCTACCGTATCTTCGAAAATGAGGGCGCCGTTCTGTTTGGCGCCTTTCGCCATAGCGAGGGTGGCGTCGAGCGGATTGACCTGGCCGCTGGGGCCGACGAAAAGGCCGCCCACAACGTCATCGTAGTTGATCAGCGGCCACCGTTCCTTGAGCGCCTCGACCATCAGGATGCCGCTTTCAACCTGCATGCGGCGTGCGTGGTCATTTTCGCGACGAAGCTGCTCCATATGTGTCTCGGTCAGAGCGAGACTGATCGTGCCTTTAGGCCTGTAGCCGGTGGCCTGGCCGGTCTCGGCCTCAAGGTCCATGAACAGCCGGGTCGTGTATTTCAAGAGCTCGACCTGGCTGCTCGACGGCGCGAGTGGTTCGACCAGGCCAGCGGCATGCCATGTTGTGCCGCTGGCAAGCTTCTTGCGCTCAAGCAATACCGCACCGCCGACGCCGCGTTTGGCCAGGTGATAAAGAGTTGAAGCACCGATAATGCCGCCGCCGACGATAACCGCGGGCGCGCTGGCGGGGAGCGTGTTGCCTTGTGGAACGTCACTGGTCCAAGTCTTGTTCATGCTGACCCCATAAAAAGAAAATGGCAGTCCCGGCGTCGATGCGACAAGATCGCTCCGCTTTTCATGCAGGACTAAACAGATTGCCCCTCGAAGATAGAGAGACCGAAGACAACCTGCTGTCAATAAAACAGGATTTTGTCGTCTCATCTTATGAGACAGCAACGACCCCATGGCATCCATCGATCCGTCGATTTGGCGACGCGGAGCTTTCAGATTTCGGCCTGGAAGACCTGTCGTCGCGTCTCATTTGGCGAGATTGGCTTGTCTTAAATTCATGTTGACGGATGACCCTCGCGTGGGGAATAGTCGGCCTATTCTGCCTATTGGCCGGCGAACAATAGCGTGCTGGGGACGATCAACATTGGAAGCAGAACGGACTCTGGCATCGGCCACCAAGTCACCGCATCGGGGCAACGGCGCCTCCTCCCTTTCCGAGGCGCCCTCTTTACGGGACGCGCAGGGCCAACCTTTTATTTCAATCAGGGATCTTACGAAGTCTTTCGGAGCGAACCATGTGCTCAAAGGCGTGTCCCTGGACATTCGGCTGGGCGAGATCCTCGTCCTGCTAGGCCCCAACGGTGCCGGCAAATCAACGCTGCTGAACATTGTGGGCGGCAATTTCGCACCTAGCTCTGGCGAGGTTGCGGTCGATGGTCAGAGGATCGATTTCGATCAATATTCGGCGGCGGCCGCGCATCGCTACGGCATCCACCGGGTGTTTCAGGAGCTTTCCACATTTCCTAATCTTTCGGTCGCGGAAAACCTCCACCTTGCCTCCGGCGAAAAGCTATCCCACCAGGGGGTGCTCATTCGCGCCAGGGAGCGGATGAAAATTTTTCCCGACAACAGGATTCCGGTCCGAGCCGAGCTGCACGACCTTACCGTGGCGGAACGGCAAATCGTGGAGATCGTCAGGGCCATAACCGAGGATGGCCTTCGTCTTGTCATACTTGACGAGCCGACATCGGCACTGGCAGCGCGAGAGGCTAGCCAGTTGAGCGAACTGGTTCGCCAGAAGGCGCGTGAGGGCGTCGCGGTCATTTATGTCACGCATAAGTTGGAGGAAGCGCTTCAACTCGCGGACCGCGTGGTCATTTTGCGGGAGGGGCTCGTTTCCTGGGACGGGGATGGCCGATCCATAGACCATGACAGGCTGCTCGAGCTGCTTGGCGCTCCTTCGGGCAAGAGCCAGGCGAAGGCCGTGAACATCGACGTTTCCCGCTCGCCGGAAGACTGCGTCCTGACCGTCGATCGTCTCAAGACGGGTCGGCTTGAGGACATATCGATCGCCGTCGGTCGTGGGGAACTCGTCGGGATAGCCGGCCTCGAAGGTGCGGGCCAGCACGACCTTCTACAGGCAATCTTCAGCGCCCGGAACAAGAAGACATCATTCATACGCTCCGAAAGCGACATCGCCTATGTAAGCGGCGATCGACAACGCGAGGGTCTGCTGCCGATATGGAATGTGGAAGACAATGTAAGCATCTCGGCGCTCCATAAAGCGTCACGTTTTCATTTCGTAAAATCACAGGCGTTGAGCGCGGTCGCCGGCAAATGGCTGAACGAGCTGGGGCTTGCGAAACGGGCGAAGTCGAGCATCCTCAGCCTCAGCGGCGGCAATCAGCAACGGGCTCTGCTGGGGCGGGCGCTGGCGAGCGACGCGCCTTTGTTGCTGCTGGATGATCCAACTCGCGGCGTCGACCTCAACGCAAAGCGCGAGATTTACCGGATTCTGGACCAGGTCAAGGAAAACAACCGCAGCGCGATCCTCTATTCCACGGAAAACGCGGAATTCCAGAAATGCGACCGCGTCTACGTCATGGCGCGCGGCCGAATAGCGGCGGAACTGTCGCGGGACGAAGTGTCGGACGAAAAGATCGTGCAGGCCTCGTTCGCGCATCCGGTCGGCCGCGACGCGGGACCGCGTCAGGCACGACGAAGCATGGGGGGCACGGACTGCTCTCGCGCTTGTTTTCGATGAGCGCGATGCCGGCAGCGATCCTGATGGTGCTTATGCTCGCGATCACATTCTGGGTACAGCCGAATGCGATGTCCTCGTTCGGCGTCCAATTGCTGCTGGAAGCCTCCGTGCCGATCGCCTTTGCGGCGTTGGCGCAAATGATGTTTCTCCTGGGCGGGGACATCGATCTCGGCACCGGCTACGCCGTGGGGCTCGTCAACGTCATCGCGGCGACGACATTGGTTGATCATACGGCGCTTGGCGCTGTCGCTCTCCTGGGCTTCATCGCGAGCTATGCGCTGATGGCCGCGATCGTGGAGCTCATGCGGGTATCTTCCGTCGTGGTGACTATGGGATCCTCGTTCCTGTGGCTGGGCTTGAGCCTCGCGCTGCTCGACCGTCCAGGCGGCAGCACGCCCGACTGGTTGACATGGGTCACCGCCACCAATGTCGGGGTGATCCCGTTGCCGGTGTATTTCCTGGTTGCGGCGGCTTTGATCGGCGTTTGGATACTGCGTGGGTTCAAGTCCAGCATCAAGCTGCGAGCCTTTGGTGGCAGTCCCAAGATATACCGGGAACTCGGCTACTCGCCGCTTAAGGCCAGAGCGACCCTTTACTCGATCGCAGCGACCCTGATCGTTGTCGCCGGGCTGCTCATCACGGCATCCACCGGTGCGGGAAACGCCAACGTGGCGACGACCTATACCTTGGCCAGCGTAGCGGCGGTCGTGGTTGGCGGCGCCACTTCAGCGGCGGACGCGTCTCGCCCGTGGGCACGATCATGGCGGTTGTCGGTCTGTCGCTGGTGAATTCGATCCTCGACTTTTCGGGTGTCAGTTCTCAGTATTCGACCGCCATCGCCGGGATCATCCTAATTGTCGTGCTGAGCGTGCGGGCCATTTCCAAAGCCAAGCAATGATGACCGGCGTCAGGGCGCTTGCCCTCCAGATTGCATGCCTGGATTACGTCCCGGCGCCCTTGCGCGTCCGCGCGTCCGCAAAAAGCACCGGCACGACGTCTTGCGAAAAGCGCCTTGGGCTTGAGAATCTGGCGCCGGCCAGCGCTCATCCGTCCGTCGCTGGACATGCGCCGGCCTGTCGTCGTTCGCGGCGCGCGTCGGGTAAGTTCGCCGCGGCTCTGGACGGGCATCTCTCCGTTCCATCTTGAAAATCCGAATTGATCGAGGGCAACGTCCATGGGTGCGTTCGACTATATTATCGTCGGCGGAGGTTCGGCCGGGTGCGTGATCGCACACCGGCTCGTCGTTTCAGGCGCCTCCGTCTGCGTCATCGAAGCCGGACCGGCCGACAACAATCCCTTCATCCGAATGCCGGCAGGTTTCATCAAGACGATGTTCAACCCCGCGCTTACATGGCAATTCAAGACCGAACGTTCGGACTGGACAGGCGGACGGCAGATTAGCGTCACGCAAGGCCGAACACTCGGCGGATCGAGCGCCATTAACGGCATGCTGTTCGTACGCGGGCAGGCGGAAGACTACAATGTCTGGGCACAGCTCGGGAACAGCGGTTGGAGCTATCAGGACGTGCTGCCTTATTTTCGGCGGTTGGAACAGCGTATCGGCGCCGGCGCTGACGAGGATTACCGAGGTTTCGATGGTCCGCTGCCGGTTACTGACGGCGATTGGAGACATCCACTTTGCGATGCATTCATCGACGGCGCGCGGGGTCTGGGGTTCCCCGACAATCCCGACTACAACGGTGAAAGCCAGGCCGGTGTCGGCTACTACCAGCGCGTTATCCACCGCACGCGCCGCGTCAGCGCCGCGCACGCCTATCTCCACCCGGTGATGAACAACCCCCATCTGAGCGTCGTCACCGGTGCGCAGGTCACCTCGATCGTCCTAGACGGGAAGCGGGCAGCCGGCGTTACCTTCAGGCGGGAGCGTGGCGGCCAGGTCGAAAGCGTAACGGTCCGCAAAGAGGTCGTTATATGCGCTGGAGCGATCAATAGCCCAAAGCTCCTCCAACTCTCGGGCATCGGGGACCCCGAACTGCTGCAGACGCTGGGCATTGCCGTGAAGCACCCGTTGCGCGGCGTCGGGAGGCATCTCAGCGACCATTACAGCGTCAGGATCGTTGCAAAGGTCCGCAACACGGAGACGATCAACAACTTGGTCACCGGGCCGAGACTGCTTGGCCAAGTTGCGCGATGGGCCTTGCGGCGACCGAGCGTGCTCGGACTGAGCGCAGCGATTGTCTACGCCTTCGGGTCGTCGGATCCGGCCATGGAGCAGCCCGACTACACGGTCATCTTCACGCCTGCCAGTTACAAGCACGGCAAGATTGGAACGCTCGACGCCTATCCCGGAATGACATGCGGGGTCTGGCAGATGCGTCCGGAAAGCACCGGGCAAGTCGCCATCACTTCGCCCGACCCCGCCGCAGATCCGGCCATCCAACTCGACTACCTGAAGGAGCAGAAGGACCAGCAGGTGCTCTTGTCGGCCCTGCGCATGGCTCGGCGTATCCTGGAAAGCGAGCCTCTCAGACCCTACTACGACACGGAACAATTGCCGGGCGCAGGCCTCACCGGCGATGACGACCTCCTGCGCTTCGCGAGGGAGTATGGTACGACGGCGTTCCACCTGTGCGGCTCCTGTCGTATGGGGCCTGCGTCCGATCCGGCCAACGTCGTCGACAACGGACTGCGCGTTCACGGCATCGATGCCCTACGCGTGGCCGATTCATCGATCCTGCCCCGCATCGTGTCTGCAAATACCTACGCGACATCGGTCATGATCGGAGAGAAGGCTGCGGACTTTCTGCTCGGCAAGCCAGCCGCGTGACTGCGGTGTCAAATGCCGGGTCCGACGGCCTACCCGTCGCCGTCGCGAAGAAAGAGCCCGGCCCCTAGTCTGAGACACGATTTCTCACTTTTTGGGACTCATGGCGCTTTACGCTTGCCTGGCACCGCAGCGTCGCTATAAATCTCCGGCATTGGGACAAGCCGGCTGCATGGACAGTTCCGATGCGGCACAACGGTTCCTCATCCGGCAAAGGGTGAGGTGTTGCCAATCAAGGCCAATGGATCGCTTAGGAACGTTTCTGCATGACCTCCAATATTCCCGTCCAGCATGCGGATCGCTTTTTCATCGGAGGCCGGTGGCGCGCGCCGTCGAGCGGTTCCACGATTGATGTCATCAATTCGGGCACGGAAGAGCTGTTCGCGACGGTTGCCGAAGCGCAGGCTGCCGACATAAACGCTGCGGTGGCCGCGGCCCGTGACGCGTTCGACAAAGGCCCGTGGCCCCAGCTGACGCATGCCGAACGCGCCGTTTATCTGAAGAAGATCGCCGAAGAGGTCGACCGGCGTTCGGACGATTTCGCCTTGGTCTGGACGACCGAATCCGGAATCGTGAATCATGCCGCGAAGGCGCGGCTTTCCGGTGTCAGCGACACGTACCGGTACTATGCCGGCCTGGCAGAGACATTTCCGTTCGTAGAACGTCACACGCCCAAGGCTGGCGGAAACGTGGGCTTGCTCGTGCGTGAACCTGTCGGCGTCGTCGCTGCCATCATCGCATGGAACGGACCGCCCGGCCTGATAGCCAACAAGTGTGCACCAGCTCTTTTGGCCGGCTGCACGGTCGTCCTGAAGTCTTCGCCGGAAGCGCCGCTGGCAGCTTACATGATGGCCGAAATTTGCGAGAAGATAGGATTGCCGGAAGGCGTCTTCAACGTGGTGACCGCAGACCGCGAGGTGTCGGAGCTGCTCGTCCGGCATCGTGACGTGGACAAGGTGACATTCACCGGTTCCACCGCCGCCGGCCGTAAGATCGCGTCCCTTTGCGGGGAACGCATGGCTCGATGCACGCTGGAACTGGGGGCAAGTCGGCAGCGGTCGTGCTGGAAGACTACGATGTGGGACTGGCAGCCAAGACCATCGCGAGCCGGGCGCCCTATCTGACGGGGCAGGTTTGCTCGGCGCTGACCCGTGTCGTGGTGCCGCGCGGCCGTCACGACGAATTCGTCGACGCGTTGAGCGCCGAGTTCGTCCAGGTGAAGGTCGGCGACCCGTTCGATCCGGAGACCGGGATGGGGCCGCTGGCGATGCGGCGCCATCGCGATCGCGTCGAACACTACATCGAGGTCGGCAAGAAGGAGGGGCCACCCTTGCGTCAGGCGGCGGGCGACCGTCGCATCTCAATCGTGGGTTCTTCATCGAGCCGACGGTGTTCGCGCATGTCGACAATCATTCGACGATCGCGCGCGAGGAGATTTTCGGGCCCGTCCTGGCCGTCATATCGGCGGAGGACGAGAGCGACGCCGTGAACATAGCGAACGATAGCCCATTTGGTCTCAACGGCTCCGTGTTCACAAACGACATTGATCGCGCTTATGCCGTCGCGCGGCAGATGCGATCCGGCACGGTCGGGCACAATTCCTTTCGAACCGACTTCAGCATAGCCTTCGGAGGCTTCAAGCAGTCGGGCATCGGCCGGGAAGGAGGACGAGAGGGCTTGCTGCCGTTCCTTGAAAGCAAGACATTGATCATGGACGACATGCCAAAGGCCGCGGATCAGGCCTTGAAAGGGGCCGCTTAGCTTCGCCGGTGCCCGCTGAGCCGGGTACGACGGTTGCAGCCAACGGCCTAGACGTTGCCGTCTTGAAAAATGAGACTGGTTAGTCCTATATTTTTGTTGACTCGAAAAGAATGTTTCCGCTCTCCTGCAGCGGTAGGGTAGGCATGATCGTCGTCGAGACTACCGACGTGCGGGGGATCGAGGTGACGCTGTCGGCCCGACCGGTTGACTTGGTTGCCGCTGAAGGGGAGGCCGTTGCGGATGGCGAAGCGCCGATGTCCAGCAGTCCATCGGCGCCCGATGCGGGCCACTCTGCTATCCGGCGCTCGGCGGCATCGGGGAACAAGCTACGCTGTTGACTTGCTGACGGCTCGCAAATGACGACTACAGACAGCCCCGTGCCTGCACTCGGGGGCGGCCGAGACAACGGTCCGGACGCGTTTTCCCAGTCTTCGGGTCTGCTGGCGTTCTTGTCGAGACGATCGTGGCTGGGCGCCTTCGTCATCACGCTGGCGCTTTGGGCGCTCGGCGTCGTGGCCTCGGGAAATTTTTCTTTTTCGTTTCTGGCCAACAATGCGACAATCGCGGCGTTTCTGGCATTGGCAGGCGTGGCGCAGATGATCGTCATCGCGAGCGGGCCGGGAAATTTCGATCTGTCGCTGCCATATATCGTGACCTACTCAGCCTATGTGATGAGCGCAGGTTTCTTTGGCTATGATGACATCTGGGCGTCTCTGGCGCTCAGCCTTATCGTGGGCGTCGCTTCGGGGTTGCTCAACGCTTTCCTGGTAACGAAACTCCGCATTCCGACGATTGTGGCCACGCTGGCAACAGGGTACATCCTCTACAGCCTGACCCTGAAAGCCCAGTCGTTGGGGACCGGTACCACCGCCGGCGATTTCCAGGATGTCCTGCGGACACGGTACCTTGGTTTCCCGAGCGTGTTCTATCTCATCATCATCGTCTTGATCGCGATGAGCGTGCTCCTGGCGTTTACGGTCTACGGCCGCAAACTCCATGCCATGGGGCAAAATCGCGAGGCGGCGCGCCTGGCCGGCGTTCGGCTGGATCGCATGACATTTGCCACATTTGCCCTGTCGGGCCTGATCTCGGCTGTGCTTGGAATCCTGTTGAGCACGTTCCAAGGTGGCGTATCGGCGGATCTTGGAAATACCTACCTGCTGGGTTCGGTCGCCGCCGTGGTCGTCGGCGGCACCAGCATTGCCGGGGGGATAACATCGGTCATCGGAACGGCAATCAGGGCACTCCTTGTCACGCTTGCCTTGACCGATCTGGACATATTGCGCGTCGACCCGAGCATCAAGGCGATCGTGCAAGGACTGATCGTCATCGTCACTGTTTGCATAAGTGGCATCCGGCGACCGTAAAGAACTTGACCTGCATACTGCGCGCGGAAAGAAGGTGAACACCTCAATGAAAAAACTGATCAGTAAAGCCATAGCATTCTGCGGGGCCGTTGGCCTGTGCATCGCACTTTCGGGGCCGTCATTTGCCGATGACGCCAAGAAAGTGGTGATCGGCATTACAATGCCATATCTGGTCAACACTTGGCAGGTTGCGATCGTCAAATCGGCAAACTGGGCCGTCGATCAGCTGAACGCCAAGGGCGCGAATATCGAACTCAAGGTCGTGGACGCGGGAAGCGACCCACAAAAGCAAATCCAACAGGTCAACAACATGATCGTCGAGAAGGTCGACTTCCTTCTGATCAACTCGACGTCCGACACTGCGATCAACGGCGCAATCGACCGCGCGCTCGACGCCGGCATTCCGACGATCGTGTTCGCAAGTGGCCCCGTCACGGACAAACGGCCCTACCAGCTTCACTTCGACTACGCCGAGATGCAGAAGATCACAGTCGACTACATTGCTAAGCGCATCAACAACAAGGGTCAGGTTCTCAACATTCGCGGATTGGCGGGCATGGGAGCGGACACCGCGTTGCAGGATGATCTAATGGCCGCACTGAAGGCCTATCCCGACATCAAGATCGCCGCCGAGATGCATGGCGACTGGAACCAGTCCACAACCCAGTCGCGCTTGACATCGCTTCTACCCAGCCTGCCCAAATTCGATGCGGTGTTCACGCAGGGCGAAATGGCCTACGGCGCGGCGCAGGCTTTCCAGGCCGCCGGCATCGACCTGCCGCTGATCGTCATGGGAGTGAGCGGTTTCGACCTCAATCTGCTGCGCAAATTGAACAAGCAGTCAGGTTACGATACAATCGCCATCACGACCGACGCCGGCATCGGAAGCGTGGCGATCAACATGGCTTGGGCCATGCTCCATGGAAAGACACCGCCCAATAAGATCAGCTACGGTCCTCTCATTCAAATCTCGGCGGAGACCCTGAACAAGGACTTCCCGAACATAAAAGACAATGAGTCGGCGTATTATAATTTCGACTACGACTGGACTTTGAAGAACATCTTCAAAGAGTGAGGACTGCGATTTCCGGCTTGGCGCAGGAATGTTCGGCGCCGGCCGTCTCGAAACACAACGACAAGCAAGGCAACGTATCAGATCGGCCCAATGGTTGGGCCGACCTGGCATTTGCCGCAAGCTTGTGGCGAAATGAAACTCTAAAGCGAGGCGACAATGCTCGAATTGCTCATCAACGGGAAGCTCGTCAAAGGCGCTTCCGCACTGGACGTGGTAAATCCTGCTACCGGGGAGGTTTTTGCCACCTGCGCGCGCGCATCGCTCGCTCAACTCAACGACGCGGTTGCCGCAGCCAAAGCAGCGTTCCCGGCCTGGGCGGCGCTGCCTCACGCAAAGAGGCAGGAATACCTCAACAAGGTCGCCGATGTGCTGGAGGCGAACCACGAGGACGTGGCCCGCATATTGACGCAGGAGCAGGGAAAGCCCCTGCCGGAGGCCACCGGCGAAGTCGTCTGGGCAGCCATGGGCATTCGCGACATCGCCAAGATCGAATTGCCGGTCGAAGTGCTCGAAGACAGCGCGACACGGCGCATCGAAAACCATCGCAAGCCGCTCGGTGTGGTTGCCGCAATCAACCCCTGGAATTTCCCGATCATAACGCCGGTGCTGAAGATCGCGCTCGCTTTGACGGCAGGCAACACGGTTGTCTTGAAACCGGCGCCGACCACGCCGCTTTCGATGTTGCGCTTCGGCGAATTGGTGAAAGACATATTGCCGCCGGGCGTCATCAACATCATAGCCGACGCCAACGATCTCGGCGATGCGCTGTCCGGTCATCCCGACGTTGCGTCCGTGACCTTCACCGGTTCGACGGCAACGGGCAAAAAGGTGATGGCCAGCGCAGCAGAAACGGTCAAGCGCGTGACCCTGGAACTGGGCGGGAACGACCCGGCCATCGTGCTCGACGATGTCGAACCAAAGAAAGTCGCTCCCGATATTTTCGCACGGGCTTTCGGCAATGCGGGGCAGGTATGCGTCGCCATCAAGCGGCTTTACGTTCACGACTCGATCTACGACGCGATGTGCAAAGAGCTTGTTTCCCTGGCCAAGAACGCCGTGGTCGACGATGGGATGAAACAGGGAACTACCCTCGGCCCCGTTCAGAACAAAGCCCAATACGAAAAGCTCAAGGGTTTTCTTGCCGACGCGCGCCGCGACGGCAAGGTGATCACCGGCGGCAATGTCATCGACCGCCCTGGCTATTTCATCGAGCCGACGATCGTAAGCGACATAAAGGACGGGTCGCGCCTTGTCGATGAGGAGCAATTCGGCCCAATCCTGCCGGTCATTCGGTTTTCTGATGTCGACGATGTGGTGCAACGGGCCAATGCGTCGCTTTATGGGCTGACAGCCTCCGTATGGTCGGCCAACAAGGAAAGGGCATACGAGATCGCGAACCGGATCGAAGCCGGATCGATCTGGATCAACAAACACAACGACATCGTGACACATGCGCCGTTTGGCGGTACCAAGCAATCTGGCTTCGGCGTCGAATTCGGCCTCGACGGCGTCAAGGAGTTCACCCGGCCGCACGTCATCAGCATTTAAGACGGCGTCCGACACCTCGTCCTGATAAGTCCGGCGGCCATTGGTTCCTCAAGGTAGGAATGAAACCGCGGATAGCCGAAGCTTTCGAGACTTTTGTCATCTGGGGTGCGGCCGTAGAGGCCGCACCCTTTTCGACCCCGGCCGCGGCGTCGCGTTTGCCGAAATTCAGGTCCGTACTCTGGGGGGTCGACGGGGCAGGTCCGGCTTCCCATCGACCATGCTCCCGCTCCGGACGGCATCGCGCCATCAAAGCGTAAAGGCCTCCGGCGACCTTCCTTCGCCGATCTCAAAAGCGGATCGACGGCCATTCCGCCAACTCCTGTCCGCACATACGAACGCGTACATTTCAGCCACTGCAAGCCGCCTGTTCCCGGAGCCGGAAGCGCCGGGGCCGATCCCGCAGATGAATGGCAACCGCACCCGGTTCAGGCGGCGCGAAACCCTGACGCCCTTTCGTCCTATAAAATGGGACTACAATATCCCGAAATATGTGTTGACAACATCCCGGAATTCGCCTCTTTATTTATGGCACCAATACCATGGGAGAGGCGAATTGGACGGTCTTAGAACAGTTCCAGGGCTTGCCGAGGGTGCAGATGTCCTTGTGCGCGATTTCATGGCGGTCTCTGCGAACGAGGCCGTGCTGATCACGGCTGATACCTCTTCGGACATGGTAGCCGTCCAGGCCGTCATGCAGGCCGTCGTCGCAGCCGGCGCGCGCCCGACGGTACTGGTCATCCCGACACTCCCGTTCCAGGGCGCCCTCGCCGACCCATACGTGCCGAAGACGGTGACGGCCGCCGGGCAGAACTGCGATGTTTGGCTCGACTTCACGTGGCCTTACCTTGCGGGATCGCACGCATATGACGCAGCGATGAAAACGAACAAAGTGCGCCACCTTCTGCTCGGTGACATCGGGGCAGGAGGGCTGTCGCGCATTTTCGGCGGGGTCGATCTGTCCAGCTACTTTGAAGTGTTCCACGAATTCTACTCGATCATCGAGAAGTCGATTGGAAAGACCGTTCGGCTTACCAACGATCTCGGGACTGACGTGACCTATCTCCTGGCCAAGCCGGGCATACCGAAGCCAAGGCGCTGCGAGGTTCCGGGAACCTATGTCGTGCCCGGCGGCGTATCGATCTTCCCCGAACTGGAATCGGTGAAGGGTGAAGTCGCCGTCGACTATGTCTTCCATGAATATTACTGCCGACCCAGGAAGCCGTTTGTCCTCCGGGTCGACGGCAAAATCAAAGATTTTTCCGGCGGCGGCACCGACGGCGTCGTACTAGATCGTGCGCTGAAGCGGGCCGGCGGCGGTGCTTACGGATATGTTATCCATTTCACCAACGGCATCCATCCGGCCACGCGAATGACCGGAACGTCGTTCATCGAAGACATACGCGTGCCCGGCAACAACGCCGTCGGCCTCGGGTTGCCCTGGTGGGTCGATGGCGGTGGGGAAAACCACCCCGACGCGATCATCACGCAGCAGTCGGTGGAAATAGACGGGCAGCTGATCGTCGAGAACGGCAAAATCATTGCTTCGGACAAGCTCGCCAAGATGGCGGACGAGTTGAAGCCGATCTGGCGCTGATCCTGCACAAACTTTCGCTTCTGGTTTAATTGCCGCGCAAAGGCGCCGCAATGCGGATTTAGATCAAGGAAGATAGATGAACAAAATCGCAGTTGGAGATGTTGGAGATTTCGACGGCTCCTCTCCGCGCTTGCTTCGTCTGGAAGACTATGAGATCGGTGTCTACCGCCGCGGGGATAAATTCTACGCGTACAAGAACCTCTGCCCCCATATGGGTGGTCCGGCCTGTGAAGGGCTGACGATGCATAAGGTCGAGGACGTCATCTCGGAAGACAAAACCTATCATGGCCAACGCTTCAACATGGACGAGGAGCATATCGTCTGCCCCTGGCACGGTTATGAATTCCATATCGAATCGGGCCGTTGCGTGGTCAATCCGCGCGTTGGCCTGAAAGAATACAAGACGTTGCTCGAGGGCAGCACGGTTTATGTCCTCGTTTGATTCCGAGAAGCTGCTCAAAAAGTCTTTCCGAAGTGGAAGCTTACATCAGCGCTGCACGAAGTCAGATAGAGACGGGGCATTCGGTGGAGCACGTGTCAGCGGACGTCGTTCACAAGATCAATGAAATCGGCGTTCAGCTCTACGCGATACAGAGGCGCCTTCAACGGGATCCCGGGTATTTTTCGTCGCCTCAGGCGGTTGGCGCTACAGAGGTCATGGTCGCCGCATCCGCAATGCTGAAGAGCGCCAATCTGGAGGTCTTTGAATTGGGCATGTGGCAGACGTGGTCTGGAACATAGTGCGGGGGTTGAGATGAGACTGCCGACGAGTCATGAGGCATTGTCGATCGAGGAGTTCGACACCTCAAGCTATCTGGAGAACGCCAGACGGCAGGCCGTAAAAAGAAATTATAAAGATTTCATGATCGTCGATGTCGACGCTCATCATTTCGAAACGGACCGTTTCGCTGAAATCATCGAATATATCGACGATCCGGTGCTTCGCCAGACAGCGAAGAGCGCGCAGCAATCAGGCCGCTCGTTCCTCGTGCCGACCCAGCCGGCCTCGCAGGATTTGGGCGGGCGCATCACGCGCTTCCCGTTGCGCCGCATCGAGAAGACACCCAAGGATGTCGATCCTGAAATCACCATATCGACGCGCTGGATGGACGCGGCGGGGATCGACTACATCAACCTCTTTCCGACGCCGATGCTGTTGTTGGGCCTGCATCCGCAGCCGCTTGTGGAGAACGCTCTGGCCTGGGCATATAACCGCTGGCTGGTCGAGCGGGTCTTGTCGCGGCAGGATCGCATCAAGAGCATGCTTTACCTGCCATTCAACGACCCCGACGAGGCGTTGAAGATCGTGGAGCACTTTTCCGGCAAGCCGGGCGTGATCGGCTACATGATCACCACAGTCCGAAACAGGCCGGTCCACGACAATTCGAACATGAAAGTATTCCGCGCCATAGAGGAGCGCGGTTTGCCCATCGCCTTTCACAGCGGGTTCAACTGGGGCGATCGGAATTTCGAACAGGCCAACCGCTTCATCACGGTGCATGCGCTGGGCTTCCCCTTCTACAACATGCTCCAGCTTTGCAACTGGATTACGAACGGACTGAGCGAACGCTTCCCAGCGCTCAAGGTCCTTTGGCTGGAGGCAGGGGTCGCATGGCTGCCGTTCGTCATGCAGCGGCTCGACAATGAATACATGATGCGTTCGTCGGAGGTCCCCTCTTTGAAAAAGCGGCCGAGCGAATACATCACGGACATGTTCTATGGCTGCCAGCCGATGGAAACGACCTCACAGGAGATGCTTGAGCAGACGTTCAAGTTCATAAAGGCGGAAAGTCAGCTTCTGTTTTGCTCCGACTATCCGCATTGGGACTTCGATCTGCCGAGTGTCATCTACGACCTTCCTTTCCTGAACGAGTCGCAAAAGCGAGCGATATTGGGCGGCAACGCGCAACGCGTGTTCAATCTTCCTCAATTCGAACGAAAGCTCGCCAACCTGGACAACACTGCGGCAAGACAGAGAACGACGAAGGTGGAATCCGGTCCAAGCTCATCCGATGGAAACCGTTCGACGAAGCCGGGGGCGGCCGCTCCGGACTGGAAGGAAACGCAAGAAGTATGAGTGCCATCCGCGGAAACCTTCCCCGTATTATCGGATCCGACACGATGTGGACAGGGCGATGCCTTGACGTGAACTATCAAGGCGAAGTCGTTCACTCGCATTTCAGCGCCTATCTGATCAAAGGCAGCGAAAAATGCATCATGATCGACACCGGCCATCCCATCCATAGCCGAGAGATCGAACAGGATATTGACGATTTCCTGGACGGCAGGATCATCGACTACATCATGCCGACGCATGCGGAGTTTCCCCATGGCGGCCTGATGCCCAAATGGCTGAAGAAGTTCCCCAACGCCGTCGCCATAGGCGATTTGCGTGATTACGATCTCTACTATCCTGAGTTCAAAGGGCGTATGACCTGCGTGCTGCCGGGCGATACGGTGGACCTGGGAGATCGAAAGATCCTGTTCGTGCCGGCGATATGGCGCGACATACCAAACACGCTTTGGGCGTTTGATTCCAAGACAAGGACGCTGTTCGTATCGGACGGCTTTTCGTATCTGCACTACCACCGATCCGAGCAGTGCAGCCTTTTTTCAGATGAAGTCGAGCCGCCAAATCCCGAAATGGTGCGCTTCTTCAATCACGCTTCCTTGCATTGGACAGGTTTCAACGATGTTACGGAGACGTTTTCGGACGTCGACGCGTTGTTGGGAAAACTGGATGTAAAGCGCATCGCCTCCGGCCATGGGCCGGTCATATCAAACATCGACGCCGTTCTTCCGATCATCAAAGCGGGAATGGCATCTTAAGTGCGACCTTTCAATGTCCGGTGAGTATCCAAAATCAGTTACCGAGCTCAGCAAGGGCGTCCTGTACGCGGTGGGCGGCGAGCTGCCCGCCGATCGCCCCTATACCTGGTTTCCGACCCAGGCTGAGGGCATCCTTCCCAGCCAATGCTATGTCCTGAAGAACGAACAAGATTTCATTCTCATTGATACGGGCCTCGGCATCCACCGTGATGAGATCCGCCATGGCATCGCGGCATTGATTGAGGGCGTGCCCAATCGCAGCCTTTATCTCACACGGCGCGAGCCGAGACTCGATGATCAACCTGCAATGGTTGCTGAAGGAATTCCGTTTTCGCTCGGTGTCCTGCGGCGGCGCCATCAGCCCGCTGGATTTCTTCGATTCTATGGACGAAGCCAGCGCCGAAGCGCAGCTCCAGGCCACGGCAGGGGCCAAACTGACCTGGCTTTCACCCGGCTCTGCCATTTCATTCGGGGGCATCTGCATCGAGGTGCTGAGGACGAATCTTCGCGTGCTGGCCGCCAATCATTTCTATGAATACAGGACGCGGACGTTTTTCGGCTCGGATGGCTGGTCTTTCCTGACCATGTCGCCCGGGGCAAACCGCATCAGGTCGACCAAAGACGGCATATCTAAAAAGGTGATTGCCGACTTCCTGGCGATGAAGTTCGATTGGCTGATGGGAGCGAAAGTCGATACAATTGTCGCCGAAATAGAGAATTTGGGCCGACACTATGAAATCGAACGGATTTGCGGCTCCTGCGGGTGCATCATCGAAGGCAAGGACGTTGTGCGGTTTGCGATCGGCGAGATGATCGCGGCGATCAAAATGTTGGCCGCCAAGGACCGGCCAAGCCGGTTGGCGACTTTCGATTTTGATGGTGCGCGCGCTGTCCTCGCTAGTTAGCCAAAGTCTCGACGACGGGAAGGTATGGACATGGATAATGTGACGGCCGGCCGGAGCAACGGCATGAAGTTTGTTCCGGGAGTACGGAAGCTCCTGATCGACGGCAAGTCGGTCGACGCCGTTTCGGGAAAGACATTCGAGAGCCGCAACCCGGCGACGGGCGAGCTGCTCGCGACTGTTGCTGAAGGCGGCGCAGAGGACATCGACTTGGCGGTCGCCGCGGCTCGGCGGGCGTTTGAAGGCGAGTGGAGGCGCTTTAAACCTTTCGAGCGTCAGGCGGTGCTGCTGCGCCTCGCCGATCTGATCGAAAAGAATTTCGACGAACTCACCGAGACCGACACGCTGGACATGGGGGCTCCAATCAGTCGGACGCGGGCCGGCAAGCAGCGCATCCTCGGCATGCTGCGCTACTATGCCGGCATGGCGACTTCTATCGTCGGCGAAACGATCGGCAACTCGGCCCCTGGAGACTATTTCACATATACGTTGAAGGAGCCGGTCGGCGTCGTCGGCGCGATCATCCCTTGGAATGGTCCGCTCAGCGCCAGCGTTTGGAAAGTCGGCCCGGTTCTCGCCACCGGATGCACGATCGTCCTGAAGCCTTCGGAAGAGGCGCCGCTTTCGCCGCTGCGACTTGGCGAACTGTGCCTAGAGGCCGGTGTTCCTCCAGGCGTGGTCAATGTTGTTCCCGGTTTCGGCGCAACGGCGGGTGCGGCCCTTGCCGCCCATCTCGACGTGGACAAGGTGGCCTTCACGGGCTCGAACGCGACGGGCCAGGCCATTGTCAGGGCTTCGGCCGGCAATTTGAAGCGTGTCACGCTTGAACTGGGTGGAAAGTCCCCCGACATCGTCTTCAGCGATGCCGATCTCGATGCGGCGGTTCCCGGCACGGCAATGGGTGTCTTCGGCAATTCGGGGCAGATATGCAGCGCGGGTACGCGGCTGTTCGTCGAAAGCAGCATCTATGAAGAGTTCGTCCATCGCGTCGCGGATTTCGGCAAGAAGCTGCGCATCGGAAACGGGATCGATCCGCAGACACAAATCGGTCCGCTGGTGTCGCGCCGTCAACTCGAACGCGTGATAAGCTACATCGACATCGGCGTAAAGGAGGGGGCCAAAGCGGTCGCCGGAGGCGCGCGCATGACTGAGGGCGAGCTGGCGGCGGGTTACTTCGTGGCGCCCACCGTCTTCTCCAATGTCGACAACGACATGCGCATTGCCCAGGAAGAAATCTTCGGACCGGTTATTTCCGTGATCCCGTTCAAGGGGATGGACGATCTGGTCACAAGTGCGAACGCCACCATGTTCGGCCTCGGCAGCGGCATCTGGACGCGCGACATAGGCAGGGTCCACAAGCTGGCCAAGGAGATTCGCGCAGGCACGGTTTGGGTCAATTGCTTCGGCATCCTGGACCCTGCCGTGCCGTTCGGAGGTTACAAGAGCAGCGGTTACGGCCGCGAATCCGGCATCCAGCATGTCGACGAGTATCTGAATGTGAAATCGGTCTGGGTGAAGTCCGACTAATGCCGCGAGCGGCGCCGCCTTCAGCGCAAAGCGGGTCCGTCACAGCGCTTGCCGCCACCATTTCTCCCAAGTCGGATCGGGATCCGGTCCAGCAGGGCGCTGCGCGATCTCACGCGCAATCCGTCGGCACGCTGGGCGTCCGGAACGCATGTCCCGGCTGTCATCACGTATCCACCGCGTCGGCGATCTTTTCGGCGGTCATCAGCACCGGGAAATTCGTGTTGGCAGACGGGATCACTGGAAAGATCGAGGCGTCGACAACCCGAAGCCCCTCGACGCCTTTGACGCGGCCCTGAGAATCGACCACGGCCATGGGATCGTCTTGCCTGCCCATGCGGCAGGAGCACGAAGCATGCCAAACGCCGATCGATGCCTTGCGCACGAAGGCGTCGAGCGCGTCATCGTCGTTCGTCACATCGTCGAATTTGAAGCCCTCGGTTATGAAATGTTCGACCATGTAGTGCCGTAGGAACGACGGGCCGTCCAGCATCGCGGCAGCAACGGCCGTCAAGATGCGGTTCTTTGTGCTGACAACGCCGATCTTGCGCACACGGTTCGAATAGGCCGCCGGGAAGGGCTTGTCTGTGACGGCCCGCATCGGGGCACTCATTTGCAGCGCCGCCATTCTGCGGAAACCATCCTTCAGTCGCTCGAGATCGCGGACATCGGAAAGCAGATTGAACTCGACTGCCGGCGATATGTTGGCGTCGGGAGAGGCAAGTTTCACCTGACCGGTGTCGGAATAGGTCTTGTTGACGACGATGTTGAGCGTGCCGATCCGATTGCCCACCGCGTGCCACGCCGATTTGGACAATGCCACGACCAGCATGTCGCCCTGAGGCGTTCCCGGCATGTCAGAAGAATAGCGCAACGCCATTTGCATATGGCGCTTGGTGTATGCGTTCATGCGGGCATCGGGACGCAGGTAGCACGACAACGCGACCGACGGATGATCCATGAGCCGCTGACCAACCCCCGCAAGGTTCGCGCGAACCTCGATCCCCATCTCCTTGAGATGGCCTACCGGACCGATCCCCGCTCGCAGCAAATGCGCCGGTGAATAAACCGCTCCGCAGGACAGGATCACTTCCCCGCCACGAAACTCCTGTCCAGGATCCTTCCCGCCAGTCTTCACGCCGACGCACTGCCGGCCCTCGAACAAAAGCTCGCTTACCACCGTGTCGGTCAGAATCGTCAGGTTCGGCCGGCTTCGCGTGTCCCTATCCAGGTAGCCCATGGCAGCCGATACACGCTGTTCATTCTCATTGGCATGGGTGACGGGAAGTAGCCGTCGACATACTCGCCGTTCTGATCGGGCACGAAAGCGTATCCGGCTTGCCTGCAGGCTTCCGCCACCGCCATCGAGTGCTTCGTCCAATGCTCCTTGGGGATTCTGCGAACCGGTATGGGGCCGCCCTTGCCATGATAGGGTCCACCGAAATCGAGGTCGCGTTCGACTTTCTTAAAATAAGGCAAGACGTTTTCCCAGCCCCATCCCTGAGCACCTCGCGCTTCCCACTCGTCATAATCGCCGGGCGAGCCGCGGTTTGCCATCTGGCCGTTGATGGATGAGCCGCCGCCTAGCACGCGAGCCTGTTCATATTTGCGCAACGCAGGGCGATTGCGATGAGGATCGTTCTGGCTGACGACCTCGGTGGTAACCTTGAGGTCGCTCCAATGAAACCGAGGGTCGAAATAGACGGTACCCGGATAGCTGGCCAATATCTCCTTGGGCTCATGACCGGGCGGGGTGTCCGGGCCGGCCTCGATCAACAAAACCTTGCGGCTGCTTTTGGCCGAAAGCCGATTGGCCAGCACCGATCCCGCAGTGCCGCCGCCCACGATGATTATGTCGAACACGTCCAAATACCTGTCTTGGCCTTGTTTCCAAGGCGATCCCAAAGGGCAGTCGCCCCGGCGATCCATGCGGTCGGCCGGATGGATTGCACGCCGGGCGTTGCTCATTACAAATTGCGTTTTTTAGCCGGAAGGCGAACTCGCCGATCAGGCCGCGTCTGAATGTCAGTACGCAGGTGACAAAGATAAGTCCCTGAATGATCAAAATCCAAGTGCCCTCTGACGCGAGATAATAATCCAAACCGGTAAAGATCATCGCTCCAACGAGGGGTCCGGTGAGTGTCCCAATGCCGCCAACAACCGTCATCAGCAGGACATAGCCGGAAGTCATGAAATGCACGTCGGCAAGCGTCGCGACGCCGAAGACGAGGGCTTTCATCCCGCCCGCCAGCCCGGACAGGGTGGCTGAAAGCACGAAAACCAAAAGCTTGTATTCCTGGACCTTATAGCCAAGCGAGATCGCGCGCTGCTCGTTGTCGCGGATTGATCTCAGAATATGGCCGAAAGGGGAATAAACCGTCCGGAAACACAGAAAAACCGCGAGCAAAAAAACAACGACCACGAAGGCATACATGCGATAGTCGCTCTGCAGCGACACCAGCCCAAATAGGGCGCCTCGCGGGACATCCTGTATACCGTCCTCGCCGCCGGTGAAGGGCGCCTGCAGGCAGAAGAAATACACCATCTGGGCCAGTGCCAGGGTGATCATGCCGAAATAGATCCCGGATCGGCGGATCGAAATCCATCCCGCGCACACCCCAAGGATGGCGCTGCCCACCATGGCCGCCAGGAGAGCGGCCTCCGGGGTAAAACCGTAGACCTTCGCCACATAGGCGGCGACGTAACCGCCCATGCCGAAAAAAGCGGCGTGGCCGAAGCTGACCAACCCGGCGTATCCCAAAAGGTTAAAGGCGAGCGCGAAAAGCGCGAAACACAAGATCTTCGTCGCGAAGACCGGATAAAGCACGAGCGTTGCGCCCATCGAGACAAGGGCGATGACCAGATAAATCGTGGTCGGAAAATGACGATCGTAGGCGCCCATCAAATTTCCTTCCCGAAGAAGCCGGCAGGGCGAACCAAAAGGACGGCAGCCATGACGATGAAGATGACGGTCGTCGACGCCTGCGGATAGACAACCTTCGTCATCCCTTCGATGACGCCGAGTGCAAGTCCGGTCAGGATCGAGCCGAATATCGAGCCCATCCCGCCGATGACCACAACGGCAAAGGCCGTGATCAAAAGAGACGACCCCATGGCCGGATTCACCGAATAGATCGGGGCCGCGAGAACACCGACGAAGGCGGCCAGCGCCACGCCGCCGGCATAGGTGAGCGTGACGACGAGCGGCACGTTGATGCCGAGCGCCTGCACGAGGGGGCGTTCTCGGTTGCCGCCCGCAGGGTCGCCCCCAGGCTTGTGCGCTCTATCAGGAGCCATGTCAAAATGCACATGCCGACGGCGACCAGGACGACCCAGACCCGGTACACCGGCAGCATCATGAAGCCGAGATTGATCATGCCTCCCAAAACCGGGGGAACCGGGAAAGGCTGGCCAGCACTGCCGAACGCGTCGCGTATGATGCCTTCCAGCATGAGCGAAAGGCCGAATGTCAGCAGCAAGCCGTAGAGGTGATCGAGGTGATACAGGCGCCGCAGCATGGTGCGTTCGATCAGGACGCCGAAAAGACCGATCAGCAGGGGCGCCAAGAAAAGGGAAGCGAAGTAGCCGATCCCCGCATAGTTGAACAGTGCCCAGGCGACATACGCTCCAAGCATGAACATCGCGCCATGGGCAAAGTTGGAGATCTTCAGCAGGCCGAAGATCACCGCCAGACCAAGTGCCATCGACGCATAAAAGGCGCCATTGATAAGACCCAGCGTCAATTGGGTGTACAGAAGAATTGCCGGATAACCAAGGATCGTGGTCATGTCGCCGCTTCCGTCAAACAGAAAGGAATTGGTGGAGGCGATCAAGATTGCTTTTCGCCTCCTCGTTGGAGATGACCTGCTCGATCTTGCCTTGTTCCATCACATAGTGACGGTCCGCAACCGACGTGGCGAAGCCGACGTTTTGTTCGACGAGCAATATGGTGAAGCCCCTCGCCTTGATCGCGTGGATCGTTCGGCCGATCTGCTGGATAATGGCCGGCGCCAAGCCTTCGGTGGGTTCGTCCAACAGAAGCAACTTGGCTCCCGTGCGCAATATCCTCGCCAAAGCGAGCATTTGCTGTTCGCCGCCGGAAAGTTTCTTTCCGCCGCTCTCGAGCCGTTCCTCCAGGTTCGGGAAAAGCGTGAAGATTTCATCCTGGGTGAGACCGCCTTCGGCAACCACGGGAGCCAGGCCCAGGTTCTCCTTGACAGTCAACGAGGCGAAGATGCCGCGTTCCTCAGGGCAGAAGCCTATGCCCCTGCGCGCTATGAGATCCGGCCGGATGTTGCGGATCTCCTGGCCGCGAAATCTTATGCTGCCCGTCGTTCGTCCCGCCAGGCCCATGATGCTTTTGAGCGTCGTCGTCTTTCCCGCTCCATTCCGTCCCAGCAGGGTAACGACCTCACCCTCTTCTACCTCGATGTTGACGCCCTGGAGGATGTGGCTTTGCCCATACCAGGAATTGAGGTCCGCGATCTGTAACATGTCAGGCCCCATCCGACCCCAAATAGGCGCCGATCACCTCGGGGTGGAAAGAGACGGTCTGATAATCGCCTTCAGCGAGGATCCTGCCGCGGCTCATCACCGTGATCCAGTCGCTCAACCCCTGCACGACGGCCAGATTGTGCTCGACCATTAGGATGGTGCGGTTCTTGCGGATGCGCTGGATCAGCCCGACGACCAATCCGACATCGGCATGGGACATTCCCGCCGTGGGTTCGTCCAGAAGCAGCATTTCCGGATCAAGGGCCAGTGTAGTCGCGATTTCGAGCGCGCGACGCCGTCCATAAGAAAGCTGTCCGGCCGGTTCATGGGCATGCTCGGACAGACCGACCTCGGCCAGAAGTTCTTCCGCCCGCGAATTGTAGGTGTCGAGCACTTTCTGCGACCGCCAGAAGTCAAAGTTTTTCCCACGGCGGGCCTGAAGCGCTAAGCGCACATTTTCTAGGCATGTGAAATCGGGAAAGACCGCCGAAATTTGGAAGCTTCGCACCATTCCCATCTTAGCGACGTGAGCCGGCGAGAACACGGTTATATCCGCGCCGTTGAAATGGATGCTTCCGGAGGTCGTGGGCAGAAACCGCGTCAGCAAATTGAAGCACGTGGTCTTGCCGGCGCCGTTCGGGCCGATCAGCGCATGAATCGATCCGCGCTTTATCTGCAGGTCAAGCCCTTGAACGGCGGTAAAGCCGCCGAACCTCTTGGTCAGGCCCTTGGCTTCCAAGATGATGTCATTTGCCAGGGTCATCGTTCTCCAATTCAATCGGTTTCCAGATGTCCATTCCCATATCGGATAGTACAAACTTGCGACAACCGCCATAGCGCAAACGTTTATGTCCCATAAATTGGGATTAGTTGTCCCAATTTATTGACACCGTCGCCCGATCTGCGCATGGTGCCGTGGTTTACAAAGTATGGGAGAACGGTTTGGAGCGTTGGCAGGTTGGGGTCGATGTCGGCGGGACATTTACCGACGTTGTTGCGGTCGACCCGAAAAGCAATGCATTTCGGATCGGCAAGGTGCCGTCCACCTTGGACAATCAGGCAAAGGGCGTTCTGAACGCCTTGCAAAGCATCGACGTTCCCCTGTCGAGCGTCGCGAGCATCGTGCATGGCACGACGGTCGGCACCAATGCCGTTCTCGAACGCAAGGGTGTGGCCTGCGGGATGATCACCACGCAGGGCATGCGCGACGTGATCGAGCTTGGCCGCCGCACGCGGCCAAACAACTACGGCATGACCGGTTTTTTCGAGGCTCTGATACCGCGTGAGAACCGTATCGAGGTGCCCGAACGCATGGGCGCCGATGGCCGCCCGGTCGTGCCCCTGGACGAGGCCAAGTTCATCGAAGCGGTCGAAACGCTGAAGCGCAAGGGCGTGCCGGCGCTGGTCATCCACTTCCTGCACTCCTACGCCAATCCCGAACATGAGCGCCGCGCCGCCGAAATCGCGCGCGGCATCTGGCCGAACGAATTCGTCTCCGTGGGGCATGAAATCCTGCCCGAGGTCCGCGAGTTCGAGCGCGGCTCGACCGTCGCGATCAATGGCTACATCCAGCCTTTGATGCACCAATATCTTTCGTCGCTCGAAAACCAGCTGCATGAAGGCGGCTACAGCGGTGACCTGCTGGTCATGCAGGGCAATTCCGGCACCATTACTGCCAAGGGCGCCTCGCAAAGCGCCGCGCAGACCGTCATGTCGGGGCCGGCCGCAGGGGCGCTGGCGGCCGCGCGCATATCGATGGATGCCGGCATCCCCAACATCATTGGCTGCGACATGGGCGGGACCAGCTTCGAGGTCGTGCTCATCCGCAACGGCGAGCCCAACATCTCCGCCGAAAAGGACGTGGCCTACAGCGTCCCGATCCGCGTCCCGATGATCGACATCCACACGATCGGCGCGGGCGGCGGGTCGATTGCGCGCGTCAACGGCGCGGGTATCCTCCAGGTCGGGCCTGAAAGCGCGGGGTCGTGGCCTGGGCCCGTCTGCTACAACCGTGGCGGCACCGAGCCGACGGTTACGGACGCGAACCTGATGCTCGGCCGACTGGACGTCGATTCGATCGCCGGCATCAATCGGTCGGCGCCCATGGAGTCCGTCAAAGCGGCGCTGCTTGAAAAGATTGGCGAGCCGCTGGGGATGGATGTGCTGGAGGCGGCCCAAGCCGTCATTTCCGTCGCCGTCAACCATTTGGCCGCCGCGATAAGACTGATGACTATCGAAAGGGGCGAGGATCCGCGCGACTTCGCCATCTTCGCTTTCGGCGGCGCCGGCCCGGTCCATGCCGTCGGCCTTGCCGCCGAACTGGGCATCCCCAAGGTCTTGGTGCCGCGTTTTCCGGGCGCCAATTCGGCGTTGGGATGCACATTGGCGGATTTGCGCCATGACTATGTCCAGACGATCGGCAAACCGTTGCTCGAGATTGCGGATGCCGACATCGACGCCATCTTCGCCGCGCATTTCGCGCAAGGAAAAGAGCTGATCAGGGCAGGGGGCGTGGACGTCCTTGACATCACCGCAACCTATGAGGCCGACCTGCTTTTCAAGGGCCAGACGCACACTTTCCGGATGCGCATCGATAGTCCCGGCCTGGACCGGCGCAAGGTTCTGGACGACTTCATGCGGCAATACCGGCAGCGGTTCGATGTCGAACTCACGGATATGGTTCCTGTCCTGGCCAACGCACGCACGACCGTCCGGGGCGTGCGTCCGACGCTTGGCCTCGACCTCTTCAGGCCGGCGAGCGACTTGGCGCTACCGACAGAGAAGGCCATTCGCGACGTGTTCTTCGACGGCAGCTTCCACAAGACCAAGATTTTCCGGCGGGAGCTGCTGCCGGTGGGATATTGTGTGGCCGGCCCAGCCATCATCGAGCAGTTCGACACTACGATCGTGGTCGACCCGGGCGCTAGCGCGACGGTGGATGCCCATGGGAACCTGGTGATCACCGTCGGAGAGAAGCCATGACCTTATCGCCCATCATGTTAGCCGTCATTCAAAACGGGCTGAAGCAGGTCGCATCCGAAATGGACATTGCGCAGGAGAAAACGTCGTTTTCTCCTGTCATCTCCGAAGGCCGCGACCGCGCCAACGGCATCTATCATCCCGAGACGGGCGAAGTGATCGCACAGGGCGAAACCGGGCTTCCGAGCTTCGTCGGCTGCATGCAGTTCTCGACGCAGGCGGTCATCGCCGCACGCAAGGATATTGAAGAAGGCGACATCATCCTCATCAACGACCCCTATCTGGGGGCACGCACTTGATGGACGTTAAGCTCGTCGCGCCGTTTTTCTACAAGGGCAAGTTGTGGTGCTATCTGTCCAATACCGGCCACTGGCCCGACATCGGCGGCATGGTTCCCGGCGGCTTCACCAGCACCGCAACCGAAATCCAGCAGGAGGGATTGCGCATTCCTCCGGTCAAGCTCTATCGCCGCGGGGTGATGGACGAGGACATTTTGTCCCTCGTGCTGACCAATATCCGGGTCCCGGAAGAACGTGTCGGCGACTTGCGGGCGCATGTCGGCGCCTTGAAAGTGGGCGCCAGACGCCTGACGGCTTTGCTTGATCGATACGGGGCCAACGTCGTTTCGGAAGCGACCGTCGAACTCAAGGCGCGGTCCGAGAGGCTCATGCGCCACTACATATCCTCCATACCGGATGGCGAGTATTCCGCCACGACCTATTGCGATGATGACGGCGTCGGCAGCGAAAAGCTTGCGGTGCGGCTCATAATGAGGGTCAAGGGAGACAAAATCGACTTCGACCTTTCCCAGTCGAGCCCGCCCTGCAAGGGGCCGATGAATTGCCCCGCCGACCTGACGACATCCGCTGTCTATGTCGCAATGAAGCATATCTTCCCAGATGTGCCCATCAATTCGGGCTGCTTTGTTCCCTTGAACGTCGAAAGGCCGGTCGGCACCTTTTTGGACGCCACGTATCCGCGTCCATGCGCGGGGGCGGCCGGTGAGGTGTCGCAAAGGATCATGGAAGCGGTCTTCGTCGCCATGGGACAGGCTATCCCTGAAAAAATGTTCGCCTCCCCTTTCGGCACCGTCGGCAATCTAAGTCTCGGCGGATTCGATCCCGACGAGAACCGGCAATATGTCATGTACATGTTCGTCGGCGGCGGACATGGCGGTTGGTGGGAAACCGACGGGCTTTCCAATGCCTGCTCCACGGTGGGTATCTCCAAGACGACGCCGATCGAAATCATAGAGCGGCACTATCCCGTGATTTTCGACGAATACGCCCTTCGCCCCGATTCAAGCGGACCGGGTCGCCATCGCGGCGGTATGGGCGTCAGCTACAAGGTGCGCCTTCTGCGCGGCGAGGCGACGGCGTCGTTCATCATGGATCACGGCACGGTGGGCGTTCCGGGGCTACTTGGAGGTGGAGAAGGCCGCTGCAACGAGATCGAAGTGTCGCAGGGCGGCGTCGTGTCCGTGCCGCCCCATGTTTCGAAGGGTAGCAATTATGTGCTTAAACCGGGCGACTTCCTGCAGGTCCGCTCGCCAGGAGGAGGTGGCTACGGCAGCCCTTCCGAACGGTCCGAGGCCGCCATCCGGCAGGACCTTTGAGAGGTTATTCGACGGCGGGACGGGTCAAGGCCGACTACGGATTGAACATCGAAGAGCTCGACACCGAAAGGGCTGCAGCAGAATGATCGACATAAACATCCGCAAGATTCAGACAATCGTCGAGTGCACCTACCATGATGGCGGGCCGTCGCGCGAAGAGCCGCGCCGCCGCGCTGCCGCGCTGGCCGTCGTCAAGAACCCGTTCGCCGGAAAGTTCGAGAGCGACCTCATACCTTTCATGGAGGCGCTCAAGCCGCTCGGGAAGCGGCTTGCGCGCGAGGCGATCGAGGCGATCGGTCTGCCAAAAGACGAGATCGACCTTTACGGCAAAGGTTCGATCGTCGGCGTCGGTGGTGAGTTGGAGCATGCCGTCCTGTGGCACTCTCCGGGAGGGGCAGGCCTTCGGGCAGCCCTGGGCGGGGGCACCGCCTTCGTTCCCGGCTGCCAGAAGATGGGCGCCGCAGGCGCCACTCTCGATCTTCCGCTCGGAAATATCGACGATCAATATGTGCGCAGCCACTACGACGCGATTTCGGTGATGATCTCGGACGCGCCGCGGCCCGACGAGATCGTTTTGATCGTCGCATACGCCTCCGGCGCCCGTGTCCATGCAAGGCTGGGGGGCCAACCGCCGAACAGGCAAAGGCAAAGAGATAGAGGCCTGGCCACGTCATGAAGACCATCTCGACATCGGTGGCCGCTCGCAGCGGCCCATTTCCGCTCGCAGGATCCTACGCACCCGCCTTCGAGCATGTTTTCAATGTTTTCCGCAACAATTTCAAAAAGGATTTGGAACTCGGTGCTTCCGTTTGCGTGCTTTACCGTGGACAACCAGTCGTCGATCTTTGGGGCGGATACCGGGATGCGATCGGCGGATCGCCCTGGGAAGAAGACACAATCTGCTGCACCATGTCGATTGCAAAAGGAGTAACGGCGCTCTGCATCCACCTTCTGGTGGAGCGCGGCGTCCTGAAACTGGACATGCCGGTCGCGGAATACTGGCCGGAATTCGCCGCCAACGGCAAGGAGAACATCCTGCTCGAATGGGTCCTGGACCATCGTGCCGGACTGCCGGTGGTGACCGATCCACTCTGGCCTGGCGCGGTCTTCGACTGGACTGCGATGACCACAGCTCTGGCCCGGCAGGCGCCGGTCCTCAAGCCGGGAGAGGAGATGGCCTATCACACCCGTACCTTCGGCTTCATTCTCGGCGAAGTTATACGCAGGGTCGCGAAGCAGACCGTGGGAGAATTCCTTGCTTCCAATCTGGCGAAGGGGATCGATTTCCGGATCGGGCTGAAGGATGCCGACATCGCACGTTGTGCGACAATAGAGTTGGAAGAAAGCAAGGCGACGACGACGCTAGCGCCGCCCACGGAGCTTGTTCGTCTCACCAACGTGCAAATGCCGCAACCCAACGATCTGAACGCCGAAGCCTATCGGCGTTCAGAAATCCCGTCGAGCAACGGGCACGGCAATGCGCGTGCGATTGCCGTGCTTTATTCCACCCTCATCGACGGCACGTTGCGCGGCGAAAAATTGCTGAGCCGGAACGTACTGTGCGAAGCCACCAAGGAACGGCACCAGCTGCGGGACGTGATGCTGAACCGCGCGTGCCGGCAAGCTTCGGGATTTCTCCTCAACACGCCCGCGACCTTTGCGATCGGCCCGAATGCATCGGCGGTAGGCGTCAACGGCGCGGGCGGGGCGCTCGCCTTTGCCGATCCGCTGACGGGGCTCGCATTCGGTTACGCCCCCAATCGGCTGCATGCACCGGGGCTCATTGGCCCGAGCAGGCGGGCTCTCGACCTTGTCGACGCCATGTATCGGTCTATCAGCCAAGGCTTTTCATAAGTCCATGAACGGCTCTTAGCTCTCTTGCCCGGCATCTTCCGGACATGCACCGACCGCTTGGCGATCACGCAAGAGGCGACGCCACAGCGAAGGCGTCGAGGAAACGCTCCAGCAGTCCGCCGATGGTCTCGAGGTTGTAGCCACCTTCCTGCACGATCGCTGTCGGCAGACCAAGTTTGCCGATCGCTTCGCCCGCATTGGCGAAACCGTCGTCCGTGACGGAAAGGAAGCGCATGGGCTCGTCCTGGTGTGCATCGAAGCCAAGACTGACAACAAGGGCCTCGGCACCACGCGCCTTGATCGACGCCACGGCTGCGTCAAGCGCTTCGAGCCATACCGCGTCGTCCGCGCCGCGCTTTAGCGGCATATTCAAATTGTATCCTGCTCCGGCGCCGATGCCCAGCTCATCGCTATGCCCCGTGTACCAAGGGTAATACTCGTCTGGATTTCCATGCAGCGACACGCAGAAAATATCCGAGCGTTCCCAAAAGAGACCTTGCGTGCCATTGCCGTGATGGGCGTCGATGTCGAGGATGGCGACGCGCGCCGCCCCTGCGGCCCGAAGGCGTTCGGCGGCTAGGGCTGCGTTGTTGACGAAGCAAGCGCCGCCGGCGCGCGCGCGGTAGGCGTGATGTCCCGGTGGCCGGATGAGGGCGTAGGCGGAACGCCCCTCGCACGCTTCGCAGGCCGCGCCGAGCGCGCAGGAGGCGCTTGCAAGAATCGCCGCCCAAGTATCGGCGGTGAGGGGACATGAAGCGTCGAAGGTGTACCATCCAAGACGGCCGACGATGCCGGTCGGAATACGACCCGTCGTCCGCATCTCGATGCTGGGATGAACGTTCGCAATCAACTCGGGCGCAGCATTGGGAAGTTCCATCCAGGCTGCCGGCGCATCGCGCAGAAAATCCAGATAGGCCGCGTCGTGCACCGTTTCGAGCCATGCCCGCGGCGCTTCAGCGGGCACGGCTATTTCCAGACCCAATTTATGGCAAGCGCCAAGCAGCGCCGTCGCGCGGCGTGGTACATCGGCAAACGGCCTCAACTCGCCCGTCTGGAGCCCGACGCGCGGGGCGTACAAGAGCTGACTTTCATTCCAGCAGACTTTCATGCCGAACTCCCGATTGATTGTTATTGTAAAGACCGGACGTCAATTGCCGCCTCCGCCTGAAGAATTCCTTGCCGCCATCTCATGTCGGTGAGCGTTCAGCCAGCAGCATCCGTCGGCGGCGACGCACCGAGCTCCAACGCACCTCGTCGCTTTTCGCCGGGGCGCAGCGTGGGCGGGTTGGCCACACGTGTCAACTTTCGGGAACGTGTGTCTCATTATTCGAGATGACAAAGCACGCGAAGCTTGACCTGCCAAGCTATTGTATTCACTGTTACCTGCAATCTGCGCCGTAATCCGCATATTGTCTCGACGATGGGTAAAAAAACATCATGTCCGGAACGGTCCCGAAAGCCCTGCTGGTCGTCCCTGCCAACAGCTCGACGATGCAGCCCGAATTGGTTGCAATGTGCCCTGAACTGGCGCCGCTTCCCGTTGCCCGCGTCGAGCGGGGAACATCCTTGCTGAGTCTGGAGACTTTGCCGCAATACACGACCAATACGCTCAAGGCTGTCGAGCCCTTCGTAAATGACGGTGTCGACTACATTCTGTATGGATGCACCGCTGCGGGCTTTCTGGCCGGGCCGGAAAAGAATGCCGAGATTGTCGAGCGGTTGACAGCGATGACCGGAGCGCAAGTGGTCAGTACCGCTGACGCAATGGTGTCCGTAATGCACGATGCCAACGTTGCCAGAACCGCCGTGGTTTCGCCCTACATGGACGAGGTGAACGATCGTCTGTCCGCTTATCTTCGTAAATCGGGAATCGAGGTCGAAAGGCTCAACAGCTTTCGATGCGGCACCGTCGAGCGCCTGATGGCGGTGAACGAAGATCAGGTCTATGAGAAGGTCAACGAAACCGTCACGCCTCAAACGGAAGCGATGTTCATCGCCTGCGCGCAGCTTCCCACGCTTGGGATCATACCCAGGTTGCGCCGGGAACTGAATTTGCCGGTCTGGTCATCGATACTTTCGACGGCCATATCTTACGCGGTAACCGCCGCTCGCAATGGCTGGCAGTCGCCCCTTCTGTCCAACCGATCTTTGATCGACGCAGCCCGATGGCCGCCTGAAGGCCTGTCTTCCTTATATCGTTGAGGCGGCGCAGATATGCTGGTGGTTGACGCTAGGACGCGCGGGCACCGCTGCTTTCTTGGGAGCGCCACGATCAACCGCAGGTGTGTCGCCGCAAGGCGCCCATACCCCGCAATTTTGCAAGGTCGACGATCTCCTTTTCAGCGCCGCATGATTGACCAGAGCATCGAAGGCGCGGCATTTCGATCCGATTGAGGCCGCGACCGTGGCGTTTCTCCTTTGTCAATGGCAGCGAACGCGCGAAACCTTCAAATGGACGTGTCGGCTCGGTGCAGTGATTGATAAGCAGCCGGCTGCCAAGACGTCGGGGTAGCTTCAGGACAAGAGTGTTCCAAAGCCGGAGAGGCTGACGCGTTGGCCAAGGGCCTTCATGATGCCCCAAAAGGTAACCTGGTTGCTGGTGAGCACAGGCTTTCCCAGCTCCTTCTCCAGATCGCCGACAGTCTCCAGCGCGCGCAATCCCGTGCAACTTATGAAGATCGCCTCGGCATCGGGATGATCGGCGCGGCGCGCAAGTTCCATGATTTCCGGATGCCGCACTTCCACGATCCTGTATCCCGAATAGCCAAGGCAAGTGCTTGAAACGACGGCGAAGCCGGCTTGGGTGAAAAAACGTCCCTCCGCCTCCGTCACGTCCGCCGGGTAGGGCGTCGCCAACGCCACGCGCTTTACGCCAAGCGAGCGGAGCGCATCGACCATCGCAGCCGACGTAATGACGACGGGGCAATCGAGTTCCTCACGAATTACTTCCTCCAGCCGCGCCAGGGCGTCCTGGCCGTCGAGGAAGGACGCAGCCGTGCAGGCATAGGCGGCGACATGCGGCTTAACGGAGGCAAGCAGACGGGCGGCGTTTTTTAATTCGGAATTCATCCCCCTCAAATCGTCGGCGGTCGTCTCCTTCATGTAAACGCGGGTGGAGTGGAACGAAATGCCCTGGGGCGCCATCCACACGCATTCGGGCTCGATGAGGTCGTTTAAGGCAGGGACGATAAGACCGACCCGTTGGTTACCGCCATGAGGATTAAACTGCACGTGGAACTCCCTTTGTCGGCGATCGGCCACACGCCGTCGATTTAATCACCGGCAATATACTGGCTTCAAATCACGCTGACAATCTCATTTATTAGGACGATATGCGCGAAAAAATGGGATGGTCAAAGATCATCTTTTGACGGATGATAATCACGGCACGCAACAGCGGCCATACCGATTCAATCTATCGTGAGGTGGGAGGCTTGGATGATCAGTCGGCGAAAATTGTTGCAGGCAACTGGGTCCCTGGCGTCGTTGACCGCCTTCGGCGCCCCGGCATTTGCTCAATCGAAACCGATCCGCATCGGGATCATCAACGGTCAAAACGGATTTTCCGCCGATTATGGCGGCATCGGGTCGGTCGAAACCGTTAAGTTCGCGATAGAGGATTTTGGCAAACAGGTGAACGGCCGCCCGATCGAGTTGCTCGTCGCCGATCACCAGGACAAGGCCGATATTGCCGTTGGCGCCGCGCGCGAATGGTACGGTTCTGGGGTGGATGCGATCTTCGGCATCGCCAATTCGGCGGCTTCGCTGGCATTGAAATCAGTCGCTGAGCAATTCGACAAGCTTATCGTGCATGTGGGAACGTCTACAGGCGCGCTGACCGGCGCGTCCTGTTCGCCGAACGGCATCCAATGGGATCTTACGACCTATACCCAGTCGAACGGCATGCTGACGCCTCTGGTCAGGTCCGGCAGGAAGACGTTCTTTCTCATCGTCGCGGACTACGCCTACGGGCACGCGATCGAAGCCGACGCGACGAAAGTCATCGAACGCGAAAAAGGGCAGGTGTTGGGATCGGTGCGCCTGCCGACCGATTCGAGCGACTATTCGTCATTTATCGCGACGGCGATGGCGTCCGGCGCCGATGTCGTCTTCGTTGCGATGTTCCCGGTCGTTACCGTGTTGAAGCAGGCGGCGGAATTTGGAATGAACCAAAAGCAGACGGTGGTCTCGCCGGTAGTTTCGATCGTTGACATCAACGCCCTTGGTTTGCCGGCAGCACAAGGTTTGCAAACGGTGCAAAGCTGGTACTGGGACTTAAACGACGACACGCGCGCCTTCGCCAAACGCTTCATGGCTGTTCGCAATCGCGCGCCGACGGACTTCCAAGCAGCGAATTATTCCGCAGTCACTCATTACCTGAAAGCCGTGCAAAAGACGAATTCGACCGAGGTGAAGACAGTGGTCGAAGCGATGAAGGCTATGCCGGTGAAAGATCTTTTCACGGATCACGGACAGATCAACGAGGCCAACAAGATGGTCTTCGAGCCATACATCATGCAGGCTAAGACGCTCGAGGAATCGAAAGGTCCATGGGATTTCTTGAAAGTCGTCACCAAGATCCCTGCCGACGTAGCATTTCCCGATCCCAAAACGGTCGGTTGCCCGATGGTGAAGGCATAAATGGCAAGTCAGCGCGTAAAGATGGCAGGCATGCTCGAGGGAAAGGTCATCGTCGTTACCGGTGGAACGTCGGGAATTGGGCGAGTTTCAGCGCAGTTGTTCGCTTCCCTGGGCGCTTCGGTCGCCGTCACGGGGCGCAACAGGGATGAAGGAGAGCGTGTCGCCCAAGACATTAAGAAGACCGGCCGTGAGGCATTTTTCGAGGCTGCCGATGTGACGGATTGGGAAAGCGTGCGCCAGATGAGCGACCGCTTCCTCCGGCATTTCGGCCGGATCGACGGTCTTTTTGCAAACGCAGGCGTGAGCAGGCTGCATCGTCCCTTGATCGAACAGGACGAGGAAACCTGGGACAAGCTGATCAATACCAATCTTAAAAGCGCCTTTTTTTGCCTGAAGGCGGTTTTGCCCGCCATGTTGGAGCGGAAGAGCGGCGCTGTCGTGTTCAACGGCTCCATCCTGGCCGACGTCTCTTATCCGGGATCGGCCATCTATAGCGCCAGCAAAGGCGGCCTGGTCGCATTCTCGCGCGGGGCCGCAGTCGAGCTGGCCAACAAGGGCATAAGGGTCAACACAATCAATCCTGTGACGACGCGAACGCCGATGACGGAGCCCGATTTCGTTGACGCGCCCGACGGAAGCCGTAGCCATCCGTTCGCGGCGAAAGTGCCGATAGGGCGGGTCGCGGAACCGGAGGAGGTCGCCAATGTGGCCGCGTTTCTGCTGTCAGATGGCGCCTCTTATGTGACGGGCCAGTCGATTGCGATCGATGGCGGATTCAGCATCCAATAGCCGAAGAGACGCCTAGGATTGAAGCGATGGTCCCGACGGTGCGCCGCTTGCGGCGTACCGCATCTGGTGCTGGGTCTCCTTCCAAGCGATGCGCGTGGAATGCTGTGAGACCAACACACGGCAAAACTTACCCATACGGATTGGTGCGAGTGATTGATCGATGCAGACATTGGTGATTGGAGCGGGCGTCGTTGGATTGGCGATTGCACGTGCCGCCGCGCTCGCCGGACATGACGTCATTGTCGCCGAGCAAGGGCCACGGATCGGCGAAGGCATTTCATCGCGCAACAGCGAAGTCATCCATGCGGGTATGTATTATACTTCGGGCACCCTTCGCGCGGCCATGTGCCCGCCCGGCAATCGCGCGTTGCTTGCGTTCTGTTCAGAGCGAAACATTCCGCACCGTAAATGCGGCAAACTTATCGTCGCGGCGAACGAGGCCGAGATGGCGCGCGTTGAAGCGATTTTCGCCCAGGGTCAGCGTAATGGCGTCGAGCATCTGCGGCTGATCGAACAACAGGACGCCAAAGCACTCGAGCCGGAACTGCGATGCGTAGGGGCGTTGCTGTCTCCGGAAACCGGTATCGTCGATAGTCATTCCCTGATGCTGACATTCCAGGGCGACATAGAATCGTGCGGGGGAGCAATTGTCTTTTTGACACCGGTCGAACGGATCACACGAAATTCCCAGGCCTGGACGGTCGCCTTCGGTGGCGTTGAGCCGGTCGAACTGGATTTTGACGTCGTGATCAATTCGGCAGGGCTTGGCGCTCAAGCCATCGCCGCCGCTTGCGAGGGTTATCCGGCCCATCGGGTTCCTGCGCTTGTGCTGGCCAAGGGCAATTATTTCAAATACACAAACCGCGCCGCATTCTCACATCTTATTTATCCAACGCCGGTCGATGGTGGGCTCGGCATCCATGCAACCCTTGATCTGGGCGGCGGCATGCGCTTCGGCCCGGATGTCGAATGGATTGACGCGGAAAACTTCGAAGTGGACGCCAAGCGCGCCGACAGCTTCTACGAGCAAATCAGGACGTACTGGCCGAGGCTTGAATCCAGGACGCTGGTGCCGGACTACGCCGGCATCAGGCCGAAACTGTCCGGCCCTGGCCAGCCAGCTGCGGATTTCCTCATCGATGGGCCGGCCGATCATGGGCTCCCCGGCCTGGTGCATCTGTTCGGCATCGAATCTCCGGGCCTGACATGCGCTTTGCCGATCGCCTCCGAGGTCATGCGTCGCCTGGACATGGCGCAGTGATCGTGGGCCGGCCATCTGTCGCAAAGGACACCGGTGGGGAACTGGGTTTGGGGACGCCGCGCGGCGCTTTGACCGGTCGGATTCGATGGCGGATGACGGACCTGGCCCGTCGAAGAAAGCGAAGAGATATATGGCGTCGGAAAAGCCACACGCGCGTTATTTCTGCATCCGCGGGGTTTGGATCCTTGCGTGAAGGCATGTCCCATTCTTTGAGACTGCGGGATACCCCGAAAGTTCACCGGCTCTTCATTTCGAAATCCCATTTTATGGTAATTTGATATCCCAAAATTTGTTGACATAGTTGTGCGGCAGGGTCATTTTGACTCCCGTTTCAGCTCCCTAAGCGGCCGGAGGCACTTTTGAATATGTCAGATCTTACGCTAGAGCGGCCGGGCCAGCAGCTTGACAGCGAGCTGAAAGCCATTGCCGCCAAGGTGCTTCCCGGAGGCGGGTTTGGCAACATGGCCTCCGACCTCATCCTGACGGCTGGTCGCGGCGGACATGTTTGGGACGCGGAAGGTCGAGAATACATCGACTATCTCATCGGCTCCGGACCGATGTTCCTCGGCCATTGCCATCCGGAAGTCGACGCCGCAGTGAAGCGGCAGGTCGAGTCGGGATCGACTTTTTTGCCAATAACGAGCCGGGTATCCGCCTGGCCAACGAGATCGTGCAGGCTGTCCCGTGTGCCGAGAAGGTCCGCTTCACGACCAGCGGGTCGGAGGCCGTGCTCTACGCCTTGCGGATCGCCCGGGCCTATACCAAAAAGGACAAGATCCTCAAGTTCGAAGGCGGCTACCATGGAATGAGCGACTACTCGCTCATGAGCCTGGCGCCGAAGCAGCTCGTGAATTTCCCAAGGCCGCGGCCGGATTCGCCCGGTATTCCCCGCGTCCTTCAGGATGAGGTCATCGTCGCGCCTTTCAACGACCTCGATACCGCAGCCAGCCTGATCCGGGAAAACATCGACGATTTGGCCTGCGTCATCGTTGAACCGTTCCAGCGTTTGCTGCCGCCGCGGCCGGGCTTCCTGGAGGGACTGCGGGAGGTCACTGCTGAACTGGGCATCGTGCTTATCTTCGACGAGGTGGTGACAGGATTTCGTTTCGCCTATGGCGGTGCGCAGGAATATTACGGCGTGGTGCCGGATCTGTGCACGCTGGGCAAGATCATCGGCGGCGGTTTCGCGCTTGGCGCGTTGGCGGGCCGGACGGAGATCATGGCCCACTTCGACAAGTCCGCCGTCGGCGAAGAAGGGTTCGTGACGCAAATTGGAACGCTTTCCGGAAGCCCTGTGGCCTCCGCGGCAGGTCTTGCCTCGCTTGAAATCCTCAAGCGGCCCGGCGCTTACGACCAGGTGTACGAGAACGGCAGAAGGTTGATGGGGGCGCTGTCGGAAATCATCGAGTCGGCGTCGTTCCCCGCGCAGGTTGTCGGTGAGCCGTTGCTGTTCGACGTCGTCTATACGTCTGGTGACGTATCGGATTACCGCACCTACATAAAGGGCGATGCCGCTTTACAGAAATGCATAAACAAGCTCATGCGGGCGGAAGGCATTTTGAAGCCGGAATCGAAGTTCTATATGTCGACGGCGCACACGCCCGACGACATCGACCGGACGATCGATGCGTTTAAGTCCGCATTGAAGCAGTGCAGCTGAAGGAGAATGACACCCATGGATGAGCATATTCTTTCCGAGACGCACACGCACGGTTACGAGGGCGTCCGGCGTCCAATCGATAGGTCCCGCCACGTTCCGGGAGAGATCTACAGTTCAGACGAGATCTACCAGCTTGAAATCGAGCTCATCTTCAAGAAGGAGTGGATCCATGTCGGCCGCGTAGAGGAACTCGCGAAGCCGGGCGACTATCTCACGGTTGAAATTGTCGGCGAGCCTATCATCGTCACCAGAGACCGTAAGGGTGACCTGAACGCTTTCTACAATATGTGCGCCCATCGCGGTGTGGCGGTTGCCGAAGGCGTGGGCAACACCCGTGCCTTCCTCTGCCCCTACCATGGTTGGGTCTATGACTTGCAGGGCAAGCTGAAAGGCGCCGCAGGCATGGAGAAGTCGAAGGATTTCGACGCCTCGAACTGCCGCCTCCGGCCGGTTCGGGTCGACACTTGGCGTGGCAACATTCTCGTTTGCCTCAGCAACGAAACGGCTCCGTTGTCCGATCTCATCGCGCCGTTCGAGGAAGAGTTCGGGATCCTGCAAATGGACCGCTGCAAGATCGGCAGCAAGTTCGTTGTCGACCTGGAATGCAACTGGAAGTTTGTCCATGAGAATTTGATGGATTTTTATCACGTCAATATTCTGCATGCGAAATCATTTGGTTCAAATTTCACCTGGAACGACGACAATTGGCGGCTTCGTCCCAGGGGCGGCAACTCCATGAGTTACGAGGCCGCGCCGACAGCGCCCGGTGCCAAGCGGCTTTACCCGAAGATGCCGTGGTTGGAAGACAAGGACGATGCGTTCTCGGTATCTGGCTATATGTGGCCGAACTTCTCCGTATTTGGCCGCATCGACAGCAACCGCGTTTTGGTTGCCATGCCGCTAGGTCCGAAGCGCTGCCGGTTCACCGTCTATTCGCTGTTCCCGGAAGATTTTTTCCAACTGCCCGACATCGACGAGTCGTTCAGGATCACGGAAGATTTCCTGAAAATCATTTTCGATGAAGACCGGAGCATGGTCGGATCGATGCAGCGCGCAATGCGGTCGCCGACGTATGTGCCGGGATCGATGTCGGTCCATGAAGTGCCGATCCAGCACTTCCTGCAATATTACGTCGACCAGATAATCGAGCGCCAAGCCGCCAGCAAGAGCACTCCGGCTTTAGCCACGGCTTAAGGTCTCGAAGCAAATGCGGTCCCTGCACCGCGACCTGTTAGTGAACTGCGCCTGGCGATCTAGGCGCGGTCCGCAAGGAAACATTGAACAACACATGGCCTGGTTTTCTGGAGAGCGAAGGTGACCGGGATCGCGATCCTTGTTGCAAGCATGACTGGCACAGCCGAAATTGTCGCAGAGGATATTTCGGTCCATCTTGGCGATGGCCAGTCCGAGATACGACTCATGGACGAGGTGAATGCGTCGGACTTCAGCTCGTTCGATCGGCTTTTGATCGTGAGCAGTACATATGGCGACGGCGAGGTTCCCGACCCTGGTAAAGCCCTGTTCGAAGAACTGAAGGCCGGGCGGCCCGACCTCAGCCATATCGTTTTCGGCGTGATTAGCCTTGGGGATATGCGCTACAAGGATACGTTCGCGTGGGGCGGAAAGCACTGGCAGCGCCTGTTGCAGGAGCTTGGCGCCACCTCGGCGGGGGATCCCATGACCATCGATGCGTCCGGAGAACAACCCGATTTGCAGGCTTGGGCGGACAAATGGATGGAGCAGTTAAAAGCTGTCGCTTAGGTGGCTTCAACTAACGAATAATAGTGCTGGAGCGCGGAAGCGGGATGAAGCAGATAGCGATCGTCGGGTCCGGGCCGTCCGGCTCCTATTTGGCCGATATTTTGTCGCGCGGCCTGCCGCAATCGAGAATTGATATTTTCGAACGTTTGCCCATTCCATTCGGCCTCGTGCGTTATGGAGTGGCAGCGGACCATCAAGGCACGAAAAATGTAATAAACGTGCTTGGCAGGGCTTTGGAAAAGCCCAATGTCCGGTTCCTGGGGGGTGGAAATCGGCAGGCATATATCAGTCGCCGAACTTTGCGAGCATTACAACGCCCTTATCTTGGCGACGGGCATGAACAAAGGCCGCCGCCTCAAAGGCAAAGGTTTCGACGAAGCGAACAATGTTACCGCCTTCGACCTGGCGCGCTGGTACAACGGTCATCCCGACGCAACGGCTCCACTCGTCGAGCCATCTGATATTCGCTCGATCTGTATCCTGGGTAACGGCAATGTCAGCCTGGACATAGGCCGGTTCTTCGGGAAGACGACAGAGCAGCTGTCGACAACCGACATTCCGGAAAACGTGTTGCAGTGGCATTCCCGGTTGCACACCGAAAGAATTGAAATCATCGGCCGCGGCTCTCCCCTTCACACTCGTTTTTCAAAGACCGAGCTTTCAGAGCTTCTGGAATTGACGGACTTTCAGGTCCAAGTGGCCATCGAGCCGTCGGAACCTTCTCCCGCGGATGGCAATATCGAAGCGTGGAATCTGTTGCAGGCCGCCGCGCAGCAGGCGCCCAGCGCGCGCAAGCCGCTTTGTTTGCGCTTCGGCACCCGTCCGCTTTCCTATGAAGGCGGAAACCTGATCCTGGACGATGGCGGCTCGATAAAGGTCGATCTCATCGTGCACGCCATAGGGCAGGATATAGAACCACTTGAGGGCGTGCCGTTCGATTCGGCTGTCCGATGCATCGCGAATGTGGAGGGCCGCGTCGAGCCCTTGCCAAACGTTTTCGCAACCGGTTGGGCGGCGGCTCCTCGCTTGCCGGCGGTCATTCCGGCGCAACGCATCGCCGCGCAGAAATTGGCCCCGGCGATTCTTCAGACCGTCAATGCCGATGATCGGTCATTCGATCTCGATATCGTCGACGCGCTTCGGGGTCGTGACCCCGAGTTGCGCGTTTTCACATGGACTGACTGGAAGAAGTTGAACGAGGCCGAAATCGAGAACGGCCGTTCAGCCAACCGCCCACGCATGAAGTTTTCGTCGCACGACGACATCAGGTCGGCTCTCGACAAGAGCTAAAAGCACGTCGCGATTTAAGGGATTCAGGATTCCCCTTGATTTGAGTTCATGATTCATTGCGGTTGAAAGGAGACCGCGATGGGCAAGCCGCTACCGCTTGAGTTGCGTAGGCGTGTTGCTGCGTATGTCGATGAGGGACATGGCCACCGCGAGGCTGCGCGCCATTTCCGTGTTTCGCCTCGCTTCGTGAACAATCTGATCAACCTGCGCCGGCAGACCGGTTCGCTTGAAGCGCGTCGGCAGGGTCATATTGGCGGCGGAAAGCTTGAGCCGTATGCGGAGTTTGTCCGCTTGCGGTTGGCCGAGACCGGCGAGTTGACGCTGGATGAGCTTTGCGTCGAGTTGGAGGAGCGTGGGGTGAACGTGCACCGCTCCAATGTCGGGCGCCTGCTCCAGCGCCTGGGGCTCAGTCATAAAAAAACTCTACAGGCCAGCGAGCAACAGCGGGCCGACGTGCGCCAGGCGCGTGAACTATGGATGGGGCGGCAAAAGCGCTTCTTCAACAAGGCTTTGGCGCGGTTGATCTTCATCGATGAGACGTCGACCAACACCAAGCTGACCAAACGCACAGGCTGGGCGCCGAAGGGCGAGCGCTTCAGGACGCATGCACCATTCGGCAAATGGCAGACGCAGACCTTTATCGCCGGGCTGCGATGCCACGGTCTTGTCGCGCCATGGATCGTCAACGCGCCGATGAATGCCGCCATCTTCGAACACTACGTCGAAACGCAGCTCGCTCCCGAACTGTCGCCCGGCGATATCGTCATTCTCGACAATGTCGGCTTCCACAAGAACGAGCGCGCCGCACAACTGGTTCGCCAAAGGGGCGCCTGGCTCCTGTTCTTGCCGCCATACTCGCCCGATCTCAACCCGATCGAGATGGCCTATTCAAAACTCAAGGCACGGCTGCGAAAGAAGGCGGCCAGAACCTTCGACGCACTCTGCCAAGCTCTCGGCGATATCTGCCACCTGTTCGAGCCGGCCGAATGCAGAAACTTCTTCAAAGCTGCCGGATATGAGGCCAATTAATCGCGACACGCGTAGGGCCTTTTCAGGTTGATGAACAACGAAAGACTCCAGGCGCCCGCGCGGGCGACCATGCCGAGTGGGGATCGCCTAGGGATTGGAGCGTTTCAGGATCCGCGCGAAATCTGCCTCGAACGAGCGCAACACGTTAACGAACAGGGGAATTTTCTTGGCGTGAAAACGGTCGCCCGGCGCCTCAATCGATATTGCACCCAAAGGCGCGCCGTCGGCATCCCTTATCGGTATGGCAACGCCATGGATACCGCTGTAGATCTCGCCATGTGAGACCCCATAGCCCCGCCTCGAAATCATGGAGAGCTCTTTCATAAGCTGATTTCGGTCGGATATGGTATTGTTTGTCACTCTCCGAAGTTTTTTACGATCCAGGATTTTCAGAATTTCGTCCTGCGGAAGACATGCTAGAATGCATCGCCCCGTGCATCCGGCATAAATCGGAAACGGCTTGCCAAGATCCGACAGCGCTTTCAAAGCATGGGCGGTTTCGCACCGGTCAACATAGATGACGCTGACGCCCGACCGCAGGCCAAGCAACGCCGTCTCGTCCGCCTGTTCTGAAATCTTCTGAAGGATCGGCGATGTCTGGAGTCGGAGCAGCGGATTCAATACATCGTACTGGATGCGGCTGTTGAACCATGGCCCAAGCGAATATAACCCCTCATCGACCCTTTGCAGCAGGTGCCTGGATTCGAGGGTGGCGACGAGCCGGTAAAGCGAACTGCGCGGAACTTTTAGCGCTTCGACGGCCTCTCCGATGGATATCAGGTGTCCCGGGGTTTCGAATAGATCGAGAAGGTTCAGCGCCTTATCGATCATTTTCAAATGCTGATCCGGCATCAGCGAGGTCCTTTCATTTTGACCAGTCGTCAATGGCGCCACCAAGAGCCACCGGCCTTGTTATGTCAGCGACCCGAATTTAGCAACAGATACAAAGCAGCGTAGACCCCTATAGGCCGACGAACCTTCCCGAATTTATCTGGGCCGCGAAGGACTCTGATCCAATGCAGCATTCGAGGTGCGGTGTATTATCGCATAGACAATATCGCCGATACATCAGCACGGGCGATTGAATGCTACCTACCGTCACACTGGCTGAACCAGCCCGACCACGCCGTCAATGTTCATCTACGCGTGACGATGCGTGACTGTGTTTTTCGGCGGGCTGGATCATTGGCGGATGAAACAGGCCGCCCCGGTGGCTTTCCAGAGCCCGGCCGATTCTAAGGGCCATTGGGTCGGCATAGCGCCGTACAATGACCTGCAGTGAGACGGGAAGTCCGCTTTCGCGTCCGATCGGCAGATTCAGCGCCGCGAAATCCATGAGGTTCGCAAGTCGGGCGAAAATGCCAAACGGCGCGTCAGCCTCGTGCGCGCCAAGGCTGGCTCTTGCCGTAATAGGCGAACCGGGGAGCAGCAAAGCGTGCGCGTGCTGGAAGTGGTCGTGGAACTCGATCTGATATAATCGGCGTATCTCGATGCATTGGAGGTATCTCGAAACATCAATATTCTTCGCACGGGAAATCCGGGCCGCGACTATTGGATCCACGAGACTTTCGGGGGCCTCGATCATGGCGCCGAAGCGATGCCACATCTCCGCGCCACTTATATCGTCGGCCACGGTGATATAATCTTGCAACGGGCGCGGCAGCTGACGTTCCTCTATGGTTGCGCCGATCGCAGCGAGATCGGAGACGGCAACATAGAACTGGTCGAGGATCGCAGGCTCCGCGGCAAGCATAGCATCTCTTGGCGGGACGCAAAAGGTCAGCCCGGAAACACCTTCGTCTAAGGCTCCAAGCGGGTCGACGATTGGTGCCCCGTACGTCGCCGGATCGCCGGCGTCCTCGCCCTGCAGAACAGCCAAGAGATGGGCAGCATCTTCGACCGACCTCGTTATCGGACCGATGCTGTCGAAGGTGGGAGCAAGCAAGAATGTCCCGTTACGCCCTATGAGGCCGACCGATGTCTTCAGTCCGATCACGCCGCATAAAGCCGCCGGGTTGCGGACAGATCCGCCGGTGTCCGTTCCAAGCGCCACCGGAACGAGGCCGGATGCGACTGCGACGGCGGATCCGCTTGAAGATCCACCCGGAACGCGGTGCAAAGTCAAATCGTGCGGGTTCACAGGCGTCCCAACGCTCGGATTCGTGCCCCAGCCGCTGAACGCCAATTCAGTGGTATGGGTCTTGCCAAGCAGAACCATGCCTTGAGCCACAAGACGGCCGACCACCGTCGCGGTCTTATTTGCCGGTTGCCCCTTAACGGCCTTCGATCCGGCTTTCGTCGCCATGCCTTTCACGTCGAAAAGGTCTTTTGCGGCAAAAGGAACGCCGTCCAGCGGCCCCTTCAAGGCGGCGTTCTCGCGCCTGTTGTCCGACGCCCTTGCCGCGGCCAGAGCGCTATCGGGACAGACCGATACGAATGAGTTCAAAATCCCGTCGGATGCTTGTATCCGGGTTAGAAGATCCTCGACGATTGCCTGCGAGGTCAGCTCACCGGCTTCCAGACGACGGCTGAGCTCTGAGGCCGACATGAAGGCGGCGTCTTCTTCGAGCTTGAGAACCACTGATTGAGTCCCGACTGAATCCTCGGACAATGTCAGCCATATCACGGCAGCACCCAAGATACCACGCGGTCTCCGCGGCACCTTTGCGAGCCGACATTTCCTCGACGGACGTTGTTGGCTTGTCAGCCGACCCTGCCCTAGTGCCGGTAGGCCTGCGACTCGTCAAGAAGCCAGGTTCTGAATTTCCGTGCCAAAGGCTTTTTCAAAGCGCTGGGTCTGTAATCGAGGTAGTAGGCGCGCGGCACGGCCATCCGCGGATCAAAGGGCGCCACCAGTTTTCCCGACTCCAAGAGGGAGCGAAGGACTGTCGTCGACCCCATGAGCCAGCCCTGACCGCCGACCGCCGTGTGAACGGTCATGCCAGGATCTTCGAAATACAATCGTCCGCCCCTGAGCAAACATTCGAAATTGGAAATAAAGCTGAGGTCGGACCACCAATCGTGGCTTCGCTCGCACAGCAGAACACCTTTTTGAAGCCTATTGGGGTCTTCTCGCGAATACTCCTCATCGCTCAGATAGGGCGAGCAGAGCGGCATCAGATCTGAGCGAAAAACGATCTCGCCGCCGTCGACCGTACAGGTGGCGTCACGCGGCTCGATGCTGATGACGTCACGATCGCTCCATCCTATAAGCTCGGGCGAAGACGTGCCGACATAAATACGCCCGTCCGGGTTGCTTCTCAAAAATTCGCGTATGCGAGGAGCAAGCCAAAACTGGGAAAATTGGGAGCTGATACGAAGGTAGAGCGACTCGCCGGCCCCTTCCGCGTCACCTCTGATTTCGTCGGCGGCCTGCTCGATGCCGTTGAATGCCTCAGAGGCGGCCCGAAGCAATTTTTCGCCTGATTTTGTCAAGCTGATCTTTGGTGAGTCCCGCTCGAGCAACTGTATTCCAAGTTGCTCTTCCAGCCATTTTACCTGATGGCTTACCGCACCTTGAGTGACGCACAACTCTTCGGCTGCATTGGTGAAGCTCTGATTGCGGGCGACCGCTTCGAAGCTGCGCAAACTGGTGAGAGAAGGAATCCTACGGCGCCTAGCCATGGCCGACCCACATACAAGAATGTTTTGCTACTCAATAGCACGCAGGCGAGATTTAGCTTTTGTATGTCCCCGCGTACCGTTCCCATGATCAGGTTAGCGGCAAGCCGCCCCAGTGTCAATTACAGGCCCCGTCTGTCAACTTTCGCCGAATCAGCCGGCAGCTCGCTGTGACAGTCGTACAATGCGTGGAAAAGGACGATCCGGTTTCCATGATGATTACATCGGCTTTTGAAATGGAAGCGGTGTTTTTGCATGCGAGGCTTAACTTGGCGCTTGCCACCCTTCAAGGGCAACTGGCCCAGCCGACCGAGGTCAGGTCGGAATTCTCGTTTTTGGTCCATACCTCCAGCTTGATCCTTTCGTCGTCCGGCGAACGAACCGTCATACCTTCGCACGCGATTTTCTCATTGTGATAAACCGGCTTGAGATAAACGTGCTCGATCGTTCCGCCGTACAACCAGCTTTCGCCGAAGAAGTTCGCAGCCATCTCGCTCAGCCAGCAGGTTTGCATCAACCCGGCGAGAAGCGTGTCGCGGTATCCGCCTTCAACAGCTCTGTCGACACTTGTGTGAATGTTCACCCATTGCATGTCGCAGCCTGAAAAGACGGACATCTGGTCCTGATAGGCGCGCTTTCCGAGGCCCTTGATGGGGACAAGCTCCGGCATTCCCTTGTACGCGCGATCCGCCGCCGGAGTTTCCGTCGGCAGCGTGCCGGCAACCCGTCTCGCCGGCGCACCGCCAGCCTCGGCGCCGCCGTCGTAATTTTCCGATACGCGCATGATTTCGGTGCATATCTGGCTCACCAGCATCTGACCGGAGACAGCATCGCGTGCTTCCGCCTCGTAGACGACGTAACCTTTGCCCCGCCTCACATATTTGTCGCTGAAACGTCCCTCATAGACCATCTTGGTCCCGACCGGAACCGGTCGGTGAAACCGAACCACCTCCCGCTGATGAAGCCCCATCATGCGTGCCGGATCGTAATAGAATCCAATCAACAGATGGAGGTCTCGCAAGATCATCGCTGACGGAACGACCCGTTGGCCCAGGGAAGGAAATTCCTGCGTATACCAGCTTCTATAGTCATCCAGGGCAAACATGCCTTGATGCAGGAAGCGTTCGTCGGCAACGACGTGGCGAGGACCAAGCGTCTCGCCAACGGAAACGGAATCGAAGGTCGGTTCTTTCAGGCGCAGATTGATCATCGGCTGTCTCCAGGGCTTCGTCATTGTCCAGTGCCCTGGGACGCACCCCGCCGCCCTTGGCACCACGCATCATTTGTACCAGCGGCCCGACGCGCGGATCGGTTGTCACGCCGCCCGGTCAGCTCTTGGGTTTGTTCAGGCTGGCCATGCCCGCCTTGTACTCGCTCGACCCCATTAGGGCGCAATCCCCGAGGAATGCGAGCGTCTGTCCGACGCGGGTGGAGGCGCCCTGGCCGGAGACGAGGATGTCCTTGAGGATCGAGACGGTCTGCCGATTGACCGTGTCGCCATAGGTCGCGGCATAGTCGAGCGCGGCCTGGAGCGCGGTCTCGGCCGGAACGAGGCGGTTGACCAGACCCCAGTCGAGAGCCTTGCGCGCATCGATCTGCTCGCCGAAGATCAGCATCTCGCGGGCCCGGGCCATGCCGATGGCGCGCGGCGCGCGCACGGTGCCGCCGCCGCTGGGCAGTACCCCCAGCCTGACTTCCGGAAAACCAAACCGCGCCGCCTCGCTGGCAATGCGCAGGTCGCAGCCAAGCGCAAGCTCCAGCCCGCCGCCAAGACAAAACCCCTCGATCGCCGCAATCGTCGCACAAGGCAACTCGTCAAGCGTCTCCATGACGCCGAGCATCACCCGGGAAAATTCCTGCAATTGCCGGTCGGTATACAACGCGCTGGCCTTCAAATCCTGCCCGGCGCTAAAGGCCTTGATGCCCTTACCGGACAAGACGAGGATGGATGCATCGCTGCGCCTGACCTTGAGCAGGGCATCGTAAAACGATTCAAGCGTTTCCATGTCGAACGCGTTGCGCCGATGCTCGCGGTTGATCGTGATGGTCGCAACGCGCCCGGCAACATCGAAAAGAATAGTATTGTCCATCAAGGTCTTCGTTCCGTTATGACACTTGCCCAGAGCGTGGTCGCTCCGTGCGGCAACCTATCCCATACCTTCCGGCGGAGCCATCGCGGCAACTGCAAGAAATTTTAAAACGCATTGAAATCTTTTTCACTTCCAGTTGCTTCGCGAACGTGGCGCAATCGGCCAACGGTGTATATGAGACCTTGCGGAAGATAACGTTCGGGCATGCCGGGGCGGACATCTCACACGGTCTTTTCGGACCTGCCGTATGGTCGGCAACCGACGCCGCCTTGAAAACAGAAAGGAACCTGCCGATGGCCAGCGCGGATGTTGTTAAGCTTGCCCACCCCTACACGAACTTCGCAGCGGCGCAGCCAACCGACTTCACCGTCATCACGCGCGGAGATGGCCCGTGGGTCTATGACAGCAAGGGCAAGCGTTATTTCGAAGGGATGTCCGGCTTATATAGCGTTGGACTCGGCTTTGCCAACAAGCGCCTTGTCGATGCGATAACGGCTCAGTTGAACCAGCTGCCGTACTATCAGACCTTCTTCTACAAGAGCACCGATGCGGCGATGGAGCTTTCCGAGCGGCTTATCGAAGTGGCGCCGGTGCCCATGAAGCACGTCATGTTGCAGTCATCCGGATCGGAAGCCAACGACACGGCCGTCAAGATCGCGTGGCTGTATTGGATGACCAAGGGCGAGCCGGCGCGCCGCAAGATCATCGGCCGTCATCAAGGCTATCACGGGACCAGCATCATAACGGCAAGCCTGAGCGATACGCCGCATCAGCATGCTCAGTACGGACTTCCGCTGCCCGGCTTCCTGCATGCCGACTGTCCGCATTACTACAGGTTCGGTCTGCCCGGCGAGACCGAAGAGCAATACTCCGACAGGCTTGCCGAGAACCTGGAGAAGCTTATCTTGCGGGAAGGCCCCGATACAATCGCGGCTTTCTTCGCGGAGCCAATCATCGGCAGCGGCGGCGCCATTCCCCCGCCTGCAACTTACTTCGAGAAAGTCCAAAAGGTCTTGAAGAAATACAAGATCCTTTTCGTGGTGGATGAAGTGATCAACGGCTTTGGCCGCACCGGCAAAATGTGGGGAACCCAACACTTCAACCTGCAGCCGGACATGATGGTCAGCGCCAAGATGCTGTCTTCATCCTATCTTCCGATTTCCGCGTTGTTGATAGGCGAGCGGGTCTCGAACACGGTCAATGACGCGCTCGGCCAGAAGGGTTTCATTTCGCACGGATACACATATGGCGGTCATCCCGTCTGTGCGGCCGCCGCGTTGGAAGTGCTCAACATTTATCGCGACGAAGGTATTGTGGATAAGGCGGCAGCGACGGGAGACTATGTCGCAAAACGCTTCAACGAGGAAATCGCTTCGCTACCGATTGTCGGGGAAGTGCGAGGCAAGGGTCTTCTTTGGGGTATTCAACTTGTCGCTGACAAGAAGACCAAGCAATTGTTCGACCCGGAGAAGAAGGTCGCGGCGTGGAGTTCGCTCACAGCGGCGGAAAACGGACTCATTGTCCGGGCGGTCGCCAATGACGCCCTGATTTTCTCGCCGCCGCTGATCACGACCAAGGACGATGTCGACTACGTTATAAACGTTCTCAAGCCTGTCCTCGAGCAAGCCCACGCGAAATTCGGGCGAGTCTAGACTTGCGCGATCTTCAGTTAGGCGGACGCTCGCCTGTTTATTGCATGAACGGTGCGGCCGCCTCGTCGCACCCGCTGTCCTCGCTTGCTGCAATTGATATTTTGCAGCAAGGCGGGAATGCCGTGGACGCCGCAATAGCGGCATGTGCGGTGCAATGCGTTGTTGAGCCGATGTCGACAGGCATCGGGGGCGACTGTTTCGCGATGCTACAGATGAAAGGGGAGGGGCCCGTGGTGGCCCTTAACGGGTCGGGTTATTCGGCCGGCGCTGCGGATGTTGCTTATTTTGAAGAGCGCAACATCAGCAAGCTCGAGGTGCTTAGCCCGCACTGCGTTACTGTCCCGGGCGCTGTGGATGCGTGGGCGACGCTTTCGACCGACTATGGAAAGCTGGGGCTCGATTACGTTTTGCAGCCAGCGATCCGCTTGGCTGAAGAAGGGTTCGCCGTGACCCCGCACGTGAGTGCGTATTGGGCGGACGAGGTCAGCAAACTGTCAGGCAACGCAGAAAGCGCCGCGTTGCTGTTGTCCAACGGGCGTGCGCCCTTGCCCGGCGAAAAGTTCGCACTGCCGAAACTCGGACAGGCCCTTCGTGCCATCGCCGCCGGCGGCAGGGATGCCTTTTACCAGGGCGCAATAGCAGATGACATTGTAAACACGCTGAGCAAATTCGGCGGCCTTCACACGCTGGCCGATCTGGAACGCCAGCGGTCGTCTTACGAACAGGCCGTCACCGCCGATTACCGCGGGCATCGCGTGGCTGAACTTCCCCCCAACAGCCAGGGGATCGTGGCGCTGTTGATCCTAAAGCTGATGGAGGGCTTCAACCTTCGAGAGGGGGGCTCCACTAGCGTCGAACGCTATCACATCTACACGGAAGCGGTGCGGCTGGCCTATGCCGTGCGCAACGCGCATGTGAGCGATCCTCGTTCAGCACGCGCCAGCGTGTCCGAGCTCCTTGACGATCGTTTCGTGGACGGGTTGCGAAGCGCCATTTCTCTTGAAAAATCTCTACCCGAACCGGAAGTAGACGTCCGTCTACAGGGGTCCGACACCGTTTACCTTACAGTCGTGGACAGGGATCTGAATTGCGTCTCGTTCATCAATAGCCTGTTTAGCCATTTCGGGTCCGGGCTTACCTCGCCAAAATTCGGAATAACGCTGCAAAATCGTGGCATGGGCTTTTCGCTGGACCGCAACAGTCCCAATTGCATCGGTCCCCGCAAAAGGCCGCTTCATACATTGATACCGGCAATGCTCTTGGACAGCGATAACCGCTGCGAAGTCGCCTTTGGCGTCATGGGTGGGCAGTATCAGGCCGCCGGCCATGCCTTTTTCGTCTCGAACCTGGTCGATTTCGGCATGGATACGCAGGCCGCGATAGACGCTCCGCGACTGTTCCCGGAGGCGGGTTGGCTCGACGTTGAAACCCCAGTCGATGACGATACGATCGCGGGATTGGCGGCCCTTGGCCACCCGGTTCGCAGGAGCCCAATCGCAATTGGCGGCGGGCAGGCCATTCGGATCAATCGCGAGCGCGGCGTGCTGGAGGCCGGGTCCGATCATCGCAAGGACGGGTGTGCCCTGGGCTATTGACGCATGCCGGAAGGTGGACGCGCCAGCCGTCCTCCGCCTGCACCGGCCCGCGATTAAACGTCCGCTTGATAAACCTGCTGCCCGTAAGCCGGCGGGATGGCGAACACCGAAATGGCCCGTCACCTGTCATTCGTCCTTGCGTTGTGGATACCGCGCGGCGCTTTTCAATCCTGTGGCATCCCTTACCGGCCGTCGCGGCTTGCGATCCTCGCGATGGCGAGCGCCAGCGTGCGCGTGGCGCTGATCAATGCTTCTTCAGAGACTTTCTCGTCGACCACATGAGCATCGGAAATGGTTCCCGGTCCGAACAGCACCGTTGGAATGCCGGCCGATGCGAAAACGGCTGCATCGCTACCGTAGGTCGCGCCATGAGGACGATCGGTCCCTCCTGCCAGGTAGTTCGCTTCCAGCAACGATCGAACCAAATCTTCAGCCGGCGAAGTCGTCCAGGACGGCGTGCCCTGGTCCAGCCATCGAACCATTGCCGGTCTGCTCGCATTCGCTGAACGCGCGCTGATGTCGGAAAAGGCCTTTTCGAAGGCACCCTTCAGTTGTTCGATGGTCTGGGACGGGTGCACGCCGATCCGCCCGATCATCTGGGCCGATTCCGGCAACGTGGCCAGCCACTCGCCGCCCTGGAAGCGCCCAACCGCGAAAGGATCATGACGTGGCCATGCCACGTCCGGGGGCGGCACGACCGGGTTCTGTGGCGACACGGACCATGTCTTCAATCCGGAATAGATGTCCCACAATGTCTCCATTGCGCTATGGCCGGTCCAGGACACGGCAGTGTGCGCGGCTCGGCCATAGGCCTCTATCTCAAAATGCATAGACCCGCCGCAGGTCGAGATCACGCAATTGTCCGACGGCTCCAAAACGATGACCGCGGATGGGCGAGGCTGTGTAGCAAGTGCATAATGGGAGCCGATGCTTGTCGTTTCCTCGCCGACCACGCATTGGATCTGGATGTCCCGATTGAGGGATATGCCGACTTCCCTCAGAGCGTGAACTGCGAAAATGCCGCAAAGCAGGCCTCCCTTCATGTCGGCGCTGCCTCTGCCCCATATATAGCCCTCGCTGCGGTTGCCGCTGAAGGGCGCGTGTGTCCACAGGCCTGCGTCACCTGTCGGAACCACGTCGATGTGGCCATTCAGCACCAATGGCGCCTGGTTGCTTCCAGGCGACCTGTGCCATGCATAGACGTTTGGCCGATTGGCCAGATCCCGCTCCTCGACAAAAGAAATGTTGTTGCCGGCAAAAGATTGGCTGACGCAGTCGGTCTGAACTTCAAAACCCAGCTGCTGCAGGCGATTGGAAAAGAAGGAAGCGGCATTTCCTTCCTGCCCCGACACGCTCGACACCCGGACAGCGGCGCTTACCGCTTCGAAAAGCTTCTCCCGGTGCGTTTCAACAGCGTCCAGGATCTGGTCGTCACTTCCTCTTTTCGACATGCAAGTCCCTCCAATACGGCTTATCGCTCACCCCAATTCCGAATCCCTACGTCGGATCGACGCGGGTGTCATGCCGCCAGGGTTGGAATTAATTTTAGCGGCCGGAAAAAAATGACAAACCAAATTTTGCCTGCGGGACCGGCGCCGGATCCCGCGATCAAGGCGGCGGCGAGGCAGAGGAAAATCCATTATAATTTCGGCAGGGCGCGGAATTCTTTTCGATTGAAGTCACCCACACGCTGATCAATCATGTTTTTATGGGCTTCAATAACTGTCAAGTGGGGAGCTGAGCATGAAAAAACATCCTATATTGTCGCGTCGACTGCTGCTGGGTAGCATGGCATCAGTCGGCATTCTGGGAGGCTTGGGCCTTCCCTTAAGTAAAGCTCGAGCCTCTACGCCCAAGCAGGGCGGTTCCGTCCGGTTCGCTATGGCGGAAGGCTCGACTGAAAACTCGCTGGATCCGCGTCAAATTCGCGACGTTTTCCAAGGCGTTTCCTATGCCGGGTCGGTGTGCAACACGCTGACGGAAATCTTGCCGGACGGCTCCGTGGTAGGCGATCTGGCCGAAAGCTTTGCATCACAGGACAACAAAAACTGGATATTCCACATCAGGCAAGGTGTGACCTTCCATGATGGAAGAAAACTGACGTCGCACGATGTCGTGGCGTCGTTGAAGCACCACATCGGCCCCGACGTCGCCACCGACGGCAAGCCGATCGTCGATCAAATCGCCGACTTGTCGGCTGACGGTGATTATGTCGTCAAGATAACGCTGAAAGGTCCCAACAGCGACTATCCCTATATGCTGGCAGCCTGGATGCTCGTCATCATGCCGGCAGCGCCGGACGGATCTCTCGACTGGCAAAAAGGAATCGGCACGGGTCCATTTTCGATCGTGAAGTTCGACCCCGGCGTCTCGCTCAAGCTGAAAAAGAATCCGAACTATCATAAGCCGGGCAAGCCGTACTTCGATGAGCTAGAATGGCTAGTGATCGCCGACGTCGGCGCGCGGACGAACGCGCTAATGTCCGGCGACATCCAGTGGATGTACGAAGTCGATCAAAAGACGATTAATCTTCTGAAAAAGAATCCAAACGTGGCTCTTCAGAATATCCCCGGCCCACGTCATTACATCTTCCTCATGGACGTCACACAGGCACCTTTCGACGACAACAATGTCCGGCTCGCGATGAAATATGCGATCGATCGCGAGGGCATCGTTAAAAAGCTTTACGGCGAGTATGCTAGGCCCGGCAATGATACGCCGGTGGCGCCGCTCTTGAAATTCGCGGCGGATCCAAAGCCGCGCCACACTTTCGATGCGGCGAAAGCGCGCGAATATCTGAAGGCCGCCGGCCATGACAAGCTGTCTGTGAACCTGTCAGTGGCCGATGTAGCGTTCCCTGGTTGTGTGGAATCGGCGCTTCTGTACAAGGAAAGCGCGGCGGAAGCGGGAATTGACATCAATGTCGTGCGCGAGCCAAACGATGCCTTTTGGTCGAGCGTCTATATGCATCGCCCATTCTTCGCCGCCGAATGGGGCGGCAGGCCGAACATCGACTGGACCTTGACAGTCGAATTGGCCGCCGAGTCGTCGACGAACGAGGCTCGTTGGAAGAACCCACGCTTCAACGAGTTGCTGGTTGGCGCTCGTGCCGAGAAGGATGAAGCGAAACGCGCCGCGATGTATGCCGAAGCGCAGCAATTGAGCTCCGATGACGGCGGAATGATCACGCTTGCTTTCGCAGACTATGTGAACGCGGCGTCAACGACGATCGGCCATGACAAGATTGGCGGTCATCTCCATTGCGACGACTACCGGATGGCGGAGCGCTGGTGGTTGGAAAGCGCGTGATCTAAGCCCGTTCGCTTTATACTTTAACCGATCGGATTATAGGGCGCCTGATAATTCCGGCGTCCTATTATTTTCATGGCATGCACGTCGTTCGGATAGTCTTCACGGCCATAGGCTGTCAGGTCATTTTCCGCTTAGCATTGGCCGAGACGCAACACAACGAGGCTTGGATCCAAGGATGCATTTGCGTATACATTACTTTGCTGTTTCTGCTTCCATATCATCGATGCGAGGAGAATTCATATGCGATAGAAATGTTAGCATATGATTTTTTCTTTGGATTGCGCTACTTTAAGTCAAGTACATTTTCTGGGACGATGAATACGCTGCAGTCCGATATCCGCTGCTTCTGAATGGAACGCAAGCCGATGCGGAAGGTTCACGGCTCGGAAATTTGATTACAGGCAGAAACGAGAAAAGCGGTGAAGGGCCAACACATGCCTAGAGGAAGAGATCGTGACCGATTCAAACGGCAATGCCAGGCTGATTTGCCTGGATCTCGATGCGGGGTCGTCCGATGAGAACGAAATATGATGTGGTCGTCGTTGGCGCGGGCCACAATGGCCTGGTTTGCGCGGCATATCTTGCGAAGGGCGGGCTGAGTGTCTGTGTTCTGGAGAGGCGCAGTATCGTGGGAGGAGCCGCGGCGAGCGAAAAATTATGGCCGGGCTACAAGGTGTCTACGGCCTCATACGTCATGAGCCTCCTGCAACCCAAGATAATCCTGGATCTCGAACTGCAGAAATATGGTTTCGAGGTGCTGTCCTTGCCGCCCGTGTTCCACCCTCTGGAAGGCAACCGCAGTGTCTTTTTCAAAGAAGACGAGAGAGAAACGGCCGCGGAGTTTGCCAAGATACATGGCGGCGATGGCGAGGCGTTCCTTCGCTATAGGGACCACTTGCGCAAGATCGGTCCTTACATGCAGCGTTTACTTTGGGAAATCCCGCCGGACCCTGGGGCGAAAAGCATGTCCGGCGCCATCGACGTGGCAAAGTTCGCCTGGCGGTTCAGGGACATCGGCAATCAATTCTACGAAGTCTACGATCTGCTGACGCTCAGTGCGTTCGATTATTTAAGCCGCTGGTTTAGCAGCGACGACATAAAGACGGTGATCGGCTTTTATGCCGGTTGCGCTGGCGGTCACTTCACGTCGCCGCATTCGCCGGGTACCGCCTTTGTCCTGATCCGGCCGATGCTACGGGCCGGCGATACGGCTGCCGGGTCCTGGGGTTTCATGAAAGGCGGCATGGGGTCAATCTCCGAAGCCTTATCGCAGTCGGCAAAGCAACTTGGAGCAGAAATAAGGCTGGATTCGGAGGTCAAACGGATTCTCACGAGGAACGGAAGAGCTATGGGTGTCGAATTGGCCAACGGGGACACGATCAGCTGCAATGCGGTTGTGGCGAACGCCAGCGCTTTCACGACTTTTACGAAGTTAGTCCCGGAAACCGAGCTTCCAGCGGAATTCGTACGAGACATCCGCAATGCGCGCAGCGAGTCGTCATCCTTCAAGATGAACATTGCGGTCGACAGGCTCGTCGATTTTCCTTCCTTCCAAGCCGCAAAAGCGGATTTTGCCTATCCGGCACAAATCCGCATCGCGCCATCAATGAAGTATATGCACAAAGCATTCACGGACGTTCAGGACAATCACTTCTCCCAAAACCCGACAATGCTAATCTGCGTACCTAGCCTAGTCGATCCCACACTTGCACCGGAAGGCAAGTATGTGATCAATATCTTCGGCAATCATGCACCCTATACGCTGCGCGGGACCAATTGGGACGAGCAGCGGGATGCATTGACGTCAGCGGCGTTGAAATCGATCGACGAATTCGCTCCTGGATTTTCCGATAGCATCGTCCACAGCGAGACGCTCACCCCTCTCGATTTGGAGCGGCGCTTCGACTTGCCGCGTGGTCACATCCATCACATAGAGCTGACTGCGGATCAGATATTCTTTAAGCGCCCCGCGCCCCACTATGCGAATTACCAGTCGCCGATCGCGGGCCTCTACCAGTGTGGGGCGTCCACCCATCCGGGTGGCGGCGTGACCGGCGTTCCGGGTTTCAATGCATCAAAAGTCATTCTTCGTGATCGCAGCAAAATCCGCAGGGCGGGCGCCAACGCGTCCTAGAACCTTCAAAGGCGGAACGGCATTTCATGCCGTCCGGTGTAAGACCGTATGTCCGCTTCTGCCGGTGAGGTGGCTCGCCCTACACTGCGCGTCCGAGGGTTGCTCGGGCGGTCCGAGCCGATCCTCATCACAGGAGGACGAGCCACCTCACCGGCAGAAGCGGACATACGGTCTTACCGTCCGGTGCTGCACGCGCGACGACAAGCTAAAGTATCGCAATCTTTCAAAGTCGCTCCATAAGCGGAAGCTGCCTCCGCCCCTGCGCGAGATGGCGCCGTTGAGGCGAGCGATCAGGTGGCGCCTCCCCTTGCGACTGCCCACATGAAGCCGACCAGTTCACGGGCGATCGCAGTGCAGACGACCGGTGTCTTCTTGCCCCGTGCACTCAGCATGCGGTAGCGGGCTGTGGATCAGGCGATAAAGGCCGTACCCGGTCGGCCCAGCTTCGTAGCAGAAATGCATGTGATCAAAGCGGCTGGCGATCCGGCCGATGACCGCCGCATGCTGGTAGCCGACGCGTCGACCTCGCCGAAGAAGCCCGCTTCCGCAATTGCAATAGCGTTCTTCAGCTTCGCAACATCGATTCCGACAAATGTTCCTTCATAAATCCGCCACGGCTCGTTCTCCTGTAGTGAGGATCGGCTCGATTCGCCCGAGCAACCCTCGAACGCACAGTGTAGGGCGAGCCACCTCACCGGCAGAGAAGGACATACGGTCTTACTGTCCATTGAGGCCCGGTCTTTCCTGACCTCAGCGGGACGGAAGGAACACGCGCAAAGACCAGGGACTGGTTTGCCCCTGGCCTGATTTCAACCGCGAAAGTGTCAGGTCACAATCCACCAGCGTTCCGCCAGCCGATAGCAATCGTAGATGAGGGGGCCGATCTGGCCGTAGCCGATTTTCTTCGAGGCAGCGTGGACGTAGTTGGCGAAGGCGTAGGTGAGAAGTCCGCCGTCGTCATGCACGATCTGTTGCATCTCGGCATAGATGGGTCCACGCTTGGCATCGTCGGTCTCGCCCCGGGCCGCCACGAGAAGTTCATTGAACCTCTTGTTTTCCCAGAACGTTTCATTCCACGCCGAGTCGCTCGCGAGTTCGACCGAAAAGGTCCAGTCCGCAGTCGCCCGGCCTGTCCAGTCGGTGGCCAGGAAGCCTTTCTTCTTGTTGAGCCAGACATTCGACCAATAGCCGTCGCTGGCTTCGCGAATGACCTTGATGTTGATTCCCGCAGGCGCTGCCTGCTGCTGGAAAAGTTCGGCCGCCTCGACCGCGCTCGGATAAGCGGAGTCGGCCGTCGAAAGTTCGATCGACAGTTCGGTCAACCCGGCGGCCTTCAGATACTGCTTGGCTTTTTCGATGTCGTAGGTATGGCGCGGCAACGGATCCGTGGAAAATTTAAGCACAGGCGAAAGCGGATCGTCGTTAGCGACGGTCGCGGTGTCACCATAGAGTTTCTTGACAATCTCTTCCCGGTTTATGGCGTGCTTCAGCGCGAGACGGACGTTCACATCATTGAACGGTGCCAATTGCGTATTCATGGCGAAGTTGAAATGCCGAGGCCCATGGATGTTCATCATCTGAAGTCCGGTATTGCGCTTCAGGAGATCCATCGTCTTCGGATCCGGCTGCGCGACCCAATCCACTTCGCCGGTGGTAAGGGCGTTCGTGCTAGAGACGACATCCGATATGTAGACCCATTCGACCTCATCGAAATAGGGCTTGCCGGGCTTGTGATAGCTAGGATTGCGTTTCAACTTCAGGGAACGGCCGGCCTGGAAATTTTCCAGGGTGAACGGTCCGGTGCCGATGCCTGCGGCCCAGTTCAGGGTGCCGTCGTCGTCCGCGGGCATGATCGGAAAATTCCAAGCCGCAAGCAGGTAAGCCAAGTCCGCATTTGCACTTTTCAGAACAAATTTGACCGCGCCATTTCCATCTGCCGATACATTGTCGATCTGCGAACTAATGGCGCTTGCCGCTGTGGCTTTATTCTTGGTGTGATGCTCGAAGGAAGCAACGACGTCCTTGACGGTCAGTGGCTTGCCATTGTGAAACTTGATATTTTTACGAAGATAAAAGACCCAGGTCTTGGCGTCACTTGTTTCGAATTTGTCCGCCAAGTCGCCGGTCACGCCGCCATCGGGCATAACTTCCGTCAGATTGTTGCACACAGAACCGCCATACCCGGCCCCTATGCCTTCATGCGTCCAGGTTGCCGGGTCCAAAGTGTCGCTCTGGGAGCCGTTCGGATCGACAAGTCTTACGGACCCTCCTTGTTGCGGGCCGTCCGCGGCCAACGTCTTCGGCCCCACGAAGGTTAGAACCCCAAGGCCGGCTGCACCCGCGAGCACCGCCCTGCGCGAAACTTCCTGCCTGAAAAGGAAATAGTCTTCCAATGCAACCTCCCGAGGCTCCCTGTTCGACAGGTGCTAACGCCCTGCCACTACTCCTTATTCTTGTAGCTTTGGCACATTGGGTCGGGAGACCGGCGGCATAAAATGAAAAGTTTTAAGACGTGTCCAATTTTTTTCGTCGCGCCGGCGGTCACTCCCGCTAGGTCGAACGAAGAGCATGCAGTAATTAAACAATGTCACCGCGCCGTGGTTGAATACATTCTGCCCTCGAAGCCCACATCGGACGATGCAAGGTTGGCCGCAGTATCGCAGGCAGGCGTCGGTGGCGAGCTCGCACTATTTAAAGTTGTGAAGGAAGGAACACGGTGATGGATTCACAACCTTATACCGACTGGCGAACCTACCAGCTGGTCGACTACGCCACCAGTACACGCTTCGAGGCGTATCCGGCCGACGTCGTTCATGCAGCCAAGAGACTGATCCTAGACAGCATCGGTTGCATGTTCGGCGGAAGCCAATCTCCCATCGGACAGTCGATGCTGCGAGCATACCGTCCGATGCTCGGTGCCCCACAGGCTGTGCTTGTGGGAACTCCCGACAAGGGCTCGGCCGTCGATGCCGCCATGTTCAACGCGACGGCAGCGAACGCTCTTGATTTCGACGATACAAAGCCAGGAGCTCATCTCGGCGCAAGCGTGATCCCCTCCGTCCTTGCACTTGCGGGCCCGCGCGCCTTGTCCGGCGCTCAGTTCCTCGACGCCGTCATCGTCGGATACGACGTCGGAAACCGCGTGGGCGCCGCGATCCAGCCGACTCCTGCCAGAATGAAAGAAGTGTGGGGCACGGGGACCTGGCATACATTCGGCAGCGTGGCGGCAAGCGCCAAGGCGGCCGGGCTTTCGGTCGAAAAGACCCTAAATGCTTTTGGCATTGCCGGCACAACGGCGCCCGTTCCTTCCGGACAGAAATGGGGTTGGCCAGTCTTCGAGCGGCCTATCCATTGGGTGAAAGAAGGAATCGGTTGGTCGGCTCATGCGGGGACGCTTGCAGCGCTCCTGGCCGAGCAAGGCTTTATCGGCAACAGATACATCCTCGACGGGGAAACCGGCTTTTGGCGGATGTTCGGCTCGGACCAAGTCGATTTCGAGCGCATGGTCGATGGGCTCGGATCGAAATTCGAGGTCCAGACGATAGGTTTCAAACCGTTCCCCTGCTGCCGATGGCAACACACCGCGCTTGCTGCCATTAAAGGTCTGCAGACGGAAAACAGCTTTTCGGCGGACGATGTGAAGCAGGTCGACATACACTCGTTTAACTGGGTGAAGTTGCAGGAAGTCTACGATCCAAGCAACATTGTAGATTCCCAGTTCAGCATGCCGCACAACGCTGCGGCAATGCTGCTCGGGCTCGCTCCCGGGGCGGAATGGGGGGCGGAGGCCACCCTTTCGGACCGGCGGCTCCGCGACTACTCAAGGCGCATCAAGGTCACGTTGGATCCGGAAATGAACGCCTTGTACGACAGGGACAAAACACCGGGCTCGCGCGTGGAGATTGCGCTCAACAACGGTCGGACGTACTCGCGCACCTTGACGATCCCGCCGGGAAGTCCAGACAATCCGATGTCGGATACCGACCTGCAGGGCAAGTTCCTGTCGCTATGTGGAACGGTCGCCGGATCGGACGTAGCGCAGCGCCTGCTCGATCACATCTGGAATCTGGAGCGCGCGGCCGACATGGTCCCGATATTGGAGCTGTGCACGATCAAGGGATAGAAAAGGCCGGCTGCAGGCCATCAGCCGGCGGACCGAAAACAAAAAAGCGTACGCCGCAGCGTACGCTTTTTCTTTGAGCTCCGGGTCAGGTGGCTCAACTATTGAGCCACCAGCGCTCCGTGCAGCGATAGCAATCGTACATCATCAAGCCGCCAATATCGTCGTGCCCGATCTTTTTGGACGCGCCATGTACATAGTTTGCGAATGCGAATGTCAGCATGCCGCCATCGTCATGCACGATCTGCTGCATCTCGGCGTACATGGGCGCACGCTTCGCATCGTCGGTCCCGCCACGCGCCGCAACCAGAAGCTGATTGAACTTGTCGTTCTTCCAGAACGTTTCATTCCAGGCCGCATCCTCGGCCAGCTCGATTGAAAACGTCCAGTCGGCGGTGGCGCGCCCCGTCCAGTCAGTGGCCAAGAAGCCGATCTTTTTGTTGAGCCAGATATTTGCCCAATAGCCATCGCTGGCTTCCCGGACAACATTGATGGTGATGCCGGCCGCCGCGGCTTGCTGTTGAAAAAGCTGCGCAGCGTCCACAGCGCCCGGAAAGGCTACGTCCGCGGTCGACAGATTGATCGTTAACTGGTCCAGGCCAGCCGCTTTCAGATAGTCCTTCGCCTTTTTGACGTCGTAGGTGTGCGGCGTCGAAGGCTTCGAGGAGAACTTGAGGATCGGCGCAATCGGATTGTCATCCGCCACCGTGGCAGTGTCTCCATACAATTTCTTTACGATCTCATCGCGATCTATTGCATGCTTCAGAGCGAGCCGAACGTTGACGTCGTTGAACGGCGCCATCTGCGTGTTCATCGAGAAGCTGTAATGCCTCGGCGAACGGATGGTTTGTATCTCCAAATTCGGGTTTCGCTTGAGGAGATCCATCGTCTTCGGATCTGCGACCGCGATCCAGTCGACCTCACCCGAGATAAGGGCGTTGGTGGCGGAAACGACGTCGGCTACGACCAACCATTCCACTTCGTCGAAATGGGGTTTGCCAGGCTTGTGATAGTTGGGATTTTTTTCAGCTTGAGGGAACGTCCTGGCTGAAAATCCTCAAGCTTGAACGGCCCGGTTCCGATGCCCGCAGCCCAGTTTAAAGTGCCATCGGCGTTGGCGGGAAGAATTGGAAAGTTCCAAGCCGCTACAAGGTAAGCCAAGTCGGCATTGGGATTCTTCAAGACGATCTTTACGCTATCGCCTTCCGCCGAGACGGTGTCGATCTGAGAACTGATTGCCTTAGCCGCTGTCTTCGCGCTCTTTGTGTGGTGCTCAAACGAGGCGACGACGTCGGCCGCGGTCAGGGGCTTGCCGTCATGGAAAGTAATTCCCTTGCGGAGATGAAAGATCCAGGTCTTTGCATCGGCCGTATCGATCTTTTCCGCAAGGTCCGGGGTGACGCTGCCGTCGGGAAGTACCTCCGTAAGGTTGTTGCAGACAGATCCCGCATAGCTGACACCGGTGAAGGAATGTCCCCAGGTTGCAGGATCCAGCGTGTCGGTCTGTGCGCCATTGGCATTGATGAACCGCACCGAGCCGCCCTTGGGCTTGCTGTCTTGAGCGAACGCCTTCGGCCCAACCAGCGAAATTGCTGCAAGAGCTGCTACGCCTTTGAGCACTGCACGACGCGACAGCTCCTGGCGAAATGAAATATAGTCCTCCATATGATCCCCTTCCTTATTGTCTGCCTTGTTTGGGATTTCCCGTTTTTATAGGAATACGATCACAAGAAGGTCTCAACGAAAAAGATTTTACGGCTGCGGAAATTTTTTCGGCCTCCGGCATGTCGGATGGGTGCCGGGACGTCTTGGACACCGCTCATAACGCTTATCGGGTCGCCCGCTGCCAATAGGCGTCGATGGCCTTCAAGTCCTCATGAGCCAATCTCATGCCAAAAGAATAAAAAGAGTTTGAGGGGGGCGGGCCGCCGAGGGTAATCGATGCGCTAGGATTAAGCTGGCGAAATGGGCGATACCCAGGCCACCTAGCTTTTCGTGCGGTGGGTAAATGATTTAGTGCGGCGCAGGTAATGACAATTAAACTTGACGATTTTACAGATGACGAATTGAGCGTGCGCGATCTGGCCCGGCGGCTGGCGACCGAAAAGGTTGCGCCGCGGGCGCAGGCAATCGATGTCACCGGCCAATATCCGCAAGACGTATTCGACATGTTGAAGGATCTCGGGTTGTTCGCAATCCCGTTTCCGGCCGAGTATGGCGGGCTGGGCAGCATGACCGCTTCGTGCCTGGCTATCGAGGAACTGGGCCGCGTCTGCTACAATACAGCCTATATGCTCGTCGTGCAGTGGGATCAGTTCGCGATCATCCTGAGTTCGGGGTCAGAGGAGCAGAAGAGCCGCTATCTTCCGGGTCTGGCTTCCGGCGCCATCAGGGGCGCCTTTTCGCTGACCGAACCACAGAGCGGATCGGACGTCGCCGGCATAAAGACCCGCGCCGTTCGCGAGAGTAACGGCTATCGGCTCAACGGCTCCAAGGTATGGTGCACGAACGCCGCCGTCGCCGATTTCGTTCTGGTGGCCGCGCGCACCGGGTCGCCTGAAGAGCGGGGCGCGCTCAGCCTGTTTATCGTGGAGCCGGGAACGCCGGGGTTCCAGATCGGACCCAGCGAACACAAGATGGGCGGCCGCGGCGTGCCTTCCTCGCCGCTTTACCTTGACAACGTTTTTATCCCGGAAAGCAATCGCATCGGCGAAGAGGGCAAGGGGTTCATCATCGCCATGGAAGAGCTCAACCGGGCACGTCCGATCGCTGCCGCGCGCGCTCTTGGTCTGGCGCAGGGCGCGATGGACCACGCCATCGACTTCATCAAAAACCGGCGGGCGTTCAACCGTCAAATTTCGGACTTCCAGGGCATTCGCTGGATGATCGCGGACATGGCCACCCAGATCGCGGCATCGCGCAACCTGATCTATCAAACGGCGCGCGCGGTCGACAATGGACTGCGCGGCCACGAATTGAGACATCTGGCGGCGTTGGCAAAGCTGCACGCCACCGATACGGCAATGAAAGTCGCCACGGACGCGGTCCAGCTCTTCGGCGCCGCCGGCATCTCCAACGATTATCCGATCAATCGCTATTTCCGCGATGCAAAGGTTCTGCAGATCGTTGAGGGCACCAGCCAGATCCAGAAAAATATTATTGCCCGAACTTTGCTGGGTAAGGAAAGCACGCCGAGCTAAGGAAAACGGAGCAGTATCATGGAAAGACTGGGTATCGGACTTTATTACGAAGACCTGCCGCTGGGTCGAAAATTCGCTACGCCTGGACGCACAGTGACGGAGGCGGACCTGGTGAACTTCGTCAATTGCGTGGGGATGACGGAGGTCTTGTTCACCAATATCGAATACGTCAAGTCGCACTCGGAACTTGGAAAACGCATCGTACCAGGGGCCCTTACGTTCAGCTTCGCCGAAGGCCTTCTGGCGGTCTACGCGAGCCAGGAGACTGCGGAGGCCTTTCTGGGCATGGAGCAGATGGCGATCCACGCGCCCACATGCGTCGGCGATACGATCCATGTGGAGTTCGAGGTCACGGAAGCTCGAAAAAGCAAGAGCAGGCCGCATCTCGGCATCGTCCGATCGGTGAACAGCGTGGTCAACCAACGGCAAGAGACCGTCATGAGCTATACGACGGCACGTATGGTTCGGTCTCGTAGTGAGGGACGCAAGTAATTATGGGACACGAGATTTCCAGTTCCGCAAACGATTCCAGCGGCGCTTTGCAGCACATTCGCGTTGTAGACCTCAGCATCAACATTCTCGGCCCGATCGCTACCCAGATTTTGGGCGACATGGGCGCGGATGTCATAAAGGTCGAGTCGCCGGAAGGCGACTTCATGCGATCGGTCGGACCGTCCCGAAACGAGCACATGGGCGCTTTTTTTCTAAACATGAACAGAAACAAACGTGGCGTCGTGCTCAATTTGAAGGACGACGCTTCGAAAGCGGCCCTTTTCCGGCTAATCGACACGGCGGACGTCCTTGTTCACAACATGCGGCCGGGTGCCGCCAAACGACTTGGGTTGGACTACGATTCCATCAAGAAGCGTAAGCCGGATATACTTTATGCGTGGGCTACCGGTTTTCGGAAGGACAGCAGCAGGAGCGAACTTCCAGCCTATGACGACGTCGTCCAGGGCATTAGCGGAATTCCCGATCTTTTCAGAAGGCGCAGCGGGGAACCCGAATATTTCCCGATGATGATCGCCGACAAGGTTTGCGGTTACAGCCTTGCCAACGCTATCATGGTGGGCCTGATCCACAGGGAGCGCACCGGCGAGGGGCAAGAAATCCACCTCCCGATGTACGACACGATGGTTGCCTTCAACCTGATCGACCATTTGTGGTACGGCGTTCTGGCCGAACCCGAAAGGGGTCTCGGTTATCAAAGGGCGTTGACGCCGCATCGCAAGCCTTACGCCACGAAAGACGGCTATATAGCCCTGATGGCGAGCACGGACGGACATTGGGCGAAAATGTTCGAGGTGCTGGAGCGACCGGAATTGGCGAAGGATCCACTCTACGCAAAGGCCGTCAATCGTGTTCCAAGGCTCGGCGAGCTTTACGAAATGCTCGGCGTGATGCTGAAGAACAAGACCACCGACGAATGGCTTGAGCTCTTCAACGAATTGCAGATTCCGAGCGGACGGATCAACACGCTTGAGGACTTACTAGCCGATCCTTACTTTGCCGAAGGAAATTTTTTCATACACCAGCAGCATCCGTCGGAAGGCGCCATGATCACCATGGCTTACCCTGCCAGTTTTTCAAAAACCGGAGCTTGTTATTCGAAGCCCGTGCCAAGGCTTGGTCAACACACGAAGGAAATCCTCGAAAGCCTCGACTTTTCGGCCGATCAGATCGCCGAAATCGAAGGGCGGGCGGTCGCCGGCTGAGCAAAGCCGCGCATCAGCAATTTTCTTGGAACCGGCGTCTGGTTCCATTGTCTAGTCACGCCGGGAACGGCGCGAGCGTTTTCAGTTAAATGAAAGCTAGCAGTCGGCCAGCCATGGACAACAAATTGTCTGACATGCGCTTTTCGCTGATATCGAGTGGTTGAATGCTCCACTTCGCGGCGTGGAAGCAGGTTGGCCCGATATCTTCCCAGGGCGTAGCGCCGCGTTTGGCGGTGTGTTGCCTGCTGAATCGGTCCGTTTGACGACATCTGGCAGGGCAACCCGTCTAGAGCGAATTAGAGAAATGATGCGATGAAGATAGGCGCGCTGAAGGAGACATATCCGGGCGAATTGAGGGTCGCGATAACGCCTACCTCCGCCGTGCAACTGGCAAAGCTCGGGCATCAGGTTTTCGTCGAGACGGGGGCAGGTGTCGCTTCCGGCTTTGGCGATGCTGACTACGAAAAGGCCGCAGCAACGGTGACGAGGTCCACCGCCGAGCTGACCGATACGGTCGACGTCGTCACCAAGGTTCGTCAGCCTACCGATGTCGAACTCGAGAGGATGAAGACCGGACAGACCCTGATCTCATTCTTTTTCCCTGCGCAGAATGCCTCGTTGCTGAAGCGGGGCGGCGAAAAGGGCGTAACCGTCGTCGCAATGGACATGGTGCCGCGCATCAGCCGCGCGCAAAAGATGGACGCGCTCTCCTCCATGGCCAATATTGCCGGCTATCGCGCCGTCATCGAGGCGGCAAACAACTTCGGGCGTTTCTTCACCGGCCAGGTGACCGCTGCAGGAAAGGTCGCTCCGGCCAAGGTGCTGGTGATCGGAGCCGGCGTCGCCGGGCTTGCCGCCATTGGCACCGCTCGCGGCCTGGGTGCGATCGTACGCGCGTTCGACGTGCGCCCGGAGGTCGCCGAGCAGATCGAGTCGATGGGCGGGGAATTCCTGCTTCTCGATTTTTCCGATTCCCAAGACGGCGGCGCCACCGGGGGCTACGCAGCGCCGTCGTCGCCGGAGTTCCGCGCCAAGCAACTCGAACTCTTTCTTTCCCAAGCTCCGGATGTGGATGTCCTCATCACCACGGCACTGATCCCCGGCCGCGATGCGCCGAAGCTGTGGACGGCCGAAATGGTCGGCGCGATGAAGCCCGGCTCGGTCGTGATCGACCTTGCCGCCGAGCGCGGCGGCAATTGCGATCTGACGGTCCCTGACGAGAAGATCGTCACCGGCAACAACGTCACCATCATCGGCTATACGGATTTTCCCAGCCGCATGGGCGCCCAGGCCTCGGAACTTTATGCCAACAACATCCGGCATTTTGTAGCCGATCTCACGCCGGCCAAGGATGGGATTATCAAGCACAATATGGAAGATGACGTGATCCGCGGGGCAACGGTCACGCATGGCGGCGCGACGACGTTTCCGCCGCCGCCGCCCAAGATCGCCGCGATCGCGGCGCAGAAGCCTAAAGCAAAGCCGCAGGAACTGACGCCGGAGGAGCAACGCGCCAAGGAACAGGCGAATTTCCGCGCGCAATCGCGCTCGCAATTCGCGCTTTTGGGCGCTGGATCCGTACTTATGCTAATCATCGGCCTGTATGCGCCTCCAAGCTTCATCGGCCATTTCATCGTATTCGTGCTGGCGTGCTTCGTTGGCTTCCAGGTAATTTGGAACGTCAGCCATTCGCTGCACACGCCTTTGATGGCCGTGACCAACGCGATCTCAGGCATTGTCATCCTGGGAGCGTTGCTGCAGATCGGGTTCTCTTCCTGGTGGGTTGTCGGCCTTTCGGCCGTCTCGGTGCTGATCGCGTCGATCAATATAGTCGGCGGATTTCTCGTCACACGGCGCATGCTCGCCATGTTCCAAAAGTCGTAAGGGGCGTCTATGGCATATGGATTGACCGCGGCGATCCATGTTGTCGTCGCCGTGCTCTTCATTCTCTCGCTTGGCGGCCTTTCCGGCCAGGAAAGCGCCAAGCGCGCCGTCTGGTACGGCATCGTCGGTATGGGGCTGGCTCTCGTCACCACCCTTGCCGGCGCGGGCACGAGCCACTGGTATTTGGCCATTATTACGCTCTCGCTTGGCGCCCTGATCGGCTATTATCTCGCCAATCGGATCCAGATGACGGAGATGCCGCAGCTTGTGGCGGCCCTGCATTCATTCGTCGGCCTCGCCGCCGTCTTCATCGGCTTCAACGCCGAAATCACGCTAATGGACGTGTTGGCCGCTCGCGTTCAGGATACGTCTGAGAATTTCACCGGCTTTGCGTCCGTGCTGGCACATAAAACGCCGGCAGAAATCGCGATGCTCAAGGTCGAGGTGTTCTTCGGCATATTCATCGGCGCGGCCACTTTCACCGGTTCGATTGTCGCTTTCGGCAAGCTGGCCGGCAAGATCGACGGCAAGTCGAAGAAATACTCTGGCGGCCATGTCCTGAACGCCGGCGCTGCGGTCATCTGCCTTGCTCTGGGCGTCGCCTATTTTCTCGGCGCCGGAGTTTGGACGCCGATCGTGGCCAGTTTGGTTGCCGGGTTCATCGGCTGGCATCTCATCATGGGGATCGGCGGCGCCGACATGCCCGTTGTGGTCTCCATGCTGAATTCCTATTCGGGCTGGGCGGCCGCCGCGATTGGCTTCACCCTGGGCAACGATTTGCTGATCGTCACGGGCGCCCTGGTCGGTTCATCCGGCGCGATCTTGTCCTATATCATGTGCAAGGCGATGAACCGGTCCTTCATCTCCGTCATCCTCGGCGGATTCGGCGCGCCGCAGCAGTCCGCCCTCCAGATCCAAGGCGAGCAGGTGGCGATAGACGTGGAAGGGGTGGCTGCCGCGCTCAATGACGCAGAGAGCGTCGTAATCGTGCCAGGATACGGTATGGCGGTCAGCCAGGCGCAGCAATCGGTCAGCGAACTGACCCACAAGCTGCGAGCGGCGGGCAAGAACGTGCGCTTCGCAATACACCCGGTCGCCGGCCGGCTGCCAGGGCACATGAACGTCCTACTCGCCGAGGCGAAGGTGCCCTACGACATTGTCTTGGAAATGGACGAAATCAACGACGACTTTCCAAACACCGACGTCGTCATCGTCATCGGGTCCAACGACATTGTCAATCCCGCCGCGCTGGAAGATCCGACAAGCCCGATTTCCGGCATGCCGGTGTTGGAGGTCTGGAAGGCTAAAACCGTGTTTGTGTCCAAAAGAGGCCGAGGCACGGGATATTCTGGGATCGAGAATCCACTGTTCTTTAAGGAAAATACACGGATGTTTTATGGCGATGCGAAAAAGTCGATAGACCAGCTTTTGCCGATGGTCGCTTGATCGACCGAGTACGCCGCCGCGCGCGGCACGCACCGGTCCCCATTCGTCCATTGAGGATCGAGATCTGCCTCGTTTCGGGTGACGGCCATGCCTTTTCGCCTCGTGTCCCGCATTCCGCCCGGTAAGGCCTCGACCCTCTTCGCCGGATCACGACGACGACAATTTCATGCCGTCGACAAACTTCTCATTTGACTGCGGACAATGGCGCTGAGTTCTAGAAGGCCACACCGAGAGCCTTGGATCATGCTCGAAGTAAATGGGGTTATGGCACATGAGCCACCTGCGCCGCCAAGAAATCGCCGACAATTTCATGGTCTCTGCCGGACAGCATCTCGCTACCGAAGCGGCCGTTGCCATCCTGGATGCGGGAGGAAATGCGATCGACGCCGGCGTCGCAGGCGCAATCACGCTCGCTGTTGTCCATAGCGACCAGGTCCAGTTCGCGGGCGTGGCGCCCATGATCCTCTATCTCGCCGCGCAAAAGCGCGCATACACGATCAGCGGGCTGGGCTGGTGGCCGCGTGCCACGCGCCTCGGCGATTTCATAAAGAAAGGAAAGGGGTTTATTCCGGAGGACATCACCCGAACGGTCGTCCCGGCCGCCCCGGACGCCTATATCCAAGCACTGAAAACTTTTGGGACCATGACCTTCTCGGAAGTCGCCGCCGCTGGGATTCGGCATGCGCGAGAAGGCGTCGCGGTCAATCGGATTATGGCCACCTTCCTTTCGGACAATGTCGATGGCTATAGGAGATGGCCGCAGAACGCTGCGATCTACCTGCGTGACGGAAACCCCCTGCGGGAAGGGGACATGCTGGTCCAGGAAGACCTTGCCCGCTCCATCCAGTATATGGCAGATGAAGAAAAGGCAGCTGCCCAGCGCGATCGGGCTGCGGGGCTCGATGCCGCGAGGGATGCTTTCTACCGCGGCGACATTGCCCAGACGATGGTTCGATTCCACCGCGAAAACGGCGGACTGCTGACCGCCGACGACCTGAACGATTTTCAATCGGACATCGAGGCACCCGTCTCATATCCGTTTCTAGGCACGACGGTTTTTTCTTGCGGGCCATGGTGCCAAGGCCCTGTTCTTCTCCAGATGCTATCGCTGCTAAGCAAACTGAATATTGACTCTCTTGGGCATAACTCCGTGGATTACATAAACACCGTAAGCCAGGTAATGGATTTATGCTTTTCAGATCGAGAACGTTATTTTGGCGATCCAAAGTTCGTTGATGTTCCTCTTGGCACTTTGTTGTCTGAAGAATATGCAGTCGCGAGAATAGCCCGGCTTAAGCCGCGTGAGGCCTTTCGGGATATGCCGCAGCCGGGAATGCTGGCCGAGCCGTACCGGTCGCGTCCGGACATTGCGCCGATGCCGGCCAGCGCAGAGCCCGGCTTGCCCGGCGACACATCTTGCATCAACGTGATCGATCGCGATGGAAACGGGTTTGCCTGTTCGCCAAGCGACGTATCGTGGGAAAGTCCGGTCATACCGGGTCTGGGATTTGCGCCTTCCACGCGCGGCGCCCAATCGTTCGCGATACCAGGCCATGCGTCTTGCATCGCCGCGGGCAAACGGCCACGCCTGACGCCGAACCCGGCGATGGCGCTGCGAGGCGACGGCGCGTTTCTGATGCCATTCAGCGCGCCGGGTGGGGATATGCAGCCGCAGGGGATGCTTCAGGTCCTTTTGAACCATCTCGTTTTCGGAATGGATATACAAACTGCGATCAACGCGCCCCGATTTGTGACCAGGAACTTTCCAGACAGCTTTGAGCCACACGATTATTACCCGGGCCGACTCGACATAGAGGAAGGCATCGGCCAAGAGGTCGGTGAAATCCTGGCTGGGTTTGGCCATCGTGTGAACTGGCTGCCGGAGAACTCGATCAAGACGTCGGCCGTTTACGCGGTTGTCAAAGCCAACAATCGGCTTCATGGCGGCGCGGACCTTCGGCGCACAGGGACAGCTTTGGGCCGCTGATCCAGGGACGTCGAAGCGTCAGCCTGCTCCAGTCTGCCACCCAGATTCTAGCCGCCGACGACTTGACGGTACGTTTTCCAACCGTCTTCGTCATGAGGAGAACTCATGAAGGTGAAAATAAAAGCATTTGATTGGATCCGCTGCGAGTGCCTCTCTTCCAAGAGCGCGCTGAATTCGCGGGCCAATTAAATAGCAATGGGAGCACGTCATATGGAGCCGGTCAAATCGCTTTTAATAGCCGCATATCTAGTCGTAGCGTCGACGAGCCTGGCCTTGGCGCTTCCCAACAGCATCACTATCGGAACAGAGGGTGCCTATCCGCCGTGGAACTTCACCGAGGCGGGAGGCAAGTTAAATGGTTTCGAGATCGACTTGGCAGCTGAGTTGTGCAAACGGATGAAGGTACAATGCACAATGGTTGCTCAGGACTGGAACGGCCTCATTCCAGGTCTGTTTGCAAAAAAATTTGACGCGGTAATGTCGGGCATTAAGCCGACGCCGAAACGTCGCGAAATTATGGCTTTCTCTCGCGACTATGGGGGGTTTCCAAACGGGTTTGCCGCCCTCAGTAGTGGACCGCTTGGTCAGATGAATAGTAGCGGAAAGCGCTTTGACCTAAACGGCAACGATGGTGTTGCCGCAAAGCAAATCGAGACTCTTAGACAGTTGTTAAAAGGGAAAACGATCGGCGTCCAGGTTGCCACGATCAATGAGGAGTTTCTTAAAAAATACTTCGCGGAATTTTCAATCAGGAGTTATACGAGAGCCGAGGAAAGCTACCTTGATCTGCTGTCTGGGCGCGTCGATGCCGTATTTTCTTCAACGGGCGCTCACCGCGCTGCATTCGTGAACCCCGAGTTTCGAGACTATGCCCCTGTAGGCCCGCTGTTTTTCGGCGGCGACATCTTGGGCGGCGGTGGTTCAATCGGTCTGAGGAAGGAAGACACTGAGTTGAGGGTCGCGTTCGATGAAGCGATCAATTCGATGATCAACGACGGGACGTTGAGGGAACTTTCGGTCAAATGGTTCAAGGAGGACATCACTCCGCAGCGCTGATGACGGAATAAGAGCTACCGCGCAGCAATAACGCCATAGCTGATCAATCTATCTTATGTATACATCGTCATCCGAAAACAATAGGAGGCAAATACGTGACTTACTTCGATCTGATCGTGACTCATGGTTGGGGGGGGATTGGTCTTGCCCAGGGGGCTCTGATAATCCTTGCCGTCTCACTTATCTCACTCGGAGTGGGAGCAATGCTTCGGTCTCTGAGCACATGGGGTAGACTGTCGCATGAAGCTTGGGGCAGTATCCTACCAGACTGTTACACGACTGGCCTGTGCGGGATACCTGATTTGTTTATCATATATCTGTTTTACATTGGCGGCAGTATGCTTTCAGGAGTGGTTGCAGCACTATTCGGCTACTCCTGGTTCATAGGATTACCGGTGTTCGCGACAGGTATAGTGGCGATAGCAGTCGTTTCTGCAGCCCATCAAGCGGAGGTGTTTCCTGGTGCGTTCCTGGCGATTTCGCGAGGGGAACTTGAAACGACTCGAAGCATAGGCATGCACCGCTTTGCGGTGTTTCGACGCATCATTGCGCCGCAGGCTTTGCGGTCGAGATACCTTCTCCGGAATCCCAGAAAGCGTGGCTAGGTCCTTTTTGCGTCCCCATATCTGTGCGCAGTGCTTGCATTCACGCCTAATACAGCTGCATATGAGGCGAGATCGTTTGGGGAGGGTTGGACGCAGTTCTTGTCGGAGCGGTTGAAGTCGCGCGGGCATGTGGCATGGCAAAGTTCATGATCATACTTCCCGTTGCGACCCGGCAGGCGCTGCGCGCGTATTCCAACGAGATCATTGGCATCGTTAAGTCGACGTCACTTGCGTCAATCGTGAGATTGATGAAAGCGACCGGCATCGCTGGCAGGTCAATATCAGAAACACGTCGAGTGATCGAGGTCTTCGTTTGCGCTGCGTCGATATATCTCCCGATAGACTTCCTTATAACAAGGTCTATTCTTTCTATTGAATGCTGGCCAAGCTCCCACCCACCTTAGGGTTAGCCCGGTCGGTTTATCCCAGTGAGCGACATTGGTATGCGGTCATGATATGGGCGGAGTAACACGGATGAACGATTTACATGCGTCCCTCATAGTCGAAGTGGAGGAACTCAGGAAAAGTTACGGACACTTGGATGTTCTTAAAGGGGTGTCACTGGGTGCTCGCAAGGGAGAAGTTATTTCCGTGTTAGGCGCATCTGGGTCGGGAAAGTCGACTATGCTGCGCTGCATAAGTATGCTGGATGTGCCAGACAGCGGCGTGGTTCGCATCGCGGGTGAAACCATAGGCCTAAGAAAGGGGCGGGACGGCAAGATGCGAGCGGCTGACGTTAGGCAAGTCGATCGGATCCGGTCCAGCTTGGGAATGGTCTTCCAGAGCTTCAATCTATGGTCACACATGACCGTACTCGAGAATGTTATCGAGGGCCCGATACACGTGCAGAAACGTTCCCGGGCCAGCGTCGTCCCCGAAGCTGAGGAATTACTTAATAAGGTCGGTATCGCCGATAAACGCAACCATTATCCTGCTCATCTGTCTGGGGGCCAGCAGCAACGCGCCGCGATCGCACGCGCTTTGGCGATGCAACCGAAGGTTATGCTTTTCGACGAACCGACATCCGCACTTGATCCAGAGTTGGTTGGAGAGGTACTCCGCGTCATAAGAAACCTCGCCGAAGAGGGCCGAACTATGCTGATCGTGACACATGAGATGAACTTCGCGCGAGATGTCTCTAATCGGGTCATTTTTCTGCATCGTGGGCTGGTCGAAGACGATGGGGCGCCTTTTGAAATTTTTAGAAATCCAAAGTCGGAGAGATTCCGTCAATTTTTGACCAATCACCTTAGAAACTAAATCTAGTTGAGACGTTTCTGAGACCGGGCCCGCGCCCCGGAACTCTAAGCGAACTTTTGGACACGTCGTTTTCACGCCTAATATTTGAGGGTACGGCAAGATCCCCGAACCGTTAGCGCGGACCTGATACTTCGGAACATCAAAGGAGCGCTACCGCCGGAGGATTGAGCTCGGAACACCCGCGTTTTGGGGCTGAGAAGTCGCGTCCGGCTAGACTGTACCGTTAATCGTCTGTCGGGAAATCGGAGCATAGATCAAGGCATTAGAAGGTGATCACGACTTTCCCCTTCACGTTGCGGCGCTCAATAGATGATAGGGCATCGCTGATCCGCTCCAACGGATAGCGGGCGTCAATGCGAGGCGACAGAAGCCCATCGGCGACCTGTGCCAGGAGCCACTCGGTCAATCGCCGGTAACCTGGGCGATCGCGGTGGGCCCAAGCGCTCCAATGGATTCCGATAACGTCTATCGACTTCAGCATGACGAGGTTTAATGGGAGCTTCGGTATCGGACCCGCCGCGAAACCTACGACTAGATAGCGTCCGCCCCATGCGGTGGCCCGAACCAGCTGCTCGGTGAGATTTCCCCCGTAACGTCGAGCACAACATCCGCTCCGACATCATTGGTAAGTCTGCGAACGGCGTCTTTCACATTGTCGCCATCAGGGTCCACGATCAGATCGATGCCTAGTGCCCGGAGCTCAGCAATCTTGTGGTCGCCATTGGCACAAGCGATCACACGTGCCCCAAACAGCTGACCCAACTCTATCGCGGCGCTTCCTACGCCGCCGGATGTGCCAGTGACTACCAGTGTCTCTCCTTTTGACAGAAACGCACGATCCCGGAATGCGTAAACAACCGTTCCGTAGGTGATGATAACGGCGGCGGCCTGTTCCATGGTAACGTTATCGGGTATCCGAACGAGAGCCGACTCTTTGATTGCGACCCTCGCTCGCGCCGCGCCATGGCCCACATAGGCACAAACGCGGTCCCCCACCCGAAAATCCGTGATCGCCTTGCCAACCTCCACGATATAGCCAGCGCATTCAGCTCCTGGCGAAAATGGGCGCGATGGCTTCACCTGGTAGCGGTCACAGATAATTAGAGTGTCCATGAAATTGAGAGCAGTCACCGCGACCTCGATAACAACCTCGTCTGCTTTCGCGGTCGGTGGATCGATATCGCAGATCTGGAGAGTGTCGGAAGGACCGACTTGGATAGAAATTGCTGCACGCAATAGCGTTTCCTCAATTTAGCCGAAGGTATGCACAGTTCGACGAAGCATGGTTTCCCAAGCCACCTCGAGGTCCTAGTTATTCCGGCGTTTGCCTTCTATCAGGTCGAGCACGGCGCGCGCGGCGTCGAGTACATTGGTGCCAGGACCGAAGACCGCGGCGACGCCGTGATCGAGCAGGAACTGATAATCCTGTCGTGGGATGACGCCGCCGGCCACCACGATTACGTCCGAAGCACCATTTGCCTTGAGCGCCTCGACCAGTTGGGGCGCCAGGGTCTTATGGCCGGCCGCCAGTGAGGACAAGCCGACCACATGGACCTTCCGCGTCGCCGCAAGGTCCGCCGCTTCCTGCGGCGTCTGGAACAGCGGCCCAGCAATCACATCGAACCCGACGTCCCCAAAGGCCGAGGCGATGACCTTGGCTCCGCGGTCATGGCCGTCCTGTCCGAGCTTGGCCACCAATATCCTGGGCGCTTCTCCCCGGTCGGCCCGCAGGGCTGCGAGGCGTTTCACCAGCATCTCGTATTCCGGCTCACCACGGTAGGCAGCATCATAGACCTTGCGCACTACGTTCGGGGTCGCGGCATGGTCGCCGAAGACCTTGCGCAGCGCATCCGATATCTCGCCGACCGTTGCGCGGGCCCTGGCAGCCTCGACGGCTGTCGCCAAGATATTGCCCTCGCCAGAGCGGGCGACCTGACCCAGCGCGGCAAGTACCTTTGCGACCCTTGCGGGATCTCGCTGGCGCCTGATCGTTTCGATGCGTGCGATCTGTGCGGTCCGCACCGCCTTGTTGTCGATGTCGAGGATGTCGAGTTGCGCTTCCTCTTCGAGCCTGTACCGGTTGACGCCGACGATCACCTCGTCGGCGCGGTCGATCGCCGCTTGTTTGCGGGTCGCGGCTTCCTCGATCATGCGCTTGGGCAGTCCGTCATGGACGGCCTTGGTCATGCCGCCCATGGCCTCGACGTCCTCGATCATCGCCCAGGCGGCGTCGGCGAGCTCTTTGGTCAGGCTCTCGACATAATAAGAGCCTGCCAGCGGATCGACCACCTTCGTCACGCCCGTCTCATGCTGCAGGATCAACTGCGTGTTGCGTGCAATGCGAGCTGAGAACTCGGTCGGCAGCGCGATCGCCTCGTCGAAGGAATTGGTGTGCAGGCTCTGCGTGCCGCCAAGCACCGCGCTCATCGCCTCGAAGGCGGTTCGCACGATGTTGTTGTAGGGATCCTGCTCCTGCAGCGACACGCCGGATGTCCGACAGTGCGTGCGCAGCATCAGCGACGAGGCCTTCTTGGGCTGGAACTCTTCCATGATGCGCGTCCACAGCAGCCGCGCTGCGCGCAGCTTGGCCGCCTCCATGAAGAAGTTCATGCCGATCGCGAAGAAGAAGGACAGCCGGCCTGCGAAGTCGTCGACATCCAGGCCTTTCTGCAGCGCAGCGCGGACATATTCGCGCCCGTCGGCCAGCGTGAAGGCGAGTTCCTGCACCAGCGTCGCCCCGGCCTCCTGCATGTGGTAGCCGGAAATCGAGATCGAGTTGAATCTGGGCATCTCCCTCGCCGTGTATTCAATGACGTCGGCGACGATGCGCATCGAGGGCTCCGGCGGGTAGATGTAGGTGTTGCGAACCATGAACTCCTTGAGAATGTCATTCTGGATCGTGCCTGAGAGTTGCGCGCGGGGCACGCCCTGCTCCTCGCCCGCAACGATGAAACTGGCGAGGATCGGAATCACCGCACCATTCATGGTCATCGACACCGATATCTTGTCGAGCGGGATGCCGTCGAACAGGATCTTCATGTCCTCGACGGAATCGATCGCCACGCCCGCCTTGCCGACATCGCCCTCGACGCGGGGATGGTCGCTGTCATAGCCGCGATGAGTGGCAAGGTCGAAGGCCACCGACACGCCTTGCTGGCCGGCGCCAAGCGCCTTGCGGTAGAAGGCGTTGGAAACCTCCGCAGTCGAGAAGCCGGCATATTGGCGAATCGTCCATGGGCGGCCGGCATACATGGTTGCGCGCGGCCCGCGCAGGAACGGTTTTTGCCCCGGCGAGCCGCCGAGATGGTCGTTTCCCTCGAGATCCTGTGCTGTGTAGAGAGGTTTGAGTGCGATGCCTTCCGGCGTGCGCCAGATAAGCGTGTCGGGATCTGCCTTGACCTCATGGGCGGCCAGTGTTCTCCAATCCATTCAACAGACCCTTTTCGTGCGCGATCCGGCTTGCGGCTCGATAAATCGGCGATCCACCACTACGAATGACGCTTGCCAGAATAGTTTGATTATTTTACGACTATCAAACTCAACTCGCAAGGCCTCTAAGGACGGATACGGCTGCGAGAGGGGCTTACTAGAAACTCACGGTGGGTGATCGAATGACTGATACCCGTGACCACAGTCTAGGGGAGAGCAGAGATGGTAACTATGGAGATCCTTCATGACAGTCTAACATCACTGGCCAAAGAACGGGTGGACTGCGGGACGAATTCGACGCTGCCCCGTGTCCATGTTTGGCGCGTACGTGCACCGGAGAAGGCGCTCTGCGAGTCCGTTGCCGCCAAGAGCCTGCGTGGGGGCGGCCACTTTGCTTAATCACTGCAATGGCGCGCTTTCCAGCGCGGGCGTGAATATTCCAAACACACTCTGGAGTTGTTTAAAATGGTAGACATTGTGCCGATTGGGTCCTTGCCACCCATTGGGGAAATCCCCAAGCGCATGTACGCGCAAACGATTCGATCCAGCCGCTTAGGCGACCCGGTCGATGCGTTTAAGGTTGAGGAGATCGATGTTCCCACCCCTGGTGACCATGAGGTACTTATTGCTGTGATGGCAGCCGGCCTCAACTTCAACAACGTTTGGGCGGCCAAGGAGTGCCGATTGATGTGATCGCTGTGCGGCAAGGGCAGGGATCGCCACATGGCTTTCATATCGGCGGCAGCGACGCATCGGGCATCGTTTATGCTATTGGCTCCAAGGTCTCGAAAATAAAGGTAGGCGACGAAGTAGTGGTAGCTCCTGGAAGCTGGGCCCCCAACGACCCACATGTGAAGGCAGGCAAAGACCCCATGTTGGCCGCAAGTGCGCAAATCTGGGGCTACAACACCAACTTCGGTTCGTTCGGCCAGTTTTGCATCGCTTATGACCACCAGGTTATGCCTAAGGCTAACCACCTAACTTGGGAACAAGCGGCGGCACCCACACTTGTCGGTGCTACCGCCTTCCGGATGCTGCATGGCTGGAAGGAGCACGCTGTCGACAAAAACGACGTCGTATTAGTCTGGGGCGGCTCCGGCGGTGTCGGCTCGCAAGCCATCCAAATTGCGCGTGAAGCGGGCGCTCTTCCGGTTGCCGTTGTCTCTGGCGAAGACAAGGGGGAATATTGCAAGTCACTGGGCGCAGTTGGCTATATTGATCGCCGCGAATTCACACATTGGGGCAGCCGCCGCACTGGACAGATGACGCTGCTCAGAAGGCGTGGACCTCGCAAGCGCGGGCCTTTGGCAAGAAGATTTGGGATATTCTCGGCGAACGGCGCAGCCCGCGCATCATCGTCGAGCATCCTGGCGAGGATACAATCCCGACCTCGATCTTCTGTTGTGATACTGCCGGCATGGTCGTCATCTGTGCCGGTACGACGGGCTACTCGGCAGTGGTGGATTTGCGGTACCACTGGGTGCGTCAGAAGCGCCTTCAGGGCTCACACGGCTCGAACGAGGGGCAGTCGAAAGCCTACAACGAGTTGGTCCGCAGCGGGCGAATCGATCCCTGCCTCGGTGAGGTTCGCGACTTCGAGCAGGTCGGCAAGGCCCACCAGGATATGATGAACGGCAAACTCCCACCGGGGAACACGACAATCCTCGTTGGCGCAGCTAAGCCCGGTCTTGGTGCATCGTCCTGACCAATCCTCGCTAGTCAGAATGCCGTCGGGCGAGATTTGTTCAAGCTGCCGTTGCAGCCGGGCGGTCAGGGCTCGGATTGGGGGACTGCTGCTCGCTCGACGGAACGGAGGAGGCAAGCCGCCGGCGAAGCCCAGGCATAACCTCGTCTAGCACATCGCGGCGCGGTGTGTAGAAGTAGTTGCGGCCCTGTTTGCGCACCGAAATCAGCTTTGCATGGGCGAGGATCTTAACATGGTAGGAGACGGTTGACTTTGCAACAGCAAGTCTGTCAATGAGCGCAGTGCACGGCATCTCGCCGGCTTCGTCGATCATCTGAATCATCTGCAACCGCGTAGCTTCACTCAGCGCGGTGAAAATCACGGTGTAGCGCTCAAGGTCGACCGTCATCCGTTGCCTCATGTCAGCGATTGTTCGAAAACTATCTAATGAGGCCGCGTTCAAAAGGCCAGATCTTTCTCTCTCCATGTCACTGCCTCCATGTCACTGCGGAACGCGGGAGCGGGTTTCTGGCTAGGTCAGGAAGCTTCAGAAACACGGCTCGAGCAACCCAGGAATCTGTGTTGTTGTTGCCGCACAGATTGACTGCGGTGCCAGTTGACCGTCTTAGAGTGGACCGGATGCTGCCAAGGCAATCCTAGGCTTCGACTTTCGTGCGAGAGGGACATATAGTTCCCGGGACCCATCTGTGCTCGAAGGCCTGAACGCCGCTTAATTGGGCTGCCGGCAATGAGTCCAACTTGGTGACGCAGATCAGGCCGATATTGCGGATGCCGGTGGGACAACACGTTGCCACAAGGTGCAGAAGGCAACGTGCCAAGGCCATACCGCTCCACCGGTCATTGCCATCCCTCGCTTCGGTCAAGGCGGTCTTATTGGCGGTCCCCTGCGTCGCGTCTCCGACTGGAGAGGCGACGGGACGTCGTGCACTATAACGGCGCATTCTTAGGCTTGCTTGGTGTCCAATGCCCTAGGCTGCTTCGCTGACTCGTGGCTTAGGACCTTCGTATTGAAATCGATGCGTTCGCCCGCTCCGGCCGAGGCGTGTCATGGTACATCGCCGAAATGTTCTGAAGTTCCAGTAAGGCGTTTGTCGGAATCGGTTCACCGGATGGCTTCTGTCCTTCCAATCGTTTCATGTGCATAAGCATCAGCTCGTAGTATGCGCAAATTTCTGAATCTTTATTATGCATCGAAAATATTGCGTGTATTCTCCGCGAATCGTAGTCAATAACATTTCCAGATATAGTTATCTCATCGCGCATATGAAGTTCCCTGAGGAATGACGTGTGAGATTCCAACGTATAAACTGTGCAATTATTTTCCTCACGGTATGCAGAGCCTAGCCCGATTTTATCCAGAAAAATTTCGAGGGCAACATTGAACGCGATAGGGTAGGCGAAATCGCCCATATGTCCGTTGTAATCTACCCATTCATGCTTAACGACGGTGGTCAGGATATTTTGTAGGGGCAGCATTGATCTCTCCATCAGTCCGGTATCAGTCCGGTTTAACATCCGATTTGAACGCTTTTGGCTTCGCCGCAACTATGAGTGGCGTAGCCCTGGAAGATCGGGGCAATATCATCCTAATCTCCATGTGGTTATCGACGTGGGTTGATATGCGGTTCACGTTCACGAATAGCGCAATTAGCGTTCGCTGCGTTAAATCCAGCAAATGTCCAGATACTGTGGCAGCCGCCGGGGCCCTAAGCCGCATCGGTTCGTTGATAAAGGTGACGCATTATATTATCAATTGTCATATCACCCTGCAGGATTTTTCGACGATGAGACCCTCTCGACCGCGCCGATGCGCCAAAAAGTCCTGCTGCGAAGGCGGAGGAATTTTCGATCGCACCGCCATGACCGGCGAAAACACGTAGATAAGGGTGATTATATATCCAGCACAACGAATCTCGATAGAAAAGACGCCGATGACGAAACTGGAGGGCCCAGAACTGACCGACGAGCTGTGCCCGCGCATGATGAAAGGCTGTAACTTATGCGACCGGCCGTTCGGCATTTGAGCTAGACGCCCGTCGCGATCTATTGCCGATTGAACGGCTCCCGCTGTAAAAAAATGTTGGCCCGAGTCGGAAGGTATCCGCGCCGTCACTGCGGCTATTTTTGCGACCGGCTCGTGGTTTCGCTATCACTCTTGGAGAGTTTTATGACTTCGCTACCAACTGTCCTTAGCGTTCCCGTGAAACAGGAATGGATAGATCATAATGGGCACATGGGGAGCTTTGCCTACGCCACGGTGTTCAATCAAGCGCTTGAGGCGTTACTTGAATCTATAGGTATCGATGAAGACTATCTCAATAATACGGATCGAACTATATATACGATAGAAACACATACTTCATATCTTAAAGAACTACGTATCGGAGATACTGTTAAAGTGTCGGCGCAGCTGCTGAGCTATGATTCGAAAAGGATGCACTTATTGTTAGTTTTGAATAACGATAAAAATGAGACATGTTCATATTATGAGGTGAGGCTCTTGCATGTAAGGTTGTACGCAGGAGAGCGGCCCATAGCTGATGCCCTGCCGGAGGTATCGCTTCAGGCGCTCAAAGCAATGCTCAAGGAGCATAGTAAATTACCAAGGCCGGAGAAGGCCCATCCGTCTATCTCGATCGGCGGGACAAGCCCTACATGACGCAGCGGCTGCCCCGGCGACCATTGTTTCCGTCAACATAGGTGCGAGTTGCCAGTGAGCGTCATTGGAAAGGCGAGATCCATAACACCACCGGACGTGATCGCCCGAAAAGGAGCGGCGCCGGTGGTTTGTCTCACAGCTCACACTGCGCCAATGGCGAGCCTCTTCGACCGGGATTGTGACGTCGCCCTCCTAGGCGAAAGTTCGGCATGGCGCTACAAGTCCTGTGCTCGACACTCGGCGTCACGCTCGACATGATAATGATGCATGGGAAGGACTTGAGCGAGCACTTATGATCGTCGACATGCCATTCGTCTCGTACGAGGAGGGGCCAGAGCAGGCCTTCCGCAAGCTGCGCGATTGACGACGGAGACTCGCTGCGCGGCCGTGAGCTCGAGGGCGGCGAGAGCATGGCTGTCACGATCCGCTTTCTTTCCGCTCGCGGCATCCCAGTTATGGAGAATTTTGGGCTGATGCCGTGGGCGGTGAGCACATTCGGTGGCTATCGGGTGCAGGGGCGGGGCGATGATGCCGACTGGATAAGGCGCGATGCTGCCGCAGTCGCGGGTCCGGAGCCTTTTCCATGGTGCTGGAGAAGGTTCCTGTAAAGCTTGCACGCCAGATCACGCGAGAAGTCGCTATTCCGATTATCGGGACGCGGTTCGGAATGACGATTGAACGCGGCGTCGTTTGGCTTTGCTCAACCAAGCGCGCCGTCTCCTGAAGTTCTGAATGACTCGGAGCTCCAATGATAACATGGAATTGAGTAAGCGCTGTCGACCCGAGCACCCTTTGGCTAATGCTTATCAAGTGATCGCCTCAACGTTGTTCCAGCTACACAGCTTAATGTGCGTCCTAAACGCCTCTACGGCGACGTTTTCGACTAGCAAGCGTTTGAAATTAGCAACGTTACTTCATATGGTTATATAATTCCATAAGATAGATTATGCGACTTTCAAATATTTTTCGCACTTTAAAAGTAAAGAAACAGCTTAGTAGGCTTTAATGACACTTGTCAAGGGCCGATAGCCCTCAGCTCCTAACAGTAACGCCTACTCGATGTGTTGTTTTGACAGACAGGCGCTACTTAAGGCTTCACCCGTCCTTTTTGATTAAATCTCTCAACTCTTCTGAGCAGTCGGGCAGGCGTTCCAGGTCAGCCATTTCGTCCTTGGTTCGCCTCCCTCTCGGTGCACTCACTTGTGCGGCATGCAATAGACCCCCTCGGATTCCATCAGAACCGCGCCACCCTTCAACTCGCTCAGTGCGCCGACCCACGCTTGCGAATAAGTGCGGCTGGCATCCACGGCCGTCAGCCAAAGAACGCGATTGTCGGCCAATTCAACTTTAACTTCCTGCTGCAAAGGGCTCCCCTGCACGGTCTGTTGATAGTGCCGTTTGATCCTGACATTGCTGGCCGGAAACTCAGCTTCGTTGCTGCCGTAGTTCAGCACAAATCCAGTGTGGTCCTCAGCCACCGAGCAACCGCCATCACGCTCGCATACGATTTTGGCAGCTGTGTTGCAGTCCCATTTTAGTGAAGCGGGCCACATAGGATTGTCCACGTTTGATCGCGGCTTGTCGCTCTGACCAGCCTCTGTCAACACAGCGCCTATATTGAAAATCACAGTGGACAGGAGAAGCACCTTGAACACTACAAACCACCCTGAATTGTCACCCTCATAGTACCTCGTCCTGCGTGATCACCTGGCTCATGGCATGTTGAGATTGAACCAGCTTTTCTGGCGCACGCCGTTCGCGTCATCATACTCGATGAACCAGGGCTTTCCGCGCAGCGGTCGAGGGATGGTGTAGTAGGTCGGGTCATTACCAAGGGAATGCCCTCGATCGTTTCCCGCGGTCTGGATTGTTGCCGCAACCACCTTACCGTCGATTTCGATTTGGACCGGACGTGATCCGTCTCCATGATGCCCGCCGAGGGCGTTGTTTTTGAAAACAACGGGCAGGGAGAGCCTATCGGCCGCGATGCGGCAGATATTCCGTTCTTGACCTAAGCCCGGCCGATCAGATTCGGCGCTGCCAACTGCTTGCCAGCCAGACGGACAATCCTCATACTTCTCATATCTCGCCGCGCTGGAGTTGGCTTGCGGACAGGTCGGCCAATTAAAACCCGGGGCTTCCATCGCCGCAATCAACTTGTAAATTGGCGGGTGGCACGAGGGGGTGCCTTGCCAGTCGCCGGAAAGACATAGGAGAACCTGACAGCCCCATTCCGACGCTTTTGATTGGGATGGAAGAGCTGCGGCGCCCGCGATGGCGACGGCACCCCCAAGTAGGAATTTGAGTATGGTCATAGCCTTTTCCTCGCTGCAGATTTGACAGTTTACTATGGATGATCCGCGCGAAAAAAGACAGATCGAAAAGGCAGGTTTGTGCGACTACATCGATTTATGAAACGAGACGATACGGGCGTGGTCAACAACCCGTTGCGCGCCAACATTGCCCTGACGCTTGAGCGGGAGAGAGCCAGACGTGGTCTCTCCCATATGCACATGGCCGAGCTGTTTCGGACCGCCGAGGGCGAAAAACTGGCCTATCGAACTTACATCCAGACCGTGCGTCAGAAAAACAATGTCACGCTGACGACGCTGCAGATCATGGCAAGCGGTTTGCAAGTGTCTTTTGCAGGACTGCTCGCCGGCGGGAAGAAGGTTCCGGATTGGGCGCATCAGTTGGACGACAATGCGATCCGCAAGCGTCTGGCGCAGATCATCGATATTGAGCGACAACGACGTACTTTGCACCGCTATGAGATGGCTGAGCTCATCGGCGTGGCGGAGGCGACATACATGAAGTTGGAACGCGCGAGCGGCAACATCAGCGTCGACACGATTGCCGCGATCGCCAAGGCGTTGAAACTTGATCCAGCGACCTTCCTCTTTTCCGACAAAATTCCCCCAACAACTGACCACCTGCTTCTGACGCAGCCGGAGTCGTAGATCCTCATTTCAGAGAGCCGTAAGCTGCCAGGGTCATCATCGGCTAGGCTGGCCCAGACGAATGCTCGGCAGGTTTTCGCGATGGTAGCGCATGCCCCTGCGCTTCAAGTGAAAATGGAGCAGAGCTCTTTGCGATCCACCCGCGCCCTCTACCTTTTTTCAGCTGGCACCTGAGGACGATTGCCAAAATGTAGCTGCGGTGGAACGCACAGGAATCCTGACCTGCACGGTTGTACCGACACCTTGGGCGCTATGGATGACGAGCTTTCCGTTTAGCGTCGAGACCATCTGGGAACATGCGGTCAGTCCAAGGCCAGTATGATTTCCAGCTCGCGTTGAAAAGAAAGGGGTAGTTGCCTTTGCAACGATTGCAGGTGGCATGCCTGCGCCCTTGTCGGCCACTTCTAGCACGAGATAACTGCGGGGGAGGAATGGTTGTCGTTTGAGTGTCGCGGAGATGAGTACTCGTGCGGTTCTGGCGCTGGAAAACGCGGCCAGAGCGTTTTCGATCAGCTCATTGACCACCAGCCGGAAGGGCGCCGCCGGCACAGGATGCAGACGCGCTTCAGTATCGACCCGAACTTGCACGAAACTGCTGCGATCGCGCGTGAGATCCTCAAGCAGTTGGCCGAGCGCCACGGTGCTGGAATCTTGTGGTGCATAGGCGATCTGAAGCACGCTGTTGGTGATCGATTCCAGTTCGTTGGCAGCACCGCGCGCAGCGTCAAGCATTTCACCACTCGGCTGCTTGTCTGGCTGTGCGTGCTCAAGGAAAAGACGCAAGGCTGTAACACGCGATCGGGTCATATGCGCAAACAGCGACGCGAACGAGCGCATATGCTGGTCACGGCGATTGGCCGAGGAATAGCGCTGATGGATAACGAGATAGAAGGTGGCACCGAGGCCAAGCGCTATGGCGAAGATGAACCAGTTGCGCGAGGCCGCAATGTCGATGTTGGCGGTCTGCTGCAACGTGGCGCTGTGATCAACGGTGGAGCTGGAGATCTCGTAAATTGACTGTTCGAGCTTGGTCATGTCGGCAATGGCTTGTGTGTAGTTCTTGCGCGCCGACACAAGGGGGGCGATTTTCTGCTCGAGGGTCAGGCGAACCCCGCCTAGGAGTTCGGCGTCATGATCGGGAAAAAAGCGGTTCAGATAGGGCAGGTTTTCCAGCTGGGCGACGTTGACACTCACCAGCGCCATTTGCCGATCGATGTCCGCATCAAGCTTGCCCGTCGCGTCGGCAATGCGAAGATAGCCATAGACCCGTATAAGGCGCTCGCGAATCTGTGCCGCGCGCCACTGAATCTCGAAGGTCTGATTGAGGATGGCATCCGTCTCCTGGCGATAGCGGTCGGATTGGATGAATGTCCACGCACTCAGGCCAAGGGCTGCAGCCATACCGAGATACGGCAGAACAGCGAGCAAACGGCCGTTGTAGAACTTCATTGCGTGGCGCGTAGGATGACTGGGAAAAACACCCAGATTGAGTTTCTTGCGGGAACGTAGGAAGCGGGCAACTGGTCGAAGGGCCAAACAATGAAGATGGGCCCTTTCTCAACCATGCTGATCGGGCGGAACTCCTGGCCTGACGAGCAGAGCGAGCTGGCCTTGTCGTTCTCGTTGCAACGACGCTCGACTGCCAGGATCGGATTGTAAGACTGGATTTCGTCCATACGAATATCGGAAACGAAGTTGTCATAGGCGACAACTTTCACCGCCTGCGCGGCGGCAATTCCAGCCTTGGCAAGCACGTTTGCAAGCAGCGGCCCACGATATTCAATTTTCTCATTGTCGCTCGTCCAGGGGGTACGCGTGTCATAGGTCTGTTGTGGAAAGTCTGCCCGCAGCTGCTTTACCGAAAAGACCGCGACGGTCTTTCCGCTGGCGTCTTGAACCGACACTTGGTTGGGATCGAGGGGAATTTCCTCGGCGGCGCTGGCGAGCGGTAGGGCCATGGCAAATAGCGCGGCGAGAGCGTTACGCAACATCTTCCATATCCTCGTATTCGCGGGGTCCATCGTTCTTGGCGAAGAGCACGCAAGGTCCTCGGGAGCCCCGCGGATCGTAGGCAAATCCCTTTTCTGCGAGCGCAAGCGTGATGTTGCGGATGCCGTCAAGGCCATAGAGATGGTCGTGCAGCTCAAGAAAGATGCGCTCGACGCCGGGCAACTCGGCATCCTGCAGAAGTTCTTTCTCGGCACCTTCAATATCCATGACGAGGGCGTTTATTCGATGATCGGTGATGAACCGATCGACGTCGCCCGAGACGATCGAAAGTTCGCGCTCATACGGTCCCTGGTCTTTGTCCGTGGAAGACATCCAAAGGTCGCGGCGAACGTAGAAGGTGAAGGACCGCGGCGGACCTGCTGTGAGGATACCCTGAGAATATGTGACATTGTCGAGATCGTTGGCAGCTATCACGCGCTTGGCTAGTTCCGCTGTTGCAGGATTTGCTTCAAAAGCCCACACCTGAACGCCGGGGATTTTTGCGATCAGTGCGGTGATGATGCCGATACCCGACCCTAGCTCCAGTACGCGATCGCGCGCCTTGACCGCCCTGAAGATCCACTTCGCTTCCTTTGCTTCATAGCTCTGGCTTTGAAGCGCTCGCCAGATTACCGGCGAAACATCCTGCGGTTCGACGGGAACCTTGATCCCATGTACGGTTAGAGAGGGCATCGCGATCACAGTCCCTGCGGTAGCGGATGACCTTGCCTCATGAGCTTGGCGCGAGCCTGCTTGTAGTACTTCTCGGCCGAGCCGGCATCGATGCCGAGCCGATCGGCCATGAGCGAAAAGATCTCCTTGCGTTTCACGCCGGGTGCGCGGTGCGCCATCATGTCAATGGCCTCCTGTTCGCGCGGTGTAAGGACGGAAAAGCGGTAATCGGGCTTGGTCATGACAGCCCGCGACAGGCGCAAGGAGAATCCCTTTGTGGAAATGTCGTCCAGTACGTCGCTGAACACGCCGGGCGCAAGGCCGGTCTTGCCGAGATAGGCGGCGGCGCCGATTCGCCGGAAACCATCTGCCTCGGAGCGGTTGTCGGAACCGGTGACGACAATATGGATGGCACTGGGTGAAGCCTCGATGATCCTATCGACGACAGCGACGCGATCGCCTTGTGAGGTGGGATCAAAACCGGGTAAGCCAGGATCGATCACGACAATGTCGAAATGGTTGTTTTGAAGTTCTACGGTCGCGATGTTCAGCGTTTCGGCGCCCAGAACGACGCATTTTTCGAAGCTTGCTTGCACTTCGTTCATCAGTGCCAGACGCATAAGCGTCTGGTCTTCGACCACCAGGGCACGAAACATCAGAAGCCAATCCTTCTACGCAGGCGCCCCCCGCCCCCTGTCTTTCAGAATTGGTCGCTTCAAAATAGGGATGGTGCCATCCCTATTTTTCCTCACCTCCACGGCTATCTGTGTCTGACCGATGTAAGCCAGGAGCAACACGATGCCTATTCAACTGGTCTGCAGCAACCGACAGATGGAAGCGGCAGAAGGCGTCGCGAAACTGATTGCGGAACATCGTCAGAGCGTCGCCGAGCTTGAAAGTCTCGGCAAGCAAGCGATGGAGGCCGAGGGGAAGGATGCGGTTCTGCTGGGTCAAAAGCTGGACGCGATTATGGCGGAAGAGGCCGCAGTGCGAAGGCGTGCTGCCATTGCACCAGTAGCCACGATCGCGGAAATGAAAATGAAGGCTGCTTACTTTCAACGGCTGACGGCTCATGGCTGGTGCGAGATTGACGTCGACGATTTGCGCGCGTTGCTCGGTTCTTTCACGAAACTGCAGTCCTAGGAGAAGAGTGCTGAAATCCATGCAGCCACGGTGTTCCAGGCCGCATACAGCCCTGCAGGCACCAAGATGATCGCCAAGAACGCCGCAGCTCCGCCAATAGCGCCGTCACCGCGTCCTTCCACGGGATAGTAATATTTGTGCGCCTCATCGTCGTGCTTCATTGTTGTCTCTCCGACCGCTTATTTAGCAGCAGCTGAACAGGATGCTGAAACGTCATGCCCCACAAACCTGCACGTTTCATCTTAGCGTTGATTTCCGCGACGAGGTAGTTCTCATTGACGGCTTTGCCCTTCGCTGTCGTTGCGGCAAACGCGTATCCGGTCGCTATGAGCGCGGTGCCGACGTCGATTGTGTCGCCATTGAGCTGCGCACCGCAGACGACAAAGGCCGCCTTGTCGAGGGCGTAGCCGATTGGCTGGCATGTCACCGCAGCGCTATCGAACACCGCAGCAAGGTGCGCCAGCGAGATGTTCCCGCAATCGAGTTTGTTCCCATTTGGCTGTTCAGCCGACGTGCCGCGAAGACATGACTGCACGCCATAGAGGCGGAAAAGGTGGTCGCCGTCACGCCACGTATCTCCAGTCAGCAGTTGAGCCGATTTCGATACCGCGAAGGGCGTTCGCACGGCAGACTCGGATGCATCCTGGGCCTGTGCCGATGCGCACAAACCAAATGCCGCCAGCACGGCGAAGATCGCCTTTTTCATTCCTGGAACTGTCCACCGAGGTCGGCGGAATGCTCCAGATCGGGGCGCAGCGACTTGCCGTCCTTGTTGCGTCCGATTGCCGCCATGTCGAAAAAAACCATTTCGTCATCATCGTAGGCGACGTTGTACGGGTCGTTTGCATTGCCCGCACCCACGAGAGAGAAACACGACACAGCGTCGGGTTCACCCTTCCTGCTTTGCAGCACAAGTGTTTTGCAAAGCACGACAGATGCACGGTTGTTGTAGATTGCCTCTTCGTAGTCCTGCGCGGCTTTCGTGCAATCCCACTGCTGCGTCTTGTACGCAATCTTCGGTTTTGGGCAGGCGGCAAGGCCGCGAAGCCGGTATGTGACCCCGTTGACCACGCGCTCGGTCGCCGACGGCACTTTAACTGGCCCGATGATAGCGGCCGCATCACGCTGAAAGAGTACGCCTTTCGCATCGTAGCGTTCATAGACAAACACCTTTTCGCCCGGCTTCGCAAACTGGAGCAGGTAGTGCTCTGACGGCTGCGAGAAGGCACTCGGGGCGTCGGCGCCTGCAGCATAAGCCACGGCACCCTGGAGCAGAAAAACCGTGCAAAGGGCCGTCTGTTTCATCGAAATCCGTCCTCGCGGTGCATATGGTATTGACACTTTACTAGGGCTGCGTGTAGCCATAGTAAAGTGTTAAATTTTGGCGACAGTATGAACACTCGAACAGCTCTCCTGCTCACTCTGTGTGCCGCTACAATGCCCTTGGAAGCTCACGGCCGGGATCTGGCATCAGACCGCGTCGCAGTCGCCTTTGCAACGCCGGCGCAAGCCCTTCCCTCAGTCGGGGCGCAGGGGCCTGGGGCGTGCAAGACCGGGAACCGTACTGAAGTCGCCGAACTTGTGCGTTCAATCGCGCGGGACGAAGGCTTCGACGCCGATCTGGCCGAGGCGATTGCATGGGCTGAAAGCGATCTCGGCGCCAATCAGGGTCCTTCCAAGGCCGGAGCCCTTGGGATCATGCAGTTGATGCCGGCGACGGCGGCCGATCTCGGCGTGCGCGACCGTTGCGATACGCGGGCGAACGTTCGGGCTGGCTTGCGCTATCTGAAGTCACTCTATGACGAGTTCCAGGATCCGCTGCTGATGCTGGCGGCTTACAACGCCGGGCCTAACAGCGTCTACAAGGCGCAAGGGATTCCGGTGAATCCGGAGACGGCGGAATACATCGTGAAAATACTGAACCGCTGGAAGTTCGGCGGTGTTGTGAGGAAGTCCGTCCTGACCAAATCCGAAATGCTCGCGGCCGCTCCGCCAGCAAGCGGAGACGCTTGGCAGGAGGGTCATGTCATGGATTTCGGCAACTGAAAGGAGCCAAGGGTGGAATACAGGAAAGCGGGCAAATTTGCCCTGAAATTGGCCTTGGCCTCGGCGGTCGGAATAGCTCTGGTGCCAGCCACCGCATACGCCCAGTCGGCCGCGCCCGTCGAAAACGTGCTGCAGTGGTTCGTCGGAGTTCTGCAGGGCAACATAGCCCGCTCATTCGCCATCATCGCGGTCTGTTTTCTCGGCTTCCTCGCCATGACGGGCCGGCTGGCGTGGATGATGGCTTTTTCCATCATCATTGGCATCGCTCTGATCTTCGGCGCTGCCCAGCTGGTGGATGCGGTTCGCGCGACCGCGGGAGGCAGCTGAGACATGGATGACGAGGAAGTCTACGTCGAGCCGGTCAGCCTGCCACTAACACGCCCCCCAATGAAATGGGGCGTGCGCTATGAAGTTTTTGCACTGAATGGCATCCTGGCGGTGATCGGCTTTATCGCCACGAGCAGCTTCATGCTCGGCCTTGGCGTGTTCGGCGTGGTGCATCTGGTCAGCGCATATCTGTGCCAGCGTGACCCCTACATCTTTCACATTTTCGAACGCCGCGTCTCCAAACGCGGAGCCGTGGCGAACCTCACTTTCTGGGGGGCGAGGAGCTATTCGCCATGAGCCTCGACGCGGAGCTGAAATTTGGCCGTGAGCGCCGCCGCGAAAAGCCGGCTGCGATGCACATCCCCTACCTTCGCCATGTCGATGACAATCTGATCGTGACGAAGAGCGGCTTTCTGGTCGGCGCCATCCAGCTCAGCGGCCTGCCGTTCCAGACCATGGACCAGGCCGAGTTGAACAGCCGTATGTTCAACCGCAACACGACGTTCCGCAATCTCTCGACCTCTCGCTTTGCGGTCTACACAACGATCATCCGCCGCCACGTGACGCCGGAGATCGAAGGCGACTTTGACAATCCTTTCGTGGCCGAGCTCGACGCCCGCTACATGGATGAGCTTGGGTCAAAGAACCTTTTCGTCAACGAGGCGTATCTGACGGTCATACGCCGTCCGATGGTCGGCCGGGTCGGCTGGGTGGACAAGGCGCTCAATGCGTTCCGCATCAGCACCGCAGGCGAAGAAACCCGCGAAGATGCAATAGTCGAACTGCATGACATCCTTGACGGGATGGTCAAGGATTTCACGGCCTATGGTGCGCGTCTTCTCGGCGTCGTGAAGCGCCGCGACAGTTTCTTTTCCGAGCCCGCGGAATTTTTGGCGAAGATCCTCGCCGGCGGCATCGACGTGGAAATGCCTTTGCCGCGCATGTCCCTTGGCGATGTTCTGGCGACGCGACAGCTGTTTTTCGGCAAGTCGGCGTTGGAACTTCGCGGGCCGGACGCCGCCAAGCTCGGCGCCATGGTTTCAATCAAGGAATACCCGCCGTTCACGGCTCCGGGCTCATTGGACGGTCTCTTGCGCCTGCCACATGAGTTTGTCCTGACCCAGAGTTTCGCGATCGAAGACCGTGTAACGGCGATGCGCAGGATCAACACCATCGCCAACCAGGTTGAGGGTTCCGACGAGGCGGGCACGACGGTCGAGGTCTCCGTCCATGACGGCGCCGACAAGCTGGCCGGCGGCGAAGTCGTGTTCGGACAGCATCACATGAGCGTCATGGCATTGGCCTCGGACATGAACGGCCTCAACCGTGCGCTGTCCGACATTACGGCGGAGCTTTCGCGCATGTCGATCGTGCCGGTCCGCGAGACACTCAACACGGAACTGGCTTTCTGGGCGCAGTTGCCGGGAAACTTCAGCTACATCGCGCGACGTGCGTTGATCTCGTCGCTGAATTTCGCCGGCCTTTTTTCAGGACACAATTTCCCGTCCGGCCAACGCGAGCGGCTGCATTGGAACCGGCCCATCGCCTTGCTCGAAACAACCAGCCAGACGGCCTACTATTTCAATTTCCACGTTCACGATGTCGGGCACTTCACGGTGTTCGGCCCGACCGGCTCGGGCAAGACCGTCGTGCTGTCGTTCCTGATGGCGCAGGCCATGCGCATCATGCCGCGGCCACGATGTGTTTATTTCGATTACATGCGCGGCGCCGAGATTTTCGTTCGGGCGCTCGGCGGTCGCTACGAGGTGATGGAACCTTCCCAGCCGACCGGGTTCGCGCCGTTGCAGCTTGATGATACGTCAGAAAACCGTTCTTTCCTGGAAGATTTGCTCATCTACATTCTGACGCCGGAAAGCGGCGCGCTTGAAGTGGCGGAGATGCGCGTCATCAACGCCGCCGTCGACATGATCTATAAGATTCCGCGCCAGCAGCGGACCTTCGACCTGCTGCCGGAAGTGCTGCGGGGCTCGCTCATGCCTGGCATGAACGATCTGGCGGCGCGCATACAACCTTGGCTCGACCCGAAGGACAAGGGCTGGCTTTTCAACAATCCCGTCGATCTGGTCGATTTCTCAAAACCCGTCGTCGGCTTCGACATGACCAGGATCCTGGGCGACAGAAAGCTGCGCTCGGCGGCGTTGCTCTACATCTTCCACCGTCTCGAGGACATCATCGATGGCTCGCCGATCATGCTCTTCCTCGATGAAGGCTGGAAGCTGCTGGACGATGAGGTTTTCGCTGCCTTCATCAATGAGACACTGAAGACCATTCGTCGGCGCAACGGCGTCGTCGGCTTCGGCACGCAGACGGCGGAAGACGTCGTCAATTCTTCCATCTCGTCGTCGCTGATCGAGCAAACGAAGACCAACATTTTCTTCCCCAATCCGAAGGCGGGCAAAGAGTCCTACATGGAGCGCTTCTCGCTGACAGCGAAGGAATTCGAGTTCGTGCGCCGGACCGCGAAGGAAACACGCACCTTCCTCGTCAAGCACGACAGCGACTCGGTTGTAGCCAAGCTCGATTTGTCGGCGATGCCCGATCTCATCAAGGTCTTGTCCTCGAACGAAGCCAACAGCAAGGAATGCGCACGGCTCCGGGAAACCTTCGGCGACGAGCCGCAGATGTGGCTACCGTACTTCTGCGGATGGGAGGACGAGCATGACGAAGCGGCTTAGCAGCTTTTGTCTGGCCGTGGCTCTCGCGACAGCCGGAAGCACGACCGTGGCTGTCGCTCAGATCGCCGTCATCGACGGGCCGAACCTCGACAAGCGGCAAGAGGACGAGCAGCACAGTACGAAGTCGGATGAGGCCAAGAAGGACGAAACCGACAAGAAGAAAAGCGTCGTTTGCACCTATTCGAACAAATACCGCTCACAGATGTTTCGCCGGTCGCCTGCCGAAGCGTTGCAGCGCGACGCGGGCAACGTGAAGATGATCCGCTATTATGCGCAAAAGTACGGTGTGCCCGAAGGCCTGGCGCTTTCCGTTGCCTATCAGGAATCACGATTCGACACATGCGCCGGGAGCCATACCGGCGTCAAAGGTGTCATGCAGCTGACCAAGGGCACCGGCAAGTCCATGGGACTTGACCGCGACGTGAACGAGCAGAACGTCGAAGGCGGCGTCAAATACCTCGGAATGGGCGTGAAGCAATGCGGGGCGACGAATTACAGCTGTCTCGCCTCGTTCTACAACGGATCGAACGCAGGCGAGCAGAACCAGTGGGCCGGTGGTGTCGGCCGTTGGAACAGCTACTTCAACGACTATGTATCGAGCGGCGAGGCTCCGGCCGCTGCGCCGCCACCCTTCTCGATCGTAACCGCCGACGGCGCAGGCGGCTCGGCCCAGAACGACGCTATGGGCGCGGTCAGGAAGGCTGCGGGCGGCCTCGATGCAAGCTCGTCGCAGATGGGCACCAACGACGCGGCAATCGAGGCGCTCTCGGGCTCTGTTGGCCAGGTGACCGAATACAAAGATGCGTGGGAGCTGAACTCGTCGGCTCGCGGGATCAACGCCGATGTCACCAACCAGTACCTCGCCCAGGCGGGGGATTTTACGACGTTGCTGGCCCAACTTCTATCGTTGCAGAATGTTCAGGCATCGCAGTCGTCCAAGCTGGTGCAACAGCCGAAGAGCGGCTCTCCAAGCCCGTTCTCTTGTGATCCCGCGGAACTGGAACGATTGAGGATCGATCGCGGCCGGTGGCTACCATGCGCACTTGAGAACGCGGGGGCAAGCTCGGCCGACAGCAGCTCGATGATCATCACCAGTGATCCTGCCGGCGCTGCCAGCGTGATCAATTCTCTACAGCAATAGGAGGCTGACATGAAAAAATTCGCGATTGCTACCAGTCTGGCGCTTTGGGCAAGCACGGCCCACGCACAGATTGCCGTCATTGATGGCGCCAATCTCGATGTCGCCCGCAAGAATGCGGACAACACCAACTCCATCATGGATTCGAACAAGGATATTCTGAAAAAGAGCGAGGAGATCCTGCAGGCTCTCAGCGGCAGTCGTGACGGTTCGCTCGGCATCGGACAAATGGGCCTTGGCGGCAACATGTCGATTGCCCAGGCGCCGTCGTTCGGATCGATCCTGAATGGCGGCGCGCTTTCGTTTGGTGGCCTGTCGCCCGAAATCCAGAAAATCGCCGGCGCCGTCATCAATGGGCTCCAGCTGGTGAAACAACTCCAGCAGATTGCCGGCAAGGAGACAAGCGCCGTCAACACAGCCTATGGCGGCAGCGTCAACGTGGCCTCGCTGCTAAGCGCGCTGACTTCGCAGGCCTCGCAGGGCGTCACCCAGCGCCAACAGTCCCTGCAATCCGCGAGCGGGCAGATTGGGCAGTCGCAGGACGTCAAGGGATCGGTGGACCAGAACACACGAATGCAGCTGGAAAACGCGCGCGCGGTCAACGAATTGATCGGTGTCCAGAACGGCGCGGTCGCCGCCCTGAATGAGAAGCTGAAGGGGGATCTTCTTCGTCAAAGCCAGGTGCAGAAGATGATGACACCGCGCAACGTCAATCCGTTCGCGGAATTTGGCAAGAGCGGAGGCTAGCGCTTGTCGAGGCGGGCGTTGCACATATGCGTTGTAATTGGGCTCGGCGCCGTGCTTTTCGGATGCGCAAATCGCGAACGGAAAGCGCCGTGTGGGCCTCTGGCGTATGCCCACGCCGACGAATGCGGCGCGCTAAAACCGGTCAATTCAACGCCGTTCGCCAACATCATTGACGAGGATCCATGAACGGTCTCGCCGCAAGCATTCTGGGTGGCATTGACAACATCGGTGAGGACTTCGTCCGCACCGTCTACATGCAGTTGGGCAATGCGATGGGCAACGTCTTCACCCTCATGCTGACCCTCTATATCGTGTGGTGGGGCTATTCGATCCTGAGCGGGCGGGAGTCGATCTCGCCGCTTGAAGCGGCCTATCGCCTCGGCCGCGCCGTCATCATCTATCTGCTGCTGACCGGATGGGGCACATTCTCCGCGACGATCTACCAGCTTGTTCAAAGCATTCCAGATGAGGTCGGCAAGGTCATCGTCGGCGCCGTGTCGCGAGCCACTGGGAATCAGCTCAACGACCAGGCGGCAATTCCAGCGCTGATCGACAACCTCTACCAAGGGGCGCAGGACGTCGCCAATCAGGTTTATAGCGGATCCTTCTACGACATTTTTGGCGCGCTCTTGTCGCTGCTCGTCCTGCTGTCGGCCATCATCTTCGCAGCGCTTGCCATTGCCGCGATCATCGCCGCCAAGGTGATGTTGTTCATCACGCTCGCCCTGGCGCCGATATGGATCATCCTTTGGCTTTACCGATGGTCCTCGCGCATGAGCGAAGGCTTCCTTTCGCTCACCACCTTTCTCATGATCCAGCAAATCCTGATCTACGGCTTTCTCGGTTTCTACTTCTCGCTCGTCAATGCGGCCCTGAACACCGCCACGTCCGGCGGAGCGACCATGGACAGCAAGATGTCGCTGGTGCTGCCCTTGGTGCTGGTGACGATCATCGGGATCTACGTTCTCATGCAGATACCCTCGATTGCTTCCATCCTGAATGGCGGCGGGTATCTCAGCACCGTGGGCGCATACAACCCTTATAGAAACTTCGGCAGAAACGCCGTGCGCTACTCCGGTGCACGATGGGCCGCCGGCCGCGCCGCTCGGGGCGCCCGGCAGCTCGCCGCAAACCGCTTCCGATCCCCGCGAGCAGCAAGGGCGGACGACGCGGCTCGCTCCGCCATCCAGCAAGGTGCGCGCGATAACGCCAGGCCTCTGGCCTAGAACATACGAACGATCATCGATCGCAGCCCTGGATCAGAATGCGTCACGCAAACGAGGCAATCGTAAGTGTCAACACCATCGGAAACAGCTGCTAACAGCGGCAGCGAGCTCGTCGACAGACGCTATTACAGAGCGGGCGCGACCTGGGAAGACGACACGCACAGGTCAATGCGGCGGTCGCGCACATTGGCATGGATCGTCAGCGGCGTTTCCGGACTGGTGGCGGTGCTGTCGCTGCTGGCGCTCGTGCTGATCCTGCCGCTCCGCCAGTTCGAACCCTACGTTGTCGAGGTCGACAAATCGACGGGCTACCTCGAGATCATGCGCGCGCTGAAGCCTGGAGATTTATCGCAGAACGAGGCCGTTACGGCGGCAAATCTGGTGCGCTACATTCGTGCCCGCGAAACCTTTGATCCCCGTGAACTGAAACAGAATTACGACCTGGCGCAGCTCTACTCCACCGACGCGGCGTCCAAGGATTTGACATGGCTTTTCACACCTGCAAATCCGCAATCGCTCGACAAGATCTATGGCCGCAATGTCACTGTCGCGGTCGAGATCAAGTCGGTTTCCCTGCTCAATCGCAACACGGCCTCGGTGCGCTTTGCCACGACGACGCGTCGGGACAATTCGTCCACGGCCAACAATTGGGTGGCGGTGATAAAATTCCGCTACACCTCCACGCCGCTCAAGAACGAATGGCGTTTCGACAACCCGTTGGGATTTCAGGTTACGGATTACCGCCGCGACCAGGAATCGGCGCCGGCCGCGGGGAGCCTGCAATGAGACGGCGCCTGAAGCTAGTGCTGTATGCCGCCCTTCTCTTCTACGCACCCCATAGCGCGACGGCGCGCGATGGCCGCATCCGATATGTCACCTTCAACAATGACGACGTGACCACGGTGCGCGCCGCTCTCGGTATTTCAACCATGGTCGAACTCAGTCCGACCGAAGTCATCGAAACTGTCTCCGCTGGCGACACGAAGGGCTGGTCGATCATTCCCAAACGTGGATCCAGATTTCTGTTCGTCAAGCCGCTGGAGCGCGATGCCTGGACCAATGTCAACGTCGTCACCAACCGGCGCGTCTATTCCCTGCTGCTGCAGGCAACTGACAATAGCCGCGACCGCGCATCCTTCCAGGTCCGGTTCAAATACCCGGACGAGGATATCAACGCGCGCCTGCTCTCACAGGCCAAGGAGAGCGCCGCCGATCCGGATTTGAAGCACCTGAACTATGCCGATCTCAATTACGACTATGCGTACAAAGGCGATGACAGCTTGAAGCCGCGCACCGTATTCGACGACGGCACCAAGGTGTTTCTGGAATTCAAGGGTGACATTCCGGCGATTTTCGTGGTCGACGACAAGCGCCATGAGTCTCTGGTCAACGTTCGCACGCAGGGCAAATACACCGTCATCGACAAGGTGGCACGGCAGTTCACCTTGCGAGCCGATGGCAAGACGCTGTGCCTTTACAACCGGGCTCGACCCAACGCCATCGATCCAATCGAGCAGGTCTACGGTCCAACGAAACTGACAGGTGGTTCCACCCTGTTCGGATCCAGCGGGGGGCGGTGATGACGCAGATCGACTATAACCAACTGGACGGCAGCCCGACGGTCGCGCGGCGCGGTGCGGGTGTGGGTACCAAAATCGCCCTGGTCGGCCTCGGCGTGGTGCTGGTGGGCGCGCTGATATGGCTGAACTGGCCTCGAGAGCCGGTATCGCGCGATCTTCGCAGCGATGGCGAGGAAAACTTCAACCCGCCGGAGTTTCGCCCGCCGGCGTTGAACGAGCCGCCTCAACCTGCCGACGGCACGATCGACCAGATCGTGGTGCCCCCGCCGGCCGCCGACCAGAGTGGCACGCAGCAGGCTGACAATGTCGATCAGACCGTGCAGGAGGGCGCAGACCTTGATGCGCAGCGGCGCGCGCTGGAGGCACAAATGGCGGCCGAGGAAGCTCGCCGCAAGGCCGAGGCGGAAGAGGCCCGCCGCAAGGCCGCGGCTGAGGACGAGGCTCGCCGCAAGGCTGAGGCCGCCGAGCATGAAAAGGCGGTGTGGGAACGCTTGCGGTCGAACCAGATGGTGACAAATGGTGAAACCGGCTCGACGGATGCCGGCGCCCAGGCGGCACAGGTCGAAATCGCGCCCGACGGTCAGATCGTCCCGGTCCCCGGAGCCGACAGTGATCCCAACAAGGCATTCCTGGCACAGTCCGAGGCAAGCTCTTCCGGCATCGTCAAAGCAAAAATCTTCCGACGCACCGATGCGTTGATCCCAGAAGGAACGATCCTTCGCGGCTATTTGGAAACCGCTGTTAACACCGACCTTCCCGGCGCGGTGCGCGCTGTCGTGCGTGAGGACGTGTTTTCGCTCGACGGCAGGCGGATCCTCATTCCGAAGGGCTCGCGCCTCACCGGAGAATACCGCTCGGGGCTTGCGCGCGGACAAAAGCGTGTTTTCATCGTCTGGAACAGGGTCATTCGCTCGGACGGCATTTCCGTCGATATCAAGTCGCCCGGTGCAGATGCGATCGGCCGCGGCGGTATGGGCGGCCGTGTCGATACGCACTGGGTTGAACGATACGGCAACGCCATCATGCTTTCCGTCGTTGGCGGCGTCTCTGAATATCTGTCCTCGCTTGGCGATAGGAGCCAGGATGGACAACAGCGCCAGGTGTCGACGATCGATCCCGTAACTGGTGAGACCACGACCATAACTTATGGTGGCAATGGCTCGCAGCGCGACGCCCGCGGCATCGCGTTCGACAAATCATCGACCGCCCTGCAGCAACTCGCGCAAGAGGCTTTTCGCGACACGCAGAACATTGGCCCGACAGTCTACGTCGACCAGGGTACATCGATTGTCGTGCTGGTACGGCGAGATCTCGATTTCTCGGATTTGTACGCCGATCCCGTCCAAGAAGAAGTTGCGCGTCTGAGGGCGGGTGGGCGGCCGAAGACGGCGATTGATCCGACGCCCCTCTACGCGACTCCGAAGGATCATTTCTATCCCGGCTATGGGAGCCCGGTGAAATGAACGCCCTGCATCCCCTCCCCGACCCTTGGGCAAGAGCCCCGGTCCTGCGCGCTCATCTGGAGCCAATATGGTCCTATTTGAACGAAGACGCGGTTTCCGAGATTGCGATCAACAGGCCAGGTGAATTGTTCATCGAACGCCTCGGCGCCAAGGAAATGGAGCACGTCGTCAAGCGCGAAGTCACGCCCGGCTGGATTAGGCATATCTCGACGGGCGTCGCCTCGGCGACAAATCAGGTCATAAACGAAGAAAAACCGGTCCTGTCGGCAGCGCTACCCTCGGGTGAGCGCATCCAATGCATCTTGCCGCCCGCGGCTCCCGAAGGCGGGGCGATTTCGATCCGCAAACAGGTCATCATGGATATGAGCCTTGATGCCTACAAGGATCTTGGCGCGTTCGAGGACACGGCGATGGGCAGCGGCTTGGCGCTGTCAACCGAAGAAAAGCGACTTGTCGAGATGTTGCAGGACACGTCGCCGATGGAGTTCCTGCAGTATGCGGTGCGCAACCGCGTCTCGATCGTCGTTTCAGGCGGCACGTCGACCGGCAAGACGACGTTCTTGAATGCGCTCTTGAAGGAGATCCCGGCTCATGAACGGATCATCACGATCGAAGACACCCGCGAACTGAGGCTGCCGGCTCCCAACAACGTTACCCTGATAGCCTCGAAGGGCGACCAGGGCCTTGCCAAAGTCTCCGCCCAACAGCTGCTTGAGGCCTCGCTTCGCATGCGGCCCGACCGTCTGCTGTTGGGCGAATTGCGCGGCGCTGAAACCTTCGCGTTCCTGCAGGCGGTCAACACCGGCCACCCGGGTTCGCTCACGACCGTTCATGCGAATTCCGCCCGATCCGCCTACGAGCGGCTGGCGCTGATGGTCATGCAGGGCAGTACGGGCCTCTCACGAGGCGAAATCCTCGACTATCTGCGCGAGGTCATTCCGGTGGTCGTCCAGATGGTCCGCACCGAAGGCGGCCGGCGCGGCATCAGCGAGATCAAGTTCACCAAGGCCGAGACGATCTAGCGGGGCCTATCCATGCAGAAAGTCGCAACAGCAATTTTCATGGTGCTCATGGCGATGGCCCTGGGTGTCCTGCTCTTCACGGTCGCCTATACCGCGACTGATTGGTACCGGACCGGCTCCCACGTCCTGTTCGACCAGCTGAACGCCAATCCATTGCCGGTCGTTCGTCAGGCCTGGGGCGACACGATGGCGAGGAATTTTGGCCGGGTCCAATACGCCATTGCAGCGGGCGCATTAGGGTTTCTTGCGCCCCTGGTCAGCCTGTTTCTCATGCGCCCGAGAAAGCGCAATGACTCTCGCTTCATGACGATGAGCGGCGTATCGAAAACCGGCCTGACGAAAGTGGGCGGCGTCTTCGTCGGCCGAGCCGGCGGTAGGCTTGCCGAAATTTTGTCGCCCGGCCGCGATCGGCGCTCCGGCAGGATCCGCTTAAGGCACCGCAAGCTGGTCGGCGGCAAGAAATTGTGGATTGATGGCGATGATGTCGGCGGCTTCGTCATAGGGCCGCCGCGCTCCGGTAAAGGCACGTCTCTCATCATCCCGAACGCCTTGACCTGGCCGCATTCGCTCGTGGTTCTCGACCTGCGGGGCGAGACCTATGCGGCGACTGCTGGTTACCGTTCGACCATGAGCCGCGTGGTGCGTTTCGCGCCAGCTGATCCGGACGGCAATACCGCATGCTACAATCCCATGGACTTCATCTCGCTGGATTCGGCACAGCGCGACATCGACCTTCGCAACATCGCTGCGGCATTGTTTCCGCGCCCCCCTTCGAACGCGGATCCCTATTGGGTCAACGATGCCCGCCTCCTCTTTACCGGCATAGCGTCCTTCGTCATGGAATCGCCTGCGATCCCGAACGAGAAGAAGACCTTCTCCACAATCCTCGAGATCATGAACGGCGCCGAGCGGCCGCTCCTCGAATTCATCGGCTCGCTGCGCGAGGAACGCCGCCGCGAATGCTCGCATTTCACGCTGCAAACCCTGTTGCCATATTTTGAGATGTCTGAGCGGCAGTTTTCTGGAATCTACGCCGGCGTGCGGACCGGCATGGCCCCCTTTCTCAACGAGCGCCTGATGCGAGCTACCTCGCGCAGCACGTTCGATATTCGCAAACTCAAGCGCGAGCGGATCTCTCTTTATCTCGACGTGCGACGCGAGCAGATCACCTCGCTTGGACCGTTGTTCAACGTCCTGATTACGCAGATGATGAACTTCATGTCGGAAACCATGCCGCGTCCGGACGAGCATCCGGTGCTTGTGCTGCTCGACGAGTTCCAGAACCTCGGCAAGCTCGAGAACGTGACCGAAATGGCGAGCGTGCTCGGCGGCAACGGCGTTTCGATGTGGTTTTTCGTGCAGTCGCTGAAGGCTGTAGACGAGATCTATCGCCAGGAAGGGCGCAAGACGCTCATCAACGCCGCTCGCGTGCAGATCTTTTTCGGCGCGCAGGACGCGGACGATCTGCGCTACGTTTCCGAGCAGCTCGGCGAAACGTCGGACGTGCAAAAGGACGTGACGCGCACCAAGGCTACGTTGTTCGACACTTATTATACTCGCTCCGAGCACCGCAAGGAAGTGCGGCGGCCCCTGATGCGGCCGGACGAAATCCGCACCCTCGACAAGAACAAGGTCATCATATTGCCGCGTGGGGAACTGCCGATCCTTGGCACGCGAAATTTCTATTTCGCCGACGGCCAGCTCGCCAAACGCGCGTTCATGCCCCTGCCCGCCTCTACCGACGCTTCGCGCACGAAAAGCCCTGCATTGGACGCTTCCGCGGCAGTTCCATCTCCTGCGCTCCCGACGATTGTGCCGGCAGCACCCGCGTACCGCTCGGGCCTTATGCAGACCCGCTTGCGGCGCGGCGCGACATTTGCCGCAAAGGCAGGCCGTATAGCTCCGCCGCCAAGCAGGCGCGCACCCGTAAAAGAACGGCTGAAAGCGACAGACGCTGAACCAGCTTATGCCGCTATCGATTTCTCCGCGTTGGCGGCCAAAGCGGTGACCACACGCATACCGCCCGAGAAAGAAGCGGCTGTTGCGGCGATCCTGAACAAGGTGCGATCTCTCCGAGCCCACGCATCCGATATCGAGGCGTTCGATAGGAATTTGAGCGTCGTCGAAGATACTTTGCCTAGTGTAGTCGATGGATAGTCTCTAAAGACGCAACCACGATTGTTAGCGGGCCCGATTGTAATTTCGCCTAACAGGAAGCGGCAGAGATTGTCTCACAGTGCGTTGCCGGGTGGCGGCTTTGGGGCCGTTTCGAGATTGTCGGGTGTTGGGAATCGCTCCACGGTAAGCTGCCATTCTGGGTCGGCTTCATCGGGCAAAGTTTGCCCGGTCAGTGTTCGACCCCATATCGCCGCCTGATCGGTCATTCCGCCAGGCTCAAGGCACCTCGAGCGACTTCAGCGTCTTAGTCGTCCGAGCCCCGACGAAACCCGGGCAGGAACACGCGAAATCAATTCATGTGGTTCGGGTGCACGGAGTCCGTGAGGACGGAGGAGCCTCGGTCGTGTCGATTTCGCTTCGGCGAGAGGGGCAGCCTCCTTGGCCTCCCTCATGGCCGCGTCGGCGGCTTGATAGGCTCTCGTGATGCGTCAGGGATGGAAGCCGGATGGGCAAGACCGCATGCGGGCTCGGATCACGACATCCCGTTCAGACGCACTATTTTTGTAAGTGTGTTACTTTTTGGCTTGTATAACGTTTGGCGGCGACCTATATCGGCTCCACCCACTCACGGAGGTACCGATGGCGAATGACCCGAAAACCCGAGTACGCACGCAGCGGGAAGCCCGATTACTCGCCGGCTGGCATGAAATACGCACGTGGGTGCCAACCAAGGAAGATGCCGATGAACTTTTGGCCCTGGCGGACCAGAGGCGCAAAAGGGCCGCACACACTCAACGCTCGAAAGGAGCCGAGATGAAACCTGAGAACTTGGCGAAGATCCTGGCGGCGATTGCGAACCAGGGGAGCAAGAAATACAACACCCCCTCCGGCCCGGTGCTGGAGGCCCTGTCCGACATTGCCGCCCAGGGCGATGTCGGCGACGTCGCACGCGGATTCCAGCTTTTCGCGAGTGCCAAACCGACCAACGCAACGGTGGTCGCGGGCCATATCCCGGCGAAAATCCTCAATCAGTACCTCTTCCGCCATCGCGGCATCGTCGCGACAGCGTTCCTTGCCTGGGAGGAAACCCACAAGGACTGGGCCGACCGTCTGAAACAGGCGCTCCGCAACCCGCTGATGTTCGAAAGCGCAGTCGACGACATGGCGGTAGGGATTACGGACATTTAATCACGTACGCGGTTCGCTGGACGAAAGAAGGATGCCCGGCAAAGCCGGGCATCCTTTCGGCATTCAGGCTCCGCAACGCTTCGTCGGCATAGGCCGAAAGTGTCTTGGTCGCATCGGGCAGGTCATACGCCGACATATCGAGGACGGACCGGGCAAAGTGAGCGTCAGCGTAGAGGACTAGGCTCAATCAAACCTTTGGGGCAGCTGCTGGCTTCTCCGCTTCCTTTGCATCAGCGACAGCTGCCCGCTCTTTGGGCGTCGGGAAAATGGTCTGAAGCTCCTCGGGTGGTATCCGCTCTTTGCCCTTATCAAGGATGCCACTGGTACAGATCGTGATGAACCCGACTCCAAACTGCGAGGTGGAGATCATGAAGTCCTCCTTCTCCTTGTACCCGTAACGGTAACCGAACCGCCTGCCGTAATCCTTGATGTTGCCCCGGCCGCCAACCTCTTTTTCAGGCAACATCCTATTCACGTAGTCGGTTAGCTGCGACGCGCGCGGATGGCTGCTGTGAACCGTTGCGGTCCAGATGTAGTGCTTCTTCGTAAGGAACTTGCCGCCCGTTTGTTTGTAGTAGATCGCACACGCCATCTTCCGCCCGATCCTCGTGGCCGCCGCCGGAAACTCTGCAGGCACACCAGCCAACGGCATGTTCGACAAATCGGCGTCCGCTGGCACATGAATCCCCATTTCAGCCAGTGCCGCCGCCTTGGCCTGATTGCTGAGCTTGGTGTTCAGGAGCGCGGCCGGATAGTTGTTCTTGATGCCATCCTGCAGCCGCCACATCGACCACAAGTCTTTGGTGAACAGGTCGGGGTTTCCCATCTGCATGTGATAGCCGAATATCTGGTCCTCCGCCTTGGTCGAGCCGTTGCAGGCCTCACACGCGGGGAACTCAAAACCCTCCGGGAAGAACCCACGCGGGAAGCACGCCTGAGGCGGGATGTGGTCGACCGTGGACGACTTGGTCACGCCTCCACAAAGGCAGCACAGCGGGTTGTCCTTCAGCAGTTGCTGGTAGCGGCTTTTCTTTTGTTTGGCCTGTCCCATTATTTCAGCAGCCCGTGCAGGAGGTCGTTCAGCTGGATGGTGCCATGTGCAAACCCGTCGGCGAGAGCATCGATTTCCGGAATCGAGAGCCGCGCGCTTTGCACGATTAGCTGCTGTTCCGCTTGCTCGAAAGCCCCGCGTCCAACCTTGCTCAGGCCGATGCCGAACGACGGTCAGTCCGGACTGAACTGTACCCGTTAAAGCATCCTTGTCAGGTCTAAGTTTAGCACGGCTCGGTTTCGCATAGGTTAGCAGGCTACATCTACCGGGCTAGGGAAGCGCGGATATGTTTAGCGACCTGGCTAACGGCCCTTCCGCTGCGCAAACAATGGGACAATCGCAAGCGCAGCGTTCGAACCAGCGTCGGCCATAATGGCCAATATGCGCCGGATCTCGGGCCTGTCGCAGCCCGCGTGATCGGCCAACGGCTTCGCGAGCGCGGCGGCGCGGTCGCCAAGATCATCATATT
>NZ_CM132600.1:4845000-7403525 GCF_053005525.2 Mesorhizobium sp. ORM8.1 | reverse complement strand
TCCGAACCCGGGTGGCTGATGGAGAGCTCCAACGTCTCCTGGATGCCCATCCCGGTATCGCACCTATTGGAAAGTGGATAGAACAACAGATCGATCTGCCGTCGATGATGGCGAGCCTCGCAACATGGCTGAGCAACGCCGGTGCAACTTTCGTCAAGGGCTCTGTGTTGCAGGTGGCGGAAGTTCTGCTGACGTTCTACATGCTGTTCTATTTTCTGCGTGATCGAACCGCCGTCGCCCGCCTGTTTCGCGATTGGATGCCACTGGAGGGTGCAGACACCGAACGGCTGTTTCAGCGAGTGTTCGATACCGTCCATGCCACGGTGTACGGGACGCTCGCGGTGGCAGCAGTCCAGGGTTCGTTGGGCGGGTTGATGTTCTGGATGCTCGGGTTGCCGACGCCTCTGCTTTGGGGCGTGGTGATGAGTCTGCTTTCGGTCGTGCCTGTGTTGGGTTCGTTCGTCGTGTGGATACCGGCAGCAATCCTCCTCTTGCTCGATGGCGATTGGGGCAAGGCCCTAATCCTCGCGGCCTGGGGCGGCATCGTCGTAGGCGGCATCGACAACGTCCTTCGTCCGATGTTGGTCGGAAACCAGCTGAGGCTTCACACGATTCCCGCTTTCATATCGATGATAGGTGGGCTCGCCCTGTTCGGGGCTCCAGGATTCATACTGGGACCGCTAGCTGTCACGGTGACGATGCTGCTCATCGAGGTCTGGGCCGCGCGCGATAAAATCAGCAGCCGCAAGCAACAGGAATAACCTCTTGCTGAAATGTCCTGCGGACGACAGCGCGGTGTAGACGCGCAGATAGCTACCAGTCGGATTCGGGCGTCTACACCGCCGTTCCGACCAGCGCGCCGATACCGGCGGTGAGCGCCATGGCGAAGGCGCCCCAGAAGGTGACGCGCAGCGTTGCGCGAAGGATGTTGGCGCCACCGGCCTTGGCGCCGATGGCGCCCAGAAAGCCAAGGAAAAGCAGGGACGCCACCGAGACCGCCAGCACCAGCATGGAGGCCGGCGACACCAGCACCATAAGCAGAGGCATCGCCGCGCCCACGCTGAAGGTCGCCGCCGAGGTCAGCGCCGCCTGGATCGGGCGCGCGGTGGTCATTTCGGAAATGCCCAGTTCATCATGAGCGTGGGCGGCCAAAGCATCCTTGGCCATCAGCTGGTCGGCGACCTTGCGCGCGAGGCCCGTCTCCAGACCCCGTTTGACATAGATCTGTGCGAGTTCCTCGCGCTCGAATTCTGGCTGGGTCCTGAGTTCCTCGCGTTCGCGGGCGAGATCGGCGTTCTCGGTGTCCGACTGGGAGCTGACCGAGACATATTCGCCGGCCGCCATCGACATGGCGCCCGCCACCAACCCGGCTATGCCGGCGACCAGAACCTGCGAAGTCGGCGCGGCCGCCGACGCCACGCCAACGATCAGGCTGGCGGTCGAGACGATGCCGTCATTGGCGCCCAGCACGGCGGCGCGAAGCCAGCCGATGCGTGACACCAGGTGGTTTTCGATATGCAGGCGGCTCATGCTTTTCTCCTGATCGTGCCTTCGAGTTTCGTGGCGGCGGCGACCGTGTTGGAAATCGTGCCGTATTTGCGGACGTTCTTGTGCAGCAGGTCCAGCCGCTGGTCGGGTTCATCGGTGTCGACCACAAGCTCGTAGTCAATGGAGCCGATCCCAGGCGGGCTGTCGCGCCGAACCGCATGCAATGCGACCCTGACGCCGCGCAGCTTGAAACCGAGCATCGGGGTGACGCGCTCGATGCTCTTGATCATGCAAGCGGCGATCGCCGCCAGCAGCAGTTCGGCCGGATTGAAGGCATCGGCCCGGCCCGAGAGACAGGTGTCGAGAACGAGCGTCGCGCTCTTCGTGGCGGCCACGCTGCCTCTTGCATCGGTCCGTCTGGCTTCAACGCTGTATTCGAACATGGTGCCTCCTATTTCGCCCGCTCACAGGGCAGCAATGTCCCAACGTTTCTATCCTCTGTTCGGTTGTCCGGTGTTGATCCAGGTCAGAATCGGGTGGAACTCTCTCGTTGCCGAAACGGAATGCCCGGTATCCGGCGCTGCCCCCGGATATCCTCGCGGACGCGGCGATAATGCCCACCGCGAGCGCGCCCCAGAAGGCGAGGCCCATGCCTCGGGCCGCCTGACGCGAGAAGCGAAACGCCGTTTTCAGCCCCTCCCCGCCCGCATGCCTCATTGCACCTAAACCGCTTACGCAGGAACCGAGATCCGAGTGCCCCCGAACAAGCCGCCGATCCCGCAGGAGCGGATGCTATCCACTTCATCGCGAAGCAGGAACAGCGCATCGAGCCCCAGCCGGAGGGCGAGTTCGCCGCCCCTGTTAGGGCCGAGCACCATTAACGCGGTCGCCCAGGCGTCGGCCTGTGCGCAGGTGGACGCGAGCACCGTGACCGACGCCGGGGCTTTCATAAGAGGTGCGCCGCGGCTCGGATCCATCGTGTGAGACAAACGCCGGCCCTGCACATCCACCCAGTGGCGGTAGTCGCCGGACGTGGCTACGGCGCAATCCTGCAGAGAGAGATCGAATGCGGCGCGCGGCGTTCGAGGTCCGGTTCCTCCACGGCTACCGTCCAAGCTTCGCCGTCAGGCCTCAGGCCCATGGCCCGCAACTCCCCATCGATCGTTACCAGCCCATTACGAATGCCGAAGCTGCCCAGAACCCCGGCAAGACGATCCACGCCGTAGCCCTTTGCGATGCCGTTGAGGTCAAGCGCTATAGGCACGCGCTTGCGAATGTTGGTCCCATCGATCTCCAGCGCCTCGTGGGCAGGCACGCGCCTCGCCTGCATCGCGCAACGAATGCGGTCTGGACTGGCTTCAGCCGGGCCGAAGCCCCATGCGCTCATCGCGTCCCCCATCCCGATGTCGAAAGCGCCGCCGGAAGCCCGGCCCACATTCAGCCCCAGCCTGATCACGTCGAGGAGGCATCCAGGAATCGTCACCCACGCCTCTACCGGAGCCCGGTTAAGGCGCATGAGATCGCTGTCAGGTTGCCATGTCGACATCTGCGCGTCGACCTCGTCGACCGAGGCCTGCAGGGCCGCGCGGACAGCTTCAGCGTCAAAGCCGGAAGGCGCGTGGAAAAGCACAGACCAGCGTGTGCCCATCGTCGGCCCGTTGAGGGCGTGCCGCACAAGGTCAGTAGACATCTTCGACATAGCGTCCCTCCGCCTTCAGGACCGCGGGCGACAGGCCAAGCGGTTCAAGTATTCGCGTCATCGCCTCGGCAACCCCGGCCGCCATGTGCCGTCCGCCGCAGACCATGATACGCGCGCCCTTTCCCATGGCGCGGACGACTTCGCGCTGCTCGGCGGCGAGCGCGTCCTGAACGTAGCGTGGCCGCGCTCCGCGCGAGACCGCGGTGGTCAGGCTGGAGAGCCGGCCAGTGGCCGCCCAGGCTTCGAGTTCCTCGCGATAGAGGAAATCGCTTCCTGGAAGCCGCATGCCGAAGAACAGGTGGATCGGCCGCCGCGAGTTGTTGGCGCGGATGAAGCCGGCAAGCGGTCCCATCCCGGTGCCCGCTCCGATCAATATGAGCGGCGCACCGTCGCGTCTGACGTGGAACGTGGGATTGCGGCGGATGAAGCCTGCGACCGTTCCGCCCGGTTCGAGCGCCATGAGCTCGCCGGAGCAGATGCCACCCAGATGCTTGCGCACCACAATCTCCGCGAAACCGTCCCGGCTGCCCGAGGCGAGCGAATAGAAGCGCGGCACAGGCGATCCCTCAGGCACGATGCCGAGCAGGTCTCCCGGTTCGAAACGGCCGAACCCGCGCCCCGTCAGGCGTTGCCAAATGGACAGGGACGGCAGGGCAAAGCGCAGGATCGCGGTCGGAGCCTGGACTTCGTGGCCGTAGTCGCGGCGCGAAACAAGCGTCAGCGGCTTGATCTCGGGGAGGACAGGCTGGTGGTTGAGTTCCAGGTCGATGCCGAGTGCTTCGCCAAGCGCGCGTCCCCAGCGAGCGAACTCCTGCGGCGACTGGCGGTCGACCGTTTCGAACGGCAGCAGAAGCGGCCAACCCCGGCCTTCGGCGGCAGTGGCAACCGCGTCAGCGTAGCCGCAGAAGGCCGGGAAACTCCGATCGCCGAAGCCCAGCACAGCCACTGGCACGTCCGGTGCGGCGGAAAGCCCGGCCATCCGGTCCAGGAATCCTTTCGCAGAAGCGGGAGCGTCGCCGTTGCCGTAGGTCGCGGCAAGAACGACGTACCGGTCCGCACGGGGAAAGCGCCCAGGGTCGAACGCCGACATCGGCGCGGTGTGGACGCGCTGCCCGGCGCGAGTCAGCGCCAGATGCAATGTCGCGGCAAAACCCCATGTGCTGCCGCCCTCGCTTCCGACCAGGATGATCGTCTCAGCGCCGCCCGGTGCGGCATTGTCGCGAATCCTGGGACGGCCGTTGAGGCCCGTCAGCCAGATGAGGAGTCCCGTGGCGCCCATGACAGGAACAGTAAGCGCCGTGAGCCCGAGAAACAGGCCGAGAAGTGCTGCGCCTTGTCCGGTGTGGAGCATGTAGATGGTTTCGGAGACGCGCGTCCAACCACTCGAGCCTGACCAGGCGAGCGTCGCCCCGGTTCCTCGGTCGAGGTAGCCAGTGCCGCTGTCGGTCTTGAGCGTAAAGACGTCGGTGGCGTCTCCCGCATAGGGGAAGTTCAGCTCGCGCAGGCTCGACACGGGCGTCGCAGCGAGCAGCGGCATCGATGTCAAGGTGGCGTCCATCGTCCCGCTCACCGCGGATGGCAGGCTTGGAACGGCCGCCTTGTCCGGAAGGAACCCGAAGGTCGAGGCCGTCATCCAAAGGGCCGTTGCCGACGATAGCAGAAGGCCGAGTACAGAGCCCCGCGCAAGCTCGACATGGACGCGCCCTGCCAGAGATCCCCGAAGCGGAGCAAACCAGCGTCTCCATCCGCCGGCGCGCCGCGCGACGAGCATGGAACCAGAGATGGCGAGGACGAGCATCGCCGCCGCTCCCATTGCCATGGCGATGCGGCCGGCGTCGTCAAGGAACAGCGAGCGGTGCAGGTTGGTGAGCCAGCGCTGGATCGGATTGGGATCGGCCGAAGCCATACCGGCTCCTGTCGCCGGGTCGATAACGGCCGATGCCGGCGTGCCGCCATCGAACCAGTAGGCTGTGATGCGTCCGGAGGGTGAGCGCCGTATCTGCTCGACCCCCGGGAAGGCGGACTTGATGCGTGCGGCAAGGTCTGCGACGCTCATCGCCTGTTCCGCCTGCGGCGCGGAAATCCGTTCCGCCGCCGGGAAGACGGACAGCGCCGCACCACTGACGGCGAGGAGCGTCACGAGAACAAGAGCCGGCAGGCCCAGCCAACGGTGAAGGGCACGGATCATTGCTGCAGCTCCTTACAAGCCGTAGCTGAAGTCCGCGATGTAGCGGCGGCCGGGGATGGACTTTCCAGCCCCTTGCGCCGTCAGCGGCACGGCGATCTCGTTGGGGCTGTCGCGCATGTCCTCGGCGGCCGCGTCGACATGGACGGTATAGCCCGCGTCAAAGAGCGCATCGGCAAGGTCGAGCGTGATCTCCAGCTGGCGGCCGGCACCCACGCTCGCTCCCGTGATGCCATTGATCTCGGCGGTATTGCCGCCCGTCGCGCGGTACCAGTCGGACAGGTGTTCGTAATACTTGGACTTGGTCCCGGCCATCCACAGGCTTCCGGCGTAAACCCCCTTGGGGTCCGTGACGTAGATGGCGAGGTAGGCCCCGTTGCCGCCATAGTTCTTCAGCGTGGTGGTGAGGGTCACCGGCCGCGCCATGGCGATGCCGGGAAGCGTCAGCGCCGTGGTCAGGGCCAGGGCGGCGAAAATGGTTTTCATTGGGCTATTTCCTTGATCTGGCGTGATGCGAGCCGTCGGCTCAGTTCACCTGAACCTTGGGCGTCGCCCCGGTGCCGAAGAGACCATTGTTCGGGGGAGCCACGCTTCCGGCCGGAGCCGGACCCGACGCGTTGCCGCCGTCGTCGTCATCATCTTCTTCATCGCCCTCATCATGGTCGTCACCGTCCCCGCGGCGAAGTCGGCGTTCATGATCACGGCTTTCGTCGTCATTGTCGCTGACCAACACCGGAGATGCCCCCGAGACCCGGAAGGCTCCCAGGACTGCGTCGCGCTGTCCCTCGAACTGGTCAGCGCCGTGCATGGCGCTCCACGCGGGAATGCCGATCACCGCGATCAGCGCTGTCGACGCAAGCAAGACGGCAATGGTCTGTTTCATGGCAGGATCTCCTATTTTCTGCAGGTGCGTTCTGACGGCCCGGCCTGATCCCTTCCTGACGGAAAAGAACTTTCTGCTTCAGCTTGCTGTCAGGAATCGAAAGGCCCCGCCGAAACGGGGCCGGATTGGCTCTCTGGTGCCTGAACACTCGCGCTCAGGCGATGTCGCCGGGCGCGGGAGGCCTCTTGCGGCCCGTGAGCATTGCCCGAACCAGATTCTCGCGGTGACGGAACGAAGCCAACGCGACTCCGCCGACGTGCAGCGCGACCAGCAGAAGCATCAAGTTGGCAAGGGTTTCGTGGACCTCCTTGAGCGGACCGCCGGACCGCCTTTCCAGAGCGCCGGCTGCCCCGGTTTCAGTCTTGCTGCCATTGTCGTCCGCGAACGCGGGGGCGGTGATCTCCATCTGTCCGGCGGTGGCCGCGGCGCGGTCCGGTGATTCCAGAAGCCATCCAGTGAAGGCCGTCCCCGACAGCATCATCAGGATCGCCACGACCATCGCCGCGCCAGCCGGGTTGTGGCCGAGGTAGCGCCGCTCCCTGCCAGTCACCATCTTCCCGATGTAAGAGGCCGTCCGGGCGGGTCCGCGGACGAAGTGGGCGAAGCGGGCGTAGCGGCTGCCGACGAGCCCCCATAAGACCCTGAAGCCGACGAGACCGGCGACCGCATATCCGGCAAGCTGGTGAACAGGCTGCATATCTTCGGCGGTCAGCCACGCCGTTGCGAATGCGCCGACGAGGCCCCAGTGCAAGAGGCGAACCAGCGGGTCCCATACTGGAACCCGCCGCGCGGCGGTGTCTTGGGATTGGGACGCGGTCGAGGCAAAGTCATTGATCGTCATGGCGGCCTTCCTCATCGCGGCGCCGATGATCGGCGCCGTCCTTAGGTTCGATCTGGATGATTTCGAGGGTCGATGGGTGGACGGTCACCTCGATCCGCTGACCGATCGCGTCAGTGCCGTCGATCTCATAGCAGCCGTCGTCGAACTTGATCCGGCGCACCGTCCAGCCATTCCGGGCCGCAAGGGCCGTCACGGCCTCCCTCGGCTTCCAGTCCGCCATCGGCACGAAGCATTGATCATCGGCGCGCGCCGGCCGTGCGGAGAGGGCCGCGACGCAGGCGAGAATTATCAGGGCAAGCCGCATAGGCACGGACTCCGTTCCAACCGATTTGCGCCAACGCAAAGTGGAGGCTCAAGCTGACGCTATCCTGAAGTTCGCGCGCAATCCGCTTCAGCCTGGTGTCAGGAACGTCCGCCAAGGAAGGCAGCGGCCGCGAAAAGGCGAACGACTATGCGAATCCTACTGATAGAGGACGACAGCGTGCTTGGCGCGGCGGTGCGAGACCAGATCGTCGGGGACGGCCACTCGGTGGACTGGGTCACACGGATCGACGCGGCGCGGGACGCGATGGCGGGCGCGGCCTACGACCTGATCCTGCTTGACCTGATGCTTCCCGATGGAAGGGGGATCGTGTTCCTTCGCGCCCTGAGGGCGGCCGGGGATGTCACCCCAATCATCATCCTGACAGCACTCGACCAGGTGTCGGACAGGATCGAAGGCCTGACCGGGGGGCCGACGACTACATCGTCAAGCCGTTCGACCTCGACGAGCTGTCGGCGCGGATCGGCTCGGTCGCGCGCCGATATTCCGGCAATCCCAACCCCATCATCCGTCTTCGGTCGCTCGACATCGACCTTGCCCGCCGAAGCGTGCGCCGGGACGGCAAGACCGTTCAGCTGACAGCCCGCGAATGGGCATTGCTGGAGGCGTTTCTGACACGGCCGGGGCAGTTGCTCTCGAAGGCGCAGCTCGAGGAAAAGCTCTACGACTTCGATGCCGAGGTGGAGAGCAACACGATCGAGGTCCATGTCAGCAGGCTGCGCAAGAAGCTCGGCACCGACCTAATCGAGACCGAACGGGGCCTCGGCTACAGGCTACCCCAGACATGATGCGCCCTAGAAGCCTCCAGGGCAGGCTCCTCCTATCGCTGGGAGCATTTCTACTCGTGATCTGGATCGGCGCAGCGTGGGCGACCGCCGTCCTGCTGCGGGACGGGATCGAGGACGTCTTCGATTCCTCCCTCCAGGAGACCGCGCAACGCCTGCTTCCTTTGGCGGTCCTGGATATCATTGGGCGCGAGGGCGGCGACGGCGCCAGCCAGCGCCTCGGCGCGATCCGCAGCCATGACGAACTTCTCACCTACGTGGTCCGCGACGACAAGGGCAAGATCCTGCTTCGGTCCCACGCGGCCGACCTCGCCGTGTTCCCGCCTTATGAGCGGCCCGGGTTCGGCCGAACGGCCACGCATCGGCTCTACAGCGAGGAAGCTCTGGAAGGGACCGTTCGTATAACGATCGCCGAGCCGCTCGCGCATCGGGCTCAGGTGGTGAGGAGGTCCAGATGGGCCTGGGCCTGCCGGTCCTTCTGGTCATCCCTGCCGCGTTTGCCGCCGTGGTGCTGGCAGTACGGAGAGGCACGAGGCCGCTGCGCGCATTCCGGGAACAGCTCGAGACCCGGAACGAAAGGGATCTCGGGCCAGTCGCATCCGATGACCTACCCAGCGAACTTGAGCCGCTGGCTGTCACCTTGAATGCGCTATTCGAGAGGCTCAGGGCCGCCTTCGAAGCGGAACGCAGTCTCTCCACCAACACCGCCCATGAACTCAGGACCCCCTCGCCGGCGCGATCGCGCAGGCCCAGCGCATCCGCAAAGAAACCAAGGAACCCCAAACCGCCCAGCGCGGAGCAGACATCGAGGCGACGCTCAAGCGGCTGACGGCGCGCGCCGAACGGCTGATGCAACTCGCCCGGGCGGAAGGCAGCCGGCTTCGATTGGAACGAACGTCGGATCTCCGTGCGGCGCTGGGCGTGGTGGTCGACGACTTGCGGAGAAGCGCCCCACAAGAGAGGGTCGTCCTTCACATGCCGGAAACCCCCGCGATGTCCGACATCGACCCCGATGCCGTCGGCATCCTGTGCCGCAACCTTGTCGAGAATGCCATGCGCTACGGCAGCGATTCATCGCCGGTCGAAGTCACCCTTGACCCAGATGGGCTGCTGACCGTGTCAAATGACGGGCCAATTGTTTCGCCTGAGACACTGGCGAGACTGGCAAATCGTTTCGAGCGGGGCGGAACTTCGGCTCGCGGCAGCGGGATCGGGTTGTCGATCGTTTCGACGATAGCCGACCGTATCGGCAGCAGGCTCACCCTCAGATCGCCGAGGCCCGGGACGCAGTCCGGTTTCGAAGCCAGCGTGAGGTTCGCAACCGCAAGCGCTATGTAGCCAGAGAGGGCAACTTGATCGCGCTCCGTCTCAGCAGAAAATGTTTGCTCTTCATCGACGCTCGCGGAGCTATCGATAAAGGTGGCCGGCCCCTGGCCAACAGCTCAGACACCCATTCGACACAGTTTTCTGAGGGCTTTCACGCTTACGGCGGATAAGTTGCGATGTCGGTGGAAATTTGACAACCCCTTGTAGTGAAGGGTCAAAATCCTGGTCTGTCCCTGTAGGTGCACTACCTCAAAAGGCCCGCCGCGTCTTCGCAAGCGGGCCAATGCGCCACCCTATACGGGGCGCAGTTAGTTGTCCGTCACCTGTGGCGTGGATGACGACTCATCCGATCCGTCGGTTTCGGCACCGGAACCTGCGCCAGTGCCCGTCGTGCCGGAGCCACCTGTGTCCTCGACCTGGTCGTCGGCAGATTCCGGGCCGCCTTCGTGGCTACTGGAGCTTCCGCCGCTGCTGCTGTGGCTATCGCCGCCATCGTGCTCACTGCCGCCGCCGCCGCCGGCGCCATTGCCGCCGTCGTGACCGCCCTCGCCACCGCCACCGCCATTGCCGCCGTCGTGACCGCCCTCGGACTCGGCGTAGGCAGCGGCCGGAACGAGCTTGGCAGCACCGTGAAGCGCCAAGTGGTAGGGTGCGATGGTGAGCGCCAGCGCCGTCGATGCGCGCAGCGTGAGCCAGACAAGTCGGTTGAAGGGAATTTTGGTCATCTTATCCTCTCCTCATGGAGTGCTGTTAGTAAACCAGTTCGACCGAAGATGTCGCAGCCGTGCGGCAGCTGCCGGCAGCCAGAAGTGGTCCGGCAGACATGCCCGCGCAGGCGGCTGGAATGAGAGTGGGATGCATGAGGTCTCCATTCGGGTGATTGGGGAAGCTGCAATACGATTGGTAATTCGATCTGTAGGCTACAACGACTTGCGACCGTCACCGGTAAGGGATAGCGAATCCAACCTGACAACCGGCTGACAGCCATTTTCGAGTGTCGCCGGCCAATCCTTGGCCAGTCGGTAACGAGCTTTCGACCACAGGCGCGCTCATTTGAGACGCGCGTGATCTCCTCAAAGGAGTTCGGTGAGGCGGTGACGGCAGGGCGACATTGGCGGGTCTGGCTGCACGGCAGGCCCGGCAATGTCATCAAATTCGCGAGGACAACTCGAGCAACCATTGCGGTGAGTGGTCGACCAAGTCTGTTTCAAGCCGCTTGTCCGTGCCGGTCAGAATAAACAGTCCGGTGATGAGCAACAGGCCACCGAGGACCATCTTGCCCCTTCTTCCAGCCTTCAGCATCTGATCTCGCCGCCTTGCCAGCCATTCGCGAGAGAAACGTCCGACCATGATCAGCGGTAGCGCAGCGCCGAGGCCGAACGCGATCATGACGGCCGAGACCTGGAACAAATCCCTACCCTGGGAGGCGAGCACCGAGGCGGCACCCAGGGTAGGGCCGACGCAGGGACTCCAGACGGCCCCAAGCAGAAGACCCAGGGCGAACTGGCCGCTTAGCCCGCTGGTGCTGAAGCCGGACAGGCGGCGATCGGCCCAATTGCTCACCGGCCCGCCGGCAGCGGCGAACCGGGTCTGAAGGCCCGGGATGACAAGCACAACTCCAGCCGCCACAAGGAGCAGGGCTGCGGCACCGCTAAACACGGTGGCGTCGAGGCCAAGAGCAAACCCGATTGTCGCGACGAACAGGCCGATCGCGACAAAGGAAAGAGCCAGGCCCGCAGCCAATGCCGCTGGACCCCATTTGTGTTCCGACACCGCAGCGCCGATCACCAATGGCAAGAGGGGCAGAACGCATGGCGACAAAATCGAAAGCACGCCAGCGACAAGGCCGAAGAGTATGCTTGTTATCAGCATCGGACGATATGGTCAGCGGGTCGACTGAACAAGGCCGGCGATCGAGATCGGGATCTGTATCGCCAACCGACCGGCCCGTCTCGTTCGGCCCTCGAAAGGCGATCAACGTGCTTTGCGTGCGCGCGTTGAAATAGCGGACGACGTCCTTTTGCGTATCAAAGTCGACATCGAAGATGACCACGTCCTCGTTGCCTGCTTTGTCCATCAAGGCATTGACGATCGGCTCTTGCGCCCGGCAGGTCGGGCACCATGTGGCCGAGATATCGACCAGGATGCGCGCGTTCAGTTTCTGAGCCGCGGAAAAGGCATCTCCGGAGAACAGCTGCCGGTTCGCGGCCATGGCCGGCGGTGCCGAGATCGCGGATATCAGGCAGGTCGCGACAGCGAAGGCTGCGAATTGGCGGCGGTTCATGTTCATTCTCCTGGGTCGGATCAGTTGAGGGTCGGGGATCGCGGCGCCACCCAGCCAAACATCGTGCGCGCAAAGACACCGCCCAAGAGGACCAGCATTGCGGCCATGCCTACGTTTATGATCAAGATCATGACGGTCGCGTCGATCGGGTGGATCAAGGACAGCGCCGTCGCCGTGATGGCCGCGATTGACAGGCTGCCCATGATCGTCACGATGCGCGGTTGCAGCAGCGCCGAATGGCGGAGCATGACCAGCATAGCGAGAGACAGCGGCAGGCTCGTCAGAACGATCGTCGCGAAGCACCGGGCGGTTTCGCCTAAGGTCACGCCCTGCGGCCCGATGCTCACCCACTGCGTGAGGCATTGATAGCCGATGTTCGACAGCCAAAGGCAAAGCGTCGGAATCGGCAACAGCAGCCACAGCCGCGAGCGATCCGGCAAGCTCAGCGCGAAGGCGGCGATTGCCGAGAGGATTCCGGTTGCGAGCGAAGCCGCCATGCCCATCACGAATGAAGGCTCGCGTAGACACTGTGCCAGGTCGAAGCGAAGACCCTGGCTGATGATCAGCAGGAACAGGACCATCGTGGCAAGCAGAAGCCAGCTTGCCGCACGGGTTACTGGTGGCCGAAGTCGTCTGACGGGCTTTACGTTGCTCGCCAATCCGGCAATGAGATCATCAGTTTTCACGACTGTCGTCTCCTTTGAGGATCGCCTTGCGCAGGCTTGCGATTGCGCGGTGCGTTGCGACCTTGAGCGAACCAATGGAAATGCCTGTGGCCGCTTCCGCCTCCTTCAGAGATAGGCCTTCCAACTTCAGCAGCCGGATTGCCGTCTGCTGCATAGGTGGAAGATTTGTGACGGCGCGGTCGAGGCCTATCGAATCGCTGTCCATTGCATTGTCGGTTGCCCACCGCTCTTCATAGCCGTCCGGAAGCTGCGTTTCGCGCGCCCGTATGCGCGTCATTCGGCGCAGCCGATCGACGACACGCCGATTGGCGATCGCGTACAGCCATGGCCCGAACGGCCGCGTCGGGTCGAAGGTGTGACGGATGGCGTGGAGCGTCAGCAAAATATCCTGCACGGCGTCTTCGCGATCGGCCGGTGGGGTGTACCATCGTGCCGCATACGATCGGAGGTAGGGTGCGATCTCGCGCAGCAGCCGTTCATAGGACTGTGAATTGCCCTCCTGAGCCCGCGTCATCAGGATGGACCATTCGACGTCGGGAATTGTCCGCCGCATGTGCGCCACTTTCGGACGAGGAGCGGCTGGGCCGCCCTCTTCCTCCGAGACGAGGCGGAGGTTTGGTTGCGTTTTGCGCGTCTCGCGTGTCATCGGAATGCTGCCTGCCTCACGCCTTGCCACCGAGTGCCCGGCCAGTAAGGCGGTCGAGCAGGCGGTCCAGGGACGCCGGCCCCGGTCCGACCGCGATAATGGCGGTCGCCAAGGCCGCCCACGGCAAATGGAAGTTGGCCCAACCCTCGGGCACGACGAGTTGGATGACGCCGGTCATCACTAGGAGAGCCATGGCGCTGAGCCGCGTCGCCAAGCCGACGATCAGCAAAATCGGCAGTACGATCTCGGCGATGCCATCCAGCAGCGCCATCAGGTCGGGCGCCGGCATGTCATAGAGTTGGCCGAAAATATGCAGCTTGAATTCATCCTCGAAGAGGTACGAAGCGGCCGGCGCGAGTTGCAGGAAGCCGTCCCACTTGGTCAGGCCCGACATCAGGAACGGCATCGCGAGGGCAATTCGCAGAGCGACCGGCGCCACCAAGGCGGCAATACCAGCCAAGCTGCTCAGTGCTTTCCGCACAGCGGCGATCGAACTGGTGAGAAGGCTCGGGTTCGCGCCTCTAGCCAGCATGCCGATGCTCCTCCCGAATATGCCAACCGGTCAACACGCCGATGGCAATCAGATCTTGAATGTTGCCCGCCAGATCGAACCGCTCGTCGGCGCCAAGCCCCGCCTTGGCGGCCTCCGCCAGGCAACGGCCTTCGCCAAGGGCGCTTACAAACTCAAATGCACCGGCCGGCATTGCGCGGATTTCCACGTCGGCGTCCGGTCTCACCAGCATGACATCTTCGCCCACGTCGAGGTTCACCAGCGCCGGGCTGCCGCCAGGTTGGTTCATCTGCCAGATCGTCAAGGCCGGGAAGGTCGATCGCACCAGCCTCAGCGTCGGATGGAGCGAGAAGCTCGTCCACGGTGCGATATCGGTCGAGATCGTGCTGAAAGCGGCCGGGTCGAGCGAGATCGCGTCCATCCCGTGGAAGGACTCCGTAAAGCACCGTTCGATGCACGCCACGTCGCTGAGATAAGGCACACTCGCGGCTGGGGGAAAGCCGCGCAGGAACCCCGGAAAATCTGCGCCGTAGTCCAGCAGAACCGGAGTCGCGGGCGGCGAGTGGCGAAGGAAGACGCCGGCCATTGCATCGAAGAACTCATCGCCGACAATTCGCACGACCGCAGAATAGGCTGCACGAAGCGCCTCCGTCAGTCCGACGACCACATTGTTGCGGTAAACTGCAAAGCGCTTGGGGCTGGGCTCGCCGTCGGGTCCGACAAGTCCCGGAGGGATCGGCTGGCTAGGGACGAGCAAAGCGGCGCCGAAGCGACCCAAACGCTCGTCAAGCGACAGCATGGCGCGGTTCCTTGCTGCCCTTTGCGCTAAGAATGACCTCGGCACGATCGGCTTCCGACTTCAGTTCGAGCCAGGACGGGATATCGGTGTCCCATTCGATCAAGGTCGGGAGAGCCCCCGTCCGGCTCACTGTTTTGGAATACAGCTCCCAAACGATCTGACTGACGGGCCGGTCATGGGTATCGATAAGGAGCGGGCGATCCCTTTCGTCGGCTTCCTGGGCGTATCCCGCCAGGTGAATCTCCTGCACAAGGGCGGCGGGGAACCGGTTGATGTAGTCGATAGTATCCCATCGCTGATTTGTGCAGGCGACATGCACATTGTTGACATCGAGCAGCAGTCCGCAGCCGGTGCGTTTCGCGATCTCGGCGATGAAGTCGACCTCGTCGTAGGTGCTTTCGACAAAGGCCAGATAGGTCGAAGGATTCTCGAGCAGCATCTGCCGCCCGAGAAACTCTTGAACCGAATCGATATGTTGGCATACCCGGGCAAGGGTCTCCCTTGTGTAAGGCACTGGCAGAAGGTCATCCATGAATCCCGTGTCATGTGTCGACCAGGCCAGATGCTCGGAAAAGAGAGCGGGTTCATATCGGGTGATGAGCACCTTGAGGCGGGCGAGATGGTCGCGATCTAGCGGACGATCGCCGCCGATCGACAGGCCGACGCCATGAAGCGACAAGGGGTAGCGCTCCCGAATGGCAGTGAGATAGCGGTGTGGCGGGCCACCCGCACCCATGTAGTTTTCAGCATGGACCTCAAAGAAGCCGAGATCAGGAGCTGTCTCCAGGATGATCCTGTAATGCTCCGGCTTCAGGCCGACGCCCGCTCTGGCGGGGATGGTCGCCGCGCAAAGATTTTGAAGAGAGTGCATGGTCATCATCGGGGCCTGTCCAGGGAGTCAGAAGATTTGAGAGAGTGATGGTCGGCCGGAATGCCGCCCATCACCCCTGACGTTCAGGCCTTGAGGGGCTTGAGACTGCCGTGGCCGCTCGGGGTCGAGATCGTGGTGCAGCTACCTTTGGCGACGAGCTTCCAGGCGTTGCCCTGGTAATCGATCATGCTGGTGCCCGCGCAGGTCGTGCCGGCGCCGGCGTAGCAGTCATTGTGGCCCTTCAGCGCCACGCCGTAGCACTTCTCGAACTTGCCGGTTTTCATCTTGGCCTGGTTCTTGGCTTGGTTTTCCTTCATCATCTTTTCCATGTCGGCCTTGCTCATGCTCATGGCGGCATGTGCTGGCGCGAGCGAGACGACAGCGGTTGCGAACGCCGCGGAAACGACGGCTGAAATCATGCGGTTGGACATCTGTTTCTCCACTGAGTGAAACTGGCCTTCGCCAGACGAGATCCGTGACGGCTCGCTCCATACAAGTTCGCTAGGACGGCCATTTAGGTTACATCGAGCCAGTAAAAATGCGGTCGTAGCCTCGATGTGCGCGACCGATACTCCGGGAGGCGATTTGGCTTTCCAAGAAATCGCAGGGCTCGATCTCTAACTTGCAGACTTCGCGGGTGGGCAGTCGAGTCAGCTGTCGAAGATGGCATCGGGCTATTTCTTTATCCCGCATGCAATCAGCGCTCGCGAGCCACTGTGCCGTCCGTGGCTCGCCGGTCGATTATGGCTGCAAGGCTAAGTGCCCGATCTCTGGAACCTCCGCTGCGAACTCAGCCTGGCACGGTTCGCTGATCCGGAACCAGGCGACTGATCGAGCACGTCCTCGGCGATGTGTTCGTCGAGCATTGTGGCGAGTGGCGCGTTGCTTGTGATGGAGCACTCGACAGCACGCCGAGGAAACTATGCATGGTTTAGATGTGGCGTCCTTGACCGTGGTGAAGCCCTGGATGCCGCCACAAAATCAATGCCACGGCCTGATCGAAAGAAATAGGAGACCATGTCATGCTGATCCGAGCGCTTTCTGCCTTGGAATGCACGAGAATCCTGACGGCCAATCGCGTCGGCCACCTGGCATGCGCAAAGGATGGGCAACCCTATGTCGTGCCCTTCTATTACGCCCATTCGGATGCTCATCTATACGCCTTTTCCATGCCGGGCAAAAAGATCGAATGGATGCGGACCAACCCGCTGGTCTATCCAGGTCGACGAACATGGCCAGGGGCGAGGATGGAGAAGCGTCGTTGCCGATGGCCGCTACGAAGAACTGCCTGACCGCATCGGCCACAAGCTTCAGCGGGATCATGCCTGGTCAGTGTTGAGCACGCACGCCGACTGGTGGGAACCTGGCGCACTCAAGCCCGTCATTCCTCCGACTGCTGATAACGCGCCGCATGTTTTCTTTCGGATCCTGATTGAACAGATGTCCGGACGAGAGGCAAGCGAGTAGTCGTCCCCTTCAATTCGTTGCGAGAAAATGAAATGGGCCGGCGCAATATTGAGCCGGCCCATTTTTTCCTGCCGACGAGTTGCTATCGCGCCATAAGGACCGGCAGCGACGGACCCTCGAGCATCGACTTGGTGACCCCGCCGAAAATCCGCTCGCGCAACCGGGAATGACCATAAGCGCCCATCACCATCAGTTCGGCTGCCACGTCGCCGGCATGCCGGCGAAGCACATCGGCGACCGAATGGTTCGAGCTCGGCAGCCGTTCGACCGTAACCTTGACGCCGTGCCGGGCAAGATAGGCCGCGGCATCCGCGCCGGGTTCCTCGCCATGATGGAATTCATTTTCAATTGGATCGACGATGACAAGGCGCACATCTTCGGCGCCTTTCAGCATATCGAGCGACTCGCGGACGGCGCGCGACGACTCAAGGCGAGCGTCCCATGCAACGAGAATGCGTTTCGGCTTCAGCGTCGGATGCGAGCCCTCGGGAACGAGAAGAATGGGCTTTCCTGATGAGAACAGCGTGCCCTCAATGACTTTATCCTTCAGCGTATGGCTTGCCAGCAGATCCGGTCCCAGAATGGTCAGATCGGCGTAGCGGGCACGCCTTCCGATGACGTCGTCCGCCCAGCCTGTGTCAGGATAGTCGTCGCTGAGATCAGCCGATACGGTACTCTGAGAGAGAAAGCCGGCGACGTCCGAAATTCGTTTCTCAAGCCTTTTCAACTCGGCCTGACGTTCCTCCAGCCAGGCCGGTGAAACGACGGCGGCGTATTCGCCGCCCGAGGGCGGTGCGGCCACTTCGAGCACGAGCACCGAGAGATGGGCGCCGACCTGTTCGCACAAATTGGCGGCGAGCTTCAGATCGCCCTCGCCCTGGTTCGGTCCGGTAACCGTAAGCAGTGTCCTGAAAGTCACGGCGGCAACTCCTGATTTCGATTGAAGGTCAGTCGTGGTTTCAACCATTAGCGAGGGCGGCCGGCGCGTTCATTGCGCTGAATCAAACACCATGACCGCGGGGCATTTGATCCGCATCAACGCACCGCCAAACCAGGGCTGTAGGTTTCAGCCGATCAATCGGGCAAACACACATGAGATTCCTGATCACGGTGGCTCTGGCAGGATTGACCTTCAACGCGGCCGGCGCCCAGGAACTCGGCGACGGCAAGGCCGAATACATGAACTCATGCGCCGTCTGCCATGGTCCCGAAGGCAAAGGAGATGGCCCCCTGGGCGACGAGCTGTTGAAGCGGCCGAGCGACCTGACAGGCCTATCCAGGCGCAATGGCGGCGAATTCCCTTACTGGCGCGTTTATGCCGTGATCGACGGCCGCGCCATGGTGCCGGCGCATGGCGAGCGCGACATGCCTGTATGGGGCAGCCAATTCCTGCCCGCCGACGTGAAGAAATATGGCCCGAACGCCGGCGAAGTCGTCACCAGGGAACGCATCCATGAGTTGGCAGGTTATGTCCAGACATTGCAGCAATGAGCGCAGATCGCGGAAACGAATTTCGCAGGACACACCGGGAAGGCCGGCTATGATCGTCGACGACCAGCAAGGCGCCGTTGCATTTCTACTGGATCCTGCCTGCTATGGCGCGAACGGACCGGTCGAGGCGATCGAGACCCACATTTCACGCATCTTCCTCGTTGGCCAGCGCGCATACAAGATGAAGCGGGCGGCCAAGCTGCCCTATGTCGATTTCTCGACGCCAACCCTGAGGCTGGCCGCTTGCGAGAAAGAGGTGGAACTCAACTCGAAGACCGCACCCGGCCTTTACCTTGGGGTGCGTCACATCACACGCGAAGCCGACGGAAAAATGGTTTTTGACGGCGCGGGGCAAGTGGTCGACGCGGCGATCGAGATGATCCGCTTCGATCAGTCCAAGCTTCTCGACCAAATGGCAACCGCGGGAGAATTGACGCCAACGCTGATGACTGCCGTAGCACGCATGATCGTAGGATATCATCGCGCCGCGCCGGAGGTCCACAATGGCACCGGCTCATTCAATTTGATGGCGTGCTCGACATCAACGAGGCCGGCTTTGGCGCCAGTCATGTTTTTACAAAACAGGAGATCGAGAGGTTCGCCGGAGCCTTCCGCACCGCGCTTGCCCGGCATTCCGGATTGTTGGACCGCCGGGAGGCCGCGGGCAAGATCCGCCGCTGCCATGGCGATCTGCACCTGCGCAACATCTGCCTCTTCGATGGCGAGCCTCGCCTCTTCGATTGCATCGAATTCAATGACCAGATCGCCAGCATCGATGTTCTCTACGACCTTGCCTTCTTGTTGATGGACCTCCGGCATTGCGGCCTCCCCCGGCTCGCCAATCTGGTGATGAACCGTTATCTCGACGAGGCCGACGATGAAGACGGTTTCATCCTGCTGCCCTTCTTCATGGCGGTGCGAGGTGCCGTGCGAGCGCATGTGACCGCGACACAGGTTGAGGAAGGCAGTGCCGACAGCCACAAGCTGATCGCCGAGGCGAGATCCTATTTCGAGCTGGCCCTGACATTTCTGCAGGAGACAGAACCGCGGCTCGTTGTCATCGGCGGCCTCAGTGGTTCCGGCAAGACGACCATTGCGGAGGCGCTCGCTGCCTACGTTGGAGCGCCGCCCGGCGCACGCATTGTCGAAAGCGACCGCATCCGCAAAGCGATGCACGGCGTGGCTGCCGAGACCAGGCTGCCAGACAAGGCCTATCGACCTGAGGTGTCCGAACGGGTCTACAACGAAATGGCATGGCGCGCCGGCCTGATTCTCTCCGAGGGGGCTCGGTTGTCGCTGATGCGGTTTTCGACAGACCAGCCGATCGTGAGCGGATGAAAAGGCAGCGCGCGACCGAGGTATCGCATTCTCCGGTTTTTGGCTGGAGGCGGATCCAACCGTCCTTTGGCAGCGGGTCAATGAACGCAAGGGCGGCCCCTCGGACGCCACGGTTGATATCCTGTCGCGTCAATTGCTGCGAAATGCCACCGCTTCTAGCTGGCAAAAGATCAACGCCGACCGAAAGCTCGCCGACACTGTCGCGGAATTGAGGAGGGCTTCCGAGGTAATGGTTCCAATGCCCTGCGCCCAGCTCCTGACCGGTGCGGCCGGGCTATCGGGCTCAACGCAATTCGAGAGCTGCCTCGACAAGGCCGGGTTCGCTAGGATGGCGCCTTATCGAGAAGCCGAACTCGCGGCACATGGCCAGCATCCTCGTGTTCTCGCCGAGCATTGTCCCTTCAATCCGTCCGATCCCATCGGCCTTCGCATAATCGACGAGCTGCCGAAGCAATTCCCAACCCAGACCATGGCCCTGCAGATCCGTACGCACCAGCAAGGCGTATTCAGCGACAGCGTGGTCGGGATCGCAAGACAGTCGGCTGATACCGGCCAGCGCACCGGAGCTCGTTTCCAGCGCTACGAAAGCCATGTTGCGGTCGTAGTCGAGCTGGGTGAGCCGCTTCAACATCTGGTCGGAGAAGCTCTTGCGCGGCGACAGAAAACGCAGGCGCAGATCATCGGGCGAAATCCTGGCAAGGAATTCGGGATAGAGCCCGATGTCGGCCGGCTTGATCGGGCGGATGTTGTAGTGGGTGTCGCTCGCTGAAAACGTCTTTTCCCAACCCGACGGATAAGGCCTGATGGCAAGTGCCGGGTTCGGCCCCGCCTCTTCCACCCATTCCGGCTCGATCTCGATGCGGGCGTCGAGCCCAACCACGCCCTCGGCGTCGACCAGCAGCGGATTGACGTCCAGCGACACCAGGCATGGAAAGTCGACGATCATCTGCGACAGGCCGTTGAGTGCTGTAATGATTGATTGCCGGTCCGCCGGCTCGCGATCGCGGAACCCGGCGAGCAGTCGGCCAATCCGCGTTTGATCGATCAAGTCACCGGCAAGAACGTCGTCGAGCGGCGGCAATGCGATCGCTGTATCATCCATCACCTCTACGGCGACGCCGCCGGCTCCAAACAGGATGGCCGGCCCGAAGATCGGATCCCGGTTCATGCCCAGGATGAGTTCCTGCGCGTGTTTTCGCACCACCATGGGCTGAACGGCATAGCCTTCAATGTCCACTTGCGGTGCGTGCTTGCGCACGCGCCTCGATCGCGCGTGCGGCCTCGCCGGCGGCAACGGCATCGGTAATGTTGAGCACCACCCCGCCAATGTCCGACTTGTGCGAGATCGCCTTTGACAGGAGTTTGACGACGACCTGTTCACACGTCTTGAGAAGCCCGCTGGCTGCCACTTGCGCTTCGGCAGGAGATCTGACGACGATCGTCTCGGGCACCGGGATGCCGTAGGCGAAAATTGCTGCCTTGGCTTCGGGCTCGGTTAGCATTTGCCGTCCTTCTCGGGCGACGCCCCTGAATATCGCAAGCACGGCTTCTCGGCCGCGTTTGGTGCCTTCGTTGCCGCTGGCCGGTGTGCGCATCAATGCCCGCTGGGCACGCGACCATTCGCTGAGGTATGAAACCGCCGTTGCAGCATCCGCTGGCGTCTCGAAGCTGGCGATGCCGGCATCCCGAAGGACACGTCGCCCTTCGCGCGCCGTGTGTTCGCCAAGCCAGCAGGTCAGGACGGGCTTGCCGTCAATCTTGCCGTCCTGAGCGAGCGCCGCCACCGCGCTTGCCGCGGCAACCGGCGAGCCGAGCCCGGTCGGACAGTTCATGACCAAAATTACGTCGGTCCCGGTATCGGCCGCGACGGCCTCGATCGCGACCCGATAGCGCTCCGGCGGGGCGTCGCCGATAATGTCGACTGGGTTGGCGCGAGACCATGTGCTTGGCAGGACGGCATCCAGGGACCCGATCGTTTCCGGGGACAATTCGGCCAGTTTCCCGTTGCCTTCGATGAGTTGATCGACGGCAAGCACGCCGGCGCCGCCGCCATTGGTGACGATGCCGACGCGGGCTCGTTCTAGCGGAACAAAACGAGCGGTCGTTTCAACCGCATCGAACAACTCAGTGAGGCCTTTGACGCGCAGGATGCCAGCGCGCAGCAACGCCGCATCGACGACGCGGTCGGCACCCGATAGCGCGCCGGTATGGGTCGCGGCCGCTTTGGCCGACTGTTCATGCCGGCCCGATTTTATTGCGATCACCGGCTTGATCCTCGCCGCCGCACGCGCGGCCGAGATAAACTTGCGCGGATTGGGAATCGTTTCGAGATACATCACGATCGCGCGTGTGTGAGCATCCCCGCCAGCATGTCGAGACAATCGCCTACGTCGACATCCGCCATGTCGCCGAGGGACACGATCTGCGAGAAACCGACATTGTTGTCCGCCGCCCAGTCGATCAGCGATGTGGCGATGGCGCCGGATTGCGACAGCAGCGCGATGTGGCCGGGCCTGGCGGCCATATGCGCGAACCGGCATTGAGCCGTAATGGGGAATCATCAGACCGACCGTGTTCGGCCCAATGATGCGGAAGAGCGTGGGCTTGGCCGCATCGAGCATCGCCTGGCGTAGACCGTTCTCGCGCGTAAGGCCGGCAGTGATCACAACCGCCGCCCGCGTTCCCTTGTCAGCAAGCTCGCGCACGATGGCGGGAACGGTCTCCGGCGGCGTCACGATGATACCGAGGTCGGGAACGCCTGGCAGGTCGGCCGACTTCACGTAGCAACGTCGACCGGCGATCCGCGAATATTTGGGGTTAACCGGCCAGATTTCGCCTTCGAAACCGCCACCGACGATGTTGTCGAGCACGACACGGGCGACCGAACCGTCACGCGGCGATGCGCCGAAGATGGCAACCGACTTCGGGGCGAACGCATGTTCGAGATTTCGGATCGTCACCCCTCATGCCCTCCTGTTCGTAGCGATAATCGCTCGTCGATCTTGCCCGTTCGTTGCGTTGGATCAAAGCGTTCTCCGGTTCTCGCTATTAGCTGTTGGCCGAGTTCGACGCGCGCCGTCAGCGCTGGCGATAATTGGCGAGCATCCATCAAATTGAAGGCATCCATGAACGAGCCCACCCTGCGACGCGCATTGCTTGGTCACGGTCGGTGTGATGGGCGCACGGGGTGCGACCGCCTCCTCCGAGGCGGCCGACGTCATCGTGCTGTTCGACAGGCTGCAGTCCGTCGTCGATGCGATCAAGATTGCACGGCGAACGCGAACGATCGCCTTACAAAGCATCGTCGCGGGGCTGGCGCTGTCGGGACTGGCGATGGGCGCGGCAGCGATGGGTCACATCACGCCCGTTGCTGGTGCGCTGCTTCGGGAAGGGATCGATGTGGCGGTGATCCTGAACGCGTTGCGCACCCTTGGCGATGAGCATGTGCGGCGCGCATAGTGGTAGAGAACAAAAGTAGTGAATGGCCATGGCACAGCAAGATCTGGTGGTTTGCAGCAAATGCGGTGGGGTCAACCGCCTGCCGCCCGCCCGCGACGCCATGCGGGCCAAATGCGGAAGGTGCGGGACCAGGTTGTTTTCGGGACACCCGGAAGATGTCGATGCTGCGCGTTTCGATCATCAGATCGCGCGCAGCAGCCTGCCTGTCGTCGTTGACATCTGGGCACCCTGGTGCGGCCCCTGCAAGATGATGGCCCCAGCCTATGAAGCGGCGGCAAGTGAACTGGAACCGCATGTTCGCCTGATCAAACTCAACTCCGACAATGAGGAGGCCGTCGCGGCCAGGCTCGGCATCCGTGGCATCCCGACCATGATCCTGTTCCATGGCGGGCGCGAAATTGCTCGCACTTCAGGCGCAATGACAGCAGGCCAGATCGTCAGGTGGATCCGCGACCGACTGCCGACGGTCGCCGCCTAAGTCGCGGCCTCAATGGATTCGCTCATCACCCGGCTTGACTGGCCTTGGCAATAGGTCTTCTTGTCGGCTTGGAGCGTGGTTGGCAGGAGCGGGATGCGCCCGATCGCAGTCGCACAGCTGGCATCCGGACATTCGGCATATCCGGCCTGCTCGGCGGAGTGCTTGCGGCGCTGACCAGTGCACTAGGCTCGGTATCGGTGCTGGTCGGCGGATTCATCGTCTTTGCGGCAATCTTTGCCTTGTACAAGGCGCGCGGCTGCCCGTGACGAGGATTTCAGTGTCACCAGCGTGATCGCGGGCCTGGGCGTTTTCGCCCTTGGGTCGCTTTCCGTCGCCGGCGATTATCGAGCTGCAGGCGCCGGTGGCGCGGCGTTGGCCGCAATCCTGGCCAGCCGAGAGCTCTTGCACGGCGTTCTGAAGCGGCTGACATGGGTGGAACTCCGTTCGGCTTTGATCCTAGCGGTAATGACGGCGATCGTCTTGCCCTTGCTGCCAAACCGCACGATGGACCCGTGGGGCGGTTTCAATCCTTGGGAGGTGTGGTTCCTAACAGTGCTCATGGCCTCGATATCATTCGCCGGCTATGTGGCTGTTCGCGTTCTGGGAAATACACGTGGTCTGTTGGTCAGTTCGCTCACCGGTGCAATCGTCTCTTCCACAGCGGTAACCTTGGCGCTTGCCCGCAACGCTACAAAAGCAACCAATCGTCTGGGGCTCGCCGGTGCGGCATCGCTGGCTGCAATGGTTTCGGTGCTCCGCGTGTGCGCCGTGGTTCTGATCATAGAGCCAAGCGTGTTCGCTTCGGTCGCTATCGCGGCGATGGCAGCCGCGCTCGCCTTTGCTATCTGCGGCGCATTGCTGATGACGCGCGACAGCGGGACTGGAGAAAGCAGCGCTATTGCGCGCAATCCATTCGAGGTGGGTCCCCTGCCTGCTGTTCGCACTGCTCTTCGCGGTTGTCGCCACTGCAGGCGCTGGATTGGCAGCCCAATTCGGCGGCCGCGGCTTGCTGTTTACTTCGGCGCTGGCAGGCACGTTCGATGTCGACGTCTCGGTGCTCAGTGCCTTGCTGATGGTCAAGCATTCGGTCCCTGTCGAGACTATTGGCAAGGCGGTATTGGCTGCATTGGCGGAGCATCCTTCATTTTGTCGGCATCCGTCCGGTGCGCGAGACCTTGTTCGGCATGGTCGCCGGCGCCAGCGATGCGACCCGCGCGAAGTGGATCCGACAAATGCGAAGTCTCGGCGAGCGGGCAGGATAATCCTCAACTTTTGATCACGGCACCACGACGGCGGCGCCGCTCAATCTGCCTTGCCTCAGATTGTCCAGTGCTTGATTGGCCTGTTCCAGCGGGTAGCCCTTGGTGTGGGTGCGTACCTGCGCGCGCTTGGCAATGGGGAAGAACTCTTCGGCGTCGCGGCGCGTCAGGTTTGCGACGGAGATCAGCTCGCGCTCTCCCCACAACAGATCGTAAGGCATCGCTGGAATGTCGCTCATGTGATTGCCGCCGCACACCACCCGGCCACCTTTGAGCACGGCACGAAGCGCGATCGGGACCAAGTCAGCGACAGGCGCGAAGATGATCGCCGCGTCTAGCTGCTTGGGTGGTGATTCATCCGGTCCACCTGCCCAGGTCGCGCCGAGCGAGCGAATTCCTGTGCTTGCTCGTCACCGGCCCGGGTGAAGCCGAAGATTTCACGACCCTGCCAGCAGGCGATCTGGGCGACGATGTGTGCGGCGGCGCCGAAACCATAGAGTCCGAGCCGCTTGCCGTCCCCCGCCTTCTTCAGCCATCGCCAGCCGATCAGGCCAGTGCAAAGCAACGCCAGGAATATGGGTCGGCCTCCGGGTCCAGATCGAAGGCGAAACGCGCATCAGCTATGACATGGCTGCGAAGCCGCCGTCGCGCGTATAGCCCGTGAAATCTGGCTGATCGCAGAGATTCTCACTCTCTGCGAGGCAGTAGGGACAATGTCCGCAAGTGTGCCCAAGCCAGGGCACGCCAACGCGGCGGTAGCGCTCTACCAACTTGAACCCCAAAGATGCTTGGATCAAGGTTGCATCACAGCGGATCCAGACACCCCCATCCATCAAAAGCGCGTGCATCTCAACGGGAGCCGCAAGACAGAAAATTCGAAAAGCTTTCAGGAACCCCAGGGGCCGCATCAGGACGTTGCGGCCCCGGATGTCGCAGCGAACCTCCGCGATGAAGTGGCCATTATCGTCGGCAAAGGAGCGTCCGAATAGGACTGTCGGCGGCTCCGTCGTGGGAACGAAAAAAGAAGAGAAGCAGAACTTTCGTGTGCGATTTTTGCACACGGCCTCCAGCAACTATCTGATATTGCTCATCTATCTGCCCCATCCATCATAGGTGCAATGGCGAGCGTCGTTTGCATAAGCCTATTCAGTCTTTCTGACGGTCCAGCAGTCAAATACACGACCACGATCTAGCGTATTCTCTTTTATTTTCAATTGGTTCCAGTGAGATGGCCAAAGGTCCCCTGTTAAGGGGGACCATTTCCACGACACAAATCCTCCAAAAAATCAATGGTCCGATTTAACTTTCCACAATTAAGAGTAAACTTTCCGTTGCTCATGTTCTGAGCGGGAGGCGTACAGGCAGTCATGCCTGTTGGGAAGAGGGGCGGGGTTTGGGTATGCCCTCATCATTGACACTTGGCGTCCGCCGGTGGTGGGTAGCCGATGCGCGTAGGACGCATCCCCCTAGAATTGCCTGAGGGGGCAAGGAGCGGAGGATCAGCGGCGGCTCCTCCTAACACCCACTACCCCCTAAACCAAATCGCTACTCCAGTTTCCTTTAACGATGGCGCGTAGCGCTGGCGCTGCCAGCGGATGCGTGCCCATGCGGCCGGTTGCCGGCGTTGGGGCCGATCTTGCGCCTGCCGCATTGAAACCAGGGAGCATTTCCATGGCACTCGATATCACCGGCAACGTCATTGAGGACGAAAACCTCGGACTGACAAATCTTGCGACGGACAACGACGACCCCGCCAATCCCGACGACAACGTCACGCTGACCACCTTTAACAACACTATTTCATCCTCGTTGGCGGACGAACTGACGGCGCTCGGCATCTATCCCGACACGTCGACGGGCAGCGGCACGACCCAGGCGATCGGTATCTCCGGGGACACGATCGTCAGCACGACCGACCAGAATTTGAAGCTCACCAACAGCACCGGCGGGGCGCTGAACGGCGTCGACACCGGCTTCAAGGCCATCGACGGCAACGAGATCTTCCTCTACTCCGACCCGAGCAATCCAGACATCGTGCTCGGCCGTGAGACGAACAGCACCGGCACGGTCGCCTTCGCGCTTCTGTTGCAGCCGACGAGCGGCGGCGCGACGATCTGGGTCGTGCAGTACGAGGCCCTCACCAACACGAATCCCTCAGCGGGCGAGGACGCCAACACCCTCAATCTCTCCAACCGCGTCTACGTCAGCGGATCGTCAAGTTCCATCTCATCGTTCAACATCGGCACCAAGAACCCCGGGCAGAACTACTGGCTGCCGTTTACCAGCAGCAGCGGGACGTCGGCCGTCATCGTGACCGGGCTCGACGCCAGCACCTCCAATCCCAACACCGTCAACACCAGTTCGGGCGGTGACGGCAGCGACAGTCAGTCGATCACTCCCGGCGGAGCCTTGCGCTTTGATTTCGTCAGCAGCTTTACCGGCGGCAACACCAAGGACAAGACGTTCCTCACCGACAGTTCCCTCAACATCGCCACCTATATCGAAGGAACAGGCGCGAGCTTCGACATCAGTCAGGTAACCCCTACCAACAGTCTCATCAACCTCAAGATCATCGCCCAGAACGAATCCGCTGGCACGTTCAACAGCACAGAGACGAGCACTTCCACGAACACGGTCGCGATCGGCGAAATCCAGGTCTTCAACGGGACGACCCTGATCGCGGATTCGGCGCGGACCACCGGCAACAACGGCGTCACCTTCGGCGGCACCACGAGCGCCCCCAACGGCATAGTCAACGGAGTCACCGCGGGCGAGAAGATTCAATTCACCTCCCTGAATGGCGCTCAGTTCGACCAGTTCGTGGTCGAGAACGTCATGCCACCCGGCAACACGCCCGGCTTCGACATTCTCAATGTCACCGAAACGCAGACCCTGACGACCAACGACCACACGGAAGTCGGCTCCCACATCATCTTCGAGGACAGCGTGCCGACGGCGAGCGCCAATACGCAGACGGCGACGGTCGACGAAGATGCGCTCGCCGGCGAAGCCACAGGCGAGACGGGTTTTGGCGGTTCGGCCACCGGCAACGTATCGAACCTGTTCAATGCGGGCGCGGACACCCCGCTGACATACGCGCTTTCCGGCTCCACCTCCGGCTTGCCGGTCTTGACCTCCGGTGGGGTGGCGGTGACCTATTCGGTGGGGACCGCCGGCGGCATCGACACGCTGACCGCCAAGGCTGGAACGACGACCGTGTTCACGTTGGCGCTGACCGAGGCGACGGGGGCCTACACCTTCACGCTTTCGGCGCCGATCGATCAGGAAACACCGCAAAACGGCTCGCCCGAAGGCACCTTCTCCTTCGACGTCAGTGGTCTGATCCACGCGACGGACAACGACGGCAGCACCGCCACTGCAGCCGCGAACGCGCTGAAGCTCACCATCATCGACGACCAGCCGACGGCGAGCGCCAATACGCAGACGGCGACGGTCGACGAAGATGCGCTCGCCGGCGAAGCCACAGGCGAGACGGGTTTTGGCGGTTCGGCCACCGGCAACGTATCGAACCTGTTCAATGCGGGCGCGGACACCCCGCTGACATACGCGCTTTCCGGCTCCACCTCCGGCTTGCCGGTCTTGACCTCCGGTGGGGTGGCGGTGACCTATTCGGTGGGGACCGCCGGCGGCATCGACACGCTGACCGCCAAGGCTGGAACGACGACCGTGTTCACGTTGGCGCTGACCGAGGCGACGGGGGCCTACACCTTCACGCTTTCGGCGCCGATCGATCAGGAAACACCGCAAAACGGCTCGCCCGAAGGCACCTTCTCCTTCGACGTCAGTGGTCTGATCCACGCGACGGACAACGACGGCAGCACCGCCACTGCAGCCGCGAACGCGCTGAAGCTCACCATCACCGACGACCAGCCGACGGCGAGCGCCAATACGCAGACGGCGACGGTCGACGAAGATGCGCTCGCCGGCGAAGCCACAGGCGAGACGGGTTTTGGCGGTTCGGCCACCGGCAACGTATCGAACCTGTTCAATGCGGGCGCGGACACCCCGCTGACATACGCGCTTTCCGGCTCCACCTCCGGCTTGCCGGTCTTGACCTCCGGTGGGGTGGCGGTGACCTATTCGGTGGGGACCGCCGGCGGCATCGACACGCTGACCGCCAAGGCTGGAACGACGACCGTGTTCACGTTGGCGCTGACCGAGGCGACGGGGGCCTACACCTTCACGCTTTCGGCGCCGATCGATCAGGAAACACCGCAAAACGGCTCGCCCGAAGGCACCTTCTCCTTCGACGTCAGTGGTCTGATCCACGCGACGGACAACGACGGCAGCACCGCCACTGCAGCCGCGAACGCGCTGAAGCTCACCATCATCGACGACCAGCCGACGGCGAGCGCCAATACGCAGACGGCGACGGTCGACGAAGATGCGCTCGCCGGCGAAGCCACAGGCGAGACGGGTTTTGGCGGTTCGGCCACCGGCAACGTATCGAACCTGTTCAATGCGGGCGCGGACACCCCGCTGACATACGCGCTTTCCGGCTCCACCTCCGGCTTGCCGGTCTTGACCTCCGGTGGGGTGGCGGTGACCTATTCGGTGGGGACCGCCGGCGGCATCGACACGCTGACCGCCAAGGCTGGAACGACGACCGTGTTCACGTTGGCGCTGACCGAGGCGACGGGGGCCTACACCTTCACGCTTTCGGCGCCGATCGATCAGGAAACACCGCAAAACGGCTCGCCCGAAGGCACCTTCTCCTTCGACGTCAGTGGTCTGATCCACGCGACGGACAAGGACGGCAGCACCGCCACTGTAGCCGGGAACGCGCTGAAGCTCACCATCATCGACGACCAGCCGACGTTCATCGCCAACTCGTCGTCGTCGGGAAATGTCGACGAAGACGCGCTGTCGGCAAACAAACTTCCCGATGCCACCGGTACTAGCACCGGATCGACAGGCTCGGTCAGTTCGTTGTTCGCGGCGGGGGCGGACGTGCCGCTATCGTTCGCGTTGTCGACCGACACATCCAAGCTGCCGGCGCTGAAATCGGGCGGGACATCCATAACCTACTTGGTGCAGAGCAGTGGCGACGTCGACACGCTGACCGCGAGCGCGGGAGCAACGACCGTGTTCACGCTGGCGCTGACCGAGGCAACGGGCGACTGGACCTTCACGCTTTCGGCCCCCGTTGATCAGGCGCCGGGAGCAAACGACTCAAGCCAGACCAAGCTCGACTTCAGTTCGCTGATCCTGGCGACCGATGCCGACGCCAGCACCGCGACAGCCCCGGCCAACGCCTGGGCGGTCACGGTCATCGACGACGTGCCGTTTAACTTCAATCCGGAGGCGGTCGTCAGCGCGGATAACGTAAAAGACGCCGCCGGCTCGACTTTCACCGGGAAGCTGGTCAACACGAACGCGGCCGACGGGACCGTCGATCCAAATTCGTCGCTCACCATCAAGGAACACGCCGGCGGCGACGGCTTCGGTGCCCTGACGTTTACCGGCACGAACGATTCAAAGCTGACAGGCACGCTCGACAGCGGCTCGCCCGCGAATCTGCAAGCGGGCGGGAAAGATATCTACCTGTGGGGATTCGGCACAGGCACGCTGACCGCGACAACCGACTCGACCGGCCAAGGCCTCGGCGGCGTGTCAGGCTCCCCAATTACGGCGGATGAGGTATTCACAATCACCCTCAACCCCGACACCGGCACCTACACGTACAACATGCTCCAGGCGATCAGCAACGGCTCGAACTTCACCTTCAGCGACTTCGCGGACGTGCCTGCCGGCAACTACGCGTGGTTCTCGCTGCCGTTCAACCCGACCACAAAACAGCCGGTCAACCCCGGGAAGTCGGTCGTATTCACCGGACTCAACCCCGGCGTCGACACCGTCAATCCGAGCTCGATCGGCGTCGGCACGGACAAGCAGGCGGTCGCGCCGGGCAAGGCCATCCGCCTCGACTTCGTCGACAACGTCCACTCGATCACCTCCGCGACGGCCCTGAAGTCGCTGAGCACGCTCGGCTATCTCGATCACTACGAGGTCAACAACGCGGGCTTCGCACTGAGCCAGGTCAGTCCGACTGGAAAGACGGTCGACATCCGCCTCGACGCCTACGAAGTCCCGGGGGGACGTCGCTCACCCCCGGGGCGGGGACATTGCCCACCGATGCGAGCGCCACGCATGAGGCAATCACCGAGGTCAAGATCGTGACCGAGGATGCCAACGGCAACATCACCGGCACTCTCGCCGATTTCAATAAGGGCGAACTCCCTGCCGCGGACACGCAAGCCTTCACCACTGGAGGCGTCACGCAGACCGTGACGGCGCACTTCACGCCAACGGGCGACAGCAACGGCGTAGATCTGACAGGCCTGAAGCTGGCACCGGGAGAGTTTATCCTCGTTAGTACCGCTACCGGCTTCGATCGGCTGGAGGCGACCAACATCGGCACTGTTTACGGCAACAAGGACTCGTTCGACATGGGCGCGGTGTCGGTATCGACCTTCAACGCCGGCCAGTCGGTGAACATGGCCTTCAATCTTGCTCTACAGGACTACGACGCGTTCAACAGTGGATTGAACACCAATCTGGCGGAGGCCGGGACAGGCACACTCAACGTCAACCTAACGGCACCCACGGTATAATGGGTCGGGCTTCGACCGAGCCGGGAGACCGGCTCGGCCTTGGGGGTGGAAGTGGACCAAGAGAAGAGCGCCGTGGCCGATATGGCGGCAAAGGCAGACGCAGGGCGCGCACCGACAAAGCCGACCAAGGTCGGGCGCGCACGCAAACGTGACGGTTTACCTCCTCCGAGCCGGAAGTGCGGCTCGGATGTCGGGGCGGCAGTGGTTCGAGCGAAGAACGACATGACCGACGCGACATCAGAGACCAAGCCGCCCGAGGCAGCGCGCGCCCGACCGAGCTGTCCAGGGTCGAATCCGCGCCGTTCACGCCGATCGACTCCGGCCTGGCCGGGCTGGCGGTGATCGCGGGATACTACCGCGTCGCCGCCGACCCGGCGCAGATGCGCCATCAGCTCGCGCTGACGGGGCGCTTCGCCGCGGTTGAGGATATCGTCCGCGGCGCCAACATCCTGGAGCTGCGCTCGCGTATCCTGCGCCATGTCACCGCCAGGCGCCTCGCCGCCGTTCCCTATCCCGCCCTGATCGGCCTCAAGGACGGCACCTTCGGCGTGCTGGCCGCCTCGCCCGCGAAGGGGTTCGCCCGCCTGCTTGATCCGATTGGCCGCATTGCACGGGAACTGCCGATCGAGGACATCCTGGCGCTGTCCTCGGGCGAGGTCGTGCTGGTCACGCGCCGTCTGGGCGGGGCAGGCACAAACCCCAGAACTTTCGGATTCCGCTGGTTCCTGCCCTCGATCCTGCGCTACCGGCGCCCCCTCGCCCAGGTCGCGCTGGCCTCGCTCTTCGTGCAACTGTTCGCGCTCATCACGCCGGTGTTCTTCCAGCTCATCGTCGACAAGGTGCTGGTGCACAAGGGAGTGTCCACGCTCACCGTGCTGATTGTCGGTCTGGTGACGCTGGGACTGTTCGAGACGGTCCTGCAATTCCTGCGCACATATACGCTGAGCCACACCACCAACCGAATGGACGTCGAGCTCGGCCGGCGCCTGTTCCATCACCTCTTCCGCCTGCCCCTCGCCTATTTCGAGACGCGCGCGACCGGCCAGACGGTGGCGCGCGTGCGCGAGCTTGAGACGGTCCGCAACTTCCTGACCGGACAGGGGCTGACCTCGCTGCTCGATCTCGTCTTCACGCTGGTCTTCTTCGTCGTGATGTTCATCTATTCGTCCACGCTGACGCTGGTCGTGCTCGGCACGATCCCGGTCTATCTCCTGATTGCGGTGCTGATCCGCCCGATTCTTCGCGAGCAGATCAACGAGAAGTTCAACCGCGGCGCGCGCTCGCAGCAGTTTCTCGTCGAGTCGATCGTCGGAGCGCCAACCCTGAAGGCGGCAAGCGTCGAGCCGATGATGCAGGCGCAATGGGAGGAGCGGCTCGCGTCCTACGTCCGCACGTCGTTTGACGCCGGCGTCACCGGCGCGCTCGGCCAGAACCTGATCCAGTATGTCAGCAAGGTGACGACGGCGCTTATCCTGCTCTTCGGCGCAGAGGCCGTCATCAACGGCGCGATGACGGTTGGCGAGCTGATCGCCTTCAACATGATCGCTTCCCAGGTCGTGGCGCCAATCCTTCGCCTCTCTCAGTTGTGGCAGGACTTCCAGCAGGTGCAGGTTTCGGTGGCGCGGCTCGGCGACATCCTGAACACGCCGCCGGAGCCCATGCCCCAGAACCTGTTGACGCTGCCGCCACCGCAGGGCGCGATCGAGTTGCACGGCGTGTCGCTGCGCTATCGGCCCGACGCGAACGAAGCCCTGCGCAACGTCACGCTGTCGATCGGCGCGGGCGAAGTCATCGGCTTCGTCGGTGCGTCGGGCTCGGGCAAGTCGACGCTGGTCAAGGTGGTGCAGCGGCTCTATTCGCCGCAGGCCGGGCAGGTAATGCTCGACGGCATCGATATCGCCCAGCTCGACCCGGGATGGCTTCGCCGCCAGATCGGGGTCGTGTTGCAGGAGAACATCCTGTTCAACCGATCGATCCACGAGAATATCGCGCTCGGCGATCCCGCCGTGGCTCGGGCGTGGGTGATCCAAGCGGCCAGGCTCGCCGGCGCCGACGAGTTCATCGCGCAGATGCCGCAGGGCTACGACACGATCATCGAGGAGCGCGGCGCCAATCTCTCGGGCGGACAACGCCAGCGCATCGCCATCGCCCGCGCACTTGCCACCAATCCTCGCATCCTCATCTTCGACGAAGCGACCTCGGCGCTCGATTACGAGAGCGAGCGTATCGTCCAGGAGAACATGCGCGCGATCGTGCGCGGTCGCACGGTGCTGATCATCGCCCATCGCTTGGCAGCGGTGCGCCCATGCACGCGCATCGTGGGAATGGAAAGGGGCGAGATTGTCGAGATCGGAAGCCACGAGGAACTGCTAGCGCGCAAAGGCGGCCTCTACGCCCGGCTCTGGGCGCTGCAGTCGGATCAGGCGAGGGCCGGGGCATGAATGAAAGAACCTTGCCGCCGCTCCCTCCGGCGTCGCCGCACCCGGTCAACCTACCCGCCCCGGCCATCTCCGGCCGCGATCGCGAATTCCTGCCCGCGGCGATCGAAATCCTGGAAACGCCTGCGCCGCCGCTGCCCGTCATCACGATGCTGACGATATGCGCCTTCTTCGCGGCTGCGCTCGCCTGGTCGTTCTACGGACGGCTCGACGTGCACGCGGTTGCGCCCGGCAAAATCGACACGGCCGGCCACGCCAAGGTGATACAGCCGCTCGACCCCGGCAAGATCGCCGCAATTCACGTCGAGAACGGGCAACGCGTAAAGGCGGGAGACCTGCTGCTGGAGCTGGATCCCGCGGAGTCGGCCGCGGAAGAGAACGCACAGAACGATGAGCTAAATGCGGATCTGGCCGAAATGGCGCGACGGCGCTTTGCCATCGCGACGGCGCGCTCTGTACTTGATGGTCCTGCGAAATCAGACGCGACGGACGTGGGCGATGTCATTGCCGAACAGTTGGCGCAAGCCGGCGCTGACCCCGAGCCGCAAATTGCCTGGGGCGCCGAGCTGCCTGAGGCGGTCCGCTTGCGCGAGGCTTCGGTGCTGACAGCCGACCTCAGCCAGCTCACCGGTGCCTTGCAGAGTCTCGACAAGCAGATCTTGCAGAAGCAGGCGACACGTCAGCGCCTCGATATGAGCATAGCGTTCCAGAACAAGCTGATCGAAACGCTGACCCAGCTCGTCGGCACCCGCCAGGCGGCGCTCGATCGGCAGGTCGGCAGCAAGGTCAATCTCTACGACTCCACGCAGCAGCTGGAAAAATCGCAATCGTCGCTCGCCTCCGACGAAGGTGAGCTGATTGAGACCGATGCCGCCCTGAAGGAGCTTGGGAGCGAGAAGATCATGACGCTCTCGCGATTCGTGGCCGACAACGAGAACAAGCTCGCGGACGCCGAGCGCAAGGCGGACGAGGCCAAGCAGGCGGTCGCCAAGGCCGACGCTCGCCTCGCTCGCACCAAGCTCTATTCACCGGCCGACGGTATTGCGCAGCAGATCGCCGTGACCACGGTCGGCCAAGTCGTGACCACCGGGCAGCAGCTCCTGGTCGTAGCGCCGACGGATGGGGCGCTGCAGGTTGAGGCGCTCGTCGCCAACCTCGACATCGGCTTTGTCAAGCCCGGCCAGAGCGCGGCGATCAAGGTCGATGCTTTCCCCTTCACGCGTTTTGGCGTGTTGCATGGCAAAGTCGCCCGCATCGCCTCCGAAGCGGTCGAGGAGCAGGAGGCCAAGCGTGGCCTCGCCAACGCAGCTGCCTCCGCCAACGCTACCAACGCCGCGCCCACAAGTCAGACAGGACAGCCCCAGAGCTTCGTCTTCCCGGTCACCATCGCGATCGAGGAACAGGCAATGAACATAAACGGGGAGATGATCCCCCTGACTTCGGGCATGACGGTGACCGTGGAAATCAAAACCGACAGCCGCCGCGTTATCGATTACCTGCTCTCGCCACTCGCGAAGGTGGCCTCGGAGGCATTCAGGGAAAGATGACGCAATGGCACGAGCCGTCTGTTCGAGGCTGTATTCACGATTGAACAGGTTGCGGCACAAGGACTGGAAAATGCTGAAACGGTATACGCACCTTAAGCCCGAGGCGCTCCACGCAGTGCTGGCGAACCGTGCTGCCTAACGTGATACCATCGGGCTAGAGTCTCCATTCCGATGGCGACTCGCTGCGAGAGCGACAGTGAGCGCGCCGCCGTCGTGTCCGTTGAAACCTAGGACAAAATCCGTGCTGTTCTCGTGGCAGAGGCTGTGGAATTCACGAACGGCATCATCCGGGCGTCCGATTGCGGCGACTACGTTTGGCGAACGCGAAGAGGACGGCGCGGTGCGCACCTTCACGACGCTGAACCCCGGCCGCGTCGACCGCTCGCCATGCGGAGCGGTCAGTTCAGGCAATATGGCGGCGCTGCATGCCAGAGGCGTGCTTCGGGTCGGTGAGGCGTGCCGGTCGCGATCCATCATCGGCGGCGAGTTTCTCTCGCTGAAGTCATCGGCCTGACTAGCATTGACGGACGGATGCTGTGCTTCCCAGGATCACGGGCCAGGCACGGGTCTACGGCCGCTAGGAACTGCGCCCGGATGACGACGACCCATTCGCCTCGGGATTTGCGCTTTCCGACACCTGGGGAACGCAGGTCGGTTTGCTGGATTAGTGGGTTTTGGTTCTTTGAGCGCGCGAACTTGAAATCCTGCCAACGTCGCTTTGCCAATGGTGCTGCTGATCGTCAGCAAGAGGATCCTTTCGTATACAGCAATATTAGTAGTCGCTAACTTTAACGCGCTAGCCTACAAACAGGAAGGCGCAAAAGCCACAATGGAGGAAGAGATGCCTTATGGGATCGTTCACCACTTTGCAGGTGGAACAAAGTCACAATACGATGCGTCGGTCGCCGCTGTGCATCCGGCGGGCGGCGGTCTGCCGAAGGGCCAGACCTTTCATGCCGCCGGGCCGTCGGCGGGAGGTTGGACAATCGTTGCCGTCCACGACTCCAAGGAGAGCTGGGAGAAGTTTCGCGACGGGGTCTTGAAGCCCACGATGAGCAAGGGCATCAAAGGCGGCTTCACCTCGCCGCCCCAAGAGACGGCGTTCGAAGTCCAGAGCCTACACAAGAGCTAGGACAAGACCGGCGGCGCGGTCGCGCCTCGCTCCGTTCGGCCGTTTCGTGCGTCTGACTTGAACAGGCCCGGTTGGGTGGCAAGGGCAACCCTCTATTTGCCCTTGCCACTTGGAAGAGCAGCGATCGACGCCGCCGAGTCAGCCTGCTTTGCTGAGTTGAAGTTCGTCGGCAAGCACGCCTTCGTTGGGATCGATCGGCCCCAGATTCTTCACGACCCGGAAACGACCGCTCTGTGCCTGTGCGATATACATGTTCATGCGAACATGGTGCTGGCCAGGGACCATTTCGGCCGGGCCACCCGGTCCCTCGCTGATCCGGGCGTGATCGAGCGCCCGGATGACCGCATCGCGCTCGACCGTGCCGGCTTCATTGACAGCCGCTTCCCACATCTTGATCGCCCGGTAGTGGCCGGTGCATCCGCTGCCTGCAGTCAACATCGCGCTCCCAGGGAATCGGTCCTGGTAGCGACGCAAGAGCCCGCGGCCAAACGGGTCGTCGAGCTCCTGATAGTAGTCGAGGCAGCTGTAGAGGCCCTCGATCTGCTCGAACGGCACCAGATTGAAGAAGTTCTCGTCGAAGTAGGTGCAGATGATCTTGCCGCCGCGCTTGCCGAAACCGGCCTTGTGCAATTCGTCGAGGAACGGCGTCAGGCCGGGCGGAACGAGGGTGTTGAATACCGCCTCGGCGCCGCTCGCCATGATCTGCTGCACCGTTTGCCCAAAATTGGTGGTATCGAGCGGGAGATATTCCTCTCCGACGATCTCGCCGCCATTCGCTCGCACAACCTGGCTCGCCGCCTTGTTCAGCAGATGGGGCCAGATGTAGTCGGCCGATGGCAGGTAGAACTTCTTCGCCCCGGTGTTCTTCATGAACCATGGGATCAGAGGTTCGACCTGTTGCGCGGGCACCGGACCGGTGCAGAAGATGAGCGGATCGCTTTCCTGTCCCTCATACTGCTCGGTGTAGATGTAGAGCGTCCTGCCGCGCGCGACCGCTTCGCTCTTGATGGCCTGGCGGGTCGAGCTGTAGATGCCGCCGACGACCAGATCGACTTTGTCGGCGTCTATCAGTTTCGCAGTCCTTGCCTTGGCGACGCTGTCGTTGGTCTCGCCATCCTCGATGACAAGCTCCAGCGGCCGGCCGAGCAAACCGCCTTTTGCATTGATGTCGTCGACGAGCATGGTGGTGAGGTTTGCGTTGGCGATGCCCATGAACGACAACGGGCCGGTCAATTCGGCGACAAGGCCGATCTTGATGGGTTTCGGATGCATTTGATTTCTCCAAATCTCTGGGTTCGTCGGGCGGGCGCCGCCGCCGGGCGGCTGGCGGCGCGCGGTGCGGGACCTCAGGCCTCGTAGTGGCCGAGCAGCAGTGCCGCCTGCGGCTTGCCGACATGGCCGGCTTCCTGCAGAATCGCGGGCACCTCCGGATCCGACACGAAATTCTTCCAACCCTCGGCGTCCCAGTCGAAGATCGCCCAGACGCGGTCGGGCTCGCTGGGGTCGCGGAAGACGGTTGCGCCGTTCGAGCCGTGCAGCCGGCGCTTGTCGGCGCCCTTGGTCGAAAAGATACGAATGAAGCGGTCGACGTCCGCCACCTTGGTTGTTGCGAGAAGCATCTGATTTCCTCCTGTCGGTCGCGGCCACCATCGGTCCGTCGACAGGATCACGATGCGCGCCCCGGAGCGGGCGCACATGGGGTGTATTCCCTATGCCTGCGTCTCACCCGGCCGGACAAGGCCATGCTCGACCGCGTAGAGTGCCGCGGCGGCGCGGGTGGTCACGCCGATTTTGGCGTAGACGCTCTGGATATGGTGGTCCGCGGTCTTGGGCGAGATATCGAGCTTGCGCGCCGCTTCCTTCGCGATAAGGCCGGCGGCGATCAGGCGCAGCACCTCGATCTCGCGCGGCGTCATTCCGGCCAGCGGCCGGGGCGGCGCCCGGCGCGAAGGTTGTCCGGCGAAGGACAGCACGGCCTCGGCGGCGTCGGGGCAGATGCAGCCCTCGCGAACGTCGGCGCGCAACTTCGCCGCCGCCGCCTCGTTCGACAACGCCTTCCGGTGCGGGCGTTCCTCTCGCGACGTCTGGAAGGCTTCGGCGGCGGCCAGGATCCTCGCCGCCGGGGACAGGTCGGAGCCGCCCACCCTGCGGTGATAGCCCGAGCCATCCAGGCGTTCGTGATGGCGAAGCACGAGGGCGGCCATCGCATCGCCCTCGCGGCCGAACGAGGTCAGCGCCCGCTCGCCATAATAGGCGTGCAACTGCGCCGCGTCGCGCTCACGGACCGACAGCGGACCGTTGCGCATCCAGGTCGCCACCGGCACCACGAGTTCGCCAATGTCATGAATGCAGCCCGACCAGCGCAGCGCACGGAGGTCGGCAGCCGGCAATCCCATCCGCCCGCCCGCTCCCTCGGCCAGTTCCGCCACCATGCGTGAATGGCCGTAGGTAAACGGCATACGCATGTCGATCATATCGGCGATAGCGAGGAACGCTTCGTCGCAGGCTGCCTCGTCAAGCGTCACCGGTGGATCGGGCTCGAGCGCCAGGATCGTCTCGCGGTCGACCGTTACGCCGATGCCTTGCATAAGCTGCGACGCGTTGGCCGAGACGAGTTGGGCCAGAGCCGCCTCGTATGGGCCATCGCCGCGGCTTGCGATGATTTCGGCCATCCCGTCGATGCCGACGGCATCGCTAAGCGCAATCACATCCTGCGCCAATGTAATCAGGCGCACGGCCGGCAGCACATCCTCGCCGCTCAACCCGCGCGGCAGACCCTTGCCGTCCCAGCGTTCGTAGATCTGCCCGAGATTTCGCCGAATCTCCTCGGAAAGGCCCAGCCGCTCGCCGATCCGCTGCGCGACCTCGCAATGCGCGGTGAGCACCGGGCGGGCCACCGTGATCGCCTGCGACATGGCGGCCTCGATCGCCCTGGCCTGCGCGTCGGGCTCAAGGTCGTAGTAGAGCCGCTTGAAAGCTTGCACGAAGACCCTGCCCAGTTCCGCACGGTTGCCCATGTCGAGCCCGACAAGGTCCTGGCGGAGCGCAATTTCGTCACCGAAGGTTGCCGACAGAAGATCCGTGTCGGCATTGCAGCCGACATAGCGGAGCATCGACTGGTGGTAGGCGTTGCGCCGATCCTGCTCGGGGATTCCCGCAAGATCGGCGATCCGCATCGCAAGCACGCAGGATTTCAGTGCGAAGTCGCGAGAATGGCCCGTGGCGAGGTCCGACGCATAAGCCAGGACCATCATGAAATCCGCCCGGCGTATCGAGATGTCTGTCATCGCCCCACCTCCTGTGCGTATGTTAGTCCGGCGCGCCGTCAAAGCCTAAGAGAAAAGATTTCACCGAGAACTGGGTTTCTATCGAGCGTCTCGTAGCCAGATGGAAGCGCCTTTCCCTCCCCGATGCGCCGTGCAGTCTTCCGCGCTCTGCGACAGGGTCTGCCGGCTGCATGAAGGCAGCACTGGAACCGTCGTGGCGCACTTTTCCATTGGACTGACGGAGCATCGTCACAGGCAATCCGGCGCCGTCCGGCCGTCTCGCGATCGGCGCGGCCGCAGGTAAGACAACGTGCGTTCCGTCGTTCCTGATCTGCATCGGTCCTCATCCGACGGAGCGGATTTCTTGTGTCAGGCGGCGCCCGTTGGCGTACCGGCGCCATGCGTTTCAACTGTCGGTCTTTTGACTCATCGATGCGCTCCGAGCAGCCTGCGGGCCTTCATGGGTCACGCATGTCGACAGTTGGTTTCGGAGTTCTCTGGAGGCGGAGGAACACTGCCGCTGGCACCAGCATGGGATCGGCGCAAAAGGGGACTCAAAATCAGGCCGTCGGCCGCTCACGCGGCGGACTGCCACCAAAATCTTGGCCCTCGTGGACGGTAACCTGGTGCGCTTTATCCTGCTGCCCGGCCAGCGCCACGACAGCATCGGTGTCGAGCCGATCCTGCATGCGCAGCGAGCAGTTTCAACCACCACGCTATTCCACGAAAATTCCGCGCCACGCACGACCGTACGGTATCATCAGTGGCAGAGCGCAAAATGGGCCGGTACAACCGGCCCATCTGCAATCATTCCTCCTCAACGGGTGCCGGGATCTCATCCGGTTGGATTTGCGGCCCAACCCGGTCGGCAACCAGCATCGAAAGCATCATCTCGACAAGGCCGTTGGCGGCCCCCTTCTCGCCACCGGTGGCGCCGATCTGGATCTGCGGTACGAGCGGTATCCTGCCGTTTTCAATCGCCTCGGCGAAGCGCATGAGAACCTGTGAGTTGAGCTGATAGTCGGGGCCGCCGAAGGCCGCGACCTTCTTTTCGGTAGCCTCGGCCTCCGCCAGACCGATGGCGCGGACCCTCTCGGCATCCGCAAAACCGGTCGCCTTGATGCGTTCGGCATCGGCAAGCGCGATAGCCTTGATCATGTCGGCCTCGCCATGGCCGCCGAGGCGCACCTTCTCGGCTTCTGCCTTGGCAGTGACCTGAATGGTTTCAGCCTGCTGGCGGGTGCGGGCGAGTTGCGCCTTGCCCTCGTTCTCGCTGATCTCGATGGTAAGCGCCGACGTCGTGATCTTGGCTTGCTGTTCGGCGAGCGCCTCCTTCTCGCGCAACGTGCGTTCCTGGATCGCCGCCTTCTCCTGCAATTTATAAGTCTCGACCTTTTCGACTGCGATCTGGCGCTCGCGCAGCTGGATCAGGATCTGCTCTATGCTGTTTTGGCCATTGGCGGCGCGCGGCGTACCAATCAACACTTCCTGCAGCTCGAGGCTGTAGGAATTGAATTTCTCGCGCATCTCCTCGCCCGACTTGCGCTGAATATCGCTACGCTCCTGCAAAAGCTGGATCAGCGTCTTTGTCTGGGCGATGTTCTTGAAGTAGGCAGAAACCATCGGATCGAGCGTTTGTTCGACCAGCCGCTTGATGTCACCGAAGCGCTGCACCACGAGCGGCGCCTTCATGTAGTCGATATGCACGACCACGGAGAGCGGCAGCACAGGCTCGAACGCATCCTTGGTGATCAGTGACACTTCAGACAGGTTCTCGTCCAGCCTGTGTTCGCCAAACTGCTCCTTCGTCCATTTGAGCACGAAGTTGGTGGTCGGCACGATGATGATCTTGCCGGCATAGGTATTGAACGCATACTTGCCTGGCAGCAGCGGCGTTGACCAGACACCGCGTGCGCCGATTTCGACCAGCTCGCCGTGACGGTATGCCTGCCCGGATATATCCGTGCCGTGGCGGCCGTTGTAGGAGACGACGACACCCACCGTGCCAACGTCGATGATCGTCTTCTCGACCAGTTCGACGGTCGCGAAAATGCGATTGAGGAAGTAGCTACCGTCGGCCAGCACCTGCAGCTGCCGGCCACGGTAGCCGCCGGCATTGAGAAACTTCTCCGGGTCCTGAAAATTGTTGTGGAAGTTCGGGTCGTTCGGATCGTTGGCAACCGTCGGTGCGATGATCTCGCCGTCCGGCAGGGCCGGACCATCATGGATGGTGACGATACCGATCATGTCCTCGGCATTGTGGATGACGACTGGCTCAAAGCCGCCCCGCTCCGAGATCATGTCGGACATATTGGCAAAAAGGTTGTGTTCCGACGAACTCAGGTTAACGGCATAGATCGACTGGGCGGTGAGCACGATGAATTGCGCGAGATTGATGGCATAGGTGCCTTCACGCAAGATCTTGCGTTGCGGTCCTTTCTGTCCACCTTTTTCGAGAAAGCCGCGCACATCCTGGAAATCATCGGCGTCGGTATTGGAAGCAAGTGTCTGCGTCGGAGGCAGCGGCTTGCCATCACGGGCAAAGACATAGCCGATCTGACCCTGCGGGATGGTGACAAGATTGGCGCGATGCATCGAATATTGGAACGGCATGAAGAAATGCAGGCCACCGCGCACGACTTCCGGCTGGTAGCCTGCCTCACGGTTGAGCGCGATGAAGCCGTTGCTGACGGAGCCGCGAAAGCTCCAAAGTTTTTCCAGGATGCCGAGCCTGTCGTTTGGGATGTAGCGGATCACGCCGCTCCACCGTAACAGGATTGCCAGCACGATGACCGGCACGGCTATCTCGATCGCCGTCCATTTCATCGGCTCGAGATATTGCAGGGCTTCCATTTCTTCTCTCCTTTGGGCGCGCGGGTTCGTTCACCCGACGGCCACCCGGTTGGTGTTGATTGATGAAGCGGGGAAATTGCGCAGTGACACTGCTCGACGCACTAAGGGCGTGTCGAAAATTGGGCTGCTCAATTGTAGGAAAAATGACCGCGCGTCCCGAGTCCCCAGTGAAGGGAGGCGTAGCCGTGAGTTATCTCACATCCGTGTTGCCTTGATAGACATTACGACCAATGAAGTAGGGATAGCGTCAATAGGTTTAAAGATACTTCACGCGAAAATCGTATAAGTATTTCCAATATGCTTTATTTCGAAAGCGTGGTGGTTGGCTTTTACAAATTGGCAATAGCGCGAAATGGCGCTCTCGACGGGTTCGAACCGTCGGCCCTCGATCCGACCCGATCGGCATCTGGAAACCGACAACAACCAGAGTGCTGCGCCGTCGCCGACGCAGCATCCTGACTTCGCGAGGGTTGTGTCGCCTACCGCCGCAGCGCGTGGACGTTTTCTGTTGTACCGCCGCCAAGCGGTAGCGCCATGTCGTCATCGAGCAACCTGGTGATGCGGGCAAAGCCGACAAAGGCTTTCCGCGCTTCCTCGGCCGACATCTTGCCCGATAGCGCCGCCGAGCAGCAATTCAGGGCGCACTGATAGACAGGGCCGCGCCTTCCCGTTGGCCACTTCCGCAAGAACACCATCGCTTCGGAGACGCTATCGACTTCCTCCACAGGATGTCCCTGCCCACGCGCAATCCGCACTGGGGTAAAGAAATGCAAGCGATCCATGACTAAACCTCCCGGTCGACCGCAGGGCGATCGAACCTTATCAAACGCACGTCTCGCAGAATCGGTTCCAAACAATTTTGGTTGCCGACGGAAAGAGTTCGAAACCCATAGGTTTGCGCCTGGGCGGCAGAAGGAACCATGGCGACTCAGCTCGGCTCAGGCTTAGTGCCGGCGGATAACGGCGATTCTCATTGAATGTCTTTAAGTCGAAAGCCGGCAAATGGCGTGCTTGCCCGTTCCCCTGCGTCAGGCTTACCCTCCACGGTTAACACGTGAGGGCGCGTTTTTGCAAAAGGGGAACGCTTGCAATGACCATACAAGGCGCATCGCCAGGCCTCTACAATGATGATCTGGCTCCGGCAACGGTCCGAAATTGGGGGCCTTTCTCGATCTTCAACGTCTGGACATCGGACGTCCACAGCCTCTGGGGCTACTATCTCGCCGCCAGCCTGTTTCTGTTCTGCGGCGGCTTCGTCAATTTCATCGTCGCCATCGGCATCGGCTCGCTGATCATCTATGCGCTGATGAACATGGTCGGCTATGCCGGCGTGAAGACCGGCGTGCCCTACCCCGTGCTTGCCCGCGCTTCTTTCGGCATCTGGGGCGCCAACATCCCGGCGCTGGTCCGCGCCGTCGTCGCCTGCTTCTGGTACGGCGCCCAGACGGCCGCCGCATCCGGCGCGATCGTCGCGCTTTTGACGCGTCTGCCATGGTTCAACGAATTCAACCAGACCTCGCATCTTCTCGGCCATTCCACGCTGGAAGTGATCTGCTTCGTCGTCATCTGGGCGCTGCAGCTGCTGATCATCCAGAAGGGCATGGAGACCGTACGCCGCTTCCAGGATTGGGCCGGCCCGGCTGTCTGGGTGATGATGCTGCTCCTCGCCATCTACCTCTGCATCAAATCGGGGACCTTCGCCTTCACCAGCGATATTCCGATGGACGTGCTGCGCGAAAAGACCGCCGATGCCGGCATTCCGGGCGATCCTGGATCCTGGACGGCACTCTTCGCGGTGGCGGCGATCTGGGTGACCTATTTCTCGGCGCTCTATCTCAACTTCTGTGACTTTGCCCGCTACGCGCCCGACCAGGCCGCCCTGCGTAAGGGGCAACATCTGGGGCCTGCCGGTCAACCTGATCCTGTTCTCGTTGGTCGCCGGCGTCACTACGATTGCCGCCTATGACGTCTATCACGAGGTGCTGCTGCACCCCGACCAGATCTCGGCCAAATTCGACAGCTGGTTCCTGGCAGCGCTCGCCGCGCTGACCTTCGCGGTGGCAACGCTCGGCATCAACGTGGTCGCCAATTTCGTCTCGCCCGCCTTCGACTTCTCCAACGTCTTCCCACGCCAGATCGACTTCAAGAAGGGCGGCTACATCGCGGCGGTGATCGCGCTGGTGCTCTATCCTTTCGCGCCGTGGGAAGGCAGTGCCGCGCATTTCGTCAACATCATAGGCGCGACGATGGGGCCGATCTTCGGTGTCATGATGGTCGACTACTACCTGATCCGCAAACGCGAGGTCGACGTCGAGGCGCTGTATCGCGAAGACGGCGAGTTCCGCTTCCAGGGCGGCTGGCACGTCAACGCCTTCATCGCCGCCGGCATCGGCGCGATCTTCTCCTCGATCCTGCCCAACTTCACCAACTGGCTGCCCGCATGGTGGGGCGTCTATGGCTGGTTCTTCGGCGTGGCGATCGCCGGTGCCGTCTACTATGTGCTGCGCGCGGCGGCGCTGGGCGCGGGCGCGAAGACCGCGAAGGCCTGAGAAAAGGGGAGTACGGGAGTAGGCAAGTAAGGAGTAGGGAACAGAGCTTCCCCTATTCCCCTATTCCCCTATTCCCCTATTCCCCTATTCCCCTATTCCCCTATTCCCCTATTCCCCTATTCCCCTATTCCCCTATTCCCCTACCATCTCAGCCAACCTGCGCACCGTGTTCCAGTTGCGCGCGGTGCCGATGCCGAGACGCTTGTGGTTCATTGCCGCGAGCAGCCGCGAGCTTGGCCGCTCGCGTGAAAAGACGACCCAGATATCGCCGTCGACGGAAGACACCTTCTCGTCCTCGGCGGCACAGGTCTGCAACGCCGCCACGCCCTCCACGGGCGCAGCTTTGCGCATCACCCGCACCACCACCTGGTCGCCTGCCTCGGCCGAGTCAGCCGGGAACGGATTGCCGGCGGCGAGCTTCAGCCAGTCCTCGGCGGCGCGCACGATGATGTCGATATGGCGGCCGAAGGTTTTTTCGAAGGCTGTTTCCAGTCGCTGTTCCAACCTGGCGATATCGGTTGCCCGCGCCTCGAAGACCAGATTGCCGGTCGCCACCAGCGTGCGCGGGTTCTTCAGCCCGAGGTCTTCGGCCATCGCCTTGAGATCGGCCATGAGCAGCCTGCGCCCATCACCGATGCCGATGCTGTAGAGCAGTGCAACATAGGTCCGCATGGCCGGCCGCCTGCCGTCAGACCAGCCGCGACTGTTCCACCGCCGCCTCGATAAAGCTGGCGAACAGCGGATGCGGCTCGAGCGGGCGGCTCTTCAACTCGGGATGATACTGAACGCCGATGAACCAGGGATGGTCCGGGTATTCGACCGTCTCGGGCAGCACGCCGTCGGGCGACATGCCGGCAAAGACCAGCCCGCAATCCTCAAGGCGTTGCTTGTAGTCGATATTGACCTCGTAGCGATGCCTGTGGCGCTCGGAAATCTGCGTATCGCCATAGATCTCGGCGATCTTGGACCCCTTGGCGAGCTCGGCCTGGTAGGCGCCGAGCCGCATCGTGCCGCCGAGGTCGCCGGTCACCCTGCGCTTCTCCAGCATGTTGCCCTTCAGCCATTCGGTCATCAGGCCGACCACGGGCTCGGGGGTCGGGCCGAACTCGCTCGAGGAGGCATGCTCGACGCCGGCCAGCGACCGCGCCGCCTCGATGCAGGCCATCTGCATGCCGAAGCAGATGCCGAAATAAGGCACTTTGCGCTCGCGCGCGAACTTCGCCGCCAGGATCTTGCCTTCCGAGCCACGCTCGCCAAAACCGCCGGGAACGAGAATGCCATGCACCTTTTCGAGCCATGGCGTCGGGTCTTCCTTCTCGAAAATCTCCGATTCGATCCAGTCGAGCTTGACCTTGACGCGGTTGGCGAGACCGCCATGCGAAAGCGCCTCGATCAGCGATTTATAGGCGTCCTTGAGGCCGGTGTACTTGCCGACGATGGCAATCGTCACTTCGCCTTCGGGATTGTGGATGTGGTTGGAAAGCGCTTGCCAGGGCTCCATGCGCGGCTTCGGCGCCGGGTCGATGCCGAAAGCAGCCAGCACTTCCGAATCGAGCCCTTCGTGGTGGTAGGCCAAAGGCACGTCATAGATATGCGGCACGTCGAGCGCCTGGATCACGGCGCTTTCGCGCACGTTGCAGAACAGCGAAAGTTTGCGCCGCTCTTCCTTCGGGATCGGCCGGTCGGCGCGCACCAGAAGGATATCCGGTGCAATGCCGATGCCGCGCAATTCCTTGACCGAATGCTGCGTCGGCTTGGTCTTCAATTCGCCGGCGGTCGGGATGTAAGGCATCAGCGTCAGATGCACATAGACGGCGTTGTTGCGCGGCAGGTCGTTGCCGAGCTGGCGAATCGCCTCGAGGAACGGCATCGCTTCGATGTCGCCGACCGTGCCGCCGATCTCGCACAGCACGAAATCATAGTCGTCATTGCCGTCGAGGACGAAATGCTTGATCTCGTCGGTGACGTGCGGGATCACCTGCACGGTGGCGCCGAGATAGTCGCCACGCCGCTCGCGTTCGATGATGTTCTTGTAAATGCGCCCGGTGGTGATGTTGTCCTGCTGGTTGGCAGAGCGCCCGGTGAAGCGCTCATAATGGCCGAGATCGAGATCGGTCTCGGCGCCATCGTCGGTGACGAACACTTCGCCGTGCTGGTACGGCGACATCGTACCGGGGTCGACATTCAGGTAAGGATCGAGCTTTTTGATGCGTGCGCGATAGCCTCGCGCCTGCAGGAGAGCCCCAAGGGCCGCCGCGGCAATGCCTTTTCCAAGTGAGGAAACCACGCCGCCTGTGATGAATACATATCGCGCCATGGGAGTTATCGCTTAACGCGGGCTGATTGATTCCGCCAGAGAAAAAACCGCCGCGAAGGCTTTTTCCCAAAATGGCGCCGGTGCTCTTGAAGAGCCAGTGCGAAGCATGTCGCCCAAAGTGCAAAGCGGTTTTGGGACGACGACACGCGTCAAAACGAATACTCAAAACAAAAGGGCCGGCGATGCCGGCCCTTTCGGCAGTTTGATCGAGCTTGTCAGATGATAACGACCTTGGTGCCGACCCTGACGCGGCTGTAGAGGTCCATGACGTGCTCGTTCATCATACGGAAGCAGCCATTGGAAGCACTGGTGCCGATCGACTGCGGCGCGATGGTGCCGTGGATACGCAGATGCGTGTCCTTCTTGCCGTCATAGAGATAGATGGCGCGCGCGCCGAGCGGGTTCTGGCCACCGCCGGGCATGCCGTCCTTGTACTGGCCATAGTGCTTCGGTTCGCGCTTCTGCATGTCGAGCGTCGGGATCCAGCGCGGCCATTCCTGCTTGTCGCCAACGGCAACCGTGCCCTTGAACTGCAGGCCTTCGCGGCCGACCGCGATGGCATAGCGGCGCGCCGTTGAATAGGTCTCGACAAGGTAGAGACGACGAGCGCTGGTGTCGATGACGATGGTGCCCGGCTCGTAGCCGGTGAAGGTGACGTCTTGCGGAACGAATTCAGGCTTCACCTTGAACGGCCGCTTGGCGTCCTTCCTGGCAAGAACCGAATCGAGCGCGCGCGTCTCAGGCAGATAGTCAATCGAAGTCGCGTTGGCCTTGCCGCCGAACAGACCGTCGAACAGCCCGCCGCTGCTTGCCTGCTTCTGCGTTGGGTTTTCGCTGCGCAACTCGCCATTGTTGCCGCTGGCGGTGACGTTCATAGCCTCCGCCGGGATCGGCTCCTCAGTCTGGACAGGCGGCGCCACGGGGTCGAGCGACGCGATCTTGGTCGTCTTCTTTACCGGCTTGGCATCGGCGACTTCAGCCGGAGCGGTCGTGCCCTTCTTGGCAAGCCATTCCTGGCGCGCCGCGTCGGCCTTGGCCTTGGCGGCATCGCGCATCGCCATTTTGCGGGCTTCGAGCGCTTTGGTCTTGGCGTTCTCCATGGCGGCCGCGATCTTGGCCTCGATCTTGCTGATCTGCGCAAGATCGTCCGAAGTCGGGTTTTTCTTTCTCTTGAGGAGCTTCAGCTGCGAAGCGTCGCTCTTGGCGGCGACAGGAATTGCGTCGGTCTTCTCGAGCGACGGGGAAGAAACCATGTTTGCCGGTCCGGCAATGGCCGCGGAGCCCATGCCGAGGACGGCACAGAATCCCAGAATGATGAAGCTGCGAAGCTGCATGGCGAAGATCCGATTCCTGACTGCAAGTTGCCCACGGCGTCGCCCGGCGTCCCCCAAGGACGCCGAAAAGTGCCGCGCGCAATCTATAATCGATTAGCCGCTTCGCCCTCAAGCTTACCCAGGCGCTACGCCCGGTTGAATCTTCGTGATCGGGCACGCATTTGCCGCGACTGTGTTCAAAGAACCACAGATCGCGGCCTGGAAGCTTGCGTGGCTATTGGTTCGGAACCTGCGGAGCGGCTGGCGCCGAGGTACCGTTCGTTGCCGGCGGCGTGGCCGGATTCGCCGTGGCGGGAGCCGGGGTGGTCGTATTTGCCGGAGCAGGCGCCGGAGCCGGGGTGTTGCCGCCATTGGCAAGCGGCGTGGTGGTCGCCGCACCACTTGACGGAGCAGCGGGAGCCGTCGTGCCGGCTGGAGCCGCGGGCTTCGTGCCCACCGGTCCATTGGAGCCCGGCAGCTGGTTGAGCACGCCATTACCCGAGGTCGACGTCGCAGGGCGGTCAAGAATGTCGATCGGTTTTTCGCCGTAGCGGGCCAGGATCGACAGCGCGAGCGATGTCACGAAGAAGGCGGCCGCCAGGATGGCGGTGGCGCGGGTCAGGGCGTTCGCCGCACCCCGCGCGGTCATGAAACCGGAGCCGCCGCCAATGCCGAGACCGCCGCCTTCGGAGCGCTGCAGCAGCACCACGCCGACAAGGGCGAGCACGACCATAAGGTGGATGACGATCAGTACGGTTTCCATAATTTATCCTGGCGAGGCCTTGCGCGACCGCGCAAATGACCGGTGATTTGGAGGCGGCTCCTTACAATGCTTTGGCGGCATTTCCAAGCCCGTGGCCGGGAATATGGGGAGCAACGCTGCCATTGCAAAGATTTCCGCCCGTCCCCAGGCCGCCGAAGCGAGCCGCCGCGGTTACGCCATGTGCATATAGGCTTCCGCAACGGCGAGGAAGTCCGCCGCCTTCAGGCTGGCGCCGCCGACCAGCGCGCCGTCGACATTCGCGACACCGAGCAGCTCGACCGCGTTTGATGGCTTGACCGACCCGCCGTAGAGAATGCGCATCTTGGCCGCGGCATCGCCGAGCAAGCCTGTCAGCTTGCCGCGGATATGGGCATGCGCCTGCGCGACGTCGGCGGCGGTCGGCGTCAGACCGGTGCCGATGGCCCAGACCGGCTCATAGGCAATGATGGTGTTCGCCGCGGTGGCCGTTGCCGGGACTGAGCCGTCGACCTGGCGCGACAGGACGTCAAGCGTCGTGCCGGCCTCGCGTTCGGCCCGCGTCTCGCCGATGCACACGATCGCCACCAGCCCTGCCCGCCAGGCCGCCGTGGCCTTGGCGTTGACGATCGCATCGTGCTCGCCGAATTGCTCGCGCCGTTCGGAGTGGCCGACGATGACATGACTCGCGCCGGCATCTTTCAGCATCTCGGCGGAAATCTCGCCGGTGAAAGCGCCGCTCTCTTTGGGATGGCAATCCTCGCCGCCGGCCCGCACCGGCGTGCGCGACAGGATCTCGGCGGCGCGCTGAAGCAGGGTCGCGGGCACGCACACCACCGCTTCGGTTTCCGCATCCAGCCCGCTCATGAAACCGTTGCCGATGGACCTCAGCTCATTCAGCGAGGCGCTGGTGCCGTTCATTTTCCAGTTGCCGGCAACGAGCGGGCGGATTCCGGGGGTCATGGGGCGTATTCTCCAAGCGACATTAAGCAGCGCCCTCACTACCAAAATCAGGTCACAAAGCAATCGACAGTGGGCTGGAAGGGCGCTATTGCGCTTGTTTCAGACTCGGCGCATGCGAAAATGCGCAAAAATCGGAAGTATGCATGCTTGGTATATTGAGAAGCGCGGCAGGTACCTGGGTCGCGAAGGCGTTATTGTCCTTGCTGGTGGTGAGTTTCCTCGCCTGGGGCGCCACCACGCGCATGGTGGGCGGCGTGCTGGGCAGTCATCACGCGGTGATCACGGCCGGCGGCACGGAGGTTTCGATCAACGAATACCGCCTCGCCTATGATCGCCAGCTCAGCATGCTGTCGCAGCAATATGGCCAGCGCGTCACCCAGGAGCAGGCCAAGCTGCTCGGCGTCGACAACCAAGTGCTGTCGCAGCTTGTGTCAGGCGCTGTGCTCGACGAGCAGGCGCGCAAGCTTGGCCTCGGCCTTTCCAAGGATCGGCTGGCCGAGCTGACCCGCGAGGATCCCGCCTTCAAGGGCCCCGGCGGCCAGTTCGACCGCAGGACCTTCGAGTATCTTCTGCGTCAGCTCAACATGCGGCCTGAGGATTATCTCAAGAACCGTTCGCAAGTGGCGGTGCGCCAGCAGATCGTCGAGGCGATCTCGGATGGTATGAAGGTGCCGCAAACCTTCCTGAAGGCGGTTTCGCTTTACCGCGGCGAGGACCGCACAATCGACTATCTCGTGCTGCCGAAGACGCTGGTGCAGCCGATCGAGGCCCCATCCGACAGCGCCTTGAACGCTTATTTCGACGCCAACAAGAAGGCCTATGCCGCGCCGGAATACCGCAAGTTTTCCTATGCCCGGCTGGAGCCGCAGGACATCATGGATCCGTCCGCGGTGACCGACAGCCAGGTTAGCGACGACTACAAGAAGAACATCGCGCGCTACACGACGCCTGAGATGCGCACCATCGAGCAATTGGTGTTCAAGACCCCGGACGCGGCCAAGGCCGCCTATGATTCGCTGAAGGCCGGCGCCACTTTCGACAAGCTCATCACCGCCGAAGGCAAGACGCAGGCCGACACGCTGCTTGGCACGCTGTCCAAGGACAAGGTCGCCGACAAGGCGGTGGCCGACGCCGCCTTCTCGCTCAACGTCAACGAGGTCAGCCCGGTCGTCCAGGGCGCCTTCGGTCCTGTGCTGTTGCGCGTTACCGAGATCAAGCCACAGGTGGTGAAGCCGCTTGCCGAAGTCTCAGCCCAGATCCGCAAGGACCTCGCCTTGGGCGAAGCAAGCCGCATCCTGCTCGACGTCCACGACAGCTACGAAGACACCCGAGCCTCGGGCGCATCGCTTGCCCAGGCGGCCGACAAGCTGAAGCTCAAGGTGGTCACCATGGACGCCATCGACCGCACCGGCCTGCGGCCGGACGGCACGATCGTCAACGACCTGCCGGAATCGGCCGACCTCATCAAATCGGTCTTCGCGGCCGAGCCGAACACCGAGAACGAAGGCCTGACCACGGCCAACAACGGCTTCGTCTTCTACGAAGTACAGTCGGTTACGCCGGCGCGCGACCGCACGCTAGCCGAAGTTCGTCAGAAAGTCGTCGCCGACTGGACGGCCGCCGAGACCGACAAGCGGCTCGACGCGAAGGCGCAGGAACTGGAAAAACGCCTCAAGGCCGGCGCCACGCTCGACGTTATCGCCGGCGAGCTCAAGCTCGACAAGCAGACCAAGCGCGGCCTGAAGCGCGAAGCCGACGATGCCGATTTCGGCAAGGAAGGCGCCGCGACGATGTTCGGCGTCGGCGAAGGCGGCACGGGCCTGGTCCCCTCGCCAACCGGCGACGGCCAGATCCTGTTCAAGGTCGCTGAGGTCTTCGAGCCGGCGGGCGCCGATGGCAGCTCAGTTCCGGAGGACGCGCAGAAATCCTTCGGTACCGGCATGTCGGACGATCTGCTCGACCAGTTGGTGGCGCAGCTTCAGTCGCAATACAACGTTCGTGTCGATCCAAACGCCGTTTCGCAAGCCCAGACACGATGAGCGCGCTGAAGACACACATCGCCAAGGTCGCGACCGGCTCAGCACTTTCCTTCGAGGAAGCGCGCGAGGCTTTCGACGTTATCATGTCGGGCGATGCGACGCCCGGCCAGATCGGCGGGTTCCTGATGGCGCTGCGCGTGCGCGGCGAGACGGTGAGCGAGATTTCCGGCGCTGTCGCGACGATGCGGGCCAAGATGCTGCGTGTCGAGGCGCCCCCCGGCGCCATCGATATCGTCGGCACCGGCGGCGACAACTCGCATTCCGTCAACATCTCGACCGGATCCGCCTTTGTGATTGCCGCCGCCGGCGTGCCGGTCGCCAAGCACGGCAATCGCGGCCTGTCCTCGCTGACCGGCGCGGCTGACGTGCTGACGGCACTCGGCGTCAAGGTCGACATTTCACCGGAAACGATCGGCCGTTGCATCCAAGAGGCTGGCGTCGGCTTCATGTTCGCGCCGGCCCATCATCCGGCGATGAAGCATGTCGGTCCGGTCAGGGGCGAGCTTGGCACGCGCACCATCTTCAACCTGCTTGGACCGCTGTCGAACCCGGCCAGCGTCAGCCGCCAAATGGTCGGCGTGTTCCTGCCCGAATGGATCATGCCGGTCGCCGAGACGCTGAAGGCGCTCGGCACCGCCCACGCCTGGGTCGTCCATGGCGACGGCTATGACGAGATCACCACTACGGGCGAAACGCAGGTGGCGGAGCTTGCCGGAGGCGAGATCCGCAGCTTCACCCTCACCCCGGAAGCATTTGGGCTGAAGCGCCATACGAAGAAAGATCTACGCGGCGGCGAAGCGGCCTACAACGCCAAGGCGTTGCGCGATATGTTGAGCGGCGTTGCCGGGGCCTACCGCGACACGGTGCTGATGAACGCCGGCGCTGGGCTGGTCGTGGCCGGCAAGGCGACCACCCTTGCCGACGGTATCGCCGCTGCCACGCAGGCCATCGACAGCGGTCGCGCGGTTATCGTCCTTGAGAAGCTGGTCGAGATTTCGAACGGATAAAACCTTGTCGGATATCCTGCGCAAGATCGAAGCCTACAAGCGCGAAGAGATCGCGGCAGCGAAGAGCAAACTGTCGCTCGCCGAAATCAAGGCGCGGGCGAAAGACGCCGACGCGCCGCGTGGTTTCCTTGCCGCGCTTGAGGCAAAGCGCGGATCGGGCAGCTTCGCGCTGATCGCCGAGATCAAGAAGGCGAGCCCGTCCAAGGGGTTGATCCGGGCTGATTTCGACCCGCCGGCGCTTGCGAAAGCCTATCAGCAAGGTGGTGCGGCCTGCCTTTCGGTGCTGACCGACGCGCCGTCTTTCCAGGGTGCTGCGGAATTCCTCACCAGCGCCCGCAAAGCCGTGTCTTTGCCTGCGCTGCGCAAGGATTTCCTGTTCGACCCCTACCAGGTCTACGAAGCGCGCGCCTGGGGCGCGGATGCTATCCTGATCATCATGGCCAGCGTCAACGATGCCCTAGCGAGCGAGCTCGAAGCCGTGGCGTTCGAACTTGGCATGGATGCGTTGATCGAGGTGCATGACGAGGCGGAGACCGAGCGCGCGATAAAACTGTCGTCGCGGTTGATCGGCATCAACAACCGCAATCTCAGAACATTCGAGACCAATCTCAACACCTCCGAGCGGCTGGCGTCGATGGTGCCGAGCGGCCGCTTGCTGGTCAGCGAGAGCGGTATCTTCACCCATGACGATTGCATCCGGATGCAGAAGACCGGCATCGGCACTTTTCTCGTCGGCGAGAGCCTGATGCGGCAGGACGACGTGGCCGCCGCAACGAAAGTGCTGCTCACAGGCAAGGCAGCGGCCGAGGCCGTTTGACGATGGCCGCCCTCACCCATCTCGGCGCCAAGGGCGAGGCCAATATGGTCGATGTCGGCGACAAGGCCGAGACGACCCGCACGGCGATCGCCGAAGGCTTTGTCTCGATGCAGCCGGAAACGCTGGACATGATCCTGGCCGGCGACGCCAAGAAGGGCGACGTGCTCGGCACCGCCCGCATTGCCGGCATCATGGCCGCCAAGCGGGCGCATGAGCTGATCCCACTCTGCCATCCGCTGCTTTTGACCAAAGTTGCCGTCGAGATCGAGCCAGACCATGCGCTTCCCGGTCTCAAGATCACCGCGCTTGCCCGCGTCACCGGCAAGACAGGTGTGGAGATGGAAGCATTGACGGCCGCTTCGGTCGCCTGCCTCACCATCTACGACATGGCCAAGGCCGTGGATCGCGCCATGGTGATTTCCGGCATCCGGCTGGTCGAGAAGACCGGCGGCAAGTCCGGCGACTACAAGGCGAAGAGCTGAATGGCGTTGGTTCCGGTAGACGAGGCTCTTCAGCGCCTGCTCGACGGCGCAGCGCCATTGCCGGGCGAAAGCGTTGCGCTGGCCGATGCCGCAGGACGGGTTCTGGCGGAACCGGTGGTGGCGCTGCGCACCCAGCCGCCCTTCAATGCCTCGGCCATGGATGGCTATGCCACGCGCTCGGCCGATGTCGCCTCCGTGCCGGCGCGTCTGTCCGTGGTCGGCATGGCACCTGCCGGACGCGGCTTTACCGGTGCTGTCGGCAAGGGCCAGGCCGTGCGCATCTTCACCGGAGCGCCGCTGCCGGATGGCGCCGACACCATCGTCATCCAGGAGAATGTCCGCGACCTCGGCGATGGCCAGATCGAAGTGGCCGAGCCGACCGCCGAAGGACGCAATATCCGTCGCCGCGGCCTCGACTTCGCTCAAGGCGATGTCCTGCTCGCAAAAGGCCGTGTGCTCGATCCGGCCGCCCTGTCGCTCTCTGCATCGGCCAATCATCCGAACCTCACCGTCGTGCGCCGGCCGCTGGTCGCGATCATCGCCACCGGCGACGAATTGCTGCCGCCGGGCAGCGAACTTGGTCCTGACCAGATCATCTCGTCCAATGCCTATGGTGTCGTCGCCACCGCGCGCTCGGTCGGCGCTCAGGCGCTCGATCTCGGCATTGCCGCTGACCGTCCGGAGGCGATTGCCGCGCTGGTGAAAAAAGCCGTCGAGGCCGGCGCCGACGTCATCGTCACGCTGGGCGGCGCCTCGGTCGGCGACCATGACCTGATCCATGACGTGCTGACCGGCGAAGGCATGCAGCTCGATTTCTGGAAGATCGCCATGCGCCCCGGCAAACCATTGATGTTTGGCCGGCTTGGCAATGTCCGTTGCATCGGCCTGCCCGGCAATCCGGTGGCGAGCATCGTCTGCTCGCAGCTTTTCCTGAAGCCGCTTCTGGCGCGGCTCGGCGGCCGCGACAACAGCCAAGACTTGCGCACCGCGAAGCTGGGCAGCGCTATGCAGGCGAATGATCTCCGGCAGGATTATGTGCGCGCGGTGGTGCGCGAGGATGCCGGCCAACTGGTGGCGACGCCCTTCGGCATCCAGGATTCCTCGATGCTGCGGATGTTGGCCGACGCCAACGGCCTGATCGTGCGCGAACCCTTCGCGCCCGCCGCGCAAGCCGGCGCCGCATGCAACGTGCTGATGCTGCGCTGAGCCCCTTACTCGTCGACCAATGTTCGCGTCATTGGATGGTCGAGGTCCACGAGACCATCCACGATATTGAAATGATGCCGGTCGGGCTCGACCACCAAGCTCGTGGCGGCGCCAAGTCCGGTCCAGATGTTGGCGAGCAAAGCGCTTTGGCGCAGGAACTCGGAACGCTCGCCGCCGCCGACCCAGCACGCAACGCGCGCTCCTGGCAGAGGCCGCAGCAGCGCCGGGCTTTCTCTCAGCGCTTCCTGCTCGTCGATCGCCAGTGTCGCATTCATCTGCGTGCGCATGAGCGGGCGAAGATCGTGCAGGCCTGAAATCGAAACGACGTTGCGTATGCGCCGCGTCACATCGGGCGACAGCGGCGTGGTCGTGGTGATCATGCGGCAGGCGAGATGGCCGCCGGCTGAATGTCCGGTCAGCATCAGCGGACCCTCGACCATCGCCGCCGCAGTGCGAACCGCGACCGCCATTTCATCGACGATGCCGCTGATCCTGATCTCGGGACATTGGGTGTAGGAGGGCATGGCGACGGCAAAATCGCGGCTGACGGCCCCGTTGGCGAGATGCGACCAGGAGTCCTTGCCCGACTCCATCCAGTAGCCGCCATGGATGAACACCACGAGGCCCTTTGGCGTGGCGCTGGGGAGAAAGAGATCAAGCCGATTGCGCGGCGCCTGGCCGTAGACGATGTCGAGCCGTGCCCTGCCCTCCCCAAGGAGCTTCTCGCGAAACGCCTGTGCCGGGCCATCCCAGGCCGCCGGCCAGCGGTCGCCGCCTGCGATGTTCGCCCCATTGGTGTAGGCATCGTCCCAATCCGCGATGCGATGCTCGACCACCGGCCCCTCCCAAGACACGCAGCTTTCCCTCAGCAATGGCGAGCAGCGACCACAACGTCAATGCTTCGGAGCAAAACATTTTAGGCTTGAAACAAATTTCTGCTGGTGCAATCCTGCGTGACGAACAGCCGACAATGGGAGGTCTGCTGCACGGGCCGGAGCCTGCATTCCCTCGCCGCATGGGTGGCGTTGCTGGACAGACGCGGACCGCAACATCGACCGCCTTGCAAGCAGGAAGGATAGCGGCAGCATGCTCGGACCTTCGGCGCACACCGATACTTTCACGCGCGATCACCTGCCGCCGCCGCACCAATGGCCGGACTTCCTTCTCGACGGCTTCGACTATCCCGAACGCCTCAATGCCGGCGTCGAACTGACCGACCGGCTGGTCCAACTGGGCTTCGGCGATCGTACCGCGTTGATCGGCAACGGCCGCCGCCGCACCTACAAGGAACTGTCCGACTGGACGAACAGGCTGGCCCATGCGCTGGTCGAAAATTATGGCGTCAAGCCCGGCAACCGGGTGCTGATCCGTTCAGCGAACAACCCCGCCATGGTCGCCTGCTGGCTGGCCGCCACCAAGGTTGGTGCCGTGGTCGTCAACACCATGCCGATGCTGCGCGCCGGCGAACTTGCCAAGATCGTCGACAAGGCGGAAATCGGCATCGCGCTTTGCGATACGCGGCTGATGGACGATATGACCGCCTGCGCCAAGGACAGCGCCTTCCTCAAACAGGTCATCGGCTTCGACGGCACCGCCAACCACGATGCGGAACTCGACCGCGCCGCCCTCGACAAGTCCGTCACCTTCACGGCCGTCGACACCGGACGCGACGACGTAGCGCTTCTCGGCTTCACCTCGGGGACAACGGGCGTGCCCAAGGCGACCATGCATTTTCATCGCGACCTGTTGATCATCGCCGACGCCTATGCCCGCGAGGTTCTCCAGGTGACGCCCGACGACATATTTGTCGGTTCGCCGCCGCTGGCCTTCACCTTTGGCCTCGGCGGGCTCGCCATTTTCCCGCTGCGCTTCGGCGCGGCGGCGACGCTGCTGGAGCAGGCGACGCCGCCCAACATGATCCACATCATCGAGACCTACAGGGCAACCATCTCCTTCACCGCACCGACCGCCTACCGCGCCATGTTGAAAGCCATGGACGAAGGAGCCGATTTGTCGTCGCTGCGCGTCGCGGTTTCGGCTGGCGAGACGCTGCCCGCTCCTGTCTTCGAAGAATGGACGCGCAAGACCGGCAAGCCGATCCTCGACGGCATCGGGGCGACCGAGATGTTGCACATTTTCATCTCCAACCGCTTCGACGATAGGAAGCCGGCTTCGACCGGCAAGCCGGTGGGCGGCTATGAGGCGCGCATCGTAGACGACGCGATGCGCGAATTGCCGCGCGGCACGATTGGCAGGCTCGCGGTGCGTGGCCCGACAGGCTGCCGCTATATGGCCGATAGCCGCCAGGCAGACTATGTCCGCGACGGCTGGAACCTGACCGGCGACACCTTCGTCCACGACGAGGACGGCTTCTTCCACTTCGCCGCCCGCTCCGACGACATGATCGTCAGCGCCGGCTACAACATTGCCGGACCCGAGGTCGAAGCAGCACTTCTGTCGCACCCCGACGTCACGGAATGCGCCGTCATCGGCGCCGAGGACGCCGAACGCGGCCAGATTGTCGAGGCGCATGTCGTGCTGGCAACCGGCGTGGCGCCGGACGCCGCGACCGTCAAACGCCTGCAGGATCATGTCAAGGCAACGATCGCGCCATACAAATACCCGCGCTCCGTCAAGTTCATCGCGGCCTTGCCCAAGACCCAGACCGGCAAGATCCAGCGTTTTCGCCTGCGCTCCGAGAAGGCTCGTTGAGCGGACCGCTTCAGGTGACGGCGGTTTTCACCGCAAAGCGCGCGTCCTGCCAGGCGCCGGTGCCCAGGATGTCTTCCAGCACCTCGACCGCGTCCCAGACATCGCGATAGCCGACATAGAGCGGCGTGAAGCCGAAGCGAATGGTGGACGGCGCGCGGAAATCGCCGATCACGCCACGTTCGATCAAGGCGCGCATGACCTGGTAGCCATGCGGATGGGCGAACGAAACCTGGCTGCCGCGTTGGGCGCCGTCGCGCGGGCTTTCCAGCTCGAGGCCGTAGGCGCCGCATTTGGCTTCGACCAACCGGATGAACAGATCCGTCAATGCGACGCTCTTATCGCGCACGGCGTTCATGTCGACCTCGTCCCAGAGATTGAGCGCGCCTTTCAGCGCCCGCATCGACAGCACCGGCTGCGTTCCGCACAGGAACCGGCGGATGCCCGTACCGGCGGCATAGCCCTGCTCGAACGCGAAAGGCCTTGCATGACCCCACCAGCCGTTGAGCGGTTGATGGACCTCGCGATGGTGACGGTTCGCGGCATAGATGAAGGCCGGCGCGCCCGGCCCGCCATTGAGGTATTTGTACGTGCAGCCGATGGCGAAATCGGCATTCGAGCCATCGAGGTCCACCGGCAGCGCACCGGCGGTGTGACAGAGATCCCAGACGATCAACGCACCAGCCTGGTGGGCCTTGCGCGTCAGGGCCGCCATGTCGCGCAACCGTCCGGACTTGTAGTTGACGTGGTTGACCAGGATGACCGCAACTTGGCTGTCGATCAGTTCCTCGATCGTCGGGGCGTCGACGCCTTCCAGCCGCAGCACCGTGCCGGGGCGTGTCGAGGCCGCGCCTTCCGCCATGTAGAGGTCGGTTGGAAAGCTGTCGCCCTCGGCAACAATGACCGACCGTTCAGGCCGCATCGCCAGCGCTGCATGCAAAACCTTGTAGATGTTGATCGAAGTCGTATCGCAGACGACGGTCTGGCCAGGTGCCGCGCCGATCAAGCGCCCGAGCTGGTCGCCCAATTCGACCGGCATGTCGAACCAGCCGGCGGTGTTCCAGGCGCGGATCAGATCCTGCGCCCATTCACGCCTGGCGGCGTTCTCGATCTCGGTGAAGACATCGGGTGAAGCAGCGCCCAGCGAATTGCCGTCGAGATAAATGACCCCCTCCGGCAGCACGAAGCGATCGCGCATGGCGCGCAACGGATCGGCGGCGTCCATCGCCTCGACAGACGCCAGATCAGGAATTCCCGTCATAGTGCAATCGCCTCCCGTTTGGACCCGACGCAGCGCATGACGCCGCCGGCCAGCCATGCGCGGTTTGTCTCACCGCCGTCCACGATCCGGCAAGACCCTTTTGTCCTTGTCCGCTGGTCCATCGATGCCAGCGATAGACCGCAGCATTGCCAAAGTTGGCATTTTGAGTTCGTTTCGTTCACGGTGCCGCATGTAAACTGGGGTGCAGAGCTCATCCCGCCCTGCGCATCCGCGATGCTGATGCCCTATCTCTTATGAACGATGGGGTTGTAAAATGGAACGGAATCAAGACCTAAGGCTCAGCCGGCCGTCGCGGCGGCGCCCAAGCGGGCGCAACATGGTTTCGACTGTCCTAACAAATTCACTAAACTTTAAACGGTTGCGGAACACAACTGGAACAGATAGTGTTTGTTCTGGGTTTGTTTTTCTGATTCTGGTTTCAGAACCCGTGGGGGTCGCCGATGCTGACGCGCAAACAACATGAACTCCTGATGTTCATCCACGAACGTCTGAAGGAGAGCGGCATTCCTCCGTCCTTCGACGAAATGAAGGAAGCGCTCGACCTTGCATCGAAGTCCGGCATCCATCGGCTGATCACGGCGCTGGAAGAACGCGGCTTCATTCGCCGGCTGCCCAACCGGGCGCGCGCGCTTGAAGTGCTGCGGCTGCCCGATTCGATCGCGCCCGGCCTCAATGCCGCGAGGAAGTTTTCGCCAAGCGTCATCCAGGGTGGCCAGGGTCAAGGCAATCTCGGCCGGCAGATCAAGCCTGCTGCATCGTCGCGCGCGCCGTCGCCCAGCAATGACGACGATGCGATCTCGGCCGTGTCGATCCCTGTGATGGGCCGTATCGCCGCCGGTGTACCGATCGACGCCATCCAGCACCGGACGCATTCGATCTCGGTGCCGCCGGACATGATCATGGGCGGCGAGCATTACGCGCTCGAGGTCAAGGGCGATTCGATGATCGAGGCCGGCATCTTCGATGGCGACACCGTCATCATCCGCAACGCCGATACGGCGAGCCCGGGCGAGATCGTGGTGGCGCTGGTCGACGACGAGGAAGCGACGCTCAAGCGCTTCCGCCGCAAAGGCGCCTCGATCGCGCTCGAAGCCGCCAACCCGGCCTATGAGACGCGCATCTTCGGGCCTGACCGCGTCAAGGTGCAGGGCAAGCTGGTCGGACTGATCAGGCGCTACTGAGCCGGTTGGGCGGGCTTCGCATCCGTCCTCTCCGGCTTTTTGTACGGCGGTAGCCCCTCGCCTCGCGGGTGTATTTCCGCTGCTCGTGCCAGGGCCGGTACGGCTGCTCGACGGCGTAGCGAATGACTGGCCGCGCCGTTGCCGACTGCGTGTCGAAGAAGACGGCCGCGCTGCCGTCACGCGCGAGCTGTCGCTTGGTGACGACGAGAATGCGCGGATCCCAGCAAGGATTGTAGGCGGTGGCGTCGTTGATGACGATAAGGTCGGCGAAGCCGCAGGCTGGGCGGGCGCTGTCGCGTGTCTCGGCGAGCGCCACGATCGCGCCGGACGGATGCCTGCCGATGCACAGGTCGCCAGTGCAGTAGAAGGGCGAGCCCGGTGGCAAATCGACTGGATCGGCGACGTCCAACGCGCCTTTGGCGAACATCTCCGGCGGCACGATTGCCCCGGCCTGCAGTGCTCGCTTCCAATTGTCGGTGGTGAATTCGTTGGAGCGTTCACGGTTGATGGCAAGCTCGCCGCCACCGATCGGCATCGCTACCAGATGCGCGTCCTCCGAAATGAGAAGGTCAGGCGTGCGGACGTGCGGAATCGCCAACAAGGCGGCGAGCGCGAAAGGCACGGCCGCGAACCTGAGCCAGGTGGTCGCCATGGTGGCGATGACAAGCGCGATGGTCGCCAACAGCACCGACTGGATCGAGATCAAGCCGACGGCGTCGACCGGCGAGCGCTCGGAAAGCCACGCCGAAATCGCCACCATCGCCGTCAGGCCCTTGCCCATCACATAGAGGAATGGACCGTCGAGACCGAAGGGCATGGCCAATGCGCTGAGCACCGCAAACGGCATCACGATCAGCGAGACGATCGGCATGACCGCGAGGTTCGCAACCACGCTGAGCGGCGATACGCGCTGGAAGTGCCAGATGGCAAACAACACCGTCGCACTGCCGGCGATCAGCGATGTCATCGCCGCGCCGCCGACACCAACAGCCAGTTTTCTCGACCAGAAACCCAGGAATGAAAGCTTTGCCGGCGGCGCCCGTATTTTGCCGGCGCGGTAGTCCGCCCAGCCGGCATAGACGCCGACGAGCGCCGCGGTTGCGGCAAACGACATCTGGAAGCTCGGGCCGACCACCTCGTGCGGCGACACCAGGATGACGGCGATCGCCGAGATCGCCAGATTGCGCATGGTCAGCGCCGCGCGGTCGAAGAGCACCGCAACCAGCATCACCGCCAGCATGATGAAGCTACGCTCGGCCGCGACCACGATGCCGGAAATGACGAGGTATGCGGCGATCGAGAGCAGCGCTATTGCCGCGGCGTATTTCTTGACGGGCCGGCGTGACGAAAAATCCGGAAACAGCGCGAAGGCGCCGCGCAAGAGCACCATGATCGTGCCGGCGACCAGCGCCATGTGCAGGCCCGAGATCGAGATGATGTGATAGATGCCGGTGCGCCGCATGGACTCGTTGATCTCTTCGGGAATGCCGGCGCGCACGCCGACAATCAACGCGGCGGCGATCTCGCCTTCTGAGCCGCCGATATTGCTCCGGATGTGGTCGGCAATCCCTTCCCGCGCGTTCTCGATGGCCAGGGCGATGCCGGCGCCAAACGGCGCTTCGGCTGTTGCTGAAACCAATTTTGGATCGCCCAGGAAAAATCCGCTGCCGCCGATGCCGGTAAAATAGCTGTCGAAGGAAAAGTCGTAGCTGTCCGGCCGCACCGGCCCTGTCGGTGGCAAGAGCTTGGCGTAGCCGGTCAAGATCGATCCTGCTCGCATATCAGGCGGGATCCGACGCGCAGACAACCTGACGCGGTCCGGCACGTAGCGCAGCGTCGGATGCTCGGTCGACATGACGTCGATGGTCAGCCTGACGCGGCCATTGGCCGTCGGCTCGGCGATGACCAGGCGGCCGGTCAGCCGGGTCTGGATTTCGGAGCCGAGCATCGGCGTTGCCGCGCGCCATGTCTCGACCTTGGCGGCCAGAAAGCCCAGGGCGCAGAACAGCGTGGCCATGAAGATGAGATGCGTTCTCGGCCAGGAACGGAAACCGACCGCGCACACGGCCATCAAGGCCACCGTCGCAAGCGGCCTGTAGAGATCGGGCTCGGTGCTGAGCGAGAAGTAATAGATGACGCCGGCGGCCAGGAACACCGGCACCAGCAGGAAGCCGATGCCGCGATCGAGTTCCGTGGTCGCGGCAGTGCCGACGCCTTGCCGCAATGCCGGAAGCGAAAAACGGCGAAGCTGCTTGCGCAGCGTGATGATCGATGCCGGCAAAACCTTGCGTGGCGCGTCGCGGTTTTGCGGTAAGATTTCAGTCGGGGTAGGTGGAGGCGCCGGGAGTAAAACCGGCGCCGCTTCGGCGGCGCTGACGTCGGCAAACAGCAGGCGCTCGCTAACGCCAACTGCCGTCCCCTCGCCCTCTCCCTCGCCCCGGCCACGTCCAGCCATCGGGTCTGCCCCTTGCGCCCAAGACCGCCTATGCTACATGAACCCGCATCGCGCGAAAGTCCGCGCGAAAAATGCCTGTTTTCAGCGCCGCTTCGAGAGTTCCATGTCCGACAAGGTCGTCACCCGCTTTGCCCCCTCGCCGACAGGCTATCTGCATATCGGCGGCGCGCGCACGGCGCTGTTCAACTGGCTCTATGCCAAGCATACCGGCGGCACGATGCTGCTGCGCATCGAGGACACCGATCGTGAGCGCTCCACGGAGGCGGCAACGGCTGCGATCCTCGACGGGCTCACGTGGCTCGGACTTTCCTGGGACGGCGAGGCCGTCTCGCAGTTCGAGCGCGCGCCGCGCCATCGCGAGGTGGCCGAGGAGCTCGTGCGCCTGGGCAAGGCCTATTACGCCTATGAGACGCCCGCCGAGCTCGAGGCGATGCGCGAGGCGGCACGCGCCAAGAGCCTGCCGCCGCGCTACAATGGCGCGTGGCGCGATCGCGATCCGTCCGAGGCGCCGGCCGGGGTGAAAGGCGCCATCCGCATCAAGGCGCCGACCGAGGGCGAGACCGTGGTTGACGACCGCGTGCAGGGCGAGGTTCGCTTCCCCAACAAGGATCTCGACGATTTCATCATCCTGCGTTCGGACGGTGTCCCGACCTATATGCATGCCGTCGTCGTCGACGACCACGACATGGGCGTCACCCACATCATCCGCGGCGACGACCATCTGACCAATGCCGCGCGCCAGACCGTGATCTACAACGCTATGGGCTGGGACGTGCCGTCGATGTCGCACATCCCGCTGATCCACGGCGCAGATGGCGCCAAACTGTCGAAGCGGCATGGCGCGCTCGGCGTCGAAGCTTACCGCGCCATGGGTTACCTGCCCGAGGCGCTGCTCAACTATCTGGCCCGGCTCGGCTGGAGCCATGGCGACGACGAGGTGATGTCGATCAAGGACATGATCGCCTGGTTCGATATCGGCGACGTCAATAAGGGCGCGGCGCGCTTCGACTTCGCCAAGCTCGACGCGCTGAATGGCGTCCACATGCGCAAGATGGACGATCATGCGCTGTTCGATATCTTCGTCGCCACCTTGCCTTATCTCGAAGGCGGCCCGGCGTTGGCGGCAAAGCTCGATGACAAGCGCAAGGCGCAGCTGCTTGCCGCCATGCCCGGCCTCAAGGAGCGGGCAAAAACCCTGGTCGAGCTGGTCGACGGCGCGTCATTCCTTTTCGTGGAACGGCCCTTGCCGCTGGACGAGAAGGCGGCCGGCTTGCTCAATGCCGATGCGCGCGCCATCCTGGGCGGCGCCCATGCGGCGCTGGCGACGGTTTCCGGCGGCTGGAGCGCGGCTTCGGCCGAGGCCGCGATCCGCGACTTCGCGCAGGCCGGCGGTCACAAGCTCGGCGCCGTGGCGCAGCCGCTTCGGGCGGCGCTGACCGGCCGCAGCACATCGCCCGGCGTGTTCGACGTGCTTGCCGTGCTGGGTCGCGAGGAAAGCCTGGCGCGGATTGGCGATCAAATCGATTAGGTGTGAACTGGCCCAAGAAGATTGGCATTGAAAGGTGCGTTTCGCAGTGCAACATTAGGCCTTGGCCCAATCTGGCACGCACCTCCTAAAATGCGGTGGCGAGTTCGCGCATTCCGGTGACTTCACGTGTCGTTGGCAGGATTTGCCTTGCCGGCATGAGGATACAAAAGGAGTTTGAGAATGAGCGAAGCTGCGAAAAAGCTGGACACGGGCGGCAAGGCGCACCCGTCGACTGCCACGCTCGATTTGGACGGCAAGACGCACGAGTTCAAGGTGCGAAGCGGGACGGTCGGGCCTGATGTCATCGACATCGGCGCGCTCTACAGCACCACCGGCGCCTTCACCTACGATCCGGGTTTCACGTCGACGGCAAGCTGCGAGTCGGCGATCACCTTCATCGACGGCGATGCCGGCATCCTCCTGCACCGCGGCTTTCCGATCGATCAGCTGGCCGAGCATGGCGACTTCCTCGAAGTCTGCTATCTCCTGCTTTATGGCGAGCTGCCGACCAAGGCGCAGAAGGACGACTTCGACTATCGCGTGACGCGCCACACCATGGTGCATGAGCAGATGTCGCGCTTCTTCACCGGCTTCCGCCGCGACGCGCATCCGATGGCGGTGATGTGCGGCGTGGTCGGCGCGCTGTCGGCCTTCTATCACGACTCGACCGACATCTCAGACCCGTATCAGCGCATGATCGCCTCGATGCGCCTGATCGCCAAGATGCCGACGATCGCCGCGATGGCCTATAAATACCACATCGGCCAGCCCTTCATTTACCCGAAGAACGATCTCGGCTTCGCCGCCAACTTCCTGCATATGTGCTTTGCCGTGCCGTGCGAGGAGTACAAGATCAATCCGGTCCTGGCGCGCGCCATGGACCGCATCTTCATCCTGCACGCCGATCACGAGCAGAACGCCTCGACCTCGACCGTTCGCCTCGCCGGCTCGTCGGGCGCCAATCCCTTCGCCTGCATCGCCGCCGGCATTGCCTGCCTGTGGGGACCGGCGCATGGCGGCGCCAACGAAGCGGCGCTGAACATGCTGGGCGAGATCGGCCATGTCGATCACATTCCGGAGTTCATTGCCCGCGCCAAGGACAAGAACGATCCGTTCCGCCTGATGGGCTTCGGCCACCGCGTCTACAAGAATTACGATCCTCGTGCGAAAATCATGCAGAAGACCGCGCATGAGGTGCTGGGCGAGCTCGGCATCAAGGACGATCCGCTGCTCGACATCGCGATGGAACTGGAAAAGATCGCACTGACCGACGAGTACTTCATCGAAAAGAAGCTCTACCCGAACGTCGACTTCTATTCCGGCATCACGCTGAAGGCGCTGGGCTTCCCCACCACCATGTTCACCGTGCTGTTCGCGGTTGCGCGCACCGTCGGCTGGATCGCACAGTGGAAGGAAATGATCGAGGATCCGCACCAAAAGATCGGCCGCCCGCGCCAGCTCTACACCGGCGCCACCGAACGCGATTACGTGCCGATAGCGAAGCGGTGATTTGAGCGAATAGCGAAATAGCGAGTAGCGAATAGGGAAACAGGCACCAAGCTGTTATTCGCTACTCGCTACTCCCTATTCGCTCTTTTGATGCATCCCATCACCACCTCGGCGGCAATTTCGCCGGACGGTCTTTGGGTCGCCATGCGGCGGGCGATGTCGGCAAAGCCGGCCTTCTGCCAGGCGCGCATGCCGGTGTCGGCGAACAATGCTTCCAGCTGCCGCGCCAGATTCTCCGGCCGGACATACTGGTCGTAAAACTCTGGAACCACCGCGCGGTCGGAAATCAGGTTGGGCAGCAGCGCCGACCATGCGGTCACCAGTTTGTGCAGAATCTGGCGCGCGATCGGATCGAGCTTGTAGCTGGAAATCATCGGCACGCCGGCGAGCGCCAGTTCAAGCGAGACCGTTCCCGAAGCGATCAGCGCCGCGTCGGCCTTGCCGAAGGCCTGCCACTTGCGCTCCGGCTCGGTTATGATTTCCGGTTTCTCGTCCCAGGTCGCGACCGACGCTCTCACCAGGTCGGCAACATGCGGAACCGTCGGCAACAGCACACGCAAGCGATGGCCGCGCTGGTGCAACACAGATACCGTCTTGCCGAACGGTTCCAACAGCCGACGCACCTCGCCTCGGCGCGAGCCCGGCAGCACAAGCAAGGTCTTCACACGATCCTCGGCAAGGTCGCGCGGCAGGCTCTGCGTCTTGGCGGCGGCGAGCACGCCGGGATCCTGGGTCAGGCGGTGGCCGACATAGGTGCCGGGTGGCCCGCCGAGACGGGCAAGCGCCTTCACCTCGAAGGGCAGGATGCACAGGATATGGTCGACATAAGGCTTCATCGCCGCCGCCCTGCCCGGCCGCCATGCCCACACGCTCGGGCAGACATAGTGGACGATCGGGATGGCGGAATTGGCCGCGCGGACCTTTTTTGCCACGCGCAGCGAAAAATCCGGACTGTCGATGGTGATCAGGCAATCCGGCCGCTCGGCCGCGATCGTCGCCGCCGTCTGTCTGATGCGCCGCATGAGCCGCGGCAGGTCGCGCAGCACAGCGCTGAAGCCCATCAATGCGATCTCGCTGCCCTCGAACAGCGGCGTCAGCCCGAGCTGCCGCAGATGCCGGCCGCCAATGCCGACGAGCTGCACCTTGCGGCCGCTCGATCGCTCCAGCGCCCGCACGATATCGGCGCCGAGCAGATCGCCGGATTCCTCGCCGGCAACGATCGCGATCTTGAGCGGCTTGTCACTGGCCATTAGCCGGCTCCATTGGAGGCAGACCGACGATGAACAGGCCAAGCGCATTGGCGCGCGCCAACGTCGCCGGGCCTTCAAGAACGAGCGCATGACCGGCTTCGACCGCGATGCCGGCCAACCCGGCGGCATGCGCGGCTTCGACGGTTTCGGGGCCGATCGAAGGCAGGTCGGCACGCAACTCCTGACCGGGTTTGGCGCATTTGACCAGCACGCCGCGCTCTTTGCCGGCAAGCCTGCCATGGCCGCGCAAATCCCGCGTTCTTTCGAGCAGGCCTCTGGTACCTTCGACGCCTTCCAGCGCGATAGCTCGCCCGCCGATAGCCACCGCCGCCTGACCGATGTCCAGCGCGCCGATGGCCTTGGCAGCTGCTCGTCCGGCCTGGATATCGCGCCAATCGGATTGGCGGGGCGCGGCCAGCGTCAGCGTGCCTTCACTGGCTGCCAGCTCGGGAACAACTTCATGTGCGCCGACCACCGTGACGCCCCGTTTCTCCAAACCTCGCGTCAGCATCTTGAGCAGCCCGTCGTCGCCGCGCGCCAGGGCAACGACCAAAGACGGTATGATCGCCAGCAGGCCAAGGCTCGGGCGTATTTTGGACAGCTGTGGCCGGCGCCTGATCTCGCCGGCAAGCACCAGATGGCTGATGCGCTGGCGCCTGAGCAAGGGAACCAACGAACCGATTTGCTCCAGCGCCAGCCCTTCCTGCGCGTATTCGGCAAAATCCGCCTCGCGGTCGACTTCGCCATCGACCAGGATGATGAAAGGGGCGTGGCCCTGTCGGGCCAAGCCCGCGGCGACCTCCACCGGCAGACTGCCGCCACCGGCGATGATGCCGATCCTGGAGCCGGGCGCGAGTACAAGCCGGGCTTCGGTCGGCTCAGCCCTCGTCATCGCCGTTGTCATCGTCGCCGCCACCCTTGAGCGACGGGACGGCATAGTGCCGCTTGCCGCGGCTGGAGATGAACTCGATGATCTTCACGGCCGTTGGCGATGAAGCGAATTCCACCTTGGCCAGTTCGACATTCTCGCCGACCGTACGGGAACGGTCGAAAATCATCCTGTAGGCCTTGCGCAACAGGTAGATTTCCGAACGCGGCAGACCGGCTCGCTTCAGCCCGATGATGTTCAGGCCGCGCAGGCTGGCGCGGTTGCCGACGGCAATGGCGTAGGGGATGACATCGCCGACAAACGCCGAGCAGCCGCCGAGGAAGGCGTTGTCGCCGACACGCACGAATTGATGAACGGCGCTGAGGCCGCCGATATAGACGTTGTCGCCGATCTCGCAATGTCCGCCCAGCGTGGCACCATTGGCGAAGGTGGCATTCTTGCCGACGACGCAATCATGGGCGATGTGGGCATAGGCCAGGAAATTGCCGTTGTCGCCGATGGTCGTCTCGGCGCGGCTGGTATCGGTGCCGAGATGCATGGTGACGCCTTCGCGGATCGTGCAATTCTCGCCGATCACCAGCGTGGTGCGGCCGCCCTTGTGCTTGGTGTTTTGCGGCGGTCCGCCGAGCGTCGCCATCGGATAGACCTTGGTCGAGGCTCCGATCGTTGTCGCGCCAAGCACCGAAACGTGGCTGACCAGTTCGACGCGGTCGGCTATCACGGCGTCAGCGCTGACGTAGCAGAAGGGTCCGATACGGACGCCTTCGCCGAGTTGCGCGCCTTCCTCGACGACCGAGGAAGGATGAATGGATGTCTGGACTTTCATGAGCATTTCGAACCGTCAGCCGGTAACCATCATAGCCGAGATCTCGGCTTCCGCCGCTTTCGCGCCGTCCACCGTCGCCTCGCAAGCAAATTTGAGCAGGTTGCCGCGCATTTTGATCTTCTTGACGTAGATCTTCAACTGGTCGCCCGGAACGACCGGTTTGCGGAACTTCGCATTGTCGATGGTCAGGAAATAGACCAGGGAAGGCGTTTCCGTCTTGAGGCTGCGGATGCAGATGGCGCCGGCTGTCTGCGCCATGGCCTCGATGATGAGCACCCCCGGCATCACCGGCTGCTCGGGAAAATGGCCCTGGAAGTGCGGCTCGTTCATCGTCACGTTCTTGATGCCGATGGCGGAGTCGTTGCCGTCGATTTCGACGATGCGGTCGATCATCAGGAACGGATAGCGATGCGGCAGGAGCTTCATCAGCCCCATTATGTCGACCGTATCGAGCGTCGTTGCCACCACGTCAGCCATTTCCGTCGCCCTGCTTGCGGGTCTTGGCGAACCTGCGCAGCATCGCGATCTCGCGCAGGGCTTCCGCCATCGGCTGCGCCGGATAACCACCCCAGACCTCGCCTGCCGGCACGTTGTTCATGAACCCACTTCTGGCGGCAAGCTTGGCTCCCGCCCCGATGGTCAAATGGTCGGCGAGGCCGACACCGCCACCCATGGTGACGTTGTCGCCGACGACGACGGAACCGGAGATACCCGAAAGGCCCGCTATAATGCAATTGCGGCCGATGCGAACATTGTGGGCGATCTGAACCAGATTGTCGATCTTGGTCCCCTGGCCGATAACCGTGTCGGACATCGCGCCGCGATCGACGGTCGAATTGGAGCCGATCTCGACATCATCCTGGATGATGACGCGGCCGATCTGCGGCACGCGTTCGGGCCCCTTGGCGCCACCCACGAAGCCGAAGCCGTCCTGGCCGATCCTGGCGCCGCCATGGATGATGACACGGTTGCCGAGAAGCGCGTATTGGATGCTGGCGCCGGGGCCAATGAAGCCGTCCCGGCCGATTCTGCAGGAACGGCCGATCACGGCATGGGGCGCAATCACGGTGCCACTGCCGATCGAAACGTCGGGACCGATCACGGCGCCTGCCTCGACGATCGCCCCATCCTCGATGTGCGCGGACGGATCGACGAACGCATGCGCCGATACGCCCGTCTCCCCGGTCATCGGTCCTGGAGTGGCGGCCTGCGGGAACAGCAGGCGCCCGACCATGGCGAAAGCCTGTTGCGGTCGCGGATGCACCAGCACCGCAACACCTTGCGGCGCCTTGCCGGCAAAATCAGCGGGGCAAAGGACGGCGGCCGCCTTGAGCGCCTGCATCAGGGCAAAATTGCGCTTGCCGTCGACAAAGACGAGCGCGCCGTTGCCGCCTTCATTAGCCGGAGCCAGCGCCTCGATGGCGATTTCGGCCTGCGTGGAATCGACCAGGCTGGCGCCGGTCAGATTCGCGACTTCGCCAGCCGTATACCGGCGTGAAGGCGCGAAGAACACCGGATCGGTCATTCCAGAAGCAATATCCAGCTGGGTCGGGTCAGTCCACTCCGGGCCGTCATCCGGCCCGGAAAATCGCGACAACGAAATTAGAAGCGCGTCGCAATACCGAAGTTGAATTCCTGCACGTTGTCATGCGGCTGTTTCTTGACCGGTATCGCATAGTCGATGCGGATCGGACCGAACGGCGAAGCCCACATCAGGCCGAGACCAACCGAGGCACGCACCTGCATACCCGTAGACGACGGATCGACCAGCGTAGCACCGAGCTTGTTGCCATAGAGGGTTGCCGCATCCGCGAAGACAGCGCCGCGCAGACCGAAGCTCTCCGGAATGGCCGGCAACGGGAACTGCGCTTCGGCGGAGGCATTGAAATAGGTCGAACCGCCGAGATGGTCACCGCTCGGTCCGGGAGCAACCGGGCCGATACCGCCATATTCGAAGCCGCGGATCATACGGTCATTACTCTGGAAATAGTCAAAGATGCGCAGACCGTTGTTGCCATAGCTGGCGATGTAGCCGGCGCCACCCGAAACCAGGCCGACCACGTCCCATTGCTCAGACAAGGTCTGATAGACGCTGGCACGACCGGTGAACTTCGCCCATTTGGCGTCGCCGCCGAGGCCCGCGAATTCGGTCGTGCCCGTCGCGTATATACCCTCATGCGGGTTCTTCATGTCGTCGATGGTGTTGTACACTAGGCCCAGGCTGACCGAAGACTTGACCCACGGGCTCTCTTGAATGCCGTTAAGGACCGCCTGCGAAATGTTACATGGCTGACCGGGAACGTAGATCCCGGCGGAGTTCAAGCAGCTATTGTCGACGGAATACTTTTCTTGCGAGATATTGTACGCCAGCTGGGTCGAGATGCTGTCCGTGATCGGCAGGCCGAAGCGGATCGTCGCACCAGTCGTATCGCTGTCGTAGCTGTTGTTGTACTCGCGGGTCGACTTATAGATGTCGAAGCCCGCCGCGATGCGCCGACCGAGGAAATAAGGTTCGGTGAAGGAAAGGCTGTAGTCGCGCGAATTCTTGCCGCCGCCGGCCGACAGCTTGATATACTGGCCGCGACCGAGGAAGTTGCGCTCGGTGATCGAGCCTTCCACCGACGGTCCAGGCGTGTCGCCGCCGGTCGAATAGCCTGCGCCGACCGAAAACTCACCGGTCGACTTCTCGACAACGGTGACCACGAGCACGACCTGATCCGGAGCGGAGCCTGGAACCGTCGAAATGTCGACGGACGTAAAGTAATCAAGGTTTTCCAGCCGCTTCTTCGCGCGCTGGATGAGAACCTGGTTGAAAGCGTCGCCTTCGCTGACATCGAATTCGCGACGGATGACATAATCGCGCGTACGGTCGTTGCCGCGGATTTCGATGCGTTCGATATAGGCCTTGGTGCCCTGGTCGATGGTGTAGACCACCGAAATGGTGTGGTTTTCGAAATTACGGTCACCGCGCGGCGTCACCTGGGCGAAGGCGTAACCGGAGCCCGCGACCTTCTCGGTCAGGGCAACGATCGAGTCCTCGACGTCCTTGGCGTTGTACTTGTCACCCTTGTGGGTCTCGACCGTCGACTCCAGCGACTTCAGATCGACCTCGGGAATGGTGCTCTCGACGCTGACATCGCCGAACGTATAGAGGTCGCCTTCCTGGACGGTGATGGTGACCGTGTATTTGTTGGTGGCGTTATCGAGCTCGCCGACAGCCGAGACGACCTGGAAGTCGGCATAGCCGTGATTGTAGTAGAAACGACGCAGCAACTCCTGGTCGGCGCGCAGCTTGTCCTCGTCATAGACGTCGTCGCGCAGCACGAAGGACAGCCAGGACGAGCGCTTGGTGTTGATCACATCCGACAGGCGGCGGCTGGAAAAAGCGTGGTTGCCGACGAAGTTGATGGCGGCGATCTGGGTGCGGTCGCCTTCGGTGATGTTGAAGACCACATTCACCCGATTCTCGCCGAGGTCCATGACCTGCGCGGTAACACCGGCATCGTCACGGCCGATATGCCGGTAGGCGGCCTTGACCGACTCGACATCGGCATCGAGCGCCTGCTGCGAGAAGGCCGAGCGCGGCTTCAGCTGGATAGCCATCTGAAGCGCGTTATCCTTGATCTTCTTGTTGCCCTGGAACAGGACCTGATTGACTACCTTGTACTCGGAAACCTTGACCACCAGGCTCGATCCAACCTGGTTGATCTGGACGTCCGAGAACAGGCCGGTGCCGAACAGCGCCTTGACGGCGGCGTCGATGTCGGCGCTCGAGAACGGCTTGCCGGGCTTGATGGCGATGTAATTGCGGATGGTCTCGGCGTCGACGCGCTGATTGCCGCTGACATCGACTCTGCTGATAACCGCGGCTTCGGCTACCGATGTGGCAACGAATTGCACTGCGAGCGCGCCTGGCACGACCAGGGCGGCGGACAGGGCCGCCGCGGAAGCGGCGCTCAGAAACTTGGATGCTGCCTTCATCGGGCTTTTGTACCTTTTTCTCGTAGTCCCCACGGCGAGAAAACCGGACGTGCGGTATTTCCCTTACCGTATTAACCGGATTTTCCCTACACGCAAGGCTCCCGGTTAATTTGTATTTACTTAACCGTACCGCGTGGCTTTCGCGTCACGCATATCCCCACGCATGGTAAACGGCATCTCAACGTAACCGGCGCCGAAGCCAAATTCCTTCATGATTTCAGCACCCAAACAGATCGTTCCAGAAAACGAAACCCATAAAACCGAGCACCAGGAAGAGACCGGTCCGATAGGCCATCTCCATCATCCGCTCCGAAACTGGCCGCCTTATGACGGCCTCCACGCCGTAGAACAAGAGATGGCCGCCGTCGAGTGGGGGAATCGGCAGCAGATTGAGAATACCTATCCCGACTGACAGAAATGCCACAAGCTGCACCAGCCATTCAAAGCCGAGTTTGGCCGCCTGACCTGACATTTTCGCTATCTTGATCGGGCCGCCCAACTGGCATTTGTCCTCGCGCCCAGAGACAAAGCGCTGCAGGAACTGGCCGGTGCGCTCGATCACATGGCCGGTTTCCTCGACCGCCGCCACGACGGCGCCGGCGGGCGTGTAGGACACCAGCCGCTGCTGGCCGAGTTCGGCGTTGTTGACGACGCCAATGACCGCGACCTTGACCTTGTTGCCCAGCGCATCCTGCTGCTCCATGGGCTCCGGCGTTGCCGTAACGGTGATTTCCTTGCCGTCGCGCAGCATGGTGAAGGCGATGGCATCACCGGCGCGGCCCGAAACCAGCCGCTGCACATCCGCGAAGGTCTCCACTTCGCTGCCGTCGACTTTGACGAATCGGTCGCCCGGCTGAATTCCGGCCTGGGCTGCCGGACTGCCCGCGGTGACTTCCGCCACCGTCGGCTCCATGATCGAACGGCCATACAGCGAAAACAGCACCGCAAAGACGGCAATGGTCAAAAGGAAATTGAAAAGCGGCCCGGCAACGACAGTTGCCGCGCGCTTCCAGATCGGCTGGGTGTGAAAAGCGACCTCGCGCTCGGCGTCGGTCAGCGATTCGATCTCTTCGGTGCTCGGCTGGCTCGACGTCGCATTCATGTCGCCGACGAATTTGACGTAGCCGCCGAGCGGGATGGCGCAAAGCTTCCAGCGCGTGCCGTGGCGGTCGTAAAAGCCGAAAAGCTCCGGGCCGAAGCCGATGGAAAAGGCCTTCACGCCGATCCCGCACCAGCGGCCGATCAGATAATGCCCCATCTCATGGACGAACACGACCACGGTCAGCACGAACAGGAACGGCACCAGCGTGCCAAGGACAAAGCCTTGCGTGCTGAAGAGCGCGTGGAATATGTCGTTCAAGTCATGCCCTCAAATTCACCGCCGCGCGACACTCGCCCGCGACTGTGGCTCAATCCAGGCGAATCCGTGGCGCGTGCCGCTTTTCGCTCTGCCACAACGTTGTTTCAGTTCGGAAACAGCCCCAGTGCCGGATAGTCCGCGCCCGCCGCGATCCACCCGATGACGTACAGGGCGAAAGCCGCGGCGACAAGCCCGTCGACCCTGTCCATGACGCCGCCATGTCCGGGAATCAGCTTACTGGAATCCTTGGCGCCGTGCCGGCGCTTGACCCATGATTCGAAGAGATCGCCAACCTGGGAGACGACCGACAGCGCCAGGGCAACGAAGCCGAGCTGCACGAGATTGCCGGCCCCCGCCGCGATCGCCAGCAACAATCCGGCAACAACGCCGCCGACAGCACCACCGACGGCGCCGCTCTGCGTCTTGCCGGGCGAGATGGATGGCGCGAGCTTCGGCCCACCAACCGCGCGGCCAACGAAATAGGCCGCTATGTCGGTGGCCCATACCACGGCGAACAGGAAGAGAATCGCTATCAGCCCAGAATGGCTGCCATCGCGCAGGTAAGCAAGCGAAAGGCCCGACAGCGCCGCGTAAGCCAGTCCGGACGCTTCCCATTGCCCGGTCCCCCGGATTCCGCGGCGACCGCTACGGCCGCAACCAGGATCGCGCCGAGCAGCAGCAGCCACAGCGCCGGCAGGCCGGCAACCAGCGCGACAATGAAGACGCCGGCCAGGGCCTCCGGCAGAAAACCGAACGCGGCGGCTGCCGTCTGGCGCGACATACGTGTCCATTCGTAGAAGATCAGTGCCACGATCGCCGCGCAAAACAGGCGGAACGGCAGCTCGCCAAACCAGGTGACCGCAAGCGTAACCGCCGCCATCACGATTGCCGAGATGACGCGCTGCTGAAGGTTGCTCATTGGGGCCGGCGCTACAGTGCGACGTCGCGGGCGGCGAGCCCGCCGAATCGGCGTTCGCGTCCGGCAAAATCGCGCAAGGCGTCGGCCAGGTGCTCGCGGCTGAAATCCGGCCAATAACAAGGCAGGAAGACGAGCTCGGCGTAAGCCGCCTGCCAGAGAAGAAAATTCGACAGCCTGAGCTCGCCGCTGGTGCGGATCACCAGCTCCGGATCGGGGATGCCCTGGGTGTCGAGCGAACCGGCAAAGCTTTCCGCCGTGATGGCGTCGCTGGCGATCTCGCCGCGCGCGACGGCATCCGCCAATTTGCGGGCCGTGCGCACGATTTCGTCGCGGCCGCCGTAGTTGAAAGCAATGACCAGTGTCAGCGACTCGTTGCCGGCGGTGAGCGATTCGGCTTCCTGCAGCAGCCCCCTGATGTCCGGCTGCAACCCATCCTTGTCGCCGATCACCCTCACCCGCACGCCGTTCTGGTGCAGTTCGGCGAGATCGCGGCGGATGAACAGCTTCAGCAGACCCATCAGGTCGCTGACCTCGGATTTCGGCCGCGACCAGTTTTCCGATGAGAAGGCGTAGACCGTCAGATAGGATATGCCGAGCCCGGGCGCGGCGCGCACCGCCTTGCGCAAGGCCTCGACGCCGGCGCGGTGGCCGGCAAGGCGCGGCAAGCCGCGCGCCTTTGCCCAGCGTCCATTTCCATCCATGATGATCGCGACATGCGCGGGCGTTGCCATGGTCTCGCTTTCGGGCCGGAAAACCCGACCCTAAACCTGCATGATTTCAGCTTCCTTATCGGAAAGCAGGTGATCGATGGTGCTGATCGTCTCGTCGGTCAGCTTCTGCACCTGGTCGGAGCGCTTGCGCTGATCGTCCTCGCTGATCGTGCCGTCCTTTTCCGCCTTCTTAAGGAAATCCATGCCGTCGCGACGGACGTGACGCGCCGCGACGCGGGCGTTCTCGGCATAGCCGTGCGATATCTTGACCAGCTCCTTGCGGCGCTGTTCGTTGAGCTCGGGCAATGGAATGCGCAGATTGGTGCCGTCGGCGATCGGGTTGAAGCCGAGATTGGCTTCGCGGATGGCGCGGTCGACGGCGCTGACCATCGACTTGTCCCAGACCGAAACCGAAATCATGCGCGGTTCCGGCACCGTCACATTGGCCACCTGGTTGATCGGCATCGACGTGCCGTAGGCCTGCACCTGGACGGCGTCGAGCAGGTTGCTGGACGCACGGCCGGTGCGCAGCGAAGCCAGATCGTGCTTGAAGGCCGCGATCGCCCCGTCCATGCGCCGCTTGAGGTCGTCGAACTCGCTCATGATCATCTCCTCGACCCGTTCACCGGGTTCGCTGTTGGTGTTCTTGTCCCGTCCGCAATCCGCCTCCGATCAACGGATCCCGGCCTCGATTACTTGTCCGCGACGACCGTGCAACGGCCACCGCCCCTCAAAATCTCGCCGAACCCACCCTTTTCGTGGATCGAATAGACGATTATCGGAATGTTGTTTTCGCGCGCAAGTGCAATCGCGGCTGTATCCATGATCATCAGCCCGCGTTTGATGACCTCGCCATGGCTTATGCGCTCGAAGCGCACCGCATTGGGGTCTTTTTTCGGGTCGGCGGAATAGACGCCGTCGACCTGCGTCCCCTTGAACAGCGCGTCGGCGCCGATCTCGGCGGCACGAAGCGCCGCGGCCGAATCGGTGGTGAAGAACGGATTGCCGGTGCCGCCGGCGAAGATCACCACCTTGCCCTGGTTCATATAGGCGGTGGCCTGGCGCTGGGAAAAGCTCTCGCAAAGCTCGGGCATGGCGATCGCCGAAAGCACGACCGCGTCGACACCGATCTTGTTCAGTGACGTGCGCAGCGCCAGCGAGTTGATGACGGTGGCGAGCATGCCCATGTGGTCGCCGGTGACGCGATCGCCGCCCTTCGAGGCGACAGCCACGCCGCGGAAAATATTGCCGCCGCCGATGACGACGCCCACTTCGACGCCCAACTCGCGCGCTTCGGCGATGTCGGCGGCGATCCGGTCGACCACCGAGACATCGATGCCGAAATGCTGCTCACCCATCAACGCTTCGCCCGAAGCCTTCAAAACGACACGTCGATAGAGGGGCTTCACCGTCATCTCAATCCTCGAAAATCGCGGCGCGGCAAATCGGGCGGCGAAACCGGCCCCGCTTCGCCAGGCGGTGCTGTCATGATGGCCGACCCGATACACGAAGGGCGCGGCGATGTCACGCCGCGCCCTTGCGCAAAAATCCAGGCTTTTTCGATCAGCTGCCGCTGTTTCAGTCAGTTGCTTGAGATGCTGACCGCATTGCCTTCGATGAGAACCGGCGGGCGATAGCCGGTGGGCTTGTCGCCGGTCACCGTGCCGCCGGTGACGCGGGGCTGGATCTCGGAGCCGAAATAGGAGTGCGGGAACGGCGCCGGCGTGGCGCTGATGGCCTCCAGCCGCTTGCGAAGCTCGGCGGGAATGGAAAAATCGAGCGCGCCGAGATTGTCTTGCAGCTGTGCGAGCTTGGTCGCGCCGAGGATGACGGAAGCGATACCGGGCTGCGTCGCCACCCAGTTGAGCGCGACCTGGGCCATGCTGCGACCGAGTTCGGCGGCGACCTTATCGAGGTCCGCCACGATCGCCCAGTTGCGGTCGCTGAACTTCTGGAAGCCGGGATGCGTAGTGTTGCGGAAGCCGTCGAGCCGGCCGGCATTGCCTTGCTGCGTCGGCTTGTACTTGCCGCTGAGAAGGCCGCTGGCCAAGGGGCTCCACACCATGATGCCGGCGCCGTGATGCGTTGAGAACGGCACGTACTCATGCTCGATGGAACGCTCGGCGAGCGAATATTCGAGTTGCAGCGCCGAGACAGTCTCATAACCGCGCAACTCGGCGATCGCCTGGGCGCGGCTGGCATACCAGGCCGGCACGTCGGACAGGCCGACGTAGCGCACCTTACCGGCGCGAACGAGGTCGTCCATCGTGCGCAGCACTTCCTCGGCCGGCGTGATCCTGTCCCACACATGCAAGAGGTAAAGGTCGATGTAATCCGTGCCGAGCCGCTTCAGCGAAGCTTCGACCGCACGCATGATGTTCTTGCGGCCATTGCCGCCGGCATTCGGATTGCCGGCTTCGGAATTGAAGGTGAATTTGGTGGCGATCACCGCCTTGTCGCGCAGGCCGCGCTCGGCGACGAATTCGCCGAGCCAGGTCTCTGCCGTGCCGCCGGTATAAAGGTCGGCGGTATCGAGGAAATTGCCGCCGGCCTCGATATAGGCATCGAATAGGGCGCGGGCGGTATCACGGTCGGCGCCCCAGCCCCATTCGGTGCCGAAGGTCATGGTGCCGAGCGCCAGCCGGCTGACGCGCAGGCCGCTGTTGCCAAGGGTGTAGTAGCTCATGGTCATGGCTTGGTTTCCGATTCTGATCTGGTTGATGGGCCGGCTTATTGGCCGGGGGTCGCCTTGACCCAGGGATTGCCGCGCTCATGCGTCATGCGGAAGGTGAAGCCGTCGACCTTCCAGCTCGCGCCGGAGCGCGTCAGGTGGTGCTCATAAGTGCCCCAGACCTCCCACAGCGGATCGCCGTTGCCTTCCATCCGGTTCCAGGCATAGCCGTTGGAGCGGACCGTCGCGGCATTGGTTTCGAGCACGACCTGATGATTGGTGCGCAGGTGCAGGCTGGTCTTGCTGCCCTTGAGGTTGCCAGCCCAGGCGCCGATCAGATCGTCGGAGGCGATGTTGGCCGCCGGTTGCCCCGAAAGCGTGCTGAAATCGGCGGTGACGCGCTCAGCGAAATAGCTGCGGGCCAGCTTCCAGTCCTGTGCGTCGACGGCGCGATCGATGGCGTCGGCGATGCGGATGACGGCGCGCTCATCGGCCAGCGCCTGCCAACCGGCCGGATCGGCGCCGCCGGCGTCGACAGGAGCCAGCGCCATGCCGGCTGCGAAAGTTATGTGTCTCAACGCGTTCATGTCGTCTCTCCTTGAGCATCAGCCCAGCCGCCCATGTGTCGACAGCAATATGGGCCATCCGACGACATCGGTAAGATTGCATTGTTCGCAAAGACTATGCGATATAGTTCATGAATGGATCGCGATCTCCTCACGCATCTGCCCATCATCATCGCCGTGGCGCGGCGCGGCGGCTTCGCCTTGGCCGCCGCAGAACTCGGCATGAGCCCGTCGGCGGTCAGCCATGCCGTGCGGCTGGTTGAGGAGCGGATCGGCCAGCCGCTTTTTGCCCGCACGACGCGCAGCGTGTCACTCACGGACGCCGGCAAGGCATTGGTGGAAACGGCGGCCCCTGCCCTGCAGGACATTGCCGAACGGATGGAGCGCATCCGCGCGGTCAAGGGCCGACCCTCAGGCCTGCTCAGGATCAACGTTCCCAATATTGCCGTGCCGTTGGCGGTGACGGCCGTGGTGGCGGCGATGGCTGAGCGCTACCCCGATGTGACTGTCGAATTGCTCACCGACCAGGGGCTGGTCGACATCGTCGGCGAAGGATTCGACGCCGGCATCAGGCTGGGCGAGATGATCGCGCAGGACATGGTCACGGTGCGGCTAACGCCGGCATTCAAAGCCGTGATCGTCGCCTCGCCCGCCTATATCGGAAAGCACGGCCGCCCGCGCGACGTGGCCGATCTCGCCAACCACAACTGCATCGGCTACCGGCTGGTTCGTTCCAGCGCCTTGTATCGCTGGGACCTGACCGAGAACGGCAAGGACGTCGTCGTCGAGACGCGCGGCACGGTCATCGTCACGGATCGCTCACGGCCATCGACCTGGCGCTGGCCGGCGTCGGCCTCTGCTATGTGTTCGAGCCGCTGGTGCGCGCCGATCTCGCCACCGGCCGCCTCGCTCAGATCCTGCCGCAGACGGCCATCGAGGAGCCGGGCCTCTTCCTCTACTTCCCGCGCCGGGCGTCGATGGCGCCGAAGCTCAGGGCCTTCATCGACACCGCACAAGAAATCGGCCGGGCATCCATGCGGACACCCGACCGAGTTGCCTGAGCTCTGTAGCCTTACTTTTTCTTCGGGCTATTTCTTGACCGCCGCCGCGACTTCCGCGGCGAAATCGGTCTCTTCCTTCTCGATGCCTTCGCCAAGCGCAAAGCGCAGATAGGCCGTGATCTTGGCCGGCGCGCCGATCTCCTTCTCGGCATCCTTCAGCGCCTTCTCGACGGTGATGTCGGGATTGAGCACGAAGGCCTGCTTCAAGAGCACGACTTCCTCGTAGAATTTGCGCAGGCGGCCCTCGACCATCTTTTCGATGATCGCTTCCGGCTTGCCGGACTGACGCGCCTGGTCGGAGAAGATCGCCTTTTCGCGCTCGACAGCGGCAGGATCGATCTGCTCCGCGGTCAGCGCCATCGGGTTGGTGGCGGCGACATGCATGGCGACCTGGCGGCCAAAGGCGTTGGCGGCACGCTCATTGCCGGTGGTCACGATAGCAACCAGCACGCCGAGCTTGCCGAGGTTGTCGGCAACCGCGTTATGGACATAGGTCGCAACCGCGCCGTGCGGAACGGAGAGCTTGGCCGAGCGGCGGAAGCTCATGTTCTCGCCAATCGTGCCGACGGCGTCCTTGATGGTGTCGGCGACCGATTTGTCCGAACCCGGATACTTCGCTGCGGCCACGGCTTCCGTCGTACCGTAAGCGAGTGCAACCCTGGCGACGTTGCGAACGATCTCCTGGAACTGCTCGTTGCGGGCAACGAAGTCGGTCTCGGAATTCACCTCGACGACGGCAGCTTCGCGCACGCCATTATCGACGCCGATCAGGCCTTCGGCGGCAGTGCGGCCGGCCTTCTTGTCGGCCTTGGAGATGCCCTTCTTGCGCAGCCAGTCGACGGCTTCTTCCATGTTGCCGTTGGTCTCGGTCAACGCTGCCTTGCAGTCCATCATGCCCGCGCCGGTCAAGTCGCGGAGTTCTTTGACCTGTGCAGCCGAAATGCTCATTGTCGCCTCTTTGTTTAAATGCACCGACGCACCATCGGCATTCGATGGTGCGTCCGTTTAGCGTGCCAAAATATTAGAAAGATGAAGGCCGCAAGCGGCCTTCGTTTATCAGGCTTCCGGGGACTCGGTTGCCGGGGCCGCGGCGTCGAGCGCCGGCTCGACCGGGGCCTCGGCCGAAGCGCCGATGTCGACGCCGAGCGCGCCCTGCTGGCGAGCGATGCCGTCGATGGCAGCCTTGGCGATCAGGTCGCAATAGAGCTGGATGGCGCGGGCCGCGTCGTCATTGCCGGGGATCGGGAAGTCGATCTTGTCCGGATCGCAGTTCGAATCGATGATGGCGACGACCGGGATGCCGAGGCGCTTGGCCTCGAGGATGGCGATCGCTTCCTTGTTGGTGTCGATGACGAACATCAGGTCCGGCGTCGAGCCCATGTCCTTGATGCCGCCCAGCGCCTTGTCGAGCTTCTCGCGCTCGCGGTCGAGGTTGAGGCGCTCCTTCTTGGTGAGGCCCTGGGCCTCGCCGGCGAGCAGCTCGTCGAGCTTGCGCAGGCGCTGGATCGAGTTCGAGATCGTCTTCCAGTTGGTGAGCATACCGCCCAGCCAACGCGAATTGACATAATACTGCGCCGAGCGCTGCGCGGCGTCGGCGACAATGTCGGAAGCCTGGCGCTTGGTGCCGACGAACAGCACGCGGCCGCCCTTGGCGACGGTGTCGGACACCTGCTTCAGCGCCTGGTTCAGCAACGGAACCGTCTGCGACAGGTCGATGATGTGGATGTTGTTGCGGGCGCCGTAGATGTAAGGCGCCATCTTCGGGTTCCAGCGGTGGGTCTGGTGGCCGAAGTGAACACCAGCTTCCAAAAGCTGGCGCATGCTGAAATCTGGCAAAGCCATTCTTTATTTCCTTTCCGGTTGGCCTCCACGGACACAGGCATTTCGGACTTATGTCCTGATGCCACCGGAGGTTTCAGCCGGATTTCTCCCGGGCAGACACCAAAGTCCGTGTGTGGAATGAGCGCGCATATAGAGGGGAAGCGCTATAAACGCAAGCCGTGCGTCGCGTCACGGCTCAACGTGCGGCAATCAGCGCACCGGTGCCAATCATCGCGCCGCCGGCGAGCCTGTTCATGAGGCGCATGCGCTTCGGGGTCTTGAACCACCCGGCTGCCCTCCCCGCCATCGCGGCATAGAGGCCCATCGTGATGATATTGACGCTGACCACGACAAGCACGACGAGCAGGCCGTCGGCAAAGGTCATGGTGTTGAGGTTCAGGATCAGCGGCATGATCGAGGCATGGAACAGGATTGCCTTCGGATTGCCGAGCGCAATGGATGCGCCGAGGAAGAAGGAGCGCGATAGCCGTGTCTGCGTCTGATGAGTTTCATCCGATCGCATGGCCGCGGCTCGCCACATCCTGATGCCAAGAAAGACGAGGTAGGCCGCGCCGGCGTATTTCACCAGAAGAAAGACCCATTCGAATGTCTGGGCCAGGGCCACCAGGCCGAGCAATGCCAGGGTGACCAGAACGGCATCGCCCGCGGCAACGCCCACGCCAGCCGTGAAGGCGCGGATGAAGCCACGCGAGACGCCATTGGTGATGACCGCGAACATCGCCGGTCCAGGCGTCGCCGCCGCCAATGTGATTGCGACGCAATAGGCCAGGAACGCTGTCACCGTCATCGTCTTACCTTCCCGTTGGGCACCCGCACGCGACGGAAGATCGCCACGATCTCCTCGCGGCTGCATTCGATCGCACCAAGCCGGACCGCCCGGTCGCGCTCGAAACCGGTTATATCGTAATGCGGCGCCGAGGTCTTGGGCGGACCCTGGTAGGACGAGCGCTTGAGCCCCAACTCGGTGGCGAAGCGGTGCAGTTCATCGGTGTCGTCGGCAAGCAGATGGCACCAGCGGTGGCCCGCCCATTTCCAGATCGCCGCATCGACATAGACCGCCATCAGGCGCGCCTGTTTTGGGCTTACTTCGAAACCGGGCAAGGCTTGGTCTGGTCGAACAGCGACAGGTTGACCAGCTTGCCGGTCATCGAGAAGTCGCCATAGTCCATGACGAGGTCGCGCGTGATGCCGTTCTCATGCAGCTTGAAGCTGATCCGGTATTCCGGCGTCTCTCCGCTCGACTTGTCGGTGTCATCGAAATAGGCGATGTCGACCGGCCAGTATTTGTCGGTCGCGAGCTTGGCCAGCGCCGGCGCTTCGGGATCGGACTTGTCGGCTTCGGTCTTCTTGCCGACCACGACGGTGGTCGCCATCACCTTGTTGGCGTCTTCCGAGCCGTCGAACAGATTGGTCTGGTAAAAATTCTCGCCCTTTTCGGCCTTGCCGATCAGCTCGACCAGGTGCTGCGTCGGAAATTGCGTGGCCGAGAGCTCGACGCTGCTCTTCTCCGGCTTGTCGATATCGACCTTGAGGCCTTTTGCCTCTTTGACGGCCATTCCCTTGACCTCCTTATCGAGATTCTGGTCGACGAAGGATTTGGTCACGAAGGAAAAGGTCTTGCCTTCAGCATCCTCGAAGGTGGTCGTCTGCTGGTCGGTCAACCTTGTGTTGTCGTTGGTGACGATCTGGGTGACGAAGCGGAATTTCACCGTATAGCCCTCGCAGGCCGAGCCGTTGAATTCATAAACCATGCGTCCGGTAATGCCGGTGATGCCCGAGCGGTCGGACGCTTTATTGAGGGTGAGATCGTAGACGGCGCGGTGCGCCTGCAGCGCGGGCGCGGCAAAGGCCGGAGCCATCGGGAACACCGCCGAGGCGAGCGCGGCGGCGAGAAAAAGGCGCGATGCGCGCATGAGGTACTCCGATCGTCGCGGCCGATGGCAGGCCGAAGGTAAAGATGGTCCAGCTTAAAAAAAGTCGTGGCGGAAGCGAGGCAAAAATAGCAATTTCGGCCCGGCCGACGCGGCGCCTTCCAGCAATAGGGAAAACCAATGAGCGAAACAATCGAAAAGCGGCTAAGCGATCTTGGCGTCACTCTTCCGGCCGCCGCGGCGCCCGCCGCCAACTACGTGCCCTATTGCCGCACCGGCAACATGCTGTTCACCGCCGGCCAGCTGCCGCTCAAGGACGGCAAGCTGCAGGCAAGCGGCCTGCTTGGCCGCGACATCGACACCGCAGCCGGCAAGGAAGGCGCGAAATTCTGCGCCATCAACATCCTGGCGCAGGCCAAGGCAGCCCTTGGCGATCTCGAAAAGATAAGCCGCCTGGTCAAGATCACCGTCTTCGTCGCATCGGCGCCGGACTTCGTCGAACAGCATCTGGTCGCCAACGGCGCGTCCGACTTCCTGGTGGCGGTGCTCGGCGAGCGCGGCAAGCACGCCCGCTCCGCCGTCGGCACCGCCTCGCTGCCGCTCGATGCGGCGGTTGAGATCGAAGCGATCTTCGAAGTCGCGTGAGGCCTGTTATGACCGATCTTTCCTGGCTGATTGCCCGCCCGGTCGCGCATCGCGGCTTTCACGACATGAACAAGAAGCGCTGGGAGAACACGCTGTCGGCCTTCGCCGCTGCCGTCGAGCGCGGCTATGCGATCGAATGCGACGTGCATATCTCGTTGGACGGCGTTCCCGTCATCATCCATGACGGCGACCTCAAGCGCCTGACCGGCCAGGACGGCTTCATCTGGCAGCGTACGGCCGCTGAGCTGACGGCCCTCAAGATCGGCAGCACAAATGACCATATCCCGACGCTGCAGGAAGCGCTCGACCTGATCGGCGGCCGCGTGCCACTCGTCGTCGAGTTGAAAGGCGTTCCCGGCCATGACGGGGGCCTGGTGGCGAGCGTCGGCCGCTTGCTCAAGCGCTACAAGGGCAAGGTGGCGATCATGTCGTTCGACCATTGGCTGATCCGCGATTTCGCCAGGGACGCGCCCGGCATTCCGGGTGGGCTGACCGCTTATGGCAAGGACAACCAGCTGGTCGAGGCGCATTTCGCCATGCTCGCGCACGACCTCGCCTTCACGTCTTACGCCGCTGGCGACTTGCCCAATCCCTTTGTCAGCTTCGTGCGCGAAAAGCTCAAAATGCCTGTCATCACCTGGACGGTGCACGACCAGCCGGCGGTGGACCTAACCTTCAAATATGCCGACCAGATGACCTTCGAAGGCTTTGAACCCGATATGGTGAAAGTTGCCTGAATGAAGTGCCTCAAACGTGACTTGTAGCGGCCCGGACGAAGCTTAAATAAGCCCCATGGATCAAGGCGACGACGACGATGGACAGGCAGCGGATGCGGACTATGCGGTCCGCATCGCGGCCGGCATCGGCGCGTTCACCTGCGAGGAATGGAACAGCTTTGCCGGAACCACCCGCGACGACAAGGAAAACGGCTACAACCCGCTCGTTTCATTCGCTTTTCTGAGCGCGCTGGAGGAGTCCGGTTGCGCCGTGCGGCGCACCGGCTGGCAAGGCCACCACCTGAGGTTGGAGACAGCGCAGGGCAGATTGCTCGGCGCGGTGCCATCCTATCTCAAATCGCACAGCCAGGGCGAATATGTCTTCGACCATGGCTGGTCGGATGCCTTTGAGCGCGCCGGCGGGAGCTATTATCCCAAACTGCAATGCTCGGTGCCGTTTACGCCTGTCACCGGCCCTCGCCTGCTGGTCGGCAAGAACGAGGACGCCGGCGCCGTCAAGGCCGGCCTCGCGGCGGGTCTGAAACTCGTCACCGACAAGCTCGGCGTTTCTTCAGCGCATGTCACCTTCGCCACCGAATCCGACGTCGCGACGCTGGAAGCAGCCGGCTTCCTGCACCGCACCGACCAGCAGTTCCATTTCTTCAACGAAGGCTTCTCGACCTATGACGACTTCCTCGCCACGCTTGCCTCGCGCAAGCGCAAGGCGATGAAGAAGGAGCGCCGCGAGGCGCTGGCCGACGGAATCTCGATCGACTGGCTGACCGGCAAGGACATCACCGAGCGCGCCTGGGACGATTTCTACGCTTTCTACATGGACACCGGCGGCCGCAAATGGGGCCGGCCCTATCTCAACCGCAAATTCTTCTCGCTGATCGGCGAGCGCATGGCCGAGGACATCCTGCTGGTGATGGCCAGGCGCAACGGCCGCTACATCGCCGGCGCTATCAACTTCATCGGCTCGGACGCGCTCTACGGCCGCAACTGGGGCTGCATCGAGGACCATCCGTTCCTGCATTTCGAGGTCTGCTACCACCAGGCGATCGACTTCGCCATCGAACGCAAGCTGAAGGTGGTGGAGGCCGGCGCGCAAGGCGAGCACAAGCTGGCGCGCGGCTACCGCCCCGTGACTATGCACTCGGCGCACTACATTTCCCATCCCGGCCTGCGCAACGCCGTCGCCGACTATCTGCGCCGCGAACGGCGCGAGGTCGAGCGGATGAGCGAATATCTCGAAGAGCACACGCCCTTCCGCAAGGATCTCGAGGAGTAGCCTCTTGCGATAGACGGCATGCCAACCTGCGTGCGGCGGATCGGCCGCAATCGCCTTGCCGCTCCGATGTGGCTTCGCTACACCAGAAGACGAGCACAAATGGAGCCTCCCGCCATGGCCGAAGCCTATGATCCCGGCAACATCTTTGCAAAAATCCTGCGCGGCGAAATCCCGTCGCACCGCGTCTACGAGGATGACGCCGTCGTCGCCTTCATGGATGTGATGCCGCAAGGCCCCGGCCACACTTTGGTAGTGCCGAAAGCACCGTCGCGCAACCTGCTCGACGCCGACCCGGCAACACTCGGTCCATTGTTCGCGGTCGCGCAGAAGGTCGCGGTGGCCGTGAAAAAGGCCTTCAATGCTGACGGCGTCACGCTCATGCAGTTCAACGAGCCCGCTTCGGGGCAGACCGTCTACCATCTGCATGTCCATGTCATTCCGCGCTTCGACGGTATCCCCCTCAAACCTCACACGGGTGCGATGGAAAAGCCGGAAGTGCTGGCACGGAACGCCGAAACGATCCGCACCGTCCTGCGTGCGCGATTTTAAGTCTTTGTAAACCGAGCGATGATCTCGACGCCTGTGCCACCGTCGGCGATTTCTTTTTAATAATCTTTCAAATCCTCTTGAGGCACTTGTCTCGCGAGGGACATTCGATGCAAGATATCTCCGAAGCTATAGACAGGCGGTTTGGTGCCAGGGTCGAAGGCGCCTTTTCAAACCTTCTGGTCGATGCATTTTTTCGACACCGCACTGTTCATGCGGTTGCACTGTTTACTCTTGGATTGGGTTTTGTGGTCGGCGGCAGAGTTGGAAACCTGCCGGATTTCGGATTACTTTACGAATACGCCTTCTATCTGGTCGTGTACTTCTGGGTCGCCGGATGCGCATACGCGACCTTCCGGTTGATCTGGCTGGCGTTTGTCGATCGTGCCAAGTCACCGCTCCGCATGTTGTTGCTTCCGCTCCAGCAGATGCTGACCGATCGAAACCGCATTGCCAACGGCGCGAACGGCCTTGCCGCGATGCTGATTTTTATGTCGGGCTTCGTGGTGCTGAAAGGAGCTATCGCGCTGCTGGTGCCTTTCTCGTGGGACCAGACCCTCGCGCAATTCAGCGCCGGCCTGCATTTCGGCCGCGCTCCCTACCATTGGCTCTGGTGGATCGTTGAAAGTCCGCCGGCCGTTCACTTTCTCAATTTCTGCTACAATTTCTGGTTCGCCGTGCTGGTCGCAATGGTTTTTTCAAGCGTCGCCGCCGCCCGCGACTCGTTGCTGCGCCATCAGTTTCTGCTCAGCTTCATGCTGGTCTGGTTGGTTGGCGGCTTCTTCATCGCCATGGCATTCTCATCCGCGGGCCCGTGCTTTTACGCAAGGCTCGACCTTGGCGATCTGTATCAGCCGTTGATGGACGCGCTCCAATCGGCGAACCGCCAGTATCCCATCTGGGCATTGTCCGCGCAGGACAGGTTGTGGAGCGGCTATTCGGGTTCACCTTCGGGAACCATGGGCATATCCGCATTCCCCTCCATTCACGTCGCGACGTCGGTGCTCTTTGCTCTCTACATGACGCGGCTGTCCACCAGCCTAGGCATCGTGATGTGGATATTCGCAGCCACAATCATGCTCGGTTCCGTGGTGCTTGGCTGGCACTATAGCGTTGACGGCTACGCAGGCGCGCTTATTGCCGTCGCGATCTGGAAAATCACCGGCAGAGCATTGGCGCGGACGAACGCCTAATTTGCCGCTTGGACGCTCTTGAGATGCTGCCGTATTGCATCCGCGCACTGCACGGAGCTCAAAAGCGATGTGTCGACTTCCAGATCATAAACGCCAGGCCGGTGCACCGCTTCCTGCCACAGACGCACCGGCAAGGGCACAGGATCGTCCGAGGAGCCGGTGACATAGCCTTGGCCCGCAGCGCTGGCGGCACGCCGTTCCATGATGGTCTCGATCGGACAGCGAACACCGACAAACAGCACCGGCAGACCGGCAAGCCGACGCGCACAATCAACCAGGCAGTCGAGCGGCTTCGAATAGGCGTCGTGATGGCCGACATCCGTCACCACATTCAGCCCCAGCCGGCTATGGGCAGCGATCGACTCGTAGAGGGCGGCGTACAGACGCGGCACGAAAACTTCGAGATCGGGGCGCTCGCCGCCAGGGCGCAATCCTATTCCCGGACGAAGTCGCGGAGGTGTGACCTGCTCATAACTGTCGACGCCCAGATTCATCCAGGGGCCATCGAAGCTCTCTTGGATAGCCCGAGCGATGCTCGACTTTCCCGAGCGCGGGGCGCCGTTGAGGATGATGATCTGGCCAGGTTTCACGCGCTCTCCTTGCAACAGAAAAGCCCCGTCGCCGGGGCTTTTCTTCATTCAAAGGAAGGGCTTTCAGCCCTTGCGCGGCAATTGCGGCACCAGGCTTCGCTTGCCGCCATCCTTGCCCTTGGGCTCCGGCTTGCCCTTCGGCTCCGGCTTGTGCGCCACGGCCTTCTTGGCGACCGGCTTCTTGGTCACCGCCTTCTTCGACTGGGGTGCGTCTTCCGGGTCTTCCTGCTTGGGCCGCACCGGCGCTTCGTCGGCCAGCGATTCGAGCTTCAGGCCGGTCTCGCCGGTTTCCTTCTTCTCGACGGTGACCCGCACCGTGCCGCCCTTCTTGAGCTTGCCGAACAGCACCTCGTCGGCCAACGGCTTTTTGATGTGCTCCTGGATCACCCGGCCGAGCGGCCGCGCGCCCATGCGCTCATCATAGCCCTTGTCGGCGAGCCAGGCGATCGCCTCCGGCGACAGGTCGAAGGTGACGCCACGCTCGGAAAGCTGCGCCTCGAGCTGCATGACGAACTTCTGCACCACCTGATGGATCACCGGCACCGGCAGCGAGCCGAACGGGATGATCGCATCGAGACGATTGCGGAACTCCGGCGTGAACAGCCGGTTGATCGCCTCGACATCGTCTCCTTCGCGCTTGGTCGAGCCGAAGCCGATTGCCGCGCGCTGCGCATCCGACGCACCCGCATTGGTGGTCATGATCAGGATCACGTTGCGGAAGTCGATCTGCTTGCCGTTGTGGTCGGTCAGCTTGCCGTGGTCCATCACCTGCAACAGGATGTTGAACAGGTCCGGATGCGCCTTCTCGACCTCGTCGAGCAGCAGCACGCAGTGCGGATGCTGGTCGACGCCGTCCGTCAACAGGCCGCCCTGGTCGAAGCCGACATAGCCGGGAGGCGCGCCGATCAGCCGCGAAACGGTGTGGCGCTCCATATATTCCGACATGTCGAAGCGGATCAGCTCGACGCCGAGCGAAGCGGCAAGCTGCTTGGCGACTTCGGTCTTGCCGACGCCGGTCGGACCCGAGAACAGATACGAGCCGATCGGCTTTTCCGGTTCGCGCAGGCCGGCGCGCGCCAGCTTGATCGCCGAGGTCAGCGCGGTGATGGCCGTATCCTGGCCATAGACGACACGCTTCAGCTCGATATCGAGACCCTGCAGCACCTTCTCGTCGTCGGCCGAAACGGTCTTCGGCGGGATGCGCGCCATGGTGGCGATCGTCGCTTCGATCTCCTTGATGCCGATCGTCTTCTTGCGCTTGGCCTCCGGCACCAGCATCTGCGATGCGCCGGTCTCGTCGATCACGTCGATCGCCTTGTCCGGCAGCTTGCGGTCGTTGATGTAGCGCGCCGACAGCTCCACCGAGGCCTTGATCGCCTCGCTGGTGAACTTCACCTTGTGGAATTCCTCATAATAGGGCTTCAGGCCCTTCATGATCTCGATGGCGTCCTCGATGGTCGGCTCGTTGACGTCGATCTTCTGGAAGCGCCGCACCAGCGCGCGGTCCTTCTCGAAGAACTGGCGAAACTCCTTGTAGGTGGTCGAGCCGATGCAGCGGATGGCGCCCGAAGACAGCGCCGGCTTCAACAGGTTCGACGCATCCATGGCGCCGCCCGACGTGGCGCCGGCGCCGATCACGGTGTGGATCTCGTCGATGAACAGCACCGCGCCCGGATAGTCCTCGAGCTCCTTGACGACCTGCTTCAGCCGCTCCTCGAAATCGCCGCGATAGCGGGTGCCGGCCAAAAGCGTGCCCATGTCGAGCGCGAAGATGGTGGCGTCCTGCAGCACTTCCGGCACATCGCCTTCGACGATGCGCTTGGCGAGGCCCTCGGCGATCGCCGTCTTGCCGACGCCAGGGTCACCGACATAGAGCGGGTTGTTCTTGGAGCGGCGGCACAGCACCTGAATGGTGCGGTTGATCTCGCTCTCACGACCGATCAGCGGATCGATCTTGCCGGCCCGCGCCTTGTTGTTGAGGTTGACGCAATAGGCCGTCAACGCGTCCTGCTGCTTCTTCTTGCCGTTTTCCTCCTGCGGCTCGGCGCCGTTCTGGCCGCCTTGCTCATCCTCGGCGCCGCGCGGGGTGCGCGACTCCGAAGCGCCGGGGCGCTTGGCGATGCCATGCGAGATGTAGTTGACCGCGTCGTAACGGGTCATCTGCTGTTCCTGCAGGAAATAAGCGGCGTGGCTTTCGCGCTCGGCGAAGATGGCGACGAGCACGTTGGCGCCGGACACTTCCTCGCGGCCGGACGACTGCACGTGGATCACGGCGCGCTGGATGACGCGCTGGAAGCCGGCGGTCGGCTTGGAATCCTCGTCGTAACCGGTGACGAGGTTGTCGAGCTCGGTGTCGATATAAGTCAGAACAGTGTGCTTGAGCTCGTCGAGATCGACGTTGCAGGCGCGCATCACGGCGGCGGCCTCGGTGTCGTCGATCAGGGCAAGCAGCAGGTGTTCGAGCGTCGCATACTCATGATGCCGCTCGTTGGCGAATGTCAGCGCCTGATGTAGCGCCTTTTCCAGGCCTTGGGAGAAAGCCGGCATGTTACCTCACTTCTTCTCCATCACGCATTGCAGCGGATGCTGATTCTGTCGGGCGAAATCCATGACCTGAGACACTTTGGTCTCGGCCACCTCGAATGTATAGACCCCGCACTCGCCCACTCCATGATTGTGAACATGCAGCATGATGCGTGTGGCGGCCTCGCGGTCCTTCTGGAAAAAACGCTCCAGGACGTGAACCACGAACTCCATGGGCGTGTAGTCGTCGTTAAGGATGAGGACCCGATACAGGCTGGGTTTCTTGGTCTTGGTTTTGGTGCGCGTAATCACAGCGGTGCCGCGACCGGGATCGTTGCGGTCACCGTCATTTTGCATTCGCACCGCGAGTGCCGTGGCAGTCGAGCCGATCGTCACGTAGTCAAGCCTTTTCAGATCCTCGTGCGAGTTCCACATGTAGGTGCTCGATGAACGATTTTAAGCCCTTTAGGTTAGCTGACAATATGGCTAGGTGGGCAAACCTCAGTGATTTTCTCAATCGTGAATGCGGTAAGGTGCGGGCGGTTGCGCAAAGGCATGAAAAAACCCGGCCGCGCTGACGCGACCGGGTCTTTTTCATAGGCCGGTTGGCCTTATTCGATGATGTCGGGCGAAATTACTTCGCCTTGGCGACGACCGATTCGAACGGCTTGTAGGCTTCCTTGGCGAGCTCGGCATAGAGATTGCCGATCTTGCTGGCTTCGGCGACGAAGCTCTCATAGCTCTGCTTGGCGTAGTCGGTCTGGATCTCGACGGCCTTCTCGATCGACTTGGCCGAGAACAGCTTCTCGACAGCGGCGCTGCCGGCTTCGAAGCTTTTCTTGGTGTATTCGCCAGCTTCGGTGGCGATCGCCTGCGCGCCCTTGGTAAGCGAGGCGAAGCTCTTCAGCCCGGTGTCGGCGAAGTCCTTGCCGTATTTCGTGAAGTCCTCATAGGTCTGGGTCATTTCATTCTTCCCTTGGGTTTGAAACGCCCTTTTTGGCCCCGGGCGCCCTTGTGCGGTGCACCTCAATATATTGTGCGCTGCACAAAAGTCAAGAATCCCTTGGCCTGCAGGGGCTTCAGCGCCGGCGGCCGGTAAAAATCGATTAAAGAAAAGCTCGATTTGCCGAAAAATGGTGAACACGGCGGTTACCATAAACGGATTGGTAACGCTGGCCGCGATAGCTTGGCCGGAAGCGAGGTTGGCACTCCCTTTGCCACCTCCGGGGCAACGAAAATTCAGGGTAAGTAGCGGTGCGTCAGGCGTTGACGGGGTTCGTCTCCAAATCTTCCTTCTCTCTCAAGGCGATCATGATCGCCGTGTTGGCGGTGACGGTCATTGCCGCCGATGTCGGCTCGGCTCTTGCCGCGCGGTCGTCGGCCATCGTCATCGATGCCAAGACGGGCAAGGTGCTCTATTCGGCCGACGCCAATGGCCGGCGCTATCCGGCGTCGCTCACCAAGATGATGACGCTCTACCTGACATTCGAGGCGATGGCGAAGGGCAGGATCAGCAGGAACACACCGGTTCCGTTTTCCGCCCATGCATCCGCCGAGGCGCCAACCAAGCTCGGCGTGCGCGCCGGCAGCTCGGTTCCCGTCGAGATCGCGATCCTGTCGATCGTGACCAAATCCGCCAACGATTCGGCCACCGCGCTCGGTGAGTTGCTCGGCGGCAGCGAGGACAATTTCGCGCGTATGATGACGGCCAAGGCGCGCCAGCTCGGCATGAACGGCACCGTCTTCCGCAACGCCAACGGCCTGCCCGATCCCGGCCAGTTCACCACCGCTCACGACATGGCGATGCTGGGCATCGCGCTGCGCGAGCATTATCCGCAATATTACGGCTACTTCTCGCAGCGCTCCTTCCTCTACGGTCGCCAGCGCATCAACGGTCACAACCGCCTGCTCGGCCGCATCAAGGGCGTCGACGGCATCAAGACCGGTTACACCCGTGCTTCCGGCTTCAATCTCGTCTCTTCCGTCGCCGATGGCGACCGCCGCCTCATCGCGGTGGTGATGGGCGGCACCTCCGGCCGCAGCCGCGACAACCAGATGGCTTCGCTGATCACCACCTATATGCCGCGCACCTCGACCCGCGGCAGCGGCAACCTTATTGCCAAGGCCGGTGGCGACAACCCGATCAAGGCTTTGGCCAAGGTCTTCCTGCCGAAGCAGGACGCTCCGACCCCGGACGCCAAGCCGGCGACCGACGACACCGTCGTCGCCTCGGCTGATGACGGCCAAGACGACACCCAGCAAGTCGATACCCAGCAAGTCGCCGAGGAGACCAAGCCTGTTCTCCAGGTCAAGAAGGTGAAGACGATCGCGGTCGCCGCCATGGCGCCGGCTCCCAAGGCTGAGCAGGCGACGTCGCAAGCCGTCACCGCTTATGCCGAGCCGACGCCTGCCGCGCCGGCGATCGACCCCGTCAAGACGTCGTCGGTTCCGTCGGGTTGGGTGGTGCAGGTCGCTTCCTCGCCGACCAAGTCCGGCGCCGAAGCCTTGCTCGACAAGACCAGCAAGCAGGCGCCGAGGATCCTGGCGGACGCATCGGGTTTCACCGTCGCCTTCGACAATGACGGCACCACCTACTACCGGGCCCGCTTTGGCGGCTTCGGCTCGAAGGACGCGGCCTGGAAGGCCTGCGATGCGCTCAAGCGAAAGAAAATCTCGTGCTACGCCGTCCAGCAATAGGCGGTTGTTGAAAACTCCCGGAAAGTTCAGCGTCGAAGGAGACTAGTCGTGATTGGAGAGCAGGACGTCCTTGGCTTCATTGATCCGCGCCGCCAGGACAGACGTGCCGCCGACATCGGCGTTCAGGCGTTGCATCAGGCGGCGGTGCGCCTTGCGGATATCCGCCGCGGCAGCCCCCGCTTCAAGACCAAGGATCTTGTAGGCCTCCTGCTTAGTCATGGCGCCCGCACCTGGCGCAACACCCAGCCCTTCGCCACCGTGCGGCTGCGCGTCCTTGCGCCAAACGGGAAAACGGCCGTCAAGATACGTCTCTAGGAGCTGCCGGCTTTCCGGGTCGGGACTGAGCTCGCCATAAAGCTGGTGCAGGTCGGCGATGCCCATGGCGCCGAGCATCTTGCCTTCGTAACGCCCGGCCAGGACGAGACCCTCGAGCTTGCCGCTGTCGTGATCGAGATCCATTTCGAGCGCCGCTGTGCGCACCGTCGAGTGCTTGACGGCCGCCGCCCTTGCCGCCGGTCGCCTGGTGCGTATCCAGCCGACCCAGGCCAAAGCCGCAAGCAGAAGCAATCCGCCGATAAGGCTGCGGCCGAAAATCAGCATCGGCGCGCCGACAAGGCCGAGCAACGCAGGCCCAAGCGATCTCAGGCTGTCCGCGATCCTTGCCGGATCGGCCCGCACGAACAGCACAGCGGCGCCGAATAGCACCACAAGCAAAGCCGCAAATGCGAGGATCACGCCCATCGGTTTGTGCCACCATACGGATGAGTGAGCATGACAATGAGGATGGGGCTTGGGTCCACTCCTTGCAAGCCCCACATCGAACGAGCCGAAGGGCCAGCGACAACTCGCTGCTGGTGCCGGCCTTACAACAGGCCGAGCTCGGCGAGTTCCAGCCGCAGCTTCGGCGGCATCTCGGCGAACGCTGCCCTGCCCTTGCCGAGGTCGACCGGAGCATCGGCAGGCTTCAGGTAGCGCCAGCCCTGGAAGGCGCGGCGCGGCTGCCAGTCGGTGCGCACAACCTGGGGATCGAGCATCAGATGGCAACGGCCGATGCCTTCGTCGTCGGTGAAAGGCCGGATTTCGGTGATCAGTTGCCGGCACTGGACATTGCCTTTGATCACCCAATAGAGCGAGCCGCCATCGGTGATCTCGCCGCCGCGCGTCGGCACCATGCGGGTAGTGTGCCAGTGCTCGGCCGGCTCGCCGGCGCGGCGCCGCTCATCGAGACGGAAGGCAATCCACTCTTCCAGGTCCTCGACGCTGTCGCAGCCGACGCAGAGTTTTAGGAGATTGAGAGCCATGCCCCAAGATTTAGCCGCCGGGGCCAAGCCGTCAACGCCTTGAAGGACTTCTCCACAGGGCCAGCCTAGGGTGAAAGTGGGGCCTCAGCACTCCACGACATTGACCGCCAGCCCGCCAAGGCTGGTTTCCTTGTACTTCTCGTTCATGTCGAGGCCGGTCTGGCGCATGGTCTCGATCGCGGCGTCGAGCGGCACGAAATGGGTGCCGTCGCCCTTGATGGCAAGCGAAGCGGCCGTCACCGCCTTGACCGCGCCGAGCGCGTTGCGTTCGATGCAAGGCACCTGCACCAGGCCGCCGACCGGGTCGCAGGTCATGCCGAGATGGTGCTCGAGCGCGATCTCGGCGGCGTTCTCGACCTGCTCGGGCGTGCCGCCCATGACGGCGCAAAGCCCCGCCGCCGCCATCGCCGAAGCCGACCCCACCTCGCCCTGGCAGCCGACCTCGGCGCCCGAAATCGAGGCGTTGGATTTGATGATGCCGCCGACAGCGGCTGCGGTAAGCAGGAAATCGCGGATGCTCGGCTGGTCGGCCTCGGGATGGAAATGCAGCCAGTAGCGCAGCACGGCCGGCAGCGTGCCGGCAGCACCGTTGGTCGGCGCGGTAACGACGCGGCCACCGGCGGCATTCTCCTCGTTGACCGCCATGGCGTAGATCGACAGCCAGTCATTGGCAAGCAACGGGTTGGGTTTGTTTTGCTGCCACTGCTCCTGCAGCTTGTCATGCAGCATGCGCGCCCGGCGGCGCACTTTCAGTCCGCCCGGCATGATGCCGTCCTGCGACAGGCCGCGGTCGATGCAGCCTTTCATGGCGGCCCAGATCGCGTCGAGGCCGTCGTCGAGCTCTTCGCGCGACATGTGCTTTTCCTCGTTGACGCGCTTCATCTCGGCGATCGAAAGCCCGCTCTTGGCCGCCATCGCCAGCATCTCGACGGCGTTCTTGAAGGGATACGGGACCTTCTTGCCCTCGGTCGTCACCGAGCCCTTCACCTTCATGCGCTGCAATTCTTCCTCGGAGACCACGAAGCCGCCGCCGATCGAATAATAGATGCGCTTGAGCAACAGCCGGTCGGAGTTGTCATAGGCATAGAAGGCCATCCCGTTGGCATGGCCGGTGAGTGGCGTCTTGCGGTCGAGCACCAGGTCCTTGGCGGGATCGAAACGGTAAGACGGATGTCCGGGCGGCGAAATGCGCTTCTCGGCGGTAATTCCGGCTACGATGCTCTCGGCTTGGTCCGGATCGACCGTCTGCGGCGTCTGGCCTGCGAGGCCGAGGATGACGGCGCGGTCCGAGCCATGACCGATGCCGGTGTAGGCGAGCGAGCCATGCAGGCTGGCGCCGATACGATCGACCGCGACACCGGCTGGCCGCGGCCAGTCGCCGGCGAGAATCTCATCGAGAAAACGGCGCGCCGCCGTCATCGGGCCCATCGTATGCGAGCTTGACGGGCCGATGCCGATCTTGAACAGGTCGAAAACCGAAAGGAACACTGGGCTTTGGTCTCCTGAGGCAGCCCCGGCACTTCACATGGGACTCGGCACTTCATATAGGAATTACAGCGATGTTTGTGCTGTTTTGTGTTTGGCGGCGCAGCATCTGCCGACCTTGTTTGCTCCGCCAGCGACATTGGACGGGCGCAAGCTTCTACAGCCCGTCGAGCGACCGCCTGCCCTGTGGTAAAAGAGGGACATGGGCGATTCACTGCATCTTTCAGCGGCTGATCTGGCGGCACTCGGCTTTTTTCTGCTGGTCTGGGTGCTGCATACATATGCCTCCGACGGCAAGCTCGTCAGCCGCGTCTCGTTGAGCAATGCAATGAACGCCCAGCGCGAGGCCTGGATGCGCAACATGGCTGAGCGCGAGGTGCGCATCGTCGATACCGCCATCATGAGCGGTCTGCAGCAAGGCACCGCCTTCTTCGCCTCCAGCTCGCTGATCGCGCTTGGCGGCTGCTTTGCGCTGCTTGGCGCTTCCGACCGGGTGCTTACCGTGCTGGCGGACCTGCCCTTCGGTGGGCTGGCATCGCGTGAGGCTTTCCAGACCAAGGTGTTCGGCCTGGTGCTGATCCTGGCCTTCGCCTTCTTCAAATTCGGCTGGGCTTACCGGCTGTTCAACTACTGCACGATCCTGATCGGCGCGGTGCCGACACCACATGGCCCAGCCTCGCGCAACCCGGTTACCGAGACAGCGGTATGGCGCGCGACGCGCATGAACGTGCTCGCCGGCAAGCATTTCAATTCCGGCCTGCGCGCCGTTTTCTTCTCGATCGGCTATCTCGGCTGGTTCGTCGATCCGGTGGTGTTCGTGCTGTCGACGCTCCTGCTCCTGGCGGTGCTGGTGCGCCGCCAGTTCTTTTCCGCCGCCCGGCAAGCCGTTATCGGTCAGCCGCCCGGCCCCGGGAAGAACTGATTGATCTTGCCCGACAACCGATAGGCGAACAGCCCGATCCATTCGCGGATCGCCATCGTGGTTGTCAGCAGCGCGTCGGACGGGTTGTCGCGATAGAAGCCAATGCCTTCCCTGCCCGACGTGCGATAATCGACCGGCCAGGCCACCGTCGGAAATCTTGCCTTGTCGAACAACGCCTTGGCGCGCGGCATGTGGAAGGCGGAGGTGACCAGCAGCCAGGTCTCGCCCGGCTTCGGCTCGACAAGCCTGCGGCTGAACACGGCATTTTCATAAGTGTTGCGCGATTTGTCCTCGAGGATCATCCGATCCGCCGAAACGCCAAGAGCGCCAAGCAATCGCGGCGCGGTGTCGGCATCGCCTTCGCCGTCGAGAAAAAGCGAGCCGTTGCCGCCCGACACGACGATTTTGGCTTGCGGGAAGCGCCGGGCGAGGATTGCCGTCTCGACCATGCGGTCGCCGCTGCTGTTCAATTCATAGCCGCCGCGCGCCAGATTGATGGCACCTTCGAAGCCACCGCCGAGCACGACGATGCCGTCGACCTTCTCCGGCAATGCCGGTTTCGGAAAGCGTTCCTCGAGCGGCGTCAGCATCATCGCGCCAAGCGACGTCCAAGCCGAGAGAGCCAGGATCAGGAAGGCGAGCACGCTACCGGTGGCGGCCAGGCGGCGCCGGCGAAACAGCACGGCCAGCAGCCCTGCAAGCAGCAGGAAGATCGCCAGGTTGAGCGGCTGGATGAAGAACCAGAAGACCTTGGACAGGATGAAAAACACGTTGAACCTTCCAGGAAAAATGTGAGCGGTTAAGTTCGGCGACTTCCCCGTAACCCTCCGTCAGGAATTCTGTCAAAACAAAGAGATAGGGTGGCATTTCACCGTTTCGGTGAAACGGTGAAATGCTCTAGCGAGCGCGCGAATTGTTGCGGGTGGTGAAGCGGCTGACGGCCTCGGCGACAGCCTCGCTGTCTCTGGTGATGCGCAGTTCCTCGCCGCCGGATGCCAGCCACGCGAGTTCCGTGCCGAGGAAATACGCAAACAGGGCGAAAATCGCCAGGAACGAGAGCAGGCCGAAAAGGCCCATGGCGATCGTTCCAGGGGATCTGTCGAACAGCCCCCATCTCGCGGTGATGACGACGATCGCAATCGAAGTGGCGAGGAAGCCGACCCTGATTACCGAACGGCGCGGCGGATTCCTGACGGTCAGTTCGTTGCCCGTCTCGACAATGTCGATGCGAGACGGGGCTGGCATTTTACCACCACTTCTCCGGCTGAAATTTGCCCGCCGCCTGCTCGATGACATGCGCTGTCTGGAACAGCGTTTCCTCGTCGAACGGCCGGCCAATCAGTTGCAGCCCCAGCGGCAAGCCCTTGCCGTCGAGGCCGGCCGGCACTGAAATGCCGGGAAGGCCGGCCATGTTCACCGTCACCGTGAAGATGTCGTTGAGATACATCTTCACCGGATCGGAGGCCATGTCCTCGTCGGCGACGCCGAAGGCGGCCGACGGGGTTGCAGGGGTCAGGATCACATCGACGCCCGCGGCAAAGATGTTCTCGAAGTCGCGCTTGATCAGCGTGCGCACCTTCTGCGCCTGCAGGTAATAGGCATCGTAATAGCCGGCCGAGAGTACATAGGTGCCGATCATGATGCGGCGCTTGACCTCGCGGCCGAAGCCGGCGGCGCGCGTCCGTTCATACATGTCGATGATGTCCTTGCCGGGCACGCGCAGGCCGTAGCGGACACCGTCATAACGAGCCAGGTTGGACGAGGCTTCGGCCGGCGCCACGATATAGTAAGCCGGCAAAGCATATTTGGTATGCGGCAGCGAGATGTCGACGATCTCGGCGCCGGCATCCTTCAGCCAGGCAATGCCCTTTTGCCACAGCGCCTCGATGTCTTCCGGCATGCCGTCGACCCGGTACTCTTTCGGAATGCCGACCTTCATACCCTTGATCGGCTTGCCGATCGCCGCTTCATAGTCCGGCACCGGGCGGTCGACGGAAGTGGTGTCCTTGGGGTCGACGGAAGCCATGGATTTCAGCAAGATCGCGGCGTCCCGCACGTCGCGCGCGATTGGCCCGGCCTGGTCCAGCGACGAAGCGAAAGCGACGATGCCCCAGCGCGAGCAGCGCCCGTAGGTCGGCTTGATGCCGACCGTGCCGGTAAAGGCGGCGGGCTGACGGATCGAACCGCCGGTGTCGGTGGCGGTGGCGCCGGCGCACAGGAATGCGGCAACGGAAGACGCCGAGCCGCCGGACGAGCCGCCCGGCACCAGCTGCGCGTTGTCCAGCGTGCGGGCGGTCTTGGTGCCGCCTGCGGAGACAAAGCCGCCATCGCCCTGATGCGTCGTCGGCATCACCACCGTGTCGAGCCGCGAGCGGCGCCACGGATTGATGACCGGGCCATAATAGGACGTCTCGTTAGACGAGCCCATGGCGAACTCGTCCATGTTGAGCTTGCCGAGCATCACCGCGCCGTCGGCCCATAGATTGGCGGTGACGGTGGACTCGTAACGCGGCTTGAAGCCATCCAGCACATGGCTGCAGGCCTGGGTGTGGATGCCTTCGGTGGCGAAAAGATCCTTGATGCCGAGTGGGATGCCTTCCAGCGCACCGCCCTCGCCCTTGGCAAGCTTCTCGTCCGAGGCCTTGGCCATGTCGCGCGCCTTGTCGGCGGTGACGGTAATATAAGCATTGAGCACCGGATTGGCGCGGTCGATTGCCGAAAGGTAGGCCTCGGTGATCTCGGCAGCAGAGATCTCCTTGCCGCGCAGCTTGGCGCGGGCCTCGGAAATGGTCAGATGTGTAAGATCGCTCATCAGGCTAGGCTCTTTTCGTAAAACACCGACCATTCGGAGTCGGGATAATCCAGCACCGGTCCGCAACGCGAGAATCCGGCGCGCTCATAGACGGTCCAGGCCGCGGGATGGCGGTCGCCGGTTTCGAGGACCAGTCGCTTCAAACCTTCCTGCCTGGCCAGCGCCTCGACCTGCCCGACGATCCGGGCGCCGATTTTCTGGCCGCGATGCGAAGGCCGTGTGTACATGCGCTTGACCTCGCCGACAGCGCTGTCATGGCGCTTCAACGCGCCGCAACCGATAGCGAGACCATTGTCGCGGGCGATGAACACGGTCGTGTCCCCGCCGGCCATCTGCTCGACGGTGAGATGGTAGCAATGTTCGGGCGGCGTCAGTTCCAGCAGCGTCGCGTTGAGTTCGGCGACCAGCGCGCGCACGTCGTCCTGCAAAGGCGCCTCGACGGCGATCTCGACAGCCACGCTTTACTCCACCACCTTCGGGACAAGGAAGAAGTTCTCTTCCGTCGCCGGCGCGTTGGCGACGATATCGGCGGCCTTGTCGCCGTCGGTGACGGCATCCTGGCGCTTCTTCATCTCCATCGGCGTCACCGAGGTCATCGGCTCGACACCCGAGACATCGACTTCGTTCAGTTGCTCGACGAAGCCAAGGATGGCGTTCAATTCGCCAGTCATGCGCTCGGCATCCTCCTCGCTCACCGCGATGCGGGCAAGGCGCGCGACGCGCTTAACGGTCTGAAGATCAACGGACATGTTCTATCGCCTCGGGAAAACCACTGCGGGCTATAGCGGCGCGGCGCTTGGCGCGCAACATCGATGATAACCGGCGACCACGCCGTGGCGCCGCCGCGCGTTCAGGTAACGCGCGGCCCCGGCGGTCCGAAAGTCGCATCCCCGGCAGAGCGAGCTAGATCGTGATCGTCTTGCCGATCTCCGGCAGCGCCACCTTGACGCCCGAGCCTTCCAAGCCGGCGACGAATTTGTCGGCGGTCTGGTCGATCATCGGAAACGTGCCGAAATGGCAGGGAACGACCGTATCGAAGTGGAAAAAGCGCTGGCAGGCAAGCGCTGCCACGGCGCCGCCCATGGTGAAACGGTCGCCGATCGGCACGATGCCGACCTTCGGCTCGTGCAACTCATTGATCAGCGCCATGTCCAGGAAGATGTCGGTGTCGCCCATATGGTAGAGCGTCTTGTCCTCGGGGAAATGCAGGACGAGGCCGCCCGGATTGCCGAGATAGGTGTTGGTGCCGCCTTCCCCGCCGAAAGAGGATGAATGCAGGGCGTGGACGAAGGTGGTGGTGAATGGGCCGCAATCGACGGTGCCGCCGAGATTGCCCGGATTGATCTTCTCGCCGCTGACGCCCTTGCCGACCAGATACATGCAGATCTCGAAATTGGCGACCAGCATGGCGCCGCTCTTGTTCAACACTTCGATCGCGCCGTTGACATGATCGTTGTGGCCGTGCGTCAGCAGCACATGGGTCACGCCTTCGGCCGGACCTTCCCAGCCACCGCTCCAGGATGGATTGCCGATCAGATAGGGATCGATGAGGATGGTGGCGTCCTTGGTCTCGACGCGAAATGCCGAATGCCCGTACCAGGTCAGTTTCATGAATGCTTTCCTCGATTTTTCCGTTGCCTGAGGATAGAACGCTCCCGGCAAATTGAAAGTGGCGCGCCGCTCCTAAACGTCAAAGGGATGTGACGCCAAAATGTCAGAGGAAGCTGTTGGCCGTTATTTCAATCGAGGAATTGCCGCCGCGGCTTGCCGGCGGCCGCACGCTCGCCGGCCTCGATCTCGGCGACAAGACGATCGGCGTCGCCGTGTCAGATCGTGGGCTTTCCTTTGCCCATCCGCGCCCGGTCATCATGCGCAAGAAGTTCTCCATCGATGTGGCGCAGCTGCTCGCCCAGCTCGAGAAGGACAATGTCGGGGCGTTCGTGCTCGGCCTTCCCGTCAACATGGATGGCTCGGAAGGGCCGCGCGCGCAAAAATCCCGCGCCTTCGCCCGCAACATGGCCATGCTTTCCGATCTGCCAATCGTGCTGTGGGACGAGCGGCTGTCTACGGTGGCAGTGGAACGGACGCTGATCGAGATGGATTTCTCGCGCAAGAAGCGCGCCGGCAAGATCGATTCGGCGGCCGCCGCCTTTATTCTGCAGGGAGCCTTGGACCGGCTTCAGTCGCTCGGCTCAGATGATCTTCTCCGATAGCGCTCGGCCGGCGCTGCCGGATCCATTCGGCGATGTTGCGCCGGCGGCGGAAGGCCCATAGGCCCATCAGCAGGAAAAAGTCGAAAATGCAGGTCCGCGCGACCATGCCCGGGATGATCCCGGGGTCGATGCCGAGCATCCGGCCATAAAGCTGGAAAGCGAAATCGTGCACCTGCCGGCTCAGCATCACATAACCGAAGTTGATGTCGTTGAGCGACAGGAAGAACCAGCCCCAGAAGATGGCCATCGGAGCTGCCCACAGTGCGAAGATCGTGCGCATCAGCGGCGGCCTCCAGGCTTGGTTTCCGGTCGGGCGATGCGCGAAAGCAGCGAACTGTGCGCGGCGCCCATAGCCATGCGCGCGGCGGCACGGACATCGTTCTCCTGCAAGGCCATGGCGGCGACAACCGAGCGGCGCTCGGCCTGCACGGCGACATAGGATGCCAGCAAAGCCGTCATCTGGATCGCGACGACCATGAAGAGCCCGTCTATGCCCTGCGCGACGCCGCCGATGAGGATCAGCGACAGCAGGAACGAGGCGGCAATGAAGGCGATCTGCACCACGCTGTCACCCGCGTCAGGCCTTGCCATCGCGTTGAGCAGCGTCTCGACGAAGGCCCAGCAGAACAGGACCGCGACGATCAACAGCGCAACCGAGAGCGGCGCGACCACGGCAAAATGATCGAGCGCGGGAAACCGATCGCCCTGGATCGGGACGCCAAGCACGCCGAGCGCAGCGTCAATGCCGCGGCTGCCGTCGATGCAAATATAGGCCAGCAGGGCGAAAACCACCGCCCAATGCAAGGCCAGAAATGAGCTCAACACGTGCCGCATGCGCTTCCCGCTTCGCGGAGGCCGGGCGGCTATGGTTAACCTTTCCCTACTCCAGCATGTGGAGAGTGGGCTTTGCGAGCGTCGCCCGCAATGGAAACCATTTGTTAAGGTTAACGACTATCCACAGGCCGGCAATTCGGCCCCTGGCGGGAAGATCAGGTCACCGGCGGATAGAGCGTGTCGATGATCATGCGCGCGTCGTGGCGCGAGATCGAGCATGCCGTAAGTGGTGCGCCATTGCCCGGCAAGCCGCGTCTCGACGAAGGCATCGGCGATGCGCCCTGCCCCCAGACGGCGCAGTTCGGCCGCGGCGGCCGAAAGCGCCAGTTGCTCGGTCAAGAGGCGCGCCGAGCCCTCATCCGTCGAGGCCACTTGCATCGCCGCCTTGAGCACGCCGATGGTGCCGCGGCCGCCGGCGCCAAGATCGCGGTCGATGCCGGCAAGCACCTCCTCGAACAGGCCGGGCGCACGGCCGAGCACGCGCAGCACGTCGAGCGCCATGACATTGCCCGAGCCTTCCCAGATCGCGTTGACCGGTGCCTCGCGATAATAACGGGCGAGCGGGGCTTCCTCGACATAGCCATTGCCACCCAGGCATTCCATCGCCTCGAAAAGCAACGCCGGCGCGATCTTGCAGACCCAGTATTTGACCACCGGCGTCATGGCGCGGGCAAAGGCCGCCTCGCCGCGATCGCTCGCCGCCTCGTCGAACGAACGGGCCAGCCGGAACGAAAGGGCCGTGGCGGCCGCGACATCGAGCGCCATGTCGGCAAGCACACGCTGCATCAGCGGCTGGTCGATCAGATTGGCGCCGAACACCTGACGGTGGCGTGTGTGGTGAACCGCTTCCGCCAGCCCCGCCCGCATGATCGCCGAAGAGGCGATCGCGCAGTCGAGCCTGGTCAGCGTCACCATGTCCATGATCGTTTTGACGCCGGCGCCTGGGTCGCCGACCATCTCGCCGATCGCGTTGATGAACTCGACCTCAGACGAGGCGTTGGAGCGGTTGCCGAGCTTGTCCTTCAGCCGCTGGAAGCGAAAACCGTTGCCGGTGCCGTCGCCCAGGATGCGCGGCACGAGGAAGCAGGACAGCCCCTCGGGCGCCTGGCCAAGCACCAGGAAGGCATCCGACATCGGCGCCGACATGAACCATTTGTGCCCGGTGAGCCGGTAGAAGCCGCTGCCGGTGCGCTCGGCCCTTGTGGTGTTGGCGCGCACATCGGTGCCGCCCTGCTTTTCGGTCATGCCCATGCCGAGCGTCAGTCCGGTCTTCTGCACCGGCGGCTTCTGCGTCTGGTCGTATTTGCGCGTCGTCACGCGCGGCGCCCATTCGCGAAACAGTTTTGGGCTCGCCATCAGCGCCGCCAGCGAGGCGTTGGTCATGGTGATGGGGCATAGATGCCCGGTCTCCAGTTCGGCGGTCAGGTAGAAGCGCGCCGCCCTGACCTGGTGGCGGCGGCCGATCTCGGTATCGCCGTTCTCCCAGACCGAGGAATGCAGGCCGCCGGCGATCGAGCGGCGCATCAGCGCATGATAGGCCGGATGATATTCAACAAGGTCGAGACGCCGGCCCTGGCGGTCGTGCGTCCTCAACTTCGGCGTGTCGGTGTTGGCGAGGCGCGCGAGTTCCTGCGCCTCTGGCGTCACGGCGAATTTGCCGAGAGCGTCGAGGTCCTTGCGCACCGGGTCCGAAAAACGCTCCGCGAGCTGGATGAGCAACGGATCGCCCCGCCATGCATTGCCGCCCGTCAACGGCGGCGGCTGGTTGATCACCTCGTCGGTCACGCGTCTTCCTTACATCCCAAGGCCACGATCACGAATCCGGGGCCATCCGGCCTTATAGCCCAAGCGTTACGGGGCGCGCGACGAAAATACCGGGGAGAACGCCTGCAATCCAAAGCTGGCGCTTGCGGCGGCCAAGAGTGCACCCTATAGCAGCGCCTTGAGATGACCGACGCTTCGTCCCTGCCGCTTTATCCTCACCGCCATCTTCTGGGCATCCGCGATCTTTCCCCCGCCGACATCGAGCTTTTGCTCGACCGGGCCGACCGCGCCGTCGCCATTTCCCGGCAGTCCGAGAAAAAGACCTCGACGCTGCGCGGCCGCACCCAGATCAACCTTTTCTACGAAGCCTCGACCCGCACGCAGTCCTCTTTCGAACTCGCGGGAAAGCGCCTTGGCGCCGATGTCATGAACATGTCGGTGGCGAGCTCTTCGGTGAAGAAGGGCGAGACGCTGATCGACACCGCCATGACGCTCAACGCCATGCGGCCGGACATCCTGATCATCCGTCATCAATCGGCGGGCGCCGCCGCCCTTCTGGCGCAGAAGGTCGGCTGCTCGGTGGTCAATGCCGGCGACGGGGCGCATGAGCATCCGACGCAAGCGTTGCTCGACGCGCTCACCATCCGCCGCGCCAAGGGGCCGCTATCGAAGCTGATCGTCGCGATCTGCGGCGACATCCTGCATTCGCGCGTCGCCCGCTCCAACATCATGCTCTTGAACGCGCTTGGCGCGCAGGTGCGCGTCGTGGCGCCCTCGACGCTATTGCCATCGGGCATCGACAGGATGGGCGTGATCGTGTCGCGTTCGATGGCCGAAGGCCTCAAGGACGCTGATGTGGTGATGATGCTGCGCCTGCAGCGCGAGCGCATGGAAGGCGCCTTCGTGCCATCGATCCGCGAATATTTCCGCTATTTCGGTCTCGACGCCGAGAAGCTCAAGGCGGCCAAGGAAGACGCGCTGGTCATGCATCCGGGGCCGATGAATCGCGGTGTCGAGATCGCCTCCGAGATCGCCGACGGTCCGCAAAGCGTCATCCAGGAACAGGTCGAGATGGGCGTCGCCGTGCGCATGGCGGTCATGGAAGCTCTGCTCGACCCGCGTCGCAATGATGAGGGCCGCAACCATGAGGGGCGCGGCGCATGAGCGTGACAGTCTTCAGCAAGGCGCACATTGTCGACCCCTCGCGCGGCGTCGATGAGATCGGCAGCGTCATCGTCGATGGCCGCAAGATCGTCGCGGCCGGAAAGGCTGCCCTGAACCAAGGTATCCCGGAAGGCGCCATCGTCGTCGATTGCGCCGGAAAGACCATCATTCCAGGCCTGATAGACGGCCGCGTCTTCATCGGCGAACCCGGCGGCGAGCATCGCGAGACCATCGCCTCGGCAAGCCTCGCGGCGGCGGCCGGCGGCGTCACCTCGATCGTCATGATGCCGGACACCGATCCGGTGATCGACAACGTGGCGCTGGTCGAGTTCGTGCTGCGCACCGCGCGGGACACCGCAAGCGTCAACATCTTCCCGGCCGCGGCGATCACCAAGGGTCTTGAGGGCCGCGAAATGACCGAATTCGGCCTGCTGCGCGAGGCCGGCGCGGTTGCCTATACCGATGGCCGCCACACGATCGCCAACGCGCTGGTGATGCGCCGCGCGCTCACCTATGCGCGCGATTTCGGCGGCATCATCGCGCATGAGGTCCAGGACGCCGATCTCGCCTCGTCCGGCGTGATGAACGAAGGCCTTTATGCAAGCTGGCTCGGCCTGTCGGGCATCCCGCGCGAAGCCGAGCTGATCCCGCTCGAGCGCGACCTGGCGCTGGCGCGGCTCACCGGTGGCGCCTACCACGCGGCAAAGATCTCGTCCGCTGTGGCGGCCGGCGCCGTGAACCGGGCGAAGACTGATCGCGCCAATGTCACCGCGGGCGTGGCGATCCACAATCTGTCGCTCAACGAGAACGATGTCGGCGAATACCGCACCTTCTTCCGGCTGACACCGCCCTTGCGCGCCGAAGACGACCGCCTGGCGATGATCGAGGCGATCAAGGACGGCACGATCGACATCATCGTTTCCTCGCATGATCCGCAGGATGTCGACACCAAACGCCTGCCCTTCGCCGATGCCGCCGCCGGCGCGATCGGGCTGGAGACGCTGCTTGGCGCGTCGCTTCGGCTCTACCACAATGGCGATGTCCCATTGCTCAGGCTGATCGAGACGCTGTCGACGGCGCCGGCAAGGTTGTTCGGCCTGCCCGGCGGCACATTGAAACCCGGCGCGACGGCCGACCTCGCCGTTATCGATCTCGACGAGCCATGGATCGTCAGCGAAACCGGTCTGCGTTCGCGTTCGAAGAACACCTGTTTTGAAGGCGCGCGCCTCCAGGGCAAGGTCTTGCAAACGATGGTGGCGGGCCGCACAGTCTTTTCGACCTGAGCATCGGCCCACAAGGCGGGATGGCCGCCGCAGGCTAGACTGCGGAATAATAAGGGGGAAACAATGGGTTACGCGATCGCCCTGATATTCGGCTATCTGCTCGGCTCCATCCCGTTCGGGCTCCTGATCACCCGCGCGGCCGGCCTTGGCGACGTACGCAAGATCGGCTCCGGCAATATCGGCGCGACCAATGTCTTGAGGACCGGCAACAAGGGCCTTGCCGCCGCGACGCTGCTGCTTGATGCCTTGAAGGGCACCGCTGCCGCCCTCATCGCCGGCCATTTCTTGCCCGGTTTTGGGCTTCTGGCAGGCTTCGGCGCGTTCCTCGGTCATCTCTTTCCGGTCTGGCTCAGCTTCAAGGGCGGCAAGGGCGTCGCCACCTATCTCGGCGTGCTGATCGGGCTCGCCTGGCAGGGTGCGCTGGTCTTCGCAATCGTCTGGCTCGCGACGGCGTTCCTGTTCCGCTACTCCTCGCTGGCGGCGTTGATCGCGGCGGTGGTCGTGCCGATCGCGCTCTACTTCATCGCCACGCCTCAGGTCGCCGGGCTGTTTGCGGTGATGAGCCTGATCGTCATCGTAAAACACCGCGCCAACATTTCGCGCCTACTTGCCGGCACCGAAGGCAAGATCGGAGCCAAGGGATGAGCGTGCCGGCCGCCGGCCCGCGCCTCAGCGACCGGCAGCGGCTTGCCTGGCTTCGCTTGATCCGCACGCCGAATGTCGGCCCCGCCTCCTTTCGCGGACTGATCAACCGCTTCGGCTCGGCGGAGGCGGCGCTGGAAATGCTGCCGGAGCTGATGATCTCCGGCGGCGCCAACCGCATCGTGCGCATCCCCTCCATCGCCGAGGCTGAAGCGGAACTGGAAACGGCCCGGCGTGCCGGCGCCCGCTTCATCGGCATTGGTGAGGCCGACTACCCGTCCATGCTGAAGCGGACGGACAACCCGCCGCCGCTGATTGCGGTGAAAGGCGAAGGCGCGGTGTTCCGCCTGCCGGCGGTGGCCATCGTCGGCGCCCGCAACGCCTCGCTCGCCGGCATCAAGATGGCGCGCATGCTGGCCGCCGATCTCGGCCGCGAGGGCTATGCCATCGTTTCCGGTCTGGCGCGCGGTATCGACACGGCAGCGCACAAGGGCAGCGTCGCGACCGGCACGGTCGGCGTTCTCGCCGGCGGCCTCGACGTCCCCTACCCGCCGGAAAATGCCGGCCTTTGCGACGAGATCGCCGATCGCGGCGGCGCCGTCGTCTCCGAAATGCCGTTCGGCTGGCAGCCGCGCGCCCAGGATTTTCCGCGCCGCAACCGTCTCGTCGCCGGCATGGCGCTCGGCCTTGTCGTTGTCGAGGCAGCACAACGCTCCGGCTCGCTGATCAGCGCCCGCCTTGCCAACGAGATGGGCCGCCTGGTCTTCGCCGTGCCCGGCTCGCCGCTCGATCCGCGCGCCGCCGGTTGCAATGCCTTGCTGAAGGACGGCGCCACGCTCGCCACCGAAGCCGCCGATGTTTTAGGCGCATTGGCGCCGCTGGCCGGCACCCGCTCTCCTCGCGGCACGCCGCTTGCCGAGGCGCCGGACCTGGCGGCGTTGCCGCCGCCCGGCGAGAACCAACGCGCCGACGTGCTGGAAGCGCTTGGACCGACGCCGGTCGCGGTCGACGAGATCATCCGCCACACCGGATTAAGCGCCGCGCAGATCGCCATGGTGCTGTTGGAGCTCGACCTTGCGGGGCGGCTCGAGCGTCACCCCGGCGGGAATGTGTCGCTGCTTTCTTGATCCGCCGCGCTGTCGGTGACTTCCGACCTCGCCTATCGAAACAGATATTTCGACACTTCCGGATTGCCCCGGCGCCACATCACATTGTCGAGGAAATAGTGGTGCACGTTGATGAAGATCAGCACGATGAAAAAGAACAGCGAGGAGCCGAGGACCTGGCTGTCATATGGCACCAGCGCGGTCAGCACGAACGGGATCAGCCAGAAACCGAGATAGCCGAGCGCCGCGCCGCCGACGATGAAGCCCAGCACCCGAAGCCTGTAGCGAGGGCCTAGGACGGACAATATCCTTGGCTCCGGCTCCCTTGCCGCATCCTGGCCGTCGCGCTCGACATTGGTCTGATAGCGCCAGACCACCGCCAGGTATTGCAGCGAGTGCAGCGCCGGCACCACAAGCAGCCAGAGCGGATTTATCCTGGCGATCAGGATCCAGAGATAGAGCGAGGCAACATAGGCCACGATGCCGTTATACGGCAGGCCGCCGCCATTCTTGCGCCAGCGATTGGCCAGCATCACAAGCGTCGTCGCGGTCGACGCGACGGCCGCCACCAAGGCAATGTCGGCGATCCACGAAGGCGCCGCGAATGTGTAAAATTGCAGGCCGTAATATTGTCCTGCGGTCACCGCCGTGTTCGTCTGCAGCCAGGCCAGGATCCACACCGCATAGCTGTTGACCAAGAGCACCTTCTTGTCGCGCTCGTCGAAGAATTTGCGCTTCAGCACCGCATCCACCATCAGCATGCCGTAGCCCTGCTTGACGTAGTGCCAGCCGACGAAGAAGAACATCGCATTGGCCGCATAGCCGAGCAGGCGGGTGTTTGAGGTCGCCGCGCCATAGGCGAAGAACAGCGCCATGACCACCGGAACGACGATGCCCGCGAAACCATAGCGAAGCTGCAGGCTCCGGTCATAGCCCTCGCCGCGCAGCTTGCGCCCGAAATTGCGGTAGAAAATCTGGTACGAGTGGGCGAAGTGCGGATAGTTCACCGCATAGGCCACAACGACCATCGTCGCAGCCAGGGCACCTTCATACGCACGCGGCACGAAGAACAAGACCGGCAGGATCAGAAAAGCGCCGCCACCGAGCATGAGGAAATCGGCGATCGGGCCGAAGAGATATTTGCCAGGCGGCGTCGCTGCTTTGCGGGCCGCGGTATCTACCGAAAGGTCAAGTGTCATCCTGGAACCTCCCTCGGGGAGGTCGATCCTAGCCATCAGCAGGCCTAGTCACAAGGTTTGGGCTGCGGCACAGCGGCGACAATCACAGCTTCATCGCGCTTGGACAAATTGGTGAGCGCGATGGGATTCTGAACCCATGACCTACTGATTAAAAGTCAGTTGCTCTACCGGCTGAGCTACGCGCTCCCGCGGGCCCGGAAATGCCGCCCTGGAAATTGCGCGGAACATAGGGAGAGTGCCGCGACGGGTCAACCGGAAAAAGCGGCTCTCCGGGCAGGGCTTTTCCGGCACTGCTGCATTGCTTCGAGCGCAAAGGCTATTGACCTTTGAAGCGCCTCAGTCCGGCTGCGCCAAGGCCCGTTGGCGGGTCCGAAGAAACATTACAAATCAGCAGCTTGGGGCTTTTTGGGGAACTATCGACAGCCCGGCCCGTTACCTCGCGACAAGGGACGTCAATCACCCTTTCGAAGGAGAAGACCATGAACAAGATCGTAACGGGTATGCTGGCGACCGCTTTGTCAGTTTCGTTTGCCGCGGCCGCCGCCGTGCCGGCCAATGCGGCCCAGATGTTTGTGCCACAGGCGCCGGACTCTTCGTCAAACGTCATAAACGTCGCGGAAGGTGGGGCCCAATATTGGCGCCATTCGGGCCGCCATTTCGGCAATCGCCGCTTCAGCCGCAATTTCGGCGACCGCAATTTCGGTTCGCGTCGCTTCGCCGGCAATGACGGCGCATATTGGAACGGTCATCGCGGCTATCGCGAGTATCATCGCGGCTATCGCCGCCATGGCGACTATTGGTTCCCGCTGGCCGCATTCGGCGCTGGCGCGCTGATCACCGGCGCCATCATCAACAGCGAGAACAATCGTGTCTATCGCGGCGATTCGCATGTGCAGTGGTGCTATGACCACTACCGTTCGTACCGCGCTTCGGACAACACCTTCCAGCCGAACTACGGCCCGCGCCAGCAGTGCCGTTCGCCTTACTGACGCGCCGAGTAGCAGTTGAGTGTGAGTATCGAGTGGAAAAGGCCCGCGCTGGAAACGGCGCGGGCTTTCTGTTGGCAAGCGCGGCCTCAGTTGGCCCAGCTGATCTTTTTAAAGGTCAGGTACAGGCCTCCACCTTCGCCGCGCGGGGAGCGATAGGCACCAAGCGCATCGCAAACGCGAACCATTGCCCCGGTCAGTCCCCAGCCGAGTGCTTCAAGGTCACTTCCCTGGTCGGTCACATAGGGCTGGGCGAGTTCCTCAATGCCGTTCTTCTCGCCGAAGGATCGAACGCGCTTCGCGTCGCCAAGGAGTTTGCCAGGCAGGTTTGAATTCGACCATGCCCACAACCAGTTGCCGGCCTTGGCGCTCGTAGAGCCCGCAATCTGGATTTCGGAGACCACCTTGACGCCGCTCTGATCGGAGAACACCAGCGTTCCGGCCGTCAAGTCGTAGTCGTAACGCGACCAACTGCCGAGACGGAATTCTTTCTTCAGGCCCGCGTTCTTGGCGGTCAGTTTTTCAAACGCCTCGTCTTGCCAAGCAGGATACCAATCTGGCTGCATTTCTCCTCACCCAGGGCTGTCAGTTGACCGGTTGTTATACGCTCAATGTCCTGCGCACCGCATCGCGCCATCCAGCGAGCTTTGTCGAGCGCGTGGTCGCATCCATGTCCGGCTTGAAGCGCCGCTCCAGCGCCCAGGTCTTGGCGAATTCCTTTGCCTTCGGCCAGACGCCCGCCTTCGATCCGGCGAGCCAGGCCGCTCCCAGCGCGGTCGTCTCGAGGATGGTCGGGCGGTCGACGGGCGCATCGAGAATGTCGGCCAGCCGCTGCATGGTCCAGTCCGACGCCACCATGCCGCCGTCGACGCGAAGCACCGTCTTGGCAGCGCCGCCCTTCCAGTCCTTGCGCATGGCATCGAGCAGATCGCGCGTCTGGAAGGCGACCGATTCGAGTGCGGCGCACGCGAACTCCGCCGGACCGGAATTGCGCGTCAACCCGAAGATAGCGCCGCGCGCTTCGGCGTCCCAATGCGGCGCGCCGAGGCCGACGAAGGCCGGCACCAGATAGACTTGCTGCGCCGGATCGGCGCTCGCCGCCAGCACGCCGCTCTGCTCGGCCTTGCCGATCACCTTGATGCCGTCGCGCAGCCATTGCACGGCGGCGCCCGCAATGAAGATCGAGCCTTCCAGCGCATAGGTGGTCTTGCCGTTCAGCCGGTAGGCAATGGTGGTGAGCAGCCGGTTCTTCGAGCGCACCAGATCCGCGCCCGTATTGAGCAGCGCGAAGCAGCCGGTGCCGTAGGTCGATTTCATCATGCCAGGCTCGAAGCAGGCCTGGCCGATGGTCGCCGCATGCTGATCGCCGGCGATGCCGAGGATCGGCATCTCGGCGCCGAACAGGCTCTTCTCCGTAACGCCGAAATCATCGGCGCAATCCTTCACCTGCGGCAGGATCGCGGCGGGAATGTTCAGGATGGAGAGCAGCTCATCATCCCAGACGTTCTTTTCGATGTTGTAGACCAGCGTCCGCGAAGCGTTGGTGGCATCGGTCGCGTGGACCTTGCCGCCGGTCAGCCGCCAGATCAGAAAACTGTCGATGGTCCCGGCGAGCAGTTCGCCCTTCTCGGCGCGTTTGCGCGCACCCTTCACCTTGTCCAGCATCCAGGCGATCTTGGTGCCGGAAAAGTATGGGTCGAGAAGCAGCCCGGTCTTGCGGGTGAATTTCTTCTCCAGCCCCTGCTTCTTCAGCTTCCGGCAGAGCGGCGCCGTGCGCCGGTCCTGCCAGACGATGGCATTGTGGATCGGCTTGCCGGTCGCCTTGTCCCAGATGACGACCGTCTCGCGCTGGTTGGTGATGCCGATCGCCGCCACATCCGAGACGGCACAGCCAGCGGCCTTGAGCGCCGCTTTCACCGTCGCCAGCACGCTCGCCCAGATTTCCTCCGGGTCATGCTCGACCCAGCCCGACGCCGGATAATGCTGGGTGAATTCCTGCTGGCCGCTGCCGGCAACCTTCATGTCGCCATCGAACAGGATCGCCCGGGTCGATGTCGTTCCCTGGTCGATGGCCAGCACAAATCCGCTCATTCCATTCCTCCGCCACGATACGAACAGGGAGACGGCAACGCGCCGCCTCCCCCAATTTCACACGGGCGCGAACGCCCGCATAGACAGTCCTACTTCTGCCAGCTCTTGACCAGTTCGTCGTAGTTGATGGTCTGCGGCTTTCCTTCTCGTTCTCGATCTTGAGCTGAGGAGCGAGATTGCCGGCCTTGACCGCGTCGGCGTTCCAGTAGGCCAGGTCTTGCTCTTCGGCGAGCTTCGGTCCATTGCGCGTCAGCGGCCGATACTCACTCGGCCGCCGCTACGTGTCGTCCGCTCAGTCCGCGCATGAATTCTTCCAGCGCCGCCGTCTGCTCGCGGTTGAAATGCAGGCCGCGCTTGGTACGACGCCACAGCACGTCCTCGGCCGTGACCGCCCATTCGTTCTCGGCCTGATAGCGGACTTCCGCCTCATAAAGGTCGCCGCCGAAATTGCGGCCGAGATCGACATAGGATTTGGCCAGGCCCAGCAGCTTCTCGGCGCGCGTGCCGTAAAGCCGGGTGAACCGGCGCGCCAGCCGCTGGTCGAGGAATGGATAGGCGCTCTTCAGCCTGGCGACCTGAGCGTCGAAACCGGTCGCCGGGAAATCGCCGCCGGGCAGCGGCGCGTCATGCGTCCACGGCTTGCCGCGCTTGCCGAGAAAACCCTCGATCTTGTCCAGCATCGATTCCGCCAGCCGGCGCGACGTGGTGATCTTGCCGCCAAACGCGTTGAGCAGCGGCGCGCCCTCCCCGCCATCGGCCTTCAGCACGTAGTCGCGGGTCGCTTCCTGGGCCTTCGAGGCGCCGTCGTCATACAGCGGCCGCACCGCCGAATAGGTCCAGACGATGTCGGAGCGCTTGACCGGTTGGGCAAAGTATTCGCTCGCCGCCGCGCAGAGATAGTCGATCTCGGTGTCACTGATCTTCACGTCATGCGGATCGCCGGGATAGTCGCGATCGGTGGTGCCGATCAGCGTGAATTCTTCCTCGTAAGGAATGGCAAAGATGATCCGGCCATCCTTGTTCTGGAAGAAATAGGCGCGCGGATCGTCGAACTTCTTGTTGATGACGATGTGGCTGCCCTGCACGAGGCGGACGTTGTGGACATCGTTCTGGCCAACAGCGGTCTGCAGCACATGATCGACCCAGGGTCCGGCGGCATTGACCAGCAGCCGCGCGCGGACCTCTTCGGTCTCGCCGGTCGAAACGTTCTGGATCTGTATCGTCCACAGCGCGTTCTCACGGCGCGCACTGACGACCTTGGTGCGCGTGCGGATGACGGCGCCCCGATCGGCGGCGTCGCGGGCGTTCAGCGTCACGAAGCGAGCATCGTTGACCCAGCCGTCCGAATACTCAAACGCCTTATGGAACAAAGGCTTCAACGGCTTGCCGGCCGGATCGGTGGCCATGTCGAGTGTCTTCGTCGCCGGCAAAAGCTTGCGGCCGCCGATGTGATCGTAGAGGAACAGCCCAAGCCGGATCAGCCAGGCCGGCCGCAGGCCCTGGCGTAAGGCAACACGAAGCGCATCGGCCAGATGATGTGCGGCGCGTTCTTCCACAGCACTTCGCGCTCCATCAGCGCTTCGCGCACCAGCCGGAACTCGTAGAATTCGAGATAGCGCAGGCCGCCATGGATGAGCTTGGTCGAGCCGGAAGATGTCCCGCTGGCCAGATCGTTCATTTCCGCGAGGAAAACTGAAAATCCGCGGCCAACAGCGTCACGGGCTATGCCGCAGCCATTGATGCCGCCGCCTATGACAAAAATGTCATGGATCGGAGATGAGTCCACAAATTCCTCCAACGATTTCGCATTGCACCATTTTTGTGTTTTACGAAACCGTGGCGGAATTATTTCGAACTCAAACCGAATGTCAAACGAAATATCGCAGTCATGTGAGACGTCCGTGATATAAGCCTATGCAAGCGCCGTCTCGATCAGGCGAACTTCGGTTTCCTCGCAGATCCGGCGGACCGAGGGAATATCGCAGCGATCGGTAATGAAGGTGTTGACCTGCGAAAGATGGCCGATGCGGACCGGCGCCGTGCGCTCGAACTTGGTCCGGTCGGAAACCAGAATGACATGGCGGGCATTGGCGATGATGGCCTGCGCCACCTTCACTTCGCGGAAATCGAAATCGAGCAACGCGCCGTCATGGTCGATCGCCGAAGCGCCGATGACCGCATAGTCGACCTTGAATTGACGAATGAAATCAACGGCCGCCTCGCCGACTATGCCGCCGTCGGAACCGCGCACCACGCCGCCGGCAATTACCACTTCTATCGAAGGATAGATGCGCATCCTATTGGCAACGTTGATGTTATTGGTGATGACCATAAGTCCGTTATGATCCAGGAGTGCCTTGCTGACGGCCTCGGTGGTGGTGCCGATGTTGATGAACAGCGAGGCATTGTCCGGGATTAGTCGCGCCGCCGCACTGCCGATCGCCTCCTTCTCGTCGGCGGCGATCTTGCGCCGCGCCTCATATTCCATGTTCTCGATGCCGGAGGGAAACAGCGCCCCGCCATGGATGCGGGTGAGCAGGCGCTGGTCGCACAGGTCGTTAAGATCCTTGCGGATGGTCTGCGGCGTCACGTTGAAGTGTGTCGCCAGATCATCGACCAGCACGCGGCCATGATCCTTCGCCATCTGGATGATTTCGGCATGGCGTGGCGACAGAAACATCGCGCGTCTCCCCCGTTTTCGTTTTTCCTCTCTATAAGCGAAAACGAAAGCGATGAAAAAGGCACGTGCCGGCTAATGAAAATCCTCAGCCAGGATAAAGTCAGACCCGTTCCGCCACCTTGCGAACGATCGCCGCTGCTTTGCCTGGCACTCGGATCATAAGGAATTTGCCTGACCAGTTACCACGGATCCGCCAGGTGCCTTCGATCTTCGTGGCGTTGCCATTCAGGATTCCGAGATAGTCGATCGGTTGCAATCCGGCATTGTCGTATGTCTTGACGAAGCTGACACTGCTGCCGTCGCGCTGCCCGCGCAGCGTTGCGTATTTCACCGTGCCGGCCGTCGCGCTCCCGGGTTCGTGCGTCGTTCCCATCAATCTGCTCGCCGTCTCGATCAGTGTCGCGACGAAGGCGACCGGCTCAAGTTCCCGCGGATAGAAGTATCGCCCGTTCCAGACGCCCGTCAGATTCTGGCTAGCCTCTTCGCCTCGCCCGCCCATGTGCTTGCTCGCAATCCTGGCGGCGGGACCGCCGCGAAATCCCCTCAGGCCAGCGACCTTGCACATTCGCAGATGACATCGAAAGCCATTTCGACATCCGCCGCCGTCGCCTCGAACTGGCCCGCCTGGAAGCGGATGGCAACGCGGCCGTCGACCCGGGTCTGCGTCAGGTAGATGCGACCATCCGTGTTGATGGCGTCCACCAGGCGCAGATTATGCTCGTCCGGATCGGCGCCCTGCGGCGCGCGGTGCCGGAACGAAAACAGCGACAGCATGGGCTCGGTGACGAGCTCGAAATCCGCCTCCTTCGCCAGCCGCGCGGCCAGGCCTTCGCTCCAGGCGACATGGTTGCGGATCATGGCGCGCAGGCCTTCGAGGCCATGGGCACGCAGCAGGAACCAGAGCTTTAGCGCCCGGAAACGGCGGCCGAGCGGCACCGACCATTCCGAATAGTTGATAATGCCGTCATGGCCGCGCGTCTTGAGATAGTCCGGCTTGATGGCCAGCGTGCGCACCAGGTCTTCCGGCTGGCGCACGAACTGGATCGAGCAGTCGAACTGCGCGCCAAGCCATTTGTGCGGGTTGAAGACGATGGAATCGGCGCCTTCGACGCCGGCCCAGAAATGCCGGTACTCCGGACAGATCATCGCCGATCCGGCCCAGGCGGCGTCGACATGCAGATAAAGGCCATGCCGTTTGGCGACCGCTGCGACGGCGGCGATGTCATCGGTGCCGCCGGTGCTGGTGCCGCCGACGCAAGCAATGATGCCGGCAGGCAGCAGCCCCGCTGCGCGGTCGGCAATGATCGCCGCTTCCAAAGCCGCGGTATCCATGGCGCGGTAGCGCCCTGAAGCCGGGATGCGGACAAGATTGTCCTCGCCGATGCCGGCGACCCAGATGGCGCGGTCGATCGAGGTATGGACCTGATCGGAAGAGTAGACGCGCAGCGTCGCCTGCCCCGCCAGCCCTTGTTTGTTGCCCTGCCAGTCGAGCGCCCGCTCGCGCATGGTGAGCACGGCCGCAAGCGTGGCGGACGATGCCGAATCCTGGATGACGCCGGAAAAACCCTCCGGCAGGCCAAGCGCCTGGCGCATCCAGTCGACGATGCGCGTCTCGAGCTCGGTCGCCGCCGGCGAGGTTTGCCAGAGCATGCACTGCGCGGCCATCGCCGAGACCAGATACTCGGCCACCACCGAAACGGGTGCTGCGTTAGCCGGGAAGTAGGCAAAGAAGCGCGGATGCTGCCAATGCGTCATGCCGGGCACGATTTTGTCTTCGAAATCGGCGAAGATCTTTTCCATCGGCTCGGCCGTCTCGGGCGGCGAGGCTTCGATGCTCCTGAATATGTCGCCCGGAGCGATCGCCGGCCGCACTGGACGGTCGCGCAGGCCGGCACGGTAATCGACGCCCCAGTCAGCCGCCCGTCTCGACCAGTCGCGGAACTCCTTGCTGTCCATATGTCCTCCCAATCCGGCCAAGTGCGCAGCACTACGCACAGTGTCAATTTTTGATTAACAGGTTAAATAGAATCAGGCAACGGCCGGGGAATTGCCCGGCCCTACCCCGGAAAATCCGGCAGACTGGCAAAGGCCGTCTTCAAGGCGTTCGACCAACCCTCGGAAATGGTGCGGTAATATGGATCGTCCTGGCCGATCCGTTTCTTCAGCCCGACCTGGAACGCGTCCTTTTCCAGGAACAACAGATCGAGCGGCAGGCCGACCGAAAGGTTCGATTTCAGCGTCGAGTCAAAGGAAACCAGAAGCAGCTTCACCGTTTCGGCCAGGCTCATCGCGCGGTCATAGGCGCGGATGATGATCGGCTTGCCGTATTTGGTCTCGCCAATCTGGAAGAACGGCGTGTCGTCGGTCGATTCGATGAAGTTGCCTTCCGGATAGATCATGAACAGCCGCGGCGGACTGCCCTTGATCTGGCCGCCGAGGATGAACGAGGCATTGAAATAGGAATCGGCCTTGTCGCCAGACGGCGATGCATTGGCGATCACCTCTTTCACCGTCTCCCCAACCAGCCGTACCGTCTGGTACATGGACGGCGTCTCGAGCAGTGCCGTGTGGCGCTCGCCGATCGCCTTGTTGCGCTCTTCAAGCAGGCTGACGACGGCCTGGGTCGTGGCGAGATTGCCGGCCGACATCAGCACGATGACGCGCTCGCCCGGCTGTTCCCAGACATGCATTTTCTTGAAGGTCGAGATCAAATCCATGCCGGCATTGGTGCGCGTGTCCGACATGAACACGAGCCCGCGATCGATCTTGAGGCCGACGCAATAGGTCATAATTGCCTTCTGGAAGCGGATCCCAGCGCAATTCCAGGAAAAGTGTCTGGCGGTTTCGGTCCGGAATTGCGCAAAAAACAGATGGTTAGAGCAGTTCGGCGATTCTTTCAAATCGCTGGACTGCTCTGACCGGGATTACTGCTCCACCGAAACGGTGACCGCAAGCTTCTCTTCCGCGTGGCCCAGCACTATCCCCGATACCGGCGAGGCATCGCGATAGTCGCGTCCCGTCGCGACGCGCACATAGCGCTCGTCAGGCGAGATGCCGTTCGCAGGGTCGAAGGCGACCCAGCCGAGCCCGGCAACATGCGCTTCCGCCCAGGCATGGCTGGCCGCCTGTTCGATTGCTGCGTCCATCATCAGATAGCCGCTGACATAGCGGGCGGGAAAACCCATCGCGCGCGCCGCGGCCGCGAAGATGTGGCTGTGGTCCTGGCAGACGCCGCTCTTCAGCGCCAGGGCCTCCTCAGCGGGCGTAACCACACTGGTGGCGCCTGGCTTGTAGACGACGAGCTCGCCAATCGTGGCCATCAGCCGGTGCAGTCGGTCGATATCGCTCCCCTCGCCGAGCGACCCGACAAGCGCGCGGATGCCATCACCGGCGGTGGTCAGCGGCGTTTGCTGGCAGAACAGCCAGAGTGGCGCGAAGCCCTGGTGCGGGCCCGATACCCCTGCCGTATCGCGCGTCGTCACCTCGCCTGTCGCTTCGAGCGCGATGGTGTTGTGGCCGCCTTCCGCGCTCACCAGGCGCGTATCGTTGCCGAACTGATCGGTGAAACGCACCTCGCCGCGCGCGCCCTCGATGTTGATCGCCCAGGCCGCAACGGTCTGGGTGTGTCCGCTGAGCGGCAAAAGGCGCAGGCGCTGTAGCAGATACTGCACCGGCGCATCGTAGCTGTACTCGGTTCGGTGGGTGATCTTGAGCCGCATGGTGCCCGCCTCGATGTCAGCGCACGATCAGAAGAAACGATAGTCCTGGGCGATCTCGTCGCCCAGCCTGGTGTTGTCGCGAATGAATTCGGCCAGGAATTCGTGCAGGCCGTGGTCGAAAATGTCCTTTATCGACCCGCGCCGCAGCGTCGCCTGGATCTTTTCCGCCGTGGCGTGGCAGGCATGGCGCTCGCCATAGTCGTCACTGAGGAATTTCAGATGCTCGCCGAGGAAGCGATAGCAGAAGGTAAGCGAGCGCGGCATGCGCACATTGAGGATAAGATAGTCGGCTATGTTCGTCGGCTTATAGTCGGCTTCATAAACCCAGCGATAGGAGCGATGCGCCGACACTGAACGCAGGATCGATTCCCACTGATAATTGTCGAGCGTCGAGCCGACCCAGGACAGCGACGGCAACAGCACATAGTATTTCACGTCGAGGATGCGCGCGGTGTTGTCGGCGCGTTCGACATAGGTGCCAAGCTGCGAGAAATCGAAGATCTCGTTGCGCAGCATGGTGCCGTAGAACGAGCCGCGGATCAGCGCCGTCTCGCGCTTGATGGCGTCCAGCACATTCGGCAGGTCGCGCTCGTCGATCGGCCTTGCCAGCATGCGCTTCAGCGCCATCCAGGCCTCGTTGATGCTTTCCCATGTCTCGCGCGTCAGCGCGGTACGCACCATGCGGGCATTGTTGCGCGCGGTCTCGATCGACGACATCGTGCTTGATGCATTGGACGTGTCGCGCAGCAGGAAGTCGGAGACGTTGGCGGCCGTGTAATCCTGATATTTTCGCGAGAAGGCGACGTCGGAGCCGGCGCTGAGCAGCACCGAATTCCACTCCTCGGCAGCGCTCTGCGTGCGCGTCAGCGCCATGCGCAGGCCGGCATCGACCAGACGCGCCATGTTTTCGGCACGCTCGATATAGCGGTTCATCCAGTAGAGACCGTTGGCGGTGCGGCCCAAAAGCATATCAGCTTGCTCCGGTGTCGAGCGAATAGCGAATAGCGGTGTCGAGCGAATAGCGAGTAGGGAGTAGCGAGTAGGGAGAAAAATATTTCATGATTTTTGTTGCAGGCTCCTGATCATCGAACGCATCATTTTTCCGATCTCGTCAGTTTGACCAAGCAATCTGGCGACTTCCGCTTCGACCATCAATCCTACCTCTCCACACAAAATGAGATGTGTCTCCAACTCTTTTAGAGAGCCCTGCGCCACACGAAGAAATTGGATAAAGGCTCCCGTACTTTCTCTTCCGTGACCTTCCGCAACATTCGCTGCAATGGAGGCTGCCGAGCGTCGTATCTGGGAAGTCATCCCGTATGCTTCGCTGTTCGGAAAGCCTTTCGTGGCCGAGTAGCAATCTACCGCCAACTTCAAGGCCGCCTTCCAAATGATCAGATCTCTGTAGGAATTGATTGCCGTCGTATTCCCCTCTTTCCCCTACTCGCTATTCGCTACTCTCTATTCGCTCTCTCAATCATCCAACACCCAGGTATCCTTCGTTCCCCCGCCTTGCGACGAGTTCACAACAAGCGAGCCCTCTTTGAGCGCCACACGCGTCAGGCCACCCGGCACGATCTGGATGCGGTCGGAGACCAGCACATAAGGCCGAAGATCGACATGACGCGGCGACAGACCTTTTTCCGTAAGGATCGGGCAGGTCGACAATGCCAGTGTCGGCTGTGCGATGTAATTCGAGGGTTTCGCCTGCAGCTTCTTGGCGAATTCCTGGCATTCCTTCTTGGTCGCCGCCGGGCCGACCAGCATGCCGTAGCCGCCGGAGCCGTGCACTTCCTTGATGACCAGCTCGTGGATGTGTTCCAGCACATATTTCAGGCTGTCCGGCTCCGAGCAGCGCCAGGTCGGGATGTTGCCCAGGATCGCCTTGCGGCCGGTGTAGAATTCGACGATCTCGGGCATGTAGGAATAGATCGCCTTATCGTCGGCGATGCCGGTTCCCGGCGCGTTGGCGATGGTGATGTTGCCGGCGCGGTAGACATCCATGATGCCTGGAACGCCGAGCGCGGAGTCCGGCCGGAAGGTCAGCGGATCGAGGAAGGAATCATCCACCCTGCGATAGAGCACGTCGATCTGCTTGTAGCCTTCGGTCGTGCGCATCGCGACATGGCCGTCGATGACGCGCAAATCCTGCCCTTCGACAAGCTGCACGCCCATCTGGTCGGCGAGGAAGGCATGTTCGAAATAGGCCGAGTTGTAGGAGCCCGGCGTCAGCACCGCGATGGTCGGCGCGCCCTTGGTGCTCTGCGGACGCACGGCCGCTAGCGACTGGCGCAACAACTGCGGATAATTCTCGACCGGCCTGACCTTGATCTTCTGGAACAGCTCGGGAAAGAGCTGCATCATCGTCTCGCGGTTCTCCAGCATGTAGGAGACACCGGACGGCGTGCGGGCATTGTCCTCCAGCACGTAAAATTCATTTTCCGAGATGCGGACGATATCGACGCCGATGATGTGGGTGTAGACGCCAGCCGGCGGCTTGACCCCGATCATTTCGGGCAGGAAGGCTTCGTTCTTGGCGATCAGGTCCCGCGGCACACGCCCGGCGCGCAGAATCTCCTGGCGATGGTAGATGTCGTCGAGAAAGGCATTGAGCGCCTGGACGCGCTGCTCGATGCCTTGCGTCAACCGGCGCCATTCATTGCCGGAGATGATACGCGGAACGATGTCGAAGGGGATCAGCCGTTCGGACGCTTCCTGCTCGCCATAGACGGCAAAGGTGATGCCGGTCTTGCGGAAAACGCGCTCGGCATCCTGCATCTTCTCGGTAAGCCTGGCTGGATCCTGCTCCTTCAGCCAGCGATCGTACCCCTCATAAGGTCTTCTCAATCCGGAGACTTCCGGAAGCATTTCGTCGAACGCTGCCAATCGCCTACTCCCCTATGAGGCCATTTGAATGGCCTTGCCGGGAGAAAATCAAGCGCAATCGGTGATTTGCGAGGCAGCGGCGGTCGTTATGGCGGAATTGCCCAAGATTAAGGCAAGGCCTGCCGCCTTGGGTCAGGCTCTGCCCGGCGACCGGGCATCGGACGTGTCAGAACGCCCGGAAGGTGACGATCGTGAAGGTGTCCTTGATTCCCGGCAGGATCTGCACCTGCTCGTTGACGAAGTGGCCGACGTCTTCCTCGTCGTCGATATAGAATTTGGCGAGCAGGTCGAAATTGCCGGCGGTCGAGTAGATCTCGGAGGCGATCTCGGCATCGGCGAGCGCGCTGGCGACCTCATAGGACTTACCCAGATCGCATTTAATCTGCACGAAAAATGCCTTCATTGCCCGGTCCTGCCAGCCTGCTTCAAGAATAAGCGGCCCTTGTGGCAGACTGCCGCCCGGCTTTCAAGCATCAGGCGGCGCGCGCCTTGGCGACCGCGTGGCGCAATTCTGCGACCGGCATGCCGCGCCTGTAGAGATTGCCGCCGATGACGAGCGCCGGCGTGCCCCTCAGTCCGAAGGCTCCAGCCTGACCATTGGTGCGGGCCAGAAGCCCATCAAGTTCGGCCTCGCGGCTGGCGATCCCTGCACGAATTACGGCGGCGTCGGCGCCAACGGAACCGAGAATGGCATCCGTGCGGTGCGGCGAAAGCCCACGCTGGTTGGCCATCAGCGCGTCAACCACCTCCGCGTAACGCGAGCCGGCGGACAGCGCCATAAGTGCCGCGTCGCGCGAGGCGTCGCCGAAGATCGGCCAATCCTTCATCACCAGGCGAACGCCTTTGTCTTCGGCCATGAGCTTTTGCAGCTCGATGAAGACAAGCTTGCAGATCGGGCATTGGTAGTCGACGAATTCGGCAATCGTCACATCGCCTTGCGGATTGCCAAGTGCTGGAATGGCAGGATCGACGGCGACGTCCTTCACGCTCGGCATGGCTGCCGCCCAACCCGGCACCGGGGCCAGCAGCGTTGCGGTGCCCACCAAAAACAGGCGGCGATCGATTGGTCGTTCAAACATTTTCCGTCCCCGGGAAACGGTCTGCCCACCCGCTGCAACGATGCGCGCTGCGCCTTAACGACTTGCTAAACACGACGCCGTGGCGCGAAAGGGCGAAATCTTCTCGCGGCGATGAAACCCCCGCGCGCCGACGAGCGTATGTTAGATTACGTTCGCCAAAGCAATTCCAGGAAAAGTGCCAGCGGTTTTCCGCCCGGAATTGCATAAAGCGAAAATGGAAATTCCGGGGAGACAGGCCATGCGCCGCGCCGTGTTCGCATTAGCTTTGATGCCGATGTTCGTGATCTCGCTCGCCTTCGCCGGCGACGCCGAGATCAAGGCTGGGCAGACGGCCATCGATGGCCAGCTGAAAGCCTTCATCGCTAACGACGGCGCCACCGCCTACAGCTTCGCCGCGCCCAATGTGAAGCAGATCTTCCCGACCGTCGACACCTTCATGAACATGGTCGCCAACGGCTACCCGCCGGTGCGCAAGCCGCAGAGCTATTCCTTTGGCAAGGTCGAACAGACCGGTCCGGGCTCGATCGTCCAGCAAGTGCTGATCGTCGGACCCGACGGCAAGGACTATGAGGCCGTCTACACGCTGCAGCAGCAACCGGACGGCAGCTTCAAGATCACCGGCTGCAGCCTGCGCGCCTCGACGTCGGTCAGCACCTGATAGCTCTTTGTTTGAGCATGATCTTTTCCGAAAAACCGGTTTCCGCTTTTCGGGATCATGCTCTACAAGGCTGGGATATCGCCCCGCGCCCAACCTTCCGCGATCTCGGCGGACCGTGCTTCGAAAGCCTGCCCCTCGATGGCGCCGCGGATGTCCTGCATCAGCTTCTGATAATAGGACAGGTTGCTCCAGGTCAAAAGCATCGCGCCGAGCGCCTCCTGCGAGCGCACCAGATGATGCAGATAGGCGCGCGAATAATCGCGCGCGGCCGGGCAGTCGCTCTCCTCGTCGAGCGGCCGCGGATCGTCGGCATGGCGGGCATTCCTGAGATTGACCTTGCCGCGCCGCGTATAGGCAAGGCCGTGGCGGCCGGCGCGCGTCGGCATCACGCAGTCGAACATGTCGATGCCCCGCGCCACCGATTTCAGGATATCGTCCGGCGTGCCGACGCCCATCAGATAGCGCGGTCTGTCGGCCGGCAGTTCCGGGCAGGTGATGTCGAGCATTTCCAGCATCACCGCCTGCGGCTCGCCGACCGCAAGGCCGCCAACGGCATAGCCTTTCAGCTCCATCGCCTTCAGCGCCTGCGCCGAGCGCACGCGCAGCACGGCACTATCGCCACCTTGGACGATGCCGAACATCGCCTTGCCGGGCTGGTCGCCGAAGGCCATCTTGCAGCGCTCGGCCCAGCGCAGCGACAATTCCATGGCGCGCTCGATTTCCTTGGGCTTGGCCGGCAACGCCACGCATTCGTCGAGCTGCATCTGGATGTCGGAATCGAGCAAGCCCTGGATCTCGATCGAGCGTTCCGGCGACATCTCGTAAGCAGCGCCGTCGATATGCGAGCGGAAAGTGACGCCCTTTTCGGTCAGCTTCCTGAGCTTCGACAGCGACATCACCTGGAAACCGCCGCTGTCGGTGAGAATCGGCCACGGCCAGCGGGCGAACTCATGCAGGCCGCCGAGCCGCGCCACGCGCTCGGCGCCCGGCCGCAGCATCAAATGATAGGTGTTGCCCAGAATGATATCGGCGCCGACGCCGCGCACCTGGTCCATATACATGGCCTTGACCGTGCCGCCGGTGCCGACCGGCATGAAGGCCGGCGTGCGGATTTCGCCGCGCGGCATCGAGACCAGGCCGCGCCTGGCTGTGCCGTCGGTCGCCAGCACCTGGAAGGAAAAAGTCTCAGCCATTGAATTCCTTGTCGTGCACCGGCGCGCCGGGTGCCTGCTCGTCGAGCGACTGGCGGTCGCGGATGCAGCCGCGCATGAATTTCGGCCACGGCGGCACCGCGATCGCCGGTTCGGTCTTTTCCGGCAACAGCTCCCACAGGTCGGGGTGATGCCAGCACAGATCGTGCCCGGTCGTGTCGCGATGCGCGCGAATGCCGGCGCGCAGCTTCCTCACTTCGGCAATCAGCGTGTCGCGGTCCATACTATCGAGATCATCGTCCATCGCTCGTCTCCACCCGGAAAAGCAGGCTTGCATCGCCATAGGAGTAGAACCTGTAGCGGTTCGCGATGGCATGCGCATAGGCCGAGCGCATCGTCTCTAGCCCGCTGAAGGCCGAGACCAACATGAACAGCGTCGAGCGCGGCAGATGGAAATTGGTCATCAGCATGTCGGCCGTCCGGAAACGGTAACCAGGCGTGATGAAGATATCGGTGGGTCCCGACCAGGCTTCGACCGCGCCGTCTGCCCGTGCAGCGCTTTCCAGCAGGCGCAACGATGTGGTGCCGACAGCGATGATGCGTCCTCCCCGCGCCTTGGCCTCGTTCAGCGCCTCGGCCGTCTCCGGGCTCACCGAGCCGGCTTCGGCATGCATCTTGTGATCAGCTGTGTCGTCGGCCTTGACCGGCAGGAAAGTGCCGGCGCCGACATGCAGCGTCACGAAATGGCGTTGAACACCCCTGGCATCAAGCGCGGCAAACAGCTCGGGCGTGAAATGCAGCCCGGCTGTGGGGGCCGCGACGGCGCCTTCTTCCCTGGCATAGATGGTCTGGTAGTCGCTGCGGTCGCGTTCGTCATCGTCACGCTTGGAGGCGATGTAGGGCGGCAGCGGGATGTGGCCGACGGCGTGCAGCGCCTCGTCGAGGAACGGGCCTGACAGATCGAAGCCGAGCAGCACCTCGCCCGCCTCGCCTTTCTCGATAACCGTCGCGTCGAGCTGACCGAGGAAGCAGGAATTGCCATCATGGCCGAAATGGATGCGGTCGCCGGCGGCAATGCGCTTGCCCGGCCGCATGAAGGCCTGCCAGCGGTCGGGCGCCACGCGCATGTGCAGCGTCGCCTCGACCTGCGCTGTTGCCTCGCCGCGCTTGCGGATGCCTTTCAACTGCGCAGGGATGACCTTGGTGTCGTTGAACACCAGCACGTCGCCTTCACGCAGCAACGACGGCAATTCATGAACGATACGGTCCTGCAAGACTTCGCCGGGCCTGACGACCAGCAGCCTGGCGCTGTCGCGCGGCTCGGCGGGACGCAGCGCGATGCGCTCCTCCGGCAGATCGAAGTCGAAAAGGTCGACGCGCATCAGAACAACCGGACGAGCAGCGCTCCGGCCAAGAGCAATACCGCACCGGCGACGCGGCCGAACGAAATCTCGCGCACTGCGACGCCGAGGAAACCGATACGGTCGATGAGCATGCCGGCGAGCAGTTGGCCGGCGACGAGGAATGCCATCAGCGCGGCCGCGCCAATGCGCGGCGTCAGGATGGTGGAGAGCGTGACGTAGAAGCCGCCAAGCATGCCGCCGGCGACGAACAGCCAAGGCGCCGGCGCCTTCCAGTCCAGCGTGATGCCTTGCAGCTTCACCACCGTGACGGAGATGATGCCGAGCACGATAGCGCCGGACAGGAACGAAAACGCAGCCGCCGCAACCGGGAGACCCAGGCCGCGCGCCAGCTGCGAATTGATCGGGGCCTGAATGGCAATGAAGGCGCCGGACAGGATGCCGAGAAGCGACCAGACGACGCCCATCATTGTCGTTTGCCCTTACTTGACGTCGGCCGCGACCTTCAGCGACACGATCTTGTCGGGATCGACCACCGGCTCGCCGCGCTTGATCTTGTCGACATTGTCCATGCCTTCGATGACCTGGCCCCAGACCGTATACTGACGGTTGAGGAAGGCTGCGTCGTCGAAGCAGATGAAGAACTGCGAGTTCGCCGAATTCGGGTTCTGCGCGCGCGCCATGGAAAGGGTGCCGCGGCCGTGATTGGCGTTGGAGAACTCGGCCTTCAGGTCCGGCTTGTCGGAACCGCCCATGCCCGCACGCGAAGGAGCAAAGGTGGGCTTCGACGAATTGCCGAATTTGACGTCGCCGGTCTGCGCCATGAAGCCGTCGATGACGCGATGGAACACCACGCCGTCATAAGCGCCCTCGCGCGCCAGCTCCTTGATGCGGGCGACGTGGCCGGGGGCCAGTTCCGGGTACATTTCAATGACGACCTTGCCCTTGGTCGTTTCCATGATCAGCGCGTTTTCGCGATCCTTGATCTCAGCCATGTCAGAAATCCTTTTTAAAATAGAGGGTTATTTGCCGTCAGCGGCGATGCGAACCTTGATCATGCGGTCGGGGTCGGTGACGCTGCCATTGTCGCCCTCGTCGCCCTTCTTGATCTTGTCGACAAGATCCATGCCGCTGACGACCTTGCCGACGATGGTGTACTGGCCGTCGAGGTTCGGCGCCGGCGCGAACATGATGAAGAACTGCGAGTTCGCCGAATTCGGATCGGCCGTGCGCGCCATGCCGAGCACGCCGCGCGTGAATTTCTCGGTCTGCGAGAACTCGCCCGGCAGGTCAGGCAGGTCGGAGTTGCCTGTGCCAACCGCTTCGGCGCTATAGCCCTTCTTCATGTTGCCGAACTTGACGTCACCGGTCTGCGCCATGAAACCGTCGATGACGCGGTGGAAGGCGACATCGTCGTAGGCGCCTTCGCGCACCAGTTTCTTGATCTGCGCGACATTCTTGGGCGCCAGGTCGGGCCTTAGCGCGATGGTCACGTCGCCGTCCTTCAAGGTGATGATCATGGTGTTTTCCTTGTCGGCGGCGAAGGCAGGCAGGGACACGGCCAAAAGGCCGGCAAGCACGACAAGGAACGAGGCGAGCTTCTTCAGCTGCATAGGAATCTCCGGGAAAGCCTATTTGGTGAACTTGGCGGTGAGCGCGCCGGCAACGGCCGCCGGCACGAAAGGACGGATGTCGCCGCCCATCGAGGCAATCTGGCGGACAAGTGTGGCGGTAATGGTGCGCACCGAGGGGCTGGCGGGCAGAAAAACCGTCTGCAACTCCGGCGCCATGGTCTCGTTCATGCCGGCCATCTGCATCTCGTAGTCGAGATCGGTGCCGTCGCGCAGGCCGCGGATCATGATAGAGGCGCCCTGCTTGCGGGCGGCGTCGATGACCAGCCCGTCGAAGGCGACCACCTTGATGCGGCCGGCATCCTTGCCGAATTCGGCCTTGGTCGCCGCCTCGATCAGCTTCACCCGTTCCTCGAAGGAAAACAGCGGCGTCTTGCCGGGATGGATGCCGATCGCAGCGTAAACGGTGTCTGCGACCGCGAGCGATGCCTTCAGGACATCGAGATGGCCGTTGGTCAGCGGGTCGAAGGAGCCGGCGTAAAGGGCGGTGCGTTCGGTCATGGCAGGCTTCTAGCGAGCCTCTCAAACAAAGGCAAATCCAGCTTTGAACCTTTTCGGCGCCATGAACGACAGATGAATGCAACCATCACGAACGCTTCACGCAGCGTTCACTAGAGCACGTCCTGTTTAATCCGGTTCATATCCTGCGGCTTTGAAGTAGTTGGCACATTCGGCTGGGGTGAAGAGGTCGACGACCGCGCCGACCGCGTCCCACAACGCCTTGATGGTTCTCTCGGCCTTTACCCGTAGCAGCGCCTTGAGTTTGGCGAAGGCGTTCTCAATCGGATTGAAGTCGGGACTGTAAGGCGGCAGGTAGAGCAGGCTCGCGCCCGCGGCCTCGATCGCGTCGCGCACGCCGGCGGCCTTGTGGGCGGGCAGGTTGTCCATGACGACCATGTCGCCCTCCGACAATGTCGGGACCAGCACCTGCTCGACATAGGCCAGGAACACGTTGCCGTTCATGGCGCCGTCGTAGACGAAGGGCGCAGTCATGCCCGTCAGCCGCAGCGCTCCGGTGAAGGTCGTGATCTTCCAGTGGCCATGCGGCACGCCGGCCCGGCAGCGCTCGCCGCGCGGCGCTCTTCCACGCAGGCGGGCCATCTTTGTGGAGAGGCCGGTCTCATCGATGAACACGAGCTTCGCCGGATCGAGGTCGAGCTGGCCGTCGAACCAGTCCCGGCGCCGCTTCAGGATGTCGGGGCGATCCTGCTCCAGCGCGTGCGCGGACTTTTTTTGAATGTCCAGCCGTGGCGGCGAAGCCAGGCGCTCAAGGCACTGCGGCTGATGCGCACCGACTGCTCGGCGACGAGCCGCTCCACCATCTCGTTCAGCGTGATGTCCTTGCGCTCCTCGATCAGCCCGACGATGAACGCTTCATGCGTATCGAGGCTGGAGGCGCGGCGGCGGCCCTGTGGGCGGGGCGCCAGTTCGCCGATCTTCGCCCGCGCAATCCAGCGGATCGCGCTGGATACTCCCACGCCGAACCGCGCCGCCGCTTGCCGCGCCGACATGCCCTCGTCCGAAGCCTTCAAGACCCGCGACCGAAGATCCACGCTCAATGCTTTTCCCATCGTCAACCTCCATCGAGGTGGACGTTGAATCAGCACAAAACGCAGCCGTCACTTCACAATCGATTCATCGATCACAGGACGTGCTCTAGGTTGCAGCTTGGAAGATGAAACCAAATCCCCATCTTTTCGTTGTAAGCGCAGGAGAACACGCAAATGCTGATCTATATGCTTGCCGCCGCAATGACCGTCGTAATGCTGATCGCAACCGCATTCGGGCTGCATCAGGAAGCAGCAAGGGTTCGCGTCAAGGCCAATACCAGGCGGATTGACCACTTCGTAGTCCGCAAGCCCTATCGCCGTTTCTGATTTGCAAGGAATGAATGCACCGGCCCGCTGGCCGGTGCTTATGTAGTGGATTATTCGCCCTGGGCTTCGTCTTCGGCGCCCGTCTCGCCCGAAATCTCTTCGACTTCCTCGTCAGACTGCGGTTCCGAAATCCGCTCGACCGACACCACCTTCTCGCCCTCAGCGGTATTGAAGATGGTCACGCCCTTGGTGGCGCGGCTGGCGAAGCGAATGCCGTTGACCGGCACGCGGATAACCGTGCCGCCGTCCGAAACCAACATGATCTGATCGTCATTGCCGACCGGGAAGGTCGCGACCAGCCGACCGATCTCCGCCACTTTCGACACATCGGTGGCGCGGATACCCTTGCCGCCACGGCCGGTCAGGCGGAAATCATAGGACGACGAACGCTTGCCGTAGCCATATTCGGTAACCGTCAGAACCAGTTGCTCGTGCGCCTTGAGGAACTCGTAGCGGTCGTCGGAAAGCTCCGCCTCCTCGCCGATCTCCTCGTTGGTCAGCGCAATCTCTTCCTCCTCGCCGGTGGCGCCGGCGGCAAGACGGCGCTCGGCCGCCGCGCGCTTGAGGTAAGCGGCGCGCTCGGCCGGCGAAGCATCGACATTCTCGATCACCGACATCGAGATGATGCGGTCGGTGTCGGCCATGGTGATGCCGCGCACGCCGACGGAATTGCGGCTCTGGAAGACACGCACGTCACCGACGGAGAAGCGGATGCACTGGCCCGAACTCGCCGTCAGAAGCACATCGTCATTGTCCGTGCAGGTTTCGACGCCGAGGATCTCGTCGCCTTCCTCCTCCAGCTTCATGGCGATCTTGCCGTTGCGGTTGACCTGGACGAAGTCGGACAGCTTGTTGCGGCGCACCGTGCCGCGCGTGGTGGCGAACATCACGTCGAGCTCGCCCCAGCTCGTTTCGTCCTCCGGCAGCGGCATGATCGTGGTGATGCGCTCGCCCTGCTCCAGCGGCAGCATGTTGATCAGCGCCTTGCCGCGTGACTGCGGGTTGCCGATCGGCAGGCGCCAGACCTTTTCCTTGTAGACGATGCCGCGCGAGGAGAAGAACAGCACCGGCGTGTGCGTGTTGGCGACGAACAGCCGGGTGACGAAATCCTCTTCCTTGGTCGACATGCCGGAGCGGCCCTTGCCGCCGCGGCGCTGTGCCCGGTAGAGCGACAGCGGCACGCGCTTGATGTAGCCCGAATGGCTCACCGTCACGACCATGTCCTCGCGCTGGATCAGGTCCTCATCTTCCATGTCCGAGCCACCCTCGGAGAGCTCGGTGCGGCGTGGCGTGCCGAACTCGTCGCGCACCACGGCCAGCTCGTCCTTGACGATCTGCTGAATGCGGGCGCGGGACGACAGGATGTCGAGGTAGTCCTTGATCTCGTCGCCGATCGTGTTCAGTTCATCGGCGATTTCATCGCGGCCAAGCGCGGTCAGGCGCTGCAGGCGCAGCTCGAGGATGGCGCGCGCCTGTTCCTCGGACAGGTTGTAGGTGCCGTCCTCGTTGATGCGATGGCGCGGATCGTCGATCAAAAGGATCAGCGATTCGACGTCGCCTGACGGCCAGCGCCGCTCCATCAACTGCTCGCGCGCCGTCTGCGGATCCGGCGCGGTGCGGATCAGCTTGATCACTTCGTCGATGTTGGCGACGGCGATTGCCAAGCCAACCAGCACATGGGCGCGGTCGCGCGCCTTGCGCAGCAGGAACTTCGTCCGCCGGCTGATCACCTCCTCGCGGAAGGCGACGAACGCCTTCAGCATGTCGGTCAGGTTCATCACTTCCGGCTTGCCGCCGTTCAGCGCCACCATATTGGCGCCAAAAGAGGTCTGCAGCGGTGTGAAGCGGTAGAGCTGATTGAGGATGACGTCGGCGACGGCGTCGCGCTTCAGCTCGACGACGACGCGATAGCCCTGGCGGTCGCTCTCGTCGCGAATATCGGAAATGCCCTCGATGCGCTTGTCACGAACCAGCTCGGCCATCTTCTCGATCATCGACGACTTGTTCACCTGGTAGGGAACTTCCGTGATGATGATCGATTCACGATCGTTGCCGCGCTGTTCGATGTTGACCTTGCCGCGCATGACGATCGATCCGCGGCCGGTCGAATAGGCGCTGTAGATGCCGGAGCGGCCGAGCACGATGCCGCCGGTCGGGAAATCCGGCCCTGGAATGATCTCCATCAGCGCCGGCAGGTCGATCGCCGGATTGTCGATGACGGCAATGGCGCCGTTGCAGACTTCAATGAGATTGTGCGGCGGGATGTTGGTGGCCATGCCGACGGCGATACCGCCGGAACCGTTGACCAGAAGGTTCGGGAAGCGCGCCGGCAGCACCTTGGGCTCACTGCCCGAGGCGTCGTAAGTGTCCTGGAAATCGACGGTTTCCTTGTCGATATCCTCCAAGAGCTCATGCGCGACCTTGGTCAGCCTGGATTCGGTGTAGCGCATCGCCGCCGGCGGATCGCCGTCGATCGAGCCGAAATTGCCCTGACCGTCGATCAGCGGCACGCGCAGCGACCAGTCCTGCGCCATGCGCACCAGGGCGTCATAGATCGAGGCGTCGCCATGCGGATGGTATTTACCCATCACGTCGGCGACCGGGCGCGCCGACTTCACATATTTGCGGTTCCAGTGATAGCCGCTCTCATGCGAGGCGTAGAGGATGCGCCGATGGACGGGCTTCAGGCCGTCGCGCACGTCGGGGAGCGCGCGGCTGACGATCACGCTCATGGCGTAATCGAGATAGGAGCGCTGCATCTCCTCGATGATTGAAATAGGCTCGATGCCGGTGGGGCCGCCGTCGCTGCCGCGCGGTGTCTTCTGGTCGGTCAAATCAGGTCACAATCCTGTCGGGAATCACTGCATGCTTATATAGGAAGCTTCGCCGGAACTCCAACCTTGGCCGGACTTTTCCAGAGACAATTTTCGTGGTAATTTCAAATGGATACCACTGATTGCGACGATATGGCCAAAGAGCATTTTGCTGCCGCTAAAGGGGTAAAGGTCGGCAATGGATCGTCACCCTGACGCGGCAGTCGCAGTGAACCGAAGCCCCTGGCTGCCGCTGCGAGCCCTGAGTGGCTGGACCGCAAAGGACCTCAATGGCGATCTGGCGGCCGGCATCACGCTGGCGGCGATCGCCATACCCGAACAGATGGCGACGGCCCGCCTCGGCGGTTTCGCACCGGAGATCGGCTTTTTCGCCTTTGTCGCCGGATCGCTGGCTTTTGCGCTGCTCGGCGCCAGCCGCCATTTGTCCGTGGGCGCGGATTCAACCATCACGCCATTGTTTGCCGGCGGTCTCGCGCTGATCGCCACCGCAGGCTCGCCGCATTATCTTGCGCTCGCGGCGATGCTGGCGCTGATGGTCGGGTTCCTGGTGGCGCTGAGCGGTCTCCTGCGGCTCGGCTGGATCGCCGACCTCCTGTCGGTGCCGGTCACAACCGGTTTCCTCGCCGGCATTTCGGTCCACATCATCGTCTCGCAACTGCCTTCCTTGCTCGGATTGCCGCCGGAAAGCGGCGAAACACTGCGGCGCCTCAGTGAGATCGCCGCCAATCTCCACCTGACCAATCCGTGGAGCCTGACGATCGGGCTTGGCGTATTTTTGATCGTCTTCATTGCCGAGCATATCAGCGCCCGTATCCCTGCGGCGCTGATCGGCATGGTTCTGGCAACGCTCGCCGTTATCGTCTTCGACCTCAAGGGCCACGGTGTCGAAGTGCTCGGCGCCCTGCCGAACGGGCTGCCGACGCCCGCCGTGCCGCTGGTCAGCTTCCAGGACGCGCAGGCACTGGTTCCGCTGGCGCTGCTGATCGCCATCGTCGTCATGGTGCAGACGGCGGCGACCTGCCGCTCGTTCATCCCGCAGGACGGCAGCCAGCCGGACGTCAATCGCGACTTCATCGGCGTCGGCGCCGGCAGCATCCTTTCGGGCCTGTTCGGCGCCTTTGCCGTCAATTCAAGCCCGCCGCGCACGGCAATCGTCGCCCATAGCGGCGGCCGTTCGCAATTCTCGGGCCTGATCGCCGCGGCCATCGTGCTGGCGCTCAGCACTTTTGGGGGCAGCCTGCTCGCCAATGTGCCGCAGGCGGCACTTGCCGGCGTGCTGATGTTCGTCGCCCAGCACATCTTGCGCTGGCAGGTGTTCGCCAATGTCTACCGCCAGGCGCCGGTCGAGTTCGCGCTGATCCTGGTCACTATGGTGGCAATCGTGGTGCTGCCGATCGAAACCGGTGTCGCCATCGGCATCGGCCTGTCGCTGCTGCACGGCATCTGGAGTTTTACGCGGGCGCGGGCGATCGAATTGGCCGAGGTTCCAGGCACTTCGGTCTGGTGGCCGCCGACCGACCAGAACCCCGGCAAACAACTCCCCGGCGTGCTGGTCGCGGCGTTCCAGGCGCCGCTCTCCTTCGTCAATGCCGACCATTTCAAACGCGGCCTGCTCGATTTGATCGACGCCAGGAGCGAGGACGTCAGGCTGGTGGTGCTGGAGGCCAGCAACATCGTCGAGATCGATTACACCGCGGCGCAGGCGCTGATCGACGCTATTCGCCATTGCCGCGACAGAAACGTGGTGTTTGCCATAGCGCGCATGGAATCGTTGCGCGCCCAGGCGGCGCTGAAGCGCTTTGGCATCGCCGAACTGGTCGGCCCGCAACGGATCTTCCACAGCGTCGACGCCGCCATCAAATCACTCGGTCCGGGGGAACCGCAGCAGCAAAAACAGGACGAAAAACAATGATTGATCCGCGAGAACCCATTGTCACCCCGGTCCCCGTCGAGGAATTGAGGCCGACGCAGATAACCGTCGGCCTGCGTGAGGTTGAGTTGAAGCGCCAGATGATCCGGGCTCAGGACGCCAAGAAGAAGACCGGCGCTTTTCTCGGCAGGCATATGGTGCCGGTCGTGCTAGGCCCCAAAAAGCGCAACTATGTCACCGATCACCATCATCTCGCGCGCGCCTTGCTCGAGGAAGGCGTCAAGGATGTGCTGGTGACCGTGATCAGCGACCTGTCGGCGCTCGACAAGGACGCGTTCCTGTTCATGCTCGACAACCGTGGCTGGATGCACCCGTTCGATGAGAACGGTAAGCGCCGCGACTACTCGGCGATACCAAAGACGATCGGCGAACTGGTCGACGACCCCTATCGCAGCCTCGCCGGCGAACTGCGGCGGCAAGGCGGCTTCGCCAAGGACACCACGCCGTTCAGCGAGTTCCTGTGGGCGGATTTCCTGCGCCACCGCATCGACTGCAACGCGGTCGCGAAAAACTTCGACAAGGCGATGAAGCAGGCGCTGACTTTGGCCAAAGGCAAGGACGCGGACTATCTGCCGGGCTGGTGCGGGCCGACCACGGACTGACCACCAAAGCGATCGATCAGGAAACGCGCCTGGCCCTGTAGCTGCCGGGCGCCTCGCCCATTTCGCGGCGGAAACGGCGGTTGAAGGTCGACAGATCGCTGAAGCCGGCGTCGAAGGCGATGGTCGAGATCGCCATGTCGGAGCTGCGCAGCCGCACCGCCGCCCGGTGCAGCCTTGTCCTGAGCAGGAACTGGTAAGGCGTCATGCCGGCAACGTGCCGGAACGTGCGCAGGAAGTGATACGGGCTGGTGGCCGTGCTGTCGGCAAGCGCGGCCAGCGAAAGCGGCTGCTCCGCATCGAGCTCGATGCGCCGCACCGCCTCTGCAACGCGCTTCTGGTCGCGGCGGCTGGGCGTCCGGTCAGCCGGCCCGGCATCCGAGCCGGCGGCGACGACCGCGCCGGCAATGCGCAGGCCGAGCTCCTCGAACGCCTCGCCATCGCCCGTCTCCCGCGCGGCCTCTGCCTCAGCCAGCAATGGCGCAAGCGCCGGCAAGGGCGGCAGGCGCGGGGCGGCAAAGCCAAGCCGGTTGCCCCCGGCACATCGGCGACGACGCGCTCCATATAGGCCGGGGTAAAATGGAAAGAGAGGCAGCGGTCGCCGGCGCCATGCTCATGACCGCATTCGTAGCAGGCGCCGGGATTGCCGAGCAGGATGGCGCCGGGCGCAAGCATCGCCGTGCCTTGGCTCGTGCGATAGCGGAAGGTACCGCTGCTCACGGCGGCAACGCAAAAACTGCCATGCTCTTCCTCGAACGGCCTGTCGCCGGCGCCGGCCGTGCAAATCACGTCCGACACCTGCCAGCCGAGCCCGGAAGCGAGATTTTGCTCGGTCGTCATCACCGAAAGATAGCAATTTTTCCCAAGCATAGAAGGCCGCCATACCCCTATTGCTCGCCCGTTCTCTGACAAAGGAGGCGGCAAGCATGACCGATACCTTTGCCGAAGCTCTGCACAGCGACGGCCCCGATCCCAATCTTGCCGACAAGCTGAAGCTCTACGGCCGCTTTATCGGCGCCTGGACGTTCGACGCCACACGCATTCAGGAGGACGGCACCAGGCTCACCGGGCGAGGCGAGGTGCATTTCGGCTGGGTCCTGGAAGGCAAGGCGGTCCAGGACGTCTGGATCCTGCCCGCCCGCGACGCCGGCCCCTCGCCTTCGCTCGGTCCCTGGACCTTCTACGGCACGACGCTGCGCGTCTACGATCCTCGTGAAGATGCCTGGCACATCTTCTGGAGCGACCCTCGCAACCAGTATTACAGCCGGCAGCTCGCACATCTGGAGGGCGACACAATCAGTCAGGTCGGCGCCGACGGCAGCGGCGCGTCGGTGCGTTGGAGCTTTTCGCGCATCACCGAGGATTCGTTCCGTTGGCTCGGCGAGCGCTCGCATGACGGCGGCGCAACCTGGCGCATGGAGGTCGAGTTCCTGGCCGGCGTATGGATGAAGCTCGATAGTCCCTGAAAAATCGCTCGGAACGGAAGGTCGCGGTCCTTCGCGGCTTTCACAGCTTGCGCACCATTTCCGTCGCCCCTGTTTTCAGCGCCCCGGCTTTGCTCTACCAATTGCAGGGTTCGGGTTTCGCCCGGCGGGAGGGGACGATGCCGAGCTTCGACAGCCTGTTCAACGCCTTCGTCACCATCCTGGTGACCATCGACCCGCCCGGACTGGCGCCGCTCTTCCTTGCCGTGACGCGCGGCATGAACCGCGACGAGCGTCGTCAGGTCTCGGTGCGCGCCTCGATCATCGGCTTCCTGGTGATGGCGCTGTTTGCGGTTGCCGGCGCCTCGATCCTGTCGGTGTTCGGCATCACGCTGCCGGCCTTCCGTGTCGCCGGCGGCTTCCTGTTGTTCTTCATCGCCTTCGAAATGGTGTTCGAGCGCCGCCAAGACCGCAAGGAAAAGATCGGCGACGTCGCCATCACCAAGGACATGATCCACAACATCGCCGCCTTCCCGCTGGCGATCCCGCTGATCGCCGGGCCCGGCGCGATCTCGGCGACGGTGCTGCTGTCGGGCTCGTTCCAGGGCGTTGCCGCGCAGGCCGCCCTGGTCGGCATCATCTTCCTGTGCCTCGCCATCACCTATCTGGTGTTCGTGCTGTCGGAACGCATCGACCGCATCCTCGGCCAGACCGGCCGCTCCATCCTGACCCGCCTGCTCGGCGTCATCCTGGCGGCATTGGCGGTGCAATTCGTGGCCGATGGCATCAAGGCGCTAATGGCGGGTTGAACGGTAGCCGCCACTGCCCTATTTCGCTGCAGTATCAACGACTTCGAAGTCATGCGTAAGCGTCGCCGTCTTGGCCATCATGGCGCTGGCCGAGCAGTATTTCTCGATCGACAGGTCGATCGCGCGTTTGACCTTGTCATGCGACAGCGCGCGGCCCTTGACGATGAAATGCATGTGGATGCGGGTGAACACTTTGGGATCGGTCTCGGCCCGGTCGGCGTCGAGCTCGACCACGCAATCCTCGATCGCCTCACGGCCTTTTTCGAGGATGTGCACGACGTCATAGGTCGAGCAGCCGCCGGTGCCGATCAGCACCAGTTCCATCGGGCTCGGCCCCGGCGTCGCGCCGTCCGGGCCACGCGCGGTACCCAGCACCAGCTTATGGCCGCTGCCGGACTCGCCGACGAAGGTGCGTTCCTCAACCCATTTGACGCGTGCTTTCACTGTCGTTTTCCTTAAAAAGCCGCCGGCCGCTCTATTGGCCGAACACCACCGAATACATGATCCGGCCGGGCAACAGAGTGAAGACGCCCGCGCCGATCAACGCGAAAATATAGAGCGAGATCATCACCTTGCGATGCTTCGCCACGCGGTGGTTGCGCGCATGCCAGACCGCCAACGGCACTGTTATCAGGACCAGGATCGACAGCAGGTGGATCGGGCTGAACGGCCCGATCAAGCGTATCTGCTGGATCCAGAAACTGGAGATGGCGACGACCAGCATCAGCACCACCCAGGCATAGCCTAGCACGCGGTGACGCATCGTGCCTTTGGGCAGCGCCAGTTGGGCGCCGCCGACCGCAAGCGCGGCAAAAGCCGCGAAGGCATGCCATGGAATGGGAGGCGGCGCCGACAGAAGCGGTCCGAGCGACATCGCGCCTGCCCTCAAACAACCATCGCGAAATGCTTAGAACGGGATTTCGTCGTCCAGTTCACGCGACGAACCGCCGCCGCCCCTCGGGGCGCTGCCGCCGCCGCGGTTGAAACTTTCATTCGGGCTGGACTGGCCGAAATCGGAGCCACGGCTGCTGTTGCCGCCGGAATAATTGCCGACCTGGCCGCCTTCACCCTGGCCGCGCGCGTCGAGCATCTGCAACTCGCCGCGGAATTTCTGCAGCACGACTTCCGTCGTGTACTTGTCGGCGCCGGTCTGGTCCTGCCATTTGCGCGTCTGCAGCTGGCCCTCGACATAGACCTTCATGCCTTTCTTCAAATACTGCTCGGCCACCTTGGCGATGCCCTCATTGAAGATGACGACATTGTGCCACTCGGTCTTTTCCTTGCGCTCGCCGGAATTCTTGTCGCGCCAGCTTTCCGAGGTCGCGATGCGAATGTTGACGACCGGCTCGCCCGAATTCAGGCGGCGGACTTCCGGGTCCGCCCCGAGATTGCCGACCAGAATGACCTTGTTGACGCTACCCGCCATCGTATTTCTCCGCGCTCATCCGAAACAAATTTTAAGTCGCTCACCTTACAGCCTTGGGATCGCTCACGCCTGCAAAGGCTGGCTTTTCCCACAAGGTTTTTGTTCTATTTTTGTTCTAGTATCAGCCGCCCATTCTGTCAAGGAATGGCAGCAAGGCGGTGTTCGAACATACGTTTGGATATGGCGATCAAATAGGCGCTTGCCAAATCGATAAGTATCGACTTATGCTTTTGCCATGATCGAAGCAGAGATTTTCCGGGCACTGGCCGATCCGACACGGCGCGCCGTCTATGAGCGGCTGACCGCAAGCGAGATGTCGGTGTCCGAGCTGCGCGCCGGCACGAGCGTGTCGCAGCCGGCGGTCTCGCAGCACCTCGCCGTGCTGCGCGGCGCTGGGCTGGTGGTCGAGCGGCGGGCCGGCCGCAACGCCTATTACCGCGTCGACCCGCAAGGGCTCGATCCGCTGCTTGGCTGGATCGACCGCTACCGCGCCTTCTGGCCGGAACGCATCGAGAAATTGAAGACGGTTCTGAAGGAAATGGACCAATGACGGCAATCGAACACCCAATGACAGCCACCGAGGCGCCGCTCAGCTTCGAATGCGAGTTGGACGATCCGCCGGAAAAGGTCTGGCGGGCGCTGAGCGAGCCGGAACTGCTCGCCGCATGGCTGATGCCCAATGACATCAAGCCGGAACCCGGCGAGCGCTTCACCTTGGCTGGGCCGGCAGCACCGATCGAATGCAAGGTGCTCGACGCCGAACCTGGCAGGCTGCTGCGCTTCTCCTGGCGCGAACAGCCCGGTGCGGACACAGCCGAGCTCCCGGCCTTTGACAGCATCGTCACCTTCACGCTGGCGCGCACCGCGGCCGGCGGCACGCAGCTTCGCATCGTCCATGACGGCTTTGTGCCGGCGGCGCAGTCTCTTGTCGCCATCTCGGGCGCCGGCTGCGGGCTTTCGCTCGACGCGCGCAAGAACCCCACCGCCGCCAATGCGCCCTGCATGATGCTGCGCGCGGCCTGAACACGAAAGAGGAGGGAATATGCCATGAGCATTGGCAATCTGGTGCCGATGGTGATCGAGCAATCGAGCCGAGGCGAGCGTTCTTTCGATATTTTCTCGCGGCTGCTGCGCGAGCGCATCGTCTTCATCAACGGCGAGATCAACGACAACGTGTCGGCGCTGGTCTGCGCCCAGCTTCTATCGCTGGAATCCGACCATCCCGACAAGGAGATCTCGATCTACATCAACTCGCCCGGCGGCATGGTGACCAGCGGCTTCGCCATCTACGATACCATGCAGTACATTTCCTGCCCGGTCGCGACCGTGTGCATGGGCTTTGCCGCCTCGATGGGCTCGTTCCTGCTGATGGCCGGCGCGCCGGGCCGGCGCATCGCGCTGCCCAACACACGCATCGTGCTGCATCAGCCGCTTGGCGGCTTCCAGGGCCAGGCCTCCGACATCCAGCGCCACGCCGAGGACATCGTGCGCACCAAGCAGCACATGACCGAACTCTACGCCAGGCATTGCGGCCGGACCTATGAGGAGGTCGAGCGCACGCTCGACCGCGACTATTTCATGAGCGCCGAGGAAGCCAGGGTCTGGGGCCTTGTCGACCACGTCTACGACAGCCGCAAGAAAGCGGCGTGATAGCCACCGCGCGGCGATTTGATCGCCGCGCGTCTGGCTTCGCTTCGATCGCGTCTCTATAGTTCGGGAATGATCCGAGGCCACACCTTGAAGAGCTTGCACATCGCCCTTGCGGTGCTCGTTGGAGCCATGCTGGCCGACACAACTGCCTTTGCCGACGACAACGCATCGCAAAAACTGCCGGGCGTCAGCGGCGATTACCGCATCGCCAAGCCCGCGCCGCAGCCGGAACCGGATGACTTGCCCGCCGGCAGCGACGGCTCGTTCAAGATCGGCAACACCGATGTCAGGATCGGCGGCAGCATAACCGTCGACATGGGGACGGGCGGCACCCGGATTCCGAACCACTGATCGCAAGACGGTCGCCGGGTCGAGAGAGTCCTTCGGTCAAAATGTAAGCCCCGCCGCTGCTTCCGCAGTCAGACGGGGCTCTCATGGATCTGAAATCCAAACTAGCCGGAAGTGTACTTCCAGCGTTCTGTTTCGGATGCATCGCGGCGTTCAGCCGACGATCCGACTATCGTCTCTAATTTTGGGGAAACGGCAAGTCACGGTTTGTCGGGCCAACGCTCACGCCTGCCCTGGCACTTGTGCCCGCCGCGGCTCCATCATGTGTGGAGCCTCAAGGGACTGTCCGGTGGCGTCATGCTCCGCTCCTGGGTCCGTTGCGACAATGTCGTTCGAAGCGCTAATCGCTATCACCTGCGGCGTCTCGCAGGCCGCCTGTTGGGCGGCGAGGCCATCGAAAGACGGCCGGCTTCGTTGACGCCTTCGAGACTGCGCCCCTCAGCCGGGCACGTCAACCATTGAATAGCCGGTTACGGAAAAACGTGATCGCCGGCAGGTTACGTGCAGGTAAGTCGAGTGCCTTGATGGACCAGACCGGGCGCCGTGTCGGTACCTATTGTTTCCACAGTTTTGTCAGGAGCATGTTCGGCCTTTGTTCTTTCCGCTTGCCCGCTCGCGCGAAAGACGGTTAAACGCTTCTGGTCGAGATTTGTGGCGTCACTCGACTTGGCGACGAAACCACCTACATAAGGGATGGCCGGGGGCAACCCGCCAATCCAGCAAATTCCAGACCTGAGGCGGCGACCGGCGATGGCCGACCATAAATATCTTTCCATTCGCGGCGCGCGCGAACACAATCTCAAGAATGTCGATCTCGACCTGCCGCGTGACAGCCTGATCGTCATGACCGGCCTGTCGGGCTCCGGCAAATCGTCGCTCGCTTTCGACACAATCTATGCCGAGGGCCAGCGCCGCTACGTCGAAAGCCTGTCGGCCTATGCAAGGCAATTCCTCGAGATGATGCAGAAGCCGGACGTCGACCAGATCGACGGCCTGTCGCCCGCCATCTCGATCGAGCAGAAGACGACCTCGAAGAACCCGCGCTCGACGGTCGGCACCGTCACCGAGATCTACGACTATATGCGCTTGCTCTTCGCGCGCGTCGGTATTCCCTATTCGCCGGCCACCGGCCTGCCGATCGAGAGCCAGACGGTCAGCCAGATGGTCGATCGCGTGCTGGCGCTGGAGGAAGGCACGCGCCTGTTCCTGCTCGCGCCGATCGTGCGCGGCCGCAAGGGTGAATACCGCAAGGAACTGCTTGAGCTGCAGAAGAAGGGTTTCCAGCGCGTCAAGGTCGACGGCGTCTTCTACGAGATTGCCGACGTGCCGGCGCTGGATAAGAAATACAAGCATGACATCGACGTCGTCGTCGACCGCATCGTGGTGCGTGGCGATCTCGCGACGCGGCTCGCGGATTCGATGGAAACCGCGCTCAAGCTCGCCGACGGGCTGGCCGTGGCCGAGTTCGCCGACAAGCCGCTCGACGCCAGCCAGACCGGCGACGATGCCGTCAACAAGTCGAAGAACGAGACGCATGAGCGCATTCTGTTCTCGGAGAAATTCGCCTGCCCGGTGTCCGGCTTCACCATTCCGGAGATCGAGCCCAGGCTGTTTTCCTTCAACAACCCGTTCGGCGCCTGCCCGACCTGCGACGGCCTCGGCAGCCAGCGCGCCATCGATGTAAATTTGGTCGTGCCGGACGAAAACGTCTCGCTGCGCGATGGCGCGATCAGTCCATGGGCGAAGTCGACTTCGCCCTATTACGCGCAGACGCTCGAGGCGCTCGGCAAGGCCTATGGCTTCAAGCTTGGCGACAAGTTCAAGGATCTGAGCGCCGAAGCGCAGAATGCCGTGCTGCATGGCACGGGCGAGCGCGAGATCACTTTCCAGTATGATGACGGCCTGCGCTCCTACAAGACCACCAAGACCTTCGAAGGCGTGGTCCCCAATCTCGACCGGCGCTGGAAGGAAACGGAATCGGCCTGGATGCGCGAGGAGATCGAGCGCTTCATGTCGGCCACCCCCTGCCTGGCCTGCAACGGCTATCGCCTGAAGCCGGAAGCGCTTGCGGTGAAGATCGCCGGCAAGCACATCGGCGAGGTCACCGAGCAGTCGATCCGCAAGGCCGACCAGTGGTTCACCGACCTGCCGGCGCAGCTCAACGACAAGCAGAACGAGATCGCGGTGCGCGTGCTCAAGGAAATCCGCGAGCGCCTGCGCTTCTTGAACGATGTCGGTCTCGACTATCTGACGCTGTCGCGCAATTCCGGCACGCTGTCGGGCGGCGAGAGCCAGCGCATTCGGCTCGCCTCGCAGATCGGCTCCGGTCTGACCGGCGTGCTCTATGTGCTCGACGAACCGTCGATCGGCCTCCACCAGCGCGACAATGCCCGCCTGCTCGACACGTTGAAGCACCTGCGCGATATCGGCAACACGGTGATCGTCGTCGAGCATGACGAGGACGCCATCCTGCATGCCGACTATGTCGTCGACATGGGCCCGGCCGCAGGCATTCATGGCGGCGAGATCATCGCCCAGGGCACGCCTCGGCAGGTGATGGCCAACCCAAATTCGATCACCGGCAAATATCTGTCGGGCGCGCTCGAAGTGGCCACACCAGGTGTCAGGCGCGAGGCCAAGAAAAATCGCCGCATCAAGGTTGTCGGCGCGCGCGGCAACAATCTGAAGAATGTCACGGCGGAAATCCCGCTCGGCACCTTCACCGCGGTCACCGGCGTTTCCGGCGGCGGCAAGTCGACCTTCCTGATCGAGACGCTGTTCAAGGCGGCGTCGCGCCGCATCATGGGCTCGCGCGAGCATCCGGCCGAGCATGATCGCATCGAGGGCCTGGAATTCCTCGACAAGGTCATCGACATCGACCAATCGCCGATCGGCCGCACGCCGCGCTCCAATCCGGCAACCTATACCGGCGCTTTCACGCCGATCCGCGACTGGTTCGCGGGTCTGCCGGAAGCCAAGGCGCGCGGCTATCAGCCAGGCCGTTTCTCCTTCAACGTCAAGGGCGGCCGCTGCGAGGCTTGCCAGGGCGACGGCGTCATCAAGATCGAGATGCACTTCCTGCCCGACGTCTACGTCACCTGCGACGTCTGCCACGGCAAGCGCTACAACCGCGAGACGCTCGACGTGCTGTTCAAGGGCAAGTCGATCGCCGACGTGCTCGACATGACGGTCGAGGAAGGCGTCGACTTCTTCGCCGCCGTGCCCGGCGTGCGCGACAAGCTGGAGACGCTGAAGCAGGTCGGCCTTGGCTACATCCATATCGGCCAGCAGGCGACGACGCTGTCCGGCGGCGAGGCGCAGCGCATAAAACTCGCCAAGGAATTGTCACGCAAGGCGACCGGCAAGACGCTCTACATCCTCGACGAGCCGACCACCGGGCTGCATTTCCACGACGTGGCCAAGCTCCTGGAGGTGCTGCACGAGCTGGTCGACCAGGGCAACACGGTGGTGGTCATCGAGCACAATCTCGAAGTCATCAAGACAGCCGACTGGGTGCTCGATCTCGGCCCCGAAGGCGGCGACGGCGGCGGCGAATTGGTCGCGTCCGGCACGCCGGAAGCGATCGTGCGCGAAAAACGCAGCTATACCGGCCAGTTCCTGAAAGAGCTTCTGGAGCGGCGTCCGGGAGGCAAACGCGAAGCGGCTGAGTGATGGCTGAAAACGGCCTGATCTCCGTCGAAAGCCGTTTCAGCGTGGCCAAGACGATTGACCGGTTGGCCGAGATCGCAACAGGCGCCGGTTTGCGTGTGTTCGCGCGCATCGACCATGCCGCCGGCGCGCATGAGGTCGGCGCCTCGCTGCGCCCGACCGAATTGCTGGTCTTCGGCCATCCGAAAGGCGGGACGCCGCTGATGCAGGACCAGCAACTTGCCGGCATCGACCTGCCTGTCAAGGCGCTGGCCTGGGAGGATGAGCAAGGCAAGGTCTGGCTGTCCTACAATGACGCGCAATGGCTGGCCGAGCGGCATGGCCTCGGCGACGCCAGCCGCGATGCCGTTGCGGCGATTGCCGCAGGCATGCAGAAGGTTATTTCGGCCGCTGCCGGAGTTGACCAACCATGAGACTCGCTCTCCCCGACGATCTTGCCGCCATCGTCGCGCTGACTTCGGATGCCTATGCGCCTTACATACCCGTCTTCGGCGGGCCGCCGATCCCGGTGACCGAGGATTATGCGCCGCGCATCGCGCGCGGCGAGCTCTGGCTGCTGGAAGATGGCTCGCAAATGGCCGGGCTGATCGTTCTCGAGCGCCACGCGGACCACGCCATGATCTTCAGCGTCGCCGTTTCGCCTGCCTTCCAGGGAAAAAACTCGGCATCAAGCTGCTCGGCTTCGCCGACGAGCAAGCGCGGTCTTGGGGTCTGCCGGAGGTGCGGCTCTATACCAATTCGCTGATGGAGCGGAACATCGCGCTCTATTCGGCTTACGGCTATCGCGAAACGGGTCGCCGCGCCAATCCGTACCGCCCAGGATGGACATTGGTCGACATGGTGAAGCCGGTCGACAAGCCTGATCGTATTTTGAAACACTGAGGAGGAAAACAATGAGCCAAGGAAAAATCCGCTCGGGCATGGGCGGCTGGACCTTCGAGCCCTGGGATACCTCTTTCTACCCGGACAAGCTCGCCAAGGCCAAGCAGCTGCACTACGCCAGCCGCCAGGTGCCGAGCATCGAGGTCAATGGCACCTATTATTCCAGCTTTAAGGAGCCGACCTTCGTCAAATGGGCGGGCGACTCCCCGGACGGCTTCGTCTTTTCGCTGAAGGGCAACCGCTTCGTCACCAACCGCCGCGTGCTCGGTGAAGCCGGTGAATCGATGATGCGTTTCCTCGGTTCCGGCGTCGCCGCGCTCGGCGAAAAACTCGGGCCGATCCTGTGGCAGTTCGCGCCGACGAAGAAGTTCGACCCCGACGATTTCGAAGCCTTCCTGAAGCTGCTGCCGGAGAAGCAGGATGGCGTGCCGCTGCGCCATGCGCTGGAAGTCCGCCACGACAGTTTCATCGTGCCGGAATTCCCCGCGCTTGCGCGAAAATACAACGCCGCGATCGTCTATGCAGACCACGCGAAATATCCCGCGATCGCCGACGTCACCGGCGACTTTATCTATGCACGGTTGCAGACGGGCAGCGACGACAATCCCGACTGCTACACGCCGAAAGGCCTCGATGAATGGGCGGCGCGGGTCAAGACCTGGGCGCAAGGCAAGCAGCCCGCCGACCTGCCGCGCGCCGATGCCAAGACCGATGCGCCGGTCAAGCCGCGCGACGTGTTCGTCTACTTCATCACCGAAGGCAAGGTGCGCGCGCCCTTCGGCGCCATGGCGCTGATGAAACGGGTCGGCTGACCACCACCGGCCCCTGTTACAGCTTCACGTCGAACCCGATGCTGATCGTGTGCTGGTTGTGGCCACTGCCGAACTGCCCGCCATAAGTCGAGGTCAAGGCCATGTTCGGCGTAATGTTCGCCGAAAGCCCGGCCTCGACGCGGCCGAACGCACCTTTTTGCGTGTCGATCTCGCTCAAGAAAATTGTCGGCGAACTGGTGTAGGAGGTCGAGATGGAGTCGTTGCCGAGGAAGCTGTCGCCGACGCCCACGCTGACGAAGCCGCGCAGCTTGCCGCCATTCGCCATAGTCCAGTCCTTCGCCGCCGAGACACCGACGAAGCCCTCGAGATGGTCGACCGAATAGGATGGAACATTGAGGTTGCCCGTGCCGGCGTCGGTCTCGGTGTAACCGTCGACATGCGTGCGCAGGTAAGACAGGTTGGCGAAGGGCGTGATGGTGGCCACCGGCATGTCGTATGGCTGCGCCACGCCGATGCGGGCGCCGAAGCTGCTGCCGTCGATATCCGCATTCGCTGTGCCCGCTCCCGCGGTGCGGGAATAGGTCCAGGATCTGTTCGACAGCGAAATTCGCGCATCCAGGATTGTGCCGGTCGGCGCCACCCAGCGCGCATAGGGCGCGACGGTGTATTGCTTGTTGGTGATATCGGAATAGACGCCGCCGATGTCGCCGCTGCCATGCGCGTAGCCGCCGGCGATGCCGAGCAGCAGTCCAGATGCAAAATTGTGCTCGATGCCGATACCGGCCAGGTAACCATCGAAATCGAGGTCGCCCGCCGAATAGTCGCGCGAACCGGTGGTGTAGCCACCGAACAAGTAACTGCGCGTGCCGTCGACATTGGTAACCGCGACCTTGCCGCCTTTCTCGCCGATCTCGTTGGCGAGCGCAGCCGCGCCGTCCTGCTTTCCGCCTGGTGCATTTTCGGCAGCGTACTGCAAAGCGCCGGTCACCATTCCGGGAGCGTTGTAGCCGTTCGTCCAGATCACGGCGTCACGGTTGAGGATGCCGTCGAACGCGTCATGCATGCTTTGCGACAGGCCGGTCACTGCGCCGGCGGCGGGCAGGCTGCCGTCGACCAGCACGCTCCAGTTCACCAGCGTCTGGATCTGTTCGACCGTCAAGCCATCGAACACCGGACTGTTGACGAAGAGCTGCGCCTGCTGGGTCGCCAGCGCGACGTCCTGCAGATAGACTGCCTGATCGGTGCCCGTTCTGGCGTTGTCGCCGAACAGGATATCGACATTCATGATCGACACGGTCTGGCCGGGGGCAACCGTCAGCGGAAAGATGATGTAGGGATTGTCGTCGCCGTTCACGAAGTGCGTCGTGGTCTGATTGAAGGCGTAGTCGTTGTTGCCGTAGATATGCGCGATGACGGGATCGGTATAGTTACCGACTTGGTTCTGCCCAGTCACGACATAGCCCGGTCCCGACGCGTGCACATAGGTAGCGCTGTCGGAACCCAGATTGCCGCCAAAGGCCACGTTGGCGGAAATACTGCTGCCCGTGTTGTTGGTGAAGCTGTCGAACCAGCGAATTGAGTTGGCCGGGAGGCCCGGCACAGCGACGTAAGATTGCGTCTGGCGTGCCGCGGTGAGGCCGTTGAACGCTGTGGCGTAGGGGCTGTTGTAGGCATCGCCGGTGTTGGTCGTGCCGTAGATTGCGCCCCAACCGTCATAGGCGTCCGTCACGACACCGTTAGTCGCCGATGCTTCGACAGCACCACCTGGAACGGACGATGTCTGCGCAATAGCTGAATCAAGTGCGGGCCCTATATAGGACGTGCCACTCGTCCCTCCTTGACAATAGATGTTCTGACAAATGAAGTATTGTATGACGCTCTGGTCGGCGCGGGCACCCGTCGCCGGGAGCGCAAGCGCCATTGCCGAAACCGAGGCAAACAAGCCCGCTGTCAGAAATTTCATGCTATCCCTACCACCCGTAGACACCGCCCTCGGCGGATGTCATCACCCTACGTAACTCTTTACACGCCGCAACAATTGGTGTTTTCCGGCAGGATTAGGGATTGGTAATTAAGTTGCAGAATAGCAACAGTTTTTCGCTCGACCGCCTCATTGCCGAAGCCCGCAGGCTGCACCTTGCCGGCGACTTCAGGCGCGCCCGCGCAACCGCCGAGGCTATTCTGCGCGGCGCGCCGAAAAACCTGCCGGCGCTCGAGGTCTTTGCCCTGGTGGAAATGGAGCATGGCGACCTCGCCGAAGCCGTGCGGCTGCTCAAGCAGAATCGCCAAGGAACTGCCCGGCAGTGCCGAGGCGCAGTACAATCTCGCCCTGGCTCATCGCTACGCCGGACGCCTGGAGCTGGCCGCATCGGGCTTCAACCTGGCGCTCAAGCTGAACCCGGGATTGGGTCGCGCCCGGGCCGAACTGGCCACGACCTATGCCAACCTTGGACAGTTCGACAGCCTGGCCCGGATCTGCCGCACGATGATCGAGGCGAATCCCAACGACCCGCGCCCCTACAGCCATCTCGCCTTCAATATGCCCGAGGCGTTGTCCGACCAGCATTGCGCGCTGATGGCAAGGGCCGGCCATGACCAGAAGATCCCGCAGGGCATAAGGGCCAGCTTTTTATTTTCGATCGCGGAGATCTTCCGACGCCGGGGCAGGCATGAAGAGGCATTTGCTGCCTTGAAGGAGGCCAATGATCTTACTTTGGCCGCGCTTGGCGACGATGCCGCACCGACCAAGGCAATCGCGCCGGCCGGAGAGAAGCCGCGGCTGACGACGCCGGAGGCAGCGGCAACGGCACACAAGCTCCTCTGCGACTACGTTCGGGACACCTTCACGCCGCAGTTCCTGTCAAGATTTGGCGGCCATGGCGAGCGTAGCCGCGTTCCCGTCTTCATCGTCGGCATGCCGCGCTCGGGTTCGACGCTGGTCGAGCAGATACTGGCCAGCCACCCCGGCGTCTTCGGCGCCGGCGAAATTCCCGACTTGTCCATCCTGACCAACATGCGTTGGCCTTATGGTGGTCCGAGCCGCGATGGCGGCAAGCGTCCCGACCAACCGCCAGCTCCGGTCGCCACCTATTTCCGGGATATCGGTCGCGAGTACATCGCCAGGTTGCGCAAGATCGATGCGCAGGCCACCATGATCGTCAACAAGATGCTCGGCAATTACGTCCATATCGGTATGATCGACCTCTGCCTGCCCGATGCCATCATCATCGACATAAGGCGCGACCCGGTCGACAATTGCCTGGCCTGCTACCAACGTCAGTTCCGCACCGGACATGAATTCACCTACGATCTCGCCGCGCTGGGAGCGCAGTATCGGCGCTATGTCGCGGTCATGGATCATTGGGACCGCGTGCTGCCCGCAAGGGTGCTGAGGGTCGATTACGAGGAATTGGTCGGCGACCCGGAACCGCAGATCCGCCGGTTACTCAACCATTGCGGTCTGCCGTGGAACGACGAGGTGATGCGGTTCCACGAAAACACCCGCCCGGTCCGCACCGCCAGCCTGTCGCAGGTGAGGCGCCCGATCAGCACGACGTCGGTGGCCAAATGGAAGCCATACGCCCGGCACTTGGGGCCGTTGCTTGAAAGTCTGGGCGACCTGGCGCCGAAAAACTAGGCCACCGCCTGGATCTGCCCGCACCGGCGCAACCGGCAAAACCCTCGCATCTTCGCGGCGATCGTAACGCAATCGATACTTCCTTGCTGCACTAATGCGCCTACGTCAGGTTGCAGAGGCCCGGCGTCGGCAAGGACGCGTTTATGCTGCTCGACTACAATTCATTGCTTCTGGCCGTCGGCTTTTCCGCTGCCTGCCTGAGCCTCACATTGTTCGGGACGTGGCTGACCGCTCGTACCGACAAGTTCCTGCTGACATGGGCGATCAGCGTGCTGGTTATCGTGGCCGAGGTCTTCGTCTACGACGCCTATATCGCAAAGCCCGGGCCGACGCTTGGCGTGGCGACGCTTGCGCTGCTTCTGCTCGGCTTCTCGGTGATGCTGGGCGCCTCGCATCAGTTCCGGACCGGACGCTCGCCGCTGCCGCGCATCGTGCTCGGCGCCGGCGTCTCTTTGCCTTCACCTTGCCGCCCATGGCGCTCGGCTATGACGGGCTGGGCTTCATATCGGAGATCTCTTCGCAGCACTTCTGCTGTTCGGCACTGCCTATGAATATTGGCGGGGTCGGCGCGAAGCCCCTGTGCATCTTGTCGGCGTGGCGCTGCTCTATTCATTGACCGCCGCATCCTTCGTTTTGTGCTCGGCCATGCTGGTGCTGGGCGGCAAGCTGGTCCTCGGCCACGCGCCGAGCAACTGGGCGGAAGATCTGAACCTCGTCATCGTCATCGCCGCGATGACCGGCATCGGTGGGCTGTCGCTGGCGCTGAACCAGGGGCGGATCGCCCGCCATCACCAGCACGAGGCGCAAACCGACGCGCTGACCGGACTGCTCAACCGCCGCGCGCTCTTCGACTTGCACGGCAAAACGCCTGTCGGCGCTTTCACGGCCGTGGTGGTTTTCGATCTCGATGGCTTCAAGGCGATCAACGACCAATACGGCCACGCCGCCGGCGACGAGGTGCTGAAGGTCTTTGCCGAAGAACTGATGGTCAGCCTGCGCCCGAACGACATCGCCGCGCGCATGGGCGGTGAGGAATTCGCGCTGGTGCTGAAGCGCACGATGCCGGAGATGGTCGAGGGCGCTGCCGAGCGGATCAGAGCAGCGTTGGCCGCGCGCGCGATTGAAACAGAGACGGGCCAGCTGAGATGCACGGTCAGCGCCGGCTTCGCTTTCGGCAGCAATGAAGGCACCAGCTTCGACAAGGTGCTCAGCGCCGCCGACAAGGCGCTCTATGCGGCCAAGCGCGGCGGCCGCAACCGCGTGCTCGACTTCCGTCGCGCCGGGTAAGTCCGTCTTCTAGAGCAATTCCAGGAAAAGTGTGAGCGGTTTTCTGTCCGGAATTGCGTCAAAACAAGGAGATAGAGCGGTTCGCCGTTTCCGTGAAACGGTGAAACGCTCTAGCCTTCAGTGATGCGCTATCACGTCGTAGAAGGCATCGAGATCGACGTAGAAAACCTTGGTTATTTCATCCAGCAGGTCATCCTGGTCGAAGCCCTGCGACATCAGGATGTTGATCGCCGTCATGATATCGACGCGCTCGGTGAGGCGCCGCTTCTGATAGTCCTCGACAAAACGCTCCATCGCCTTTTCCCCTGGCAAGATTCTTTTTGGACGCATTGACCGACAATCACTGCGGGGAAAGCTAGGAGGACTGGCTTGCGTGAAACTTGCGGGCCAAGCCCCGACTTTCCCGTTCATCTGCGACTGGTACGGAAAGCGGCCGACTCACCAAGGCCAAGAAAAGACTAGCATGCAGTATTACTGGTGCCAGGGGGTAGTATGCGAACCTCGCGACTTCGTCATCCTTGGGCGTAGCGACGCGAAGCGGAGCGAAGACCCAGGGATCCATGCCGTGACTTCGAAGCGTTGCGAACGGTGCAAAGAATGGGGCAAAATGCGCCGCAGAAGTAATTTTATTCTCTACCGCGGCGCTCTTCGGCGGATGTCGCGGCATGGATTCTAGGGTCTGCGCGCGTCGCTGCGCTCCTTGCTCCGCCCTAGAATGACGAAGCGCTTTGGGAAGTTCAGCTAATATTCAACGTGCGCGATCCGCGCAGCCGTTCAGCGATGAAAATCTGGGCTACACAGTAAGGAACTTCCGAACATCGGCGCGATCTAAATCTTCCGCCGGTCCGGTGTGGACGATCTGGCCGCGGTCCATGATGTTGACCTCGTCGGCAAGCTCACGGCAGAAATCGAGATATTGCTCGACCAGGAGCACGGCGATCCCGGCCTGGTCGCGCAGGTAGCGGATGGCGCGGCCGATATCCTTGATGATCGAGGGCTGGATGCCTTCGGTCGGCTCGTCGAGCACAAGCAGCTTCGGCCGCATCACCAGCGCCCTGCCAATGGCGAGCTGCTGCTGCTGGCCGCCGGAGAGATCGCCGCCGCGACGTCCCAGCATCTGCTTCAACACCGGAAACAGCTCGAAGACATGCGCTGGAATATTACGGTCGGCGCGCTTGAGCGGTGAAAAACCGGATTCCAGGTTTTCGCGCACCGTCAGCAGCGGGAAGACTTCCCTGCCCTGCGGCACGAATGCGATGCCCGACCGGGCGCGATCATACGCCGCGCTCCGGTCGAGCGCCTTCCCCTCGAAGGCAACGCTTCCGCTCGTCAGCCGGTGATGGCCGACGATCGATCTCATCAAACTGGTCTTGCCGACGCCGTTGCGGCCGAGCACGCAAGTGATCTTGCCGGCGCCCGCCTTCAGCGAAACGCCGCGCAACGCCTGGGCGGCGCCGTAGTGAAGCGTGGCGTTGGAAACTTCGAGCATGTCAGCGCCTTCTCCAGAACCGGAGGAACGACAGATCGAAGCGATGGAATTGCACCCGCCACACCATGCTCATCTCCCCAGATAAACTTCGACGACACGCTCGTCGGCCGAGACGAAATCGAGCGTGCCCTCCGACAGCACCGCGCCCTCATGCAGACAGGTGACCTTGACGCCGAGCTCGCGCACGAAATGCATGTCGTGCTCGACCACGATCACCGAATGGTCGCGCGCAATGTCCTTGAGCAGGCGCGCGGTCTCCTCGGTCTCGGCGTCGGTCATGCCGGCGACCGGCTCGTCGACGAGCAAGAGCTTCGGGTCCTGCGCCAAGAGCATGCCGATCTCCAGCCATTGCTTCTGGCCGTGGCTCAGATTGGCGGCGAGCACGTCACGCTTGTCGCCAAGCCGGATCACGCCGAGGATGTCGTCGATCTGGCGCGTTTCGCCGGCGGAGCGGCGATGGAACAGCGCCGGGAAGATCGAACGCGGCCCCTTCAGCGCCAGCATCAGGTTTTCCTCGATCGTATGGCTTTCGAAGACGGTCGGCTTCTGGAATTTGCGGCCGATGCCCATCATGGCGATCTCGGCTTCGTCATGGCGGGTGAGATCGACCTGGCCGTCGAAGAACACCTCGCCCTCGTCGGGCCGTGTCTTGCCGGTGACGATGTCCATCATCGTCGTCTTGCCGGCGCCGTTGGGACCGATGATCGCCCGCATCTCACCCTTGTCGAGCACCAGCGACAAATTGTTGATGGCGCGAAAACCGTCGAAGGAAACCGAGACGCCGTCGAGATAGAGGATGGTGTTCGACTTGCTCATGGGGTCGCTCACTCCGCCGGCTGCGGTTCGGGGCCGGAGGCCGACCAGGCGCCGGGCGCGGTCGCCGCCGAGCGCACGATCTTCGGTTCTTCCGCGTCGATGGCGGCTTCTTCGGCGACCAAGGCAGCGCGCATCGCTCGGGCATTGCCACGCCAGGAATCCCACATGCCGACAATGCCCTTGGGCAGCAGCAGCGTGACGGCGACGAACAATCCGCCCAGCGCGAACAGCCAGTATTCCGGCAGCACGCCGGTGAACCAGGATTTGCCGGCGTTGACGAGCAGCGCGCCGACGATCGGGCCGACAATGGTGCCGCGCCCGCCGACGGCGGTCCAGATCACCACCTCGATCGAGTTGGCCGGATCGAATTCGCCGGGATTGATGATGCCGACCTGCGGCACGTAAAGCGCGCCGGCGATGCCGGCCATCACCGCCGAGACAGTGAAGGCGAACAGCTTGACGTTCTCCGCCCGCCAGCCAAGGAAGCGGGTGCGGCTCTCGGCGTCGCGCACCGCCATCAGCAGCTTGCCGTATTTGGAACCGACGATTGCCCAGGTGAGGAACACGGCGAGCGCAAGCGTGACGGCGCTGGCCGCAAACAGCGCCGAGCGGGTCGCATCGGCCTGTACGTTGAAGCCCAGAATGTCCTTGAAATCGGTCAGGCCGTTGTTGCCGCCGAAACCCATGTCGTTGCGGAAGAAGGCAAGCAGCAGCGCATAGGTCATCGCCTGGGTGATGATCGACAGATAGACGCCGGTGACGCGGCTGCGGAAGGCGAACCAGCCGAAGATGAAGGCAAGCAGCCCGGGCACGGCCAGCACCATCAGCGCCGCGAACCAGAAATGGTCGAAGCCGGTCCAGAACCAGGGCAATTCCTTGTAGTTCAGGAACACCATGAAGTCGGGCAGGATCGGGTTGCCGTAGACGCCGCGCGAGCCGATCTGGCGCATCAGATACATGCCCATCGCATAGCCGCCGAGCGCGAAGAACGCGCCATGGCCGAGCGAGAGGATGCCGCAATAACCCCACACCAGATCGAGCGCGAGCGCCAGCAGCGCGTAACTGAGATACTTGCCCGTAAGCGCCACCATGTAGGACGGGACGTAGAAGGCGCTGCTTGGCGACACGGCAAGATTGAGCACCGGCACGATGACGGCCGCCGCCAGCAGGATGAAGATGGTGATGGCGATGCGGCGGTCGGCGCCGAAGAAGCGTCGTGTGATCATGCTTCCACCGCCCTGCCCTTGAGCGCGAACAGGCCGCGCGGGCGTTTCTGGATGAACAGGATGATCAGCACCAGGACGACGATCTTGCCGAGCACGGCGCCGGCATAGGGTTCCAGGAATTTATTGAGGATGCCGAGCGAGAAGGCGCCGACCAGCGTGCCCCACAGATTGCCGACGCCGCCGAAGACGACGACCATGAAACTGTCGATGATGTAGCCGCGGCCGAGATTGGGCGAGACATTGTCGATCTGGCTGAGCGCCACGCCGGCAATGCCGGCGATACCGGATCCAAGCGCGAAGGTCAGCGCATCGACCCAGGGCGTCCTGATGCCCATCGACGCCGCCATGCGCCGGTTGGCGGTGACGGCGCGCATCCGCAGGCCCCAGGACGTGCGCTTCATGACATAGAGCAGCACGCCGAACACCAGGAGCGCGAAGACCAGGATCCACAACCGGTTCCAGGTGATGGCGAGCTGGCCGACATCGAACGAGCCGGACATCCAGGACGGATTGCCGACCTCCTGGTTGGTCGGCCCGAAAATGGTGCGCACCGCCTGCTGCAGGACCAGCGACACGCCCCAGGTGGCCAGAAGCGTCTCCAGCGGACGGCCGTAGAGGAAGCGGATGATGCCGCGCTCGATGGCCAGGCCGACCAGGGCCGCGACCAGGAAGGCAAGCGGCAGCGCGATGATCAGCGACCAGTCGAACAGCCCGGGAAACGACGTGCGGATCACCTGCTGGACGACGAAGGTGGTGTAGGCCCCCAGCATCACCATCTCGCCATGCGCCATGTTGATGACGCCCATGACGCCAAAGGTGATGGCGAGCCCGATCGCGGCCAAGAGCAGCACCGATCCGAGCGAAATGCCGTACCAGATGTTCTGGCCGGCATCCCAGAGCGCCAGTGTTGAATTGATGTTGGCGATCGCCGCCGTCGCCGCTTCCTTGACTGCTCCGGAGGCGTTGGCCTCGACGGAGGTGAGGAGCGACACCGCGTTGCGGTCGCCACGCGCCCCGATCAACGCGATCGCGGCGAGCTTGTCAGCTTCGGGTTTGTCTGAAACCAGCACGGAAGCAGCACGTGCCTGTTCCAGCAAGGCCTTGACGCTGGCCACGCTTTCACTGGCGATCGCTGCGTCGAGCGGCTCGATATTGGCGGCGTCCGGTGTCTTGAACATGGTGTCGGCGGCGGCGATGCGGACAGTCGGATCCTTGGAGCCGAGCGTCAACGTGCCCAATGCATCGCGGATGGCGCGACGCAACGTGTTGTTGACGCTGACCTTGGTTATGTCGTCCGCAGAGGCCTCGCCCGCTGCTTCGCCGCTCAGAGGGTCGAACAGCTGGACGTTGTCGTCGCCTTCCTTGCCGATGAACACCATCGAATCGGCCGCGCGGCTGTAAAGATTGCCGTCCGCCAAGGCAGCAAGCGGCCGTTCGACAGTTGGATCGCCTGTGGCTGTCAACTCTTGAACGACAGCTTCTGTCTCGGAAAAGTCCGTTACCGTAGCGAACTTGGCGATAATGGCACGCAGATCGGCTTCCGCGGCGCCCGAAGACGACAGCGTCGTCAACAGGAGCAAGAGCGTCAGGCCCATCGCATGGAAGATCTTCATCGGTTTTTGATGACCCTTGAAGGTTGAACTGGGCGTCCGGACAGTGGAGGAAACCGTCCGGACGCGCGCGGTCTTGGACATGGACCCGGAAGTCCAGCCCGGGGAGGATCAGTTCGTGCCCTTGCCGCCGCACTTGCCGGTCTTGACGTTGAAGTTGCCGCAGCTGAGCGGCGCGCGCCAATCGGAAATCAGGTCTTTGGAGTCGGGCAGATAGTCGGACCATTCGTCGCCCATCACCAGGCCTGGCGTCTTCGAAACCGTTTCGAACTGGCCGTTGGCCTGGATTTCGCCGATCAGCACCGGCTTGGTGATGTGGTGGTTCGGCATCATTGTCGAGTAGCCGCCGGTCAGGTTCGGCACTGAAACGCCGACCATGGCGTCGATGACCTTGTCCGGATCGGTGGTGCCCGCCTTTTCAACCGCCTTCACCCACATGTTGAAGCCGATATAGTGGGCTTCCATCGGGTCGTTGGTGGTGCGCTTGTTGTTCTTGATGAACTTGTGCCAGTCGGAGATGAACTTCTTGTTCTCGGGCGTGCTGACGCTCTCGAAATAGTTCCACGCGGCGAGATGTCCGACCAGCGGCTTGGTGTCGAGGCCGGCCAGTTCCTCTTCGCCGACCGAGAAGGCCATGACCGGGATGTCCTCGGCCTTGATGCCCTGGTTGCCGAGTTCCTTGTAGAACGGCACATTGGCGTCGCCGTTGACGGTCGAAACGACGGCGGTCTTCTTTCCGGCCGAACCAAACTTCTTGATCGCCGAAACTTCGGTCTGCCAGTCGGAGAAGCCGAACGGCGTATAGTTGGTCATGATGTCTTCGGCCGCGACGCCCTTGGACTTCAGATAGGCATCGAGGATCTTGTTGGTGGTGCGCGGATAGACGTAGTCGGTGCCTTCCAGCACCCAACGCTTCACCGAGCCGCCGTCCTTGCTCATCAGATAGTCGACCGCCGGAATGGCCTGCTGGTTCGGAGCGGCACCGGTGTAGAACACGTTGCGCTCGCTTTCCTCGCCCTCATACTGGACGGGATAGAACAGGATGTTGTCGAGCTCGGAGAACACCGGCAGCACCGATTTGCGCGACACCGAGGTCCAGCAGCCGAACACCGCCGCCACTTTGTCCTTCGAAATGAGCTCGCGCGCCTTTTCAGCGAACAGCGGCCAGTTGGAAGCCGGATCGACAACCACGGCCTCGAGCTTCTTGCCGAGCAGGCCGCCCTTGGCGTTCTGCTGCTCGATGAGCATCAGCATGGCGTCTTTCAGCGTCGTCTCCGAAATCGCCATGGTCCCCGACAGCGAATGCAGAATGCCGACCTTGATCGTGTCTTCCGCGGCCTCGGCGGAAGCCGAGGCCAGCAGGCCGGCCGCGACGACGCCCGCCGACAGGATCTTTGTTATTTTCGCGAAATTACCCCTCATATGACACGCTCCCAAGCTGGTTGTTTGCACCGCACCATAGGCTGTGCAAGCGACATGCCAGACGGAAAGGCATCGCGACATTTTATGAGATAATATTGTATTTACAGGCGCTTATCTTATGATCTTAAAACTTCTCGCACCTGCCGCAGTGCGGAAAGTTGAGAAAAGTTTACGCACATATGCCTAGATTTTGCCCAAATGGTAAAACTGCCTCAAGTTTCATCAGCAGCGTCCCGATCGCCTGCGGCCCTGTTGCGGGGTCACGGCAAAATGAGGCAAGGTCGCTCTCGCAAACGAGCGACGTCATGGCCTTCCGTTTTATCCTCGCCTTCCTGATTCTCGTGTCCGCCGCCGGCGGCGCGCGCGCCGACTTCGCCGACGGCAAGCTGCCAGACGGGACCTATCACTGCGAAGTCTATCTGCTCGGCCTGTTCATCAACCTCGGCGACATCACCATCAAGGGCAACCTCTATAGCGGCCCGGTCACCTTCGGCAGCGCGCCTCAGGCCTACAACTATCAGATGGACGCCAATGGCGAGATCAACTGGCTCGGTCCGCTCGGCGGCTACACCGCCGGCGGCAACTCGCTTTCGATGACGCAGGCGACGCTCGACGGCCAAGGCGCCCCGTCTTTCGACATCATCATGAAGCAGCCGGACGGCGCCTTTACCGCGTCGACCTGCACCAAGGGCTGAGCTCTCGTAAAAAAGACGCGGAGCCCTTTCGGACCCCCGCGCCAGCAGGCAGTCGGGAGGTTCAGATGGTCTTCGCCGACATCTGCGCGGCGATGTAGTCGGCCTGGCGGATCGCCAGCGACACAATCGTCAGCGTCGGGTTCTCGGCCGCGCCCGTCGTGAACTGGCTGCCGTCCGAGACGAACAGGTTCTTGATGTCGTGCGCCTGGCCATGCTGGTTGACGACGCCGTCTTCCGCTTTCTCGCTCATCCGGTTGGTGCCGAGATTGTGGGTCGAGGGATAAGGCGGCGTCGGGAAGCTGCGCGTGGCGCCAACCGCATCGTAAAGTGCGGCGGCCTGTTTATAGGCATGGTTGCGCATCGCCTCGTCGTTGGGATGGTCGTCGAAATGGACGTCGGCGATCGGCATGCCGTGCTCGTCCTTTTCGTCCTTGTGCAGCGTGATGCGGTTTTCCTCGCGCGGCATGTCCTCGCCGACGATCCACAGGCCGGCCATGTGGTCGTAATGGTCGAGCGCGGTTGTGAAGGAGCGACCCCAGCCACCCGGGTTGAGGAAGGCGGCCATGAACGGCAGACCGAGCGACAGCGTCTCGAACTCGTAGCCGCCGACGAAGCCACGCGACGGATCGTGCCGCGCCTCGTCGCGGATGATGCCGGCCATGGTCGTGCCGCGATACATGTGCACCGGCTTGTCGAAGATGGCGTAGACCGAGCCGGTAGTGTGGCGCATGTAGTTCTTGCCCACCTGCCCCGACGAATTGGCAAGCCCGTGCGGGAACTTGCTCGACTCCGAATTCAAGAGCAGGCGCGGGCTCTCGATCGAGTTGCCGGCGACCGCGACGACGCGGGCTTTTTGCTCCTGCAGCTTGCCGTCCTTGTCTGCATAGACCACGCCCGTGACCTTGCCGGAAGCGTCATGGTTGATCTTGATCACCATCGCGTTCGGCCGGACTTCCAGATGGCCGGTCGCTTCCCCCTTCGGGATCTCGGTGTAGAGCGTCGACCATTTGGCGCCCCATTTGCAGCCCTGGAAGCAGAAGCCGGTCTGCTGGCAGGAATTGCGGTCGTCGCGCTCCACCGAATTGATGGCCATGTTGCCGGTATGGCATTCCTTGTAACCGAGCTTGTCGGCGCCGGCCTTGAGGATCTTGAAATTGTTGTTGCCGGGCAGGCGCGGCCAATCATTGGTGCCGGTCACGCCCATCTTGGCCTCGGCCTTGGCGTAGTAAGGCTCCATTTCGGCCAATGTCACCGGCCAGTCGAGAAGGTTCGCGCCCTTCACCTTGCCGTAGGTCGTTGCCGTCTTGAACTCATGCTCCTGGAAGCGCAGCGAGGCGCCAGCCCAATGCGTGGTAGAGCCGCCCACCGATTTGACGATCCAGGCCGGCAGGTTCGGAAAATCCTTGGCCACGCGCCACTCGCCGGATGTGGTGCGCTTGTCCTTCCAGGCGAGTTGGGCAAACGAGTCCCACTCGTCATTGATGAAGTCCTCATATTCGTGGCGGGCGCCCGCTTCGAGGACAACGACGTCGATGCCTTTCTGCGCCAGTTCATTGCCGAGCGTGCCGCCGCCGGCGCCGGAGCCGATGATGACGACCACGCCGTCGTTTTTGAGATCAAATTGTGCTGCCATGGTTTCCTCCCATGAAATCGGTCAAAAAGCGGTTCGAGAACAGAGCGGCTCAGAGCCACTCGATGTCGTTGAAGCCGCGCGCGATATAGCCGCCCTTGGAGTAGGACTCGCCCTCGTAGCCGAAGATCGGCCACACCTCCTTCTGGTTGTAGAGGCTGACGACGAGACCGCCGCGAACCGCCTGGAAGAAAGGCGTCTTCTCGATGTCGGTGAGCAGCGCCACACGCTGCTCTTCCCAGCCAAGCCCGCGATAGCCGCCCTTGCCGGCCTTCTTGTCAAGTTCGGCGATGCCCTTCTCGATCAGTTCCTTGTGGGCAGGATCCTTGGCGGCCGCCTCGTCATGGCCCTTGACGGCGATCGCGTAATATTTGTCCGGGACCTGGTCGTGCGGATAGATATCGCGCGCCACCTGGATCAGTGTCGCCATCGTCTCCGGCTTCAGTGCCGAGGTTTCCAGACCCCAGGCATGTTCGGGACTGATGATGGCGCTGCCCGAGATGATGAGCAGCGCGCCGGCGCCGCCGCGTTTGAGAAGCTCGCGCCGTGACAGGCCAGGCTTCTTCTCATAGCCCGGCCTCTTCTCATAAATCGTGACCATATGTTCCTCCCTGCTTGCTGTTCGCACCCCGAAGGTGCCGTTGCTGGCGCCGCGCCGGTCCGCGCGGCCGTTTGTCCGAATTTGCTGGAGCATGATCTTTTCCGAAAACCGGTTCCCACTTTTCGGGATCACGCCCTAGAGGTAGCGCCCTCCTCGCTGCAGAACCTCGATCTTGTAGCCGTCGGGATCCTCGACGAAGAAAAAGCGGGCGATCGGAGTGCCGTCGTGATTGAAGTCGACGATCTTCTTCGGATTGAGGCCGAGCGCGCCGAGCCGGTCGTGCTCGCCGTCGAGATCGGCGACCGAAACCGCGAGGTGGCCATAGCCGTCCCCGAGCAGATAGGGCTCGGTCCGCCCCTTGTTCACGGTGATCTCGACCTCGAAGGGCTGTTCGGTATTGCTGAGATAAATGAGCGTGAAGGTTTCGAAATCGAGCCGCTGCGCAACCTTGAGGCCGAAGGCCTTGTCGTAGAAGTCGACGGACCGCGCCTCGTCGAGAACCCTGATCATGGAATGGACCGTCTTTGCCAAATCGGACTCCGCAGCGTTCCTGGGCTTTCAGGAGCGATTATGCGCGCCGGCGAAAAAAGATGGTGGCAGCCGATTACCACGCATACGGCTTGAAAATGGCTAGTGTCGCCACAGTTTCCAGGAAGGCCGCCGCCTAAGGACCAAAGTCCGATTGCCGTTGCCGGCGGTGAGGTTGAAGATAACAGGTGCAGGCAGTGTTCAAAAGACGCCGATTCAACAGGCGCCCAAAACCAACAAGAACGGGAGGTAACGATGTGCAGAGTCTTTGCCGGACAGGATCCGGAAGGCTACCGCCAGATCAATCGGTCGATCCGTATCGACGGACATTCGACCAGCATCCAGCTTGAGGCGACGTTCTGGGGTCTCCTCGACGAGATCGCCGAGAGCCAAGGGCTGACGACGCCGAAATTCATTTCGAAGCTCTATGACGAGGCCATCGAGATCAATGGCCAGATCCCGAACTTCGCCTCCATGCTGCGCACCACTTGCGCGCTCTATCTGCGCGGTCACCGCCCGAGCGTCGAGGAACAGTCCCATATGAAGCAGGAAGCCGCCTAGCCAGGGTACGGGTGAACTTTTCTTGGACAGGCGAAGGCAGCGGAACGACCCGCTATGGCGCCGGCGCTACCGGCGTCCGCAAGGAGCTGGCGCAATAGGCTTCAGCTCGCGCTTGCGACCTCGAGCGTCAGCCGGGTCATATCGGTGAAAAGCGCCTGACGCTCGGCGTAGTCGGTCTGCTCGCCGGTGGTGATATGGTCGACGACGGTGAGCAGCGACAGCGCGCGTGCACCGAAATGCGCGGCGATGCGGTAGAGCGCGCTGGTCTCCATATCGACCGCCAGCGCACCGCGTGCGGTGAGCTCATCGAAGCGAGCCCTGCCGTCCGGATGGTGGAACGCGTCACTACACACTGTCAGCCCAGTCTTGCAGGCGATGCCAAGCTCGGCCGCCCGCCGCACCGCCAGCGCATGCAGGGCCTGGTCCGGTCCCGCCGACTGATAAAGCCCGAACACCTGCCCGCTCATTGCGCCCTCGGGGCAGACGGCGCTGGAAATGACGACGCCGCGCAACGGCACATCTCGCGAGAGGCCGCCACAGGTACCGGTGCGGATCAGCGTCCTCACACCATGGAAATCCAACAGCTCATGGGCGTAGATAAGGAAAGACGAGACGCCGATGCCGGTTGCCTGGATGCTGACCGGCTTGCCGCGGAAAAGGCCGGTGAAGCCAAGCGCGCCGCGACGGCGGTTTACACAACACGGCGCCTCGAGAAAAGTTTGCGCCATCCATTGGGCACGCTCGGGATCGCCCGGCAGCAACACCGTTTGGGCATAATCTCCATGGTCCGCCTCGATGTGCGGCGTCACGCTACCTTACCATCATGCATGTCAACCCCCGCCGCCATCATGGCAGGGTCAATGCAATGTGCAAGCGAGCTTTATTAGAGCAATTTCAGGAAGAGTGCCGAGCGGTTGGGCTCGGCGGCTTCGCCGTAGCCTTCCGAAATTGCGTCAAAACAAAGAGATAGAAAATTTCGCCGTTTCCCCCAAACTGCGAAATTCTCTAGGATTCCAGCACGTCCTTGACGATCGTCGCCAGTTGCTTGAGCGAGAACGGTTTGGGCAGGAAGCCGAAATGCGCGTCGGCCGGCAGATTCCGGGCGAAGGCATCCTCGGCGTAGCCCGAGACGAAGACGAACTTGATGTCCGACTGCCGCTTGCGCAATTCGCCAAGCAGCGTCGGCCCATCCATCTCCGGCATCACCACGTCCGACACCACGATGTCAACCTTGCCGCCAAGCGCCTCGAAGACCTCCAGCGCCTCGACGCCGGAAGACGCTTCGTGAACGGTATAGCCGCGCGAGGTCAGCGCCCGCACACCGCCCATGCGCACGGCGTCCTCGTCCTCGACCAGCAAGACCGTCGCCGAACCGGACAAGTCTTTTGCGGCATCGGTCGCCTTGGCGGGAGCCGACGCGGCGCTCGCCGGCGCATCGGCGACCTCGCCCTGTTTCTTCACCTCGGCGATATGCCGTGGCAGGAAGATACGGAACACCGTGCCCTTGCCGACTTCGGAATCGCAGAAGATGAAGCCGCCGGTCTGCTTGATGATGCCGTAGACCATCGACAGGCCAAGGCCGGTCCCCTTGCCGACTTCCTTGGTGGTGAAGAACGGCTCGAAGATCTTCTTCAGCACGTCCGGCGCGATGCCGCTGCCGGTGTCCTCGACCTCGACCAGCACATAGTCGGCCGGGGCGAGCTCGCGATAGGCGAAGGACTTGCACTCCTCGCTCGAAACATTGCGGGTTCGCACCGTCAGATCGCCGCCCGCGGGCATGGCGTCGCGGGCGTTGACGGCGAGATTGACCACCACTTGCTCGAACTGGCCGATATCGACCTTGACCGGCCAGAGGTCGCGGCCATGGTCGATCTTCAGCTTGATGTCGTTGCCGACCAGGCGGGCAAGCAGCATCCTGAGATCGGCCAGGACATCGGTCAGGTTCAGCACCTCCGGCCGCAGCGTCTGCTTGCGTGAGAAGGCGAGCAATTGCCGAACCAGCGAGGCCGCGCGGTTGGCGTTCTGCTTAATGTTCATGATGTCGGGGAACGACGGATCCGACGGCCGGTGGTTGGTCAAGAGAAGGTCCGACGCCATGATGATGGCGGTCAGCACATTGTTGAAGTCATGCGCGATGCCGCCGGCAAGCTGACCGACCGCCTGCATCTTCTGGCTCTGCGCCATCTGGCCTTCGAGCGCCTTCTGCTCGGTGGTTTCGACGGCATAGACGATCGCCGATTCCTCCACGCCATCGCCGGCAGCCCCGTCGGCGACGGCGTTGACGTAAAAGCGGATGTGGCGTTCTTCGTTGCCGGGCAGCACGGAGTCGATCGCCTCGATGTTCGCCTGCCGCTGCCGTGCCTTCTCGAAGGCGCCGGCGAAAGCCGGCCTGTCCCTGTCATGCACGATGGTCTCGAACCGTACCCGGCGGTCGACGGCGTCGCGGTCGACGACGGACGAGAACAGCTGCAGGAACGGCGCGTTGGTGCGCAGGATGCGCCCGCTTGCATCGACACCGGCGATCGCCATCGGCGTCGAATTGAAGAAACGGGTGAAGCGGACCTCGGAGGCCCTGAGTTCGGCGGAAGCGTCCTCGCCCTGGGTGCGGTTGAGCACGATCGTGCGGGTTGGACCGTTCACGCCCTCGCGGCTCGCCGAAACGCGATGCATGAAGCGGACGGGCAGCGCCTGCCCGCCCATCGTCGTGAGATCGAGGTCGATAACGGCGTTGCGCGTCGTGCCGGGATCGGCCTTGACCGAACGCACCAGCGCCATGCCGTCGCCGGCGATGATTTCGGGCAGCGTGATGGCGCCCGGCGTGAAGGAGGCAAGGTCGATGCCGAGCCATTCGGCAAGCGTGGCGTTGATATAGGTGACGCGGCCTTCCTGGTCGGCTGAAAAGAAGCCGGCCGGCGCGTGATCGAGATGGTCGATGGCTTTCTGCAGGTCGAGGAAGAAGCGCTCCTGCTCGGCTCGTTCCTGCGAGATATCGGCGAGCTGCCAGGCTAGCATCGGCAGCCTTTGCCCCGGCATGCTGAAGGCGCGGGCCCGGGCCCGATACCAGCGCGCGCCAGGCTCGGCGCCCGGCTTGATCGACTGCGCCAGCCGGAACTCGCCGTCACCGGCCTGGCCGTCGCGCAGGCCGGAGGCCAGCCGGTAGATCGTCATCGAGGCTTCGGGAACATCCGACAACAACCCCTCGACGGTCTTGAGATCGGCTGCCGACTCGGCGCCAGTCATGTCGGCATAGGCGCGGTTGGCATAGACGACACGGCCTTTGGTGTCGGTGACCAGCAGGCCTTGCGACATCGAGTCGACAAAGGCCTTCGACAATTCGTCGCCGGTCGAACGCGGCGCGATCTGCACGAAGCCGATGGCCGTGGCGAACAGGAAGCCGACGCCGATCATGGCGAGCACGCCGAGCATGCCGAGCAGGAACGGGTCGCCCAACCGCTCGCGGAACAGCCCGAAGACGATTGCGGCGCCGGTCAGGACGACGATGAAGACGATGAGCCTGGTGACGGCGCCCGGACGCGTGTTCTGGTCGACGATCGGTACCGGATAGAAATCGCCGCGCGCTTCCTTGGCCATGTTCCCCCTGCAGGTGATTCCGGTGTCCGACAGGTGCGGACGGCCGGTTGAATCACATTCTCCTGTAGCGGAAAAGGCCTTGGCGGCAAATGTCCGATAAAATCAACGATTCATGTTTCAAACTGTTCACGATGCGTGAAGCGAACTTGCGGCGAGCCGTCACCACGGTCTAGTGTCGCCTCACTTCAAAAAGGTGATGGGTGCACACCGATGCTGCAGTGGCTGGATAGCATGGCGGGTCCGGGTTATGTCGCTGCAATCCTGTGGACGTTCGCGGCGCTCATTTTGCTGGTCGTCGTGCTGCTGGTCATCAAGGTCGTCCGCAACCTGACCTTCGGAACCTTCGTTGCCGGCGGCGAGGATCGCAAGACGCGGCTTGCCGTCATGGACGCCACCGCCGTCGACAGCCATCGCCGGCTTGTCCTGGTGCGTCGCGACGACATCGAGCATCTGATCCTGATCGGCGGACCGACCGATGTCGTGGTCGAGCGCGACATCAGGCTGGCGGCGCCACGCCGCCCGGCATTGACAGGCGACGGCGGCCAGCAACAGCAACAGGCGGCCGGGCCACGCCCGCGGACGCCGCAACCGGCCCCCGCCCCGGCACCGGCCAGACAGGCGCCGGCGCAGCCGGTCGCCCAACCGGCGCCGCAACCGCCAGCCGCCGCGCGTCCACGGCCAGCCCCCACGCCGGCGCCCAGGCCGGCAGCGCCGAGCCAGCCGACCGCGAAGGTCATGCCGTTGCCCAGTTATGGGGCACCCAACGGCAGCGCGCGCTACACGCCGCCGCCCGCCAACGAATCCATCGACGACACGTTGATGCACGAGCTCGAGGCCTCGCTCGACGAAGACACCCAACCTGCCAAGCCGGCGGCCAAGCCTTCGCTTGACGACGAGATGACCAAGCTTCTCGGTGAATTGGGCAGCCACAAACGCTGACCGGAGCGTTTCACCGTTCCACGGAAACGGCGAACCGCTCTATCTCTTTGTTTTTACGCAATTCCGGGCGGAAAACCATTCACACTTTTCCTGGAATTGCTCTAGACGCCTGCTTCGGCCTGCTTCGGCGAACCGACGACATCGCATCCCATTTGCCGAAAAACAAAAATGGCCGGAAAACCGGCCATTTTTCATGACAATCTGGGTCGCGCTCAGTCGTCGCGATAAACCTTCTCGCGGCGTTCATGGCGCTCCTGCGCCTCGATCGACAGGGTTGCGATCGGGCGCGCGTCGAGCCGCTTCAGCGCGATCGGCTCGCCGGTTTCCTCGCAATAGCCGTAGGTGCCTTCGTCGATGCGCTGCAGCGCGGAGTCGATTTTCGAGATGAGCTTGCGTTGGCGATCGCGGGCGCGCAATTCGATGGCGCGGTCGGTTTCAGAAGAGGCACGATCGGCTAGGTCGGGGTGGTTGGCGTTTTCTTGCTGAAGGATTTCGAGAGTTTCACGCGCTTCACGAAGTATGTCATTCTTCCAGGTGATAAGCTTTTGACGGAAGTATGATTTCTGCCGTTCGTTCATGAACGGCTCGTCTTCGGAGGGTACGTAATCGGCGGTAGCGATATCGTTCATTCGACTCACCCAACAACCCCAAATTTGGCGCCTATATATTCGCGGACAAGGGGCTGCACAAGCGCAATCGGCGAGAGTTTCACGCAATTGTTAGTACCGCAGCGGAAGCGCGTGGCACCGGCTTTGTTTCAACGGCGGAGATCGAATTCCCCTATGATTTGCTGCGCTTGTTGAAAAGCCTGCCATTGTGCACGACACGGTTCTGGTGACTAATCGCTTCGCCAGGAAAGGCGGCACATGGGGGTCGGTTTGAGCAGACTTTATCTGTTGCGGCATGCCAAGGCCGGATGGGCGCTGCCGGGTGTGCGCGACTTCGACCGTCCGCTGGACGAATCGGGCATTGCCGATGCCGAGGCGATGGGCGAGGCCATGCGAGCGCTCAATTACGTGCCCGACGTCACCCTTTGCTCCAACGCCAGGCGGGCGCGGCAGACGCTGGAAGGGCTTGCCGGGCGCACCGACACCGGCCGGGTGCTGTTCTTCGACACGCTCTACAGCGAGGATGCCGCCGGTTATCTCGACATTATCCGGAAAAACGGCGCCGCCGCCTCGCTGTTGGTGATCGGCCACAATCCGATGACGGAAGACCTCGCCATGGCGGTGTCGGGCGATGGCGAGGAGACCGCGCGCGGCCTGCTCAACCATGGCTTTCCCACCTCCGGTCTGGCCGTGGTGCGCTTTCCCGGCGACCTGGCGGAAGCGGCGCAAGGCAATGGCTACCTCGAAGCCTTTCTCACCCCTGCGGACCTCTGACACCATTTCAAACGGGTGCACCAGGGCCTATATCGGGTCCTGACCCGCGACACGGAGCAATTCCAGGAAAAGTGTGAAACGGTCAGGTTCGGCGACTCCGCCGTAGCCATCCATCCGGAATTGCGTAAAATAAGGATGGATCGGTTCACCGTTTCCGTGAAACGGTGAACCGATCCAGAGACATGATTTGGCATCATCGCTGACCACTTTCACCGACGAGGCGAGGATAGCGCTCGACACGCTGTCGGGCCGTGCCGCCGGGCTCTTCTCTCCGTCGTTGCGCCTGGGCGTCACCGGCCTCTCCCGCGCCGGCAAGACGGTTTTCATCTCCGCTCTCGTCCACAACCTGATCCATGGCGGACGCCTGCCGCTGTTCGAGGCGCAGAAATCCGGCCGCATCGCCCGCGCTTTTCTCGAGGAGCAGCCGGACGACGCCGTTCCGCGCTTCCAGTACGAAGATCACGTCGCCGCCCTGGTCAACGATCGCATTTGGCCGGAGTCGACGCGCGCCATCTCGGAACTGCGGCTGACCATCGAATACGAGTCCGCTTCCGGCTGGAATCGCCTGTTCTCGGCTGGAAAGCTCTCGCTCGACATCGTCGACTACCCAGGCGAATGGCTGCTCGACCTGCCGCTGCTCGGCAAGTCCTTCGCCGATTTTTCGCGCGAGGCGGTGGAACTGGCCGCCCTGCCAGTGCGCTCGGACCTGTCGCAGGCCTGGCGCGAGCTGGCATCCGCCATCGACCCCGACGCCGACGCCGACGAAATGACGGCGCGCCGGCTGGCCGAAAGCTTTGCCGCCTATCTCAAGGCCTGCAAGCTCGACGAACGCGCGCTGTCGACGCTGCCGCCCGGACGTTTCCTGATGCCGGGCGACCTTGAGGGCTCGCCGGCGCTTACCTTCGCGCCGCTGATGACGCTGTCAAAGCGGACACGCTCCGGCTCGCTGCAGGCGATGGTGGAGCGCCGTTATGAGGCCTATAAGACGCATGTCGTAAAACCGTTCTTTCGCGAGCACATCACCCGCCTCGACCGCCAGATCGTGTTGATCGACGCCATGCAGGCGCTCAATGCCGGCCCCGCCGCCATGGCCGATCTGGAGCGTGCCGTCACCGAGATCCTGTCCTGTTTCCGCCCGGGCCGAGGCAATTTCTTGACCGATTTCTTCTCGCGCCGTATCGACCGTATCCTGGTGGCCGCCACCAAGGCCGACCATCTGCATCACGAAAGCCATGACCGGCTGCAGGCGATCGTGCGCAGGCTGACCGACCGGGCGCTGGCGCGGGCGAATTCCAGCGGCGCAGATGTCGATGTCGTCGCCATGGCGGCGGTGCGTTCGACACGCGAAGGCACCGTCAAGCAAGGCCGCGAGACATTGCCGGTGATCATCGGAACGCCGCTAAAGGGTGAGAAGATCAACGGCGAGACGTTCGACGGAAAAACCGAAACCGCCATATTTCCCGGCGACTTACCGGAAAAAGTCGATGCGGTGTTTAATCTTTCCGAAGCCGGACCGGAAAATAACGAGCCGGCGATCCGCTTCGTGCGCTTTCGCCCGCCGAAGCTCGAGCGCACGGCCGAAGGCGTCACGCTGTCCTTGCCGCATATCCGGCTCGACCGCGCGCTGCAATTCCTGATCGGAGATCATCTGGCATGACCGCGCCCCGTAAACCCGCGGCCTTCCGCATCGAACCCGAAGTGGAGTTCACCCCAGAGCCGGCAAGGAACCGCCGCGCGGAGGAACAGCCGGCGCGCAAGCCGCGCGCTGCCAGAGCCGACGTCGCGGTTGTGGTGCCGTCGGAAGTCGACGTCTTCGACGAGCCCGACATCGAAGCCGCGGCGCCGCCGCCGGCGACCGCGCCGCGAAAGCGGTCGCTGCTTGCGCGGCTGTTTTTCGGCGCGATCGGCGCGCTCGTCTCGCTCGCGGTCGGCCTGTGGACGGACCAGCTCATCCGCGACCTGTTTGCCCGCGCCGACTGGCTGGGCTGGCTGGCGGTCGGCATGGCCGCGATCGCGCTCTTGTCGCTGTTCGTCATCCTGATCCGTGAGTTCCTCGCCATTGCCCGCCTCGCAGAGGTCGAAAAGATGCAGAAGCGAGCCCTGGACGCGGTGGCGCGCGACGACCCCAAGGCCGCCCGCGCCCTGGTCGACGAGTTGTCGGCCTTCGTCGCGGCAAAGCCCGAGACAGCGGCCGGCCGGCGCTCGCTTGCCGCACTGCGTGGCGAGATCATCGATGGCGCCAATCTGGTGCGGCTTGCCGAGGTTGAAATCCTGTCGCCGCTCGACGCCCGCGCCAAGGCCATGATCCTCGAAGCCGCCAAGCGTGTCTCGCTGGTGACGGCGGTCAGCCCGCGCGCCCTGGTCGATGTCGCCTATGTCGTGTTCGAGGCCGGCCGGCTGATCCGGCGCCTGTCCGAACTCTATGGCGGCCGTCCCGGCACGCTCGGCTTCTTCCGGCTGGCGCGCGGCGTTCTCGCCCATCTCGCGGTGACCGGCTCGATCGCCTTTGGCGACAGCTTCGTGCAGCAGATCGTCGGCCATGGCCTTGCCGCCAAACTGTCGGCAAAGCTCGGCGAAGGCGTCGTCAACGGCATGATGACGGCGCGCATCGGCATCGCGGCGATGGAAACCGCCCGCCCCTTGCCGTTCATCGCCGTCAAGCGCCCGGGCCTTGGCGATTTCCTGTCGGCGCTGACCTCTTTTGCGTCACGCAAGGAGGGTGAAGACAAGCGGTAAGGTAAACGCAGAACCCGGCGCTAGTGACGAAGCATTAACCAATCTTGGTCATGGTCACTCAGGTTCCAAACACAGACTCTGCCGTGCCGGGTGTCGTCCATGAGAAGCGTAATCTTGTCCTGCGTCCTGTCTTCGGCAGTTGCCATCGCCGCACCTTTGGGTCTCGTTGCAAAGGCCTTCGCAGCAGAGCCGGACAAGCAGTTCTTCCATTCGATCGAAGGCACTTGGGCCGGTCCGGGCGAGATCATCGCCGGCAAATACAAGAACACCAAATTCACTTGCAATTTCGTCGGCTCGACGCCTGACGGCAAGGTTGGGATGACACTCGACGGCGGTTGCCGGGTCGGCATGTTCACGCAGAAGATGTCGGCAACCGTCGAGCGCAAGGGCCGCGACGGCTACCGCGGCAGCTTCATGGGCGGTTCGACCGGCAATGGCATGGACATTGTCGGCGGCAATGTCGTCGATCCCCAGAAGGTCGTCTTCACCATCAACCGCAAGCAGTTGAACGGCGTCATGCAGGCGCGTGTCCCCGACGACAATTCGATGACCGTGACGATTGCCGTGCGCGTCAACAATCAGCTGGTGCCGGTCGTCGGCATGAGCCTGAAGCGCATCGATTCGCTCGAAGTCGGCGCGATCGCGAAGAACTAATCCGCGCCGAAGCGACTCTCAGACCAATGTCGGGAAATGGCAGGCCACTTTGCGGCCGCTGCGATGTTCCTTCAACTCGGGCCGTTCCGAACGGCATCGATCCGCCGCGATCGGGCACCGCGGATGGAACCGGCATCCCGATGGCGGTTTGAGCGGGCTTGGCACGTCGCCGGTCAGGATGATGCGCTTGCGCGTCCCCGTCGGCGTCGTCTCCACGACCGGAACCGCCGAGATCAGCGCCTGGCTGTAAGGATGGGACGGGGTTGCAAACACTGCTTCGGCTGGCCCCTCTTCGACGATCGAGCCGAGATACATCACCGCGATGCGGGTCGACACCTGGCGCACCACGGAGAGATCGTGCGCGATGAAGATGTAGGTGAGCTTCAGCTTCTCCTGCAAATCGGCGAGCAGGTTGACGATCTGCGCCTGCACCGAGACGTCGAGCGCCGAGACAGGCTCGTCGAGCACCACCAGATCAGGGTTCAGCGCGATCGCCCGCGCGATGCCGACACGCTGGCGCTGGCCGCCGGAAAACTCGTGTGGGAAACGCATGACATGGTCCGGCAGCAAGCCGACCAGGTCGAACAACTCGGCGACGCGTTTCTTGATTTCGGCGGATGAAAGCCTGGTATGAATGCGCAGCGGCTCGCCCACCAGATCGCCGACGCGCCGGCGCGGATTGAGCGAGGCCGACGGATCCTGGAAGACCATCTGCAGGCGTCGTCGAAGCGGCCTGAGTTCAGACAGCGACTTCGAGGTGATGTCGTCGCCTTCGAACAGGAGCTTGCCGTCGCTGATGTCGTAGAGCCGCACCAGGCAGCGCGCCAGCGTGGACTTGCCGCATCCCGATTCGCCGACCAGCCCGACTGTCTCGCCGTGCCGCACCGTCAGCGAGACATTGTCGACCGCGTGCACCGTCCGCCTGCCCTCGGCCGAAAAGCGGCTGCCGATCGAAAACCGCTTTGCCAGCGAACGCGTTTCGAGGATGGGGGTCTCTGTCATAGGCTCGCTCATACCTGCGCCACCCGGAAGCATGCCGCCGCGTGCGCGCCGGCGCCGAGGCCTGGCTTGTCGGCCGCGCACGGCTCGTAGCGAACCGGGCAGCGCGGGCCAAAGGCGCAGCCTTGCGGCAGCCGCAGCAGCGACGGCGGCGAGCCGGGAATGGCCGGCAGACGGCGCGGTTTCTCGCCGGTCAGCGGCGGGATCGAGCCAAGCAGCGCGCGGGTATAGGGGTGTCGCGGATCGGAAAACAGCTCGGTTCGCGTGCCGCGTTCCACCACGCGGCCGGCATACATGACCATGACCCGGTCGGCGAGTTCGGAAACCACGCCCATGTCATGGGTGATGAAAACGACCGCCGATTTGTGCGTCGCGCGCAATTTGCGCACGAGGTCGAGGATGCCGGCCTGCACCGTCACGTCGAGCGCCGTGGTCGGTTCATCGGCCACCAGCAGCGCCGGATTGCAGGACAGCGCCATGGCAATCACGGCACGCTGGCGCATGCCGCCGGAGAGCTGGTGCGGATAGCGCGACATCGCCTCGTGCGGGTTGGGGAAATTCACTTCGGCCAGAAGTTCTTCGACACGCTCCATCGCCTTGGATTTGCTGATCTTGCGATGCGCGCGGATCTGTTCGGCGATCTGCCAGCCGATCGTGTAGACCGGGGTCAGCGCCGTCATCGGATCCTGGAAGATCATGGCGATCTCGTTGCCGCGCAGGCGGCGAAGCTCGCGCGCGGGCAGACCGACGAGTTCGCGACCCTTGTAGCGGATCGAGCCTTCGATCCTGGCGTTGGGATCGGTGATCAGGCCCATTACCGCCAGCAGTGACACCGTCTTGCCCGAACCGGATTCGCCGACGACGCCGAGGATTTCGCTTTCCTCGAGGTCGAAGGAGACGCCGTCGATCGCCCGCACCAGGCCGTCATTGGTGCGGAAGGATACTTTGAGGTCGCGCACCGACAGGATCATGATGCCCTCAGGCGCGGATCGAGAAGGATGTAGATGAAATCGACCACCGCATTGGCGATCACCACGAACATGGAGGCATACATCACCGTCGCCATGATCATCGGCAGGTCGAGGTTCTGCAGCGCATCATAGGTGAGCTTGCCGATGCCGTGCAGGCCGAACACCACTTCGGTCAAAAGGGCCGAGCCGCCCACCAGCGCGCCGAAATCCAGGCCGAACAGGGTGACGAAGGCGATCAGCGACGTGCGCAAGGCGTGGCGCAGCATGATGCGGGTTTCCGACAGGCCTTTGGCGCGGGCCGTGCGGATAAAGTCTTCCTGCATGGATTCGATGATGGCCGCACGCAGCACGCGCCCGTAGATGCCGATATAGAGGATCGCCAACGTGATCCATGGGATGACCAGGGTCAGGAACCAGCCCTTCGGATCGTCGGAGAAATTCTTGTAGCCGAGCGGCGGCACCCAGGAGAACATCCAGCTGTCATGGTAGCGGCTCTGGGTGATCAGGTTCATCACCTCGCCCAGCCAATAGACCGGCATGGAAATGCCGAGCAGCCCCAGCGCCATCAAAAGCTTGTCCAGCCAGCTGTCGCGGGTGGCGGCGGCAACGACGCCGATGATGATGGAGACAACCACCCACAGGATCGCCGCCCCAAAGACCAGCGAAAGCGTGACGGGGATCGAATCCATCACCGCCGGCACCACCTTCCAGCCACGGTTGACGAAGGAGGTCAGATCGCCGGTGACGAAGATCTTCTCCATCATCTTCACATACTGCACGTAAAGCGGCTGGTCGAAGCCAAAGCTGCGGCGCACCGCTTCCAGCACCTCCGGCGACGCGTTGCGGCCGGCGATGCGCGCGGCGGGGTCGGCGCCCGGCGTCGCGAAGAAGATCAGGAAGACGATGACGGAGATGCCGAACATCACGAACAGCATTTGGCCGAAACGGCGAAGGATGGCGTAAAACATCAGTCGCGCCCCAGCCGAACCTTGGAGCGCGGGTCGAGCGCGTCGCGCAGACCGTCGCCGAAGACATTGAGCGCCATCACCGAAACGGCGATCGCCAGGCCAGGCACCAGCGCCACCAGCGGCCGCGTGTAAAGCAGCGCCTGCCCGTCCTGGATGATGGTGCCCCAGCTCGCGGCCGGCGGCTGCACGCCGATCGACAGGAAGGAAAGTGCCGATTCCGTCAGCATGTTCAGCGCCATCATCAGCGGCACGAAGACGATCAGCGTGGTGGTGATGTTGGGCAGGATATCGCGCCACAGGATGCGCCATCCCGGCACGCCGAGATTGATCGCGGCGTGCACGAACTCGCTGCGGCGCAGCGCCAGCACCTGTCCGCGTATCGGGCGCGCCACGTAAGGCACATAGACGATGCCGATGATGATGATCGGCAGCCACAGGCTGCCGGATTCGATATCGATCGGTCCGATCCTGATGCCTTGCGCGATGGTGACGATGGAAAGCGAAATCGCCAGCAGATAGATTGGGAATGCCCACAATATGTCGAGCAGGCGCGACAACACCGTGTCGGTGATGCCGCCGAAATAGCCGGCGATCAATCCGGCCAGCGTGCCGACGATCAGCGTGAAGATGGTGGCAGCACCGGCAATCAGCAGCGAGCTCAGCCCGCCATAGAGCATCCTCGCCATGACGTCGCGGCCCTGGCTGTCAGCGCCGAGGAAATAATTGCCGAGCTGCCAGGTCGGCCCGATCGGCGTATAGCCGAGGCCGAGCCCCTCGGTCGACTGCTCCATCACCGGAACGTCGGTGCCGTCGATCTGGATGACGGCGTCGAGCGTCGAGGCGAAGGGGTCCGTGCCCGCCCATTTCGCATAAAGCGGCGCGCTGAAGCAGGCGATGACGATCAGCAGGAACACGGACAGGGACGCCATGGCGGCCCTGTCCGTTGCCAGCTTCGCAAACGCGACGGCCCAGGGCCCTCGCGTCTTGCGCGGCATGGCTGCGACTTGGTTGGACACGGGGGATGTGCCTTGCGCGGTTCGTTACTGCACCCAGGACTGGGTGACGATCCAGTTGAACTGCGGGTTGAACTTGAAATTGCCGATGCGCTTGCTGACGAAATCAAGCCGCTTCGGCGTGAACAGGCCGACAGCCGCCGCCTTGTCCGTGACCTGCCTGTCGACTTCGGCCCAAAGCTTGTCGGCCGCCTTCTGGTCGGTCACGCCGAGATCCAGCGCCTTCTGCATCTGGGCGTCGATATCCTTGTCGCAGAAGCCGGAGATGTTGATCGAAGCGTCCGAGCCTTCGCGGTAGGAGGCGCAGGAGAACAGGATGTTCAGGAAGTCCGAGGCCGCCGGATAGTCCTTGTACCACTGGGTGACGGACATCTGCACTTTGTTGTTGGTGTTCTGGATATAGGTGAACTGCAGGTTGGACGAGATCGGCTTGACGTCGGCGACAAAGCCGATGCTGGTCAGCACGCTCTGCAGATAGACGCCGATCGACCGCGAAATCGCGGTGTCCTCTACGATGATCGTCACCTTCTGGCCCTTTGTGCCCGATTCCTCGACGAGCTGCTTGGCCTTGTCGAGATCCGGCGCCGACCATTTGGCGCCGGGGTTCTTGGTGAAGGGGCAGTAGTCTTCATGACCGGGGAAATCCGGCGGCAGGACCTGGCAGACCGGCGAGGCCAGCACCTTGCCGCCGAACAGCTTGACCAGCGTGTTGCGGTCGACGGCAAAGGCTACGGCCTGGCGCGCCTTTTCGTTGTCGAACGGAGCCATGCGGGTGTTCAGCGGCGCATACCACCACGCCGAAAGCGGCGAGATGTGCAGCTGGTCCATGGACTTGCTGCCGAGTTCACCGAGGCGATCGCTGGGCAGCGCGTCGAACATCCAGTCCGCTTCGCCGTTCTGGATCGCCGTGACCGCCGCTTCCTCGGACAGGCCGAAATCATATTGTACGACATCCGGGTAACCGTCCGGCTGGGCTTCCTCGCTCCACTGCTTGAAATTGGGGTTGCGCGAAACCGTCATGCCCTTGTTGGGGTCGAAGGCGGAGATCATGTAGGGGCCGGTGCTCGGGATGGGCTTGGAGCCCATGTCTTCCGTGGGCGTGTCCGCCGGCAGCACCACGGCATGCGGCAAGGCCAGCTTGTAGAGGATCTCCGCGTCCGGCTTGGTGAGATTGAGGGTAATGGTGCCCTTAGCCTCGTCGGCGACCACGCCGCCGTCCAGCGTGCAGCTCTTGGTGTCGGCCAGGCATTTGTCGGCACCGACAATGCCGGCATAGAAGGTGCCGGAAGTCGGCCCGGAAACCTTGAAGATGCGTTGGAAGGAAGCGACGACGTCCTTGAGGCCAACATCCTGGCCGTTGGAGAACTTGATGCCCTTGCGCAGCTTGAAGGTGAAGGTCTTGCCGTCATTCGTAACCTCGGGCAGCGCCTCGGCCAGGTCGGCAACGACAGAGAAGCCATCCTTGCCCTCGGCCTTGCGGAAGGTGACCAGGCCGTCATAGATCGGCTGGTACATCTGCCAGCCCTGGTCCGTGTAATTGATATGCGGATCGAGCGTGCCGGCCGCCGAGCGGGCGAGCAGGCGAATGGTGCCGCCGCGGTGTTCCTTGAGATATTCGGCCTGCGCCGGGGCGAGCCATACGCCGGCCAGCAATGCCGCGGCTGACGCCGCCAAAAGCAGTTTCTTCATTTCGTTTATTCCCCTTTTCGTCAGTTGTCGTTGTCGTCCAGGAAGTCTCCCACCACCCGCATGCATGCCTCTTGCTCCTCGACATGCGGCATGTGGCTGGAATGCTCGAATATCTCCCAGTGTGATCCCTTGATGCCGTCCTTGAAGGGCTGGACGGTCGCCGGCGTGGCTTCGTCGTATCGGCCGGAGATGATCAGCGTCGGAACATCGACGGCCGGCAGGCGATCGACGATGCTCCAATTCTTCAGCGTGCCGATGACGTGGAATTCGTTCGGCCCGTTCATCACATTGTAGACGGTCGGATTGCGCGCGATCTGGGCGAAGGTCTCCGTCACTTCCGGCGGGAATGGCACGACACGGCAGACATGCCGTTCGTAGAACCGCATCGTCGCCGCCTGGTAGGCCGGATCGTCCGTCGTGCCGGCCTGTTCGTGCCGCGTCAGCGTCTCCTGCACGTCCTTGGGCAGGTCGGCGCGCAACCGGTTGGCCTCCTCGACCCACAACTTCATGGAAGCTGGCGAATTGGCGATGGTCAGCGACTTAAGGCCCTTGGGCTGCGTCACCCCATATTCGGCGCCGAGCATGCCGCCCCAGCTCTGCCCGAGCACATGGAAGCCACCGCGGATGCCGAGATGATCGACAAGGTTCTCGAGTTCGTCGATGAACAGACCGGGCGTCCAGAAGTCGGCGCCTTTTTGCGGCAGCAAGGTGGAATTGCCGCAGCCCAGCTGGTCGTAATGGATGACGGCGCGGCCATCTCGGGCAAGGAGCTTGTAGGCGTCGACATAATTGTGCGCGGCGCCGGGCCCGCCATGCAGGATGACGATCGGCGCCTTGCCGGCGTCGAGGTCGCCGCTGATCCGGTACCAGGTTTCGTAGCTGCCGAAGGCGGCCCGCCCCTCTTTGCTAGCGATCTCGGACGACATCCCGGCTCCTTGCGTGGTTGAAGGCATGCTGATCGCCTAGTTCGTTGCGCGGCTGGACCGCACCCACTCTTCCAACATCTGCACGCCGAACGCGGTCGCGCCTTCGCGACCGAGCGGCCGATCCGCGTCGGCCATTTCCTTGCCGGCTATGTCGAGATGCACCCAGGGCCTATCCTCGGTGAAATGGCGCAGGAACGCCGCCGCGTAAGGCGCGTCGCCGTCTTCCATGTCCTTGGCGTGGTGCCGGATATCGGCGAAGGGCGATTGCAGGCCTTCGTCATAGGCTTTGTCTAGCGGCAGCTGCCAGAACCGCTCGCCGACCGTTTCTCCTGCGGCGATCATCTGTGAGGCGATGGCATCGTCGGTGCTGAACAGGCCGGCGAAGACAGATCCCAGGCCGCGCATCACCGAATAGGTCAGCGTCGCCAGATCGACGATCACCGAAGGGTTGAAGCGCGAGGCGGCATAATAGAGGCAGTCGGCCAGGATCAGACGACCTTCCGCATCGGTGTCGAACACCTCGACCGTCTGTCCCGACGCCGTGGTGATGATGTCGCGCGGCTTGAGCGCGGTGCCGGACGGCATGTTCTCGGCAATGCCCAGCACACCGACGGCATGCACCGGGCTGCCTTGCCTGGCGAGCGCAATCAGCAGGCCGACGACGGCGGCCGCGCCGCCCATATCGGCCTTCATGTCGAACATCTGCTCGCCGCGCTTGATGCAGAGACCGCCGGAATCGAAGCACACGCCCTTGCCGACGAAAGCCATCGGCTGCGAAGGCGCGCCCTTGCCGCGATAGCGCAGCACCGCCACGCGCGGCGGCCGCACCGAGCCCGAGCCGACGGCCAGGATCGCGTTCATGCCGAGTTCCTTCAGCCGCGCCGGATCGAGTATCTCGACATCGATGCCGGCTTCGCGCAGCGGCTCCAGATAATCGTGGAAACTGTCGGGATGGAGATGGTTCGGCGGCAAATTGACCAGCGTGCGCGCATATTCGACGCCATCGGCAATGGCATTGATCCGCGCCAACGCCGGGGCGAGATCCGCGCCGCTCGCACCGACCAATTGCACCCGCAACGTCCGATCCGAGCCCGCGCCCTGGCGTCGGTTGCGCATGTCGAAGCGATAGCGCCGCAGCCGCATGCCCAGCGCGACACGCGCCAGGATTTCGGCTGCGGGCAGGTCGACACCGGCGATCGGGTCGAGAACCAGGGTGGCCGCGCACTCGCCCTTGCCCTCCAGATGCGCGGCGAGCAAGCCGCCGGTGCGCGCCAGGGACAGCGCGGTAACAGTGTCCGCCGCGCCAAGGGCGAGCACGATAACGCGCCGGGTGGAAAGCCCTTCGGGAGCAATGACGTCGATGCAGGCGCCGGACTTGCTCAGGGCGGTCGGATCGGAGCAGGCACGAGAGAGGATCCCGTTCAAGTTGGCGCCCAGTGCCGCGGCTCGGGGACCGAAGCCGGTCCGGGCAGCCTGCAGGATCACGACGACGGGGGCTTCCGTCGAAATCTCGTCCGCCGTCTCAAAGACCGGCACTGGCGATTGCGGCATAGACGCTCGTTCTCCCATTTGCGGGCGCCCCTGCCGAGGCTCAAGCTTGCGTGATGCGCGAAGCTTCGCCTGCCATCGGCGCAAACCCGGTCAAACCGGTCCCCGCCTCTGGTGCACGGCATCAAAGTGCCCAAATAATCGTTTTCTGATGACGACTTAGTCGCTCTTGCCAATTGGGTATCCCCGAACCGGTCGGGTGATCAAACGCCAATTTTGCCCAAGTCGATTGACAAAAACTCAATCGACAATCCATGATCGGCCAATGGCGCTACCCTCCCTCAATGGCATGCGCGCTTTCGAGGCCGCCGCGCGCCTTGGCAGCATCAAGGATGCAGCGGAAGAATTGCACCTGACGCCCTCGGCCATCAGCCGACACATCCGGTCGCTCGAGAGAAATCTGGGCCAGGACCTGTTCGAGCGCGGCTTTCGCCAGATAACACCGACGATCAGGGGCTCCTATTATGCGCGCAGCCTCTCCGAGGCGTTCGAGGCCATCTGGCGCGCCACCGACGACGTCAGCTTCGTCGATGGCCCGGCTCATGGCAGACCTCAGCGGGTCAGGGTTTTATGCGTGCCCGTGGTTTTGAATCTTTGGCTGGCGGACCGGTTGCCGAACTTCCGAAAGCTGCATCCGACCGTGGATCTGGAGATTTCGACTTCGGGCAAGCGGGCCAACTTCGATTTGGCCATCATCGACGAGTTCGTCTACAAGGCCGGCCCGGCTTTGACGCTGCTGATCCCGCTGATCCTGACGCCGGTCTGCGCGCCTTCGCTGCTCGAAGGGCCGGTGCCGCTGCGAACGCCAGCCGACCTGGTCAATCATCACCTGATCCATGAATGCGAGACCATGCGCTGGAAGCGATGGCTGGAGCAGGAAGGTGTTTTGGATACCACGCCGAAATCCAGCACGACGCTCGATGACTGCACCTTGATCATGCGCGAGGTGATCAACGGCGCGGGCATAGCGTTGGCCGATACGATGATGGCGCAGGATCTTCTGCAGCAAGGCAAGCTCGTCGCCCCGTTCCGCGCCCGCCACACTTATCCAGCCGGCATCTACCTGCAACAGCGCCGGAGCATCGGCAACAAGCCTGGCACCGGCCTGTTCCAGGATTGGCTGCTCGCCGAGATCGCCGACCACAAGCGGGCGATGGCTATAGCTTAGAGCAATTCCAGGAAAAGTGTGACGCGGTTAAGTTCGGCGACTTCGCCGTAACCCTCCGTCAGGAATTGCGCCGAAACAAAGAGGCCGCACCAACAAAAAAGGCGGCAGCCAAATGGCCACCGCCTCTCTACGTCCTGAAGGGCTGCCTTTAGCTCTTGATCGCGGCAGTCAATTCGTCATAGGCCTTGCAGGCGTCGTTGAGCGTCGTCGCGCCCTGATACTTGGTCGTCACGGCCTGCACCTTGGCGGTGAGGTCGGCAGCCTTGGACGGATCCTTGGTGATCGCTGCCTGAAGCGCTGCAGCCATATCCTGCGCCTTCTTGGTGGCGATTTCCTGCGTGCATTCCGGTCCCTTGGAACAGGCGGAACCAGCGAGTGCCGCAACACCAACGGCAACGAGCAAAAACTTCTTCATGTCAGTCATCTCCTCAAAAAAGGCAGCCGCCCATCGCCGCTGCCTTTCCAAATGGCCGAAGCCTAATGGCTAAAGCCAGGCGTGCCTTAACCGCTGATTGTAGCGGGACGCAACGACCAGGCCGCATAAACTTGTGTAACCAGGCTGCAATGTCGCTGCGGCCCGGATTCAGGCCGCTCAGTGTATGTCGCCCAAAAGTGCGAAGCGGTTTTGGGGCAACGACATGCATGAAAACAACAACCTAAGCGCGTCGCATGAGGCCGTTCAGACGCGACGCGCTTTAGGTCAGCTGGAGCAAAGTTCAGTCGCCGCGAGGCTGCAGCAGTGCCAGCGCCACCGTCGCTACGGCAAGGACGGCGGTAAGGCTCAAGGGGCCCGTGGCGCCATAGGTGTCCACGACATAGCCGCCGACAACCGCGCCGGTGGTGATGGCAATCTGGAAAGAGACGACCATCAGGCTGCCCGCTGCTTCCAGCGCATCAGGTGCGGCGCGCGACAGATTGGTCGGCAACACCACCGGCCCCATGCCGAAGGCCAGCCCCCAAAGCGTGACGAAGCCGAAAGCAACGCCGATGTGCACGCCCCAAAGCACCAATGCCAGCGCCGCAATCGCCATCAACACGGCGGTGACCACGAGAGCGACGCGGATATTGGCATCGGCCATGCGGCCGCCGGCAACGTTGCCGATCACGGCGGCGATGCCAAACCCGAGCAGAGCGAGCGCAATTGGCCCGGTTGCAAGAAGCGTCACTTGCTCGAGGAAGGGGCGCACATAGACCGAGCCGGCGAAATGCCCGGTCATCAGCAGAAGAATGGCAAGCATGCCGAGTTGAATGCCGCGCCGCCGTGTCAGCCGGAATACGTCGGCAAGGCTGTTGCTTGCCGTTGCAGGTAAGGTCGGCAGGCTAAGCAACTGCAGCAGCATGGCAACCACGGCCAGTCCCGCCGTCATGGCCATGGCGCTGCGCCATCCCAGCCAGTCGCTGATCAACGCGCCCATCGACGGCGCGGCGATGGTGGCAAGCGAGACCCCGAGGGTGACGATACCCATGCCTCGACCTGTCGCATTGGCGCCAACCAGCCTGGCTACGACGGCAACCGAAAGGGCCCAGAAGGCGCTGATGGCGATTCCGAGCCCGGCCCGGCCCAGCAACAGCAGCCAGAAATTGGGCGCCAGCGCGGCAAGGATGTTGGAGCCGATGGCCAAGGCCATGAGGCCGACCAGCACCGTCTTGCGGTTCAACCGGCCGATGAGGACATTGCTCAACATGGCCGTCACGGCGCCTATGGAAGCGGTGGCGGTGACGACCTGTCCGGCCGTCCCTTCGCTGATGCCGAGATCGCGCGCCATTGGCGTCAGCAGGCCTGCCGGCAGGAATTCGGCCGACACCAGGGCAAAGCTGGTGGCCGCCAATGAAATGACCGCGAACCAGGTGGTTACGCTCCACGCGGCTGGCGCGGCGGCTTCAACGTCTATCGCCGCATCTTCAAGCTGTAATGTTGTGTCTCGTCATCGAAATATCTCCAGGGATTGGAGATATTTATAGACGAGTCCTTCCGGATGATATGCAACCTAAAATCCGAAATTCATGTCCATTCGTCCGGGAATTGTGCGGCGCACAACGCCCGGCGAGACATTGGTGATGCGCTTGAACGCGCGCGCGAAGGATGCCTCGGAATCATAGCCCAAACGGGTGGCGACCTCGGCAACCGACAAGCCGTTTTGCCCCAGCAAGTCACGGGCAAGCTGCATGCGCAGCCGGGCGAGATAGCGTGCGGCGCCCTCCCCCAACACAGCGCTGAAGCGCTCGGCGAAAATCGAGCGCGATTGGCCTGCCAGGGTAGCGAGGCTTTCCAGCGTCCAGTTATGGCCGGGGTCACGGTGCATGGCTGCCAGTGCGCGGCCGATATGGGGGTCGCGGATGGCGGCGAGCCAGCCGGTGGTCGAGGCTCCCGTGCAATTGACCCAGCAGCGGATGAGCCGGGCTGTCAGCAAGTCCGCCATGCGCGACAAGATGGTGGCGCTGCCCATCTGCGGCTGCGCGGCCTCCGCCGTCATGGCCGCCAGCAAAGGCCCAACGACCGGGTCATTGCCGGCCACATCGCAGCCCTTGATGATAGGCGGCATCAACGTGATCAACGGGTTAAGCGCACAGGCGCCCAAGACCATGGAGCCGCAGAAAAGGGTGCTCGTCGCGCCCGTTCCTTCCCGCACCACTTCGCAGACGTTGCTCCCCAGCTTGGTCACCTGGCAACCCTCGAGCGAGTCGCCTTCAACGTCCGGCGCACTGGCCAGCCGATGGGCTATGCCTTGCGGCAGCAGTACCAGATCGCCATCGCGTAACTCTTGCCAGCCTTCCGCTTCGGTATGGATCCAGCACGGACCCTGGCTGACAAAGTGAAAACGAAGCAGCTTTTGTTGCGGAAAGGCGATGCTCCATGGATGTCGGAGCTCGCAGCGGCCATAGTTGACGCCACTCAAGCGAAAGTCCTGCAGGACTTCGCTGAGCGCATCCATCGGGATATGCGGTGCCGGAGAGGGGCGGGACGAATAGTCAGGCATTTACCCGATATAGATGCCGAACGTCCGGCAGGCAAGCGGGCACCGCTTCAACGGCACCCTACCCTTCCTGGCAGGCTCACTGCCCTTGCCTCCCGCTCCGGTCGCATGCAAGGAAGTTCTCGGGAACAACAGGACGACAGGCATGGCGGTTGAAGCTTCGAGCAGCGATCTGGTGCAGGTGGTGGCGCTGCTTGCCGCCGGCGTCGTCGCCGTGCCGATCTTCAAGCGCCTGGGGCTGGGCTCGATCCTCGGCTATCTCGCCGCCGGCGTGATCATCGGCCCGTTCGGCCTTCGCGTCTTCTCCGAATCGGAAGCCATCCTTCACGTCGCCGAGCTCGGCGTCGTCATGTTCCTGTTCATCATCGGGCTGGAAATGCAGCCGTCGCGGCTCTGGGGCTTGCGTCGCGAGATCTTCGGGCTCGGCGCGCTCCAGGTCGGCGTCTGCGCGGTGCTTCTCACTCTGGTCGGCCTGGCCGGAGGCTTCCCAATCGCGCAATCCTTCGTCGCCGGCACCGGCTTCGTGCTGACTTCGACGGCGATCGTCATGCAGTTGCTGGAAGAACGCGGCGAAATCTCCGCGCCCAAGGGCCAGCGCATCGTCTCCATCCTGCTCCTCGAAGACCTGATGATCGTGCCGCTTCTGGCCCTGGTCGCCTTCCTGGCGCCCGGCGGCGGCGAAACCAGCCTTTCGGAGCGTCTGACCGAAGTCGGCATCGGTGTCGCGGCTATCGTTGGCCTGGTCGTGGCCGGACGCTACCTGCTCAATCCGCTCTTCCGCATCCTGGCCGACGCCCGCGCCCGCGAGGTGATGACCGCCGCCGCCCTGCTTGTGGTCCTCGGGTCGGCGCTTGCCATGCAGCTGTCCGGCCTGTCGATGGCGATGGGCGCCTTCCTGGCCGGCGTGCTCCTGTCGGAATCGACCTTCCGCCACCAGCTCGAAGCCGATATCGAGCCGTTCCGCGGCATCCTGCTCGGCCTGTTCTTCCTCGCCGTCGGCATGTCGCTCGACCTCGGCGTCGTCGCGCAGAACTGGCGGCTCGTCGCCATCTATGTCGTCGCCTACATGATCATGAAGGCGCTCGGCATCTACATCGTCGCGCGCATACTGAAGACCGGCCATCGCGAAGCGCTGGAACGCGCGGTGTTCATGGCGCAGGGCGGCGAATTCGCCTTCGTGCTTTATTCCGCGGCCAACGCGGTCCATATCATCGACGGCCCGGCCAACGCGACGCTCACCGCCATCATCATCATCTCCATGGTGCTGACGCCCCTGGCCATCATAGCGCTGCGTTACGTCACGCCGCGCGACGAGCAGTCGCTCGAAGGCGTCGACGTCGCCGACGGCCTCACCGGCAGTGTTTTGATCATCGGCTTCGGCCGCTTCGGTCAGATCGCCAGCCAGCCGCTGTTGTTGCGCGGCATCGATGTATCGATCATCGACAACGACGTCGAAATGATCCAGGCGGCCGCCGATTTCGGCTTCAAGGTCTATTACGGCGACGGCACCCGGCTGGACATCCTGCGCGCCGCCGGCGCCGGGCGCGCGCGCGCCGTGCTGATCTGCGTCGACAAGGCCGACGCCGCCGTCCGCATGGCCGAACTGATCAAGTCGGAGTTTCCGCTGCTGACGATCCTGGCGCGCGCCTTCGACCGCGGCACCGCGCTGCAGCTCATTCGCGTCGGCGTCGACTACCAATTGCGCGAAACTTTCGAATCGGCGCTCGTCTTCGGCGGATCGGCCCTCGAAGCGATGGGCGTCGATCCCGAGGAAGTCGCCGACGTTATCGACGATGTGCGGCGGCGCGACGCCGCCCGCTTCGAGACGCAGCTGGCCGAAGGCATTCGCGCCGGCCAACGCTTCCTCAGGGGCAATATCGGCACGCCGATCCCGACGCCGCTCACGCAGCCGCGCCGCGCCGGCCAGGCGTTGAACCAGGAGACCGCCGTCGTCCTGAACAAGGATATGAACAAGGCAGAAACGAAGAACTGAGGGGGACGCAATGGCAGGGCTCGACGCGCGAGCGCTTTCGCTGACAAAATTCTGGCGCGATGCCGGCGAGGACGCATGGTTCGAGAAGAACGACGCCTTCGACATGGATTTCCGCAACCGTTTTCTCGAATTGCACTACGCCGCCGCGCGCGCGAATGCGACGACTGGAACGCGCATGCCGAAGGGTCGCTGGCGCTGATGATCCTGCTCGACCAGTTCCCACGCAACTGCTTTCGCGGCACCGGGCACATGTGCGCGACCGATCCTTTAGCCAGGTATTTTGCCGACAAAGCAATCACCGCGGGCCAGGATCTCGAACTGGAAGAGCTGGTCCGCGTTTTCCTCTATCTGCCCTTCGAGCATTCCGAACTGCTCGCGGATCAGGAACGCTCAGTGGCGCTTACAACCGCGAACGCGGCCGAATATGTGAAATACGCGCACGAGCACCTGGAGATCATACAGCGTTTCGGCCGCTTCCCGCACCGCAACCGATTTCTCGGCCGCGAGACGACGGCAGAGGAGCAGGCATTTCTGGACGGTGGCGGATTTTCGGGCTGAATCTTAGCAATTCCAGGAAAAGTGGCGACCGGTTTTCCGTCCGGAATTGCGAAAACAAAAAGTCAGACCAGCCACCACTCCCGTCCGGATGACAGCCGCTCGATGCCCGAAATATCGACGGCCTTGAGCCGCTCCGACACACTCCTGCCGCTGACGGAAAGCTCCGGCGCGATCTCGGCCAGCGGCGCCAGCACGAAAGCGCGCTCCAGCATGCGCGGATGCGGCACTTCGAGGCCCGTCTCGTGGATGACGCGGTCGCCGAACACCAATATGTCGATGTCGATCAGGCGCGGCCCCCAGCGCTCTTCGCGCACGCGCTTCAGGCGCCGTTCGGCATCGAGGCAAAGATCGAGCAAGGCGCGCGGCGAAAGCTGCGTCTCGATCGCGGCGGCGGCGTTGAGGAAATCCGGCTGGTCGAGCTTGCCCCAGGGCGGCGTGCGATAGAGCGACGACACGGCGGTGACGCGCGTCTGGTCGTCGCCATCGAGCATGCGCAACGCCGCGCCAATGGATTTCGCCGGCTCGCCGAGATTGCCGCCGAGACTGAGATAGACGGTGCTATTCTGGCCAGACAACTGTCACCTCGACATGATCGAGCACGCCTGGCACCGGCGCGTTCGGCTTGCGCACCGTGATCGCCGCCTTCCTGATCTGCGGAAAGCGCGACGCCAGCGCCTTTGCCACTTCGAGCGCCAGCGCCTCGATCAGGAAACGCCGATGTCCGGTGACGATCTTCTCGATGACCGTGAAAGCGACACCGTAATTGACCGTGTCCTCGATGGAGTCTTCCTCCAGGGGACGGCCGGGCTCGACCGTCAATTCGGCATCGACATAGAAACGCTGGCCAAGCGCCTCCTCCTCGTCCAGCACGCCGTGCCGGGCAAAGAAGGCGCAGTTCTGCATGCGGATGACGTACATGTTCAGTGTCCGGAAGGAAAGAAGGTCTCGCGCGCCAGCATAGCATCTGTCACCGCCAGCGCGTCCACGTTGATTGCGACATCGTGGACGCGAAACAGGTCGGCTCCCTTCAAGCGCAGGATAACGCTGGTGGCAGCCGTGCCTGCGGCGCGCTCGGCGGGGTCGCGGCCGGTGGCGTTGCCGATGAAGCGTTTGCGCGATGTGCCCGCCATCAGCGGGTAGCCGAGCGCGCGCAGCTCGGAAAACCGCGCCATCAGATCGAGGTTTTCCTCGGCCGTTTCCTTGGCGAAGCCGAAACCGGCATCGAGCACGATCTGGCCGTCGGCGACGCCGGCCCCATGCGCAATTTCCAGGGATTTGCGCAGAAACACGAACTGGTCCTCGATCACGTCCGGAAGCTTTTGCCTTTCACGCCCGGTATGCATGATGACGAGACCCGCGCCGGTTTCCGCGGCGACGCGCGCGATGCCCGGCTCGCGCTGCAACCCCCAGACGTCGTTGACGAGATGCGCGCCGGCGGCGACAGCGCGTTGCGCGGTGTCCTCGCGATAGGTGTCGATCGAGATCAGCGCTTCGCCGGAAGCGGCGAGCGCCGCGATGACCGGCAACACGCGCGCCTGTTCCTGCTCGGCGGTGACGGGCGAAAAACCGGGCCTGGTCGACTCGCCGCCAACGTCGACGATGGCCGCGCCCTCCGCCACCATGCGGCGTGCCTGTTCCACCGCCTTTTCAGTCGCGATGAACAGGCCGCCATCGGAAAAGGAGTCCGGTGTCACATTGAGGATGCCGACGACGACGGCCTTGGGTCCGAGGTCGAGGTGGCGCCCATGCGCCAGCTGCCATCGCCTCGTCGTCATTGTCCATCAACCATGCGTGATCCGCCCGAAATCAATTCCGTTGCGCCGGCAACGGCCGTAAAGCAAGCTGCGTGAAGAGGCAACATAATGAACCGGTCCCTGCTCTGCGCCCTGATGCTCGCCATGACCGCACCGGCGGCGAGCGCGGCCAATCTGGTGAAAACATACAGCTATTTCAGCGTCGGCGGCCGCACGCTCGACGAAATACAGAACCAGCTGTCGAAAAACGGGCCGCAGGTGAAAAGCACCGGATCGCGGCATCCGGGCGCCACGCAGATGGCCTTCACCAGCCGCATCAGCTACGCGCAAAGCGCTAGTTCCTGCCGCATTGCCGACGCGGTCGTGACCGTGAAGGTCAAGGTGATCCTGCCCGAGTGGCGGCGGCCGCGCAAATCCGATCCCGACGTCAGGCTGTTCTGGGACACGCTGTCGGCTGACATCAAGCGCCATGAGGAGCGCCATGTCGAGATCGCCAGGAACCATGCCAAAGCGCTTGAGGACGCGCTGAAGGCCAGCTATCCGCAAAAGACCTGCGACGCGGCAAAGGCCAGGGCCGCGCAGATCACCGCGGCCGAGCTCGCCAGGCACGACCAGGACCAGGTGCGCTTCGACCGCGTCGAAGGCGCCAATTTCGAAAGCCGCATCCTTCGCCTCATGCGCTACCGGATGCAGCGCGTCGAAAATGGCCAGCTGCCGCCGCCATAGAGCAATTCCAGGAAAAGTGCGAAGCAGGTCACATTCAGGGCCAATCACGTCCAAGCATGGTGCCAGAACGCAAAAACTTTCGAGCGGTGGTCGAAATCGGCCTATATCGCGCGACATATAGCGGGTTCGAAGACACGGACCCCGAAACCGCAAAGCAACAGGCGGCCGACGCAACGGACCGCCTATGGCCGTCCGCCTCACGGCGGATCGAGCATCAGCCTTTGAAAGAATGAAGCATGGACCAGACCGTCGACAACAACACGATGGCGACAAAGCCCTCGCCGGTGTTGAGCGAGAGCGAGAAGAACGCCATCATCGGCGGCGTGCTGTTGTCGATGCTTTTGGCAGCCCTTGACCAGACCATCGTCGCCCCGGCCCTGCCGACCATCGCGCGCGCGCTCGGCCATGCCGAATACCTGCCCTGGATCGTCACCGGCTATCTTCTGACGGCGACCGCCGTTGCGCCGCTCTACGGCAAGATTTCCGATGTCTATGGCCGCCGTCCGGTCATCTATGCCGCGATCCTCATCTTCCTCATTGGCTCGCTGGTCAGCGCGCTGGCGCCCAACATGCTGGTGCTGGTCATCGGGCGCGCCATCCAGGGCGCCGGCGGCGGTGGCCTGTTCGCGCTGGCGCAAACCGTGATCGGCGACCTCGTGCCGCCGCGCGAGCGCGCCCGCTATGCGGCCTGGATCTCCGGCACCTGGGCAGTCGCCAGCATCGCCGGTCCGCTGCTCGGCGGCGTCTTTGCCGAGCATCTGCACTGGTCTCTGATCTTCTGGATCAACCTGCCGATCGGCTTCCTGGCGATGGCCATCATCAACAACCCGCTGAAGAAATTGCCGATCGTCGCCAAGAACCACCGCATCGACGGGCTGGGTGCGGTGCTTCTGGTGATTGCCACGGCGCTGCTGCTGCTGGCACTCAACTGGGGCGGCAGCACCTATCCCTGGTTCTCGCGCGAAATCCTCGGCCTTGTGGCCTGCTCGGCCGTGTTCTGGGCTTTCTTCGCGCTGAGGCTCTTGCGCCGCCGCCGAGCCGCTGATCTCGCTCGAGGTGCTGAGCAATCCGATCGTGCTCGCCGGCACGCTGTCGATGTTCCTGCTTCAAGCCGCCAACATCGGCGCCTCGGTCTACCTACCGGTTTACCTGCAATCGGTGGTGGGGCTTTCGGTCAGCGAATCCGGCACAGCCATGCTCGGGCTGCTGCTTGGCACCGTCGCCGGCGCCACCTTCTCGGGCCGCATGATCCCGCGCTTCGTGCACTATAAGCGTATCGCCATGATCGGCGTCACCTTGGCCATTGTCAGCATCGGCCTGCTCAGTGCCATTGCGGGACACGCCTCGTTGCTCGAGGTCGAGATCCTGACCACTTTGGTCGGCCTGGGCGGCGGAACGACGTTCCCTGTCGCCACCGTCTCTGTCCAGAACGCGGTCGATCGAACCCATCTAGGGGTCGCGACCGGCGTGCTGACCTTCCTACGCACGCTGGGCGGCGCTCTGGGCGTCGCCATGCTTGGCGCCGTCGCGCTCGGCTATGGCTTGCCGCTCTCCTCCGAGGGCTCGCAGACACCGATCCAGCTGACATCGGCGTTGCCGTTCGTGATGATCTTCCTGACCGCCGGCATCACGCTCGTCCTGGCGCTCATCGTGCTCTTCCTGATGCCGGAGAAAGCCCTGCGCGGCCGCGACGAGCATGCCGCGCCGGTGCTTGCTGAATGACGGGACGGCTCTCGGTTTCGTATGCGAACAAAAAGTCTAGTCGTGGACGCCGAGCTTCTTCTGCAGGCTGGTCGACGAGGTCGTGTACTGGAAGACGATACGCTCGCCCGGGCTGACGATGCGCTTGGCCGCCTGCGCCATCAGCGCCACCTCGTGGAAGCCCGACAGGATCAGCTTCAGCTTGCCGGGATACCAGTTGATGTCGCCGACGGCGAAAATGCCGGGCACCGACGTCTGGAATTTCTCGGTGTCCACCGGGATGAGGTTCTCATGCAGGTTGAGCCCCCATTCGGCGATCGGCCCGAGCTTCATGGTGAGACCGAAGAAGGGCAGCATGCGCGTGCACGGCACCTCGACATCGCCGTCCGGGCCGCCTTTGATCGTCGCGGAGGAAAGCTGGCCGTCCGCGCCGGCCAGCCCGCTGACCTGACCGACCAGGAACTCCAGCTGCTTCATCTCATGCATGGCATACATCTTGTTGACGCTGTCGGGCGCGGCGCGGAATTCCGGGCGCCGGTGGACGAGCGTCACGCTTTTGGCGATCGGCTGCAGGTTGAGCGTCCAGTCGAGCGCGGAATCGCCGCCGCCGACGATGACGAGATCATGACCGCGGAATTCCTCCATGCGCCGGACCGAATAGAAGACGCTCTTGCCTTCATAGGCCTCGATGCCCGGTATCGGCGGGCGCTTGGGCTGGAAAGAGCCGCCGCCGGCGGCGATCACCACCACCTTGGCCTCGAACAGCTCGCCCTCGTCGGTGGTGACGCGAAAAGTTCCGTCCTCGAGCTTTTCCAGGCTCGACACCATGCGGTTGAAGGTGAAGTCCGGCTTGAAGGGCGCGATCTGCTCCGTGAGCTTGTCGACGAGCCCCTGGGCCGAGATCGTGGGCCAGCCCGGAATATCGTAGATCGGCTTTTCCGGATAGAGCTCGGCGCACTGGCCGCCGGAGCGGTCGAGAATGTCGATGAGATGGCACTTCATGTCCAGGAGGCCAAGCTCGAACACCGCGAACAGGCCGATAGGCCCTGCGCCTACAATGAGAACGTCCGTCTTGATGGTCTCGGTCATGCGGTGTGCCTCGCTGCTGGACTGGCGTGAGACTGCATGACCACCGGCTCGCTGCCAAGCGGCAGCGGCAAAAATCGACTTTTCAGCCCTGGCGCTCAGGGACCCGCACGACCAGCCCGTCGAGCGCGTCGCGGACCTTGATCTGGCAGGACAGGCGCGAATTCGGCCGGACTTCATAGGCGAAATCCAGCATGTCCTCCTCCATCGCTTCCGGCTCGCCGACTTCTGCCGTCCAGGCCTCGTCGACATAGACGTGGCAGGTCGCGCAGGCGCAGGCGCCACCGCACTCGGCCTCGATACCGGGAACCGCGTTGCGGATCGCGTTTTCCATGACGGTCGAGCCGTTTTCGGCATCGACGTCGAACTGGGTCCCGTCATGGGCGATGTAAGTCAGCTTTGTCATTAGTCACCTGAGGAGTCGCAGCGGAGATAATCACTCCACCGGACAAGTCAACTGCGGCGCGAAAGCGCCACGAAATGCCGTTTTTTCGGAAGATGGGCCAATGCATGTCGCACAAAAGTGTGCAGCGGTTTTGCGGCGACGACATGCATAAAACAAAAACCTAAACTGCCTCGCCTAAATTCGCTTCAGGGCGACGCAGTTCAGCGATTGATGCCGGCGATGAAGTCGCGCACTTCCTCGATCAGCGTGCTGAGCTTCTTGAGCGCGCGGGTGTCGTCCGGCTGCCCTTCGATGATCGCCGCGCAGTCGGCCACGGCAAAGGCGCCGATGCCGCGCGCCGATCCCTTCAAGCCATGCGCAAGAAGCACTCTTTGCCGGACGTCGGCATCAACGATTTGATCGCGCACCGAAAGCGACTGGTGCACGAACATCGCCAGCACCTCCCGTTCGAGTTCGCGGTCGCCCATCGTCTGGCGCGCCAGATGGGCAAGATCGACCGGGCGGGCCCCGGCCGTCCCGGATACATCGCCACCGGGCATGGAAAACGCAACACCAACTTCGCCACGCATACGCACTAGAAACTCCATCAAGCGGGCAGACAGCCCAAGAAAATAGGCGACTCGGGTCGCCATCCGGTTAACGGTTGGCGCGGAAAAATGTTGTCACGGAGGCAAGCGCATCACGCTTGCGTTAACCTTATATTTAAAGTTTTACGTATCGGCCCGAATGCATGTTTTCTTTACCCCAGTGTGTCATTACGATACGAAGGTCCATTTTTCAGCCTCCTGCGCGGGATAGACAAGCCAGAATCAGGCCAAAATCATAAGTCCCGCGGCAGCTAGTACAGGGTAGCGAAGGCATGGCTAAGAAACCAACGACGACGAAATCTCTCGAGAATGACGTGGCCGCGGAGCTGGAAAAGGCGCTCGACCTTGACCTCAACGGCGACGACGGCGGCCTCGACATGGCGGCGTCGATGGAAGATCTCGAGGCTCAGATTTCGGCGGCGGCCGACGAACTGGCGCGCGAAGGCCGCAGCCAGAAGGCAGAGCCGGCGACGCAGTCCCAGCCTCCGAAGGCGCCTGCTGCCAAGCCGGCCGAACTTCGTCCGGTCGAGTCGCGCAATACCCAGGCGAACGGCTTCACGCCCCCGGCCGGCTTTGCACCCGCCAATGACGATCGCCAGAAGGACTATAAGACGCTGCTGCACGGCCTCAACCGGCGTGCATCGAGCACCATCTACTGGGTGATCGCGTTTGTTTCGCTGGCCTGGATCGCCGGCGCCGGCGGCCTCGCCAATCTCTTGTTCGGCCCCGGCATCTGGAAGATCCGCACTTTCGACCAGTTCTTCGCCCGCCCCGACCTCATCGGGCTTGCGGTCGCCGCAATCGTGCCGGTGATCCTGTTCTGGGCCTTTGCCGCCATGATCCGGCGCGCCCAGGAAATGCGTCTCGCGGCGCAGTCGATGACCGAGGTCGCCTTCCGCCTGGCGGAGCCGGAAAACCTCGCCCAGGATCGCGTCATGATGATCGGCCAGGCCGTTCGCCGCGAAGTGGCGGCCATGGGCGAAGGCATCGAGCGCACTTTGGCGCGCGCCGTGGAACTCGAGACGCTTGTCCACAGCGAAGTCAGCCAGATCGAGCGCTCCTATACGGAAAACGAATCCCGCATCCGCTCGCTGGTCGATGGCCTCGGCAGCGAGCGCGAAGCGGTCGTCAGCCATGCCGAGCGCGTGCGCGCCTCGATCTCCAGCGCGCACGAGACGTTGCGCGACGAGATCGGCGCGGCCAGCGATATCATCCGCGATTCGATCCTCAACGCTTCGACCAAGCTGTCGATGACGATCAACAATTCCGGCGACACGCTGATCGATCGCATCAACGACAGCTCGACATCGATCTTCGATTCCGTGGAGTCGCGCCTCGACAACATCACCGACCGGCTTTCGACGTCCGGCGAGGCCTTCGCCAGCCTGCTCGACACCCGCATTGCCAAGCTCACCGACACCACGGACGGCCTCACCCGCTCGCTGACCGATCTGCTCGACGATCGCACCCACGGCATGGTTTCGCTGCTCGGCGGCGCGGCGCGCACGTTGAATTCCGAGTTCGAGGCGAGCCTCAATGGCATCGAGCGCACGCTGGCCGAGCGCGGCCAGGCGCTGATCAGCGAATTCCAAACCCGCGCCGAGGCGCTCGACACTGGCACCCAGAAGCTGAATGCCGCGCTGGAAGCCCGCGCCCGCCAGATCAATGAAACGATGGTCGAACGCGCCCGCGAGATTGCCCACACCTTCGCCGAGAGCAAGGACCAGCTGTCGTCGATGATCGACCAGGGCAAGACGCAGATTGGCGCCGATATGGCCGACATCATCTCGTCGACATCGTCGATGCTCGAAGCCCGCGCCACCGATTTCGCCGGCCGCATGGAAGCGGCCCGACACGTCGTGTCGCGCTCCTTCGATACCGACATCCAGCGGCTCGCCAATGCCCGCGTCGGCATCGAGGAAGCCGTCGAAAACCACAGCCGCAAGCTTTCCGAGAGCCGCGAACGCATGGCTACCGCCATGCAGACGGACCTGGCGAAATTCGCCGAAGGCCGCGCCGCGATCGATGCGGCGGTCACCAACCAGGTGCAGAAGCTGGCCGAAGGTCGCGGCCTGATCTCGCGCGCGCTGGAAGAAGACCTGCGCAAGGTCAACGAATCGCGCGCCGCCATAGACGCTTCGCTGGGCGGCCACCTCGAACAGCTCGAGGAAGGCCGTAACCGCCTCGCCCAGGCTTTGAATGAAGACTCCAGCAGGCTTGTCCAAGCCCGCACGATCATTGACGAAATGGTCGCTGGCCACGTCGGCAAATTGGCCGAAGGCCGCAACATCCTTGCACGCGCCTTGGAAGCCGATCTCGGCAAGCTCGCCGACAGCCGCGCCTCGATCGACGGCCTTGTCGCCGGCCAGGTCGAGAAGATTGCCGAGGGCCGCGCCGTGCTCGCCCAGGCGCTCGAAACCGACATTATCGGCATCAGGGGCCTGGTCGAGACCCACTCGGCCAAGCTCGCCGAGGACCGCGGCGAACTGAGCCGTGCGCTGGAACATGATCTGAGCGGCATCCGCGGGCTGATCGACAGCCATTCCAACAAGCTCGCCGAGGATCGCAGCGTGCTGTCGCAGACGCTGGAGGCCGATCTTGCGAAACTGGCCGACAGCCGCGCCTCGATCGACGGCCTGGTCGCCGGCCAGGTCGAGAAGCTCGCCGAAGGCCGCGATATCCTCAAGCGCGCGCTGGAAGCCGACCTCAACAACATCAAGGGTGCCATTGCGGGACACTCCGACAAGGTGCTGGAAGATCGCGCCCAATTGTCGAAGGCTTTGGAAGCCGACCTGCAGTCGGTCAGCGGCGCCATCAACGAGCATCAGAACAAGCTGGTGGAGAATCGCTCCGCCTTGTCCAGTGCCCTGCAAGACGATTTGCGCCATGTAAGCAGCGCCGTTGCCGAACATCAGGATCGCCTCGTTCAGGAACGCTCCGCATTGTCCAATGCGCTGCAGGATGACTTGCTGAGCGTAGGCAGCGCGGTTGCCGAGCATCAGAACCGTCTGGTTCAGGAACGCTCTGGGCTGTCGAAATCGCTTGAAGACGATCTTGCGAAACTGGCGGAAAGCCGCTCCTCGATCGACGGCCTGGTCGCCGGTCAGGTCGAGAAGCTTGCCGAAGGCCGCAACATCCTCAAGCGCGCGCTCGAAGCCGACCTCAACACGATCCAGGGCGCGATCGTCGATCATTCGCAGAAGATCACCGATCACCGCGCCGAGCTTTCGCGCGCGCTTGAAACCGATTTGACGAGCGCCAGCGGCCTCATGCAGACGCATGCCGATCAGCTCTCGCAAAATCGCTTGGCATTGTCGAAGGCCCTGGAGGACGATCTGGCGAAACTGGCGGAAAGCCGCTCCTCGATCGACGGCCTGGTCGCCGGCCAGGTCGAGAAGCTCGCCGAAGGCCGCGATATCCTCAAGCGCGCGCTTGAGGCCGACCTTGCCAAGCTGGCTGAAAGTCGCACCGGCATCGACGGCCTGGTCACCGGTCAGGTCGAGAAGCTTGCTGAAGGCCGTGATATCCTCACGCGCGCCCTGGAAGCCGATCTCGCCAAGCTTGCCGAAAGCCGCGCCAGCATCGACGGCCTGGTCGCCGGTCAGGTCGAGAAGCTTGCCGAAGGCCGCAACATCCTCACACGTGCTCTGGAAACCGACCTTCAGCAGCTGGCCGATAGCCGTTCGCAGATCGACGACGTCATCGCCGGCCATGTCGGCAAGCTGTCGGAAGGCCGCAACATGCTGGCCCGGGCGCTCGAGGACGATCTCGTCAAGCTCACCGACGCACGCAAGGATGTCGACCGCTCGGTCGCCGGCCATATCGACCAGATCGCCGCCAGAAGCGGCGACATCTCGGCCGCGATCGCCGCCGATGTCGAAAAGATCGAACAGGCCTTCAGCCGCCAGACCGGCATTATCGAGGAACGCGCCGGCACCATGGAGCGCGCGCTCTCGACCGGCGTCGACAACGTCCGCGGTGTCCTGGAAAAGACCGCCGTCTTCGTGGCAGGCGCCCTGCGCGACAAGGTGATGGAAGTGACCAGCACCCTGCACGAGCAGGCGGGTGCGGCCTTCAGCGACGCCGACCGCAAGATCGCCGAACGCGCCGAGCAGACCTCGGCGGCATTGCTTGCCCGGGCCGAGGACATCGCCCAGGCTTTCGAGCAGGCGGACCGCCGCCTGCATGAGCGTGCCCAGGATACGTCCAACATGCTCATGGCCCGCGCCGACGATGCGTCGAGCGCTCTTATGGCCCGCGCCGAGGAAACCGCCGACAAGCTGGCCAGCCGCGCCGGCGAGATCGCCAACACCTTCGACGCCGCCGACCAGAAGCTTGTTGCCCGCGCGGTCGAAACCGCGCAGTCGCTGGCCGCACGCGCCGGCGATATCCTGCGCAACTTCGAGGGCGCCGACGAGCGGCTCTCGATGCGCATCGGCGAATCGGCCGAAGCGCTGGCCGCCCGCGCCTCTGATCTGGGCCGCGTCTTCGACAGCGCCGACCGGCAGTTGATGTCGCGCATCGCGGAAGGTGCCGAAGCGCTCTCGGCCCGCGCAGGCGAAATTGGCCGGATCTTCGACGACGCCGACAACCGGCTGGTGGCGCGCATTGCCTCGAGCAGCTCGGCCATTGGCGAGCATGCCGACACCATCGTCGGCGCCTTCGCCTCCACCGAGCAGCGCGTCGCCGACCGCGCGCGCCAGACCGGCCAGGAGCTGGCTGTCCATGCCCGCGAAATCGAGCAGGTGCTGGCCGGCGCCGACGAGCGGCTGTCGGCGAGCGCCGCCGCTGCCGCCGCCCGTGTCGAGGACCAGGTGGCGAATGTCGAGAACCGCCTCGCCTACACCGCCGAAACGATGGGCCAGAAGCTCAACGAGCAGGTCTCCAACGCCGAGGCCCAGCTGATCTCGCGCGCCAACGTCATTGCCGAGACCTTCACCGCGGTCGGCCAGCATATCGGCCAGAGCACCAACGAGGCGGCTAAGACCATCGGCTCCAACACGCGCGAGCTCAACACCATGCTCGCCGCACGCTCGGCCGAAATGGCAAAAATCCTCGACGAGACGGCCAGGCCTTTGGTCGATCGCTTCACCCAGGGCGGATCCGAGCTGCAGCGCAGCATGGAAGAAGTCACCGAGCGGGCAACCGAGAAGCTGCGCAGCGAAAATGCAAGCCTGGTCAACGCGCTCGCCAGCCGCACGGCCGAGACGCTTTCGGCTGTCGAGGGCGCACGCTCCTCGCTTGCCGACAGCGTTTCCGACCTCATCGGCCGCATGTCGACCTCCAGCGCCCAGCTCGGCCAGCTGATCGATCAGGCTGCGGTCAACCTCGGCCAGGTCGAGGAGCGGCTTGCCGGCAGCACGCAGAGCTTCGCCACGACCACGGAGAAGGCCGCGCAGACCTTCGCGTCCTCGGCACGCCTGGTCGATTCCAACACGACGCGGCTCACCGACCTGTCGTCGTCGACGCTGCGCGAAGTTGCCTCGATCGCGACCAAGTTCGACGAGCACAGCCGCCTCTTGTCCAGCGCCTCGAATTTGCTCAGCTCCGCGCAGAGCAATCTCGAGCACACGCTGGAGCGCCAGTCGTCGCTGGAAGACCTCGCCGTCGGCCTGGTCAAGAAGTCGGAAGACCTCGAGCGGGTGATGCGGTCCTTCGAGAACCTCGTTGGCCAGACGATGCAGAACGCGGAAGGCCGCACGATGGAATCGGCGGAAAAGATCCGCACGGCCATCACGGAGGTCGTCGAATCGGCCACCCGCCGCTTCGCCGACGCCACCGAGGAGATGCGCCGCACCGCCGGCTCCATCAAGAGCGAGCTCGATCTCACCCGGGCCGAGCTCAAGAAGGGCGTCATCGAGATGCCGGAAGAGGCCAAGGAATCGACCTCGGCCATCCGCCGCGCCGTCGCCGAGCAGATCAATGCGCTGAAGGAACTGTCGGATATCGTTGCGAAATCCGGCCGCAGTGGCTCCAGCGAAGCCGGCGAGCCGCGCGGTCTGCGCCCGGCTCCGCAGGCGCCGGCCCGTGCGGCTGAACCGCCGCTGCGCCGTCCGCCGCAGCCGCAGTCGCAGCCACAACCGCCACCGCCTCGAGCGCCGCAGGCGCCGGTCGCCGAGACGGCGCTGCGCGGCACGCTCGATCTCGAGCGCCCCGCCGAGGCGCCGCGCCGCGATCCCAATGCCAAGACGCCGCAAGGCGGCTGGGTGCGCGATCTGTTGACCAACGCCTCGCGCGAGGAGGAGCTTAGGCCGGCAGCGCTCGCCGAAGCACCGCGCGCGACGCCTGCCCAACGCTCACCGCTGCATGTGATGGAGTCGCTCAACTCGCTCTCCGTCGACATCGCGCGCGCCATCGACCACGACGCCTCGATCGAGCTGTGGAACCGCTACCGGCGCGGCGAGCGCGACGTGTTCACGCGCCGCCTCTACACGCTGAAGGGCCAGCAGACCTTCGACGAGATCCGCCGTAAGTATCAGGCCGAGACGGAATTCCGCGCCGCCGTCGACCGCTACTGCGAGGATTTCGAGAAGCTCCTCAAGGATGTCTCGCGCAACGACCGCGACAACATCATGGCGCAGACCTACCTGACGTCCGACACCGGCAAGGTCTACACCATGCTGGCCCATGCCAGCGGCCGGTTGCAATAAACCGGTAAAGGCGCCGAAGGAAAAGAAGGCGGGCCAAGGCCCGCCTTTTTTATGTCTTCGATTGAAATTCGGTTCGTCTTCGAACAGCCTTCCCGGGTCCGCTCAGATGACAGAATCCGTCCAGCGGACGATGTCCTTGGCGGCCTGGCCAAACGCGCTGTCCAGCGCGTCGACATAGGCGGTGTTGCCTTTGCCCGACACAGGCGCGCTCGCCGTAAAACTCTTTGACGCCCGCACCTCGCCGTTGCGGTCGTTGAGGATGCGCACGAACAGGTCGACATCGGCATGATCGCCGCCATTGACGCGCACCTCGAAGGAACGCACCTCGACGATGATTTGATAGTCGATCGCCAGCCCTTCGCCCGGCTTGCCGACGCCGGCAAAGCTGCCGGAACGCTGGAAGGTCTCGGCCAGTCTCGCCTGGACGATGAGCGGCAGGCGGTCCGCCCATTGCGCGCCCTTGAGGAACTGGATCGATCCGTCGGACGGCCTGATGACGATGTTCTGGCTGTCCAGCGCCTTCAGCGCCGAAGGCTGGGCGATCAGGATCTGGCGACGGCTATGGGCATGTATGTCGACCGAAGGCGCGGACAGCTCGAACGTATCGAGCGGCGCCGGCTTGCCGCCAAGGGCGGCACAGCCGGCAAGTGTGAGCACGAGCGCCGCGGCGGCAACCGACTTCAACCCTCTCACCGACTTCACGCCTGATCCCCGTTGTCCCCGGATCTTACGATCAACCCACACTTGCGGTTCATTTCTTGGCGGTCGCGGCAGCGGAAGTCAACGCCGTGCCCTTCCATCGAACTGTCGGACCTCGCCCTCACCGCCGGACAAAATGCGCTGCGGATTGCGGCTGAGGTCGGTCACTGCTTCCTCGATGCGGTTGATCGAACGCCGGCTGTCCTGCACCAGCGCTTCGACATTCTGCAGACCCGAGCCGGAGAAGCGCGACAGATTGTCGACGATGGTGCCGAGGCGAGAGTTCAGCGTATCGGCAACCTGCTTGAAGGATTTCAGCGTCGCCCGGGCGTCAGCCATCACGCCGTTGGCTTCGCCGGATCCGAGAAGCTTATCGACCTTGGCAAGGATGCCGTCGACGCGCACCGAGGCATCGTTGAGGCGCTGCGAGAGCTGGCGGGCATTCTTGATGGTATCATTGATGTCGTCGGAGCGGTTGGCGATCTTGTCGGTGACCCTGGCGATATCGGCGGCGGCCTTGTCGGCGTTGGCGCTGGCCTTCTGGATGTTGGCCAAAGCTGCCTTCACATCGGCGGGATCGATGCCGTCGAGCACGCCGTTGACTTTGTCCAGGGTGCCTTGCGTCTGCTTGGCGAAATCGTTGATCGAGACGACCGCCGTGTTGACGTTGCCGATGACGGTGTCGAACTGCTTCGAGGTCTCTTTCAGGTTCGCCGTCACCGTATCGACATTGGCCACGATGCTCTTGATCTGGTCCTTGTCGACGGAATTGAGCAGGCCTTCGGCCGCCTTGAGCGTGCTGTCGAGCCGGCCCGAAACGTTCTTCAGCTGATCGGAAAGCGAGCTCACCGCCGAGAGGAACTTGTCGATGCCGTCGGAATTCTTGGCCAGCGCGTCGGAGAAGGTCTCGACATTCTTGACCGTCTGCGTCAGCGGGCCGCGGACATCCTTGGTGAAGCCTTCGAGCTCGGTCAGCACCTTGTCGGCGCGGGTAAAGATGTTCTGCGCCGTCTGCAAAAGATTGGTGACGGCTGACGGGTTGGCGACGATCTCGGCGATCCTGCCTTCCTTTTTCGCCTCGTCGAGAACCCTGGCTTCCTTGGGATCGGCGCCCTTGAGCTCGATATTGGCCTGGCCGCTGAGGCCGGTCAGTCCCAGGTCGGCCTGCGTCGACTTGGTGATCGGCGTCCAACTCGCGACTTCGGTATCTGCAATGGCGACGGTGGGATCGTCACCGTCGATATAGACATTCTTGACGTCGCCAACCCTGACGCCGTTGAACAGAACCTGGCTGCCGCGGCTGAGACCGGAAGCCGAGCCCGGGATACGCACGCGCAGCATCGTCGTTTCGCCCTTGTCGCCGATCGCCGCGGTCCAATAGACGAAGGCGAAGGCCGCAAGGATCGCGCCCAGCGTGAAGATGCCGACAATTACATAGTTGGCTCTTGTTTCCATCGCCTCACTTATGGCTATGTGCGCGCCGCAAGATCAAGTTGCCGGGCGCGTTTTCCGCGGAAATAGGATTTCACCCACGGCTCATCACTCTTCAGCATGTCGTCAATCGTGCCCTCGACCAGCACCTTCTTCTTGCCCAGCACCGCTACGTGGTCGCAGGCGGTGAACAGCGTGTCGAGATCGTGTGTGACCATGTAGACGGTCAAATCCATCGTGTCGCGCAGCTTGACGACCAACTCGTCGAATTCGGCCGCGCTGATCGGGTCGAGCCCCGACGTCGGCTCGTCGAGAAAGACGATGTCGGGGTCGAGCGCGAGCGCCCGCGCCAGCGCCGCGCGCTTGATCATGCCGCCGGAAAGCTCGGACGGGAATTTTTGGGCAGCATCCGGCGGCAACCCGACCAGCTCGATCTTGAGCAAGGCGAGTTCATCCATCAGCGACTTAGGCAAATCGAGATATTCGCGCATCGGCACCTGGACGTTCTCCAGCACCGTCAGCGCCGAAAACAGCGCGCCGTGCTGGAAAAGGACGCCGAGGCGCATGTCGATGCCCAGGCGTTCGGCATCGCTTGCCTTGTCGACATCGACACCGAACAGGCTGATCGTTCCCGACTGCTTCGGCATCAAACCAAGGATGGTGCGCAACAGCACCGACTTGCCGGCGCCCGAGGCGCCGACGAAGCCAAGGATCTCACCCCGCTTTATGTCGAGCGAAAGCTTGTCGAGGATCGACCTGTCGTCGATGGCAACGGTCACGTTTCGAACCGAGAGAACGATCTCGTCGTCCGCTTTGTCTTGCGATGCCGCCGCGCCGTTGCCGTTCGCCATCTCAGAACCCGATCGCTGCGTAGAACATGGCGAAAAGCCCGTCGAGGATGATGACGACGAAGATTGACTTCACCACCGAAGCGGTCACATGCAAACCAAGCGATTCGGCGCTGCCGCCGACCTTCATGCCTTCGACCGACGCGATGATGCCGATGATCAGCGCCATGAACGGCGCCTTGATCAGTCCGGCAAAGATGGTGCTGAGGTCGATGGCGGCGCGCAACCTGTCGATGAAAGCGGCCGGCGGGATGTCGGAATACAGCCATGCGGCGGCAATGCCGCCGCCAAGCGCCGCGAAATTGGCAATGATGGTGAGGCACGGCAGGCCGATCACCAGCGCCACCAGGCGTGGAAAGACGAGCACGCCGATCGGGTTCAGCCCGATCACCTTCAGCGCGTCGACCTCCTCGCGCATCTTCATCGAACCGATCTCGGCCGTGATGGCGCTTCCCGAGCGGCCGGCGATCATGATCGCCGTCATCAGCACGCCGAGTTCGCGCAGGATCAGCACGCCGACGAGGTCGACGACAAAGATGTTGGCGCCGAAATAGCTGAGCTGATAGGCGCCCTGCTGGGCAACGATGGCGCCGACGATCGCCGACATCAGCACCACCACCGGTATCGCGCCAACGCCCATGCGGTCGATCTGGTTGAAGATCGCCGCAAGATTGACGCCATGGCCGCGACCAAGCTTCATCTGCGCGCCGCGGATGGTGGCGCCAAGGATGTTCATCGAGGCGAGAAAATCGTCGCGTATCTCATAGACCCGCCGGCCGACCAGCTCGAGGGCGCGCACGACGATGTTGGGCGGCTTGGACGGAGCCGATTCGGGCTCACGGCGGACGGCGTCACCGACCGCGCCAAGCAGGATCGAGGCGACCTCGCTCTGCCCCTGCATATGAACCTCGACGCCCTTTTTCTCAAAGACGCTGGCCAGCCGGTCGATCAGCCAGGCACCGGCCGTGTCGATCTTTTCAATCTTGGAAAGGTCGAGCACCAGCTGCTTTGCGCCACTGCGCTTCTCGATCTTGCGCATGTCGGCATCGATCAGCGCCACGGTGCGCGTCGTCCACACGCCGGAAAACGCGCAACGGAGCACACCGCCCTCCTCGCCCACGGCGACGCGCGGCTGGTGCTCGGCGTCCTTGGCGGCCTCGCCGCTTGCGTCGCGTTTGCGGATGGTCAACATGGCGTCCTGTTTAGCCTGATGGGACAGGCGTGTCGATTTGCCGGCAGACCGGTGTCGCACAGCCGGAGAAGAAAATTATGGCGCGTGTCATTTCGGTCGAGATGGAGCGATTCCCGATCGCCAGCACTTTCACCATCTCACGCGGATCGAAAACCGAAGCCGAAGTCATCACCGTCACGATTGCCGACAACGGCCATGTCGGCCGTGGCGAATGCGTGCCCTACAAGCGTTACGGCGAGACGATGGACAGCGTATATGCGGCAATCGATGCCATGCGAGGCGAGATCGTCCGTGGCATCGACCGTGTGGCCCTGCTCGCGGCCATGCCTGCGGGAGCGGCGCGCAATGCCATCGACTGTGCTTTATGGGACCTGGAAGCCAAGCTGAGCGGTACGTCCGTGGCCGCCGCGATCGGCGCCCTCCCCGCCAAGCCGCTCGAAACCGCCTACACGCTGTCGCTTGCCGAACCGGAAGCGATGGCGGCGCAGGCCCGCGCCAATGCGCATCGGCCGCTGCTCAAGGTCAAGATCGGCGGCGACAACGACATGGCCCGCATCCGTGCCGTCACCGCGGCAGCGCCCAATAGCCGCATCATTCTCGACGCCAATGAAGGCTGGACCGACGATAACGTCGAAGCCAACGTCGCCTTCGCCGCCGAGCATGGTATCACGCTGATCGAGCAGCCTTTGCCGGCAGGCAAGGACGCCATCCTGCGCCGGATTGCGCATCCGGTGCCGATCTGCGCCGACGAAAGCGTGCACGGCACAAAAGACCTCGATGGGCTGGCCGGGCTTTATGACGCCGTCAACATCAAGCTCGACAAGGCGGGCGGCCTGACCGAGGCGCTGAAGCTTCGCGATCGTGCCCGCGACCTCGGCTTCGGCATCATGGTCGGCTGCATGGTCGGCACCTCGCTCGCGATGGCGCCGGCGGTGCTGCTGGCCCAGGATGCCGATTTCGTCGATCTCGACGGTCCGCTGCTCTTGGCGCGCGACCGCGAGCCTGGCCTTGTCTATGACGGGTCGATCGTCCTACCGCCTGAGCGGGCGCTGTGGGGCTGAACGCGCGGCAAGCCCTATCAACGCCATGCCGATGATCGCGATCGGGATCATTGCCCAGAAGCCGTCGACGCCCAACCGGTCATAGAGCGGACCGGAAGCAAGCGTCACTGCCGCCATGAAGAAGCCGTTGAAGAAATAGGCAATGCCTTGCGCCGCACCGGTGCGCTCTTCGGAAATCGTCTCGCCGATCATCTTCTGCAGTCCGATCAGCACCATTGCGACCGATACCGAATGCAGCGACTGCACGAGGAAGAAGCCGGCAACGCCAAAGCCGAGCGGCCAGACCAGCGGGAAGACCATCCAGCGCACGATCGAGCCGATGCCGGCGATCACCATCACCTTGACCACCGAGACCGAAGAAAAAATGCGGTTGAAGAACAGGAACATGCAGACTTCGGAGACAACGCCCCAGGCCCACAGCAGGCCGACGACGGAATCGCCGATGCCGATCGACTTCCAGTAGATCGACACGAAACCGTAGAGGAAGGCATGGCTGGCGGTGATGATGCCGACGCCAAGGGTGAAATAGAGGAAATAGGCGTTGAACAGGCTCGGCGCCTTGTCCTGGATCTCGGTTGCCGACAGCGGCGAGGCCTTGCGCGGCCGCCCCATCCGCGGCGCCACTAGTGCCGCTACGAGAGCGGCGCCAAGCGCCACGAAAATGATCACCGGAACCGCCTGCGGACCGGTGGCCGCCAGGATGAAACCGCCGGCGACGTTGGCGCACAGATAGGAAATCGAGCCCCATTTGCGCATGGCGGTGTAGTTGGAGCCGAAGCGGCGCACGCCCGACAACGCCAGCGAATCGGCCATCGGCGAATGCGGTGTCCAGGCGATCGTCAAAAGCAGCGATACGGCGAGCACGATGGCGTAGGTGGCCGGCAGGAAATAGCCGGCCGAGACGGCCATCGAGGCTGCGACCAGCGCGATATAGACGTTGGCGCGGTCTTTCGCCCGATCGGCAAGCGCCGTCAGCATCGGCGTCGTCACCACGCGCAGGAACATCGGCGCTGCCAGGATGACCGCGATCTGCTCGGCATGGAAACCTTTCGCCTGCAGCCAGAGCGGAAAGTAAGGCAGATGCGTGCCTTGCGACACGAACAAAGTCGCGAAGATCAGGCTCATGCGAAGTTCGAAATGGCTTGGCTTGACGAGCTGTTCAGGCGAGAGCGGCGGCAGCGACATGAATCGATCCAATTTCGCTGCACTTGGCGTCCGCGCAACGTGTTTCGATCCCTAACATGCAGCAAAGCGCGGCGGAACTGCCTGGACCAATCGATCAAAGGCAAAGCTGTTGATGACGCTCGAAAGAGTCGGCAAAGCGCCCGTTACACCAATGCAATCAAGGCAATGGAGCTAGGCGCGGGCAAACCGGCCGTGGTCAGGCGGCCTGCGCCGCCCTGCCCTTGAGGTCGATGAGATCGACCGGCACCAGCACGTCGCTGCCTGCCTCGGTCTCCGGCAGCACATGCGCCCAGGTCAGGATCTCCATGTGGCCGTCGAAATGCTCGACCACCGCAGTGCAGCTTTCAACCCAGTCGCCGGTGTTGATGTATTGCACGTCGCCATAGTTCTCGATCGCCGCGTGGTGGATGTGGCCGCAGATGACGCCGTCGACATGCGAGCGCCGGGCCTCGTCGGAAAGCACGGTCTGGAACGAGCCGATGAAGTTCACGGCCTTCTTGACCTTGACCTTGGCCCAGGATGAGAACGACCAGTACGGCAGCCCCAGCAGATGGCGCAGCTTGGTCACGACGCGATTGACCACCATGGCTCCGTCATAGGCATAGTCGCCAAGATAGGCGAGCCAGCGCTGATTGTGCACCACCGTGTCGAACTGATCGCCATGGATCACCAGCAGGCGCCTGCCGTCGGCGGTTTCGTGGATGGCGCGGTCGGCAACGACGATGCCGCCGAAATGCACGCCCTGGAACTGGCGGGCGAATTCGTCATGGTTGCCGGCGATATAGGTGATCGAAGCGCCTTTGCGCGCCTTGCGCAGCAGCTTCTGCACCACGTCGTTGTGGCTCTGCGGCCAGTGCCAGCTGCGCCGCAGGCGCCAGCCGTCGACGATATCGCCGACCAGATAGATGATGTCGGCGTCGTGGTGACGCAGGAAATCGATCAGGAAATCGGCCTTGGCCGCCTTGGAGCCGAGATGCACGTCGGAAATGAACATAGCACGGAAAGTGCGGGGCTCTGGGCCTGACATCGCGATTTCACCTTTGCTTTCGCGTGCCTATGCCCCGATTCATGCAACAACCGTATGACGGTTGCGGTTGGTCCAGCCCAGGCGCTAGCTTGCGCGCAATTCAATCAGGAGAAAAATCGTCATGGATCTCGGCATTCGCGGCAAGAAAGCCATCGTCTGCGCTTCGAGCAAGGGACTCGGGCGCGGCTGCGCGATGGCGCTTGCCGAAGCCGGCGTCGATCTCGTCGTCAACGGCCGCAACGCCGAGCTCGTGGCCAACACCGCCAAGGAGATCCGTGACCGGTTCGGGGTCAAGGTGATCGAAATCGTCGGCGACGTATCGAAGCCGGACGTGCAGAAGGCGATCCTCGCCGCCTGTCCCGACCCGGACATCCTGGTCAACAACAATGGCGGCCCGCCCTTGCGCGATTTCCGCGAGCTCGACCGCGCCAAGATTCTCGAAGGCGTGACGCAGAACATGGTGACGCCGATCGAGCTGGTGCAGGCGGTGGTCGACGGCATGGCCAAGCGCGGCTTCGGCCGCATCGTCAACATCACCTCGCTGTCGGTCTATGTCCCGATCCCAGGGCTCGACCTGTCGTCTGGCGCAAGGGCCGGCCTGACGTCGTTCCTCGCCGGCGTGGCACGCACGGTCATCGACCGCAACGTCACCATCAACAGCCTGTTGCCCGGCAAGCTCGACACCGACCGCCTGCGCGGCCCGCATGAGGCCGGCACCGTGGAAGACCCGGCGGCCGCGGCAGCGCGCAAGACCCGCATCGGCGCCGATGTGCCGGCCAAGCGGCTGGGCACGCCGGAGGAATTCGGCCAGATCTGCGCCTTCCTCTGCTCGGTTCATGCCGGCTACCTCACCGGACAGAACATCCCGGTCGATGGCGGGCTTTATGTCAGCGCCTTCTGAGACAGGCCGCGCGCTGCCGACTCTCGAAGCAAAGAGCTGAAATAACGCGACGATTCCGGTTTCGCGAATGTGAACGCGACGCCCGGGGTTTGGCGTCGCGAAAAATCGCGCTCGCGTGCATCCTGCTTGATGCAATTGCAGACGGAAACCGTTTCACACTTTTCCTGGAATTGCTCTAAAAGGCTCGGAAAGCAGGAAGCAGAGGGAGGCCGTAATGGACGGCGAGAACAAGAAAACGGCCCGGTCGGACCTCGACGAGGCCGCCCTCTTCTTCCACAAATATCCGATCCCGGGAAAGCTCGAGATCCAGGCGACGAAGCCGCTTGGCAACCAGCGCGACCTGGCGCTTGCCTATTCGCCCGGCGTGGCGGCCCCTTGCCTGGAGATCCGCGACAATCCGGCGACCGCCGCCGACTATACCGCGCGCGCCAACCTGGTCGGCGTCGTCTCCAACGGCTCGGCCGTGCTCGGGCTCGGCAACATCGGCCCGCTCGCTTCCAAGCCGGTGATGGAAGGCAAGGCGGTGCTGTTCAAGAAATTCGCCGGCATCGACGTCTTCGACATCGAGATCGACGCGCCCGAGATCGACCGCATGGTCGAGACGGTCGCCGCGTTGGAACCGACCTTCGGCGGCATCAACCTCGAGGACATCAAGGCGCCGGAATGCTTCGAGGTCGAAGAGCGGCTGAAAGCCCGCATGAGCATTCCGGTCTTCCACGACGACCAGCACGGCACGGCAATCATCGTCGCCGCCGCGGTCCTCAACGGGCTTGAACTGGCCGGCAAGGCGATCTCCGACATCAAGATCGTCACCTCGGGCGCGGGTGCCGCGGCGCTTGCCTGCCTCAACCTGCTCGTCTCGCTCGGCGCCAAGGTCGAGAACATCTGGGTCACCGACCGTTTCGGCGTCGCCCATAAGGGCCGTGTCGAGGAGATGGACCGCTGGAAGGATCCTTATGTGAAGGATACCGAAGCGCGCACGCTCGCCGATGTCATTGCCGGCGCCGATGTCTTCCTCGGCCTCTCCGCCGCCGGCGTGCTGAAACCGGACCTTTTGCAGCATATGGCGCCGAAGCCTTTGATCCTGGCATTGGCCAATCCCAACCCCGAGATCATGCCGGAGGTGGCGCGGGCCGCCCGGCCGGACGCCATGATATGCACGGGACGGTCCGATTTTCCCAATCAAGTCAACAACGTGCTGTGTTTTCCTTATATCTTCCGCGGCGCGCTCGACTGCGGCGCCAGCGCCATCAATGAGGAGATGAAGATGGCCGCGGTCAGGGCAATCGCCGCCCTTGCCCGCGAGGAGCCTTCGGACGTCGCGGCGCGCGCCTATTCCGGCGAGACGCCGATGTTCGGCCCGGATTTCCTGATCCCCTCGCCCTTCGACCCGCGCCTCATCCTGCGCATCGCGCCGGCGGTGGCGAAGGCCGCCTGCGACACCGGCGTGGCGACACGGCCGATCGCCGATTTCGCCGCCTATATCGACAAGCTCAACCGCTTCGTCTTCCGCTCCGGCCTAGTGATGAAGCCGGTGTTTTCCTCGGCCAAGACTTCGAGCGCCAAGCGCGTCATCTATGCCGACGGGGAGGACGAGCGCGTGCTGCGCGCCGCGCAAGTGGTGCTGGAGGAAGGCATTGCCGAGCCGACCCTGATCGGCCGTCCGCATGTCGTGGAAGTGCGCCTGAAGCGCTATGGCCTGCGCATCAAGCCGGGCGTCGATTTTGCGCTGATCAATCCCGAAGACGATCCGCGCTACCGCCACTATGTCGATCTTCTGATCGAGCTCGCCGGCCGGCGCGGCATCACGACGGAAGCCGCGCGCACCATGGTGCGCACCGACAACACGGTGATCGCGGCGCTGGCGCTGAAGCGCGGCGACGCCGACGCCATGATCTGCGGCCTCGAAGGCCGCTTCGAGCGGCATTTGCGCAACGTCACGCTGATCATCGGGCCACGCGCCGGCATCAAGGATTACGACCTGTCGACGCTGTCGATGTTGATCTCGCAGCGCGGCATCATCTTCCTCACCGATACGCATGTCTCGGTCGATCCGACTGCGGAGGAGATCGCGGAAATGACCGTGCTGGCGGCGGAGGAAATCCAGCGCTTCGGCATCGAGCCGAAGGCGGCGCTGTTGTCGCACTCGGATTTCGGCTCCCGCGATTCCACCAGCGCATTGAAGATGCGCCAGGCGGCCGAAATCCTCGGCCGCATCGCGCCGGACTTGCAGTGCGACGGCGAAATGCATGCCGACACCGCGCTGTCGGAACATCTGCGCCAGCGCGTCTATCCGCATTCGCGGCTAAAGGGCGAAGCCAACCTTCTGGTGTTCCCGAACCTCGATTCGGCCAACATCACGCTGACGGCGCTGCGCGCCATGATGGACGCGCTGCATGTCGGACCGATCCTGCTCGGCACCGACAAGCCGGCGCATATCCTGACGCCGTCGGTGACCTCGCGCGGTGTCGTCAACCTGACCGCGCTGGCCGTGGTCGAGGCCGCGCACAAGGCGCAGGCGCTCGCTCCGCTCTGAGTTAGGTGCCGAGCTGGCCACTCAGATTGGCGCGAAGCGGAAATGACCTGTCTGCCGGAAGACGTACAAAGTGTCCTCCTCGCGGGCGCCCCAGCCGATATTATGGACGACCAGCGGCCGTTCCGGCGCTTCAGCCGAGCGGTTGGATGAAACGATGGCGATATGCGTCAGATTGCCGGGCAGCATCTGCGTGACCAGGTCGCCCGGCTGATAGTCGGCCGGGTCCTGGCTGACCGGCAAGGACGCGCCGCGCCGGGCGAAAAACACGGCAAGGTTGGGCACGCGGCGGTGGTCGATGTTGGGGTCGGTCGATTTCAGGCCCCATGCCTTCGGGTAAGCCGCAAAATCGGCCAGCATGTCTTCATGCACCAGCTTTTGCAGATCGAGCTTGAAGGCATTGCGATAAGCGCGGATCACGACATCCGTGCACACGCCCCGCTCCGGCGCGACATCTCCGCCGGGATAGGCGATGCGTGTGTAGGCCGGATCGTAGATGGTCGTGATTCCGATCTGCCGACGCGCGGCATCGACCAGCCTTTTGCGCCAATCGGCAGCCGATCCTTTCTCGGCCCTGGCGGCCGGCATCGCCAGGCACAGAAGACCGAACTGCAGTGCGGCTCGACGGGTAATCTGGGTCATTGCCCTGGCCTCCGGCTGGATCGAGGGGATTTTTCAGGCCCGAATACGCCTTTTTTGCACCTGCTCCATGCAACTTTCATGCACGGGAAAAGTCTGGCGGTCGCGGCTTTGTCGACGCAGCCCCGCCAGCACCTGCATCGGCGATTTGGGTCGAGATCGTCTTTGGTTGTAGATTGAGGAAACGGTTAACCGCGAATCCGGTAGCATCCCGACAAACGGGCTAGCAGGGGTTGGCATATGACGCGCGGAGGGTTGAGGCTGACCCACCTTGCGGCGCTGCTTGCAGCGCTTGCCGCCTCGGCCGTTGCCGTGACCGAACCGCAGGCGGCGTCGCGCACATGCCGCCAGCTCGAGGCCGAACTTGCCGCCACGCGCGGCGGGGGCGGCGGACCGGGCCTGATCGGCAAATATGACGACGCCATCCAGCGCCAGCGCGAGCAGCTCGCCAAGGCACGCAGCCGGGCAAACGATGCCAATTGCGATTTTTCGCTGTTTTCGCGCAGTGTCAGCCAATGCGCCGCGATCAATGCCTCGATCCAGCGCATGAACGCCAATCTCGACACTTTGCAGGCCAAGCGCGAGCGGCTGGCGGCCGGCGGCACCCGGCAAGACCGCAGCCGCATCCTGGCGGCGCTCGACGCCAATGGCTGCCGCGACGACGAGATCGCGCCACGGCGCGCGCCAACCCAGGAGGCTGCCCGCGACAATGGCGGCGGCAGTATCTTCGAGCAGCTTTTCGGACGGCAGCATCCGGAAAGCGAGACGCTCGACAACGTGCCGGACGCGTCGGACGTGCCGCCCGACGATCCGAGCGTGCGCAACGTCCGCCGCGTCATCAACCAGCCCGACGGCATGGACCTGCCGCGAATGGGCGGCGAATTCCACACCATGTGCGTGCGCACCTGCGACGGCTATTTCTTCCCGATGTCGAACGCCGCTTCCGTCGGTGATTTCGAGCGCGACCAGAAGAATTGCAGATCGAGCTGCCCCGGCACCGAAATGCAGGTCTTCTATTCGCGTGGAATCGACGACGATTCTGGGTTCGATGACCTCCTCGGCGACAGGCCAGCCCTACAGCGAACTGCCCAGCGCCTATCTCTACAAGCAGGCGAATTATTCGCGACCGCCGAGCTGCGGCTGCAATGCGCAGGCCGGCAATTTCTCGATCATCGGCGGCAATCCGCCCAATCCCGAACAGTCGCAGCCGGAAAATGAAAGTGCGCCGTTCATCCCGGTGCCGGCTGCCAAGCCCGACCCGGGCGCCGATCCGGAAACGCTCGCCAACACCCAGGGCGGGCTCGACCGCGAGGCGATCAAGCGCCTCACCACCAAGGTGCCGGTATCGCCGGTGTCGGCGCTGCCGCCCGACCAGCGCAAGGTCAGGGTCGTCGGGCCAGCGTTCCTTCCCGACCCATCAGCGGCAATAGATCTGAAAGCTCCGGCCCCGCAGTCCGCCCAGTAAGCGCGAGCCTCAGCGGCATGAACAGCGGCTTGCCCTTGCGTCCGGTGGCTTCCTTGATCTTGCCGGTCCAGTCCTTCCAGACCGTGCCGTTCCATGGCTCCTCCGGCAGCACGTCGAATGCCTGATTGAGGAAATCGCGATCCTCGCCGGAAAATTCGGCCGGCTCCGGCGGGCCGTCACTCCAGAATCCGCCACCAGGTGGCGGCATCGGCCAGCCGGTCGAGATTGCCGCGCACGGCCATCCAGAACGGCTCGGCCTTGTCGCCGGAAATGCCGAGCACCATCAGCCGGTCGCGCGCTTCGTCGAACGACATGTGATGCAAAAGCGAACGGTTGAGCACGAACAGTTCAGCTGGATCGAACTTTGCCGACGATTTCGAGGTCGCCGCCGGGTCGAAATGGCCGGCGAGTTCGCTGAGGTCGTGCGCGGCGGTGACGTTCTCCGACGTGCCGACGAGCACGGCGAGCGAGGCGACGGCCATCGGCTCGATGCCGTCCTCGCGCAGGCTCTCGATCGACAGCGCGCCGCTGCGCTTCGACAGCCCCTCGCCTGTCGAGGTGGTCAGCAGATTGTGGTGGCCGAAAACCGGCGGCTCGGCGCCGAGCGCCTTGAAGATCGAAATCTGCACACCGGTGTTGGTAACATGGTCGTCGCCACGGATGACATGGCTGACGCCCATCTCGATGTCGTCGACCACCGAGGGCAGCGTGTAGAGATAAGTGCCGTCCTCGCGCACCAGCACCGGGTCCGAGAGCGAGGCCAGATCGACCGTCTCTTCGCCGCGCACCAGATCGTTCCAGTGCACCTCGGTACGCTCCGGCTGCAATGGGTCGCTGGTGAAATTGGGCAACAGGAAGCGCCAGTGCGGCCGACGTCCGTCCGACCGGTATTCGGCCACCTGCTCGGTCGTCAGCGTCAGCGCCTCGCGGCCATAGACCGGCGGCAGGCCGCGCGTGCGGCGCACCTTGCGGCGAAGATCCAGTTCCTCGGGCGTTTCGTAGCAAGGGTAGAGCAGCCGCGCTGCCTTCAGCTTCTCGACCGCCGCGTCGTAGATCTCGAAACGCCTCGACTGATAGTCGGTGGCATCGGGAAAGATGCCGAGCCAATGCAGGTCGTAGAGGATGGAATCGGCAAATTCCTGCTTCGAGCGGGCAATGTCGGTGTCGTCGAAGCGCTGGATGAAGCGGCCCTTGTTGTTCACGGCGAACAGCCAGTTGAACAGCGCGGTGCGCGCATTGCCGATATGGATGCGGCCGGTGGGCGACGGGGCAAAACGTACGGTAACTGTCATGGGCGGGGCGTAGCGGATGCTTTTCACATTGACAAGGCGCGCCCCCGCGCGAAGGCAACAGATAGTGCAAGCCAGCTAAAATGAAAAGCCATGGGGCAGACACGGGCTTCCGGGCAGGCTGATAAACCTCGTCAAGTGCCTGCAAAGCAGGGCGTCGCATGTCCCCGTTATCCACATGTGTGACACACAAGATGTTGGGGTCATAAAAGCTACGCAAACAGAATCCTTGACGGGCAAGGACGAGTCGCTTTTTATGGGCCATGCGTTCCTGTTGAGAGCGTGACCGGAAAGTTTTGAGGCCGGTCTTTTTCCCGGATTTTGTGCGTTTTGCCCGGATTTCCGCCTGTTACGAGGCCGGCGGAAGCGTTGGGATCGGTGGGGGCTTGGGTGGGCGAAAGGGACAATTGTCGGCCTGGAAAAAATGATCTGTTAACACTATATTTAGTGTTTGCAGGCAGGCTCGACGCTAGATAGTGTGAACCTCCCTCGAACGAGGGAATCGACCAAAGTTTCAGTTGAGGGACCCGCGAGGGTCGGTCTGCAGCCCGGGCAAACGCTCGGCAGGGCGTATCGCTGACTGCATGCCGGCACTTGCGACAAGGAGAGTGTCGGCGTCGCCTGCGATGCCGGCAAACGGCGGACTGCGCTTTTCGCCATGTGGGGCAGAAATCCCCGGGGAAAAGCGCTATATATAGACAAAAAGGGACCGGACCAATGCGCATCGAGCGTCGCTTCACCAAGCCAGACCAGTCTGCTTATGCGGAGATCGAATTCCGCAAGGCGCTGTCGGAAATCAAGAACCCCGATGGTTCGGTGGTGTTCCGCTTGGATAACATCGATGTGCCCGTGCAATTCAGCCAGGTCGCGGCCGACATCCTGGCGCAGAAATATTTCCGCAAGGCCGGCGTGCCGGCGCGGCTGAAGAAGGTCGAGGAGAACGACGTCCCTTCGTTCCTGTGGCGCTCGATCGCCGACGAAGCCGAGCTCGCCAAGCTGCCGGAGGCTGAGCGCTATGGTTCCGAGACCGACGCCCGCCAGGTCTTCGATCGCCTTGCCGGCACCTGGACGTACTGGGGCTACAAGGGCGGCTACTTCAAGTCCGAGGACGACGCGCGCGCTTTCCGCGACGAGCTCGCCTATATGCTCGCCACCCAGCGCGTCGCGCCGAACTCGCCGCAATGGTTCAACACCGGCCTGCACTGGGCCTACGGCATCGACGGTCCGAGCCAGGGTCATTTCTATGTCGACCCCTTCACCGGCAAGCTGACCAAGTCGAAATCCTCCTACGAGCATCCGCAGCCGCATGCCTGCTTCATCCAGGGCGTGCAGGACGACCTCGTCAACGAGGGCGGCATCATGGATTTGTGGGTGCGTGAAGCGCGCCTGTTCAAATACGGCTCCGGCACCGGCTCGAATTTCTCCATGCTGCGCGGCGAAGGCGAGAAGCTGTCCGGCGGCGGCCGTTCGTCCGGCTTGATGAGCTTCCTCAAGATCGGCGACCGCGCCGCCGGCGCCATCAAGTCGGGCGGCACGACGCGCCGCGCGGCCAAGATGGTCATCGTCGACGCCGACCATCCCGATATCGAGGAATTCATCGACTGGAAGGTCAATGAAGAGCAGAAGGTCGCCTCGCTGGTGACCGGCTCGAAGATCGTCAAGAAGCATCTCGAAGCGATCATGAAGGCCTGCGTCAATTGCGAAGGCAATGGCGGCGACTGCTTCGACCCTGCCTTGAACACCGCGCTGAAGCGCGAGATCAAGGCCGCCAAGAAGGATGCCGTGCCGGAGAACTATATCTACCGCGTCATCCAGTTCGCCAAGCAAGGCTACACCTCGATGTCGTTCAAGACCTACGATACCGACTGGGATTCCGACGCCTACCTCACCGTCTCCGGCCAGAACTCCAACAACTCGGTGTCGCTGAAGGATAATTTCCTGCGCGCCGTCGAGGCCGACAGCGACTGGCAGCTCACCGCCCGCAAGGACGGCAAGGTGCTGAAGACGCTGAAGGCGCGCGACCTGTGGGAAAAGATCGGCTACGCCGCCTGGGCGTCCGCGGATCCCGGCCTGCATTTCAACACGACGATGAACGACTGGCACACCTGCGCGTCCGCCGGTGCGATCCGGGCCTCCAACCCGTGCTCGGAATACATGTTCCTCGACGACACGGCCTGCAATCTCGCCTCGATCAACCTCCTGCCCTACCGCAATGCCGACGGCACGATCGACATCGCCGCTTACGAGCACACTGTCCGTCTGTGGACCATGGTGCTCGAAATCTCGGTGATGATGGCGCAGTTCCCGTCGAAGGAAATCGCCAAGCTCTCCTACGAATACCGCACGCTCGGCCTCGGCTACGCCAATATCGGCGGCCTGCTGATGACGTCGGGCATTCCCTATGACTCGGACGAGGGCCGCGCCATCTGCGCAGCACTCACTGCCATCATGACCGGCGTCGCCTATTCGACCTCGGCCGAAATGGCCGGCGAGCTCGGCGCCTTCCCGGACTATGACCGCAACGCCCAGAACATGCTGCGCGTCATGCGCAACCATCGCCGCGCCGCCTATGGCGAAAAGCAGGGCTATGAGAAGCTCGCCGTCAATCCGGTGCCGCTGGTCGCTTCCGACCTCAAGCAGCAGGCGCTTGCCGAGCATGCGAAAGCCGCCTGGGACCGCGCCATCGAGCTCGGCGAGGAGCATGGCTACCGCAACGCGCAAGCGACCGTGATCGCGCCGACCGGCACGATCGGTCTGGTCATGGATTGCGACACCACCGGCATCGAGCCCGACTTTGCCCTGGTGAAGTTCAAGAAGCTTGCCGGCGGCGGCTACTTCAAGATCATCAACCGCGCCGTGCCGGAAGCGCTGCGTACGCTCGGCTATTCCGAAAGCCAGATCGCCGAGATCGAGGCTTACGCCGTCGGCCACGGCAACCTCAACCAGGCGCCCGGCATCAACCCCGGCTCGCTGAAGGCCAAGGGCTTCACCGACGAGAAAATCGCGGCGCTCAATGCGGCGATGAAGTCGGCCTTCGACATCAAGTTCGTCTTCAACCAGTGGACGCTCGGCGCCGACTGGGTGAAGGAGACGTTTGGCTTCACCGACGAGCAGCTCGGCGACTTCGCCTTCGAGATACTGCCGGCGCTGGGCTTCTCCAAGAAGGACATCGAGGCCGCCAACATCCATGTCTGCGGTGCCATGACGCTGGAAGGCGCGCCCTTCCTCAAGGCCGAGCACCTGCCGGTGTTCGATTGCGCCAGCCCCTGCGGCAAGATCGGCAAGCGTTCGCTGTCAATCAACAGCCACATCCTGATGATGGCGGCGGCCCAGCCCTTCATCTCGGGCGCCATCTCCAAGACCATCAACATGCCGAACGACGCGACGGTGGAAGACGCCAAGGGCGCCTACATGCTGTCGTGGAAGCTGGCGCTGAAGGCCAACGCGCTCTATCGCGACGGCTCGAAGCTGTCGCAGCCGCTCAACTCTTCGCTGCTCGCCGATGTCGAGGACGACGAGGATGAGGCCATCGAGCAGCTGATCGCCGCGCCCGCCGCGCAGCGCGCCGTGCAAGTGACGGAAAAGATCGTCGAGCGCGTCATCGAACGCCTCTACCGCGACCGCGAAAAACTGCCGAACCGCCGCAAGGGCTACACCCAGAAGGCCGTCGTCGGCGGCCACAAGGTGTACCTGCGCACCGGCGAGTTCGACGACGGGCGCCTGGGCGAGATCTTCATCGACATGCACAAGGAGGGTGCTGCCTTCCGCGCGATGATGAACAACTTCGCCATCGCTATCTCGCTCGGCCTGCAGTATGGCGTGCCGCTCGACGAATATGTCGAGGCCTTCACCTTCACCAAGTTCGAGCCGGCCGGCATGGTGCAGGGCAACGACGCGATCAAGAACGCGACGTCGATCCTCGACTATGTGTTCCGCGAGCTTGCGGTCTCCTACCTCGCCCGCCACGACCTCGCCCATGTCGACCAGTCCGACTTCGACAAGACCGCGCTCGGCCGCGGCATCACCGAAGGCAAGGCGACACCCTTCTCCAAGGGCCTGACCCGCGGCGTCTCGCCGGTCAAGCTGGTGTCGGGCGTCGGCTCCGAGCCCAAGGGCTTTGCCGGCGCTGCCCCGACCACGGCCCCTGCCCGCGCCGCGCCCACCGCCTTCTCCGGCTCCAACGTCTTGACGCTGAAGCCAGCAAGCGACGAGGCGATCGCCTACAAGCGCGACTATGAGGATCGCGCCAAGGAACTGGCCGAGGAGATCGTCGAGGAGGAAGTGTCGAGCGCCGAGGCACTGTTCACCGACGCCGCCGCCAACGAGGCCGCCGAGGCCAAAAAACTCGCCGCCACCCGCCGCCAGCAGTCACTGCTGCAGGGCTACACAGGCAACGAATGCACGGAGTGCCACAACTTCACCATGGTGCGGAACGGCACCTGCGAGAAGTGCGACACGTGCGGAAGCACGAGCGGGTGCAGCTGAGGAATCTGAGCCGCTAAAACGTACGTAACATGATCGGCCCGGTCGCAAGATCGGGCCGATTTATGTCGGACTCTCAAAAAGCGATTGTTGGATTTCGTTTTCAATTCCATGGTCGAGGCGGATAACGCCATTGATCAACCATTGCGGGTAGGCTTTGTGGGTCCCCATAGCGAGAACAAAACCCTTTTTTGGATATTCTATTCCAAATCGATCTGACATTTTCTGCAGCGTTTCTGCCTCGCCGTATAGACGTTGCCACCGAAGAAAGGTGGCCTCAATTTCCCAGTCCTGGCACGTTCCTTCGCGCACGCCATCGTCGGTTTCATACCTATACTTGAAGACAAAAGGTGCAGGCTCATAAGGAACCAGGCTTTTTTCTAGGAACCCAAACAAGCTGTTGGCCTCTTGGTCATGCCACTTCCGAAACCTGACTTTTTCACTCTCAAACGTATTGCGATCCTTTCGCTCGACGAGGAATTCTGCATTTCTTGGTCGAACAAGTGCCAAACTCCGACCTCTTTCCAGCTCAGCAGCGAGACTGGAAACAACGTGCCGAGCTAAAAACTGAGATCGTGACTTTTCAGACAAAGTGCCTGTAATCACTAGCGATTTATGTTCTAGTCGCCGGCTCTCACGTCGTTGATCGCCTCTCGGGAGAGTCCAACCATATTCAATCGTGTCCCATCTGCCGAACTTCTGGGCATCTTGCAGCGTACGAAACGCGACCGGATACAAGCGTATCCAATTTCCGCTAAAGTCTATGCCGGCACAGCAGACCAGTTCGCCGTGGGTCTCCCCGACGCGCGGCGCCGCCTTTACAAGGACCACCGCTGAATCGCGTTGAGTTATTGACGCCAATCAAGCCGCCTTTAGACAAAACCCTTTCGGTACACCAAGATGCTTAATGGTAATATTTCTATTTTTCAATATCTCTTCGCAAACAATGGACCGGTGGCAGTCTTTGTGATCTCGCTCAAAACACATCAGGCAGATATTTTTGTTTTCGGACTGAGCAGATATGTCGCCAATCGTTTTTTTAGCAACCTCATTGGCAATATGGCTTCTGAAAATTCGTTCGAACCGCCGACGATCCCCGCTTCGCGCGGCCAGCCGACCCTCTTTTGGATCACCTAGAGTCTTCGCATGTCGATATTCGATAGCAGACTCTTCGAGGTGTCTTTTGAGCGAATTTTTAGAAAAGCCCGGCTTCCTTGACAGCGGCAAATCTCGCACGTCAATAAGTACGTCTATCTTTGCTGCCTTAAGAACGGACACGAAATCGCCGATCTCGGAACCTTCGTAGCCAATCGTTAGTAGCGCCATAGGATATCTCACAGTTCTGCTACGCTGGTCATAAACGATCAAACTTGTCCGAAGCGTGACGCTCGGCCTGCGGAGACTAGCATGATCGACCATATCACCATCGAAGTCAGCGACCTCGATAAGAGCAAGCTCTTCTACGAAAAAGGCTTTTGCGCCGCTGGGACACACCCTCTCCTTCGGCAAGGAGGGCGTGTTCTGGGCTTTCGATGTCGGCAATGGCTGTCTGTTCGAGATCCAGAGCACGGGCGAGAAGCCGCCGCTCACCCATCTGCATGTCGCCTTGCGCGTGAAGGACAAGGCCGAGGTCGACGCCTTCTATCGGGCAGCGCTCGAAGCGGGTGCGGCGGACAATGGCGCGCCGGGGCCGCGTCCGGAGTACACCGAGAACTACTATGCCTGTTTCGTGCTGGATCCCAACGGCTACAATATAGAGGCGATGATCAACTAGCCTTGAGCGCCCTACTCATCGATCGCCATCACCCGCACATAACCCTCCAGCAGAAGCGCGCGGTCGCGGATGACGTTGGTCGCGTCGGCCGCCTGCATGGGCACGTACATCGTGCCTTGCCTCGTTTCATAGAGCGCGTCGCGCGCCTTCGCCTCGGCGTCGCGGAAGGCCAGCCAGGCGCGCTGCGACAGGCGCAGTTGCTGCGCCGCCGCGCGCGGCAGTTTGTGCATGAGCGTGGCATAGGCCGCATTCATGCGCCGATCGTAATCGCTGGTCGCCGCTGCCTCGCAATCCGTCTGGCCGGCAGTCGTGCCGTTGACTGCGTCGTTCAGGCAGCGGTCGAGCGTCTCAGCCGTGGCATCCTTCAAACCCGAGGCAAACAGAGCCGCAGGCAGCGCCGCCGCCAGCGCGAGCGAGGTCGCGCCTCCGACAAGCCAAAGCCGCGCGCCGACAATCCGTATTTCGCCTCCGAGGCCCGATCTCTATGCTGATGCAATTCTGGACGCAAAGCCGCTCCCGCGCCAGACGTGGGGAACCCGCGCGCTAAAAATCACCGTCCGGATTTGTGAGGCAATATCTTAGCGGCCGGCTTCGACCGGGTATCAGGACAGCAAGCCGCTCAGTCCCTGAATGTGATCCCGTAGCTTGCCGCCTGTTCCTTCGGCATGTCGGCAAATGCCTGCCGCACCGTATAGCCGCCATAGACGCTGCCGCCGTTGCGGATCATCCAGTCCTCGACATCGGCTTCGGCCACCGTCATGCGATCGCCGATCTTATACTTGTTGCCGTTGACCGGCTCATCGGCAAGCAGGCCGACGAAGCGGCCCTCGTTGTAGCCGGTGAGCTGTAGCCAGATGTGCTCGGTGGCGCCGTTCTGTGTCAGCGGAAACTTGATCGTGTAGGTGCCCGACGTACCGGCGGCCATCAATTGGCGAAAGCGCGCCAGCGTCGCGTGGCCTTTGGCCTTGGCGCCCTGCATGCCCTGGTCGGCGGTGAAGTAGGCGACGACATTTTCCTTGATCGGCCGGGGCGACATCGGCAAGGCGCCGGGCGCGGCCTCCGGGATGCGACCGGCTTGTCGCTCGGCGTGTGCCCCATCGCATTGTAAAATCCGTAGCCAAAGACGGCAACAAAGGCGACTGCCAGAACCGGATTGCGCATAAACCCTCCAAAACGCGATCACGGACACGTTACCGGAAGGCCATTGCCGCACCGCTAAGAGACACGGTGAGCGGGCGGTTAGCGAAATGCTGAAAATTGAGAGCGCGTCTCTCCAGCTGAAGAGATCGCGACCTCAGTCGGCGTCGGCCATCATCTGCCCGCCCCCGCCCAGCCAAGCGCGCCATGCCTTTTCGTCGCCATGGAAGACGTTGAGGTCGATGCGACCCGTCACGCCATGCGACAGGCCGGATCCGGAATATTGCCAGAACAGCCATTTGCGGCCCGGATAGACTTTTGAGGGTGCCGCGCCACCGCGCGCAGCCAGAACGGATAATCCTCGAAGGCGCCCTGCAGATTGTCGCGATAGAAATCCGGCGATGTGTAGATGATCGGCCGCTGTCCGTAATGACGCTCGAGCTTGTCCATGAACACCTGCATCTTCTCCAGCACCTTTTCGCGCGAAGGTTTGCGCCTGCAGGAAGAATCGCCGTTCCATTCGACATCGATCACCGGCGGCAGCGCGCCGTCGACCTTCGGCACGTTGCGGATGAACCAGTCGGCCTGCTCGCCGGCAGTGCGGCACCAGTAGAAGAAGTGATAGGCGCCGCGCTTCAGCCCGGCGGCATCGGCATTGCGCCAGTTCTTCATGAACATCGGATCGAGATGGTCGCCGCCATCGGTCGCCTTGATATAAGCGAAGTTGGCCCCCTGGGCACGCAGCTTGTCCCAGTTGATGTCGCCTTGCCAGCGCGACACGTCGACACCGTGGACGGCAAGATGGCGCGGCGAGGCGCGCCCGAAATTCATCGGCTTGGCATCGCGGAACGCATAGCGCGTGACCGGACCGGCGAGCATTGCGGGCGCCGCGCGCGACAACCGCTTCGGCTTCGCAACGAGCGCCGCCTCTTGCACCGGCGGCTCGACGCTGTCCGGCAGGCCCTGTGCGGGGAAATTTACGGTCTCCTCCTCGGCGAGGCCGAATGGGCGCGGATTTTCGTCATCGTCGCGTGCATTGTCCTCGTCGAGACGGGCGTTGTCCTCGCCAAGGCGCGAATTCTCGTCGCCAAGCAGCGGCGCCGGCGGTGCAATACGCGCAGCACCCGACATCGACGCGGTCTCGACGGTTCTTTCGGTCCGGGCCGTCCGCCCGGCTTTCGATACGGGCGCGCTTGGCCGCACGACCGAACTGGTCGTCTCGTTGGACGGCGCCTGCAAGGCATCGACGCCCGACGTGGACGAGCAGCCGGCAAGGCATAGCGATGCGAGCACGAAACTGACGACGCTGACAATCCGCATCTTGACCTGTACGCGATACAAAACAGACCGAGGCAGGAACGGCACCATCGGACAATCAGCCCTTTCCTAACGAGAAATTACCAACAAAGTTTGAATCAAAATTTACTTTTGGCCGACAAGCGCGGGCGCGAATCGGTGTGTCCTCGTCACCTCGCCGGCGCGAATTCGACGGAAAACGCAGCCCGACCGGCCTTCGCCGCGCTTGACAGCGCACACGCTTCACCGTTGAGACAAAGGCGATCCATTCGCTCGCGATGAAAGCGCCAACTCAAAATGCTCCGTGTCTTTCGCCTCTCGCTGCTGCTTGCCTGCCTTGTCGGCGCCTTGCAGGGTTCGCCCGCGCGCGCGGAAAAACTGATCGTCGTGCCGCCCGGCAACCGTTCGGAGGCCCAGCCACCCATTCCAAGCGCGTCGGCCAACCGCACCCGCGCGTTCAAGACGACCTACAACGAGAAATACGAAAAGATCATCGCGCTGCTGAAGCACGAGACGAAGCTGGTGGCGCACATCAAGCAGGCTGCCGCCGCTTACGACATCGATCCCATCCACATCGTCGGCGCGCTGGTCGGCGAACATACCTACAACGTCACCGCGGTCGGTTCGGTTCAGACCTACTACGTCAAGGCGCTTTCCTATTCCGGGCTCGATTTCGCGTTCCGCTACAAGGGCGTGCGCGTGCAGGATTTCGTCAAGCGCCCGGAATTCGCCAGTTGCGAAGAGGCCAAAGGCAGCGCGGCTCTGTGGAGCTGCCGCGACAGGGTCTGGACCGGGCATTTCAAGGGCAAGACCGTGGACGGTGTCGCCTACGAGCCGATGACCTTCCAGCAGGCGTTCTTCCAGCCATTCTTCGCCGGCCAGACTTTTGGGCTCGGCCAGATCAGCCCGCTGACCGCGCTCGAAGTCACCGACCTCGTCAACCGGGTAAGCGGCTACGCCAGGCTGACCCCCGACGACCCGCAGGCGATCTACCGCGACGTGATGGATCCCGATCGCAGCATCGTCTACATCGCGGCAATCGTGCATGATGCGATCGAGGCATACAAGGAACAGGGCTTCGATATCTCCGGCAATCCGGGCATCACGGCCACGCTCTACAATGTCGGCCAGCCCAGGCTGCGCGCCGCCCAATTGAAGGCCTCGGGCCACAAATTGCCGGTCGAGAACTATTACGGCTGGCTGGTCAACGAAAAGCTCGACGAGTTGAGAAGCCTGCTCGACAGCGGCAGCTGAGACAGAGGCCTAGAGCCGGATGATCTCAGGTCGAAACGACCTGAGATCTGAATCCGTCTCTAAATCAAAGGGATAGAGCATGATGCCGCCCGAAAGCCGCTTCACACTCTTCGGCATCATGCTCTGATGGAGAATTTTGTCGATCAGTGCGTCCGGCTCATCGAAACGCATCAGGCCTGGGCCGGGCTCATCGTCGGCCTGCTCGCCTTTGGCGAATCCCTGATCCTGATCGGCATCCTGCTGCCCGGCACCACTGTGCTCGTCATCGTCGGCGGCCTGGTTGGAGCCGGTCTGATCAACCCTGTCCCGGTTGTGCTCGCCGCGATCGTCGGCGCGGCGCTCGGCGATATCGTCTCCTATTATCTTGGCGTGAAGCTCGGGCGCGGCGTCGTCCACAAATGGCCGCTCAACCGCTATCGCCGCGAGATCGCGCGCGCCAGGCTGTTCTTCCAGCGCTACGGCTTCGCCGCAATCTTCCTTGGCCGTTTCTTCGGCCCGGTCCGGGCCACGGTGCCGCTGGTTGCCGGTATGATGGGCATGAACCGGCATCGCTTCCAGCTCGCCAACATCCTCTCGGCGCTGATCTGGGCGCCGGCCATCCTGGGTTCGGGCTGGCTGGTCGCCAAGGGCGCGGGCGAACTCATCCAGTTCAGCACGACGACCATCCTGGCGCTCGCCGCTGTTGTCATCGTCGTGGCAATCGTCATCGCCCTGGTCGGCATCAAGCTCCGCGCGCGCAGCCGTAGTCGCGCTAGCCGCCCTTCCTGAACACGCCGACCATCGGTCCGAGATTCCAGAAATCGTCGTTGCGGCCGATCGCCGGCGCATAGAGGCTCGAAATCGAACCGTCGAGGAAGAGTGCGTTCGGGCAATTGAGGTCGTCGCGAAACAGGCGCGCGAATTCGTGGAAGGTGACGACGTCGTTCGAGATGGCGAAGACGGCGACGCCGTCGGCGCGCACGCCCACGCCGTCGCGGATTTTCCGCGACGAACTGTCGGCCTGGAATTTCGAATGCAGCTTACCGTCGATCACCAGCATCGGGCCGGATTGCGTGGCGAAGTCCACCCGCGGCCGGCGTTTCAGATAATCCTTCGTCGCGCGAACGCCGGCCTTGTTGCCACTCAGATAAAAGATGCCATTCGGTTGCATGGAGAAATTGCCGGTGCCCGCGCCGGTTTTTGCCGGTGTGATCTGCTCGCCGCGTTCGACGTAGAGACCGACCGGCGCAAGATCCGGATGGTACATGCCGGCATTGATGCCGAACAGCATGGTACGGCCGGCGGCCTGTTCTGCGGTGCGCAGATTGTGCAGCGAGCGGTAAAGGGCACCATCCCGGTTCTTCCAGAACAGCTCGATGGAGAAAAGCTTCGGATCGGTCTCGCAAACCAGATAGGTCGCCGTCTCAAAGGTGTGGTCGCGGCAAGGCGGAAGCGCCGCCAGCCATTGGCCGGCGCTCAAGCCAGCGCCAACCACCGCCGGCACCGCCGATTTCACCAGCATTGCCAGCAAGGGTACCGATTGCAGAAGCGTCACAAGATCCATGCGGGCATCACTCTATAGACGACCGGAAAGCGAGAAAACGGCCCTCTCGCGGCGATTGTGCAAGCGTCACGATGCCGGAATGCCCGGATCCTGCAGCAAATAGAAGACCGGCTTGGGATTGAAGTCGGTGATGAGGAAATTGAAGGTCGAGCGCCTCAGCGGATCGACATGGCCGTCGAGAAACCGCAGCCGGTCGAACGGTTCCAACTCACGATCGTATCTGGCGAAGCTGTCGCAGGAAATGAAGTCCGGCGGCGTGTGGATCTGGTCGAAGGACAGGCCGTCGCCGAACGTGCTCGGCTCGTTCAGGATCGATTGAAGTTCAAACAGGAAATCCACCCATGGATGGCCGCTATCGTTGAGCGCCACGATACGCAAATAGAGGATCCCCTCCGTGAAGTTGGCCTCCGGCTGCCGTTCGCGGATCTCCAGGACGACGGGATCCGCCGACTCCAGTTCTTCGTCGACGATGACTGGATCGGCTCTCGTGCCCATCCCGGAGACCGAGCGGATGCGAAAGCCGCCGAGTTCGTCGGAGAAGGAATATTGACCGGCTTGCCAGGCCCCGCTGCTCTGGCCATGCGCGCTCGACACAAACGCCGCCAGAGTGCAGCAGCCGAGAAAACCTGCGAGGCGCACCGATCGTGCGCGAATTCCTGGCGGTGCCAAATGGGCTAGGTAAGCCATCCCGTGGCCACGCCGATCAACAGGACGACGCCAAGCACGCCACGATAGATCACAAAAGGCCAGGCCGAAAAACGTTCCAGGATCCGCATCAGGCCCCAGATGGCGAAAAAGGCCGAGATCGAGGCGACGACGAGGCCGACCGCCAGGATCGACCAGCCATGCGCGTCGAGATGCGCTTTGTGCAATTCCCAAAGCTCCTTGAGGCCGGCAAGCGCGATCGCCGGAATGCCGAGCAGGAAGGAAAGCCGCGCCGCCTCGGGTCGAGTGTAGCCCAGCCCAAGTGCTGCCGTCAGCGTCGATCCCGAACGCGACACGCCGGGGATCAGGGCGCCGACCTGGGCCACGCCGACAAGCAGCGCGTCGAGGATCGAGACCTTGTTGAGCGTCAGCCGGTGGCTGGCATAGATTTCGGAAAGCGCCAGCAATATCGCCATGGCGATACAGGCCCAGCCGATGACGGCAAGCCCGCGCAAGGGCGAGCCGCAGGCATTGAGGGTGCTCGAAAGCGCCAGGCCGGCAATGACGATCGGAACCGTCGCAAGGACAATGCCGACCGCCAGGCGGAAATCGCGGTTGGCGAAATCGCGTTGGGTGAGCGCCGACAGCGATCCGAAGACCACGCCGCGGACATCGGCCCAGAAATAGCTGACGACGGCGGCAAGCGCCGCCAGTTGCATGGCCGCCGAAAAGGCCGAACCGGGGTCCTGCCAGCCGAGCACGGCCGGAACGATGCGCATATGCGCCGTGGACGAGATCGGCAGCAATTCGGTGATGCCCTGGACGACGCCTAAAAATGCGACCTTGGCATAGCCCAGGCCGACGAATCCAGTATCCAACCCTTGAGTGCAGACGTCGGTCATCTCAACCCTTTCTCAGCGAAAAGTGAATCGTCATTCGAAAAGCCATCGAGGACAGGCTTAGCCTCACGATAGCGTGATTCCAACTCACGGATTTGTAAGGTGCCACTAATCCTGCTTGACAACGGCCGTCGCCATATTATCCTTTGCTAATCTTACACTGTAAGGCAAGTCGGAGGATCATCATGTCGACCGCCCTCTCGGAACTGCAGCAAGCCATGCCGCCGCGACCGCATAGTCCGCAAATCGCAATCGAGGAGGTATCGCGTGATATCAGCCGCGCCATCGAGCGCGCCGAAGTCGCTGCCTGGCTCGACCTTTACGAAGCGGCTCCCGCGGATTTCGCGGCACGGCAAGGCCTGTCGATCGCCAGCGACGGCGACCTCGTCTGGACCACCTGCACGGCAATCCCGTTCATCCATTTCAACTGCGTGAAGAATATCGGCGTCGACAATCCGGCCTCGGAGACACAGGTCGACGCGCTGCTCGCGCATTATCGCGACGCCGGCATCATGCGGCCGTGGTTCTATGTCAATCCGCACACCGAGCCGTCGCGGCTGAGATGCTGGCTGGAAGCACGCGGCCTGCAGCAGCAGGGCGGCTGGGAGCGCATCTATCGTGACGCAAAGCCGCTGGCCGCCGAAACGTTCTTCCCTGTCGACGATCTGTTGGTCGAGGAGGTTACGCGCGAGACAGCTTCGCAATGGGCTTCCTTCATCGATCGCAACTACAGACTGCCCACCTCGCCTTGGTTGATAGCGCTCGTCGGCCGCAAGGGCTGGCGTCACTATATGCTGCAACGCGGAGGTACGGTGGAGGCGGTGCGCTCGCTCTTTATTGGTGCTGACGGCGCCGCCTGGAGCGGCATCGACGCGCCGGTGCCTGGGATCATGGCGCCAAGCTTCAATCTTGATGCCATGCTTGGGGAAAGGGTGGTTCGCGACGGGATCGCCGCCGGCGCGAAACTGTTTGTCGCCGACATCGAGGCGCCGCATCCCGGTCGCCACGGACCGGCCTATCGCAACTACGACCGGCTCGGCTTCAGGCTCGCCTATTCACGCAGCCACTATAGCTACCTGCCGGCGCATTCGAGCTGACCCGCGGCTGTTGTCTTTGCGCAATTCCTTACGGAAACCGCAATGCATTTTTTCCGCGTTTGCCTCAGCGATGCAGCCACTGCTTCAGGCAGCTTCTCGCCACCATATGCGCGGGTGGCACCGAAGCCTGGTCGATACGAGAATCGTCGCCAGCCTTGTCGCGGGCCTTTTCCAGAAGCAACCGAAGCTCGGCCGGCTGGACGCGATCGCGCGCCATGACAAGTTGCACCATCGGGTCGTTCAGCAGCTCGTCCAGGGTGTTGATGGTCTCGCTCATCAGTCGTCTCCTCGATATCGGCCCGCAACGCATAAATAAGAAGCCAATCATGGCTCGCCAATGACGCTTTGCCGGCTATCTCGTGAATCGAAGATGAAATTTTTGTGCAGTAATGTGCAGTAAAAAGTGAATCAGGCCGGCGGCGCGCCTTCATATTGCGGCAGGCCATCGTCCAGCCGCAGCCATGGTTGTTTCGAGGCGATCCAGAAATGCATGTCGGGCTTGAACACCGAGGGATCGTCGAGCGAACCTGACGTGATGCCGATTATGCCCCTGAATCGCGCCGCGAAAACATCGTCGTGCCGCAGGCCGGGCAGAAGCCGCGCTTGAGGTCCGGCGAGGTGTTTATCGTCGCCACGTGGCCTTCGATGGCCACGTCGTCGATGCGGAACAGAAGCCGCGCATTGAAGGCGGCGCCAATCGCCTTCTGGCAAAGCCCGCAATGGCAGACGCGCTCGTTGATCGGCTCGGCCTCGGCCTTGTAGCGCACCGCGCCGCACACGCATCCGCCCTGATATTTCGTCATCGCAATCACTCGTTCCTCGGATACCGCCACGGTAGCGGTCGGCCTCATCGCGTCAATCAAAAAGCTCTGATGGGAAGCGATCGATTGTGCTGATGCGGTGGCCCAACGACCGGTGCCTGCCTGTGATTGACAATCGGCGGCAGCCACGCCCTGCTTGCGTCGTCCCGGCAGGAGCAGGGCTGTCCGGGGAAAGTTTTGAGTGAATCGAAATGCCGCATGTGCATGCCCCGTAAAACGGGGTTTGTCCGTCTTTTCTCTGGTTGTCGAGACTCAGAAAAGGAACGGGGCATGCGCTTTGCACCTAGCATCTTCGGGCAGCTTCTTGAAGCCGTCGATCGCCGTCAATTCCAGGCAATTGTGGATCGCCACGACGGGGATGCCTACGACAAATCGTTCAGGAGCTGGGATCATCTGGTGGTGCTGATCTATGCCCAGTTCTGCGGCAGCAGCGGTCTGCGCGGCCTGGAGGCCGGCTGGAACGCCAACCGCCAGCACCATTACCACCTGGGCAGCGGTCCGCTGATGCGTTCGACCTTGTCGGACGCCAACAGACGGCGTCCGGTCGCCATCTTTGCCGAGGCCTTCAGCCTTGTGGCGGGCCTGCTCGACCGACAGACGCGGCAAGAGGGCCAAGACATGCTGCGGCTGATCGACTCGACCCCCATTCCACTCGGCAAGCTGTGCGACTGGGCCAAGTCGAACGGCCGCATCCGCGGCATGAAGGTGCATGTCGTCTATGACCCGAAGGCCGACCATCCGCGCGTCCTCGACATCACCGACGCCAACGTCAACGACGCCCAGATCGGCCGCCGGATCACCATCGAACCCGCGGCGACCTATGTGTTCGACAAGGGCTATTGCCACTATGGCTGGTGGACGGTGATCGCCGAGGCCGGGTCGGTCTTCGTGACGCGGCCCAAGACCAACATGGGGCTGGCGCAGGTGTGCAATCGCCCCATAGCCGAGCCGCAGGGCGACGGCTTCCTGGTCCTGGAAGACAGTGAGGTGAGCCTGGTCAGCAAGGGCGTTTGCAAGCTGCCGATGCGCCTGCGGCGCCTGCGCATTCAGCGCGAGCAGGGCGACACCATCATGCTTTTGACCAACGACCTGGAGCGCTCCGCAGTCGAGATCGGGCAGCTCTACAAAGGCCGCTGGCAAATCGAGCTTCTGTTCCGCTGGATCAAGCAGCACCTCAATATCCGCAAGTTCCTGGGCAACAACGCCAATGCAATCCGCCTGCAGCTCTTCGCGGCAATGATGGCCTATGCACTGCTGCGCATCGTCGCGCGCACCCGCTGCGTCGCCATTCCAATCCTGAGGTTCACAGAGATGGTCGCCCAATACTTGTTCGGGCGGCGAAAAATACACGCCATCGACAAGCCGCCGCCGGTCAATCCGAGCCGACCAAGAGACCGATCCTCCCCCAATCAGATGGCCTTCATATATGAATAACTTTCCCCGGACAGCCCTGCGGCAGGAGGAAGATTGATGGCCGATATCGATACGATCGCGATCGCGGCGCTGTTCGGGTCGCCCTCACCCGCCCGCGATCAAACCGACGCCAGGATCATGGCGGCGGCCTCCGGCATCGGCTTCATGGCGATCCGCGATTTTCCGGGCGACGACTGGCTGACGCCGCGGAACCGGGCACGGCTGCTGGCGCTCTTTTCGCTGCCCGAGGCCGAGAAGCAGAAGCTGCTGCGCTGGAATTTCGACCCGACGAAGAAAAATGTCTATCGCGGCTGGTTCCCGCTGCAGCCGAATGCCGTCTCCTACAAGGAAGGCATCGACATGGGGCCGGACATCGCCGATGCAACGGCCGCTACGACGGGCCTTGATGCCAGCGACCCGCTCTGCGAGCCGACGCCGCTGCCGCCCGAAAGCGCCTTGCCTGGCTGGCGCGCGGCCGCCGCCTCCTACTACCGGGCGATGGAAGCGGTCGGCAACGCGCTGCTGCGCTCGGTCGCGCGCGGGCTTGGCCTCCCGGAAGCCATCTTCGATGCCGATTTCGAAGGTGGCATCTCAACCTTGCGCCTGATCCGCTATCCGCTGCGCGATCCAAACAGTGGCGTCGACCTGAGCGGCCCGGATTTCTCCGTGCTGCACAAAGGCGAGACGCGCACGGTCATCGGCCGCGAACATGCCGATTCCGGTTTCGTCACCTTGCTGGCGCAGGATGGTGTCGAAGGCTTGCAGGCGAAAAACCTTGCCGGCGAATGGATCGACGTGCCGCCCGCCGACAACACGCTCGCCGTCAATTTCGGTCAGTTGCTGGAGCGCTGGACGGCCGGCCGCGTGCGCGCCACCAGGCACCGGGTGATCGCGCCGAAACAGGCGCGCTTTTCGATCCCGTTCTTTTATGAACCGCGCGTCGATGCCGAGATCGCGCCATTGCCCCTGGCCGGCGCCGAAACCTTCAAACCGTTCCTCTATGGCGACTATCTCTGGGACACGGCGACGAAGTTCGTCGAGATGAGCGGCGTCAGGCATCTGCGCCAGCCACGGCGAGCCAAGGCTTCGTAAATCAGTGGCGCTTGGCCTGGACCATATAAGCGTCGATCTCGGTCTCGCCCAGCCATTTGGCGGCTTCCAGCCGATGCAGCCCTTCGACGAGGATATGGCGCTTGCCGTCGTGGCGCACCTGGATCGGCGTCTTCAGGCCGTTCTCCAGAATGTCCTCGGCAAGGTGACGAACCGTTTCGGGGTGCAACGTCTTCTTACGCGCCGTCGGCACGTAAATGTCGGCGACCTTGACCTTCTGCACTCTTAGCATGCCCGCTCCCGAGGCGGAAAATACCGCCTCACCTGAAATAGTCGCTTTGGTGGGTGTGGCCAAGGGTGGCTAAGCAATTGCTGGCCCGATCGTTTCCATTTGACGCTTGGTCGGCCAATGGTCTCAATGGCAGCCTCTCCGTTTCAGGTGTTCCTTGACGCAGTTGCCAACCGAATTCCCCGATTTCGGGCTGACGCCCGAACAGCGCCGCGAGGCGGTGCGCGGCCATTATTACGAATGGCCGGGGATGGATGGCGAGCGTGGCGAGATCTGGTGCTACAGCGACCGCTTTTCCTACCGCCCGGGCGAGACGGTGACGCTCAATGTCAGTTCGACGGCGCCGAAATACGGCATCGCCATCGTCCGCGACGGCGATGCAGAGACCAAAGTCTTCGAGAAAACGGGGCTGCTGGCGCGTTGGCAGGACACGCCCGACCAATGCTCCGTGGAAGGTTGCGGCTGGCAAACCTCGTTCGACTTCCGCGTCGAAGCCGACTGGCCGTCCGGCGCCTACCGGATAGCGCTTACGGCCGATGGCCGGGACGGCAAGCTGATCCGCAGCCATCACCTTTTCATTGTCGCGCCGCTGCCGGGCAAGAAACCCGGGCGCCTGCTGCAGGTCGCGGCGACCGGGACCTGGCTCGCCTACAACACCTGGGGCGGCTCCAACCACTACCAGGGCATCACCGGCCCGAAGCGCGACCAGTACGCCACAATGGTGTCGACGCAACGCCCCTGGTGCCGTGGCTTCGCGGTGCTGCCCAAGGATGCGCCGCGCGTGCCGTTGGAGGTGGCTGTGCCGCCCAAAACCGTGCCGCGCTACCCGCATATGGAATGGGCCTTCGCCACTGGACATTCCAAGAAATACGCCTCTTCCGGCTGGGCGAGCTATGACAGTCATCTCTTCCGCTTCGCCGAGCGCGAAGGCTACGCCATCGATCTCGCCAGCCAGCACGACCTGCATTTTTCGCCCGAAATCCTCGAAGGCTATGACTGCGTCGTCTTCGTCGGCCATGACGAATACTGGACCTGGGAGATGCGTGATGCGGTCGACGCCTATGTCGAGCACGGCGGCCATGCAGCGCGCTTTGCCGGCAATTTCATGTGGCAGACCAGGCTGGAGGACGAGGGCCGCCGCCAGGTCTGCTACAAGTACCGGGCGCGGGCTGAAGACCCTGCCTATCGCGGCGGCGACGTAACCCGCGCCACCAATTCCTGGGAAGCGCCCGAAATCGGCCGCCCCGGCAGCGCGACCTTCGGCCTCAACGCGACACGCGGCGTCTATGCCGGCTGGGGTGGATGCGCGCCGCGCGGCGTGCGCGGTTTCCCGGTCTATCGTCCAGAACACTGGGCTTTTGCCGGTACCGGCATCTACTATGGCGATCTTCTCGGCGCCGACAGCCATGTCTATGGTTATGAGGTCGACGGCCTCGATTTCGAGATCCGCGGCGGCCTGCCCTATCCGGCACCAGACAGCGGCGCGCCTGACGGATTGCAGGTGCTTGCCGTCGGCATGGCGAGCCAGGTCGAGGAGAGCGCCGACATCCCGATCGAGGACCAGTTCCTCACCGACGAGGACGGACGCTTTACCGCCGAGACGTTGTTCGGTGAGGCGAGCGACGCCAACCTCGACAAGGTCAAGCGCGGCAACGGCATGATCGTCAACTTCCAGCGCGGCAAGGGCGAAGTATTCCACGCCGGAAGCTGCGAATGGGTCGCCGGCCTGCTAAGGCAGGATCCGATGGTCGAACGCGTGACGAAAAATGTTCTCGACCGCTATCTTGGAAAGTCCTGACATGCCGAAATCGCAAGTCCAGCCCGCTGCCGAAACCGAAGCGCGTGAGCCGTCGCATCTGTTCTATCTGTCCAGCCTGCGCCGGCCGCTCGTCGACCGCGCGGAAGGCATCTACTTCTGGACCAAGGACGGCCGCCGCTTCATCGACGGCTCGAGCGGGCCGATGGTCGCCAATATCGGCCATTCCAACCGCAATGTGCTCGACGCCATGAAGCGGCAGATGGACAAAACCACCTTCGCTTACCGGCTGCATTTCGAGAACGAGCCGGCCGAGGAGTTGGCGCGCGAACTGGCGGGAAAGCTCCCCGAAGGCATGGACCGCATCTTCTTCGTCTCCGGCGGCTCGGAAGCGACAGAATCCTGCATCAAGCTTGCCCGGCAATGGGCCGTCGCCACCGGCCAGCCGAAGCGCTGGAAGATCATCACCCGTTTCCCCTCCTACCATGGCGGCACGCTCGGCTCGCTTTCCGTCACCGGCGACGACGCGCTGGCCGAGACCTTCACGCCGATGATGCGGCCGATGCCGACCGTGCCGGCGCCGACCGCCTGGCGCGATCGCGACAATCTCTCGATGGAACAGCGCGGCATCCGCTACGCCGACATGCTGGAGGAAAAGATCCTGGACGAAGGGCCGGATAGCGTGCTTGCCTTCATCATGGAGCCTATCGGGGGCGCCGCGACAGCAGCGCTTGTCGCGCCCGACAGCTACTATGCGCGCATCCGCGAGATCTGCGACCGCCACGGTATCCTGCTCATCCATGACGAAGTCATGAGCGGCGCCGGCCGTACCGGCAAATTCCTCGGCGGCGACCACTGGAACTGCAAGCCCGATATCGTCGCGCTGTCGAAAGGCCTTGGCTCGGGCTACGCGCCGCTCGGCGCGCTGGCGGCCCCGATGCGGCTGGTCGAGCCGCTGCTCGCCTCGGGCGGCTTCCAGCACGGCCACACCTATGCCGGCAATCCACTCGCTTGCGCCACCGGCCTTGCCGTGCTCGGCGAGATGGACCGGCTCGATCTGATCGACAATGCCGCCGCCATGGGCGACGTGCTGATCGGCGAGCTCAAAGAGCTGCAGAAGCGCTTTCCGTTCATCGCTGACGTGCGCGGCAAAGGCCTTCTGCTTGGCGCGGAAATGGTTGCCGATCCCGACACGCTACAGCCGATCGATCAGGGCAAGAAAGCCACCCAGCGCCTGCTCGACCTCGCCTATGCGCGCGGCCTGATCATCTACGGTCGCAAGGTCAAGGGCGGTGTTGATGGCGACAATTTCATGGTGGCGCCGCCGATGATCATTACCTGCGAGCAGATCGGCGAGATGATCGCCATCATCGGCGACTCGCTGGAAGCGCTGGCGGCCGAACTCGACCTGCCGGTTGAAGGCTGAGGGACGAAAAGATGGCGCCGAGGAAAGTCACGCCTGCGAGTCCGGAGGCGCGCGATGCCGGCGCTGAAGGATGGGGATAGGGTGACGTTTTGAGAATGGCTTTGAGATGACGGCGTTCCTTCGCCCCCCTCTCTGTCCTGCCGGACATCTCCCCTCAAGGGGGAGATTGGCCGTCACGAGTGCCTTCGCCAACCTCCAACATTGCAGAAAGAGCCGCGGCGCCAAAGCTGCTGATCTCGCCCCTTGAGGGGGAGATGGTCGGCAGGTCAGAGGGGGGGGCCTGGGCGCCATGCTCTCCATGAGCCATACCTCAACCGCGCAAACCGTCACCCTCCGCCCCGCCACCATCGACGACGTCGATACCATCCACGCGGCGCTGCTGCGCCTCAGCACGCATATCGGCTCCCACCAGGAGATCAAATCGACAGCCGATGACCTCCGCCGATACGGTTTCGGCGAAAAACCCGCCTTCTCCACCCTGATCGCCGAGGTCGACGGCGAATTCGCCGGCCTCTGCCTGCATTTCCCGATCTTCTCCACCTGGATGGGCCGTCCCGGCGTCTATATCCAGGACCTCTATGTCGAGGACCGTTTCCGCGGCCGCCGGATCGGCGAGAAGCTGCTGCGGCGCGTGGCAAGGAATGCCGCGCGGCTGGCGGCGTCTATCTCAGACTGTCCGTCGATACCGACAACGAGACCGCCAAGGCCTTCTATGAACGACTTGGCATCGGCTGGGCGAACTACGAGCAGGTGCGGAAAATCGTCGGCGACGCCTTCTTCGCTTTTGCCGACGCGCCGGAGGAATGACGATGAAAGCCTTCTATGCCGAAGAGCAAAAGCGCCACGATCCCAAGGCTTTCCTGTCCAGCGGCGCACCGCAACCCAATCCGGAAAAACCGGAGCGGATCGTGAGATTATTAGCCGGCGCAACATCTGCCGGATTGACGGTTGAAAGACCGAGGAACCACGGCCTCGGTCCGATTGCCGCCGTGCACACGCCTGAATATCTCGACTTCCTCGAGCATATCTTCGCGCGCTGGCAGCGCATCGACGGCGCTTCGGCGGAAGTCATCCCGAACATCCATCCGATTGCCCGCGGCGGCTCCTACCCGGCCTCGGCCGTCGGCCAGGCTGGCTACCACATGGCCGATACGGCTTGCCCGATCTCGGCCGAGACCTGGGACAGTGCGCTGTGGAGCGCCTGGAGCGCGGTTGGGGCTGCGGAGGCCGTGATGACCGGCGCGCCCTCTGCCTACGCGCTCTGCCGCCCGCCGGGCCACCACGCCTTTGCCGATGTCGCCGGCGGCTTCTGCTTCATCAACAATTCTGCGGTTGCCGCGCAAGCGCTGCGGAAAACACCGCGCGCGTCGCCATCCTCGATGTCGACCTGCATCACGGCAATGGCACGCAAGGGATATTCTATGCGCGACCGGATGTGCTCACCGTCTCGCTGCATGCCGATCCGGTGCGCTTCTATCCGTTCTTCTGGGGTCATGCCGACGAGCGCGGCGAAGGCCCGGGCCTCGGCTACAATTTCAACCTGCCGCTGCCGCGCAAATCCGCCGACGCAGCGTTTCTCGAAGTGCTGGCCACAGCCTTCCAGCGCATCCGCGCCTTCGCCCCCGAAGCGCTGGTGGTCGCGCTCGGCCTCGATGCCTTCGAGGGCGATCCCTTCGGCGGGCTTTCGGTCACGACGCCCGGCTTCTCGCGCATCGGCGAAGCCATTGCGAGGCTCCGCCTGCCGACCGTGATCGTGCAGGAAGGCGGCTATCTCTGCGACGCGCTCGGCGACAACCTCACCGCTTTCCTGACCGGCTTCGGCAGCGCTCACAAAAACTGATTGCGGCGCTGGTCAGCGCCGCTGCTGCCTCAGCATTGCGATCACCCGATGCACGCTCTCCAGCGTCTCATCGATCTCGGCTACCGTGTTGTAATGCGCAATGCCGATGCGCACGACGCCATGCTCGGCGGGAATGCCGAGTTGGTGGACGATCTCCCAGGCGTAATTGTGGCCCGACCACAGGAAGATGTTCTCGGCATTCAGCTGCCGCACAATCGTCTCCGGCGCGATGCCTTCGACCGTGAAGGAAACGGTCGGCACGCGCTCGGCAAGCCGTTCCGGATCGATGATGCCGCGGATGACCAGGCCCTCGATGCCCGACAGGCCCTCGATCAGCTGCCGGGCCAGGGCATTTTCATGAGCGATCGACACCTTGAAGGCTTTCGCGATCCGCTCACGACGCGAACCACCCTCACCGGCTGCTGAGCCGAGATCGGCGAAATAATCGACGGCCGCGGTCAGGCCGGCCATCAGCTCGATCTGCGGCGTGCCGAGTTCGAAGCGCTCCGGCAGGCCGTTCGATGAGCAGCGGCATTTATAGGGTTTCAGCGCATCGATGACGTCGCGGCGGCCCCACAATATGCCCATGTGCGGCCCGAAGAATTTGTAGGCCGAGCAAACCAGGAAATCGCAGCCCAGGTCCTGCACGTCGATCAGGCCATGCGGCGCGAACTGCACGGCATCGACATAGACCAGCGCGCCGGCCTGTTTGGCGATAGCGGTCAGCGCCTTCACCTGGTTGATCGAGCCGGTGAGGTTAGAAGCGTAGTTCAGTGCGACGAGCCGCGTCTTGTCGGTAAGCAGAGCGCTCAATGCCGCCCCCTCGACCTGCCAGCTTGTCTCATCGAAGGGCAGGAAACGCACGACCAAGCCAAGATCCTCGGCCAGTTGCAGCCAGGGCGAGACGTTGCCCTCATGATCCATGCGGGTGACGATGATCTCATCGCCGGGCTTGAATCCGCGACCGAGCGTGCGCGACATATGATAGGTGAGCGTCGTCATGTTGGCGCCGATGATGATTTCCTCGACGCTTGCGGCATTGAGAAAATCGGCCATCGCGGCATGCGCGTCGTCGACCACATGCTGTGCCGCGACCGTCGTTTCAAAGAAGCCGCCGAGATTGGCGTTGGTGGTGAGAAGACAGCGCGATACCGCGTCGGCCACCGCCTGCGGCACCTGCGTGCCGGCCGGATTGTCGAGATAGATGCGGCGGCGCCCTTTGTCGGTCAGCGAAAGCGCCGGAAATTTTGTGCGCACGGCCTTGATCGGAAAATCTGCCATTGCCTCCATCTGTCTTCCCTCAACGCTTCCCAGTCACGGGCACGGATTGCCGACCCGCTGGTGGATCGCATCTACAGCCTTCTGCATCTCCTCGGTCCAGGTCACGTCGGCCGAGGATAATGCCATGTCGAGCTGCGCGACACTGGTGGCGCCGACGATGTTGGCGGTCACGAACGGCCGGCTCGACACATAGGCGTTGGCAAACAGCGCCGGCTCCATGCCGAAGGAACGCGCCAGCTCATTGTATTCCAGCTGAACCTCGGCCGCGTTCGGCGTCTCGTAACGCTGGCCGCGGTTGAAGAGCTGCGAACGCGAGCCTTGCGGCCGCGCGCCATGGTCGTATTTGCCGGTCAAATAGCCCTGCGCCAACGGCGAATAGGGAAGAAACGCGATATCTTCGCGTGTGCAGACCTCGGCGAGGTTCACTTCGAAGGTGCGGTTGACGAGGTTGTAGGCGTTCTGCAGCGAGGCGACGCGCGGGCCGACGCCCTTTTCGGATCTGAAGAGGTAGCGCATGACGCCCCAGGAGCTCTCGTTCGACAGGCCGAAATGACGGATTTTGCCGGCCTTCACCAGATCCTCCAAAACAGCGAGTGTCTCGGCGATCGGCGTCTCGTCGGATGTTGCGCCTTCGCTGTCGGCGCGGCGCGGCATTGCGCCGATGCGCGTCGGATTCGATCCCCACGGGATATCCCGCTCCGGCCAATGGATCTGATAGAGATCGATATAGTCGGTGCCGAGCTTGGCCAGCGACTTCTCGACCGCGTCGAAAATGTCGGCGCGGTTGAGCTGCGAAGACCGGTCGCCGCGAAACCAGGTGTTGCCCGTGCGGCCGACCACTTTCGAGGCGACGATGACCTTGTCGCGGTTGCCCTTCGCCTTCAGCCAGCTGCCGATGATCTTTTCGGTCCGACCCTGCGTCTCAGCCTTGGGCGGGATCGGGTAAAGCTCTGCCGTGTCGATGAAATTGACGCCGCGCGAAAAGGCGAGGTCCATCTGCGCATGGCCCTCCGCCTCGGTGTTCTGCTGGCCCCAGGTCATCGAGCCGAGACAGATTTGCGAAACAAGAAGATCGGTCCGACCGAGGCGGCGTTTATGCATGGAATTCTCCGATGGGAGGTTGCGCGGACAGCGCGGGGAGGAAATTCAAGCATAAAGCAAAGGCCGGAGGTTCTCCAAGCCCGTCGCGGCCGCTTTTGCGTGATCTGCGAGCCGTTACTTTCTAGCGCCGGCCAGGGCCCGCCGCTTGGCCTCGTCGATCAGCATGTTGGCCACCTGCATGCGGATCATGGCGCGTTGGCGCAGATGCGGCGCGACACGGTCGGGATGGTTGGCGAAGGCGAAGCTACGGCGTATGCGGCCAAGATCGGCATTCTTGGCGGGACGGTCGAGGCCGAGCTCTCCGGCAATCGATTCGGGATCGATCGGCGGCAGCTTTTCCTCCGGCCGGTGTTCCTCGCTCGCGAGCGCAAGCTTCGCGTGGTCGAGCAGCGCGGCGAATTCGGCGGCCAGGTCACCTGCCTCACGATACTCGGCGGCAACGCTCTCGCCGGCAACCTTGATGCGGCCGGAATGAAGCTCGTCCGCCACCGACAGATAATCGAACGGAATAGACGGCCGCGCGCCCTCATCCTCGCCCTTCTCGGAGGCGGTGATCAGGTCGTCGAGCAATGAAGCGAAATCACGCTTGGTGCCGATCTCAGCCTCCTCCTGTCGCAACGGCATGCATTTCTCAACCAACGACCATAGGGCGCTCTCGTTAAAAATGAATGCCTACGGCGCTGAGAATTGCCGTCATTCATGGGACTTCTGGAGGGTTCGAAGGGCGCCGAACATAAAAAGCCGGACCGCATTTTCATGCAGCCCGGCAGGATCGCCAGGAGTGGCGAGGAAAAAGCCAGCCATGTGCCAGCATATGGGCCTACGGTCGAGCCGATCGAAAAGTTTCACCGAAAATCGATTGTGGTGAAAAAATGCGCGTGGCATGGCAGCCATGCAATTGCTGCACTGCACAATTTTCACAAATCAGCTATATGGTTGAGGGTGGAGGATGAACTGGGGCACAGAGTCATGGGGTTCTTCACCGAAATGTTCGCGCGGCCAAGGCCGCAGGAACAGCAGCGTTACCGTTCGGCGCTCGCGCTTCTCAATGCGATGAGCAATGCCGACCGCGCCGACATCGGCATCAAGCCGGCGGATTTTCCGCGTATCGCGCGTGAAATGTCGATGCGCTGAGGCGCATTGAACGAGCCGATAAGAGGGTTTCCCGCTAAGCAGGCGGGAAACCTCTAAGCTTTTGTTCTGTCAGCGATTTCCCAGGAAAGTCTGCTTGCTCAGCGGCACGCCATTGTGGCGCAGGATGTCATAGGCCGTGGTGACGTGGAAGTAAAAGTTCGGCATCGCCAGGTGCAGCAGATATTGCAGGCCCGGCAGCGTGGTTTCGCGCCCGCCGAGCCGCACTTCGACCGTCCTGTCCTCCGAACCTTCCAGATCAGCCGCCGAAAAAGACGCCAGATGATCGAGCGTCTTGGCGATTCGGGCCTGCAGCTCGGCAAAGCTCGCTTCATTGTCTTCGTATTTCGGCACCTCGCGGCCGGCGAGCCGCGACGGCGCGCCCTTGGCATGGTCCGTGGCGATCTGTACCTGCCTGGCCAACGCGAACATGTCGGGCGCAAGCCGGGCTGTCAGGAACACTTGCGGGTCGATCTTGCGCTCGCCAGCATTCTGCTCGGCCGCGGTCAGCACGCTGGCCAACGCCTTGAGCCGGGCCGAAAAGACGCCGACCGATATGTCGTACATGGAAATGGTCACGGGTTACCTCCCAAGGCGGCTCCAGCGCCGCGGGCCGTGACCTAGCGCCTCCTGCCACGATTCTTCAAGCAGTCGCTCGCCGGCGTCACCACGTCGCCGCAATCGCCGTGGTAGTATTTTCGTTACCCGAGTGGAGGACCCGATGAGACGCGCCACTTTCGCTGCGACCGCCTTTTTCTCCCTGATCTGCATCGGACAATCGGCCCAGGCCGCCGACGCGCCCTATATCGACGACAGGTCCAGCGCAGAATCGGTCGTCCGCTCGCTTTACAGCGCCATCGGCCGGCACGAGTTCGCCCGCGCCTGGGGTTACTTCGGAGATACTAAGCCGGCAAAGGATTTTGCCACTTTCGCCAAAGGTTACGACGATACCGACACGGTCGAGGTCAAGACTGGCGCTGTATCGCAGGACGGTGCCGCCGGCAGCATCTACTACAGCATCCCTGTCGCCATCCAGGCGACCGACAAGAAGGGCGAGGCCAAGGTTTTTGCCGGTTGCTACACGGTCCGCCAGGTCAATGCGCAGATCCAGGAGCCGCCCTTCCAGCCGATCTTCATCGACAAGGGCGCGCTGAAGCCGTCGACCGAGGACTTCGACAGCGCGGTGCCGGCAAGCTGCGGCGACGGCCCGCCGCCGCCGAAGAAGGACACGGCGCTGGAGCAGGCGAAAAAGGCGTTTCTCGCCACCTATGGCGACAAATGCGACAAGCAGGATCCGGACGGCAAGCCGATCGGAGAGCCCCAAGCTCACTCCATCCACTACAAGGACAAGGACGCCCAGCCCAACGACCCGGAGCGTGAGACGCGGCTCTTCCGCTTCTTCTGTTCCATGGCCGCCTATAACGAAACCGCGGTCTATTACATTTATGACGACGTCAACGGCGTAACGCAGCTGCAATTCACCGAGCCGGAGCTCGACATCCGCTACGAGAACAACAACAGCGAGGGCAAGGTCGAAGCGATCCACATCATCGGCTTCAAGACGAGCGGCTGGGCGACCAACTCCGACTATGACGAGACAACCAAGACGATCAGCACTTTCAACAAATGGCGTGGGGTTGCCGATGCCTCGTCATCGGGCACTTACCTGTTCCGCAATGGCGACTTTTCCCTCGTCCAGTATGACGTCGACGCGTCCTACGATGGCGAGCAAAATCCGCAGACCATCATCGACTACAACACCGCGCCTTGAAAAGGGCACCCTGTTCAGGGCGCTTTCGTCAGCATCCAGTTCAACGCGCCGCGCCAGTCGACCATGCGGATGGGCGTGCCATGCGTGCCGGTCTCGAAGCGCACGAAGCGGGTCGGATAGGTCTTCGACTTGGCCAGGATCGAGCGGAAGAAGGCCTCCTGCTTGTCCACGGGGAAGACGATATCGTGGCTGCCCTGGCCGAAAAACACCGGAATGCGGCGCTTGAAGGCAGGGCTGGTAAGGAAACTCTCATCCCATAGCGAGCCGAGCAGCAAGAGCCCATTGATGCGGCTGCCCGTATCCTTGCGGTCGGCGAGCTTCCAGCAGATCATGCCGCCCATCGAACCGCAGGCGACGAAGATCTTCGCCCCTGGCGATTGCTCGCCATAGTGATCGATCAGCGCCGCGACCTGGCCCGCGCCCTTGTCGCCGAAATCGGGGAAATCCGGTGAAAGATAGAGGCCGTTGTTGGCGGCCATCAAATTCTTGATACGGTTGAAATTGCCGCCGAAGGTGAAGTCGTCGACGCCCTGCTTGCGGCTGCCGCCCTGCCCGTGCAGGTAAAGCACGATGATGGCAGCGCCGGCCGTTCTACCGACTGCGACATGCCTTATATCGCCGGCGTCGGATTTCAGCATCAGATCCTGCTGGACCTTGCGCACGCCGGGATCGCTATACTGGGCGCGCACCCGCTTTTCCGGCACCTCGTCGCGCTGGTTGATGTCGCGCATCTCGTGATAGTCGAGCACGGTGTATGCGCCATTGTCGCCGGTCGACAGCGTCGGCGGATAGGCGAAGAGATCGTCCTTGAACGGTTTTAGCGACGGCGCCTGGCTGTTGGCGGCCGAGACGGCGAACCCGGTTGCGACAAGCAGCGCGAAGAGAAAGCGGAAATGGAAAGACATGCCCAAAGGCATGCGAAATTCGCCTCCGGTTTGTCAATCCTGCAGGACGCCGCCGGCTCCTTCCAGCGCCTCGCGCGTGTCGACATCGATCGAGGCGCCCTGCCCGATCTCGACATCGATGACATCGAGCCCGCCGGCCTCGACGAGGTGGCGCGCGCCGGTGTCGCCCTCCAGCTGCGCGACGGCCGCAAACAGCGCGCGCGGCAAAAGCACCGGATTGCCGCGTTTGCCTTGATGCGATGCCCGCACGACAGCGCGCCCGCCCGAGCGGCGGAATGCATCGATCAGACTGTCGAGATCGTCTGACGACACGCCCGGCATGTCGCCGAGCACGATCATGGCGCCAGCGGCTTCTGGTGCGACCCCGCCAATGCCTGCCTTCAGCGACGAGGCGAGGCCGTCGGCAAAATCCGGGTTGTCGGCGAGCCGCAAATCCAGGCCGGCAAGCGCGGAGCGGATGCGCTCGCGCTGATGCCCGGTGACGACGATGGTGCCGGCGGCCTTGGAGCCAAGCGCCCGTTCGGCGGTGCGACGCACCAGCGGCTTACCCTCGAAGAGCGCCATAAGCTTGTTCGGACCGCCCATGCGGCTGGAACGGCCGGCGGCCAGAAGCACGATGTCGACCTTCGGCTCGGAATTTGCCGATCTTGGTGCCGGCTCACGCGGTTGCGGCCGTGTCGGGATCTCCATCAGCAACCCTCCAACCCCCATGCTGGCAATGTCACTCGCGGTGACATCGAGCCCGGCAATCAGTCGGTCCAGCACCCAGTCGAAACCGTTTTCCTTCGGGCTGCGCGCGCAACCCGGCGCGCCGATAACGCGCTTGCCGGCCAGCGTACCCAGCACCAGCAGATTACCGGGATCGACCGGCATGCCCGCGCGGATAACAGTCCCACCGGCCCTTTCAATCGCAGCCGGCACGACATCGGCGAAATCGCTCATCGCCGAGGCGCCGAAGATCACCACAAAATCGTTGTCGCGCGCCAGCGCGGCGGCGGCTTCCGCGACCGGCGCCACTTCATGCGGCGTGCGGCGCTCCGCCGTCACCCGGCTGCCGGAGCGCGCCAGCCGGACTTCGGTGATACGCAGCGTCTTGTCGAGCACGCTCGGCTTGATGCCGGGAAGCACCGTCTGGATGACGCCGACTTTGACCGGGCGATAGGCGTTGACCGCGAAGATTTCGCCGGCAGCGCAGATTCCGACCGCCTGCTCGACCAGGCTTCCCGCGACGGCAAACGGAATGATCTTCACCGTCGCCACCATCTGACCCGGCTCGACCGGCGCATGCTGCGCCAGCGTGGCGATGGTGATCGCCGGATCGACCGCGTTGATGGCATCGATCACGCTGGCATCGACGGTGAAGACACCGGCGGCTTCGGCATGCAGGTTGACCCGTCCCGTGGCTGCAGGTCTGGCGTCGATACTGCGGCGCCTCATCGCGGCTGCGATCCTGGTCGCCGCCGCGTCCTCACTGAGATCGTCGGCTGCCAGGATGGCGGCAACGACCTCGACGATGCCGGCTGCCTTCAGGGCCGCAACATCCTCGCCACTCAAGCGGTGAGCCTTACGGTACCGCCGACCGCCGGCCGTCACCGCATGCGCCAGCACCGCGCCTTCCGCCTCGTCGATCGGAACCGGGCCGAACTTCACGCCACGGCGCCTTTAGCTTCGAGACCGCGCGAGCGGAAAGCGTGGATGGTCTGCGCGAGGATCGCGACGGCGATCTCGGCCGGGCTGGCGGCCCCGATATCCAGGCCGATCGGCGCATGGATGCGCGCGATCTGGTCGGCGCCGGCGCCCAACGCCAGCAACCGCTCGACGCGCTTGGCGTGGGTTTTGCGGCTACCCAGCGCCCCGACATAGAAGCATCCGGCGTCGAGCGCCGCCTTCAATGCGAAATCGTCGATCTTGGGATCATGGGTGACGGCGGCGAGCGCCGTATAGCTGTCGAGCGGTCCCTGCTTCAGCACCTCCTCCGGCCATTCGGCATGCAGCGCGACATCGGGGAAACGTTCGGGCGTGGCGAAAGCCGTGCGCGGATCAATGATCTCGACAGGATAACCGGCGATCCTTGCCATCGGCGCCAGCGCCTGGCTGATATGCACCGCGCCGATCACGACAAGGCGCGGGCGTGGCAGATGCGCGTTGAGAAAGAATGTCCTTCCTTCCGCTTCGACCGACGCTGAATTCCCGGTGCGGAATGCCTTGGCGATTGCCGCTCCCAGATCGCCAGCAACCGGATCGCCCTCGCGCACGATGCGGTCGCGGCCGTCGCCGAGGTCGGTGACCAGCACCGCGGCGCGCCGCGCGCGACGCTCTTCATTCAGTGTCTTGAGAACATAAGGATCCATCTGGTCAGCCTAGTCTTTCGACATAAACCTTGATGCGACCGCCGCAAGACAGGCCGACCTGCCATGCGGTTTCGTCGGCAACGCCGAACTCCAGCATCTTGGCTTTGCCGGTGTCGATAACGTCGATCGCTTCGCTCACCACGGCGCCCTCGACGCAACCACCTGAGACGGAACCGTGGAAATTGCCTTCGGCATCGATGACCAGATGGCTGCCAACAGGGCGCGGCGCCGAACCCCAGGTCTCGACCACGGTGGCGACCGCGACATCCTTGCCGTCCTTCATCCAGCCTTCCGCGATGATCAGGGGATCGCGGGCCTCATCGAGATAGATGCTGTTGTCCATAGCTGCTTCTCTCAAAGTCTGTTTTTCGGGATCCAAAACATATGGTCATGCGGCGCGTCTGATGCCAGCGTCCAGCCAGCGGCGCGGATCGACCGAAGCGGCCGATTTCTTGTCCAGCGATGCGCACAGATCGGCCAGCGCATCAAGATTATGCACCGCGCGGAACTCGTCGACATGCGGCAGCATCGCCTTCACGCCACGAGCCCGCGCCTCGAAACCGTCGAAGCGCAGCAGCGGGTTCAGCCAGATCAGCCGGCGGCAGGATTTGTGCAGCCGCTCCATCTCTTCCGCCAGGCCGGCGACGTCGTCGCGTTCGAGCCCGTCGGTGATCAAAAGCACCACGGCGCCCTGCCCCAGCACGCGCCGCGACCACATACGATTGAATTCGGCAAGCGTGTCGCCGATGCGGGTGCCGCCCGACCAGTCCTTGACAGCCGCCGAGCACTCGGCCAGCGCCTCGTCCGGATCGCGATGGCGCATCTGGCGGGTAAGGTTCGTCAGCCGTGTGCCGAAGACGAAGGCATGCACGCGCCGGCGCTTTTCGGTCAGCGCATGCAGGAAATGCAGGAAGATGCGGGTGTACTGGCTCATCGAGCCGGAAATGTCGGCCAGCACCACCAGCGGCGGGTGCACTTCGCGCGGTGAGCGGTACTTCGGCAGGATGAGCGCGCCACTGGTGCGCGCGGCCGAACGCATCATGGCGCGCGGATCGATGCGCCGCCCCTGCGCGTGCGCCTCGAAGCGGCGCGTGCGCACTGTGTCGAACGGCAGGCGCAACGCCGCGATCGCCTTTTTTGCCTTGGCCATTTCGCCGGCGTCCATCTGCGCAAAGTCCTTACCGCGCAGCACCTCGTTGCCGGAAAAGGTCAGACGCGCATCGACCTCGATCTCGGGCACTTCCCGTACCGGCTGGTTCTTGCTGTGGCCCTCGAACATCGCCTGGCTGACACGGTTTTCCGCCGCGCGCGGTTTTTGCTTCTCGCTCCTATCAGGCGCAATCGGCGAAAACATCGCCAGCATCTTTTCGATCAATTCGCGTGATTTCCAAAACAGCCGGAAAGCCTCGTCGAATACTGGATGATCCTCGTGCCGCGAGACCAGCACGGCGTGCAGCGTCCAGTAGAAATCGTCGCGCGAGCCGATGCCGGCGGCAAGCACGGCTTCGATGGCATCCTTGACCGAGGCCGGCCCGACCCGCATGCCGGCTTTGCGCAGCGTTCGGGCGAAATAGACGATGTTGTCGGCGATGCGTCCGTGCGCGAGCGCCTCTCTGGGTTCCGGTTGCGAAGGCATGCGGGCTACTCCGCCGCCGACAGCTCGGCCTTCACCTCATTGAGGATGCGCCGGCCCTCGCCCTCGCCGATGCGGGCGATATCGTCCTGGTATTTCAGAAGCACGCCGATCGTGTCGGACACAGTTTCCGGGTCGAGCGCCACCTTGTCGAGCTCGGTCAGCGCGCCGGCCCAGTCGATGGTTTCGGCGACGCCGGGCGCCTTGAACAATTCGACCTGGCGCAGCTTCTGGACGAAGGACACCACTTCGGCCGACAGCCGGCTGTTGGCCTGCGGCACCTTGCGGCGCACGATCTCCAGCTCGCGCTCGGCATTGGGATAGTCGACCCAATGGTAGAGGCAGCGCCGCTTCAGCGCGTCGTGGATCTCGCGGGTGCGGTTGGTGGTGATGATGACGATCGGCGGTTCTTCCGCCTTGATCGTGCCAAGCTCAGGAACCGTCACCTGGAAGTCCGACAGAATCTCGAGCAGGAAGGCTTCGAAGGCCTCGTCGGTGCGGTCGAGCTCGTCGATCAGGAAGACAGGTGCTGCACCCTTCTTGCCGGTCAGCGCATCGAGCACGGGGCGGCGGATCAGGTATTTTTCGGAGAAGACGTTGCGCTCCATGTCGGAGCGCACGACCTTGCCCGCCGCCTCCTCCATGCGGATCTCGATCATCTGGGCGGCATAATTCCACTCATAGACGGCCGAGGAGACGTCGAGCCCTTCATAGCATTGCAGACGGATCAGCCGGCGTCCAAGTGCTGCGGCCAGCACCTTGGCGATTTCGGTCTTGCCGACGCCCGCCTCGCCTTCGAGGAACAGCGGCCGCTGCATGCGCAGCGAAAGGAACAGCACCGTTGCCAGAGAGCGGTCGGCGACATAGTCCGCGCCGGTCAAAAGATCGAGCGTTTCGTCGATCGATTTCGGCGCGGGGCGCAGCGCGGTCATCATGTCTCCGTGGATCCCACGCACCGTTTCAAAGAATGTGGCCGTTTCAAAGAAAATGCCCGTTTCAAAGAAAATGGTAGCCGCGGTTGTGGTAGATCAGCGGCCGCAAATTATCGCCGATGCGCAGGCCTGTCACCTTGCCAAAAAGCACACGGTGGGTGGCAAGGTCCTTGGTGTCGATGATCTCGCAGTCGAACACGGCGAGCGCGCCTTTCAAGGTCGGCGCTCCGGTCGAGATCACGTCCCACTCAGCCAAAGCGAAACGCTCATCCGCCGGCAGGCCGGTGACGCCGGAAAAGCCGACCGAGACGGCCTCCTGGTCGGAAGCCAGTGTGTTCAGCGCAAACTTGCCGTTTTTGATGAAAGCCTCGTTCTTGGCGTTCTCGCGGTTGAGGCAGACCAGCACCGTCGGCGGCGTGTCGGAGACCGAGCAGGCGGCGATCACCGTCGCGCCCCTTTTTCCTCCGGGACCGTCCGTCGTCACCACATGGACATGGCCGGCAAAATGCGCCATCGCGTCGCGATAGTGCTGCGGCCCTATGTCGTTGATCTTGAGCACGCGATAATCCACCTGTTAGAGCAAGCTCGTTATATATGGCGGTCTATTGCGCGCCACAAGTTGCCCATCATAGGCGAAGTGCTTGGCCGCAATCCGCAAATTCGCGTGTTGCGCCGCGCCTGGCCAGCCTTTAGGTCTTTGCTGGAACAGTGTCGGGACTATACTCCCGGCACGGAGGATTTCATCGCCCGAATGCGCCTTGTCACGACGACATCAGCCGCGCTGGTTCTGCTGGCGCTGGCCGCAAACGCCAACGCCGAGATTCTCGTCGGTGTCGCCGCCCCGCTATCCGGTCCGTCAGCCATCCTAGGCAAACAGGTCGAGAACGGCGCCGAGCAGGCAGCGGAGGCGAACGGCGTCACCGTCAAGACTGTCGATGATGCCTGCACGGCCGATGGCGGCGCGGCGGCAGCGAAGGAATTCGCGGCTGAAAAAGTCAACATTGTCGTCGGCTTCCTCTGCACCGACGCGATCGAGGCGGCCTTGCCGATCCTGAAGGATGCCAACATTGCGGTGATCACGATCGGCGTGCGCACCGAAAGCCTGACCGATCGCCGCGCCAAGACCGGCTGGCCGGTCTACCGGCTCGGGCCGCGCGGCGACGACGAGCGCAATGCGGTCGCCACCGACCTCACCCAATTGTGGCGCGACGACTTATTCGCCATCGTCGATGACGGCACGATCTATGGCCGCGAGATCGCCGAGACCTTTCGCGCCGCGGCCGAGCAGGCAGCGCTGAAACCGGTCTTCACAGACACGTTCCGGCCGCAGCTCGAGAACCAGATCGGGTTGGTCGGCCGTTTGAAGAAGGCCGGCGCAACCAAGGTGTTTGCCGGCGGCGATGGTGACGACATCGCCATCATGGGACGCGACGTCGCCCAACTCGGCGCCGGCATCACCCTGGCCGGCGGCGAAAATCTGCGCGCGCCGCCCGGCGACGTGCCCTATGCAGCAGGCACGCTGATGATCGCGCCGCCCGAATGGGAACAGGTCGCCGACCCCAAGGTGGTGCAAGCCTTCACGGCCCGGAACATCGTGCCGGAAGGCTATACGTTGCCCACCTATGCCGCCGTCGAGATCGCCAAGGCGGCGCTGGCCGATGCGCAAAGCACTGGAAAACCCATTGCCGAGGCGCTGACCGGGCATGATTTCACCACCGCGATCGGCACTATCCGCTTCGACGAAAAAGGCGACCTCAGCCAGAATCCGTTCCGTGTCTTCCGCTTCGACGGCACGCATTTCGTGCCGCTGGAGGCCAAGTGATGTTCCGCACGGGACCGCGCAACCTGATTACCGACGTCGCCGGCCTTCGCGTCGGCAATACCGGCGACACCAGGCTGAAATCCGGCGTCACCGTAGTGCTCTGCGATGAGCCGGCGGTGGCCGGCGTGCAGGTGCTGGGCGGCGCGCCGGGAACGCGCGAGACCGACCTGCTCGAGCCGCAGAACTCGATCGCGACCATCCATGCCGTCGTGCTGTCCGGCGGCTCGGCCTTCGGCCTCGATGCCGCTTCAGGCGTGCAGGCGGCGTTGCGCGAGAAAGACATCGGCGTCGAAGTCGGCGGCTTCCGCGTGCCGATCGTGCCGGCCGCGATCCTGTTCGACCTGCGCAATGGCGGCGACAAGCACTGGGGCCGCTATCCGCCCTATCGCGACCTCGGCTATGAGGCCGTGCAGGCGGCAATTGTCGACTTCGCCATCGGCACAGTCGGCGCCGGTACCGGCGCGCTGACGTCCGGGCTCAAAGGCGGGCTAGGCTCGGCCTCGACCGTGCTCGACAGCGGTGTCACCATCGGCGCCCTCGCCGCCGTCAACCCGACAGGCTCGGTGACGGTCGGCCGCAGCCGCCATTTCTGGGCGGCGCCCTTCGAGATCGGCGACGAATTCGGTGGTCTGGGCTACCCTAACCCGCTGCCGGAAGATGCCCGGGCAATATTGCTGAAATACCGCGACAGGCGCCTCGGCGGACAATCGGAGGGCAGCAGCACGACGATTGCCGTCGTCGCCACCGACGCGGTCCTGACCAAGGCCGCCGCCAAGCGGCTGGCGATCTCGGCGCATGACGGGTTCGCGCGTGCCATCTGGCCGACGCACACGCCGGCCGACGGCGACCTGGTCTTTGCGCTGGCGACGGGCAAAAGCGGCATCGAACTCAGCGCCGACGCCGCGATCGACCTGTTCGCGGCAGCCGGCGCAACCATGGCCCGCGCCATCAGCCGCGGCGTCTACGCCGCGACGCCGAACGAAGGGGATTTGTTTCCAGTCTGGTCGTCGCGCTGACTGGAGCAATTCCAGGAAACGTGTTGCAGCGGTTAGGCTCGGCGCTCCGCCGCAGCTTTCGTCACGGAATTGTAAATACAAAGATCAGGTCGGATCGGATTTCTCTTCCTCGAAGGTGACCGCGACATCGGAATTGGCCGACAGCCAAACCTTGCCTTCCTCGATCTCGGCAAACAGCGCGAGCGGGACATAGTGGTGATGGCCCTTATGCGCGCCCATGCCGCTGTCGCCCTTGGTCAGCTTGATCCGGTCGCCCTCGACTTTGTCGACGGTGCCGATATGGACGCCGTCGGCGCCGATTACTTCCATGTGTTCGCGTATCTTGCTGACGTCGGTGGTCATGTTGGTTCTCCACTGGTGGCCGTGCGTCGTTTTGGATGCGTGACGGCCGACAATAACAAATGAACGTCCGATTGGATGCATGGCGCGGCCTGTTCATCATGCTTTGACGGGCATGACGCCAATGAGACAGCTGTGCACGGCAGCGGCGTTGAGCATTTTGTCCACCTCTGTTAGGACGCGACCAACGCTTTCCCAGGCAGGACTTTTAAAGAATGATCCCTCGCTACTCCCGGCCGGACATGGTCGCCATCTGGTCGCCCGAAACCCGCTTCCGCATCTGGTTCGAGATCGAGGCGCATGCCTGCGACGCGCTGGCCGAACTGGGCGTCATCCCGAAGGAAGCGGCAAAGACCATCTGGGAAAAGGGCGGCGCCGCCAAATTCGACGTCGACAAGATCGACGAGATCGAGCGGGTCACCAAGCACGACGTCATCGCCTTCCTGACCCATCTTGCCGAGTTCGTCGGGCCGGACGCCCGCTTTATCCACCAGGGCATGACGTCATCCGACGTGCTCGACACCTGTCTTGCCGTGCAGCTCAGCCGCGCGAGCGACATCCTGCTGGCCGACATTGACGCCCTGCTCGCCGCGCTGAAGCGGCGCGCCTTCGAGCACAAGGACACCGTCACCATCGGCCGCAGCCATGGCATCCATGCCGAGCCGACCACCTTCGGCGTCAAGCTGGCGCAGGCCTATGCCGAATTCTCGCGCTGCCGCGAGCGACTGGTGCACGCGCGGGAGGACATCGCAACCTGCGCCATCTCCGGCGCGGTCGGCACCTTCGCCAACATCGAACCCTATGTCGAAGAGCATGTGGCGGCACAGCTCGGCCTGAAGCCGGAGCCGGTCTCGACGCAGGTCATCCCGCGCGACCGCCACGCCATGTTCTTCGCCACGCTCGGCGTCATCGCCTCGTCGGTCGAGCGGCTGGCGACCGAGATCCGCCATCTGCAGCGCACCGAGGTGCTCGAAGCGGAGGAATATTTCTCGCCGGGCCAGAAAGGCTCGTCTGCAATGCCGCACAAGCGCAACCCGGTGCTGACCGAAAACCTCACCGGTCTTGCCCGCATGGTACGCTCGATGGCGCTGCCGGCGATGGAAGATGTGGCGCTCTGGCATGAACGCGACATTTCGCATTCCTCGGTCGAGCGCATGATCGGGCCGGATGCGACGGTGACGCTCGACTTCGCGCTGGCGCGGCTGACCGGCGTCATCGACAAGCTGCTCGTCTATCCCGACAACATGCTGAAGAACATGAACAAGTTCCGCGGCCTAGTGCATTCGCAGCGCGTGCTGCTGGCCCTCACGCAAGCCGGCGTCAGCCGCGAGGACGCCTATCGCCTGGTGCAGCGCAACGCCATGAAAGTCTGGGAACAAGGCGCTGATTTCCTTGAAGAACTGCTGGCCGACAAAGAGGTCACAGCCGCCCTTCCCGAAGCCGAGCTGCGCGAAAAGTTCGATCTTGGCTATCACACCAAGCATGTCGACACGATCTTCAAGCGGGTGTTTGGAGAGGCCTAAATTTTCCTTCTCCCCGTTTACGGGGGAAAGAAGCGCGCCGACCCCCAATCAAGCCTTTCCAGGCACAGTCTTGATCACCGTGCCCCACGGATCCTCGCGGCTGGTCTCGGCCGTCACATTGTCCGAGCGCATCTCGACCCAGGCAAGGCCCGCGCGAGACGGATCGCGTCGGCCGGCGCCGGGACTGCGCCAGGCATTGGCGCCGATATGGTGGTGGTAACCGCCGGACGACAGGAACACCGCCTGGCCGCCATACTTCGCCACAGTGTCGAAGCCGAACTGGCCGTGCCACCAGGCTTCAGCGTCTTCCGGCCGGCCGACGCGCAGATGCACGTGGCCGATCACAGAGTTTTCCGGCGCGCCCTGCCAGCCGGCGTCGCCAGCCGGCACGCTGGCCACCACGGCCGGCAGGTTCAGCCGCTCGGTCGCCATAGCGATCTGGTCGCCATTCCATTTCCAGTCCTGCGGGCGGCGGTCGGCATAGATTTCGATGCCGTTGCCTTCCGGGTCGGTCAGGTAGAGCGCCTCGCTGACCAGATGGTCGGATGCACCCTCGATGCGGATCTGGTTGGCGGCGGCGTGGCTGATCCAGCGGCCGAGATCGGCGCGCGACGGCAACAGGAAAGCGGTGTGGAACAGGCCGGCGCTGTGCGGGTCGTCGGGCTTGGCCGAAGAATCCTGTTCCAGCACCAGAAGCGGACGGTTGGCCGCGCCGAGCGTGATCGCGCCGTCAGCGCGACTCAGCTCCTGCAGGCCGACGACAGCGCGGTAATAGGCAGCCAGGCTCTCCGCGTCGCGCGCCTTCAACCCGACGCGCGCCACGCTGACCGGGGTGGTCGCGGCAAAAGGCAATTCGCTCATTCAACTCTCCGTTGGGCGGCGCTTCTCCCAAAAAGGGACGCTCCAGGCCGCCAGTCATTGTTGCTTCTTCAAATCGTCGATTGCGATCGTTCACACAAGGCAGCAAGGATCGAACAGGTTGTTCACGATTGTGATCTGGCCGATGTTCAGGCAGGGTTGCAGGTGGCAAGGCCGCTCGCTACATCGGCGCCATGAAAGTCAAAGACGCAGACATACTGATCGTACCAGGCTACACCAATTCCGGTCCCGAACACTGGCAGACGCGCTGGCAGTCGAAACTGTCGACAGCGCGCCGGGTCGAGCAGGCCGAATGGACGAAGCCGGTGCGCGAGGATTGGACGGCAAGCGTGGCGAACGCCGTCAATCAGGCCGAACGTCCAGTGGTGCTTGTTGCCCATTCGCTCGGTGTGGCGGCGGCCGTGCAGGCCATTCCGCAATTCAGGAAGCCGGTGGCCGGCGCCTTTTTCGTGGCGCCGCCTGATGTCGCCAATCCGACGATAAGGCCAAGGCATCTGATGACCTTCGGCCCCTACTCACGAGAGCCGCTGCCATTTCCCTCGGTCGTCATCGCCAGCCGCAACGACCCGTTCTGCGCCTTCAATGTCGCCGAGGACATTGCCGGCGCCTGGGGGTCGCTGTTCATCGATGCCGGCGAAACCGGCCATCTCAACGAGGACGCCGGTTTCGGTCCATGGCCGGAGGGATCGATGACCTTCGCCAAGTTCCTGACCGAGTTGAAGGCGCCTTGAGCTTATCCGAAGGTCAGGAGCCGATCGAATCCCGCATGCTCTTCAACAGCGTCTTGGCGCCGAGCGAGATCAGCGTGTGGTCGGAGCCCATGGCGAGCAGCCGGTAGCCCATCGCCACCATGCGCCCGGCAACCGCCGGCTCGACGATGTAGGTCGCCGCGTGCTTGCCGGCCTTGCGCGTGCGCTCGGCGATCGAAGCCACCGTCTCCATCATGCTTTCCAGCGTTGAATTTATCGTCGTGCCATTCGACCAGGCGATCGAGAAATCCGACGGACCGACGAAGATGCCGTCGATGCCGGGGGTTTCAAGAATGCCGTCGAGCACCTCGAAAGCCGCGCGCGTCTCGACCATCGCAAACGCCATGGTGCGCTGGTTGGTGTCGCGCAGCCATTCGGCATGGTCGCCCTTGCCGTGGCGGGGAAAGCGTAGGTCGGCCCCCAGGAACGCTCGCCGATCGGCGGATATTTCATGGCTGCCGCGAACTGCCTGGCATCGGCCACCGAGTTCACCATCGGCGCGATCACCGCCTCGGCGCCGAAATCGAGCGCGCGGCTTGCCATGTCGAAACGGCCGACCGGGATTCGCACCAAAGCCGGCTTGTTGGCGGCAAGCACCGGCACCAGGCCGCGTAACACGCTGTCCTCGTGATGGCCGCCATGCTGCATGTCGAGCGTGACGGCGTCAAAACCCTGCTTGGCGATGATTTCCACCGTCAGCGCGTCCGGCACGCCGGACCAGGCGGTGAACAGCGTTTCATCGGCGGCCAGGCGGGATTTCAGCGACATTGGAACTTTCCTCGTTAACAATCGGCAGTTTCAGCGCGAAACGGCGGCAAAGGCAAAGAAAAACCGCCCGACTAAGCCGAGCGGTCGATTGGTCCAGTTATCCGGGTTGTCGCAAAACCGTACGACATTTTGCGCAACCTGCTTCGGTCGGATCAGGTGTTTTTGATCTGCTCGATCGCCTGCGCCATCAATTCGTCCATGGTGCGGCGGATCTGATGGTCCGACTGGCTGACGCCCGCGGCGTCGAAATCCTTGCGGATCTTGCGGAAGACGTCGTGGTCACCGGCTTCCTCGATATCGGAAACCACCACCTCCTTGGCATAGGCGTCGGCGTCGGCGCCGGATTTGCCGAGTTTTTCGGCGGCCCACAGACCGAGCGCCTTGTTGCGGCGCGCCGAGGCCTTGAAGCGGAGTTCCTCATCGAAGGCGAATTTGCGCTCGAAACCCTCTTCGCGGTCTTTCATGCTGCTCATGACGTCCCTCCGGTCAAAATCCGATTCGCGTGGCGGTGAATATGTGTGGTGGGCAAGCACAAATCAAAAGGCCGCGAGCCGGTCAATATGCTTCGTTACATGCTGCGCTGCGGCATTTCAGTCCGCAAAGCGGTTGATTCGCTGGATTTGCCGATTGAGCAAATAAGACGATTGCGATAACACCGGCATTGAACACCACCGTCGCCATACTAATTTAGGCAGACGGACAGGAACTGGTCGCTTGCCGCCTGCCCGCAAATCCAGAGAAAAAATCAAATGAAAAATCGCCGCCGCATTTATGAAGGCAAGGCCAAGATCCTCTATGAAGGGCCTGAACCGGGCACGCTGATCCAGTTTTTCAAGGATGACGCCACCGCTTTCAACAAGAAGAAACACGAGGTCATCGACGGCAAGGGCGTGCTCAACAACCGCATTTCCGAATATATTTTCAACCACCTCAACCGCATGGGCATCCCGACTCATTTCATCCGCCGGCTCAACATGCGTGAGCAGCTGATCAAGGAAGTCGAGATCATTCCGCTCGAGGTGGTGGTGCGCAACGTCGCCGCCGGCTCGCTGTCCAAGCGCCTCGGCATCGAGGAAGGCACGGTGCTGCCGCGTTCGATCATCGAGTTCTATTACAAGGCCGATGCGCTCGACGACCCGATGGTGTCGGAAGAGCACGTCACCGCCTTTGGCTGGGCAAGCCCGCAGGAAATCGACGACATCATGGCTTTGGCCATCCGCGTCAACGACTTCCTCTCCGGCCTGTTCCTCGGCGTCGGCATCCAACTCGTCGACTTCAAGATCGAATGCGGCCGCCTGTTCGAGGGCGAAATGATGCGCATCGTTGTAGCCGACGAGATCTCGCCGGATTCCTGCCGGCTGTGGGACGTCGCCACCCAGGACAAGCTCGACAAGGACCGTTTCCGCCGCGACATGGGCGGCCTGGTCGAGGCCTATCAGGAAGTTGCCCGCCGCCTCGGCATCATCAACGAGAATGAGCCGCCGCGCCCGACCGGCCCGGTGCTCGTCGCCTCGTCCGAGCCGCCGAAGGGCTTGAAGCACTGCGGCCCGCCGGCGACGGCGGGCCCGCCGACCACACGACCGATCATTTCAGGAGTATCGATGAAAGCCCGCATCACCGTGACCCTCAAAAACGGCGTTCTCGACCCGCAGGGCAAAGCGATCGAGCACGCGCTGTCGGGGCTGGGCTTCGACGGCGTCGGCCAGGTGCGCCAGGGCAAGGTGTTCGACATCGAGCTTTCGGAGACCGACAAGGCCAAGGCTGAGGCTGACCTGAAAGCCATGTGCGACAAGCTTCTGGCGAACACGGTGATTGAGAACTATAGTGTGACGCTTACCTGAGGTTGTGCCGGAGGCGTCATGCCGGAAGTCACGAATGAGCTGATGTACGAGCTTCTGAAACGCGTGCATCACCAAATCGGAGAGCTTTGCCAAGACGTGTCCGAGACGAAGCGGGAACTGAATGTGATGCGAGGTCACATGGTGGCGACGCAGAGCGACATCCACAACATCTATGGTATTCTCGCCCGGCAGGACGAGCGACTCGAACGCATAGACAGGCGCCTCGATACGCGCGAACTAGTCGAAAACCAGAGGCCTTACGAACCCAAATGAAATCAGCCGTCGTCCTCCTGCCTGGCCTCAACCGCGACCGCGATATGATCGCGGCGCTGACCAAGATTTCCGGTCAGGCGCCGGCAACCGTCTGGCAGACCGACACCGAAATCCCCGATGTCGACCTGATCGCCATCCCCGGCGGCTTCTCCTTTGGCGACTACCTGCGTTGCGGCGCCATCGCGGCGCGCATGCCGGTGATGCGGGCGGTTGCCGAGAAGGCCGCCAAGGGCGTCACGGTCATTGGCGTCTGCAACGGTTTTCAGATCCTGGTCGAGGCCGGCTTGCTGCCCGGCGCCCTGATGCGCAATTCGTCGCTGAAGTTCGTGTGCCGGCAGGTGAAGCTCGAGATTGCCAACGCCAACACCATGTTCACCCGCCGCTACCAGCCCGGGCAGGTCATCCGCTCGCCGGTGGCGCATCATGACGGCAATTATTTCGCCGACGCCGAGACGCTCGCCCGTCTCGAAGGCGAAGGCCAGGTGGTGTTTCGCTATGCGGAAGACACCAACCCCAACGGCTCGATCAACGACATTGCCGGCATCGTCAACGACAAGGGCAATGTGCTGGGCCTCATGCCGCATCCGGAGAACCTGATCGAAGCCGCGCATGGCGGCAATGACGGCCGGGCGCTGTTCGAAAGCGCTCTCGGCATCGCTGCTTGATCCTTCAAAATCCCAGAACGCGGGGGCGGACTGACCATGAGACCGACGATTGCTCGCCTTGCTCTCCTGGCCGCCGCCGGGCTTGCGCTGGCCTCCTGCCAGTCCAGCCCGAAGACCGCGCCGATATCTTCCGGTAAAAGCGCCTCGCTGCTTGCCATGGAGCAGGTCGCCATCTCGGCGCACAAATGCTGGATCGCCAGCAAGGATCCGGCCTTCAAATCCTATCAGATGGCCAATGAGCTGAATTCCTACAGCGGCACGCCGCGCTTCCTGCTGGTGCCGGCCAAACACTATGGCGGCAAGCCGTTGCTGGTCGTGCAGGCGCAAGGCAATTCGAGCCGCGTCGACGCCTTCGGCCCACTGATGAACGATCCGCTCGGCGCGCGCATCGGCTCCGACATCGCCCGCTGGCAGGCCGGCAATCCGTCCTGCACGGCTGCTGCGTAAAGCCGCCATGGGCCGGTTCCTGCAAATCGCGGGACTGACCATCGGCCTCGCCGCGCTTGTCCTGCAATTCTCGATCAGCATCCCGGCATCGATGACGGCCGGCCGCGGCCTGCTCGGCTCGATCGTCTTCTATTTCAGCTTCTTCACCATCCTGACCAACATCGCGGCGGTGCTGGTGCACGCCTCGCTGGTGTCACCCGCCGGCTATGCCTGGTTCCCGGCCTTCGCCGGCCCACGCATGCGCGCCGGCGTCGCGGTCTCGATAACGCTGGTCTTCATCGTCTACGCGACCGTGCTGGCAAGGCTCTGGCAGCCGCAGGGCCTGTTCCTGCTTTGCGACATGCTGCTGCACTATGTGACGCCGGTGATCTTCGTGCTGTGGTGGCTGGTTGCGGGAGCCGACGGCGCCACGCGCTGGCGCGACGTCTCCTGGTGGATGATCTATCCGCTCGTCTATCTCGCCTATGCGCTGATCCGCGCGCCCTTCGCCGGCGAAGTGCCCTACCCATTCCTCGACGCAGCCAAGAACGGCGCGGCCAGCGTCGCCTTGGCGTCGCTGGCCATCACCGCGTTGTTTGTCGGATTGGGCGTGCTCGCCGTGCTTACCGATCACGGCATCGCACGGCTGCGCAAATAACCGCGCTCGCAGGCGATCAGTCCCAGAGCGACCGGATGCCTTCGCGGTGCGCGTCGCAGCGCGACACGCCGATGTCCTTGAGCTGCTCGTCGGTCATTTCCAGCAAGGCCAGCCGGCCACGGCGGCGCTCCAGCATCCGGTCGAGTTGGCCTGCCATGGAACCGAGCACAAGGACGAAGCGGTTCACAAAGCCATCGCGAACCTGCGTCCGGGCCCTTAGCGTCGGACCGTCGTAGCGAATTGTCTCGATTGTATCCATTGCCGTTCTACCTTGTCTCGATTGTACCCTTTCAATCGTATGCTCGATATGAATTGACTCATCTTGCGGTGCAATATAGAAAATTGTCACCATGACAAATTGGCTCCCTGATCTCTCCTCCGGCTCCGGACCGCTCTATCAGCGTCTTGCTGACAGCATTGAGTCAGATATCGACAAGGGCGTCATCGATGCCGGCGCCAAACTGCCGCCGCAGCGCGATCTCGCCTATGACATCGGCACGACTGTCGGCACCGTCGGCCGCGCCTATCAGTTGCTGCGCGAGCGCGGGCTGGTCAGCGGCGAAGTCGGGCGCGGCACCTATGTGCTGGCCCAGCAATCGCAAGCGGCGACGCCCGAATTCACCGAGCCCGCCGTGCAAGGCACGCGCTATGTCGATGCGCCCTCCGGCAAGCTGCGCTTCGACAGCACGGCGGCGCCCGACATTGGCCAGGGCGCCATTGTCGCCGATATGCTGTCGCGCACGGCGCAGGATTATCCGCATGAGATTTCAAGCTACACCAGGGATTTTCCGGATCGGTGGTTCGAGGCTGGCGCCCGTTGGCTGTCGCGCAATTCGTTCCGGCCGCCCGCCGACTCCATCGTTCCCACCCTCGGCACCCATGCCGCGGTGATGGCGGCGATCGCGGCACTGACCACACCCGGCGACTATGTCGCCTTCGAGCACCTCACCTATTCGCAGATTTCGCGCAGTGCCGGCCTGATCGGCCGCCGCACAGCGCTGGTGGGGTCGGACGAGGAAGGCATCGACCCCGAAGATTTCGAGCGCGTCTGCGCGCAAAAACATCCCAAAATGATCTTCCTGATGCCGACGGCGCAGAACCCCACTTTGGCATGCCTGTCGGCGCCGCGTCGCGAAGCGATTGCGCGCGTCGCGCGCGAGTACAACGTCGTCCTTATCGAGGACGATCTCTACGGCAGCCTGACCGACGATCCGGCGCCGCTGCTGGCCGAATACGCGCCTGAGCGCACCATCGTCGCCGGCGGGTTGTCAAAATCCGTCGCCGCCGGTGTTCGCGGCGGCTGGCTGTCCTGCCCGCCCGCCTATCGCCATCGCATCCGCGTCGCCCACAAGATGATAACCGGCGGCATGCCCTTCCTGCTGGCGGAGGTGAATGCCAGGCTGGTGCTGTCCGGGCAGGCCGATGACATAAGCCGCCGCAGCATTGCCGAAATCAGCGCCCGCATGGCGATCGTGCGCGACACGCTGGCCGGCTTCGCATTCAGGTCGCACGACAAAGTGCCTTTCGTCTGGCTGACCTTGCCCGAACCGTGGCTCTCCGGCACCTTCAAGCAGGCCTGTCTCGAACATGGCGTGCTCATCGATGACGAGGACGAGTTCAAGGCCGGCCGTTCCGAGCAGGTTTTTCACGCCGTTCGCTTCGGCGTTTCGCAGCCAAACCGGCGCGACGATGTCGCCGGCGGCGCGGCGGTGATCCGCCGGTTGCTGGAGGAAGGCCGCGCCGGCTACGACAGCTTTTCCTGAGCCAATCCGCGGCCGACGGAGCTGGCGCTCAGCCCTCCGCCTTGAAGTTCTTGGCTTCCTTCACGGCCTTGTCCTTGCCGTGCTCCTTAGCCAGGTCCTTGGCCTGCTTCGGCGAAACGTCGGTGGTCTCGGCGATATGCATCGCCTCCTTCTCCGAGAGGCGATTGTCTTTCTTGCCTTGCCTGGTAGCCATGTCGAAAATCTCCTGATTGGTTGCAGCCGTAACGGCTGGGGGTGCCATAGCGTTCCGCATTGGCCCCGCGCTGTTGGTAGTTGGTTGTTTTGCGTGTTTTTTCCTCGGTCGATGGGTGTATCGGTCGCAAAGCTTGCGATAAGAGGAAGACTCGAAGCTCCCCTTTACCATGGACACGACCCGCCGCCCATGACCATCTCCAATTCCGTGCCGATCACCCCGGAACTCATTGCCGCGCACGGGCTGAAGCCCGACGAATATCAGCGCATCCTCGATCTGGTCGGGCGCGAGCCGAGCTTTACCGAACTCGGCATCTTCTCGGCGATGTGGAACGAGCATTGTTCTTATAAATCCTCGAAGAAATGGCTGCGCACGCTGCCCACCACCGGCCCGCAGGTCATCCAGGGTCCGGGCGAAAATGCCGGCGTGGTCGACATCGGCGACGGCGACTGCGTCGTCTTCAAGATGGAGAGCCACAACCACCCCTCCTACATCGAGCCCTACCAGGGCGCGGCGACCGGCGTCGGCGGCATTCTGCGCGACGTCTTCACCATGGGAGCACGGCCGATCGCGGCGATGAACGCGCTGCGTTTCGGCGCGCCGGACCATCCCAAGACGCGCCATCTGGTCAGCGGCGTGGTTTCCGGCGTCGGCGGCTACGGCAATGCTTTTGGCGTGCCGACGGTCGGCGGCGAGGTCAATTTCGACGCCCGCTACAATGGCAACATCCTGGTCAATGCCTTTGCCGCCGGTCTTGCCAAGACCGATGCGATCTTCCTGTCTGAAGCCAAGGGCGTCGGCTTGCCGGTCGTCTATCTCGGCGCCAAGACCGGCCGCGACGGCGTCGGCGGCGCAACCATGGCTTCGGCCGAGTTCGACGACAAGATCGACGAGAAGCGCCCGACCGTGCAGGTCGGCGACCCCTTCACCGAAAAATGCCTGCTCGAAGCCTGCCTCGAGCTGATGGCGTCCGGCGCCGTCATCGCCATCCAGGACATGGGCGCGGCCGGCCTCACCTGCTCGGCGGTCGAGATGGGCGCCAAGGGCGATCTCGGCATCGAGCTAGACCTCGACAAGGTGCCCGTGCGCGAGGAGCGCATGAGCGCCTATGAGATGATGCTGTCGGAAAGCCAGGAGCGCATGCTGATGGTGCTGCGCCCGGAAAAGGAACAGGAAGCGGAAGCGATCTTCCGCAAATGGGGGCTCGACTTCGCCATCGTCGGCAAGACGACCGACGACCTTCGCTTCCGCGTCATCCACCAGGGCGACGAGGTCGCCAACCTGCCGATCAAGGATCTCGGCGACCAGGCGCCGGAATATGACCGCCCCTGGGTCGAATCCAAGAAGCCCGCGCCGCTTGCGGCAAACGATGCGCCCAAGGCCGACGTCGCCGACGCGCTGCTCAAAATGCTCGGCGGACCAAACCTGTCGTCACGTCGCTGGGTATGGGAGCAGTATGACACGCTGATCCAGGGCAATTCGCTGCAGCTTCCCGGCGGCGATGCCGGCGTGGTGCGTGTCGAAGGCCACGCGACCAAGGCGCTCGCCTTCTCCTCCGACGTCACGCCGCGCTATTGCGAGGCCGATCCTTATGAGGGCGGCAAGCAGGCCGTCGCCGAATGCTGGCGCAACCTGACCGCCACCGGCGCCCTCCCCCTTGCCGCCACCGACAACCTCAATTTCGGCAACCCCGAACGGCCCGAGATCATGGGCCAGTTGGTCGGCGCGGTGAAGGGCATCGGCGATGCCTGCCGGGCGCTCGGCTTCCCGATCGTCTCCGGCAACGTCTCGCTCTACAACGAAACCAACGGCCAGGGCATCCTGCCGACGCCGACCATCGGCGGCGTTGGCCTGATCGCCGACTGGTCGAAGATGACCCGCATCGGCTTTGCTGGCGAAGGCCAGATGATCGTGCTGGTCGGCGCGCCCGCCACCTGGGGCAGCCATCTCGGCCAGTCCGCCTATATGCGCGATATCCATGGCCGCGCCGACGGTCCGCCGCCGCCGGTCGACCTCGCGCATGAGAAGCGCGTCGGCGACCATGTGCGTGCGCTGATTGCCTCGGGCGTCGTCACATCAGCTCATGACCTCTCCGACGGCGGGCTGGCGATAGCGCTGGCCGAAATGGCGATGGCCTCAGGTATCGGCGCCAACATTCCAGGGCTGACAGGCACTGACCCGATCCCGGTCTGGTTCGGCGAAGACCAGGGCCGCTATCTGCTGACACTGTCGGTCGACCCGCAGAGCAAGGAATGGGACGCCATCCGCGAGGAGCAGAGCAAGCTCGGCATCTTCGCGCCATGGATCGGCACCACCGGCGGCAACACATTGAAACTCGGCGATGCCCGCGCGATCCCCGTCAGCGACTTGACGGCCGCCCATGAAGGCTGGTTCCCCCGGTTCATGGATCAGGCCAGTTGACTAGGCTAAAAGCATGTCTCCCGAAAGTGTGTAGCGGTGCGACATGATTTAACCGCCAGGGCGCTGATTGCAGTCGTCTTCTGGCCGTCGCTGTTCTTCTTCTGGTTCCTCGGGCCGTTCGTGTTTTTCCTGCTGTCGACGACCTCGAGCGAGGTCTGCCCGCTGTTGGAAAGGCGTGAGCAGTTCCTGGCTTCGGCCAACGGCACGCTGCCGATGTTGATGCTGCAGAACCTGATCTACGCGGTCCCGATCGTCTGCCTAGTACTGTGGAGCAGGCTTCTGCCGGATCCGGTGCGGGCGAGGCATATCATGACCTGCATCAAACTCTTCGTCGTCGCCGCGGTGATCGGGGCATTGTGGGAATATGGCTCGTCCTTGGTCTGCGATGGCTACGGCCAGGCTTTCTTCTCATCCGCCTGGCAGATGACGAGCTATCTTCCCATCGTCGTCCTGGTGATCAACATCCCGCTCTATGTGCTGACGTTCAGCCTCGGCCGCGCATTCTCGACCCGCGACGACATCACGGAAGATGGTGTGGTCCACTCCAGCCGGGATGACGCTTAACCTGCCATTCCCGAGTCAACGGCTTCAATCCGGGCCGGAAAGGCTTTAGGCTCGCGCGAGTCACACATCAGGCCGCCGCTTAGCCGCCCGCTTAAAATAGGATTCCGCCATGGCAATGGATGCCCACGACATCGAAAAACTGATCAAGGACGGCATCCCCGACGCCAAAGTGACGATCCGCGACCTCGCCGGCGACGGCGACCACTATGCGGCCGAGGTGGTGGCCGAAAGCTTTCGCGGAAAAAGCCGCGTCCAGCAGCACCAGATGGTCTATGACGCGCTGAAGGGCAACATGGGCGGCGTGCTGCATGCGCTGGCGCTGCAGACCAGCGTTCCCGACTGAGGTTAGCCCAAAATCGCGTTATCCCTTGCGCCATCGCGACAGCGACGCGGCTAACGTCTTGTTTCAGCCAATCTATGGGTTTATTTGAAGGACATGTTTCCAGCCTGACTCCCACAGGCGTGAAAGGACCGTCCATGACTGGCATCAACGACTACATCGACAATGAAGTGAAGAGCAACGACGTGGTGCTCTTCATGAAGGGCACCCCGGCTTCCCGCAGTGCGGTTTTTCCGGCCAGGTGGTGCAAATCCTCGACTATATCGGGGCCGACTACAAAGGCGTGAACGTGCTCGACTCGGCCGAACTGCGCCAGGGCATCAAGGAATATTCGAACTGGCCGACCATCCCGCAGCTCTACGTCAAGGGCGAGTTCGTCGGCGGCTGCGACATCATCCGCGAGATGTTCCAGGCCGGCGAGTTGCAGGACTTCCTGGTCGAAAAGGGCGTCAGCGTCAAAGCCGCTGCCTCCTGATCGAATACCGCCTGCCGGCATCCTGGCCGGCAGCGTTGGTCTCTGAGGCTGCCCCACCTCGGCATTGTAGTTCTCGACAGTGAGAACGGGACGGACCGATGCGCCGCAAGCCGGCGCATGTTCGTTTGGAAGATCGGATTTCGCCGTGGACAAGCAGGCAGCAGCGCAGCAATCGGTAACCCGCTTGCCCATTCCGCGCTGGGAATTCATTGCGCTCTGCGCAGCGCTTATGGCGCTCAATTCTTTGGCCATCGACATCATGCTGCCGGCGCTGCAGCAGATCGGCGCCTCGCTCGGCGTCGTGAGCGAAAACCACCGCCAGTATGTCATCACCGCCTATATGCTCGGCTTCGGCGGCGGGCAGCTCTTCTTCGGGCCGATCTCTGACCGCTACGGTCGTCGTGCGCCACTGGTTTTCGGCCTGATTGTCTATGTCGCCGCCGCGGCCGCCGCCGCCGTCGCGCCGAGCTTCGCCCTTTTGCTGACCTGCCGTCTCATACAGGGCTTCGGCGCCGCGGCCACCCGCGTCATCGCCGTCTCGATCGTGCGCGACACATTCGACGGACGCCGCATGGCCGAGGTGATGTCGCTGATCTTCATGGTGTTCATGGCAATCCCCGTCATCGCGCCCGGCATCGGCCAGTTCATCATGCTGTTTGCCAGCTGGCACTGGATCTTCGTCACCATGGCCATCGGGGCGATGCTTGTTTCGGCATGGGCGCTGCTGCGGCTGCCGGAGACGCTGCATCCGGAATATCGGCGGCCGCTGACGGTCAGTTCGGTTGTCGGCGGTTTCCGCATCGTGCTCACCAATCGCCTGACGCTGTGCTACGCCTTCGCCAGCACCTTCATCTTCGCCGCCATGTTCGGCTTCATCAGCTCGGCGCAGCAGATCTATGTCGACATCTTCCATGTCGGCGAGCTGTTCCCGGTCATCTTCGCCGGCGTCGCCGGTGTGCTCGCTTTCTCGAACTACCTCAACTCGCGGCTGGTTGGACAGGTCGGCATGCGCCGCCTGTCGCAAGGCGCGCTGCTTGTGTTCCTGTGCATCAGTCTCGCCTGGCTGGTCGTCTCGCTCGAAATGAACATGCCGCTCTGGCTGTTCATCACCTTCTTTGCCTCAGCCATGCTGCCCTTTGGCGGGCTCGGTGCGAATTTCAACGCCTTGGCCATGGAGCCGCTGGGCGAGCTTGCCGGCACCGCCGCATCCATTCTGGGCTTCATGCAGACCTTTCTCGGCGCCCTCATCGGCGCGGCGATCGGCCAGGCCTTCAACGGCACGGTGACGCCGCTGGCCGCCGGCTTCTGCAGTGTCTCGGTCGCGGCGCTGCTGATGATCCTCATCGCCGAGCACGGCAAGATGTTCCAGCCGCACAACCCACCCGTTTCAGGCCACGTCACGGACCTGCACTGATCGATCGGTAAAGCGCGGTCAGGATCTGCCTTCCTCCGCCGCCGTGAAGAGTGGGCACAGCGGGCGCCCCGCGATCGCCCCACCCATGCCTTTGGTGAAAGGCACCGGCAGTTCCTTTCCAAGAGCCTCGATCACCGAGGCGACGAAAGATCTGTTCAAATCGTCATCCGGCCCGAGCTTGGAGAAGGTGGCGCGCGGCTTGCCGATAAGCGTTCCGTCCCGGCGAAGCGAGAAGCACAAGGTCAGCGACATGCCACCCGTCCCGCGCGGCGGCTGCCAGCAGGCGTAAATCGCTCCCGACATCTCAGCTATGGAATTGACCGGATCGCGACTGCCGCAGGCGCGTTCCTGTGCCTGGGCTTTCCCGCAACCTGCGCCCAGGATCAAGGCGAAAACAAAAGCGGCCGCTGCCGACCGGAAATTCATAGACATCCCCCGATTTCTTGCGAAGTCATAGGGATCCTGCCGACCTCCCGCCCCGCAAGTGAATGCTCCACCGCCTAAAAGGCGGTGGCTTCAGGTTACGGCTTAAAGCCGGATCGGTCCGCCGTCCGGCGGACAGGGCGCAAACTCATGTCACGTTAAAGTTGTCGTCGGGTTCGGGCGGTGTCTGGTTGGTAATGTATTCCATCCACATCTCGTCCGTCACATTGCCGCTTGTGGCAACCCAATAACCCCTCGCCCACAGGTGCTGGCCCCAATAGCGCTTGCGCAATATCCCGAACTCGCTCAGCAGCTTGTGCGAACTGCGCCCCTTCAGGTGCTGCACGGCGCGCGATACCGACAGGCTTGGCGGGATCGACACCAGCATGTGCACATGGTCGCGATTGATCGATCCGGCGTGAATCACCATCTCATGCGCCTGCGCCGTCTCGCGCAGCAACTCCCGGCATCGGTTGCCGACATCACCGCCTAGCACCGCATAGCGATACTTCGTCACCCAGATCAGGTGATACTTGCAGTCCCAAACCGTGTGGCTGCCGCGCTTGTACGCTTCCATCCGGCCAATCTACACCGGATAGGCCGCCATCCCAGCCGCCTAAAGGCGTGGGGTTTCCTGATCCCCTATCGGGGACTCTAAAGAATTCCAGGAAAAGTGTGAGCGGTTTTCCGTTCGGAATTGCGTAAAAACAAAGAGTTAACCTATCTACTCAGCCCAGAGCTCGCGACGCAACTCTTGCCAGCTCTCCTTATCGGGAGCGACCAGCAACCCGCCGTCGACATGCGACGGCAGATAGGTGCTGCCGTCGATCCGCGCGGCATGGCCGCCGGCCTCCTGATGGATCAGCGCGCCGGCTAGATGATCCCAAGGCATCAGCTTGTTGTAGACGACGAAATGCGCATGGCCGCTGGCCAGGAGCCGGTATTCATGCGCCGCGCAGCGATAGCCGAATTGCGACAGCGCCTTGGTATGGTTGCGGGCAAGCCGTGAACGCTCCGGCTCCTCAAGAAATTGCCAGGAGACCGCGCCCGTCATCTGCGACAGAGGCACCGGCGCCGCGACGCGCACCTTTTCCAGCGCGCCATGCGCATGGCGGATATGGCCGCCCGCGCCCTTGGCGCCGATCAGCCAGTCCTTGCCGACAGGATCATGGATGATGCCGGCAACCGTCTCGCCCTTGACGACGACAGCCAGCATGACGCCGAACAAGGGCAAGCCGGACGCGAAATTGAAGGTGCCGTCGACCGGATCGATCACGAAGGCAAGCTCGGCATCGCCAAGACCATCAAGCAGCGCCGGATTGTCGGAGCATGCTTCCTCGCCGACCACCGTTGCGTCGGGATAGCGTTCGCGCAGCCTGGCGGTGATCAGCCTCTCGGCATTCACATCCGCCTCGGTCACCAGGTCGGCGGCCGACGTCTTCTGGCGGATGTCGCCCTCGCCCAGCCGGCGGAAACGCGGCATGATTTCGGCGGTTGCCGCATCGGCGAGAAGCTCGGCCAGCCAGTCGATCGCACGGTCGTCAAATGTCATCGGCTTGCCTTGTCGTGATGCTCTCGTTGAGCGCTGCGAAGTCGAACAGTTTTCGGTCGAGCAGATGCGAGGGCCGCACATTGGCCATGGCGCGGATCATCGTGTCCTTGCGACCCGGCAGGCGCTTCTCGATGTCGTCGAGCATTGCCTTCATCGCATTGCGCTGCAGCCCTTCCTGGCTGCCGCAGAGATCGCAAGGGATGATCGGGAACTTCATCGCAGTGGCGAATTTTTCGAGATCGACTTCCGCGCAATAGGCGAGCGGCCGCAGCACCATGACGTCGCCCTCGTCGTTAAGGAGCTTGGGCGGCATGGCGGCCAGACGCCCGCCATGAAAGAGGTTCATGAAGAAGGTTTCGAGAATGTCCTCGCGGTGATGACCGAGCACCAGCGCCGAGCATCCCTCCTCGCGCGCGATGCGATAGAGATGGCCGCGCCGCAGCCGCGAGCACAGCGAGCAATAGGTGCTGCCCTCGGGCAGCTTGTCGGTCACCACCGAATAGGTGTCCTGGTATTCGATGCGGTGCTGAATGCCGTTGGCATTGAGGTAATCGGGCAGGATGTGCTTCGGGAAATTCGGCTGGCCCTGGTCGAGATTGCAGGCCAGCAGCTCGACAGGCAGCAGGCCGCGCCATTTGAGATCGAGCAGCAGTGCCAGCAGGCCGTAGGAATCCTTGCCGCCCGAGAGCGCCACCAGCCAGCGCTCGTCGGGCTTGACCATGGCGAAATCATCGATCGCCTGGCGCGTCAGCCTGAGCAGCCGCTTGCGCAGCTTGTTGAACTCGACCGAGGACGGCACGTCGGCGAACAGCGGATGGAAACCGCCCTCGGCGATCGGTTCGAGTGTTTCGATGTCTGGCAGCATGTTCATGGCGCGACGGCCCCTGCGTGTGACTACCGCCCGGATTAGCGCATCGGCCGGAGAAGCGAAATTGATTTTAGCGACACACGGCACAAGCCGATGAGCGAAACAAAAAGGCCGCCTCGAAGGCGGCCTTTCCGATATCGCAGAAAAGCGTTCGCTTAGCGCGAATAGAATTCGACGACCAGGTTCGGTTCCATCTGGACAGCGAACGGAACATCCGCCAGGCCGGGAACACGGGCGAAGGTCGCGACCATCTTGTTGTGGTCGGCTTCGATGTAATCCGGCACGTCGCGCTCGGCCAGGCCGACCGACTCCAGCACGATGACGAGCTGCTTCGACTTCTCACGCACCTCGACGACGTCGCCCGGCTTGCAGCGGTACGAACCGATGTTGACGCGCTTGCCGTTGACGTTGACGTGGCCGTGGTTGACGAACTGACGGGCCGCGAAGATGGTCGGCACGAACTTGGCGCGGTAGACGACCGCGTCGAGACGCGACTCGAGCAGGCCGATCAGGTTCTCGGAGGTGTCACCCTTGCGGCGGTCGGCCTCTTCATAGACCTTGCGGAACTGCTTTTCCGAAACGTCGCCATAGTGACCCTTCAGCTTCTGCTTGGCGCGCAGCTGCAGGCCGAAGTCGGAAAGCTTGCCCTTGCGGCGCTGGCCGTGCTGGCCGGGGCCGTATTCACGCTTGTTGACCGGGGACTTCGGGCGGCCCCAGATGTTTTCGCCGAGACGGCGGTCGATCTTATATTTCGCGGATTTGCGCTTGCTCATCGCATTCCCTTTCAAAACAAAATACCCGAAACCCCATGGCTCCGGGCGAAGGAAACGCGCCCTCCTCTGGCCCCCGTTTTCGGGACCTGACAGGGTTTTCCACGCAAAGCGACGGAAAACCCACGGGACACGTCAGTTCAAACAAGATCGGCAACGACTGTGACAGATCTTGCATATACAAAACAAACACCGGACATCGCTGCCCGGCGTTGGCGGCTGGTTAAACCGAGATTTAACCGGTGTCAAGCTTGTGAGTGGCGCAGCGCAACGCAGCCCTATAGCGTTGAACACGTTGTGTGTGCCGGATATGGCGGGAGGTTTACGCCAGCGGCACCAGCAAGCGACTGGAGCTAGAGGAGCCCGATTAACATGAAGAAGTTCTTCCTTACCTTGGCCGGTGCCGCTGTACTGGCCGGATCGATGGCGGTTGCGCCGGAACCGGCGATGGCCCGTCATTGGCACGGGCACAAGCAGGTCTGCCGCGTCATCGTCAAGAAGAGGGTGGTGTGGCGGCACGGCCATCGCAGGGTGATCGTCGAAAGAGTACGGCGCTGCCACCGCTGGTAAACCAGGCGGGTAGTCAAAGGGCCAGCGATCAATCGCTGGCCCTTTTTTCAGCGGCTGTTGTCAGGGGTCTGGCTCGAAGCGCTCAATCCTTGGATTTTTTCTCGGGCAGCCCTTTGCGCTTCGTCTCGGCGAATTCCTCGAGCTGCGTTTCACTCATCGATTCATACATACCCTTGGAAGCGCCCTTGAGCTCGCTCTTCTTGGTCTCGCCACGTTTGGCAGAGAGCGCGGCGCCGGCGGCTTTCTGCTGGGCTTTCGAGGTGGCAGGCATGGCCGTTTCTCCTTTGCTGTCAGGAGAAACGCCGCGCTTCGGCGGCAGTTCCGTCGCAGCGGCTGAGTTCCCGGTCCGCTTGGTGCAGCCCATCAGGCTGCCGGCTCCGGCCATTTTCCGTGGCGGCCTTCCCGCGCCTAGAAGCCCAGTGTAGGACGGACGGCATGAAATCACTGACCGACCCCTCACAGGCACTCTCCGCCGGTCTTTCAAAAATCCGCACCGCGTTCCACGTGCCGGATGGATTTCCGCCGAATGTAACGGCCTCGGCGCAGGCGGCGGCCAAGCGTGTGCCCGACCAGCATGTCGATCGGACGACGGTGCCCTTCGTGACACTCGATCCGGCGAGCTCAACCGATCTTGACCAGGCGTTCTGGATCGAGGCGAGCGGTAGTGATCTTCTGTTGCACTATGCCATTGCCGACGTCGCCTGGTTCGTCGAGGACGGCGACGCGGTGGATCTCGAAGCCTGGACGCGGGGCGAGACGCTTTACCTGCCGGACGGCAAGGCCGGGCTTTACCCGCCGGTGATCGCCGAGGCCGCGGCGAGCCTGTTGCCCGACGGACCGCGTCCGGCGGTCATCTTCACGGTTCGCGTCGCCGAGGACGGCGCGGTGAGGCTGGACGGCGCCGAGCGCGCAATCATCCAAAACCGCGCCAAGCTCGCCTATGACAGCGTGAAGGCCTCCGATGTTCCGGCCGGCTTCGCGGAGTTGGCGCGGCGCATGGCGGCAAACGAAGAGCGGCGTGGCGCCTCCCGTGTCGACCCGCCCGAGCAGGAAGTGGAAAGGCTCGCCGATGGCAGCTTCCAGCTTTCGTTCAGGCCGATCCTGCAATCCGAGCAAGACAACGCAGCACTTTCGCTGGCCGCCAACATGGCGATTGCCGACGCCATGCTGGCGCACAAGACCGGGCTGTTCCGGGTCATGTCGGGGCCTGATGCTTTCAAGGTGCAAAGGCTGCGCAACGCGGCGCAGGCCCTCGGGCTGTCCTGGCCGGCCTCGACCAGCTTGCGCGACTATCAGCGGACCCTCGATCCGACCAACAAGCAGCAGGCGGCGCTGATGCTGGAAATCCGTCGTGCAGGCAACGGCGCGTCCTACCAGCCCTATCAGGAAGGCGTTGTCCCCTGGCATGAGGCGATGGCTGCGACCTACCCCCACTCTACCGCGCCGCTCAGGCGACTGGCCGACCGCTACGTCGTGCGCTGCACGCTGGCAATCGCCAATGGCCAGCCCGTGCCGCTGGCAGTAAGCGACGCATTCGCCAGATTGCCGAAGGTGATGGGGCGTGCGGATGCCCGTGCTTCACAGATCAACCACGCGGCGATCGACCTTGCCGAAGCGGTCATGCTGAAGGGACACGAGGGCGAGATTTTCAACGCCGTCGTCACCGACATCGTCGACCAAGGCGTGCGCGTTCACCTTGCCGACATGCCTGTTGTTGCCAACGTCAAGGCCTCGGGGCTCCGGCAAGGTGACGGTCTGAAGCTAACGCTGGTCTCGGCCGATCCGGATCAACGCAGCATCGTCTTCCAACCTGCTTGAGTGGCAGGTCCCAGGTGTATTGATATTCAGGTCAGGCCCGCATCACCTGAATACCAATACGCCTTAGCGCGTCGTCAATCCAAAGCCCTGGATCAGGCGTCTCGTGGCGAAGTCCACCTTGCCCGAGGTGAAGATGGCGATATCTGGCTCGTTCTCGGCTGAAGGCTCGCCCACGGGATCAAGCAGCGACATGGCGCGCCGTGCGATCGCCTCCGCCGGATCGATCCAGTCGACCGGCCAGGGCGCCGTCTTGCGCATGCGATTGACCAGAAACGGGTAATGCGTGCAGGCCAGCACGACGATATCGGTGCGATTGCCGTCGCGCTCGATGAAGCATGGCGCGATTTCGGCGCGCACGGCCTCCTCGTCGACAAAGCCCTCGCGCATATAGGTTTCGGTCAGCCCCGCCAGCCTGTCGCTGCCGACCAGGCGCACGTGGCATTTCTGCGCCCATTTGCTGATCAGGTCGCGTGTGTACTGACGCTTCACCGTGCCCGGCGTCGCCAGCACCGAGACCAGGCCGGAGCGCGTCCGCTCGGCCGCCGGCTTGATCGCCGGCACGGTGCCGACGAAGAGATGGTCGGAGAATTTTTCGCGCAGCGCATCGATCACCAGGGTCGAGGCGGTGTTGCAGGCGATGACCGAGATCGCGGGTTTAAACCGGTCCAGCAATGAGCCGAACAGCGCCAATATATGGGCGTTCAACGCCGGTTCTTCCCAGGCGCCGTAAGGAAATGCCGCGTCGTCGGCAACGTAAACGAAGCGGCGGTCCGGCATCAGCACGCGCGCCTCGCGCAGCACCGTCAACCCGCCAATGCCGGAATCGAACATCAGGATCGGCGGCTGGCTTGATCGATCGCTCATTGTCATCCGGTCACAGGAAGAACCCGGCCCGTGATCGGGCCGAGAGCGCTTCTATCGCGAATGATCATGGTCTTGAAGTGGCGAATGCCCGCAGCTTTTGCGCAGTCGTCAGCCTCACACCCCACGCTTGCCGAAGCCGGCCGGGCGTGGCCGGCCAAAAGGCTGCGGCGCGGGCGGAACACGGGCAGCGGCGGCACGCGGCGCGGCCGGGACACTGCTTGTCGCGACACCCGCGGCGCGGGCGGGCGTTGGCAGCGGACCGTCAAAGTCGAACGTCGAGGTCAGCTCTTCGATGTTGCTGCCGGCGACAGGCTTCGCCCACAGGATTGTGCACCAGAGGCCGAATATGGAAAGCCCGAGCAGGTTCAGGCCGCCAGGCACGCTTTCTGGATCGCTGAATTTCATGACCAGCAGCGTGCCCGCTTGCAGGAAGGCGTAGAAGCCGGAAAGCACGATATAGGACCACACGACCCAGCGGTATTTGTTTGCGTCGCGGCCACGGCGCAGGGCGATGTTGCCGCGCAGCGCGACAAAGATGAGCGAGAAGACCAGGGCGGCGCCGGCCAAGCCTTGCCGCGATGGGCCTGGCGCCGAATCGAGCAGCCCTTTGAAGCCGATCGTGGCGATGATGCAGATGATGATCGCTACCACCTCGCCTACCCAGAGGCCGAGAGAGTAGAGAAAGAAGCGCATGCGGCCAATATTGGACGTAAACATATGCCACCCCCATCGTTCCAATAAGGATGGATCAAAACCGAATAATATTCGGTTACTTCAAATGTTCGGAGCTTATCGATTTTAACTTTCTTTGTCCGCCGCACGACTTCGCGCGGGTATTCGCCTCGGATCGTCACCCGGCGAGCCGTCGCCACGCGGCATGGCCGGCGAAAACCTGTCGAGCGAGGAGATGATGCCGCGCAATACTTTCAACTCCTGTTCAGCGAAGCCAGCGCGCGTCAGCACGGCGCGCAGATTGTCGACCATCTTCGGCTTCTTCTCTTCCGGCCGGAAGTAACCACGCGCCTCAAGCGCCCCCTCCAGATAAGCAAACAGGCTGTGCAGCTGTTCCTTCGACGCCGGCACAAGCTCCGGTCCGGAGAAGTTGGTCGCCGTCTCCTCGGCGAGGCCTGATTTCATCCACTCATAGGACATCAGCAACACGGCCTGGGCGATGTTGAGCGAGGAAAAACCCGGATCAACCGGAAAGGTGACGATCTCGTCGGCGAGCCCGACCTCGTCATTGTAGAGGCCGAAGCGTTCGCGGCCGAACAGTATCCCGGTGCGAAGCCCTGCCTCGGCGCGGGCGCGCAGCGCCCTGCCCGCCTCGACCGGACCGCGCACCGGCTTGAAGCCGTCTCGCTCGCGCGCCGTGGTGGCGAAGACGAAGTTGAGGTCGGCGACCGCGGACGCAAGGTCGTCAAACACCCTGGTGGCATCGATGACATGGTCGGCGCGGCTGGCGGCGGCGCGCGCCTTTTCGCTCGGCCAGCCATCGCGCGGATTGACCAGGCGCAGCTCCGACAAACCGAAATTCGCCATCGCCCGGGCCACCATGCCGATGTTCTCGCCGAGCTGCGGCTCGACCAGGATGATCGCCGGTCCGGCGGATAAGGTCTTGGTTGCGTCTTCTAGGGCGGGCATGGCGGTCGGTAACCGATGTTTGCGGCGTTTCGGCGTCCCCTGCCACATCCGACGCCGAAAATGAAGCATTCACAACAGCGGCACTCGTCCAACATGAGGCGGATCGCGGTTTGCGCGCTCAAAAGGCCTTTGATATACGCTCCCCATCCCCGGCCGAACGCCATGCGGGCAAGGCCGTTCAGATCCCCAGCAACGAGGCATTCTTTCCATGGCGAAGATCAAGGTGGCGAACCCGGTCGTCGAACTCGACGGCGACGAGATGACCCGCATCATCTGGCAGTTCATCAAGGACAAACTGATCCACCCTTATCTCGACCTCAAACTTGAATATTACGACCTCGGCATCGAGCACCGCGACGCCACCAACGACCAGGTGACGATCGACTCGGCCAACGCCATCAAGAAATGGGGCGTCGGCGTCAAATGCGCCACGATCACCCCCGACGAGCAGCGCGTCGAGGAATTCAAGCTGAAGAAGATGTGGAAGTCGCCCAACGGCACCATCCGCAACATCCTCGGCGGCACCATCTTCCGCGAGCCGATCATCATGAAGAACGTGCCGCGCCTGGTGCCCGGCTGGACCAAGCCGATCATCGTCGGCCGCCACGCCTTCGGCGACCAGTACCGCGCCACCGATTTCCGCTTCCCCGGCAAGGGCAAGCTGACGATCAAATTCGTCGGCGAGGACGGCCAGGTGATCGAACACGACGTGTACGATGCCCCCGGCGCCGGCGTCGCCATGGCCATGTACAATCTCGACGAGTCGATCCGCGAGTTCGCTCGCGCCTCGCTGAATTACGGCCTGCTGCGCAACTATCCGGTCTATCTCTCGACCAAGAACACCATCCTCAAGGCCTATGACGGCCGCTTCAAGGACATCTTCCAGGAAGTCTACGAGGCGGAATTCGAGGCCGAGTTCAAGGCAAAGAAAATCTGGTACGAGCACCGCCTGATCGACGACATGGTGGCCTCCGCCCTGAAATGGTCGGGCGGCTATGTCTGGGCCTGCAAGAACTATGACGGCGACGTGCAGTCCGACACGGTTGCACAAGGCTTCGGCTCGCTCGGCCTGATGACTTCGGTGCTGATGACGCCCGACGGCAAGACCGTGGAGGCCGAAGCCGCGCACGGCACCGTCACCCGCCACTACCGTCAGCACCAGAAGGGCGAGGAAACCTCGACCAATTCGATCGCCTCGATCTTCGCCTGGACGCGCGGTCTGTCACATCGCGCCAAGCTCGACGACAATGCCGAATTGAAGCGGTTTGCCGACACGCTGGAGAAGGTCTGCATCCAGACCGTCGAAAGCGGTTTCATGACCAAGGACCTGTCGCTGCTGATCGGTCCCGACCAGCCCTGGCTGTCGACCACCGGCTTCCTCGACAAGATCGACGAGAATTTGCAGAAAGCCATGGGGTGAGGAGCGGTGCGCGGTGCCAGCGAAAAGGTTCACCTTTGCGCTGGCAACAACGCCGATCTGTGTCAGGCTATATTCAAGGCGCATGGACTAAGTGATCGGAGGAACGACTCCTTCTGGTCAAGCGAGGAGAAAGCACCATCCTACTACCCTAATGCTGTCAGCCTGGACGCCGTTTCGACGGCGGCTCAGCTTATGGAAGTAGCCCGGTTGACATCCGTTCTCGCCAGCTTTGCAGTCAAGGATGGGTTTTTCTGTCTTGATCTCCAACCGTTAGGGTTCTCCCAGCTCTTCGAAGCCAGCTGGATCTGGATGGACCCGGCTCATCTGACCACGACGCCTTTCGGCTGGGAGCGTGTTGAAGACGCTGCCAGCTTGGAAATGTGGGAGTTTGCCTGGGCTGATGGATCATCTCTCTCAAGTGGCCGTGTCTTTCCACCGACGATCCTGGCCGACCGCGAGATCGCCGTCCTTGGAAGACGGACGGCCAATGGCTTCACCGCAGGCTGCATAGCTAACAAATCAGAACTGGTGGTTGGCGTGTCGAATGTCTTTGCCGCGGATGGCAGGTCGACATATCGAGATGCTGCGCGGGCCGCAGCCAATGCATTTGGCCGGGGCCTTGCCTTGGTAGGATATGATCGCGGCGACGGGCTACGTGATGCACTGGCCTGCGGTTTTGACGCCATCGGCGCATTGCGCGTCTGGATGAGGGACTTTAGGCAAGACGAGACGGAGCGCGGCTCGCCGCACTACCACCATGGCAAAGAGTGATGACAAATGGCAAAGCCGATCCTCTACGGCGCCGATTACAGCGTCTATGTGCGCATCGTCCGGATGGCGCTGGAGGAAAAAGGCGCCGACTATGAGCTTGTGCCACTCGACATCTTCGCCGCCGAAGGCATTCCGGCCTGGTATCTGGAGCACCACCCGTTCGGCCGCATCCCGGCCTTCGAGCATGACGGTTTTCGCCTGTTCGAGACGAGCGCGATCGCGCGCTATGTCGATGAGGTCTTCGACGGTCCGGCGCTGCAGCCGGCCGACGCGCGCGGCCGGGCCAGGATGACCCAGATCACCGGCATGCTCGACGCCTATGGCTACCGCACCATGGTCTGGGACGTGGCGGTCGAGCGGCTGGAGCAAGCTCAGCCGGACGAGAGCCTGATTGCCGCCGGCCTTATGCAGGCGGAGACGGTGCTCAAGGTGCTGACCTCGCTGAAAATGCAAGGACCGTGGCTGCTCGGCGACCAGCTGACGCTGGCCGATCTGCATGCGGCGCCGATCATCGCCTATTTCGTCAAGGTCGCTGAAGGGCGCGACTTGCTGGCGCGGTTTGCGGATATTCGCGACTGGTATGGGCGGGTGACTGAGCGGCAGAGCTTTGTGCGGACGGAAAAGGTCAACTAGGTTGAGTGAGCTTCTTTAAGGCTGGCGCTGCCCCTCATTGCCCTGCCGGGCATTTCTCCCCGTAAACGGGGAGAAAGAAGCTGGCCGCAACGCCGGCGCCCTTCTTGCAACATTGGCGATGAGCGAAAGCCGCGACAACAGCCCCTTCTCCCCGTTCTACGGGGAGAAGATGGCGGCAGCCAGATGAGGGGCAGCACTGCCGCATGAGAGTCTGGCGCGCCTAGCCTGAGGCCAAGCCAAACTCGCCAGCCTACGCCGCCTCCAGCGCCGCCCGCACCGCCGCGATCGCGTCATTGGCCTTCGACGCATCGGGGCCGCCGGCCTGCGCCATGTCAGGGCGTCCACCGCCGCCTTGCCCGCCGAGTGCTGCGGAAGCGACGCGCACCAGGTCGACGGCGCTGAAGCGGCCGGTGAGGTCGTCGGTGACGGCGACCACCACGCTCGCCTTGTTGTCCTCGCCGGCGCCGACGAAGACGACGACGCCGGAGCCCAGCGTCTTCTTGCCGGCATCGGCGAGCGGCTTCAGGTCCTTGGGCGCCACGCCGCTGACCGCCTTGCCGAGGAAGCCGATGCCGGCAACCGTCTCATTGGCCGCCGGAGCATCGGCAACGGCGCCACCGCCGAGCGCCAGCTTCTTGCGCGCCTCGGTCAACTCCTTCTCGAGCTTCTTGCGCTCCTCAAGCAGCGTCTCGACGCGCGCCGGCACATCGGCCGGCGAGATCTTCAGCGTCGCCGCCGCGGCCTTCAGGCGCTTGTCCTGCTCGTCGAGATGCTTGCGCGCCGCTTCGCCGGTCAGCGCCTCGATGCGGCGCACGCCGGCCGCGACCGCGCTGTCCGACAGGATGCGCACCAGGCCGATATCGCCGGTCGATCTGACATGCGTGCCGCCGCAGAGCTCGACCGAATAAGGACGGTTGGCCTTGGCGCCGTGCACGCCGGTGCCCATCGACACGACGCGCACCTCGTCGCCGTATTTCTCGCCGAACAGCGCCATGGCGCCCTCGGCAATGGCGTCGTCGACCGACATCAGGCGCGTCGTCACCGGGCTGTTCTGCACGACGATCTCGTTCGCCATGCGCTCGACCTCATCGAGATCCTGCGCCGAAATCGGCTTGTTGTGCGAAATGTCGAAGCGCAGCCGCTCGGGCGCCACCAGCGAGCCTTTCTGCGCCACATGCGTGCCCAGCACCTCGCGCAGCGCCTCGTGGATCAGATGGGTCGCGGAATGGTTGGCGCGCAGCTTCGAGCGGCGGGCATGGTCGACCTTCAGTTCAACGGCTGTACCCGTCTTGACGGTGCCGTTCGCGACCTTGCCGATATGGACGAACAGGCCGTCGGCTTTCTTCTGCGTATCGGAAATCTCGATCGAGAAGCCGTCGCCGGAGATTACGCCGGTGTCGCCCATCTGGCCGCCGGACTCAGCGTAGAACGGCGTCTGGTTGACGACCACGGCAACGGCATCGCCCTGATCGGCGCTGTCGATGGTCTTGCCGTCCTTGACCAGCGCCTGGATCAGGCCTTCGGCAGCTTCAGTCTCATAGCCGAGGAATTCGGTCGCGCCGGTCTTCTCGCGCACCGCAAACCATACCGTCTCGGTCGCCGCTTCACCCGAGCCCGCCCAATGCGCGCGCGCCTCGGCCTTCTGCCGCTCCATCGCGTCGGTGAAGCCGGCAAGGTCGACCGAGATGCTGCGCTGGCGCAGCGCATCCTGCGTCAGGTCGAGCGGGAAGCCATAAGTGTCGTAGAGCTTGAAGGCCGTCTCACCGTCCAGCATGTCGCCGGCATGCAATGTCTCGGTGGCTTCTGAAAGCAGGCCAAGGCCGCGCGTCAGCGTTTTGCCGAAACGCGTCTCCTCGAGCTTCAGCGTCTCGGCGATCAGTTCCTGCCCGCGTAAGAGTTCCGGATAGGCCTGGCCCATCTCGCGCACCAGCGCCGGCACCAGCTGCCACATCAAGGGCTCCTTGGCGCCGAGCAGCTGCGCATGGCGCATGGCGCGGCGCATGATGCGGCGCAGCACATAGCCGCGGCCTTCGTTCGACGGCAGCACGCCGTCGGCCACCAGGAAGGACGACGAGCGCAGATGATCGGCAATGACGCGGTAGGACGCGACATTCTCCGCATCCGGGCCATGGCCGAGCGCTGACGAGGCGGCGTCGATCAGGTGGCGGAACAAGTCGGTCTCAAAGACGCTTTCCACGCCTTGCATGATGGACGCCATGCGCTCCAGGCCCATGCCGGTGTCGATCGAGGGACGCGGCAGATCGATGCGCTCTTCCTTCGTCACCTGCTCATACTGCATGAACACCAGGTTCCAGAATTCCAGGAACCGGTCGCCATCCTCTTCCGGGCTGCCGGGCGGGCCGCCCCAGATGTGCTCGCCGCGATCGATGAAGATCTCCGAGCACGGGCCGCACGGGCCGGTATCGCCCATCGCCCAGAAATTGTCCGAGGTCGCGATGCGGATTATGCGGTCTTCCGAAAAGCCGGCGATCTTCTTCCAGAACCCCGCCGCCTCGTCGTCGGTGTGGTAGACGGTGACCAGCAGCTTGTCCTTGTTCAGCCCGAACTCCCTGGTGATCAGGTTCCAGGCAAGCTCGATGGCGCGTTCCTTGAAGTAATCGCCGAACGAGAAATTGCCGAGCATCTCGAAGAAGGTGAGATGGCGCGCGGTGTAGCCGACATTGTCGAGGTCATTGTGCTTGCCGCCGGCGCGCACGCTCTTCTGCGCCGTCGAGGCACGCGAATAGGGACGCTTCTCCAGGCCGGTGAAGACGTTCTTGAACTGTACCATGCCGGCATTGGTGAACATCAATGTCGGATCGTTGCGCGGCACCAGCGGGCTCGAGGCGACGATCTCGTGCCCTTCCTTGCGGAAGTAGTCGAGGAATGTCGACCGGATCTCGTTCACGCCAACCATTGCATACTGCCTTTTCACGAAAACCGCCGGCACGGCCGGCGGCAATGGGTTTTGTGTCTAAAGCAATTCCAGGAAAAGTGCGAAGCGGTTAAGTTCGGCGACTTCGCCGTAACCCTCCGTCCGGAATTGCGTCGAAACAAAGAGATGGATTGGCCTTTTAGCGATAGGCCTTGGCCCTGTCCAGAAACACGGGACTAAGCATGTCGCCCAAAACTGCGCAGCGGTTTTGGGGAAACGATATGCGCAAAAACAAAGCCTGCGCGTCGCCTGAATCCGTTTCAGCGCGACGCGCTTTAAGCCAAGCCAGAGAGCCCCGCGCTCGAATTCCGGCGCTTAAAACGCAAACCGCCGGCACGAGGGCCGGCGGTTCAGGAACGCGGTACTACAGAACTCAATTACATAAGCATATGCCGATATGCCAGGATTGTGGCCGAACTCCGGCCAAGCCAGCTAACTGTCGGCATTATTCCGGACATTGCTGGGGTCCAGCATCTTACACGGCGCCGGCTTCGTCCTCGAAACCGTCATCGCCATTGCCCTCGGATCTGTCATTTTCGAGGAATTTCTCGGCGATCAGACCGGCATTCTGGCGCAACGCCAGCTCGACCTCGCGCGCGGTGTCGGGATTGTCGCGCAGGAACAGCTTTGCGTTCTCGCGGCCCTGGCCGAGGCGTTGCGAATTGTAGGAGAACCAGGCGCCCGACTTCTCGATGACGCCGGCCTTGACGCCGAGATCGACCAATTCGCCGGTCTTCGACACGCCCTCGCCATACATGATGTCGAACTCGACCACCTTGAAGGGCGGGGCCAGCTTGTTCTTGACCACCTTGACGCGGGTCTGGTTGCCGACGACCTCGTCGCGGTCCTTGACCGAGCCGATGCGGCGGATGTCGAGGCGCACCGAGGCGTAGAATTTCAGCGCATTGCCGCCGGTGGTGGTTTCCGGCGAGCCGAACATGACGCCGATCTTCATGCGGATCTGGTTGATGAAGATGACCATGGTGTTGGAGCGCGAGATCGAGGCGGTCAGCTTGCGCAGCGCCTGGCTCATCAGGCGGGCCTGCAGACCCGGCAGCGAATCGCCCATCTCGCCTTCGATTTCGGCGCGCGGCGTCAGTGCCGCGACCGAATCGACCACCAGCACGTCGATGGCGCCGGAGCGCACCAGCGTATCACAGATTTCCAGCGCCTGCTCGCCGGTATCGGGCTGCGAGATCAGGAGGTTCTCCAGATCGACGCCGAGCTTGCGGGCATAGACCGGATCGAGCGCGTGTTCGGCATCGACGAAGGCGCAGATGCCGCCCTTTTTCTGGGCTTCCGCCACCGTGTGCAGCGCCAGCGTCGTCTTGCCCGAGCTTTCCGGCCCGTAGATTTCGACGATGCGGCCGCGCGGCAGGCCGCCGACGCCGAGCGCGATGTCGAGGCCAAGCGATCCCGTTGGCACGGTTTCGATCTCGACTACCTGCTCGTTGGCGCCGAGCCGCATGATCGAGCCCTTGCCGAAGGCGCGCTCGATTTGCGACAGCGCCGCATCCAGAGCCTTTGATTTGTCCACTGCCTTGTCCTCTACAAGCCGCAAAGAATTCTGAGCCATGATACATCACCCCTTGGTCGTCAATGAAGGCCGGACAATCCGTAATCCTTATTAGTTTGTACCTTTTTTGTTCTCATTTGGCAAGTGGCAACAAACATTTGAAAAACAATCAATATCTGGATTTGTTCTATTTTTGTCTCACCAGGGTTAGTCGCGGCCGCGGCGACTGGTCCAGAAGCGACGCAAGCCCCCGGCCCCGAATCGCTGCCGATCGCGAAGCCCTGCGCGAACATTGCGAGGCGGTGAGCGGAAATCTAGTGTGCGCGACCGAACGATCAACAAGGTAATCCCACCGCATGCCGACATCCCCGACAATCCTGGCGCTGGGCGGCGCCCACATCGACCGCCGCGGCCAGGTCTCGGGCGCCTATGTGCCCGCCGCCTCCAATCCGGGCGTCATGCGCGAGGATGTCGGCGGGGTTGTCTTCAACGCGTTGCGCAGCGTGGTGAAGCGCGGCGTGTCGGCATCGCTGATGTCCGTGCGCGGCGGCGACGCGGCGGCAGACACAGTTGCCTCGGCCATCGACGATGCCGGGATAACCGACCTCTCGGTGGTGTTCCTCGACCGCGTCACGCCGAGCTATACTGCCTTGATCGACGCAGAGGGCGAGCTGATCGTCGGCCTGGCCGACATGGCGCTCTACGATCTCGCTTTTCCCAAGCAGATAAGACGCGCCAAGGTGCGCGAGGCGATCGGCGCCGCCGACGCCATTTTGTGCGACGCCAATTTGCCGACGGCGGCGCTGGAGCGGCTGACGGCGCTGGCCGGCGACCGTCCGGTCTTTGCCATCGCCGTCTCGCCGGCCAAGGTCGTCCGCCTGGCGCCGCTGCTTGGCGCGCTGTCGCTGCTCTTCATGAACCGCCGCGAAGTGGCAGCACTTGCCGGCGCCGATCTGTCGGACGGGGACGCCGTCGGCAGACTGAGGCAGGCCGGCCTCGGCGCCGGCGTGATCACGGCCGGCAGCGCCCCGGTGCTGGGCTTCGACGACAGCGGCATGTTCGAAATCGATCCGCCCGCGCCACGCCGGATTGCCGACGTCACCGGCGCCGGCGATGCGTTGACCGGCGCCACGGTCGCCGCGATGCTGCGCGGACTGCCCTTGCGCTCCGCCCTGCGCGAGGGCCTCGCCGCGGCAATGCTTGCCATCGAGGGCGTCGAGGCCGTGCCGGCCTTCACGGTGGCGAGCTTCGCGCAGGCGCTCGCCCTTGTGCCGCAGGCGCGGGAAGTGGCATAGGGCCAAAGAATCATCTTGCCGGAGCTCAATTCTCCGGATCGGAGACAGACATGACACCGCAAACCGCCAGCCCGTTCATCGACATCCATCCGCCGGTCGCCGAAGCGCTCCGCGCCGGCAAGCCGGTGGTGGCGCTCGAAAGCACCATCATCACCCACGGCATGCCCTATCCCGACAATGGCGCGATGGCGGCCAAGGTCGAGCAGATCATCGTCGACGGTGGCGCCGTGCCGGCGACGATCGCCGTGGTCAACGGCCGCATCAAGATCGGGCTTTCCGATGGCGAGCGCGAATCGCTGGCCATGACCGGCGACGCCATGAAGCTGTCGCGCGCCGATCTCGGCTTTGCGGTGGCGCAAGGCCGTACCGGCGGCACCACAGTCGCCGCCACGATGATCGCCGCGCATATGGTCGGGATAACGGTCTTCGCCACCGGCGGCATCGGCGGCGTCCACAAGGGCGCGGAAAAGAGCTTCGACATCTCGGCCGACCTGGATGAGTTGGCGCGCACCCCTGTCATCGTCGTCTCGGCCGGCGCCAAGGCGATCCTCGACATCGAAAAGACGCTTGAAGTGCTGGAGACGCGCGGCGTGCCCGTGGTCGGCCACGCCTGCGAGACCATGCCGGCCTTCTGGTCGCGGCAATCGCGCTTCCGCGCCCCCTCACCCTGCACAAGGCGGAAGAAATCGCGCGGTTCTACGAGACTCGGTCCGCGCTGGGCCTGGGCGGTGGCATCCTGATCGCCAATCCGGTGCCGCAGAATGACGAAATCCCAGCCGACGAGATGGCCGGCTACATCGAGGCCGCGCAGAAGGCCGCGGAAGCGCAGAACGTCACTGGCAAGGCGGTGACGCCGTTCCTGCTGGGAAAAATCCTGGAACTGACCGGCGGCCGCAGCCTCAAGACCAACATCGCGCTGGTCGAGAACAATGCGCGGCTGGCGGCCGAGATTGCCAAGGCGCTGTAGGCCTCACTTCCCCGCCCTTCGTCCGGCCTCATGCGCGCGGCGCGCCCAGACATTCATCTCGTCGGGATCGTCAAGCGCGCTGTCGGGAATGCTCCAATACGGCATCGCGACCTGCTTGCCATGCCGTGAGCCGGTATAGGTCCACTGCTTGCAGCCGGCGGCCTCGAAGTCCGGCGCGCTCTGCTCGTCGGCCTTGAGCAGCAACTCGCCGCGCAGCACGATGGCCACGATCACGCCGTCGAAATAGATGCCCTTGCCGCCGAACAGCCTGCGGATGCTGACCGAGCCTAGCCCCTCGAACAATTCGGCGATGCGTTCATTGTCCATGGCGCTATCATGTCACCGGCTTCCGGTCTTGTCATGGCCGCAACCAAAAGCATGCTGACAAGTTGAAATCTGGAAACGGAGTACCTTCATGCCTGTCCTGCTCAAAGGCTCCTGCCGCTGCGGCGCCGTCCGCTTCGAGGTGGAAAGCCACACGCCGGTGCCGTTCATGCTCTGCTACTGCTCGATCTGCCGCAAGCAGCAGGGCGGTGGCGGTTTTGCCATCAATCTCGGCGCCGACTACGAAACCATGAACATCAGGGGCAAGCGCAGCCTCGGCGTCTTTCGCGCCGAGATCGAGGACGACGAGCATCCTCATTGCGAGATCTCGACCGGCGAGCGCAATTTCTGCAGGAAGTGCGGCGCGGCCCTGTGGCTCTACGACCCGACCTGGCCGGAGCTGGTGCACCCCTTCGCCTCGGCAATCGACAGCGACCTGCCGAAGCCGCCGGAGAAGGTGCATCTGATGCTGAAATACAAGGCCAACTGGGTCGAGCCGGTGATCGGCAAAAAGGACAAGGTCTTCGACGTCTATCCGGAGGAGTCGATCGCCGACTGGCACAAACGGACAGGGATGTGGGTCGATTAGCCTTCTTCGCCCCGTTTACGGGGAGAAGATGCCGGCAGGCAGAGATGAGGGGCGGCGCCAGCATCGGACAGGACGAAATTACCCTCATCCGGCCCTTCGGGCCACCTTCTCCCCGTAAACGGGGCGAAGGAAAATCAGGCGGAGGCGCGCGCTTCGGCCAGCGCCTTGAGATCGGCAGGCTTCAATTCGACCGATTCGCCGCAGCCGCAGGCCGAACTCTGGTTCGGGTTGTGGAAGGTGAAGCCGGTGCGCAGCGTCGTCTGCTCGAAATCCATCTCGGTGCCGAACAGGAAAAGCGCGGCTTCCGGCGCGACATAGACATGGGCGCCGTCGCGCTCGATATGGTCGTCCTTGGTGTTCGGCTCGGTCACCAGATCGACCGTGTATTCCATGCCGGCGCAGCCGCCCTTCTTGATGCCGAGCCGGATGCCATGCGCGTTGTCGCGCGTGGCGACGATCTCGCGCACGCGGTCGGCGGCCTTTTCGGTCATCGTGATGACGGCGAAGCGTCCCATGCTTTTTCTCCGCGTTCACGCAGGTTCAAGGCCTGCGGAATGAGTCTTCCTATAAAATGGTGAAGTTTGCTGGCCGGCGCAACCCCAGAAAGTTGCCCCCCTCTCGTCATCCAGGTTCAGCCTCATTTACCCCATGCACCGAAGCCCACAATCCAAGTCGCCTTGCACCATTTTAATCGCTATACTGGTTCAAACTTTCTATAGGAACAACCTTGACTGGTGGCCCATCCATCCCCTCAGAATCCGAATCTGGCGTCGACGTCGACAACCTTATTGTCTTCACCGAAGATTATGATGTTAAGATTAATAACTTTCTAGGATTCGCGATAATATCTTCTGTTATCCTTATTGGATTTATAGCTCTATATAGAGGTAATGGTTTAGCATATGATGCAATTTTCATACTTTTACTATTGTATGTAATTTTTACATGCTCGATATTTACCTATCAAATATTTCGACAAAATCGTTCGGTGACACTCTCTCCCGATGGATTGAGAGATTCCAACATCATGACCGAATTTGTCCCATGGTCAGCGGTCAACCAGGTTACAAAATACCCGATGTTCATACACCTGGGACTGAAGCCGGGCACGGGCAGGATTCTCAAGTTAAACTGGCGGGGGCAGCATTTTTTCCTGAAGAAGGACGAACTCCAAATAGCGTTTGGGAGTGGCATGATGGCGCTTGGAACACGCATAGACCCCGAGCGGTTTTCGGAAGTGGTCAAAGCGTATGCCCGTGCGTACGGACATGACGTCAAATAGAAGCTCTCAGTACCAACCCACCGCGACCTGCGCCTCTTCCGACATGCGGTCCGGCGTCCAGGGCGGATCGAAGGTCATGTTGACCTCGACGCCGGACACGCCTTCGACGGCGCCGACGGCGTTTTCCACCCATCCGGGCATTTCGCCGGCCACCGGGCAGCCCGGCGCGGTCAGCGTCATGTCGATCTTGACCGAGCGGTCGTCCTCGATGTCGATCTTGTAGACGAGGCCAAGCTCGTAGATGTCGGCCGGGATTTCCGGGTCGTAGACCGTCTTCAGCGCCGAGACGATGTCGTCGGTCAGCCGCGCCAGTTCGTCGGCGGGAATGGCCGAGGCCGAGACGATGCCGTTGGCAGCCGTTTCCGGCGCGGTCTCTGCGGTGGTGCTCACATCATCCATCATCGTCATCCGAAGAATTTTCGCGCCTTTTCCAGCGCCCCGGCCAAAGCGTCGACTTCGGCCCTGGTATTATACATGCCGAACGATGCCCTGCATGTGGAGGTGACGCCGAAGCGTTTCAACAGCGGCTGGGCGCAATGCGTGCCGGCGCGGACCGCCACACCCTGCCTGTCTATCACCATCGAGACGTCATGGGCATGAATTCCCTGCAATTCGAACGAGATGATGGCGCCCTTGCCCGGTGCGTCGCCGAAGATGCGCAGCGAGTTGATGGCGCGCAGCCGCTCATGAGCATAGGTCTTCAGGTCCGCCTCATGCGCGGCGATGCGCTCGCGGCCGACCGTCTCCATATATTCCAGCGCCGCGCCCAGGCCGATCGCCTGCACGATCGGCGGCGTGCCGGCCTCGAAGCGATGCGGCGGGTCGTTGTAGGTGACGATGTCCTCCGTCACCTCCTCGATCATCTCACCGCCGCCCATGAAGGGCCGCATCTGCTCGAGCATATCCTTCTTGCCGTAGAGCACGCCGATGCCCGACGGCCCGTAGACCTTGTGTCCGGTGAAGACGAAGAAATCGCAGTCGAGGTCCTGCACGTCGATCGGCATATGGACAGCGCTCTGGCTGCCGTCGACGAGCACGGGAATGCCCCGCGCATGCGCGATGCGCACGATCTCCTTGATCGGCGTCACCGTGCCCAAAGCGTTGGACATCTGCGTGATGGCGACAAGCTTGGTGCGGTTGGTCAGCCGCTTCTCGAATTCCTCGATGTGGAAGGCGCCGAGATCGTCGACCGGCACCCAGACCAGCTTGGCGCCCTGCCGTTCGCGGATGAAATGCCAGGGCACGATGTTGGAGTGGTGCTCCATGATCGACAGCACGATCTCGTCGCCCTCGCCGATCCGCGGCATGCCATAGCCATAGGCGACCGTGTTGATCGCCGAGGTCGTGTTGGACGTGAAGACGATGTTGTCGGTGCTCGGCGCGTTCAAAAACCGCTGCACGGACTTCCGCGCCTTCTCATAGGCATCGGTCGCGGCGTTCGACAGGAAATGCAGGCCACGATGGACGTTGGCGTATTCCTGGCTGTATGCGTGCTGGATGGTGTCGAGCACCACCTGCGGTTTCTGCGCCGACGCGCCATTGTCGAGGTAGACGAGCGGCTTGCCATAGACTTCGCGCGACAGGATCGGGAAATCGCGGCGGATCACCTCGACATCATAGGGGGTGGTTTCGATCTTCTGGTCCATCACAAGCTCTCTTGAGGCACCGCCTCGTTCCGTCACGCGCCCCTCGTCCGTCTCGGCGCTAACGCCGATCCACCTTCTCGCACAAGGGGAGAAGGAAAGGCGCTAGCCATGCGCCACGAACCAGCCATCGAGGCGGGCCTCCAGCGCCTCGACAAGCGCCTCGTCGTCGAATTCTTCGATCACTTCGGCGACGAAAGCCTTCACCAGCAGGCCGCGCGCGCTCTTCTCGTCGATGCCGCGCGCCATCAGATAGAACAGATGGTTGTGGTCGATCTCGGTGACGGTCGCACCATGGCCGCAGACGACGTCGTCGGCGAAGATTTCCAGCTCCGGCTTGGTCGAGAACTCGCCATCATCCGACAGGAGCAGCGTATTGCAGGCCATCTTGGCGTTGGTCTTCTGCGCGTATTGATGCACGTTGATGCGGCCCTGGAAGACGCCGCGCGCCTTGCCGGTCACCACATTGCGGATCACCTCGGTCGAGGTCGTGTGCGGTACGGCATGGTCGAGCACCATGGTAACATCAGTGTGTGTATCGCCGGCGAGCAGATTGACGCCGCGCAGCTTGAAGTCGGCGCCTTCGCCCGTCGTCCTGACCACGACCTCCTGGCGCACCAGTCTCGCCGCCGGCGTTCATCACGAACAGCGTCAGCTTCGCGTCCTTGCCGATATGCGCCTTGAACTGCGCCAGGTGCGTCGCCGTCTCCGGCTGTTCCTGGACAATCAGCCAGATCACCTCGGCGCCCTCGTCAAGCACAAGCTGGCTGACCGAGCTGACGAGCGCATCGTTACCGTCACCGGTTTGCCGCTCGACGATGATCGCCTTGGCGCCGGCGCCAACCTTGTCAGCAGCCGCACATGCGCCTGGCCTCCGGCCTGCAGGTTCTGCAATTCGATCGGCTTTTCCAATTCCGTGCCGTCGGCGATCTCGACGAAATAGCCGTCGGCGACGAAGGCCGTGTTGAGCGCGCCGATCGCGTCGTCGGAACCGTAAGGGTCCAACCCCGGCGCCACGCTGCCATCGGTCAGCTTCTCCGACAGGCGCTGCACGGCAACGCCTTCGACCTGGGGCAGTTTTGTCTGCGACACGCCGTTCAGCACCGGCAGGACGGCGGAACCGTCCAGAATAGGAGCCAGCGCTTTTGCGACAGCATCGGCCTCGAAACCCGGCACCGCCGTCAGCAGGCGACGCAAATCCGTATAGTGCCAGGATTCGACGCGCCGCGTCGGCAGGCCGTGCTTGATCGCCTCGATGGCGTCATCGCGCTTGGTCATCACCGCGCCGTCGCCCGGCAGCAGCGACAGGCGCTCGCCGAAGGCGTCGATCAGCGCCGTCTCGGCCAATGTCCGCTGGGGCTGTGCATGCATGTTCATCGCTCTTGCCTCGACTGCTCCCATCTCACGCGGCTTGCCCGATCACGCCGGCATAGCCATTGGCCTCGAGGTCGAGCGCCAGCGACTTGTCGCCGGACTTGATGACCTGGCCCTTGTAGAGCACGTGCACGCTGTCGGGCACGATGTGCTCCAGGAGGCGCTGGTAGTGCGTGATGACGACGATGGAGCGCTCCGGCGAACGCAGCGCGTTGACGCCGTCCGAGACGATCTTCAGCGCGTCGATGTCGAGGCCGGAATCGGTCTCGTCGAGCACGCAGAGCTTCGGCTCAAGCAGCTTCATCTGCAGGATCTCGGCGCGCTTCTTCTCGCCACCGGAGAAGCCGACATTGAGCGGCCGCTTCAGCATCGCCATGTCCATCGAGAGCGAGGCTGCCGCCTCCTTCACCCGCTTGAGGAATTCCGGGATCTTCAGCGGCTCCTCGCCGCGCGCCTTGCGCTGCTCGTTCATCGCCACTTTCAGGAATTCCATGGTCGCGACGCCCGGTATCTCCATCGGGTATTGGAAGGCGAGGAAGATGCCCGCCGTGGCGCGCTCGGCCGGGTCCATCTCCAGGATCGACTGGCCGTTGTAGAGGATGTCGCCTTCGGTGACTTCATAATCCTCGCGGCCGGCGAGGATATAGGACAGCGTCGACTTGCCCGAGCCGTTGGGCCCCATGATGGCGGCGACCTCGCCGTCTTTCACGATCAGGTTCAAGCCGCGGATGATCTCGGTGCCATCATCGACGATGCGGGCGTGAAGGTTTCTGATTTCAAGCATCATTTTCTACTTTCGTGTTCTTGTCGTTCTCGACGCTCGGTCCCTGACGGGATCTCCCTAAAAGCGCGCCCGCAAGACGAAGCGCGTCATCCTCGGGCTTGTCCCGAGGATCTACCGACCTCTCAATCATGATTGCGTCACATTCTCGTTGGGCGGCAGATCCTCGGGACAAGCCCGAGGATGACGGCGCAATACCCGGCAATGACGGTGCAATGCCCGAGGATGACGACCGTAGCGCGCGAGTATCTGCTGACTTCTTAATTGTAATCACTCCACATTCTCGTATTCGGATGAGGCCGATAGACATTCTCAATCTCATCAATGCTCTCATACAAATCCAGCCAAGTCGGGTTTAGGCCTTCAATCAGATTCGTCTTCCATTCGCGGCGATAGCGCTTCAAAGACTTTTCGCGCTGAATCGCTAGAACGATATTTGGGTGCCGTTCGAACCAAACCAGATTCTTTGCACTATATTTCGAGGTAAAACCTCGGTGCACATCATTACGGTGTTCCCACACTCGCGCATGCAAATCGCTCGTTACACCAATGTAGATAACTCCACGCGGCTTATCGGACATCATGTAAACAAAGCCAGTCATTTTCCTGCTGATGACCGGTCCAAGGTGCCGGCATCTTTAAACTTGGCGCCGTCATCCTCGGGCTTGTCCCGAGGATCTACCCGCCTCTCAATACCGATCGCGCCGTATCTCTGTTGGACAGCAGATCCTCGGGACAAGCCCGAGGATGACGGCACGAGACTCACAGACGACAGCGCGAAACTCAGAGACGACGGCGCCAAATCCGAGGATGACGGTGCCAGGCTCAGAGATGACATCGCAAAGCCGGAGCTCATCACCCCACACTCCCCTCAAGCGAGATGCCAATCAGCTTCTGCGCTTCGACCGCGAACTCCATCGGCAGTTGCTGGATGACATCCTTGACAAAGCCGTTGACGATCAGCGCGATCGCCTCTTCCTCGGGGATGCCACGCTGCATGACGTAGAACTTCTGGTCCTCGGAAATCTTCGACGTCGTCGCTTCATGTTCGAACTGCGCCGTCGAGTTCTTGGCTTCCATGTAAGGCACGGTGTGCGCGCCGCACTGGTCGCCGATCAGAAGCGAGTCGCAGTTGGTGAAGTTGCGCGCGTTGGTCGCCTTGCGGTGCGCCGAGACCTGGCCGCGATAGGTGTTCTGCGAGAAGCCGGCGGCAATGCCCTTGGAGATGATACGGCTCGACGTGTTCTTGCCGAGATGGATCATCTTGGTGCCGCTGTCGACCTGTTGGTAGCCGTTCGACACGGCGATCGAATAGAACTCGCCGCTGGAATCGTCGCCGCGCAGGATGCAGCTCGGATATTTCCAGGTGATCGCCGAGCCGGTCTCGACCTGCGTCCACGAGATCTTCGAGCGGTCGCCACGGCAGTCGCCGCGCTTGGTGACGAAATTGTAGATGCCGCCCTTGCCCTCGGCGTCGCCGGGATACCAGTTCTGTACCGTCGAATATTTGATCTCGGCATCGTCGAGCGCCACCAGTTCGACGACAGCCGCATGCAGCTGGTTCTCGTCGCGCTGCGGGGCCGTGCATCCCTCGAGATAGGAGACGTAAGCCCCCTCCTCGGCGATGATCAGCGTGCGCTCGAACTGGCCGGTGTTCTTCTCGTTCATGCGGAAATAGGTCGACAGTTCCATCGGGCAGCGCACGCCCTTCGGCACGAAGACGAACGAACCGTCGGTGAACACGGCCGAATTCAGCGTCGCGTAGAAATTGTCCGAGGTCGGCACGACCGAGCCGAGATATTTCTTTACGAGTTCCGGATGCTCGCGGATGGCTTCCGAGATCGAGCAGAAGATGACGCCGGCCTGCGCCAGCTCCTTCTTGAAGGTGGTAACTACCGAAACGGAATCGAACACCGCGTCGACGGCGACGCGGCCCGACTTGTAGACATTGTCGCTGGCTTCCTCGAGCTCGGACACGTCGGTTTTCTGTACGCCGGCGAGGATTTCCTGCTCCTTGAGCGGAATGCCGAGCTTCTCATAGACCTTGAGCAATTCGGGATCGACATCGCTCAGCGACGTCGGGCCGGGCGTGCTCTTCGGTGCCGCGTAATAGTAGATGTCCTGGAAGTCGATCTTCGGATAATGGACGCGCGCCCAGGTCGGCTCTTCCAGCGTCAGCCAGCGCCGATAGGCTTCCAGACGCCATTCCAGCATCCAGGACGGCTCATCCTTCTTGGCCGAGATGAAGCGAATAATGTCTTCGCTCAGGCCCTTGGGGGCCTTGTCCATCGCGATCTCTGTCTGGAATCCGTATTTATACTGGTCGACGTCGATCTTTCGAACTCGATCGATCGTCTCCTGCACAGCAGGCATCAGCGTTCTCCATCCACGCCGGGTTCAAGGCCCGGCAGTTTTCAAACTATGGCATCGCTTTCAATCGGGCGACCGAAGGGCCCGAAGCGGCGTAAGTTCCATATAGTGCGTTCCAACCGGAAATTCACCCGGCCAGCGCGAAACGCACGGCTCTACCAGGCCAGATGGCCTGAATTCATCCTCGGGCAACAGGTTTGCGAGAACCATGAGGCAATTCTCGCTTCCTATGCCCTGCCGCCCTTCAGGCGGCTTGTTCCTTCCCGGCCCGGCGTCCGGCAATGCCGGCCAGCGCTGCCTTGAACGCCGCGATGTCCTCGACACCGGTCGCGCGGCCGATCGACACGCGCAACGCGCCGAGGCTGTCGCCATGGCCCATCGCCTTCAGCACATGGCTCGGCCCGACTTTTCCCGACGAGCAGGCCGATCCCGCCGACAAGGCTATGCCGGCAAGATCGAAAGCGATCTGCGCCGTCTCGGCCTTGACGCCGGGAATAGCGAAGAATGTCGTGTTGGCAAGCCTCGGAGCGCCATTTCCGAAGATTTCCGCGTCCAGCACCAATCCTGTCACGATGGCTTCGATCTCATCGCGACGTTGTGCGATCGCATCGACATCGCCAAGACCGGCCAGCGCAACGCGCGCGGCAGCGCCGAAGCCGGCAATGCCGGCGATGTTTTCCGTGCCGGCGCGGTGCCCCTTCTCCTGGCCGCCGCCATTGACCAGCGGCTTCGGCATCATCAGGTCGGACGCGGCGACAATCGCGCCAACCCCCTTCGGACCGCCGATCTTGTGCGAGGACAGGATCAGATAGTCCGCATAAGGAACTGACATATCGAGCGCAATCCGCCCCGCCGCCTGCACGGCGTCGACGACCAGCACCCCGCCCGCGGCCTTGACGATTGCGGCAATACGCTCGATCGGCTGGATGACGCCGGTCTCATTGTTGGCGGCGTGGATCGCAACCAGTGGCAGGCCGGCAGCCTTGTCATGCGCGGCAAGCGCTGTAGCCAGCGCGTCGAGATCGGCGATGCCGTTCCGATCCACACCGATACGTGACACTTGCCCTGCCGAGAACCGCCCACCGCTGAGGATGCAAGGATGATCGGCCTCGCAAACGTAAAGGTGGCTCATGCGGATGGCGCCGCGGCCCATCCGCCAGTCGGGCGTCAGCAGCGTCGAGGCGGCCTCGGTAGCGCCGGAGGTGAAGACGACATGCTCAGACTTGGCGTTGACCAGCCGCGCCACATCGCGGCGCGCATCTTCGACCAGCCGCCGCGCCGCGCGGCCTTCGGCATGCACCGAGGACGGATTGGCGGCGTCGAGCGCAGCGACCATCGCCGTCCGCGCCTCTGCAAGGAGCGGCGCGCTGGCGTTGTAATCGAGATAGGCGCGGTTAGCGGCCATTTTCGCTCAGTTCGTCCTTCCGCCAACTATCCCGCGAGAATAGCGCGTTATTTCCTTGAAATTGCAAGGCAAGCCGTCCTATTTACCCGGCTTGCGGCGCGGGCGTCCGGACCATTGGGTTCCGGCCACCCAGTTTTGAACAATTCTAAACTAGCTTCTAGGAAGACGCTTGCCCGGCGTCAAGGTCGCAGAGGCCAAGGAAGTTCCGGGCGAGCGCACTCGTATGCTACGTGGAGTATTTTATGCCTGAGGTCATTTTTGCCGGTCCGGCCGGTCGCCTGGAGGGTCGTTATCAGCCCTCGAAGGAAAAGAGCGCCCCGATCGCCATCGTGCTGCATCCGCACCCGCAATTTGGCGGCACGATGAACAACAAGATCGTCTATGACCTCTTCTACATGTTCCAGAAGCGCGATTTCACCACCCTGCGCTTCAATTTCCGCGGCATCGGCCGCAGCCAGGGCGAATTCGACCACGGCACCGGCGAATTGTCGGACGCGGCCGCAGCCCTGGACTGGGTGCAGTCGCTGCATCCGGATTCCAAGAGCTGCTGGGTCGCCGGCTATTCCTTCGGCTCGTGGATCGGCATGCAGCTTCTGATGCGCCGGCCTGAGATCGAAGGCTTCATCTCTGTGGCGCCGCAGCCCAACACTTACGACTTCTCCTTCCTGGCGCCCTGCCCGTCGTCCGGCCTCATCATCCATGGCGATGCCGACAAGGTGGCGCCGCCCAAGGACGTGCAAGGGCTGGTCGACAAGCTGCACACCCAGAAGGGCATCACCATCACCCAGAAGACGCTGCCCGGCGCCAACCATTTCTTCGCCAACGACTCCGAGCTGCTGATCCAGGAATGCTCCGACTATCTCGACCGGCGCCTGGCCGGCGAACTCGCCGATCCCCGGCCGAAGCGGCTGCGCTAAGCGCAAATCGCTGGAAGACTGCGCCGAGGTCTTCCAGCCGTGATTGTCTAAGCCGGCTGCTTGCAGCAGGTCAGCGAACCGCTCCGCTAGCGCAATTCCGGGAAAAGTGTCAGCGGTTTTCCGTCCGGAATTGCGTTAAAACAAGAAGATAGAGCGGTTCGCCGTTTCCGTGAAACGGTGAAACGCTCGACAGCCAATAAGCCTACGGCTTGTCGGCCCTAACCTCTTCGGCTGAGCGGGTCCGCCTGGCCATGGCTATCCTGACGTTGGGCGGATCGGACCGGCCAAGCCGGAACGTCTTTTTTGCGCACCGGTAGTTTCGCCTGGTTGTGCTCGAAAATGAAACCGAGCCGGGCAAAGACCAGGCCGGAGAGAATGGCGAAGGCCAGTCCCAGGCCAAAACCTGCGACCGTATCGCTCGGATAGTGCGCGCCGACGAAAACGCGTGTCGAGGCAATGCAGGCGGTGACAATCAGCGCGAGGGTCCAGCGCCGAGGGAACAGCAAGAGCAGGATGCCGAAGATCGCGCCCATCGTCGTGGCGTGGCCGGATGGGAAGCCGGCAAAGCGCGCATCCATGGCGAAAGGATGCAGCGACAAGACGCCGAACCTGTCGAAATAGAGCGGCCGCGCCCGGCCGACGCCGTATTTGACCAGATTGACCACAAGGCCCGAAAGGCCAACCGAACACAGCACAAAGAAGGCGAAACACGTCCAGTTGTAGACGAGCATCCGGCCATCCCGTGAAAGCCCGCGCCAATCCGTCAGATTGGCAACGACGAGGCAAAGCGCCGCCGGAATGAGATACCAGCCGCCAAGCCCGAATTGCGTGAAGAAGTCGGCGAAGCGCACGAAACCCGGCGACCATTCGCTCCGCATCTCACCCGCGCCTGTGTCGAGGCGCAGGAAGACGGCCACGGTCAACAGCGCCCAGGCAAGTACCCACACAGCCCACAGAATTCTCGGATAGCGCGCCGGGCGCACGGCAAAGCGTCGCTTCACGATCCTCATCGTGTCGCTAAAATTGCCGAGCGAGCGGCGATATAGGGATATTCGATGCCCGAGCCTGTTGTTCACGGCGCCACCCGATAAAGGCCGAGCGAGAGCTTGTCTCCTGACGAATAGTTGATGCCTTCGATCTCGGTCAGGCGCTGCGCCGACTTGCCCTGCGCGGCCAGCGCGCCGGTAAGCTTCTGCTCGTCCTTGATCGGCACCAGTCCAAGAGCGCAGGACGGATCAGCCAAAAGATGCCGTGCCACGCCGTCGACATCGGTGAGCACGGTCTTGGTGCCGACCAGGAACACAAGGCTCGGCTCCTGATACTTCGCCGAGGCAAGCACAGTGGTGTCGCAGAGACGGTTGGCGTCGACCGCGGCTTTGATAGCCGGGCTCAACCAGATCGGCTTCAGCGACGGCGCAATCACGCCGAACAGCAGGCTGAAGGTGATACCGGCGCCGACCGCGATCGCGGCGATGCGTCCGAGCGGCACCTGCAATTGGCGCGGGAACGCCAGATATCCGGTGGCCAAAGCGGCGATCGCCGCCGGAATGCTCCACCAGGAAAAGGTCTTCGTCAGATAGAGCGGCAAGCCGACGCAGACCACGGCAAGGCCGATCGCCACCACGCCGAGACCGAAGGCCGTCGCCCACCAAAGCCAACTCTGCCAGCGCTTCAGCGGCGCATTGGCCTGGTCGGCCGGCAAGGTCAGCAGCCAGCCGACCAGCAGCGCCATGCCCGGATAGGCCGGCATGACATAATGCGGCAGCTTGGTCGGGATCGCCTCGAACACCAGCCAGAATGGAATGTACCAGGCCAGGCAGAAGCGCAGGCGCGGATCGTCCCAAAACCGGTTGATCGCCTGCAGTCCGGCGCCGACCGCGATCAGCCCGAAAGGCCACATGAACAGCGAATAGGTCAGCATGTAGAAGCCGGGCGGCAGGCCGTGCGATTCCTCGCCCTGCGCCACCTTGTTCAGCATGTCCTTGCCGAGCGCTTCCTGGAAGAAGGCGCCGCCGCTCTTCCAGGTGATGAGGATGAGCCAGGGCAGCACGATCGCAAGCACGATGATGACGCCGCGCACCAGCTTCATCTTGAGCAACCAGCGCCAGTCGCGGTCGAAGGCAATCAATGCGGCCGCCGTGAGCAGCGACAACAGCGGCGCGACCGGCCCCTTGATGAGGATGCCGAGCCCTTGCGCGATCCAGAAGATCCACGGCAGATGGCCAGGTGCCGGTTCGTTGCGCCGCGCCGCCAGATAGACCTGCGCCAGCGCGCCTTGCGCCGCCACGCAACAGGCAAGAAGCATGGCGTCGGTCTTGGCGTCGCGACCTTCGAAGGCGGTGGCGAAGATCGCCGCCATCATCAGGCCGGCGGCAAGGCCGGCATTGGCGCCGAAGAGTTTTGTCCCGGTCCAGCCGATGCCGACGACCGCCAGCGCAATGCCAAGCATCGAGACCAGGCGATAAACCCAGATCGGCGCCCCGGCCCCCTCGCCGCTCAACGCGACGGCCGCCGATTGCAGCCAGTAGATGCCGATCGGCTTCTTGTAGCGCGTGACGTCCTGGAGGCGGATGTCGACATAATCGCCGGTCTCGACCATCTGCTTGGTCGCCTGGACGAAGCGGGATTCGTCGCGATCGACCGGCGGCAGGATGGCCAGTCCGCTGACGGTCATGACGATGCTGAACAGAAAGAGGAAGAGATAGTTCCTGTTCATCGCGGGAGCTTGTCCGATCTGTCTGCGGGATGGCCCCGTCGCGGCGTAAGGCGCGCTTGGTCTTTGCGCGGCGCCTCATTACGCCAGCAAAATGGGCGAGGCAAGGACGCGCGGGCGTCGAACCCAATCCGGCCGCAAACCGGAAAGCACTTTTGCTTCGGCCGCTTGGATGCTAAACGCCCGCGTTCATATCAAGCTTGGCTGCGTACCAAGCGATCTCCAGGAAGAAAAAATGTCTGCCTTCAAATCCGATTTCCTGCGCGTCATGAGCGAGCGCGGCTTCATCCACCAGATTTCCGATGAATCCGGCCTCGACCAGCTTTTCGCCAAGGAAACGGTGAGCGCCTATATCGGCTTCGATGCCACCGCCAAGAGTCTGCATGCCGGATCACTGATCCAGATCATGATGCTGCATTGGCTGCAGCAGACCGGCCACCGGCCGATCGCGCTGATGGGCGGCGGCACCTCGATGATCGGCGACCCGTCCTTCAAGGACGAGGCGCGCAAGCTTCTGACCCCGCAGGACATCGACGACAACCTCGTCGGCATCCGCCGCAACTTCGCGCCTTACCTGAAGTTCGGCAACGACGCCGGCGACGCGGTCATGGTCAACAATGCCGACTGGCTGATGGAGATCAACTACGTCAACTTCCTGCGCGATGTCGGCCGGCACTTCTCCGTCAACCGCATGCTTGCCTTCGATAGCGTCAAGCTCAGGCTCGACCGCGAGCAGTCGCTGTCCTTCCTCGAATTCAACTACATGATCCTGCAGGCCTATGACTTCGTCGAGCTCTACAAGCGCGCCGGCTGCCGGCTGCAGATGGGCGGCTCCGACCAGTGGGGCAACATCGTCAACGGCATCGACCTCGGCCACCGCATGGAAGGCGTGCAGCTGTTTGCGATGACCACGCCGCTGCTCACCACGTCGTCCGGCGCCAAGATGGGCAAGTCCGCCTCGGGCGCGGTCTGGCTCGATGGCGACATGCTGTCGCCTTATGAATTCTGGCAGTATTGGCGCAACACCGAGGACGCAGATGTCGGTCGCTTCCTCAAGCTTTATACGACGATGCCGCTCGACGAAGTGGCACGGCTCGCGGCGCTTGGCGGCGCGGAGATCAACGAGGCCAAGAAGATCCTGGCCACCGAGATCACCGCCATGCTGCACGGCCGCGCCGCCGCCGAAACCGCCAGCGAAACCGCGCGCAAGACCTTCGAGGAAGGCGCGCTCGCCGACACGCTGCCCAGCGTCGAGGTAGCCAAATCCGATCTCGAAGCCGGCATCGGCATCCTGTCGCTGCTTGTCGGCGCCGGACTGGCGGGCTCGAATGGCGAAGCGCGCCGGCACATCCAGGGCGGCGCCGTGCGCATCAACGACCAGCCGCTGACCGACGACCGGCGCGTTGTCACGCTTCAGGACCTCGGCCCGGAAAATGTCGTGAAGCTTTCGCTTGGCAAGAAGAAGCACGTGCTGGTGCGTCCGGCTTAACGGCCGCACTCGCTACCGGTACTCGAAGATCGAGCGGAATATTCCGGGCGCCACCACCGACAGCGGATTGATGTTGAGCGTCGGCTTGTTGGCGTTGCCCTTGAGCCGGTAGGTGACGCCGATCAGGCCGCGGTCGCGGCCGTTGCCGAGCAACGGGCCGAACAGCGGCAGTTCGCCGAAAATGCGGTTCAGTCCATAGACCGGCATGAAGGTGCCGGTCATGTCCATATTGTTGTTCTGGTCGTAAAGTATGCCCTGGAAGGTCGTGCCGATGCGCGGGCCGCGCAGCAGGCCGTTGCCCAGCTTCAGATAGCCGGAGCCCTTCTCGATCTCGGCGAAGCCGCGCTCGAACTGCACGCGCGATGTGTCGATATTGGCCTTGACCGCCTGGTTCAGGCTGCGCGTGTCGCCGGCCGGCGTCGTCGACACCATCGAGGCGAGCTTGGGTTCGTTGACGATATAGAAATTGCTGGTGTCGACCTGCCCTTTCATCGGCCCGTCCGCGGCGCCGGCGAGCGACATGGTGATCGCGCCGCCTTCCATGTGTTCGTAGACGTTGAGGAAACGCAGGATGGCGCCGGCATCGGCCGACTTCACCCGGAGCGAACGGCCGCCTTCGTTGGTGGTGTTGGTGATTGCGATCGCTGCGCCCGAACTCGCGGCGGCGCTGACATTGAGCCCGTTCACGCGCGAGCCGGCGGCGCTGTAGTCGAGCTTCAGGTTGGAGAGCACCTCGTCATGGAAACCGGTCAAGGATTGCACATCGGCACTGACTGAGATCGCGTCGCTGCCAGCGCCTTTGGTGGCGGTGTCGACATCCGAGGTGAACTGCTTGATCAGCGAGCGGGCGTCGAGCGCGGCGCCGCTGACATCGACCGCGTAGCTCTTGCCGGATCGCTTGACCGACACGGCGATGTCGTCGCCCCGGTTGAGCGCAACCTTGCTGAAGCGGGCCGATGACAGCGCGCCGTTGACCAGGGTCACGTCGCCCTCGACCGAGAAGCTCTTTCCATCGAGGTCGAAATCCGACAGCGTGGTCGTGCTGCCGGACTTGGCCATCGCAAATGTGACCTTGGCCGGAATGCCGGCGCCCTTACTCCATCCCGCCCACGGAATGTCGAGCCTGGCGTTTGTCAGGTCAGCCGAAACCTCCTGGGCGCCCTCGCCGCTCTTGTCGATCGCCACCTTGATGGTGCCGGAAAGCAGGTCCGACAGGCCTGGCATGCTGGCTTTGCGGGTCTTATCGTCGAGCACCAGGGTAACCTTGCGGCTGCGCGCCGGTCCGTCATCGGCGAGTGGCTCGACAAGATCGAGCTCGGCCGGGATGCCGTTGAGCTTGGCATCGGCCGAGATCACCGCCTGCTTTGGCCCGACGGTGATCGAGCCATCGGCCTCGGTCACCGTCTGGTCCTCGAACGGCTTGGCCAGCGACAGATCCTTGTAGTCGAGCGATACCAGCCAATCGAGCGTCGACGTGTCCATACCCCGCGTCAACGGAATGTCCGCCTTGACGTGGCCGGCGACGGTGCCGGACAAGTCCTCGGGCGAGAACCCGACATGGCGCATAGCATTGATCGGTTCGTAGGAAGCGAGTTCGGCGATCGCCGGCGCCTCGCCGGCGACGTCGATGTCGAGCGCGCCGACAACGATCGGACGGTTCGCGTTCTTGATCGTCAGCGTGCCGCCGCTTGCCGCCACGGTGCGGCCGCTCGGCATATAGACGCTGCCGGAAGACAGGCTGATGTCGACATCGTTGCCGTGGAAGGCGACAACGCCCACGGCGTCGCGGATCGGCGGGATGCGGCCTGCCGTGTCGAAGCGCGAGCCGTCGATCTGGAAGCGGCCGAACACCTCGTCGCCGGACAGCGGCACGCCATTGCCCAGCCGCCCGGGCGCGACCTGGAACTGCAGGCTGGCGTCGCTCACATTGCCGCCAAACAGATTGCCGAGCACCCAGAGCCGCGCATTGCGGGCCGAGAACCACGGCCACAATTGCTTGACATGCGAAACCGGCATGTCGTGGACGTTGAGGGACAGCGATATGCCCGGAGGACCGTTGTCGATGAAGGCAAGCGTGGCCGCGCCTAGCACCTCGCTCGAGCCGCCGGAGCGGACGCCGATCTGCTCGGCAATGAGCTTGCGGCTGCTGGGCTGGTAGACCCCGGCGATGCGGGCGACGAACGGAAGCGGAGGCTCAGGCGACTCCGAAGGCGCCAGCGTGGAATCGTCGCTGGTCAGGTCGTAACGGTAGGACGGCTCCTCCCCCGCAACTGCCGGCTTCGGCCCGATCGACCCGGCAAAATCGAAGCTGGAACGGCCGTTCTTGATGAGCAGCTTATCGACCGAAATCTTGTCGGAGCCTGCCACCAGCGTGGCATTGGCATCGACATCGGCGGGCAACAGGCCGCGCTCATCCAGGTCGAGCTCCGCACCGGCAAGCGACAATGAGGCTGTCAGCTGCGACGGCGTATCGCCGGCCGCTTCCGAGCCTGAAAGCTTCAAAGCGACCGAACCAAGCTTGCCGCCACCGGCGGCGGGAGCAGCATTGTTCGAGCTTGCCGCGGCGGAGGTTCCCCCTGCCGCGTTCGCATCCGCTATCTGAAGGCTGGCATCCAGCGAGGCGATGCGACGGCCCGTTGCATCGCGCGCCGCCGATCCCGTCAGGACCGCGTGCCTGCCGTCGACATCGGCGTCGTAGGAAAGCTGTATGCCGCCGGTTCCTATCTGGGTCACCTTGGCTTCGGTGACGGTCACGCGCTTTGCCAACCCATTGTCGGGCAAATCGAACTCGACATTGCCGAGTTCGACCTGGCGCATCGAATCTTCGCGCACCGCATCCAGCGCCTGGTTGACGCCTGCGAAGACCGCCACCAAAACTTTCTCCGGATCGATCAGGCCGTTCTCATTGCGCAACCTCGCCGTCCAGTCGCCGCCGCCCGACGGCAGCGCGGCGGCCATGATACGGGCATCGGAGAAGCGGGCGCTGGTCAGCCTGACCTGGCCGGACAGCAGCGGCAGCAAGCGCATGCCGAAGCGGACACGGCCCATGTCGGCCATCGGCTTGCCGTCGGCGCTTTTCAGGCTGACGTCGTTCACCTGGAGGGCAACGAGGCTGGACCCGTCCAGGGTCAGCCGCGCCGATCCGACGGCGACTTGGACATCGACGCCGGCGAGCTTCTCGATCGCCGCCTCTGCCTCGGCGCGTAGCCGTTCCGTGCCGATACCGGATGCACCAATGACATAAACGCCAGCCGCCGCCAGGAACACGAGCGCGCAAAGCCCGGCAAACACGTGGCCAAGGATGCGAAAGCGGCGGCGCACGGCCGCCCGCCCAAGCGGCGGCACGCTGCACGCGGACGGAAACCTGCCCAGGTCGGTGATCTCGTCACGCCTGAACCTGATCTTCTCGTGCTGCGGTTCTTCCTGATCCAAGCAATATTCCGTTGTGACGAACTCGTCGTGGACGGATCCCCGCTTCACGTTATATCGATGCTTTCTCGCGCGTAACCGCAAACAAGGGCATCGATATGGCTGATCTCGACGTGGGCGACGAAGCGCCGCAATTCGATCTTCCGCGTGACAGCGGCGGTTCGCTCAGCCTCGCCGCGTTCCGGGGCAAGCCGGTTGTACTCTACTTTTACCCGCAGGACGACACCACAAGCTGCACCAACGAGGCGATCGGCTTCTCGCAGTTGAAGCCGGAACTCGAAAAGGCCGGCGCCGTGGTGATCGGCCTCTCGCCCGACAGCGTGAAGAAGCACGACAAGTTCAAGAAGAAGTACGATCTCACCGTCGATCTGGTTGCCGATGAAGAGCGAAAAGTGATCGAGGCCTACCATCTGTGGGTCGAGAAAAGCATGTACGGCCGCAAATATATGGGCGTCGAGCGCGCCACCTTCCTGATCGGCAAGGATGGACGTATCGCCCGCATCTGGCGCCAGGTTCGCGTCAAGGGCCATGCCGAGCAAGTCCTGGAGGCGGTGCGCGCGCTCTAACCTCCTCGGCACAATCGCCTTCCGGTCACCCCTCGCCGCCTTCCGGTCACCCCTCGCCGTGCTCCCTGTCGCCGCAACCCGGCACCCGCATCGCGGGAATAGGTTGAGCCGGGATTACGAACCGCAAAACTTTGTTAACCCTAATAATGTGTAATCGGGCTTCTCGTTGGTGGTCGTAACGAAAGCTTGGTCCCGTGAACCCAACCGGTCAGTCAGCGGTCTTCGGCAGGCGCAAGGAACCCCATACGGTCATCATCGCCCGCGGCAATGAAATCAGGCATTTCACGATTCGCCCCTGGCTTGCGGCGCTGATCGGATCTGCCCTGGCCGCGGTCGCCATCGGTTACCTGCTCGCCACCTCCTATCTGGTGTTGCGCGACGATCTGATCGGCGCCACGACGGCCAGGCAGGCGCGCATGCAACAGGCTTATGAAGATCGCATCTCTGCGCTTCGCGCCCAGGTCGACCGCATCACCAGCCGCCAGCTTCTCGACCAGCAGCTCATGGAAACCAAAGTCAGCGAGCTGCTGGCCAGGCAGACCCAGCTCAGCCAGCGCCATGGCCGGCTGGGTCCGATCCTCGAGCGCGCCGAAAATGAAGTCGGCGGCGACGTGCCCGCGACAAACGATACGGCGCCGAAGCCCAACGCCGAGATCACTGGCAGCCTTTCGCAGGCACCGACCTATTCCGTCGCATCCTTGAGCGCCAGCGACACAAGGCCTTTCTCGCTGTGGGCGACACGGTCTGACCCGCTCGATGGCGAGACGGCCGCAGATCGCGCCGACAAATTGTTCGTGTCGATCAATGCGTCGCTCAAAACCATTGAAAATCAACAGCTTTCCCGCATCACCACGCTTGCTGACAGCGCTTACAAGAATGCCGACGCCATCACGCAGGCGCTGGAGGCGGCAGGCCTGCCGGTCGATGGCGAATTCGGCAAGAGCGATGTCGGCGGCCCGCTGGTTCCGCTCGACCCGTCACTGGTCTTCGACAGCAAGGTCAAGGAACTGGACGAAGCGCTCGATACGCTCGACGAGGTCAAGAAGGAAGCGCGCAAGCTGCCGCTCACCAATCCCGCCCCTGGCCATACCGTGACCAGCCCGTTCGGCGTGCGCATCGATCCGATCCTCGGCACCGGCGCCTTGCACACGGGTATGGATTTCCGGGCGCCGATCGGCATGCCGGCCAAGGTGACAGCGGCCGGCGTGGTGACAAGGGCCGACTGGGCCGGCGGCTACGGCCGGATGGTGGAGGTCGATCACGGCGGCGGCTTTGCCACCCGCTATGGCCATCTGAGCGAGATCGACGTCGTTGTCGGCCAGAAGCTCGCCGCCGGCGACGTCATCGGCAAGACCGGCAGCAGCGGTCGCTCGACCGGCCCGCATCTGCACTACGAGGTGCGCCACGATGGCGAGGCGGTCGACCCGCTGCGCTTCCTCAGCGTCGGCAAGAAAGTCGCGCAGTATCTCTAACGTTGCGCCGACAGGAACATCGTCGCCGCCGAAACCAAGGTGAGAACGCCGTTCTTCAACGCGGCCTCGTCGACGCGAAACCGGGCGTGGTGAAGCGGATAAACCGACCCCGCCTCTTCATTGCGGATACCGAGCCTGAAATAGACCGACGGGCGTTTCTCGCTGTAATAGGCAAAGTCGTCGGCAATGCTCCATCCCGGCATGTTGAGCGCATTGTCCGCGCCGATGCTGGCCTTGGCGCCTGCGATGATCAGCCCCGCCATCTCGGCATCGTTGACAACGCCAGGTTCGCCCCGGTGGATATCGACCTTTGCGCTCGCCCCATGGCTTGCCGCGATCCCCTCGACGACCGCGCGAACCCGGCGCCAGGCGCGCTCACGGGTGGCGTCTCTGCCGCTGCGGATAGTGCCCTTTAGCGTCACCTTGCCGGCCGTGACGTTATAGGCGTTGCCGCCATTGATGGCGGTCACCGAAATGACCAACGGGTCGTAGGGGTCGGTCTCACGCGAGACGATCTTCTGCAACTCGCCCACCACCGAGCAGGCTACGGTCAGCGCGTCGACGCCTTCATAAGGTTTCGCCGCATGCGCCGCCGAACCGGTGACGATCACATCGAACGTGTCGCAGGACAAAGTGTAGGGACCGGAGCCGACGCCGACCTTACCCGACGGCGTATACGGATCGACATGGACGCAGATCGCGGCGTCGACATCGTCGAGAAGCCCCTCCTCCACCACCCGTTTGCCGCCTGACGGCTCGTCCTCCTCGGCCGGCTGGAAGATGAGGCGGACGGTCCCGCCGAAACTGTCGCGCTGGCGATGCAGGTGCGCGGCCACGGCAAAGCCCATCGCGGCGTGGAATCGTGGCCGCAGGCATGCATCACACCCGGATTCTCCGACGCAAACTCGACGCCGGACTCCTCCTCGATCGGCAACGCGTCGATATCGGCGCGAATGGCGATCTTGCGGTTCGATGGCCGGCCGGTGCCGACTATGTCGACAGTCAGGCCGTAGCCGGCGACATCGCGAATGTCCGCAATACCCTCCGCCGCGAGCATCTCGCGCAAATAACGCTGCGTGCCCGTCTCGCGGTTCGAAAGCTCCGGGTGGCGGTGCAGGTGACGACGGACCTCGATCATCCGCTCGAGAATCCCGGCATCGATGTCGAGCGCTGGGGCTGGCCGGTCAGGATTTGACATGGATGTCTCGTGGGAGCTTCGTCAGCGTCTCATTGCCGGTCTCGGTCACCAGAATGGTCTCGCTGACCTCGATGCCCCAGCCGTCCATCCACATGCCCAGGATGGAATGCACGACGTTGCCGGGTTGCAGCACCGTCTTGTCGCCGGGCCTCAGGCTGGTCGTGTGCTCGCCCCAATCCGGCGGATAGGCGACGCCGATCGAGTAGCCGATGCGCGATTCCTTCTTCAGCCCATAGCGCTGGATGACCTTGCGCCAGGCGGCTTCGACCGCCTCGGCGGTCGTTCCCGGCCGTACGGTATCGAGCACCGCATCCATGCCTTCGATCACCGCCTTTGCCGTGTCCGCGACAATTGTCGGCGTCTTGCCGAGCTGCATCGTCCTGGCAAGCCCCGCGGCATAGCGGCGGCAGACGCCGGCGAGTTCAAGCGCGATCGTCTCGTCCTTTCCGAACCGCCTGTCGCTCCACATGATGTGCGGCGCCGATGCGTTTTCGCCACCGAGAATGGTCGGCGGCAGTGCCGTGATGTCGCCGGCGAAATCCGGACTGCCGGCGATCTGCGCCGCCTGGATCGAGGCAATCGCATCGCATTCGCGCACGCCCGGCGCGATCACTTCGAAGGCGCGCGTGACCGCCGCCTCGGCCAATGTCGAGGCCTTGCGCAGATAGGCGATTTCGGGCGCCGACTTGACCGCGCGGATCCAGTTCACCAAGAGATCGGCATCGTGCCATTTGGCATTGGGCAGTCCCGCAACGAGCCGCGCATGCGCCTTCGGCGAGAAATAATAGGCTTCGAGTTCGATGCCGATAGGGCGGTTGCCCCAGCCCTTGGCGACGATCCAGGCCGCGATCCAGTCCATCGGATGGCGGTCGGCGCGCTGGACGTGGTCTTCGGGAAAGCCAATCACGTTCTCCGGCTTCATCCACGCCGTCAGCAACCCGCCGGCCGCATCCATGGCGCGGCCGATCCAGACCGGCTCGACCTCCTCGATCGGGACCAGCACCACCTGCGGCGTGTAGAACGACCAGCCGTCATAGCCGGTGATGTAATGCTGGTTGGCGACGTCGTTGACGATCAGGAGTTCGATGCCGCGCTTCGCCATCTCGGCGCGGATTTTCGCGAGGCGCTGCTGGTACTCTTCGCGGGCAAACGGCAATTCGATCATCTTTGCTCCATGCTTTGTTGGATCAACGGTTGCGGGGCTTGCTCATCATTGAAAGCGGCTTCGGCGGGCGGCAATCGGCCAAGGGCGACAGGTTCTAGGCCATGGCCTTCTTCGGGCATGAGGTTCCATTGTCATTTTTATTTTTGAATTCCATTTGACTGAATAAATCTTTGATGCGAACCTTGCATCAGCCGGGAGCGCAAGGCATGGCATTGCGGGGGACCAATCAGGAATTCGGGCGGCCGTACAACCGGCGCATCGTGCTTGAGTCTATCCGCCTTCATGGACCGATCGCCCGCGGCGAGATCGCCAGCCGCGTCGGGCTTACCGTCCAGACGGTATCGACCATCGTTCGCGAATTGGAGGAGCAGGGCTACATCCTCTCCGCTCGCGAGGAGCCGAAGGGACGCGGCCTGCCTGCGGCGACGCTGCGGATCAATCCTGAGGGCGGCTATGCCGTCGGCATCCACATCACCCCGCTCGGCATCAATGCCGCCTTGATCAATTTGAGCGGCGACGTGATCGAGAGCACCTATCGCGAAGCGCCGAACGCAACGCCTGACCACGCCTTCGAGCTGATCGGCGCGATGGTGATTGAATTGACCAGGTTGCGGGCCGGAGGACGGGTTCTCGGGGTCGGCCTGGCCCTGCCCGGACCGTTCGGCGTCGAATCCATGAGTTTTGTCGGTCCGACCACCATGACCGGCTGGAAGGATGTTGCGCTGCGCGAGCGGCTGGCGGCCTCGACCGGACTGCCGGCCTTCTTCGAAACCGACATGGCGGCTGCGGCAATGGGCGAGCGGCTTTACGGCCTCGGCTCTCAATTCTCTGAATATTATTACCTCTATTTCGGCGTCGGCCTTGGCGGCGTCATGGTCCATGACGGCGGCGTGCTGCGCGGCGCGTGGGGAAATGCCGGCGAGGTCGGACACATCCCTGTTGTTCCCGGCGGCGAGGCTTGCCCTGCGGCAACCGCGGCTGTCTCGAAAGGTACCTCTCGCTCGAGGCGCTCCGGCGCTGGAACGGCACAGAGGCCGATTGGGTCGCGGAAGTCGCGCCGATCTTTCGCAATGCCATTGCCGTCATCGAAAACCTGTTCGACCCCGAAACGGTTATCCTCGGCGGGCTGGCGTCCATCGACCTGCTCGAACGGCTAGCCGGTTCGACTGACGGCCTGCACAACTCCGTCTCGGCGCGCAAGGACCGCACCACGCCCCGGATTTTGGTCGCTCGCGGCGGGCAACATTCGGTACTGCGGGGCGCCGCCGCCCTTGCGGTTTCCGGAGTGCTGTCGCCGCGCTTCGGCCAGATGTTTACCGCCGAGCGCGAACGAGGGCGCGATCTTCTGACGGCAAGGAGATTGCCGCATGAGCGAACCCTTGCTGGTGCTCGACAACGTCACCAAGAACTATGGCGCCATCGAAGCGCTGAAGGGAATCAGCTTTTCCATCGGCAAGGGCGAGGTCGTGGCGCTGCTCGGAGACAATGGCGCCGGTAAATCGACGCTGGTCAAGATCATTGCCGGCGGGCTGGAGCCGACCTCGGGCCGCATGCTGTTCGAAGGCAAGGAGTTTCTTGCTCGGTCGCCGGCCGAGGCCAAGGCGGCGGGCATCGAAACCGTCTACCAGGACCTATCGCTGTGCACCAATGTCGACGTCGTGGCCAATTTCTTCATGGGCCGCGAGATCACCAGGAAGGTTCTCGGCATTCCCGTGCTGGATGAGCGCGCCATGGAGGCCGTGGTCGGGAAGGCTCTGGCCAGCGCCGGCACCCGCATTCCGTCCCTGCGCACCAATGTCGAGCATCTTTCGGGCGGCCAGAGGCAGGCGATCGAACTCAACCGATTCGTGCATTGGGGCGGCAAGCTCGTGCTGCTCGACGAGCCGTTCGCCGCCCTTGGCGTCGAACAGACGCGGCGCGGCCTCGACATGATCCGCCAGGTGGCGAGCCAGGGCATCGGCGTCGTCATCATCACCCACATCATGCAGCAGGCTTTTCAGGTGGCCGATCGGATCGTGGTGATCCGCCAAGGTGTCGTGGCGGGCGATGTGGCGCGCAACAAAACAAGTCCCGATGCGGTGATCAACATGATCACCGGAGAGACGCTTGCCGGTGCCGGACCGGTAGGCTGAGGGATAAAGAGGGGTCCGGCTTAACAGGGAGCCAACAACATGAAGCGAATACTTCTTGCTGTCTTCGGTATCCTGGCACTGGCCTTTGCCACGCTCACGCCGGCATTCGCCCAGTCCAAGGGAACCGTCTACTATATGGTGCCGACACTGCTCGACGAGTTCCAGACCGGCTCGGTGACCGCGCTGGAACTTTTCCTGAAACAGGTCGGCTACGACATAAAGACGCTGAACGCCGACAACAAGACCGACGCGCAGCAATCACAAATGAATGACGTCATCGCGCTGAAGCCGGCGGCGATCATCCTGGCCGCGGTCGATTTCAACGCGCTGAAACCATCGATCGAAGCCGCGCGCGCCGCCAGCATCCCGGTGGTCGAGTTTGACCGCCAGATCACCTCGACGCCTTCCGACTTCACCTCGGTGGCGGGTACCGTGGAGATCGGTCATATCGCCGCCGATCAGGCCGAGAAGCTGCTGAAGGCGAAGAACGGATCGGTGAAGGGCAAGGTTCTGCAGGTGCTGGGCGACCCCGGCGATCCCTACACGCTCGATATCCAGAAGGGGTTTGAGGAGAAGATGAAGGCGTTTCCCGACGTCAAGATCATCTCGCTTCCGGCCATGCAGTGGGAAGCCAGCAACGCCGGCACCATTGTCGCCGACCAGATGTTGGCCAATCCCGACATCGACTTGATCTTCAGCCATGCCGCGCATCTCTCGGTCGCCGCCGTCGCCTCGCTCGAGGCTGCCGGCAAGAAGCCGGGCGATGTCATGCTGATGAGCTCGAACGGCGCTCCGGTTGGCCTCGACCTGATCCGCAAGGGTTGGCTCAACGTCGAAGTCGAACAGCCGCTCTACGCACAGGCCGCGGCCGTCGCCATGTTCATGGACAAAGTCGTCAAGAAGCAGGAAATCAAGCCTGGCGACTATGACGTGCTTGGCCTGAAATCGGTCGTCACCAAGGAAGCCTGGGGCCCGAACATCAAGATCCCGGGCGCCGCCATCACAAAGGAAAACGTCGACAATCCGGCCTTCTGGGGCAATCAGAAGCCGCCGACGGACACTGTCAAGTCAGTCGAATAGCACGTCGCAAAAAACGCTCCGGGCCATCTCGGTCCGGAGCCAATCCCGCGCAATCCCAATCCGCGCCTTTCCGAAGATCGAATTGATTGTCGGGCCATGCGCCAGCCGGATCAGCCTATGAACCTCCGCACCCGCCATACCCTGGAGTTCGTCCTCGACAATCTCGTCTGGTTCATGCTGCTGTTCGTGCTGGTGGTGTTTTCCATCTTCATCCCAAACTATTTCCAGCTCGGCATCTTCGCCAATATCGTCGAGGCGTCGAGCGTGCTCGGCGTCATGTCGATCGGCCTGGCGCTGGTCATCATCGCCGGCCACATGGACCTGTCGGTCGAATCGGTCGCCGCGCTCAGCGCCATGGCAGTGGGCATCCTGTTCTGCTCGTCGGGCATTGGCCTTGGTATTCAACTGCATCCGGAATGGCTGATGGTTCCGGTCTCGCTGCTGCTGGCGCTGGCTGTCGGCGGCGTGATCGGCGCTTTCAACGGGTTTCTGGTGGTGCGGGTCAAGATGAGCGCCTTCATCATCACGCTCGCCTCCTACATCTGGGTGCGCGGCCTGGTGCTGGTCATTTCGGGCGGCCGCTCGGCGCAGGACCTGGCACCAGCCATCCGCTGGTTCGGCATCCAGCGCCTCGCCGGCCTGCCGCTCACCGCCTGGATCGCCATCGCCTGCTTCGTCGTCTTCTCGCTGATCATGGCCAAGACGCCGTTCGGCCGGCATCTCGTGATGATCGGCGGCAACGAGACCGCCACCTTCCGCGCCGGCATCCGGGTCAACCGCAATCTCATCATCGCCTTCGTGCTTGCCGGTGCCATCGCCGGCCTGGCCGGCTGGCTGCTGGCGATCCGCACCTCCGGCGCCACGGCCAATCTCGGCGTCGGCCTGCTGTTCAACGCCTTTGCCGCGGTGGTCATCGGCGGCGTCAGCTTAAAGGGCGGCGTCGGCACCCTGCCTGGCGTCTATGCCGGCGTGCTTCTGCTCTCGGCCATCAACACGGCAATCAATTTGATGGGCCTGCCGGCCAACTTCACCCAGGTTATCCACGGCCTGCTGGTGCTCGCCGCCGTGCTGCTTGACGCCTTCAAGCAAACCATTCGCCAAAGACTAGCATGACAGGAAGACTCTGATGACAGGAAGGCGGGCATGACCGGACGACTGCAAGACAAGGTGGCGCTGATCATCGGCAGCGCGCGCGGGATAGGCAAGGGTATCGCGCTGCGCTTTGCCGAAGAAGGTGCAAGGCTGGTGCTGGCCGACACCGATGTGGAGGCCGGGCAAGCGACCGCGGACGAACTCGGCGTCCCCTTCATCCGCACCGATATTTCACAAATGAGCGACGCCGAGGCCGCGGTCGCGTTGGCGCTGAAGCAGCACGGCCGCCTCGACGTCATCGTGCAAAATGCCGGCATCTATCCCTGGCAATTGATCGAAAACACCAGCGCCGACGATTGGGACCGCGTCATGGCGGTCAATCTGCGCGGCACATTCAATGCCAGCCGTGCAGCACTGGTGCCGATGAAGGCGCAGCGCTTTGGCCGCATGCTCTACACCTCATCCATCACCGGCCCGCATGTCACCAGCCCGGGCCACGGGCACTACGCGGCGACAAAAGCCGGCATCAACGGCTTCATCCGTTCGGCAGCGCTCGAGTTCTCGGGCTATGGCATCACCGTCAACGGGGTCGAGCCAGGCAACATCCTGACCGAGGCCATCCAGCAGCATCGCGGCGCCGCCTATATCAAGAACATGGAGGATTCCATCCCGCTCGGCCGGCTCGGCAGCCCGCGCGATGTCGCCAATGCCTTCCTGTTCCTGGCCTCGGACGACGCCAGCTACATCACCGGCACGACCATCGTCGTCGACGGTGGGCAATTGCTGCCGGAAGGTAAGGATTTTCGGATGGCGCCGCCGTGACACCCCTGGTCGTCCGCGATCTGGCGGGAACCGGCTTGAATATGGTGGAATGGTGGGCGATGACGGGCTCGAACCGCCGACATCTTCGGTGTAAACGAAGCGCTCTACCAACTGAGCTAATCGCCCGCCTGAGCGCGGACCTTTAAGCAGTTAGCGTCGCATTCGCAAGGCCAAATGAATGCCCGGCAACGCCCCTGCCGGCCGGTTTTCCCCAGCCTCGGCGCGGCTGTCAAAAAACCTTCTCCTGTTTGCTGTAAATGCTTCAATGCCGCGCTTGACACCCGGTAACGAACCCCTTATCCACCGCCCCAACGACGAACACGGCTGACACGTGCTCGTTAATGCGCGGGTGTAGCTCAGTTGGTTAGAGTGCCGGCCTGTCACGCCGGAGGTCGCGGGTTCGAGCCCCGTCACTCGCGCCATTTCTCCTCAGGAGAAATGTGACATAATCGTCAAAAAACGTGGTCTTGCTCACAACAATTCAGATCCGACCGGATCTGGATCTGATCTTCCTGAAGCATCACCCTTTGGCCGACGACGCCTCGGCTTCCTGTGCGACGAACAGCCGAGCACCTTCATCGCCCAGAGGGTCGGGCGGCACGATCTCGGAACCATCCCATCCCTGCCCGTTCCACCCCAAGGGCAAAAAAGACGGGAGAAATCTGATGGCTGTGAGATGCCGTATTTCGATTGACGATGCCAGGGATGTGGACGAGCTGGCGTTCCAGGAATTGCCGCGCGTCGGCGAAAGCATGTCGATGCCAGCCGAAGGATCGAGCAAGGATCTTCGCGTTCTGCGCGTCGTGCACATGCCCGGCACCGAGCAAGGCGCAACCACTATGCTGGAGCTGACCAGCAGGATTCTTTGACTCCTGACAGTGTCCCTTCAGAAAAACCCGCCTCGATGCAGGCGGGTTTTTCGATTCGAGCCTCCGGCCGGTTCGTCATTCGCCCAACACAACTCCGGAAGCCGTGATCTGCGCCGTGCGCTCGGTAAGCTTCCCGCGCTTCGTCAGCGTCGGCTTTTCGTAGGCTTTCTTCATCTTGCCGCTCCAAATCCGTGCCCCATCTTGGGTTCAAGGCAATGAACGCGCGCGTATCGGGTTGCGTTCCGAGCGGCGGATGGCCCCTAAGCATTGGGAGAAGTGAAAATTGCGGGTCAGGCCCGCGCCAGCAGCGCTTCTACCTCTTGCAGCGTCGGCATGGATGGCGCCGTGCCCGGGCGCGTCACCGAAATGCCGGCGACGGCGCAGGCAAAGCGCACCGCTTCCAGCGGCTCGACGCCCTTGGCAAGGGCTGCCGCAAGGCCGCCATTGAAGGCATCGCCTGCGCCGGTGGTTTCGACGACCGCGCCGGCGCTGACGGCGTCGATATGCTCTGAGCGGTCCTTCGTGTGCAGCAACGCGCCCTTCTCGCCGAGCGTGACGATCACCGCGCCGACACCCTTGGCCAGCAATGCGTCGGCGGCGCGGCGGGCATCCTCGATCGACGACACCTTGATGCCGGTCAGCCCTTCGGCTTCGGTCTCATTGGGCGTGACATAATCGCAAAGCGCGTAGATGCGGTCCGGCAGCTGTGCTGCCGGCGCCGGGTTGAGGATGGTGATCACCCCTGCCCCACGCGCGATCTCGAGCGCCTTGAGCGCGGCGTCGATCGGCTGTTCGAGCTGCGTGACGAAGACGCCGGCGGAGCGGATCAGTCCGGCATGCGCCTCGATATCGGCGGGCGAGATCAGCATCGCCGCACCCGGGCTGACGATGATGGCGTTGTTGCCGCTGCCCTCCTCGATGAAAATATAGGCTGCACCCGTGTAGCTGTCGGGCGTGTCGATGACGGCGCTTTTGACGCCCGCCGCAGCCCAAGTCTGCTTCGCCATATCGGCAAAGGCATCGACGCCGAGCCTGGTCAGGAAGGTCGTGTCGGCGCCAAGCTTGCCGGCCGCTACCGCCTGGTTCGAGCCCTTGCCGCCCGGCCCGAGCTTGAACGAATTGCCGAGGATCGTCTCGCCCAGGCGCGGTTGCCGGTCGGCGCGATAGGCCGTGTCGGCGACGAAGACTCCCAGGATGACGACGGGCTTGCCAATGGCCATGGTCTTACTCCGCATCCGGCGGCACGACGCCCTTGCGGAAAGCAAAGCAGCCGTAGAAGCGGCGCTCGCCGGTCTGGATGACGCAATAGGCCTTCCTGGAGCGGTCGTAAAGGCGTAGCGCTCGATCGAGATCATCGGCCAAGGCTTGCCCTCGGCGGCGTTGATCTCCTTTTGCACTTCCTTCTGCACCGGCGGGATTTCGTTCGGCTTGCCGACGATTTCCATGCGCGCGGCCGCATCGTTGACGAAGGTATCGAGCGGATAGAGCGACAGCACCGCCTTCACCACTTCGGCCGCCGACGCATCGATGCGCAGCACTTTGCCGAGCACGGTCTGGCGCGCCACCGAATCGGCCGGGAAATTGGTGTCGGCGATGATCAGGTCGTCGCCATGCCCCATCGCTCGCAGTGCCTGCAGCACGTCGGCATTGAGCAGCGGATTGATCCCTTTGAGCATACTGTCCCCTCGTGAATTTGTTCGCAGTCAGAGACGCGTGCCGGTCGCCGCGTCGAAAAGATGAACTTGCTCGAGCCGCGGCCTCAGCTTCAGCGTGTCGCCCGGCTTGACGTCGTGGCGTTCGCGGAACAGCGCCACCATCTCGCCCTCGCCGAAGCGCAGGAACACCAAGGTCTCCGAGCCGGTCGGCTCGACCACCGAAACCGTGGCGGCGATACCGTCGGGATGGATTTCCAGATGCTCCGGCCGCACGCCATAGACGACGGCCTGGCCGTCCTGGGCAGCACGTCCCGAGGGCAGCGGAAACGCCGTGCCGGCTATGTCGACGGCGTTGTCGCCCTTCTTCACCGTGCCCTTGAGCAGGTTCATGGCCGGTGAGCCGAGAAAGCCGGCGACGAACAGATTGGCCGGCCGGTCGAACAGCTCCAGCGGCGCGCCGACCTGTTCGATGCGACCGTCACGCATCACCACGATCTTGTCGGCCATGGTCATAGCCTCGATCTGGTCATGCGTGACATAGATGGTCGTGGTCTTAAGCCGCTGGTGCAGTTCCTTGATCTCGGTGCGCATCTGAACGCGCAATTTGGCATCGAGATTGGAAAGCGGCTCGTCGAACAAAAACACCTGCGGGTTGCGCACGATGGCGCGGCCCATGGCGACGCGCTGGCGCTGGCCGCCGGAAAGCTGGCGCGGATAGCGCTTGAGATAAGGAGCGAGGTCGAGGATATCGGCGGCGCGCTTGACCCGTTCGGCAACGACAGTCGGGTCGGTGCCGCGCAGCTTCAGCGCAAAAGCCATGTTCTGCTCCACCGTCTTGTGCGGATAGAGCGCGTAATTCTGGAACACCATGGCGATGTCGCGCTTTGCCGGCGGCAGATTGTTGACGACGCGCTCGCCGATCGAGATCGTGCCGCCCGAAACAGTCTCCAGCCCGGCCACCATCCTCAGCAGCGTGGACTTGCCGCAACCCGAAGGGCCGACCAGCACGACGAACTGGCCGTCGGCAATATCGATGCTGACCTCGTGCAGGACCTTGACGGTTCCAAACGCCTTGGCCACACTGCTGATCGCGACTTGAGCCATCATCTCCCCTTTATCGTTTGCGGTGAAGCTAGCCATTGCGAACGGCAAGGGCAAGTCGGTATATTATAGATAAAAACCCAGTCGTGTTGACAAGGTAATCGATTACGCGAATAGTGGCGAGTGCCAATCCGACAACGGGCCTCTTACCCCGAAATCGGAACTCCGGCGACGCAGGGTGGGGTCCCACGTCCCCGTATGTTCAGGGAGAACCGTAAGACGTTTCGACGTCCGATAGATTGGCATTTCCATTCAATGGCTGTTGTTCTGGGAGGAACCTGTAGATGAGAGTCGACCTGTACGAAAAACTGATGCGAGCCGGCGCGAGCCGCCGTGATGTGCTGAAAGGCGCAGCGAGCATGGCCGCGATAGCCGCCGCGTCCGGCGCCGGGCTCGGCCCGATGACAAAGCCGGCCGCCGCCGACGATGGTTTGCGGGCCAAGATCCTGCAGATCCCCGGCGTCGGCAAGGGCCAGCCGACCGACGCCGACTTCCAGAAAGTCGGCGAGCTCTGCCTCGAAGCCACCAAGGCCAATGTCAAGGAAGGCGAGTTCGCGGGCGTCGAGCTCAAGTTCATGGGCCTCAACAACCAGAACCTTCACAATGTGCTGTTCCGTGGCTTCCTGAAGCCTTGGGAGGCCTATACCGGCGCCAAGATCAGCTGGATCGACCTCGCCCAGGCCGACTACAATGCCCGCCTGCAGCAATCGATCGCCACCGGAACCGTGGACTTCGACATTGCCGAGATGGGCGCGCCTTTCGAAGGCGATGTCTGCGGCAAGGGGCTTACTTCTGAAATGCCCGACTGGGTCAAGAAGCAGATCGATATCGACGACCTGGTCAACTACCTCAAGCCGCCAGTCGGCACCTGGAACGGCAAGCAGTATCGCGTGACGATTGACGGCGACACGCATAACTTCAACTACCGTACCGACGTGTTCGCCGACGCGGATCTCGCCAAGCAATGGAAGGACGGCGGCGGTGCCGGCGAATGGGGCGTGCCCAAGACCTGGCAGCAGGTCCAGGCCGTGACCAAGTTCCTCAAGGGCAAGAAATTCAAGGGCCAGGACGTCTACGGCTATCTCGATGCGCCCAAGCCATGGGGCGGTTTCGGCTTCTACTTCCTTGGCAGCCGCGCCGCGGCCTATGCCAAGCACCCCGACGACAAAGCCTGGCTGTTCGACGCCGACACAATGAAGCCGCGCGTCAACAACCCGGCCTGGGTGCGCGCCATCCAGGACGTAATCGACGCGCTGCCGTCCGAGCCCGCCGACCAGATCAATGCAGACCCGAACACCACCGGCTTCCAGCAGTTCCTGGCTGGAACTGGTTCAATGATCCCCTGGTGGGGCGACATCGGCTCCAACGTCAAAACCAACGATTCGTCCGTGATTGGCGACCTTTGCGGCTTCGACATCCTGCCGGGCTCTGATGACGTCTACAATTCCAAGACCGGCAAATGGGAGAAGCTCGCCAGCGGACCCAACTTCGCGCCCAACCTCGCCTATCTCGGCTGGGGCATTTATGTCATGGCCCGCGTCGACAGCGATCCGAAGAAGCAGAAAGCCGCCTGGAGCGCCGCGGCGCATCTTGGTGGCAAGGATCTGGCCATCTGGACGGCAATGTACCCGTCCGGCTTCCAGTGCTACCGCAACAGCCAGCACAACATCGACGAATGGGTAGCCGCTGGCTACGACAAGGCATTCATCACGAATTACCTCGACTCCCAGTTCAACTCCTACAACCATCCCAATGGTGCAATCGAGCCACGCATCCCCGGCATCTTCCAATATTACAGTGCCGCCGAGGACATTCTGGCCAACACCTTCGCCGGCAAGATGAAGGCGCAGGAAGGCGCCGACGCAATCGCCGCCGCCTGGGAAAAGCTGACCGACCAGATCGGCCGCGAAAAGCAGGTCAAGCTCTACAAAGCCTCGCTCGGCATGTAAGCTGGCTTAAGCAGACGTCGCGGCCCGGTGGCACACCGTCACCGGGCCGCATCTTTACCCGGCCTTGCCGGTTTGATGCGTTAAGAGGCAAGAGGCGTGGCTGAGCAGACTTCGACCGCAAATGCCTGGCCGGCAAATCCGGCCGACCTGATCCCGGCCGGCCGCAAACGCCTGGGATGGGGCCTGCTGGCGCTGGCGACGCTCGGCCTTCTGGCGATCATCGTCGTGCAGATCCTCTACAAGACCGAGACGTCCACGATTGGTTTCGACACTTGGCGCCCGGTCATCTACGCCTATGTCCTGTGGGGTGTGGCGCTCGGCGCCTGGCAGGTGCTGACGCGCGGCGAGGACGGCCAGCGCGCGCTGTTCCTTTTGCCGGCCCTGCTCTTCACCATCGCCATGGTGATCTTCCCGACGCTGTTCGGCTTCTACATCGCGCTGACCGACTGGAACCTCAGTTCGTTTACCGGGCGCAGGTTCAACGGCCTCGACAATTTCTGGCAGATGCTGGCCGACCCCTACTACCGCAACGCGCTGTTCAACATGGTGCTCTATGTGCTGGCGGTGCTGGTCGAATATGTCATCGCCTTCGGCTTGGCGCTGCTCCTCAACGCGCAGATCCGCGCCAGGAAGTTCTTCCGGGTCGTCTTCCTGCTGCCGCTGATGCTGTCGCCGGTCGCGGTCTCCTGGATGGTCGGCAAGTCGCTGATGGAATACCGCTTCGGTCCGGCGGCGACGCTGGCGCGCCATCTCGGCTGGGAAAATCCCGCCTTCTTCTCCGATCCGATCACCGCCCGCATCTCGATCATGATGCTCGACGCATGGACCTTCATCCCGTTCATGATGATCATGCTGCTTGCCGGCCTGCAGGCGATGTCGCGCGAGGTGCTGGAAGCCGCGCGCGTCGACGGCGCGACCGCATGGCAGACCTTCTGGCAGGTCACGTTCCCGCTGATGCTGCCGGTGTCGGTGACGGCGGTGATCCTTCGCATCATCTTCAAGCTGAAGCTTGCTGACATCATCATCACCTTGACGTCCGGCGGCCCCGGCGGCGCCACCGATTCCGTGTCGAGCTTCATTTATCGCGAGTACCGCGACCGCTCGAATGTCGGCTATGGCACCATGCTCGCCATGGCCTATCTGGTCATCATCGTCGTGTTCGTGACCTGGCTTTTGAAATTCGCCAATCGCTTCGTGCGCAACGTCAACTGAGCGGCACCATGAGCGTCCAGACCACCGACTACACCGTTTCCGAAATCCGCTCGCCGGCAGCTTTCGTCGCGAGCCGCGTCTTCATCTATGGCGCGCTGCTCTTCTGGGCCTTCGTCTGCCTGTTCCCGATCTACTGGACGATCACCACCTCGTTCAAATCGGCGGTCGATGTCACGCAAGGCCACCTCATCCCGTTCATCGACTTCCAGCCCGACTGGAAGGGCTGGCGCTCGCTTGGCCTGTCGCCGGATTCGATCTTCGAGACCTCGACCGTGCGCGACGAGTTCTTCAAGCGTTTCATGAACTCGGTCATCACCTCGGTCGGCGCGTCGGCGCTTGCCATCGTCATCGGCAGTTTCGCCGCCTATGGCCTGACCCGCTATCGCTACAAATTCGCCTGGTTCAAGAACGAGGACATCTCCTTCTTCTTCCTGTCGCAGCTCATCCTGCCGCCGGTGGTGCTGGCGCTGCCCTTCCTGGTGCTCTACCGCGAAGTGGCGCTGCTCGACACGCGCATCGGCCTGATCCTGCTCTACACGCTGATGGTGCTGCCGATCGTCATCTGGATCATGCGCGACCAGTTCAACTCGATCCCCGTCGAGCTCGAGGAGGCGGCCCTGGTCGACGGGCTTTCGATCTGGGGCGCCTTCTTCCGCATCGTCATGCCGATTGCCCTTCCCGGAATGGTCGCCGCCTTCATCCTGGCAATGGTGCTGTGCTGGAACGAGTATTTTTTCGCCGCCCTTCTGACATCGACGGATGCCAAGACAATCCCGGTCATGGTGGCGAGCCAGACGGGCTCGCAAGGGATCAACTGGTGGTCGATGGCCGCCCTTGCCACCGCCGCGATCGCGCCGCTGGCGGTCATCGGCATCGCGCTCGAGCGCTATCTGATCATGGGCATGACGGCCGGTTCGGTGAAATAGGGCGCCCTCTTTTCCTTCTCCCCTTGTGGGAAAGGGCAAAGCAGCGCTAGCGCCTCAGGATCGACCGCAAGTTATCTAGGATCATGGTGACGCCCCTCTGCCCCAGCTCCGCCGAAGCTTCCGCGGCGCTTTTCGTGTACCAGCCGGTGTTGTCGGCGAAACGCGCCGCGTCCACCGCCTCCGGGCATAGCGCCAGCATCAGTGAGGTTTCGCCGATGCCGGCATGATCGAACGGATATCTGCCGTTCATGGAAGCCGGCATCAGCGGATGCACCTGCACCCAGTTGAAGACATTCTCGCCCTGCGCGTGGCCGGCATAGTAATCGACCATGGCGTTCGACCCCCACCAGCCCTCGCCGCGCTCCTTTTCGAGGAAACGGAAAATCGCCTGCCGTCCAGCGGTCTTGAAAGCGAGATCGGTCGGCATGCCGGCCACGAAATTCTCTGTCTGGTGATGGATGATAGCGTGGATGTTGCGAAAGCCGATGCGTAGCAGGCCGTAGAACAGCTCCTCCGCGAACGGCGCCAGCACCGGTCCGCCGACCTGCACCGAGCCGCTGCCCTCGGGTGCGGCCACGGCGTAGCTCGCCGCGCCGTAGTAGAAGGGCGGCAGGATGACGAGGTCCCTTTCCTTCTCGATCAGCTCCACCGTCTTGATCACCGCCAGCGTGTCCATGCCGACCGCCATGTGCTCGCCATGGTATTCGAGCACGCCGAGCGGCAGCATGACCGGCCAATTCTCCTCGATCGCCTTGCGGATCTGATGCGGCAGCATCAATTCGTAGCGCATGGTCCCTACTCCATATTGGTGTGCCTGGCGCGCATGGCTTCCGGCGTAGCGCCCGTCAGGCCCTTGAGCTTCAGCACCATGATCTCGAACAAGACAAACAGCGCGCCTTCGAACAGCGAGCCCATCGGCAGCACCGAGGTCCTGGCCGCGCCCTGGTCGCTGGCCATGGTCTGGGCCGGAATGAGCAATGTGAAGTCGGCGAGTTTTGCGGCACTTCCACCGGCCTCCGCCGTGAGCAGCAGCACTTTCGCGCCGGCCTCGCGGGCAACGCGCATCAAGGTGAGTACTGTCGTGGTCTCGCCCGGCCCGGAACTGACCAGAAAAACGTCGCCCTGCCCCAGCGGCGGCGTGGTCATGTCACCGACCACCGAGATCGGCAGGCCGAGATGGTAGAGCCGCATGGCAAAACCCTTGACCTGCAGCGCCTCGCGGCCGCAGCCATAGGCGGCGATCTTACCGGCGCCGGCAAGCATGGCGCAGGCAGCGTCGATGCCGTTTTCATCCATGCGCGCCAACACCGCGCCGAGTTCGTCCAGCGCGGTCGCGAACATCCCGGATCCGGCTTTGCTCATGATGGCTCACCCTGTTTGCCGAGGTCTTGGGTAGGTGGTGCGAATTTTGCGGCTGCCACCCACGAAACGCTTGTTTTTATTCATGCTATCACCTCGAAAATCGCTATCCAACACGCCGCGGCGCTTTTGCTGGGCCACCAGCGTTGATAGTGTCATGTCAGACAAATCGCTCCGGGAAAATCGTTGGACATGAAGACACGGCATTTCGACCGCATCGGCAATGGCGGCATCACCTTCACCGAGCTTGGCTTCGGCACCGCGCCGCTCGGCAATCTCTATCGCGCCGTCCCCGACGAAGACGCCAACGCCACGCTGGAGGCGGCTTGGACAACCGGCTGCCGCTATTACGATACGGCGCCGCTTTACGGTCTCGGCCTTGCGGAGACCCGCCTCAACGCTTTCCTGCGCGGCCGCAAACGCGACGACTATGTGCTGTCGAGCAAGGTCGGCCGCCTCATGCGCGTCGCCCCGCCCGAGCAGCGCACCGGCATCGGCAAGTTCTTCGACACGCCGTCGCGCCGCGAGGTCTACGACTACAGCTATGACGGCGTCATGCGCTCCTTCGAGGCGTCGCTGGAACGCCTTGGCGTCGACCGTATCGACATCCTGTTCGTGCACGACGTCGACATCTTCACGCATGGCAGCAAGGAAGCCTCCGACCGCCGCATCGAGGAGTTCATGTCGTCCGGCTATTACGGGCTGCTGTCGTTGCGCGACCAGGGCGTGATCAAGGCGTTCGGCGGCGGCATCAACGAGTGGCAGGTTGCGCAGACGCTCGCCGAGCGCGGCGATTTCGACCTGTTCCTGCTTGCCGGACGCTACACGCTGCTCGAGCAGGACGCGCTGGCCACCTTCCTGCCGCTCTGCCAGAAGCGCGGCATCGGCATCGTGCTCGGCGGCCCTTACAATTCCGGCGTGCTCGCGACCGGACCGAAGCCCGGCGCTTACTACAATTACAGCGAAGCGCCAAAGGAGATACTGGATCGCGTGGCGCGCATCGAAGCCGTCTGCAAGCGCCATGGCGTGCGCCTGATCGAGGCGGCGCTGCAGTTTCCCCTGCAGCATCCATCCGTGGTGTCAGTGATCCCGGGCGGGCAACGGCCGGCGGAAGTCGAAAGCAACCGTGCGCTCCTCGATGTCAAGATTCCGGCAGCACTCTGGGCCGATCTCAAGCAGGAAGGCCTGCTGCGGGCCGACGCGCCGGCGGCCTGAACCCGCGCGCGCCAGGCGAACCGCACACAAAAGAAAAGCCGGGCAAGCCCGGCTTTTCTGCTCTTAAAGAAAAAGGTCTTAGTTGACCGCGTCCTTGAGGCCCTTGCCGGCCGAAAACTTCGGCACGGTGCGCGCCGGAATCTTCACTTCGGCGCCGGTCTGCGGGTTGCGACCCGTCGAAGCAGCGCGTTTTGACACGGTGAAATTTCCGAAGCCGACAAGCCGGACATCGCCGCCCTTCTTCAGTTCGCCGGTGATCACGGAGAACACTGCATCGACGGCGGACTGCGCGTCAGCCTTCGAGATGCTAGCGGAGTCGGCGACAGCGGACACCAGTTCGTTCTTGTTCATAAAAATTCCCTTCCATGAGAAAACCGGAACTTACGACTCATCCGGCAGGAAACGGACTTTAGAAAGAAGCGCTCCGGAACCCAAGTCGAAAACCGCGGAATTCCGGGCTTTTTTGCTTTTTTTCGTGGCTTTTTCACATGAAAAAGCCGGGCTCGAAGCCCGGCTCTCTCTTTGTGCGACGCAACATTAGAAAATTCTAATGAGCAAGCGACTTTCCGGCGTCGTCAACGGTGTCGACCGGAGCCGGCGCATTGACCGGCTCGACCCATTCGATCGGCTCCGGCATCCTGACCAACGCGTGCTTCAGCACCTCGCCGACGCGTGCGACCGGAATGATCTCCATGCCGTTCTTCACATTGTCCGGAATCTCCGCCAGATCCTTGACGTTCTCTTCCGGGATCAGCACCTTCTTGATGCCGCCGCGCAGTGCCGCGAGCAGCTTCTCCTTAAGGCCACCGATCGGCAAGATGCGGCCGCGAAGCGTTATCTCGCCAGTCATCGCCACGTCGGCCCGGACCGGGATACCGGTCAGGATCGACACGATCGCCGTGGCCATCGCGGCACCGGCAGACGGACCATCCTTCGGCGTCGCGCCTTCCGGCAGGTGCACGTGAATGTCGCGCTTGTCGAACAGCGGCGGCTCAACGCCGAAATCGAGCGCCCGCGAGCGGACATAGGAGGCCGCCGCCGAGATCGATTCCTTCATCACGTCGCGCAGATTGCCGGTCACCGTCATGCGACCCTTGCCGGGCATCATGACGCCTTCGACCGTCAGCAGCTCGCCGCCGACTTCCGTCCAGGCAAGACCCGTCACGACACCGACCTGATCGTCAGCCTCGACCTGGCCGAAGCGGAAGCGCGGCACGCCAAGATAATCGGCGAGATTGGCCGCCGTGATCTTCACCGTCTTCTTCTTCGTCCGCAGGATCTCGGTCACCGCCTTGCGGCCGAGCTTCATCAGCTCGCGCTCGAGGCTGCGAACGCCGGCTTCCCGCGTATAGGTCTGGATGATGCCGCGGATCGCGTCCTCTGCGACCGAGAATTCGTTCGGCTGCAGCGCGTGATCGCGGATCACCTTCGGCATCAAGTGCCGCTTGGCGATCTCGATCTTCTCGTCCTCGGTGTAGCCGGCGATACGGATGATCTCCATGCGGTCCATCAAGGGCGCAGGGATGTTCAACGTGTTCGCCGTCGTCACGAACATCACGCTCGACAGGTCGTATTCGACCTCGAGGTAATGGTCCATGAACGTCGAGTTCTGCTCCGGATCGAGCACCTCGAGCAGGGCCGATGACGGGTCGCCGCGGAAGTCCTGGCCCATCTTGTCGATCTCGTCGAGCAGGAAGAGCGGGTTGGACTTCTTGGCCTTCTTCATCGACTGGATGACCTTGCCGGGCATCGAGCCAATATAAGTCCGCCGATGGCCGCGGATCTCGGCCTCGTCACGCACGCCGCCAAGCGCCATGCGGATGAACTCACGGCCGGTCGCCTTGGCGATCGACTTGCCAAGCGAGGTCTTGCCGACGCCGGGCGGTCCGACGAGGCACAGGATCGGCCCCTTGAGCTTCTTCTGGCGGCTCTGCACAGCGAGATACTCGACGATGCGCTCCTTGACCTTGTCGAGGCCGAAGTGATCGGCATCGAGCACGTCCTGCGAGAAAGTCAGGTCCTGCTTGACCTTGGAGTTCTTGCCCCACGGGATCGATAGCAGCCAGTCGAGATAGTTGCGCACGACCGTCGATTCAGCCGACATCGGCGACATCGACCTGAGTTTCTTCAACTCCGCGTCCGCCTTCTCGCGGGCCTCCTTGGAGAGCTTGGTCTTCTTGATGCGCGCCTCGATCTCGGCGGCCTCGTCGCGGCCGTCCTCGCCCTCGCCGAGCTCCTTTTGGATCGCCTTCATCTGCTCGTTGAGGTAGTACTCGCGCTGCGTCTTCTCCATCTGGCGCTTGACGCGCGAACGGATGCGCTTCTCCACCTGGAGCACCGATATCTCGGCTTCCATGAAGCCCATCGCCTTCTCCAGGCGCTCCTTGACGGAAAGCGTGGCGAGCATTTCCTGCTTTTCAGGAATCTTGATGGCGAGGTGCGAGGCAACCGTGTCGGCGAGCTTGGAATAGTCGTCGATCTGGCTGGCCGCACCCACCACTTCGGGCGAGATCTTCTTGTTCAGCTTGACGTAATTCTCGAAGTCGGTGACGACCGAGCGAGCAAGCGCCTCGATCTCGACCTCTTCCTCTTCCGGCTCGACCAGCGCGGTGGCGCGGGCTTCGTGGAAATCGGCGCGGTCCGTGAACGAAACGATCTTGGCGCGCGAGGCGCCCTCGACTAGCACCTTCACGGTGCCATCGGGAAGCTTCAAAAGCTGCAGCACATTGGCGAGCGTGCCGATGTCGAAGATCGCATCGGGCTCGGGATCGTCGTCGGCTGCATTCATCTGGGTGGCAAGCAGGATCTGCTTTTCCTGACCCATCACTTCTTCCAGCGCCTTGATCGACTTTTCACGCCCGACAAAGAGCGGAACGATCATATGCGGAAACACGACGATATCGCGCAGTGGGAGGACCGCGAAAACGCCGTCGCCGGAAGCCTTGGATATCTTGGCCATTGTCCAACCTTTCATGTCGCAGTCGCTAATTTTAGCCAACCGCGAATCTCATATTAACGACCGAGTGTCGTTCCGCCTACCACCGTTTGTGACGGGAGTTTTACAGCACAGAATTCGGCGCCTCGGCCTTCTGCTGTTAGGTGGATGCAGCCGGGGCAAAGATCAAGGGCTAACACGGGTCGTATGATCCCTTCCATGGCATGCTTGCCAGTCCCTTTCGTGGCAAAACAGCGCCGTTCACAGCAAAACGGCGCCACGCGGGCGCCGTTCCATGAAAATGCGGCCTCAGATGCCATTTCAGGCGCTGACATTGCCCTTCTTTTCCTTCTGTTCGGAATAGATGTAGAGCGGCCGGGCGCTGCCGGTCACCACCTCTTCCGAAATCACCACCTCGCGCACGCCTTCCAGCGCCGGCAGCTCGAACATGGTGTCGAGCAGGATCGCTTCCATGATGGAACGCAGGCCGCGCGCGCCAGTCTTGCGGTCGATGGCGCGCTTGGCGATCGCCGACAGGGCGTTCTCGTGGAAGGTCAGGTCGACATTTTCCATCTCGAACAGCCGCTGATACTGCTTGACCAGTGCGTTCTTCGGCTCGGTCAGGATTTGGATCAGTGCCGGCTCGTCGAGGTCTTCCAGCGTCGCCAGCACAGGCAGACGGCCGACGAATTCCGGGATCAGGCCGAATTTCAACAGATCTTCCGGCTCGACCTGGCGGAACAGGTCGCCGGTACGGCGATCTTCCGGGGAAGCCACGGTCGCGCCGAAGCCGATCGAGGTCTTGCGGCCGCGATCCGAGATGATCTTGTCGAGCCCCGCGAAGGCGCCGCCGCAGATGAACAGGATGTTGGCGGTGTCGACCTGCAGGAATTCCTGCTGCGGATGCTTACGGCCGCCCTGCGGCGGCACCGAGGCGACCGTGCCTTCCATGATCTTCAGGAGCGCCTGCTGCACGCCCTCGCCCGACACGTCGCGGGTGATCGAGGGATTGTCCGACTTGCGCGAGATCTTGTCGATTTCGTCGATATAGACGATGCCGCGCTGGGCCCGCTCGACGTTGTAATCGGCCGATTGCAACAGCTTCAGGATGATGTTTTCGACATCCTCGCCGACATAACCGGCTTCGGTCAGCGTCGTGGCGTCGGCCATGGTGAACGGCACGTCGATGATGCGGGCGAGCGTCTGGGCCAGCAGCGTCTTGCCGCAACCGGTCGGGCCGATCAGCAGGATATTCGACTTCGCCAGCTCGACATCGTTGCTCTTGCCGGCATGCGCGAGGCGCTTGTAGTGGTTGTGGACCGCCACCGACAGCACGCGCTTGGCGTAAGGCTGGCCGATGACATAGTCATCCAGAACTTTCAGGATTTCCTGCGGTGTCGGCACGCCCTCGCGCGACTTCACCATCGAGGTTTTGTTTTCCTCGCGGATGATGTCCATGCACAGTTCGACGCATTCGTCGCAGATGAAAACCGTCGGGCCGGCGATCAGCTTGCGGACCTCATGCTGGCTTTTGCCGCAAAACGAGCAGTAAAGCGTGTTCTTTGAATCACCGCTATTATTGCCGACCTTGCTCATTTTCCTGTCCTTTCACCGACGCCCGCCGATCGCCTGGCTGCAAGAGGCGTCTCACCAATCTATCGCGGGAATCCGCCGCCGCCAGTGTCCCGGCCCACACTGCGCATTCCGTACGAAACACAAATCAGAAAACGCGGCAATGATTCGCAGCTACCCCCACGCAAAGCTAAGCCGTCGAAAATCAACATAGCCTTAACGTAGGCAATCCCAACGCCCGAGGGAACAGCCAAATGTGGCCGAAATGCCGCAAGCCGCGCCAAAAGCGCGTTATCCTGCCATCCGGTTGCCAAGGCGCCCTTATGTGGCGGCGCCTTCGACCGGTTCGCGCGACGAGATGACCTTGTCGATCAGGCCGAAATCCTTGGCCTCGTCGGCAGTCATGAAATGATCGCGATCGAGCGTCCTCTCGATCTCTTCATAGCTCTTGCCGGTGTGCTTGACATAGACCTCGTTCAAGCGACGCTTGAGCTTGATGATGTCCTGCGCATGGCGCTCGATGTCCGAAGCCTGGCCCTGGAAGCCGCCGGACGGCTGATGGACCATGATACGGGCGTTCGGCGTGGCAAAACGCATGTCCTTGTGGCCGGCCGTCAGGAGCAGCGAGCCCATCGAGGCGGCCTGGCCGATGCAAAGCGTCGAAACCGCCGGCTTGATGAACTGCATGGTGTCGTAGATCGCCATGCCCGAGGTGACCACGCCGCCCGGCGAATTGATGTAAAGGTTGATTTCCTTCTTGGGGTTCTCCGCCTCGAGGAACAAAAGCTGTGCACAAACCAGCGTCGCCATCCCGTCCTCGACCGGACCGGTGATGAAAATGATGCGTTCCTTCAAGAGGCGCGAGAAAATGTCGTAGGCGCGCTCGCCACGATTGGTCTGCTCGACCACCATCGGAACGAGGTTCATGTAGGTTTCAACGGGGTTCTTCATGGACTACCCTTGTTGGAGATGGGATCCCGGCGCCGTGGTACATTGGCAATCGGGCGGAATCGCTCTGGATCGGTTATGACCTAAATAGGATGCCGGCTCACCCTAGCGCAAGGCCGCCTCTCCTAGCCACCTGGTTAACTGGAATCAAGCGGTGCAGCCGGCGCGACGCCCGCGCCTGGCTAGGCTGCGGACGGCCCGGTCCCCGAAGCGCGGCCGCAGCCTTCCGCCTCGGTAGCATTTTCTTAACCGCGCCGCTTAACGACAAGCCTTGAAATCGCTGCCTGGCCCGGGACCTTCCGCTACACTCCTCCGTTGAAAATGCGTCCTTTTTCAACGGGGGAATGTCATGATCCGCAAAAGCACCACATCCCTGGCAGTCATCGCGATGCTTGCCACGGTGTCTGAAACCGCCGCCGGCGGCCGCGCACTCGAATGCTACGAGCCCGTGCACAGGCCGGCGCTCTACGACACCGTATACGAAGACGTAATGCTGAGCCCGGGCGGCCAATTGGTCGATTACGACGCGCCGATCTACGGCACATACCAGAGCGTCGAGCAGATTGCGCCGCCGCGCGTGACCTATGAGACGCTGCCGGCGGAGACGCGCACGGTCTACCATACGGTCAGGGTCGACGATGGCGGTTACGCCTGGGAATGGCGCGTCATCCACGGCCGCAAGGTGCTTTGCAAGGTGTGGCGCAAGGCCCGCTATGCGCGCGTTGCCGAAATCGTGGTGGTCAGACCCGAACGCGTGCGCCGTGTCGTGCAGCCGGCGGAGTATGAAGGCGTCGCCCGCGAAGTGCAGGTGCGGCCGCAACAAGTACGTATCCGCGAAATCCCGCCCTCATATGGGACGGTGGCGCGCCGGGTGGTGGTGCGGGAAGGTTCGACCAGCTGGCGGCGTGTGCATATCCCGCGGCACTGCCAGGATTAGGCGGTACTCACCTGGATATCGTGGCCGGCCGGGCGGCGGTGTTGCGCACCCCGGCCAGAACCGATGGTTGGCTTAGGCCAGATCGACGTCGAGGATCGCCATCGAGAAATTATAGTCGCCATCATCCTCGTCCTTGAACACGAGGCCCAGGAATTCGTCGCCGATATAGACCTCGGCCGAGTCTTCCTTGCGCGGGCGCGCCTTGATTTCGAGCCGGGGATTCTGGAACACCCGCTTGAAATAGGCGTCCAGCTTTCTGATTTCGTCAGGCTTCAAAGACTTCTCCGAGATGTCGGTCTGTTCGTTGGAACGCGCTTCTGACACGCGGACGATGGCTATGTAAAGGCAAGCCGGCAGCATTGACACGCGGCAGCCAGCGCCTGAACCGGCGGTCCGAGGGGCCGCCGCCGGTGGCAAGTTGCTCAGATGTCGAAGCTGACCACGTGATCCATCGTCTGCGACGGCAGGAGCTGGTCCATCTGCCGCGAAGGCTGGTCGCAGCCGGTTTCTCCCACAACCCGCGCGGGCACGCCGGCGACGGTTTTGTTGTGCGGCACGGGCGACAGCACCACCGAGCCGGCGGCGATCTTGGAGCAATGGCCGATCTCGATGTTGCCGAGGATCTTGGCGCCGGCGCCGATCAGTACGCCACGGCGGATCTTCGGATGACGGTCGCCATTGGCCTTGCCGGTACCGCCCAGCGTCACGCCATGCAGGATCGACACGTCATCCTCGATGACCGCCGTCTGGCCGACGACGAGGCCGGTGGCGTGGTCGAGGAAGATGCCCTTGCCGATGCGGGCGGCCGGGTTGATGTCGGTCTGGAACACCGAGGAGGAGCGGCTCTGCAGGTAGAGCGCGAAATCGCGGCGGCCATGGTTCCACAGCCAATGCGCCAGACGGTGGGTCTGGATGGCGTGAAAACCCTTGAAATAGAGCACCGGCATGATGAAGCGGTCGCAGGCCGGGTCGCGGTCGTAATAGGCCTGGATGTCGACGCGCACCGTCGTGCTCCATTCCGGATCGTCGTCGAGCATCGCCTTAAAAGTCTGGCGGATGAGGTCTGAGCCGATATCCTGATGGTCAAGACGCTCGGCCAGACGATGGATGACCGCTTCCTCGAGGCTCTCCTGGTTGAGGATGGTAGAATAGAGGAACGCCGCGAGCAGCGGATCGCGGTTCACCGCTTCCATCGCCTCATCGCGGATCGAACGCCAGATCGGGTCGACCGGCTGCACCATGCTGGGGCGGGCAATCGTAATGCTGTTCATCGACGCTCTCCGGCCTCGCTCATTCTCCGGCGGCACATATAAGCCAAATCATAGCACGGTTGAACTCAATTTTCCTTAGTGCTTTGTCAAATGGACATGGTTCACGCAGAATCAAGCGACAATGGAAAACGAACCCTTGATCGACGACGCACTGAAAAACGAGCTTTCCGCGCTCTATCAGGCCGCGGACAGGCACTACCACAACCTCGCCCACATCAAGGCCATGCTGGCGCTGGCTGACGAATATCGAGGACTGCTCGATGACCCGGACGCCGTCGAGGCGGCAATCTGGTTCCACGACGCCATCTATGACAGCCGCGCCAAGGACAATGAGGCGAAAAGCGCTGAAATGGCCGAGAAAAGGCTGGCCGGGCGCGCAAGTTCCGAGCGCCTGGCCCGCATCGTCGCGATGATCAACGCCACCGCAACGCATCAGCTGCCTGCCCTGGGCGACGAGAAAGCCCTCAACGATGCGGCCCTTCTGCTCGACATGGACCTCGCCATCCTCGGCGCCGAACCCGACGCCTTCGACGCCTATGAGAAGGCGGTCCGCCTGGAATATGGCTGGGTGGAAGAGCCGATGTGGCGCGCCGGACGCGCCGCGGTCCTGAAGAGCTTTCTCGGCCGCCCGCATATTTTCCATACTCAATCGTTTCGCGATCGGTTCGACGCGCGCGCCAGGCAGAACCTGGACCATTCGCTGCAAGCGCTGCAAGGCTAGCCCCGACAGGCCCACTGTCCCGTTGGGACTTGCCCCTATGTCTTAATTCCATGTCCTGCGATCACTGGCGGCCGCTAACCGCTCCGGATGACCGACGCCATGGAAAACAGCTTTCATCAACCCGCTGATGCGGCGCAGGTGCCGCGATTTGCCGGTCTTTCCACCTTCATGCGGCTGCCGGCCGTGGCGAGCGCCAAGGGGCTCGACATCGCCCTCGTCGGGATTCCTTGGGACGGCGGCACGACCAACCGGGCCGGCGCCCGTCACGGTCCGCGCGAGATCAGGAACCAGTCGAGCCTGATGCGCCGCGTCCATCACGTGTCGGGAACCGAGCCGTTCAGCATCGCCAATGTCGCCGATGTCGGCGATGTCTCGGTCAATCCCATCAATCTGCTCGACGGCCTGAAGCGCATCGAGGACGGCATTGCCGCGATCGTTGCCGATGGAGCCATCCCGCTGGCAGCGGGCGGCGATCATCTGACGACGCTGCCGGTGCTGCGCGCCGTGGCCCGCAGCGCGCCAGTCGGCATGGTTCACTTCGACGCCCATTCCGACACCAACGACCGCTATTTCGGTGACAATCCCTATACGCACGGCACGCCTTTCCGCCGCGCGATCGAGGAAGGGCTGCTCGACCCGAAGCGGGTGGTCCAGATCGGCATCAGAGGGTCGATCTATGAGCCCGGCGAACACGACTGGGCGACCGCCCAGGGTATACGCATCATCTATATGGAAGAGTTCGTCAGACGCGGCGCGGCGTCCGTCATGCGGGAAGCGCGCGATCTTGTCGGCGACAGCCCGACCTATGTGACCTTCGATATCGACTGCATCGATCCGTCGATGGCGCCCGGCACCGGCACGCCGGAGCTTGGCGGCTTCACGACACGCGAGGCGCAGGAGATGGTTCGATTGCTCGACGGATTGAATTTCGTCGGCGCCGATGTCGTCGAGGTCGCGCCTCCCTTCGATCTTGCCGGCATGACGGCGCTGGCCGGCGCGACGATGATGTTCGAACTGCTCTGCGTCATGGCGGGATCTGTCGCTAATAGGAAACCGCGCGGCTAGGGTGTGCCGATATTCGGGTGAGGCCGGCCTCACCCGAATATCGGCACACCCTAATCCGGAAAAGCCTCCATCCGGCGCGAGTAGGCCCTGAACCCGGCGCGCTCGTAGACCGACTGGGCACCCGGATGGTCATAGGTGTCGGTGTGAAGCCAGACCCGTTCCGGCCGCTTCGACCACACCGAACGCAACGATTGGTCAAGCAGGAACGGTCCCAGCCGCCGTCCTTGAAATGCTGGAACGAGCCCGAAATGCACGAGTTCGACGGCCGCCCGCCCGACATCGTTGAACTCGCAGAAACCGGCGGCTTGGCCGCCGACGCGCAGCACGTGAATATGCGTCGCCTCGCTGGCAAGTAGCGTTGCCAACTCTGCTTCGGGCATGCGCAGGCGCTGATCCCACTGCACCGGTCCGCCGACGGCGCGGTAGAGATCGACATAGTTCGAAAGATCAAGACTTTCGCGCGTCACCACCGCACCGGGCAGCGGCGCCGCGAGCGCATCGCCGGACGGCGGCGCGAGCATCTCCATGTAAGTGACGAGAAGATCGACCATCGTCAGGTCGAGACAAGCCGAACGCTCACAGTGGATTCTCAGCGTAGAACTCCAGCACGCGCTGCTTGAAGCTCTTGTCGCCGACGGCGAGCATGTGGTCGCGGCCTTCGATGTGGAAAGCTTTTGCATTGGGCATCAAGGCGGCAAGCTCATCCGGCGAGCCGCCGATATCGTCCGTGGTGCCGACGGCAATCAGCGTCGGCTGGGCGATGCGGGCCATGTCGTCTTCGCTGAGCAGCTCGCGCGATTTGGCGATGCAGGCGGCGAGCGCACGCCGGTCGCTGCGCGTCTGGTCGGCAAAGGCGCGAAACGAGCGGCCGCGCGGATGCGTGGTCTGGGCTGGGTCCTCCGCCAGAAGCGCGGCCGCGATCGGGTCCCAGTCGCCGACGCCATCGACCATGCCGATGCCCAGCCCGCCGAACACCAGTGTCGCGACCTTGTCCGGATCGGACAGCGCCAGGAAAGCCGAGACCCGCGCGCCCATCGAATAGCCCATGACATGCGCGCGCCCGATGCCGAGATGGTCGAGCAGCGCCGCCGCGTCCGACGCCATCTTCTGCGGCGTGTAGTCGGCCTCGTCATAGCTCTTCGACGACGAGCCGTGGCCGCGATTGTCGAAGGCGATCGCCCGGTAGCCGGCATCGTTCAGCGTCTTGAACCAGCCGGGCGAAACCCAGTTGACATAATGGCTGGAGGCAAAGCCGTGGATCATCAGCACCGGGTCGCCCTGCCCCGACGCCGGCTGGCGATCGAGAAAGGCAAGCTCGAAACCGTCATGGGAAAAGAATTGCATCGGCAGAAATTGCTTTTCAGTTGGAACCGGCGCCCGCGCCGATAGAAGGATGGCGCAAAACATCGCCTTCCTTGATGCCGTCCTTGGCCGCGGTGCCTGCCTTCAGCTCAAGCACGAAACGCACGGGTTGTCCGGGTGAAATGATCGCTTCGGATTCGGGCTCGCCGCGCTTGATGGCCTTGATCCTGCCGTCCTGGCCGATAAAGACGAGGTCGAGCGCCATCGGCGTGTTCTTCATCCAGAAATCCGCCTCTTCGGATCTTTGGAACACGAACAACATGCCGTGGTCGTCGGCCATGGTCTGGCGAAACATCAGCCCCGCCTCGCGCTCGGCGGAGGTATCGGCGATCTCGATGGAGAAGGAGCGATCACCCGAACCCGTCGCCACCACCAGCGGTGTGCGATCGACCGGCAGCAGCATGGCGTCCGCCGCGCTCGGCTTCAAGGCGCTGAAATAGACAGCGAAAATCATCGCGGCGCAGAGCGCGCCTGCAGTCAGCCGGTTGCGGTGAGCCATTTGATACCTCGTGCGGCCCTGTCCTAAACCATGTTCCGCAAGACTGGAACCGGTTTTCGAACAAGATGATCCCGCCAGCAAGGGCCTCTCCAACAGTGCTGGAAAGACCTTAGTGCGAAACCGACAAGGTGCCCATATCGGGGTGGATTTCGGCGGCCATAAGGCCTTTGTCGCCGCGTCCGAAGCGAACCAGGACCACCTGGCCGGGCCTGAGCTCGGTGATGCCGTAGCGCCGCAACGTCTCCATGTGGACGAAGATATCCTCAGTACCGTCACCTCGGGTCAGGAACCCAAAACCCTTGGTGCGATTGAACCACTTGACCAGCGCGCGTTCGAGACCGCTCTCGGGGGTCACGGTGACGTGCGTGCGCTGTTCCTGTTCTGCGGGATGGATGGCGGTAGAAGCATCCATCGAAAGAACGCGGAACGCCTGCAGGCCGCGTTCACCCTGTTTGACCAGGCAGACGACCCGCGCGCCCTCGAGCGCTGTCTGGAAGCCGTCCCGTCGAAGGCAAGTCACATGGAGGAGAATATCACCCGAGACGCCGTCGTCCGGAAGGATGAAGCCGTAGCCTTTGGCCACGTCGAACCATTTGATAGCGCCAGCGATTTCGACAAGCTCGGCGGAGTCGTCGCCGCTGTCTGGACGCAAGGCGTCGTCAAGGCTTCCGTCCTGCCTCATGAAAGAGGCTTTTTCCCCCATAAGAATGCCCCCTTTTTCAACTGAAACCGTAACTGATTCTTGCCATCAGCTTAACACTGCGGCTTCCGGGGTGTGCAAGGCCTGACGTGCCTTTTTTCACTATTGGACACCGGAAACACTGAAATGTTGTTTGCCGGCGCCGATGGACGAAGTCCGGCAGGCCCCAAACAGACCATCCCGCCCTGTATTGTCTGATGATTGCCCTTTGGCGAGGTCGCTCTTATGGTGCGCCGCAACCCAACGCTCCGAGGAAGCTGCCATGCGCTATCTGCACACAATGGTCCGCGTCGCCAACGTCGACCAATCGCTTGATTTCTACTGCAACAAGCTCGGCCTGAAGGAAGTGCGGCGCTACGAAAACGAGCAAGGCCGCTTCACGCTGATCTTCCTCGCTGCCTCGGAAGACGAACAGAGCGGTATCGACGACAAGGCACCGCTGATCGAACTGACCTACAATTGGGATCCGGAAGAGTACAAGGGCGGCCGCAATTTCGGCCACCTCGCCTATGAGGTCGACGACATCTACGCGACTTGCCAGCATCTGATGGACAATGGCGTCGTCATCAATCGTCCGCCGCGCGACGGCAACATGGCCTTCGTCAAGTCGCCGGACGGCATCTCTTTCGAGTTGCTGCAGAAGGGACCGCCCAAGCCCAAGGCCGAGCCCTGGGCCTCGATGCCCAACACGGGCACCTGGTAGCGATCACGCCATCTTGAAGCGAGGCGGTCGGGGCAAAAGTCGGCCGCCTTTGCCGTTTTGCGCAAAGCCACCTATCTACGGCATGATCCCGAAAAGTGGGAACCGGTTTTCGGACAAGATCATGCTTCAACAAAGAGCTGCATCAGGATGACGATTCAACGAACGTCATCCTGATGCAGTGTCATCGCGCCCAGCCGACAGCCAGCGCTCTGAGCTATCAGGAGAATTCAATGCCCTCCAGCCATGCCGATGTCGCCACCGAACACGCCAGCCGCTACCTGCAGCAGCTGTGCAAACACTGGGCACACAAATTTCCCGTCGAGTTCGATCCAAGCCACGGCAGCATCGACCTGTCGCTCGGCCGCACCGTCATGGATGCCGATGCAAGTGCGCTGCACATCACGGTATCGACGGATGAAGGCGGATCGCTGGAGCGGCTGGAAAGCGTCGTTGCCGACCACATCAAGCGCTTTGCCTTCCGCGAGAAACTGACCTTCGCGTGGAAGCCCGCTGCGGCGGCCTGATCCTTATTTCGAGCCGGCTTGGCCGGCCATCTCCAGAAGCGCCAGCACCGAGCGCCAGTTGCGCGCGGTGCCAGGCACCTTCAGAACGCGCGGAATGAGGTTGGCAAACACGGATTTGCCGAGCCCGTCCGGCGCGCTGAGGTAGAGCACGTCGCCCTTGACTTCGAAGCGCTCGGGGCCGGTGCACTTCTCGGCCAGTCGCGCCACCTCGTCGGCGGTCGGCTCGCGCTCCAGCGCATAGGCATGCAGCTTGGTGTGGTCGGCGGCCGCTTCCGGATAGGGATTTTCGCTCACCAGCCGTTCGAACCAGGAGAGATCGCGCACCATTATGCGCGAATAAAAGCCCCATTTCTTTTCGAAGGCCGCTTCCAATTCCTTGGTCAGCGCCGCCGCATCGCCCGTCTTTGCCCGGAAGACGACGTTGCCGCTCTGCACATAGGTCGCGACATCGTTGAAGCCGAGGCTTTCGAAGAACGACTTCAGCTCCGCCATTTTGACGATGCGGTTGCCGCCGACATTGATGCCGGAAAACAGCGCCACGAAAACAGTGCCTTTTGCGCTCATATGATGAACCCGGCCAGCGTTTCGTTGTCGGTGATGTCCTGATACTGCACGCCTTCGGCTTCGAAATTGGCCTTCAACAGATCGAAATTGCGCCGGTCCTTGGTTTCGATGCCGATCAGCACCGAGCCGAAATTGCGTGCCGACTTTTTCAGATATTCGAAGCGGGCGATGTCGTCGTCCGGGCCGAGCATTTCGAGGAAGTCGCGCAACGCGCCCGGCCGCTGCGGGAAGCGGATGATGAAGTATTTCTTCAAGCCCTCGAAGCGCAGCGCCCGCTCCTTCACGTCGGGCAAACGCTCGAAGTCGAAATTCCCGCCTGAAACCACCGCAACGATCGTCTTGCCCCTGATCTCCTTGCGCGAAAAATCCTTGAGCGCGTCGATGGCCAGCGCGCCGGCCGGCTCCAGCACCACGCCTTCGATGTTGAGCATCTCGATCATGGTCGCGCAAAGCCGGTTTTCCGGGATCAGCCGCACCGTGTCGGCGGCAAACTCCTTAAGGTATCGCAAAGGCTCGCGGCCGATCTCGGCCACCGCCGCACCGTCGACGAAGTTGTCGACCTTGGCGAGCTTCAGCCGTTTCCCGGCCGCAAGGCTGTCGTGCAGGCTCGGCGCCCCGGCCGGCTCGCAAAAGACGAAACGCGCCTCCCGGCCCTGGTCGGCGAAAAAGTGCGTGACGCCGGCGGCGAGGCCACCGCCGCCGACCGGCAGCATGACGATGTCGGGCATGCGCCCCCGGGCATCTGCGCGGCGATCTCATAAGCCACCGTCGCTTGGCCTTCGATAATGTCCTTGTGGTCGAAAGGCGGCACCATATGCGCGCCGGCGCTTTCGGTGAATTCGAAGGCAGCGCGGTAGCAATCGTCGAAGAAATCGCCGACCAGCCTGATCTCGACGAAGTCGCCGCCGAACAGCCGTGTCTTGTCGATCTTCTGCTGCGGCGTCGTCACCGGCATGAAGACCACGCCCTTTTTGCCGAAATGGCGGCAGACAAAGGCAAAGCCCTGCGCATGGTTGCCGGCCGACGCGCAGACGAACAGCTCGGCATTGTTGCCGGCGGCAAGTGCCTTGCGGAAGAAATTGAAGGCGCCCCGGATCTTGTAGGAGCGCACCGGCGTCAGGTCCTCGCGCTTCAGCAGCACATGGGCGCCGGTTTTCTTCGACAGGTAGTCGTTCTCCTGCAGCGGCGTTTCCGGAAAAATCTCGCGCACCGCCTCGGTGGCAGCGGCAACACGGGCGGAGAAACTGTTCACTGCAAAACCTCGCATTCTTTCGCCCGCGACCGCGAGACGGAATTCATTCCGAATTCGGGAGCACGTGCCAGGACGGCAAAGGGCCGTGCCAGAACGGTTCGTAATACACGGCTCCCCTCGACAACAGGCCGGCAACGTAACTCAGCGAGCTCTTGGCCATGATCAGGCAATCCGCCTGGATCATCGCCGAGACCGTCGAAAAGACATCTGAATTCAGCTCGAAGTCGCAGAATTCCGCCAGCGGCCCGAAATCCGCCGGCGCCCCCTCGGACAGGATTAGGACCCGATGGCGCGGATGCTCGCCAAGCACATGCCTGATATTGGCCAGCACCATCGCGTTGTCGGTCAGACGATGCGTATATTTGGCATTGCCGATGACGTCGCCGCGCCGGATGTGAACGGCAATGGTCGGCGTGTCGAATGTCCGTGGCGGCAGGACCACGCGGTTGCGAAGCTCGTCGGCAAGTGCCGGATAAAATCCGAGATTTCGCTCCGCAAAGCCATGGAAATTCTGCGCGGCGACGATCGCGGGCGCGCCACGATAGCCCTGGTTGAATTCCTCGCTGAATATGAATGGCACGCCCTTGGGCACCTTTGGCGCGCCAAGCCCGAGATTGAAGGCGCGTTCCCACTGTGCAGCGAAGGCCTTTGGATTGCCGCTATGACTGACGCGCTCGAATGGCGAATGGAAATAAGGAATTCCGTTGGCGCGCGAAAACAGCAGCACCGACATGACGGCATGGACCTGCGCGCCGCCGCCGTCGCGCTTGCCCACGCATGTGATGCCGAGCAGAGACCCTCTGTCCTTGTCGGATAGATCGAGCTCGACGCCTTCAGTGGGCTTTCGACGTTTGAACCAGAACATGAGCCGAAGCCTATTGCATGAATCGATGTCGGCGGCCACCGATGGCGGCTGCGCGGGAACCGGCTGGATACCGATTATCGACCGCCTGCTTGCCAGCGAATTTGGCGGCTTTCGCGCCACAGTGCCGCGGTCGTCGCCTGGTGCTGCCCGGATTTCCGGTGGACACGACTTACTTTGGCCGCACTTCGCCTGTCCGGGAGGGTTCGCGGAGGTGGGATGGCCCTTTGCGGCCGGAGTGGAATTTTCAACGTGCATTTGAAGACGATTTGCATCATTGCCCTTGCCCTGCTGATGGTGGGCTGCGCGGGCCACCAGACACAGGAAATCCTGGGCAGCGTCGTCGTGCCGACGCAGGCGACCGAGATCGCCGGCAACCACGCGATTTTCATCGCCACCACGCGCAAGGCTTCAGACGATCCGAACAAGGTCTTTGATGGTGAGCGTTCGGCGACGCTCAACTACGCCCGTGTCAGCGTAACGGTGCCGCCGATCCACCAGACCGGCCAGATCGAGCGGCGCTCGCGCGGCAAGTCGAACGACCCGACCAAGTATTTCATGGCCTCCGAAATGGTCGGCTACGACACGCAGCCGAAATTCGCCAGCGCGCTCAACGCCGATATCGAGGCCCGTGGCGGCCGCGTCATGGTTTTCGTCCATGGCTACAACACCGGCTTTGACGATGCCGTCTACCGGCTGACGCAGATCGTCCATGATTCCGGCTATCCGGGCACGCCAGTGCTGTTCTCCTGGGCCTCCGGCGCCAAGACCACCGACTATGTCTATGACAAGGAAAGTGCCGCCGCCGCCCGCGACCAGCTCGAGGTGACGCTGCGGATGCTGGCCCAGACAGGCGCCCGGCGCATCGACATCGTCGCCCATTCGATGGGCACATGGGTGACGATGGAGACGCTGCGCCAGCTCGCCATCACCGGCGACCGCGATCTCAACGGCAAGCTCGGCGATGTCGTGCTGGCCTCGCCGGACATCGACGTCGACGTCTTCAAGAGCCAGATGCGCCGCTACGGCAAGCCGGACAAGCCGTTCATCCTGCTGCTCTCCGACGACGACCGCGCGCTGCGGCTGTCCGGCCTGATCGCCGGCTCGCGGCCGCGCGTCGGCGACTACAGGGACGCCGCCGATCTCGCCTCCTATGGTGTGACGGTGGTCGACCTCTCGAAGGTCAAAGGCACCGACAGCTTCAACCACACCAAATTCGCCGACAATCCCATGATGGTGCAGATGATCGGCCAGCGGCTGCGCGAGGACGACGGCTTTGCCAGCGATCGTGACGTGACGGACCGCATCCGCCAGCTTGCCGGCCAGTAACGCCGCCACGCGGGACGGCATCGTTGCCGTCTTGCATATTGACTTTGAACTGGACCCGGCCGCCCTCTGGCTTTATCGGAATGGGGATAGAGGTTTGCCGCCCTTGGGGGATCCCGGGTGACCGTGCGCTGTAAGATCGTCCTTGGCCTTGCCTTCGCGCTCGCCCTGACCGGCTGCGCCGGCCCCACGCATGACCTGCTCAACCGGAAGCTGGTGACGGTGCCCGCCTCCGACATCGCGGCCACGCACGAGATTTTCGTCGCCACCACCCGCCAGCAGGCGATCAAGGATCCGCGGCAGGTGTTCGGCGGCGATCGTTCGCTGACCACTTCCTATGCCCGTGTCGACGTCACCGTCCCGAAGATCCATCAGGTCGGCGCGATCGAGCGCGCCAAGGGCTCGGCCGACAGCAATCCGGCCAAGCAATTCAGCGCCACCGATGTCGTCCATTACGGCGACGCACAGCAATTTGCCAAGGCGGTCGGCGCCGACATTTCCATGCGCGGCGACCGCGCTTTGGTCTTCGTGCACGGCTTCAACAATGGCTTCGACGACGGCGTCTTCAGGCTGACGCAGATCGCGCATGACACCAAATACCCGGGCACGCCGGTGCTGTTCTCATGGGCTTCGAGCGCCAAGACGACCGGCTACATCTACGACAAGGACAGCTCGACCGCCGCGCGCGACGATCTCGAAGCCACGCTCAGGATGCTGGCCAAGACGCGGGTAAAAAGCATCGACATCATCGCCCACTCGATGGGAACCTGGCTGACGATGGAGGCGCTGCGCCAGCTTGCCATCACCGGCGACCGCGATCTCGGCGGCAAGCTCGGCTACGTCGTCCTTGCCTCGCCCGACATCGATGTCGACGTTTTCAAGAAACAGATGATCCGTTACGGCAAGCCCAACAAACCCTTCGCCATCCTGCTCTCGGGCGACGACCGGGCGCTGAAATTGTCGAGCTTCATTTCCGGCGACAAGCCGCGTGTCGGCGACTATGGCAACGCGGCCGACCTTGCAAGCTATGGCGTCGTCGTGGTCGATTTGACCAAGGCCAAGGGTGGCGACGATGGTCTCAACCATGCCAAGTTCGCCGACAATCCGATCCTGGTGCAATTGCTCGGCAACCGCCTGCGCACGCCTGCCGGCCTTGCGCCCGATGAGCCCAACCAGGCGCAGCTCAATGATATCGGCCAGGGTCTGGGCAAGGCGGTCGGCTCGGTAGCCGAGGTCGTCATCACCACGCCGTTCAAGGTGCTGACCATCGCCACCGGCGGCTGACGCTCCGGGGGTCTCAGATGAACAGGTCGACTTTCTGGAACGTCGTCACATCGACCAGGCCGACGTCGGAAATCCTGAGCTCCGGAATGACCACCAGCGCCAGCAGCGAGTGCTGCATATAGGCGTTGTTCAACGAACAGCCGACCTTGCGCATTGCCGCCGTCAGTTGATCGGCCTTGGCCGCCACGATCTCGGCGCGCTCATCCGACATCAGCCCGGCGATCGGCATCTCGACCAGCGCCAGTTCCTTGCCTTTCGAGTAGAGCACGACGCCGCCACCGACCTCACCCAAGCGATTCACCGCCAGCGCCATGTCCTTCTTGTTGGTGCCGACGCAAATGATGTGGTGTGCGTCATGCGCCACACTCGACGCCATCGCGCAGTCTTCCATATAGCCGAAGCCGGAGACAAACGCGTTGGTGACGCCGCCGGTGCCGCGATGGCGTTCGACCAGGGCGATCTGGCAGATGTCGTTGCGGCGGTCCATGGCGACCAGCCCGTCCTCGACCGGCAGATCGGCTTCCAGCGCGCGCGTCGGCGCCTGGTTCTCGATCACGCCGATCACCCGCACCCGCACCTCGTTCGCCCCTTGCGGCGCGGCGATGTCGAAATCCGCGGCCGCCAGTTTCTTGCCGAGCTTGACCGTGTCCTTGGCCGACTTCGGATAATCATAGGCCGGAATGTCGATCTCGAGCTTGCCGGCCTTGGCCAGCCGCACACCACGGCCATAGACCTCATCGATGCTCATCTGGGCGAGATCGGAAACGATCAGCATATCGGCAAGCCGCCCCGGTGCGATCGAGCCGATCTCGCGCTCCAGCCGGAAATGCTGGGCTGTGTTGAGCGTTGCCATCTGGATCGCCGTCACCGGCTTCAGGCCCTGGCTGATCGCATGGCGCACCACACGATCCATATGGCCTTCATGCACCAGCGTGCCGGAATGGCTGTCGTCGGTGCACAGGATGAAGTTGCGCGGATCGATGCCGCCTTCGGTCACCGCCTTGATCTGCGAGGCGACGTCGTACCAGGCCGATCCCAGCCGCAGCATCGCCTTCATGCCCTGGCGCACGCGCGCGATCGCATCCTCGGCGCGCGTGCCTTCATGGTCGTCCTCGGCGCCGCCGGCGACATAGCCGTGGAAAGGCAGGCCGAGATCGCGCGAGGCATAGTGCCCGCCGACCGTCTTGCCGGCCTTGACCGTCTCGGCGATCTCGCCCGACATCACCGGATTATTGGCGGCAACGCCTGGAAAATTCATCACCTCGCCGAGCCCGATGATGTTTTCCCAGGTCATCGCTTCGGCGACATCGGCCACCGTCAATTCAGCGCCCGCATGTTCCAGCCCGGGCGCCGACGGCACGCAGGACGGCATCTGCACATGCACGTTGATCGGCATGGCGACCGCCTCGTCATGCATCAGGCGAACGCCTGGCAGACCCAGCACATTGGCGATCTCATGCGGATCGATGAACATCGAGGTGGTGCCGTGCGGGATGACGGCGCGGCAGAATTCCGTCACCGTCACCATGCCGCTTTCGACATGCATATGCGCGTCGCAAAGGCCCGGCACCAGATAACGCCCGCCGGCATCGACCACCTTGGTCCCCTGCCCGATGACATGGCCGGCATTCGGCCCGCAATAAGCAAAGCGGCCGGCGGCGATCGCGATATCGGTGCCGGCAATGATCTCGCCCGAATGGACATTGACCCAGCGCCCGTTGCGGATGACGAGATCGGCGGGCTTTCGCCCCATGGCGACATCGACAAGATGCGGCGCCACCTCGGTCCAGGGCTTTGGCTTTGCGGCGCTTTGGGCTTTGGCATTCGTCATTGGCGAGTCCTTTTCTGCGGCCACTCTGGCAAATGTCGGCGCGCGGAGCCAGAGCCGGTACCCGAAGCCGAAGACCGCGTGTGCATGGCATTCGCGTAAACCACTGTTGCAGAAACGCAATTTCTTTCCGCGCCGAATAGGGCTAGTTTGAGTATGAGAGTCTTTCGAACCCGCCATTTCGGAGAGCTCGATGCGTCGCCTGACGCTCGCCAGTGCCGGTCTTCTCATGCTGCTGTCGGGAGCAACCCAGGCGGCGGACTTGGGCGTTGATCTGCCGATGACCGCGCCGGGCTTCGACTGGACAGGTTTCTATGCCGGCGCGCAGGCCGGCTACGGCTGGGGCCGGTCCGATATTACCGGGGACAATGGCGGCCCCTTCTCTTTCAGGCCTGACATCGACGGTGGTTTTGTCGGCGGCCACATCGCCGGCCTCTGGCAATTCGACCAGGCGGTGCTCGGCGCCGAAGCCGAGCTCAACTATGCCTCGATCAACGGCACGGCCGATGCCGGGCCGGGCGGCAGCGTTGGCACTGACGTCAAATGGTTCGGATCGGTCAACGCCAAGGCCGGCTACGCCATGGACCGCGTTTTGATCTACGGCATCGGCGGCGTCGCTTTCGCCGGCATCGAAACCTCGCAGGCGGCGGGCGCCGCCTTTGCCCAAACGCATACCAGCACCGGCTGGACGCTCGGCGCCGGCGTCGACTACGCTTTCAGCAACAACGTCGTCGTCGGTGCGCAATACCGCTACTATGATTTCGGCAAGGAGCATTTCGACACGCCCGACGCCTTTTCCGACCGCGACCAGGACGTCAAGTTGCAGACGCTCGGGGTGAATTTCAGCTATAAGTTCTGAGAGCCACCTTCGTCGTGGCGAGGTGGAAAACTCTCATCTCAAGGGTTCGCTGAAAGGGATTGGCCGGCGCCCGCAGGGGGCGGGGGAATGGGTAGGGGCCTGATAGACGCCGGCCGCGGCGGAGTGATTCGCCACGTGAGCTACCCTAGCGGCATCCTTGGAAACCGTAATTCCGTGATCGCGCCACTTTCCAACCGGCCCCTGCCCCGCGAGCGCCTTGGGTTTATGGTAAATACGTCACGGTAAATACGTCGGGCCGGCAGCTTTGCAATCGGATCGGTCAGGCCGACCTCAAGCCAGCCTTCGCGCCGGCTTCGCGGCGAGGCATTCCTCCAGCCGCTGCAGTTGCGCCTTGTGCCAGCGCAGCGCATGCGCGGTCTCGTGCAGGTTGCGTTTGGCCTTGGAGTTGGCGGCGCTCAGCAGATCCCGTTCGAGCCGATCGACCTCGCCGCGCAACTTCAACGCCTCGGCCTCCCGAAGCCCCCTGATCCAGCCTAACCCACGCATGCCTCACCCCTAAAGCAGGCCTGATGTTGGCAGAAAAACGCTAATGAGGTCGGTTCGGGTAATCTCGAATTTTAAATATCACTAATGTTAAATCTATGCGGGCTGGCTTTGCCCCCAAAAGAGGTCGCCTTTCATGGCCCAACCCGGCAAACTCTAACTCAACAGGCGCGGTGTCTTAGGACCAAAACACAGTGACTCTGAGCGGCCGAGTTCGACCTATTGCGGACGTTGGCCTAGTGAAGATGTCCTTTGTATCCGATGAGTGAGAGCACTTTGGCGAGCTTATCCCCAGGAAGCCCAGAGCTCATCTTGATCCAGGTCGCCATATCGTGTCCGTGTGGACGGCAATCGGTTGAAGCACCGATTAAAAGAAGCCAACGCGTGAATTTCACCTGTCCCGCGTGCGCTGCCAACGAAAGCGCCGTGTCACCGATGTCATTCGCGGCGTTGATTTTAGCACCTTTGGCGAATAGCACTTCTCCAGCACGGGTGTTGCCCTCCATCGCGGCAAGCATGAGCAAAGTCCACGCGAACCGGTTGGCTAGGTTTGGGTCCAGGCCGTCGTCTAAAGCGCGATTGAGGGACAATAAGTCCCCGCGCTTGATACAGCGGTGAGCTTCATCGAAAGTCATGGGGTGTGAAGTTAGAGCATTTCAAGCGCCGTACAAAGGCCGCTATCCATCCATCTCGGCCCCTGGTGGCAGCCAGATGGCCTGGGAACCTTGAACTTGTGACATGGGCTGTGACATACCGATGCCACGGTGACTTGCGGGCGTGGCGAAACTGGTAACCGCACAGGACTTAAAATCCTGCGTCCTTAGTGACTTACGGGTTCGACCCCCGTCGCCCGCACCACCCTTCGCTCTTCGAGCTTCGTAGGCAAGCCATCTCTATCCATTCGCGATCTGACGACAGGCTCAACCCACCATCGGATTGAGCTTCAAATGCTGGATCAGGATGATGGTCTTGGCATCGACGATGCGGCCATCGGCAATGCCGGCCAGCGCCTCGTCCAGCGGCATCTCCAGCACCTCGATGTCCTCGCCCTCCTCCGGCGCGCCGCCGCCGGCGGAAATCCGGTCGGCGGGCGAATAGCGCGCGACGAAGAACCACAACCGCTCCGTCACGCTGCCCGGGCTCATATAGGGCGCAAACAGCCGCTCAATGTTCTTCAAGTGGTAGCCGAGCTCTTCTTCCGCCTCCTTTCGGATGGCGGTTTCCGGATCGTTTTCGTCGAGCAGGCCGGCGCAGGCCTCGATCAGCGGCTCATGGTGGCCGGTGACATAGGCCGGAAAGCGGAACTGCCGCACCAGAAGCACCGTCTGGCGCTGCGGATCGAACGGCAGGATCACCGCGCCGTCGCCGCGATCATAAGTCTGGCGGGTTTGCGTCTCCCACCGACCGTCACGCCGGCGGTAGTCGAGCACGGTTTTCTTCAACACCGCCCAGTCGTCCGAGAGAACTTCCTCCGAACGAATACGAATGCGATCTTCCATGATGAGCTCCGTGTTTGGGCGGCTAGGGGTAGCGGCGAACGTGCGCCCGCGCAATCCGCGGAATGGTGGGTCCGGCATGACTTTTTCACCGGCTCGTGTGTGGTCTTGGTCCCGACCATTGCTTAGATAGGCATGACCTTTCCCTGGAGTTTTCCATGACGTCAGCCCTTTTTCAGCCGATCACTCTCGGCGGCCTCACCTTCCCCAACCGGATTGCCGTGGCGCCGATGTGCCAATATTCGGCCGAAGACGGCTCCGCCAGCGACTGGCATCTCTATCATTGGATGAACCTGGCCATGTCGGGCGCCGGCATGGTGACGGTCGAGATGACCGACGTCGAGCGGCGCGGCCGCATCTCGCATGGTTGCCTCGGCCTTTATTCCGACGACAACGAGGCCGCCGCCCGGCGAGCGCTCGACGCCGCCAGGCGCGTTGCCCTGCCCGGCGCCAAATTCGGCACCCAGCTTGCCCATGCCGGCCGCAAGGCCTCCAACAGGAAGCCCTGGGAAGGCGGCGGGCCGTTGCAGCCCGACGAGGACCCCTGGCAGACGGTTTCAGCCTCGGCCATCGCCTATGACACCGGCTGGAACGTGCCGCATGCGCTGGAGGAGGAGGAAATCCTGCAACTGGTCGCGCGGTTCGCGCAAGCCGCCAGGCGGGCCGAGCGCGCCGGGTTCGACTTCATCGAACTGCACGCGGCGCACGGATACCTGATCTTCCAGTTCCTTTCGCCGCTCTCGAACCAGCGGACCGACCGCTGGGGCGGCTCGCTGGAAAACCGCATGCGCTTCCTGCTCGAAATCGTCCGGGCCGTGCGCAAAGCGGTCCCGGACATGATGCTGGGCGCGCGCCTTTCGGTGAAGGAATGGGTCGATGGCGGCTTCGACGTCGAGGAAGCGATCGAGGTGGCCAAGGCGCTGAAGGCCGAAGGCGTTGCCTATCTCTGCTGCTCCAGCGGCGGCAATTCGCCTTTGCAGCAGCTGCCGACCGGCCCAGGCTACCAGGTGCATCTGGCGGAAGCCGTGCGCAAGGGCGCCGGCATCGCGACGCGGGCCGTCGGGCTGATCGACGATCCGAGCCAGGCCGATGCGATCATTGCCGATGGCCGCGCCGACATGGTGGCGCTGGCGCGCGCCTTCCTCGCCGATCCTCGTTGGGGCTGGCGCGCGGCGGCGACCTTCGGCGAGGAAATCCATCCGGCGCCGCAACTGGCGCGCTCGGTTGCGACGATGCGCCACTGGATGAAGGCGGCGGGATGAATGCGCTGATCGCCGACTGGGACGTTTGGGCGCAGGGTGCCCGCCACCTTTGCAACCAAATTGGCCGTTTTACGTTGGCGCCCATGACAGACAGCAAACCATTTGAAACGCCGGTGGTGGTCGAACTCGGCCATGTCGGCAAATATCGCCAGATAAGCAGCACCCGCGAAGCCGCCGAGTGCCTGATGACCGTTTGGCCGCTTAATCGCGGCGAGCGTCATCGGAATGCTCTCGACACTTGCCTCAAAGCGCTGGAAGGTTATCGTTCGATTGCGGACGCGCGCCGCGCCCTGATCGAGGCAGCCAGGAATCGGAAGTTCTGGTTCCCGAGGACAGGTTGCCCGACGGAAGGCTGCATTGAGCGAGTGCTCTTAACCGGAGGATTTCATGGCGAAGCTGACTTATAAGATTGTCGAGCATGACGGCGGCTGGGCCTATAAGGTAGGCACAACTTTTTCAGAGACGTTCCGCACCCACCAGGAGGCGTTGCGAGCCGCCGAAATCGCGTCGGCCGAGCAGCAAGTCGCCGGCGCCACTGACGGCATCCAATATGAAGATGCCGATGGCAAGTGGCATGACGAACTGGCGGATGGACGCGACCGGCCGCAAACCGAAGTGTCGGACTAGTGTGTTCCCCGCCGCGCCGCGGCCGGCAATGCGATGCCGGCCGCCGGCGAGACCCTGCTGATTACTTGCCGCAATAGTGGTCGTTCACGTTGCCGCTCGCATTGGCGTCGGGTCCGGCCGTATTATCCGCACATGGACCGGCAGCTCCCGTATTGCCGAGGATGTTGAGGCCGGACGTGTCCCTGCCCGTGGAAATACTGCCAGTGGTCGTGCGATCGATCGGCCGCTGCTCGCTCGAGCCCCAGTGGTGCCACCACGACCAGTCCCAATCGGACGATTGCGCCATAGCCGACCCACCCAGGGCCAGCACAAGCGCCGAAGCTGCGATAATTTTCCTAAGCATTGGAGTCTCCATTCTATCTACTCGCCGAATTTTCGTCGGCGACGGGTATGAAACCCCAGATTGGAGGCAAGGTTCCGACGGGAAAATCACGATGAACCGATGGCTTCGACACGTTTGTGTGACGACGCTGTGAGTCGGCGATGCACTGGCGGCCGCGGGCGGGACTGCGGACTACTTGCCGCAATACTGGTCGTTGACGTTGCCCTGGGCATTGGCGTCGGGTCCGGGCGTGTTATAGGCACACGGGCCGGCGGCTCCGGTACTGCCGAGGGTGTTGAGACCCGAAGTATCCCTGTCCACGGAAATGCTGCCGGTGGTGGTGCGATCGGCATGTACGGAACCGTCGCTTGCTGGTGGAACACGTGACGGCGACCAATCGTCGTCGGTCGCCTGCGCCATGGCCGAGCCGCCCAGGGCCAACACAAGCGCCGAAGCTGCGATCATTTTTCTAAGCATTGGAGTCTCCATATCGTTGGTCGCCGAATTGGATCGGCGACCCGCATGAAACCCCGGGCTGACGGCAAAGGTTCCGGTCGGGAAATCACGAAAAACCAAGGAATTCGACACGTTAGTGTGACGTCCTCGTGAGCGGCGGAGAGCTCAACATCGCGTGATCGACGCAGTTACGGTCGAAAGTCAGGTCATGTCCGCGAAAGCGCGCTTCGCGATGCGCTCGATGAAGGCGACAACCCGCTCGGCATCGACGAATTGCGGCATGTGGCCAAGCCCTTCGATCCGCTCGAAGTCGAGCCCCTGGATCTTGTCCAGCATCGGCTCGCCATGGAGGGCCTCGCCGATGACACGGTCGGCGCTACCGAACAGAATGCCGGCCGGCATCGCTATCTCGCCATAGCGCTGTTCGATACGACCAAGATCCTGTTCCACCGCCACGGCATCCGTGGAGGTGGCGAAGAAATGCGCCGGACGCAGCCCGAGCCATCCTCCGCCGCCGATCATATAATCCTGGGGAACCGCTTGCGGGGCGAAAATGGACCTCATGGTCGGCTCGGCGTAACGCCGGCTTGCCGGTATCGCCACCGTATGGGCCAGAACGCGGCGCACCAGCCGCGACGGAATATAGAGCAGGTCAAATCGCTGACGTATGCGCGCTTCCAGATGCGTCAGCGGCGAGAGCAGCGCGATGCCCGAAATCGCTTCAGGATGCTCGACCGCCAAGGTAAGCGCGATCGCGCCGCCGAGCGAATGGCCGACGATCAAAGGCCGTTCCAGGCCGAGCGCTTCGATAAAGCGCCGCACCGCCGCCGCCTGTTCGGGCAACCGTCCGGTCGCGCCGCTTGCCCGCACCGAATAACCCGAGCCCGGCCGGTCGAGCGCGATCAGGCGGTAGCCCGAACCGAAACGGCCGAACAGCGTATGGCGGAAATGGTGGAGCTGCGCGCCGAGCCCGTGCACGAAGACGATCGGCCTGCCCCCGCCCTCTTCCGCATAATGGATGCGGTTGCCGTCGATCTCGACGAATTTTCCGCAGGCCGGCACCAGCCTTTCGGCCTTTGCGGCAATAAGCCAGGTCGCAACCACCAGGCCGACGAGGACTAAAACCGCCAAGGCGAGCAGGCCACCAAGCAGCCACGAAACAATCGATACCAGCATTGTTCACCCGAACCTGACCGGCCGCACCATAGTCGCAACCGCGGCCGCGACAAGCGCTCTCCCGGCTTTCGCATTGCGGCCGGCCACGCGCCGCGTTATTTCAGACGACCCCTTTTTGCCGGAGCTCGTCATGCCTGAAATCGTCACCGCCGCCATGCTCGTCATCGGCGACGAGATCCTCTCCGGCCGCACCAAGGACAAGAACATCGGCCATCTCGCCGACATCATGACGGCGATCGGCATCGACCTGAAGGAAGTGCGTATCGTTCCCGACGAGGAGGATGAGATTGTCGCCGCGGTCAACGCCGTGCGCGCCCGCTACAGCTATGTCTTCACCACGGGCGGCATCGGCCCCACGCATGACGACATCACCGCCGATTCCATCGCCAAGGCCTTTGGCGTGCCTTGCGAATATGACGCCAAGGCCTATGCCTTGCTGGAAGCGAGCTATGCCGGGCGCGGCATCGAATTCACCGAGGCGCGCAAGCGCATGTCGCGCATGCCGCGTGGCGCCGACCACATCGACAACCCGGTCTCCGTCGCGCCGGGTTTCCGCATCGGCAACGTCCATGTCATGGCCGGCGTGCCGTCGATCTTCCAGGCCATGCTCGACAATGTCGTGCCGACACTGAGGGCCGGCACGAAAATGCTGTCGGCGACGGTGCATTGCCCGTTCGGCGAGGGACTGATCGGCGGACCGCTGGCCGATATCCAGAAGGCGCATCCCGACACCATCATCGGCTCCTACCCCAAATATGGCGACGGCAAGTTCTGGACCGAGCTCGTCGTGCGCGCCCGCTCGCAAGAGGCGCTCGAGGCCGCGCGCAAGGATGTCGAGGCAATGGTTGCGGGCTTGGCCACGGCAAGCTGATCCGACCGCGAAGCCTTGATCGGAGCCGGAACCAAGCACGGCGTTTTGACGTTCCTGCAGCGGTGCGAGATGCGCCGGCAATTTGAGGAACGTCATGCGCTTCAAGACCATGGTTGCCATTCTGCAGAACGAACAGGACGCCGAGCGCGTGCTCGATTGCGCCCTTCCGCTAGCCGACAGGTTCGAGAGCCATCTGATCGGCATTCACGCCGAGGCGCTGCCTGTTCCCTACACCTCGGCCACCGGCTTCCCGGATACCGAGTTCCTGCAGGTCTCGGCCGAGATGAATAAGGAGCGCGCCCACAAGCTGCAGGCGTATTTCCTGAAGCGCATCGAGGAATCGGGCCTGTCCTTCGAGTGGCGAAGCCTGGAAAGCTTCTCCGGCGACAGCGCGCTGAGCGGCATATCGAGCGTGCGCGCCGCCGACCTGATCATCGCCGCGCAGCGCGATGCCGGCGGTGATCCAAGCGCCGATGTCGACACGCTGGTCTACGATGCCGGCCGGCCGGTGCTGGTGGTGCCGCATGCCGGGCCGTTGGTGACGACCTTCAGGCGGGTGCTGCTGGCCTGGAACGGCTCCAAGGAAGCGGCGCGCGCGGCTTTCGATGCCTTGCCCTTCATCATCGAGGCCGACAAAACGGACATTCTGGTCATCGATCCGCCGGAGACGCTGGACGACGCGCCGGAGGCGGCCGGCTCCGAGATCGCGGCGGCGCTGTCGCGCCATGGCGCCAATGTCAGCGTCTCGGTGCAGAAGTCCGATGGCGTCGCCATAGACGACATGATCCAGGCGCGGATCACAGAATCCGGCACCGATCTGGTTGTGCTCGGCGCCTACAGCCACTCCTGGCTGCGCCAGCTCCTGTTCGGCGGCGTCACCCGCACGGTGCTGCGCACGACAAACGTGGCGGCTTTCCTGTCGCGCTGACGCGGGTCGAGGCCGCCTCACCTGCCGTGGTCGAAGATCAGCCGGGGATGTCCGTCTGCTGTCCCTTGCCAACAGCAAGGCTTTCCGGCTAATTCCGCCTGCATTCTAGTGTTTTTGCGCGCCGACGGCGCGCGCTTGCGGAGTGCGCGAACAATGTCCCTTCCCGAAAAAGCCTTTCCCGTCTCGTGGGACCAGTTCCACCGCGACGCCCGCGCGCTTTCCTGGCGGCTGTCCGGCGCCAATAAGGGACAGTGGAAGGCAATCGTCTGCATCACCCGCGGTGGCCTGGTGCCGGCTGCCATCATCGCGCGCGAACTCGGCATCCGTGTCATCGAGACGGTGTGCGTCGCCTCCTATCATGACTACACCAGCCAGGGTCAGTTGCAGGTGCTGAAGGAAATCTCGCCGCCGCTGCTCGCCGATGACGGGTCTGGCGTGCTCATCGTCGACGACCTGACCGACACCGGCAAGACCGCAGGCATCGTGCGCGCGATGATGCCGAAGGCGCATTTCGCCACCGTCTATGCCAAGCCCAAGGGCCGGCCGCTCGTCGACACTTTCGTCACCGAGGTCAGCCAGGACACCTGGATCTATTTTCCATGGGACATGGGCTTCACCTACCAGAAGCCGATCGCTGACGACCACGCGGGTTGATCGCCGCCTTTTTCAAATAATGCAACCCAACTGCATGTCGCCGCAAAATGGGCAGCGGTTTGCGCAAACGACATGCAAAAATAAACGCCAAAAAACACGTCGCTCGAATCCGTCTGGGCGCGGTGTGCTCAGGCAATGTCTTGCCTTGAAATCAAGCAAGCCGAAAACTAGCGATTTGTCTCACTGACTTTTTTGGTGGAGTTTCCTCCGGCATGTGAATTTTTTTACTTCTAAAGCAGATAATTCGCCGTAAGATTTGTAAGGTGGCAAATGATTCTGGAGGCTGGGGCAGCTTTCTTCAATGTTGACGAGGCCGACAACGCACAACCATATCGCCGAAAGGGTCCAACGGCTCTTCGGCACGGCGCCTTGTCGCCTGCAGGTTGCCGCCTTGCCCTGGCAGGAAGGCAAAGACGGCGTCGAGATCATGCTGATCACCAGTCGCGATACCGGCCGCTGGGTCCTGCCGAAGGGCTGGCCGGAAGCCAGGGAGGCGCTTTGCGAGGCGGCAGCCCGCGAGGCCGGGGAAGAAGCCGGGTTGCGCGGCACCGTCTCGCACCGTGAAGCCGGCCGCTATTTCTACGCCAAAGTGCTTGCTTCCGGGGAGGAAGTGCCTTGCGAGGTTCTGGTCTTTCCGCTGCATGTCGATCGCGTCGCCGATCGCTGGAAAGAGAAGCGCGCGCGCACGCGCAAATGGGTGAGCTGCGCGGAAGCCATCCGCATGGTCAACGAGCCCGATCTTTGTCAGGTCATCGCCGGCTTTTGCGCCGCCCCCAAAAATTCGCCTGATCCAGAGCAGCAGGCCCTGACTGCGCTTACTATTGAGCAATTCCAGGAAAAGTGTGAGCGGTTAAGTTCGGCGACTTCGCCGCAACCATCCGCCCGGAATTGCGTCAAAACAAAGAGTTAGAGCGCTTCGCCGTTTCCGTGAATGGTGAAACGGTCTAGGCAAGACTGTCAGCTACGGCCGAAGTCGTCGGAACTAAGGCGGGTCCACCGGTCGCCCATCAACCCGCCAATGAAGATGTCGCCGGAGCGGACCGCTTCCGTGACCTCGGGGATGCGCGAGCGCACCATCGTCCCGCCGGTATAACGGAAGAAGACATTCTTGTAGCTGAAGAGTTGCGGCATGAACCGGGTCTGCGTCTGCCCGATGACGCCTGCGCAGCCCATAGTCCACGCATCCGCGATCAGGCCATCGAGCGTAGCGCCCCAGTGCGGTCCGGAGGCCTGGATCTGCAACAGGTTGGCGATGCCGCCGGCTTGACCATAGAAAGCGTAGCAACCGAGCATTTTACCGGCTTCGTCGTATGTCCCACCGAAATGCAGGGGGCCGTCGGCCCGCCTCTTGGCCGCCAGTGCGAGCAGTCGTGGCAGCTCGCCATCCTGCCAACGCGGCCGAAGCGCGTAATCAGATATGACGGTCGGCAACCGCTCGGCAAATTGATCGGCATCCATCGGCTCGCGATGGACCCGGTGCGACGACGAATGCTGTACGGGGGCTCGAACCTTTTTCTCGTAAAAGCGTCGAATGCTCTGGCGCAGGGATCGAGAGCGAAGCGAGGCAGGCCCGGCCATTTGCCGCGCAACATGCCGGCCGCCACCGCGGCCGGGCGGAAAATGCGGGTCCATCCCAGACAATGCGCCGGCAGGAGCTGGTATTTCATCGGGCGCGCGAAAGCCAGGGACACACGGTTGGCCGAATCGGTCAGTTGCAGATCGAATTCGCCTTGATGCAACGCACGCAGCAATTGCGGTCCGGCCGAGCCATGATCGACGCCGGGATCAGCCATGAGCGGACCGATGATCGCCGCATTCAATGTCGCTCCCTTGAGCTCGTAGCGGGCCTTCAAGACACCGAGGAAGCCGCCGAGACGGCCTTCAGGGGTAATCTGCACAAGGGCGTTGCTTTCACCGCCGTCGAGATAGATCTCCTTCATATACGCGGCCGTTTCGGCGATCGCGCGATCGAGGAGGTGACGGCGGCGGCGGCGAAACTTCGTCAGGAAGAGGGCCGCAACATGCTCGAGATCTTCATGGGCAAGCGGCCGAACCGAGCTGCGGTGAGAGTCCAGTACCGCCCGCGCCGCTGGCTTTTCTGGATCGGCATTTGCCGAAACAAGATGCAATGCGGGCGTGGCCATATTTCCCAAGGATCACCTATGTGCGTCGGCCATCCCCGGCTTGTTCGACGGGACAATACACGAATAGGGTTTGCGAACAATTTCCCTCAACTAACATCATGAACAAATAACCTTAAGACGCAAGATTTGGAGAGGCCGGGGCAATCCGAACCGGCGAAGGCGCGCGCTCGCGGAGTTCCCAGCCTGACGGGCTGACAGCTTTCCTGTGGGATGGAAGGCACCCGACCGAAGCCGGATGCCTTTTTCGTCAGTTGACAAGTCCCTTGGTCAGTTCGAGCGCCTGGCGCTCGAACAGCTGCCGGTAGATGCCGCCACTCAGCCGGATCAGCGCGTCATGCGAACCTTCCTCGACGATGCGGCCGCGGTCGAAGACCAGCAGCCGGTCGAGCGCCCGCACCGTCGACAGCCGGTGCGCAATGACGAGCGTCGTGCGTCCGACCATCAGCCGCTCCATCGCCTTCTGGATCAGCACCTCCGATTCCGAATCGAGGCTCGATGTCGCCTCGTCGAGGATCAGGATGCGCGCATCGGCAAGGAAGGCGCGCGCGATCGCCACGCGCTGACGCTCGCCGCCCGACAATTTCACCCGCGCTCGCCGACAAGGGTTCCGTAGCCCTTGGGCAGAGCGGCGATGAAATCATGCGCGCTTGCAAGCCTCGCCGCATGCTCGATCTCGGCCTGCGTGGCGCCGGGCCTGGCATAGGCGATGTTCTCGGCAAGCGACCGGTGGAACAGGATCGGCTCCTGCTGGACGATGGCGATCTGGCCGCGCAGCGAGGCCTGCGCCACCTGCGCGATATCCTGCCCGTCGATCAGGATCTGACCTGCATTCACATCATAGAGACGCTGGATCAGCTTGACGAAGGTCGTCTTGCCCGATCCCGAATGCCCGACCAGCCCGACGCGTTCGCCCGCCGCGATATCGACGGAGAAATCGCGATAGAGCGGCAGTCGATGGTTGCCGTAGTGGAACGTCACCTTGTCGAACGCAATGTGGCCGTCGGTGATGCGGATCGTCGCAGCGTTGGGCCGGTCCTCGATGCCGAGCGGCTCGGACTGGAAGTCGACCAGTTCCTCCATGTCGTTGATCGAACGCTGCAGGTTGCGGATATGCGTGCCGATATCACGCAGATAACCCTGCAGGACGAAGAACGCGGTCAAGACGAATGCGACGTCGCCGGCGCTCGCCTGGCCCCAGGCCCACAGCATCAGCGCAAGCCCGATCACCGCCGCCCGCATGCCAAGCAGCATCGCACCTTGCGTGGTGCCGTTGATGGTGCCGCGCACCCAGGTGCGCGCGGTGCGCAGGCGCCATTTGGCAACCACCTTGGCAAGGCGTGCTTCCTCGCGCGCCTCCGCGCCAAAGCCCTTGACCACGGCGTTGCAGCTCACCGCGTCGGCGAGCGAGCCGCCAAGCCGTGTATCCCAGCTGTTGGCCAGCCGCGCGGCGGGTGCGACATAGCCGAGCGAAAGCATCGCCGTGACGCTGATGAACAGCACCGAACCGGCAGCAACCACCGCGCCCATCAACGGCCAGAACCAGCCGAGCAGCAGCGTCGAGCCGACAAGCATGACGACCGACGGCAGCAACGCGATCAGGATGGTGTCGTTGAGCAGGTCGAGCGCCCACATGCCGCGCGTCACCTTGCGCACGGTCGATCCGGCAAAGCTGTTGGCGTGCCAGTCGGTCGAGAAGCGCTGCACGCGGTGGAAGGCATCGGCCGCGATGTCCGACATCATCTTCAGTGTCAGTTCGACGATCCACATGAAGGCGGCATTGCGCAGCACCACACCGCCCAGGGCGAGCGCCATCAGGATGGAGAATGCCGTCATTGCAGCATTCCAGGCGACAGCGTCGGCGCCGGCGCTGCTGGCGACGGCATCGACCAGCCGGCCGGAATAGAGTGGCGTCAGCACGTCGGCCAGCGTCGAAAGCAGGAAGGCGCCCATGATGAACGACAGCCGCCACGGCTGATGCCGCCAGTGGCCGAGCGTGAAGCCAAGCACGCTGCGAAAGGCGCTGGCGCGCAGATCGAGTTTGAATCGAGCCATGATGTCATCCGGGCGCAAAGGAGCCCGGTCCCGGTAAAATCGAAAATTGGAAAACCCGCATTGACGCCCAAGCGGCGCCTCGAAAACGGGAGGTTCAGTATGGTAGGCCGCGCGCCTTGAGGCGGCGACCGGCAGCGGCGAATGCCTGTTCGGCGTCTGGCGTTCCGAAGACACTTCGGAGCACCGGCGCAGACCTAGGCTTCGCGGCCTCGCATAACGATGTTGGTACCTGCCATACGTTCCTCCCAAAAGGAATCGCGGAGAAGCCCTTATAGGGACGACTCATCGCCGCGCCAAGGCAGGGCGCGAGCAAAAGCAAATCTGGTCCAACCACCGAGACGATTTTGCAACAATGGCCCGTCCGATACCGGAAAATTCCGCAGCAAAACGACCGTTACCCGCGGTCGCGGAACCGATTGGTGATCGGATAGCGGCGGTCGCGGCCGAAATTCTTCCGGGTGATCTTCACGCCGGGCGCCGCCTGCCGGCGCTTGTACTCGGCGATATAGAGCAGGTGCTCGATGCGCGTCACCGTCGCCCGCTCATGGCCGCGCGCGACGATGTCGTCGACGCTCATTTCGTGCTCCACCAGGCATTCCAGGATGTCGTCCAGCACCGGATAGGGCGGCAGCGAATCCTGGTCGGTCTGGTTCTCGCGCAGCTCCGCCGACGGCGCCTTGTCGATGATGTTCTTCGGGATCACTTCGCCGGAGGGTCCCAGCGCGCCCGGCGGCACATGCGCATTGCGCCAGCGCGACAGGCCATAGACCTGCATCTTGTAGAGGTCCTTGATCGGGTTGAAGCCGCCGTTCATGTCGCCGTAAAGCGTGGCGTAGCCGACCGACATCTCGCTCTTGTTGCCGGTGGTGACGACCATCGAGCCGAACTTGTTGGAGATCGCCATCAGGATCGTGCCGCGCGCGCGGCTCTGCAGGTTTTCCTCGGTGATGCCTTCCTTGGTACCCTCGAACAACTGGGTCAGCGCGTGCATGAAGCCTTCGACCGGTTCCGAGATCGGAACGATGTCGTAGCGGCAGCCGAGCGCGCGGGCGCAATCCTCGGCATCCTTCAGCGAATCCCTCGATGTATAGCGATAGGGCATCATCACGGTGCGCAGCCGCTCCTCGCCGAGCGCATCGACGGCAAGAGCCGCGCAGATCGCCGAGTCGATGCCGCCGGAGAGGCCGAGCACGACATTCTTGAAGCCGTTCTTGTTGACGTAGTCGCGAAGCCCAAGCATGCAGGCGCGATAGTCGGCCTCCTCCCGCTCGGGGATTTTCGACATCGGGCCTTCCGAGCAGACCCAAATGTCATCCTTTCGCTTCCAGGTGGTGACGTCGACGGCTTCCTCGAACTGGCTCATCTGGAAGGCGAGCGTCTTGTCCGCGCCGATGGCAAACGAGGCGCCGTCGAAGATCAGCTCGTCCTGGCCGCCAAGCTGGTTGGCATAGATCATCGGCAGGCCGGTTTCGATGACCTGTCGGATGACGATCTGATGGCGAACGTCCATCTTGGCGCGGTAATAGGGCGAGCCGTTCGGCACCAGGAGTATCTCGGCGCCGGTCTCTGCCAAAGTCTCGCAGACGGCGATGTCGCCCCATATGTCCTCGCAGATCGGGATGCCGATGCGCACGCCGCGGAAATTGACCGGACCCTGCAGCTCCGGTCCGGGCTGGAAGACACGCTTCTCATCGAACTCGCCATAGTTCGGCAGGTCGAGCTTGTAGCGCTCGGCGATGATCTTGCCGCCGTCGGCGAAGACGATGGAATTATGCGTGCCCGTAGGGCGCTTCAACGGCGTGCCGATGATGACGCCCGGCCCGCCATCGGCCGTATCCTTGGCGAAATCCTGCGCGGCTTTCTCGCAGGCCTTCAGGAAGGCCGGCTTCAGCACCAGGTCTTCCGGCGGATAACCGGCGAGGAAAAGCTCGGTGTAGAGCACCAGGTCGGCGCCCTGGCGCGCCGCATCCGCCCTCGCCTCGCGCGCCTTGGCAAGGTTGCCGGCGACATCGCCAACGGTCGGATTGAGCTGAGCGACAGCGATGCGCAGGATATCGGGAGCGGTCTTGGTCATGGAGTGGATGTAGCGTGGCCGAAATCGCCGGGCAATGGCGTTTGCTTATGCCAAATAGGACTGATCGGTGAAACCGATCATGTCCCTGATCGATCGAAGATCGTATCCTCATGATCGCTGAAGCCGATCATATCCTGATCGATCTCGATCCCGATCCGGCTTAGTCGCCCGCGTACGCGCTCAGCGTTTCAACAGAATGGTTCTCGCCGATCGACATCGCCAGGATGCGCGAGATGTGGCGGCGCGGCAGGCCGGTTTTTGCCGACCATTGGTTGATCTGCGCCTGGATCTTGTCGAGGTCGCGTTTCGAGGTCGGGCTTTCGGCGATGTCGAGGCCGGCATCGCGAAGCGCGGCTGCCATGTCGGCCGAAATGACGAAGGCGTCCCATTCCAGCCAGCGCAGGAAATACTGGCCGGTATTGCCGCCGAGCCGGCTGCCGTGCTTGCCGAGCCAGGCCATCGGTCCGACCTGATCGTCGGCCGGCCATTGCGCCAGGAACTTGCCGAAGCCGCCATGCTCCTTCGACACGCGCTCGACCAAGGCGGCGTTGTCGCGCACCGATTTGATCTTCTGCGGGTTGCGCACGATGCGCTTGTCGGCGGTCAGCTCGTGCCAGAAATCGTCGGGCTGGAACAAAAGCCGCTTCGGCTCGAAATGGAGGAACGCCTCTTCGAAACCCGGCCATTTCTGCTCGATGACGCGCCAGACGAAGCCGGCGGCAAAGACGCGCTCGGCCATGGTCGACAGGATGCGGTCGTCCGGGATCTTGGCCACCGCGGCATTATCGGGCATCGGCCCCAGCAGAGACGCCAGCACGGCATCTCCGCCCTTGCGCTTTGCCGCTCGGGCCCGGATTTTCTCGAAATCAAGCATTCGTGTCCTCGCCTGTTGCCATCAATCTATCACTTCCCGTTCGGCCCGGCAGCCTCTACCTCTATCCGGGCTCTGGCGAAGGAGGGACAGGATGAACAAGATCGTCGAAGACATGGCGAACCGACTGCTGAAGCGAAAGCCGGACGGTTTTGGTCCGCTCGAAAGCCGCGTGCTGCAGTCGACGCTTGAACGCACCACCATCACGCGCGACACCAACAAGGCCGTCGCGTTTCATCAGACCTATGGCGACCGCGTCGCCGACACGATCGCCAGGATCGGCGGCTCGTGGTCCTTCATCCTCGGCTTCCTCGCCTTTCTCGCCGTTTGGACCGCGGGCAACGCCTGGCTGCTGACGCGTGATGCCTTCGACCCCTACCCCTTCATCTTCCTGAACCTGATCTTGTCGATGATTGCCGCAATCCAAGCGCCGGTGATCATGATGTCGCAGAACCGCCAGACCGAGCGCGACCGCATCGACGCCGCCCATGACTACGAGGTCAATCTGAAGGCGGAGATCGAAATCATGGCGCTGCACGAGAAACTCGACGAATTGCGCCACAGCGAGATCATCGGCATGCGCGACGAGATCCTGCGCATGGCCGAGCAGCTCAGGCGGATCGACGAGAAGCTGTCGGCGCGGCCGGCAACCCAATGAGCGAGATCGTCCACCATCTCATCGAGCAGTACGGACTGATCGCCGTCTTCCTCGGCTGCGTCGCCGAGGGGGAAAGTGCTGCAATCCTCGGCGGCTTCTTCGCGCATCAGCATGTCTTCGTGCTCTGGCATACTTTCCTGGCCGCTTTCCTCGGCGCCTTCGCCGGCGACACCGGCTTCTTCACCCTCGGCCGCAGCTTTGCCGACCATCCCTATGTGAGAAGGCTGCGCCGGCGGCCGGGCTTCAGCCGCGCCTATCGCCTGCTCAACACCCACCCCAACATTTTCGTGCTGACCAACCGCTACATCTACGGCATGCGCCTCGTCGGCGGCATCGCCGCCGGCCTGTCGGCCGTATCCGTGCCGCGCTTCGTCATCCTCAACGCCATCTCTTCGGCGGCCTGGGCTGTCCTGTTCAGCGGCATCGGCTATGTCTTCGGGCTGGGCGCCGAACACTTGGTGGGTCAGGCCTTTGCCCGGCATGAGCGGTTGCTCATCGCGCTTGCCGTCGGCATCGTTGTCGCCATTGTCGCCTGGCTGGTTGGTCATCACGTTGCAGGGCGCGAACGCGCCAAGGAAGAGACGGGCTCGTGACGCCGGAGCGACCCCGTCGGATCAAATTCGACTTTTTGTCGGATCAGATCGGCGCGCCGAGAAGGCGCTCGATGATGGCGATGCCCCAGACGCCGCCGGCGATCACGATCGAGATCAGGACCGCCAGCGAGCCGCAGTCCTTGGCGAGCTGGATATCGATGTGGAACTCGCGCGAAATCGCGTCGCAGGCTGCCTCGATGCCGGTGTTGAGCACTTCGACCATGATCAGCAGCAGGACAGCGCCGACCAGCAAGGCGTAGCTGCGCCAGGACACTGATATGAACCAGCCGGCCGGCAGCGCAAGTGCCAGCAGCAGCAACTCCTGCTGGAACGCTTTTTCATGCGCGGCGAGCTTGCGGAACGCCCGCACCGAATTGACGAAAGCATCGATCAGCCGCTGCATGCCAAGCCCCTTTGCGAGTCACCGGCAGGGGATATCGCAATGGCGGGATCAAGGGAATAAGGCAGCCGCCCCAAAATTCAGTCGCCTGCGACCTTTATCGATGATGTCGACAACTCGAACTGCGGCAACCCGTCGTCGATCGAGTAATAGTCTCCCTTGTCGCCGACGAAGATGTGACTCTCGCCGGAGAGGCCGCTCGGTTTCTCGAACGAGCCGGCCATGATCGAGATCGTGTCCAATTCATTGTGCTTCCAGAACAGCAGCGAGCCGCAAATGCGGCAGAAGCCGCGTTTGGCCACGTCGGAGGCGCCGTACCAGGCGAGCGCATCGGCCCCTTCTATCTCGATATCGGCATCCTTGGAGGCGGTTGCGGCAACGAAATGGCCGGTTTGCCGCCGGCATTGCGAGCAGTGGCAATAGACCACGCCGCGCAGCGGGCCTCGTGTACGGAAGCGCACTGCTCCGCACAGGCATGATCCACTGTGGCTGTCGTCCATCCCGGCCTCCTTCGACGCTTTTAGCAATTGTGGCTGCCGGGAAGAATTCCATTTTTGCGCCCGCAAGGTACGGGCAAATGCGACATCGAGGGGGCGTCTTTCGAAAACCGTCGCGTACACCGCGCTGCAGCCTGGGGTAGCGGAAACAGTGAGGAAATGCAGGCCGTTAAGGAAACTTTAGCGCTACTGCATTTATGTTTCGAACAAGCGAAGGTGGTGATTGGGGAGCCGCCTTTGCATGGTGCGATTCAGGGCAATCCCCGCATGAGCGACATCCGGCGATCGCAGGGTCGGCGCGAAGGGATTGTATTCTGAACATGCAGCCGGCCCCCATCCCCACCGACAGGAACACCGATATCGTCAGTTCGGTCGTGGCCACGATGCGCCAGCTCGGCGTGCTCGGCCTGCCGCGCAACTACGAAATCTTTTACGAAGCGCTGACCGGCAGCAACCGGGAACTCAGCCTTGCCGTCGTGTCGCTGAGCAACCGGCCGACACAGGACGAGCTTGACCGCATCGGCCGCACCTTCTTTCCGCAACACCATGGCCCGGCCATCGTCGAGCTTGCTCGTGACGCAATCGCCAGGGAGTTGGAGGATGTCGCGGCACTGCTGCGCAGCGAGCGCACACATGTCGAAAAATACGGCCGCATTCTCGACGAAACATCCAGCGGCTTGAACAATCGCAGCCTGCTTTCGCAGGAATTGCTGCACAAGATCGCCTCCGCCATGTCGGCCGCGACCCATTCGACGCTGGATCATAACCGCCAGGTTGCCAGCACGCTCAGCGAAAAGACCGCCGAGCTCGAAAGCGTCAAGTCGAAGCTCGAGGAATACAAGCGGCTTGCCGATACCGATCCGCTGACGCAGCTGTGGAACCGCCGCGCCTTCGACAAGGAAATCACCCGCATCTACAACAGCAATCGCGGCATCCTGTTCAACGCCTTGATCCTTGCCGATATCGACCACTTCAAGGACATCAACGATCGCTACGGCCATCCGGTTGGCGACAAGATCCTGCAGATCATCGCCGAGATCTTCCAGACCAACGTGCGCTCCGACATGTTCGTCGCGCGCACCGGCGGCGAGGAATTCGCGCTGATCATCGAAGGCGCCAGCGAGGACGCCACCTACGAGATCGCCGAGCGCATCCGCGCGCTGATCGAACAGACACCGTTCACCAGCAGCCAGACCGGCACTAACTATGGCACCGTGACCGTGTCCTTGGGCATCTGCATGGCTTCGGAAGCCGAAAACCCCGAGGATCTGTACAGCAAGGCCGACCGGGCGCTGTATCGCGCCAAGGTCGGTGGCCGCAACCGGGTGGCGAGGCACTCGGCGATGGCCAACCGCCCCAGCAAGGGCTGGCTGCTCTACAAGAAAGACTGAAATCCGGCTCAGCCCTTTCCAAATGAATTTTTGTGGCCTATATTTTCCACAGAAATGAAAGGGTGCGCTTATGCAACGTCCAGTCGCGGCCGCGGCGGCGGCCGAAAATGCCGTCATCACCAAGGCCACGCTGCGCGCGGCCGACCTGCTCGACATCACCGCCAGGACACTCGCTCTGGTCATCGGCGTTTCGGAAGCAACGGTCTCGCGCATGCGCAAGCAGGAATTCCAGCTTGAACGCGGCACCAAGCCGTTCGAGCTTGCGGTGCTGTTCGTGCGCCTGTTCCGCTCGCTCGACGCCATCGTCGGCGGCGACGAGAGTGTCGCGCGGGCATGGCTGAAGAACCCCAATACGGTGTTCGACGGCTCCCCGCTCGAAAAGATCCTGACCATTGCCGGACTTGTCGATGTCATTGCCTATCTGGACTCCCGACGCGCTCTCGTCTGAGGCTGTAAGGCTCGAAGGCAAGTACTGGCGCATGGTCGAGGCGCAGCATCGCGTGTCGACGCTGAAGCTCGTCGACACGCTCGACGAGCAGGCGCTGCTGGAGGACCTTGTCGAAGACACCAAGCCTCAGATCCCAATGGAATGCCGCCACCTCCATTATCTGCTGGCGACGCCGTTTCGCTACGGTTCGGTCTATCCGTATGGTTCGCGTTTCCGTCGCGCCGGCAAGACCAGAGGTGTTTATTACGCCGCCGAGACCGTGCTGACCGCGGTGGCGGAAATGGCCTTCTACCGCCTGCTGTTCTTCGCCGAATCGCCCCAGACGCAATGGCCGAACGACGCCGCCGAATACACCGCCTTCGCCGCGGCCATCAAATGCGAGACGGCCGTCGACCTGACGCGCCCGCCGCTCGATCGCGATGAACAGGCCTGGACGCATCCGACCGACTACAACGCCTGCCAGGCAATCGCCGACGTGGCGCGCGACGCCGGGATGCAGGCGATCCGCTACCGATCGGTGCGCGATCCCAAGGGCGCCAACATCGCGCTTTTGACATGCCAGGGCTTCGCCAAGGCAAAGCCGATCGAGCCGCAGACATGGCGCATCCGCATCGGCTCGTTCGGCATCCAGGCGATCTGCGAATTCCCCGACAAGCGGCTCGAATTCCCGCGCGCCGCCTTTGCCGATCCGAGGCTGGCCGACATGCGCTGGGAGCGCGGCCACTGAGGTCGGCTTAAGCCAGTATGTTCACCGCCCGCGCGGCAACCAGCGCGATCGTCAGCAGCGAGATCATCGCTTCGGCCATCATCAAAAGCTTCGGCGCGCTGCGTGAGCGGCAAAGTGTCGGTCGGCGAGAACGCCGTCGCATTGGTGAAGGCCAGGAAGACATAGTCGACGAAGCCGGGCAGCCAGTCACCGGTCTCGCGGTCGGGCAATGTCATCTGCGGAAACAGGAAATCCGCCTGCGCTCGCTTGACCAGGCCGCAGGTCGGCGGGCCGCCCCGATCCGTGCTCCAGAACCACAGCGCAAAGACAATCACGTTGGTGACCCAGATGTTGAGCGCATCGACGAGCAGCGTCGTGCCGGCGCCGGCATGGCCTTCGAGCAGTGCCCGCACCAGGAAAACCAGCGCCCCGCAATTCATGACGCTGATAACGCCGGTCATCACCAGCGCGGCGCGGCGGATATAGAGGCGGAATTGGCCGATCGTGTACCAATGCTCGTGACCGACGGCCTTTTGCGTCGCCATCTGCGTCCAGGCCGTGGCAATCGACAGCGGCACGAGCAGCGCCGCCTCGATCGTCGGGGCCAGCCAGCGCGGGCCGAAGGACAGATTGTTGATGACCAGAAGCTGCAGGCAGATGATGACGAGAACCGCGGCGCGGGCCGACCAGAAGTCGAGCCCGCGATGATGAATGACGGCATGCTGGTGACGCATTATCGTTCCTTCACTGAGAAGTGGCCGTGGAGGGGCGTTGTTTCCCCGGATCGTCAGACATAGGCGAAACCGGCCGCGATGATGCCCATGGCGCCCAATGCCAATGACGCCACCCAGGGCCAGCGCTTGCCGCGGGTAATGATCGACAGCGTCGCGACCGCGATGGAAATGTGCAGCAGTGTGACGCCGAATGTCAGCACGTGGTGCCGATGTTCGCGAACTTCGCTGTCGCGCAGCTTTTCATCGACCTGCTTTTCGAAGTCGGTCGCCTTGGCTTGTATTTCTTCGCCATCGGCTTCGTTGCGCTTCGCGTTGGCCCGGAACTGCTCTGCGGCCGGCCCACCCATGGCGGCCGCGATCTCATAGCTGTTCTTCTTTATGCTCTTGGCTTGGAAGAAACTCCACTGGTCACTCGCCTTGTTCTGCAGATAGGCGGCCTCGCTCTTATCGTTGATCGACTCGGCGGTTTCGAGCGACTCGAAGCTGCCGACGGTAGCGGCCAATACGGCCAGCACCGCTATGGTCACCGAGACCGTGGTCAGAAAGGGATTGCCCTCATGCGCGGCATGTTCGGCATGCTCGGCATGCTCAAGATGCTCTTGTGTCGCGTCTTCCATTGACGTCTCCGCCGGTATACTTGCCGGACAAGATAATCGGGCAGCGACACCTTCATCGTAATCTTGGTCTTGCGATGGTCGCGAAAACATACATTTTCGTAAGGTTTGCTATCGGGGCTATTCGAAAATCCGATCGATGTGATTTAAGCGCGCAGTCAAGCGGTTCAATAAGGCGCGCATGTCAGAAACGAGCGAGATCCGCAAGCTTTTGGCCGACGGCCAATCCGGCAAAGGGTGCAGGCGGGGGATTCATGCGCTGGGACGACCTTTTGCGCCGGCCGTCTCATTTCCTGGCGCTCCTCTGCCTTGCCCAGATTTTCTGCTGGACCATCTCGCCGGCGATCACCGATGTCGGGCCGCCAGCCGATGTCGTCGAAGGGTTCATGTGGGGCCGTGAGTGGGTCCTTTTGACCTACAAGCACCCGCAACTTCCCTGTTGGCTGCTGGAGATCAGTCACCTTCTGACCGGGTCATTCCGCTGGCCGCAATATCTGATGTCGCAGCTGACCGTTTCGGCGACCTTCGTCCTGGTTTACCTGCTGGCACGCGATATCATGGGGCCAACCCGTGCCCTGGCTGCCGTCTTGCTGATGCCGTCGATTTACTTTTTCGGCTGGCCGACGCCGCAATTCAACCATGACTACGCGCAGATGCCGTTCTGGGCGGGCATCTGCCTGCTGCTGTGGCGCGCTGCCCGTGACGGAAAGCCGGTCTGGTGGCTTGCCCTCGGCCTTGTCTCCGGCGTGGGTCTCTATGCCAAGCTTTCCACTGGTCTGCTGCTGACGTTCGGCGCCTTGTGGCTTTTGTACGATCACCGCGCACGAAGCCGGCTTGCCACGCCCTGGCCTTGGCTGGGGCTGGCGGTTTTCCTCGCGCTCGCCGCGCCGCTGGCCATTGCCCTTTATCGCATCGATTTCCTCCCGCTGACCTACGCCGCGCGTCGCGACGACTGGGTGCTGACCCACCGCGCGCGCCTTTACTACATCGGGGTTCAGCTTGCTGGCCTTTCGGGCCTCTCCGCCGTTCTTGGCCTTTCTGGCCTTTTGCGCCGCCAAGCCGGGTCCGAGCCGATGCCGTCGCCGGAGCAGCCTGCTCCCGAGCCACGCGCGGTGATCTATCTTTTGTGGATGGGCCTAGGGCCGGCGCTGTTGGTGATGGCTGCTTCGCTGTTTACCGGCGCGGGCGAGTCTTGGGGCGCGCCCATGTACAATCTCGTCGGTGCCATCGCCATCGCGCTGCTGGGCCAGCGGCTCGGGCCGACAGAGCTTCGCCGGTTGGCGATCCTCGCATTGGTCTGCATCGTCGGCGTCTCGGGCACCTACGCGACTGGGCGCTGGGCAGGCTGCAAGGTGCTTGGCCGTCTACAGCCGGTCTGCTGGCCCGCGCGGTCTATCGCGGAAGCCGCCGAAACCGCATGGCACGAAACCGTTCCCGGTCGCCTTGGCATCGTCGGCGGCGATGACGGCGTGGCGATGCTGGCCGGACTCAGCGCCGAGGACAAGCCTTCAATCTTCACCGGACTCGACAAACGGCTTGCGCCCTGGATCACAAAGCAGCGCCTGCGGGAACAAGGCATGCTGTTGGTTTGGCGGCGCGACTGGCCCGTTTCTGCGCACCTCCAAGCCTGGATTGCCGGCTTGCCGGTCAAGACCGTGGCCTTCGACTGGTCGTTCAACGCGGCCCCGATCGCGTTGAACTTTGCGGTCGTCCCACCAGGGAAAAGCAATTTCCCGGACGATCCGCCCGGACCACCAAATCCGGACTGACGGGAGTTCCATCGCCTTGTGAGAGCGAACGGAAGCGCCGGGGCTTTCTCTGACGCCTCACTCGTCAGCCGACCGATGGATCACGCGTTCGCGGCCTGCTTGTGCGGGACCGGGTGGCTCTTCTTCAACAGATCAGAGACCAGGAAGGCAAGCTCGATCGCCTGGTCGGCGTTGAGGCGCGGATCGCAATGGGTGTGATAGCGGTCCTGCAAATCCTCGGCCGTGATGGCGCGGGCGCCGCCGGTGCACTCGGTGACGTTCTTGCCGGTCATCTCGACATGGATGCCGCCAGGATGCGTGCCCTCGGCGCGATGCACCTCGAAGAAGGTCTGCACTTCCTTCAGGATGCGGTCGAACGGACGCGTCTTGTAGCCGGCGGCCTCGATCGTGTTGCCGTGCATCGGATCGGACGACCACACGACGCTGCGGCCTTCCTTCTTCACCGCCCGCACCAGCTTCGGCAGGTGCTCGGCAACCTTGTCGGAGCCGAAACGCGCGATCAGCGTCAATCGGCCCGGCTCGTTCTCGGGATTGAGCAGGTCGATCAGCTCGAGCAGCCCGTCCGGCGTCAGCGACGGTCCGCATTTCAGGCCCAGAGGGTTCTTGATGCCGCGGCAATATTCGACATGCGCATGGTCGGGCTGGCGGGTGCGGTCGCCGATCCAGATCATGTGGCCAGAGGTCGCGTACCAGTCGCCGGAGGTGGAGTCGACGCGGGTCAGCGCCTCCTCATAGCCGAGCAGCAGCGCCTCATGGCTGGTGTAGAAATCGGTCTCGCGCAGCGCGAAATTGGTTTCGGACGTAATGCCGACCGCGCGCATGAAATCCATCGTCTCGGTAATGCGGTTGGCGAGCGCACCGTATTTCTCGCCCTGCGGGCTGTCGGCAACGAAGCCGAGCATCCAGCGATGCACGTTCTCCAAGCTGGCATAGCCGCCCTGCGCGAAGGCGCGCAGCAGGTTCAGCGTCGCCGCCGACTGGCGATAGGCCATTTCCTGGCGCGCCGGATCGGGGATGCGCGACTTGGCGTCGAATTCGATGCCGTTGATGATGTCGCCGCGATAGCTTGGCAGCGTCACGCCGCTCTTGGTCTCGTTGTCGGACGAACGCGGCTTGGCGAACTGGCCGGCGACGCGGCCGACCTTCACCACCGGCTGCGCGCCGGCGAAGGTCAGCACCACCGACATCTGCAGGAAGACACGGAAGAAGTCGCGGATGTTGTCGGCGCCATGCTCGGCAAAGCTTTCGGCGCAATCGCCGCCCTGCAGCAGGAAGGCCTCGCCGGCCGCGACCGCCGCCAGCTGCTTCTTCAGCTTGCGCGCCTCACCGGCAAAAACCAGCGGCGGAAAGGTGGCAAGCTGGGCTTCCGTTGCCTTCAGCACCGCAAGGTCCGGATAGGCCGGAACCTGCTTGATCGGCATCGATCTCCACGAATTCGGCGACCATTTCGTCATCGCTGCACCCAACGCCCTTTCGGAGCAATCCCAGGAAAAATGTGAACGGTTTCCGTCCGGAACTGCATCAAACAAACAAGCGGGCGGCCTCGCCCACTACCCTCTATCAGGGTCGCGGCTCCTTACACGAAGCCGACTGCCTATTCTAGCCGGGTTTTTCAGCAGTGGCGAATGGTCTGCGCCCAAGGTATGTCGAGATTCAGGTCAGGCCGAGTCGAGAACGGTGGATTCCGAGAACCGGAGCGGAGCATACTTTTCGTACGCGAGCACCGGAAGCGCAGGAAGCCCCCGTTCGCAGGCCGGCATCACCTGAATATCGGCATACCTTAAGCTGCCTTATCGACCAGTCGCGCCAATTGCGTCATCACGACAGCCGAGCCCGCAAGGCGTTTTTCCGCATTCGGCCAGTCGCGCATGAAGACGACGCTGTGGTCGGCCCTGATCTTGGCCAGCGAGCCTTGCTCGCCGATGTATTTGACCAACCCGACCGGATTGGGGAACTCGCGCTTGCGGAAGTGAATGACGACGCCCTTGGGGCCGGCGTCGAGCTTCTCGACATTGGCCTTGCGGCAGAGGGCCTTGATGAAGACGATCTTCAACAGATGCGTGACTTCTTCCGGCAGTGGGCCGAAGCGGTCGATCATCTCAGCGCCGAAGGCGTCGATCTCCTCGGTGTTTTCCAGATCGCCAAGGCGCCGGTAAAGCGCCAGCCGGAGCTGCAAATCCGGCACATAGCTTTCCGGGATCATCACCGCCGTGCCGACCGCGATCTGCGGCGACCAGCCGCCATCCTGGACCTCGCCCGAATCCTTCACTTCGGCCACGGCCTCCTCCAGCATCTGCTGGTAAAGTTCGAAGCCGACCTCCTTGATATGGCCGGACTGTTCCTCGCCGAGCAGATTGCCGGCGCCCCTTATGTCGAGGTCGTGGCTGGCCAGCTGGAAGCCGGCGCCCAGCGTGTCCAGCGATTGCAGCACCTTCAGCCGGCGCTCGGCAGTGTCGGTCAGCTTGCGGTTTGCCGGCAGCGTGAACAGCGCATAGGCGCGCACCTTGGAGCGGCCGACGCGGCCGCGCAGCTGATAGAGCTGCGACAGGCCGAACATGTCGGCACGATGGATGATCAGCGTGTTGGCGGTTGGGATGTCGAGCCCGGATTCGACGATGGTGGTCGACAACAGCACGTCGTACTGGCCGTCATAGAAGGCGTTCATGATGTCGTCGAGTTCGCCGGGCGGCATTTGGCCGTGGGCCACCGCGACTTTCAGTTCCGGCACGGATTCCCTCAGAAAATCGTGGATTTCGGCGAGATCGCTGATGCGCGGCACGACATAGAAGGAATGGCCGCCGCGATAGCGCTCTCTGAGCAGCGTTTCGCGAATGACCAGCGAATCGAAGGGCGAGATGAAAGTGCGCACCGCCATGCGGTCGACCGGCGGCGTGGCGATCAGCGACAGTTCACGCACGCCGGTCAACGCCAACTGCAGCGTGCGTGGGATCGGCGTTGCCGACAGCGTCAGCACATGGACGTCGGTCTTGAGGTCCTTCAGCCGTTCCTTGTGCTTGACGCCGAAGTGCTGCTCCTCATCGATGATCAACAAGCCGAGATTCTTGAACGAAATCGCGGAACCGAGCAGCGCATGGGTGCCGATGACGATGTCGACCTGGCCCTCGGCGATGCCTTTCTTGGTTTCCGCCAGTTCCTTGGCGCCGACCAGCCGCGAGGCCTGGGCAACGCGGATCGGCAGGCCTGAGAAGCGCTGCGAGAAAGTCTTGAAATGCTGGCGCGACAACAAGGTTGTCGGCACGACGACCGCGACCTGGAATCCTTCCATGGCGGCGATGAAGGCGGCGCGCAGCGCCACTTCCGTCTTGCCGAAGCCGACATCGCCGCAGACCAGCCGGTCCATCGGCTTGCCGGCGCCGAGATCGTCCATGACGGAATCGATCGCCGTCTGCTGGTCGTCGGTTTCCTCGTAAGGGAAACGCGCGGAAAACTCGCCATAAAGGCCCTCGGCGGGGATCATGGCGGGCGCGGAGCGCATCTGCCGCTCGGCGGCGATGCGGATCAACTGCCCGGCCATGTCGAGCAGGCGTTTCTTCAGCCGCGCCTTGCGCGACTGCCAAGCGCCGCCGCCGAGCTTGTCCAGCGTCGCCTCGGCCGAATCCGAACCGTAGCGCGACAAAAGCTCGATATTTTCCACCGGCAGGAACAGCCGGTCGTCGCCTGCATAATGAATTTCGAGGCAGTCATGCGGCGCGCCCACGGCCTCGATGGTGCGCAGGCCGATGAAACGGCCAATGCCATGATCGGCATGCACGACGATGTCGCCGGCCGACAACGACGAGGCCTCGGCGATGAAATCCGAAGCCTTCTTCTTGCGCTTCGAGCGCCGGATCAGCCGGTCGCCGAGAATATCCTGCTCGGCGACGACAACCATGTCGTCGGTCTCGAAGCCGGATTCCAGCGGCAACACGGCAAGACCCGCCTGCCCCGGTTCCAGTTTTTCGACCTCGGTGAGCGTCGCCACCGGCTTCAGATTGCCGAGATGGTGTTCAGCAAGGATCTGGCCGAGCCGGTCGAGCGAACCTTCCGTCCAGCCGGCGACGACAACGCGACGACGCGCCGCGCGTTCATCCGCAATGTGCTTTACGACCACGTCGAAGACATTGATATTGGGGTCGGCGCGCTCTTCGGCGAAACTGCGGCCTTGCCGCGAGCCGGCGTGAAAAACTTTCTTGGCCCCGACATCGGGCGCGTCGAAGACGGTGAAATCGATATCTTCGCGCGGTCCGAGCGAGGCTTTCAGATTATCAGGCGACAGATAGAGCAGGTCCGGCGCCACGGGCTTATACGGCACCGCGTCCTTCAGCGCGCTGTCGGCCAGTTTGCGGCGCGCCTCGTAGTGATCGAGGATCAGCGTGTGACGCTCGGCCAGCGCCTCATGCGCCAGATGATCGAAAACGACAGGCGCGTCCGGCAGATAGTCGAACACCGTCTCCAGCCGTTCGTAGAAGAACGGCAGCCAATGCTCCATGCCGGCAAAACGCCGGCCTTCGCTGACCGCCGCATAGAGCGCGTCGTCGCGCGACGGCGCGCCGAACGCTTCGATGTAGGAGCGGCGGAAACGGCTGATCGTCTCCGGCGTCAGCGCCACCTCGCTCATCGCCTGCAGCGACATCGATTTCCGCTGCCCGGTGGTGCGCTGGGTCGCGGCGTCGAAGACGCGGATCGATTCCAGCGTGTCGCCGAAGAAATCAAGACGCAGTGCCTCGCTCCAGCCCGGCGCGAACAGGTCGAGAATGCCGCCGCGCACCGCGAATTCACCGAGGCCGCGCACTGTCGGCACGCGTTCGAAGCCGGAGATTTCAAGCCGCGCGATCAGCGCGTTCATATCGATCTGGTTGCCGGGCCTGGCATGAAAGGTCTGCGCTTCGATGAGCTCGGCCGGCGGAATGCGCTGCAGCAGCGCATTGGCGGTGGTCAGGACCACGGCGCGATGCGGCTTCTTGGCCAGCGCGATCATGGCCGAAAGCGCGTCGAGCCGGCGCGCCGCGGCGTCGGCGCCGGGCGAGACGCGGTCGTAGGGCAGGCAATCCCAAGCCGGCAGTTCCAGCACCGGCAGGCCGGGCGCGGCGAAGGCCAAGGCCTCGATGATCGCCGGCAGCCGCTGGCCGTCGCGCGCAACGAACAGCACCGGCTTGTCCGGCGCGATCTCCAGCGCTGTCTGCACCAGCGCGAAGGCTTCGTAGCCATCGGCGACGCCGTCGACGATGAACTGGCCGGCGCGGCCCTTCGGCAGGCCGATAGAGGGGATAAGGCTCATGGATATGCTTGTTTTCAAAATGTCATGGTCCGGCGCGACGCCAGGATCTTTTGCAGCACCGCGCAATCGATATCGGGCGGAACCGAGCGCTCGCCGGTGACCATCGGGAAAAATTCGGTGTCGGGAATTTCGAGGAGCATCTCATATTGGTCGATTTCGTCCCCGGTCAAGGCGGCGATCTCGGCATCGGCGAAGGTGCCAAGGATGAGATCCATCTCACGCATGCCGCGGTGCCAGGAGCGGAACAAGAGCTTGCGGCGTCGGGCATCGAGCCCCTCGCTTGATCGCTGTGTTCCGGTCATGGCGCCGCATCCCTGTTCGAAGCGGCGATATAGCGTGGATAGAGGGCGGTGTCAGCCTTTGCGCTGCCGCCGTCGCGACATAAGCTGACACAATGCGTCCTTCCATCCTCGATCCATTGTTCGTGCCCATCACATCGCTTGCCGGCGTTGGCCCGAAAGTCGGCACGCTGATCGAGAAGGTCGTGCCGGCGGATCTCGGTGACCGCCCGGCCCGCGCGGCCGACCTTCTGTTCGTGCTGCCCAACACGGTGATCGACCGCCGCAACCGGCCAGGCATCGCGCTCGCGCCAGCGGGCGCAATCGTCACGCTCGAGCTGCGCATCGACCGCCACCAGCCGCCGCCGCGCGGCAACCGGTCGGTGCCTTACCGCGTCTACGCCCATGACGACACCGGTGAGATCGGCCTGACCTTCTTCCATGCCCATGCCCCCTATCTCGAAAAGGCGATGCCGGTGGGCGAGCATGTCATCGTCTCGGGCCGCATGGAGTGGTTCAACGGCCGCCCGAGCATGGTCCATCCCGATCATATCGCTCTGGCCAGCGAGGCCGATAGCCTGCCTTTGGTCGAGCCGGTCTATCCGCTGACCGCCGGACTGTCGACCAAGATGCTGCGCCGCGCCATCGGCCAGGCGCTTGGCCGCTTGCCGGAACTGCCGGAATGGCAGGACGACGCCTTCATGCGCCGGCACACATTTGCGCCGTTCGGCGATGCACTGGCCCGGGTCCATCATCCGGCCGACCCGATTGACGTCGCCGTCGAGGGCCCGGCCTGGCGCCGCCTTGCCTATGACGAGTTGCTGGCCGGCCAGGTGTCGCTCGCTTTGGTGCGGGCGAAAGTGCGCCGCCTGTCGGGCCGGCCGCTCACCGGCGATGGCCGCATCGTCGAGAAGCTGCGCGACGCCCTGCCCTACAGGCTGACGCCGAGCCAGGAGTTCGCGCTCGGCGAGATCAACGCCGATCTTGCCGACCCCGAACGCATGCTACGGCTGCTGCAAGGCGATGTCGGCTCCGGCAAGACCGTGGTGGCGCTGCTTGCCATGGCGCGCGCTGTCGAGGCCGGCGGCCAGGCGGCGCTGATGGCGCCGACCGAAATCCTGGCGCGTCAGCATCTGGCGACGATCACGCCGCTGGCACAAAAGGTCGGACTTCGGATTGCCATCCTGACCGGCCGCGAAAAAGGCCGCGAGCGGGCCGACACGCTTGCCGGCCTTGCCAGCGGTGCAATCGACATTGTCGTCGGCACCCATGCGCTGTTCCAGGAAAGTGTTGCGTTCCACGACCTCGTCTTCGCGGTCGTCGACGAACAGCATCGCTTCGGCGTCCACCAGCGGCTCGCCATCACCGCCAAGGGCGACGCGCCCGACATGCTGGTGATGACGGCGACCCCCATCCCGCGCACGCTGGTGCTCACCGCTTTCGGCGACATGGATGTCTCCAAGCTTACCGAGAAGCCAGCCGGCCGCCAGCCGATCCGCACCGTCACACTGCCGCTGGAGCGGTTGGACGAACTGGTCGGGCGCATGCTCGATGCCGTCGCCGATGGCCAGAAAATCTACTGGATTTGCCCGCTGGTCGAGGAATCCGAAGAGATCAAGCTGATGTCGGCGGAGGACCGTTTCGCCTCGCTGAAGCCGCTGTTCGGCGACCGGATCGGCCTCGTGCACGGCCGCATGAAGGGCGCGGAGAAAGACGAGGCAATGCGCGCCTTCAAGGAGGGCGAGACGCGCATCCTGATCGCCACCACCGTCATCGAGGTCGGTGTCGACGTACCGGACGCCACCATCATGGTCATCGAGCATGCCGAACGCTTCGGCCTTGCCCAGTTGCACCAGTTGCGCGGCCGGATCGGTCGCGGCGACAAGCCATCCTCCTGCGTGCTGCTCTACAAGGACCCGCTCGGCGAGACAGCAAAGCGTCGGCTGTCGGTGATGCGCGAGACGGAGGATGGCTTCCGCATCGCCGAGGAAGATCTGAAATTGCGCGGCGAAGGCGAGTTGCTCGGCACCAGGCAGTCCGGCACGCCCGGCTTCCAGGTCGCGCGCCTGGAATTCCATGCCGACCTGCTCGAAGCCGCGCGCGACGACGCCAGGCTGATCCTGTCGCGCGATCCGGAGCTGCAATCCGAGCGCGGCGAAGCGCTGCGGCTCCTGCTCTACCTGTTCGGGCGCGACGAGGCGGTGCGGCTGCTAAGAGCCGGCTGAGCAGCGCCGACCGCCGGATTGGCGAGCGCGCCTTCGATAGGCTCGCCGTTCAGCGTCACCAGCTTGGTCTTGACCTCCGGCGCCACCAGGCCGGCCGACACGATCAGCTTGGCGCCGTCCTCGATCGACATGTCGAGCGGCACGATCTCGGATCTCGGCACATACATCAGGAAACCGGTGGTCGGGTTCGGTGTGCACGGCATGAACACCGCGATCAGCGGATCGCCGCCCTGATCGAGCTTCTGGTTGATCTCGGTTTCCTTCTCGCTGGCGACGAAGACCAGCGACCAGACGCCTTTGCGCGGATATTCGACCAGCCCGACCTGGCGGAACATGTCGCCCTTGTTGGACAGCACCGTCTCGAAGATCTGCTTCAGCGAGCCGTAAATGCCGCGCACCAGCGGCATGCGGCCAAGCAGGCGCTCGCCGAAATTGACGATGGCGCGGCCGACGATGTTGGCCGTCAGGAAGCCGATCAGCGTGATCAGCACCAGCGCCACGATCAACCCGAACCCCGGTACCGGGAACGGCAGATAGGTATCGGGGTTGTAACGGGCCGGAATATAGGGCTTTACCCAGGAATCGACCCAGCCGATCAACGACCAGGCGATATAGGCGGTGATCGCCAGCGGCGCGCAGACGACGAAGCCGGTCAGGAAATAGTTTCTGAGCCGGGTCATGCCGGAGGTCTTCGGGGCGTCGGACATGGCTCACCGCGGCGGAGGTTGCGCCGCAACATTAGTGAACCGCACGACGCTTTGGAACTGCGAAGTTTTTAAAAGAGCGCGGCTATGCGGCTGCGTCCAAAGGCACGATCTTCTCGAGCTCCGCTGCAATTTTCCGTGCCTCGGTCTCAAGTTCATAGGCCTTTTGGAAATTCATCCAGAACTCGGCGGTGGTGTTGAAGAACCTGGCGAGGCGAAGAGCTGTGTCCGGAGTGAGGCCAACCTCTTCCTTTACGATACGCTCAATCCGGGTGCGCGGAAGATTGAGTTTCTTCGCAACCGCCCCGGCGCTCATGTTCAGCGGGACGAGATATTCCTCCCGCAGGAACTCCCCGGGGTGGATCGGGCGCGCGAACTTGGGCATGGCTCAGTATCCTCAAAGGGGTCAGGGCAAGTGCTCTTCCTTACGACATGTATCATGCTATGATACAAGGCCAGCTGCAAGACCAGGGCTCTCCGCGTTCCAAACGGAAGCTGCTTGCGCTTGGAATTAGCCGAAACATCCTTCCCTTCGTCATCCACGGGCGGAGCAGGAGCGTAGCTCCTGCGCAGACCCGAGGATCCATTCCGTGACGCCAGCCGAAAAATGCAACCCATCAGAATGGTCGTTCGATCATCCATCCCTTATCCTTCGTGCATGACGGGCTATGTCTATATGACTGCGAGCAAGAAGCGCGGCACCATCTACATTGGCGTCACAAACGATCTCGCCCGTCGGATGCCGGATCACAGGTCCAGCGGAGGCTCGCGCTTTACCGGACGCTACGGCGTGCAACGCCTGGTCTGGTACGAAAAGTATTTCGACATCCGCGATGCCATCCAGCGCGAGAAGTCGCTGAAACGCTGGCCGCGCAAATGGAAGATCGAACTTGATCGAGAAGACGAATCCGGAGTGGTTCGAGCTTTTTCGGGGACCGGCTGGTAGCGCCTAATTCTGCACTGCTTTGACCTGCCCAAACGTCACGGAATGGATCCTCGGGTCTGCGCAGGAGCTTTGCTCCTGCTCCGCCCGTGGATGACGAAAGAAGGGCCATCGGCAGCTGAACTTCGAGTTACAGTGCGCGAGGCAAGCAGTGACCCGCTACTCCACCGTCACAGACTTCGCCAGATTGCGCGGCTGGTCGACGTCGGTGCCCATGAACACGGCGGTGAAATAGGCCAGCATCTGGATCGGCAGCGCGTAGATGATGGGCGAAATGATCTCCGGCACTTCGGGGAGGATGATCGTTTCCATCGTCTTGACGCTGGCCTGGGCCGCGCCCTTGGCGTCGGTGATCAGGATGATCTTGCCGCCGCGCGCCGCCACTTCCTGCATGTTCGACACGGTCTTTTCGAAGATGCGGTCATGCGGCGCGATGACGATCACCGGCATGTTCTCGTCGATCAGCGCGATCGGCCCGTGCTTCAGCTCGCCCGCGGCATAGCCCTCGGCGTGGATATAGGAGATTTCCTTGAGCTTCAGCGCCCCTTCCATCGCCAGCGGGAAGTTGGTGTCGCGGCCGAGATAGAGCACGTCCTTGTAGCGCGACAGCTCGCGCGCGATGCGCTCGATCTGCTCGTCGAGCTTCAGCACCTGGGTGGCGAAGCGCGGCGCTTCGGAAAGCTCGCGCACCAGCTGCTTTTCCTGCTCGCGCGAGAGCGCGCCGCGCGCGACGCCCGCCCGCACCGCAAGTGCCGCCAGCACCGACAGCTGGCACGTAAAAGCCTTGGTCGAGGCGACGCCGATCTCAGGCCCGGCCAGCGTCGGCAGCACGACGTCGGATTCGCGCGCCATGGTCGATTCACGCACATTGACGACGGCGCCGATCTTCATGCCGGCCTTGCGGCAATAACGCAGCGAGGCCAGCGTATCGGCGGTCTCGCCCGACTGCGAGATGAAGAAGGCGGCGTCATTGGCCGACAGCGGCATCTCGCGGTAGCGGAATTCCGAGGCGACATCGATGTCGACGGGCAGCCGCGCATAGCGCTCGAACCAGTATTTTGAGATCAGCCCGGCGAGATAGGCCGTGCCGCAGGCCGAGAGCGCCAACCGGCCGATCTTGGCGAAGTCGAAGGGCAGATCGAGCGGCTTCGACGCGCCCGAGACGAAATCGACATAATGCGCCAGCGTGTGCGAGATCACTTCGGGCTGTTCATGGATTTCCTTTTCCATGAAATGCCGGCGGTTGCCCTTGTCGACCATGAAGCTTGTCGACAGCGACTGCTGGCGCTTGCGGGCGACCTTGTTGCCGTCGATGTCGTAGATCGTCACGCTGTTGCGGCGCACCACAGCCCAGTCGCCGTCTTCGAGATAGGTGATCGAGTTGGTGAAAGGCGCCAGCGCGATCGCGTCGGAACCCAGGAACATCTCGCCTTCGCCATGTCCAACCGCCAGCGGCGGACCGTTGCGGGCGCCGACGATCAGGTCCTCGTCGCCCTGGAACATGATCGCCAGCGCGAACGCGCCCGACAGGCGCTTCAGCGCCGCATGCGCGGCCTCGACCGGCTTCAGCCCCTTGGCGAGCTCGCGCGCCACCAGATGCGCCACGACCTCGGTGTCGGTCTGCGACGAGAAAGAATAGCCATCGCGGGTGAGCTCATCGCGCAACTCGGCGAAATTCTCGATGATGCCGTTGTGGACGATGGCGACGCCGTTGGAAAAATGCGGATGCGCGTTGGTCTCGTTCGGTACGCCATGCGTCGCCCAGCGCGTATGGCCGATGCCGATCGTGCCGTCGAGCGGCTCTTCCTTCAGCCGGCGTTCGAGATTGATCAGCTTGCCTTCGGCGCGGCGGCGGCCAAGCTCGCCCTTCTCGACGGTGGCGACGCCGGCCGAGTCGTAGCCGCGGTATTCAAGCCGCTTCAGCGCATCGACGATGAGCGGCGCGACTTGGCTTTGGCCGACGATTCCAACGATACCGCACATGCAGACAGCCCCCGATTGCCCATGGAAAACCCGGCGTTATCTAGGGATTGCCGGCCTGCCGCGAAAGTCACTTTGCGTTTCGTTCCGTGTCAGCTGGAACGGTTTTAACACATGCAATATGCCAAGCCGCTCTTGTAATCCAGTTACGTGAACCGCTCGGCTTTTCAGGGCCTCGGTTCTGACTCGTTTATATTTGCTCGAGCTGCTTTCCGCGAACAAGATTATTCCGCGGCTTTCTTCCTTGCCGCCGCGGCCGAGGCAAAGCGCTCGCGCAATTCCTTGCCCTTGCCTGGGATCGTCTTCTGGCGGGCGCGGCCGAAGGCCAGCGCGTCGTCCGGCACGCTTTCGGTGATCACGCTGCCCGAGGCGATGTAGCCGCCCTTGCCGATGGTGACGGGCGCCACCAGTGAGGAGTTCGAGCCGACAAAGGCGCCCTCGCCGATGTCGGTGAAGAATTTCGAATAGCCGTCATAGTTGCAGGTAATGGTGCCGGCGCCGATATTGGCCCCGGCCCCGACGCGCGCGTCGCCGATATAGGTCAGGTGGTTGACCTTGGCGCCTTCCTCGATCGTCGCCTGCTTAACCTCGCAGAAATTGCCGACCTTGGCCTTCTGCTTGAGATCCGCGCCCGGTCGCAGCCGCGCGAACGGCCCGACATCGCAGTTCGCGGCAATCGTCGCGCCCTCGATATGGCTGAAGGCATGGATCTTGGCGCCCGAGGCGATCTTCACGCCCGGCCCGAACCAGACATTCGGCTCGACGATCGTATCGGCGCCGATCTCGGTGTCATACGAAAAATAGACGGTTTCGGGCGCGATCAGCGTCACGCCGGCAAGCATGGCCTCGCGCCGCCGGCGGCCTTGCCAGATGGCTTCCGCCTCGGCGAGCTCGGCCCGGTTGTTGATGCCGAGCGCGCTTTCGAAGCTCGCCTCGGTCGCCACCACATCGAGCCCTTCCGCGCCGGCGATCTCGACGATGTCGGTGAGATAGTATTCGCCCTTGGCGTTCTTGTTGCCGACCTTGTCGAGCAGCCGCAGCGCATGCTTGCCCGCCACCGCCATCATCCCGGCATTGCAGAAGCCGATCTTTTTCTCCGCATCGGAGCAATCCTTCTCCTCGCGGATGGCGATGAGCTTGCCGCCCTTTTCGATCAGCCGGCCATAGCCGTTGGGGCTCGGCGGACGAAAGCCGATGACCGCGACGGCGGCACCCTCGGCGAGCTTCTGCCGCGCCGCCGCCAGCGCGCCGGCATCGATCAGCGGCGTGTCGCCGAACATGACGAGAACATCGTCGTAACCCTTGAAATCGCTTCGCGCGCGGCAAGTACCGCGTGCCCGGTCCCGAGCCGCTTCTCCTGCACGAACATCTCGACTTTGGGCGCGAATTTCTGCGCCGCCTTGCGCATCTCCTCCGCGCCATGGCCGATCACCAGCGCCACCCCCGTCGCGCCCGCCGCCTCGGCCGCCTTCACCACATGCGCCACCATCGGCAGGCCGGCAATGGCATGCAGCACCTTCGGCATCGCGCTTTTCATGCGCGTTCCCTCGCCGGCGGCAAGGATGACGGACAGGCAGGATCTATGGCTCATGGAGGGTCAACCGTATGGGAAGGGTTCGGATTCGCAGCATATCTAGCATCGGTGCCATACTGTACCAATGCGTTTAAATTCCGGTGGGAAGCAGAGCAGCTGACTTTCAATCAGAGCGCCCCAGACCTGATCGAGCCAAGATCAATCAAGCACGGGAGGAAGAAATGAACCCTTGGCCGCAAATACCTGATGATGTGGTAGCGTGGTTTCGCGGTGTATTTGCTAACGCCAACAAGCAGGTGTGCGAGCGGCTGGTCAACCTTCCTAACGTGCGCGAGACTTCACTGGATGACGGCCTAATAGAGGCTCTAATTCCGGATAGCGCACCGACCTTGCTGCCTTCCGGTGCAATCGTGCGTATGGATACACACAATATCGGCGGACTGCGTCGTCTTGGCGGTCCTGGGGAGGAATGGGACCGCCCATTCCGGCGCAGATGGGAGACGGCAGACATTGCCGTCCTCGTGTTCGTCTATCGCGGGGACAAGTTGATGGCAAAGAAGATTGGCCTTTTGCAATCAAAGCGCCTCTATCCAGACAACAATGATGTCGACGACGAAGACGAGATTGCGTTTCTGCAAGGCATGAACGCCTTCTTAGGTCGTAATGGTCCGCAAGCAGCGGACGTACTGAACCGGGATTTTGAATTCAATGACACATGCATTTATGGTGCGATCGGTGCTGGGAATCGGCAGATTCAACTCATCGACGACCTGAATCGAGATTTTGGCAAGGTAGTCTACTACCTGCTCTACAATCCTCACCAAATGCCATGTTCGGTCAGCTATCCCCTGAGCGAGCGTATTCGCGTGAACAAGCCAACGATTGGTTGCCGCGTAGTCGATACCGACCACGTGCACAGGGTGCTACGAGAATTCGCCGAAGGGGTATCACCAACTTACGCAGCACTTAAGCTGGCGACAAAAGGCAGCGATTGGCCGTTAGAGACTTGGGCCGCGGATATGCTGCTCACATGCAAGGTAGGTGAGCAGTTCGATGACGATCGAGACGACAGGGTAAGTTATTTTCTTCGGCGTAGATCAGGTCCAATCGGCGCGGCTTTGGCAGCATCGATTACGCTACCAGAATCTGGATGATCGAATCGGTGTTAATACCAATCCAAGCTTGACTTTGGTTACCCCAACCGCCCGAGCACGGGGAAAGTCTCCAGCAGCCAATACGACACGCTCTGCACGCCGCCGGTCAGGAAGAACACGCCGGCGACCACCAGCAGCGCGCCGATCGCCTTTTCGACGCGGCCGAGATGGACGCGGAACCTGCCGAGGAAGCGCATGAAGGCGCCCGAAAACAGCGCCGCGATCAGGAACGGAATGCCAAGCCCGAGCGAATAGGCTGCAAGCAGCAATGCACCCTCGCCGACCGTCTCGCGACCCCCGGCCAAAGTCAGGATCGGCCCCAGCACCGGGCCGATGCAGGGCGTCCAGCCGAAGGCGAAGGCCAGTCCCATGACATAGGCGGCGATCATGCTTGCCGGCTTGCCCTGCGACTGGAAGCGCGCCTCGCGCGACAGCAGCGGAATGCGCAATATGCCGAGGAAATTCAGGCCCATCAGGATGATCAGCACGCCGGCGGCCATCGCCAGCGGCTCCTGCCAGACGCGCAGCAGGCGGCCGATGGTCGAGGCGCCGGCGCCGAGCGCAACGAAGACGGTGGAGAAGCCGAGCACGAAAGCCAGAGACGCATAGAGCAGCGCGCCGCGCGCGCCTTGCTTTGCCGTCACACTTTCATTGCCGCGGAAATCGTCGACCGAAACGCCGGCCATGTAGCAGAGATAAGGCGGCACCAGCGGCAACACGCAGGGCGACAGGAACGAAATGGCCCCGGCCCCGACCGCGCTGACATAGCCAATGTCCAATGCCATTCCAGAACTCCAAATCCGCTGCGCCGATATAGCGACGCAAAACCATGTTCGCCAATCACCATCGTGTGGCATTTGGCTACAGGTACGGCCCGTCCAGGCGAATTGTTACGGGCGGCGGCATCGTCAGTTGACCAGGCGGGAAGAAGCTCCCCTCGCCGAGCGTTCTCAGAGCGAAGCCGCGATTTCTGCGCGCTTCACCCAGGGAGGTTCTCATGAAAACGATCACTGTCGGGCTCGCGGCACTTCTGTTCAGTTCCGCCGCATCCTTCGCCGCCGAGGCCTGGAAGGAAGCCGAAGTCGGTGGCGCCAAGATCTATACCGACGCCAAGGGCATGACGCTTTACACCTTCGACAAGGACGAAAAGGGCAAATCCAACTGCTACGACAAATGCGCTGCCAACTGGCCGCCGCTGAAGGCCGAGGCCGGCTCCAAGGCCGACCACGAATGGAGCGTCGTCGACCGCACCGACGGCACCAAGATGTGGGCCTATGACGGCAAGCCGGTCTACACCTTCATCAAGGACAAGAAGGCCGGCGACATGACCGGCGAAGGCGTCGCTGGCGCCTGGCACGTCGTCAAGGCCGACTGAGACCTGCCCTCGCCTCCGCCATACAGGAGCGTGGCTGCCGGGTCCTTCGATCTGGCAGCCACGGTCTTTACCGGACTCAAAGCCAGCAGTGTTTGCGATCTGACACGGCCGGGCGACCAGGTTGCCCGCCGCCCCCGGGACCGGACCCGCTTCCCCAAAAATGTGATGTTTGCCATACACTCTTAGAGTGTATTGCCGCCAAGGGCTCGGCAATTTGGCTGCTTCCCCTTGACCGATCGCAAAAGCGCGGCCATGTGAGCGACGAAAAGAGTGGGATTTCGTCGTGTCGCGGAGTTCTTCCGCCGCCTCCAATGATTAAGAGACCTCATGGACGTCGTCGTCGTCGAATCGCCGGCCAAGGCGAAGACAATCAACAAATATCTTGGCAAGAACTATAAGGTCCTGGCCTCGTTCGGCCATGTCCGCGATTTGCCGGCCAAGGATGGCTCGGTGCGTCCGGACGAGGACTTCGCCATGTCCTGGTCGGTCGACACCGCGTCCGGCAAGCGTCTCGCCGACATCGCCAAGGCGGTCAAGGACGCCGACGGCCTGATCCTCGCCACCGACCCGGATCGCGAAGGCGAAGCGATTTCCTGGCATGTGCTCGAAGTCTTGAAGCAGAAGCGCGCGCTTAAGGACAAGCCAGTCAGCCGCGTCGTCTTCAACGCCATCACCAAGGCCTCGGTGCTGGAAGCGATGGCCAATCCGCGCCAGATCGACGCGCCGCTTGTCGATGCCTATCTCGCCCGCCGCGCGCTCGACTACCTCGTCGGCTTCACGCTGTCGCCGGTGCTGTGGCGCAAGCTGCCGGGCGCCCGTTCGGCCGGCCGCGTGCAGTCGGTGGCGCTGCGCCTTGTCAGCGACCGCGAATCCGAGATCGAGCGCTTCATCCGTGAGGAATACTGGCAGATCGCCGCCATCCTCAACACGCCGCGTAGCGACAGCTTTGAAGCACGGCTGACCGCCTTTGCCGGCAAGAAGCTGCAGAAGCTCGATATCGGCAACAAGGCGCAGGCCGACGACATCAAGGCGATGCTGGAAGGCGCCGTCTTCAAGGCGCTTTCGGTCGAGGCCAAGCCGACCAAGCGCAATCCCGGTCCGCCCTTCACCACCTCGACGCTGCAGCAGGCCGCCTCGTCCGGGCTCGGCTTCTCGGCCACCCGCACCATGCAGGTGGCGCAAAAGCTCTATGAAGGCATGGATGTCGGCGGCGAAACCGCTGGTCTGATCACCTATATGCGAACCGACGGCGTGCAGATGGCGCCCGAGGCCATCGAGGCCGCGCGCAGCACCATCGTCAGCGAGTTCGGCGCGAAATATCTGCCCGAAAAGCCGCGCCAGTATACGGCCAAGGCCAAGAATGCCCAGGAAGCGCACGAAGCGATCCGCCCGACCGATTTCGCGCGCACGCCGCAATCGGTCAGGCAGTATCTCGACGCCGACCAGGCGCGCCTCTACGAGCTAATCTGGAAGCGCGCCATCGCCAGCCAGATGCAGCCGGCCGAGATCGAGCGCACCACGGTCGAGATCGAGGCGGTCAACGGCGCCCGCACCGCCGAGCTGCGCGCCATCGGCTCGGTCGTTCGCTTCGACGGCTTCATCGCCGCCTACACCGACCAGAAGGACGACGACGCGGAGGACGAGGAAAACCGCCGCCTGCCCGAGATCCGTTCCGGCGAGCAGCTTGCCCGCCAGGCAATCAACGCCACGCAGCACAGCACCGAACCGCCGCCGCGCTATTCCGAAGCTTCGCTGATCAAGAAGCTGGAAGAGCTCGGTATCGGCCGGCCGTCGACCTACACGGCGATCCTGAAGACATTGGAAGACCGCGATTACGTCACCATCGACAAGCGCCGGCTGGTGCCGCAAGCCAAGGGCCGGCTGCTCTCGGCCTTCCTCGAAAGCTTCTTCGAGCGCTACGTCGAATATGATTTCACCGCTTCGCTCGAGGAAAAGCTCGACGAGATTTCCGACGGCAAGCTCGCCTGGAAGGACGTGCTGCGCGACTTCTGGAAGGATTTTTCCGGCGCCGTCGACGACATCAAGGAGCTGCGCGTCACCGACGTGCTCGACGCGCTCAACGAGGAACTGGCGCCGCTGGTATTTCCCGCGCGCGAGGATGGCTCGAACCCGCGCATCTGCCCGAAATGCGGCACTGGCAATCTGTCGCTGAAGCTCGGCAAGTTCGGCGCCTTCGTCGGCTGCTCCAACTATCCGGAATGCTCCTTCACCCGCCAGCTCGGCGACGCCGCCAACCCCAATGGCGAGAATGGCGGCGGCGACGATGGCACCAAGGTGCTCGGCAAGGACCCCTACACGGCCGAGGAAATCACGCTGCGCTCCGGCCGTTTCGGACCTTACATACAGCGCGGCGACGGCAAGGAAGCCAAGCGCTCCAGCCTGCCCAAGGGCTGGACGCCGGAGTCGATCGACCACGAGAAGGCGCTGGCGCTGCTGTCGCTGCCGCGCGATATCGGCAAGCACCCCGAATCCGGCAAGATGATCTCCGCCGGTCTCGGGCGTTATGGTCCGTTCGTGCTGCATGACGGCACCTACGCCAATGTCGACAGCATCGAGGACGTGTTCTCGATCGGCTTGAACCGCGCCGTCACGGTGATCGCCGAGAAGCAGCAGAAGGGCAAGGGCGGCCGCAACGGCGCCACGCCGGCGGCGCTGAAGGAGCTTGGCGACCATCCCGATGGCGGCGGCAAGATCATCGTGCGCGACGGCAAATACGGCCCGTATGTCAATTACGGCAAGGTCAATGCGACGCTGCCCAAGGGCAAGGATCCGCAATCGGTGACGATGGAAGAGGCACTCGCCCTGATCGCCGAGAAGGAAGCCAAGGGCGGGAGCGGCAAGAAGCCCTTCCGCAAGGCAGCTAAAAAGGGATAGCAGAGTGGCGCGCAGGATCTCCGGAAGAACCCACGGCGATCCGCGCAACGCCGACACGAGGGCCAAGGTGGTCAAGCACGACTACCGGCCCTCGCGCGAAGAAATCCTGCGCTACATCGCCGAAAACCCCGACCGCTCCGGCAAGCGTGAGATCGCCAAGGCCTTCGCGCTGCGCGGCGAGGACCGCGTCTGGCTGAAGGATCTGTTGCGCGATCTGCAGGACGAAGGCTTGCTGACCAAGGAGCGCAAGCGGCTCGCCCGCGCCGGCGCCGTACCGCATGTCGCCGTGCTCGACATTTTCGGCCGCGACGCCGACGGCGTGCTGCTGGCGCATCCGACCGAGAACAAAGGCACCGGCGCGCCGCCGGTCGTTGCCATCCGCATCTCGCGTGGCGCCAGCGGCCCCGTGCCCGGCATCGGCGACCGCGTGCTTGCCAAAACGTTCCCGGCCGATGACCCGGCAGGCCCGGCCTATACCGGTCGGGTGATGAAGATCTTCGAGAAGCGGACCGATACCGTGCTCGGCGTCTTCCGCGTGCTCAAGGACGGTACCTTCCGCATCGAACCTGTCGAGCGGCGCCAGCCCGAACTCATCGTCGACAAGGAATTCCAGAACGGCGCCAAGAACGGCGACCTGGTCGAGGTCGAGCCGGCGCGGGCTTCGCGCTACGGCCTGCCGCGCGCCAAGGTGCTTGCCGTCCTGGGCTCGCTGACCAGCGAAAAGGCGGTCTCGATGATCGCCATCCATGCGCATGACATCCCGCATATCTTCCCAGCGGATGTCATCGCCGAGGCCGATGCGGTCAAGCCGGCGACGATGCAGCATCGCGAGGACTGGCGTGACCTGCCGCTGGTCACCATCGATCCGGCCGACGCCAAGGATCATGACGACGCCGTCTTTGCCACACCCGACACCGATGAGAAGAACCCCGGCGGCGTCATCGCCACGGTGGCGATCGCCGATGTCGCGGCCTATATCCGTTATGGCACCCCGCTCGACCGTGAAGCGCTGAAGCGCGGCAATTCGGTCTACTTCCCCGATCGGGTCGTGCCGATGCTGCCCGAACGCATCTCCAACGATCTCTGCTCGCTGCGCGAAGGCGAGGACCGGCCGGCGATTGCCGTGCGCATGACCTTCTCCTCGGAAGGCCGCAAGCTGCGCCATTCCTTCCATCGCGTCATGATGAAGTCGAAAGCCAAGCTCGCCTATCCGCAGGCGCAGGCCGCGATCGATGGCGCGCCGGACGACAAGACCAGGCCGATCCTCCACAGTGTGCTGAAGCCGCTTTGGGATGCCTATGCGGTGCTGAAGCGCGGCCGCGATGCCCGCCAGCCGCTGGAGCTCGACCTGCCGGAGCGTAAGATTCTGCTCAAACCCGACGGCACGGTCGACCGCGTCATCGTGCCCGAGCGCCTCGATGCGCATAAGCTCATCGAAGAATTCATGATCCAGGCCAATGTCGCGGCCGCCGAGACATTGGAGGCCAAGAAGGAACCGCTGGTCTATCGCGTCCACGACGCGCCTTCGCTGGCCAAGCAGGAATCACTGCGCGAATTCCTGCAGACCCTCAGCCTGTCATTGGCGCGTGGCGCGCAGATGCGGCCGAACCAGTTCAACGGTATCCTCGAGCGCGTGCGCGGCGCCGACAACGAAGCGCTGGTCAACGAAGTGGTGCTGCGCTCGCAGAGCCAGGCCGAATATTCGCCTGGCAATATCGGCCATTTCGGACTCAACCTGAAACGCTACGCGCATTTCACCTCGCCGATCCGCCGCTATGCCGACCTGATCGTGCATCGCGGCCTGGTTGCGGCGCTCGGCTTCGGCTCCGGCGGCCTGACCCAGCAGGAGGCCGACCGGCTGGAGGAGATATCCGTTTTGATCTCGGCGACGGAACGCCGCGCCATGGCGGCCGAACGCGACACGGTCGACCGATTGGTCGCCGCCTATCTCGCCGAGCGCGTCAACGACACGTTCGATGCACGTATTTCCGGTGTCACCAAGGCTGGACTCTTTGTCCAATTGCCGCAGTTCGGCGCGGATGGTTTCATCCCGGTGTCAACTTTGGGCGCCGATTACTATATCTATGACGAAACCGCCCGATCGCTATTCGGAGAGCGCACCGGCAAGGGCTATCAGCTTGCCGATCGCGTCGAGGTCCGGCTTATCGAAGTTGCGCCAATGGCGGGCGCGATGCGTTTTGAGATGTTGACCGACCCGAAGCCGCTGCCCGGCTCGAGCCGGTCGTTCCACAAGGCCAAAGGCCGCGCCCGTGCCTCGCAATCGCGCTCGGGGTCGCGCGGCAGGAGACGGTAATGCCAGAAGAACTTAGGATGGAAGAACAGGTTTTCGGCGGTGAGAACCATTCCGGCCGCGTCGCGCGCCTGCTGTGGCCGGCAATCAAGCGCGGCATGCTTGGCCGCTGCCCGCGTTGCGGCGAAGGCAAGCTGTTTCGCGCCTTCACCAAGACGGTCGAAACCTGCAGCGTCTGCGGCGAAGAAATCCACCACCATCGCGCCGACGATCTGCCCGCTTATCTGGTGATCGTCATCGTCGGCCATGTCGTGCTCGGCGCCTTCATGGGTGTCGAGGCGGTCTACACGCTCTCGAACTGGCAGCATGCGCTGATCTGGGTGCCGCTGACCATTATCCTGTCGCTCGGCCTGCTGCAGCCTGTCAAAGGCGCCGTCATCGGACTGCAATGGGCGCTCTATATGCACGGCTTCGGTGAAGAGAAGAACGAGTTCGAGTCGCATCCGGGGAGCTGGGGCATCCACCCCGGTTTGGGGCTGGTGCAAAGGCCGGAATGCGCAAGCCACTTTCGCATTCAGGAAGTTTCCGCTAGGTCGAGCGCATGAACGGAATGACCAAGGCGGATGTCGACAAGCTCGATAAAGGCTTGGCCGTGCGCAGCGGCCGGCCACTGCGTCCGCGCGACGCCGCCACGCTTATCCTGCTCGACCGCAGGGACGGCGACGTCGTCGTGCTGATGGGCAGGCGCCATGCCGGCCATGCCTTCATGCCTGGGAAATTCGTCTTCCCCGGCGGCCGCACCGATCCCGCCGACAGCCGCATCCCGATCGCCGCTCCGCTGCATGGCGAGATCGAGGCCAAGCTCGCCGCTGGCCCCGGCCGCACGAATCCCGCCCGGGCGCGCGCCATTGCGCTCTCGGCAATCCGCGAGACCTATGAGGAAGCCGGCCTGCTCATCGGCCGCAAAGGCGCTTTGGCGACGACGAAGCGCGACTGGCAGGGCTTTGTCGAGCACGGTGTGACGCCATCGCTGGATGTGTTGCGCTTCATCGCGCGCGCCATCACCCCGCCGAATCGCGTGCGCCGCTTCGACACCCGCTTCTTTGCCGCATGGCGCAGCGACGTCGCCGTGGAACTGCCGGGCGGCGGCCCGACCAACGAGTTGGAAGAACTTGTCTGGCTGCCGCTTGCCGAGGCGCGCAAGGCTGATATTCCCGACATCACCCGCATGATTCTGGAAGAGCTGGAAAATCGGCTCGCCGACGACCCTTTGCTGCGTCCAGGGGGCGCCGTGCCGTTCTTCCGGCTTGTCCGCAACCGCTTCGCCCGCGAAGTCCTTTAGAAACAGAGCATTTATCCCATGACGGTCGATACCCAACAACAGGGCGACGAACGCGTACACTGGCTGCCGATGATCGCGGCGATCTCCTCTATCAGTGTTGTCGGCATCGCCATCGGCCTTGGCATGCCGCTGCTCAGCGTCATCCTGGAAACACGAGGTCATTCGGCTTCGATGATTGGCCTCAACACCGCTGTCGCCGGTCTCGCCTCGATCGCCGGTGCGCCGCTGGCCACGCCGCTCGCCATGCGCTTTGGCGTCGCCCGGACCATGATCGCCATGATCGCCACCGGCGCGCTGGCCTTCGTCGGCTTCCATTTCGCGCCCGATTTCTGGATGTGGTTTCCGCTGCGCATCGTGCTGCATATAGCGCTGACGGTGCTGTTCATCCTGTCCGAGTTCTGGATCAGCACGTCGGCGCCGCCGCGGCGCCGCGGCCTTGTTCTCGGCATCTACGCCACCGTTCTGTCGCTTGGTTTTGCCGCGGGCCCGTGGCTGTTCGCCCATCTCGGCAGTTCCGGCTTCAGGCCGTTCGGCGTGATCATCGCTTTGGTGACGCTGGCCGCCATACCGGTGCTTGCCGCCCGCAACGAAAGCCCGACCATCGTCGCCGACAGCGAGACCAGCCATTTCCTGCGCTATATCTGGCTGGTGCCGACCGCGACCTTCGCCGTGCTGGTGTTCGGCGCCGTCGAGACCGGCGGTTTTGCGCTGTTTCCGATCTACGGCAACCGGATCGGCTATTCCGAGGCTGACGCGGCGCTCCTGCTCACCATGATCGGCCTCGGCAACGTGCTGCTGCAGATCCCGATCGGCATGATCAGCGACCGCGTCTCCGACCGGCGCTATCTGCTCTTGGCCTGCGCCACCGTCGGGTTGATCGGAACGGCTTTCATGCCTTATTTCGCCCAGAACTGGCACCTCATGGCCGCTCTTCTGTTCGTCTGGGGCGGCGTCGTCGCGGCCATGTACACGATCGGCCTCGCCCATCTCGGCTCGCAGCTCTCCGGCCACGAACTCGCCTCCGCCAATGCCGCCTTCGTGCTTTGCTACGGCGTCGGCATGGTGCTCGGCCCGCAGGCAATCGGCATCGGCATGGACGCCTTCGGCCCTTCCGGCTTCGGCTGGTCGCTGGCGCTGTTCTTCGCCGCCTATATGATCCTGGTCAGCGTCAGGTTGGTGCGCAAGATCCTCCTGTAAGGACACCGTCGCTTCAGGTGCCGACAGCACGGCTGCCGGCTTCCATATCGACTGGATCAGGCGGCGTTTCGCCGGCGGCCGGCAATTGCTCCGCCGACCCCTGACAATGGAACGCCGCGGCCGGCGAGGCTGCTGACATCACCGTGTCAGCAGCACCTCTGCTATACCCTGGCCTCCAACTGGAGCAATTCCAGGAAAAGTGTGAGCGGTTTTCCGTCCGGAATTGCGAAAAAACAAAGAGTTAGAGCAAGGAGAATTGCCATGGTCGACAGCGGGTTCGAAACCAAATCCCTGAGGATGGAATTGCTTTTGCTCGTCAGCTTCCAGGCGCCGGCCGCCGATGTCGAGCGCATCATGCAGGCGGTGGTGGCGATCACGCCGCTGCGCATGGGCAAGTACGACAGCAACGCCTACCAGTCGGCACAAGGCATCGAGCGCTACCGGCCGCTCGAAGGCGCGGCTGCGGGCGCCGAAACGGAGTTGCGCCGGCGGCCGGGTACGGTCGAGGTGTCGTTCGAACTCCCCGACGACCAGCCGCTCGCCGCCCGTGTCGTCGAAGCGATATTCCAGGCCCATTCCTACCAGGAGCCGGTGATCCGCATCCAGCCGCTGCTGGCCAGCCGCTCCAAGGGTCTCGACGACCGCGCCAACCCCAACCGCTGGTGGAACACCACAGGCGACTGGAAAAAGGCAAATGTGCTGATCATCGAGAACGCATGACGCGGCGAAAGCCTGCCATGCCGCAATGGGTAAGGAGGCGCCTGGGCTTGACTTTCCAGGCGCGTTCTTTATGTGTCGCGCCAAGTTTCCCGCGTCCGGGTGTTTTCCCCGTGCACCAGCGGCCAAAACTCCACGAACATTAACGGACGAAAATCATGGCCAAAGCCGCAAACATCAAGATCAAGCTTCTGTCGACCGCCGACACCGGGTTCTTCTACGTGACGAGCAAGAACAGCCGCACCAAGACCGACAAGCTGTCGTTCCGCAAGTACGACCCGGTCGCCAAGAAGCACGTTGAGTTCAAGGAAACCAAGATCAAGTAATCTGGTCATTCCGAGATATCAAAGCGCCGCCCTCCGGGGCGGCGTTTTTTTGTTTGCGGACAGGCCTGCGCCAATAAAGGCGCCAAGCGCCCTACTGGGCGCAAGGTTCCGATGGCAGCTTTTTCAAAAAGGGGCCGGTCGGCGTTTGGCAGCGGTACGAGGAGGCCACTATGTGCCAGCGCCGGCCGGCCGACCCCACGGACCCAGGAGATGCGGCGGACCTGAGCATCATGGGGTATTTTTAGGATCGGGCCGGCTTAGTCTACCCTCGTGCCGGCCTCGTCTTCGGTCTATGCGCCGCAGATTTGCGCAAGAACTTAGGAAAATCAACCATTTCTTAACCACCGCTCGCGAATCGCTTCGATTAAGGTAAATTCGCAAAGCTTTCGAGGCGGGCGCGGGATCGCCGTTTGTCGTCAGGCAGCCTTGGCGACAACCCGGTTGCGGCCGCCGCTTTTTGCCTCGTAAAGCGCAAGGTCGGCCCGCTTCATAAGCGCCGCCACGGTATCGGTCCCTTTCAGCACCGAGGACACCCCGACGCTGACCGTGACCTCGATCATCTTGCCATCGTTTCCGATCGCGAACGGCGCCTGCGCGATTTCCGCGCGGATGCGCTCGGCCACCTTTTCGGCGACCGCGCCATCGGTATCCGGCATCACCACGACGAACTCCTCGCCGCCGAAGCGGCAGGCGAGATCGATACCGCGCACATTCTTGCGCAGCCGCTTGGCGAATTCGCGCAGCACGTCATCGCCGCCGTCATGGCCATGCGCATCGTTGATCGACTTGAAACGGTCGAGATCGGTGATCATCACCGACAGCGGCCGCCGCCGCGCCACGGCGCGGTCGAACAATGTCTGCAGGTGGCTGTCGAGGTAGCGGCGGTTGTGCAGGCCGGTCAGTCCGTCGATGACGGCCATCTCGATGGTTTGCGCAACACTGGCGCGCAACTGGTCGTTGTAGCGCTTGCGGCGCACCTGCGTGCGCAGCCGCGCCGTCAGTTCGTGCTGGTCGATCGGCCGAATAAGATAGTCGTTGATGCCGAGTTCCAGCCCACGCAGGATCCGGCCTTCCTCGCCTTCTTCGGCAAGCAGCATGATCGGCAGGAAACGCGTGCGATCGAGCGAACGCAGCTGCGAACAGAGCCTCAGCGCATCGAAGTTGCTGAAAGCCGTCGAGACCAGCACGCATTCATATTGTGTCTCGGCTGCCTGGAAGAAACCGGCATTCGGGTCTGTCGCGACGTCGATATCCGCGCTGTTGCGCAGCATCTTCTGGATGCGCTCCACCGAGGATTTGCGCTCGTCGATCAAGAGCACCCGTGGCCTGACATCGTCGGTCGCGAAATCGCGGCTCAGGAGCTCCTCGATGCCGATGTTGCGGGTGGTCGAGGCGCGCAGCCTGAGCTCATCGGTCAGCGACTTCAGCCTGACCAGGCTCTTCACCCGCGTCATCAGTTGCAGATCGTTGACCGGCTTGGTGAGAAAATCGTCGGCGCCGGCCTCAAGGCCGCGCACGCGATCCGAGACCTGGTCGAGCGCGGTGATCATGACCACGGGGATATGCGAGGTGGCCGGGTCGCTCTTCAGGCGCCGGCAGACCTCGAACCCGTCCATGTCGGGCATCATCACGTCGAGCAGGACGACGTCGACCTTGCCGTTCTCGCAGGTTTCGACGGCATCGAGGCCATTGTTGGCCGTCAGCACCTCGAAATACTCGGCCAACAGCCGAACCTCCAGCAGCCGCACATTGGCGGGGATATCGTCGACGACGAGGATCCGCGCGGTCATTTCAGCAGGCTCCAGTTCGGTAAGAGGTATGCATCAGGCATCGCCCAGGTAGGATTTGATCGTCTCGATAAAGCGCGGCACCGAGATCGGCTTGGAAATATAGGCTTCGCAACCACCCTGGCGAATGCGCTCCTCATCCCCCTTCATGGCGAAAGCGGTGACGGCGATGACCGGAATGGTGTGCAATTCATCGTCTTCCTTCAGCCATTTGGTGACCTCCAGGCCGGACACCTCCGGCAGCTGGATGTCCATCAGGATGAGATCAGGCCGGTGCTGGCGCGCCAGGTCGAGCGCCTCCAGGCCATTGCGCGTGCGAACCGTGTCGTAACCGCTGGCTTCGATGAGGTCCCGAAAGAGCTTCATGTTGAGCTCATTGTCCTCGACGATCATGACCTTCTTAGCCATCAACTTCCCATCCCGACCACCTTCGACGCGAAGACAATCGTCATGCGCCCTTTCCCGGACCGCATCCAACCCGTCTCCACCCTACGTCAATATGATTGACGAAACGGAAACCGGAGGGTGGAAAAGCTGTTCCATTTCCACCTTCGGACGTTGCACCAATGCATGTCGCCCAGAAGTGTTCAGCGGTTCTCGGGCAACGCATGCATCAAAACAAAGAGCTAAAGCGTGTCGCCTGAATCCGTTTCAGCGCGACGCGCTTTAGCGAGCGGAGACTTGCCGCAAGCGGCACTTGCCGTTACTGCGGAGAGAGACTCAAAAAATCCACCATCCAAAGGTAATGATGGCGAACGCAGCGTCAATGCGCGAAGAAGCGGAAACCATTGCGGTCAGGGCCTTGGGCTTCGTCGCGGCCGACCCCGAACTTCTGCCGCGCTTCCTGGCGATCACCGGCATAGAGGCGACTTCGATCCGCCAGGCGGCGGCCGAGCCGGGCTTTCTCGCCGGCGTGCTGCAATTCATCCTGGCCCACGAGCCGACGCTTTTGCGATTTGCCGAGGAAACCGGCACGCCGCCTGCAGCGGTCGGCAAAGCCTTGCGGGCGCTGCCGCTCGGCAATGACGATCATGAGCGTTCGACATGAGTGACGATCCCGAGACGGCGCGCCAGATCGAGGAGCTGGCGGCCGACGACCGTCCGCTTTTGGTGCTCGATGTCGACGATGTGGTGCTCGAATTCATCCGCCCCTTCCCGCATTTCCTGAAGTCGCGCGGCTTCGGCCTGACGCTGGCTTCTTTCCGCCTCACCGGCAATATCGCCGAAACGGCAACCGGCCGGCTGATCGAACAGCCGGAAGTGACAGCACTTCTGGGCGATTTCTTCGATGCCCAGGCCGACTGGCAGACCATCACCGAAGGTGCAGCGGAAACGCTGGCGGCGCTCGGCGGGCAGGCCGAGATCATCCTTTTGACCGCCATGCCGCACAGGCATCGCGCGGCGCGCCGGGCCCATCTCGACGCGCTCGGCCTTACCTATCCGCTGCTGACGACGGAAATGGCCAAAGGCCCGGCCATCGCCAAACTGCGTGGCGGCAAGGGACGGGCGATCGTCTTCATCGACGACCAGCCCGCCAATCTGGTGTCGGCGCGCGGGTCCGTCGCCGACGCGCACTTGTTCCACCTGATGGCCGACAACTCGCTGCGCGCCTTCCTGCCGCCGACGCCCGAAGGCGTCATCTCGGTCGATGACTGGCGGGAAGCTGCACCGAAAATCGCGGCAGCGCTTGGGCTTCAGAGCTAGAGCGGTTCGCCGTTTCACGGAACCGGCTGGCCGCTCTATGTCATCGTTTTAAAATAACTTTTAGGGCTGCAGCTTCGCTCCGGCACCGCCGCTGTCGCCATCGTTCGAGCCGTCTCCGCCGGTTGAGTCGTCGGTTCCGTTCGAGCCGTCGTCACCGTTCGAACCTTGGCCAGCGCTGTCATCCTGTCCGGCACCGCCATCTTGGCCGGCATTGTCATCCTGGACCGCATCGGGACCTTTCAGCATCGCGCCATTCACCTTGACCGAGCCGTCGGCCTTCGTATCGATCACCCATTCCAGGCGGCCGTCCGGCAGCGTCTTGCCAAAACCTTTGACAGCGAGCGCAAAAGGAAACGCCTGCGCCATCTGCTGGTCGCTCTTCGCAGCCTCTTTCAGGGCGTCAACGATCTTGTCATAGCCGGCGACGTCGACGGTCACGGTCGCATCGGGTTTCTCGCCGCCCGGGAACGTCATCTCGCCTTCCATGGCGACTTCGATATCGCCGTTCTTCACCGTCGAATGACCGAGCACGACCTTCGGCTTCTTGGCCAGGAATTCAGCAACCAGCCCATTGCCGAATTCGTCCGTCAGCGGCGGATTCTTGTTCAGATCAAAGGCCTCGATCGCCTTCTTCGCCATGCTATCGAGATCGATATCGGCGCCACCGAAATTCAGGTCGATGTCCGTCGGCAGCAGCGGAACAGTCCAGGCGGGCAGCATCTGCTGCGGGACCGTCAGGCCCGACGCTTTGATAGCGTAGTCGACCTTGCCGCTCTGGGAGACGCCGTCCATGCCGAAAGCGGTGCTGAGCTGGGTCGCGCCGAACTTGCCGACCGGGCTCTCCACCGCAAAATCCTTGAAGCGGTACGTACCGTCGATTCTTTCCCAGACTGGCAGTGCGGCAAGCAGAAGCGATTTGAATTCGGCCTGGTTCGCCTTGACCTTTTCATCGCTTTCATTGGCGACGGCGAAGGCAAGCAGGTCGAGCAGCGGCTTGGTCTTGAACCCCTTGCCCGTGGCGTCCACCGAGAGTTCCGGCGACGTTATGGAGGCCGGAAAGCTCAACCCGTTTTCGGGATCGTTGACCTTGATCGTCTCGGCAAAGCTCAAGACCTTTTGCGCCACCGTGAAATCGATGCCGCCGTTGGCAGCTTTGGTCGCCATGATTGTCGCGGTGCCGGCGCCGGCGGAGACATCCGCCTCCTGCTTGGCTTCCCGGGTCTTCATCGTCATGCCATCCATCGAGCCGGTGCCGCTGACGAAAGCCGCAAGGGCCGGATCATAGACGCCGGAGAACTTGTTGTTCGACACCGACAGGTCAATGTGCTGCGGACCCTGAGGGCCGGTGAAGTCAAGCGATCCTGCCAGGGACGTGTTCGCCGAAACGTCCCACTGCCCGTCTTTGCGCGGCTTGGTCAGCATGGAGTAAGGCGGGACGTCGAACTTGAAGGACTGATCTTTTGCTAGCAAGGCCGCGATCGGCTTGAAATCGAAGGCCAGTTTGTAGGCATCGCCATCGACCGAGACCTTCAGGAACCCGAGATCGAAGATCTGCTTGCCGAAATAGCGCGCCAGATTGTCGGAGAGCTGCTTGGCGCCCTGGCTGTCGACGGTCTGGGCGAGAGCGGGCGCGCTGAGCGCGAGCACAAAAACCAGTGGCAATACACGCTTCACGTCGGTTCTCCGTTGGTCTGGGGACATCGTGCTTGTGTTAGTGAAATAGCATCATAGCCGCAAGACGAGGACACTACGCCAAAAGACAGCCTGGCTAAAGCACCAGTCGCATCAGCGGCCGCCCGGGTTTGCGCTCCACGAGCCGTTCAAAGCCGGCCTTCTCGAACACGCGCGACGAGCCGACGAACAGGCCGATCGAGCGCGAATCGCGTGACAGGTCGATCGGGCAGGCTTCGAGCAGCCTTGCGCCATGGTCGCGCGCAAAGGCAATGCCGCCCTCGACCAGCCGATGGCTGACGCCCCTGCCCCGCGCCTTGACCCGGATGAAGAAGCAGGAAATTGCCCAGACCTTCGGGTCGTCCACATCGGCCGGGTCGACCGGCGCCGAACCCCTGCCCGGATTGTTCCACTCAGGCACGTCGGCGCGCGGACCGATCTGCATCCAGCCGACCGCCTTGCCGTCCTCGAAAGCCAGAAGCCCCGGCGGCGGACCGGCTTCGATGCGCGCCTTGATGTGATCCTTGTTGCGCTCCTTGTCGCTGGCGCGGCGCTCCGCGGGTGTGAGCCGGAAATGCGTGCACCAACAGCCATAACAGGCCCCCTGCTTGCCGAAGAGGTCTTCGAAATCGGCCCAACGCTGCGGGGTAAGCGGTGCTATGGTCGTGCTCATGCGTTCATCCCCAGGCCAAGCTTGTTGCCGGCGCTGCGCCGTCGTACCATTGCGTTTGTTCTCTTTATGTTCGCAGCGATGGCGGCTCCTGTCAATAATCCCGAACACGGTTTTTGCCGTGACTGCCTGGCCTTCCAGCGCAGCGAAACGCGGCGCTGCGAGCGCTGCGGCAGCCCGCGCCTTGTCCGTCACCTGGAACTCTACAGCCTGCATATCGCCCATATCGACTGCGACGCCTTCTATGCGGCGATCGAAAAGCGCGACAATCCGGCGCTGAAGGACAGGCCGGTGATCATCGGCGGCGGCCGGCGCGGCGTCGTCTCCACCGCCTGCTACATCGCCCGCATCCAGGGCGTTCGCTCGGCCATGCCGATGTTCAAGGCGCTCGAGCTCTGTCCTGAAGCCATGGTGATCCCGCCTAACATGGAAAAATATGTCGGCGTCGGGCGCGAGGTCCGCGCGTTGATGCAAGCGCTGACGCCGCAGGTCGAGCCGTTGTCGATCGACGAGGCGTTCCTCGATCTCGCCGGCACCGAGAAGCTGCACGGCATGCCGCCGGCGCTCGTGCTGGCGCGTTTCGCGCAGACGGTGGAAAAAGAACTCGGCATCACCGTTTCGGCCGGTCTCTCCTACTGCAAGTTCCTGGCCAAGATCGCCTCGGACTTCCGCAAGCCGCGCGGCTTTTCCGTCATCGGCGAAGCGGAGGCGCCAACCTTCCTGGCAGAGCACCCGGTGACTCTGATCTGGGGTGTCGGCAAGGCGCTGGCCGCTACGCTGGAGCGCGACGGCATCCGCATGATCGCCCAGCTGCAGCGCATGGAGCGCGGCGAGCTGATGCGCCGCTACGGCGTGATGGGCGACCGCCTCTACCGGCTCTCGCGCGGCGAGGACGATAGACCGGTCGACCCTGGCGGCGATGCCAAGAGTGTCTCGGCCGAGACCACCTTCGACACCGATATCGCCACCTTGGCGGAACTGGTGCCGGTGCTGCGCGGCCTGTCGGAAAAGGTCTCGGCACGGCTGAAGAAATCCGGCATTGCCGGGCGCACCGTGGTGCTCAAGGTCAAGACGCAGGATTTCAAGCTCCGCACCCGCAACCGCCAGCTTGGCGATCCGACCCGGCTGGCCGACCGTATTTTTCAAACCGGGCTCGACCTTTTGCGCCGCGAAACGGACGGGACGAAATTCCGCCTGCTCGGCATCGGCGTCAGCGATCTTTCCGGCGATGAAAAGGCTGACCCGCCGGACCTGGTCGATGTCCAGTCGCGCAAGCGCGCGCTTGCCGAAGGCGCCATGGACACGTTGCGCGACAAGTTCGGCCGCAAGGCGGTCGAGACCGGCTATACGTTCGGCAAGGGCCGCGACGCCAATCCACCGGAGCCGCTCGAGGAGTAAGCTCGGAGAGGTGTGTTGAGATTGACGTCAGGCCGGCATCGCCTGAAGATCAATACGCCGCTCAGCTGCGCTTGAGATCGATCCTGCTCGTCACCACCATTTTGCCGGTCGCCGGATCCATGTCGGTGACTGTCATTCGCATCTCGTCCGGACCGGTCTTTTCGACGGTCAGTTCGGCATCGCGGTCGCCATTGATGATTTTTGCCCAATGGATGTCGAGGTTGATGGCGTTGCCGTCGCGACTTCCGCTAAGGCCGGCGGGTCCGCTGCGCGAGCCGGTATAGGTGCCGGCGTATTTCGTTCCGTTGACCTTGAGGTCGGCGCGGATCTCGCGCGTCATGATCAGCATGGCGCGGCAGATGCCGTCGAGCGACAGCGAGGTCGCCGTCGCGTCCGAGGTGAAGGAGCAGGTGATGTTCATGACGGGAGAATTGGTCCTGATCCTGACTGTTCCTTTGCCGGCAAACTTCCCTTGCAGTGAGCGCAGGAAGTCTGCCTCGTCGGCATGAGCGCCCGTTGCGCCGAACAGCCAGGCGGCGGCCAGCAAAGCGGCAGTCGATTTGATCAAGACGTCCCCCTCTCGCGATCAGAAAAGCGGCGACTTCCGCAGGGAAGGCCAAAGTGTGGACTTAACGAGTGCCTGGCTGTCAGGTTCCGCCGTCGCCATAACGGTTTGGTGACCCGGCTGCCACCTGGCCCAGTCGAATGCCACCACTACAGATTGCGGCAAAAGTCCGCTCCTGCGACATAGCGCCAATGGTACCCGCTCCCTCGATCCCTAAAGCTGCATTCTGGATGGCGCTGTCAATCGCCTCGTTCCTGGGGATGTCGATCGCCGGGCGCGAGACGACCGCCGAGCTCAACGTCTTCGAAGTGATGGAACTGCGCTCGGCGATCGGCTTCTTCATCCTGCTGCCGCTGGTGATCGCGAGTGGCGGTTTTGCCGCGATGCGCACACAACGCCCCGTCGCCCACATCGCCCGCAACATCATCCACTATACCGGCCAGGCCGCCTGGCTCTACGCGCTGACGCTCATTCCGCTTGCCGTGCTGATTTCGATCGAATTCACGACGCCGATATGGACCGCGATCCTGGCGATCAGCTTCCTCGGCGAAAGGCTTTCGCGTTCCCGTCTGGCGGCGATCGTGCTCGGACTGATCGGCGTGGTCGTCATCGTACGGCCGAGCGCGGGTTCGATGGATACCGGTCATCTCGTCGTTCTGGGCGCGGCGGTCTGCTTTGCCATCGGGCTGGTGCTGGTGAAGTCCATGACCAGGACCGAGAGCGTGGTGCGCATCATCTTCTGGATGCTGATCATCCAGTCGGCGGTCGGCCTCGTCCCAGCGCTCTATGACTGGCATACCCCTCGCCCGGGCTTTGGCCGTGGATTTTCCTGATCGCCTTCACCGGCATGTCGTCGCATTTCTGCCTGGCGCGGGCGCTGGTCTACGCCGACGCCACCATCATCTCGCCGATGGATTTTCTGCGCGTGCCGTTGTCGGCGCTGGTCGGCTGGCTGCTCTATCATGAGCAGATCGACGTCTTCACCGCTGGTGGCGCTGCCCTGATCCTCGCCGGCAACCTGCTCAACCTGCAGCGCAAGACGCACGGGGCGCAGAGGCGGGAAGCGGCGGCCCCTTGAACTAAACCAGCTCGACCTCGACCACGCCCGGCACCGCGCGCATCGCCGACGCGACCTGCGGCGAGATGCGGTAGCGGTTGGGCAGCTCGATTTCCACCTCGCCCTGGCCGGCTTCCTTGATCAGGACGAAGCTCACCTGCCCTTCACCCTTCACGGTTAGCTGGCCGGCAAGCGTGTTGATCGGCGCGGCGTCGCGCACGAAGATGCGCAGCGCCTTCTGGATGCGGCTCGCTTCATCCTCCAGCGACTGCACCGTCTGGATGCGCAGATTGATGCCTTCCGGCCGGTCCTCGGCCGAAACCGTGATCACCACGGAGCGGCCGGGCTCCAGCATGTCGCGATACTGGGCTAGGCCCTCGGAGAACAGCACAGCCTCATATTGCCCCGTCGTGTCGGAAAAGGCCACGACGCCCATCCTGTTGCCGGTGCGCGTCTTACGCTCCTGCTTGGTGGTAACCGTCCCGGCCAGACGGCCGGCGGCGGCACCGCGTTTGACCGCGGCCGAGAATTCGCCCCAGTTCTGCACCCGCATCTTCTGGAGCGCTGCCTTGTATTCATCGAGCGGATGCGCCGAGAGGTAGAAGCCGACCACCTGGAACTCGCGGTGCAGCTTGTCCGCGGCGAGCCACGGATCGGTTGCCGGCAGATTGAGCGCCTGCGACTGGCTGCCAAGCGAAGCGCCGAAGATGTCGGCCTGTCCCGAGATCGCATTCTGCTGCGCCAGCGAGGCAAGGCCCATCATCCGCTCCACACCTGCCATCATCTGGGCGCGATCATGGCCGAAGCAATCGAGCGCGCCGGCCATGATCAGGCTTTCGAAGACGCGCTTGCCGACGATCTTCGGATCGACGCGCTCGCAGAAATCGGCGAGGTTCTTGAACGGCTTTTCGCCGCGCTTCTCGACAATATGCTCGACCGCCGCATCGCCGACGCCCTTCAGCGCTGCCAGCGAATAGAAGATCTTGTTTTCGCCGACCTCGAAGGCGCGGAAACTCGACATCACCGACGGCGCCACCACTTCGATGCCGAGGCGCAGCGCATCCTGGCGGAAATCGGCCAATTTGTCGGTGTTGCCCATGTCGAGCGTCATCGACGCGGCGAGGAACTCGACCGGATAATGCGCCTTGAGATAGGCGGTCTGGTAGGAGACGACTGCGTAAGCCGCGGCATGCGACTTGTTGAAGCCGTAGTCGGCGAATTTTGCCAGAAGGTCGAATATGAAGTCGGCCTGCGGCTTGCCGACGCCGCGCTCGACCGCGCCGGTGACGAAGCGCTCGCGCTGCTTGTCCATCTCGGCGCGGATCTTCTTGCCCATGGCGCGGCGCAGAAGGTCGGCCTCGCCGAGCGAATAGCCGGACAGTTCCTGCGCGATCTGCATGACCTGTTCCTGATAGACGATGACGCCTTGCGTCTCCTTCACCAGATGGTCGATCTTGGGATGGATGGAGGCCATCTCCTCCTCGCCATGCTTTCTGGCGTTGTAGGTCGGGATGTTCTCCATCGGGCCAGGACGATAGAGCGCGACCAGCGCGATGATGTCCTCTATGCAGTCGGGCCGCATGCCGATCAGCGCCTTGCGCATGCCGGCACTTTCCACCTGGAACACGCCGACCACTTCACCGCGCGACAGCATGGCGTAGGTGTCCGGATCGTCGAGCGGGATCGTCGCCAGGTCGATGTCGATGCCGCGCCGGCGGATCAGTTTCACCGCCGTCTCCAGCACGGTCAGCGTCTTCAGGCCGAGGAAGTCGAACTTCACCAGCCCGGCCTGCTCGACATATTTCATGTTGAACTGGGTGACCGGCATGTCCGAGCGTGGATCGCGGTACATCGGCACCAGCTCGGACAAAGGCCGGTCGCCGATAACGATACCGGCGGCGTGCGTCGAAGCATGGCGGTAAAGGCCTTCGAGCTTCTGCGCCATGTCGAGCAGCGTCTGGACGATCGGTTCCTTCTCGGCCTCCTCGGCAAAGCGCGGCTCGTTGGCGATGGCATCCGCCAGCTTGACCGGATTGGCCGGGTTCTGCGGCACCATTTTCGACAGCTTGTCGACCTGGCCGTAAGGCATCTGCAGCACGCGGCCGACGTCGCGCAGCACGGCGCGGGCCTGCAGCGTACCAAAGGTGATGATCTGGCCGACCTGGTCGCGGCCGTATTTCTGCTGGACGTAGCGGATGACCTCCTCGCGCCGGTCCTGGCAGAAGTCGATGTCGAAGTCGGGCATCGACACGCGGTCGGGGTTGAGGAAGCGCTCGAACAGCAGCGAGAAGCGCAGCGGATCGATGTCGGTGATCGTCGTCGAATAGGCGACCAGGGAACCGGCGCCCGAACCGCGGCCCGGCCCGACCGGTATGCCTTGCGCCTTGGCCCATTTGATGAAGTCGGCAACGATCAGGAAGTAGCCCGGGAACTTCATCTTCTCGATGATGCCGAGCTCGAATTCAAGCCGCTCGCGATATTGCTCGACCGTGTAGCCAGACGTCGGGCCATGCACTGCAAGCCGCGCATCCAGGCCTTCTCGCGCCTGACGGGCCAGTTCGGCGGCCTCGGCCTTCTCGGCCGCATCCTTGTCGGAAGCGTCGGCGCCGGTGAAGCGCGGCAGGATCGGACTGCGGTTCTTCGGATAATAAGAGCAGCGCATGGCGATCTCGACAGTGTTATCGATCGCTTCCGGCAGGTCGGAAAACAGCCGCGCCATATCAGCCTGGCTGCGCAGGAAATTATCCACGGCCAGCCGCCGGCGGTTGTCGGCGGCCACCACCGAGCCTTCGGCAATCGCGATCAGTGCATCATGCGCCTCGTAGTCGTCGCGCTTGGAGAAGAACGCCTCGTTGGTGGCGACCAGCGGCAGCTCATGCGTATAGGCAAGATCGACCGTCGATTTTTCCACCATCCGGTCGTAGCCGGCGACCCGTTCCAGCTCGACATAAAGCCGGTCGCCGAACAGACCTTTGAGGAAAAGCAGCCGTTGTTCGGCGAGATCGCGCCGATCGGCCTTCAGCGCCGCGCCAATTGGGCCGCGCGGGCCGCCGGTAAGGCAGATCAGCCCATCGCTTTTGCCTTCCAGCATGGTGCTGGTCAGATGCACCGGCTCGCCGGGCGGCGTCTCCAGGTAGATCTTGCTGATCAACCGCACCAGATTGCCGTAACCGGCTTCGCTGGCGGCGATCAGCACGACAGGCGACATGTCCGGTCCTTGCCGGCGGCGGTCGCGCTGAGCCTCGGTCGCCTCGCCGGCAAAAGCGAGATCGACCTGGCAGCCGATGATCGGTTGGATGCCGTCCTTGACCGCCTTTTGCGCAAATTCCAGCGCACCGAACAAATTATTGGTGTCGGTAACGGCGATCGCCGGCGCCTCGTCCTTGACCGCATGGCCAACGACCGCGCCAAGCTGCAGCGCGCCTTCGAGCAGCGAATAGGCCGAATGCACGCGCAGATGAATAAAAGTCCGCGCCGGCGCTTCGGGCCGGCTTGCCCTTTCATTGGCTTCCCGCTTCAGCGGATCGCGTATCGTTGCTGCGTCTGCCACCCGGTTGCGCCCTGCTGCTGTTCGAGAATCTCGGATCGAGGCTAATTTAGTCGTCCACCGCACCATCCGCCAGCGAAACGACGTCTCGTCCCCGCAAACCAATGGGCGGTTGCCGGCACTGTGAAGCGCTTCATGGCCGACGCCGCTGCCCTCCGGCACGTTGCCTCGCGTAAATTTCAAGCATTTTCATCGAGGAGACTTTCCACGGCCAATCGTTTTGTCGTCGACGTTTCCGGTCTCAAGCTCGCCAAGGGCGCTGACGCCAAGCTTGCCGGCACCATCCAGCAGGCAGTGCTGAAGGCGATCGCCGAAACCCATACCGAGCCGCAGCTCGTGCTGAAATTCCCCAAGGATTGGCTGGGCCTCGTCGCCCATATCGACCAGGCGCAGATCGCCGCCGTCGAGAAGCAGGTCGCCGGCATGATGCGCTGACTTGGCGCTCGCCGAGGAAGAGAGGCGGACCATGCCAGCCAAATCCAGCATCGCCAGCGATGGCGAGAAATCCTGCCCCAGCGCCCGCGCCGAACCCGGCAACCTCCTGATTGGCGTGGTCGGCGACGACGGCATCGTCCAGCCGCTGCCGACGCGGCTCGAGATCGATGCCGGCTTCGTCGAAGAGGCCAGCAAGTCGGGCGTGCCGGAAGCGCGCTTCCGCTTTGGCGGCCGCTGCGTCGAGGGCAAATGCAGGCAGTGGACCGGCAATTCCTGCGGCGTGATCGAAAAGGTGCTCACCGGCATGGCGGACCAGAATATAATGCCGGTCGAGCACCTGCCGCGCTGTGTCATCCGCGGCACCTGCCGCTGGTATTCGCAGCGTGGCGCCGACGCTTGTCGGGCTTGCGTCTTCGTCGTCACGGACCATAGCGCCGTCGCCGAAAACGTCTGATCCAACAAAAAGCGTCAGACAGCGGGGGCGGAGCTACGGCTCCGTTCCCGCTGCAAGCCTGTTGAGATTCAGGTCAGGCAGGCGTCACCTGAATATCGACAGGCCTTCAGGCGAATTCCATGATCACGGCGTCCACCGCCAAACTGTCGCCGGGCTTGGCGTTGAGCTTGGCGACCGTCAGGTCGCGTTCGGCGCGCAGCACATTCTCCATCTTCATCGCCTCGACCACGGCCAGCGTCTCGCCGGCCTTGACCTCCTGCCCCACGATAACCGCGATCGACACTACTAGGCCCGGCATCGGACAAAGCAGCATCTTGGACGTGTCCGGTGCCACCTTCTCCGGCATCAGCCTTTCCAGCTCCGCCGTGCGCGGCAGCATGGCGCGCGTCGTCACCGACATGCCCTTCCAGGCGATGCGCAGTCCGTTCAGCACCGGGCGGATTTGCGCCGCTATTGCCTTGCCATCGACCGTGCCGTGCCAGATCGCATCGCCGGGCCGCCAGTCGGAGGCAACCGTCAGCGGCTTGCCGCCATCGACCGACAGATCAGCCTCCATCGGAATGGAAACCATGCCGTCAACGATGGCGACCGAGAAATAATCGGAACCGATCTTCACCACCCAGTCAGGCTTGAGGTGGCCTGAATGCGGCGCCAACCGTCCGCTCAGACGGTCGAGCCGATCACGGCGCAGCAATTCGATCGCGGTCGCGATCGCGGCAAACACTGCCTTTTCCTTGCTGTCGGGTTCGATCGGCGCAAACCCGTGCGGATATTCCTCGGCGATGAAGCCGGTCGACAGCCGACCCTCGCGCCAGCGAGGATGCTGCATCAATGCGGCCAGGAACGGGATGTTGTGCTCGATGCCGTCGACGACGAAGCTGTCCAGCGCCACCGACATGGCGTCGACGACCTGCAGCCTGGTCGGCGCCCAGGTGCAGAGCTTCGCCACCATCGGATCGTAGAACATCGAGATTTCCGAACCTTCGGTGACACCGGTATCGTTGCGCACGACGATGTCGCCGAACATGCCTTCCTCCGGCGGACGGTAGCGCGTCAGCCGGCCGATCGAGGGCAGGAAGTTGCGGAAAGGATCCTCGGCGTAGAGCCGGCTCTCGACGGCCCAGCCATTGAGCTTCACGTCGCTCTGCTTGATGGCGAGCTTCTCGCCGGCGGCAACCCGGATCATCTGCTCGACCAGATCGATGCCGGTGACCAGCTCCGTCACCGGATGCTCGACCTGCAATCGCGTATTCATTTCAAGGAAATAGAAGTTCTTGTCCTTGTCGACGATGAACTCGACCGTGCCGGCGCTCTGGTAGTCGACGGCCTTGGCCAGCGCCACCGCCTGCTCGCCCATCGCCTTGCGGGTCTTGGCGTCGAGGAACGGCGACGGCGCCTCCTCGACGACCTTCTGGTTGCGGCGCTGGATCGAGCATTCACGCTCGCCGAGATAAAGGGCCGTGCCGTGCGCGTCGGCCAGTACCTGGATCTCGATATGGCGCGGATCGACGACGAATTTTTCGATGAAGACGCGATCGTCACCGAACGAGCTTTTGGCCTCCGAACGTGCCCGATCGAAGCCGTCGCGCACCTCCGCCTGGCTCCAGGCGATGCGCATGCCTTGCCGCCGCCGCCGGCCGAGGCTTTGATCATCACCGGATAGCCGATCTCGCCGGCGATCTTCTCGGCGTGGTCGGCGTCTTCGATGACGCCGAGCCAGCCGGGAACCGTCGAGACTTTCGCCGCATTGGCGAACTTCTTCGATTCGATCTTGTCGCCCATCGCCTGAATAGCCTTGGGCTTCGGGCCGATGAAGACGATGCCTTCCGCTTCGAGCGCCTGGCAGAAGGCCGCACGCTCCGACAGGAACCCGTAGCCGGGATGCACCGCCTCCGCTCCCGTCTCCTTGCAGGCGGCGATGATTTTCTCCGGCACGAGGTAGCTCTGCGCCGCGGGCGAGGGCCCGATATGTACGGCTTCGTCGGCCATCTCGACATGCACGGCATCGCGATCGGCATCGGAATAGACCGCAACGGTGGCAATCCCCATCTTGCGCGCCGTCTTGATCACGCGGCAGGCGATCTCGCCGCGATTGGCGATCAGGATTTTCGTGAACATTAAAGGCGTTCCCTGGGGTATTCTTTGTTCCTTCTTATGGGCTTCGGCACGCGGGCTCAAGCACCGTGCCATTGTGTGCGAGGTCAACCTCCGGCTTGCCCGCAGACCTGATCCCGCGGACAGCCAGTGGGACGATGAAGGAATGTGGACGAATGATTTTGCGTCATCAGAATGATTTTGCGTCATCATTGGTCGTCAAAACGGGTTGAATGAGCACGAGAATGCTGAAAGCTTGGGGCCAAAATCGCATGGGAGGAATTGCCTGATGAAAACCCGCGCCGCAGTCGCTGTCGCCGCCGGAAAGCCGCTGGAGATCATGGAGGTCGACCTCGACGGTCCGCGCGAGGGCGAGGTGCTGGTCGAGATCAAGGCGACCGGCATCTGCCACACCGATGAGTTCACGCTGTCGGGCGCCGATCCGGAAGGCCTGTTTCCGGCGATCCTCGGCCATGAGGGCGCCGGCATTGTCGTCGATGTCGGCAAGGGCGTCACCTCGGTCAAGAAGGGCGACCACGTCATCCCGCTATACACACCCGAATGCCGGCAATGCCCGTCCTGCCTGTCAAGGAAGACGAACCTGTGCACCGCCATCCGAGCCACGCAAGGCCAAGGCCTGATGCCGGACGGCTCGTCGCGCTTCTCGATCGGCAAGGACAAGATCTTTCATTATATGGGCTGCTCGACCTTCTCCAATTTTACGGTCCTGCCCGAGATTGCCGTTGCCAAGGTCAATCCGGACGCGCCCTTCGACAAGATCTGCTACATCGGCTGCGGCGTCACCACCGGCATCGGCGCCGTCATCAACACCGCCAAGGTCGAGCAAGGCGCCACCGCTGTCGTCTTCGGTCTCGGCGGCATTGGCTTGAACGTCATCCAGGGCCTGAAGCTGGCGGGCGCCGACATGATCATCGGCGTCGACCTCAACAACGACAAGAAGGCCTGGGGCGAGAAGTTCGGCATGACGCATTTCGTCAATCCGAAGGAGATCGACGGCGACATCGTTCCGCATCTGGTCAACATGACCAAGCGCGGCGCCGACCAGATCGGCGGCGCCGACTACACCTTCGACTGCACCGGCAACACCAAGGTGATGCGCCAGGCGCTGGAAGCCTCGCATCGCGGCTGGGGCAAGTCGGTCGTCATCGGCGTTGCCGGCGCCGGCCAGGAGATTTCGACCAGGCCGTTCCAGCTGGTCACCGGGCGCAGCTGGATGGGCACCGCCTTTGGCGGCGCGCGCGGCCGCACCGACGTGCCGAAAATCGTCGACTGGTACATGGAGAAAAAGATCCAGATCGACCCGATGATCACCCACACGTTGAAGTTGGAGGACATCAACAAGGGCTTCGACCTCATGCACGAGGGCAAGTCGATCCGGAGTGTGGTGGTCTATTGAAGCAAGCCACACGCCGCCGGCCAACCGGCCTGCGACCTCTGTGGTTCACAACTGGGAGGAGAAGAAAATGGCGGAGAAACTGCATCCGAAGATCGACAATGGCTTGCCGAAGGAAAGCGCTGGCTTTGCCGGCGGCACGCTGGTCTGCGCCTGCACCAGCAAGCCGGTGAAGGTGAAGGTCAAGGGCCAGATCGCCCACAACCACGCCTGCGGCTGCACGAAGTGCTGGAAGCCGGACGGTGCTGTGTTCTCGGTCGTGGCCGTCGCCGGCACGGGTGACGTCAGCGTCACCGAGAACGGCGACAAGTTGAAGGTGGTCGATCCGGCAGCGCTGATCCAGCGCCATGCCTGCACAGGCTGCGGCGTTCACATGCATGGCCCGGTCGAGCGCGACCATCCATTCAAGGGCCTGACCTTCATCCATCCCGAGCGCTTCGAGGAAGACGGCTGGTCGCCGCCGGGCTTCACCGCTTTCGTCTCGTCGATCATCGAATCCGGTGTCGATCCCAAACGCATGGACGGCATCCGCGGCCAGCTGAAATCGATCGGGCTGGAGCCTTATGACTGCCTCAACCCCGGCCTGATGGACTACATCGCCACCTGGACGGCCAAGAGGTCCGGCGCATTACCGGCCTGACAAGCGCGACATTTCATGCGAAAGGGCCGGCCAGCGCCGGCCCTTTTGTACATTTGGAGCACCGATTGCCTGCACCCATCATCTACGTCGATGCCGACGCCTGTCCGGTCAAGGCCGAGGTCGAGAAGGTCGCCGAACGCCATGGCGTCGTGGTGACCTATGTCTCCAATGGCGGCCTGCGCCCGTCGCGCGACCCGATGATCCGGAATGTCGTCGTGTCCAAGGGCGCCGATGCCGCGGATGACTGGATCGTGGAGAATGCCAGGGCCAACGACGTCGTGGTGACGGCCGACATCCCGCTCGCCGCGCGCACGGTGGCGCTCGGCGCGCATGTGCTGGGACCCACCGGCCGCCTGTTCACGCCCGAAACCATTGGCATGGCCGTGGCGATGCGTGATTTGAAGCAGCATCTGCGCGAGACCGGTGAAAGCAAGGGCTACAACGCCAGTTTCGCGCCGCAAGACCGCTCGCGTTTTCTTGGCGAGCTCGACCGCATCTTGCGGCGCGCGCTTAAATCCGCCACACCGCATTAGAAACCGAGCGCCATAAAAGGTCGGAACCGACATGGCTGCTGAAGTCCCAATGAAGAAACCCATGCAGCGTCACATGCTGTTCGCGGTGTCAGCCTGCCTGGGCATCGCAGCGCTGGCCGTCGCGTTGCTGCTGCACGCCCCGCTCGCTTATTCGATTGGCGCCAACGCGTTCTTTGCCGCCTACGTCATTCTTGTCGTCGCGCAGATGCCGAAATTCACCGGTACCTATCTGAGCAAGAACGCGCGCGCCGCGGACCAGCCGGTTCTGGTCATATTCGCGGTCACGCTCATCGTCGTAGCTGTTGCTGTCATCTCCTTGTTCCTGCTGATCAACCAGAAGGACAAAGGCCATCCTGTCGAACTTGGATCTGCGCTGCTGTCCATCCCGCTCGGCTGGTTCACAATCCATGCCATGGCTGCACTTCACTATGCCCATGTCTACTGGATGGATGGCGACGAGGTCGATGCCGGAACCAAGAAGAAAACCCCGGTCGGCGGGCTGCTGTTCCCGGGTGACAAACGGCCTGAAGGCTGGGATTTCCTCTATTTTTCGGCGGTCATCGGCATGACGGCGCAAACCGCCGACACCAACATCTCGACGACGCATATGCGCCGCGTGGTGCTCGTCCATTCGATCCTGTCGTTTTTCTTCAACACGGTGATCGTCGCCGCGGCGGTCAATCTCGCGGTCAGCCTCGGTGCTCCGTAATAAATCCGTGATCGCGTGAAACAACGCTTTGCTTGAGCGCGTATTGAGAGGAAGAACGCAAGCCGGGAGGCGGCAAGCGATGCACGGCCGGAGACGAACATGGAAGCCACTGCCAGCAGAGAGCCGTTAGCCGAGACCGACAAGCCTGCGCCAACAAACAGGCCGCTCATTTACCGGCAATCGGGCTGGACGCGCCTGACCCATTGGCTTTGGGCCTTCTCGCTGTTTTTCATGCTGCTCTCCGGCCTGCAGATCTTCAACGCGCGGCCGCAGCTCTATATCGGCAAGCAGTCGGGCTTCGAGTTCAACAACACCATCCTGCAGATCGGCGCCGAAAACACCGCCACCGGTCCGCGCGGCTTCACGGAGATCTTCGGCCATCGTTTCAACACCACGGGCGTGCTCGGCTGGTCGGGGCCGCCTGGACAGGAAACCCAGCGCGCCTTTCCGTCTTGGGCGACGATCCCGTCCTATTACGATCTCGGCACCGCCCGCGTCGTGCATTTCTTCTTCGCCTGGGTGCTCACCACGACGCTGCTGGTCTGGCTGATCGCCGGCCTCGTCAACGGCCACATCCGCCGCGATCTGGCACCGCGTCTCGACGATTTGCGCAAGCTTCCGCGCGACATCGTCGACCACGCCAGGCTGAAATTCCACCACACGCGCGAATACAACACGCTGCAGAAAATGGCCTATGGCGGCGTGCTTTTCGTGCTGCTGCCGCTGATGATCGTCACCGGCCTTGCTATGTCGCCGAGCATGGATTCGGTGCTGCCCTGGCTCAATGAAATCCTCGGCGGCAGGCAGACGGCGCGCACCATCCATTTCACCGTCATGTTGCTGCTCGTCAGCTTCTTCGTCATCCACATTGTGATGATCCTCGCCGCCGGGCCGATCAACGAACTGCGCTCGATCATCACCGGCTGGTACCGCACCGATCCTCCGGCAAAGCCCGGCGATCCGACCGAGAGGAGCCACTGACATGGCCAAGTTTGAGATTAGCCCCAATTTCCAAATCAGCAGACGGAAGTTCATGACTGCTGCCAGCCTTGGCCTGTCCGGCATCGCATTGTCGGGCTGCGATGCCTTCGACAGCGGCCTCGGCATCGGCGGCGGTTTGCGCAGCTTCCTCGAAAACGCCAACGGCCTGACCCACCGCGCGCAGCGCCTGCTTGCCGGCCGCGACGCGTTGGCGCCCGAATTCACCGAGGCCGACATCCGCCAGCCGCAACGGCCAAACGGCGTCACCGCGCCAGACGACGATACCTACAAGGGCCTGCTCGCCAACAATTTCGCCGACTGGCGGCTGCAGGTCACCGGCCTCGTCGAAAAGCCGCTGTCGCTCAGCCGCGAGCAGCTGCAGAACATGCCGAGCCGCACCCAGATCACTCGCCATGATTGCGTCGAGGGCTGGAGTTGCATCGCCAAATGGACCGGGACGCCGCTGTCGCTTCTGCTCGACCAGGCCGTGGTCAAGCCGCAGGCGCGCTATGTCATGTTCCACTGCCTCGACACGATCGAGCAGAGCCTGTCCGGCGATGTGAAATACTATGGCACCATCGACCTGATCGACGCCCGCCATCCGCAGACGATTTTGGCCTACGGTCTCAACGGCAAGCCGCTGCCGGTCGAGAACGGCGCGCCGCTGCGTGTGCGCGTCGAGCGCCAGCTCGGCTACAAGATGCCGAAATACCTCTACAAGATCGAGCTGGTCGACAGTTTCGCCACTATCGGCGGCGGCCGTGGCGGCTACTGGGAAGACAATGGCTACGACTGGTATGGCGGGATTTGATGGCCCCTCGCCTGCAGGCCGAGCCTGACCTCTCCCTGGCCGAACTGAACGCGATCGAAGAGCGGCTTAACCGGGACAACCGGCAGCGGACGGATCGCGATGACGACCGCAGCCTCGTCTATGTGCTACGCGACGCCGGGGAAGAGGTCGTCGGCATCGCCGCCGGCTATTCCTGGGCCGGGATCGCCGAACTTGAGCTGATGTGGGTCGATGAAGCCTGTCGAGGCCTTGGCCATGGCCTTGGCCTGCTGGCCGCCTTCGTGGCCGAAGCGGCCGATCGAGGCGCACGGCGCATCTGGGTTTCGACGCACGACTTCCAGGCGCCGCGCCTGTACGAGAAAGCCGGTTTCGAGCGGATGGCGGAACTTGCCGGATGGCCCGAGGGCCGTTCCAACATCATCTTCTGCAAAACGATTGCAGTTGGCGACTAAGCCACCTTGTCGAGCAGCGGCTTCAAGGCTGGATGGATTTCCGGCGAAGCGTGCTTGATCAGCGTCAGCAAGGCCCGCTCGTTGTCGCGCAATGGACGCTGGCCGTCGCCGACGCGCTCGGCCAGCCACTTGGCCTCGCTGGCGTCGATCGTCTCGGCGCGGCGGGCTAGCGCCTCGGCCGCCCTGTTCTTGGCCTCCCACTCCGCCTCGATGTCGCCGGGCGATTGGTAGGCTTCCCGAATGCCGGCGAGCCCGCCCGAAACCATGCGGCTGAAGAAACCGCCAAGCGTCGGCTCCGCTTCTTCAAGGAAGGTCTCGTGGCGCAAGGCAACTTCGCGCGTCGGCGGCTCGTAACCGGCCGAGCACATGACGTAATTGGCGATCGCCTTGACGAAAAGGTCGTTCCAGGACGGATCGTTGCCGGTCGCCGCGGTCTGGTCGTTGATCCTGAACAGGATTTCCGCCTCGGCCTTGCTGACGGCGATGTTGCCGGCGCCGCCATAGGCGTAGAGGATGCGGCGCAACAGATCGACCTCGGCCTTGGCGATGTGACCGGAAACCAGGCTGCCGCCGCGCATCAACGGCCCGTTGCCATCGATCACCGCGTGAGCGACCTGCTCCAGCGCGTAGGCCGAAAGCTTCTCCGGCGAGGACTTTGCTTCCTCCAGTACATGCACCAGAAGCTCGAGCTCCGTGCGGCTGTCGACCATGCCGTCGCGCGAGATGGTGCGGATCAGCCAGTCTGCGTTCTCTTGCGAGATATAGCCTTCGGGCTTCTCCTGATGGACGATGTAGTCGGTCACCGCCTCGACGAAGAACGGCGCCCATTCCGCGCATTTGTCGCGCGCCGTCTGGTCGAGCGCGAACAGCGCTTCGGCCTCGCCGCGGGTCACGACGCCGTCCGCGAAGACTTCGCGGCGCAGCATCGCCACATCCTCGGCCGCGATCCGATTTTTCGAGGTCAGCCCCGCCACCGGAGCGCTCATGATCAATTCGCCCATCTGTCGTCCCCGCCCGTCGCCCGTTGTCGGCGAACCCAACTTATCCCGCTGGTTGTATCAGCATTGTCTTGAGAAACCGCCAAATGGCGTGGTTAGCGAAGACTTGTCGGCGCGGCGCGTGAGGTGGGTCGATATTCAGGTCAGGCCGGCCTCACCTGAATATCGACCCAGCTTTAGATGTCGCTGGGAGGTGACAAGGTGTCGCCGACGGGCTATGGATGGCGCGTCGAGGGCTCAGGTGACTGAGTCCTACCTGTTTGCGGGAGAGAGCAGCGAAAGCTGTCGCCGAAGGGGAAATCGCCCGAAATCTCTCAGGCAAAAAGAACCGTAGACGGGAAAGACACTCTGGAAAGTCGAGATCTTCCCGCGCCGAAGGTGTAAGCGCCGCTGACAGAGTTCCGGCTGCGCGAGTCTCTCAGGCTTCAGACAGAGGGGCACGACTAGACCGCCAAATGGCGGTCGATCGCGTGCGACTCTGGAGAAGACATGACGAGCCAAGACACCCGACATTTACCCCTTGAAGATTTGCATGCCGCCGCAGGCGTACGCTTTGGCGCCTTTGCCGGCTGGTCGATGCCGCTGCAATACCCGGCCGGCGTGATGAAGGAGCATCTTCATACGCGTGAGCATGCCGGCCTGTTCGACATCTCGCATATGAAACTGTTCGTTGTCAGCGGCCCGGGCGCTGCCGACCTCCTCAACCGCGCCTGCCCGCTCGATGTCGGCGCGCTCGAGATCTCGCAGTCCAAATACACCTTCTTCCTCAACGAGGCCGCGGGCATCATCGACGACCTGATCGTGACCCGGCTCGGCGCCGACCGCTTCATGGTCGTGGCCAACGCCGGCAATGCGATCGAGGACGAAAAGCACCTCAAGGCGCTGGCCGCGGATTTCGACGCCAAGGTCGAGCCGCTCGACCGCGTCTTCCTTGCGATCCAGGGCCCCGACGCCTGGGCAGCCCTTGCCCGGGCCGGCATCGAGACCGGCACGCTGCTCTTCATGCACGGTGTCGAACCCCGGCCAAACTGGTTCATGAGCCGCTCCGGCTACACCGGCGAGGACGGTTTCGAGATCGGCCTGCCGGAGGCGGACGCGCGGGAACTGCTTGCGAAACTGCTCGAGGACGAGCGCGTGCTGTGGATCGGACTTGCCGCGCGCGACAGCTTGCGCCTCGAAGCCGGGCTCTGCCTGCACGGCCAGGACCTGACGCCGGAGATCGACCCGGCCAGCGCCGGTCTGATGTGGGCTATCCCCAAGGACGTGCGGGCGTCCGGGCATTTCATCGGTGCCGATGCTCTGCGCTCGATCCTCGAGCGGGGCGCCGCGCAGAAGCGCGTCGGCCTGAAGCCCGACGGCCGCCAGCCGGTGCGCGCGGGTGCCGCCCTGGTCGATGCCGACGGCAATCCGGCCGGCCATGTCACCTCCGGCGGTTTCGGCCCTTCGGCGGGTAACCCGGTTGCGATGGGCTACGTCAACGCTCCACTTGCCAAGCCCGGCACGAAACTCTTCGCCGACGTTCGCGGGACAAAAATCCCCGTCGAAATCGTTTCCCTGCCTTTCACCCCACACCGCTACCGCAAAGGATAAGCCCCGATGGCAAAGACCTATTTCACCGAAGACCATGAATGGCTGCGCGTCGAAGGCGGCGTCGCCACGGTCGGCATCACCGACTACGCCCAGGAGCAACTCGGCGATCTCGTCTTCGTCGAACTGCCGGAAACCGGCAAGAAGCTGACCAAGGGCGACACTGCGGTCGTCGTCGAATCCGTCAAGGCCGCGTCGGACGTCTACGCCCCTGTCGACGGCGAGATCACCGAAGCCAATGGCGCGCTGTCGGCCGACCCGTCGCTGGTCAATTCAGCGGCGACCGGCGACGGCTGGCTGTGGAAGATGAGGCTTGCCGACGAAGGCCAGCTCGCGGCCCTCATGGATGAGGCCGCCTACAAAGCCCATATCGGCTGAAATCAGGACTTGATGCCATGACCACAGCGCTTACCCCCTTCTCGGCCCGCCACATCGGCCCGGGCGTCAACGATGTCAGAGCCATGCTTGCCGTGATCGGCGTTCCGTCCGTCGAGACGCTGATCAGCCAGGCCGTGCCGCAGTCGATCCGCCTCGACCTGCCGCTGACCCTGCCGGCGCCAGCCAGCGAAGCCGAGGCACTGGCCGAACTGTCGGCGATCATGGCCAAGAACACGGTGCTGAAGAGCTTCATCGGCGCCGGCTACCACGGCGTCCTTGTGCCGCCGGTCATCCAGCGCAACCTGTTCGAGAACCCGGCCTGGTACACGGCCTACACCCCCTATCAGGCCGAGATCAGCCAGGGCCGGCTGGAAATGCTGTTCAACTTCCAGACCCTGGTCGCCGAACTCACCGGCCTGCCGGTGGCGTCCGCCTCCCTGCTCGACGAAGCGACGGCTGTCGCCGAGGCCGTCGGCATCGCGCTGCGCCATCACCGCGACAAGCGCACCAAGGTGGCGCTTGCCGGCACGCCGCATCCGCAGACGCTGGACGTGGTGCGCACCCGCGCCGAGCCGCTCGGTATCGAGATCGACGGCGAAAGCATCGACGACAACACCGCGGCCCTGCTCGTCTCCTGGCCCGACACATTCGGCGTCTATGGCGACCACAAGGCGGCGATCGACAAAGCCCGCGCCGCCGGCGCGCTGGTCGTCTTCATCGCCGACCCGCTCGCGCTGACGCTGACCGACGCGCCGGCCGCACTCGGCGCCGACATCGCTGTCGGCCCGATGCAGCGCTTCGGCGTGCCGATGGGTTTTGGCGGCCCGCACGCCGCCTATTGCGCGGTCTCCGACAAGCTGACCCGCCTGATGCCCGGCCGCCTTGTCGGCCAGTCGACCGACAGCAAGGGTCGCCCGGGCTACCGCCTGGCATTGCAGACGCGCGAGCAGCACATCCGCCGCGACAAGGCCACCTCCAACATCTGCACGGCGCAGGCGCTGCTCGCCAACATGGCGACCGCCTATGCGATCTGGCATGGTCCGGCCGGCCTGCAGGCGATCGCCGGGTGCATCCACGGGCTCGCCGACCGGCTGGCTTCCGGCCTCAAGGCGGCAGGCGTCGCCGTGCTTGGCGCGCGCCGCTTCGATACGGTCACTGTCGACGTGAAGGGCAAGGCCGCTTCGATCGCCGCCGCCGCTGAAAAGGGCGGCCGGTTGCTGCGCGTCATCGATGCCGACCGTGTCAGCATCGCTTTCGACGAAACCTCGACGGAAGCCGATCTCGAGGCCATCGCCGCCTTGTTCGATGCCAAGCCGGGCGCGGCCGATGCCGGGTCAATGCCGGGCAAGCCGCGCGGCAAGGCGTTCCTGACCCAACCGGTCTTCCACGAGAACCGCTCCGAGACCGAGATGATGCGCTTCCTGCGCCGGCTGGCCGACAAGGATCTGGCGCTCGACCGCACCATGATCCCACTCGGATCCTGCACCATGAAGCTCAACGCGGCGGCGGAAATGATGCCGGTGAGTTGGCCGAGCGTTGCCAATCTCCACCCCTTCGCGCCGGCAAGCCATTCGGCCGGCTATCGCGCCATGGTTGCCGAACTGGAGGGATGGCTGTCGGAGATCACCGGCTTCGATGCGGTCAGCCTGCAGCCCAATGCCGGCAGCCAGGGCGAGTATGCCGGCCTGCTCGCCATCCGCGCCTATCACCGCGCGCGCGGCGAAGGCCATCGCACCGTCTGCCTGATCCCGTCCTCAGCGCATGGCACCAATCCGGCAAGCGCGGCGATGGCCGGCATGAGTGTCGTCGTCGTGCGTTGCCTTGAGGACGGCAATATCGACATGGACGATATGCGGGCCAAGGCCAACGAGCATTCCAAAAATCTCGCGGCGCTGATGTTCACCTATCCGTCGACGCATGGCGTCTATGAGGAAGGCGCGCGCCATCTCTGCGCCCTCATCCACGAACATGGCGGCCAGGTCTATTTCGACGGCGCCAACCTCAACGCGCTGGTCGCCCTGGCGCGGCCGGCCGACATCGGCGCCGACGTCTGCCACATGAACCTGCACAAGACCTTTTGCATTCCGCATGGCGGCGGCGGTCCGGGCGTCGGCCCGATCGGCGTCAGGGCGCATCTCAAACCCTATCTGCCTGGACACGTCACCGAGGGCTCGGCTCATGCGGTCGCGGCAGCGCCTTTTGGCAGCGCGTCCATCCTGCCGATTACCTGGATGTATATCCGCATGATGGGCACTGCCGGCTTGAAGCAGGCGACCGAGACGGCGATCGTTTCGGCCAACTATGTGGCAACGCGCCTCGCGCCGCACTTCCCGCTCCTCTACAAGGGCAGGCATGATCGCATCGCGCATGAGTGCATTCTCGACACACGCGTGCTCAAGGAAAGCGCCGGCATCAGCGTCGACGACATCGCCAAGCGGCTGATCGACTACGGCTTCCACGCGCCGACCATGTCGTTCCCGGTTGCCGGCACGCTGATGGTCGAGCCGACCGAGTCCGAACCCAAGCGCGAGCTCGACCGCTTCTGCGAGGCGATGATCGCGATCGCCGGCGAGGCCGCGAAAGTGGCCAAGGGCGAATGGCCGCTCGAGGACAACCCGCTGGTCAATGCCCCGCACACGGCGGCCGAGGCGCTGGCCGGCGAGTGGAAGCATCCCTATTCGCGCCTCGAGGCAGCCTATCCGGCGGGTGACGCCGACAACGCGGCGAAATACTGGCCACCGGTGTCGCGCATCGACAATGTCGCCGGCGACCGCAACTTGGTCTGCTCCTGCCCGCCGCTGTCGGAATATCTCGGCGCCGCCGAGTAGGCTCAACGCATGTCGCCCCAAAGTGCGAAGCGGGAAAACGACATGCGGAAAAGCATTCAGGCAGAGCGCAAGGCCGGCCCGGTATCGGGCTGGCCCTCCTTGGCCTGTTTGACGACGCGGTTTCGTCCGCCCCGCTTGGCCGCATAAAGCGCCGCGTCGGCATCCGCCAGCACCACCTCCAGCGGTCGGCCCTCGGCCGTGCCGAAACCCATGCCGCCGCTGACCGTGCTGCGCAACGGGCCGCGCGGCGTGGAAACAACCTCGGTGCCGAAGGCAACGCCAATCCGGCTTGCCAGATCGTGCGCCTTCTCGGGCGTCATGCGCGAGATGACGAGCGCGAATTCCTCGCCACCCAATCGAAAGGCTTCGACGCCGGTCTTGCCGTATTTCCTGATCACCGACGCGAAACGGCACAGCACCTGGTCGCCGACGGCGTGGCCGAAGACGTCGTTGGTCCTCTTGAAGTGGTCGAGGTCGAACATGGCGATCGCCATGAACGGGCCGAAGCCGCGATCGCCGTAAAGCGTCTTCAAGGCGCGCCGGTTCATCAGCCCGGTCAACGGATCGGTCATCGTCTCGGCCCTGAGCTCGATTTGTGCCTGCAGATGGTGCAACGACAGCGTCAGCGCGCCCAGCACGGTCATGCAGGCAACCGACACGACCGAGTTCAGCCGCTCGGCCCAATTGTCGGGCGCTCCGCCAAGCGTCCACTGCCCGTTGACCAGAAGAACCGCGCCGCAGAGCGCGAATGATAGACCGCAGACGCCACTCAGCAACGAGACGACAAGCAGGATGCGGCGGTCGTGATCGCCCTTCATCCAGAACATCGTCCCGATCGCGGCAAGCAGCGCCGTCACCATCGCATAGGTGATGAGGAAACCGGCGCCGTCAAAGCCGAGATAGGTGACCAGCGCGCATATGGCCATCGCCGCCAGCGCCGGCACGATGGCGCGACGGTAATTGCGGATGCCGAGATACTGCATCGCCGACAGGCACATGACGAGGAACCCCAAGCCGAGCAAGGCGAGCACGATCTGGCAGAGCCAGGGGCTTGCGTCCTTCGTGTAGCGCCAGAACAGCACGACATGGGCGACGAGCACGAGGATGCCGCAGGCGACGGTCAGCACGAAGCGGGCGCGCGGCGTGGTCAACCAGATCGCAAACATCGTGACGCTGAGGCAAGTGCCCGACAGCGCCGCCGCGAGCAGAAGCGAGCTGAAATCCAACATGCGTAAAGAATAGCCTCTCGAAGAGTCTCGTCGCCCCTCAATGTAGGTTGTGGCCGCCCCGCGCAAACCGATTTCGAGTTGCGTCCGATGCTACCTCGATACAGGGTTTATAAAGCGTCGATAGGGTCAGGTGAAAAGCCCGACCCGTTGCGGGAGCCGATCAGCCTCTGTCGAGCAGCGCCAGATTGGCGTTGACCATGGTCTGGTCGGCCATGCCAGCCTTGGCTTCGAGCAGCAGTGCCCTGGCCTTTTTCTTGTTGCCGCGCAGGAGCTGCGAATAACCCATATTGTTGACGATCTGCGGCTTGCGGCCGGCGACCTTCAAAAGCTGCGCATAGGCGCGATCGGCGAAATCGAAACGTCCGAGTTCGTCATAGGATGCGGCAAGCCCCATCCAGGCCTCCGCATTGTCGGATTTGAGCTCGACCGCCTTGCGGAAATGCTGTTCGGCAAGGCCGAAATTGGCCTCGCGGAACTGCGCCTTGCCCTCCACCAGGTCATTGGCGCTGACATCCTTGGCCACCGGCTGGATCGCCGTGGTCTTGGTCGCGTCGATAGTGTTGTTGGTCGTACAGCCGGTGATCATCAAGACGGCCGCCAACGCCGCCGCTACCGTGGGAAGTTTCTGACGCATGCCCCTGCCCCATCGCCCGATTTGCCGGGTCGTTCTTCAGGGAAAACAATATAGGAGAGCGATTAAGCTTCGGTGCTAAAATGCAGCTAAATTTTAGTTGCGCGCCAAGGATGCGTTAACCAGGGCTGGCAGCGCCAGCCGTGCCTGGATTCAGGTCAGGCCGAGTCGAAAATGGCGGGTTCCGAGAACCGGAGCGGAGCGTACTTAAGTACGTGAGCACCGGAAGCGCAGGAAGCCGCCATCTGCAGGCCGGCCTCACCTGAATCCTAGTGCGCCGTCAGCTTCACGATGATCGGGATGATAGCGATCATCAGCACCACCGGCAGGATGCAGACCGTCACGGGGACCGACATTTTGGCGGGCAAGGCATGCGCCTTCTCTTCTGCCAGCGACATGCGCTTATGGCGCATTTCGTCGGAAAAGACGCGCAGCGAGCCCGACAGGCTGGTGCCGAGCTCTTTCGACTGCTGCAAGAGCGTGGCGAAGGAGCGCACCTCGTCGAGGCTTAGGCGATCGGCAAGCGCTTTCAGCGCGTCGTCGAGGCTGCGGCCGGCCCGCAATTCCAGCGACACCAGCGTCAGGTTCTGGCTGAGCGACGGATAGGTCTTGCCGAGTTCCCTGGAGACGCGGTCGATGCCGGCTTCCATGCTCATGCCGGCATCGGAGCAGACAATCATCAAATCCATGAAGTCGGGAAAGCCGTTGCGGTATTCGCGCATCTTTTCCCGCACCTTCTGCGTCAGCACCAGGCCGGGCAGGAAATAACCGCCGGCGCCCGACAGGATGACGAAGGCCCAGCGGCTGGTCATGGTCGAGTCGGCGCTCGCCCACCATTGATTGACGAGGAACGCCCCAAACGCCGTGCCGATCAGCGCGCAGAACCGGATCAGGAAGAACATGCCGACGGCGCGCGGCTCCATATAGCCGGCCTGGATGAGTTTCATGCGCAGGCGCGCGACATTTTCCGGGTCGCTTTTGGCATAAAATTCCTGTGCGCGTTTCACCGCCTGCTCGCGCACGACATTTGTGTTCTTCTTGGGCGCCGGCTCCGCCTGCTCGACGGGTTGGAACACCTCGACCTTCAGCCGGCGCTTGACGTCGCTGCGATCACCCCTGGCAAGCACCAGCGGCCAGGCCACGGCGCCACCGCCCAGCACCAAAAGCAGCAGGGCCACCGGCAGCAGCGAGGTCGGAGCGAGTGAAGCGAGGAAGCGGATAAATTCTTCCATCTCAGAACCTGAAATTCGACATCTTGAACATGATGGCATTGCCAAGCAGCAGCCACAGGACGGAACCGGTCAGCATGTACCAGGTCTTCGCTTCGCCCCAGACATCGCGGTAGAACTGCGGCATCAACACCATGATGGCGGTGAACAGAAGCACCGGCACCGCGGTCAGGATGTAGGCCGACATGCGGCCTTCCGTCGAAATGGCGCGCACCTTGCGGCGCAGCTTGCCGCGGTCGCGGATCGTCAGCGACAAACCGTCAAGGATCTCGCGCAAATTGCCGCCCGAGCTCGTCTGGATCGACACCGCGGTAACGAACAGCGGCAGGTCCTCATGGCCCACCCGGTCGAACAGATTGTTCAGCGCCGAAACCAGGTCGGAGCCGTAGGTCACCTCATCGGCGATGACGCCGAATTCGGTGCCGATCGGATCGGCCATTTCGCGCGCCACCATGGCGATCGCCACGGGCACCGGATGGCCGGCTTTCAGGCCGCGCGTGATCAGCTCCAACGCCTCCGGCAGCTGGATGCCGAACCGCTTGTGCCGGCGCTTGCGCATGAAGCGCATCGTCATGACCGGCAGCACCGGCACCAGGACGACGAACAGGACAAGACCGAACAGCAGGGACAGGCCGTACCAGACGGCGACGAGCGCCAGCGCCGCGGCCGCGCCTGAGGTCATCGTCAGGAACTTGGAGAGCGGCATGGTCATGCCGGACTGGGTGCGCAAGGCGCGGAAGCGATCGCGCGAAAACACCGAGCCGCCGTCCAGCCCGCGCTCCTTGCGCAGTTGGACCAGGACCTGCTCCTGGCTGATCTTGTTTTCCGAAAGCTTCATGCGGCGATTGATCGCCGTGCGTTTGTCGCTACGCCCGGCATAGAGCAAATAGAGACCCTCGGCGATCATGATGCCGGTGAGCGCCGCCGCGGCGTAGACGGCGTAGATCGGGCTTAATCCCTCGAACATCGGCCTAGTCCTGCGGCCGGCCGGGCTCGAAATACTTGCCCGGGAATTCGATGCCCATGTTGCGCAGGTCTTCGAGGAAGCGCGGACGGATGCCTGTCGCCTCGAAATAGCCGAGGATCTTGCCGTCCGCTTCCATGCCGGTGCGCACGAAACGGAATATCTCCTGCATCTGGATGACGTCGCCTTCCATGCCGGTCACCTCGGCGACGCTCGTCACCTTGCGCTTGCCGTCCGACAGGCGTGTCAGCTGGACGATGAGATCCAGCGCGCTGGATATCTGGCTGCGGATCGACTGCACGGTCATCGGCATGCCGGTCATGCCGAGCATTTGTTCCAGACGCGAGATGGCGTCGCGCGGCGTGTTGGCGTGGATGGTGGCCATCGAGCCTTCATGGCCGGTGTTCATCGCCTGCAGCATGTCGAAGGCTTCCTCGCCGCGGCACTCGCCGAGGATGACGCGGTCGGGGCGCATGCGCAGCGCGTTCTTGACCAGGTCGCGCTGCTTCAATTCGCCATGGCCTTCGATGTTGGCCGGGCGCGTTTCCATGCGCGCGACATGCGGCTGCTGCAGTTGCAATTCGGCCGCGTCCTCGATGGTGATCAGGCGCTCGTCCTCGGAAATGAAGGCCGACAGCGCGTTCAGCATCGTCGTCTTGCCGGTGCCGGTGCCGCCGGAGATGATCGTGGTCTTGCGCGCATGCACCGCCGCTGCCAGCACCTCGGCCATGTTCTGGGTGATGGCGCCGAATTCGACCAGCTTGTGCAGGCCGAGCTTGTTCTTGGAAAATTTGCGGATCGACACCAGCGGCCCGTCGACACCGACCGGGCGGATGGCCGCGTTGAAGCGCGAGCCGTCGAGCATGCGGGCGTCGACCATCGGTTGCGATTCATCGACGCGGCGGCCGACCGCCGCGACAATTTTGTTAACGATTCTAAGCAGATGCGCCTCATCCTTGAACGGGATGTGGACCTGCTGCAGCTTGCCGCGCTTTTCGACGAAGCAATTCTGATGACCGTTGATCAGGATGTCGTTGATCTCGGGGTCCTTGAGCAACGGCTCGAGCGGGCCGAGGCCCACCATCTCATCGACGATATCGTCGACCAGCGAGTCGAGCTCGGCGTTGTTGATCGCCATCCGCTCCTCGCGCGTCTTTTCCGAGACGAATTCGTGCACCTGGCGGCGCATCTCGTCCTTGGGCAGCCGCTCCAGCGCCACGAGGTTGATCTCCTCCAGCAGCATGCGGTGGATGCGAATGCGCGCATCGAGCACCTTGTTGGTGCTTTTCTGGTGCACGGCCTCCTTCGGCGCGACAGGCTTGCGGGTGGTCGGAATGACCACGGCGGAATGCTGGACAGGCGCCGGTTCGGGCAACCGCTGCGGATGGGCGTCACGGTTCTGCAGATTGGAAAAGCGGGTGTTCATCCTGCCTTCCTCCGCAGCAGACCCTTGCCGAGGCCGAACAACGACTTCGACTTGACCGCCGTCTGGACGGCCTCCTCGGGCAGGATGATCCGCTTCAGGTCGTTGACGACATTGGCATTGGGATCGATGTCATGCAGCGGCACGCCGCGATCGACCGCCTCGCGCACCAGCCGGTAGTTGTTGGAAATGCCGCCGACGAAATGCTCGCCGAGGATTTCCTGGACGTCGGCCTGCTTGATGCCGTTGTCGAACATCTTCTGCTCGAAGCGGTTGACGATGACGTTGGGTTTCACTTCCTTGCCGACGGTCTCATAGACCGCCTGGATGAGGCGCTGCGTATGGCGCAGGCAAGGCACCGTCATCTCGGCCACGATGTAGAGCTTGTTGGAACCGAGCAGCACCGTCTCCGTCCAGGGAAACCAGGTGCGCGGCATGTCGATAACGACGTTGTCGAAATAGGCCGCCACGAGGTCGAGCATACGCACCACGACATCGGTCTTGAACGAACGCATTTCCGATGGCCGCGTCGGCGCTGCCAGCACGCAAAGCCCGCTCGCATGCTTGGACAGCATGACGTCGAGCAGTTGCCGGTCGAGGCGCTCCGGCTGGTTTTCGATTTCCGTGATGTCGAAGCGCGGCTCGAGGTCGAGATATTCGGCGCAGGCGCCCTGCTGGAAATTGAGGTCGACCACGCAGGTCGAGGCGCCGCGCGTCACCGAATGATGCAGCTGGAAAGCGGTCTGCAGCGCCAGCGTGGTGGTGCCGACGCCGCCGGCGGCCGGCATGAAAGTGTAGATATGCGACTCAGTGTTTTCTTCGCGCCCGGGGCCTTGCAGCGCCCGGATGACGGAGCGAACGAGATCGGCGGTGGTGATCGGCTTGACCAGGAAGTCGGCGACTTGAAGTTGCACCAGAATGCGCACCGCCGCCGCGTTGAATTCCTGGGTGACGACAACCACCGGAATGCGCCCTTCGAGCCGGCGCATGACGCGCTGCAACGACTCGATCTCGTCAAGCTTGGATGCATCCATGTCGACGATGACGGTGCCGAAATCGGCTTCCAGCGCCTCGCCGCGCAACTCGTTGATGCTCTTCTCCACCGTCAGAAGCTCGATCACCTCGGAGGACGCGAAAGCCGTCCGCGTATCTTGCGAAAATGTCCTGTCGCTCGAAACCAGCAGGATCTTCTTGGTCTTGGTGCCGGATGCCATGGTGGTCGCCCAATCAATTGGTGGTCGTCGATGCGGCCGTCTGGCCGGCTTTTGCGCCGACGGCCTGGTCGGCCGCGGCAACCGGGCGCTGCGCCGGCACCTTGAGCTTGGTGTTCTGGACGCCGTACTGCCAGGGGTCGACCATCTGCATGGCTGTGTTGGCAGCCTGCGCGTTGCCGGCCGCCGGGGTTACCCCTCGGTCCGCACATAGTCGTCGCTGGTGCAGCCGCCGACGACGGACAAAACAGCAATGCAGAGGGCGATGCGCATGGCTTCAGTCCTTCGGCAGATCGAGGAAGTGACCCGACGTGGCGGCGACGGGCGGCGCCGCTGTCGGCGAACGCCACCGGGCGCTTGGGCGCTGAAGCGTCCACTTCCTCGGTGTTGTTCAGGAAATAGTCGGCAGTGCTTGGCGGGCGCGTTCCATCGGTCGGCTCGAGCATCTTCTTGGAGGGATCGACCGGTTTGACCAGGTAAGGCGTGACGATGATGACCAGGTCGGTTTCGCGCCGCTGATAGGATTTCGAGGAAAACAGCGGTCCAAGCACCGGCAGCTTGCCGAGGCCGGGAAGGCGCGACGTGGTGATGTCGTTTTGCGACTGCAGAAGGCCGGCGATCATGAAGCTCTGGCCGTTCTTCAGGTCGACCGACGTCTTGGCGCGGCGCACGATGAAGCCAGGCACCGAAATACTGCCGATATTGTAGGAGGCCGACGCATCGATCGACGACACTTCCGGCGCGATGTCGAGGCTGACCAGCCCATCCTTCAGAACCGTCGGCGTGAAATCGAGGCTGACGCCATATTTCTTGTAGCTGACGCTGATCTTGCCGTTGTCTTCCGAAACCGGGATCGGGAATTCACCGCCGGCAAGAAAACTCGCCGTTTGGCCCGAACGGGCAATCAGGTTCGGCTCTGCCAGGCGCCTGGCGAGGCCGCGTTCCTCCAGCGCCTTGATGGCGATGTCGATCGAAAGACCGTTCGACAACAGACTGCCGATGATTTCGCCATTGCCCGCGGCCGGTATGGTGCCCGGCTGCAGGGTGACCTGGCGGCCGCCCATGCCGTAGGCGAAATTGGCGCTGTATTTGGCGCCGAGGTCTTGGCCTGCCTGGCGGTTGATCTCGACGAAGCGGACGTTGAGCTGCACCTGTTGCGAGGATGAGATGTTGACCGAGTTGATCACTTCCTCGTTGCCGGAAAAGCGTGATGCGATCTTGCTTGCCTTGTCGGCGGCGACTGCGTCATCGGCTTCGCCCGACAGCACGACGCGGCCGTTGGCCGAGCCGACCTTGATCTTGGCGTCCGGCACGCTGGCGCGAATGGTGCTGGCCAACTGGTCCGTATCCAGCGTCACTTCGACGTCGATGGTGCCGACAAGCTGCTTGTTCTGGTCGAACAGCGCGATGCCGGTGGTGCCCAGATTGTTGCCCAGCACATAGAAGGATTTGTCGGTCAGCGGATTGACGTTGGCGATCTCCGGATCGCCGATGACGATCTGGTAGAAGGCGGCACTTGTCATGATCGTCTTCGGCTTGCCCTTGGCCACCTTGATGGAGGCGTTCTGGGTCGCCGAGACGTAGATGACGTCATTGCTCGCCCTGGCCGGCGCCGCCAAACCAGCCGCTACCAGCGGCATCGCCAGCGCGATCGCGCCAAGCAGGCGCCAGCCCCCGGTCGTCCGAAATACATCAAGCCCAAACATCTTGCCCCGTCCCCGCCGGTCCCCACCGGCTATTGCTGCAGTTCCCGCGAAGGAACCTTGTATTCTTCGACCTTGTCGCCGCGCGTCACGATCACCGTCTTGAACTTCGGCGCGTCATCGTCCTTCGTCACCGCGTTAACGAGCGAGGCAGCGCTCGCCTGCGCGCTTGCGGCAACCGAGCCGCCGAACGACGAAATGGTGGTGAGCCCGCTCTTGCTGGCGCTGGCATCGGCCGAGGAACGCAAGGACAGCGACAAGGTGCCGACGGTGCGCGCAAGCGCCACCTTCTGCGCCCCTTCATTCGTCACCTCGATGGTCACGGAATTGGCGATCTGTGGCGCTGTCTTGCGTTCATCGGCGCCCTGCCCGACCGAAAGCACCTTGGCGTCGGACACGACGACTTCGGAGGTGACCGTCGAGCCGGTCGCGCCTTGAGCGTTCTTGGACACTTCCTGGATGTCGCCGGCATCGCGCGTCAGCACGACATCGACCCGGTCTCCCGGGGTGATGAAGCCGCCGACGCCGGCGATCTCGTCGGTGCGGATGGTGACGGCGCGCATGCCGGGCGACAGCATGTTGGAAAGGGTGGCGCGGCCGTTCGGTCCCGACAGCTTGGTGAGCAGCACCGGTTCGTTGACCTCGATCGGCGACAGCACGACCCGGTTGCCATCCGTAAGCAGCTTGTCGATCGTGGGGAACGCGCCTTGCGGCAGCGAATCCTGCGGCCACGGAATTTCGGCGAGTTGCGCCCGTTCGAGCTCCATGCCGTAGCGCAACGGCGCGCTTGCCACCACGATGGTCTTGAATTCGACCTTAGGCTGCGGCGCCGCGACCGAAACAATCTTGAGCTCGGGCTGGGCCTTCGCCTGGCTCTTGACCCAGAAGTCCGCGGCAAAGATCGAGATCGCGCCGAAGACGGCGGCGATGCCGATCATGGTTATGGCCTTGCCTCGCACAACGAAACCCCTGACGCCCGTGGTCTTTTGTTAGTTGTCACTCACGCTAGGCATCATTGTTAAAGAATCAGGAATCCTACGGCCGTCGGATCGCCCTATTTCGGCCGGCTTGGTTATCGAATGGTTTTGGATTAAGAGACAGTTTGATCCCTGAACGGAACAGGAACCTCGTTCGCCCGCCGAAAGCGTGGCAGTATCGAGGAGTGATTCGCACCACCCAACGCCAGGCCCCGCATGGACGACAATAACGATCTTTTCGGCAACATGGAAAAGCAGCCGCAGCCGGCGCGTGCACCGTCGCGGCCGGCCGATCCGCTGGTGCAGGCCGCCAAGCGTTCGAGTACCGTCCGTGATGGCAGCGAAGGCTACAGCGCCGCCGACATCGAGGTGCTGGAAGGGCTGGAGCCGGTGCGTCGGCGCCCCGGCATGTATATCGGCGGCACCGACGACAAGGCGATGCATCACCTCTTTGCCGAGGTCATCGACAATTCGATGGACGAGGCGGTCGCCGGCCACGCCACCTTCATCGATGTCGAGCTCTCCGCCGACGGCTTCCTCACCGTCACCGACAATGGCCGCGGCATTCCGGTCGACCCGCATCCGAAATACAAGAAGCCGGCGCTCGAAGTCATCATGACGACGCTGCATTCGGGCGGCAAATTCGATTCCAAGGTCTATGAGACGTCCGGCGGCCTGCACGGCGTCGGCGTTTCGGTCGTCAACGCGCTGTCGGACCATCTCGAGGTCGAGGTCGCGCGCGGCCGCCAGCTCTACCGCCAACGGTTTTCGCGCGGCGTTCCGGTAAGCGGTCTGGAGCACCTCGGCGAGGTGCACAACCGCCGCGGCACCAGGACCCGCTTCCATCCCGACGAACAGATCTTCGGCAAGGGCTGCGCCTTCGAGCCGGCGCGCCTCTACCGCATGACGCGTTCGAAGGCCTATCTGTTCGGCGGCGTCGAGATCCGCTGGACCTGCGATCCCTCGCTGATCAAGGAAAAGGACCAGACACCGGCCAAGGCCGAGTTCCATTTCCCTGGCGGCCTGAAGGATTATCTCAAGGCATCGCTCGGCGACGACTTCCAGGTAACGCGCGAAATTTTCGCGGGGAAAAGCGAGAAGCAGGGCGGCCATGGTTCGCTCGAATGGGCCGTCACCTGGTTCGGCGGCGACGGATTCTTGAATTCCTACTGCAACACCATTCCGACGGCCGAAGGCGGCACACATGAGGCCGGCTTCCGCAATGTGCTGACGCGGGGCTTACGCGCCTATGCCGATCTCATCGGCAACAAGCGCGCCTCGGTCATCACCACCGAGGACGTGATGATCTCGGCCGCCGGCATGCTGTCGGTGTTCATCCGCGAGCCGGAATTCGTTGGCCAGACCAAGGACAGGCTGGCCACCATCGAGGCGATGCGCATCGTCGAAAACGCGCTGCGCGATCCGTTCGACCACTGGCTGGCCGACAATCCGCAGGAAGCCTCGAAGCTTCTCGAATGGGTGATCGCGCGCGCCGACGAGCGTGTGCGCCGGCGCCAGGAAAAGGAAGTCTCGCGCAAGAGCGCTGTGCGCAAGCTGCGCCTTCCGGGCAAGCTCGCCGACTGCACGCAGAATGCCGCCGCCGGCGCTGAAATCTTCATCGTCGAAGGCGACTCGGCCGGTGGCTCCGCCAAGCAGGCGCGCGACCGCGCCAGCCAGGCGGTGCTGCCGTTGCGCGGCAAGATCCTCAATGTCGCCAGCGCCGGCAACGACAAGCTCGCCGGCAACCAGCAGATCTCCGACCTGATCCAGGCGCTCGGCTGCGGCACGCGCTCGAAATACCGCGACGAGGATTTGCGCTACGACCGCGTGATCATCATGACCGACGCCGATGTCGACGGTGCGCATATCGCCTCGCTCTTGATCACCTTCTTCTACCAAGAGATGCCGAACCTGATCCGCGGCGGCCATCTCTTCATGGCCGTGCCGCCGCTTTATTCGATCAGGCAAGGCGGCAAGGTCGCCTATGCGCGCGATGACGCGCACAAGGATGAGCTCCTGCGCACCGAGTTCACCGGGCGCGGCAAGGTCGAGATCGGCCGCTTCAAGGGGTTGGGCGAGATGATGGCCGCGCAGCTCAAGGAGACCACGATGGATCCGAGGAAGCGCACGCTGCTCAGGGTCGATGTGAACGAAATCGATTCAGCCACCAAGGATGCCGTCGACGCGCTGATGGGCACCAAGCCCGAGGCACGCTTCCGCTTCATCCAGGAGCGCGCCGAATTCGCCGAGACGGACGTGCTGGATATCTGAACGCCTGCTGGTCCATAACAGCTCCGGTACGGAGAGTTGAATGTGACCTGGACACGGCTGAAAGAGCTTGTCGAAATACCGCTGAGCGGACTGATCCAGCCGACCCGTTCGGACTGGATCTTCGCCCTGCGCACGGTCTCAGCCGGACTGATCGCGCTTCTTGCGGCCTACGCCCTCAAGCTCGACCATCCGCAATGGGCGATGATGACGGTGTTCATCGTTGCCCAACCGGTTGCCGGCATGGTGCTGGCGAAGGGCTTTTACCGGCTGCTCGGCACGCTTGCCGGCGGCCTCGCGGCGGTCGGCATCACCTCCGTTTTCGGCACCAATCCCTGGCTGCTGGTCACCGCACTTGCCGTCTGGATCGGTGTCTGCACGCTCGTCTCCTCCTTGCTGCGCAATCCGGAAGCCTATGGCGCCGCTCTTGCCGGTTACACCGCGATGATCATCAGCCTGCCGGCCTTCGGCCAGCCACATGGCGTCGTCGACCTGGCCGTCGCGCGCTGCGCCGAGATCGTGCTCGGCATCGTCTGCGCCGGCGTCACCAGCCGGCTGATCCTGCCGAAGCTTGCCGCCGACGCCATCATTTCCAGGCTGAAGCGCAGCATTCTCGATCTTGCCGAATATGCATCCGGCGCCTTCTCCGGCGGCGACCCGGCAAGTCTTGCCGCGCTTCAACGCAAGCTGATCACCGATGCCCAGACGCTTGCTGAGATGCGCACTTATGCCCGGCTCGAGGCGCCGAGCTTCGCCACAAGGGCACATCCGGTGCGCCGCACGATCGGACAGCTTCTATGGGCGCTGTCGGCAGCGCGCGCCCTGCACAGCCATCGCCGGCCGAAGACCGCCGCGCTCATTCCGATGCGCAGCGAACTGAAGGCGTTCGTCGGGGAATTGGCGGCAACGCCCGGCGCGCTCGACGACACAGGCCCTTGGGTGGCCAGGCTCGACGCGATCGCCAGCAAGGCAAAGGAAATGCCGACCCTCACTGACGAGACCAGCGAGGACAAGGTCGGCGCCATCACCCGCCTCACCATAGCCGGCGACTTCGCCGAGGCGCTGAAGCAGGTCATGCGCGGGCTGGACGCGCTTCGCTCGCCTGTGTCCCTGCAATCGCGTGAACGGGGCCAGCCAGCGCTGGTCGTGCACCGCGACTATCAAGCCGCTTGGCGCAACGCTGTCCGGGCGGCGCTTGCCACGCTGCTGGTCGCGATCTTCTGGCTGACGACCAAATGGTCGGAAGCGGCAGGCACGGTCATTCTCGTTTCCGTTGTTTCCAGCCTGTTTGCATCACGCCCCGATCCCGTGCAGTCGGCCTGGGGCTTCTTTACCGGGACGCTGATTGCCTTGCCCTTTGCCTTCCTGGTCGGCCAGATCGCGCTGCCGGCGCTGCCGGGCTTTGGCTGGTTCACGCTGTTCGTCGTGCCGATCATGGTGCCGGCGGCGCTCGGCATGGCCAATCCGCGCCATGTTGGCGTCGCCACCGCCTTCGCCATCAACTTCCTCGCCTTCCTCAGCCCGCACCAGGGCATGATCTATGATCCGGGGCCGTTCTTCGCCGGGTCGGCGTCGATCCTGGTCGGCATCCTGATTGCCATCGGCGTCTTCATTATCGTGCTGCCGGCCAATCCCTGGGTCACCGTCGAGCGTATCTGCCAGGCAATGCGAGAGGACCTGGCGCGGCTTTGCCTGCATGAGCGCGTCCCGCGGCGCCTGGCCTTCGAAAGCCTGGCCTATGACCGGATCAACCAGTTGATGCCGCAGGTGCAACAGACGGGCCGCAAGGGCGATCCCATGCTGGGCGGCAGCATCGCCGCCGTCACCGTCGGGCTGGAAGTGCTGCGGCTGCGCCATGCGCAACTGAACTCCGCCGTTGCGCGCGAGACGGCGGAATCCATCGCCAATTTCCTGCGCGGCCTGGCGCGGGAATTGCTGTTCAGACGACCGGGCGAGCCGCAAACCGCGACCATTGCCGTGGCGCGGCAATACGCCGCCAACATTGCCGAGCGCAGCGACCGGCTCGAAATGCTGCAAATCGCCGCCTCGCTGCGCATCATCGCGGCGGCGATGGAAGACCATCCGGATTTCTTTGCGAAGGGTCGAGGCGAGAGCAATTCCAGGAAAAGTGTGATCGGTTAAGTCGGCGACTTCGCCGTAACCCTCCGTCCGGAATTGCGTAGAAACAAAGAGTTAGAGCGTTTCGCCGTTTCCGTGAGACGGTGAAACGCTCTAGACCTAGGTGATTTTGCGGCTCATCCGCAGCAGCCGACCTTGGTTGGTGCAGCCATGTCCTTGAAGATGACACAGTCTTGGCCCGGCCCTCCGGCACAGGCGACATTGCAGCGCGTCACAAAGCTCTCCAGTCGGCGTTCAAGCAGGCGCAGCTCGGCGAGCTTCTGGCGAACCTCGTCAAGATGTCCTTGGGCAATGTCGCGCGTTTCCACGCAATCTCGGTCGGTGCTGATCGACAGGTCCAGCAACACGCGCACCTGGTCGATACCGAACCCGAAGTCCCGGCACTGCTTAATGAACGTCAAACGCCCCAAATCGTCGTCGTCATAGGTGCGTTGACCCCCGGCAGTGCGAGGCGCGGGAGGAAGCAACCCGATCTCTTCGTAATAGCGGATGGTGGGCGTTGAGACGCCGGCAGCCCTGGCGAGCGCCCCGATGGTGAACACGCGGATGTGAAAGTTCATCGAAAAAACCTCCTTGAACCTCAAGTTACTTGAAGGAGTACGCCATTGCAAAGATAGAAACTGGAAAGGCCGTTTGATGAAGAACACGCTGAAATGGGCCGGTGCCACCGCCGCCGCCTGTGCGGTCTGCTGCACGGTCGCCGTGGTGCCGGCAGCTTTGGTCGGCACCGGCTTGGCAGCGATCGCCGGCGCGGCGTGCACATGGGGCCTTGGCCTGCTCGCTCTCGCCGTGCCGGTTGGTGGAATTTATCTCCTCTCACGTCGCAAAGCCGCGCCCACTGCCACGTTTCAGGCATTGATGATGCAAGACGAGTGCGGCTGCGGTCCGTCCTGCGCCCCGCTGGCCGAGAATGACGCTCTGTCCATCGCCTGCACACTTGGTGCGTCGGATTTCAAGGAGCGTGTCGCCAGTATTCGTGCCCTGGCTCGTCGATCACTGCATCACGCCGAGCGCACATTGCTATCCCTCAACCTTACCTACGGGCCGGAAGCGCTCGAAGAGGTCACCGATTTGATGCGGAAGGAGCAAACTTGCTGCTCATTCCTAACCTTTGACCTGAAGACAGACCGGCGCGCCGTTGTTCTCACCATCACCGCGCCACAGGAAGCAGCCGAAGCAGCCGACCTGTTGTTCGACCACTTTGCCCCTGAACTCGCTTCATCGAACCTCAAGGAGATCGCATAACATGCAGCGTCGTCACTTTCTGATCCTCTCGGCTGCCGCCGGTATTGCCGTCGTTGTCGGCCCGGCGTTGGGCCACAATGGGGACGAAACCATTCCCGGCTTCGACAATGCGCTCAAGGCTGGTGGTCCCGTCCTGATCCATGTCACAGCGCCGTGGTGCGAAGTCTGTCAGGCGCAAAAGCCAATCGTAGCATCATTGCTGGCCTCGCCAGACTTCAAGGACATGAAGAAGTTTAATGTCGACTTCGACACGCAGAAGGAGATTTTGGCTCGATACCGTGTCCAGATGCAAAGCACGATGATCGTCTACAAGGGCGGAAAGGAAGTCGACCGGCAAACTGGGCAAACCGACCCGGCGGTGATCGAAGCGCTGCTGCGCGAGGCGCTGTGACATGTTGCTCGCCCTGCTTGCCGGTGTTCTGTCGATTCTTTCGCCTTGTGTGCTGCCTTTGCTCCCAGTCGTTCTAACCGGCGCGGTGGCTGAACATCGGTTGGCACCGTTGGCGCTAGCCGCTGGTGTCGCCGTCTCCTTCACATCGATAGGCGTCTTCGTCGCCACAATCGGCTTCTCAATCGGCCTCGACATGACGGTCTTTCGTATGGCCGCAGCCCTACTGCTGATCTTGGTAGGCTCGGTGCTTCTTGTGCCGCGTTTCCAAACGCAGTTCGCGACAGTGACTGGGCCGGTTAGCAACTGGACGCAAAGCCGCTTTGGTGGGTTCTCCACCTCAGGCATGTCAGGCCAGTTCGGCGTCGGGTTGCTACTGGGTGCGGTATGGACGCCCTGCGTCGGACCGACACTCGGTGCGGCCTCGATCATGGCTGCGCGAGGCGAGAACCTCGGCACTGTCATTCTCACCATGCTGGCCTTCGGCATTGGCACGTCATTGCCACTGCTGGCTCTGGCTCTTATGTCCCGCGAAGCGCTGCTGCGCTGGCGAGGTCGGATGCTCGGTGCTTCCAGCGGCATCAAAATGGCCCTCGGCGCGCTGCTTGTCGCGGCCGGCGTCATGACGCTTTCGGGATTCGACCGCACGATACAAATCGGCCTTGAACAAGCCTTGCCGGACTGGCTGGTGGCCGTCACCACGAGCCTATGACAAGCTCGTAATACCGACATGCCCTAAGCGGCCGCGATCGCCAGTGCATGCCCGCGCGCGTTTTCGCGCAGCGCGTCGAGGTGGATCGACTTCACCAGCCCTGCCAGATCGCCCTCGGCCGATTGCCCGCCGAGTTCCTTCAGCATCAGCCAGCTGACTTCCTGCACGCCGGCGACGCGCCGCCCATTGGCGACTTCGCGCCAGACCTTGAGCGCGCGCAGGATGATGGCGTGCGTCGCCGGGGCAAGCCCGGCGCTGCGGAACAGCGCCTGCAGGGCGACATCGTGGCCTCCGGCCAGAAGCGCTGTCACCCGCTGCTCGGATTGTTGGGCAAGCGCCACCAGCGTCGAGCCGAAGAAGTCGACCTTGCCATGCGCGATGGTGCGGATGATGAAACCGGCGGTGAGATCGCCGCGCAATCTGAGATGCTCGATAAGCGCTGCATGCTCTTCCATGCGCGTTCCCTCGATCAGCGTCACCGAGGCCTTCACGCAGGCGTCGCGCATCACGCGATCGGCGCGCGCCGCGCCCATCATCGCCAGTACCAGCGGCGAGCCTTTCAGCATCTCGCCGAGCTTGACGAGCAGCATGTGGCGGCAGTCTGCCGGTAAGCGCTGATCGGCAATCAATGCCTCGCGCACCAGCGGCAGGTGGCCGTGCCGTTCGGCCATGCGGCGAAAGCTCAGTGAGGCGATCTCGGCGCCGCTGTTGGCGATCAGCATGGCGCAGGCTTCCGGCTCACCGATCTCAGCGATCGCGGCCGCCAGCGACATCGAAACGACCGGGCGATTGGCGATCAGCTTCTGCGTCGCCTTCTGGCCGCTGGCGACGCGCTCGACGAGATCGGCATCGGTAAGCAACGGCGAACGCGCCAGCACCAGTGCCGCGACTTCCGGCTGGTCGGCGGCCAAAGCGCTGATCACTTGCGGCGGCGCGTGATGGCTCATCGACAGCGCCTCGGCCAGCGCCTGACGCACCTTGGAGGACGCGTCGTCCAACAGAAGCGTAAGCGCTGCCTCGGCGGCGCAACGATCCTCGAACGGCAGGTCGGAATTGACATAGGCGCGCGCCAGCGCGCTGGCGGCCGCGGCGCGTTCGGAAACCCTCGCCGTATCGATCCATTTTAGAAAATGCGAAACAACCATGCCGACCAGCTACGCCCCTTGCCGGAATGTCCCGGCCCCAAGGGAAACGGTAGGCTGGAAATGGTTTACGAACGGTTCACCATGTTTATTAATGCATGTCGCCCAGAAGTGTGCAGCGGTTCTGGGACAACGACATGCATCAAACAAAGAGTTAAAGCGCGTCGACTGAATCCGTTTCAGCGCGACGCGCTTTAACTGGCTTGCGGGCAAAGGATGCAGCGCTTATCAACCGCTGCAAACGGAGGACATCGAACCATGGCCGGACTTTATCTCGAAGAGTTCGTCGTCGGCCATCTCTTCCGCCATACGCTGCGCAAGACCGTCACCGAAAGCGACAACATGCTGTTTTCGGTGATGACGCTGAACCCGCAGCCTTTGCACATCGATTTCGATTTCGCCTCCAGGACCGAGTGGGGCAAGCCGCTGGTCAACTCGCTGTTCACGCTCGGCCTGATGATCGGCATTTCGGTCAACGACATCACTGTCGGCACCACCGTCGCCAATCTCGGCATGAAGGAGACGGTGTTTCCGCACCCGGTCTTCCACGGCGATACGATCCGGGTCGAGACGACGGTGATTTCGGTGCGCGAGTCCAAATCGAAACCCGACCGCGGCATCGTCGAATTCGAACACCGGGCCTACAATCAAAATGACGTTCTTGTCGCCAAATGCACCAGGCAGGCGATGATGCTGAAGAGGCCGGCCTGATGCGCTCGCTGCTTTTCGTACCGGGCGATTCCGAGCGCAAGTTGGAAAAGGGCTTTGGCGCCGGCGCCGACGTGGTCATCGTCGATCTCGAGGATTCCGTCGCTCCCGCCAACAAAGTCGCCGCGCGCGCTGCCGCGGCGAGTTTCATCTCGAGCCAGAGGCAAAAGACTCCCTCCGCCGTCTATGTGCGGGTCAATGACCTTTCGACGGGCCTGACCGACGATGATCTCGCAGCGCTCGTTCCAGCAAAACCCGACGGCATCATGCTGCCCAAATCGAACCGTGGACAGGATGTCCAGCAACTGGCAGCCAGGCTCAGGGTGCGTGAGGCTGAAAACGGCTTGCCGGATGGCGGCATAAGGATCCTGCCGATCATCACCGAGACCGCGGCAGGCGTGCTGGCGGCGGCGAGCTATGCTGGCGCAAGCGCGCGGCTTGCGGGCCTGACCTGGGGCGCCGAGGACCTTTCGGCGGCAATCGGCGCGCGCTCGGCGCGCGACGAGAGTGGCCGCTACACCGACGTGTTCCGCCTAGCGCGCACCATGACCATTCTGGCTGCCAGCGCGGCGGAACTCGCCGCCATCGACACCGTGTTTCCGGAGTTCCGCGACATGGTCGCTTTCGAGGCCGAATGCCGCGAGGCGGAGCGCGACGGTTTTACGGGCAAGATGGCGATCCATCCGGCGCAAGTGCCGGTCATCAACGCAGCCTTCACGCCATCGGCAGAGGCGGTCGAGCGGTCTCGCGCAGTCGTCGAAGCCTTCGCGGCGGCCGGAAATCCCGGCGTCGTCGGCATCGACGGCAAGATGTATGACCGGCCGCATTTGCGGCTTGCCGAACGGCTTTTGGCGCGCGTTAAGGCAATTCCAGGAAAAGTGTGAAGCGGTTCGCCGTTCCGCGAGACGGTAAAACGCTCTGGCGGCCGGGGTTTCTGCGTGAAGCCACTCGCTACCAGACCATCGGCACCAGCTTGTAGCGCACGCGCGCCGCGTACTCGTCATATCCCCGCAGGCCGGTTCGCAGCGCTTGCTCCTCGATAAAGGTGCGGATGGCCAACAGCACCAGGAAAAAAAGCACCGATGCCAACCCCCACCAGGAGCCGAGCAGAAGCGCTGTGCCGGCGAAGAAAAGGATGGCGCCGCTATACATCGGATGGCGCACATAGCTGTACGGGCCTGTGGTGATCACCGTCTGGCCACGCTCGCCCTGGATCTTCACCACTGGCGCCGCGAAGCTGTTCTCCATCATCGTCAGATAACAGATCCATATGCTGATCAGCAGCACCAACGCGCCGATCACTTGCACCCAAGGCGGCGCGGCGGACCAGCCATAGCGAAAGTCGAGCCCCATCAAGGCCAGCCATGCGAAGATGCCGATGAGCAGTATCGAAAGCAGCACCTTGTCAGCCGCCGTCTGATCCTTTTGGATCGGCGGGCTGAGCCGCTCATTCATCAGGCCGGGGTCTCGCCGGGCGAGCGCGACGCCCAGCGTCAGGCTGAGAGCGACCATCAGCACCAGATAGACCCAGGCCCCCTGCCAGTGCAGCGTGCCGGCGGACACGAACAGCAGCGCGCCCATGACGCCGAACCATACGAATGTCTGGACAATCAATCGCAAGATCATGACCGACCTTCCATGATGTTTCGCCTGTCGTAGATCTGGTCGAATCCGACCAATGGTCTATTATACCGACCGATGGTCTATAACTCAAGACATGCCCTATGCTCTGGACGCGAACGGCCGTCGCATGCACAAGGTTTCGCCATGCCCCGCATCATCAAGCATCCGGAACTCAGACGCGAAGAACTGCTGGACCAGGCTCAGGCCCTGTTCCTGACGCATGGCTACGACAGAGCGAGCCTCAACGACGTCATCGCCGCCGCCGGCATTTCGAAAGGCGCCTTCTATCACTACTTCCCTCCAAGGAGGCGCTGCTGGAGGCATTGGCAGAACGTTTCGCCAGACGGGCGCTCGCCGGCGTCCAGAAAATCGTCGACGATCCCGACCTCGATCCGCTGGGCCGCTTGAATGCCCTGCTGGCGCAATCGCGGCAGGCCAAGATCGAGACCGCGCCGCAGGCATGGGCGCTTTTCGAAACGTTGTTCCGGCCGGAGAACCTCGTGCTTTTCCACCGCATCAACCTGGCGGCCAGCAAGTCCTTCTCACCGGTGCTGGTGGAGATCATCAGGCAGGGCGTCAAGGACGGCGCCTTCCGCACTTTCGATCCCGAAGGCGTCGCCGACATCGTCATGCAGTTCGGCCTGGCGACGCATGGCGTCACCGCCAAGGCGCTTGCCGGCGGCAGCGATGCCGACATGGAGGTCGCCATCGAAATCCTGGAGAAGCGTGTGCGACTTTATGAGATCGCGCTCGACCGCATCCTTAGCCTTCCCGACGGCAGCATCAGGATCGGCGAGCCGGGCTTCGTGCGCGCCGTCATGACTGCGCGTCGCGGCGATCCTGGCAACGACCGCGGCACCCAAGGCGCCTAGGATGTGACTATCCGGCCCACGGCCCGGCATAGTCCGCATAAAGCTTCGCCGGATCGGGTCGCGGCCTCTCTGGAGCCGGTCCTTGATAGGAACCGATATGGACGAAGCCGACGACGCGTTCCTGCGGCGACAGCCCAAGGATCGCCCTGCCCTCCGGCACGTCCGAATACCAGTTGGAGATCATGTTGGTGCCATAGCCCAGCGCATTGGCGGCGATCATCAGGTTCATGGCCGCCATGCCGCCCGAGAGAAACATCTCCCACTGCGGGATCTTGGGGTTCTCCCTCGGCACCGACACCACGCCGATCACCAGCGGCGCGCGCGAAAAACGCGCCAGTTCCTGGTTGCGGCGGTTGTCGGGCAGCGGCCCCTCGCGCTGTTCGGCGAGCGCCGCCAGCTTCCTGCCGATCTCGACGCGCGCTTCGCCGCGATAAAGGATGAAGCGCCAGGGTTCGAGCCGGCCATGGTCGGGGACGCGCGAGGCCGCCGCGATCATGGTCGCGATGTCGGCCTCGCCCGGCGCCGGTTCTTTGAGGTCCGGGATCGGCGCGGAGTTGCGGGTCAGCAGGAAGTCGATGATCGGCGACGCCATGGCGTGGTCTCCTGAAAGGCATTCGATTTTTGAGCTGAAGCGCGCCATTGCGAGATCGGGCGGCTCGGGCGGTGGCGTTTTGCGCCGGATAAGAAGCCGCTGTGGAAATCATCCGGCCCAGGCCTTGAAATTGCCACCGCCATGGGCTTCAACGCAAGGCATGTTTGAGGGGAGCCTGCGCCTTTTCGTGATCGCGCTCGTCGCTGCGTTGTTCGCGGTGCCGGTTTCCTTCGCGCTGGCCCAGAATGCCAACGATACCGGCGACATCAAACTTCCAGGCATTTCGAGCTACGCGACGCCCAAGAGCGGGACGCCGCTGGCGCTCGGCAATGGCGGCGCCATCACGCTTTCAGCCCAGTTGACCGACAAGGGCACCGACATCACCCGCGGCATTGTCTGGCGGGTGTTCAGGCCCGAGCCCACCAGCGACGGCAAGCTGCCGATGGTTGCCTCCGCGCATGGCGGCACGGCGGTGTTCCAGCTCGACCCCGGCAGCTACCTGGTCCACGCCTCCTATGGCCGGGCCGGTGCCACCAAGCGCATCACGGTCGGTAAGGAAGCCAGGCGCGAGAATCTCGTTCTCGACGCCGGCGGCCTGAAGCTCGACGCAGTGACGTCGGGCGGCGCCCCCATCCAGTCGAAGAAACTGCGCTTTTCGATCTATGAAGGCGAGGCAGCGGCCAATGGCGAGCGCGCGCTGATCGCGCCCGAAGTTGCGCCGAACACGGTGGTGCGATTGAACGCCGGCACCTACCACGTCGTTTCAAACTATGGCGCGGTCAACGCCGTGATCCGTTCCGACATCCGCGTCGAGGCCGGCAAGCTCACGGAAGCGACCGTCGAGCACCGCGCCGCTGAGATGACGATGAAGCTGGTGCGCGAGCCTGGTGGCGAAGCGATTGCCGACACCTCCTGGTCGCTGCTCAACGAATCCGGCGATCCGATCAAGGAAGCGGTCGGCGCCTTCGCCTCCATGGTGCTGGCCGAGGGCCAATACACTATCATCGCCAAGAACCGCGACCGCATCTATCAGAAGGATTTCACGGTCGTTGCCGGCCAGAACCAGGAAATCGAGGTTGTCGCCAATGAGTCCTCGGCCATCGACCCCGAGGAAGGCGCCGACTGAGTCGGCTGTAAGCTTTCAGGCGGCTTTGCGCATCCGCTTTGGCAGAAACGGCACGCGTCCACGCTCCGCCGCCGGGCTCGCCAGGTCGAAGACCGCGCGATAGAGGCGGTCGAGCAGCGCCTTGCGATCGCGCAACGGTTCGAGCTCGTTCCATCTCAGCACGTCGCCGACGCGCACCTCGATCACCTTGCCCGACAGCCGGGCGAACTCGCGGATCAGCAAGGAAAGGCGCAACGTCAGCGAGGCCTTGCCGATGAATTTGGCCACGCGGTTGTCGCGCTCGGCCATGTTCATCGGGCCACTGACGAGGTGGAAGAGACGGCCGTTCTGGCCGGAAAAATGCATCGGGATGACCGAGGCCTTGGCCTCCTGCACCAGCTTGGCCGGAAACATCTTCCACGGCAGGTCGATGGCACGGCCGAAAACCTTGGGCGCCGTGGCGACGCCGCCAGCGGGGAAGATCACGATGGTGACGCCTTCCTTCAACAGGCGCACAGCCTCATGGCGCACCGCCATATTGTTCTTCAGCGCCTCCTTGGTCTCGGAAAAGTCGATCGGCAGCGAATAAGGCTCCATTTCCCGGATTCTCAGGAGATCCTTGTGGATCATGACCCGGAACGGCCGGCCGAGCTGCTCGACTAGCGAGAGCACCGCGATGCCGTCGCCGATGCCGAAGGGGTGGTTGGCGACGATGACCAGCGGGGTATCCGGCAGCGCTGCCGGCGGCCACTGGACGGCGTTGCGGACTTTCACGTCGATCAGCTCCAGCATGCGGCTGAACACGCGGTCGCCGGTCGGCACCACCTGCCGGCGCCAGTAGTCATAGAGCACGGCAAAGCGGTCGCGGCCCGACAGGCCCTCGACGGAATGGATGAACCAGCGCGTCAGCACCGGCTGATGCGGGCTGGCGTAGGAAAGCTCGGGGAACCGACGTTCCCGCAATTTCAACTTGAGCATGGCGGCTCGTTACAGGTTTGGCGTGACAGGCATATGAAAATGGCGGTGGGTCGCTCCACCGCCATTCCAGTGAAGTGTCGAAGGTCAGGCTGCGTGGCGCTTGCGGTCCGGCGAGACCGCCTCGTCGGTGAGCAACTTCACCGCATCGGCGAGCTTCAGCGATTCCTGGTCGCGGGAACCCAGCCGGCGGATGTTGACCGTCTCCTCTTCCGCCTCGCGCTTGCCGCAGACGAGGATGACCGGAACCTTGGCCAGGCTGTGCTCGCGCACCTTGTAGTTGATCTTCTCGTTGCGCAGGTCGAGCTCGGCGGTCAGTCCGGCCGCCTTCAACTGCTTGGCGACCTTCACGGCATAGTCGTCGGCATCCGAAGTGATCGTCGCCACCACCACCTGCACCGGCGCGAACCAAAGCGGGAAATGGCCGGAATAATTCTCGATCAGGATGCCAAGGAAACGCTCCATCGAGCCGCAGATCGCGCGATGCACCATCACCGGCTGCTTCTTTTCCAGATCCGAGCCGATGTAGAAGGCGCCGAAACGTTCCGGCAGGTTGAAGTCGACCTGCGTGGTGCCGCACTGCCATTCGCGGCCGATGGCGTCCTTCAGCACATATTCGAACTTCGGGCCGTAGAAAGCGCCCTCGCCCGGATTGATCGAGGTCTTGATGCGGTTGCCCGAGCGCGTACGGATCGTGTCCAGCACGTTGTTCATGATGGCTTCCGCATGATCCCAGGCTTCGTCGGTGCCGACGCGCTTGTCCGGCCGCGTCGACAGCTTCACGCTGACCTCGTCGAAGCCGAAATCGGCATAGGTCGACAGGATCAGGTCGTTGATGCGCAGGCATTCGGCGGCGAGTTGCTCCTCGGTGCAGAAGATATGCGCATCGTCCTGCGTGAAGCCGCGCACGCGCATCAGACCGTGCAGCGCGCCCGACGGCTCGTAGCGATGCACATTGCCGAACTCCGCAAGCTTTACGGGCAGTTCGCGATAAGACTTCAACCCATGCTTGAAGATCTGCACGTGTCCAGGGCAATTCATCGGCTTCAAGGCGAAGATGCGGTCGTCGTCAGTGTCGTCGCCGGCGACCGTCACCTTGAACATGGCATCGCGATACCAGCCCCAGTGTCCGGAGGTCTCCCACAGGCTCTTGTCGAGCACCTGCGGCGCGTTGACCTCCTGATAGCCGTGCTCGTCGAGGCGGCGGCGCATGTAGTTGACCAGGTTCTGGAACATCTTCCAGCCCTTGGCGTGCCAGAAGACGACGCCCGGCCCCTCCTCCTGGAAATGGAACAGGTCCATCTCGCGGCCAAGCTTGCGATGGTCGCGCTTTTCGGCCTCTTCCAGCAGCGTTTCGTAAGCTTCGAGCTGCGCCTGGTCGGCAAAGGCGGTGCCGTAGATGCGCGTCAGCATCGGATTGTTGCTGTCGCCGCGCCAATAGGCACCAGCCACCTTCATCAGCTTGAAGGCGTTGCCGATCTGCCCGGTCGAGGCCATGTGCGGGCCGCGGCACAGATCGAACCAGTCGCCCTGGGAATAGATCTTGAGATCCTGATCCTCGGGAATGGCGTCAATCAGCTCGAGCTTGTAGCGCTCGCCCTTGTCGGCAAACACTTTCTTGGCCTTCTCGCGCGACCAGACTTCCTTGGTGAACGGCTTGTTGCGCGCAATGATCTCGCGCATCTTCTTCTCGATCACCGGAAAATCCTCCGGCGTGAACGGCGCGTTGCGGGCGAAGTCGTAATAGAATCCGTTCTCGATGACCGGTCCGATGGTCACCTGCGTTCCCGGCCACAATTCCTGCACGGCCTCGGCCAGCACATGCGCCGTATCATGGCGGATGAGCTCCAGCGCGCGCGGATCCTCGCGGGTGATGATCTCGACCTTGCCGGACTTGCCGAGCGGATCGGAAAGATCGCGAACTGTGCCATCGAGGCTGTAGGCCACCGCCTTCTTGGCCAGCGACTTCGAGATCGATTCGGCGAGGCCAGCGCCAGTCATCGCGGCGTCGTAGTCGCGGACGGAGCCATCGGGAAATGTCAGGGAAACGGAATTCGGCATCAGAGTTCTCCTATCCAGTCCCGCAAACGAGCGCGGGTGGTCGTGGGTGAGCCGGAGGCGCCAATCGGGCCGACGACAACAGTGGGCGGGTTTTAGAGGCAGCACGGTAAGAGGTAAAGAGCGCTCGTTGGCGCAGCCGTCAGGAAATGGCGCGACAGTTGTCGCAGTGGGTCGCGAAGGCTTGCGAAAATCCGTGACATAAACTCGAATTGTCTTCATGGAAGACGCAAAACCCAGCCGAACCGCCCTGGGCGTCGCGCGCATGCGAGCCCTCAACCAGCTCTCGCCGCAGGCGCCGCTGTTTCGCGACCCATATGCGGGTGCGATTCTGGGCGATGCCGCACCGACGGCACAGAACCTCGAGCAGGAAGACGAGCGTGGCAGGCGCATGCGCCTGTTCGTGGCCGCGCGTGCCCGTCTCGCCGAGGATTGGCTGGCTGCGGCGGTACGCCGGGGCGTCCGGCAAGTGGTGGTGCTCGGCGCCGGCCTCGACACTTTCTCGCTGCGCAATCCGTACCCGGATGTTGCCGTGTTCGAAGTCGACCATCCGGCAACGCAGGCCTGGAAACGCAAATGCCTCGCCGACGCTGGTCTTGCCGAACCGCCGGCCACCACCTTCGTGCCGGTCAATTTCGAGCGGCAGCGCCTGCTGGACGAACTGGCATTAGCTGGTTTGAGGCCGACCGAGGCCAGTTTCTTCATGTGGCTGGGCGTCGTGCCCTACCTGACGCAGGAAGCGATCTTCGGCACCCTGTCCTGGATTGCCGGCATGCCCGGTTCGGAGGTCGTCTTCGACTATAGTGAGCCGGTCGAGAACCGCGATGCGGCGGGACAGGCTGCCCTCTCCTTCCATGCAGCACGCGTCGCCGCTGTCGGCGAGCCCTGGATCAGTTTCTTCACGCCAGGCGAGCTGGCAAAGTCACTGACCGAACTCGGCTTCGACGAGATCGAGGATTTCGAGAGCAGCAATATCGCCGCGCGCTTCGGCGGAAGCCCTAGCGGCAGCCGGAGCAATTCCGGCGGGCACGTCCTGCGCGCCCGCCGGAGCATTTGAGCAGCTTCACTTTACCAGTTGCGGCAGATCCTTGAGGAAAGCCGCCCGCGTCGCCAGCCCCTTCGGGGTATCGCCGCGTTTGGCATCGACGACCAGCCGGGCAAAGACGATGTGGCGGCCGCCCTTCTCGCCCCAGCCGACGAACCAGCCGAGCGAGCGCTTGCTGTTGCTTAGGCTCGTGCTGCCGGTCTTGCCTTGCACGCTCCAGTCACCCGCCTGGAACGTCGGGATGATTGCCTTGGCCATCTCATGCGACTTGGCCGAGACCGGCATTTTGCCGGCAAGCATCCGGCGCAGGAAAGCCGTCTGCTCGACAGGCGAGATCGCGAGCGAGGAATTGATCCAGGATTGCGTCAGCCCATTGTCCTTGCCGGCATCGCCCGAGACATCCATGTTGCCATAGCCAAACTTCGATACATAGCCGGCAAAGTTTTTCGCACCGAGCCGGCGCGTAATCTCACGCGAATACCAGACGATCGAGTCGCGTTCCCAGATCGTCGGGTCGACGGTCTTATGGTCGCGCTTCACGGCATTGAACTCGGGCTTGTAGTCCCAGCTCGGCGTGTGCGCATCGCTCAATATGCCGGAATCGTAGCCGATCAGCGCCAACGGCACCTTGAAGGTCGAAGCCGGGCTGACGCGCTGGTCGCAGACGCCATCCTGGTAAAGCGTGGCGCCGCTGTCCGCATCCTGGATCAGCGTGCAGTGGATATCCTTGAGCGGCGCCGATTGTGCCCTGACCGGCAGGCCCAGCATCCACGCCAGAACGAACAGCACAACGGCAATAATGAAGGGATAGCGGTCCATCTGGCGCATCGAAGCTCACTCCTGCAAGACATTACGGGGGCGGCATAGCGAGGCGTCTTGTCTCGATTTTGTCTCAAATTCGCAGTGTTTGTGCAGGCTGCCGTTAACCCTACCGGATCGTAAAATTCGACCCTCCGCGGCCGTGCAGGAAGTCAGATTTCGGCTTCGCCGCGCTTCCTGCCGATCTGCCAGTAGCGCCAGGGCATGAACCAGGCATAGCGCGGGCCGAGCGTTTCCGGCACGCGGTCTATGCCATGGGTTCCAAACGGTCCGCAGCGCGAAACCCGAAACAGCGCCATCCAGCCGCCGGCCCACAGGCCGTGGCGGGCGATTGCCTCATGCGCATATTCGGAGCAGGTCGGCAGATGCCGGCAGCTGTTGCCGACAAAGCCGGACAGCGTCAGCTGGTAAAGGCGCACCAGCGACGTGCCGATTACGCGCCCAGGCGTCTTGCGCCATGGCCCCGGCCAGTTGCGCCCGCGGTTGATCGGTCGCGCGCCATGCGCATGTCCGTGGTGGTCGGCCACCCAGTTTGCTCCGCAGCCTGTTTCGCTGCGCGATAGATGTGGGCTTCGCGCCTGAAACGCAATGCTTTCAAGGCCTGAAACGACGGATCGGCTGTCTATCCATCCAGGACGCGTGATGCGAGGCTGGATCCCTGCGCTCCGGATGGCAGCCGTGCAACGCCTGGCCCTGCCACTGGAATGTCGCGATCCGCAAAGTGTCGTTCAAAATGGCCAGGAACTGGTTCATGGCAGTACTCCTTTGAGGCCGATTAGACTGCCGCTGGCCTTTGTCCTCAAACGAGTATAATTTCCGCGTCGGATAACTTGAGGTTATGCGAAAATGAAGCGTGGCCGCCTGCCGCTGACGGCGCTGCGAAGTTTCGAGATGGCCGGCCGGCACCTGAGCTTCAGCCGGGCGGCGGAGGAACTTTATGTCTCGCAGGCCGCCATCAGCCGGCAGATCCGTGAGCTCGAGGCCTTTCTGCGCCAGCCGCTGTTTCACCGCCTGCATCGGCGCGTGGAGCTGACGGACGCCGGCCGCCGCTTGCTCGATCAACTGGTCAGGAGCTTCGACGACATCGACCGGTTGCTTTCCGAGCTGGTGGCCACTCCGGCGCAATCCGTGGTCCGCGTCAGCGTCGAGCCGTCGCTTGCCTCGGTATGGCTGGTGCCACGGCTTAACCGCTTCAGCCGGTTGCGGCCCGATATCGACGTATCCGTTGAGGTCGATCCAAGGCCTATCGAGTTCCGCAGCGGTCAGCCCGAACTTGCCTTGCGCTTCAGCGCGCACGCCACCTCATGGCCGCGCAGCGAGGCCGAAATGCTCGCCTCGACGGTCGATTCGCCTGTGCTATCACCGGCTTTGCTGGCATCGGGTCCCGCCCTGAGAAAGCCGGCCGACCTGGCCCACTACACGCTGCTGCATGAGGAAAACCGCCAGGGCTGGGCGCGCTGGTTCGAAGCCGCCGGCGTGCCGCCCGACACCATTCCAGCGCGGGGCCCGATGCTGGCGGATGTTTCGCTGTCGAAACAGGCGGCTCTGCTTGGCCACGGCGTGGCGCTGGGCGACTTCCTGCAGATCGGCGATGAGATTGCATCCGGCGCGCTGATCAAGCCGTTCGACATCGACGTCGCATCCGGCGCCTACTGGCTGGTAGCCCGAAGTTTGAAGGACCTTCCGGAACCGGCCAAGGCGTTTGCAGACTGGGTGAGAAGCGAATTCGCCGAAAGCAGGCGGGCGCTGGACGCGAAGGCCTGAGCTGCTTGCTTGCCCGGGTTAACTTGGCTTCTGGCGATACTTTTCCAGAAGTTTTGCCGAGATCCTGCGCATCGACGCCCAAGGGCTTATCCGGCGGATATCCTGTGCCGGGTTGAGCGTGAGAATCCTGAATTCAAGCCGCTTGCTCGGCGCGCTTCTTTTCGATCTGGCCGATCGCGTCGACCACGGCGTCGAAGGTCAGCATCGTCGAGGCATGGCGCGCCTTATAGTCGCGCACCGGCTCAAGATATTTCAAATCGGCGAAGCGGCCGTCCGGTGGCGAGCCGTTCTCCTTGAGCATCTTCAGCATGGTTTCGCGCACGGCACGCAACTCGTCCGCATGTGCGCCTATGACATGTTGGGCCATGATCGACGACGAGGCCTGGCCGAGCGCGCAGGCTTTGACGTCATGGGCGAAATCGGTCACCACGTCGCCGTCCATCCTGAGGTCGACGGTGACGGTCGACCCGCACAATTTGGAATGCGCCCTCGCGGTCGCATCGGGCTGATCGAGGCGGCCGATGCGGGCGATGTTTCCGGCAAAACCGAGAATTTTCGTATTGTAGACGTCGTCGATCATATTTTTCCAGTCCGTCGCCGCCGAGCGAACAGGCTTTGCCGCTTCCGCGTCTTCCTTTCGCTTCGGTTCAACATATATAATGTCGGCAGCCGGGCATCGACAAGGCAACCATAAGCCATTGTCCATGCTCATCTGTTCACGCCACTTACGGGCTGGAAACGGGGCGAGTTTCTAACACCCGAAAGGTCGTGGTCCGTTCAACTCGTTCCTCCGCCGAGGGGAACTACGGGAGACGCCTTTATGGATGCCGTCATCAAGAAAATCATGCCCCCGTCCGACTATCTGGACAAGCCGGTCACCGACCGGCCGAGCGAGGCCGAGGTCGAGGCCGCCGTGCGCGTCCTGCTGCGCTGGACCGGCGACAACCCTGACCGCGAGGGCCTGATCGACACGCCCAAGCGCGTCACCAAAGCCTACCGCGAAATGTTCAACGGCTATGACATGTGCCCCGCCGACGAACTCGGCCGCACCTTCGAGGAAGTCGCCGGCTATGACGATCTCGTCATCGTCAAGGATATCCAGTTCCATTCGCATTGCGAGCACCACATGGTGCCGATCATCGGCAAGGCGCATGTCGGCTACCTGCCGGATGGCAAGGTCGTCGGCCTGTCGAAGATCGCCCGTGTCGTCGACATCTTCGCCCACCGCCTGCAGACGCAAGAAGCGATGACGGCGCAGATCGCCGGCGTCATCCAGGACGTGCTCAATCCGCGCGGCGTCGCCGTCATGCTCGAGGCCGAGCATATGTGCATGGCCATGCGCGGCATCCGCAAGCAGGGCTCGACCACGCTGACCTCGACCTTCACCGGCGTCTTCAAGGATACGCCTGAGGAACAGGTGCGCTTCGTCACCATGGTTCGCGCGGGCGGCTGATTTGCCGGCCAGCGGACCATGATCCCGAAAAATGGAGAAGGGTTTTCGGATAAGATCATGGTCCAAAACAAAGAACCACCGGCAATCGAATTTCCAAAAGCTCCATCGGACAAGAAAGCGCTGGAGGAAGGCACTATCCTTTCTCCGCGCTTTGACGCGTTTGGCCTCGTCACCGTCGTCGTCACCGATGCCGGCGACGGCATGCTTTTGATGGTCGCGCATATGAATGCCGAGGCGCTGGCGCTCACGCTCGAAACGGGCATTGCCCATTACTGGTCGCGCTCGCGCAACGCGCTGTGGAAGAAGGGCGAGACCTCGGGCAATTTCCAGCACGTCGTCGAGATGCGCACGGATTGTGACCAGGACGCGCTGTGGCTTCGCGTGAAAGTGTTGGGCCACGACGCAACCTGCCACACCGGACGGCGTTCATGTTTTTATCGGACGGTGGGGCTGAACGACGACAAGGCGACGCTTGCCGACGACGGCAGCGGGCCACTGTTCGATGCGGATGAAACATATCGGAAGCCTGTGTGAACCATTCCATGTTCACAAACCACTCATATTCATCATTCTCAAACGTCCTTGCTGTAGAAGGACCGTGGGACAAGGGAGATTGTGATGCTCGAATGGGCGTCATTGCGCAGCAGACCTGACGTTCGGGAGGCCAACGGCCCCGCATCGTCCGGCGGCGCGTCCGATCCGCAGCCTGGCAAGAAAACGGGTATCTCGCTGGCGCTCGGTGGCGGCTGCGCCCGCGGCTGGGCCCATATCGGCGTGTTGCGCGCGCTCGATGAAGCCGGCATCGAAGTCTCGATGATCGCCGGAACCTCGATCGGCGCGCTGGTCGGCGGCTGCTATCTGGCCGGCAAGCTCGACGAGCTGGAGGAGTTCGCCAGGAGCCTGACCAAGCGGCGCATCTTCGGCCTGCTCGACCTCAATCTGCGCGGCAGCGGCCTGTTCGGCGGCATGAAGCTCGATGCCCGGCTGCGTGAGCACATGGTCGGCATCCGCTTCGAGGACCTGCCCAAGCCCTTCGTCGCGGTTTGCGCTGAAATCCGCACCGGTCATGAAATCTGGCTGTCGAGCGGCTCCCTCATCACCGCCATGCGCGCCTCCTATGCGCTGCCTGGCGTTTTCGAGCCGGTGAATTGCAACGGCCGGATGCTGGTCGACGGCGCGCTGGTCAACCCGGTGCCGGTTTCGGTCTGCCGCGCCTACGAGCAGCCGCTCGTCGTCGCGGTCAATCTCCACTACGACCTGTTCGGCCGCGCCGCGGTGATCAAGCACAGCGCCGGCGAACTGATGATCGAGAAGGACGCACCGCCCCCGGCCAGGCCAATGTCGAGCACCAGGCGCACCAGACGCGCCTCGGCATCACCGGCGTCATGGTCGAGGCCTTCAACATCATCCAGGACCGGATTTCGCGCGCCAGGCTCGCTGGTGACCCACCCGATATGTCGCTGCAGCCAAAGCTCAGCCACATCGGGCTCACCGAATTCCACCGCGCCGACGAGGCGATCAGCCTCGGCTATCAGGCGACGATGTCGCAGATCGGCGAGTTGACCCGGTTGCAGTCCGTCCTGGCTTGATCCTCGAAAATCCCGGTCTCAGGCCAGCGCCGCATCGCTGATGCGGAATTGTACCGTGCGATTGCCGTTCCAATAATTGCCCGACAGCGAACCTGCGATATGTACGGTCCTGCCCCGGTTCTTGAACAGGAACTCGCCCAGTTCCGTATCCACGGCGCGGAACGCCATAGCCTGGAGCTTGCCGCCGCTTTGCGACTGCAGGTCGACGCGGATGTGATTGGTGCCGACCGCGCGTGCGTCAGTGAGCCTGTGCCGTGGCAGCACGAAGACCGGCGCGATATGTCCGGCGCCGAAGGGACCGGCTTTCTCCAGGGCATCGAGCAGTGCCAGCGTGGCGCCTTCGGCGGCTAAGGCGCCGTCGACCGCCAGGCTCTCCTGGCTCTGCAGCCGGAACACGTCGGCCGCGGCGCGCTCCTCGAAAAAGGCGCGCAATTCACCGAGCTTGGCGCGTTCGACCGTGATGCCGGCAGCCATGGCATGACCGCCGCCTTTGACGATCAGCCCGGCCCCGGCCGCTTCACGCACCAGCCGACCAAGATCGAAGCCGGTCACTGACCGTCCCGAACCGGTGCCGATGCCTGTCGAATTGAAGGCAATGGCAAAGGCCGGCCGGCGCGCATGGTCCTTCAGCCGCGAAGCGATCAACCCGACAATGCCTGGATGCCAGCTGTTGCTGGCGGTAACGATGACAGCCGGACCATTGCCGCCGGCCAGCTCGGCGTCGGCCTCGGCGCGCGCCTGCGCCAGCATCTCCTGCTCCATCTGCTGCCGTTCCTGGTTGAGCCGGTCGAGCGTCTCGGCGATGCCTGCCGCCTCGACCGGATCGTCGGTAGCCAGAAGCCGGCTGCCAAGCGCGGCATCGCCGATACGGCCGCCGGCGTTGATGCGCGGGCCGATCAGGAAGGAAAGATGGAAAGTGTTGATCGGTTCGCCGATGCGCGAGACGCGCGCCAATGCCGCCAGACCCTCGTTCTTCTGCTGGCGCAGCACCTGCAGTCCCTTGACGACGAAGGCGCGATTGATGCCGGTAAGCGGCACCACATCGCACACCGTCGCCAGCGCCACCAGATCGAGCAGCGAAAGCAGATCGATCGGCGCAACATCCGGCAGGCGTTCGCGCAGCACCTTTGCCGTCTGCACCAGGCACAGGAACACGACGCCGGCGGCGCAAAGATGCCCCTGCCCCGACAGATCGTCTTCACGATTCGGATTGACCACCGCTTGCGCCGCCGGCAGCGCGCCGCCGACCTGGTGGTGGTCGAGCACCACGACATCGGCGCCCGCCTCCCTGGCGGCATCGATGGAAGCCGCGCTGTTGGTGCCGCAGTCGACGGTGACGATCAGCCTGGCGCCGCGCGCGATGAGCTCGCGCATGGCTTCCGGATTGGGGCCATAGCCTTCGAAGATACGGTCCGGAATGTAGATCTCGGACGGCACGGAAAAGTGCGTGAGAAAGCGCTTGAGCAGCGCCGACGAGGCGGCGCCGTCGACGTCATAGTCGCCGAAGATCGCCACTTTCTCGTGGCCGACGATCGCGTCGGCCAGCCTTGCCGCGGCTTTCTCCATGTCGGTCAATGACGCCGGGTTCGGCAGAAGCTCGCGGATGGTCGGATCGAGAAAGCGCTCGGCCTGTTCGGCGCTCACGCCGCGCCCTGCAAGCACCCGCGCCACGATATCCGGCACGCCATGGCCTTGCGCGATGGCCAAGGCGGCCATGTCCTGCCGCTCGGTCAGCCGGTGTTCCCAGGAAACACCGGTTGCCGACCGACGGACATCGAGGAAGAGGCGCTTTTCGCCGGTCAAGAAAAACTACACTTTCCGCTTTTCAGCCTGGCGGCGCAGCCATTCGTCGGCCGCATCGCCCATGGTCTTTTCCGTACCATCCTTGAGCCAGGCCATGAAAGAGCGGTCGAACCTGAATGCGGCGCCGCATTCGCGCGTCAGGAAGCGGCGCACATTCTGGGTGTTGCGATAGTTCTTCGTGATCACGGTGGCTCGCGAGATCGGATCCGCGTGCCAGTCGAACGCCTTCATCGTCAGATCCCTGCCACCAGCATCGATGACAGGGATGGCTAACAACTGCAATCCGGCGCTGCAAGCAGCTTCAAGCAATTCCAGGAAAAGTGTGAAACGGTTTTCCGTCCGGAATTGCGTCAAAACAAAGAATGGAGCGGTTCGCCGTTTCCGCGAAACGGTGAATCGCTCTAGAACTTATCCAGATCCTGGTGCCTGGCCTTGATCTCGCGCACCGTGCGTGAAGACGAGCGCAGCACAATGGTGTGGGTGGTGATGAAGGTGCGGCCGAACTTCACGCCATCGAGCAGATTGCCGTCGGTGACGCCGGTCGCCGCGAACAGCACGTCGCCGCGCGCCATGTCCTGCGCGCGATAGACGCGCTTCGGATCGGAAATGCCCATCTTCCGCGCCCGGTCGATCTTCTGCGGCGTATCGAGGATCAGTCGGCCCTGCATCTGTCCGCCGGTGCAGCGCAGCGCTGCCGCGGCAAGCACGCCTTCCGGCGCGCCGCCGGTGCCGAGATAGATGTCGATGCCGGTCTCGTCCGGATCAGTGGTGTGGATAACGCCCGCGACATCGCCGTCGCCGATCAGCCGGATCGCAGCGCCCGTGGCGCGAACCGCGTCGATCAGCTTGGCATGGCGCGGCCGATCGAGGATGCAGGCGGTGATGTCGGAAACCGCCACGCCCTTGCCCTTGGCCAGACTGGCAAGGTTTTCGGCCGGCGACGCGTCGATGTCGATCAGGTCTTCCGGGTACCCAGGGCCGATGGCGATCTTGTCCATATAGACGTCAGGCGCGAACAACAGGCTGCCCTTCTCGGCAATGGCAATGACGGCAAGCGCGTTGGGCAGGTTCTTGGCGCAGATCGTCGTGCCTTCGAGCGGATCGAGCGCGATGTCGACCGCCGGGCCTTTGCCGGTGCCGACCTCCTCGCCGATATAGAGCATCGGCGCCTCGTCGCGCTCGCCCTCGCCGATCACCACCGTGCCCTTGATGGCAAGCCGGTTGAGCTCCTGGCGCATGGCATCGACCGCGACCTGGTCAGCTTCCTTCTCGTCGCCGCGTCCGCGCAGCCTGGCAGCCGCGACCGCGGCCCGCTCGGTGACGCGCACCACTTCCATGGTCAGGATCCGGTCGAGGCCGGCAGCGATGTTCTGGGCAATGTTCATCAGTCAGTATTCCTCGCTGACACAAGAGCGGTTCAGGTCTGAACCGCTCTATTTTTAGCTTCGAGCAATTCCCAGACACTTTCTGGGAATTGCTTCCGCCTCCCGCCAGAGGCGCGCCAGTTCTGGCAAAGCTCCATGACAACGGCAAGACCGGCTGCGTCACTTTTTGAAAGGGCAGCAAAATCAATCGATTAAAGGTGAAATATGACTCGCGCTATTCTGCCCGCTCGATGCGGATCACCTGCGGCTTGTCGGTCAGGTGGCCGTCCTTGGTGATGCCCTCGACGGCTTTGCGCACCGCGGCTTCCGTCGTCTCATGGGTGACGAGGATCACCGTCTTCTGCGCCTGGATTTCCAGTCCGGTCGCCTGCTGGACGATCGATTCCAGCGAGATGTCGTTGTCGGCCATGCGCTTGGCGATCGCGGCGAAGACACCAATGCGGTCATGCACGGTGAGGCGGATAAAGTAGCCGCCGGCGTGGCTGCGCATCTGCGCTTTCTTGTAAGGCTTCAATTCCTTCGCAGGCCAGCCGAACACCGGCCCATGCTGGAAGCCAGGCCGGCTCTTGGCGATGTCGGCGATGTCGCCGATCACCGCCGATGCGGTGGCGTTGCCGCCGGCGCCCGGTCCGGAAAGCAGAAGCTCGCCCAGAATGTCGGTTTCAATCGCCACCGCGTTGGTGACGCCATGCACCTGCGCGATGACCGACGCCGTCGGCACCATGGTCGGGTGCACGCGCTGCTCGATGCCGCTCTCGGTGCGTTGGGCAACGCCAAGCAGCTTGATGCGGTAACCGAGCTCGGCGGCCGCGCGGATATCGGCCTGGGTGATGTTGGAGATGCCTTCCATATAGATGTCGTTGGCGGCGATCCTGGTGCCGAAGGCAAGGCTGGTCAGGATCGACAGCTTATGCGCCGTGTCGTGGCCCTCGATGTCGAAGGTCGGGTCGGCTTCGGCGTAGCCCAGCCGCTGCGCGTCCTTCAGGCAAGCGTCGAAGGAAATGCCTTCGGCCTCCATGCGGGTCAGGATGTAGTTGCAGGTGCCGTTGAGGATGCCGAAAACGCGCGTCACCGCATTGCCGGCCATCGCTTCGCGCATCGTCTTGATGACCGGAATGCCGCCGGCCACCGCCGCTTCGTAGTTGAGCAGCACGCCTTTCTTCTCGGCGATCTCGGCCAGCGCCACGCCGTGCTTGGCAAGCAGCGCCTTGTTGGCTGTGACGACATGGCGGCCGGCTTCGAGCGCTGCCTTCACGGACTGCCGCGCCGGCCCCTCGTCGCCGCCGATCAATTCGATGAAGACGTCGATATCGGCGGTCTGCGCCATCTTGACCGGATCGTCGAACCATTTGGCGGCGCCCAGATCGACACCGCGGTCGCGCTTCGGGTCGCGGGCGGAAACGGCCGTCACGACGATGTCGCGCCCGCACTGGCGGGTAAGCTCGGCCGCCTTGTCGCGCAGCACGCGCGCCACCGAGGCGCCGACAGTGCCGAGGCCGGCAATTCCAACACGCAATGCTTCAGCCATGTCCGGCGACGCCCCTCAAAAAATTGGTCTGTGTGGATGTGCGGCGAATTAGAGCATGATGCCGAAAAGTGTGAAGCGGTTTTCGGACGGCATCATGCTCTATCCTTTAGATTTTAGGGCCGGATGATTTCAGGCCGAACGGCCTGCAATCATCCGGCTCTAGCGATGAGCGGCTAAAGGCACCACGTTGTTCGGCTGCTTGGCGGTGGTCGCCAGGAATTTCTTGATGTTGCGCGCCGCCTGGCGGATGCGGTGCTCGTTCTCGACCAGCGCAATGCGCACATGATCGTCGCCATGCTCGCCAAAGCCGACGCCGGGCGCTACCGCGACATCGGCATGCTCGATGAGCAGCTTGGAGAATTCGAGCGAGCCGAGATGGCGGAACTGCTCCGGGATAGGCGCCCAGGCAAACATCGAGGCGGCAGGCGCCGGAATAGTCCAACCGGCGCGGCTGAAGGAATCCACCATCACGTCGCGGCGCTTCAGATAGACCTCGCGTACTTCGGCGATGTCGGCGCCGTCGCCGTTGAGCGCATGCGCGGCCGCCACCTGGATGGGCGTGAAGGCGCCGTAGTCGAGATACGACTTCACCCGCGTCAGCGCCGCGATCAGCCGTTCGTTGCCGACGGCAAAACCCATGCGCCATCCAGGCATCGAGAAGGTCTTCGACATCGACGTGAATTCGACGCAGACATCGATGGCGCCCGGCACCTGCAGCACCGAAGGCGGCGGATTGCCGTCGAAGTAGATCTCCGAATAGGCAAGGTCGGACAGGATGATGATGTCGTTCTTCTTGGCGAAGGCGACGACGTCCTTGTAGAAATCGAGCGAGGCGACCAACGCCGTCGGGTTCGACGGATAATTGAGGATCAGCGCCAGCGGCTTCGGGATCGAGTGTCGAACACCGCGTTCGAGCGCTGGAATGAAGCCGTCATCGGGCTCGACCTGCAACGACCGGATGACGCCGCCCGACATGATGAAACCGAAGGCGTGGATCGGATAGGTCGGGTTCGGACACAGGATGACATCGCCGGGCGCGGTGATCGCCTGCGCCATGTTGGCGAAGCCTTCCTTCGAGCCGAGCGTGGCGACCACTTGCGTGTCGGGGTTGAGCTTCACGCCGAAGCGGCGCTGGTAATAGGCGGCCTGGGCGCGGCGCAGGCCCGGAATGCCGCGCGAGGAGGAATAGCGATGCGTGCGCGGATCGCGCACCACTTCGCACAATTTGTCGACGATGGCTTTTGGGGTGGGCAGGTCCGGATTGCCCATGCCAAGGTCGATGATGTCGGCGCCGCGCGAGCGGGCACTGGCCTTCAGCCGGTTGACCTGCTCGAAGACATAGGGCGGAAGCCGGCGGACCTTGTGAAATTCTTCCATTTCAGTTCCAGACCTTCAACGTTTCGGCGCGCGATATAGACCTAATTGCAGTTAGGGTCGAGGGCAGGGTCGCATTTGCCTTCGATCTGCTTCAGCGTGTCGGAGCCGTGCGTCTTGGCCAAAGTGTTGAGCGCGGTCGCATTGGACGGCGCTTTGACTTTGCCGCCCTTGGCCAGTTGCGTCTGTTCCTCCGCCTTGAGCTGGGCGAGCTTGGCCGCGGTCTCTTCCTTGGTGAACTGCTTGTTGGCCACCTTTGGCGGAACGTTGAGATTGGGGTAGGCCCCGGTGTCTTGCGGGCCTTGTGTCAGGCCCACCGGCGTCGTGCTGCCCTGACTGGTGCTCGTGCAGCCACCCGCGGGTAAAAGCGTGCCGGCCAGCGCCGCGATCAGTGCCACGCGGCAAATCGAACCGGGCCTGAGAAAAAAAGTCCCGCCAACATTAATCGTCATATTGTTTTCCTGGCTGCCGGGTTAGAGCGAATTGGACCCGGTCAGATGTCCCATGGTACTATGTCAAGAAAACGCTCCGGGAGGAACCCCGCGAACCATGTCCAAACCTGACGATTCGGACAAAGCGGAAAATGGCGGACCTTCGGCCATTGAGCAATATCTGGTGAAGGATCCCGAGCGCTTCGCCTTGAACATGGCGCGCATGATCGAACAGGCCGGCAAGGCGGCCTCCGCGTGGTCCGAGCCGCGCGAGAAGGGCGAGGTGCGCGATCACGTCGCCGAGCCCGTCGTCGACATGGTCAAGACCTTCTCCAAGCTCTCGGAATACTGGCTGGGCGACCCGCAGCGCGCGCTGGAAGCGCAGACGCGCCTCTTCGCCGGCTATATGACTGTCTGGGCCAATGCCATCCAGAAGGTCAATTCGAACACCGAAGCCCCCGACGACGCGGTCAAGCCCGAGCGCGGCGACAAACGCTTCCAGGACCCGGAGTGGGGCCGCAACGCCTTCTTCGATTTCCTGAAACAGGCCTATCTCGTCACCTCGCGCTGGGCGGGCGAGCTTGTCGAGCATGCCGAAGGGCTGGACGAGCACACCCGCCACAAGGCGAGCTTCTACGTCAAGCAGGTGTCGAACGCGATCGCGCCATCGAATTTCATCCTGACCAATCCGGAACTGTTCCGCGAGACCGTCGCCTCGAACGGCGAAAACCTGGTGCGCGGCATGAAGATGCTGGCCGAGGACATCGCCGCCGGCCGCGGTGACCTGAAGGTGCGCCAGGCCGATTACTCACCCTTCGAAATCGGCAGGAACATCGCGATGACGCCCGGCAAGGTCATCGGCCGCAGCGATGTCGCCGAGATCATCCAGTACGATCCGGTGACCGAAACGGTGCTGAAGCGGCCGCTGCTGATCTGCCCGCCATGGATCAACAAATTCTATATCCTCGACCTCAACCCGCAGAAATCCTTCATCCGCTGGGCGATCGAGCAGGGCCACACCGTCTTCGTCATCTCCTGGATCAATCCCGACGAGCGCCACGGCGCCAAGGGCTGGGAGGCCTATATCCGCGAAGGCCTGCAATATGGCCTCGACATGGTCGAGAAGGCGACCGGCGAGAAGGACGTCAACGCCATCGGCTATTGCGTCGGCGGCACGCTGCTAGGCGCCGCGCTGGCGCTTCTGGCGCAGGAGGGCGACCACCGCATCAAATCGGCGACCTTCTTCACCACCCAGGTCGATTTCACTTATGCCGGCGACCTGAAAGTCTTCGTCGACGAGGACCAGGTTGCCGCGGTCGAGCGCTCGATGAGCGAAAAGGGCTATCTCGACGGCACCAAGATGGCGACAGCCTTCAACATGCTGCGTTCGGGCGACCTGATCTGGCCTTATGTCATCAACAATTACATGCGCGGCAAGGAGCCCCTGCCCTTCGACCTGCTTTACTGGAACGCGGATTCGACCCGCATGGCAGCGGCCAACCATTCCTTCTACCTGCGCAACTGCTATCTCGAAAACAATCTCTCGCGCGGCGTGATGGAATTGGCCGGTCGCACCGTATCGCTGGCCGACATCACGATCCCCGTCTACAACCTGGCCACGAAAGAAGACCACATAGCGCCGGCGCTGTCGGTGTTCATGGGCTCGCAATTTTTCGGCGGCGATGTCGAGTATGTGATGGCCGGTTCCGGCCACATCGCCGGCGTCGTCAATCCGCCGGCGGCGAAGAAATACCAGTATTGGACCGGCGCCAAACCGGTTGGCGATTTCAACACCTGGCTTGCCGCGGCGCATGAGCATCAAGGCTCGTGGTGGACGCACTGGCAGCACTGGATCGAGAGCCAGGACAACATGCATGTGCCGGCCCGCAAACCCGGCAAGCGTATGAAAACCTTGGGCGATGCGCCGGGCACCTATGTCAAGGTGCGAGTGTAACGGGCTGTAATGTCTGGTGAGTTGACGACCCGCCAAAACAGGGCGAAATGGTGGCGTCAATCGTTCGGCGGCCTCAAATCATCGTCCGACGCGGAATAATTCCGAGGCTTGCAGATTCGACACAGGTCCCGTTTCCGGTTGGGAACAGGAGGATTATCGCAGCGCGAGTTGCACAACAGCGCGGCGATAACGAACCGACCGGATACCGAGGGGGAATTCGTTTTGAGATCAGCAGGTTGGCGTCTTGCACGAAGGGAGACTCGCAGCATAGCGGCGGCGCTTTTCTCCGTGCTCCTGGCCTCCTGTACCTCGACGGGAGACCCGACCATGGCGGTCGTCTCGCCGGCCTACAATTCAACCGCCAGCAACATGACTGCATCCTCCGGCGCCAAGCCCGGAGCCACGGTCGATTCGTCGCTTCAGGCGGCCTCCGCTCCCGCAGCGGCGACCGCGACCGTGATCAGCGAAGGCGATACGCCCTTGCCCGAGAAGGTCGCTTATCTGCCCGAGGGACGGCCCGACGCCACCTTCCCCGTCGCCATTCCGGCCGGCGCCCAGGCCATTGCCGGCAGCACGCCGCAGCCGCTCACCCAGCAGGCGCAAACCGCGAATGAAACGCAGGCCGTGGCGCAGCAGGTCGCAGCCGGCGATGCTGCCGCGGCCGTCTCGAAAGCGCAGGCTCAGGCAGCACCTGTGTTGAACAACGGCGTCTATGTAACGGCGGCTGAGCCGCCGCAGCCGCAGCTTGCCGCGCCGAAGAAGAGCCTGTTTGCCTCGCTGTTCAGCACCACGCCGGCTTCCGCCGCACCAGCGCCGCTGGTCAACAATTCCCGTTCGGGCAACCAGCCCACCGTGCAGGCCAAGGCCGCCGCGCCGGCTCCCGCCAAGCCGATCGTCGAGCTGGCCTCGGCAACCCCGGCCGCAAAGCCGGTGCAGCTCGCCTCGCTCGGCGACGACGGTAGTGGCCACATCACCGGCGCCGACGCCCTGCCCGGCGTGCGACAGACGGCGCTGTTCGAGATCAAGCGCAAATCCGGCATCGACGATGAGAGCGACGTCGACCTCAACGAGGACGAAGGCTCCGGCGGCTCCTATCAGGTGGCTTCGGCCGCCGGCATGGCGCGGCTCGCGCCCAATGGCCTTTTGAGGCAGAACGAAAGCGTCGATGTTGCCTGCCTAAAACCGTCGCTGGTGCGCGTGCTGAAGACGATCGAGGGCCATTTCGGCCGCAAGATGGTCGTCACCTCCGGCTACCGCGACCCATCGCGCAACCGCCGCGCCAACGGCGCCAAGAACTCGCTGCACATGTACTGCGCCGCCGCCGACATCCAGGTGCCCGGCGTCTCCAAATGGGATCTGGCGAACTACGTCCGCACGATGCCCGGACGCGGCGGCGTCGGTACCTACTGCCACACCGAATCCGTCCATGTCGACGTCGGCCCTGAGCGCGACTGGAACTGGCGCTGCCGCCGGCGCAGCGGCGGTGGTGACGGCGACGGCTGAACCCTCCCCGTATCTGCCATTTGGCTGACCCCGAAAAAAGTTGTCGCATATGACGGCAGATGGGTTGCCGGTTGCCAACAACGCAATTATAAGCCGCTTCGTCTGAGCGCGCCCATCGTCTAGCGGTTAGGACACCGCCCTTTCACGGCGGTAACAGGGGTTCGATTCCCCTTGGGCGTACCAGCTAAATCAAGCACTTAGCCGAATACCCGCGCCGATTTGTGAAAATCTATGAAATATACGGGCCTGAGCGCGGCTAGAATCATAGGCTCCAAACGTGCGCAAAACCGCTGTTAACACTACCTTGAGTGCGACCACTTATCATTCAATAGCTCGAATGGTGGGCCATCGCGATGAAGGTAATAGGCGGCGATTGGAAGAACGGCAGCGCTGTGTCGTATAGCCGTGGCGTGCTGAAAATTCAGAAATCCGCATTCTCTGTTGAAGCCATGTTGCTCAAGGAGATTGAACGCACGGCTCTCATCACCGAAGAGAACAGAGCAAACTTCGGGAAGACCATGGGATGGGGCCTGATCGTGTCCCGGGGAGTGGTGTAGCTGACGGCATTGGTCGCCGTGCTCTCCGGCATGGGCCGGGCTGATCAGCGCGCCACGGCTGGCAAGCTGATCAGGGGATCATCGCTCATCTGGCTGATCGTTTCCAGAGTCATATATCTGGCCCGCTGCACTGCCCATTCATCGTTCTGTTCGAGCAGGATTGCGCCGACCAGACGCACGATCGCATCGTCGTTCGGGAAGATTCCGACGACCTCGGTGCGCCGCTTGATCTCGCCGTTGAGACGCTCGATCGGATTGGTCGAGTGCAGCTTGGCGCGGTGTTCTTTCGGGAAGGTCATGTAGGCCAGCACGTCGGGCTCGGCGTCGTCCATGATTGTCGCCAACTTCGGCACCTTCGGCCGGATCTGGTCGGCGACGGCGCGCCATTGCACGCTTGCGGCCTCGGGCGTTTCCTGGGCGAAGGCGGTGGCGATGAAAGCGGAGACGACCCTGCGGCCGCTCTTGCCGGCATGGGCCAGCACGTTCCTCATGAAGTGGACGCGGCAGCGCTGCCATGTCGCGCACAGCACCTTGGTGACGGCCGCCTTGATGCCTTCATGGGCATCGGAGACGACGAGCTTGACGCCGCGCAGGCCGCGGCGGGTCAGCTTGCGCAGGAACTCCGTCCAGATCGGCTCGGCCTCCGAGGTGCCAATCTCCATGCCCAGCACCTCGCGCCGGCCGTCCGCGTTGACGCCGACGGCAATGATGACGGCGACCGAGACGATGCGGCCGCCGCGGCGCACCTTCAGGTAGGTGGCGTCGATCCACAGATAGGGCCAGTCGCCCTCGATGGGTCTTTCAAGGAACGCTTTGACCTTGCCGTCGATCTCCTCGCACAGCCGCGAGACCTGGCTCTTCGAAATGCCGCTCATCCCCATGGCCTTGACCAGGTCGTCAACCGAGCGGGTCGAGATACCCTGGACGTAGGCCTCCTGGATGACGGCGGTCAGCGCCTTCTCGGCCATGCGGCGCGGTTCGAGGAAACCGGGGAAATAGCTGCCCTTCCTGAGCTTCGGGATGCGCAGCTCGACGGTGCCGGCGCGCGTCTCCCAGTCGCGCTCGCGATAGCCGTTGCGCTGGGCCGTGCGCAACGGGTTCTTCTCGCCATAGGCGGCGCCGGTGGCGGCCCCAACCTCCATTTCCATCAGCCGCTCGGCGGCAAAGCCGATCATCTCGCGCAGGAGATCGGCATCCGGGGTCTTCTCCACGAGCGTGCGCAGGTTCATCATGTCGTCGGTCATCGGTGGTCCTTCCGAATTGGGTTGGCGTCAACAACCAAACCCTACCGGAAAGCGCCGATGACCACCGCAAGCCGCTCGCTCGCTACAGCGCGACTAACGGCGCACTCGCGAGCGGCTTCACTACCGCCGAGCTACACCACCTGTGGGGACACGACCTGGGGCCTTGCCGGTGCTTTAGTCCTAGGGCCAGTCGGTGCCATTTTAGGCGGCATGGCGGCGCGGGGAAAGGAACAGGCGCTAGCGGTTCTGTTCAAAGACGGCCGAAAGCTACTGCTATCTGGCACTGCAAAGGAACTAATGGAAATTTCAGCAGCGGGGTTTCAATTCCCAGGTGACGTGACCTCTGTGCAAGCTAAATCAGGCGAGCCGGCACCGGAGGCTGATGCTCCTCCGGTATCGCAAGCTTGGGAAAACAAGATCGAAATGTATCGAAGCACGACGCCGCCCGCCGCTCCTCCGTCACCGACAGTCACAGCACGCCCGCACAGCGGCGGACAGCCGACATTCGGCAAACGGCCGAACCCATCATCTAGCTAAAATCAGAGCTTTTTAAAATCCGTCCTTGACCTTCTTCACCGCCTGAATGGCGTTCCTGATCTCGTCAACGCGATGCTTGGGGAAGATCGCGCCAACAGCAAACATCAATTCATCGAAAGCTCGACTATTGATCCCAATGGCTTTCTGAATGACCTTCTTTCGCGTGACGAGATCGCCCGCCAATTTCTCGGCCATCTGATTATGGAGCATGTTGCGCTGATCGTCGCTGAGGCCAGCGAGATAAGCGGGACCGCCGAGAACAGCGGCCATCGTTTCCTTGTCGCCGGCTTCAATGGCCTTCAAAGCAAGCGAGAGGGCATCGCCGTTTTTCATCGCCTTAAAATGTGAGCGGATTTCATTCGAACGCAGGCCTTCGGCAATTTCGAGCCGTGAGCGAATATCGTTATCGAGCCCTTCAATCGTTCTTTCCGCCTGGATGCGCGCTGACTTGAGGCGTTCAGCTTCACTCTCCAGCCGCCTATAGGCGCGGTCATGCAAATCCAGGAAATGGGCATGCTCCGTCATTGACGGGTCTTGAACTCGCGCTGCCCGTTGCAGTGCGTCGAAACTTGTCCGGACACTGTCATGCGCGCCCGACAATTGCACCACAACGGCATCCGCCTTCGCGGCATCCGTCTGGAATTCCGGCGCTAGATATTGCTTACCTTTGAGCGCGTCACCGCCAACGGTTGCGACAACGCCAAGGTCAATGAGCGGATCGCGGTGTTCGGGAGTGAGATACGGCGCCGGCATTCTTCCGGGAGTAGGCATTGGAAATTCCTTTCAGATGTTCATCTTGAGACGAATATTTGCCGGCCAAACCAAGCCGGCATCATTCAGAACGCGGCGCAGCGCATTAGTCGCGGCGGTGAATTCGACAATGTTGTAGGGCTCGCCATTGACCATCTGGGCTTCAACGTCTTCGCACCAAATCGCCAAAAGCGCGGCTCGTCTCGCGAGCATGACTCGCGCTTCGCTCACGCGACCCTCTCGGGTTAATTCGACCGTGAGTTGCGCCAGGATTTCCTTATAGCGCCGGGCTCCGGTGGACCGGCCGTCAATGCCAGGAAGAAGCGCGTTCCCATTGCCCACACGACTGCGGCCTTGGGGCATCGCGAACGACAGGGCGTTTCGTTTCATGGTCTACCCGGTATCTATCGACGGGAAAGACGTTGCGAAAACTTAGAACGAAAGCAACAAGAATTATTCCAGCCAAACGTGCCTAGTCAAATATAGACAAAATAATTTTCACGGCGCTTGCCTTGGAAAAATTACGGCCGTTTCAGTGGGATAACTGAACGAAGAAACTCCGGCACTTCTGGACGCTCAGGTAGCGGATGCCGCGAATCTAGATTGTCCTTTAACCCGAGAGCAAAGCGCAGGGAAAGCACGGCGTGCGCGGCATAATTGGTTAGTTCTTCGCAACTGAAAACCTTATCCTTCGGAATCTGGCGCTGTTTTGCTCTATTGTGAAATACAAAACCTGAGCCATCGTCAGCCATAATACCGTGAATCGTGTCATTCCGAACGATCTGCAATCCCTTCATGACCGCCGACAATTCGCCAAGCGCTTTCTCGGCTTCTGCATTTAGCGGCTTGACCTTGGCAAGCTGGCCAAGGCGTTGGAGCCGCTGCTCTGTCGATAGCGGAAACACCATAATGACCGCTTCTTCCATGGACAGACCGAGTAAGGTTCTGAGACAGTTCCCGATAATGTGCTCGATATGAGCCCACCTCATTGCAAGTCTCCCAAACTTCTCAAAGTCACTCGGGCTGAGTTCCGATTCATATCGAAAAGGCGAGTCGAGCATGTCGTCAAAACCTTCGTATTTGCCTGGAGTTGATTTGCCCACATCTGCGGTAGGAAACGATCGGAGGTTCGTAGGAAAACAAATAGGATATCTAAGTCATTGAAATATATATAAATAGGAGAAATAGGAAGGATATCTCTCTCCCTCCCCTTTTTTGCCGGCTTGGGTGCCTTCTTTAAATCGCTTCCTATCGTCCTATTTTCCTATTCGCTGCGAAATCAATGATTTACGCGCCGACACGGCCTCCTATTCGCATTAACCCCCGAAAACCCATTGCTGGTCAATTATCGTATAAGCTTCGCCGCTATAACCAGCAAATTTTTTGTTCTTGTCAACCGGCCCCAATCTCCGCAATACAGCCATATCGCACAATGTTGACAGCGTGGCTTTAATCGCGGCAGGAGCCTTTCGCCTATCGTTTCTAAAGGCAGCTAGCTTGCTAACAGAACGGCTAATATCACTATAGGAAATGACATAATTGCTCTGCATGATAGCGGTAATTTCATCCTTAAATTCGCTATTGTCCTTAGTGACGTACTTTCTCACTACCTTTTTGATTTCATAAATCTGCCGCTCGCTATCTGTCTCGTCCTGAGCGCCCATTTCGCCGGCTTCGTACTTCGCGAGAAGACGCTTAGTATCCTTCACGATTAGAGAAGCTGACCATTTGACCATATCCGCCGTGATGACTGGCGCTCTCCAATCAACTGAAACCGCCAGCAATGCGGCCAGCCGTTGCGCCTTCTGATCAACTCGGGACCAAATTCCGCTTACAACGTCACCGGGGCGTGAATTCCTAATGGTGCGCGTGTATTCGCGAATTGCGTCGAAGACGCTATCTGCTTCTGTGTTAATTCCGACCGTGATAACTCTGTCATTCTGCACAAGCTCTGACACGTGGGCATATAGAGAGTCACAGCGTTCGATAAGCCCGTCACTTACTTGGACGAATTGATGCGACTTGTTATATGTGGGACAAATCCCGCCGAACTCAATTATCGTAAATCGCGGCACGAGGCCATGCTTTACCTGATTATCATCGAGAGCATCATAGATCGTTTCACCGGTTCCCTCTCCAAGAATGGTAAGCGCAGGGGAGTGAACGACATCCGTATTGTTTCTCTTGTCGGCGTATTCATACGCTTCCAGAATGCGGCCGTTTCCTGAAAGACTATAGAATTTCAACAGTTCCCTTTTCAGCGTTTGATTGTGCTCGGCTGAGCGGGGATTGGCTAGCTGTTGAAGCTTAATACCGAACTCGCCGGCAACGCACACGAAACAGGGATTTAATCGGCGCGCTGCGATTGACCGAACCAATCCGGGACCGCTAGAGAAATCGGCTGGCCCAATGATCGCTTTGGCAGCGGGCCGCTTCTTGACAAGCTTCGCGAGAATTTTGGACATGCCGGCGCTGGCGGCTTCCTTGCCCATTCCCGTATCGGCTACGAGCAATATGTACTGGTTTAGCCCCTCGTTTGAGAAGTTGTATTGCCTGCCCACAATTCCCGCGAACAAGGCAATCGCGCCTGCTAACGCAACCTCGTGAATTGGTTGCGGAGCTTGCGCCAGAATGAAATCTTGGATTTCGCCTATTAAGCCTGGAGGCCGGTGAGAATGCCAATCAGGCGGAACGATCTGATCAATGCTCATGACCACGATGCCGCCCGATAGTGCTTCCAATCGACGGTGTCTTCGTTGCGATTTCTTGTGAGGTGGTCAATCAGTTCGAAGACTTCATCATCCGTGGTAACGTCCGCGTATTGAAATCCGTCAACCGCTTTGAACTTAAATGGGACGTGCCCGCGAAAGAGCGGCAATATGATATGAGTTCCGGGCTTTCTCTGAATTACCCATACGAGCAGCCATTTGAAATCGTCGTACCAATCCGCTTGGAACTCATCCTTGCCGACTAATCTAATTAGATTATTTCGTTTACCGAAACGGGTATTCCTGAATGCAATTAAATCACTGTCGTAAGCCTTTCCATGTTCGCTTGGCTTATCAATAGTGATCGTATGCATTTCCGCAATCGTCGGGCAGTACTCAAGCATCGCTCGGCCTCGAAATTCATTGATTTTGCCGGCGACAGGCTTTATTGGTACTGCCTTCGGCTAGGTTCGATTGGGCCGGTTCTCTTTGCGGGGGCCGGCCTAATTTTTTTGCGCTATGCCGCTGCCATAGAGGCCGCTTCGCGGGCTTTGCGCCAATCGGCGGCGGCTTCCTTGGATACGAGCACGCGACCGCCCACACGCATGATGCGCGGCCCCTGGGCGGCTTTCTGGAGGTTGTAGAAGCTGGCGCGGCAAATCCTGTGGGCAGCACAGAACTCAGGCACCGTGTAGGCTTCGGTTTGCAAATCCATGACCGGTTACTCCTGTTCAAGACAGGCGAGCATTGGCCACAAAGTACCAAGGCAGTCTAGCGGCCTCAACGGTCAGGAATTGCAATAGAAAAGTGCTTTTTTAAATTCCTTCTTAGTAATGATCGCTTCTTGTCACATTCACCTAGCGCATTCTTTATGATTTGATTTGCAGCATGATCAATATCGCGATAAGCGCCAGCGTTAATTCCGGCGATTGCCGCATCAAGATATTTCTTGTCTTCGTGAGTACCGTTAAACGACTTGCTCTTGCGGCCTCGCTTCGGCCGTTCTAACGACGGTGCCCATTCAATTTCAAATTTCTTCATTTCGCGGCATCCATGCGGACAACATTCGTTGGCTCGCTATCACCAAAGCGCGGAGCGCCCGCGCGGATAGCATCCGCGATGTATGACGGAGCCAAATGGCCGTAATGCTTTTCGACCATGCGCGTATCCGCGTGGCCTAGATTCCGAGCGACAACCATCAACGGAACGCCATTCATGACGGCATGCGATGCCCACGTATGGCGCAAGCCGTGGAACCCGATAGGCGGGCTCAGCTTTGCATTGGAGCATGCATCGGCCATAGGCCGTGATTGGTGCGACTTCCCCCACGCCTGCCCCGTAGGGCCGCTGAACAGCCTCTGAGAGCCAGGGAGGCCGGCTGTAGCGCCCTTGAAGAACTCAGCGCCCTCCGCCGTCAGCACAACATGCCGCCCGCTGCCGGTCTTGCTCTGTCGGATATGGACGGTTCCCGCGTCGGGATTGAAATCCTCCACTCGAAGCGCGGCAATCTCGCCATATCGAGCGCCGGTTTGCAAAGCGGCTTGAACCAGTTTGCGGAAATCCGGCTCGCTGGCGTTGATTAGTCGCTTGGCTTCCGCGACCGTCAGATATCTCACGCGGGCAACATCCGCGTTTTCAAACGGCTCTACTCGTCGCCACTGAGCATCAGACAAAACCTTGCCATCGCGCCATGCGTGGTTGAGCGCCGCTTTCAGGATCGTTAGGACGCGGTTTGCACTCGCCTTCCTTCGCCGCTTCGCGTCGTCATCGTCTGACAGTTCGCGGAATTTCTGCTCAGCGCCTTTCTTGGTTCGAACGCGCGGCGCTGACTTGGCAGCTTTTTTGAGCCAATCGCGAATATCCTTGGCCTTGAGCTTGGCAACTTCCTTATTGCCTAGCGCGGGCACAATCAACGCCTCAGCTCGCCAGCGAGCGTCCTTCGCCGATTTCCGGTTGCTCTCCATCCATTGCAGATATTCCTCAATGGCTTCCTTGATTGAATAGGTGTGGGCAATCACGTCTTCGCCCGACAATTCCGCGTGTTTCTTCCGCGCGCGTTCCCACGCTTGATCGTGATCAAGAACAGTGTCGCCATTGGCCGGATACACGTCATCGGCATCAGCCAGCGTCTCAACGGTATAGACGCCCTCGTCCTGGCCCTTTCGCTCATCTCGGTAGCGCAACACCCAACGGCCGACTTTCTTGCCCTTGCGATAACCCAGGTGAACGCCTGAGCCGATCTTGGCGTAATAGGGATCGCCGCGCGCCATTAGGCCGGCCCGAGCGCCCTTGCTGTCGAATTTTTCGGCCTTGACCGTCTTCGCCATCGTCACGAATTCCGCATTTGTGAAATTTTGTGGAATATACAGGACCGATAGCGGATAGGCAATGCTAGACAGTTTTAGACATAACTAGCTGTAATTGCTAGATAATTATGGATTGCGGCAAACCACGATGGGATGTTTAGCGTCTCTTTCACGGCGGTAACAGGGGTTCGATTCCCCTTGGGCGTACCAGGTTTTCAAGCACTTAGCTGACATTCTGGCCGATGCACCCAATATGCATCGAATGTACTCCCGCGAATTTGCGTGAACGCTCTGATTGATTCTGCCCACATTCTTGCTTGCCTAAGCAACCAGCCACCACCAACGACTCCTCGCCCTTCGGAACAAAGAGGATATCAGCCCTCAGTGAACCCCAAGGATGGATATCGGCCTGCAACAGGAAGCTCGTCGCCGAAAGCTCCTCCGAGTGGCGGCACAACCGGATCGAAGAAATAAGCCCGCCACCGTGAGACTTCCGCTCGTCGAGCAGGAACCTGTGACCGGCAAGAGCGTTGTCGCGGATGCTCAAGAAGATCGCTTTTGCCGCCCTGTTATTTCAAGTCGCCTGCTTCTCGGCGCTGATCACCCAAACGCTACTTTTCTCGTCTGCGACACAAGCCGCCAACGCCCCAACCAGCGGGCCGGTCGCGGTCACACGGAGCGAATGTGCCGAAGCAACATGGCCAGATATCCCGGCCCACTGCCTAGAGCGCGTGGAGGTTCGAAAAGTCATCGCCGTAGTGGCCGACTACGTCAGTCGGCCTTAATCCAAAGATTGCCCGCCGCGCGCCGTCCAGCCAAGCGACGGCTCTTCGTCGGCCTCGTCCTCCAGATCGCAATCGACTTCCATCATGTCGAGCGCGGTGATGAGGATCAGGGCACGGTCCAGGAGGTCTGTGGCGTTTTCGGAACGAAAGGCTTCGGTGACGGTTTTCTAATGGAAGGGACCGCCGACACGAAGGACGATTCAGAATGGTTGAACTTTTGAACTTGGAAATGGCGGTCGCCAGGCAACGCGCGAAGCGCGCCGAACTTTCCCTCATGCAGGCCGAAACAATGCTCAGCGACAACCACGGGCTGGCGATCAGCCTTGCCTTGTGCTGCCGCATACGCACCGGGCAAGCGCGAGCGAAAGCAGCCCGCCGGCGACTCCTGAAGATCGCACGGCCAAGCACGTATTGAGGAGTCCAGGCCATGACGATGATGTTTGCCCCCCTGGACATGCACGGCGAAAAGCGCGCCGATCTCCATCGAGCCGCCAAGCTTGATCTGCTGCACAATCGGCTGGCAAAGCGCCTTGATCGGATCGAGCACTTGGCCGACGAGGTTGAGCGTGCGGCGGCCGTGCTGGTGGCCGTTGCTCACGGAGATGCTGTTGAGGCTTTTGAGGATGCGGTGTTTGAGAATTCGTCCGCGGCGTTCCTTCAGCTGGACAAGGGTCAGACACTCGGGCTTTGATCTCAGAGGAAGAGCACCGACGTTAGATATGCCTCTTTTTCCCAAGCGAAGCTCTAAGGTCTCTCTTCGGTTTTCCGTATGGGTATGGTTTCAATCTCGGTCCCCGTATATCGATAGTGCTTCTATACGGTATCCATGAGCGGGAGGCGCGACGCGATCGGCGGACTATGGTCCGACTTGTGACCGATCCTCAACAGGCGCAACTTGTCAGATGAACCTGACGGCTGAGGGCCTGGGTCGCAAAATTAGGCGGCCCGGGCCCTTGGTTTCTTCGGGCGATGTTTGAGGGAGCAGCGCTTTGTTCGTTGATTACTACGAACTCCTGGAGATCAGCCCCAACGCCAACTCGGAGACGGTTGAGCGGATATTTCGCTATTTTGCGATGCGCTACCATCCAGACAATCAGCAGACTGGCAATGAAGCCCGCTTCAGTGAAATCGTGGAGGCCCACAACGTCCTGAAAGACCCGGTAAAGCGAGCCCAATACGACATCGCATACCAAGAGCATTCCGGCCTTCGCCTGAAATTGGCCGGAGAAGCAAGCGACGCCAAAGGTGTCGAGCGAGACGCTGTGGTCCAGGCCAAACTGCTTTCGCTCCTTTACGTGAAACGCAGGCAGGACGTCACCAATCCCGGCATCGGAGATGTCGAGCTTGAGCGATTGTCCGGCTGCCCCCGGGAACATCTGGAGTTTCATTTATGGTACATGAAAGCAAAGGGATGGATATCCAGGATCGAGAACGGCACGATCGCCATCACCGTTGAGGGCGTCGACCGCGCCAACTCAGATCATCTCCGCGATCCGACGATCCGGCTGCTCGATCACGTGGCCACCTCGTGACCCCTTTTGCCCATATGGCGCATCAAGCCTAGTCACAAGCTAGAGCAATTCCAGGAAAAGTGTGATCGGTTTTCCGTCCGGAATTGCGTAGAAACAAAGAGTTAGAGCGTTTCGCCGTTTCCGTGAAACGGTGAAACGCTCTAATTGCACGTCTCCTGCAATAGAAGGATTCAACGCGCTCGCAGCAACGCGTCGTTAACGTCGTTGGCGAGTGACGATACCGGAACCCAGGTCAGAAAGTGTAAAATCCCACTCGCTCTCAGCCATGGGAGGCGAGAATGAACTTGCTTCGCACAGCGCTCTTATGCGCCGCTTTGACCAGCCTGGCCGGCGCGCCGGCCGTTCGTGCCGACGACCAGACGGCCCAGCCGACTGGCCAAACAACGACGCAAAAGCCACCGGCCATCCACTGCGAGGGACAGAATTGCCTGCCGCCGGCCGACGATCCCGTCCTCGACTGCAAGGGCGCGGATTGCACGCCGGCGCCACCGGCCGACCAGACGCCGGCTCCCGAAATTCAGAAGGTCAAGTGAGCGGTATTAGCTGGTATCGGAGACTCCCCGCGGTGTCGGCCGGTCACTCCGGAACCATTGGCGATGGCTCTTCGCACCGATAAACCATGCACCGACCGTCACTGGCCGGGACATAGTCAACCATCGGCACGTAAGGCGCATCGCACTCATTACCGAATTGGCGGACATAGCGGTCATAGGTGTTCGGTCCGGTGGACAGCACCGCGGCATGCTGGCTCTGGATCAGCGCCTGGGTCTGCGCGCACGTCATCTTGCGCGTGTCGGGCCGTGCGTTGGCGAAATTTGTGGCGGCAATGATGATTGCTGCCGTGCAAAGCATAATCCTGCCTATGGGCATGGTGGCGTCCTCGCAAAAACATCGTGTCATCAAATTCGCATCTCGTGACGCAGTCCCGCAATGGCCGCGCTGTCACGATGCGGCGAGCGAGGCCGCCTGTCCACGCAGTCAATCCCAGGTCCCCCGCAGCCAATCCGCCCAGCCGGTCGGGCGCTCGTCATGGATCAGCGGCGCGCTGAGCAGGTCGGCGGGATTGCGAAGGCGCTGGCCAGCGCCTTCGTCGCAACGGGCGACAGAGTATCCTTGGCGATCAGCAGGCTCTCGCAGTTCTCGGGCGCTTCCATCGGCCGAAAGCACTCGACCAGAAGGCGCTGAAGATGTGGTGCCTGGGATCACGCCAAGGGGCTGGAATAGCACCAGGACGAACGGCCGGATTCTAGACCGCCGCGAACACCACCGTTTGCAGCAGTCCGCCGCTCGGCCGGTTCTCCAGCCGGATCGTGCCGCCGTAGCGCTCGATGATCTCCTTGGCGATGGCAAGGCCGAGGCCGGCGCCCGCAATGAACTGCGTGCGCGCCGGGTCAACGCGGAAGAACGGCTCGAACGCTTTGTTGAGCAGGTCCGGCGGAATGCCCGGCCCGCGATCGGCGATGGCGAGAACGGCTTGCCCACGCTGGGCCGACAGCGAGACGGTGCAGCTCTTGCCGTGCGTCGCGGCGTTGATGATCAGATTGCGCAGCGCGCGCCGCAGGCCAAGCGCGCCGGCCTTGACCGAGACCCTGTCCAGGTGCTCGATCGAGACGGCGTGGCCGAGCGTGGTCATTTCGGCCTCTATATCGCGCACCAGCCGGTCCAGTTCCAACGGCTCGACCGCGTCCTGGTTGACCTCCTCGCGCACCAGCCGGATGGCGCTGTCGGCGATGCGATCGAGTTCGTCGAGGTCGTTCAGCCATTTGTCGCGGTCTTCGTCGAGGAATTCGGCCCTGAGCCGCATCCTGGTCATCGGCGTCCTGAGGTCATGGCCGGCGGCCGCGACCAGCCGCATGCGGCTTTCCATCGCCGTTTTCAGCCTTTCGGACAGCTCATTGAGCGCGCGCGCCGTCGCCCTGACTTCGGCCGGCCCTTTTTCCGGGACAGCCGCCAGCATGCCATCCGACCCGATCTTGCTGACAGTGGCCTCGAGCATTTCGAGTGGCCGCACCAGCACGCCGGTGAAATAGATCGACACCGGCGTGGCGCCCAGCACGATCAGCGCCATCCAGCCCGCCAGCCCGTACCAGACATCGCTCGGCGGACCCAGATCGGCAACGTCGACGATCATCCAGCGATTGCCGGGCAATGCGACCGAAGCGACCATGCCGGGCCTGCCGGCATTGCGTGTCACGACGGCTGAAACCGCGACGCCGTCATGCTGCAGCATGTCGTTCAGCACGCGTGTGCTTGCGGTCCTCAATGCCGGCTGCCGGGTGGTCGCTGATGGTCACGGGCGCGTCGCTGGCGCTCTGCGCGTGGCCAGGAACGAGCTGCACCATATACTGGATCTGATGCGCAAGCGGACCCATGACCAGCTCCGGCGACGGACCGCCGAGCACCTTGACCGCGACGAACGTAGCCAGCCCGACCACGCCGAGGATCGAAACGACCAGAAGGATGATCAGTCGGCGGCGCAGCGAGGTCATGTCTCGGCCTTCGCCGTCGGGACGCGGTACTCCGTCGTCTCGACGCGCGCCGTGAGCTGGTAGCCGCCATTGCGCACCGTCTTGAACAAAGCCGCCTCGCCCGCTTCGGCAAACTTCCGTCGCAGCCGGCTCACCAGCACGTCGACGGAGCGCTCCAGCGGATCGCGCTCGCGGCCTTGCGTCAGGTCGAGCAATTGGTCGCGCGACAGCAGCCTGCCGGGGCGGTCGAGGAAGACCTGCAACAGGTCGAACTCGGCGCCGGTGAGGTCGATCGCCGCTCCTTCGCCGTCGATCACCTTGCGCGTGTCGGGCTCCAGCCGATAGCCGGCGAAGTGATAGACGCGCACCTTGGGCGGCGCCGCTTCTTCCGGCGCTGCGCGCCTGAGCACGGCGCGGATGCGGGCCGAAAGCTCGCGCGGGTTGAACGGCTTGCCGAGATAGTCGTCGGCGCCGAGCTCGAGCCCGATGATGCGGTCGACATCTTCCTTCAGCGCCGTCAGCAGGATCACCGGGACATGCGGCTTGCGGTCCCGCAACGCCTTGCAGATGTCGAGACCCGAGCCATCCGGCAGCATGACGTCGAGCACGACGAGATCGAACTGGCCCGCGCCAAGCTTCTGCTCGCATTCGCGTCGGTCGGCCGCGACCGACACGCGAAAACCCTGGCCGTCGAGATAGCGCCCGAGCAACGTACGGATTTCGCGGTCGTCGTCGACGACGAGGATATGGGGTTGTGACTGCATTCCCTGCCCGTGTTGCCTGGTTCGCCCGTGATCACTCGCTCATGATTATAGGGAGAGCCGCCAGCAAGCGGCATGAAAAATTGCAACCGAACGTTTCCGGCAAGACCATGGAAACATTCGGAAACAAATCTCCTTTTTGCGGAAACCTTCGGCAACATGCCGACGCGAAGCGGCAAAAGTCGCTTCCTATCCTCCCTGCCATCCGAAGCATGCAGGAAAGGATCACGTCATGCGAGGCACATTACTGGCGTTCGGCTTGTTCTCAGTCGCGGCCATCCACCCGGTGCTCGCCGCACAGCCGCAACCCGGCGCCCCAGGCGACCAGCCGCCGGCGATAGACCGGCAGGACGATGCGGGCCAGGGCCCGATGCCGTGGCACGGCCCGCGCTGGGCCATGCGGCACGGGCCTGAAGGCTTTGGCCCACATCGCCTGGGTCCGCCGCCGGAATTTCTGGCTGCCCGGCTCGCCGCGATCGAGACAAGGATCGGCATCCGCTCCGAACAGCTCGACGCCTGGCGCGACTACACCAGCGCGCTGCAGGCGGTGCTGGCGCCGCCGTCGCGTCCCGATTTCGGTCCGGGCGGCACCGGCGCGCCGGGTCCCGATGTCCCTCCAGGTTCTGATGGAGCTAAGCGCGATCCTTTCACCTTCCAGGAAAAGCTGGCCGACGATGTCACGGCACGCGCCGTTTCCGCGGCCAAGCTGAAGGACGCGATCGCCGCGCTTCGCTCCAAGCTGACGCCCGAACAGCTCGAAATCCTCGCTTCGGCGGATCGACCGCACGGCCCGCCCCCCGGTCCATGGGGCGGTCCGCCGGATGCAGCCGGACCCGGAGGTTCGCCTGATGAGGGCGAACAGCTCCCGCCACCCCTACCCCGGAATGGCGAGCAACTCTGACCGGCAGCGCCGGCCGGCTCCCTGACCCACCCGTTCAAGGGCCGGCCGGTTTTCCGCCGATGTCAGAAGTGCCTCGCCGTCCGGCCATTCGAAGATCACACAATGGAACCACGACAATGTGGGAAGTCCTGATGATGTTGCGGCTGATCGCATCGGTCAGCCCGAAACTCTCGCCCGGCCATGGCCGCCACGCCTTGCCGCCGACTATGCCGGTGGAAACGCTGCAGGGAGCGATCCGGTTGAGTTTCGCCGCCTGGCGCCTGTCGCTTCCGTTGCCGAAGCGGCCCGACGGCCAGGGAAATCATGACCGCAAGATCGCTTAGGACGTATGGTCGCGGCAACTCGCCTAACCCTGTCGTCAAGGGCAAGGCGCTTGGCATATCGCCGCTTATCGGCATACTGATGCTGGTGGGCATCGCGGCCAAGAACTCGATCTGCTTGTCGAGTATGCCCTTGGTCGCGCAGAAGGAGCATGGCATGAGCCGCTTCGAAGCACTGCTCGACGCCGCCCGCAAGCGGGCACGGCCCATTGTCATGACATCGATCGCCATGGGCGCCGGCATGTTGCCGATCGCGCTCGGCATCGGCGCCGACGCCGAGACCCGCGCGCCGATGGCGATCGCCGTGATCGGCGGGCTCATCTCCTCGACCGTGCTCAGCCTCATCTATGTTCCGGTCGTCTACACCTTCATGGACGACATTCAACGCTTCCTTGCCAGACATCTCGGCCGGCTTCTGGTGAAGGAGCCCGACACCGCTGGCCGGGCCACAACTGCAATTCCGGGGAAAATCCAGATGCCTTTCCTGTCTAGTCAATCTGCTTTGCCAGCAAGGCGACGCCAACTGGCGCCTTGGGCCGGAATTCTGTGCGGAGCGCTTCTTCTTGCCGCCTGCTCGCAAGAGCAGAGCAAAGCTCCGGCCGGCATGGGCGGTGTCGGCAAGCCCGAGGTCGGCGTCGTCACGCTGCATCCGCAGTCGGTCGCGATCACGGCCGAATTGCCGGGGCGCACGGCGGCTTCGCTGGTTGCCGAGGTGCGGCCGCAAGTGGACGGCATCATCCAGCAGCGCCTGTTCAAGGAAGGCGCCGAAGTGGTGGTGGGACAGCCGCTCTATCTTATCGATCCGGCCAGCTACAAGGCAGCCTATGACAGCGCGCAGGCAGCTGAGCAGAAGGCCGAAGCGGCAGTGCCGACCGCGCAGGCCAAGTTCGATCGCTATGCCGGGCTTTTGAAGCAGAACGTTGTTTCCAAACAGGATTATGACGACGCCGCCGCGACGCTGGCGCAGGCCCAGGCGGATGTGGCCTCGGCCAAGGCAAGTGTCGAGACCGCGCGCATCAGCCTCGACCGCACCTCGATCACCGCGCCGATCGCCGGCCGCATCGACAAGTCCACGCTGACGCCGGGCGCGCTGGTCACCGCCAACCAGGAGACGGTGCTGACCACCATCCGCTCGCTCGACCCGATCAATGTCGACGTCACGCAGTCGAGCACCAATCTGCTCAATCTGCGCCAGGCGATCTCGGAAGGGCGACTGAAGTTCAGCGGCCCCAATGTCAGCGTCAAGCTGAAGCTCGAGAACGGCACCATCTATCAGCAGACCGGCAAGCTGGAATTCGCCGGCGCCAATGTCGACCAGACGACCGGCACCTTCGCGCTCCGGGCTGAGTTCCCCAATCCCGACCGCCTGCTTCTGCCGGGCATGTATGTGCGGGCGCTGGTCGAAGAGGGCGTCGCCCAGAACAGTTTCCTGGTGCCGCAGCGCGGCGTCAGCCGCAACACCAAGGGCGAAGCGACCGCCATGGTCATCAACGCCCAAGGGAAAGTCGAGACGCGCGTGCTCGCTGTCCGCAACAGCGTCGGCAACAACTGGCTGGTGGATTCGGGCGTCGGCGACGGCGACCGCGTCATCGTCGAGGGCATGCAGCTTGTCCGCCCCGGCGGCGATGCGACCGCCGTCGAGGTGACGATCGACGAGACGACCGGCGAGGTCAAGGAGCGCGGCCAGAGCACATCGGCGGCACCCGCCATGTCCAAGACGGCCAGCAATCAGTCGACCGGGAACTGAGCGATGTCAGCATTCTTCATCAACCGGCCGATCTTCGCCTGGGTGATCGCCATCGTGATCATGCTGGGCGGCCTGCTCGCGCTCACCACGCTGCCGATCTCGCAATATCCGCAGATCGCGCCGACCACGGTCAACATCAGCGCCACCTATCCAGGCGCCGATGCGCAGACGGTCGAGAATTCGGTGACCAAGGTCATCGAGCAAGGCATGACCGGCATCGACAATCTCGATTACATGACGGCGACCTCGACTTCGACCGGCCAGGCCTCGATCACGCTGACCTTCACCACCGCCGCCGATCCCGACACCGCCCAGGTGCAGACCCAGAACAAGCTGCAGCTGGTTCAGTCGCAGCTGCCGCAGGTGGTGCAGAGCAACGGCATCACCGTCTCCAAATCCTCGACCGGCTTCCTGATGGTCATCGGCTTCGTCTCCAGCGACGGCAAGATGAACTCGACCGATCTTGCCGACTATGTCGACTCGACCATCAACGACACGCTGAAGCGGGTCGAAGGCGTCGGCTCGACGCAGCTTTTCGGCTCCAGCTATGCCATGCGCATCTGGCTCGATCCTGACAAATTAGCCAAATACACGCTGATGCCGAGCGACGTGGCCGCGGCGATCGAGGCGCAGAACACCCAGGTTTCGGCCGGCCAGCTCGGCGGCATGCCGCAACGCAAGGGTCAGCAGCTCAACGCCACGGTGACGGCCAAGAGCCGGCTGCAGACAGCCGAACAGTTCCGCAACATCATCCTGAAGAGCCAGACCGACGGCTCGCTGGTGCGGCTCAACGACATCGCCACCGTCGAGCTCGGCGCCGAAAGCTATACGACTGCGGCAAGATTCAATGGCCAGCCGGCGGCCGGTGTCGCCGTCAACCTCGCAACCGGCGCCAACGCTATCAGCACGGCGGAAGCGGTGCGCACGACGATCAACCGGCTGAGCTCGACATTCCCGCAAGGGGTCAAGGTCGTCTACCCCTATGACACTTCGCCCTTCGTGCGGCTGTCGATCGAAGAGGTGGTCAAGACGCTGGCCGAGGCGATCGTGTTGGTGTTCCTGGTGATGTTCATCTTCCTGCAGAATTTGCGGGCGACCATCATCCCGACCATCGCCGTGCCGGTGGTGCTGCTCGGCACGTTCGGCGTGCTGTCGCTGTTCGGCTATTCCGTCAACACGTTGACCATGTTCGCCATGGTGCTGGCCATCGGCCTGCTGGTCGACGACGCCATCGTCGTCGTCGAAAATGTCGAGCGCGTCATGCAGGAGGAAGAATTGTCGCCGAAAGAGGCGACGCGAAAATCGATGAACGAGATCACCGGCGCGCTGGTCGGCATCGCCACCGTGCTGTCTGCGGTATTCGTACCGATGGCCTTCTTCGGCGGCTCGACCGGCATCATCTACCGGCAGTTCTCGGTGACCATCGTCTCGGCCATGGTGCTGTCAGTGCTGGTCGCCCTGGTGCTGACGCCGGCGCTGTGCGCCACCATCCTGCGGCGGCCCAAGGACCATGCCACGCAAACCGGCCCGTTCGGCTGGTTCAACCGCGTCTTCGATCGCGGCACGACAGCCTATCGCAACGGCTCGCACGGCATCATCAACCGGTCCTGGCGTTTCCTCGCCATCTTCCTCGCCATCGTCATCGCCATGGGCTGGATGTTTACCCGGCTGCCGAGCTCGTTCCTGCCGGAAGAGGACCAGGGCATACTGATTACCAGCGTGTCGCTGCCGGTCGGCGCGACGCAGGACCGGACCGAGCGCGTGCTGGCCGAGGTGACCGACCACTATCTCAAGGAGGAAAAGTACGCGGTCGAAGGGGTCTTCACCGCCTCCGGTTTCGGCTTCGGTGGCGCCGGGCAGAATGTCGGTATCGCTTTCGTGCCGATGAAGGATTTCAGCCAGCGCAAATCACCGGCTTTGGCGGCGCAAGCGGTCGCCCGCCGCGCCATGGGCGCCTTCTCCAAGATCAGGGATGCGCAGGTCTTCGCGCTTGCCCCGCCGGCGATCCAGGGTTTTGGCAACACCAACGGCTTCGACTTCTACCTGCAGGACGTCAACGGCGCTGGCCATGATGCACTGATCCAGACGCGAAACCAGCTTCTGGGCCTCGCGGCACAGAGCAAGCTGCTCACCGCCACGAGGCCCAACGGCCAGGAGGACCAACCGCAATTCTCCGTCGACATCGACCAGGAAAAGGCCAGCGCGCTCGGCGTCAGCCTCGCCGACATCAACAACACGCTGTCGAGCGCCTGGGGCAGCGACTACGTCAACGATTTCATCGATCGCGGGCGGGTGAAGCCGGTCTATATGCAGTCGGACGCAAACTTCCGCATGCAACCGGAAGATCTGGACAAATGGCAGGTACGCAATGCCAGCGGCGCCATGGTGCCGTTCTCAGCCTTCGCCTCGAGCCACTGGACCTTCGGCTCACCCCGGCTTGAACGCTACAATGGTTCGGCAGCAGTCGAGATCCAAGGCGCCGCGGCCCCGGGCGTAAGCTCTGGCGCGGCCATGGACGAGATCGATCGGCTGGTGGCGCAATTGCCGCCTGGATATTCGCATGAATGGACCGGGCTATCGCACCAGGAACGCCTTTCCGGCAACCAGGCGCTGTCGCTCTATGCGATCTCGGCGCTGGTCGTCTTCCTGTGCCTGGCCGCACTCTATGAAAGCTGGTCGATCCCGTTCGCGGTCATGCTGTCGGTGCCGATCGGCATCTTCGGCGCGCTTGCGGCGGCCACCCTCTTCGGCCAGACCAACGACGTCTATTTCAAGGTCGGCCTGCTGACCACGATCGGCCTTGCGTCCAAGAACGCCATCCTCATCGTCGAGTTCGCCATCGAGCGGCAAGCGGCCGGCATGGGGCTGGTCGAGGCGACGCTCGAGGCGGCGCGACAACGCTTGCGGCCGATCCTGATGACGTCGCTGGCCTTCATCCTCGGCGTCACGCCGCTGGCCATCGCCAGTGGCGCGGGCTCGGGCGCGCAGAACTCGGTCGGCATCGGCGTGATGGGCGGCATGATCGCGGCGACGGTGATCGGCGTCTTCCTGGTGCCGCTTCTGTTCGTCACTGTGCGACGCATCTTCAAGGGCAAGGCGGCCAACCAAAGTACCGGCGGGCAGAATACGGGCGATACACAAGCCACAGCCACTCAAGAATAAGGTTTCTCCAGAATGATTGGTTTTGAACGCGGTCTCGCGACCGCGAAGGGCCTCTTCTTGCCCGCATTTACCGCTGTCCTGCTTTCGGGATGCGTCGTTGGCCCGGATTATGAGAAGCCACTGCTGGCGATGCCAGCAGGCTGGAGCGGGCAGAAGGCGGCGAAACCGGCAAAGCCGGCGCAGCTGTCGAAATGGTGGCAGCGGCTGCGCGATCCCGAGCTGAACGCGCTCGTCGAGGAAGCAGTCGCCGGAAATCTCGATGTCGCCAGCGCCAAGGCCAAGATCCGCGAAGCGCGCGCCAGTTACCGCCAGTCCGTCGGCACATTGTTTCCGTCCGCCGACGGCTCGGCATCCGCGACCCGCAACCGGGCATCCGCCACCACCGCCGGCACGTCCGCCAGCGAAACTTACGATCAGTATCAGGCAGGTTTCGACGCCAGTTGGGAGCTCGATCTTTTCGGCGCCAATCGCAGGAGCGTCGAGGCGGCGCGCTATGGGCTCGATGCGTCCGAAGAGGACTTGCGCTCGACGCTCCTCACGCTGGTTGGCGATGTGTCCTCGAACTATATCCAGGCGCGCGGCTACCAGGCCCGCATCGCGCTCGCCGAGCGTTCGGCGGTATCGCAGCGGCAGACCGCCCAGCTCACGCGCACCATGGCGCTCGCCGGCACGGCAACCGCCGCGGATGTCGCCAAGGCCGAAGGACAGGCCAGCGGCACCGAAGCCGATGTTCCGAGCCTGCGAGCAGGCTATGCCGAGGCGGTGCATCGTATTTCCGTGCTCACCGGACGGCCGCCGGCGGCACCAAGCGAGCGGCTGAAGCGCGGTGTACCGATTCCTTCGCCGCGGCTGCCGATTCCGACCGGCGTTCCGGCCGACATCCTGCTCGCCCGTCCGGACGTTCGCGTGGCCGAACGGCAATATGCCCAATATACGGCCAAGATCGGCCAGGCCGAGGCCGCGCGCTATCCAAGCGTCAGCCTGACCGGTGACATCAGCACCACTGCCTTGAGGGTCGGCGACCTCGGCAAGAACTCCACCATCGGCTGGTCGTTCGGGCCGACGCTCAGCGTGCCGCTGTTCAATGCCGGCCAATTGAAGGCTGCCGTCGACGTCGCCAAGGCGCAGCGCGACCAATATTTCATCGCCTACAAATCCGCCGTGCTGACGGCGTTGGAGGACGTTGAGAACGCTCTCGTGTCGCTGTCGCAGGAGCGCATCAGGAACGGCAAGCTCGACTCTTCGGCCAAATCCTACGGCGATGCCGCGCGGCTCGAAAGAACGCTCTACAAGGCCGGCGAGACCAGCCTTCTCGACGTGCTCGACGCGGAACGGTCGCTCTATTCTGCCGAGGACACCTTGCTGCAGAGCCGGGTGTCGATCGCCACCGACTATATCGCGCTCAACAAGGCGCTTGGCGGCGGCTGGGACGGCACCATCGACAGCGCCAGGCCCGAGGTCGTCGATGTCGGCACCGGTCCGCACCTGGCGTCGGAGACGCAATGAGGTGCGAGCCGCGATGTCTAGCCGTCCACGGCTCGAACAAATCTGCGTGAGCGATGGTTTGAAGCAATTGCCCACTGTATATAAAATCGCCGAGGTAATGACATGCAGAACGCTTACGATCTTGGAACCAACCTGGTCCGTCGCATCTACGAAAAGCGCATAGATGCACCGGCGATTCTTGATGCCGGCACGCATTTTCCCAACGCGGCGAAGTTCACCGCCGCCTGGCAGGGCATCCGCGACGAAGCGCTCGCGGCAAAGCTGAACAAGGCGCCGCGCTTCCACGACATCATGCCGGAGCAGGCTGATATCTCCGCCAAGGACGGCCTCGACTGGCGCATGTTCGTGCTCAAGGCCTACGACATGACGGTTCCCGAGAACCTCGCAAGGATGCCGGTTCTGAGCCGGCTGCTGAGCGAATGTCCCGAGGTCAAATCGGCGGCTGTCTCGTTCCTTGCCCCGCACAAGCACATCCCGCCGCATCGTGGCCCGTTTCGCGGCATCATGCGGTTTCATCTGGGCCTGGTCATCCCGAAACAACCGGACGGGCGCCCGGCGACGATCATGATGATCAATCACGAGGAAAGGCGCATCGCCGACGGCGAATGCATGCTGTGGGACGACACGTTCGAGCATGAGGTCCTGAACAATTCGGACCAGCCCCGCGTCGCTCTGCTGCTCGACGTCTGGCGCCCGCAAATGCCGCTCGACATGGAAATCCTGTCGCGCGTGATCGTGCGTGGCGTGCAGGTCGGAATGCGCTACAGGGGCGTGTCGTTCGGCGGCTGATCCGGCGAAATAGCGGTTAGAACCTTGCCTCGCGGGCGGCATTTCCGTTGCCGGCGCGTTTGCCCGGAACCATCATGTCCCTGGCCAGCAATCCGCTGACACGGCAAAAGGCCATGAAGGCGCGGCACGCCTCCTCGGTGCTGGCCACGTCGACGGTCGCGCCGAAACAGGCGTTGAACGCCGTCTCATAGATCTTGCCCTGGCGGCGCTTCGGCCAGTCCTGCAGGACGTCGAGCGCCTGCTCGACGCTGTAGATTTCCTCGATCGGCAGGCCGGGCGCGGGCGTGATGCGCACCGGCACCTCGAATTGCAATCTGTCCATTCCCTGTCTCCCGAACGGCGCAGCCTCAGCAACGCAGCTCGCTATGAAAAGTTGCTTTAAGCGCCTTCTGGCGCAGGAATGTGACCTCAGTGCGGTCAACAATCGGTTCACTGGTGCGGCAGACAGGCGCCCTTGCCAGATCAGCGCCGGTCTCATTGCCAATGCCGGATTTCCAACGTATTGCCGGGCCATCGCAACTGCGGTGGAGCGAAAAAATGAGCGAAATCCGGGTCGAATCCCTCATCAAGCGCTATGGCGACACCACCGCGCTCGACGGCGTCTCGCTAATTTTTCCGGAAGGTTCGTTCACGGCGCTGCTCGGCCCATCCGGATGCGGCAAGACGACGATGCTGCGGCTGATCGCCGGCTTCGAGGCGCCGAGCGAAGGCAGCGTTTACTTCGGCGATGCGCTTGTCGCCGATCCGAAGCGGCAATTGCCGCCTGAGGTGCGCAATGTCGGCGTCGTCTTCCAGTCCTATGCGCTGTGGCCGCATATGGATGTCACCGAGAACGTCGCTTATCCGTTGCGAGCCAGGCACGTCGCTCAAGCCGATATCCCTGCCCGCGTCGCCGCCGTGCTCGACATTGTCGGCCTTGGCGGCTTCGCGAAACGCCGCATCGACGAGTTGTCGGGCGGCCAGCGGCAGCGTGTGGCGCTGGCCCGTTGCCTGGTTGCCGAAGCCAGGATCATCCTGTTCGACGAGCCGCTCGCCAATCTCGACATGCATCTGCGCTCCGCCATGGTCGACGCGTTTCGCGAGATCCACCGCCGCACCGGTGCGACGATCGTCTATGTCACCCATGACCAGGCCGAGGCGCTGGCGCTAGCCGATCGTGTCGCGGTGATGAGCAACGGAAAGCTGTTGCAGTCGGCTGCGCCAGAGGAAATCTACCGGTCGCCCGCCGATGCGGCGGTGGCCGGCTTCGTTGGCCGCGGCAGCCTGATTTCCGGCAATGCCGTCGACCATGCCGGCGAGACCGCAACGATCGACATCGCCGGACACCGGCTTGCGGCGCGCAGCAACAGCGGGCGGGCCGGCGCGGTCAGGGTGCTGTTGCGGCCGGAAGCCTTGCGTATTGCGTCCGAAGGCCTGCCGGCGACGGTGCTGGACAGCGTCTATCGCGGACCGGTGCACGAAGTCCGGCTGGCGCTAGCCGAACCTGGACAACATTTGCTGGTCGACAGCGCCGAGGCGCTGACGGCGGGGCAATTTGTGCATGTCGCGGTATCCGACGCCTGGGTGGTGCCCAGCGCCTGACACGCCTTAGCGCCAGGGCAAAACACCAGCTGGCAGGCGACGGCCGAACCGGTCGAGCGCCAGAAGCAGCACGACGACGACAATGATCGTGGACACCGCGATCGCGGCCGCCTGCGTTCCAAGCCCCGCCTCCTCCAGGCTGAACAGCACGACGCCCAGCGTTTCCTTGCCGCTCGACCATAGCAGCGCCGACACGGTCAGCTCATTGAACGCGCTCATGAAAACGAGCAGCCCGCCCGCCACGGCGGCGGGCGCGGCGAGCGGCGCGGTGATCGTCCACAGCCGCCGCAACGGGCCGGCGCCGCAAACGGCGGCCGCCTCGTCGAGATCGCGCGGGATCTGCCCGATTGCCGTGGCAACAGGCTTCAGCGCCAGGGTGAGGAAGCGCATTGCGTAAGCGACCAGGATGATCGAGGCCGTTGCGTAAAGGCTGCCGATCAGCGGCAAAGGCCGCAGGAACAAAAGGATGCAGGCGATGGCCAGCACCACGCCGGGGATCGAATAAGGCAGGTCGACGATGCCGGCCAGCACACGCCGCCAGCGCCGGTCGAAGCGTTCGAGCCGCGCGGCCATCGGGATGACGCCAAGCGCAAGGATCAGCGCCGCGCCGCCGGCGAAGAACAGCGAGTTGCGGAAGGCGCGCACGGTGGAAGCCTGCCGGACAAGCACTTCGGTATAGTTGGCCAATGTCGCCGTTTGCGGCTCGAGCGGCACGCCGAAGGACGGCACCAGCGACGTCGCCAGCAGCGCGCAGGCGGGCAGCAGGAGCGTCAAGCCGATCACCAGCCAACCAAGGCAGGCAAGGGGCAACCGGTAGCGTCCGAGCTCGAATTGCGCCGGCTTGCCGGCAACGATGCGATGGCCAGCGCCGCGCAACGCCACCGACTGGAACGCCATGCCGGCAAGCGCCAGCGCGCCGACCAGCACCGACAGCGCCGCGATCTGCGGCAGCACGCCGGGCCCGAAGCTCGACAGGTCCTGATAGATCAATGTCGGCAAGGTCAGATAGTTGACGGGCATGCCGAGCAGCGCCGGAATGCCGAAATTGCCGACGCCTGAAACGAAAGCGAGCGCCGCGGCCGCCACGACATAGGGCCGCACGACCGGCAGCACGATGGTCCGCAACACGCCAAGCGGCGTTGCGCCGCAGGAGCGCGCGGCCTCGACCAGGTCGCGCGGCACCCGAGACAGCCCTGCCCGCATCGTGATGAAGGCGATCGGCGCATGTTGCACACCGTAAAGCAGGATGATGCCGCCCCGGCCAAGCATCGGGTTGGCGGTGCCGGGCGGCGGCGCCAGGCCGAACATGCCAAGCAAGGTGCTCGACGGGCCGAACAAATGCAGCCAGGCCAGCGCCGTCACCTGCGGCGCGATCATCAGCGGCAACAGCAGCAGGAAACCGAGGATCTTTCGCCCCGGCAGGTCGGTCATGGTGACGGCGATGGCGAAGGGGATGCCGATACAGAGCGCCAGCACGGCGCCGAAGAACGACGTATCGAGTGAGTGCCACATCGCCCGCAAGGCGGCAGGTTTTACCAGCCGACCGGCAAAAGCGCCGAAATCGGCCTCGCCGCCAGGCGCGATCGCGGCGATGACGAGGCGTGCCATTGGCAACAGGCTGAGCACGGCGATGACCAGAAGCACGGCCAGTGCCGATAGACGCTGGCCGAACATCGTGCCCGACCGCGCGAAATCGCCGGATCCCTGCGAGCTCAGAGCTGATCCGACGATGCTATTTTCCGCAGTGGACAACGGCGCTTACTGGCTCATCGTCGTGCTGAACTTTTCCTTATTTTTCGCATCATTGGCGAGCGCGGTGGCGGCGTCATAGCCCAGCACCTTGATGGTGGAGCGATCCGGATAGCCGGCCGGCAGCGCGACGTCGGCGCGGGCCGGGATGTAGCCCATCTTGGCGGCGACTTCCTGCCCGTCCTTCGACAACAGGAAGTCGACGAAGGCCTTGGCGGCTTCCTGGTTCTTGGCGGTGGAGAGGATCGCGACCGGCTCGGTGACCGCCGACACGCCTTCCTTCGGGAACACGAACTCGACCGGCGCGCCCTTGGCCTTCTCGCGGATCGGCATGTAATCGACGATCATGCCGAAGAGCTTGTCGCCGCCGCTGACGGCTTTCAGCACGTCGCCATTGCCACCACTGGCCTGCGCGCCGTTCTTGGCGAGCGCGCTGTAATAGTCCCAGCCTTCCGGCAGATTGCCGGTGAGCGTGACGGTGTGGATCATCGCGGCACCCGAGGTCAGCGGGCTCGGCATCGCGATCAGCCCCTTGGCTTCCGGCTTCTTCAGGTCTTCCCAGCTCGTCGGCACGAAAGGCGCCTTGGTGTTGTAGACGATGCCGGTGGTGATCAGTTTGGTCGAGAAATAGGTCTTGTCCTTGTCGTAAAGCGCAGCGTCGAGGCCATCGACCTTCGCCTCCGGATAGCTAAGCAGCCGGCCTTCCTTCTTCAGGCCTTCCATGGTCACGACATCGGCGATCAGGAGCACGTCGGCCTGCGGCTGGCCGGCTTCGATCTCGGCATGGAGCTTGGCCAGGATCTTCGGCGTGCCGTCGCGCACCCAGTCGACCTTGATGCCGGGGTTCTTGGCCATGAAGGCATCGACGGTCTGTTGCGCGTCGGTGTTGGGCTGGCTGGTGTAAAGCACCAGCGTGCCGTCGGCGGCGGCAGCGCCAGCCACTGTGGAGGCCAGCAATATGGCGGCGAGAACGATCCGGCGCATGAAGTACCTGCTTTTTGTCACGGCTGAGGGAAGTCCGGCAGTCGCCGGGGGCTGGAAAACCTGACTAAGGCCGCAGGATAACCATTGTGTGACAGGGCGATGCAACCGGCATCGCCCTGTCCAAAACCTTCTTCGCCATCTGCGCTTGCTGGTTCGCGGGATCCGTCTCCGGGGTGCGCAAATGCACTTCGTTCTTGAACCTTGCGGCTTCCGGTGCCAAATCTGGAGAAATCTCCTCCGCATCGGCTCGCACCATGAGCCGGCACTCCGAACGGACGAAAATGGTTACCTATCTCGACGCCGCAACGGCTCCTTTGAGAAACACCGGCCAAATAAGGCTCTATGGCGAGGAAGGCTTTGCCGGCATGCGCAAGGCCTGCGACCTCACCGCGCGCTGCCTCGACGAGCTTGTGCCGATGGTGCAGCCCGGCGTGACGACCGAAACGATCGACCGCTTCGTCTTCGAATTCGGCATGGACAATGGCGCGCTGCCGGCGACGCTCAACTATCGCGGCTACACCAAGTCTTCGTGCACCTCGATCAACCACGTCGTCTGCCACGGCATTCCGGACAACAAGCCGTTGAAGGATGGCGACATCGTCAACATCGACGTCACCTATATTCTCGACGGCTGGCACGGCGATTCCTCGCGCATGTACCCGGTCGGCGCCATCAAGCGCGCCGCCGAGCGCCTGCTCGAGGTGACGCATGAATGCCTGATGCGCGGTATCGCCGCGGTCAGGCCGGGCGCCCGCACCGGCGCCATCGGCGCCGCCATCCAGACCTATGCCGAAGCCGAGCGCTGCTCCGTGGTGCGTGATTTCTGCGGCCACGGCGTCGGCCAGCTGTTCCACGACGCGCCGAACATCCTGCACTACGGCATCGTCAGCGAAGGCGTAGAGATGCGGCCGGGCATGATTTTTACCATCGAGCCCATGATCAATCTCGGCCGCCCGCATGTGAAGGTGCTCTCCGACGGCTGGACGGCGGTCACGCGCGACCGCTCGCTGTCGGCGCAGTACGAGCACACGATCGGCGTCACCGACACCGGCTGCGAGATCTTCACGCTGTCGCCGAAAAACCTCGACCGGCCTGGCCTGCCGGCTTAGTTTCAGCCAAGGCCTGAGGGGAGCGGGCGGTGATGGGGAAAGTCGAAGAAGACGAGCGAGCCTTCTTTTCGGAAAGCTGGGTCGAGCCGCCACAGAAAGCCCCGACGAAAGCGGCGCCCGCCGAAAAGCCGCATTATCACGGCCATCGCGATCGCCTGCGCGAGCGCTTTGTCGCCGGCGGTCCGGATGCCCTGCCCGACTACGAGTTGCTCGAGCTCCTGCTGTTTCGCCTGATCCCGCGTGTCGACACCAAGCCGATCGCCAAGGCGCTGATCGCCCGCTTCGGCTCGCTGGCCGAAGTGCTCGGTGCTCCGGCGTCTCTGCTTGAAGAAGTCAAAGGCATCGGCCCGACCGTAGCGATCGATCTCAAGGTCGTCGCCGCAACCGCACAGCGCATGGCGCGCGGCGAGGTGCGCGGCCGCGAGGTGCTGTCGAACTGGACGCAACTGCTCGACTATTGCCGCTCTGCCATGGCTTTCGAGGCCCGCGAGCAGTTCCGTATCCTCTTCCTCGACAAGAAGAACGGATTGATCGCCGACGAGGTGCAGCAGACCGGGACCGTCGACCATACGCCGGTCTACCCGCGCGAAGTGGTCAAGCGCGCGCTCGAACTCTCCGCCAGCGCCGTCATCCTGGTGCACAATCATCCCACTCAGTCCTTTTCAATCACGCACGATCACGCTTTAGCACGTTGATACATATCGCTTTTTCGACTTGTCGCAGAGTCGGACACTGTGGCATATTGGGGTCGGTTTTAGGGGGATCGAAGCCCGTTTTGAACCCAACCACAGACCCCTACTACCCGTCAGCCGATCCCACTCGAAAGCCTACGGGAGACCCCAGTGCCAAGCCTTACCGATGGAGAGATTCGCCACGCTTTGAAGCAGGTCGAGGAGACCAGTAAGCAGCAGAACCTTGTCGATGGCGAGGGTCATGGAACAGGCCGCCTCGTTCTAGTGATAAAGCCAATGCCGACCCGCATAACGGCGGACTGGATGGCCCAGCAGTGGCGAGACCAAAAGCGTCTCAAGAAAAAGCTCGGGTCGTATCCGTCAATGAGCCTCAGCCAGGCTCGCGAGATTTTCAGACGCGACTTCGCCGACATGATCCAAAAGGGACGCAGCATCAAGATAGCCGGCGACACGCGACCCGGCACGGTCGCCGATCTGTTCGAGGCTTACGTCGCGTCGCTTAAGGCAGATGGAAAACCGTCTTGGAAGGAGGCCGAAAAGGGCTTGAACAAGATCGCCGATTCGCTCGGTCGCAACCGCCCTGCCCGCGACATCGAGCCTGACGAGATCAGGGACCTCATTCGCCCGATCTATCAGCGAGGCAAGCGGTCTATGGCCGATCATGTTCGCAGCTATATTCGATCGGCATTCAGTTGGGGGCTGAGATCCGAGCATGACTACCGAACAACCTCGGTCCGTCGCTTTCGTCTCGTCTACAATCCAGCGGCGGGCATTCCAACCGAACCGAAAAAAGTTGGAACGCGCTGGTTGAACGAGGAGGAATTCATCCGTCTCTATCGTTGGCTCGAAACTCCTGATGCACCGGTCCACCCCCCTTATACGCGTGCCGTAAGAATTCTTATGTTGACCGGACAGCGCGTCGAGGAGATCGCTCGGCTGCACGTCGATCAATGGGATGCGACCGAGCGCATCATCGACTGGTCCAAGACCAAGAATGGAAAGCCTCACGCCATCCCCGTGCCCAAGATTGCGGCCGAGCTTATTGGGTCGATCAAGCCGAATGAATTTGGTTGGTTTTTCCCATCGGCGACTGACCCGTCCAAGCCTGTCAGTCATGGAACACTCTATTCGTTCATGTGGCGCCAGCGCGATCGCGAGGTCATCCCCGTCGTGACAAACCGCGATCTCCGGCGAACCTGGAAGACGCTTGCCGGCAAAGCAGGTCTCTCGAAAGAGATCCGAGACCGATTGCAAAACCACACTCTGCAAGACGTCAGTTCCAAGAGCTACGATCGCTGGAATTACATGCCGGAAAAGCGTGCTGCCATGGCTCGGTGGGACAAGTTTGTCAGCGAGCTCCTGACGAAGAAGAAGCGTAAAGCCTGGCTCAAGGCAGTTGCCTGAGCTAGCGATTGCCTCTCCTCACCGCCATCAGCGGCGGAGGCAAAGCTTCACTGCGGGAACCAGACTACGACTCTGGAGGGCAGGAGTTCGAATCTCTTCGGGCGCGCCATTTCATCCAATTGATTTTCCTAACTGTTTTCGCAACACCGGTGAGTCGGCGTCGGCTTGATTTTCAGAATTCAGCCGGTTTTTCAGCCGGTTCTGGAAAAACGGACGGTTCCGCGAACGATGTCGCAGTCTGGCGCAAACGTTTCGCCGCATGTTCCGCCTCCACAACGTCTACGAGTTGGGCTGCCTGCTTCAGGTGCCTCGATACATCAGCGCGGGTCGTCGAGCGGTCCAACTCGCAAGGTGGCAAATTGCCCGCAATAGCTTTCAGGTCGCGCAACACGGAAGCGATGTGTGGCCAAGGAAAATCGGTCGGATCGCCGATATCCCGGTCTGCTCCGACGATGACCTCCAACTTGGCCAAAATGCCAACTAAGGACAGAGCTGACACCTCTGGAATCGCATCTTGAAGTTTGAGCGCCTCGGTCACGGCTAAGACTTCGGCTTGCTGAGCGACAGCGTAGTCGACGCCGTTCGACGCGTTCACCGGCATGGGCTGCTTTTTCATTTCGCCTCTGGTCATTGCCTGAATTCCGGTATTGCTGATAATTCTCGTCTCCAACCGCTGCTGGACCCTGCAAAGCACCAAAGACGTATGTTGGGCACGATGCCATGCGGCCCACAGGACGAGAGCTGGGTCATGTTTCATTGCTGCTGATGGCGCCATCTTGGATTCCTCCAATTCGACATGGCTAGGTCGTATCTGAATTTAAGATAACTGGAAATCAGATATAATTGAAGCCCTATCTGGAACTGGATGAGGCCGGTGGTGAAAACGCTCGGAACGCTGCGCCACAAGTCATTGATCACGATGCTCATTGAAAAGCGTGAGGCTAGCGGGTTGACACAGACCGAGCTCGCCGAAAAGCTAGGCGAATATCAGTCGTTTGTCGCTCGACTCGAAAGCGGCCAACGCCGCGTCGACGTAGTCGAATTCATCGATCTGGCGAAAATCCTGGGATTCGACCCTTCTGCAGCCATCAAGAGATTGGCAGCAGAACCAAACTGAATCTAGCTAAGACCGTCCGAGCAGCTCGCGAGGCCACCACTCAACAGCGCCGTAGCGAGCGAGCGGCGGCTTTGCGCCGGTGGGTTCAACCGGTCGCTGCAACACTCTTAATCTGAGAGGATGAGGAGGTGTTGCATGGTGACGTCACGGATCTGGTTTACGTCAGCGCAGAAGGCCGAGCTTTGGGAGCGATGGAAGCAAGGTCAGAGCATTTCGTCGATCTCGCGGGCACTGGACCGCCGGAACAAGACCGGCGTTCAGCGGATCGTATCCTTACACGGCGGCATTGCTCCCTCAGCAAGGCGTAGAGCAGCCTCGGCGCTCGGGCTGGCGGAGCGCGAAGAGATCTCTCGCGGGATCGCGGCGGGTCTCGCGATACGCGCTATTGCACGAAGTCTCGGGCGATCCCCATCGACAATATGTCGGGAGATCTCTCGCAATGGCGGTGCACAAACGTATCGCGCAACCCGGGCCGACAAGCAGGCTTGGCAGCGCGCGCTACGCCCGAAGCCATGTCGCCTGGCGCGCTCTGGACGGCTACGGTGGCGGGTGGCGCAAAAGCTGGCGCTGCAATGGTCTCCGGAGCAGATTGCGGGCTGGCTGAGGCGAGCGTACCCAGGCGATCCAAGCATGCGGATATCTCATGAAGCGATCTATCGCAGCCTATTCATCCAGTCGCGAGGGGTGCTCAAGAAGGAACTGACAGCGCACCTGCGTACCAAACGACAGATGCGCCTCGGCAAAGGTGCAGAGAGCCGAACGGGGCAAGGTCAAATCCTCGATATGGTCTCCATCCGCGAGCGTCCCGCAGAGGCGGAGGATCGTGCCATCCCAGGCCATTGGGAGGGTGATCTGCTCACCGGAGCGAACGACAGAAACATCGTCACCCTCGTCGAGCGGCATAGCCGGTTCACGATGCTTGTGAAGTTGGCGAGAAGGGACTCGGCGACCGTCGTGGCGGCCCTCGCCGAGAAGATCGGCACTTTGCCCCAAGAGCTGCGGCGCTCGTTGACATGGGACCAGGGCAAGGAGATGGCTCGTCATAAGAGCTTCACCGTCGCAACCGATCTACAGGTCTACTTCTGCGATCCGCGCAGTCCCTGGCAACGCGGCAGCAACGAAAATACCAACGGTCTGCTCAGGCAGTACTTCCCGAGAACAACCAACTTCTCGCAGGTCTCGCAGGCCCAACTCGACGGCGTCGCCCTGCGGCTCAATCAGCGTCCCCGAAAAACCCCGGACTTCGAAACGCCCGCCGATAGGCTACAGAAGGTGTTGCAGTGACCGGTTGAACCCACCGCCCAATATCGGTCGTGGAGGCCGTCATTGCCATCCCTGAAAGCGGACATGGCTTCGGAGCCTCGTCATGTCTCCTGCGCCCATTGCGGTAATCGCGCCAGCAGATTAAGTCTCTCGTCTCTGGCCACGGCTCCCGACTGACGAACTGCCGGATGCCGACGCTTGAGGTTTCACTCGCTTTAGTAGCCTCACGCGGATGGCGCCTTACACGCGCGGCCAGGATCTCGCGTCCGATCAAGGCGGCAACGGAAGGCGACGCGGTAGCCTGCCTTAACCAGGAATCCATGCCGACTGGATCGCAACTTGGCTACAACATAAAACCAAACACGTCTCAAGTATGAGTGAAAAAATGCCGACAATGACTCGACAGCAGGTGATCGACGCCATCAACGATGGCCGCATTGCGGCAGTAACGATCGACACAACCGTCTTCGACAGCAAGCAGAAGGACTTCCGCCGGACCGACTTCCGGTCGATCTCGCAGATCAGGATCAGAAACACACCCATCCTAATCACGGATGTGATTGCCAACGAAATGATTTCCCATTTGGAAGTCGAGGCTGCAGACACCCAGCGGGCGCTGAAGACGGCACTTCGAAGCAACAATCTTAGGTGGTTTCGACAGAGCCCGGCAGGTGAGCACACCGGGTTGTTCATAGACAAAGATCCTGCGGAATTCGCAAAGTCAGAGTTCGACGATTTTGTCAAAGCTGTAGGAGCGGAGGTGATCAAGGTCGCTGATACGCCGGACGGCCTGACGGAACTGTTCCGTCGATACTTTGCGGTGCAGACGCCTTTCGCGCAGAAGGAATCTCGCAAGCAAGAATTCCCTGACGCCGCAGCATTGCTGTGCCTAGAGGAATACGCGAAGGCGAAGGGTAAGCTCGTCATATGTGTCGCCCAAGACAAGGCCTGGAGGGACTTCGCCGCGAAGTCGGATCACTTGGTCACGGTCTTTCCGCTGACCGAGGCACTCGGGATTTACAGCGAGGCATTCAAGGACGCTGATCTCGCCGACAAGATCGTCGAGCTCTGGCTCGAAGGAAAAGAAAAGGACTTCGAGGAAGCGGTTCGCGACGCGATCATCGAACGGCTCACATATGTCGATTACGACGTCGATGCTGACTGCTCAGTCGAGTTCGAAGCGGAGCCGATGGATGCTCAGCTCAAAGAAATCCTGATGGGCACGCTGACCAACCCCGTGGTGCTGACAGCGAACGATGAGACGGTCACATTCTCGATTGAGGTCGACATCAAGGCGGGTTTCGGGGCTCACTTCACCTTTTCGGTGTGGGACAGTGTCGACCGAGAAAGTGTCGCAATGGGCGGCGAGTATGTCGAGACGACTACCGACGTGCCGGTTCATTTGACCATCGTCGCCGATCGGGATGTGACGGACGGGATTGTCTTCCATGAGATCGAGGTCAGTCAGAAAACTTTTACCGTAGATTTCGGCTATGTGGATGCGTTCCCGGCGGAAGAGCCCGACTACGACTGAAAGCTTCCCTAGGAGAGGAGTTCAGTGCTCGCGGCAGGTTGCCCGCATCAGGCGGCTTTCGGGAAATGAGGCGGCAGAAAAGACGATTTCACTCTGCCCCAATGGCTCATGGCCTCATGAGCATTAAGGGCCGACAACGGAAATCATTTCCGCTTCGCGCCCTCAAGTAGGACACTGAAGGTACCGTGCCTGTCCCTAAAAGCTGACGGTAGAAGCCTGTAAACGCGCATACGCTAATCTGGCAGGGCGCACATCCAACGCCGCTCACCACTCCGGATTGAGCAGTGGTGAAGTTGCGCAAACAAGTACCCGCTTCGATCCTCGCGTCATAGCCACGTACAAGTTGCGCGCGTTTAATGTGTCCGCGTTGAGGATCACGGAAACCTCCGCTTCCAAACCTTTCAATAGCAACGTGCTTCCTACTGACCGACGTGCCAGCGGCCGGCCGATTAGGCGCGATTGCTCTCTGACGATTATGGTGGCCTCAAAAAACGAGGGGCCATCTGCCGGCGATGCCAACTGCAGGGCACGTTGAGTGGCGGCGAGCACGGCCGGGCGGTAGCAGTAGACCCCGCCCGTCTGATTGATCGCGACTAAAAGGTCGGACACTGCAGAGAGCGACCGAGTAGCTTCGAAGTTGAGAGCCGCCGCTTCGATCACAGTCGGCAAACGACCCAGGGTATTGGCCTTGGCTGCTGCGACCGACCGGACGAGGTCCTCGCCACCGAAATTGCTCATGAGGTGTTCGGCATAACCCGCAATCACCGCCAAGGCGCCAGGGTCTCCCACATCAAGGGTTCGCCCAAAATCAGTGAGGTCCCGAAGGTCAACCGCCTCCACGGTAACGGCACCACTAATCCTACGGGCGATCCTTCGCTGTCCGGGCGGATCCGTACTCTCTCCGATAATAAGGACCTTGGTTTCGCCAGGCGCAGCGGCGGATCCGGCGGCAAGTCGCCGCTCTTCGTCGTGCACGCCATCGAGTTGCACCCATTCGATACCCGGTGCGCCGCGAAGATCTATGGGGGTGTGGCTTGCCAGTTTGTCTCGCATGCCGAGCAACCAAGCACCCAGTTCCGGAGATCCGGCGTTGATCCAACGCCATGGTGTCTTGAGCTCTCCCCGTATGGGAAAGTATGCGACAACGTCGTTCCAGGCTGGGAGAGCATCGCCGCCGAAGCCGAATATGGCCTGAAACGGGTCCCCAACTACCACGGTCCGAATACATTGGGCCAGATGCGCAACCATCAGGTGCTGGCGGACCGAACAATCTTGGTATTCGTCCACGAGAAGGCGGTCGTAGCTAGCTTTAAGCAGGTCGGTGATGTGACCCGCCTGGACGAGGCCAGTCGCCGCAGATCGGATAGCTGGGTAGTTCGGCCTGGCGCCCTCGATGATCCTCGGATCGTGGCCGGATCGCAGCGGGAAAGTTGAGATTAGCCGTATCGCGAACCCGTCCAGGGTCGCCAGTCGATACGTTGCCGGAACCACACCAGCCTTTCCAAGACGGGCGCGCAGGGCGGCAACGCCAGCATTGGTATGAGTTAACACCAGGATCGGCTTTGGCCCCTGATGGCGTGAAAGAGCGTCAGTGATGAGCTGAGTCTTGCCGCATCCGGCGGGCGCGACGATCGCACCGTGGTCGATCTGTAAAAGGTCGATTTCTACCGCCATCAGGCAAACGCCCAGCCCCAAAGGCCGTCGAGGACGTTCGTTAGGCTCGGCTGGCATTGCTGACGGACCGGCCCGACGACGTCGTTGCCGACGGTCTCCATCGCTGATTGAGTTTTGAGCCAGCCGTATCGCGCGGCCGCATTGCCGAGCACAGTGCGGCTTGCCAGCGACAGCGTTCCGGTGGCGAGCTCGGCCTCGATGGTGGCGAGGTTTGTGGCCTTTGCCGAAACGTTCTCGATGTGGGACTGGATGGCATCCCCCTCCTTTATTTCGATAGCCAAGTCTAGCAGCGCCTTGACGGCTCCGCCGGGCACGGCCGCAAAGATCTCTTGCTCAAGTGCTCTGCCGGCTGTCCAGGCGAAGACCTGCCCACCAGCGGTCAGGAACCCCGCTTCCAGGTTGGGCGGAGCCGGCTTGTCGCTGTCGCGTAGAATGGCGACCTGATACCCCAGCGCCTTGAACGCCAGCGCGCGGTTGAACGTCTCGTCTCCATTCCCATTGACCAGGGCGACACCGCGGGTCGCGAGCGCGGCGAAACCAGTTTTATTGAAGTACTGGTCGAGCCCGCGCACGATGCCGATTTCGCTTGCTCCTTCGCAAACGATGATTTTAGTGGCGAGCAGCGCGTGTGGGTTGGATCGGATCGCCCCCTGAACATCACCGCTGTCGCTCGCCCGCACAACGGTATGTCCGGCAGCGCCACCTCGAACGACAAAAAGCTGCGTCGCGTTGAGCTCGGTCACGACCACTGGCGAATGGCTGGTGGCGAAAATCTGCACCGGCGGAACCTGCTCCTTTGCACCCAGCGTTGACAGCAACCGGATGATCCGATGCGGTTCGAGGCCGTACTCCAGCTCGTCGATGAGGAAGGTCATCGTCGAGGCGGAAGCCCTGCGCTGAAGGGCTGCGATCAAGAGCCGCGACGACCCCATGCCTAGGGATCGCAGTGGAACGCCGATCTCATCGTGTAGCGAGATGGTGCCCGCGTTGAAGGTGACTGAGCCCGAGTCAAGCAAGGCCTGTATGACTTTGCCCACTGGCAGACCCAGAGCAGTGGCCTCAGCCAGAATAAGCTTCAGCGGCGGTTCGAGCTCCTTGAGCTTGGTCGTGTCGAAACTCTGACGCAGTTCCCGCGCGGCGCGCATGAGCTCCGCCTGGGCGTTGCCCGTTCCATCCGTGAGCTTGCTCACGACGGAACCGCGCCGCCAGCTGAGATGACTGTCCCCGGTCGCACCCAAACGCGCAGGCGCGATACGCACCCTGTCGGCCCAGGCGAGATTCCGGAATCGCCCCATCGCTTGCGCGCGTGGAGAGACGAGGGTCCACTCCGGCTCGAGGTCCGCTTGAACGGTCAATTGCACGGTGAGTGCGGGTTCGAGCCCCGTTCCCGGCTCGGGTTCGACCTTACAGGTCGCGGCGTTGAAGCCGACTAGGAAGTCGCCGTAGGTGTCGATGCTTTTGAGCGGCTCGTCGAGTTCGCCGAGAGTGACCGCTATCTGGATCGGTTGAGTAACGTCGAGCCCGTGGAAGTCACTGTCGGTGAACGTCGCCGAACGACGGGCCCCAAGGCATAAATCGATCGCATCGAGGATGCTCGACTTTCCGCTGTCGCCCGGCCCTATCAGGCAGTTGATCCCGGAGGACGGCAGCCACGTCAGTTTCTTGATCGACCTGAAATTCGAAATGTCGATCGCTCGTATTAGCGTCATTAGCCCCCGCTCTCAGGCCGAAAGGCCCAAACCGCCTTGGCGCGCGATCGGCTTCGCCACAAATGTGTCAGCGTCCAAGCCGGCTTGGCGCAGGAATGGTGCCTCTGAAAGCCGGGCATATAGATTGAGCATCCGAGTCTCGGCACGCCGGATGAATGTCTCATAGGCCATCGGGATGATCTTCGTGCGTCCCTCCTCGCGCACTCCTTCGCGCGGCGTCAACCTCGACCCCAAGACGAAGCAGGTGACACGCGTCGCATCGTCTATCAGACCTTGAGTCTGCAGTTCGACGACATATTTCCACGCCTGGTTCTTGTGATCCATTCCGATCGCAACGCCCGGCCTTTTCAGCTCGACGACGACCAGGTGCTCAACGCCGATCACCTCATGCTGATCGTCAAAGGCGGGGCGAGCAAATAGACCCACGCTGCCATCAGGAAGGATGACGAAGTCTGGCCGGTTGAGACTTCCCTGTCCCGTCCCGCCAAGCAACCGTCTGATGACCTCCGACATGCCGCGATTGGACGTGAACTCGATACTTTCGAACTCGGGGCCAAACACCCACAGGCTCCTCTCGATAAGAGGCTGCAGCTCGCGCACCTCATCGGCGCGCTCATCGCGAAGCTTATCGTGTAGTTCGCTGATCAGCTTTAACCGGCTTTGAATCTCGTCAAGCGCCAGCTTTGCGGTTGCGACACTCCAATCCGCTAGAATGCCATCCAGTTGGTCAATCTCCCCCGGATGAAGACCGTGCAGCCGTGCGAGCAAGCTGTATTGTGATGAAGACGCTTCCAGATTGGCGAGAATGCCAGAGACCTGATCGATCTGCTCGGAGGATATACCAGGGCAGGTATCGACAACTTGCTCGACAAAGTTGTTCCACCGTTCGCGCGCGCTCGGCGCGATCCTAACGACGGTGGAGGCATAGCGTTCGCGAACCGCCTCCTTGGTCTCCAAACGACGCTCGGAATTGAACGCGGCAATTTCCTGGCGAATCTTATCCTGCACGGCCATCTGGGTCTTCTTCCAGACATCATTAGTAGGCTGGAAACCCGACCAATCCGGTAGGATAGCATCGGTGTCGGCCAGGAAATCGGCAAAGACGATGAACGTGAAACGCTTGGCTTCGCTCGTCCGCCCATCGAGTACGCGTTCGTAGTCAGTCCCGCGCCAGCCGCAATCGCCTACCAGCCGATTGTTGACGTGCCAGGCGATGCCGTGCTGCCGCGTCGTTCGATCGGCGCGCTGAGAGTCAATCATGAAAATTGTGGCGCGGCCGATATCGAGGATATCGACGAAGCTCTTCCGCAGGAAATCATGCGGAATGTCGTCGAAGGTGACGGGGCGGCCGTCCAACGACACCTTGAAGATCGGGTCTGTCAGAAAGCGCGTTCCAAGCACCTCTCGAACATCGGCCGCGGTAAGCCGAAGCCGCGTCGGTTCCACGGCCCGGATTTCTACGCCGTGCCCGGTGCCTTGCTCACGCTTGATGACTTCCCAATCGAACGGGCGCTTCCCGCCCCGCGAAACCCGATAGGTGACTTTCTCGTCGGCTGCCTCGATAACGATCTCGTAGGGATTGGAAAAGGCAAAGCCGCCGTGTCGACCCCGACCATTGTGTCCATACACTCGGCGTGGGGCCAATTCCATAAGCTCTGCGGGTGGGGAAACATACTCGCCCTCAGCTATCACCCGATTATAATCGAAGACGCCCCAGCGCTGCTCGAACTGCGCGGCCGTCATGCCACGGCCATTATCTTTGATCGAGAATTTCCGAGCGCCGTCGTTTGTCGGCCAGGTTATGTCCACCTGTGTCGCGTAGGCATCCCAAGCATTTGCGACTAGTTCGACCAAGGCAACCGAAAGATCCGAAATAATTGGGCCGGCATGACGGTCCAAGAACCGCTGATCGAATGCCAAAAATTGCTGTTCAGATGCCATCGCCCACCCCCTTCACCTGCTTAGCAGAGGGATCGGCATCAGCCCACTTAAATAAGCAGCCTGCGATACAGCATCGGCCTTTTCAGCAAGTCTGTTTTGTTGGATCGTTATCCAGAAGCGGCCTGACCGCTTGCGGCCCCTTCCCAGTCGTTGAACTTGCCTCAGAGGAGTGTTCAACGTTGACAGCAACGTGCCACTACAGCGCGATTAGTCACAGTGTTTTCGTGATGCACTGGGTGTGCCATGAGAGAGGATCGGCGATCCATCGATTGACGTCGGACTCCCTCCATCCCGCCCCGTTGACACTGATCTTGATCTGAGCCGGGAACGTGCCCTCGGCGATCTTGCGATAGATGGTTGAACGGGACAGGCCCGTCCTGGCGAGGACGGTTTTGAGGCGTATGATACGATCCGGCTCGGACATAGCTTGCCTGCACCTCACTGGTTCTTGCTGATTGCTGCTGGGACAGACAGGACGAACCCGTGCCGGAGGCAATCAGGTTTGTCGCCTCAGCCAGCTGCGGAGTAGAAACGGCGGCAAACCGGCATGCCTTAGATTCCAATCCCCCGCCCCCTGCCGATGCCATGGCTGAATGCGAGTTCCGCGCCGAGGCGACGACCCGAATCCACGTTGATGCCAAGCTCGAGTTTGCGGTTCGCGAGTAGGGATTCAAGTTGAGGATCGCGTTCGAGGCTTTTCGCCATGTCGGACATGGCCGAGCGCGTTGACCTGTAGCCGGCCATGTCGCCGGCCTGGTATCGCTCCCGTCCCGTCCGATCGAGCTTTTGCCAACGTTCGACGAAACGGTCGGCGCGGCGGCCCGGATCGATGTCCATCCCGGTGCGGATTTCCGACTCAAGCTGGAGAGCAAGCACGACGCGGCTGACACGGCCGGCCCCCGCCTCGCGGACAAACTCGGGATGCTTGAGGTAGGCCGCTTCGGCATCGCGCCAGCCATACGGCCGCACCTTTTCGAAAGCGCTGCGGGCATCCGTCAATTCGCGCATCTGGTCGGGACTGCCCTGCCTGTCCGCATTTCCAGTACTGAGGATCGCGTCGAGCGCGCGCGCGTGACGCACAAGCGACTGGGTGCGTGCTCGGCGCATTTCTGCTTCCGCGTCCATCGGCATATCCGTTTCGCGCGGCACTCCCGTGGCGGGAGCTTTCCTTTCGGGCGTGGAGCCAGCATCTCCGATTTGCGCCCCAACATCTTCCCTTCCCGGTCCAGGTCCACGTTCCTGCATGGGCTCGCCGTCCGCGGGCGAGCGCAATCCGTCAAACAGCTCGCCGATCCTGTCGCGCAGCTTCTCCGGAACGATCCGGCGCACGATCTCGACCACGCGCTCGCGGAAGGTGATACCTCGCTGCTCGGCATAGCTCCGCGCCGGGTCGACCTGCTCGTAATCCGATGCCATGTCCTTGGCGCGGTCGCGTGACAGCGTCCGGATGAGGCGCTCGCGGGTTGCGAAGTCATCGCCGCCAAAATGCAGGTCCATGCTGTCGCGATGCCGCGACAGTGCGACGTAGCTGCCATGTGCATCCATACCCGGTGTGGCGAGCACATGGGTCCGGTCAACGGTCATGCCCTGAGCCTTGTGAATGGTCGCGGCATAGCCGTGGTCTATGTGGGCGTAGTCTTTCAGGTCGAAGCGCACCGACCTTCCATCGTCGATGCGCGCGGTTATGCTCTGTGTGCCGACCTCTTCGATCATACCGAGCGTTCCGTTTTTGACGCCGAGCCCGCGCTCGTTGCGCAGGAACATGACGCGATCACCGCTGGCGAAGTTTCTTGGGCCGCGTTCCACATGGACCTGAACATCGTCGCCGAGATCGCCGGCAAAGCGCATGCGCTCGCGCGCGGCCTGGTTCAGCGCACGCACCTCGTCGTTTGTGTGGGTGAGGATGATCCGGCTTGCCTCTGGATGCGCCTGCCTGTCGCGATCCCAGCGCTCGACCAGATCGCTGCGCGCTTCGTCGCGCGTTGCAGCCTGATGCACCATGCCTTGCGCGTCGTAGGCGCTGATTGCAGCGCCGATCCTGCCGGTAGCCAGATCGCGCGTGGCATCACGCTGCCAGTCCTCGCGCTGCCGGCGCACCTGGCCAATTTCGACGCCGCCATGTCGCTCGTGAATCGAGCGGAATGCAGCGCCCGCTTCGATTGCCTGCAGCTGCTGCGGGTCACCGACGAGGACGACTTTCGCGCCAGCGTCCGCCGCATGGGAAAGCACGCGCTCCAACTGGCGCGTGCCGACCATGCCGGCCTCATCGATCACCAGGACATCGCGGGCGGTGAGCAGATCGCGGCCCTGTCCCCAGCTATGCTCCATACTGGCGATGGTGCGTGACGAGATGTCTGATCCGCCCTCCAGATTCTCGGCGGCAATGCCGGAGAGTGCCGCGCCTCGGACCTCGTAACCCGCCGCTGCCCATGCCTGGCGCGCAACGCCAAGCATGGCGCTCTTGCCTGTTCCGGCAAAGCCGACAACGACACCAAGACCGCGATCATCGGTGATATGCGCCAGCGCATCGGTCTGCTCGCCTGACAGGACAAGCCCGCGTTGGGCAGCTCGCGCCAGTGCTGCCTCGCGATGTGCATCACTCACCGCGTGTCGCTCGTCCAAATCCATGCGCTCTGCCGCGCGGTGAAGGCGCTGTTCGGTCTCGATCATCTGCCTTGTGGTGAACCGATCTTCGCCGCGTCGATCCTTGCCGAGCTCGACCAGGTCGGGTGCGTTGCTGATAGCTGTCATCACCTCGTTGAACTGCTCCACTCCGTCGCTGTGCCGATGCGCAAATTTCGCAATGTCCTTTCGGGTGAAGGTCGATTGCTGATGGGTGATGGCATCGAGCGCCACGGATGGATCGGCAATGATGCACGCACCATTGTTGCGCGCGATCTCGCGATGCAGTTCGGCGCGATCTGCTTCACTGTCGCCAGCCTCAAGGCCACCGCCCTCAATGCGTTGAGCCGGCGCACCGATCTGGGTTTGCGGCTCCAGGGCAATGCCCTGCGCTTCCAGGCTGCGATGGTCGATGCGGGCGTCGATGTCGAGTTCGGCCAGGCGTTCATTGGCCAGGTCCGCCCATCGCTCGCGCCAGCGCTCGACCAGCTGGGTAGCATTCCAGTATCGAACCTTCCCGCCAAAACCGTTCTCATCCACGGCCCGCATGGTCAGCATGACATGAGCATGCGGCTTGGGACTGCCATCCTCCGCCCTGTCCCAGTGCACATTGAGATCGGCGACCATGCCCTTGCTGACAAACTCAGCCTGAACAAAGTCGCGCGCCAGTTCGATGCCTTGCGCCTGGCTGAGTTCACGCGGGAGCGCAAACTCGACCTCGCGGGCAAGCTGCGCATCCCTGCGGACCTCGAACGCCTCGACATCGTTCCACAGCCGTTCGCGGTCGCTCCAGGCCTCCAGTGCATTCGCAGGCAGCATCACCTCGGAATGGACGACACCGCGCTTGGCCGAGAAGTCCTGAACACCATCGATCCGCTCGTCCCGCAGTCGCGAAGCCGAGCGGTACGCTGCAGACGCGACAGCGCTTGAGCCTGCCTTGCGGCCAATGACCTTGACGTGAAGATGATAGATCGCCATCGCGACCAGATGTGCGTTGGGAGTTGAAAGGAAGGAGGGATTCAGCCTTCATGCTGCAATGGATCTCGCGGGGTGGAGGACCCCGCACGCCGTATGACGCAACATGCGGCGATAAGCAGATGGGTGAGGAGAACCGGGCGCTTCCGGGGAACCGTAAATTAGCAGAACCCATCAAAGCCGAACGGGCGGGGACTTCCGACCCCGTGAGCGGTTCGGCCAGCGAGCTTGCCATGGCGAGGGAAACCGAACCGATGGCGGACGCCCCGTTTAGAGATGGAACCTGCCGACTCGGAAGTGGGCGGGTCGATCTACGGATCGGTGGAGTGTTGGTCCGCGCTATCAGTACGCGGATTGGAGGCGCGCAGCTTGCTGTGCGCCAGCCTCGGCATGAGTTTGCGTGGCGCCGAGGCCGGATTCCACACGGGGTAGAGTCGGCGCCTAAAGCGAGCGAGAGATCAGTTGCGGAACCCAAGAACCTTGTCACCATCTCCGGCGGTTTCGGACGCCGGACGACTGAAGCGGCCAGTGACCGTGGTGCCGAGGGACGGAGCCTTCGTAGTAGTCCGAGGACGGGAAAGCCGTTCACATGGCGAAGGGAGGCAGTGGATACGGTTTGCAAGCAGGAGGCGGGCACATGTCCGGCGAGGTGAATACCCCGTTCGTCCTCGACATGCAGCGCAAACTGTATCGGTGGAGCAGCGACGAACCTGACAAGGTCTTTGCTGATCTGTTCAATCTCATATGCGACCGCAGAACCCTTGCCGAAGCTTGGCGACGGCTCGCCCGCAACCGCGGCAGCCGAACACCGGGAACGGACGGGATGACGCGTCGCACGGTCGAACAGCGTGCCGGTGGCGCAGCAAGGTTCCTCGAGGAAATACGCGAGGCACTTCGCAACGGAACATATGACCCGGAACCCGTCAGGCAGCGGCTGATCCCAAAGCCTGGCAAACCGGGAGCATTCCGGCCACTCGGAATCCCCACGCTGACAGATCGCTTGGTGCAAATGGCCATGAAGCTGATCCTCGAACCCATCTTCGAGACGGATTTCTATCCGACCTCGTATGGGTTCCGGAAAGGACGGAGCACCCATGATGCTCTGGAGCGAATCCAGAAGTGTCTTCACCCGTCGGTTCGTGGACCTTCGGTCTACGACTACGCCATTGAAGGCGATATCAAGGGCTGCTTCGACGCAATCGACCATCACGTCATGATGGAAGGCGTGCGACGGCGTATCGGCGACCGCAAGGTGCTGAGGCTGATCTTCGCATTCCTGAAGGCCGGCGTGATGATCGAGGGGACCATCCGACATCCCGTAACCGGCTCGCCACAAGGCGGGATCATCTCGCCGATGCTGTCGAACATCTACCTGACAGCCATCGACGAACGGTACGGACGATGGTCCATGCGCCCCCGTGAACCGAGTAGCAGGGCGGCAGGCCGGCGGACTCTGGACCGCAAGAACGGCAAGCCGACATTCTACATGGTGCGATATGCGGACGACTTCGTCGTCCTCATGGAGGGCACGAGGGAGCAAGCGGAAGCTGAAAGGCAGGCGCTGGCGGAGTTCCTGAAGACGGAACTTCGTATGGAACTGTCGATGGAAAAGACCCGGATCACCGAGACCAAGGAAGGCTTCGACTTCCTCGGCTATCGGGTGGTGCGCACCAAAGCGCTCCGCACGGGGCGACTGGTCGGCAACCTCTTCATCCCGAGGAGCAAGCTCAACGACCTGCGCCACAGGATCAAGGTCCTGGTGAAGAGCATTCCTACGGGATGGCCGCTCACCAAAGTCGTCGGCACCCTCAACCCGATCCTGCTCGGGTGGCGGAACTATTACCGATATGCCACGCAGGCGTGTCGGGACTTCAGCCATCTCGACAAATGGATTTGGGAGCGCGTTGGACGTTGGCTGCGTAAGAAGCATCGAAAGGCAACGTGGCGAGAGCTGCGTCGCCGCTTCACCGTCAACGTCACGGGACAACGGCATCGATGGGTCGAAGGCACGAAGCGCCTGAGGCTCCTCCGCGACGGCGGAACCATGCGTTACCCTCACCAAAGCATCGAGAAACCGAACGGATGGAATGCCCAATCCCGGCACCGTCAGCGCGAGAGCGTGGGCGACTTCTGGGACGCGTTCTACCGCCTCACGTCGGACTGAGGCACACCCATGAGCGATCTTTCGCTCATGCACGGAGAGCCGGATGCAGGGAAACTTGCCTGTCCGGTTCGGGGAGAGGGATGGAGAAACTTGTCTCCGAAAGGGGAAGTAGCGCTTCATCTCTACTCCACCATTTGCACGGCAAAGCCCACGTCGGCACGACGTATAAGCGCGCCCTCCCTCGAAAAATTCTCGGGATGGACCAGCCCGTCCCGGGCTGTCTCGGCAACCCTGAAGCCTTCCGGCAGGCGCTCCACTATCATCGCCGCATCGACAATCAATGGAGGAAAGCGATGCGTAAACCACGCGATTTCGACGCCGAACTGAAGGCGCTGGAAGACAAAGCGCGAGAGCTCAAAACGCGAAAGGTGCAGCAACTTGGCGAGCTGGTGATCGCGACCGGCGCCGATCAGCTGAGCACCGACGAACTGGCCGGCGCATTGGTCGCAATCGCAGAAACGAAAGAGACGGCAAAGCGTGAGGCATGGGCCAAGCGTGGAGCGATGTTTTTCGAGAGCCGGTCCCGGCGAGCTGCTCCAGCATCTCTGCGTAACTCTCGCAGCGCTCCAGCGCGACCGGGCAGCCCGCAATCGCCGGCAGGCGGCACAGGCTCGCAATGACATGCGCGCGTGGCAGGTCGAGCGCCGCAAGCGTACCCGACATCTGATCGAACTCGGCGGCCTCGTCGTTAAGGCGGGCATTGTCGAGCTCACCCATGACGATCGCGCTATCATCTACGGCGCGCTGCTTTGGATCGCCGCCAAGCTGCAGAGCGATGAAGGTGAGCATGCGCGCAACTTATGGGCTGCGAAGGGAAAGCAGGCGTTTGATGCGGAACGGCATGAAAATGAAAGGATCAGTGAACCTAGCGGCAGTTGCGCAACGCCGCAGTCTCAAGGCAGATGTCTCGAACGAGACTGAAAGAAAGCAATACCGCGCTACTGGTCGAAGTCCTCACGTCGGCGGAGCACTGCGAAAGCTAGCTGTTCCAAGTAGCAGGCTGTCGTGCGTGCAACTTCAGAGATCACTGGCTCTGATAAGCCACCTTGCATGCCGCCGCCCCGGTCCGGCATAGCGCAGCGCAGCCGGATACAGCAGCCAACTTTCGCCCGCGCATGCAGGTAGTCCACCGCGCGCCCGGCATGTGATGCAGCCATGAAGATGGCGCGTCCAATGCACGGTTTCATTGGCCGAGGGTGGCATAATGGCGAATTCTCGGCATTGCGGAAAGATTCAAATCCGGCATCCGCACCTGGTCGCGGGAGATGACATAACAAGCGGTATTGCCGCCATGCTGGATATCGATACCGAGGGCGACCAAGAACGCCTAGTGGTGCCACGGACGCGTGCCCTGTTCGGGGCGCGGATAAACGGATCGGTGATCTGTTTGCAGAGGTCGGTTTTCATGGCTGACCTCACGCGATGATGCGCTGGTGGATGCGCGCTTCGTCGGCGTATTCCGTCAGCGTTTTAGTGGCAGTGAAGTGGAGGTCGCGCTCGATGCCAATACCGAGCGGGCCTTCGACGCTTTCGATTTCCGAAAGGCTAACATAGCCAAGTTCCGGCTCGCCAAAGCCAAGGTCGCAAAGACCGAAGGCGATATCGGGATCGGCAGGATCAAGCTCGCTCAAGAGCCACGTTGCCCCACCGCAAGGGTGGAACAACTTAACCACCGGCTTGAAGTCGATGGTTCGTCCATTGCGCTCGATCCAGTGGCGGTTGAAACGCCCGTTATTGAGAAGCTGTTTCTTGAGGTCATCCGGTATCAACGGCATGGGTAGTCTCCTTTTTTGGTCAGAGGGTTCAGCGCAGCGAAGCGCGTCTGAACCTCTGGCCGTCGCCGAGACCGGGGGTAGCAAAGGCAAGAAAAAACGATGGGCGGCACGGAGGGTCCGCCCGAGCGGTCCCCATTCAAAAAATCAAAATTAAAAAAGCATGGGGAACGGGGGGATGCCGTGGCGCCTGTCGTTTTTTTCTTGCCTGCGCGAGGGGCAGCGCCCCTTAGGAAACGAAAAGCGCGCGGTAGCGCGAGGGCAAGGGATCGTCACCCGAGGGGCCGAGACGCACGCATGGCGGCTCGGTCCGGCGTAGCGCAGCGAAGCCGGATAGAGCCCGGTCCTGCACAGGCAGGATGCCTCCCTAGGCTGACGGAACCTGACTTCGAAGCCTAAATGTAAAACTTGAATGCGAGCTTTGGCTCGCTGGTCTGGGGTGCGGCTAAAATCACTTCGCCTACCGCGTCGGCGAACCGGATGGTCACAGGAAGCCGGTCGTTGTGAAGACACGAGTTAAAATTAATTTTTGTGAGGCTCATCACGTCCTCAAGAACCGTTTGCAGGGGGCAATTCCCTCGCTGCCTCTTCACCAGCAACGGGTTCGGCGTCTCTGGGCCGATATAGGTATCAAGTCGCGGTGCATATCCTGAGGTCCAGAGGTAGGCCTCGCTGTCCGATAAAAGAAGCGCGGTGCCTCGCATGACCGGGTATTTACCCGGCCGGAACAGTTTCAATGCGTCTTTCGCATCGGAGATTTGCACCCCGACCACGTTGGTTTCAGGCGGGGCTCCGCTGAGAAATCCTTCCCACTCCTCATCGGTGAAGTAGGACTTCGCATGAAGAAACAGTTCCGACGGCGGCGTGTTGTCGTGTTGATCCCGGTATTCCTGAACCACCATTTCGACAAGGCGTTTGGCCGCCGGCTTGTCGATGTGAAACTGCTTGGTGTCGGTGTGATACCAGGGACCAAGGGCACCCCGGAACACAACACCCTCGCCGCTCGACAAAAACATCTGGGCTGCACAGCAGGCGAAGCCGTCGTCAGCCGTCGCATCGCGCCTCTTATACGCAAGGCCGACATAGCAAACGCCGGCGCGCACGCCCGAAAGTTGCCACGGGCGACCACCTGCCTTGTAATAGGCGCCGGTCGATAGTTTCCACGCAACTGTCGCGGGATCTTCCAGCCGCCTCTTGGGCTGGCCGTTGCTTTTCAGGAAATCATTGGGCGCGAGCGTGGTCTCGCGAACAATTTGCGTGACAATCTTTGGGGCCAGGAGCCGGGCTTTGAGCTGCCTTCGAAAATGCGTGGCGTATTTGTAAACGTCGGCTTCGGCCTCTTCCAGGCCAAAGAGCGTCGGCTCCTCCTCGAGCTTTAACGCCGCCGACTTCGATATCCTGACCGCGCCCTGAATCCGGTCCTTCGTCGGCACTTTGGAGCGCGGGCGTCCGAGATCGTAGACCTCTTCAGGAATGATCACGAACCAAAAGCTCGGCGGGTCCTCCATGCGGTCACAGCGCGCAATCAGCGCGTTTACGTACAAATCAACCGCAGCTTTGATTGCCTCGTTGCGATTGACGATACTCAGTGCGGCGTGAAGCGCCGATGGATCGATGGTGTTGATCACCGTCTTGGGCTTGGTTGGCCACGGCGCGTTGTATGCCGCAGAAAATCCCGGAAAGGGAACATGTTGCGGCTCGATCAACCGCGCACCCTTCCGGGGCGGAGGGACATCGACAAAATTTGCCAGCGACTTTGCCCAGCGTTCGAGCCGTTCAACGCCTGCCTTGGTACCGATAGCGCCATAGTGGATTTCGGGCCGCCCGCCATCGACCGGGCCATACAAAAACAGCCCATCGCGAGGATAAACGAGGGTCTGCCCATACCTGAATTCGAGCTGCGGTTCGGGAAGGTAGATAAGGTCAAGCTTGGCCATGATCAAACCTCACCGTCGTCATCGTCGCCGAAATCGTCGTCATCGCGATCAACGATAAGTTCATCATCGTCATCCTGGTCTTCAGACGCCGCATCCGATGGTGAGTTGACGCCAAACGGCGCTGCGAAGGTAATCGGCGGTAGACTAAGGCGCATGGAAACGCCCTCACCCAAAGCGACGTCGACAAAGTCAGCGCCACCCGCAAGCCAATACCAGAACGCCAGCAGCAGATCGCGCCACTTGTCGTTTCGCCAGCCTTTGCAAAACGTTCGGCGCATCCGATGTATCCGCCGAGCATCGCCGATCAGGTCATGGCCGTTGGACGTGAAAATGACACGGCCATACACGCGGACATGGCGCAAGGGTCCCGAGCGCGCCCAGCAACTCAAACCATAATGCCAATGGAAGCCTCGTTTCTCCGAACGGCCGACGAGCTGCCGCCGGCCCTTCAGCCCTGCCCAGGCGAAGGGGTGCTGGTCCATTGTGGCTTTCCCGCTCGAAGGCCACCACGCATTTCGACCGTCCGCATATTCGAAGGGCCTGAGACCCTTATCCTCAAAATAGGCATCCAGCGCGCGACGGCTGATGTCGGTGAATTTCGGCCGGCAATCCTTCGGCGCAAGCCGCTGCGAATGCCAGCCGGATTCCAGAAACGTGTCTGTCTCGCAGGTATCAACAAGCTGCAGCGGCAGATTAGGTCCGAAATAATCTTGCAGCTGATGAAGCGGAGCAAAGCTTATGAAGCCACGATTGTGGGCCGCAATCGGGATGCGACAATCTTTGATCATCGTCTGCGCAACGCCAATCGATATACCGCCCTTGAAGTCGTAGAATCCGATCGACGGTGGAAGGGCTTCGATCGATAGCCAGTTCGAGATCAGGGTTTCCGGGCCGGCTCCAACAGTCCTCGCGTCTTTAAGTTGAAGATTCTGCCACGCCTGGGCGGCGCTCGGGGCGGCATTTCTGGGAACGCCTGCTTCCTCAAGGACCGGAAGAAGCTCGGCAAGGCCTTGTGCCCACCCTTTTTCAAAATTGATGTATTGGGCCTGCACGATTTGGAGCGGCGACTGGTAGTCAGCGAGGCGCAATGGGACGATAAAGCCCGGTTCCTTTATTCGTTTCGCCGTTTCGATCGCAATGGTGATTTCATTGCGGACGCCCTGTTTCTGGACGCTGCCCGCCGTCGCAACCAGCAAAAATCGTTTGGCTTTGTTGCGAATGGCATCTTCAAGGATGCGTTCCCAATCGTCGCCGCCTTTGAGACGCATGACATCTGCGAAGACGTGATAGCCCAGCGCGGTCAGACGGCCGCCCAGCCACAACGTGAAGGCGTTATCCTCCGGCGTGGCATGGCTTATGAAAACGGCATCCCGTGTATCCGTCATTGAGCGGCTCCATCTGTCACCGATGTGTGGATTGGCAGGGCTAGGATCAGTTTCGGCCTTCCTTCAGGAAAGAATGCGTTCGAGGCTATTTTTCCGGTCACGCCAGTCCGGCATCAGCGTTTCCAGCACGTCATAAAAAGCAGGCCCGTGATGCGGGTGAACGAGGTGGGTAAGCTCATGGAGAATGACGTAATCGATGCAAAGGGTGGGCGCGCGAATGAGATCGGGATTGAGGGATATCCGCCCGCTGCGGCTCCAGCTCCCCCAGCGCCGCGGCATCGACCGGATTATCAGCGGCGGTGCACGCCCTAACGTCTTCTCGAAGCGCGCCGAAACAATCGCGAAGCGTTCGGCGATCCTGGCTTTTCCTTTTTCGCGATACCAGGCGATAACCAGCCGTTTCACCGTGCTTGAGTTACGATGCGCGGGCGAGGAAACGTGAAGGAATGCTCCCTTGAGTTTGACCTCTTCAACAAGGCCCTTGTGAAGTTTGAGGCGGTACTGACGGCCAAGATAGAGATGGGTTTCGCCGCCGACATAGCGGCGCTCCGGTGCGCGCGGGCGGAACTGCTCAAAGTGCAGCAGCTGGCGGATCAGCCAGCGCGCCCGCTTTCTTAAGCGCTGTTCGATTTCCTCTTGCGATGTTGCTTCGGGAGCAATGACCCGTATCGCCCCATCCGGAAACACCGTAATCGCCATCGTTGCTCGGTCCGAGAACTGCGCGGTGTAGTCGAAGGTGTGAGCTGAATAGGCAATCGATCCATGCATGGGGTTAATCCGGCATGCGGGCGCGCGCGATATTCAGCACGCGGTCAATGATTTCATCCATGTGATCGGGCGTCAGCGGATGTCCTTTTTCATCGCGCATCGTGTCAAAGAGATAGTCGTCGAGATCGTTGCGCATCTCGTTTTGAATGTCCTCGCGCTGCGCCCAATTCACGACGCGGCGGCGGGCAATGGTATTGAACATGGTTTCGGCGGCCTCGGCCGCGTCCGCCTGCACGTTGGCTCCGTCGGCATGGGCAGCCGCGAGATGCTTTTCGATGGCGTGATAGAAGGCGACGGCGGTGTCGTTGCCGCGCAGGTGTTGGGCACGTCATCGTGGCGAGGGCGAACAACCTGATCCCTCGCATCGCGGACGATGTTGAGGAACTCAAGCTGGGAGATCCGCTGCGCCCGGTGATCGTCAATCGCCTTTTGGATCAGCGTCGAAATCTTCTCAAAATAAACCGGGTCCTGTTCCATGCGCTCGTTGATGGTGCGCTGGGTAAGGCTTGCGATCATGTCGGCCTTGGAAGCCGGCGTCGCCTGTTCGCCGACGGCTTCTTCGAAAGCCTTGTCATCGAAGATGTTGACGGGGGCCGTGAGCGTGACGACTTCGTTTGCATGGATGTGCTGGTCCAACAGCTTGCGAACCCGCTCCTCGTACAGTTTGAAATCGATGTCTTCCTGGTACCGCTTGCGAACGGCGGTGCGCAGCTTTTGAAACCGGCGCAAATCCTCCTTGTACGAAGCAATGGAAGCCTCGTTACGCGCGTCGTTGATCCAATCGGCGGTGGAAAGTCCGATTGCGAGCGTGCGCGCGAATTGCGCCAGGCGCTCATAGAAATCCTCGCGGCGTTCCTCGTCGCCCAAATGCCGCTCGAAGGCTTCTTCATCCAGCTTGTTGGGCAGTTCCTTGAACAAGTCCCAGAGCTGATGCTGGCGCTGCGGGAGTTTTTCAATCTCTTCCAGATTCTGGGTGACAACGCCCTGGACGTCTTCGGCCTCGAATTCCGCGAAGGCGGAATAGGTTTTGAGCGCGGGGTCCAGCGCGCCCAGAACACCGGCATAATCGATGATGTAGCCATATTCCTTTTCGTCCTCGACGCGGTTTACACGCGCTATCGCCTGCAACAAGCCGTGGGCCTTCAGCGGTTTGTCGAGATAGAGAACGGTATTTTTGGTGCATCAAAGCCGGTCAGGAGCTTGTCGACAACGATGAGGATTTCGGGATCGGTGCGGTCCTTGAACGAACCCACGATCGAACGGTTGTAATTCTTCTCATCGCCGTAGCGATCCATCATCTTTTTCCAGAAGCGAACCACCTCTTCGCGGGATTCGTCCCCCACCTCGTCATAGCCTTCCCGGTCATCAGGCGCCGAGATGATGACTTCCGACGTGACCATGCCGATTTCATCGAGCGCCCGCTTGTAAAGAAGCGCTGCCCGCTTCGTCCGGGTGGCGAGCTGCGCCTTGAAGCCGGTCCCCTTCCAGTTCTTGGCGAAGTGCTCCGAGACATCGTAGGCCACGCAATAGATCGTGGGCTCGGTCTGTCCGATTTCGCTGTAGCGCGTGAATTTGCGCTTGAGATCGGCGCGCTGGTCCGGCGTCAGATCACGGCTGACGCGCTCAAACCACACATCGATGCCGGCGCTGTTGACGTCCTGCTCGACGTGGCGGCCTTCATACAGCAACGGCACAACAGCCCCGTCCTTCACGGCCTGGTCGATGGCATAGATATCGATGAGCCCGCCGAACTTGGCGGCGGTACTCTTTCCTTTTTCATCAGCGGCGTGCCGGTGAAGCCGAGATAGCAGGCGTTCGGGAACATCCGCTTCATACGGGTGTGCATTTCGCCATACTGCCCGCGATGGCTTTCATCGATCAACAGGAACACGTCGCTCGAAAGGTCGCGGTAGTCGCGAACATTTAGCGCGGTATCAAACTTGTTTATGACGGTCGCGATAATCGAGGCGCGATCCTGTGCGACCAGCTTCAGCAGATGGCGGCCGGAGTTGGCACTCTCCGGTTCTGCCCCGCAGGCGGCAAACGTTGCCGTGAGCTGCTCGTCAAGATCGATGCGATCGGTGACAAGCACGATACGGGGATTGATGATTTCCGGGTCAAGCGCCAGCGCCCTTGCCAGCATGACCATGGTGAGCGATTTGCCGGAGCCTTGGGTATGCCAGACGACGCCGCCCTGGCGGCGGCCCTCGAGGTCCCGCTGCTTAACCCTGGCAATGATGTTTTTGACGGCGAAGAATTGCTGATAGCGGGCAACCTTCTTGATGCCGAGATCAAACAGCGTGAAGCGCCGCGCAAGGTCGAGAAACCGGTCGGGCCGGCACAGCGCATAAAGCATCCGATCCTGCTCGGTAACCTCGCGCCCATCACGCATCATGCGCTCGAAGGGAACCTGTTCCTCCTCGAAGCCGTCGCCGAAAGTCTTCTTGGTTTCGGCCGGGCCGAGCGACGTTGTCAGCAACTGCCCAATATCGGCGTCGGTGAATTCGCGCTCCCGCCAAAGCGCCCAAAACTTGCGCGTGGTTCCGACGGTGCCATAGCGAACCTTGTTCTTGTTGGTTGCGATAAGAAGTTGAACCGAACGGAACAGGTGCGGAATCTGGTCGGGACCCTGGTTCCGGATGCTCTGGGAAATTGCATCCTCAAAATCCTCATTCGGTCCCTTGCACTCAATAACGCAAAGCGGAATGCCGTTCACAAAAAGAACGATATCTGGCCGCCGTGTCTTGGCCGAGCCAGCGCGTTCAACGTCAAACTCCTTGCAGACATGGAAGGTGTTGTTGGCGGGCGTGACCCAATCGATGTATTTCAGGGACCGCCCGCGCATGTCGCCCTCAACGGGCTGGTCAAGCGACGTGCCAAGCTGCAACAAATCGGTCGTCAACTCATTCAGGCGCATGAGGCCCAATGGCTCACGGCTGCGCAGGCGCTCAATCGCGGTTTGAATGTTGGATTCCGAGAACGGGTATTGTTTTCCGCGATACTCGAGACGCATGAGCTGCGCGCGAAGGATATCCTCCAGCAGCACATTGGAAAGCTTGCCGCGCCGTTCGCGGTCAACCTCGGCCTTGGACAACATCACCCACTTTGGGGGCATGGTCTGCAAAAGATGCAACGCCGGAATCTGCGACAGATGCATCTCGCCGTCCCTGAATTGATGCCGCTTGTTCATTGGGCGGCCTCCTCGGTGATGCGAGCCGCCATCGCATCAACGTCGCTGTCGCGAACCGGCACGCGCCACTCGCCGGTCAGAAGCTTCTGCATGAGGCCGCGCTTTTGTCTGCGGAGCGCTTCCATTTGCGCTTTCAGGAGGTCAACCTCGCGCTGGAGAGAGTCCAGCCCGGCAGCCATGGCCTTCTGCGTTTCAATGGAGTGCGGCAACAGAAGCGGCGTTTGCAGCAGCCACTCGACATTGAGAACCATTTTTTCAATGTCGACGCCATAGCTGCAAATGAACGCTTCGTGCTGAAGCCGCTCGGTGCGGCTAAGCCAGTCGAAATAGGGCATCCAGAGCTTACCGGGCTTAGCCCTTAAGCACGCATATTCCTTGGAGACGTGCCCTCCGTCGAATTCGGGCGGCACCATTGCCCATGCACCGTGTACGACTTGGCGTTTGGAGATCAAGAAATCGCCGGCACGCACCGTGTACATATCCTTGGTGAGAATTTCATGGCCCTTTCGGTCGCCGCGAAACACCAAGCCGCCACAGCCGCGCTTGACGGTGATCAACCGATAGGTCGCATCCTCATCCCAAGCGACTCGCTGTTGCGCGAGGGTTGTGACATCACCAATTGTCGTTTTTTCCCATCCACCCTGTTCAGCGGTCTGCCTTGCGTCACTAACGCGCTCTGCAAGCATTCCAAGTATACGTCGCTGCTTATTCTCAATTAGCCGAGAGCCGACAGCGGTTGCGATGTCCCAAGTATTTAGAATCTCCGCCACACGATGCTGTTCCGGAAGAGAAGGAACAAATATCGGAAATTCTTCGACATCCGACCGAGTTATGTTGGGGTCTTTCCGGCTACTCGCGGCAAATCGCCGCCAATATCCGACCCGCCCGTTTAGATATTGGAGGACATATGATGGGTCCGCCTTTTTACGATCCAATTCGATCGCAGATATGGCCTGATTGATCGCAGCCGGTATACTCAAAAGGCCCGTTCGTCCAATTTGACGGAATCCCCCATACATTGCGACCAAGACGGTTCCGGCTGGAAAAATACGAGAACGAGATTCATCGATCGCAAATTGCGTTAGCTTCTCATCGGTATCTGAGATGATTGAATTGTTCAGGTCCCCTGTTTTTACCCAAGCGGTACCGACGTTAGAAAAATAGCGCTTCGACTGCGCACGCGGGGGCGTTGAGCCACTGGACACTTTTGCAATTTTACTCAGACGGGTATGGCGATGGTCAGACATTTAACCCGAGGTCCTTGAGGTGAATTTTCATTTTTTCTTTGACCTGCGCGAGCTCCAACTCAAGCGCATCAATTTCGCATTGGACAGCTGATATGTCGACTTCGTCCTCGGCTACAAACGTGTCGATGTAGCGCGGGATGTTGAGATTGAAATTATTCTCATCGATCTCTCCGATAGGAACTGAACGAGAATATTTATCGATAGTTTTCCGCCCTTGGAACGTCTCGACAATTCTCGTGATTTGCTCTTCCAGCAGCATGTTCTGTGTCTTCGCTTGCTGAAACTCTTGGCTCGCATCAATGAAAAGCACATCCTTACGCCGCTCCAACGGGCCACCAGATTCCCGACGACGATCAAAAATCAATACTGCGACAGATATCGAGGTGGATTGGAACAGGTTTGCTGGCAAGCCAATAACTGTATCGAGAAGATTTTCTTCGATGACCTTTTTGCGAATTTTGCTTTCAGCACCGCTGCGAAACAGAACGCCATGCGGCACAACTACGGCAACGCGACCAGCCCTTTGCCGGGCCGTTTCGATCATATGCGTGATGAATGCCCAATCGCCCGTCCCCTTCGGCGGGACGCCACGATGAAATCGCTTGTGCTTGTCGCTGGCGGCATTCTCGGCGCCCCATTTGTCGAGCGAGAACGGCGGGTTGGCAATCACGACATCGAACGCGAGGAGTTTGTCGTCTTCGATGAGCTTCGGGTTGTTGAGGGTATCGCCCCATTCGAGCTTTGCGCCATCGATGTCGTGCAGGAACATGTTCATCTTGGCGAGCGCGTGCGTGCCGCCATTGACTTCCTGCCCATAGAGCATGACGTTCTTTGATCCGACCTCCTGCGCTGCCTCGATCAGCAGCGAGCCGGAGCCACAGGCGGGATCGGGTCGATCCCTTCCAGAGCCATCCAGAAGCCGAATCTAGTATCCTACTTTGTCCATGAGCACCCGCAATTCGGACTGCGGAGCGACCCAGAAAGTTCGAAAAGCTTCCAAGAACCCCAGTCGATCCCTAATTGTAGAACCGTACAATAAGGATCGATGATGTTCCGAGGCTTCGGGCCTTTCGGCAGGCCGCGAATATCCGGCGTCGGCGCGCCGTGATGGAATTCATCGCCCGGGCCAGGCAGGGGGCATTCAATCGATCCGGTCACATCGTCAATTCAACAATGTTTACAAACTGCCCAAGCGCTTCCGGATTTGCCAGCGCCTCGATGTTCTTCACTGGACGCCCGTGGATGACTTCGCGCACCGCCAATTCGACAATCTTTCCCGACTTCGTGCGTGGAATGGCAGATACTTCTAATATCTTCGCAGGCACGTGACGGGGCGAAGCTCCATCCCGTATCGTCTTTCGGATTCTCCTTTCAAGATCAGAATCAAGGACGAAACCATTATTCAGCCGCAAAAACAGAACGATCCGGACATCACCTTCGAACTCCTGACCAACACAAAGGGCCTCTTGCACTTCGTCCAGCCGTTCGACCTGATTGTATATTTCGGCCGTTCCAATACGGACGCCGCCTGGATTAAGCGTGGCATCCGACCGACCGTAAATGACAATACCATCGTGATGGGTCCACTCAGCGAGGTCGCCTTGGTTCCAAACATTCTCATATTTCTCGAAGTATGCCGCTTTGAACCTCCGTTGATCCGGGTCGTTCCAGAAGCCTATGGGCATTGAGGGAAACGGCTTCGTACATACGAGTTCCCCTTTTGCCTCTCGGAGTGGTCGGCCTTCCTCATCCCAAACGTCGACGGCCATGCCCAAACCTGGTCCGGTTATTTCGCCGCGCCATACTGGTCTGGTTGGGTCACCAAGAACGAAACAGGACACGATGTCGGTGCCCCCCGACATCGAAGACAACTGCAAGTCCCTTTTGATATCTTGATATACGTATTCGAAGCTTTCAGGAGAAAGAGGCGATCCTGTCGATGCTACTAGTCGAAGAGAGCTGAGTTCCCGGTTCCTCAGGGGGATAACGTGGCTTTTCCTCAATGTGTCCAGGTACTTTGCCGAAGTGCCGAACAGGGTGCATTTCTCAGCTTCTGCATAATCCCACAAGACGTTGGCATCGGGATGAAGCGGCGAACCGTCGTACAGCAGTAATGCTGCGCCACTAGCCAGCCCAGAAACGAGCCAGTTCCACATCATCCAGCCACAGGTCGTGAAATAGAAAACACGATCAGCCTTCCGGATGTCTGAATGGAACCGATGTTCCTTCAGATGTTGGAGCAGCGTCCCTCCGGCCGAATGCACGATGCACTTTGGGACACCAGTGGTGCCAGACGAAAACAAAACGTAGAGCGGGTGCGAGAATGGCAGTTCCGTGTACTTGATATCGCCGGGCTGCCAATCGCCCATGAATTCGCCCAGGGTCTTTGCACCTTTAATCGACGAAGCCAGGCCTTGTGCATCCCCAGCATAGTGCACAATGAGTGCAGGACACGCCAATGCGGATGCAACTGCACGAACCTTCAGCGAGATATCCTGCTCCTTGCCTGCGTACCAATAACCGTCGCAAGCGATGAAGAGCGAAGGCTCAATCTGTCCAAAGCGATCTAATACGCCTTGTGCGCCAAAATCGGGCGAGCAAGATGACCAGATCGCACCCACCGAAGCTGAAGCCAGCATAAGAGCTACGGTCTCAGGAATGTTGGGCAACATGGCTGCCACCCGATCGCCAGGCTTGATGCCCATGGACACCAAGGCCTGCTGCATCTGGGAGACAACACACTTTAGGTGATCCCAACTCCACCGATAAGTGACCTTGTCTTCGCCGCGGAAAACTGGGGCGTCCGAGGCGCCGCCTTCCCGAAGAAGATTGCGGGCAAAATTCAACCTGCCTTCCGGGAAGAAGCGGGCAGCGAGCATGTCAGAGCCGTTGATCAGCGACCGTGGACCAGGCTGGCCGATGACATCGCAATAGTTCCAAACAGCATGCCAGAAATCTGTAGGATCCTCCACGGACCAGCTATGGAACGATTGATAATCGTCGAATGGCGTACAAAATTCGTACGAGCACCAGTTCTGGAATTCCTTCATTGCCGAGGCTTGTACTTGCTGTTCGCTCGGCGACCATAGTGGCAGGTTCGGATTTGTCGACATAGGGTTCTCTGCGTTACCGCGATGCTTCCACGCTCGGCCTATTCAAGGCTAACGGCTCCAAATGCCTCTCAAGAAGGCTTCCCATGAAATCACAGTCATGCGCGCGTGATGTGCATGCCGCGCAAAGGATGGCGCCGTCTCGTTCGACTGCTACCACCGCTTCTTCAGGTTGAGTTTCTCACGTACTTCATGCGGCTGAAGGATGCTGACGTTCATCCCCGCGAGGATCGAGACAGCGCGTTCTACAAGCTGGCCATTGCTGGCCAGAACTCCCTTTGACAAAAACAGATTGTCCTCTAGGCCGACCCTGATGTTTCCGCCCGCTAGGGCGGCCATTGCGACATAGGGCAATTGCTTGCGTCCGATAGAAAACGCTGAGTACGTCCAACCTTGAGGCATGTTATTGACCATTGCCATTAGCGTGCTGGGATCATCGGGGGCCCCGTATGGGATCCCCATGCACAGTTGAATCATCACCGGATCATCAATGAGGCCCTCCTTAACCAACTGCTTGGCAAGCACCAGATGGCCTGCATCGAAGACCTCGATCTCAGGTTTCACGCCAGCCGATTGAATACGTGCTGCCATAGCCCGCAACATCCCGGGCGTGTTGGTCATTACGTAGTCAGCCTCGGCAAAATTCATTGTGCCGCAGTCCAGCGTGCATATTTCTGGCAAGAGTTCTTCCACATGGACAAGCCGTTCGGTCGCCCCAACCATGTCAGTTTTCTTTGGGTTGAGCGGCAAAGGCTGCTCCGCAGAACCAAGAACAAGATCGCCACCCATTCCGGCTGTGAGATTTAAGACGACATCAACGCCAGAGTCGCGGACTCGTGCGACGACTTCGCGATAGAGGGCTGGATCACGTGATGGGGCACCTGTTTCCGGATTGCGCACATGGATGTGTGCAATCGCGGCACCAGCCTTCGCGCCTTCGATACTCGCTTCGGCGATCTGTTTGGGGGTAACGGGTACTTTATGACTTTTGTCGACTGTGCCACCGGATCCGGCGACTGCACAGGTAATAAACACGTCGAAATTCACCGTTTAACCTCCAAATTGGATCAAGGATTTGCCTGCATCAGCGGTCATCGAAGCAATTGTCATTTCGTCCGCCTGAAATGACAGGAAATATTGTTTTATACTTCGACCGCAGACGGCTCGAAGAATTCCGGGAGATCGCGATCACACGCCCATCGGACGTGCCCCTGACGCCGCCAATGGCGGCACCGAGCGCGGGGCACTCCTTGACCCGCCCTCGAGACGAACCTGGACTGACGAAGCCCACTTCCACGAGATGATCGAGAACCTCAACTCCCGATATGGAAGGTCTCGGTATGGCCATCGACGGCAATCGCCTGGCCCGACACCATCCGGGAAGCTGGTGATCCGAGGAAGACGCACATGTCCGCTATCTCTTCAGGTTTCACGAACCGCTTGATCGACTGTGATTGGACATATTCGCCGTGCACAACCTCGATCGAAACATTGCGGCTTTCAGCTTCGGCCTTAGCAACGCGATCCATGCGCACGCCCTCAACCGAGCCTGGGCAAATGGCATTGGCGCGAACGCCATAAGGGCCGAGCTCTATCGCCAGGGACTTTGTAAAGCCGATCACCGCCCATTTGGCTGCAGCATAAGGAGTCCGCAGGCCATAACCGTAGAGGCCGGCGGTCGACGAAATATTGATGATGCTGCCGGACTTCTGGCCCTTCATAACGGGCGCTGCGCGCTTGACACATAGAAACTGGGCATCGAGGCAGACGTTCAAGCATTTCTGCCAGTCGTCGAGCCGAAGGTCTTCCACGTAGCCGGTGGGCCCCTTCGTTCCGGCGTTGTTAATCAAAACGTCAAGGCCACCCAGATCGTTCAGCGCCTCGTCGAACCAACGGTTGACGGCACCCTCATTCGATACATCCAAGTGCGTGGCTACGACATCTGGATATGACTCAGCGACTTGCTTCAGTGCCTGCTGGTCGACATCGCAAATATGTACCTTTGCACCATTGTCGTAGAAAGACTTTGCGATGGCCCAGCCTATTCCAGAACCGCCTGCCGTGATCATTACGCGCTGGACCAATTAAACCTCCGATAAGCATTTTCGATGTTGATGTCACTTGCCCGCCAACGCCCTGAGGGTCGCAGCTCTCGAATCCGCAGCCACCCTTTTATGCCTGGCTAGCCGTCCGGCCGCACCGAGGGCTATCTCGCCACAAGGGCGCAACTTGTCCTGCAATCGGCTGAGCCTGTGGATGACATTCACCAGCCTTGTGCAGCGCGGTTGAAGGACAACGTCGAGCACCCGCGCAGTCCTCTACTCCGCAGGCGACGGTTCGTGTACCTCGGCGCTACGCGGAATCGGTGGCCGTGCACCATTGAAGCCGAGAGCCCGAGCCCGCTTCTTACCCTTTCGCAGCTCACGATCGAGCTCGTCGAAGTAGATGTCCTGATCGAGCTGCATGGTATGACGCGCTGACTTGTAGTAGCGCGACATGTGCCTCTTCTCGTCAATCAGGATCGTCTTTTTCTGCTCGTCCACGCTCGGCAGTACATAGTCACCGGCCAGATATGCGGCGATCCATTTCGCCTGGTGGTCGGCAATCGCGAACAGAGTCACGCTTGGCTGGGCAAGCCCAATGAAGAACAAGTTGGGAATACCCGGCTTGATGACACGCTTGAAAAGCGGCAGCTGGTTATTTGGCGCCGAGATGAACGAATGGTCAAAGAAGGGGAAACTGATCTTGTAGCCCGTTGACCAAATGATAGCGTCGATTTGCTCGCGTCGGCCGTCTTCGAACACGACCCCATCCCCATCGAGCCTCTGGATCCCGGTGCGCATCGAAATGTCGCCTGCGGAAACATATGACGGAAATGTATCCGAGGTCGTCCCATGAGACTCGAACACCCGATGATCCGGTTTCGGAAGCCCGTAGTCCTCCATGCGCCCGACGGCGAAATGATAGACCATGCGGCCGAGCGTCCGCTGCAAGGAGAGCGGAAGCGATGGATAAAGCTTGCCCTTGTCGGCGGGCTTACCCAGCAAAAATCGAGGAAAGATATGCTGACCGCGCCTGGTGCTTACAAACAGCTTTTGGGCAATGTGGCGCGGGCAGATTTCGCTCGCGATATCCATCGCCGAATTTCCCATTCCCACCACAAGAACTCGTTTGTTCCGCAGGTCGAACGGAGTGAAGGGATCACGATACGAATGTGCATGAAACTGCACGCCGTCGAATTTTCCGGGATAGGCGGGCTCCGGCAAGCGGGGATCCCAATGATGCCCATTGCAGACGAACAGCGCGTCATAGGATCCGCGCTGGCCGGAGCTGAGACCAATCTTCCACGTCCCCTTCTCGTCCCGCCGCGCTTCGGCAACTTCGGCCAGCAGGGTGACCTTATTATCAAGACCGAAATGCTTCACGTAGGACTGCAAATAGGCGTGCACCTGCGTGTGATGTGGATAGTGAGGAGTATCGGCGGGCATGGGGAAATCCGGGAATTCAAGCTGCCCCTTGGATGTGTCGATATGCAAGGACCTGTACGCTGCGGACCTCCCGTTGGGATTGTCGAACGCCCACACGCCACCAATGCGATCGCTCATTTCGAACCAATCAAAAGGAATGCCGCGATCCGTTAGCGCCTTTGCGGTAACGATGCCGCTCATGCCAGCACCGATGATACAGCATCTGGGAAGGACGTGAGACGTCATAATAGGCTCCGTTGATCTATCATTGATTTAGCGAGAAACTATCAAGTGGCGTCGGCTGACGACAATGGTGCCGACGGTCACCATCAGCCGACGAAATCTTGCGATTTGCTTGAAACAATTGAATTGCGTGAGCCAACCATTTTTGAGGCCCCACAATAGACGCCTGAACGACTTCACACACGCCGTTGGGATAGGAACTGCAACAACCTCAACGTCGAGCTTGGTCTCACCAAGGCAGCCGCTCACTGAGATAGAAGAAGCCGCCTGTCGGACCGTCGTCCGGGAGGCTTGCGTAGATGATTGCGGTGCGCGCGCCCTCCTCGACGCTAAGGTCCGCGACATCGCTGCCCATTTTCGTGCGCACCCAGCCGGGATGGATCGAGTTGACCTTGATGTCAGTATGACGAAGTTCTTCGGCGAGTTGGACGGTGAATGCATTGAGCGCGGTTTTTGAGGCGTCATAGGCAAACGCCTTGTGAGAATAGACTGGAGAGGCTGGATCGGAATGATGCGTGAGTGAACCCTGAATGCTCGAAAGGTTGACGATCCGCCCTGCCCGCGACTGCCGCAGGAGGGGCAGCAGCGTCTGGGTCAAGAAAACTGGAGCGAAAAAATTCGTCTCGAACGTCGAGCGAAGAAGGTCTCTCGGCGTCCCGCTGGCGAGCCTCGGCGCCGGCGTTGCAGCATTCTCGCTGTCCAGATAGACAGCAGCATTGTTGATTAGGATGTCGAGACAACCGTGGGTGTGAAGCAGACCGTCATAGGCTGCTTCTAAGTCCGCTTCGCTCGTTACATCCAGCCTCAGGCTCTGCGCCGTATAACCTTCTTCACACAATCCAGCTGCTGCACCCTTGGCCATTGCTTCATCGCGTGCCGCGATGATGACTCGTGCGCCCAGCGCAGCCAATTGGCGACTTATTTCCAGCCCTATGCCGCGGGCGCCGCCAGTTATCAAAGCAAGCTTGCCCGCAAGGGCTGCCCCTGTTTTCGTATCGTTCATATTCGTTCATCCCCTGTTGCGACTAGCCTGCTGCCATTGCGCTAGCTCAGGCGGCACGAAAAATAGGATCGGATATGCTTGCAGTCAGACGTCTTCCTTTGGTGGCGACAAAGACTTAGTGAGCGCATTTTAGGTGGACGTCCGATGCCGCTGGCAACTCACAGCCAGCGATCTTTTCTTCATGACACTGATGGCCTTGAATCTACTGCAAATTGACCTTCTTCAGCTTCCGATGGAGCGTCGCTCGACTCATTCCAAGGGCGGTGGCGGCTCTCGAGACATTGCTGTTCGTGCGAGACAGCGCACGCAGGAGGACTGCTCGCTCGAGCACAGCAAGATCCTCGCCATCCTCGGCACCAGGTTCCTGGAGGGCATCCGCTGCTGGCAAACCTCGTTCGATCTTTCGATCGTCCAGCCTTAGGGCAAACCGAGCCGCGCGGGTCGCTCCCACCACCATGTCGTGTTTGTCCACGGCAAGCAGCGCGACCGAATTCACATCGCTTGGCAGCATGATCAAACGTGATCCGGCAAAAGCGGTGCGGAAGAGATTGAGTTCGATCCGCATCGCGGCATCCCTCGCGGTTTGCGACAGGAGCGAGAACATCACCTCGCCCACGTCATCGCGGCGTATATAGATATCGAGCGCAGCAGCAACACGGCCTTTCTGGTCGCGGATCGGGGCGGTCGCGCAACTAAGTCCAATGTTTGAGCAAAGGAAATGCTGGTCGCGAAAAACGTTGATGGCCCGCTCGTCGGCAATGGCGGTTCCAATTCCATTGGTTCCAACGCTTGCCTCCGTCCAGATCGAGCCCGTCCATAGGCCGAGGTCATGAAATTCCTTGTCGTCCCCGCGCACGCCCCGGCGTTCCAAGGCGATGCCGTTCTTGTCAGTAAGTAGGATGCAACATCCGGCCTTGCCTACCGTCGAGAACAAGCGATCAAGCTCTGCTCCTGCGCTGGCAATAAGTTCGCCAGCCTCGTCCCGCGCCCGGTTAAACTCGCCTTCGGTCAACCGCATCGGAGTCGTTGCCTCGTCAGGCGCGAGACCGTGAACCGTGATGCAGCGGCGCCAAGAGGCCACGATCGACGAGCCGGCTGCAGCCGATTTCCGATCGGCATACGAGTAGACATGCGTTGTATGCGCGGCGTTTACCGACATCGACGTTTTCCTCAACCGTAGTGGGTTAGCCCTCGCCTATGTCCGTCGCGTCGGCCGTTAATATACAGTCTGCCTGGCACGACCCGCGTGGCCCCATTGGTAGCGCCAGCACGGATCGATTTCCCGAGCTTCAATGTGCCAACGTTTCGACATCAGGCCGCTTTGGAGCGCTGATTGGCGCAAAGATACCTGCCAGCATTCCTCCGTCGACTGGCAGTTCGGCGCCCGTGACCATTCGAGCAGCATCGGACGCGAGAAACAGAATCGCTTCTGCGATATCTGACGGAACCGGAAGCTTGCGCATCGGTACTACACTGCTCAGGCCAGCGACTGCAGCCTCGCGTCCGCCCACTTCTTCTGCGAAGGCCTCAAGCATCTCTGAATCAACATAAGTCGGGTGAACGGAGTTGCAGCGGATGGGCAGCGCGTTGGCAGCGCAATAGAGCGCCACGCCCTTGGTAAGAAGCCTAACAGCTCCCTTGCTGGCGGCGTAGGCAACGGCATCATCTGAAGCAATGTTGCCGTAAATCGACGAGATATTTACGATCGAGCCGGAATTCCCGGTCGCCTTCATTGCTCCTACCGCAGAACGGCAGCCTAGAAAGGTACCCGTGGCATTAATATCCATCGTTCGCTGCCAATCAGCCAGGGAGCAATTGATGAAATCACCGTCAGTCCAGATGCCAGCCGAGTTTACCAGCACATCGATCCTTCCAGCGCGCCGGAGAACTGTATCGAAGGCTGCCGACCACGAGTCCTCTTTAGTCACGTTCAAGTGGGTAAAACACGCTGCCTCGCCGATCTCTGCGGCAGCCACTTTGCCCCTCTCGGTGTCAATGTCGGCAAGAAATACGAAGCCACCTTCGCTCGCAAAGAGACGCGCAGTTTCCCGGCCAATGCCAGACGCCGCCCCAGTAATCAAAGTAACCTTACCCGATAGCCGTCCCATACCGAAAATTACCTCCAGTTCGTCTGAGCCGGGAGGGTATTCAGTAGTCTAGTTGCCAACAATGGTGCCGATGGTAACCATGCATGTACGACACGCGCAGAAACTTGTTCAGAAGCAAGTAACACCTCTATTTGCACACAGTGCTTCTGCAACGGCGCGGCGCGTGTTACAGAAATGAACTGATTTTCTTTCGAGCGGTTACACCCGGACGCCTAATGCAAAGCGTCGCCGCGCCCTCCGACACTCGCGCGCATGACCCGGTCTGAGATCATGGCGACGATCGCAATCGACAGGCCGGCCACCAACCCCTGACCTGCATCTGCCTTGCTCAATGCGATATAGACCTGCTGACCGAGATCTTTCGTCCCGACCATCGCCGCTACGGGCAACATCGACAAAGCTGCCATGATGGTTTGATTGATGCCAAGCACGATCTCCGGCTTGGCGACTGGAAATTCGACATGGATTAGGCGCTGCCAGGCGGTACAGCCAATCTGGCGTGACGTCTCGACAAGTTCGGCTGGAATTCTTCTTATCCCTTGCTCGACGTAACGAATTGGCGGGACGATTGCATACATCGCGATCGCTATCAGTCCCGTCAGTTCTCCGACCTGGAAGAACATCAACGCAGGGATGAGAAAGATAAACTGTGGCATGGTCTGAAGGGTGTCGCAGCACGGTCGCAGGATTGCTGAGAATCGGTCGCTCTTTGCGGCCATAATTCCGAGCAGCCCGCCAGAAAAAGTGCAAATCAGCACGGCTAGAAGGCAAAGATATAGAGATTGGCCGAGAGGTTCGTAGAGGCCTGCGGTTACGATGAAGAACGCGCCGATCGTGACTGGCATCGCCAGCCTCCCACCGCCCACCGACCAGGCCAGTGCAGCCACAACCGCTATGAATGCCGGCCAGGGAAATCCGTTGAAGCCGACGAGCAGTATTGCGGCTGCTAGCAGCACTACCGTACCAACTCCCCACCGACCTTTGACCGCCAGCCAAGCGGACAGCGCGAGCGCCGTGCCGACGTAGAGGGCATTGAGCGAGGGCGTCCAAGCGAAGCCCCAGGTGAAGGGTGTCACCGCATTGGCCAGGCCAATCCGAAGTGGCAGCATGAAATGATAAAGGATGAAGGCCTTGAAACTGGCGAGTGGCACGGAAAAAGCACGGACCAGCTCGATCACGAAATTGTTCAAGGCCTTCGGATCGATCATGCCTTGCAGGGCGTCAATTCGTTCCATGCTTGCCGGAGCAAGATGCAACAGCACGCCAAGAAGAAGGGGAACTGCAAGAAGAGCTGCTCCTCGGATCACGTCTCGTCGCGTAGCCTGCGCTGAGTCGTAACGCGGCTGTGCGAATCCACGGGTGATGCGATCAACCACCATCGCCAGGACCGCGATCACCATGCCGGATAGCAGGCTCTGACCGAAATCCGCTTTGCGCATTGCATTGAGTACTTCCCAACCGACATCATTGAAGCCGCCGATGATCGCAGCCATGATTACCATACTGAAGCTCGCCATCGTCGTTTGGTTCACGCCAATTAGGATTTGTTGGCGGGCAGTCGGCAACACGACATGCCAGAAACGTTGTCGACGCGTGCAACCAGCCATGCCGCCGACTTCCAGCAGTGAAACCGGCACACGGGCAAGGCCGAGCATGGTGCAATGGACCATCGGCGGGATCGCATAAGCCACACAGGCCACTAGTCCGGCGATCGGCCCGAAACCGAATAGCAGCAGGAGGGGAATGAGAAAGGCAAAGGCGGGCACGGTCTGCAATAGATCGAGCGCCGCCAGCGTCACACTTCGCACTCGGCGTGACGTGTGAGCGGCGACGCCGAGCATGAAACCTATGGCGACAGCAAGCGGCACAGCAAGGGCGACCATGGACAAAGTGTTCATCCCCTGTTGCCAGTACGCGGCAAGGACGATGTAACTGAGTGCCGCCGATGTAAAAAGCGCTAGTCTCCAGCTTTGCGCGTGCCAACCAAGCAATGCGAAAAAGATGATTGTTGCAGGCCAAGGCATCCAGCGGAGCACAAAGCTACATGCTTCGAGCACACTACCCAGCACTGATGATATCAATGAGCAGAACGGGGTCAGCAGCGGCTCGAGCCAGTCAAAGATGTTGCTGATGGCAGGCGCCGCCGGAAGGATCCAAGCTTTGGGGTAAGTCAGAAGCCACGGCCAAGCTGTCCGCTGGGCAAGGCAAAGCGCTACGAAGACCAGAATGCAGAACCAGATGGTCTGCCGCCGAAGCCGCAGGGGTGGAACGTCGACCCGCACAAGCACAGCTCCTAGATTGCTCACCGTGCCACCCTTCGCGACGCATCATTAGCCAACACTTTCGCGATAATCTCAGAGGTCAGCCACCCCACCGGGCCTTCCCCTTCGCGGGTGATGACAAATGTCTGTTTGCCAGCAAGGCTGTATGGCAACAGCACTTCGATCGGTGTGGCTGCATCGATTTCATGACCCTGACTTGCGTCCCAGCTGCTGGGGAGCTTGGCCATTACTGAGCCTGCGGTCACAACCCTCGCCAGTGATACCTCTTCGGTGAAGCTCGCCACGTAGCTGTCTGAAGGATTCATCAGGATATCGGCTGGCGTGCCGATCTGGATAATCCGTCCCTCACGCATGATCGCGATCCGATCCGCCAGGCGGAACGCCTCCTGGATGTCATGGGTGATGAAGACAATGGTTTTCTTCAGCAGTTGCTGCAGTCGCAAGAACTCGTCCTGCATCTGCCGTCGGATCAGTGGATCGAGGGCTGAAAACGGTTCGTCAAGGAACCACAATTCGGGTCCGACAGCGAGCGATCGAGCGATACCGACGCGCTGTTGCTGGCCGCCGGAAAGCTCGTGAGGCATACTGCTTTCTCGGCCACGCAGCCCCACAAGTTCGATCATATCGCGAGCCTTGGTAGTCCGATCTGCCGGCGGCATGCCCTGCATGCGCAAGGGAAACGCGACATTGTCGAGTACATTAAGGTGCGGCAATAATCCGAAATTCTGGAACACCATACCCATGACCTTGCGCCGCACCTCGACCATCCGGCGCTCGCTAGCTGCCAATAGGTTCTCGCCACCAAGCCAAACCTCGCCGCCCGTCGGCTCGACAAGACGCGATAGGCATCGCACCAACGTCGATTTGCCGGAGCCCGAGAGTCCCATGACGACAAAAATCTCGCCTTCCCGGACGTCAAAGCTGACGTCTGCCAACGCAAGATAGTGTCCGGTCTCTTCCAGCCTGCGCTTCAACGCAGCCGCTGACTCGTTGGCTAGAAGCGACAGGGACAGTGCATTCTCAGGCCGCGCTCCATAGATTTTCCAAATATTGCGGCATCTGAGCTTGGCGGCGGGCTCACCGGCCATCCCGAAACCAGCCCCTTCGACAGGGATAATCATGAATCAACTTTCTCTTCGGAGATGCTGGAAAGGGATGGCCGTTGGTCGCGGACGAGTGCCCGCGACCCTGTTGCGCGCGATCAACCCTGCGCTGCCTTCAGCCAATTCTGCCAATCGCTCTGGTGCTGATCCAGCCACTCATCGACGGCGCCGTCCAGGTTCTTGCCTTGTTTGTCAACGGCGTAGATAAGCTTCTGTTGGTCATCGGCATGCACTTGAAGTGATTTCATCAGAGCATAGCCAGCAGGCCATTTTTGCGCGAAGCCCGACCATACGACCTTGATCACCGGCGGCGCAACGATGCACGCCGTTAGGTCGGTTTTATCGCAAGGTGGCATGTTCAGCCACTCGACAGGCACTTCAGCAAGGACCCAGTGAGGCGCCCAGAAGCGCATCAGCAAAGGTTTATGGGCTGCGGCGGCAGCCTGGAGTTCGGCAATCAGAGAACCTTCAGATCCGGCGGGAACGGTCGTGAAGGGAATATCGGCATTCTTAAGCTCTGGCCCGCTAGCCGAACCCCAATCTGCCGGATAATCAAGCAATCGCCCATTCGGGAAGGTTTCCGGTGTCGCCAGAGCTTGAACACACGAAGGATTCTTTAGAGCCGTCCAATCAGGCAGTCCTGGACAAACGGCTTTGGTGTCAGCCGTGTAGATCCAGCCATCGCGGGTCTGCAGCCCGAGTTCTCCAATTTGCTCGAGCTTCTTTTCGGCCAGCGCCTTTGGGTAGACGTCACCGAGATTGCTCGGCCAAACCTCTGGTGAAACAGACAAAGCCCCGCTGGCGATGCCAGTGAATTGTGGCAGAGTGCCTGCCGTAATGTATTCCACCTTGTAACCGAGCTTTTCCAACAGTTTGCCGGCGATGTGTGCGGTCAGGTTCTGCCCGGTCCATTCGTTGATTGCGATCTTGATCGATGTATCCGTATCCCCTAGCGGCTGCGCCATCGCGCTCGCCGCAAGACCCAATGTAACCGGGATGGCCCAGAGGGCGACTTTGATATAGGTAAGCATGAACTGCATCTCCCATTTTTGTCGTCGTTAGTTGGATCTATGCGCTTCACCCCTGCGCGAGGGGGCGCGATGCCGAGCCTATCCGCTCGTTGGAGAACCATTTCGAGGACTGTCGACCACGAGCGTCATGAAAGGCTCTCATTAGCTTATCGATGCCGGAAGCCTATTCAGACGCCCCGATGCCAACAATGGTGCTAACAGTCACCATTAGGCGGCTCACAAGGATCGAGGCGTCCGGCCGCATACCTCATCAGAGGGGATGATGATCGCGGCATGCAGCGGTAGGCGTGCAACGCGAGAAGTTCCCTGCCTGCGATCTCATCGCGGACTTGCAGTCCAACTACCTCGACGAGTGCTAAACGGCCTCTTGCCGGACGCGATTTGTCCGAATCAGGTGATCTTCCCAATTTACGTCTGGAATGCGATGGCCCAGATAATCGGCCATCTGAACCAGCGCTTCCGGAGCGCTAACGTCACCTGAGCGCAATCCCAGCCTCAGCCACAGGCCATCAATAAGCGTGGAGATCCCAAGGGCGATGGTCCCGCACTGCTCCGGCGGAACGAGTTTGGCAAGTGCGGTGATTAGGTTTGAGCGCATGCGGGCATGAACGACACGTTGAATACGGGCAAGCTGCGGCTCTCGTGAAACCTCGGAACAAAGGGCGAGCCAGGCATGACATATCCCTGGCGTGAAGAACTCAATGCTGAAATTGCCCTCGATGATTGCCCACAGACGCTGATCAGGACTGCGCGCCAGGCGCATCCTTCTGATGACCTCATCGCGCAGCAACGTGTTGGAGTGACGCATCGCGTGCTCGAACAGTTCCTGTTTGGTCTTGAAATAGTGGTGGACGATGCCTTTGGACGCACCCGCCTTCTGTGCAACTTTTTCAACGGTTGCCCCGCCCATACCCTCCGCTTGAAGGACCTCAAAGGCAGCGTGGCACAGCTCTCGGCGTCGAATATCGCTTATTCTCGTAAGGCTCATGTGACGATGTTGACATATCTGGCCAAAGAGATCAACAATTGGCCCAGTGACCAATTTATGAGCTGAACAGCCAGGGAGGGTCAAATGAACGTTCTTTCTCCAGTGAGCGCCGATCCTCGAGACCGCGTGTGGTCAGGCAGCGCATTCGAAATGTCAGGCGTTGGGGCCAGCAGCGAAATCTGGGACGCGATCGTTGCTGCCGGTGCCAGCATAGGTGACGAGGTATTTTACGATCGACTTCTCGACGTGCTGGGTGCGCTGGTTGAAGGCGATCTTCTCTCTTTGGTGCGCTATTCGAGCTTCGGCGCTCCCGACCTCATCATCCCGCGCGAAATAAGCGCCGAGGTCGCTGCCCCCTACAATTCCGGTCTGTATGCCTTTGATCCCTTCCACCATTACTGGCAGGCCGTGGGCCGCCCCGCGGTAAAGTCACTTCGCGGACTGGCACCAGCCGATTTGTGGACATGCGGCTACGCCCTGGAGTTCCTGCGTGCCGCCTGTATCAGTGACGAAATCGCGGTGTTTCTGCCACCGATCGGCGGAGCCAGCCCCACCCTGATCCTGGATCGAGCGAGCGGTCGTTTCACGGCGGCCGAACTCGCACGTGTCGAGCGCGTGTTGCCACTCCTGACTGGTCTCCACAATGCGCATCTGAAGTCGATTGTGAGCCGCGGGCTAATCGCGCACGCTGCGGAAAAGCCACTGCGTTTGATCGATCGCAGCGGCAAAGAACTCGCCGCCAACATCGCCTGGAAGAAACTCGTCGCCGAAGCCGGCAGCGGCCTTTCCGAAGCTCTTGCTGCATTCGGCAGCACTGGCGTGACCCAAACGTCCCTGCCCGATGGCCGTCTTCTGATCAGATCTCCTCTGGCGGCCGATTTCGGCGCAGCCCCGGGAGGCCTGTGCGATCAGGTGGAAGTGCCAGCCCTGTCTGGTCCCGTTGCCCCCCCTGACAGCTGGCTTGAGCCACTCACCCATCGCGAGCGGCAAATCGTGTTGTTGACCCTCGAGGGCCATCCGATCGCCGGGATAGCCAAGCGCCTTGGCGTGAGGCCCGGTACCATAAAGAACCATCGGCTTCGCCTCTACCAGAAGCTCGACATCACCACCGAGCGGGAGCTTTTCCTCACCCACATGCGGTATCTCCGCGGGGCAGGAACGTGACTGCACGCACCCAAAATGTGGGCCGCGTTGCTCCTGCACAATAGGCTTGATGAGGCACTCGAAGGACGGCGGCCGATCACCCAACGCTTCTTCTCGCGGGACCTGTCCTTGAGCGCAATGGCTTATTGGTCCCGTTCCCGATCACATCACGGGCAACGCGTTCAGTCTCCCTACCCTGCCCTGGGTCGAATCCAGGCCGCCTAAAACTTGAGACTTGTTTCCGGCAGTCCAGGCCAGTCGATGGTGCGCATGAAAACCGCACCGCCCTGGTCCTTGGCTTCTGTTGCCGGCCCCCATCCTGACGTAACGTAGAGCGTTTTCAGTTCCGGGCCGCCGAAGCAAACGCTTGTCACATGCGACGCAGGCAAAGGAAGCGACAGTTTGAGTCTGCCGTCGTCACCAATGCATACCACTTTGCCGCCACCGTAGAGTGCGCACCAGACATTGCCCGCACTGTCTACGGTCAGACCGTCGGGCATACCGTCGTCTTTCGAGAAGTTGAAGAAGTCTCGCGGGCTCGAGAGCAAGCCGCCATGATCTAGGTCATAGCAAAGAATGCGCCGCCCGACCGTGTCACTGAAATACAGCTTACGATTGTCAGGTGAGAAAGCAGGCCCGTTGCAGATGACGTACCCTTCATCCGCGACTTCGGAACGACCGTCGGCCGTTACACGGTAAAAGACGCCGTTGGGCTCCGTCTCCGAAAGGTCATAAGTTCCCACCCAGTATCGGCCGGCGCGGTCAACCTTGCCGTCGTTGTAGACCAACCCCGTCTTCTCACTCTTGGGATCGGCGAAGAACCGCGTCAAGCCAGTTCCCGGATCGAAAAGATGCAAACCATGATCGACAGCGAGGAGGAGGCCCTGATCGGTAAACACGAGCGATCCGATCGTCTCGCCCAGAGCTATCTTCCATCTCTCGACAGCACCTTTGCCTTTTTTTTGGCGCTGCACGAAAGGGCCGTAAAAGTCGATCCAGTAGAGCGCCTCCTCAGCTGGATGCCACAATATGCTTTCGCCAAGACGATCGTAGGTTTGGGCACAGATTTGCCATTCGGAATCGCGCATGTGTGTTTCTCTGGTTCCGCAGTGTTGGTCCGCCGTCTCTGGTCCCCGCACGCCGGGCTCAAGCGGCCTTGCGAACGCTCATCACCCGGCCGAGTTGCGGAGGAACATCCAGGTGCTTATGCACGTCCCAGATGCCGGAAAGGGTCTCGAGAATATTCACACCCATCGCTACGACCTTGCCGATCTTTTGGTCGACATGGAGCTGCATGATCTCGTTTGTGGCCACAAGTTCCCTAGTCTCACCGTGCAGCATGCGATGGAACAGATGTAGGCGCTTCTCATCGAATCCGACGAGTTGTGTCTCGACTGCGAAAGTCTCCCCCACCTTCATTTCTTTGAAGTAATTCAGGTGGGTCTCGGCAGTAAAAAAGGTAAGACCTGCCGCTCGATATGTCTCGTCGTTCCCAATGTGGTGGAAAAAAGCATCGAGCCCGTCGCCAAAGGCAACCAGATAATAGGCATCCTGCATGTGATTATTGTAATCCACCCAGGAAATCGAGACGGAGCCCTTATGGAGAGCAAGAGGGGCTTTCGAGATCGCTCGATTAATTTCCATGATCGAATTTCCCGTTACAGGTATTCATGCTACGAGCCGGCAGACCGGCGCCGAGCTATCGGCACGTTTATCGGCCAGTTCTCGTCGGCCGATCGAGCCCTTAAAGATAAGGCCAACTATACTGACCCAATGTCGAAGGCGTCCTCGCGCGGGCGCAGACTTGAATTGCAGGTTGTGATGGCACGACGCTACCGCGTTGCAGACGTCATTATTGGCTCCAGAGGCAATAATCGATTTGATCGTGTCCCGGGGAGTGGTGTAGCTGACGGCATTGGTCGCCGTGCTCTCCGGCATGGGCCGGGCTGATCAGCGCGCCACGGCTGGCAAGCTGATCAGGGGATCATCGCTCATCTGGCTGATCGTTTCCAGAGTCATATATCTGGCCCGCTGCACTGCCCATTCATCGTTCTGTTCGAGCAGGATTGCGCCGACCAGACGCACGATCGCATCGTCGTTCGGGAAGATTCCGACGACCTCGGTGCGCCGCTTGATCTCGCCGTTGAGACGCTCGATCGGATTGGTCGAGTGCAGCTTGGCGCGGTGTTCTTTCGGGAAGGTCATGTAGGCCAGCACGTCGGGCTCGGCGTCGTCCATGATTGTCGCCAACTTCGGCACCTTCGGCCGGATCTGGTCGGCGACGGCGCGCCATTGCACGCTTGCGGCCTCGGGCGTTTCCTGGGCGAAGGCGGTGGCGATGAAAGCGGAGACGACCCTGCGGCCGCTCTTGCCGGCATGGGCCAGCACGTTCCTCATGAAGTGGACGCGGCAGCGCTGCCATGTCGCGCACAGCACCTTGGTGACGGCCGCCTTGATGCCTTCATGGGCATCGGAGACGACGAGCTTGACGCCGCGCAGGCCGCGGCGGGTCAGCTTGCGCAGGAACTCCGTCCAGATCGGCTCGGCCTCCGAGGTGCCAATCTCCATGCCCAGCACCTCGCGCCGGCCGTCCGCGTTGACGCCGACGGCAATGATGACGGCGACCGAGACGATGCGGCCGCCGCGGCGCACCTTCAGGTAGGTGGCGTCGATCCACAGATAGGGCCAGTCGCCCTCGATGGGTCTTTCAAGGAACGCTTTGACCTTGCCGTCGATCTCCTCGCACAGCCGCGAGACCTGGCTCTTCGAAATGCCGCTCATCCCCATGGCCTTGACCAGGTCGTCAACCGAGCGGGTCGAGATACCCTGGACGTAGGCCTCCTGGATGACGGCGGTCAGCGCCTTCTCGGCCATGCGGCGCGGTTCGAGGAAACCGGGGAAATAGCTGCCCTTCCTGAGCTTCGGGATGCGCAGCTCGACGGTGCCGGCGCGCGTCTCCCAGTCGCGCTCGCGATAGCCGTTGCGCTGGGCCGTGCGCAACGGGTTCTTCTCGCCATAGGCGGCGCCGGTGGCGGCCCCAACCTCCATTTCCATCAGCCGCTCGGCGGCAAAGCCGATCATCTCGCGCAGGAGATCGGCATCCGGGGTCTTCTCCACGAGCGTGCGCAGGTTCATCATGTCGTCGGTCATCGGTGGTCCTTCCGAATTGGGTTGGCGTCAACAACCAAACCCTACCGGAAAGCGCCGATGACCACCGCAAGCCGCTCGCTCGCTACAGCGCGACTAACGGCGCACTCGCGAGCGGCTTCACTACCGCCGAGCTACACCACCTGTGGGGACACGACCATCGATTTCGAAAACCTACCAGCGCCCAAGGCACAAACAATGGTGCCGAAGGTCATCATTGCGGCAGGAGCAGCGAGCCCTTGAGGTTTCGATATCCAACGCAAGCGTAAAACAAGGGCGGCACGATTGGTTTGCCGCGTCGGTGTCAGTGATTTGCGACTTCAAGATCATTGTGGAGCGCCAAAGCCTCAGGATTGGCTAGTGCCTCCTAGTCGACCCTGGAGCCTAGCAGTCGGCTCGTTCATAGGCGCACCGCGATTGAACCGCTTCCGCTCGAAAACAAGCGTCACGAGCGACTTTGCCAGATTCATTTCTGATCCTGTAAGAGCGAGGACGACTGTCTCGACGACATCCCAACGGCGCTGAAGAAGCAGTCACAATGCTGGCAGCGGGCAAGGATGGTGACCGCTGGCACCATTGTTAGCGCCGGGGCGCCTGAATACGCTTTGGGTATCGACAATCCCCACCGGAGACCCTCATGAACACCAACCAACTGCCCCGGGAAGGGGATACGACAGCGTCTTCAGCCAAACTGCGGATGCCGCCCCTTCTTGATGGCCGGCGGGCGGTTGTCACCGGCGCTGCGCGCGGTATCGGCAAAGCAATAGCCGACGCCTTCGCTGACGCTGGAGCGACGGTGGTTCGTCTCGACATAAACGCTTCAGACTCTGTGCGCGGCTGCGATATTGCGGACGAAGAGTCTGTGGTGCGTACTTTCCTGGATCTGGCAGCCGAAGGACCCATCGATGACGTGGTCCATGCAGCTGCCATTGGCGCTGTCGCTCCACTGGCCGAGATGTCGGCTGCTCAGTTCCGGCGTGTGCTTGACGTGAACCTGACTGGAACATTCCTGGTCGCGCGTGAGGCGACACGGCATCTGGGTCGTGGGGGAAATCTGGTCATGATCGCTTCGCAATACGGTCTGAAAGGATGGCCGCTGTGGGGTGCCTATTGTGCCTCCAAAGCTGGCGTATTGAGGCTGGCCGACAGCCTTGTGGGAGAATGCGCACCGAAGGGCATACGCGTGAATACGATTTCTCCCGGCAGCGTCGACACGGAGATGGTCTCAAGCACCACAGCCAATGTTTCTCAGCAATCCGGTGTAGATGCCGCGGCGATTCGAGCACAATATGAAGCGGCCATCCCAATGGGCCGCTTCGCGCGGCCGGACGAGATCGCCTCTGTCGCTGTAGCGCTGTGCTCGGGTCTCTGCTCCTATGTCAATGGATCGAACATCGTCGTCGATGGCGGAGAGCTTTCGCGATGACGGGATGCGTCAAATGCGTGCGCTAGCACGGTGACGCTGTTGGTAGCCAAGACGCCATTCCCGAATCCGATGCCACACAGCCTAAAGGCAATCCAACGGCCCAGATGTGCGGTTGAGTAGGTCCCTTGATACCATCCCATCTGTGGCGGCGAGATTATAACTCGCTGCCGAAGGGAGCGGCTTTATCTGGAAAGCCTGCCGCTCGAGCGCTGACCTCCTGCCCTTTCCCGATAGTTTTCGTGGCCGCTGCCCTACCCCGTACGGCAGAGCAGCGGCCAAGGGAGACGAACTAAGACCTGTTCAGACGCACCACCCCGAAAGTAGCCTCCGAGTCTTACTCTCACAGCCCCAGACGGGGCGGCGAAATCAGTTCCCGTAACCGATCATGGCCTTGGTCTCCAGGAACTCAGCAATGCCGTGTTCGCCGTACTCGCGGCCGTTACCGGACTGCTTGTAACCTCCGAAGGGAGCGTGGGTATCCCAATCGGGATAGTTGATCTGAACCGTGCCCGCTCGAAGCCTACGAGCCACGCGCCGTGCACGGCCCAGGTCTCCGGACTGCACATATGCCGCAAGACCGTATATACTATCATTCGCGATCCGAACGGCCTGGTCCTCGTCGTCGTAGGAGAGCACGGAAAGGACGGGACCGAAGATCTCTTCGCGAGCGATCCGCATTTCGGGCATCACGTTCCCGAACACTGTCGGCCGTACGTAGTAGCCGCGGTTCAGGTTGTCAGGCCGCCCGATTCCGCCAGCGACGAGCGTCGCTCCCTCGTCAATGCCGGCCTGGATCATGGCCTGAATCTTGTCGAACTGAAGTTGGCTCGCAACGGGGCCCAAGACAGTGTCAGGCGAGAGTGGGTTTCCCACTTTGTGCTCTTCAGCGGCCGCACGCGCAATCTCAAGGGCGCGGTCGTGATGAACTCGCGGAACAAGCATGCGCGTCGGCGCATCGCACGACTGTCCGCTGTTTCCAAAGCAGGCCGACACTCCCCCTCGAACCGCCGTCTCAAGGTCAGCGTCTGGCAAGATGATATTTGGTGATTTGCCGCCAAGTTCGACGCTAACTCGCTTCACTGTGTCCGCGGCAGCCTTGGTCACAAGGATGCCGGCTCGAGTGGACCCGGTGAACGAAACCATGTCGATATCTGGATGTGACGATATTGCAGTGCCAACCTCGTCGCCTGTACCGTTGACCAGGTTGAACACGCCAGCCGGAACGCCCGCTGCGTCCAGGACTTCCGCCAGAATGATTGCGCTTATTGGTGCGATTTCGCTGGGCTTGAGAACCATCGTGCAGCCGGCAGCCAGTGCTGGCGCGATCTTGCAGATCAGCTGGTTGAGTGGCCAGTTCCATGGCGTTATGAGCCCCACAACGCCAATAGGCTCGCGGATGACTCGCGTCCCGTTCCGGATGGTCTCGAAAAGCATGTTTTCAAGACCATCGATCGTCGCTTCGAGATGAATCCGGCCCGCAAAGACCTGGGCTTCGCGAGCAAAATTGATAGGCGCTCCGATCTCCTGGGTAACCGCCTTAACGAGATCATCGTAGCGGGTATTGTAAGACGCAAGCACTCGTCGGAGCAGTGCAATGCGGTAGTCGGTAGACGCGAGTGAGAACTGATCGAAGGCGTTGCGCGCTGCTATAACTGCCTTGTCAACATCCGCTTTCGATCCGAGCGCAATGCGGGTGTATGCCTCCTCCGTTGAAGGATCGATGACATCGAGAACTTTCAATCCGACCGGGTCGACCCACCTACCGTCTATATAGAACTGCTGATGATGCATTTGCTTCTCCAATCCGTTCGTCGTTCTGGTTTGCCGCCGCGGGTCGAGGGCGGGTCGACAGATGGCTATTCACGGTGCCTCATCGAAAACAGCCGTTTCGTTGATCCGTTTTCCCAACCAGGCAGCCGTTAATCGGGACCAAGCCACCCGAGGACTTTAGCGACTGGTCAAACCCGCACCGCACAGCCCAAGCCGACGCTCAAGGAGAGTGTTCCGCATCAGGCGTATGATGCTCAACTTTCATCTGTAGGCTCCGCATAAACATAATGGCGATCATACCATCCCCGAATTATGCGATCGGCGACCATGGCGACCAACGCGATTGCCAAACCAGACGTCAGACCGAGGCCGGCGCTGGCATTGCCTAGCGCGATGTAGACCTGTTGACCGAGATCCTTTGTGCCGACAAGTGCCGCGACCACCACCATGGACAAGGCGGCCATGATGGTCTGATTGAGGCCGAGCATCACGTTCGGCATGGCAAGGGGCAGCTTGACCTGGAACAGCAGTTGCGCAGGCGTGCAGCCACATTGTCGTGCTGCCTCGACGCAATCGACTCGCACGTTTCGAATGCCATGCTCGGTGTAACGGATCGGTGGCACGATCGCGTAGAGCATGATTGCGATCAGTGCAGTGAGTTCCCCCACCTTGAAGAACATTAAGACCGGAATGAGGAAGACGAACTGAGGTATCGTCTGCAGTGCATCCTGTACGGGCCGCAGCACTCGTGAAACCGTGTCGCTGTGTGCCGCCCAAATGCCGAGAGCCCCACCGATAGCCAAACACAACAGTACCGCCAGGCCACAGAGATAGGCCGACTGCATGAAGGGCTCCCACAGGCCCGTCAAAAGGATGAAGATGCAGCTTGATAGCGAGAACAGCGCAACTGAGCGACCGGCGCATCGCCAGGCCAGAGTGACAATTAGCGCGATCGTGGCGGGCCAAGGGAAGGTTGAAAACCCGAAGAAAAAATAGAGCGCTGCGATGACTACGGCAAACGCCGGACGCCAGCTAAAGCGCAGAGCGAGGCTCCAGGCTATGGCAGCTATCGATCCCAGGTAAACGGCGATCACCGTTGGAGTTAAGTCAATGCCCCAGGTAAACGGCGTTACGGCACGGATCATGCCGATCCGAAGCGGCAGTATAGCGTAATAGAGAACCCCGTTCTTGAAAGCCTCGATCGGGCCGTCAAAGTGAGCAACGAGGCCCAGAACCCAATGATTGATGGCATCGGCGTCGATAAGGCCTCGCTCAGAGGCAAAGGGGAGTGTAACCGCGATTCCGCTCAGTCGGATGAGCCAAGCACCGATCAGTGCCATGGCGATTATGCTCCACATACGCCGGCTGGTAAGCCAGGCCGGATGCTGCGTGGCATCGCCGTGCCCGGCCAGGCCAAGCGTGATCCGGTCCATGACCATGGCGAGAAGCGCAATCGCACCGCCGGCGAGCAAGCTCTGGCCGAATGCCGCCGCGCGCATCGAAGAAAGGACTTCCCAGCCGATATCAGCGAAGCCGCCGATTATCGAGGCGATGATCATGATACTAAACGCGGCCATCGTCGTCTGGTTGATCCCAACCAGGAGCTGAGGTGCCGCCGTCGGCACATCCACCAGCCAGAAGCGCTGCCGTGGCGTGCAGCCGCTCATCACGCCTGCCTCGGCAATGTCGCTCGGGACACGCTCAAGGCCCAGTATCGTATTCTTCACCATGAAAGGGATGGCATAGACGGAGCTGGCAATCAGCCCGACCACCGGGCCGAATCCAAACAGCAGCAGCAACGGGATGAGATAGGCGAAGGCCGGCATAGTCTGCATCACGTCGAGCGCGACGTTGATGGTCGCTCGCGCCTGCCTTACCTGAAAGGCGAGGACGCCAATAGCGAACCCTGCGAAGACGGAGATTGGAATGGCCAACAGGACGAGAGCCATGGTGTTCATGCTCTGGGGCCAGTATTTGGTCACCAGGAGGTAGCCGAGAGTGAAGATCGAAAAAGCAGCTAGGCGATAGCCGCCGGCACGCAGTGCGATAATCCCGACCACGATCATTGTTATCGGCCAGGGAAGCCATTGCAGGCCAGTTTGCACACCCACCATCGGCCATGTGAGCAGCCAGGAGATGCTGCGAAATAGCGGCCGAACCAGGTCTGTGATGGCGGCACTCCAAGCGTCCACCCATTGTGCTATAGGCGCGACCCAATCGGAAGGATACGCGGCGAGCCAAGGCAGGACGCCACGCAGAGCTAGGCAAAGAACCGTAAAGAATACCACCGCCATCCAGACCGACAGGCCGGCATCCCAGTGCAACCGCCGAGGTGCGGCCGTGTTGAGCTCATTCAATGCCGCCGTTCCCTGTCTCGTTCAAGCATCTGCAGTACGGTTTGGCGATCGATTGCCCCCACGACGTTTCCTGCTGCATTGACCACGCGGAATCCGGTGATACCGGCAGCAACCTTGGCCACAAGCTCCTCCACGTACATCGTGTCCAGCACAGTCTCCACGCCCGGGCCGCAGTCGACGCTGTTCTGGGCTGCGATATCTGCGGCATGGACAGCGCGAAGCAGCGATATGTCTTCGACAAACTGCGCCACGTAGTCGTCGACCGGGCCGCGCAGGATATCGGTTGGCCGGCCGATCTGGATGATTTCGCCTTGGCGCATGATGGCGATCCGGTCCGCCAGGCGGAAGGCTTCCTGGATATCGTGGGTGATGAACACGATAGTTTTTCCGAGCTTCTTCTGAAGCCTGAGAAACTCATCCTGCATCTGTCGCCGGATCAGAGGATCGAGCGCCGAGAACGGTTCGTCCAGGAACCAGAGCCCAGGCCCGACTGCTAGCGAGCGCGCGATTCCCACGCGCTGCTGCTGGCCGCCGGAAAGCTGATGGGGAAAGGACCCTTCTCGACCTTCGAGGCCGACCAGCGCAATCATTTCCGTCGCCCTCACATAGCGCTCTTTGACGGTACATCCCTGGACGCGGAGCGGAAAGGCCACGTTGTCGAGGACGCTCAGATGAGGCAGCAGCCCGAAATGCTGGAACACCATCCCCATGCTGCTTCGGCGTAGTTCAATCAGCCGCTTCGGGCTGGCGGCGAGCAGGTCCTCGCCATCCAGAAGCACTTGGCCATGGCTGGACTCGATCAGACGCGAGAGACATCGCAGTAGTGTAGATTTTCCCGAGCCGGACAGGCCCATGACGACGAAAATCTCGCCGACATGGACATCGAAGCTGGCGTCAATCACCGCCGGGATTTGCCCGGCTCGTTTGAGGCGTTCGCCTACGGCGCCCGGGTCGGAAAAGAGCTCTCGGCTTCGGGCGAGGCGCTCGGCAGGAGCGCCGTATACCTTCCATAGGCTTCGGCAGGATAGCTTCACGGGCCGCTCCGGCTCCGCTTTTGTCATGACGCTTGCTTTCATCTCGTTATGATCGCCGTAGGGGCGTGTGGGGGACGCCGGCCCCCCGGCGCCACCTCCCTGATATCGAGGTGCCGCCGACGTCCGGCGGCCGAGCGATCCCGCATCAGTGCGTAGCCTTCTGTATCCAGGGCTGCCAGACGTCCTGATGTTGGTCGATCCAGGCGTTGACGACCGTGTCGATGTTCTGGCCCTTCCTGTCGATCGCCAAAATCATCTGCTGCTGGGTGTCCGCGTCTTCTTGGAACGCCTTCAGGAATTCATAGGCCGCTGGCCATTTGTCCTTGAAGCCCGACCATACCACTTTATGGACCTCGGGAGGATTGATGCAGTGATCGTTGTCCTGCGACTTGCAGGGCGGCATAGATACCCATCCCAGGTCGGCTTCCGCGAAGATGTAATGAGGCGCCCAGAACATCATGAGCAGAGGTTTCTTGGCCGCAACTGCGGATTCGAGCTCGGCGACCATCGCGCCCTCGGACCCGCCCGGCACGGTAGTCAGGGGCAGATTGTTGTCTTTGATGATCTGCCCGGATCGGGAGCCCCAGTCAGCTGGGTAGTCGAGCAGACGGCCGTTCGGGAAGGTTTCCGGGGATGTCAGCGCCTGGACGCAGTTTGGCTTGGTGAGCGCAGTCCAGTCCGGCAGGCCAGGGCAGACATCCGTCATGTACTTGGGATAGACCCAGCCCTCCTTTGTCTGGAGGCCGAGCTGGCCAATGTCCTCCACCTTCCCCTCATTCAGCACCTTCGGGAAGATGTCGCCCACATTGTTCATCCAGATCTCGAGCGTCACGTCGAGCGTACCGTCAGCGAGGCCCGTGAACTGCGGATAGCCACCCGCGGTCACATACTCGATCTTGTAGCCCATGCGTTGCAGAAGGGCCCCGGCGATATGTGTGGTCACGTGCTGGCCTGTCCATTCGGCCATCACCAGCTTGATAGGCTCGTCCTTGGCCCCTATGTCGGCGGCCCGAGCCGCCCCGGATCCCATTGCGAAGAGCATCGCCACGAGTGAGCCTGACGTGAACTTGAAAAAACTGGACTTGGACATCTCTTTTCTCCCTGTTGTAATTGTCCCCGTTCATTTCCGAGAAGTAACCCGATGTCAGTGCGACGTGAGCCCTCCGTCTATGTTGATTGACTGTCCGGTGACGCTCGGCGCGAGTGCCAGATAGACTGCGAGACCTCCGATCTCCTCGGGCGTCTGCGGCCGGCCCTGCGGCACGAACTCAAGCACATGCCGCTGCCATGACTGCTCCGCCGTTTCCCCTTGCTCTCTTAACTCGTCTGACAGCATGTCCCACATGTGCGTTTTCACGACACCGGGGCAGATCGCGTTCACGGTGATGCCGTCGCGAGCGACCTCCTTGGCGAGAGAATTGGTGAAACCGAGCACCGCATATTTGGAGGCGCTGTAAAGAGCCAGTTTCGGGTAGCCGTCTTTGCCGGAAACCGAGGAGATGTTGATGATGCGTCCGAAGCCATTGCGCCTCATCGCGGGGACCGCTGCCTTGCACGATAGGAACACGCCCTTGGTATTGATATCCATCACCCGGTCCCACTCGGCTTCCGCCACGTCCTCGACAGCGGCCACGCTGATGACCCCGGCGCAGTTGACGGCGATGTCAAGCTGGCCGAATTGCTTTTCGACATCCGCCACCAGAGCGACGAAGTCGTCCCATTTCCTGACATCGACGACACGCGACTCTGCCCGTCCGCCTGCTCCGCGGATTTCTGCGGCAACGGCCTCTGCGGCTTCCGCCTCGATGTCGGTTACGACGACAGCGGCGCCCTCGCTCGCAAGCGCCAGCGCAATGCCACGCCCGATGCCGCGGCTTGCGCCCGTCACATAAGCGGCGCGTCCTACCAGCCGACCGGTCATGCTGCTGCTCCCACATGCGCCGAGAGGATGGCGTTGACCTGCTTCACAGCCTCCAGCTGAGGCATGTGGCCAACGCCCGGCAGCCGATGCACGGCTACCGACGCGGGCAGTTGCCCGAGAGGATCAGGCGAGAGGATGGCGTCTTCCTGTCCCCAGACAACGGCGACCGGGATTGCCGGATGCTTGGCGATCCAGGCCACGAGGGCCGGGAGCAGCACCGAGCGTTGGCGCCCATCCGGGAAACAGGCCACAACGATCTTCGAGAGCGCTGCCTCGGCGCCATCGAGCCGTTTGTTGCGCGAGACCTGGTCGGCGAATTCCCGGCCCACTATCGAGGGGTCGGCAAACAGTCTGCCAAGGCAGTGCTGTAGGTCACGCGCCCTCTTGGCGGCAAGGAACTCTGCTGGAAAGGTCGGATCAATCGTCTCTGCCAGGCCGACAGGCGCGATCAGCGCGAGCGAAGCGACGCGGCCCGGATGCGCCAGCGCCAATTGCAGGGCGGTGCCTCCCCCGAGCGAATGGCCCACCAAATGCGCCCGCTCAAGCCCAAGCGCATCCATGGCATGCAAAACCGTTTCGGCAAGTTCCGCGAGATCGCCGGTCCGTATCTCCTTCGTCGACTCGCCGTGCCCCGGCAGGTCGATCGCATAGACCGCCCGGTCGACGGCCAGAGACGCCTGGATCATCTGCCAGGCGTCGAGATCGCCGCCGAAGCCGTGGATCAGCAGGGCGGCTGTGCCGCCATCGCCGACCTGCAGGTAGCGAAGTCTGCGTCCATCGGGCAGATCGAGCTGCCTGGGCGCTGGCGCCGGCGCAAAGGTCGCCTCGCCGGCCGCACTATCGGCGAAGCGGGCGATAAAGGCATCGACCTCGGCGTCGGGTACCGTCTCGTCGGCAAGAATGCCGATCAGGGCGCCGCAGGTCCGCGTTTCTCCCTCAGCGATGACGTGCCGGCGCAGCACTCCTGCCTCCTGCGCTTCGAGCATGTTGGTGACCTTCGTCGTCTCGATTTCGGCTAGCTCCATGCCTGGCTCGACGCGAGTGCCTTCGGGCACGAGCCATTCGACTAGCGTTCCCTCTTCCATGGTCAGGCCCCAGGTCGGCATCGATATGGCTGTGATCTGCATCGTCATCGCTTTCGGTCGGCTTTATTTGTTGAGCAGGCGCCGGACGGCGGCTTCGACCTGTCCGGCGTTTGGGATGTAGGCAGCCTCCAGCACCGGCGCGAAGGGGACCGGCGTATGGGGGGCGGTCACCCGCCGGATAGGCGCCTTCAGCGCGTGGAAGGCCTTGTCTGCGACGATGGCCGCGATCTCGCTGGCCACGCTACAGCGTGGATTGGCTTCGTCGACAACCACGAGGCGGCCGGTCTCAGCGACGCTCTCCAGGATGGTGTCCTCGTCGATCGGCGAGGTCGTGCGCGGATCGATTACCGTCGCATGGATACCGGATGCCGCTAGGCGGTCGGCTGCCTCCAGCGCGACATGCACCATCCGCGCCAGCGCCACGATCGTCACGTCGCCCCCCTCGCGTAGAACGGAGGCTTCGCCGAAGGGGATCCTATAGGCCTCGTCGGGTACCTGCCCCTCAATGTCGTAGAGCTTGGTGTGCTCTAGGAAGATGACCGGATCGTCGTCGCGGATGGCTTCGATGAGCAATCCCTTGGCGTCATAGGGCGTCGACGGGATGACGACCTTCAGGCCCGGAATATGGGTGAAGAAGGAATAGAGGCATTGCGAATGCTGCACCCCGGCGCTGAAGCCGGCGCCGAACATCGCCCGGATGACCAGTGGCGTCTTGGCCTTTCCGCCGAACATATAGCGAAACTTGGCGGCCTGGTTGTATATCTGGTCGAAGCAGACGCCGATGAAGTCGACGAACATCAGTTCGGCAACCGGCCGCAAGCCGGTGACGGCGGCGCCCGCCGCCATTCCCATGATGGCGCTTTCGGTGATCGGCGTGTCGATGACGCGCTCGCGGCCAAAGGCGCCGACCAGCCCGCGCGTCACCCCCATGACGCCGCCATAGGCATCGTCTACCCCGGTGCCGCCGGCGCCGCCTGCGACATCCTCCCCGATCACGACCACGCGCGGATCGCGCCGCATCTCGGCATGGAGGGCTTCGTTGATCGCTTGCCGGAAAGTCTTCTTTGACATGTTGTGCGTCCGATCAATAGCTGAGGTAGACGTCGGTCAGCAGGGCGGAGGGCGACGGATCCGCTGCCGCCCGTGCCTTCACCACGGCGGCTGCGACCTGCCGTTCGACCTCGGCGTCGATGGTGTCGAGTTCGGCCGTCTCTAGAAGGGCCGACGCGCCGACGCGGGCACGGAAGCGAAGCAGTGGGTCCCCATCGGTCCGCGCCACCTCCAACTCCTGCTTGGACCGATAGCTCTGCGGATCGCCGCAGTAGTGGCCGTGGTGGCGCACGCAGCGCGCCTCGATGAAACTTGGCCCTTCACCACCGCGCGCTCTTGCCAACGCTTCTGCCATCGCCTCATGGACGGCGAAGAAATCAAGGCCGTCGATGCCTTCTGCTGGCATGCCGAAGCCAGCGGCGCGAGCGGCGATGTCCCTGGAACCGACCGCATAGTCGACGCCGGTCCCCTCCCCATAACCATTATTTTCAACAACGAAGATCACCGGAAGCTTGAGGACGACGGCCATGTTCATGGCTTCGAACATCGTGCCCTGGTTAGAGCCTCCATCACCGGCGAAGGCGACGGCCACACGATCGGTCCCGAGCGTCTTGGCGGTCAGCGCGGCCCCTACCGCCAAGGGCGGGCTGCCGCCCACGATCGCATTGGCGCCGAGCATGCCGCGCTCAATGTCGGCGATGTGCATTGAGCCGCCTTTGCCACCGCAGAGGCCGCCCGCCTTGCCGAAGATCTCCATCATCATGCCATCGATATCGCAGCCCTTGGCGATGCAATGGCCGTGTCCGCGATGCGTCGAACCGATGTAGTCACGGTCATCGAGGTGCATGCACACGCCTACGGCACACGCTTCCTGCCCGCTGTAGAGGTGAACGAAGCCGGGGATTTCACCGTTGGAAAAAGCGCGGTTCACCGCATCCTCAAAAGCGCGGATGGTCCGCATCTGACGATAGGCGGTGCGCAATGTGTCACGGCTCATTTGCATGAGCCGGCCTCCCGCCATGCGCAGACTGAGTTTGGAACGCAGATGGGTGCGGCCATATCGGCCAACATTCCACCGTCGACCGCAAGCTCGCGTGCAATCAGCGCAACTTCATCGTTGGGCCGGCTCATTCGCCTCTCCCTACCCTTCATCGTGTTGACAGCAGGTTGGCGTCGACAGAGGGGCTTGTCAACAAAAAGTTGACACATGAGCCAATTTTTTGGCGCGGTGCCAATTTCTCGACTTCCGGCATAATCTGCCTTGACTGTCGCCCCGGGCACGTGCTGTCAGTGGCCTAGAGGATTGAATGAAAACACGAATTCGCGACATACGACGCAAGGACATGCAGCAGGTTGCATTCGACATCCTTGCCGAGGAAGGGTTTCATGGCGTGACCCTGGCCAAGGTAGCTGAGCGCCTCGGCATGTCGCGCGGCCTGGTCCACCACTATTTCAAGGGCAAGGACGAATTGTTGGAAGCCGCCGTGCGTTTCGGGAATCGGCTTATTTCGGAAGAGATCGCGGCGAGCCTGCGCCGGTGCAAGACACCGAAGGAGCGCCTAACCACAATCTGCAACGGCAACTTCGATGAGCGGATGTACATTGCCAGCCGGGCTCAATATTGGATTTCCTACTGCGCCCAAGCAACCTTCTCCGAGCGCTTCGCAAGATTGCTAAATATCCAGAACGCGCGGATGCGCAGCAATCTGCTGCACGAACTGCGCCAACTCCTACCCAACGTGAAAGCCGAGCGCGCAGCAGAAATGATCGCCATGTTGATGGATGGGATGTGGGTTCGCTTGGCCGTGACCAAGGTCGAGCCCTCGCGAGATGCGGCGCTGGTCATGTTGAATAGCCTAGTCGACAGTTTGTTGGATTCAGGTAGCCTGCCGGGCTAGTGGTCGAAGCTCGACGCTTGTCCCTATGCCGCAGCTCGGAACAGTAGATTAGGGATGCGTGACTGACCGGGCCTAAGGATACTGACGAAATGCGGCCACGTCCAAACGTCAAGATGTATGCGATCACTCGATTCGCCCCCGCTTCACGGCTGTCCGAAAACTGGAAAATCTCTTGACTGAGTCGCGTGCCGCCGATAGCAGAAGAATGCGTCTTCGATAGTGGGTCTCGGTATGTAGCGGTCTCCCGCTACCATTTCAGACCCACCATCATAGGTAACGGCCGCCTGATGACGGCCGCCTAACGTGGTGAGCTTTTTCGGTATACCGCGCGTTGGGGAGTGGGGCCTGCCAATAAGGGCGGCAAGCTTGCCCTTGGCCCCAATCGGTGCTCCAGCTCCAAGCGATCCAGAGGCCAGAGCGAAGCGGTGCAGCGCCGAACGCCGCTCCGGGTTCCGGTCGATCTCGACCAGATAGGCCGGGCCTTGGAGAGCATACAGCGCCAGCGGCGGCGGCGTCCAATCGTCAAGCTGGCAGTCGATCTCGGTCCCTGTCTTCCCGTTGTCGGTTAGCGGCATGCAGGACAGGTCGCGGAGGTTGCCGCCAACAATGCGAACCGTCATCGGAATCCTGTTGCCACGGCGATTTAAGGAGGGGCTGCTACGACATCGGTGCCGTTGTGACGGCGCTAACGATCACTTCTGCTGAGACTGTGCGATTTTCAGGATCTTTTCCACAGACAGTTCTGTATCCTTGACGGCTTCCTCTATAGGCGGTCCGACGCTGATCGTACCCCCGGTGGAAGGGTAAACGTTGGGGCGGCGTCATTGACCCTATTCACAAGCCAAAAAAGAAGCGTCATGACGCCGCTGTAGGCCGCGAAGAAAATCGGCAAGCCGACCAGGAACCCGTAGGTGCGCGCTATCCAATGTGCGGTCGACAAGCCGAAAGGAATGATGGAGAGCCCGGCAAAGATCAGGCAGTACAGAATGCGGGCCAGACACCTGCGAAATGGATAGCCCTGCGCAATTCTCAGCATCCCGTAATAGTGCAGCGATACAGTTGCGAATTGCTCAAACGTCTTATTTAAAGTTGAGCTATTTCAAAAATCAGCGGAAGTCCCCCAACGGGTCAGCTTGGCGAAGCTCGAACCGCTCCAGTTGCATCGGCTCATCTCTTCGACGCCGGGGAACGGAGAGCCGAGCGACTTGCCGGGCTCCCTCACGCCCGCGCGAGCACCATGCCAGTGGCGATATCGAGCAGGATGTATTCGCCTGTCTCAGGGTTGAAGTGCTGAACGCGTCTCATCGGGATCTTGCCAGAAGATGCACTTGTAGAACCTGCGATCTTAAATCGCCAGATTTATTTCGTCTTGCAATTTATAGTCACCCTATGCGCGAATAAAAGGAATTTCCCTTCTATAAATTCACGTTTTTCTTTTCTTGTAAAATTATGATCATCGTAAACAGTGCTGTCTATCATAGACTTATAAAGATTTATTATATCTTGCTCACTTTTTCCTGAACTTTCAAGGAAGAAACGTAAAATTTCATCGTTTTCAGCAAGCGAATCGGACGTCTTCCCTACACAAGCACAATAATCTTTGGTGAACTGTTTTACCTGCTCACAGTGGGCCATTTGTGTTTGCGAAGTGATTGCAGGCGGGGCGGCTATCGTTTAAGCGATGACCTGAGCTGAATATAGTATAGAGAACCCCGCAATCACAGTCGTTGCAATCCACTTCATTCCAATCATTTCTCCAGCCTCGATTGGCTACACGGTAGCGTATCTTCGGCTGCTTGCCCAAAAATGTTTGGATTCTGACATCACTTTCCATTGTCCAATAACGGCTGCCCGAGGCAGGCATCTATAGATCAACCGGCGCCAACCTGCTCTGCAGCCTTGCTCATCGATATTCTGCCAGCGGATCAGATCGCACGTTGCTTCGGCGAGCCGCTCGGAACTCTGCCGGGTCTACCGCTGCATCGCGGATCGTCATGACGCCGTATCGCGTCGCCGACATCAGATCGTCTCGCAGACTCACGACTTGCCCATCCTTCCGATGGTACCGTAGCAATTGCGAAACGCCGCGCGTTCGAAACGACACCGCCAAGGCTTTAGATGCAAGCAGGCTTGCTTGCGGCCGTGCGGCGTACAGGGCGGATTTTCAAACTGATCCACCACTAGGCTATCGCGTAGAGGGTTCGGATATGCCGACCTCATTCACCAGCTCACGCAATTCTGCCGACGGCGCGCGAAAGAAAGTTCGAAAAGCTTCCAGGAACCCCAGCCAAACCGGATGCTCGGCAGACAACTTCGCTCCACAAGCCTCGTTCGCTCTACGGCCCTTGCTACTTCTGAAATAACATCAAAGGGTTGTCCGAAGTCCGTACGAATTCCGCGTCGGCTCCACTGCAGTTCGATAGACCAAGCTTAGGAGGGCGGTTGCGTCGTTGATCATCAACCAATAGAGAGGGAATAAATCAGACAAAAGGACCACCAATGACCAACGAATCCGACACCCGCCCTGCCGAACTAGCTGAGTTAACAGCCGATATCGTCTCAGCATATGTCAGCAACAATCCATTGCCGGTGTCTGGTTTGCCGGACGTGATAGCATCGGTTCATGCTTCGCTGTCCGGACTTGGCACGCCGATTCCGCCTGTCGTTGAACCGCAAACTCCCGCGGTCAACCCGAAGAGGTCGGTGACGCCGGACTTCATTATCTGCCTCGAAGACGGCAAGAAGTTCAAATCCCTGAAGCGGCATCTCAGCACGGACTTTGGCCTGACACCGGACGCCTATCGCGCCAAATGGAACTTGCCACACGACTACCCTATGACAGCTCCGAATTACGCCGCTCAGCGCTCGCAACTGGCGAAGTCCATCGGGCTTGGCCGCAAGGCTGAACCCATCGCACCAGCCAAGAAGGCACCTGCGAAGCGGAAAGCCAAAGCGTAGTCCGCCACCACCTGACGCAGCGGAAAGACTCAGCTATATTTGGAGAACCGTGGACCTGAAAAGGACCGTCTGGCCGGCGCCATTCGGGGCAACCTCCAGCGAGGGCGCCGGTCTTTTTTCCTAACGGGACGGTAATACATGATTACTTTATTTGCCGCTCAGTCAATCTGCGGCAGTGCCGGTTGGTGGTGACTCTAATTGCTGGTCACTATCTGTGCTACCGCCTGCGAATACGCCCAGGCACCTATCGTCATCGCTGAAGCTATCAACGGGCCGCTCGACAACGGCCTCGGCCGCGACGCGAAGGTCTCCGTCCCGCCCGGACCGAGGTGGGCCGCGCGAACCTCGGCCGCCATAGTCCAGGCGGACGTGCAGGAACTCGCCCCTCTTCCTGCCTGCAACGATGTCAAGAATGCTCTCGGCAAACCACGGCTTGGCCAAGATCTGATGGTACTACCTGGCGATCTACGGCGCGGTAGATTCCATACAGTGACCGTGTCATCGCCGACGCGAAGGACTTCGCCGGTCAGCTCGATTTTCTGCCCGCTGTGAGGTGTGCTGTCCACGATCGAATGAGGCTGGATATAGGAGGGGATCAATACGCTGACCCGATCCTCAGTGACGCGCTTGCGTACGGTTGCCGTGATAGCCACCGTATCGCCGACCTTGATGCTGCCCTCTGCCATAGGACGAGTCTGGCGCTGGAGGTGTTTTCGTCAAGCGGTCGCTAATATGACAATCCCATATGGGCGGTGGAAAAGCCCGCCGGCGGACGAAACGTGAGTTGCGAAAAACGCGACATGGAACCAAAGTGGTTACACCCTGTAACCGGAAAGAGGTGGCTGCCGTTAACAGCCACCTCTCCGCGGGTGTCGCTCCGTACTGGAACGCGGGGTTTGCGGTTCAAGTCATCTGCCAGGTGACACCGCAGACCCCAGCCAGCCCATACAATCTACAAGCAATTGCTATCCCATGCCTGCAAAGGCTGGGTTTTCCCACAAGGTTTTTGTTCTTTTTTCGTTCTTTGCGACTGCAAGAAGCCCGAAACGGGCAGCGGCCCTTTTGTTGTGATGGTGGGGCCGAAAATTGCGTGAATCTACATCCGTGTCCAGGCGCGGTGCGAGCCGGCGACATCCTTGTACAATGTTCGTGCCATTACTAGGTACGGGCAAGCCTGGAGCAGCGGGAAGGATCCACCAAAAAGGGAGGTTTTAAATGCAAGTTCACGTGTTCAAGGGAAAGGGCAACGCCTATGGGTTCACGGGCGATCGGTCCGGTGCCAACCTTCCCTCTCAGGGCGGCCCCTGGGCATTCCAGAAAACCATCGATTTAAAGCCCGGTGAAAATCGCATTGGTCTCGACTCTGACAAAGCGCTTCGCGAAATCAACGCCAATGGTTTTTATGTTGGCGGCGCGGGAATCGTCATCGAGGAGCCCGGCAACCGAAAGCGATAGTACCTAACCGCTTCCAGCGGTGTCACATTCCTCGTCCAGCACCCGGCGCACCGGAATGTAGGCGTGGGATATCAACCAATCAGCCAAAATCGGCTCCACCAGATCGAGCTTCCCAGTTCCCCATCTCGTCGGCTAGGGCGCGCAGGATTTCGTCCGTGCGCGGTTCTAGGCTGAGCCCGCTAACGTTCCTCAACAGCAACGCTGCACGCCGCAGCATTACCTGTAAGTCCGCCCGCGACGCATCCGCGATTTGATCAGCGGCGCTTTCAAGTTCCTGGACGAATTCATCGCGAGACATCGCCGAACCCTATTAGCGCAGTTCCAGAGCGATGGCGCTAAGCGCTTTGATCATCATCACGGCCGCCGTCTCACGGTTGATGGCGATCCGGACATCCTCACCAAGTGTTTCCAGGGTGAGTACATCGACCTTGGTTTCGCCGTCCCGGGTGGACGTGCCTGACTAATATCGCTGATGGTGGCTTACGGAGCCTCGGGAGGCGGAACCGAGCCGCCGATGCCCTACCTTCCCCAACTCGAGCAACTGGTAACCGTCAACAATAGAAGCAAAGGCTTACCTTTCAAGGCACGCTACATCGCGCTTTCCTGCCGCGCAGGGTCGATCCTCCAAACGGATTAACAGTCCATCCGATTTCTAACCGGCGATATCCGCAGGTTCTACTCCCGCGCACCGCGGCTTCTATTCCTCGGTCACACATGCTCACTCACGGCTGTGTAACTGCATTATCCACGGCTAGGGAACGTGCTCGAGCCTTCTCATTCGACCCGATTCGGGAAATCTGGAAGAGTCTGATGGATTACAGGAAATTTTTGACAGCTGAGGAGGTGTCGGAACGCTATCGCGGCAGCATCTCTCTTGGAACGCTACGAAATTGGCGAGCCAAGAGGATTGGACCGGCGTACGTCAAGCTTGGCAAAGCGGTGTTGTACCCAATTGAGGAACTCGAGATGTGGGACCAAAAGAATACAGTGGCGTGCCGTGCGTCAACGCCGTTCAGCATGAACGACAGTGAGTGAGCGTGATTGGTGACGGGGACACATCCAATCCCCCAGAAGCCGTTCCCCGCGCTCTTAGCGATGCAGATTTTTTCGATGTTTTTCAATAGGATAGACGATACAGAGAGGAAGTTCCACAACCAACCCGCTCGATACCCGTCGGGAATGCTGGATCACGCCGCGTCACTTTGGAATCAAAATCGCTTTGAAAAGCCGTGACTTGAGCATCTCTGTCGCGGGGCAAACTCGGCGCACGACGGGTTGATAGCAAACAAAATTCGGAAGTGTCCTATGAGGTCGTTATTTGGGGAAAGAAATACGCCCTTCCCTGCCCCACAATGCAAAGCCGATTTCACGTCCCTGCCTGTGTAGCGCAAGCCAGGCCTACCTCACTCCCGTGCAATCAGATGGCTCGGGCGACTCAAAAAGCTTTATTCGATCTTGGAAAAGTCGTTTGTGATCCGCGCTGGAATATCTGATCGCGTCAGCCTCTGTCTTCGCAGCCGCTTTGAAGTCGCCGGAAAAAGCCTGGGCGCACGCGAATGTATCGAGAACATCGCCGTCCATCGGCAAGATGGCTGCCGCCCGACTGGCAGCCTCGACAGCCTGCCCCTTGAGCCGTTCACGACCCGGAAAGCTTTCAGTGGCTATGAGCCAAGCGAGGAGATTGCTGCCGACAGGATGATTGGGGCGACGTTTGGCGACCTGCTCTAGATCGGCAATCTCCTGCGGCATGTTACCTTGGTCTTTCCATTCAAAATAGCGCAGAAAATAGCCGTAACCCAATGCCTCATCGCGTGGCATCCCGTAGGCCTGGTAGGCCGGTTGGCTTGGTGGCGTCACGCATTGCGACCGGCCGTTCATGTCCCAATCGACGGAGGCCCCTGAATGCAGCGGCCACTCGACATAATTATGTTGGTCTCCGCCGGGCAGCGATATCTCGACCAACCGGGCGGGCACTGACAGGGTGTCGGCCACAGTGATCAGGATCATGGAGCCAGTGTCGCAGTCGAACAGGTGCCTGAAAGCGCTTCCAGGGTAATCCCGGCTATAGAGGGCGTCACCAAGGGTATTGGTTGGAATATGCAGTGCGAAGCCTCGCGCTTCCATTTCGTCGCTTGTCGCGCGGCTAATCGCGAGAACCTTGTCGCTTTCACTAAGTGCGGCTTTCGGCGCTGACATCTTGGCGACGACGCTGTCGACAATATCATCCAACAAGCGATAGCTTTCATCAGAGACGAAGCAAGCTTCCGACTCGAGGTCGAGCAATTCGAACCCAAAGCCATGGTTGTGAGGTCTATAGTCTCGGCGTTTGGCCGCTGGGCATGGACGCGGGGGCACGTCTACGAGTTGCGCAAACGGCTCGGCATAGAGCCCCTCGCAGGTTGAGAGAGCTTTGGGTTGCGGCTTGCCTACAAACGCCCGCGGCGCAAGATCGCCACGCCGGGTGAGGAGCGAAGGTGGTGGTTCGTCATGCGGAAACTTGGCTTCGGCATTTGCGCCTGCCGAGGAAAAGATCGCAAAAAAGGCGGTACCAATGAGCAATCTGAGCATTGCAAGTTCAATCACTGGATTACTTCTACTTCCGAACTCTCGGCCGGCAACAGGCTGCGCAGCAGTCATCCAAGCGTGCGGCTCTTCAGCACTCCCACGGCGCCACTTATGGCGCCACCATGGATCGCAGACCGTTCGCCACGGCCTGCTGTAGTTCCCCTGACAAATGTACGGCCGAGGACGCCGCGCTAGGCACAACGGTCGCCTTACTGGTCTTGGTTGCCGGCACCGCCTCGGTCGGCCCTAAGGTAAGCAGCAGTTCGTGCGTGCGTGTCCTGTTGGCAGACACCAGCGCGGGGCTGGTGGCTGAGGTCAACCGTACAAGCTTCCAACTAGGCGTCACCGTGCCGGTGGTGACGACGATAAATTTCACATCGTAAGACAAGACATCGAGTTTGCTTGCCTGGCTCTTGGGGAAATTTGATGAGGGGATGCCGTTCATCTGAACGAGAGCACCCTGCAACCAGGCATTGATCCCAAGGTTGTCTGAAAGCAAGGGAGAAGCGCCATGCCGATCGATTGGCTTGAACGTGCCATCCGGCATGGTCCTCCCACACGACGTGTCAGATTGGTCGAGTTCTGGCTTCAGGCTTTTAACACTGAAGAACGAGTAGTACCTATCCACGCGCGTTGCTTGTGACGAGGCCACTAGACCCGTCGACAGGGTAAAGCTTCCGCCCGGTATGTCGCGAAGAAAACTTACCCCCGGATTCACCGCGCCCGTCTCGTCGACCTGCATGACCAGGGTGAGCTGCGCGCCCCAATTGTCCGGAAGGGCCTCGGTGGGTTTGCGATCGAGCCCCGTGGCGGTCTGGCCTTTTTGGGCGTTTACGGCCTGGCGCAGCTCGCAGAAGATGCTCTGTTTGATGCGAAAGACCAAGTTGTCGTGAATGTCATCCTTTTCCCAGACCTCGGCGAGCTGCGGCACGTGCGTCCCGCACCCAGACAGCGCAAATGAACTCAGAATTACCGACGTCAGACCCGCCCGAAACCCAGTCCCCATATCCGTAGAGCCTTCATTGAGGTGGAAGCGTCATCTTTTCGATGTCTTTAACGTTGCCTTCGGTCAGCCCCTTGATGATCACATCGAAAGGCTGGCCCGGGATGGGCACCTGCAACGTCTTTCTGCAGGTCTGAACGCAATTGGGTGGCCTGCCAGCGACAGCGCAAACATTGAGCGCCGGGCAGTCCGCGCATAATTTTTGGATATCGCACATCTGGTCTGCGCCGGCAGCCGTCTGCGCCAGTGCAGGCCATGCAAAGCATAGAGATGCAACAAAACCTGCGGATATCAGCTTCGAGAAACGTTGATGCATGAAGTGCAACCCCGATTTTCCAGCCTTCAGTAGAAAACACTATTTGATGAGCTGCAAGTTCTCCACAGAGTTATGTACAGAAATATCTTTGGAGAGAGCTTTGCTATCGCTGCGAATTTGGGTTCCGCAGCTTTCCTGTTGAGAACAGTCAAGCCTCGCCCGAGCCTAAGGCAGCTCGCTTAGCCAGTCCTCCTGCTCCAACCAATACTCTGCCCGCCAGTTAGATCAGTTGTTCAGAGACCGCTTGAACAGGTAAGCGCTCGGAGTCCGTTGTTGATCGGTACGTCGCAGTACCGAGCAAATGCGATTGTGACCAAGCGTGAGAGATCACAATGGTCATTTGATACATGCCCCAATTGACGACGCCACCTCTCCCGCACTTAATCACAAGTGACTGATAAATATTATGAATACGGCCTCGGTAGCTTGATCCACAATGATCCCGCTCCATACCCGTCGGGCATGTTGGATCACAATGTTCGACGCCCCGATCGAAATTCGCTCCAAAGTCAACGGCTTACGAGTTTCCTTGCCGCTGACTCTACCGCCGTACGACGGGTGGCAGAGAGCAGACGGGCGGTAGAAAGCAAATGTACCCCAGTTGTCCCGCGACGCCGTTGTTGGAGGCAAGACATGTTCCCTTCCCTGCCCCACAATGCAGCGTCGATTTCGCGCCTCTGCACTATTTGACGAACCTGCTGAACGGAGGAGATATCGGCAATCGCCGCTCGCTAAGAGATATTGCTCTCAGTAACGGCCCTACTGGCTGCGATCGGGATGAGTGAAATAGGCCGCGAGCAGCTCTTCGTTTGCAAGTCGTGGCTGACGCTTATAGCATCGATCGTGCATAAAACGCTGGCGTTGTGCCGGTAAGTTGCTTGAAGCGTTTTGTGAAATGCGCCTGGTCGGCAAAACCCACATCCAGCGCCACTTGCGCGACGGGCTGCCCGAGCCTCAACAAGCGCCGCGACCGCGCAATCCGGACTTGCGTAAGATAGGCGTATGGGGTCAGCCCAAGGTGTTTCTGGAAGAGCCTGATGAGGTGAAACGGACCGACGCCGGAGGCTCTTGAGGCGTCTTCGAGGCTGATGTGGTCACCAGCATGGGCTTGCAGGAACGCAATCGCACGGTTGACTGCCTTTGAGCAGGCCGCCACTTCGAACGGAATGGCGCGGCTGGTTCCATAGCGGTGGAACAGCTGGGAAATGCCGGAGATCATGGCCTCCTCGGCGGCGGCGTCGTCGCCGGCCATGGCAAGCCGATGGGCAGCACCCAGCCAGCCCCAGATGTCGCGGTCGTCGACGACTGGTTGTCTGACTTCGAGGTATCCGCCTGTGGGATGAGCCAGCATCATAGCAATGGCGATTTGCGGCACGTAGAGGGCCGCGTAGATCAGTTCGCTGCCATGCTCGCGCTCTCCGGTATGCATTTCACCGGCATTGACGACGGAGATGCTGCCAGGTGCTGCATATTCTCGTGACCTTCCGCGCCGGAACGATTTCACGCCGGCATGGATGATGCCGATCATCAACTCGTCATGCGTGTGCGGCGCAAAACTGTGCCGCACGAACCTTGCCGACATCAGATCGATGCCGCCGAACATCTGCGAGCTGCGGAACGTCGCTTTGTCGAGCGGGCTTTCGAATTGCTGGGAAGGCATAGGGGCCGGGTCAGACAAAGGATCAGTATCAGGCAGAAGGTCAAGATCAGACAAGAAGCGTAGATCGGATCGTGCTTCCCGTAAACCGATGGCACACCCGAGCTGAATCGGGCGGCACCGCCAACTGAACCGAGGAGCACGAAATGACCAGAACGACAGTCACAGCACCGGACCTGACGCCGCCTGTCGGACCATTTGCGCATGCTGTTTGGGCTGGCGACCTGCTTTATACGTCGGGCCAGGCCGGGCAGGATCCGGAAACCGGAGCGATCGTCGTAGGCGGCCTCGAGGCACAAACGCACCAAGCCTTCGAGAACATCAGGCGCGTCCTTGCCGCAGCAGGCCTCGGCTTCGACCACGTGATCAAGGCCCATGTTTTCCTTGCCGACATGGACGATTTTGCGGCCATGAACGCCATCTACGGGATGATGTTCACGTCGCCGTTTCCGGCGCGCACGACAGTACAGGTGGCCAAATTGCCGCTTGGTGCCCGAGTAGAGATCGACGTGATCGCGCGGCGATCTTGAGTTTTGTGGCGGATCATGAAGCTGGTGCGCTTTGGCGAGTGCGGACAAGAACGACCCGGCGTCGTCGACCCACAAGGTCATATCAGAGATGTTTCAGGCCAGGTGTCGGATTGGGCCGGCGAAGCTCTCGATCCAGACTGGCTCGCTGCGTTTTCGGAGAGAGGTAACTGCTTTTCCTATCGCGTCGGCAAGTGCCCGACTTGGGCCGCCTGTCCCGATGCCGGGAAAAATGATTTGCGTCGGTCTCAACTATGCCGATCACGCAGCCGAGACGGGTTTCGAATTGCCGAGCGAACCCCTCGTGTTCTTCAAGGCGCCCACAGCGCTGAGTGGACCAACCGATCCGATCAGGATTCCAAAGACCGCGAGCGCGGTCGATTGGGAGGTCGAACTTGCCTGTGTGATTGGTCGGCCGACGGCCAACGTCACGGAAGAAGAGGCGATGGGCGCGGTTGCGGGGTTCGCGGTCGCCAACGACATCACCGAGCGAAATTGGCAGTTCAAGCGAGGTGGCCAATGGAGCAAGGCGAAAAGCGCCGACACCTTCGCGCCGCTCGGCCCATGGCTGGTTACGCGCGGCGAGGCCGAGGATCTGGGAGGGCGACGAATCTGGCTGCGGAAGAATGAAGCGATGCGACAGGACTCGTTGCTGGCCCGAATGATCTTCACTGTCCCCCAGATCATCGCGCACCTCAGCGAATTCATGCGTCTCATGCCGGGCGACGTGATCCTCACCGGCACGCCTCACGGTGTGGCCTACAACAAGCCGGATCCGGACTATCTTCGGCCGGGAGATCAGCTTCACTGCGGGATCGAGGGTTTGGGCGAACAACGCATTATGGTCGTCCGATGATCCTCTGCCTTCGTCGCGATTGCCTCAAACAGAAACAGACGCAATCCATGTGGAGCGGGAAGTGACAGGCATTTCAGGGACCCGCGGACGCTTTCCGCGAAACGACATTATTTCGCTGCTGGACGTCAACCGGCGCTTCAACCTTGCCGAGAGTACGGCGCAGGATCTGACATTCGGTGAACTCATCGACCTGGCCGGCGGTGCGGCCACACTGCGCGACCTCAAGATGGGCTATGGTTCTTCCACGGGCCTGCCGCGCCTTCGCTCCGCGATCGCGGCACTCACAGGGGTCGAGCCCGATGAAGTCGTCACCACGCAGGGCACGGCGCTGGGCCTGTTCCTGCTTGCCTTCGAACTCTGCCGTGCGGGCGACGAGGCGATCATCGCCACACCTTGTTTTCCGCCTGCCCGCGCCTCGCTCGCCGCCTCGGGTGTCACTGTGCGCGAATGCCGCCTGACCTTCGATCAAGGCTACCGGCTCACGGCGGACCTGCTTGCGCCGCTTCTCAATGAACGGACAAAGCTGGTCAGCATCGCGAGCCCGCAGAACCCGAGCGGTATCAGAACCTCGGTGGCGGAGGTCGAGGCCATCCTGGAGTTGATGCGCGCCAGGGCTCCCGAAGCAATTCTGTTCGTCGACGAAACCTATCGCGATGCGACATATGGCAATGAAACGCCGCCTCCAAGCGTTGCGGCGCTGGATGAGGCGATCATTACCGGGGGGTCAGTATCAAAAGCGCATGGCGCGCCGGGACTTCGCGTTGGGTGGCTGACTGTTCGGGACGCCGGGCTTCGCGACCGGCTGACCACCGCCAAGATGAACATCGTGATTTCCGGCTCTCCGCTCGACGAGACCTTGGCCTGCGTCGTCCTCGACAACAGGGACATGATCCTGAGCGAGCGTCGGGGCCTGCTGGCGGCGGGGTTGTCGAAAGTTGCGGCCTGGGTCGACCGCCAGAATGGTCGCGTCGACTGGGTCAAACCGGATGGCGGAGCCCTGTGCTGCCTTCGATTGAGCCCCGACGCGTTCGATGCGGCCGCGGTCAATCGCTTCTGGTCGGCTCTGCCCGAAGCGGACCTTCAGATCGGTGACGGTGCCTGGTTTGGAGAGTCCTCCGCCATCCTGCGTCTCGGCTTTGGCTATCTGCCGATCAACGTTCTTGCCGCCGCGCTGGATGCACTTTCGAAGGCGATAGAGGTCGCCTCGACCACGAGGACCTAAGAAATGACGAAGGATGCACAATCGTGCGGTGCGGCAACGCCGAAAAACAGCACGCGTCCGGTATCTGCGGACATAGTTCCTGCGACGAGTTTCCACACCCACCCCGACCTTATCGGTTTCTCAGCCAATGACCTGACGCAGGACGCGCCCCACTTCTATACGCGGTGGAGCAATCCGACCGTCGCGGCCCTTGAACAAAAACTGGCCGAACTCGAAGGTGGCGAAGCGGGGCTTTGCTTCGCAAGCGGCATGGCGGCCATATCCGCTTTGTTTCTGACGCAACTCCGGAGCGGCGATCACCTCATCCTGTCCGACGTTTGCTATGCAGGGGTGGCGGAGCTTGCGCACGACATCCTGCCCAAGTTCGGCATTGCCGTTTCCGCCGTCGATAGCGCCAATCCAGCTAACGTCGCCGCAGCCGTTCGGGCCGAGACGCGCCTCATCCATGTCGAGACGCCGGCCAACCCGACCTTGAAGCTGACCGACATCGCGGCGATCGCTCGAATTGCCAGGGGTTGCGGCGCCAAACTGTCGGTCGATCTCGACAATTGCCACGCCGATCGCGACACGCCCGCTGTCGCTTGGCGCCGACTTTGTGGTGCATTCGCTGAGCAAATACCTGTGCGGTCATGGCGACGCGATCGGCGGCGCGATCATGGGCGACGGGGCCGCGATGGCGGCGATGAGAAAGGAGGCGCTTATCCACCATGGCGGCTGCCTGTCGCCTTTCGCGGCATGGCTGATAATGAGGGGCATCGAAACGCTCGAAGCACGCATGATGATTCATGAGCGCAACGCTAGTATCGTGGCACGCTTTCTTGAAAGCCATCCGAGTGTCGAGAAAACCTACTGGCCCGGGCTCGCCTCCCATCCCCAGCACGAGCTTGCCACTCGACAGATGGCCAACTTTTCAGGCATGGTTACATTCTCGGTTGGCGATGGCGTGGAACTCGCCCGCCGTTTTGCCGAATCTGTGACGACCTTCAGCTATGCCGTGTCCCTCGGCAAGACGAAGAGCCTCATCTTCTACATCCCTTCGGACGATATCATTGGTACATCCTATCATCTTAAGCCAGATGCCGCCGCTCGGTACAGGGAATGGATAGGACATGGCGCCTTTCGCATGTCCGTTGGATTGGAAGATCCTGATCGCCTCGTTGATGAGCTCGGCACGATTCTCGCCAAAGCGTAGGCTTGGCGGACGGAGGCCACGCTACCTGCCGACGCCGCGAATCGTGCGTCGGCTTGAGCGCTACAGCATCAAAGGCTGGACGTGAATTACATTTCAGATGAACGATAGACCTAGATGCGAGCGAACTGCAAATCGCCAAGGGAAGGATCTCGTTCGGTCAAAATACAACCTCGGCCAAATCTGTCCGTCATGCCTGAGCGATGGCCTCGTTTTGCGTTAACTGCCGCCGGGGCACGCGCAAATCCGCGCAACCGAGCCGCGCCCATGCCCTCACCTTTCGATCGTGCAGAGAGTTTGATCATTTCGGGGCAGCTAAGCTGCATTCAACACCTTTTCTGGTGAGAATGCTTCGTAACCCAATGCCTCGGCGACAGGTCTGTTTGTAACGCGGCCCTTGTGGACGTTGAGGCCATTGCGCAGATGCTCGTCTTCGGCAATGGCGCGCAAGCCCCGATCGGCCAAGGCAAGGCCGTGGACGAGCGTGGCGTTGTTTAGTGCACGAGCGGAAGTGACCGGCACGGCACCCGGCATATTGGCAACGCAATAATGCACGATACCGTCAACGACATAGGTCGGTTCCGAGTGGGTCGTGGCATGCGAGGTTTCGAAACATCCACCCTGGTCGATGGCGACATCGACGACAACGGCCCCCTTCTTCATGCTCGACAGCATTTTGCGAACAATGAGCTTCGGAGCCGCCGCGCCGGGAACCAGAACCGCCCCGACGACGAGATCCGCCGAGAAAATTTCTTCCTCCAACGCCTGGATGTTGGAGTAGCGCGTGTAACGCGCCCATTGAAAATCTCATCGAGCTGACGCAGGCGTGGCAAGGACCTGTCCAGGATGGTTACGCCGGCGCCAAGACCGATGGCCATCTTGGCCGCGTGCAGGCCCACGACGCCACCACCGATAATGGCAACCTTCGCCGGGAGGACGCCCGGCACCCCGCCTAGCAAGACGCCCAGCCCGCCATTGGCCTTCTGCAGTGCCGTTGCGCCAGCTTGTATCGACAAACGCCCGGCGACTTCAGACATGGGAGCAAGCAACGGGAGCCCGCCACGCCCATCGGTCACCGTCTCATAGGCGATAGCCGTTACGCCCGAGGCAAGAAGACCCTTGGTCTGTTCCGGGTCTGGCGCCAGATGAAGATAGGTGTAGAGGAGTTGGCCATCGTGGAGTTGCACCCACTCCGAAGGCTGAGGCTCTTTGACTTTGACGATCATGTCGCATTTCTCAAAGATGTCCTTTGCCGTGGCAGCGATCTCCGCGCCAGCGGCGATATAAGCAGCATCATCGGCGCCAATCCCAGCGCCCGCCTTCGTCTCGACCCAGACCCCGTGGCCATGAGCGACATACTCACGGACCGAAGCGGGCGTCAGGCCGACCCGATATTCATGGTCTTTGATTTCCTTCGGGCAACCGACACGGATCCCCGTTGCTACACCGTTGCGCCTCACTTGGTCGCCCCTTCCTTTGCAAGTTCGTTCATGACTTGCCTCGTCGCCTGGTAGGCTAGATCAACAATCTCATCGATTTCGGATTCGGTTACGACCAGCGGCGGGGCAAACCCGAGGATGTCGCCCTGCGGCATTGCCCGGGCGATGAGGCCCCGTTCGCGGGCAGCCTTGGAAATGCGCGGGCCGACTTTGAGCAAAGGGTCGAACCGCTCCTTCGTCTGACGATCGGCGACAAACTCAATGGCGCCAAGCAAACCCACGCCTCTGACTTCGCCAACAATTTCAAGTTGGGCGAAGCGCTCCTTCAGGCGTTTTTGGAAATGTGCGCCGACTGTTCTCGCACGGTCGGTCAGCCTCTCTTTCTCGAAAATGTCGAGAACCGCGTTGGCCGCGGCGACTGAAATTGGATGACCGGTATAGGTGTAACCGTGTGAAAATGCGCCGACGCGCTCGGCGGCCTCTTCCATCACAGCGAAGACCTTCTCGCCGACGATCGCTCCCGAAAGCGGTGCGTAGCCGGACGTCAGACCTTTGGCGACGGTGACAAGATCCGGTTCGATCTCATACAGCGTGCTTCCGAAGTCCGCGCCGGTCCGGCCGAATCCGCAGACGACCTCGTCTGCGATCAGGAGGATGTCGTATTTCTGAAGGATCCGCTGGACTTCGCGCCAATAGCCGGCGGGAGGCGGGATTATGCCTCCCGTGCCGAGCACAGGCTCGGCAATGAAGCCCCCGACGGTTTCGGGGCCCTCCTTCACAATCAGTTGCTCAAGCTCAGCGGCGCGCCTGCGAGAGAACGCGTCCTCCGTCTCGCCTGGCACACCGCCCCTGTAGTAATGCGGAACGCCCGTATGCAAGATGGTCGGCAAAGGAAGGTCCATGTGGTCGTGATAGACCGACAGGCCGGTCATCGAGCCGGCAACGACCGAACAGCCGTGGAAGCCGCGGAGACGCGAAATGATCTTCTTCTTCTTCGGCTGGCCACGCAGATTGTTGTAGTACCAAACAAGCTTCGCCTGGGTCTCGTTGGCGTCAGATCCGGAAAGCCCGTAGAAAACCTTGCTGGGCTTGCCCGGTGCCATTTGCACAAGCCGGGCGGAAAGCGTTGCTAGCCCTTCGGTCGTGTGCGCTGCGAAGGTATGATAATAGGCCAGCTTGTGGGCCTGCTCGGCAATGGCTTCCGCAACTTCGGTTCGGCCATATCCAACGTTCATGCAGTACAGGCCTGCAAAGCCGTCGATGTAGGTTTTCCCCTGGGCATCTTCGATGCGGATGCCTTTACCCCCAACGACAATAGTGGGGTCGCCGAGCTTGCCGGTGGCAAAATCCCTGAGCTGGGTGGCGGGATGTATAACACTCGCACGATCAAGCTCGGCGATTGTTCTAATGTCGGTCATAGGATCCTCCAGAGCCGCCGCATCGCGAAGCGGCCGCATTTCGCTGCACCTCTCCTGCATAGTCGCGAGCGAAAGAGCCCGTGTCCGCCGCCGCGGTGGCGCCGCCGTCTCAATGCCGTAGTCGCGCCATGCTGGAACCCCCTGCGGGGCTCTTTTCTCTCATAGCGGAAATGATTATACTTTGGAAGAGATTTTTCTTTATAGTAGATTGTCTCTTCTAAAGAGGATACACGAAGCTTCTCCAATTGAGCCTGCGCGCGGCCGGTGTGACACGAGGTGCGAGCGTGGCTAGGGTGCAATGAACTGGTAATGAAGGCTGGGAAGTGATTCGATATGGCCAGAGCGGCAGTGCAAAAAGTTGGTCGGCAGGATCCTGTTGGACGGGCATTTGGGGATCGGGTGCGCGCGTTGCGAGAGCAGGCCGATTTGACGCTGGATCAACTCTCCAAATTGTCGGGTGTAAGCCGAGCGATGCTCTCCCAGGTCGAACGTGGCGAAAAAGAGTCCGACAATCGGCGTCGCGAAGCGCATTTCCCATGCTTTGGGTGCCTCGTTTTCAGCCTTGGTGGGCGATGAAGGATCGACGCGAAGGACGTTTGCAATTGTGCGCAAGGACCAAAGACAAGTGTTCAGAGATGCGGAGACGGGATTCGAACGCTATCTCCTTTCGCCCCTGATGCCGGGCATGCCTGTGGAAGTGGTGCTTCATCACCTTCCCCCAAAGACATCGACCGGCAAATTGCCCGCCTACCCTGCGGGGTGCACCAAGCATGTGCTGGCTTCTCGAGGACGTGTCGTGGTGGGAATCGACAACGTTGAGACCATTCTGGAGGAAGGGGATTCCCTGTACTTCGAAGCCGACGCGGAGCACTGGTTCGCGAACCCGACCCCCAAGCCCTCTGAGTACTATCTAATCATCGCCGCGGCCCAGGCCTTTGTTCGCCGCAATGATGCAGGATCATAATGCGGAGTGGCCAATTTCGTCGCGTTGGGATTTGACCAGAGCTCTGGCTGCCGTCCAGTTAATTTTGACTTGCTCGCTATTGGCTAGTTCACGGAGTGTTGCCCTTCAGCCGTTCGTTGCGCCGGCGCAAGCCTTCCATAGTCGCAAGCAGAATGGTCGAAACAGCAGTCAGGATCACGGCCGCGGCCGTGATTGTCGGGCTAATGTTCTCGCGTATGCCGCTGAACATCTCGAGAGGCAAAGTCCGCTGCTCCGGTCCCGCCATGAACAGGACAATGACGACCTCATCGAAACTGGTCGCAAATGCGAATAGAGCTCCGGACGCCAGCCCTGGCAGGATGAGCGGCAGGATCACACGGCGAAAAGCATACAGGGGTGAAGCGCCGAGCGAAGCCGCCGCGCGGGCCAGGTTCATGTCGAAGCTCTGCAGTGTCGCACCGACGGTAATCACCACGAAGGGCGTCGCAAGCGCTGTGTGAGCCAGGATCAGTCCCAGGTAGTTGCCGGTGAGCCCCAGCGGCGCGAAAAACAAATACAGGCCGACAGCGGTGATCACAACCGGGACGACGACCGGCGAGAGCACCACTGCCAGGACAAGCGGCTTGAACTTGCTCTTCCATTGGGCAAGGCCAAGCGCGGCCAACGTGCCGAGCACCATCGACAAGGCTGTCGCGGCGATACCAATGATCATGCTATTCTTGAGTGACGACATCCAGCGCGCAGAGCTGAGAAAATCATCATACCAGCGAAGGGAGAATCCCGGCATCGGATAGGTTAGATAGGAGCCGGAACTGAACGACAGCGGCATGATCGCCAGGATTGGCGCCACCAGGAAGAAGAACACCAGCGCGGAGACGACGATGGTAGTTCCCCAGGCAATGCGCTGGCTGGGTGTGCGAAGCGAAGAGGTGCCACTCAATTCTTCATCCCCCCTGTGATCTGCTGGCCGTTGACCAGCTTGCCATAGATGAGGCTCAGCAGCAGAGTTGCAAACAGCAGCACCGCGCCCAAAGCGGAAGCCAGGCCCCAATTGGCGGTTTCAGTTGTATATTGGGCGATGAAGTAGCTTATCATTTGGTCGCCGCCGCCGCCGACCAGTGCTGGCGTGATGTAGTAGCCGAGCGCCAGTATGAAGACGAGCAAGGTACCGGCACCGACGCCAGGCAGGGTTTGCGGCAAGTAAATTCGCCGGAACGCAATCATTGGTGACGCGCCAAGCGAAGCTGCCGCTCGCATGTATGCCGGAGATATCGCCTTCATGTTGCTGTAGAGCGGCAGGATCATGAAGGGCAGCAGAATGTGGGTCATTGCCACATAGACGCCGAAGCGGTTGTAGACCAGACGCACCGGCTCGTTGATAATGCCCAGCCACTGCAGGGTGTCATTCACCACCCCCTGGCTCTGCAACAGCACGATCCAGGCACAGGTGCGCGCCAAGAGCGAGGTCCAAAATGGCAGCAGCACACAGATCATGAGCAGATTTGAACGGTTGGGCGGCAGCGCCGCCAGCAAATAGGCGACCGGGAAGCCAAGGATCAAGCAAAGTACTGTCACGATTGAACTGATCATGAAGGTGCGGGCGAAAACATCCCGATAGATCGCCTGATCCGACGCGACCGCGACGATGCCGCCGTCCACATTCCGGGTGAGGTCGATGGCCTCCAGCAGGTAAAAATTGGTGACCGGCCCGCTCGCGCTTTTTATAGCCACCCAGGTTTCGCGGTCATGCCAGGCTGGATTGATGTTGCTCAAGGCTTCCTTGGCCGTGCCGGCCGGCGGACCTGCCTGCAGTTTGCGCGCCGTGCTGGAAAGGATCGTTCGGAATCCGGTCATTTTGTAGTTCAGCCGCTTGGATGCGATGGCGATGGTGCCGGCGTCGCGAGCTTCCATTATATCCGTCGCGAGCGCGGCATACGCCTGTTCGCCGGGCAAGTCCTTTCCATTCCAGTTCGCCAATGCTGCCACGGTGCGTGGCAGGATCTTCGGCACCTCCCAGTCATGGACCGAGCGCCACAGCATGCCGGATATGGGACCCAGAAAGGTGAAAAGCAGGAAAGCGAGCAGCGGCAGGATCATTGCCAAGGCCTTGAGCTGTCGCGCCCGCTCCGCGCGCTTCAATTGACGCTTCAGAGAGATGTCGGCCTTCGCATCGGTCCCGGTGAGGAGCGCAGTTGTCATGGGTTGAGCCTTCTGACGGAGAATTCCACACCGGACCAAAGACTGGCGCCATCTCTTGGAGCCAGTCCTGCGCCGATACGGTGCTCTGCTGCTGCGCCTACTTTGCGACCCACTTGTTGAAGCGTTCAGTCAGGCGATCGATGTTTTCGAGCCAGAACGGAACGTTGATCTCCAGCGTGTTCTTGGAGTTGTCCGGAGCCGTTGGCAGATCCTTCAGGACGGCCGGCTGCAGAAGGGATGTGGCGTCCTTGTTTGCTGTGCCGTAAGCGATGGCCTGCGAGAACTTGGCCTGGTTTTCGGCTTTGCCGGCGAAGTCGAGGAACTTGTAGGCCGCATCCAGGTTTGGGCTGCCCTTCAGAATGACCCAGCTGTCAACCGTATAGAGCGCCTGGTTCCACACGATGCCGAAATTCTTCTTGTCATTTTTGTTCGCGGCATCGATGCGGCCATTGTAGACCATGGTCATCGTCACCTCGCCGGACGCAAGCAGCTGCGGCGGCTGAGCGCCGGCCTTCCACCAGACAATGTCATCCTTGATGGTGTCGAGCTTCTTGAAGGCTCTTTCGACACCTGCGTCGGTGGCCAGTAGCTTGTAGACGTCGCCCGGGGCCACGCCGTCCCCGAGCAGCGCAATCTCCAGCGTGCTTTTCGGTCCCTGGCGCAAGGCGCGCTTGCCTGGATATTTCTTGGTATCGAAGAAGTCGGCCCAGCTCTTGGGGGCATCCTTCAGCTTGTCCCGATCGTAGGCGAGAACGAAATCGTAAAGGGCGGCGCCAATGCCGCAGGTTGAGACTGCCTGCGGCAGGTAGGCGCTCTCGCCTCCGATTTTCGAAAAGTCGAGCTTCTCGAAAAGGCCCTCCTCGCAACCAACAGCTTGTTCCTCGCTTTCGACCTGGATGACACCCCAGGTGGACGCCCCGCCTTCTACCTTGGCGCGCAAGACGCCAATGCCACCATCCCATGACTCGTCGTTCATCGGAATGCCGCTCACCTGCTTGAACGGCTCGAAATAGGTCTTCTTTTGTGCGTCTTGCAAAGCACCGCCCCACGATACGACCGTCAGATCGCGTGCCTGAGCGGCGGTTGCCAGCGCAAGCCCGGCGGTGAACGTGGCGACGACTCCCAGTGCTGTCATAAGCTTCAACATTGTTCAGTTCCCTTGTTGCTGCGAGGTTTTTCATAATGTTCCCCGTCTGGCCGCTCGCGCCGGCCATGCGGCTGACTAAATGGGATCAAGGGCCAAGCAGTCCTCGGGCCGGAACCCGATGGCTACGCGCTGACCGTGGCTGAGGCCTCCAAGGTTGTCGGATTGAAGCTTGACGATGAACTCGCCATTGCCCGCGACGTCGAGGACGGCCAATGCATGATCGCCGAGATAGATTGTGCTTAGGACCGTCGCCTGCAGCCGGTTTGGCTGATCATCTGCCTTTGCGTCTGGCAGGATAGAGACGCACTCGGGCCTAACCGAGAGAGACGTGGCGGCGCCGGGTGCGCGAACATTGACCGCCTTTGCGACGACGGTGCCACCGGAGGCGATGGCGACCCGGCAATATTTCCCCTCGATGATGTCGATGGTGCCGGACAGAACGTTGTTTTCACCAACGAAGTTGGCGACGAAGCTGTTGACCGGGTCCTTGTACAGAACGCTCGGCCTGTCGATCTGCTGCACGATGCCGTCATTGAAGACCGCGATGCGATCCGACATCGTCAGCGCTTCGCTCTGGTCGTGGGTGACGTAGACGACGGTGACGCCCATCGTGTCGTGAATTTGCTTTATCTCCAGTTGCATCTGCTCTCGCAGGCGCTTGTCCAGGGCGCCGAGAGGTTCGTCCATCAAGACCAGCTGCGGTTTGAAGACGAGCGCGCGAGCCAGTGCCACACGCTGCTGCTGGCCACCGGACAGTTGCCCGGGTCGCCGTTGCGCCAGTCCTTCCATCTTGATCATGCGCAGCGCAGCTTTTACCCGTTCCGCGGTCTCTGCTTTACTGACCCCTCGCACAGCCAGAGGGAAGGCAACGTTCTCCTCGATGGTCAGGTGCGGGAACAACGCGTAGTTTTGGAACACCATGCCGATGTCGCGCATATGCGGCGGCATGTTCTTGATGGACCGGCCGGCGAGATAAATGTCGCCGTGAGTCGGCACCTCAAAGCCCGCCAGCATCATCAGCGTGGTCGTCTTGCCCGAGCCAGACGGGCCAAGCAGCGTAATGAACTCGCCCTTCTTGATCTCGAGGTCGAGGTTCTTCACCACGATATTTTCGCCGTCATAGGTCTTCTGCACGCCTACAAAGCGCACCAAAGCCGTTGCCGGCGTAGCCATGCTGCCTTCCATATTTTCCTCCCGCGCCGTCGTCTTCGTTTCGCCCCGTGGCTGCGCGCGAAGCCGGGACCGACGGCAAAGCTGTGGTCACTGGACGCTTGGCAGACGCATCACAAATGGCGAGGGCACGCCACGATTGGTGTTCAAGAACACACTCTTGGCCTCAAGGTATTCTTTGATGGCTTCCTTGCCATTCTCGCGGCCAATGCCAGAGTTCTTGAAGCCACCGAACGGCGCCAGGTAACTGACGACACGATAGGCGTTGACCCAGACCGTGCCGGCCCTCAAGCGAGATGGGAGATTTATCGCGCGCGCGAGGTCTTGCGTCCAGATACCTGCGGCAAGGCCGTACAAGGTATCATTCGCGATTTCGACGGCTTCATCCTCCGTCTTGAAGCGAATGATCGAGAGTATGGGACCGAAAACCTCCTCCTGCGCGATGCGCATGCGGTTGTTCACTCCGGTGAAAATGGTGGGCTTGACAAACAAGCCGCCATTGAGCCCATCTCCCGTCGCTTGCTCGCCTCCCAAGGCGCATTTGGCGCCCTCAGCCTTAGCAATTCCGATGTAGTCCAATATCTTTTCGAACTGCGGCCGCGTTGCAATCGGACCGATATCGGTATCGCTTCGGAATGGATCTCCAAGCTTGGCGCTGCCGGCAAACTCGATCAGTCTTTCGACAAACTCGTCGTGAATGGAATCCTGAACCAGAAGCCGGGAGCCCGCCATACAGGTCTGCCCGGCGGCTGCAAATATGCCGGCGACGGCTCCTTTCACGGCATCATCGAGATCTGCATCGGCAAAGACGATATTGGGCGACTTGCCGCCGAGTTCCAGCGACACGCGCTTGAATGCTTTTGCGGCAGCCTGATAGACGGCCCGGCCACCGGCCTCGCCTCCCGTAAAGGCAATGCGCTCAACCAGCGGGTGGTTCACGAGGGCTTCGCCGGTCTCCCTGCCCACCCCCGTAATGACGTTGATCACGCCAGGCGGGAAGCCCGCCTTTTCAAACAGTTCGGCCAGATACAGCATCGAGGCGGAAGAATATTCGGAGGGCTTGACCACCACGGTATTGCCGGCAGCAAGCGCTGGCGCAAGTTTCCATACCGTCAAAACCAGCGGCGAATTCCAGGGGGAAATGGCTGCAACGACCCCGATGGGCTCGTAGCGGATGTAGTGCATCATCCCCGGCCGCTCTGCCGGCGTTACGGAACCCTCCACCTTGTCCGCCAGACCACCGTAATAGTAAAACCACTCCGGTAAGTAGCGCATCTGGCCGAGCATTTCAGCCAGGAGTTTGCCGTTGTCCCTGACCTCCAATTCGCCGAGCTTTTCCGCATTGGCCGCGACCAGGTCACCGAGCCTGTAGAGGAGCCGGCCGCGCTGGGTTGGCGTCATTTCCGCCCAAGGGCCAGAGGTGAATGCCCGATGGGCCGCTCGCACAGCCACATCGACGTCCTCAGCCGTCGCGCTTGGAACGCGCGACCAGACTTGTCCGGTATAGGGGTCGGTGCTGTCGAAATAGGAGCCACCGGACGCCGGCTTCCACTGCCCGTCTATAAACAGGGACAGCGTCTCAACGTTTTTGCTGCGTTCGTACAACGGCGTCCTCCCGAGAAACCTGTCTTCTATAGCAGAATTTTTCTATAGCAGAATTTTTCTCTTATGGAAGAGGAATTCTTCGAAAGCAGAAATTTCGCGCTGGATTTCCACCCGCCGGGCACGCGGCTTCCTTGACCTCCGCAAGCAGGCGGCCGCTCAACGATAGCGGCTTGTGGGTCCAGAGGTCAGGATGGCCCGCTTTGAAACGACGCCCGCAAAGAAAAACGGAGCCTCTCGCGAGGCTCCGTCAGTTAGGGAGGATGTGCTTGGGAGACATTGTGCCCCGCAGATTGTCACGTCCAATGCGGAATTCCATCCAGCTTGGCTAGCGATGGATTCGAAGGTCGGCGCGTGGCGGCCTTTCTCGGCCGAACTCTCCCTAGATGTGGAGCCTGAACAGGTTGTCCTCTTTTAGAGCCAGGCGACTGATAGGCGGTTTAGATTTTAGGCTGCCGTGCGGGCGATGCCAACTGTATCTGTGCAGCCAGACAGGCAGTTGGGCGGCGCGGTGATCTGACGTCGGATAGGCGATGGCATAGGCCCATTCGCGCAGCGCCGTCTGAATGAAGCGCTCGGCCTTGCCATTGGTCTTGGGCGTATAGGGTTTTGTGCGGATATGCTTGAGGCCGAGCTCGCGGCAGGCCTTGGCGAAAGCCTTCGAGTTGTAGCAGGAGCCATTGTCGGTCATGACGCGCGCTATGGTGACGCCGAGGCTGGCGTAATAGGCGACCGCCGCCTTGAGGAAGGCGATGGCGCTCTCCTTTTTCTCGTTGGTCAGGATTTGCGAGAAGGCGATGCGGGAAGCGTCGTCGATACAGACATGGACGAACTCCCAGCCCACGCCGCGACTGTTGGACTGGCCGGTGCGATCGCCGGTGATGCGGTGGCCAACCCGTTCAAATCGCCCGAGCTTCTTGATGTCGATGTGGATCATGTCGCCGGGATGCTCGCGCTCGTAGCGTCGGACCGGTTCGGCCGGCTCGATGTCCCTAAGCCGCGACAGTCCGGCTCGCTTGAGAACCCGGCAGACGGTGGCGGGCGAGACGCCGGTCTCGTTGGCGATGTGCTTGCCGGTCAGCCGTTGGCGGCGCAAGGCGACGATGCGCTCGGCAATGGCCCGTTCGGTCATGCCTGGCATGACGGTGGGCCGCGAGGAACGGTCGACCATGCCGGCCCGCCCTTCGGTCTTATAACGCTCGACCCAGCGCGCCACGATCTTTGCCGACACGCCATAGACGCGCGCCGCATGGGCTTTGGAAAAAGCGCCTTCTATCACCGACAGCGCCATCTCCTCTCGACGCAGCGGCGTGAGACGGGCATTCTTGTGGATGTTCATTCGGACCCTCCGGTGGATGCTGAAGCCTGGTAACTCCAGTCTCCCCGGTCCGGTCCGAATGGACAACCTCCCGAAAGCTCACACCTAGAGCGGGGTGTAGCGATAGCCTTCGCCGTGCTCGGTGACAGCACCAATGCCGGGAGAGGCAAGGTGTGCGCCCGCAACATAGTAATTCGGGCGTGCCACCCGGCGAAGCACACTTTGCCGCGTCGCGCGCGCCTGAGCCTGGTCCGCGTCATACTCCCAGGTCAGTTCTGGCCTGTCGAACTGAATGGATTGCACATGGACGATGTCTCCCCAAATCAGCAGGGTTTCGCCACCGCTGGAGACCTCATAGGCGGTATGGCCAACTTCATGGCCATGTGCCTCTACCGCGGTGATTTTGTCGGCGAGTTTGAAGCCGCCTTTGATGGGCTCGCGGCGCAATCGGAAGCGAGCCAGGCTCTCGATCTTGTCGAACAGCGGGATTTCCTCTTTCGGAACGAAGAGACGCTTCAAGTTCGGGAACGCATCCGTTCCGTCAGCCGCCACAAGGCCGTGGGCATGATCTTCGTGCGTGTGTGTGAGCGCCACGGTCTCGATCTTTTCACGAGACACACCAGCCTCATGCAAGGCATCGAGCAGAAAGCCCATCGATGGCTCCCACGTGTTGGCCGTTCCGGTGTCAATCAGAATGTATTGGTCGCCATCAATGACCAGGAAGGCATTGACGGACAATCGAAGTTTGCCATCGACCAATTCGACCTGCTGCGGAAGGCTTGACCCGAAGGGACGATTGCCCTCCTGGCACAATCGGCTTGTCGGCATGTCAATATAGCCATCGCGAAGCGCTACAACATTGAGATCTCCAAGCGCAAATCGCGCAAATCGTTTTCCGGAGCCTATCTTTCTCATACTTCCCTCTATTTATAGATACTAGCTCGGGCCAAGGTAATCGGAACGTGTTCGCATATCTGTGCAAAAGCAACAGCATGTGCTTTCCACACGAAATCTATCACTGAACTGCCACGATGACACCGCAACACTGTCTTGATTATGCACCGGAACGCCGGCCAAACTTATCTTTTAACACGCATAATTTCTACCATCGCTGAAATATTTCTACAATAGCGAAAATTCAGTCCAGGTGACGGCGGCGCCCTGGCAATGCCTGTCCAACAGTCCTAGGTGGCTACAGAGCCTATGGCGGCGGGCAAGCCTTCCAGCCCTTGGCTAGGTTAAACCATACGCGGTTAAACCATACGCGGACATCGAATTGAACTGACGGGCACAGCCGTAGCATCGCCTATGTTCGATGCATGTAAACAAGACCGGCGAAATCACTTGAGCGGCCGCGCCGACAGCATGGCCAGACAACGGCCTGACCATCGATGTCGGCTGTCCATCACAGGAGGCCGAGAGAGCTGTGTCGCCTGTAGGAGATTTCCTTTCGTGCCGCATGACGAAGCTGGATCACATGGAAGGCGAGGCATACGCCGCACCAAATGCACTCCGACTAATCTGCCGGCCGGCACCACGTTCTGCTTGTAGCCGTCCGTCGACATAAACGATCTGACCGCGCGATCGTCGTGTTTGGAACCCCTGTGACCGTCTTGCCCTCAAAGATGCTGAAGTCTGTATTGTGATGGTGTGTCTTCGTGCTGACGGTCTTTGTGCCGTTGGGATCCCAAAGGACGATATCCGCGTCCGCGCCTTTTGCAATCACGCCCTTGCGAGGCCACAGATTGTAGATTTTCGCGGAGCAAGCCACCCGTCGAGTACGCTGGCTGGAAAGGCTGCGTGGCCGGGTGCCGCGTGTGTCGGGCGTTTGCCCCGCTTCAGGCCAGGCCCTTCGGCCCCGCACGGGATGACGCTGCGCCAAACGCGCACCCACAGCGCTCAACCGTCTTGCTGCCTTTCATAGAAGCCTATGATGGACTTGACCTCTAGATAGTCATCGAGGCCATAGCGCCCACGCTCTCGTCCGTTGCCGGACATTTTGTAACCTCCGAACGGCGCATTAAAGTCTGAATCTGGATCGTTGACACTGATGGCTCCAGCGCGAATTCGACGCGCAATGCGCTGTGCGTCTATCTGGTTCTGCGACTGGACGTAGCCACCTAGCCCATAGACGGAATTGTTAGCAATCCTGATTGCGTCCTCTTCGTCTTCGTAGGGGATCATGCATAGCACAGGACCAAAGATCTCGGTCTGCGCGATCATATCGTCCGACGACTGCATCGCCAGCACGGTTGGACGACAATAGTAGCCTTTCTCCAGCCCTTCTGGGCGGCCGGTTCCTCCGGCGACCAGTTCTGCGCCTTCTGCAAGTGCGGCTTCAATGAGCGACTGTACCTTGTCGAACTGCTTTGAATTGGCCAGGGGTCCCAGGTCGACGCCTGAAACCCACGGGTTGCCAACGACAATGCTCTCAGCTGTACGTTTGGCAAGGCGCTTGGCCTCCTCAAATCTGTCTCGCGGAACAAGCATGCGAGTGGGCGCGCTGCAGGACTGTCCCGAATTGCGCATGCCCTCACGCGTGCCAATCGGCACCATCTTCGCGAAATCAGCGTTCGGAAGAAGGATGTTGGCTGACTTGCCGCCCAGCTCCTGGCAAACCCGCTTGACTGTCCCGGCGGCGGCACGCGCCACATCGATGCCCGCGCGCGTTGAGCCCGTGAAGGATACGAGGGCGACGTCAGGATGTGCCGAAAGCGCTCCTCCCACTGTCGGCCCATCGCCTTGGACGAGATTGAACACGCCGGCGGGCAGCCCGGCTTCGGTCACGATCTCAGCAAAAATCACAGCGTCGAATGGGGTGATTTCGCTTGGCTTAAGGACCATCGTGCAACCGGTCGCGATGGCCGGCAGAACTTTCTGAATAATCTGCCCGAGAGGCCAGTTCCAAGGGGTGATCAAGGCACACACGCCGATTGGCTCTCGCAGGATGAGGGTAGTCCCCAGACGTTCCTCGAATTGGAAATTGCGCAATCCTGCAAGGATGCCCCTGGCATAGCCGAGGACTTCATCGACATTTCCCAGCCTCGACTTTGCAACGGGAGCGCCCATCGTCAGCGATTGAACCTGGGCGAGTTCTTCGCGGCGGCTCTCAATCCCGGCGATGATGCGCTCGATGATCCCAAAGCGGAATTTTGGGTCTGAAGCCGACCAACCCGGGAACGCAGTCTTGGCGGCCTCGACCGCCCGCTCGGCATCGACGGCGTTTCCGAGGAGGATTTCCGCCAGGACGCTCTCATCGGCCGGGTTGACCACAGTGAACGGAACACCGGCCACGGGGTCACTCCATTGGCCGTCAATGAAACACTTCCTGGACCGTTCCTCGACCGAAACAGACAGGCTCGGCGCATAGGAGTTGGTTTGGCTCTGTAGGGATAGGTCAGACACGTTTCTGTTCCTTGCGAAAGTCGAAAGGTATTCGGCGCCTGTTCCAGCGCTCGCCCCTTTAAGAAATGAAAACACCCTTGCCGCCGCTTTGCTTGTCGAAGGCTTGATAGGCTTCGGCGGCTTGGTCGAAAGACCACCGGCTGGTGAACAGCCGATCGAAATTCAGGTTCCGCTTTATGGCGAAGTCCGCCAACTGCCTTTGGCCGACGCTCGACATCGACCATGACGTCATCGCAGTGATCTGCCTGTCTAGAAAGCCTTCGACATCGAAATGCACATGCGTGCCAAGACCGACAAAGCAGGCTCGACCCCAAACAGCCAAGCAATCCAACGCCGAGCGTCCTGCCGCGCTTGATCCGGACGTTTCCAGGGAAAGTTCCGCTCCCTTGCCGCCAGTCAGGTCGCGGACCCCTGCAGCCGCATCCATCTCCAGCGGGTTGATTGTGGCGGCCGCACCGAATTCCTTCGCCAGTTCGAGACGCGTCGGCTCCACATCGAGCGCTACCACTCGCAAACCCTGGGCAGCCGCGATCATTGTTGCCGAAAGACCGACCGGCCCCTGCCCGAACACCGCGATCGTCTCACGTCCCGTGGCGCCAAGCCTGCTCAAGGCGCCCCATGCCGTTCCCGTTCCGCAACTGATAGCGGCTCCTGACTCGAAAGAGGGGCTCGTCCAACAGCACCAACGTAGCTGCCGGCACCTTCATATAGGGTGCGTGACAGCCGTGAGCGTTCGATCCGTAGAGCTGCATGTCGCCGTCGGTGCAGAGCTGGGGCCAGCCGCTTCTGCACTGGTTGCACGTCGTGCAGCCGTAGTAATGGTGGACCATAACGCGCGCACCGTCCCGCCAGAGCCGCTTGTTCGCGTTGCTTCCGGTCGCGACCACAATTCCCGCCGGCTCATGACCCCGAATGAGGTCTGGTCTCACATTCGGCGAAGAAGCATCGGCGCGATAGTCATGCAAATCGCTTCCGCACATGCCCGACGCCTTGATTTCGATGACCACCTCATCGGGACCCGGCGTTGGATCCTCCACCGTCGTGTACTTAATCTCACGACCGCCTGGAAACGAGATTCCACGCATTCACAACTCCCAAGACAACGCGCAGCCTGAGCACTCCATTCCTGATGCCGAGGCCGCGCTGTTCAAAATTGGCTGCAGATGAGCGCCCGCGCATCGCGGCCAAGCACACTGGGATGGCCGGCCCAAAACAAGCCGGCCACCGCGACCCTGATTGACTACAGCAGCTTGAAATTGAAATATTTCGCTGAAATCTTGTCGTATGTCCCGTTCTTTACGATGGCATCGATCGCTGCGTTCACTTTTGCCAGCAACTCAGTATCCTCCTTGCGGATGGCGATACCGCTACCTTCACCGAGCAGGCCGCCCGAGAATTCCTTCCCGACGAATTCGTATTTGTCGCCGCCCTCGTGCTTGAAGAAGCCGAGTATGGAGCTGGACTTGTCCTGAAGCATCAGATCGATCCGATCGGAGAGAAGATCCAATTCCACGTCCGTGGTCTTGTCGTAGCGGACGATCTCGGACTTGGGAAACTGCGCTGTGACGAACGAATCCTGGACCGAACCTCGCTGTACCCCAATGCGCTTACCTGCCAGCCCGTCCGCGGAGGCGTCTGTGATCGCCCCCTTCTTCGCCACGAATTGAGATGACAAATTCTTGTATTTCCGGGTGAAAGCCACCTGTTTCTTGCGAGCTTCGGTGATGCTCATCTGGGCAACGATCATGTCGTATTTTTTGGCAGTCAGACCGGGAATGATCCCGTCCCATTCCTGCGCTATGATCGTGCACTTCACCTTCATCTCCGCGCAAAGCGCATTGGAGATTTCGATGTCCCAGCCAGCGAGCTTGCCGCTCTCGTCGACATAGTTCCACGGAGGATATGAGCCTTCCGTCGCGATCCGCAGCGTCGTTTCTTGCGCAAACGTGCTGCTCGGGGCAACTAAGCTTACTAGTGCAAATGCCGCTATCGCGAGGGCTTTTTTCAAGCTTGCGAATTTCATGTCAGGTTCCCCTTTTTCTCAGGTAAGCCCATCTTTGAGCTCCCAGACAGGTTTGAGCGAAGGGCGTTTTGAGTCAACGCGTACGAAACAATTTTCATGACATGAAATCGCAACGATGCGTTGTCGCGGGATCCGTATCCGTCTGCACGATACGTCGATGCATCAAAGCTTGGCGAGATGACGCCCAGACGTGCGCCCTGGATCCGCTTTGTTGCCGATTTAAGGGCGATCGCGATCCCCCAATCACGGACATGCAAAGTTGGACGCAACACGATCGTACGACGTTTCAATGCAGCATCTGCGACAGGAAGTCCCTGGCACGCTGGGTGGAAGGGGCGCTGAAGAAATGGCCTGGGGTGTCTTCCTCCACAACGCAACCGGCATCCATGAAAACGACACGGTCGGCGACTTCTCGGGCGAAGCCCATCTCGTGGGTCACGCAGATCATCGTCATGCCGCCCGCGGCCAGTTCGGTCATTGTGTCGAGCACTTCCTTTACCATTTCGGGATCGAGCGACGACGTCGGCTCATCCATCAGCATGATCTTCGGCCTCATGCACATCGCCCGGGCAATCGCCACCCTTTGCTGCTGCCCACCGGACAACTGCGCGGGATATTTTGCGGCCTGGTTGGCAATTCTGACCTTAGTCAGGAACGCCAGAGCAAGATCTTTGGCTTCGGCGAACTTCAGCCCCCTCACCTTCATAGGGGCGAGCATGCAATTGGCGAGCACCGTCATGTGGGGGAAAAGATTGAAGCTTTGGAAGACCATCCCCACATCGCAGCGGATCTTGTCAACGCTTGACCGGGCACCGTCCAATGGCGTCCCATCGACGACCACGGATCCCTGATCGTGGGCTTCAATGCCATTGATGCAGCGGATCAGTGTGGACTTGCCCGAGCCCGATGGCCCGCACAACACAACTTTCTCGCCCTTGTTCACGGCCAGATTGATTTTGTTCAGCGCGGTAAACTGGCCATATCGTTTGATGACACCAGACATCCGCACCTCGCCGCCGAGGTCACGAATATCAACCTGCGGAAGTGACAGTTCTTCGGCCAAGGTTCCCATGCATATTGCTCCATTAACCGCAAGTTCGAGGCGGCACGCCTCATCCCTGAACCGACAGGTCTGCTTCTTTCAGAACATGCGTATCCACGGTCTTGAGGTTCTCCACCGCGAAGCGTCGCTCAAGAACGCGCAATGCCCATGAAATGCTGGTTGTGATGCAGAAATAGATCGCGCCGGCTGTCAGAAACACCTCGTAGGGCGCGTAGGTATTGGTCACTTCGAGACGCGCCGCACCAGTCAGTTCCAAAATCGTGACTGTGCTGGCGAGGGATGTTGCCTTGATCGTCAGAATGATCTCATTCTCATAGGCAGGAAGGGCGGCCCGAACCGCGAGTGGCAGCGTCACGAGAAGCTGTGTCTGGAACCAGGACAGTCCAACCGAATACGCGGCTTCTACCATGCCTTTCGGGATCAATTTCAAAGCGCCTGAAATGATCTCCGCGGTGTAGGCCGCCGAATTCAGGCCCAAGGCAATAATGACACAGAAAAACGGATCGCGAAGGACAGGCCACAAGAAGGAGTCCCGAACGGTCTCCAACTGTCCCAATCCATAATAGATCAGGAACACCTGGAGCAAGGAAGGCACACCGCGCAGAACAAGAATATAGGTGTTGGCAGGGACCGACAGCCAACGTGTTTTGGAGTTTCTGGCAAAGGCCAGCGGGACCGCGAGAACCATACCGAGCAGCAGGATTAAAAGGGCCAGCTTTCCGGTCATGCCAACGCTTTTGATGAGCGACGGGAAGACGTCAGCCATTATCGAGAAATCGAGCATCGTGCCCTCACGCAAAACCGCGGTTGGCCCTGCGCTGCGCGAAGCGCAGGAGAGCCGTCGCGACCATCGTCATGACCAAATAAATCACCGCGGTGATTGAGTAGACATAGAATGGGGCGCGTGTTGACCCGGAGACGATGGCGGACGCGCGCAGCAGCTCCTCAAGGCCAATGACCGAGATCAGCGATGTCTGCTTCAGGAGGATGATCGCCAGGTTGCTGAAACCGGGCAATGCCAAACGCCAGGCTTGAGGGAGAATGACGGAGAAGAAGGCCACACGCTTCGAAAGCCCAAGCGCGTCCGCCGCCTCTTTTTGACCTCGGGCAACTTGCTGGATTCCACTTCGGAAGATGTCGGCCGCGTAGCCGCCAAAAATCAGCCCGAGCGCAAAAACGCCCGCCGTAAAGCCGTTGATGTCAATATAACTCCCGGTCAGCTTGGTCAAAGCGACCGTGCTGCCGTAATAGATCAAATAAATGACAATCAGTTCAGGAACGCCTCTGACGATCGCCGTATAGGCTTCGGCAACGTAACGGAACGGCCGCGAGCCATAGATTTTCGCGGCACCAAGACCCAACCCCAGAGCGGAGCCGAAAATCAACGCAAAGAATGTGACCGAGATCGAGACGACAGCACCCACCAGAAGCTGATAGGTGTACCCGGAAAAGAAGGTCATGTTGCCCCCCGCTCCGCCGATACCGCCCTGAGCGCTGCTTTGCTCCTGACGAACCTGGCTCCAGGGCTTTCATGCCAGGCTTGCAGCCTGCCGCCCGATGTGCGCTCCTTGCCATAGACGATCCACACATCGTCGGGCGAGCCGATGACCTGATCGACCCTCACCCGGTCAGGAAACTGTTCGGCATATTCCAGATACACGAGCGCCGAATCGTATTTGCCCTCCAGGAGGTTGTTGAAGATGATCGGAAGCGAGCGTTCCGATATTTTGGTTTCCCATTTGTTGATGTCGATGTAGCTCTCGGTGGCCGGCGCAAGCAAACCGATCGACTTCGGGTTGTCGATTTCCGAGCGCGTCAATACGGCGAGATCCTTGCTCCGCGATATAAACGTATCAATCGCGAAGACCTCATTGAAATAGGCGCCCATCGTGGTCGGAGTGGCTGGATGAACAGCGCATTGGACAACAAAGTCATAAAGGCCTGATCTCAGTCCCTCGATGGCAAGTTCGAAATTGTCAACAAGCGCGATCTCCGCGCCCTCTAACTGATTGAATTTGATATACTGCTTGGTGACAAGTTCATGGTTCGTGCCAACAGGGCCAAGTGTCGCAAAGCAAATCATGCGGTTCTTCCTAACAGGCTCTATTTATCGGTGCCCGGATCGTCCAGCGCCCGTCCAAGATCGGGGTTCACAGGTCAGGTTTGCCTCCGCTGGCAGGCAAACTTGAAATTGGAGGTCGCGATCCGAGCTTCCACCCAAGTCGCGGAACTGGCTGCGAGTCTGTTCGCAATCGGCTCTGCGGGTCAATTGCCCGGAAAATATTTTCATGAAAGGAAACCGAAAGCCTTTGCAAGGCGTCTTTGAGAAGTTACGAAGGCTTCGGCGCTGATGGCCTGGCGAAACTGTTGGCTCCAAGGCTGACAATTCACTTTTGCCCCAAGGCAAGGTCCATGTAGCACTCACGTCGCTTGAAATTGGAGGAACTTCGTTGGTTCTGAAGGCAAGTGGAAGGAAGGCTGCGGAGGCGAAGCGTGTGAAGCGTGGCGCTCTGTCCATGATGACGCGCCCTGGTCACGATAAGGCCGAACCGGGAGATGAAATATCGCCAGCAAACACAGCGGAGGTCAGGGCGAGGGAAACGGACGCCCTGGCTTTGGCAGTCGGCAAGGAAATTCGAAGCTTGAGATTGAGCCTCAGCATGGCAGGAAACGCGCTTGCTGAAGCTGCCGGCCTTTCCAACGGAATGCTGTCCAAGATCGAGACCGGCCAGGCAACACCATCCTTTGCAACACTGCTTGCCGTTGCCGGCGTTCTGAAGGTTCCCGTTGCACGGCTGTTCGCCGCCCACAATTCGCACGCCGATTATTCGATTGTTCGTGCTGGCCGCGGTATCGAGGTTCAGCGGCGGGGCTCGAAAGCGGGATTCAACTATCAACTACTGGGGCACCTGCTATCCGGGGAAAAATACGTCGAGCCCTATCTTGTGACAATCAATGATAGTGCGGCCCCGTCGCCGGGATTCCAGCATACCGGAATCGAATTCATGTACATACTGGAAGGCGCCATGGTCTACCGGTATGCAGACACGCTCGTCGAACTGCATCCGGGCGATACGATGATATTCGATGCGAACTCGATCCACGGTCACGAGCGTCTATTGGAGTCGCCAGTGCGGCACTTATCGGTGGTGTTCAACCTTCGTACGTAAGAATGCGATGAGCTCCGGGGCACTTTAGGACAACTGACCCCATCAAGTGTTCGGCGGTTGCTTGGCGCTGCTGATTTTTGAGAAGGCCGTCTCGATTGATTGAGAACCCGCCTGAAGGCAGCAGCAGCGGTTATCCCATTTTCTAGAAATGCCCTTTGGCTGCAGCGGCAATTAGATACTCGCTCGGAGGCTGGACAAATCCGGCGCGGTGCATCTCCCAAAGTGCCTCGACAATTGCCGACAGGCCTCTCGACTGGGCGAAATGCATGAGGCCACCTCGCCAGCGCGGAAACCCATAGCCATGCACTTGAACGAGGTCTATGTCCGCAGGCCGGCGGGCTACACCTTCTTCAAGGATGCGGCTCGCTTCGTCGATCATTGGAAAGACCACCATTTCTGCCAAATCGATTGCTGGCAGGCATACCGGACGTTTGGCAGCGGCAAGCTTTGCGATGGTCGAAGCGACCGCGGTTGAGGGTTTCGGAACACGAGCCCCGGGCGCGTAGTCGTACCAGCCCTTCCCGGTCTTCTGACCGAGGCGGCCATCGTTGACGAGACAGTCACTGATGGGCGCGAACGGCGTCTCGCCACGCCCGCGTGCGGCTTTGCGCTGGAAAGCTGCGATGTCCAAGCCGGAAAGGTCCTGCACCTCGAAAGGCCCCATTGCCAGGCCAAAGCTCCGCATGGCTGTATCGATCTCGGCCGGTGAAACGTTTGCGAGGAGCAAACGCTCAAGAAGTGGGCGGTTGCTCTTGAGAATTCGATTGCCAATAAAGCCGTCGCAGATGCCAGCAATGACGGGCACCTTGCCGAGGCGCTTTGCCAGGTCGAGACCGGTCGCCACGACATTCGGAGCCGTCTCGGCCGTAGCCACGATCTCCAACAGTTTCATCACGTTGGCAGGGCTGAAGAAATGCAGTCCTATCACGCGCTCAGGACGCGCGATCCCTGCCGCGATCTCGTTAGGGTCCAGATAGGACGTGTTGGTGGCAAGGACAGCGTCGTCCCGGCACGCCGAAGAAAGTGCCCTAAAGACGTCGCGCTTTACCGCAAGATCCTCGAACACAGCCTCGATGACCAGGTCAACGTCCGCCAAGTCCTCGTAGGCAGTTGTGGCTTCGATGCCCGCGAGGCGGACAGTCGCAGCTTCGGGCGCTAGCTTACCGCGCTTGATACTTGCCTCGAAGACACTTCGAACATTGTTCATACCGCGATCAAGCGCCTCTTGGTCGCGCTCGACCAGCACCACCGGCAGCCCGGCATCGCGCATTGCCGCGACGATCCCGGCCCCCATCGTGCCGCCTCCGACAACCGCCGTCTTCCCAACACGTCTTAAACTCAAGCCGTCATATTCACGCGGCTTGGCGGCGGCTCGTTCCGCGAAAAAGATATGCCGGAGGGACTGTGCCTGATTAGAATTGCGAAGCTCCAGGAACGTTTCCCGTTCGAACTTTAGCGCTTGCGCGAAATCCACCTCGCTGCTCCGGCGCAAGCACGCTAACGCCTTAAGAGGTGCAATCTCTCCGCGCGCGCGCTTGCTCAACTCCCCTTCGCGCTCGTTCCAAAAAGCGGAGCTCTCGGTCGGACAAGGGCGCTGGTGCGCGGCCGGCTGGTCGACGGGTGCCTTATCAAGGAAGGTGATTGCACCGAGCACAAGATCATCGTCGACGATTGCGTCTATCAGACCAATCTCAAGCGCTTTCTGAGCAGGCACCGGTTTGCCCCCGGTGACCATATTCACGGCATACTCCAACGGAACAAGGCGAGGCAGCCGCACCGTGCCCCCGGCGCCGGGGATGAGGCCCAGTGTGACCTCGGGGAGGCCAAACTTGGCGGAGCTAACCGCGACTCGCCAGCGGCAGCCGAGCGCGACTTCCAGGCCGCCGCCAAGCGCGCTGCCGTGGACCGCCGCGACCCAAGGTTTTGCTGCTCGCTCGAGGCGGGCGACCATGTCGGGCAGATGCGGTGGTTGCGGCGGCGTGTCGAATTCAGCAATATCGGCGCCGGCAATGAAGGTTCTGCCAGCGCAAATCAGTACGACACTCGTCACGTCAGGGTCGGCGTCCAAAGCCTCGGCGGCGGCCCATAATCCCTCACGCACGGCCTGGCTCAAGGCATTGACGGGCGCATTATCGACGGACACCACCGCACGACCGTCACTGCGTTTCTGAACGTTCACTGCCATGTTTTGCAGACCCAGATGTTTCCGGAGAAGATAAGGCGGCCAAGCTCTACGAGGCGCGGTCAGGCAGCCGATTGATCGAAGCCAGCCACGTTGTCACAGCCCAAGGTTCGAGACCGCACAGAATACTTGTGCCTACATTTATTATTGACCGACCGGTCGGATTATGCAAGACCTCTTCCACTGTCGAATGGGATGAGCCTTGGGAGGAAACCATTGAACCAGTCCGAGACAGTGCTTGTCGCGGTCAGCAACGGCGTTATGACGTTGACCCTGAACCGTCCTGACAAGCTGAATTCGTTCAATGAACATATGCACGCAGCGCTCAGAAGGCAGTTTGAGCGAGCATACGAAGACGGAGCAATCCGTGCACTGCTTCTGACAGGCGCTGGCCGCGCTTTCTGTGCCGGACAGGATTTGGGAGACCGCGACCCGCGCAAGTCGACCGAGGCTCCGGATCTAGGCTACACGATCGAGACCTTCTACAACCCTCTGCTACGGCTGATACGCAGTCTCAGCAAGCCCGTTATATGTGCCGTCAACGGGGTCGCTGCAGGGGCTGGCGCAAACATCGCACTGGCATGCGACATTGTTATCGCGGCCCGCTCTGCAAAGTTCATCCAGGCCTTCTCAAAACTGGGGCTGGTGCCCGACTCTGGTGGCACCTGGAGCCTCCCGCGGTTGCTCGGTGAGGCGCGAGCGAAGGGTCTGGCGCTGACGGCCGAACCGCTCCCGGCCGAAACTGCGGCCGCGTGGGGAATGATCTGGAAGGTGGCAGATGATGACAAGTTGATGGCCGAGGCGAACGCTCTCGCCAGGCAGCTTGCTGCTGGCCCTACATATGGCCTCGGCCTGATCAAGCACGCCATCCAGGCAGCAGCCAGCAACAGTCTGGATCAGCAGTTGGACCTCGAGCGCGACCTGCAGCGCAAGGCCGGGCAAAGCGCCGATTACGCCGAGGGCGTCGCCGCTTTCCTCGACAAGCGGCCGGCGGAGTTCAAGGGCAAATGACGGTCGACCGCAACGACCCGTTGGCGGTTGCGAAGGCATCCGGCGCAGCAATGTGGAAGAACGATCGTGCCTCGTGCCATCTCGGCATGACGCTGGAAGACGTGGCGCCAGGCAAGGCAACACTTTCCCTTACCGTTTCGGAGGTCATGACCAATGGCCATGGCATCTGTCACGGCGGCTACATATTCACGCTTGCGGACTCGGCGTTCGCATATGCCTGCAACAGCTACAACTACCACGCCGTCGCGCAACACTGTTCAGTGACATTCCTCCGCCCGGCCTTTGCCGGAGACAGGTTGCGCGCTGTCGCGCGCAAGATCTCGGCGATGGGCCGCAGCGGCATCTACGACATCCAGATCACGAACCAGAACGGGGAGCCTGTGGCTGAGTTTCGCGGCCATTCGCGAACGATCAAAGGTACGCATTTGCCCATGCCCGCCTAACGGTGGTCAAAAGAAATCTTGGAGGAGTTCAATGGAAGATCTTGCGCCGCGCCCCAGCGACCTCGAACCGATCGAACTGGCATCCCGCGACGAGATCGCGAGCTTGCAGCTCCAGCGGTTGAAGTCGACCTTGAGCCATGCCTATGCGAACTCACCGCACTACCGGGCGAAATTCGATGACGCGGGGGTACATCCAGATGATCTGAGCTCACTTGAGGATTTGGCCAAGTTTCCCTTCACGGCAAAGAAAGATTTGCGGGACACCTATCCGTTTGGCATGTTCGCCGTACCGCGCGAGAATCTGGTGCGCGTCCACGCCTCCTCCGGCACGACGGGTAAGCCGACGGTGGTTGGATACACCAGGAACGACATCGAAGTTTGGGCCTCGGTTGTAGCGCGTTCCATTCGAGCATCCGGCGGGCGGCCCGGAGACATTTGCCACATCGCGTATGGCTATGGGCTCTTCACCGGTGGCCTCGGGGCGCACTACGGCGCCGAGAAGCTTGGCTGTACGGTAGTGCCTATCTCCGGAGGCATGACCGAACGCCAGGTGACATTGATCCAGGATTTCAAACCGCGCATCATCATGGTTACCCCCTCGTACATGCTGTCGATTCTGGACGAGTATCGCCGCCTGGGCCTTGATCCGCGGGAATCGTCGTTGGCCGTGGGTATTTTCGGCGCCGAGCCCTGGACGAATGCCATGAGGCAGGAGATCGAGAAGGACTTCGACATGCATGCGGTCGATATTTACGGCCTTTCCGAGGTGATGGGACCGGGCGTGGCCAATGAATGTGTCGAGACAAAAGATGGGCTGTATGTCTGGGAAGATCATTTCTATCCCGAGATCATCAATCCCGAAACGGGAGAAGTGCTGCCGGACGGCGAATTGGGCGAGCTGGTCTTTACCTCGCTAACCAAGGAAGCTCTTCCGATTATCCGTTACCGTACGCGTGACCTGACGCGCCTGTTGCCCGGTACGGCACGCACGATGCGGCGTATGGAGAAGATTACCGGCCGCTCGGACGACATGATGATATTGCGAGGGGTCAACGTGTTCCCTACGCAGATCGAAGAACAGATACTGAAGTGCAACGGCCTTGCACCGCATTTTCAGATCGAACTGACGCGCTCAGGCAGGATGGACGATATGGTTGTGCATGTCGAAGCGATGCCGCACGCAATGGGTGAAGTCCAGCGTAACGCGTCGGCCAAGGAACTTGCGCACCACATCAAATCCGTGGTTGGGGTAAGCACCAAGGTCAAGGTTGGTGATCCAGATTCGGTCGAGCGGTCCGCGGGCAAGGCAAAGCGCGTAGTCGACAACAGGCCAAAAGGATAGGCAATGGCGAGGACGAAGGCTGCAGATTTCGATGAGAAACGCCGCAGCATTCTGGACAGCGCAGCCGCCGTCTTTGCAAAGCTCGGCATGGAACACGCCTCAATGGCGCGAATTGCCAAGGAAAACAATGTTTCCAAGGCGTTGCTCTACCACTATTATCCCAGCAAGGAACTTCTCATTTTCGACATCGGTCGCACCCACCTTGTCGAGCTCGAGGCTGCGATTGCTGGAGCGGATCTCCCCAATCAGCCGCCGGACAAGCGGCTTGGCTTACTGATCGCAGCGGTGCTTGAAAATTATCGTCACGCGGCAAACTATCAGCAGGTCTTGTTGAACGGAACAGGGTCTCTATCCGACGTCCAGAAGGGCGAGCTCAATCAGATCGAGCGACGCATCATCCGTGCCTTTTCAGCAATTGTGGAAGAAATCAATCCAGCGTTGGTTGATCGACGGGCGATGGTGATGCCCGTGACAATGTCGCTCTTTGGCATGTTGAACTGGGTGCACACCTGGTTCAAACCGAGCGGAGCGATGAGCCGCAAAGGATATGCGGAACTTGTGGCATCTCTCTTTTTGGACGGTGTGAAAGCCATTCGCTAGCCGAGGCTGGCGGCGTGGCAGGCTTACGCCAATTGTGGAATTCCGCGTAACAAGCGAAGCCAGCATACGCTCTCGCGCCACGCGCGACCGGTAAGGGCGGCTTTTTCCAATCCTAGGGCAAGCCGAGCAGCCAGAGCGGATGCAGCCGATTAACCCGCTCGATCGAAGGCGGCTTGTAGGCTGTCTCCGTGCAAGTTCGCACCGATCGCAAGCATCGCAAGGATGCGGGCCTTTTGCGGCGAAAGACATCCCGACGCGATATGCCCTTCCTTGCGGATGTCGTTACGCAGAAAAACCCGTCCGCACATTGAACGGCTGGACTGGATTATTTCGACGCCTCTCGTCTTTGCATAGGACAAGGCTTCATGCTGACGAACCGCCGAATAGCCGCCGCCAAAACCTGCCACCACAATCGCCTGTGCATTCTGATTCACGGAGGCAACGATCGCGGATCCGTCGGCGCCAGCGTACGACATCACGATATCAACCCTGGGCAAGGCCCGGAAACGGCAAATTTAGGCGAAGGCGCTGGTCGCGACGAGTAGTGCACCGAGGCATAAGCAACCTCTCCAATAGGGCCACCGACAGAAGAAGCGAAAGCCTCGAGGTTCGAGGTGTGAAATTTGGCTGCATAGCGCGCCGCGTGGATTGAACCGTTCATGGATACAAGTGTTCCCAACTCTCGACTGGCCGGATCCGACGCAACTATTGAAGCGTTGATGAGGTTAAGAGGCGCGTCCGAGCTGACGCCAGATATGGGACGCATCGCGCCAGTCAGGACAACTGGGCGGGGATCATCGATTGCGAGGTCAAGAAAGTAGGCGGTTTCCTCGAGGCTTGCACTGCCGTGCGTAACAACTACTCCCGCGATGTCCTCACTTAAAGCCGTGGAAATCACGCCCTTCAGGCGCATCCAGTCGTCGGGTGTCACGTTTGTGCTGTCGATCGCACCAAACGCTATTGGCACAGGGCGGCAATAGCGTTTGATATCGGGAGGCCGTTCCAGAAGCGACTCAGCGCCCAAAATCTCCTCGGAATCGGGATAATCAAGCAAGTCCATTGGGAACCTGCCAACCGAAGCGATCGTGCCTCCAGTCGCGATGATTGTAACCTTCGAGAGTTCCATACCTAGACCCTACTGTTACGTCGTACGCCAGCGCGGCGGCTAGTTCGGCCAAATCTTCGCCACCATGGTCAGCACATCATATTGCGCCACCACCTGCGTCTCCTGGTTGGTCACCGTGCAATCCCAGCGCACCTCGCCGTAATCCTCGGTCTCGCGCGGATTGATCTGCTTTGCGGTCAGCGTCACCTGCAGCGTGTCGCCCGGATTGACCGGGGTCAGGAAGCGCAGATTGTCGACGCCGTAATTGGCCAGCACCGGACCGGGTGCCGGATCGACGAAAAGCCCGGCGGCGAAGGAGACGATGAGATAGCCATGCGCCACGCGCCCGTCGAAGAACGGGTTGGCCTTGGCCGCCGCCTCATCCATGTGGGCGTAGAAATTGTCGCCTGTGAAGGCGGCGAAATGCTCGATGTCTTCCAGCGTCACGGTGCGCTTGGCGGTGACCAGCTGGTCGCCGATCTCCAGTTGCGCCAGCGACTTGCGGAACGGATGGACGCCGTCCACCTTCGCTTTCGCGCCCTGCATCCAGCGCCCGGTGACTTCCGACAACAGCCAGGGTGCGCCCTGCACGGCGGTGCGCTGCATATAGTGCTTGACCGAACGGATGCCACCGAGCTCCTCGCCGCCGCCGGCACGCCCCGGTCCGCCATGCACCAGCACGGGCAGCGGCGAGCCATGGCCGGTGGACGACTTGGCGCTGACGCGGTTGCCGATCATGACCCGGCCATGCCACGGCCCCAGCGCATGCACGGCGTCACGCGCGAATTTGGCATCGTTGGTGAAGACCGAGGCGACGAGGCTGCCCTTGCCGCGTCGCGCCAGTTCCGCTGCCTCCTCGACCGTCTCGTAGGGTATGATGGTGCTGACCGGGCCGAAGGCCTCGACATCGTGCACCGCCTGCGCGCTATCAGGTCTATCGCAATAGAGCAGCACCGGGTTGAGGAAGGCGCCGGCCTCGGGGTCGCCCGACACGAGTGTCGCCCGTTCCGGGTCGCCGGCGACGATCTCGGCATCGCGCTGCAAATCCTTGATGCGCTGGCGCACTTCGTCGCGCTGCGCCAGGCTGGCCAGCGGCCCCATCTTCGCTGTCTCCTCGCCCGGATTGCCAACGGCGGTTTTCGCCAGCCGCTCGCCCAGCGCCTTGATCAATGCCTCGACGCTTGCGCGCGGCACGATGACGCGACGGATCGCGGTGCATTTCTGGCCGGCCTTCGCCGTCATTTCGCGGGTGACTTCCCTGACGAAGAGATCGAATTCCTCCGTACCCTGTACCGCATCGGGACCGAGGATCGCGGCATTGAGCGAATCCGCCTCCATGGTGAAGCGCACCGATTTGTCGACGATCGAACGATGCGACTTGAGCTTGCGCCCTGTGGCCGCCGAACCGGTAAAGGTCACCACGTCCTGGCAGTCGACATGGTCGAGAAGATCACCCACGGAGCCGCTGATAAGCTGCAGCGCGCCCTGCGGCAGGATGTTCAGACCGATGATTCGCCGCACCATCAGCTCCGTCAGATAGGCTGTCTGGCTGGCCGGCTTGACGATGGCCGGCATCCCGGCGAGCAGCGTCGGCGCGAGTTTTTCCAGCATCCCCCAGCAGGGAAAGTTGAAAGCGTTGATATGCACCGCCACACCTTCCAGCGGTGTCAGAATATGTTGGCCTGAAAACGTATTGTCGCGCGACAGAGGTTCGACATTGCCATCCACCAGTGTGAGTGTGTTCGGCAGCTCGCGACGGCCCTTCGAGGCGTAGGAGAGCAGCGTGCCGATGCCGCCCTCGATGTCGATCCAGCTGTCGGTGCGGGTCGCACCGGTCGCCGTCGACAGCGCATAGAATTCTTCCTTGGCCTGCATCAGTGCCTGGCCCAGCGCCTTCAGCATCAGCGCGCGCTCGTGAAAACTCATCTTGCGCAGCGCCGGTCCACCCTTCTCGCGGCCATGGGTAAGCGCTGCCTTCATGTCGATGCCGCCGGCGTCGATCAGCGCCACCGTCTCGCCGATTGCCGCGTCGAGTAACGGCACGGCCTTGCCGGCGCCGCGCGCCCATTGCCCGGCGACATAGGATTCAAGCTGGCGAATGGATTTTACCGGTGCGTTCATGGTTGGCGTACTCGTCGTTGGGGTTCGAAGTCGAAGGGTGTCAGTCAGACCGCTCAGGTGAGCCCGACCTCGTCCAGCAGGGCGCTCACCTGCCGCTCCCATTCGCGGGCAAGGTCGGGATTGCTGGTGTGGCGCAGGCCGAATTTCTTCTGCGTCTCGAAATGCGCGGAAGTGCCGCCACCGAAACTCGCCGCCACACGCGGCCGCCAGTAGCCGATCGAGGTTTCAATTTCCGCGCGGCCAGACTTACCCGCCAGGATCTTGCGCAGGCCTTCCTCGCCGAGCTCCATATGCCGGCGTTCGCGCGGTGCAATGGCGCGGAAGACTTCCGCCAGAGGTTGGTAGGACAGGCGCGAAAACTCACCGAGCTGGATCACCACGGCACGGCCCATCAGCACATTCATCACCACCGCGTCGATCCAGCCTTGCAACGGATAATGCAGCACCGCCAGCCGCATATCCGAGCCGTGGTGCGCGGCACCGAGGTCGCTGTCGCGCGCCACGCGCCCCGTCCACGGGTGATGGTTGGCGTAGCGCGAGATGTCGGCGCCGAACTCGCCCATGATCTCCAGCACGCGCTCGGCATGGTCGAGCTTCTCCAGCACGATACGCGAGGCAGCGATGCGTGCCTTGATGCCCGGACCGAGATTGATGATGTCTGCGAAGCCCGCAGCACCCGCCAGCTCGCTGTCGACGAAGGTCGCCATCAGCCGCAGCAATTCGCCGCGATAGCGCGGCGGCGCGTTCTCCGGCGTCGTCAGCATGCCGCCCTGAGCCAGATAGGACTCCAGCGGCATAACGTCTTCGCTGTCGTCGGGCTCACTGGTCATAGGTCACCACCACCGTGTCGGAGAGCGGGAAGCACTGGCATGTCAGCACATAGCCGCGCCGCACCTCGTAGTCCTCGAGGGCGTGATTGGCCTGCATCTCGACCTCGCCCTCCAGCACCATCGCCCGGCAGGTGGAGCAGACGCCCGCCTTGCAGGCATAGGGCGCGTCGAGACGGGCGCCGAGCGCGGCCTCGAGGATCGTCTGCCCTTTCTTCGGCATGTCGATGACGCGGGTCGTGCCGTCGAGCGTGATCGAAGCCTTGCAGGTCTCGGCGGCGTCGCCGTTCACCACCGCCTTGACCACATGGGCGGCGCGGCGTGGTGCGGAGGCGAACAGCTCGAACTTGATCTGGTCGTCGCGCAGGCCATGCTCGCGCAGCGATGCAGCCACGCCCAGCATCATCGGCTCGGGGCCGCAGATGAAGGCCATGTCGATGCCGCTGATATCGATCCAGCTCTTGAACAACCGCGCGCATCTTTCGGCATCGATGCGGCCCGAAAACAGCTCGATCTCCTGCGCCTCGTTTTCCAGCACATGGATGACGTTGAAGCGGCCGAGATTGATGTTCTTGATGTCCTCCAGATCCTCGCGGAACATGATCGAGTTGATCGAGCGATTGCCGTAGATGAGTGTGAAGCGCGACCTCGGTTCGCGGGACAGCGTGGTCTTGATTAGCGACAGCACCGGCGTGATGCCGCTGCCGCCGGCAAAGCCGAGATAGTGGCGGTCGCGCTCCGGCTCCAGCGGAATATGGAAGGCGCCCATCGGCGGCATCGCCTCCAGCGTGTCGCCGGGCTTCAGCTCCTCGTTGGCCCAGGTCGAGAACGCGCCACCATCGACGCGCTTGATGCCGACCTTGAGCACGCCTTCATCCTTGCCGGCGCAGATGGAATAGGAGCGGCGCAGCTCCTCGCCATCGAACGAGCGGCGAAAGGTCAGGTACTGCCCCTGGGTGAAATCGAAGGCGGCGCGATGTTCTTCGGCAGGCATCAGCGTGACCACCACCGCATCGCGGGTTTCGCGGCGGACATCGGCGACTTCAAGCGGCAGAAAGCGGGCCATCGGTTTCTCAGAAGCTCTTGAAATAGTCGAACGGTTCGAGACACTCGGTGCAGCGGTAATGCGCCTTGCATGGGGTCGATCCGAACTGGCTGACGCGCTCGATCTTGCGCGAACCGCATTGCGGGCAGGAGACGTCGCGTGGCTGCAAAGCGCCGGCGCAGGCTGCAATTCCCTCGACCGGTGGCGCGATGCCATAGGCGCGCAATTTCTCGCGGCCTTCCGCGCCGATCCAGGCGGTCGTCCAGGCCGGCGAAAGCTGGCGTTTTAGCCGCAAGCTGGCGATGCCGCGCTCGCGCAAACGACGGTCGATCTCGAAATTGATGACGCCGGTTGCCGGGCAGCCGGAATAGGTCGGTGTCACCGTCACCTCGAGCGTGTCGTCCACCCAGGCGACGTCGCGAATGATGCCGAGATCGGTGAGCGAGATGACCGGGATTTCCGGGTCGGGTATTTCGGACAGCCAGGACCATATCACCGCCACGGACGGGCGGACGGCTCTGTCCATCGCATCCCTCAGCATGGGGCGAGGTGTCGGCGTGACCGGTGTCAGAAGGGGTTCAGCCATGACCGCGCCTCACCAGGCCGCGCCGGGATAGGCGCGCTGCAGATGCTGCATTTCGGCCAGGATGAAGCCTAGATGCTCGGAATGGACGCCGCGCCTGCCGCCCTTCTGTACATAGGGTTTTTCCGGCAGCTTCAGCGTTGCGTCGGCAAGCATGCGGCGGACATGCTGGTCCCATGCCGGGCGCAGCGTATCCGGCGCCGGCACGATGCCGGCCGCCGCCAGTTCTTCGTCGGCGGCATCGGCGAGGAACATCTCACCCGTATAAGGAGACAGGAAGTCCAGCGCCGACTGCATGCGGGCATGGCTTTCATCCGTGCCATCGCCGAGCCGCACCACCAGATCGGCGCTGCGCTCCAGATGATAGGCGACTTCCTTCGCGGCCTTCTCGGCAATTTCAGCGACTCTGACTTCGCGCGATTTTGACAGCGCCTTCAGCATCGGCAGGTGCCAGGCGTCGAAAAGATATTGCCGCATGATCGTGCGGCCGAAATCGCCATTCGGCTGCTCGACCAGCAACAAATTGCGGTATGCGGGAGCGTCGCGCAGATAGGCGAGATTGTCCGGCGTGCGGCCCTTGCCTTCGGCGTCGGCGGCCAGGCCAAGCCACAGCTGCGCCTGGCCGATCAGGTCCAGTGCCGTGTTGGCGAGCGCAATGTCTTCCTCCAGCGCCGGCGAATGCCCGCACCATTGCGAATTGCGATGCCCGAGGATCAGCGCCGTGTCGCCCATCGCGAGCGCGAATTCGGCTAGCGCCGGCATGTCGGTCGGCTGCATCACATATGCCCCACTTCTTCCGGCACATCGAAGAAGGTCGGGTGCCGGTAGACCTTCGAATTGGCCGGGTCGAAAAGCGGTCCCTTTTCTGACGGCGCGCTGGCGACGACGTCTGACGAGCGCACCACCCAGATGCTCACGCCCTCGTTGCGGCGGGTGTAGACGTCACGCGCATTGTGGATCGCCATTTCGGCATCCGGCGCATGCAGGCTGCCGACATGCCGGTGGTTCAGGCCGTGCTGGCCGCGGATGAAAACTTCCCACAGGGGCCATTCCTTGGACATTGGGTCACTCTTTCCTACGAGTTGCCTTTGCGCCGATCATTCGGCCGCCATTTTCGCGGCTTGCCGTCGCCGCGCCTGCTTGTCGGCATGGGCGCTCAAGCCGTCGCGGAACCATGCGCCGTCATTCCAGGCATTCTGGCGGGCAGTGAGGCGTTCGCGGTTGCAGGGACCGTTGCCGGCGATGATCTCGTAGAACTCGTTCCAGTCCGGCTCGCCGAAATCGTAGCCGCCCTTCTCGTCGTTCCAGGCGAGCTTGGGATCGGGCACCGTCAGGCCGAGATACTTCGCCTGCGGCACGGTCTGGTCGACGAATTTCTGGCGCAGCTCGTCGTTGGAGTCCTGCTTGATGTTCCAGGCCATCGATTGCGCTGAATGAACCGAGTCGCCGTCGGAGGGACCGAACATCATCAAGGACGGCCACCACCAGCGGTTCAGCGCATCCTGCGCCATTGCCTTCTGGTCGTCCGTGCCCCGGCACAGCACAGTCATGATGTCGAAGCCCTGGCGCTGATGAAAACTCTCCTCCTTGCAGATGCGCACCATGGCGCGCGCGTAGGGACCATAGGAGCAGCGCTGCAGCGGCACCTGGTTCATGATCGCAGCGCCGTCGACCAGCCAGCCTATGGCGCCGATGTCGGCCCAGGTCAGCGTCGGATAATTGAAGATCGACGAGTACTTGGCCTTGCCGGAATGCAGTTGCTCATACATTTCGTCGCGGCTGATGCCGAGCGTCTCGGCGGCGCTGTAGAGATAGAGCCCGTGGCCGGCCTCGTCCTGCACCTTGGCCAGCAGGATCGCCTTGCGCTCCAGCGTCGGCGCCCGGGTGATCCAGTTGCCTTCCGGCAGTTGCCCGACGATCTCGGAATGGGCGTGCTGGCTGATCTGGCGGATCAGCGTCTTGCGATAGGCCTCCGGCATCCATTCCTTGGGCTCAATTTTCTGGCCATCATTGACGCGTTCCTGAAAGGCGCGCTCGACCGGGTCCATCTCGTCGAGGCTGCGCACCCGGGCGGCATCGGTCTTGACCATCTGTGCATACATTGCCGTTCTCCTTCCTGGTCTGCGCGTCAGACGCGCTCGAGGATCAATGCCAGTCCCTGCCCTACCCCGACACACATCGTGCAGAGCGCATAACGCCCGCCGCTGCGCTGCAGTTGCCAGGTTGCCGTCGCCGCCAGACGGGCGCCGCTGGCACCGAGTGGATGGCCGATGGCGATCGCGCCGCCGTTCGGGTTCACATGCGAGGCGTCGTCCGGCAGGCCAAGCTCACGCAACACCGCCAGCGACTGGGCCGCAAAGGCCTCGTTGAGCTCGATCACGTCCATCTGGCCGACGGTCAGGCCGGCGCGATCCAGTACCTTGCGCATGGCAGGCACCGGGCCGATGCCCATGATACGCGGCGCCACGCCAGCGGCGGCCATGGCGATGACGCGCGCGCGGGGCGTCAGGCCGTTCGCCTTGGCCGAAGCTTCGCTGGCGATGATCAGTGCCGCGGCGCCGTCATTGACCCCCGACGCATTGCCGGCGGTCACTGAAAGATCAGGTCCGTTGACGCCCTTCAGCCTGCCGAGCTGCTCGATCGAGGCTTCGGTGCGCGGATGTTCGTCGCGGTCGACCACTACCGGATCGCCCTTTTTCTGCGGCACCGATACCGCGACCAGCTCATCGGCAAAGCGGCCCGCTGCTTGCGCCGTAGCCCAACGCTGCTGGCTGCGCAGCGCGAAAGAATCCTGATCGGTGCGCGAAATGTTGAAATCGGCGGCGACATTGTCGGCCGTCTCCGGCATCGAGTCGATGCCGTGGGATTTCTTCATCTTCGGATTGACGAAGCGCCAGCCGATTGTCGTGTCATAGACGGCATTGGCGCGCGAAAAGGCGGTGTCGGCCTTTGGCATGACGAAGGGTGCGCGCGACATGCTCTCAACACCGCCGGCAATCATTAGGCTGCAATCGCCGGCCTTGATCGAGCGCGCGGCAAGCCCGACCGCGTCGAGCCCGGAGCCGCACAGCCGGTTTATCGTCGTGCCGGGAACATTGACCGGCAGGCCCGACAGCAGCACCGCCATGCGGGCGACGTTGCGATTGTCTTCGCCGGCTTGGTTGGCGCAGCCCAGAATGACGTCATCGACCGCCGACCAGTTGACGCCGCCATTGCGTTGCATCAGAGCCGAGAGCGGGATCGCCGCCAGATCGTCCGCGCGCACGCTCGCCAACGCCCCGCCATAACGGCCGACGGGTGTGCGGACTGCATCGCAGATAAAGGCTTCGGACATCAACCACTCTCCCAAACCAATCACAGCATTATTTACCGACCGGCCGGTCATTGAATGGCATGTTTTGAGCCTAAGATCAACCGGGATGACTGAAATGGGCCGTGGGACTAAGCCGCTCGCGCGGCAATGGCGCTTGTAACAGGCGGTGCGCCTACTGATCGACCGTGGTTTTTTGTGACTCGGGGTTCCTGGCCTGACGATTGGGGTGTTCTCAATTATCAGACAGGAGGTTCCCGTGACGGAGGAAAGGACCACTCCACTGCGCGCGCGCATGATCGAAGACATGCGCATCCGTGGAATGGGCGACAAAGCCCAGGAGGCCCATATCCGGGCCATCAAAGACTTCGCCGGGTTTCTGAGGCGATCACCAGACACCGCGACACCCAACGACCTGCGCGCCTATCAGTTGCACATGACGAATGCCGGGGTGACGCCCTCGATGTTCAATGCCCGGATCGTCGCGCTGCGGTTTTTCTTCGGCGTCACCTGCGGGCGCGAAGAGATGAAGCGGCATATGCAGTTCCAGCGCAACCCGCGGAAGCTGCCTGTCGTCTTGAGCGTCGAGGAGATCGCCGAGCTGATGGCCGCGGTTCCCGGGCCCGGGCTGAAGTATCGCGCGGCGCTTGGCATCAGCTACGGTGCTGGCTTGCGGGCGTCAGAGGTCTGCAACCTCAGGGTCACCGATATCGACAGCGATCGCATGTTGATCCACGTCGAAGAGGGCAAGGGCGGCAAGGATCGCAAGGCCATGCTGTCGCCAGCCTTGTTGGATCTGCTGCGCGAGTACTGGCGCGAGGCGCGTCCGCAGGGATGGCTGTTTCCGGGCAAGCCGAAGATCAATCCGATCTCGCCGCGCCAGCTCAATCGGGCCTTCACCTCGGCCAGGCATACGGCGGGCATCGCCAAGCCGGCTACGTTGCACACCTTGCGCCACTCCTTCGCCACGCATCTCCTGGAGGCAAACACCGATGTGCGGGTGATTCAGGTTCTGCTCGGCCACGCCAAACTGAGCACGACCGCCCGCTATGCCCATGTCGCCACCAAGACGATCCGCAACATTGTTAGCCCGTTCGAGCGCCTGAAGCAGTTGCAGGATCAGACCCTCAGGCGGGTTGGAGTGAGGCACGGGCCGGGTGTCCCGGCCAAAGCTGGAGATCGCTGACATCTTCCGCGCCCATGGGCCTGCGTGGCGGCAGGCCAATGCCGGGCATGTCAGTCTGAGCCAGCTCAAGGTCATGTCGGCGATCGAGGCCTGCCGGACCGAGGTGCTCGGCGGGCATGTGGCTGCCTGCGCCAAATGCGGCCACCAGCATATCGCCTACAATTCCTGCAAAAATAGGCACTGCCCGAAGTGCCAAGGACCGGCTGCGCGCGACTGGATGGCCGCCCGTGCCGAAGACCTGCTGCCGGTCGAGTATTTCCATGTTGTCTTCACCATCCCCGCACAGATCGCGCAGATCGCCTATTGGAACAAGAAGGCGGTCTATGACCTCCTGTTCCAGGCTTCCGCGCAGACGCTGACCACCATCGCCGCAAATCCGCGCCATCTTGGCGCCCGCATCGGCATGACCAGCGTGCTGCATACCTGGGGCTCGGCGCTCACCCATCACCCGCACGTCCACATCATCGTGCCCGGCGGTGGGCTGTCGCCGGATGGCACGCGCTGGATTGGCTGCCGACCCGGCTTCTTTCTGCCCGTGAAGGTTCTGTCTCGTCTGTTCCGGCGATTATTCCTGGAAGGGCTGATAGCTCTGCATCGCGCAGGTGAACTGAGCTTCTTCGGGGATCTGACAGGATTGACAGAGGCGGACGCCTTCGGCGCCTGGCTTGCCCCCTTCCGCAAATCCGAATGGGTGGTCTACACCAAGCCTCCCTTCGGCGGGCCCGAGTCCGTGCTAGCCTATCTCAGCCGCTACACCCATCGCGTGGCCATCTCGAACAGCCGCCTGATCAGCGCCGATGCTGAGACGGTCACCTTCCGCTGGAAGGACTACCGCATCAAGACTGGCAACCGGCAAAAGGTCATGCGGCTCGCCACTGGTGAGTTCATCCGCCGTTTCCTGATCCACGTCCTGCCCGACGGATTCCACCGAATCCGCCATTACGGCCTGCTGGCCAGCGCGGGGCGCAAGGCCAATATCGCGAAGATCCGTACATTGCTTGGGGCGGAGACCGTCGTCCAGGATGAAGTGCCAAGCGCCGAGATCATCCCGCTCACGCTGACAGAGCCATGCCCAGCCTGCGGCGGCCCCATGCGCATCATCGAGATCTTCCGCCGCGGCCAGAGGCCCAGATCCCGTGCGCCACCGCGGGAGCAGGCAGCATGACGAACCGCCCCTCATATCGGCCAGGGCTGACCCGGAAAGACACGGCATTCCGGGAGGGCATCGGTTTGCACCACATAAGGCTGAGCACCGCAAAACGGTCGAAACCGTCAGGAAGGAGACCGTCAAATCTGCTGCCGATCAGGCCATCGCACGCTCTCAGGCCGGCCCGTTTGCTTCCGCCGTCAGCGCCGAACTCCTCAACACACACCCGCGGCCGCGCGCTTTCTCCATAGGTCCCGCGCGGCCCCCCGCGGCTTCCTCCTTCGGCCGTTTGTCAACGCGGGCCGCCAATGCCAGCGGCAAACGTTGCGCTGCGGCCCGCATCGAAAAACCTCCACGAAAGCTGCCCGTCTGATTCTCGGCGAAAAGTCGTCAGTAAGCAGCCATCCCGCTTAAGGTACCCGTCCGCTGGGCCGAACAATGGACCACCTAGCGAATAATCCTACACAGCAAGGATTGACAAATTATGAAACTGCATTCAGTTTCATAATTGGAACAGATGAGTGCTGCTGACAAGGCGGCCAACCATGGGGAACTGACATGAAGTCACTGATCGCACTGTCGACGGTTGCAGGTTTGACTCTCGCCTACTCGGGAACTGCCAAGGCGGAAGATGCAGCGCTTTCTGGCAAAACAGTCTGTGTGAACAGATATGCGTCAGCGCCAGTTATTGATGACATTCTAAAAGGGATGAACGACGGCCTGAAGGCTTCGGGTGGCGACAAGGTGGTTCAAAATATCCAGAACCCCGAAGCTGACGCCGCAACACAGCAAACCATAGCGCAGCAATTTGCCAATGGTGGTTGCGATCTGATTGTGGTCATCGGCACCGCAGCGGCTCAATCCATACAGCAGGCGACCAAGACTGTGCCTGTGGTATTCGTGGGAGTGTCGACACCCGTCGAGGCCGGCATTGTCCAGTCCCTTGAAAAGCCCGGCGGCAACATGACCGGAGTTTCGGATCCCCTCCCCGTCGAATCGGAAATTGACGGCATGCTGAGCATCCTGCCGACGATCGAGACAATCGGCCTCATCTACAAAGTTGGCGATCCTGCCGGCGATCCGCTGGCGGCGCGCGCTGTTGCGCATATCGAAAGCAGAGGTTTGAAGCACGTCACCGCGGGTATCGCAAATGCCGGTGAAACCACCCAGGCGGCGCAGTCGCTTGTCGGACGCGTTCAGGCGATCGAGTTCCCCTGCGACACGACAACAATCTCGGGCATGGCAGGAGCTCTCAAGGTCGCCAAGGATGCCAAGCTCCCGGTGTTCGGCTGCACGTCCGATGCGGTCAAAGGCGGTGCGGTTCTGGCGGGCAGCTATAGCTATGTGAATGTTGGAACGAGGGCGGCCGAGCTTGTGGTGGCGGTCCTAAAGGGCGCCAACCCCGCCACGACACCGGTCATCATTCCCAAGATTGCTGGCTTCGAGATCAACAAGACCGAAGCGGGCGCTTTGGGGCTCAAGATTCCCGAGGCTATGATGACCTCAGCAGTCAAAACCTACTGAGGCGGATTCGATGCTGATCGATGTGCTCGTGATCGGGGCCCAGATTGGGCTCCTCTATGGACCGTTGGCGCTGGGGATTTACCTCGCGATCAACGTGCTCAGCCTGCCGGATCTCACACTTGAAGGCTCGTTCGGCCTTGGTGGTGCGGCTGCAGCGAGCAGCCTTCTCATGGGGGTCGATCCGGTCAGCTCGCTGTTGCTTGGCATGTGTGCCGGCGCGCTCGCCGGACTTGTGACGGCGCTGCTGCACGTAATCCTTCAGATGAACGTTCTGCTCGCCGGCATTTTGATGACCACAGCGGCGTGGTCCGTTAGCATCGCCGTGATGGGCACAGGCAATGTGTCTCTGGTGCGGGTGGATACGCTGTTCACCTGGGCGGAGGATCTGGGGCTTCGCAACCAGTCCGCTTCAATCCTTGTGGCGGGCCTCGTGACGTTGATTTTTGCGACGTTCCTGATCTGGCTTCTGCACACCGGATATGGCTTGGCGACACGCGCAAGCGGGTTGAACATCCAGACCGCGCGCAGCCTCGGCATCCGCACGGAGATGCATCAGGTTCTTGGCCTGATGCTGGCCAATTCATTGGCCGCTGCATCAGGGGCACTGGTGGCGCAGAGCCAGGGTTTTATGGATGTCTCCATCCAGGGCGGCGTAATCGTCGTTGGCCTAGCGGCCCTGACGATCGGAACCAGTGTCATCCGTTCCGACAAGGTCGCCGTCGGGGTGGCTTCCGTGGTCGTCGGCGTGATCATCTATCGCTGTATCGTGGCGCTCAGCCTCAGAATGGGCATTCCGCCAAACTCGGTTCGACTGATCACGGCGCTCCTGGTGTTCGCCTTCATCGCCGCCCGGATCCACGGCAAGGGCACGCTCACGATCTCCGGATTCGAAGGCTGGCAGGCCCGCCGGCGCAAACATGTGCAATTCCTGGAGAATGATCGTGTCACCAGTCTTCTCTGAGCGACGCATTGGTGGCGCCCCACCGGCCATACGGCTTCGCCACGCGACGAAGCGCTTTGCCGGCCTTGGCAAGAAGGAAGTCTTCACGGCGCTCGATGATTTGACCCTTGATATCGAGCGCGGTTCCTACGTTGCATTGATCGGCTCGAACGGCGCTGGAAAGTCCACCCTGCTTTCAATCCTCATGGGGACACTGCTCCTTGATGAGGGGTCGCTCTCCATTGACGACGAGGACATGAGCGAGAAGCCCTCGTGGCAGCGGGCTTCAAAGATTGCGCTTGTTCGCCAGAACCCCGAGCACAACGTGCTTTCTTCGCTCAGCATCGAGGAGAATTTTGCACTGGCCGTCATGGGACGGCAGCGTGCCTTCCGCCTTCGCCGCTACGACCGCGATGGCGTGCGGTCGGCCGCCAGAAGCGCTCTGCAGCGCTTTGGCATGGGTCTGGAAGACCGGCTCGGTGAATCCACGGGCACGCTTTCGGGCGGGCAACGCCAGGCCGTGGCGATGGCAATGGCGGCGGTCCGCAATCCGCGCGTGCTGCTCCTGGACGAACACGTATCTGCGCTCGATCCCAAGCGTGCCAAAGTCGTGGCCGACGTCACCGAGGAGATCGTGCGCGCGCAAGACATCACGACGGTGATGGTCACGCATGATCTTGGTCATGCGCTCGCCCACACCGATCGGGTGCTGATGATGCATCGCGGCAAGGTGGTGATGGATCTGTCGGGCGAGAAAAAAGCAGCGCTCGACGTGGCCGAGCTTGCCCGCCAGTTCGAAAGACTGGTCGGCGAGGCGCTGCCGGACCGCACGCTGCTTGCGGCGGCTTCCTGATGAGAGACAAGATGATCAATCGCAACGCGCCAGACGCCTCGCCGGCTGGAACCTCATCGGGTCCGGGCCAGGCGGGTTCGGCAGGATCGCATCTGGCATTGGGGGATCGCTACGTCGCCGCGCTCAATGCACAGATTAAGGGCGCGGGTGGCGAAGGCAAGAGCGCGCACACGCGCAAAACTGAAGCGGGCGGCGTTCGACTGCCTGACAGAAAGCGATCTTGCCAGCCTCACCATCAGCTCGGTCACCGGCAAGGCAAAGGTCGCGTCAGGAACGTTCTACCTGCATTTCGACGGCATTCGTGACCTGGTGCTTGAAGTTTTTTCGGAGTTCGCTGCGGTCGATATTGCGCCGGCAATTCCCGAAGGCGACGAATTTGTCGACCTGTTCTCCCAGATGAAGGCGACATTCATCGAGATCGTCGGAGCGTTCCGCCGCCGCCGAATGTTCTTTCGCTCGCTGTTCCAGATGAAGCGGCAGGATGCGGAAGCCAACGCAGTCTGGTTGCAGCTGACGGCGCAGTGGGCCGAAATCCTTTCGGCCATTGCCAGGGATCATGCGAAGCAGCCGGTTCCAGCGGCGTTCGATCGGTTTATAGGACACGCAACGAGCGCGTTCGCCGATGAGATCATGACCCGCATCTATGTCGACGAGATTTTCGGGCCAGCGTTCCCAGACGATCCGCGCAATGACGAGCACGTGGCGGAGCTCCTGGCCTTCACGCGCCATCGGATGCTGTTCGGATGCGACCCCGACCCGAAGCTGCTGACGGCGAATTCCCCACTCAATGGTTTCTCTTACCCTGCCATGCGGTCCTGAAAAGACCCGTCCCGCAGGCAACAGTGCGAGGACTTTCATGACACTGCGCTATCAGCATTTCATCACGCCCGAAGGCACGAAAGAATTCCCGAAAGTCGTCCGTGGTGAGGGCGTCTATATCTGGGACAGCACCGGTCGCCGTCTGTTGGATGGATCGTCGGGTGCCATTTCTGTCAACGTCGGCCATGCCCATCCCAGGGTCCTGGAAGCGATGCGCGACCAGATGGGGCGCATCATCTATGCGCACAGCATGAGGTGGGACAACGACCCCAATGAGCGGCTGGCCGCCAGACTCGAGCGCTTGAGCAACTGGAACTATGGCGCCGCCTTCTTCGTCTCCGGCGGTTCGGAGGCCAATGAGGCCGCGATCAAATTCGCCCGTCAGGTGGCGGTGGCGCGAGGTCAGGCATCACGTTTCAAGATCATCAGCCGCATCCCTTCCTATCACGGGGCAACAACCGCGCTTCTGGGCATCACCGGTGACCCTGACTACGCGGCAGCCTACAGGCCGATGTTTGTCGACATGCCAAAGATCGACGCGCCGCTGATGTATCGGCGCCCGGCCGGCGAGAGCGAACAGGATGTCGTCGACCGTTGTGTGCGGCAGCTAGAAGAAACGATCCTTAAGGAAGGCCCCGAAACCATCCTCGCCTTCATGATCGAACCGGTCGGCGGCGTATCGACCGGAGCCCTGGTTTCCCCAGACAGCTATTCCACCCGCATCCGGGAAATATGCAACCGCTATGGCGTCATGCTGATCTACGACGAGATCATGAGCGGCGCTGGCAGGACAGGCAAGTTTCTCGCCGGTCATCATTGGCCGGATTGCCGGCCCGATATCGTCACGCTCGCAAAAGGTGTCAGCGGCTCCTACGCGCCACTCGGCGCGGTCCTGGCGTCGGCAGACATGGTGAGCGATGTGCGTCGATCGGGCGGCTTCAAGCACGGCCATACCTATTCAGCCAATCCCGTCAGTTGCGCTGCATCCGACATGGTTCTGAGGGTTGTCGAGGAAGATGGTCTTATGGAGCGGGCGCGGAATTTGGGCGCGCTGATCAAATCCCGATTGGAGGAAATCAAAGGCAAGACCGGCATCATCGGCGATATTCGCGGGCTTGGACTGCACATGGCCGTGGAGATCGTCGCGGATCAGGTAACCAAGCAACCGTTCCCGGCAGAGATGCGGGCGAGCGAGAGGATAGGAATGATCTGCCGCGACCACGGACTGCTCTTGTTCTCGCGGCGCACCGCCGGCGGCTCGTTTGGGGAATGGCTGATGGTCTGCCCTCCACTGACGATCAGCGAAGCGGAAATCGAGGAGCTGATCGAATCCCTCACCGCCGGCATTCGTGATTTCGAGAAGGAGATTTCGGCGAAGCCGGAACTGTGCGCGAGCGCCTGAGCGAAGTGGCGGCAGTGGATGCCGCAAGCAAAAGAACGGGCTGATTGGACGGTGCTCTTGGAGTGCCGAGAGGAACCGCTATGGCCAAAGCACAGATGATCGGTTGGGCTCACACCAATTTCGGCAAGTCCGCCGCCCCCGACACTGAGACATTGATGGCAGAGGTTGTTGGTCCGGCGCTCGACCATGCCGGCGTCCGAACGGCCGAAATCGATGGCATCTTCGTTGGCGTCTACAACAACGGCTTTTCGCGCCAGGATTTTCAGGCGGCACTTGTCGGTATGAGCAATGACGCGCTTGCCACGACACCTGCGGTGCGCTTCGAAAATGCCTGCGCGACGGGTTCTGCCGCGCTTTCTGGCGCACTCGATTTTGTCGAGGCCGGCCGTGGACGGATCGCTCTGGTGATCGGCGCCGAAAAGATGACTGGCCTGCCCAACAACGAGGTTGGCGATGTCCTGATGTCCGGCTGCTACCGCAAGGAAGAGGCAGACGTCGAAGGTGGTTTTGCAGGCGTATTCGCGCGCATCGCGCAGAATTATTTCCAACGCCATGGCGACAGATCGCAGGAATTGGCGATGATCGCGGCGAAGAACCATCGCAACGGCGTCGCCAATCCGGTTGCGCATATGCGCAAGGATCTGGGTTTCGACTTCTGCAATACGGTGTCGGAGCGCAACCCCTATGTCGCCGCCCCGCTACGACGAACGGATTGTTCTCTTGTCTCGGACGGTGCCGCAGCCATCGTAATTGCGGATGAGACCACGGCGGCGCAGATGTCTCGTGCGATCGCTTTTCGGAGCAGAGCTCACTCCAATGATTTCATGGCGCTGAGCCGGCGCGATCCGATCGCCTTTGAAGGCGCGAGGCGAGCATGGGCCACAGCGCTCGATACCGCGATGTTGACCATCAATGATCTCGACCTTGTCGAGACGCATGACTGCTTCACCATCGCGGAGCTGATCGAATACGAGGCCATGGGCCTGGCTTTGCCAGGCCAAGGTTTCCGCATCGTGCGCGAAGGCATTGCGGAACGTTCGGGGCGGCTGCCGGTCAATCCCTCTGGCGGCCTGAAGGCCAGAGGCCATCCACTCGGTGCGACCGGCGTCTCCATGCATGTGATGGCGGCACAGCAATTGATGAACGAGGCCGGTGGAATGCAGGTTCTTGATGCGAGCCTTGCCGGTGTCTTCAACATGGGCGGTGCCGCCGTCACCAACTACGTCTCAATCCTGGAGCGGGTTCGATGAACGGGGCGAGCGAAGGTTCAATCGAACCGGTGTCCAGGCGCGTGATGAACCTGTCGCATTTCGTCACCCAGGCGGCGCGCCGATTTCCTGAACAGATTGGATTTGTCTGGGGGGACAAAAGCTGGACATGGCGCGAGATTGATCGGCGTATCGATGCGATGTCTTTTGCCCTTGCTGAAACTTACGGGGTCAAGAAAGGCGATCGCGTTCTCGTGCAGTCGCAAAACTGCAACCAGATGTTTGAGTCCATGTTCGCCTGCTTCCGCATCGGTGCGGTCTGGGTGCCAACCAATTTCCGGCAGACACCTGAAGAGGTGGCCTATCAGGCACAGGTAAGCGGCGCCGTCGGGATGATCTGCGGCAACATGTTTGCACAGCACCAGGCTGCTTGTGCCGCCTCTTCCGCGGCTCTTGGCTTCTTCATATCCATCGGCGCCGCTGCCTTCGGTGCCGATTACGACGAGGTGGTTTCGCAGCACGACGGTAGCCGAGTCGAAACGGCAGCAGTTGAACGAGATGACCCCTGCTGGTTCCTGTTCACATCAGGCACGACAGGCCGGCCGAAGGCAGCCGTGCTGACACACGGCCAGATGGCGTTCGTCATCACCAACCATCTTTGCGATCTGATGCCGGGGACGACTGAAGACGATGCATCGCTCGTGGTAGCGCCACTGTCTCACGGCGCCGGCGTTCACCAGCTGACACAGGTGGCGCGAGGCGCCAAGACAGTGCTGCTGGCAACCGACCGCTTCGACATTGAAGCAGCGTGGGCTCTGATCGAAAAGTGGCGCATCACCAATGTCTTCACCGTCCCGACAATCCTCAAGATGCTCGTCGAGCATGCAGCCGTGGATCGGTATGACCACTCATCGCTTCGCCACGTCATCTACGCCGGAGCCCCGATGTATCGCACGGATCAAGAGCACGCCTTGACCAAGCTCGGGCCTGTTCTGGTCCAGTATTTCGGACTCGGCGAGGTGACAGGCAACATCACGGTGCTCCCGCCCAATCACCATCGAATGGGTGACGGTCCCGATGCGAGGATCGGCACTTGCGGCTTCGAGCGAACAGGCATGCAAATTGCCATCAAATCACCCGAGGGCAAGGAGCTAGAACTCGGCGAAACGGGAGAAATCTGCGTGATCGGCCCGGCCGTCTTTCCCGGCTACTTCGACAACCCGGAAGCGAATTCAAAGGCCTTCCGGAGCGGCTGGTTCCGCACCGGGGACATCGGGCACATGGATTCAGAAGGCTTTTTGTACATCACCGGCCGGCTATCGGACATGTATATTTCCGGTGGATCGAACATTTACCCGCGCGAAATCGAGGAGAAGATCCTCACCCATCCTGGCATCAGCGAGGTGGCGGTGCTCGGATTGCCAGATTCAGTCTGGGGCGAAATCGGGGTTGCCGTGTGTGTCGCAGCAACTGGCACCGACGTCGCAACGTTGGACATCGATGATTGGCTGGCCGACAAGATTGCACGTTACAAGCTGCCGAAGCGGTACCTGTTCTGGAGCGAGCTGCCAAAGTCCGGTTATGGAAAGGTTGCCAAAAAGGCGATTAGAGATTTGCTTGCCAGTCAAATCTAGTCGACGCCAACCATAAAAGGTTTCTGGCGAGAGGTCCGCGCTGATGGCGCCGGCATTCTCCTTCGGTCTCGATCCGACGGGGCTGCGGGTGCAACAAGCTGTTGCACAACTCTGCTATCCATAACGCCCATGCCTGACCCGAACTACCTCACCCCTGAAGAAGTCATCGCTCGCTATCGCGGACAGGTAAGCGAAGGGACTCTTCGCAACTGGCGTTGCATGCGGATCGGGCCATCGTTCCTCAAGATCGGCAAAGCAATCCTGGGACAATCGATCCTCGTCGTCTGCAGACCAACACACGAACTGCCGCGGGAAAAGGCGGCACCGCCAGAGTAGCAGAGGGTAGTTCAGTCGTTCCGAGGTCGTTGGCTAGATAGACAAGCGTTCGGAATCCGTGGTTGATCGGGACGTCGGAGTACTGAGCAAATGCGATCATGCCCAAGTGTGGAACATCATCAGTGGTCACTCGACACACGCCCCAGTTAACGGCCCCACCTCTTCAGCATTTGAATGCAAGCATTTGATAGATATGACGAATCTGATCCTGGTATTTTGATGCACAATGATCCCGCTGCATACCCGTCGGCATGCTGGATCACGCTGTGTCCAGCGGCAGTTGCACTGCAGTTTACAGGCAGGCGGTCCGACGCCGATGTAAGAATGGTACCCGCCAAACTACCTGGAGGCTTGGGTCCAAAAGGCCAACCACAATCGGCCGGCTGCAATGAAAGCCTTCAACGCAAGGCATGCAGATCAGATCGCCGCGCGCCGATCATGACGAGACAGTCGTCCGAGTAGGAAGTTTACGTCGGCGACGGTCTCGGAACTGAGCAACGGGCCGGGCGTACGCAAACTGCTGTGACCTATGGCCCCCCTTCGCGCAAGAATATGCTTGCGCACGGCCAAGCCGATCCATGGCTGTTGCTCGTATCGCAGCAGTGGCAGATGGGCGTCGTAAAGATCCTGAGCGGCCTCGCGGTTTTCCGCCCGATAATGTTCAACGACGTCTATCAGCATTTCGGGGAACGCGTACCCCGTCATCGCTCCGTCGGCGCCGCGTGTCATCTCGCGGTCGAGAAAAAGTCCCCCGTTCCCGCAGAGAATAGCCAACTCACGCATCTCCCCCGCCTTTTGCCAGCGCCGGAGTGCACTGAGCTTTTCGAGGCCCGGCCAATCCTCGTGCTTGAGCATCACGCAGGACGATGTTTCCTGCACAATGCGTCGGATCAATTGAGGGGACATGACCACTCCAGTAGCGGTTGGGTGGTCTTGCAAGACGAATGGGATGTCCGAACCAACGGCTTCCACAGCCTGACGCACGTAGCCCGCGATCTGCTCGTCGGTCCGCGCGCTCGGAGGCGGAGTGAACATGATCCCTGCCGCGCCCGCATCCATGGCTTCGTGTGCCAGTCGGCGCATGGCGAGTAACCCCAACGAGGATACACCGACTATTGTGGGACGGTTGCCGAGACCGGCAATTGCGCCCTTTATCACGCTGATCGCTTCCTCTGGGAGAAGCTTGTCCGCTTCCCCCAGAATCCCCAGAACAGTCAAGCCATCAACGCCGGCGGCAGCATAGAACTCGGCCATTCGCGAGATCGACGCTTCATCGAGCGCACCGTCAGGCAGGAAGGGCGTCGGAGCGATCGCGTAGACGCCCTTGGCTTCGGTGGTCAGCAACATCAAGCATCCCCGCGTTCGATAGCGCCGCGTTGGCGGAACTTGGCCTCATCATTCGTTGAAGAAGGCCGTATCAAAGATCCTCAGCGCGGGCGCGTACAGCGACACGTCACCACCGAGCGGAGCATCATTTCCTGAGCCTGGACCAAAACGACATCGCGCAGCTGGGTCCTAGAAGAGTTCGAGTCAGACGTTTGCGATATAGCCACCATCGATACGAATGCTGCTGCCGGTGATGTAGGATGCGCGGGTGCTTGCAAGGAATGCAACAGCATCTCCGTATTCCGCAGGATCGCCGTAGCGGCCAACGGGTATCGAGGCGATGCTTTCGCGGGAAATATCGTCGACGGTGCGCCCCTCGCGCGACGCCTTTTTCTCATCCAGGAAGGCAATCCGCTTTGTCGCGATGCGACCCGGCATGACAATGTTTGCCGTGATCCCGTAATGCCCCAATTCTCCGGCATGGCCTGCTGCCGGTTTTTCGGACACGAGGTTAAGCTAACATAGCTTGTTCCTCGAACTCCACGGGGCTCAGATAGCCCAGCGTCGAGTGCCTCCGCCGAGGGTTGTAGAAGCGCTCGATGTAGTCGAACACATCCGCCCTGGCGGCATCTCTCGTCCTGTAGACCTTGCGGGCCGTGCGCTCGGTTTTCAACGACGAGAAGAAGCTCTCCATAGCCGCATTGTCCCAGACGTTGCCCGACCGGCTCATCGAACACGTAATGCCATGATCGGCCATCAGGCGCTGGAACTGCTCGCTCGTGTATTGCGATCCCTGGTCGGAATGATGCAGCAGGCTGTCGGGCTTGCCCCTGCGCCAGATCGCCATGATGAGGGCGTCGGTGACGAGTTGTGCTGTCATCTCGGCCTTCATCGCCCAGCCGACGACCCGCCGGGAGAACAGGTCGACCACGGCGGCAACGTAGAGCCATCCTTCAGCGGTCCAGATATAGGTGAAGTCGGCGACCCATTTCTGGTTCGGCGCCGAGGCCTCGAAAGCGCGGTCAAGGAGGTTGTCCGAAACAACCGCTCGCTCGCCCATATCCTTCGAGAGTCCTCGGCGCCGAGGCCTGGCACGCAGACCGTTCTCCCGCATAAGCCTCTCGAGGCGATGCAGGCCGCAGGAAAGCCCCTCAGCCAGCACGTCGCGCCAGACGCGACGGGCGCCATAGGTTCGGTCGCTGCTCTTGAAGCTACGGTCGATCCGGGAAACGAGTATCTCGTCATGCCGGGAGCGAGCGCTGGGGTTACGGTTGAGCCAAGCATGGAAGCCCGAGCGAGAGACATCCAGCGCGTCGCACAGCCATGCCACCGGCCAGATGCTCCGGTGCCTCGCGATGAAAGCGAACCTCATGTCACTTCCCTCGCGAAGTAGGCTGCGGCCTTTTTTAGGATGTCGCGCTCCGCCTTCAGCTTCGCCACTTCCTTGCGCAGCCGGTCAATCTCCTGCTGCTCTGGCTTCATCTGCCCATGACCGGGAAACGCATGCTGCGGATCGGACGAGAGCTCGCGCACCCACTTGCGCAGCACATTCTCGTGGAGATCGAGGTCGCGGGCAGCCTGGGCCACCGCAACGCCCCGATCCTTGATCAATCTCACCGCCTCAAGCTTGAACTCGCGGCTGAATTTCCTTCTCTGCATTCCAACTCTCCAGTTCCGTTAAACACCTTATCTCGGTGTCCACGAAACCGGCAGCAGGCCAGAGGTGCGTCTTAGCAGCCCAACTTTCTGTCGGAACATCTGACAACTTCCGAGGCCACTGCGCTACAGAGCCGTTCGGTTGCAGGTGGATAGTGGCACTAGGAGATCTGCTCGCCTTCAACAGCCTGGGAAACTACTTGCAGGCCATGATTGCCGCGGTCCGGTGCCGTAGCACTGGATTTCGAGCATTGATAGAAAATCTCGAGAAAACGGGAATTCGGAGAAGAGCGGTTTGAAATAAATATGATCTCGCGATAGGGCTGGCCGCTTCCCAATGCAACCTTTGTAAGGTTGCCACTTAACTGCCTCAGCGGATACGAATTTGGTACCAGCGAGACACCCAGTCCCTTTTCAACTAGAGCAGCAATGGCATCGAGGCCATCCATTTCAAACCGCTCGTGAGGACTGATACCAAGTTCCGTTAAATAGCGGTCGGCGATTTGCCCGTCCCAATGGCGTCTATCATAGCGAATGAATGGTTCGTCACGAAGCAAGTCAACTCCGTCGTTGGATGCGATCGCCGCTGATTTCAGAACGATGAACTCTTCTTCGACCAGAAGCTGCCAGCTACAGGTCTTCGGTATGGTGAAATGGTGAGGCCGAATGATGATTGCGGCATCAAGCTCGCCTTCGACAACCTGCCGATAAAGAGCCTCCGAGATGCCGGGCGTCAGATGCACTGCGACACGCGGCAGTGTTCGGCAAAAATCCTCCAAGGCTGAGGGAATTATGCCGATCATCGCCGCCGAAATTGCTCCCAAGCGCAGTTCGCCAATGTTGGCGTCCTCCATTGCGACACATCGTATCTGCCGAACGGTGGAGAGTAGCTGCTGCGAGCGTTCGATTACTGAAAGGCCCGCCGAGGTAGGTTTTACGGTTTGACCAACGCGAGAAACGAGTGGCACTCCAATATCTCTCTCTAACGCTTTCAGGCGTTGAGCGAGGGCGGCTTGTGTCAAGTTCAAGCGCCGAGAAGCAGCCGCTATGGATCCGGTCTCAACCACCGCCAGAAAGCTCTCTATGAAGCGCGTGTCCATCGATACTCTCCAAGATGACATGAGTCCGGCATCTCTGCTTAGAGCCGAACCCGATGACACGGTTTTGCCCGTTGGGAACGTTGATGGCAATCGGCGCCACCATGGCCAGCCAGACTTCCGTTTGGATGATGTTATCCGAAGTAGGCATGAGGGTCGCGACAATGCGCAGAAGTAAGCTCCGGAATTCCTGCACAAGTGCCGCGGGAAAAGGCGGCACCGCCAGACTGCCTTGATGACGCCTTGCGAGCGCAATTCGTCGAGCGCCGGATAGGCGCCGTCCATGGCTTCCTTGAAGCGGCTCCTGGCATAGGGGTCCTCGCCGGGAGCGAAGTGAATGGCCTCGTCGGGATCGTGGATCGAGACCATGTCGACATAGTCGGTGTCCAGGCGCTTCAGCGTGCCTTCGAGCGAACGCATCACGGCGTCATGTGAATAGTCGAATTCGGCGCGGAATGAGCCGGGCTGGTCCCACAATGCCGGCTTCAACTCCTCGGGCGGGATCGGCACGAGGTCGTAGCCTATCTTGGACGAGATGACGATTTCGGCACGTGGCAGCGCTTTGATCGCCAGCCCGAGCCGGGTCTCGCTGACGCCAAAGCCATAGACGGGTGCGGTGTCGAAATAGCGGATGCCATTCTCATAGGCGGCATGCCCGCGCTTTGAAATCCCGGCTTCCGGTTGGACCCGCCGGCGCGAGTAAGCCAACCGATCGTCGTTCGCACCTCACGAATTCTCATAAGCGGTGGCCAGCGCGAGGTCTCGCCACCGCGCAACATCGTTGTCCACCGCGGCATGCTTTTCGGCGAACCGTTGCAGTGCATCCGCCCCTACGGGAAAGTGCACCGGTGGTACATCACTTCGCCGCGATGCTCTGGGCGGCGATGGAGGCGGAGCCTTCGGCTCCTCGGACGTCGACCATCTGATCGACACCGGCCTGAGGCAGATACCTAGACTGCCTGATCGCCAGGCTGATCGCCGATATCCGGGCTTGGCATAAAGCGCATTCGGATTGGCGCGATACCCGTCAGAAGATCGAGCAGCACTACGGCTATGACAAATATCCCGGCAACTGCCACGTCGTGCCGAACCATGCGCTAATGATCATGGCCGTCCTCTACGCGCCGCAGGATTTCCAGAAGGCGCAGATGATCGTCAACACATCGGGCTGGGACACGGATTGCAATGCCGGCAATGTCGGTTGCCTGCTCGGCATCATGAACGGGCTTGAAGGGCTGGACGAAGGCCCGGACTGGCGCGGGCCGATTGCCGACCGCCTGTTGTTCTCGTCCGCCGATGGCGGAAACTCGATCAACGACGCCGTTCGCCAGGCCTATTTCCTCACCAATCTTGGCTTGCAATTGGCTGGTAACCACAGGCTCGACGCACCTAAGACCGGCGCGCAGTTCCATTTCTCCCTTCCCGGCAGCCAGCAGGGTTTCCGACCGCAAACTGGACATGATGTCAGCCGCGCGGTGCGCGTCGGCAATGCTGAGTTCGAGGCAGTCGTGCTCTGACAATTGATTTTGAGTGAGATACACCGGCGCATCAGCTCATTGGGCGCCCTAGCAGGACCTTACGCCGCGATTGCCCACGGTGCATCACCAGACCTCAGACCTGAAGCCAGGCCTTGTCGAAATAGGTCTCTCCCGTCGGATGCATCCTGCGACCCTGCACGGCCGAAGCCGAGTGGCAAAACAGCTTGCGCCAGAACGGCTGGATGATGACGCCCGAATCCTGGAGGATCTTTTCGGCCTGGCCGATCAGCTCGCACCGCGCGGTGGGATCGGCGACCGACAACGCCTTGGTCACAAGCTCATCGAATGCCTTGTCGGAAAACGAACTCTCGTTCCACGCCTCGCCAGTTCGGTAAGCGATGGCCAGCGTCTGCACGCCCAGCGGGCGCATCGACCACACCGTCAGCGAGAATGGATATTTGGTCCAGTCGTTCCAGAACGTCGACCCTGGCAGCACCGTGCGCTTGATCTTGAAACCGGCTTCCCGCAGCTGGGCCGCAATCGCGTCGCCGGTGTTCTTGTGCCACTCCTCGTCGAGCGAGATCAGCTCATGCTCGAAATCCGCCTGGCCGGCCTCGGCCATGAGTGCCTTGGCTTGCGCAAGGTCGCGGGCGACCGGGGGCAGTTTGGCGTAGTCGGGCTGAATGGGGCAGACGTGATGATTTTCGGCGGCTGAGCCCAGCCCGGCATAGCCGAGAAGCAGCACCGCGGAATTGTCGACCGCCAGCTGCAGCGCCCGGCGCACCCGCACGTCGTCGTAGGGCTTCGCCAGCAACGACGTGCGCGCGACGATCGTCCCTGCGGTGAGAATCTCGGACTTCTGCAAGTCCATCCCATCCATCACGGCGACCATGTCGCCCGTCGTCTCATAGTTGGTATGGACTTCTTCCGCTTCGAAAGCGCTGACTATCGCCGTCGGGTCCGAGCCATAGTCGATGAACTCGACGCCATCCAGATAGGCTTCGCCGCCCCACCAGGAGCCCTTCTCGCGGCGTTTGAAGACCGCCTTCTGGCCAACGTCGTAGGAGACGAGCTCAAAAGGCCCGGTGCCGACGGGATGGGCCAGGAGATTGCCGCCGGACTTGTCGTAGTCGCGGTGCACGATCAAGGCCGGGTAATCCGAAAGGCTCGGGATGATCGAGATGTCGGAGGAAGCCAGTTGCAGCCGAACCGTATGGTCGTCCACTTTCGAGACGACGCCTTCGCGCAGCTTGCCGGTCTTCTCGTCGATCAACGCCCCCATGCGCCCGGCCATCGAATTGCCCGGGGCATTCTTTTCGCACCAGCGCGCAATGTTGAACATCACGTCGTCGGCGCTGAAATCGTCGTCATTGTTCCATGTCACGCCTTTGCGCAGATGAAGGACATAGTCGGTCGCGTCCGCATTGACCTCCCATCGCTCCAGCAACATCGGCTCGAAGGTGAAATCAGCTGTGTATTTCACCAGCGTTTCCAGGAACTGCCGCCCGGCATTGCCGAGTTCCGCCTCGTCGAATGTGCGCGGATCCTTCATTCCCTTGACCGCTGTCGCAACCTTCAGGACGCCGCCCTTCACCGGCTCCCCGGCGCGCGCCACCGTCGGCGCGGACAGGCCTATCATCGCGTAGGCCGCAGCCGTGGACATGCCGAAGGCACTGGCGATCGCCAGGAACTCACGACGGTCAAGTCGCCCGGCTTGCGTCTCGTCCGCGAAGGCCGTCACCTTCGTTCTGGTCTGGCAGTTGGTCTCTTCGCACGTCGACATGTGATGTTCTCCTCCCTTAACGCCTCTCAGGCCGAGAGCCGGTCGCAATATCCGTAGACGGACAGCCTCTCGACCCCGGTTTCCGTAATCAGCACCTGCTCCTCAAGCTTGACGCCCTCGCCACCGTCCTCGTGGCCAATGAAACTCTCGACGCAGACGGTCATGCCGGGGACAAACACCTCATTGTCGTCATTGCCGACATCGTCCCAGTCCGAGGCGTGCGCGATGATCGGGTACTCGCCGGTCATGCCGCAGCCATGCAGAACGGAGAGGTAGCGGTGCTTCTGGTAAGCGCCAGGGATCAGCCAGGCGCTCTCCGCGAACTCCCGGAAACCGAGCCCCGGGCGCAGCAGGCTGACATTCTTCTCGATCTGCTCCTGAGCCAGCCCATAAAGCGTCCGCTGCGCGGCGGAAGCCCTGCCGTCGCCGGTCAGGAAGGTGCGCGAGAAATCGCTGTAGTAGCCGTAGCAGCCGACCGCGTCGGTATCGAAAGCGACGAGGTCGCCGGCCTGGATGATCTTGTCCGAGGTCTCCTGGAACCAGGGGTTGGTGTGTGCGCCGGAGGTCAGAAGCCGCGTCTCGATATAGTCGCCGCCGCCGGCGATCAGCTTGCGGTGCAGCACCGACCAGAGCTCGTTCTCGGTGACGCCGGGAACCAGCGCCGCCTCCATTTCGCGCACTGCAGCCTCGGTAAGGCGCAAGGAGGCGCGGATCATGTCGACTTCGCCGGGAACCTTGAGGCCCCGCGCCTTTTCCACCGGGATCTGGGCATCGATGATGTCGAAACCTGCCGCGGCGAGCGCTAGCATCGCTCCGGTCGTCGTCGCCTCGACGCCGATGCGGCGGCCGTTGACGCCATGCCTGGCGACCAGCTCCTCGATGTCGGCGACGAATTCTCTGATGTGACCGACATGTTTGTGGCCGGAGTGCAGCGGCATGATCGGCCGCGCCGGCCGGATCTCGTCGACGGTGGGGCGGTTCTCGGCCAGATGCTCGCAGGCGCGGTACTCGAACAGAACCACCGGTCCAACCACGGGGATGAACACATAGCGCGCCGGATTGCGCGCCGAGTAGACCTGCATGTTGCGCACACCGGTGGCGTAGCGGATGTTCACGGGATCGAAGAGCAGCACTGCCGAGAGATTGTGGGCGGCGGCCTGCTGGCGAACGCGGTCGAGCCGAAGCATCTCGACGCTGCGCACGGTGTCCAGCGACAGCGTGGCGTATCGCTCGGCAGCGTCGTGTACGAGGCTAGACATGAAAAATGCTTCCCTCCCGGAGGGCGCAAACTGCGTCCGCCGTTAATTTGGTCGAATGACTTGATGCGGTGTCCGGGATGCCGGGCCCAACGCGAGGCGTTGCGGCCAGGCAAAATTGCGCTCGGGGCAGCGCGAATTCCAATTGATTATTCCTCGGCAAATCATTCTAAATTCTCATATGACCTACCTTGACCGCAGACATTACCAGTTGCTAATCGCCGTGCGCCGCCACGGCCAGCTCAGCGCCGCCGCAACATCTCTGGGCCTAACGCAGCCGGCCGCCAGCCATCAGGTCCGGGAGGCCGAGCGCCGGCTCGGCATTCGTCTTTTCGACCGGGTGGGTCGAGGGATCCGATTGACGGAAGCAGCCGAGCGGCTGCTGGAAGCCGCTGTCTATGCCGAAGATACGCTGAAGACCGCGGAAGCCGACGCCATTCAGCTGCATCGCGGCACATCGCCGGTGTTACGGATAGCCGTCGGCCACTACGATCATGTCCACTGGCTGCCAGCAGTCGCTGCCGCCATGAGCAAAGAGCAAGGCGCCCCCAAGCTTGAGCTTGTCAGGCTGGCAAACCACGATCTGCAATCGGCTGTTGTCACCGGAAGCGCCGACTTGTTTCTGTCGCCGGGCAGCCCGGAACTGGAAAGCCTGCCGTCAATACCGCTGTTCGACGACAGGCTGGTGGGCGTCGTGCCACTTTCGGATCAGACTGATGCACCTCTGTCGGCCGATTTCTTCAAGAAGCAACGCTACTTGGCCTTCTCATATCATCCGGCACATGGCTTCGAATACGAGCGGTTCTTCAGCCCGGCGGGCGTCTGGCCGAAAGAGATTGTTCGCATCGAGTCGACCAGTGCGATCATCGAACTGGTTGCCGCAGGTTTCGGGGCAAGCATTCTGCCTGCTTGGTGTGTCACGCAAGATGCGGCGCTACGGCGGGTCGCGCTCACCGATCTGGCCCCCGAGGCGCTACAGGTCACGTGGCATGTTTTCGGCAGGTCGAAACTCATGGAGGGCAATGTGAGCATCCTGAACACGCTCGCCTCGGCCATCAGGTCATTCAGGCATCCGTGAATTGCCAACAACGTGCCGGCGGACCTTCGTGTTGCTACTCCGGCACTGTCGCGCAGTGCGTGGGACTTTCAACAATATCTATCCACCCTGCGAGAGGCGCCATGCCTATTTCGCCTCAAGAATTGTCATAAGCGGTGGCCAGCGCGAGGTCTCGCCACCGCGCAACATCGTTGTCCACCGCGGCATGCTTTTCGGCGAACCGTTGCAGTGCATCCGCCCCTACGGGAAAGTGCACCGGTGGCGCATCACTTTCAGCGAGCATTACCAGCGCCTTGGCGAGTTTTTCCGGATCCCCCTGTTGCTTGTGGTTGGCGCTGGCCATGAAGCCCTTCATCGTCGCGGACGCCTCCGCATAGTCGCTGATGACCACGTCGCCAAATCGCACCGAGCTTGCGTCGGCGAAGTCGGTCCGAAAAACACCAGGCTCGACAACCGTGACTTTTATCCCAAACGGCGCGACCTCCAGAGCCAATGCTTCCGAGAAGCCAGATACCGCAAACTTTGACGCGACATAGATTGAAAGGCGCGGACGACCTATGTACCCGACGACCGACGAGATGTTGAATATCCGCCCCGCACGTTGACGTCGCATGATCGGAAGAACGGCGCGTGTCACGCCGAAAAGTCCAAAGACGTTGGTCTTGAACTGATCGTCTACATCGCGAACACTGACCTCTTCAAAAGCGCCAATCTGGCCGTAGCCAGCGTTGTTGACCAGGACATCGATCCGTCCAAAGCAGGCCTCTGCCTCCTTGACCGCTGCAGCAACCTCGGCTTCGTCGTTGACATCCATCCGAAGGAGCAACAGGTTTTCCAACGCCTTCCCCAGCGATGTCTCCAGTGCCTTCGTATTGCGGCCAGTAGCGACGATTCGGTCGCCGGCTGCCATGGCCGCTCGCGCGATGGACGCGCCGAGCCCGCGGGTCGCGCCTGTGATAAACCAAACCTTGCCGCTCGTCATTTCATCCTCACCACAGGTTGCGGTTCATTGAGGCGCTCGCGTCACTTATTGACGTGCACCAGTTAAGCTGGGAAGTTGTGTGGCGTCAGCGAAGTTGCCTGAAACGCAAAGCAGTCCTCTTCCCGGCAGCTAAGCTTCAGCTGCCGGCCAATCGGCGATATCTCTTGATTTGTTGCCGGGAGTTTTACGAGAACGCTCCTGTCGGCATCAAGCTTTCCTGTCACGCGTATGTGGTCGCCGAGATAGACCAGCTCATCCACGGTCACCTCGAACATATTCGGGCGCCCATCTTCCGCAGCCATCTGCAGGGATTCCGGCCTTACGACAAATCGCACCCGCGTCCCCGGATCGATCGATCCTTCGCATCTGGCACGAACGACCTTGCCTTCGCCAAGCTTGACCAGGCAGGAGTTCTTTTCCGAGCTCAATACATGGCCCCAGAACATGTTGTTGTCGCCAACGAACCCAGCGACGAATTCATTGCCAGGTTCGCTGTAGATCTGTCTGGGGCTGCCAACCTGCTGAACCTCGCCCTTGTCAAAGACCACAATGCGATCGGAAAGGGTGAGTGCTTCGTCCTGGTCGTGCGTGACGAACACGAACGTCATTCCCAGGGTCTTGTGAAGTCTTTTGATCTCCAGCTGCATCTGCTGGCGCAGGTTTTTGTCCAATGCGCTCAGTGGCTCATCGAGCAATACGAGATCGGGCTTGTAGACAAGGGCCCTGGCAAGCGCGACCCGTTGCTGCTGCCCACCGGAGAGCTGTGACGGGAGCCGATCGCCGAGGGTTCCCAACTCCACCATATCGAGGGCCTCACGCACCATCCGCGGGATCTCTACTCGAGGAAATCCATGGTGACGAAGTGGGAATGCGAGATTCTGATAGACATTCAGATGCGGAAACAACGCGTAGCTTTGAAAGACGACGCCAATCTTGCGCCGGTATGGGGGTACGTGATTGAGCAACTGACCATTCATGAAAATATCGCCTGACGTGGGCGATTGGAAGCCGGCCAGCATCATCAGGCAGGTCGTCTTTCCCGAGCCGGAAGGGCCAAGAAACGTCAGGAATTCGCCTCTATCGATGTCGATGTCGAGCCCTTTGACGACATCCAGCGACTTGCCATAGCGTTTGCTCACGTTGCGGAACTGGACGATCGTATCCGTCATGATTTTACCGCTTGATGCGCCGGCGCCTGAGGTACGGAAGCAAGACCTCGGCAATTACGGCAAAGAACAAGGAGATCGCGATCATGATGCAGGATGCTGCCACGATCGCGGGCGTGAGCTGAAACTTCAGATTTGAAAACAGTTGTATCGGCATGGTCTTCGTCGTCGGCGAGGCGATGAACAGAGCCACGACGACCTCGTCGAAGGAGATCACGAACGCGAACGCGGCACCGGAAGCCACGCCCGGCAGAATCAGAGGAAGCATTATCTCGAAGAATACCTTCAGAGGGCGGCCGCCCAGGCTCGCGCCAGCCTGCATCAATGTCCAATCAAAGCGTTGAAGCGACGCATGCACCGTGACCAGCACGAATGGCGCCGCCAAAAGCGTGTGTGCGGCAACCAGACCTAGATAGGTGCCCAGCAGGCCGACATGGGCAAACGCGAAATAGATACCCAGCGCGATGATGATCAACGGCACGACCATCGGCAGCAACAACATCCCGTAGACGGCTTTGAGCAGTCTCGATCTCAAGCTGCTAAGCCCGATCGCGGCCATTGTTCCCAATATGGTGGCAGCTACGGTCGTCAGAGACGCCACGATGATGCTGTTCTCAAGAGAGGCCTGCCACACAGGGGTCGACAATATTTCTGCGTACCAGCGCAGAGAAAACCCTTCCAGCGGGTAGCGGAGCGCACTCCCTCCCGAAAATGAGAGTGGAATGACGATCACGATGGGAACGATAAGAAATACGACCACCAGCAATGACGAGATGCAGAGCATCGCCTGCCAGAACCGCTGCTCGAAGTTGTATATCTTCGACATGGCCATCTAGGCGTATCGCTTCGCGCGCGAGAGTCTCAAGACGGACGCCGCGGACGTAACGACGGCGACACTGAGGATGAGCAACAGCGCCAGCGCTCCAGCCATCCCCCAATTTGCATTTTGCCCCGCGAACTGGGCAATGATGTAGCTGATCATCTGGTCCTTAGGACCTCCGAGCAAAGCCGGCGTGATGTAGAATCCAATCGACAATACGAAGACCAGGAGCGCGCCCGCGGCCACGCCGGGAAATGTCTGGGGAATGTATATCTCGATGAAGGCGAGCGTGGGCCTTGCGCCAAGACTTGCCGCCGCATGCAAATGGTCCTTCGAGATCGACCGCATGACGCTCAAAATGGGCAAGACCGCAAACGGCAGCATGATATGGATAAGGGCAAGGTAGACGCCAGTCCGGTTGAAGACGAGCTGGATGGGGGTTTCGATCAGGCCAAGCCAGGCCAGGAGCTCGTTTACAAGTCCATCCTTCTGCAGAAGGACCATCCATGCGGCTGTGCGGACCAGCAGCGACATCCAGAACGGGATCATGACCATCGCCAGGAGAACACGGGCGGTCAGGGGCGACGAATTCGCGATCAAAAAGGCGATCGGGTACGACAGCACCACGGAGACGACCGTGACAACAATGCTCATCCAGAAGGTTCGCAGCAGCGTTGAGAGGTACACGCGTTCGCTTTCAGGGACACGTTCGACGCTGCCGTCCGCAGTTCTCCTGAGGTCCAGCGCCGCGAGCAGGTAGCGGGCGGTATATTGATGCGAGGCCGACGCCGCGACCTTCCAATAAGCGGGGTCCGCCCATCTCTGGTCCACCGCGATCATTGCGGCCTGGTAGCGCGGCTGCAGGTCTTTCGATGCAGCCGCTGTCTTGGTCAGTAGGCTCCTGTAACCCGAAATCTCGTAGTTGAGCCGACGTGCGGCATCCGGCAATGTCCGGTCCTTCGCGGCCTTGCCCAATTCCCGGGCAAAGCTTTCAAAAACCTTCTCGTCCGGCAAGGCGCTCTGGTCCCAGTCAACAAGCAGTTTGCTAGTGCCGGGGAATGCCTGAACAAACTCAGGGCTGTGTATCGCAAAATAGATTATCGATAGAATAGGAACTATGAAGCATACCAGGTTGAATAACACCAAGGGTGCGGCAAGGTATTCCAATCGTCTTCCCGCCATCGTGGTAACCTTGCCTGCACGCCTTGGTTTCGATCGCTAGTCTCACCGCCTCATTGGTTGATGCTAGTTTGCCTTCCAGGCAGTCCATCGAGCCATGATGTCATCGTAATTGTCGAGCCAGAAGCCAACGGATTCGGCCGAACCCGTGTCGAGCGCGTCCCTCACATTGTCTCCGGCAGGCATATCGGCAAGCACCTTTGCATCAAGGTATTTTGCCGCTTCAAGACTCGGCACGCCGTAACCTAGAGTGTTGGCAAAAGCCGCCTGCTCTTTTGTATGGGTGGCGAAATAGCGCAGGAAGTCATACGCATTGTCGACATTTCCAGTTCCATCGACAATCACCCATTGATCGACGAAAAGCAGGCTGTTCCGCCACGTCATGCCCAATTCATGGCCGTCCTTTTTCGCGGCGTGAACGCGTCCGCTGTAGACAATGCTCATTGCCACGTCGCCGCTCTCCAGCCACTCAATGGACTGCGCGCCCGCTTCCCAAAATTGAAGATCCTTCTTGATGGTGTCCAGCTTCGCAAATGCACGATCGACCCCGCCTGGTGAGCCGAGGACCTTGTAGACTTCGCCAGGCGCGACGCCATCACCCATGAGCGCCATTTCGAGACTGCCCTTGGGGTCGTTGCGCATGGCGCGCTTTCCAGGGATCTTTGTCGTGTCGAAGAAGTCTTTCAAAGTCAGATTCGCACCCACCTTCGGGTTCCAGGCGACGACATGCGAAGCGATCGCGGCACCAATGCCGCACTCACTGACCGCCTGAGGCATAACCGACGACCTGTCCGCGATCCGGGACCAGTCCAACTTGACGAAAAGCCCCTGCTCACAGCCGCGCGCCAGTTCGGAACTTTCCACTTCGACCACATCCCATGGGCGCGTGTTCGTCTTGAGCATTGCCTCGAACAGCGCCCAACCTCCGGCGTAAGTGTCGTCCAGAACCTTTATCCCCTTCGCCTGGCCGAAAGGCGTAAAGAAGTTTTGCCTTTGCGAGTCACTGAATTGCCCTCCCCAAGACGCAATAGTGAAGTCGCGCGCATGGGCTGCACTCGCCGACACCAATGTCGAGACAATGGCGGCATGGACGGCATGCTTTCTGATAAAATTTCGCATTTTGTTCCCCTTTTTCTGGCGGTACTTTCCGCTGTTTTCGTCTTTGTAGGTCTCTTTAGAACCAGCTCCGAATTTACATCCGGGGTTGGCGTTAGACGCGCTGCACGATGGGGTCGTCAGAATCACCTTCGAGTCCCGGGCGCAACAGGCCAGGTCCTCCATATCCCTTGCAGGTCGGGCTCCTTAAACCACTTTGAACTTACGCTAATACAAATTAAATCGGCTATCAACTCAAAATAGGCGGCGTCCTTGCCGTATTTCTATGTATCACAGGTGAATTAGCAGATAATATTGCCGACTTTGAATCCGCAAGAGTATGCTGCCGGGTTCAGCACCCTGCCTGGTTCGGGAGATAAAGGCCGATGCGAAGGTCGACCTGTTTTCGATCACGACTGCAGCGGAGTTACACCTTCATTGGATCACCGGGGCCTGGCTTCATCAGCCGCAGTAATAGCTGGTTGGCGCGGGATCGTTTCGGCACGTGTAACTCTTCCCCTCATGCGGCTTGCCACCCGGCGCTCATGCCGGCGTCACACGGCAGGACTACGCCAGTTGTCCACCGCGTTTCCTCAGACAGCAGTAGGAGAGCAGCGCGCGCCATATCGTCGGGATGCGCAATGCCGTTCATCGGAAACGCAGCCGCCATCCGTTCCCGTGCCTCTTCGGTATCAATCCACCTGTCGAGCATCTCCGATCGCGTGGCTCCCGGAGCGATCGCATTCACTCGAATGCCTTGGCGGGCATAGTCAAGCGCGGCACTTTTGGTCAGGCCAGCCAGTCCCCATTTCGTGGCGGCATAAGCGCTGTTGCAACCGACCCCGACCAGACCGCCTATGGAAGACGCGTTGACGATCGCCCCTCCATGTCCCAGGCCGAGCATCGCAGCGATCTCGTATTTCATGCACAGGAACACGCCGCGCAGGTTCACAGCCACTACCCTGTCGAAGTTGTCCGTGCTGATCGTGTCGAGCTTGCCCTGGGCGCCGCCTTGGCCCGCGTTGTTGAAGGCGCCGTCCAGTTGACCGTAATGTTCGAGCGCGAGATTGACCGCTGCTGCAACGGAGGCTTCATCCCGCACGTCACATGATGCCGCGGTCGCAATGCCGCCTGCTCCCGTAATTTCGGCGACGAGAATATCAAGCCGATCCCTTCGTCTAGCGGCGCACACGACCTTAGCGCCTTCCGCCGCAAACAATCGGGCCGCGGCGTCGCCAATGCCGCTGGTAGCGCCGGTGACGAGAACGACCTTGCCGTCCAAACGACCGTGCGTCTTCGTAAGTTTCGGCGGGTGGTAGTAGGTCATTTTTTGTTCCCGGAGCAAAGGTTGGCCGAATGATTGAGCGCTTGGAGAAGGCACCGCCAGCGCGCCGGCTGGTGTCTAATAATATCGCGGCGGCTTATCAGGCCGATCGACGTGGTCGGGCAGAGGCGGTCGATTTGAGGGGCCGAGAAGCCGGTCATAGACGACCGCCTGGGCGTTCCATTCGATGCGCTCGGCAAGATCGAGACAGAGTTCAGGACTCCGATGGACGACAAGCACGCCATGGCGGGGGTAAAGGACGCCGCAGCCGCCTCGTGTATTCATCGCTGCATTTGCCTGCATTATGCCAACGATGTCGGCCACGAAGCCGGGGTGGAATACTTATGGGTGTCGGGAACGAGAACCGTATCTCCATAGCCGAGCATGCTATCGATCAGTGGTGGGATTGTTTCGGCACGTGCAGCCAGCAGCGTGGCAAAAGGCGAGTGGGTGTGCAGCACCATCTCTAGCTGGAGAAAATTTTTGAGGACCGTCGAGTGACAGAGGTATTCGATGGAGAGAGGGCCCTCGCCCTCGACGATATTTCCGTCGAAATCGGCCAGGATAAGATCCTCCGCCTGGAGCTTTCCAAGGCGGGCCTTTGTCGCTCCAGAGCGCGTGACATAAACTCTGTCAGGCCCGGCACGGAAGGTCATATTGCAGCCGGCCAGATTGCCGAGGTTCCGATCGAATGCCAGGTTGAAGGCAGCCAGGGCACGAGCGACGTAGTTCGTGCGATCCGGCGTCGGGAACGGCGATTGGCTGGTGTCACTGACTGAGGCCTTCATCGGGCTATGTCCTCGGTTGACGCTTTGCAAATCCACACAGAGGTCAGCCTTGAGCCAAGCTCAGAGCCGACGGATTGAGAATGCCCTGCGGGTCAAGTGCATGCTTGATCCCTCGAAGTGTTCTGAGGCCGACCTCGCCAAGTTCGCGCCGGAAGAAATCGCGTCGCACGGCGCCCACACCATGGTGGTGCGTGCATGTGCCGCCGAACGCCAAAGCCTGCGTCTGCACAATCTCCCAGACCGAGGTGTAGCGGGCAATCAAGCTTTCGGGGTCAGCGTCATCGATACCGAAAATGAAATAGAACATGCTACCCGTCGAGTAGAAGTGAGACAGATGCGCCATCGACCAGCTCGTCTTCGGGGAGATCATGGACATGACACGCTCATAGAGCGGCATCAAATTCGCCCAGGAGACGGACACCTCGATGGAGTCGGCGATTTGGTCGGCGCGCGCATTGCCGCGCTCCAACCATTCGGCATGATAACGCCCTGCATTCCAGGCCTCGGCGATTTCAGGTCCGAGGTAGCGCGCGCCGTGGCTCAGAAGGATGTCCTTCGTGACAGCCTCTTCAGCTTCGACGATGCGCGCCGCGCCTTCATGGCCGACGACCACCAGTGGTTCGTCTCCCTGCATCCCGGCTTTCTCGTAGAGATGCGACGATTCCGCCGCGTCATAGATGCGCAGCAGCGCCGGCACGGCGTGCTCGCCGAACAGATCCCTTGCCGCATCGATACCCGACCGCAATGTGGGGAACGCATAGGACCCGAGCAGCAAGGATTGGGCCTTGGGGAAAATGCGCAGCGTTACCTCAGTGATCACGCCGAACGCGCCTTCACTGCCAAGGAAAAGCTCGAGCAGACAAGGACCGGCCGCCGATCGTGGCGGCCCGCCAAGGCGGAGAGGGCTACCGTCGGCCAACACCACTTCACAGCCGACAACGAGATGTTCAATACCGCCATATTTGTTGGAGAACGTTCCGATACCGCGAGTGGCCAGCCACCCTCCGACTGTCGATATCTCCAAGGATTGGGGATAGTGCCCGCAGGTATAGCCCAACTCTCCAAGCTTCTGTTCCAGCGCACCACCCAAGACACCGGCCTCAACGGTAACAGTCCGGTTCGATTCGTCGATTGCAGTGATGCGATCCAGCCCGGTCATATCGAGCAGGACATCATACCGAGAGGCGACGAGGGCACCGCAAACCCCTGAGCGCGCTCCCGCCGCCACAACGACCTGCCCAGCGGCACTGGCCTCGCGCAAGATTTCGCCGACTTGTTCAACCGAGGCCGGCCTCACGCATCGGACGGGCGGGGTATTGTTGGCGATCTTGCCGAGTAACGGCCATGCGTCCCGGACCGACACTTTTCCATCAGCTTCTTGCGCGGCAGGGACCATGATCAGCGTACTCTCTCGGCAGTCATTCATTATACAGTTTTCTGTATTCTAAGACACCTCCGATGTCAACAAGCATCTCGATCGAAATCGAGCGAATGGGCGGCGACATGATCGAGCCTTCCGGGGATGACCAGCGTTCGCTGAAAAAAGCATCCCGCTAAATCCTCGGCTCTCCGATCAGTTTGGACAGAATTTCCATATGTGCAGCGCTTTCCTGTCGCGCTGCGATCTGTGCGGCCTGGATGGTCCGAGCATCGATAAGTCCGACCAAATTCCCAACGTCGAGACGCTCCTTGCGAAACACAAGACAGGCGATTTCGCATTCTTTGAGAAGCGCGAGCGTCCCCTCCCGTTCCGGGGCTCTCGCCATGATCGGCAGCAAATCAAACGACAGGCCGATATCGACGCGGTGCCAGATGCCGCAATCGATTGCCCCCGCCAGCAGAGCGGATAAGAGGTGTCCGTAAGGACAAGGAACAGCTATCTGATCGACTTTGCCTTCCGGAAATTCGGACCGGGTTAAAAGATAGTGATCCAGGGAAGTCGGGTCATAGCCAATTCGAAGCGGCGCTCGCGAAGGCTTCTCGCGAGCCAGCACCACGACGGATCCAGCTCGGTAATAATCGACTTTTTCAGGGCAACAGCGTCCAACTCGCCTGATTCAGGCCCGCGTTGGAACGCCAGATTGGAAACGACACAGGCGTCGTGGTTGCCTTCACGGACACTGTTCATCCGTGATGTTGCTCCTTGGCGGTGATCAATTCTCGCACGTATGCCGTGTTGTTCGAAGGTGCTGTCGATACCTTCGGAGAGGCCCTTGAATTCGACGGCATCGAGGTGCGGCAGAAGCAGTTTGATTGGACCATGTCCGGCGAAGCCCCAGAGCAGCGCATAATCGACCGATTCGACAAAGCTGCCCATATGTCCGCGCGCATTGATCGCCACGGCCTTGGAGCCGGTTAGAACGCTCAATGCTTTCTGGACTGTGCCTACGCCGACCTCGATCTGCCTGTTTATCGCCTGGATGGGAGGCAGCCGATCTCCAGGTTTCAAAGCCAACAGCAGTTGCGCAATAGACCTGATGGTCTTCTGATTACGAGTAAGTTGGTCCACGCTAATTCTCGCGACTCGATGCTGCCATGCGTTGGCGCCACCATATCCAGAAAATGCACGGAGAATGATCCGGTAACGTCCTCACCGCAAACCAAACAACGCCTGTCCGACAATACCGTAGCTTCAAAATACAAATGAGGCGTTCAGGTTGCGGCCGCCGGCAGGTGATCCCTCGAAGGGTCAGTGAACCGTCTTACCGGCTGCCAACTATCCAGATGCGGTTCAATTGAAATTGGCCTTCTCATATCCTGCAGGATTTCACTGAAGTCATCGGGATTACCAAGTTTTCCGGACTTCAGCATCAAGGCCACAGGCTCGGGCAGGTTGACGACGCCCCGGCAAACGCCGAGCCCTTGATAAGGTCCCATCGCGATACGCTCAATTCCGAGTGCCTGAACCACCGATCCGGATGTTTCCCCTCCGCGATGATAAGCCGTCGAACGCCAAGGTCCCGCACAAGGATTTTGGCGATGGCTGCCAGGATGGACTCAGCCTTGTCGGCCACGACCGCCCGTCCGTAGGCCTGCTGCAAGGCCTCGATGGCGTGTTGCGGGGCCGCGGTGGTGATGGCGATGGCTCGCCCCGGAAGATGCCTTTCAGCAAACTCTCTTGCCGACCGCACCACCTCTTTTCCGGCGAACGCGTCCATGAGATCGATGGTCAGCAAAGGATTGTCCAGTGCGAACCGCTCGAGCTGCGCGATGGTCTGGCCGGCGACACTGCCCGCCAGCACGGCGGCAGGCCCGTCAACGGCGGGCAGGCTTGCCGGAACCAGTGAATCCGTATCGATCAGTCTGGCGCGGAGCCAGGCTGTCGGGAGGTGCGTGGTCACGGCAGAGTTTCCGGTCAACAATGGGAGATCGAAACTGGCAGATGCGATCGCAGCGAAATCAGACTCATAGATCGTATCCGCAATAAACAGCCTCTCCCCTGCCCCGACACGCGCCTCGAGGCCGGCAAGGATAGCTTGGGGGCCGGCATTGATAACCGGATAGGGCAACAGCCCAACTTTCATCTTGCTTTGTACCTGCAATACCCGGACCAGATTTGAGTCCGTCATTGGCGTAAGCGGATCGAACCGCTTCGCCGACTCTCCCAGCAATTGGGTGCCGCCAAACATGTGGCCCTGAAAGACAGTTCGACCCGTTTCGCATGATGCGGGGACAAACAGCGTCGCACGCGCGCCAAGCCTGTCGAGAAGCGCCTCCGCACAAGGACCAATATTGCCATCTGGAGTGGAATCGAAAGTGGCACAGTATTTAAAGAAAATTTGAAGCGCACCGGCTTCGACCAACCTGTCAGCGGCCTCCAACACTTGCGCCACCGCCTCTTTCGGCGGGATCACCCGGGTCTTCAATGCTATGACGTGGGCGATATTGCCTGGTTGTATGGCCACCTTTGCACCAACGGTACAGTCAGTTGGCACGCCGCGGGCAACAAGCCTGGCTGCGAGGTCGACCCCTCCCGTAAGATCGTCGGCAATCGCTCCGAATATCAGCGGACGCACTCCATCCATCAGTCAGTTTCCTCCTGCCGTTGGTCGCGACCTGGCCGCAGGGTGGAGCCGAGTACATCCGAGACCTCTTTGCGAGCGGCTGCGGCCTTCGGAACCAGATTTCCCAGCGTCAAGAATCCGTGAATCTGATCGCCATAGTGTCTGTGCTGGACCTCAACACCATGCGCGCGCAACCGGTTGACGTAGGCGATACCCTCGCACATCAACGGATCACAACCGACAGTCAAGACGTAGGCTGGGGCCACCCCTCCAGGTTTGGTGCGAGCAATGGTGATGCTCTACAGTCCGATTGTTGTTCTTCGGAACTCAGATACAGGCCACGGAACCATGTCATGGTTTTGCCGGTAACCCGAAGGTTGGGGATTGAAATGTCGTGGCTGGGAGATTTCATCCTCAGATCGGTTGCCGGGTAGAGCAGCAGTTGAAAGCGCAGCTTCGGCAGGCCTCCATCACGGGCCAGGATGGCTGAAACGGCAGCTATGTTGCCTCCTGAGCTGTCGCCACCCACGGCGATACAGTAGGGGTCAACGCCGAGGCGTTTGCTGTTCTGGAACAGCCACTTTACGGCGAGTGTCGCATCTTCGATCGCAGCCGGGAATTTATGCTCCGGCGCGAGGCGATAGCCGACCGACATCACACAACACCCCGACGCGAAGGCTATCCCACGACAGAAGTCGTCATAGGATGCAATGTCGCCAACAACCCACCCGCCGCCGTGAAAGAAGACCAGGGCCGGAGCCTCGTCGTCGGCAGCGTCATTGGGATAGTAAAGCCTGACCGGGACGGTCCCACCCTCCTCGCAGATATCAATATCGACGGTCCGCAATGACAAAGCGGCATTGATGGCACAGCTCTCGCGGGCCTTGGCAAAGGCCTTCCGCGCTTCGGCTGGATCGAGGGTCTCGACCCGGGCAAGACCGGCTTCCGCCTGCTTGCGAAGAAGCTCTACTGTCGCATTGTCCAGGACTGTCGGTTTCATGCGATGACGAAGCCGGCATAGTTGTTTGCCGCTACGGAATCGCACCTCTGGAAATAGGCATCGAACCCTCCGGAATAGGGCAGGAACACCCTTGGCTTTCCCGGGACATTTGCCCCTGTGTACCAGGACTTCGCGTCCGCGCGCAGCGTCCGTTCGGCGGCCTGCCGAACGGTGTTGACCCATCCCTCTTCCGCGCTTGCCTCCGGCTCTACCCTGGTCAACCGTTGTCCGACCATTCGGGTGAGGAGATCCCGGATCCACTCGACCTGGTATTCAAGAACAACGATCACATTGCCCAGGATGGAAGGGCTCCCCGGGCCTGCCAGGATGAACAAATTGGGAAACCCGGATACCATCATTCCCAGGTAGGTCGTGGGCCCGTGCTTCCACTTTGCTCTGATACTTTCCTTCCCATCGATCGTTATATGGATCGCATCGATCGCCCCGGTCATCGCATCGTACCCCGTTGCGAACACGATGGCGTCCAGCGCGAACTCCCTTTGCGACGTTCTCAGCCCCTGAGGCGTGATCGACTCGATAGGATGTTCCCGGATGTCGACCAAGGTGACATTTGGTCGGTTGAACGTTTCAAAGTAGCCCGTATCGGAGCAAAGACGTTTGGCTCCGATATAATGGTCCGATGGCGCAAGAAGGTCGGCAGTGACGCTGTCATTCACAGCTTGCCGGATCTTGTTGCGCACGAATTCCGCCGCGACGTCATTCGCCTTTACATTGATGAGCAAATCGGGAAAGGCTCTCAGGAATTCGAGGCCGCCCTTTTCCCAGAACGCCTCCAACACCTCCTGGCGTTCGAATTCGTCCAGCTCAAGCGCCGACCAGGCCGTTGTCGCATAGAGGCCGATGCCCATTTTCGTGCGCCTGGCGTAGGCCCTCACCTCGGCAAATGTTTCTCGTGCATGGCGGATATCGTCGGCCGACATGGGCCGATTTCTAGCCGGCGCGCTGAAATTTGGCGTCCGTTGAAAGACATAGAGATGTCCGGCTTGCTGCGCGATCTGCGGGATTGCCTGGATGCCAGATGACCCCGTGCCAATCACTCCCACCTGCAAACCGGAAAAATCGACCGGACGATGGGGCCAGTCTCCGGTGTGGAAGTATTGTCCATCGAACTCTTCCATGCCGGGGATCACAGGCTTTTGCGGCTTGGACAGCGGCCCTGTCGCCAGGATGCAATATCTCGCCCTTATCGTGTCACCCTTGTCGGTGGTGACGGTCCAAGAATTTGATGCGCTATCGAAGTCCATACGCGTGACCGTTCTGTTCAGAACGACGTTGTCTCGAAGGCCGAATTTGTCAGCGACGAAGTTTATGTAATCCAGAATTTCCGGCTGCGCGGCGAAGCGCTCGGTCCACGTCCACTCATTCACCAGCGCTTCGGAGAAAGAGTAGGAATATTCAATGCTGGAGACATCGCAGCGCGCCCCGGGATAGCGGTTCCAGAACCACGTTCCACCGATGTCACTTCCGGCTTCGAGCGCAAGCACGGATAGCCCCATTCCGCGAAGTCTGTGTATTGCATAAAGTCCGCCGAAACCGGCGCCCACGATCACGACGTCAACGACGCGTCGGCCTGCCGCTTGAATGTCCATACGCCCTCCCGAAACGCTCCCGCCCTCAGACAGGGCGCGACGACCGCTACGTCCAGACAATCACGGTGCCGAATTGCAGACAGAGCGAATACCAATGACGAGGTCGAACCTTAGTGATAATTATATCGACTTTCAAGCGTGAATTCCCGTGAAATTCCTCCCTCCCTTCGAAGGGGCGCCGTATTGACGAACTAAATTATCGATATTTTCCCCTCCCTGGCGACATGACGCGGGCGTCAAGCATCGTGCCAAGACGTCGCACTTTAGCGCTCGGTGGCGGTGCCTCGCATCCACAGGCGCCACATCGAGGCTTGCGCCAGCACGCGCGGAGCCGATAACATGCTGGAGAATCCATTGGCTCCGCACGGCACTTGCCGGGAGATTCTGGATCGGGCAGGAAATAGGGGCGGCACAAGCGCAATAACGCATAGCGGGTAGTCGATTGTAGTGCCTCTATTGTTCCCGCAACCGAGAGCGATGCCGGCAGCTTATCTTTATGCAGAGAGATTATGAATTGAGGCGATCGGGAGAACTGCCATGAGTGAACCAGTGGCAGAGTCCAAGAGGGGAAGCGCGCGTCAGCCGCAAAGGCAGCGAGGGCGTGTGCGGTTCGAAATCCTTCTGAACGCCCTCGATTCGTTACTGGCCGAGGACAGCGTTCAAAACGTGGGTCTTTATCAGATCGCTGAAAGGGCGGGGTGCCCAGCGCCTCTGTTTATCACTTTTTTCCAAACAAGGAGGCTGCTCTTCTTGCCTTGGCGCAGGTGCACCACCAGGCCCTTTTTGATCTTTCGCGGGCGCCACTCGCGACGCCCCCCGCCACTTGGCAGGAAATGGTAAAACGCAAAATCGCCATTTCGGCGGATTACCACAACAAAAACCCTTCCGTACTTCGCCTGTTTTTAGGAGCGAACATAATCGAAGAGGTAAAGACCGCTGACGTTTCTCAAAACTTGAGACTTGCCGAGGCGCGCTCCGCCCTGTTCAACATGTATTTCGAAATGCCATTTATCGCCGACTGGACCAGGAGGCTTGCCACCTATCTATCAATCATCGATGGAATATTCAGCCTATCCTATAGCCAGCATGGCACAATAACTGAATACTATGTGGCTGAAACGCAAATGGCTACGGTTTCTTACTTGCGGTGCTACCTTCCAGAGGTGCTAACGCTTAAGGCTCTGCCTCATTCCCCGACCGAAAAGGGGAGTAATCTTCTAGGGCTGCCAGCGAAGTCAGTCAGATAATGTGGAAACCGACGCCGGGTCCCATCCGACCGGCACTGAAGTCCCCGGATCAACAAGCGGTATACCCGGGTGCGTTGCCACTCTGACGGTCAAGGGGATGTTGTTGCCGATGGTCACCCGGTAGCGTACCGATCCGGTCGTGAAAGTGGCTTCGGTGACAAGCCCTTGATAGCAGTTCTTGAGTTCCTTCGCTTTCACGCCAAGGACGATATTCTCAGGCCTCAGGCACAACGCGGTAATGGGATCCGCTCCTGATGCGACGCAGGCAAATGTCTTGAGTCCTCCCTCCAACTCGAACGGAGCCTGTCCGCCGGCCTCTGGTCCAATTGCCGTGGCCTCAAGGATGCTGGCCTCGCCCAGGAAACCCGCAACGAAGCGGTTCATCGGCCTTTCGTAGATCTCCCGTGGGCTGCCAATCTGAGTGACGCGGCCATGGTTCATTACCGCAAGACGATCGGCCATGAACGCTGCTTCGTGCTGATCGTGGGTGACGTAAAGAACGGTGGCGCCAAGCTTCGACTGAAGGCTTTTTATTTCCTCCTGCATCTCCTCGCGAAGATTTTTGTCCAGCGCTCCGAGCGGCTCGTCCATGAGCAACAGTGCAGGATTGTAGACGGACGCTCGGGCCAATGCGACACGCTGCTGTTGGCCTCCAGAGAGCTGTGACGGATGCCGATCCGCGAACTTCTCCAGACGCACCATGCCTAGCGCCCGCCTGACGCCCCGTTCAATCTCTTCGCGGCTCATGCGTCTCATCTTGAGCGGGAAAGCAATGTTGTCGGCTACGCTCATGTGAGGGAACAAGGCGTACCCCTGGAACACCATGCCGATATCCCTTCGGTAGGTTGGCAAAGAGACAACATCGATCCCGTTGACGCATATTTTGCCGCTGGTCGGGGAGTGAACCCCGCGACGATGCCCAGCAAAGTGGATTTGCCGGAACCACTCGGCCCGATTATCCCGAAGAACTCGCCACGGTCGATGGTGAGGTTGGTCGGCTGAAGAACTCTCAATGCTCCGTATGACTTGGACACCTCGGAAAATTCCACGGTGGCACCGGCCATGTTCGAAGCCTCATAGTCTGACAAGTTAGGGAGCGCGTTCATCTGGCTTCGACCTTGACCGCGATTTTCGATCGCCGTTGCACAAGCGCCCCCGCCGATAGAAGCACCAGAGTTCCGACCAATATGCAGCATGTTGCGGCAGCAATGACCGGAGTCACTTCGTAATTGAGCTGCTCCCACAGCATCCTTGGTACGGTACGCGTTGCCGGGCTCGTAAGGAATATCGCCAATATCAACTCATCGAACGAAAACGCGAAAGAGAATATGAAGCCAAGTATTATACCCGGCCCGATCAACGGATATGTAATGTGCGTGAATGTTCTCCACCTGTTAGCCCCCAGTGTCTCAGCTGCTGTTTCCAGAGCCTCCGGGTAATTGGCTAAAGCAGTCGACACTGTTATGAACGCCAATGGCATCGTGACCACCGCGTGAGCAAGCACTATGCCGAGATACCCCCCAATCAGTCCGATCTTAGCCAGAACCGGGAAGAGGCCGAGCGCCAACACAATCTGCGGCAGGATGAGCGGCGCTATGATCAACGCGGACAATGCGCGGCGAAATCGGATTCGCCCCCTGGCCAGCGCGAGCGCGGCCAGCGTTCCATTCACCGTTGCGAGTGACGCCGCAGGTATGCCGATCTTAAGGCTGTTCAGGACCGAGGTCATGAAATCCTTGCTGCTGAAGAAGGCCTCGTACCACTTCAATGAGAAGCTCTCCGGCGGAAATTTCATGAACTCCTCACCGCTAAACGACAGTGGCACGATGATCATCGTCGGCACGACAAGGAACAGCAGAACCAGGACCACGAACGCCACAAGCGCCATCCTGGCGACGCGCCATCTTTGGGCCCCGTTCATTTTCTGCCTCGCCGTCCTGAAGTTGTCGATACGGCGCGTTCATAGGCGAAGAACATGGCCGCGGTGATGACCAACAGCACCGTACCCAAGGCCGACGCCATTGGCCAATTTAGAAGGCGCGACGCCTGCTGCTCGATGACGACGGACATCATCTGCTGAGACCCACCCAACAAAGCGGGGGTCACATAGAAGCCGAGAGATGAGATGAAGACCAGCGCACAACCGGCCGTGACGCCAGGCATCGACAGGGGCAAAAAGACATGCACGAACTGCCTCAGGGGATTAGCGCCAAGAACGGACGCCGCCCGCAAATATAGTCGATCGATACCCCGGAACGAACTTAGCAGCGGCAGCAACATGAACGGCAGCATCAAATGAACCATCGCGATCTGGACCACCGGATCGGACCCGATCAATCTGAGCGGCCGATCAATAAGATGAGCAGCCACAAGCATATCATTTACAATTCCATTGCGCTGCACCAGCACCATCCACGCATAGGTTCGGATCACTGTGCTTGTCCAAAAGGGGATCAAAATGAGTGCAACGGCAACGTTCAGCCACCTGCCTGAGATGCCGCTCAACACGTAGGCCACCGGATAGCTGATCAGAAGCGCCGTTACCGTGACCGATGCGGCGGTCCGAAACGTGTAGATCAGCGGCCAAAACAGCGCAGGGTTTGTGGCAATACTCACGTATGTCGACAGCGCGCCGCCCTCACCCGAGAAGCTCTGTCTCACCATGATCGCCAGGGGCAGAAGAAACAGAACGATCAGCATCGAGACAGGCAGAGCGAGCAGCCAGCCGCGACCCGTTCGGAAAGATGCCCCTCGGCCGAGTCTCAAGACACGGCCGAGGGAGATCGGAAGTGATGTCTGCTCAGGGACCAAGGGGGTTACCCGACGAGCCATTTGTTAAATCGATCAGTGATCTGTGGGCCGTTTTCAGCCCAATAAGTGTAATCCTGGGTGACTGCGGTTTTTCCATTGCCAGGAGAGTTCGGAAGCAGCTTCTTTGTCGCTTCGTCAAGCAGGTCGAACGCCTTGGGGTTGGTCGGCCCATAGGGAATGTTCCTCGAGAAAATCGCCTGGTTTTCGGCCTTCACCATATTTGCGATGAATTCCATCGCTTCCTTCTTGTGAGGAGATCCCTTGGGGACGATCATGCAGTCCGACGTGTACAAACACTGATCGTATGTGTAGTCGATTTTTGCGCCATTCTTGATTGGCTGATAGATACGGCCGTTCCAGACAGAGCCAAGGTCGACCTCTCCGTCAATCAACAACTGAGCGCTCTGCGCCCCAGATGTCCACCACACCAGATCCTTCTTGACCTTGTCTAGCGTCGCGAACGCCTTGTCGAGGTCGAGCGGATAAAGCTTTGCGGGATCTTGACCACCGCCGAGTGCCGCGATGTCAAGCGTTTGCGAAGCCGACTTCCAGAGGCTGCGGGTGCCGGGCTTTCCCGCGCTGTCGAAAAATTCAGCCCAGTTTTTTGGTCTAGTTTCGCTGTTGAAGCTATTGGTGTTCCAAGACATCGCCAATGCCGCCACATCGGTGAGCACGAAATATTCATGGGCATAGCCTGAGCCCAGGTTCGACTTGTCGATGATGTCGTAGTCGAGAGGCTCGAGAAGCCCGAGTTTGGCCATCGCGGCGGCTTCCGCTGGGTCGGCACCGATCACGTCCACGTCGACTGCGTTGTTTTCGACCATCGCCTTGATGCGCGCCGCCTCCATCCAGGGAGCGCCAATAATGTCGATTCCGGTCGCCGCCTTGAAGGTGTCGTAGTACGCCGGCTTGAAAGCGGCCTCAAGCGCGCCACCCGAATTCGGAAATGTGAGTGCGGCGGGCGCGCTACGCGCGATCGATGGAAACCCGGTGATGGCAGCGGTGCCAGCCGCCGCTGCGGTGGATAGAAACGACCGACGCGTGAGCGACGTCTTGCCGCGTTCTCTGTCTGCACTTCTTGCCATTTTAATTCCCCTTTCTTTTTTGCTTACTTGACCGCTGCTAATCTCTCAAATTCTCCCGGAAGGTGTTGTACTTGTAGTCCTTCCGATAGACTCCGCGCCGCTGCAGCTCCGGCACAACGGTTTTTACGAATTGCTGGGAGGTGCCCGGGCTGAAGACGGGCACAGCATGAAGCCGTCGCAGCACTCGGTCTCGAACAGGTCCTGCAGCTTGTCGGCGATCATGGAGGGGGTTCCGACGATCTGGGGCGTCATTTGATTGACAGCCCAGGCCTTGCCCGCCTCGCCAAGAGTGAGGTTCGCCAACTTCACGCCTTGCAACATTACGTCGAGGATGCCGCGACAGCCCTGTGTAAGCTCCATATCCTCGAGGCGGCTGTCCAACGGCGTGTTCGACATGTCCATGCCAAGCGCGTTCGATATTTCCGCAACGCCCAGGGGAGCGCTAGCATAGGAGTTTATGGCCTCGGCCCGCTCCTTTGCGATGGACTCCGTCTCACCGATAACAACGTCAATTGCGGGCAGGATTGCGCATTCGTTTTCCGCGCGGCCATTGTTCACAAGGCGCGTTTTGATGTCCTTGTAAAACTCCTGCATGTGCTGCTTCGTATTCTGCAGCGTGAATATGATTTCAGCCCATTGTCCGGCAAACTGCCTTCCCCTCGGGGAAGATCCTGCCTGCATGATAACGGGCCTGTCTTGGGGAGAATGCGGCGTCGTGAGGGGGCCGGACGTACGGACATATTTGCCCTGGTAATTCACGTAATGAACTTTGTCCGGGTCGGCGTAGACATTGTTCTCGCGGTCACCAACGATCGCGTCTTTCTCCCAGCTATTCCAAAGTTCGAAACACGCCTCCATGACCTCATCGGCCTGGTCATATCTGATGGATTTGTCCGGGAGGCGGTCCAAGCCAAAGTTCTTGGCTTCTCTCTCCATTGACGACGTCACCACATTCCACCCTGCCCGGCCGCGGCTGATGTGGTCGAGCGTGGCAAAGGTCCGCGCTATATGGAATGGGTGATAGAAGGTGGTCGACATTGTTGCGGCAAGGCCGATTTTGCTCGTTACCCGCGCCATGGCCGCGAGCAGCTGCGTCGGCTCAAGCATGCACTGCTGTCCAGCCTCTCGTAAGTTCGTCCTGAAGCCACCGCCAAACGTGTCAAAGAGCATCATGTAGTCGACGAAAAACAAGCCGTCGAACTTTCCACGCTCGAGAGTCTTTGCGATCTCCTCGTATCGAGCCGGATCCAGAGCGTCCAATCCATCGCTTTCGGGGTGCCTCCAGCTGCCATAATGGTGCCAGGTCGGGCCGGCGATAACGAACCCAACAAAATGCATGTTGCGTGCGGCCATTTCCAATGCTGCTCCTCAGATCAAGTTTGGCGCTGCCGCCAGCTGAAGGCGGAACTACCGCAACTTGGATTTCATTTAACGATAATTTTATCTGCTATTCAATTCACTTTTTAGCAAGCCGTGAATTTTGCGTTCTCGCCCTTTGATGTAGCTTTGACGTCTCTTCCTCATGTCGAAATCCGCGATTCTTGGCGTATTTGACGGTATTTAGGCTGGAAGCGCAGCCATCGATCATCGTAAGCGGCCCGCCCTCGTTACACCCAAGCTCGCAAACTCATTTTGACCGCAATGTGAATTTTATCGATTTTATACGACTCAAGTTGCGTTGAGCGTTACCCGGCATGGTGCTGTTGGCACTGCCTCCCGGATGCTGAACTGGACGTCGTGCGCGAATTCGGTTGACAGCCTCTCACATAGCCGCTCACGGGAACCGGCAGGCGAACAAAGATAGAGATTGCCGTGGCAGCGCGTACCAACACGGCCAGCATCCATTTGCGTGCGATTTTCGAATTCCGGACAGTCCGCTCAGCCAGGCTGTATTGAGTGGAACGATCTCTTGAAATGGACGAGCGGTTCGCCGCCAAAATGCTTGATGTCGCTTACGTCGCCAATCATGATCTCGTGGTCGCCGCTCGGAATAATTCTGCTCACATCGCAGCTGACGCAGGAAACCGCCCCCTCAATTATGGGCAGCCCCGTATCGGAGAACCGATGACTGACGGAGGCGAACTTATCGGCGGCCTTGCTGGCGAACAGCATACAGATGTCGCGTTGATCCCTGCTGAGGAAGTTGATGCAGAAACGCTTTGTCGCCTTGAGTACCGGCAGCGTGTTGGATGTCCGGTCCAGCGAGATCAGGAACTGCATCGGATCCAGAGACAGAGCAATGACGGCACTCATGGTCAAGCCATGCAGACTGCCATCGCCGGCGGTTGAGGTGATGACGGCTACGCCGGATGGCCAATGGCTGGAAACCGTCTTGAACAGATCCGGTGTGACGAGGACGGGGGCGTTCATGCTGGGCATGTCCTGTGATCGTGCTTTCGGTCCATCAAACATGCAGTCGGCGACCGAGTGCGTAAACCGCGAAAATTCTCACGGACCCATAACAATTCCATATGTCAGCGAAGGATAGCTTCTCTGACGAGCTAGGAAAGCTGTGGCTCTGCCGTTCACGAAAGGCTTTGCAGAAAGGCGCGCCAGACGCATTCGAACGTCGGATGGCCCCGGCAACGACCAGGCGGCTTGCGAATTTTGTCCGTTGGGCATTAAAATTCGTTATGTCCCTGCTGCGCAAAAGTATGCCGTCTCTGGTGTCGCTTATTTCGTTTGAAGCGGCAGCGCGGCTGCTGAGCTTCACCAAGGCGGCCGATGAACTCAACATCACACAGGCCGCCATCAGCCGGCAGATCCGGGAACTGGAGACCTTTCTCCAGATCCCTCTTTTCGAAAGAGGGCACCGGGCTGTCGAGCTAACTCCTGCCGGCGCGATGCTGAATTCGTCACTGCCAGGTCATCTAACGGCGATCGCTTCGCTTGCGAACCGGGTGCGGGAATTGAGCGACCCGCAAGCAATTGTCGTGGGCACGACACACGCCTTCGGCACCTACTGGCTGGCGCCTCGGCTTGCCGAGTTCAGCAAGACCAATCCGGAAGTCGATCTGCGTCTTGCGGTGAATGACGATTTGGTCGACATTTCCAAACAGCGGATAGATATGACAATTCGTTTCGGCGGAGGCTCATGGCCGTCCATGTCCGCGACATTCCTGGTGGGTTGCGAGGTGGCCCCTGTCTGCCACCCGACCTACTGGGAAGGCCGCAAACGCCCCGCTCAGCCAGCCGACCTGTTGGGCGAGATGCTGCTTGGGATCGAGGGGCGTTCGGCACAAGGCAGCGGCTGGAGCGACTGGTTTCATGCCCACGGCGTCGAAGTCGCCAGAGGCAAGCACCAAATCATGGTCAATACCTTCTCGGTTCTCATGCAGGCGGCGCTTAGCGGCCAGGGAATCGCATTGGGCGGCAGCCCGTTGGTCGACGATCTTTTCACGAGCGGTGTCCTGGTACCAGCCATGGATCTCCCGCCGTACAGGGTGCGGTCGTCCGATTACTATGTCGTCGAGCCGAGTGGACAGGTGCGCAAACAAGGCTGCGAAAAGTTCCGGACATGGCTCTACGAGAGGATGCGCCGAGATGCGGCGCTGACAAACAGCGAACACCTCCTGTCGGAAATTCAAAGTCCGCAGACATGAAGGCCAACCTTGTCCGATGACACGCGTCCCGTACCTCAATGAGCATATGGACGCGATCAACGTCATGGCCCCACCAGCGTGATGGGCCTCTAGACGCGTTTTGGCTCCGCTCGAAGCCAAACCCAGCACTGCGTCGTCATCGAGCTCCGTTAGCGCGCGGCATCGAAACGGATAAATAGCGCAAAATCAGTCGACTAAAATCGGCGATCGCATGGCCACTTGCGCAGCCATGAATCAAAACCTAGTTCTAAAAATAACGAAAACTTGGCGATTTTGCATCCCTTTGAGACGAAGAAAGAAAAATCGCAGCGTCTCTGAAAAAGATTGAAACTCGATTTTATTACCATTATTGTGGCTCCCACATTCACCTGCGCCAGCACCCATCGGGGCGCTCCAGAACCAATCTGAGAGGGAACGACTTTGGCTTCACCGGCTGGAACGAGCGAGATCGACATCGCATTTCATCTGCACTCGCAGACGAATCCTCAAACCCACGTCAAAGCAGGGCCTTATATCGCGTCCCGCGGTGACGGCTGCCACATTATAGACGAGCACGGGAACCGCTATGTCGACGCAATGGGCGGGCTGTGGTGCGCATCGCTTGGCTTTAACAACAAACGGCTCGCCGATACCGCATTCCGACAGTATAATGAACTTGGATACTACCACTCGTTCTATGGTCGAACGAACGACAAGATCTCACTTTTGGCAAAGAAGCTTATTGAATTGACTAACTTCAGTGGCGGTAAGGTTTATTTTGCCACCTCCGGGTCCGAAGCAAACGAAACAATGGTAAAATTTTCATGGCTATACCATGCGGCGCGAGGCAAGCCAACAAAGAGAAAAATTATCGCTCGCGACAGGGCGTTTCACGGGTCCACTATTGTGGCCAGCTCGATGTGCGGACTGGAGTTTATGCACCGCGAGTTTGGTTTGCCGCTGCCGGGGTTTCTTCACACTCTGTGCCCAAATAGTTTCCGCGTTCGCCTCGAGAGTGAGAGCGACGACGATTTCGTGAAGCGGCTGGCCACTGAGTTGGAGCGCCTGATCCTGCGCGAGGGTCCCGACACGATTGCCGCTTTCATCGCCGAACCGGTAAATGCCGGCGGCGGCATTATCGTCCCACCGGACGGATATTTCCCTGCTGTGAAGGCTGTTCTCGACAAGTATGACATCCTGCTCCTGGACGACGAAGTCGTTTGCGGCTTCGGCCGCACGGGGAACTGGTTCGGGGCTGAGACCGTGGGGATGAAGCCCCACATGATGTCGTTCGCCAAGGGCATAACATCGTCGTATTTCCCGATGTCCGCGGTTGTGATTTCTCCCGAAATTTACGAGGCGATCGAGAGCTTCAACAAAAATGGTGGTTCGCTTGGACACGGCTTCACCAACGGTGGCCATCCCGTGGGCGCGGCAATAGCTCTGGAGACGATAGCGATCTACGAGGAAATGGACGTCGTCTCGCATGTGCGGGCGATGAGCGGCATCTTTGACGGCATGCTACGGGAAGCATGCAAGGGCTCCCCTATCGTGGGCGATATTCGCGGCAGCGGCCTTATGCGCGCGGTCGAGCTAGTCGAGAACCCGCAGACAAACGCAGCGTTCAGTCAGCAGCGCATGGTCGGCCCTTATGTCCAGCAGACGGCCTACGAACACGGCCTGATTATCAGGATGATGCGTGAGATCGTGGGATTCTGCCCGCCGCTGATCGCGAACGAGATCCGTAATCGAGGAAATCGTCGAAAAATTCGAAAAGACCCTGCGCATAGCCGAAAGCAAGTTCGGTCCCCATCGCGGATTGGCAGCATAGCGACGTTTCGAGCCACGGTCCGGTTAACCCAGTGGAGCATGCCTGATCCAACCGGGCCGGGCCACACCCCCTGTAACGCGAAGATTTTACGATGACCGGTGTGACACAGGAAATCGACTTTGATGCCAGGCAGGCGCCGCCTCCAAGGGCGATGCCTCTGGATGGTGTAAAGGTTCTCGACCTCTCGCGCGTCCTGGCCGGACCTTGGGCCACGATGACATTGTCGGATCTGGGCGCCGACATATGGAAAGTTGAAAACCTCGACGGGGGTGACGATACACGAGCTTGGTCCGTCCCTAATTACAATGGCGTGTCGACATATTTTCTGGCAGCCAATCGCGGTAAGAAGAGTATCGCTATCGACCTGAAAAAGACTGCCGGCCTGGAAACAGTACGAGACCTGGCAAGACAGGCAGATATCGTCATAGAGAATTTTCGAAGCGGCGTGGCCGATAGGCTCGGCGTTGGCTATGAATCTCTGTCCGGCATCAATCCGAGCATCATCTATTGCTCGATTTCGGGCTACGGCAAATCTGGTCCGGAATCAGACAGGCCTGGATATGACTTCGTGATGCAGGCCGAGTGCGGCTTGATGTCAATCACCGGAGAACAAGACGGAAATCCCATGAAAATGGGCGTTGCGATCACGGATATCGCCTGTGGAATGATAGCCACGCAAGCGATTCTGGCAGCGCTGTACCAAAGGAATGGCACGGGCAAGGGGCAATTTATAGACATTTCGCTGTTTGAATGCGCCCTGAACCTTTTGGCCAACCTTGGCAGCGGTTATCTGAACACCGGTGAAACCCCTGTTCGTATGGGCAACACGCATCCCACGGTGGTTCCCTATCAGGTGTTCGAAACGGCCGACGGGCAGTTTGTTCTGGCGGTCGGAAACGACAAGCAGTTCAGCGCATTGTGCAAACACGTAATCGGCAGGCCTGCCATTCCCGAAGACCTGCGTTTCAAGACGGCAGCCGCTCGCGCGAGGAACCGATCGGAACTCATTCCGCTGTTGGCCCCGTGCTTTCAAGGCAGCACCAGCAGCCATTGGATCTCCGCGTGCAATGCCGCGGGGATTCCTGCCGGCATGGTTCGTAGCGTCGCAGAGGCAATGACGAGTCCAAGCGTGGCGGCAAGGAATCTGGTCCAGACCGTGCACAGCTCAAAAATGGGCCCTGTTTCTCTCGTCGGCCCCGCGCATGGAATGGAGGCCCAAAGAGGCAGATCCTATGTCGCGCCACCCATGCTGGGTCAGGATACTGACGAGGTGCTGTCGAAGGTCCTCGGCTACGAGGCGGAGCGCATTCGCCAGTTACGCCAGGACGGCGTCATAGGCATCTTTCCGTAGGGGTTGAAATGGAGCCCAAAGGCGCTGCCTTGGGGCTAACTCCAAATAGGGACGACAGGTTCGCTAACTCTGTGGCCGCGGTTATGCTCGATGGACGGACAATGATAGCAAGTCAGGAGATGCTCGACCTTGCATTTCGAAACGCGAGAACCGCAACCCAGTGGGACGGAAGACGTGTCGACCACGAGCTCTTGCTGGAACTTTATGACCTGCTTCGCCTAGGCCCCACGTCGGCGAACTGCTCTCCGGGGCGGTTCGTGTTCATATCCACGCAAGAAGGCAAGGAGCGGCTGCGGCTGGCGCTGCGCCGCGGCAATGTCGACCAGACGATGTCTGCTCCCGTCACGGTCGTAGTCGCGTATGATGAGAGGTTCTACGAATACCTGCCAAAGCTTTATCCGCACACGGACGCCAGGTCATGGTTCACGTCCAGCCCCCAGGTAGCTTGGGAAACCGCCTTCCGAAACAGCAGCCTTCAGGGCGCTTACCTGATCATGGCCGCACGCATGCTTGGCCTGGCGGCTGGTCCGATGTCAGGGTTCGACAACAAGCTTGTCGACAGTACTTTCTTCGCGGGATCGTCGTGGAAGAGCAACTTCCTGATCAACCTGGGCTACGAAGCGCAGGTCAGTCGCTCATCGAGGTTGCCACGCCTTGATCCTGAGGAAGCTTGCCGTTTCGAATGAGTGTTGAAGGCTCATTTGCGGACAAAGGCATGCTCCACTAGATCACCTCCGTTGTGGACTATCCCTTACGCCCCACCTGCATCGCTTCGCCGCTAGTGTCCGCTTCCGAACACTTCAAGACGTGTTTCAAAGGCTAGGATGTGGCGTAAAGCGGTCAACGCCTGAGCCCTTCATTGGGCAGCTTCGGGTCACGACGAGAAGTCCGCGGTGACGGCGCCGGCATTCTCCTCAGGTCTCGATCCGATGGGGTCGCGGGTGCAACAAGCTGTTGCACAACTCTGCTATCGATAACGCCCATGCCGGACCCGAACTACCTCACCCCTGAAGAAGTCATCGCTCGCTATCGCGGACAGGTAACCGAAGGGACTCTTCGCAACTGGCGTTGCATGCGGATCGGGCCATCGTTCCTCAAGATCGGCAAAGCAATCCTCTATCCGAGCGGCGAGTTGGATCGCTGGGACAAATCGATCCTCGTCGTCTGCAGACCCACACGCGAACTGCCGCGGGAAAAGGCGGCACCGCCAGAGTAGCAGAGAGGCAGTTCAGTCGTTCCGAGGTCGCTGGCTAGATAGATAAGCGTTCGGAATCCGTGGTTGATCGGGACGTCAGAGTACTGAGCAAATGCGACCATGTCCAAGCGTGAAAAATCACCAGTTGTCACTCGACACATGCCCCAGCTACCGGCACCACCTTTCCAGAAGCAGATCACAAGTAATTGATAAATATCATGAATCTGTTCATAGTGGTTTGATGCACAATCATCCTTCCGGGGATCCCACACCATCGCGCGCGGACATCGAGATGACCAAGCAGATCATCGATACGGCCAAGCCGCTCGGTATCGCCGTCCACGACCACATCATCATCGGCCGCAAGGGCAACGCCTCGATGAAGGGCCTGCTGCTGATCTAACAGGAAGAAGCCGACATGCCGCAGCACGGCAATGAGCCATGGCCGCTCGACCGAGCGCGCGCCGCCCTCCTGGTCATCGACATGCAAAACGACTTCGTCGATGAAGGCGCGGTGATGGAGGTGGCGATGGCGCGCCATCGCATCCCGGCCATGCGGCAGGTGATCGAACTGTGCCGTGGCGCCGGCGTCCCGGTGATCTACACGCAGCATGTGCTGAACGACCATTTCAACATCTCGCCGCTCGAAACCGCCTATCAACCGAGACTGAAGGCGACAGGGATGCGGGAAGGCAGCGCCGGCACCGAGATCGTCGCCGGGCTCGCGCCGCTGCCCGGCGATGTCGTCATCAAGAAGCATCGCTACGATGCGTTCCACAACACCCAGCTTGAAACGGTGCTGCGCAACATCCGCGGCGCCGGCCAGGTCGACACCGTCATCATCATCGGCACCGTCACCAGCATCTGCTGCGAATCCACGGCACGCAGCGCCTTCATGCGCGACTACAAGGTCGCCTTCATCAGCGACGCCAATGGCGGATTGGATGAGGCCTCGCACGACGCGACGCTTCGTATTATCGGCAAGGTGTTCGGACGCGTGATGACGGCTGATGAGCTGGAAGGATCGTTCTAACCCGCGCTCAAGGCGGATCGGTCTTGCAGCTTGCGGCGATCTGGCCGATTGCCTCGGAGAGGCCGGCAAGCTCGAAATCGGCCTCGCCTCGTCCAGACAGCAAGCCGAAGCGCCATGACAGCGTCAGTCGGTTGGCCGAAACCAGCCGCTTGATGCCGTCATCTCCGTCCCTGACGAACTGCCTGCCGCGTCGGCCAACCGCCCAGCTCTCGTCGAACTTGCTGCCGCCATCGACCGCGACCGATATCGTGATCTTGTGGGTGGCCGAAACCGAATCGTTGAGTTGCAGCCATTCGCTCCAGCGCGGGTCGCCGTCCGGCCGGCAAGCCAATGTCAGCACCGGACTGTAGCCCAGCGCGCCACCCCCGGTGATGAGCTTGTTGCTGGCGTGGAGCGATGCCGTGACCTGGCCGTCGGCGCCGGTGTCGACACGCCAGCTGCCAAGGTCCGGTTCGGCCGTTGCGGCGCCGTTGGTCGCGGCAAACAAGAGCGCCGCGGCAACGACCACGTCTCTCATCATGAACCCCAGTCTCACCAGTGCCTCCAAACGCCCTGCGAATGCGATGAAGCGCAGATAATATTCAACGGTTCGTATCGCCAGCGGCAGACCGTCAAGACAGTCTCAATGTGTTGCCGCGCGGCCACAATCAACGGCCCCACAATGAAAAAGGCCGCCCGAGAGGCGGCCTTTCGAAATCACGGTACTGCGCCGTGTTTACTCGGCTTCCTCGGCGGCCTTCCTTTTCGGCGCGGCCTTCTTCTTCGGCTCCTCGGCGGGCTCGCCCGCCTTGGCTTCACTTGCCTTGGCCTCTGCCTTCTTCGAGGCAGCCTTCTTGGCCGGCTTCGCCTTGGTCGGTCTCGGCCTCCTCGTCGTCGGCCATCAGCTCTTCCTTGCCGACCTTGACATCGGTGACCGAAATCTGGCCGAGCAGGTGGTCGACCACCTTTTCCTCGAACATCGGCGCGCGCAACGCGTTGATGGCTTCCGGATTGCTGCGGTAGAATTCAAAGGCTTCCTGCTGCTGGTTGGCCGGGAAGCGGCGCACCTGCTCCAGCAGGCCGCGCTGCAGCTCTTCGTCCGAGACAGTGACGCCGGCCTTCTCGCCGATCTCGGCCAGCACCAGGCCGAGACGCACGCGGCGCTCGGCAAGGCGCATGTATTCGGCGCGCGCCTCTTCTTCCGTGGTCTCTTCGTCGGCGAAGGTGCGGCCGGCGGCCTCCAGGTCGCGGTTGACCTGCGCCCAGATGCTGTTGAACTCGGCCTCGACGAGCTTCGAGGGTGCCTCGAACGAATAAGCAGCGTCGAGCTGATCGAGCAGTTGGCGCTTCACCTTCTGGCGCGTCATCGCGCCGAACTGGTTCTCGATCTGGCCACGCACGATCTCGCGCAGACGCTCCAGCGACTCCAGGCCGAGATTCTTCGCCGTCTCGTCATTGATCTCAAGTTCGCCGGGCGCCGACACTTCCTTGACGGTGACGTCGAAGGTGGCTTCCTTGCCGGCCAGATGCGCCGCCTGGTAGTTTTCCGGGAACGTGACGGTGACCTGCGTCTCGTCGCCGGCCTTGGCGCCGATCAGTTGGTCCTCGAAGCCCGGGATGAACTCCTTGGAGCCGAGCACCAGCGGCTGGTCGGTGCCGGCGCCGCCGGCGAAGGCCTCGCCGCCGATCTTGCCGACATAGTCGATCGAGACACGGTCGCCTTCGGCGGCATTGCCGGTCTTCGGCTCGTAGCTGCGCGCCGATTCGGCAACGCGCTTGACCTGATCCTCGACTTCCGTATCCGGCACGTCATAGACCTGACGCGTCACCTTGATGTCGGAGAAGTCCTTGATCTCGATCGCCGGGATGACCTCGTAGTTGAGGCTGAATTCGAAGTCGCTGCCGCCGGCCAGGATCTTCTCGGCCTCTTTTTCATCCTCGGTCATGATCACTTCGGGCTGCATGGCGGCCTTTTCGCCGCGGCCCGTGATGATCGAACGGGTCGAATCGTTGAGGATCTCGTTGACGACCTCGGCCATGAACGACTTGCCGTACATCTTGCGAAGATGCTGCACCGGCACCTTGCCGGGGCGGAAGCCGTTGATCTTTACCTTGTCACGGGCGTCCGTCAGCCGAGCCATCAGCTTGGCTTCCATGTCACCGGCCGGCACGGTGACCTTGATCTCGCGCTTGAGACCGGAATTGAGCGTTTCGGTGACCTGCATCCTAAAACCTTTGTCTTCGTCAATGAGGCAGCCGAACGGTCTTAACCGTTCATAGCCGCCGGTATGATGTTGCCGGAAATGGCTTTTGGTACGGAACCTGACGATTTGACCGCAGATGCGGTTCAAACTCTTCTGAACTACGCTTCTCAAACTGTGAATAAGTCTTTGTTTTTTATAAAACTTTTCACATGCTGCAGAAGCGGGAATTCACGTTCCGTCACATTCGACACGCCTTTTGTCACAGCCTAGGCTAATTTTCAACTATCTTCGCGTTTAGCCGGATAGACACGACTTTAGCCCCGACATTGACAGAATGATGGCTACATGGGATGGCCGAGGAAAGCGGATGTGGCGGAATTGGTAGACGCCCTGGATTTAGGTTCCAGTGCCGAAAGGCGTGGGGGTTCGAGTCCCTTCATCCGCACCACCCTTCGCTCTGACGAGCTTCGGGTGGCAGGCCACCCCTGAGATCGTCAGAGCGAAGGGTGTCCTCCGAAGCCTTGGCGAAGGAGGACGGCGCGTCCCCCAAGAGTCAACGCCAAAGCCTTAATAGAGCGGTTCCTGAAAAAGCGTCTTGTCGCCATCCATCAGCGCCTTGATCTGCGCGGTGCCGTCGGCCGCAAGCGCGAGCTTGATGCTGAACGGTCGCACCCGCATATCGTTCTGGATTGCCATCCCCTCGCCCTCCGGCAGGTAGAACCGCCCGATGCCATAGTCCGGCGAAATCGTCGCGTCCGGTTCTCGCAGATCCCAACCTGCCGCGACATGTCCAGCGACATCCGCCTCGTCCACGCCGGCCGGCGCCGGCGCTTTTGCAAACCAGGCTGCTGTCGGTTGCCAATAACCGTCGGCGCCCTTCTTCAGCCGCACCACGATCGAGCTGTCATCGCTGGAAACCGCGCCTTGCGGGATATTGGCGATCAGCTTCACCGGAATCCGGGAAATGCTGTTGTTCAGCGAGATGTAGTCGCCACGCAGCAGGTCGCGAGGGTCGACCGGTTCGACTTTCAGGAGCACTTCCTTGCCATTGCGCAGGATCGCCGCGCGCCCGGCGATGATCCAGCTGAGGAAGCCGATCTGGACAAGCGCCAGCACCAGCGCGGAGATGATCAGTTTCTTGCCGGTCATGCCACCGCTCCTTTCTCCACGGGCGCCTTCATGCGTTTTTCAACACGGATGATGACCAGCGCCAGGATGCCGAGCAGCACCGCCGCGGCCAGGAAGAAGCCTGCGGTGTCGAGCATCGACTGCAAGGTGACGATGTAGATGATGGCAAGCTCGAAGGCGAAGCCGGCATAGGCCAGCCAGCGCAGGCCCCGGCTTTCGCGGCCTGCCAGCATGATTGCCGCGACGATACCGACCAGCGCGATGATCGAGGCGATGGCGAAACCACCGTTGTACCTGCTGTCATCCGTCAGCTCGAACTGGATCATCGCCAGCCCGGTGAGAAAGCCGATCAAGGCATGCAACGGCAGCCGGCCGCCTAGCTGAAGGATCTTGTCAATCGGACCGCCCGTGAGGACCGCCGCAGCAAAGAGCAGCGCCGAGCCGATGACCAGCGGCACAGCGATCCGCAGCGTGTCGTGATCGTGATCGATAGCGCGCATGAAGAGATAGAAGATGATCGACAGGATGATCAAGTGGCGCGCGGCCTGGCTGCGCGTCCAGAACGAAATGGCGAACAAAACGATCGCCGCGACAATGAAGAAATCCGGAAATCTCCCATGCCAGTAGATTTCACCCTCATTGAGGAACAGCCAGGCATCGGCAATGCCGACCGCCGCCACCGTCAGCGGGTTCGAGCGCAGAGCGACCGCCGCCAGCGCCGTCCCCGCGCACCAGGTCACCAGGGCTGACGCCTCGTCGCCGGAAAGATGATACATCTGGCCGATCAGCGCGATCGATCCGCCGAAGGCCGCGGCGGCGATGATCCACAGCGCCTCGCCGATCGCGGCATGGTCGCGGGTCTTCAAAAAAGCACCGCCGACATAGCCGGCAAGGATGACGGCAAACAGCGCGACCACGCGCGTCAGGCGTGGAATGGCGTCCCAGTTGGCGGCAACGAAGATGAGGATCGCCGCGCCGAACAGAAGGGCTGCCATCATCGCGAGGATCGAGCCGAAACTCAAAGATGCGCGCTCATTAGCGGCGACGTCGCTTGTCAAAGCGTCGGCCGTGGCCGGATCGATCAGCCCCGCCTCGCGCCAGCGCGCGATATCCGCCCTCACCCGTGTCGCGTAGCCCGCCATGCCTATCCCCCGAGCCCGGTCATTTCTTCAATTGAAACAGCCAAACCGTTGCCGCAGCGGCATTTTCCGATTCGGCCTTTATTGTGGCGCAGGCGTGAATGGCCGTTAATGTTGCATTGCACAATTTGCATTGCTGCCATGCGCCAACGGCACTTTTAAATCGATATGACCCCGCCTATTTTATGTTCGTACACAAACGGAATGATCCGAACCAAAGACGAAACGAGAACTACCATGAACCTGATCCGCAACTACCGCAACTGGCGCCGCTACCGGGACACCGTCTCCGAGCTGAGCCGCCTGTCGAACCGTGAACTGACCGACCTCGGCATCAGCCGCAGCGACATCCACTTCGTCGCCCGCAAGGCGGTCTAATCCTCTTCGGGTCGCAAATGATCCGAACCAGTTTTGAAAAAGAGAACGACAATGAACCTGATCCGCAACTATCGTAACTGGCGCGTTTACCGCGACACCGTTACCGAGCTGGGTCGCCTTTCGAACCGCCAGCTCCATGATCTCGGCATCGTCCGCGACGAGATCAAGATGATCGCCCGCAAGGCGACCGTCTAACGAGAATTTCGCCAGGGTCGACCTCCTCCCCGACCCTGACGAATTAGGTCAGCCTTCACCTCCTCCCGAGGGTTGACCACCAAAACGGCGCCCGCCGCACCTCCTCCCGCGGCGGGCGTTGTTTCCCAAAGGGTTTCGCCCCTTTTACGAAGCGAACGAAGTTCGTCTTCCGAGCGACAAGAGATTTTGTCAAAGCCGACCTCCTCCCCGGCAATGACGAATACGGTCGATCCCCACCTCCTCCCGAGGATCGACCCCAAAAACGACACCCGCCGGACCTCCTCCCCCGGCGGGTGTTGTTGTTTTGGGCTCGGGCTTCCCGCCATTGCCCGGCAATTGCAATCGCAACAACAAGCGATTATTCCGGCGCTCATGAGCAAAAACCCTGTACACGTCATTGGCGGCGGCCTCGCCGGCTCCGAGGCAGCATGGCAGATCGCGCAAGCCGGCGTTCCGGTCGTGTTGCATGAAATGCGTCCGGTGCGCGGCACCGATGCGCACAAGACCGATGGCCTGGCCGAGCTCGTCTGCTCGAATTCCTTCCGTTCCGACGATGCCGAAAACAACGCCGTCGGCCTGCTGCATGCCGAAATGCGGCTTGCCGGTTCGCTGATCATGAGCGCCGGCGACGCCAACCAGGTGCCGGCCGGCGGCGCGCTGGCCGTCGATCGCGACGGTTTCTCCGATGCGGTGACGAAGAAGATCGAGGCGCACCCGCTGATCACCATTGAGCGCCAGGAAGTGGCCGGACTGCCGCCCGCGGACTGGGACCAGGCGATCATCGCCACTGGACCGCTGACCGCGCCTTCGCTTGCCCAGTCGATTGCCGAGGCCACCGGCGCCGATGCTCTGGCCTTCTTCGACGCGATCGCCCCGATCATCCATTTCGACACCATCGACATGGACACCTGCTGGTTCCAGTCGCGCTACGACAAGGTCGGCCCCGGCGGCACCGGCAAGGACTACATCAACTGCCCGATGGACAAGGACCAGTATCTCGCCTTCGTCCAGGCACTGATCGACGGCCAGAAAACCGAGTTCAAAGAGTGGGAGGGCACGCCCTATTTCGATGGCTGCCTGCCGATCGAGGTGATGGCCGAGCGTGGCGTCGAGACGCTGCGTTATGGGCCGATGAAGCCGATGGGACTGACCAATGCCCACAATCCGACGGTCAAGGCCTATGCCGTGGTGCAGCTGCGCCAGGACAATGCGCTGGGCACGCTCTACAACATGGTCGGTTTCCAGACCAAGCTGAAGCATGCCGAGCAAGTGCGCGTCTTCCGCACCATTCCGGGGCTCGAAAACGCCGATTTCGCACGGCTGGGCGGCCTGCACCGCAACACCTACATCAACTCGCCGACCTTGCTCGATCAATCGCTGCAGCTGAAATCGCGGCCCGGCCTGCGCTTTGCCGGCCAGATCACCGGCTGCGAAGGCTATGTCGAGAGCGCGGCGATCGGCCTGCTCGCCGGCCGCTTCGCCGCCGCCGAACGGCTCGGCCAGGCGCCATCACTGCCTCCGGTTACCACCGCCTTCGGCGCGCTGCTCAACCACATCACCGGCGGCCACATCGTCTCCGACGATGAGCCAGGCAAACGCTCCTTCCAGCCGATGAACGTCAATTTCGGCCTGTTCCCGCCTGTGGAAGCGCCCAAGACAGAAGGCAAACGCCTGCGCGGCAAGGACAAGACGGTCGCCAAGCGCCATGCGATCACGTCGCGTGCGCAAGCCGATTGCCGGGAGTGGTTGGGGCTGCCAGCACAAGCGCAAGCTGCCGAGTAGCGAGCCTTCCGGGTGGACCCGCTGCAAGAGTAGGATACTATCCTACTTGCCTGAAAGGAGCCGCTCCATGGAATCCGCCGAGAAACTGTCCGTCACCGTTACCCCCGCAATGGCGCGCATGATCCGCGAAAAAGGTAGAGGATGGGTCTTTCGGTTCGGCTAGTGAAGTCATTCGCGCAGCCCTTCGCGCTTTCCAACGCGAGGAAGATGAACATGCCGAGCGCATGGCCTCGATCAGGGCTCGGGTGAAGGCGTCGATCGAGGACCCGAGGCCTGGCGTTCCACTCGAAGAGGCAATCGACAGGGTAAAGGGCCGGATTTCGCACCTCGCGCGAGACGGTGATGATAAAGCGTCTCGCCGTCGTTCTTAGCGAAGGCGCGATTTCCGATCTCGAAGCGATTGGCGCCTACGTTCTCAAGAGCAGTGGCAGCGAAAATATCGCCAACGGTTTCGTCGATCGGATCAAGCAGCGTTGCCAGAGCATCGGCAATTACCCCTCGTGGCGGCCGCTCCGCGACGATATCGCGTCCGGGTTGCGAATAGTCCCTTTCGAGCACTCGGCCGTCATTGCCTATGTCATCGCCGACGATCTCGTCGACATCGTCAGCGTCTTTTATGGCGGCCGGGATTACGAAGCGCTGATACGAGGTAGCGGCGAGCCATCTTGATAGATGATTTACTCCGCCGGTTCGGCACCCGCCATCGGCAGCCCCGGCTTCCCCGCCTCTCCCGGATTTCTCCGCACATAAGCCGCCTTCAGCGTCTCGGACGTGTCGCGCGATCCGTCGTGGCTCCAGCCTGGCGGCTTGATCAGGTAGTTGAGCCGGTCGCGCATCGTCAGCCCCGGCGTCAGCGCGTCCTTGAACATGCCGATCCACTCGTGAAAAGCCACCTTCAGCGGGTTGAAGGTGCCGATGTTCTTGACGATGCCGTAGCGCGGCCGGTCTTCTTCAACTCCTCGACGAAGGTGCCGAACATGCGATCCCAGATGATCAGCGTGCCGGCATAGTTGGCGTCGAGATAGCGCGGATTGGTGGCGTGGTGGACGCGGTGATGCGAGGGCGTGTTGAAGATCAACTCGAACCAGCCCCACATCTTGCCGATCGTCTCCGTATGGATCCAGAACTGCCAGACGAGGTTGAAGCCGAAGACGAAGGCGATCACCGCCGGATGGAAGCCGAGCAGCACCAGCGGCGCCTGCAGCACGAACATAAAGGTGAACAGCCCGGTCCAGCTCTGCCTGAGCGCCGTCGAGAGATTGTAGTGCTGGCTCGAATGGTGGTTGACGTGCTCGGCCCAGACCCAGCGCACCCGATGCGCGATGCGGTGGTAGACGTAGTAGCGCAAGTCATCGAACAGGAAGGCGACGACGAACACCCAAACCGACAGGCCGAGATTGAAGACGCGGAACTGCCACAGCCACAACAACGCCCAATAGGACACCACGCCGAGCAGGATACCGGCAACGACATTGCCGGTGCCCATCATCAGGCTGGCCAGCGTGTCGCGCGTCTCGAACGATCCCTTGGCGCGTCCGGTGCGCACCAGCCAGAGTTCGATCAGGATCGCCACGACGAAGAAAGGAATGGCAAGCTGGGTGACCTGCGGGAAATTATACTGGTCCATCACGCCGCCTTTCGCATCTGATCATGTTTCTGCAGCGCTGCCGCCACGGCGAGCGCGCCGGCCTCGTCGGCAAAGGCAAAGCGGCCGCCTTTCCAAGTGAAGTCGTTGAGCTTGAAGGACACGACATTCCCTTCGCGTGCCAGCGCCTGAATGTCGTGTGGCGTGACGATGCGCGTCAGGAAACAGTCGCCGATGCTCTGCACGATGGCGCAGCGTTGCGGGGCGAGCTCGAGGAACGCGCTATGCCCGTCCGCCGTCAGCCATATGGCGCTTGGCTTCTCGTCCGGAAAATCCTCGGCAAAACGCACCAGTGCCTGGTCGGCATTGGCAAGCGTCGCGGTCGTCGTGCCGCCGGTGAAGTGCACGGCTGCAACCGACAGCGCAATGCCGACCACGACAAGAATGACGAGCACGGGCAAGCTCATGAAAGGCGTCTCCTCGGCTGGCTCGCATTTCTTCACGGCGAGTCCAGTCGGCGGAATCCCTAGCACGGTTGACGTTTACGTCAAAGGGGCGTCCAACCCCGCATCGCGTGACGCAGGAGCAGCCAGTGCCGGCGGACGGTCGACAACTGCACCGTCGAGTCGAGCACAGACCGCTGCGCCTTCTCCATCTTGCCGAGATAGGCGCGCGTCAGCGCCAGTGGCAGAAAGGCCGGCCGCAGCGATACGGGAAGCGTCGGCGCGCCTTGCTCGAACGCATTGAGGTGCTCGCGCGCCAAGGCGGTCATCGCCGCCACGGCGCGCTTCGCCGCGGCCTCATCCTCGCCTTTGACGAGCGCTTCCGGCGAGGTGCCAGCCGCCGCCAGTATATCGGACGGAATAAAACACTGGCCGCGCCGACGATGCAGCGGCAACAGAAGCAACAGCCCGGTCATGGCCTGCGCGCAACCGGCCCTGCCCGCGAGGTCGGCAAAGCGCGGCGCCGTTACCGGATCGAGCACCATTGCCGCGAGCTGGATGAGTGCTGCGGCCGTCTCGCCGCAATAGCCTTCGAGATCGGTCCGAGACGGCATCGGATCGTCATAGAGGTCGAAGATGCGCGCCTCGAGCATGTTGTCGAAAGCGGCCTTCGGTAAACCGCTGGCGGCAATCGTCGCCCTCAGCGCATCGGCGATCGGATTGCCTGTGTCCGCGTCCCCTTCAGCGGCGATGACGTCGCGCCACCATTGCAGCCTGATCTCGCCCGGCAGGGGCTCATGGATGCGGTCCCGCACGCCGGCGAGCTCGGCATTGAAGGCATAGAGCGAAAACAACCTGTCGCGCTTGTCGGCGGGTGCGTAGAGCGCTGAGAGATACCGGTCATGGTCGGCGGCGCGCGCCGCATCCATGACGATGGTTGGAGCGCCGGCCATTCAATCGACGGCGATCAGCGCCGCGGCCACGGCGCGGTCTTCGGCCAGAAGCACGTTGTAGGTCCGCACCGCCGCGCCGGTGGACATCGGATCGGCCGAGATGCCGGCCTCCCTCAGCGCGGCGCGCAAGGCGGCGGGCAGTGGCCGCAGATCCTTGCCCATGCCGACCAGCAGGATCTCGATCTTGCCGGCCTCGCCGAACAGCCTGTCGAAGTCGGAGACCTTCAACGCCAGCGGATCGGCCGGCTCCCAGCCATGGATGCCGGACGGCAGGCAAAGCAGCGATCCGCGGTGCGACATGTCGGCAAACCGGAACCCGCCATTGCCATAGGCTTCGATCGGCGCCCTGCCTGGGAAATGCGCCTCGCGGATGATGATGCCTTTGGCCATGGGTCTAGAGCATGATGCCGAAAAGTGTGAGCGGTTAAGTTCGGCGACTTCGCCGTAACCCTCCGTCCGGAATTGCTTCAAAAACAAGGAGCCAGGGCGCTTCGCCGTTTCCGTGAAACGGTGAAACGCGCTAGCCGGATTCAGGTCGCCACGGCCTTGCCGCTCGCCGGCTTTTCATCCTCGTTCGTCGCCGCCTGCGGCCGCAACTTGAACAGGATCAGCAGCGGCGCGGCGATGAAGATCGACGAATAGGTGCCGAACACCACGCCGAACAGCATCGCCATCGTGAAGGAGCGGATCACCTCGCCGCCGAACAGCACCAGGGCCAGCAGCGCAAGGGTCGTGGTCACCGACGTCAGCGTCGTTCTCGACAGCGTCTCGTTGATGGCGTTGTTCAAGAGCTGCGGCAACGGCATTCGCTTGTACTTTCGCAGATCCTCGCGGACGCGGTCATAGACGACGATGGTGTCGTTCAGCGAATAGCCGATGATGGTCAGGATCGCCGCCAGCGACGATTGGTTGAATTCGAGCCCGCTGATGACGAAGAAGCCGATGGTCATCACCACATCGTGCACGGTGGCGATGATGGCGCCGACCGCGAACTGCCATTCGAAGCGGAACCAGACATAGAGCATGATGCCGACCAGCGCGATCAGCATGGCGATCGTACCTTGCTTGGCAAGCTCGCCGGAGACCGTCGGTCCCACCACTTCGACGCGGCGGAAATCATACTGGTCCTGCAGTTCGCCGCGCACCTTGTCGATGACGGTCTGCTCGGCATTCTCGCCGGCGTCCTGCGTGCCGACGCGGATCAAGACGTCGTTCGGCGCGCCGAACTGCTGCACCTGGATCTCGCCGATGTTGAGTTCGGACAGCCGGTTGCGGATGTCGCCGAGGTTGGCATCGCCCTGTTTGGACTGCACCTCGATTATCGAGCCGCCCTTGAAGTCGATGCCGTAATTGATGCCGAGGGTGAGGAAGCCGGCGACCGACAGGATCGACAACAGGCTGGAGAGCGCGAAGGTCCAGCGGCGGATGCCCATGAACGGGATCTTGGTGCCCGGCGGGATGAAGGTGACGGGTGCCCGCGGCAATTCCTTCGGACGCGCGCGGCGCAGCCAGATCGACACCAGCATGCGGGTGAAGGTGAAGGCGGTGAAGACCGTGGTCAGAATGCCGATGGCGTAGGTGATGGCAAAGCCCTTGACCGGGCCGGTGCCCAGCCAGAACAGCACCACGGTGGCGATCAGCGAGGTAACGTTGGAGTCCACAATCGTCGCCAGCGCCTTGGAGAAGCCGGTGTCGATCGCCTGGATCACCGAGCGGCCGTTTCGCCGCTCCTCGCGGATGCGCTCATAGATCAGAACGTTGGAGTCCACCGCCATGCCGATGGTGAGCACGATACCGGCGATGCCCGGCAGGGTCAGCGTGGCGCCGAGCAGCGACAGCAGCCCAACGATCATCGCCACGTGCACCGCCAAAGCGATATTGGCGAGGAAGCCGAGGAAACCGTAGGCGACGAACATGAAGGCGACGACCAGGATCGAGCCGATTATGCCCGCGATCTTGCCGGCATGGATGGAGTCCTGCCCGAGGCCTGGACCCACTGTGCGCTCTTCGATGATGGTCAGCTTTGCCGGCAGGGCGCCCGCCCGCAACAGCACGGAAAGGTCGTTGGCGCTGTCGGCGGTGAAATTGCCGGAGATCTGACCGCTGCCGCCAAGGATCGGCTCGCGGATAACCGGGGCCGATATCACTTGATTGTCGAGCACGATGGCGAACGGCTTGCCGACATTCTGCTGGGTCGCCTGGCCGAACCGCGTCGCGCCCCTGGAATTGAACGTGAAGGAAACCACCGGCTCGTTTGTCTGCGAGTTGTAGGTCGGCGTCGCATTCGACAGGTCTTCGCCAGACACGATCACGCGGTTCTCGACCAGATAAGGAACCGGAGGATCATCCTGCGAGTACAGGATCGAATCTCCGGGCGGCGGACGGTTCTTCATTGCATCCTGGACGGGCACCGACGTATCGACCATCTGGAAGGTCAGCTTGGCGGTCTGGCCGAGCATGTCTTTGAGTTTCTGAGGATTCTGAAGTCCTGGCACCTGCACCAGAATGCGGTCGTCACCCTGCCGCTGCACGATCGGCTCGGTCGTGCCGAGCGCGTTGACGCGCCGGTCCACCACTTCGATCGCCTGCGACAGCGCCGTCGATGTACGGTACTTGATGCCGGCATCCGTGACCGTGAACTTCAACAGCCCAGCCTCGGAATCGTCCATCGTCATCGATTGGACCGAACCGCCGCTAAAGAGCCCGGCTGTAACCGGGTTGGTTATCGGCTTCAGCGCCGTCTTGGCGGCTTCGACCTGGCTCGGATCGTTGATGCGCACTTGCACCGTCCGGCCCGTTCCACCGAGGCCGGTATATTGGATCTTGGCATCGCGCAGCAGTGACCTGATCTCGTCGCGCGTCGTCTCCAACTGATCCTTGATCAGATCGTTCTGATCCATCTGCAGCAGGATGTGCGAGCCGCCCTGAAGGTCGAGGCCGAGCGTCATCTGCCGCTTCGGCACCCAGCTCGGCAGTTCCGCCAGCACGCTTGCCGGGAAGAGATTGGGCGCGGCAAGGATCACTGTGACGGCTACCGCGAGCCAAATCAGGATCATCTTCAGGCGCGAGAAATAGAGCATTCGTTCTTATCCGTTCAGGCGTACCAGCGGCAGCGTTCCGCCATCGGCTCGATTATTGTCTATCGTCGTCATTTCAACCACGGCCGGCCCTATCGTGCTTCCTCGACGATTGTCAATCGCGCCGGCAGCGCGCCGGTGCGCATCAGCAGCGCAATCGTCCGGGCCTCCAGGTCGGTAAAGTTCCCTGATATCTGGCCGGTGCCGCCCTTGACTGTTTCGCGAATGATGGGGGCAGAAATCACCTGATCGTCCAAAATCACCGCAAACGGCTTGCCGACATACTGTCTCGTCGCCCACTCGAAACGCTCAGCACCCCTGGAATCGAACCGGAATGAGACCACGGGCTCATCGTTCACTGCATTATGCGTTGCGTTGGCGTCCAGCACATGGTTACCGGAAACGAGTACCCGGTTTTCGACAAGATAGGGCGTCGGCGGATCGTCCAGCGTATAAAGCACGGACGACCCTGCAGGCGGCCGACCGTTGATTGCATCATTCACCGGCATCGATGTGTCGACCAATTGAAAACTCAACCGTCCAGGCCGGTTGAGGGTTTTTCCCAGGCCCTGCAGATCCGTGGCGCCCGGCGCCTCGACCAGGATGCCGTCCTCGCCCGCTTGCCGGGTCACGGCATCGGCTACACTGAGGTCGCGCAGGCGATTTTTGATGACTTCGATCGACTGTTTCAGCGCCGCGGAAGTCCGATACTTCACACCGGCGTCCGTCATCGTGAATTTCAGGAGACCCGGCTCGCTGTCATCCAGCGCCATTTCCTGGATACCGCTGTCGGCGCGGGGGCCGGTCACCGTCTTGAGCGCCGACTTGGCGGCCTCAAGCTGATTGGCGTCGGTGATGCGCATCTGAACCGCCCGGTCGGACGCGGCAAGGCCGGTGTAGTCGATCTTCGATTGGGCGCCGCGCAGCAGCGTCCCGATCTCGTCGCGCGTCGCTTCCAGCCGGCTCTTGATCAGGTCCGACGGGTTCAGGCGAAACAGGATATGCTGGTCAGCGGCAAAAGCAGTCGACGCGCCCAAGATCATCGAGACCAGGGCAAGCCCGATCAAAATGACCTTCAGTCGCAAAAAATGGACCATATGCCGCCGTTCGTCGGAACCCTGCCCGCGGCCATCGCCGTCGGGATTTCGCTTACTTCTTGGCGTTCTGGTTCGCCACCGGCTCGCCCTTGACCCGCACTTCCGAGATCGTCGAGCGCAAAGCCGTCACCTTGGTGCCGCCAAGGTCGACCTCCAGCTCGTTGTCGTCGATCACCTTGGTCACTTTGCCGATGAAACCGCCGCCGGTCACCACCGTGTCGCCGCGGCGCACCGCCGACAGCATTTCCTGGCGCTTCTTCAGCTGCGCGCGCTGCGGCCGGATGATCAGAAAATACATGATCACGAAGATCAGGACAAACGGCACGATCTGGATGAACGTAGCAGATGAGTCCCCGCCGCCGAAGCCTTGAGCGTATGCCGGTGTGACGAACATCGAGAAACTCCTGAATGGGGAAAAACCGCCAAACGCGGTCCCGCGAAATTTGGCCGGAATATAGTCGCTAAACTTGCCAATGCAACTGCGCGTCCGGCCCAATCCATTGCTTTTCCAGCCGTTTGGCGCGTGCTAGAGCGTCGCAGCCGGAGGTGGCATCGGCCTCAGCGAAAAGATCATGCTCCAACAAAAGCTTGGGGCTGGTTCTTGCAGCGCGGCCAAGGAGCTGTTTCCGCATTGCGAAATGCCAAGACAAAGACCTGATATGACCGACACCAGCCTTGACGCCCTGAACAAGAAACTCGAGCGCCTGATCGAGGCGGTCTCCCGCCTCGCCCCGCCGCCTGTACCGGAGACCGACATTTCGGAAGCCGACTGCTTCGTCTGGCAGGCCGATCCCGGCTATCTGGAGCCGGTGCGCAAGGTCAACCGCGTCGACATCGGCCTGATCCGCGGTGTCGACCGCGTCCGCGACATCCTTGTCGACAACACTGAGCGCTTCGCCGCCGGCTTTGCCGCCAACAACGTGCTGTTGTGGGGCGCGCGCGGCATGGGCAAGTCATCGCTGGTCAAGGCGGTGCATGCCGACATCAATGCCAGGGCCAAGTCCGAGCTGCCGCTCAAGCTCATCGAGATCCACCGCGAGGACATCGACACGCTGCCCAAGCTGATGGGCCTGCTGAAGGCGGCGCCGTACCGCTTCATCCTGTTTTGCGACGACCTTTCCTTCGACCATGACGACACCTCCTACAAGTCGCTCAAGGCAGCACTTGAAGGCGGCGTCGAGGGTCGGCCGGGCAACGTCATTTTCTACGCCACGTCCAACCGCCGGCATCTGTTGCCGCGCGACATGATCGACAATGAGCGCTCGACCGCCATCAACCCGTCGGAAGCGGTCGAGGAAAAGGTCTCGCTGTCCGATCGTTTCGGCCTTTGGCTCGGCTTCCACAAATGTTCGCAGGACGAATATCTCGACATGGTCGACGGCTATGTCCGCCATCATGGCCTCGACATCGACCCCGAGCAGCTGCGCGCCGAAGCGCTGGAATGGGCAACGACGCGCGGCAGCCGTTCCGGCCGCGTCGCCTGGCAGTTCACGCAAGACCTGGCCGGCAGGCTCGGCAAGCCGCTCAAGGATTGATCGCGTCGCTGACGCTAATTGCGGGATGTCATCTGGGAGGCTGCGCCCGTCGCACGTCGCGTGGCGTTTGGCCGGTCTCGCGCCGCATCCAATGCGCCAGATGTGACTGGTGCGCGAAGCCCGTCAATTCCGCCACCTCGCTTGTGCTGAGGTCGCCTCGCTGCAACAGGATGCGGGCGCGTTCGACGCGACGTCGCAACACGTAGCGATGCAGGGTGACGCCGGTCGCCACCTTGAACCATGTCCGCAAATGCGAGCTGCTCGCGCCGGCAACCCGGCTTAGCCGATGGATCGAAAGCGGCTCATGGAGAGCAGCCTCGATATACTCCAGGACGCGCTTGAGCTGGGTATCCGACAGCCGGTTCGTTCGATCGGTGTCTGGTTCATCGAGGCCAAGCAGCCTGACCGCGAGCGCGGCGCCAATGCTGTCGGCAAACAGAGAGCCGCTCGGCGCGCCTGCATCGAGATCGCTCTGCAGTGCCCGAGCAAGATGCTCGATGCGCTGGTCACGAAGCAAATGGCGTGTGTCCAGCCGCGATGCCAGCGCCCTGCCGCCAAGTTCCGCGGCAACCCTTTCCATCAAGGCTGGCTGCAAGACAATCTCGGTCGTGTCGAACGGGGTTTCAGCCTCGAAACCGCCCTCCTCGCCAGCCGGCACCAGGTCGATATCGCCGGCGCGCCTGACAAAATACCGCCCGACCTGATTGCAGTAGGAGCGTGTCGCCGCACTTGCATGCACCATGATGCGATGGTGCGGCGCCCGCGACAGGCGATGGACACCTGCCTCGATATGCCGGGAAACCATCGTTACGCCGGACGGCGATAGGTCCGAAGCGAATTGCGGACGCATGGCCCCTCGATTGATTGGCAAAACCTGCTCAAGATTTGGCAATTCCCGCGCGATTTTCAATGCCGCGACCCTGTACTCACGCCTCTCATCAAGCTTGGAAGAGGTTGCCATGAGTTTCTGTGTTGTCGTCGGCGCGGGCCCGGTTGGACGCGAGACCGCCCGGCTTCTTGGCGAAGAAGGACATGATGTCGTTCTCACTAGCCGAAGCGTCGGTTCGAATGCGTTGCAGAACGTGCGGGCCATACCGGCCGATGCCACCGATGCCGCGGAACTGTCGCGCATCTGCCGAGGCGCCGATGCCATTTTCATGTGCGCCATGGCCACATATCATCGCTGGCCGACCGACTTTTTCCCAATCATCGACGGCACCGTGCGCGCGGCCGAAGCAGTCGGCGCGAAGCTCATCGTGCTCGGTAATCTCTATGGTTATGGGAAAAATGCCGACAGCCCATTGCGCTCCGACCTGTCTCTGGACCCGACGTCGAAGAAGGGAACCGCCAGGACGATCATGTGGCAGCGTGCGGTCCGCGCCGATATACCGGCAATCGAAGTCCGCTCCAGCGACTATCTCGGACATGGCGCGATCAGCTACTTCTCGCTGGTCGCGCTGCCCTCCATCATCGAGGGCAAGCCCACCGCCTTCATTGGAGACCTCGACGCAACGCATGCCTGGAGCTTCACCAAGGATGTCGCCAGCACATTGGTAGCGGCCGCCCGCTACACGGGCGAATGGAGACGAGCGTTTCACGTTCCCTCGCAGCACGCCTCACCCCGGGAGCTCATCCGGAAAACCGCGGCGATGCTTGGACGGGAGGTGCCGGGGACACGTTCCTATTCCGTCGCCGAGATGGAAGCACTGGGCATGCATGAACTCATCGAGATGAGCTACCTCTTCGAGAGCCCGATGCTGGTCGATTCCTCGGACACCGAGGCACTTCTAGGCGTGAAGGCGAGCAGCCTCGAGGAGATGATCGCCGACACGCTCCGTGATCACCTCTAGAGCAATTCCAGGAAAAGTGTGAGCGGTTAAGTTCGGCGACTTCGCCGTAACCCTCCGTCCGGAATTGCGTAAAAACAAAGAGTTAGAGCGCTTCGCCGTTTCCGGGAAACGGTGAAACGCTCTAAGCCTTGCCGGCGGGCTTTTTTGCGCAAAACTGAAAAAGCCCGCCCCTTTCGGAGCGGGCTGAGCCGGCGGGCCGGACTGGAGGTCAGACGGACCGCAAATCGCGTTTTTTGTTCTATTCGAGATAGCCGGTCGGATCGACCGGGGCCGAATTCTTGCGCACTTCGAAATGCAGCTTGGGCGAGTCCGTCGTGCCGCTCATGCCCGACAGCGCGATTTCCTGGCCGCGCTTAACCTTCTGGCCGCGCTGCACCTCGATCGAGCTGGCGTGGCCGTAGACCGTGACCAGGCCGTTCTCGTGGCGCACCAGCACCGTGTTGCCGAATTCCTTGAGCCCGTCGCCGGCATAGATGACGACGCCGTTCTCGGCCGCCTTGATCGGCGTACCGGTCGGCACCGCGATGTCGACGCCGTCCTTGCCGGAACCGAAGCCTGAGATGACGCGACCGCGCACCGGCCAGCGCATCTTGCCGATGCCCGTGCCATCGGGCGCCACCGCATCGTCGTCCTCGGCCTGCTGGATGACCTTGGCGTCCTTCTTAGGCGGCGTGTAGGAGGCAAGCGTCTCGGTCGTCTTGGCCGCCGGCGGCGTCGTTGCCGTCGTCACCGGATCGATCGCCGGCTTGGCGGCCGCAGTCTTGGCGGCTGCCACCTGGACAGTGCCGCCAGCCGGAACCTTGAGCGTCTGGCCGATCTTGAGCAGACCGTCCTTCATGCCGTTGGCCTGCTTCAGCGCCGTGGTGCCGACGCCGGTTTTCCTGGCGATCGACGACAGCGTGTCGCCCTGCTGTACCGTGTAGGTGCCGCCGGCGCCGGCAGGCTTGGCCGCTGCCATCTGCGGCGCGGGCTTCGGGTTCTTCGAACCGCTCGCCGCGGCCGAAGCGTCGAGCTGGGCGGCCGATTTGCCATCCTTCAGCTTCGGCTGCTGCGGCAACACCGCGACCTTCTCAGGTCCCTTGGCCGGCTCCTTCGGAGCATTCACCGGCTTGGCGTCGGCGACCTTCGGCTCGGCCTTGCTCGAATAGGCGTAGGCCGGAATGACGATCTTCTGCCCAGACCGGATGCCCTTCTTCGGGTCGATCCCGTTGACCTTGGCGATGGCATCGGCCGGCACATGATAATGCTGCGCCAGGCCCGAAAGCGTCTCGCCGTCACGGACCACGATCTCGGTAGCGTGCGGCGCGGCACTTGCGTTGCGCGTTGCATCGGGCTCAGCCGTCTTGAATGGCTTTGCCGCGGGCGCAACCGTGCCTGTCGTCATCGTCCTGTCGACATGCGGCGCGGGAGCGAGCGCCGGCGCCGAGGCGCTGCGCATCGGCCTGACGGACGCCGGCTGCGAGGGCGGCGGCAGTTGCTGGGCCGTGACCGGCTCCAGGCTGGAGCGGCTGACCGACTGGGTATGGGTGCCGTCAACCGGCGCAGCGGCGACCGTATCGCCCGGATAGGGCTGATCGGCACCCTGCTTGTTGATGATGGCGCGCTGGTTGTTGGTGGACGATGTGAAGACATCGTCGACACCGTTGAAGCGCATCGCCTGGGAGCTGCAGCCGGCGGCCGCGCCGGCGATCATCAAGACAGCGCAGCCACGCGCCAGATTGCGTCTGTTTGCTTTCAAGGAATTGAATTGCATCGCACTAACCCGCACAGACCCGGTACAAACTGACCGTGATTAAAGCGCGTTAATGTTACTGGCCGGTTAACCCATTAGAATCCGACGAAAATTTTCTTAAAACATTGGGAGAAATTCTGGCGCCGGCAAAAGCCAGCTATCACGCCGGTTTGGCGCCCCATCGGCCAAGACCAGCGACAGGGGCGCACCGCGTGCACGCAGGCTTTCTACTCAAATAATCCGGATTGTTGCCTCAAGGTAACACGCTGTTCATGCCCGACAAGACCACCGCCTTCGCTGAGCAAGCCGCGACGCCAGACGGAAAGCCGCTTCGCACCGGAACGATATCAGATCACCGCGGCGATGCTGGGCAGGATCGGCTGCAGCCTGACCATGCCGATATCCTCGCGCTCGAAGCGGCTGCCGACCTTGGTGAGCTTGGCCAGCACCTGCTCGCCCTCCTCGGGGCCGATCGGCGCGATGACGATGCCGCCGCTCGACAGCTGGTCGAGCAAAAAGCGTGGCAGGCTGTCGAAGGCCGCCCAGACGACGATGCGGTCGAATGGCCCTTCATTGGCCAGACCGTTGGAACCGTCGGCCTGGCGCGCAATCACGTTGCCGATGGCGAGCGCTTCGAAACGCTGCTTTGCCTGTTCGATCAGGGTCTTGTAGCGGTCGACGGTGATGACGCGCGCCGCGAGCCGCGACATCACGGCGGCCGTATAGCCCGAGCCGGTGCCGACCTCTAGCACGCGGTTGCCCGGCTCGATGTGAAGTGCTGCAATCACCGCCGCCTGCAGGTCGGCGCCCTCGATCGCCTCGCCGCACTCGATCGGCAGCATGCCGTCCGACCAGGCGATCTGGTGGAACTGCGCCGACAGGAAGCCGCGCCGCGGCGTCGCCTCGAAGGCGGCGATGAGCGCTTTCGGCGCCGTTCCCCTGCCCCGCAGGCGCAGCAGGAAAGCGGCAAACCCTTCGCGTTCGTCGACAATCGTGTTCATGCCAAAACCTTATTCTGACAACGCCTTGCTCAACTGGTCGCGGAGTTCATGGGCGGTAAGGTCGAGTTGCAGCGGCGTCACCGACACCAGCCTGTTGCGCAGCGCGTAGAGGTCGGTGCCTTGCTTGCCTTCGACCGGCTCGCGGCCAAAGCGCAGCCAGTAGTAAGGCAGGCCGCGTCCGTCGCGGCGCTCGTCGACCCACAGGCTGTGCACCAGCTTGCCCTGCGAGGTGACGACCGTGCCCTCGACCTCGTCGGGCGCGCAATTGGGGAAATTGACGTTGAGCAGCACGCCGTCCGGCAGCGGCGTTTCAACCAGCTTTTTCAAGAGCGCCGGGGCCAGCGCCTCGGTCGTCTCGTAAGGGACGACGCGGTCCTCGCCGACATAGGAATAGGCCTGGCTGACCGCGATCGAGCGCACGCCGAGCAACGCGCCTTCCATGGCGCCGGCGACGGTGCCGGAATAGGTGACGTCATCGGCGATGTTGGCGCCGGAATTGACACCGGACAGGATGAGGTCCGGCGGTCCGGGCAGGATTTTCTTCGTGCCCATGATGACGCAATCGGTCGGCGTGCCGCGCACGGCATAGTGCTTCTCGCCGATCTTGCGCAGCCTCAGCGGCTCCGAGATCGACAGCGAATGCGCATAGCCCGACTGGTCCTGCTCCGGCGCCACCACCCACATCATCCGACAGCGTGCGGGCGATGCGTTCGAGCGACGCCAGCCCCTCGGCATGGATGCCGTCGTCGTTGGTCAATAGAATGCGCATTATTTCGCTTCGATCTTTGCCAGACCGCCCATGTAAGGCCGCAGCACTTCAGGAATGGTTACGCTGCCATCCTCATTCTGGTAGTTTTCGATGACAGCTATGAGAGCGCGACCGACCGCGGTGCCCGAACCGTTCAGCGTATGAACGAGATCGGTTGCCCTTGCCGTCCTTGTCCTTGTAGCGGGCATCCATGCGCCGCGCCTGGAAGTCGCCGCAGACCGAGCAGGACGAGATCTCGCGATAGGCGTTCTGGCCCGGCAGCCAGACCTCGATGTCATAGGTTTTGCGCGCGCCGAAACCCATGTCGCCGGTGCACAGCGTCATGGTTCGGAACGGCAGGCCGAGCCGCTTCAGCACTTCCTCGGCGCATTGCGTCATCCGCTCGTGCTCGGCCAGAGAGCTTTCCTGGTCGGTGACCGAGACCAGCTCGACCTTGTAGAACTGATGCTGGCGCAGCATGCCGCGCGTGTCGCGACCGGCCGAGCCCGCCTCCGAGCGGAAGCACGGCGTCAGCGCCGTGTAGCGCAGCGGCAGTTTTTCATGCGCGGTGATTTCCTCGCGCACGAGGTTGGTGAGCGGCACCTCCGCCGTCGGGATCAGGCCGAGACGCCCGTCGCCATGCGGCGTGAAGAACAGGTCTTCCTCAAATTTCGGCAGCTGGTTGGTGCCGAACAGCACCTCGTCGCGCACCATCAGCGGCGGCTGCACTTCAGTATAGCCATGCTCTGTCGTGTGCAGGTCGAGCATGAACTGGCCGAGCGCGCGCTCCATGCGCGCCAATTGGCTCTTTAGCACCGTGAAGCGCGCGCCGGACAGCTTTGCCGCCCGCTCGAAATCCATCATGCCGAGCGCTTCGCCGATCTCGAAATGCTCCTTCACCCAGTTCGGGCGCGTCGGCACGTCGCCGACGATGCGCTTGACGACATTGTCGTGCTCGTCCTTGCCGACCGGCACGTCGTCCAGCGGCACATTGGGCAGCACGGCCAACGCGTCGTTCAATGCCTTGTCGAGCTCACGTTCGCGCGCCTCGCCGTTCTGGATGAACGACTTGATCTCGCCGACTTCACCCTTGAGCTTCTCGGCAAGTGCGGCGTCGCCCGAACGCATGGCGTTGCCGATCTCCTTGGAGGCGGCATTGCGGCGCTCCTGCTTGACCTGCAACTCGGTCAGATGCTCTCGCCGCGCCTCGTCCCTGGCGACCAGATCGTCGACCGTGGACTGCGCTTCGCCTGCCGACCAGGAACGCTTCACCAGCGCCTCTACAAGGGCCGTTGGGTTTTCGCGAATCCATTTGATGTCGAGCATGGTTGTCCGTCCTCAGGTTTGGTTCGAGGGCGTAAACCGCATCTTTTGTCGATGCAAGACAGCCGGGCGCGCCGGCCGTGTTTTTCAGGCGATTGCCGGCCTTACGTTGGCGTATCCGTAGGCTTTTCGGCCGCGCTGCTTCCATTCTCGCGCGCCTCGCGCGCCAGGCGTTCGCGTTCCTGGCTGCGCTCGATCATGCGCGCCGACCAGATCGCCACCTCGTAGAGAATGATGGTCGGGATAGCGAGGCCGCACTGGCTCATCGGGTCGGGCGGCGTCAGCACCGCGGCAACGACGAAGGAGAGCACGATCGCCCATTTGCGCTTTTCGGCCAGCGCCTTGGACGACAGCATGCCGACGCGCGTCAAGAGGCTGGTCACCACCGGCAGTTGGAACACCAGGCCGAAGGAGAAGATCAGCGTCATGATGAGGCTGAGATATTCCGACACCTTCGGCAGCAGCGATATCTGCACCTGGTCGTTGGTGCCGGCCTGCTGCATGGCCAGGAAGAACCACATCACCATCGGGGTGAAGAAGAAATAGACCAGCGAGGCGCCCATCAGGAACAGGAGCGGCGACGCGATCAGGAACGGCAGGAAGGCGTTGCGCTCGTTCTTGTAGAGGCCCGGCGCGATGAATTTGTAGATCTGCGTGGCGATCAGCGGGAACGCGATGACCATGCCGCCGAACATGGCGAGCTTCACCTGGGTGAAGAAGAACTCCTGCGGCGCGGTATAGATCAGCTCGACCTTGTGCGGATCGAGCCCGGCCCACTGCGTCGCCCATTTGAACGGCACGACAAGCAGGTTGAACAACCGCTTGGCGAAGAAGAAGCAGACCAGGAAAGCGACGAAGAAGCCGCCCAGCGACCAGATCAGACGGCGGCGCAGTTCGATCAGATGCTCTATCAGCGGCGCCGAGGATTTCTCGATCTCTTCCTTGTCGACGTCCGATGCGCTCACTTGGCGGCTCCCGCCGTCTTCTTGGTGGCCGCTTTGGTCACGGCAGGCTTCTTGGCCTCAGCCGGTTTCGCCGCAGTCTTGGGCGCCGCAGTCTTGGGCGCTGCCGTCTTGGGCGCCGCCTTCTTGGCGATCGGCGCAGCCTTGGCCGCAGCCGGCGAAGACTTGGCCGGCGAAGGCTTGGTCGACGCCTTGGCAGCCGGGGTCTTGGATGCCGCCGCGGTTTTCGCACCGGCAGGCTTTGCCTTGGAGGTCGCCGCCTTCTTCACCGGCTGGGCCGGCACGGCGGTTGCCGCGACCGGCGCGGTCACGGATGCGTCGGTCATGGCTGGGAAGGCCGGCGCGGCTGGGGCGGTCTCCGCTCCGCTGACGCCCGGCATGTCGGTCGCGCCGTTCTTGAGCGGCTCGGCGGGTTGCGGGGTCGATGCCGGCGGCGTTGCGGGGTCGACGGCGGGCTTGGGCTTCATCATCGTATCGACGCCGGACCGCACATCGGCCGCGGCCTGCTCGAACGGATTGAGCTGCTTGCGGACCTCGTTCAACGGGTTGAGGCCGCGAAGGCTGTCGATCGAATTCTTGACGTCGTCGAGCTCGGCTTCCTTCAAGGCGTCATTGAACTGCTTCTGGAAGTCGCCTGCCATGGCGCGCAGTTTCGCCGCCGTGCGGCCGAATGTGCGCAGCATGTTGGGCAAATCCTTCGGCCCGACGACCACGATCATGACGACCGCGATCACCAGCAGTTCGCTCCAACCGACTTCGAACATGGCAATCTATTCCAACCAGAGCATGCCGCCCAAAAATGTGACGCGGCTTTGGGACAACGGCACGCTCAAAGCAACAACCGAGCTCAGCTCTTGCTGGCCTTTTCCTTGACCGACGAAACGGTCTCGTCGGCACGGTGCTCGACGGTCCGCTTGTCGTCGGCGGTGTCGTCGTCGGCCATGCCCTTCTTGAAGCTCTTGATGCCCTTGGCCATGTCGCCCATCAGTTCGGGGATCTTGCCGCGCCCGAACACCAGAAGCACGATGACCAGCACGATCATCCAGTGCCAAATCGAAAATGAACCCATAACGATCTCTCTCGAATGTTTTCCCTCGGCGATGATCTATGCGTTTTCGCTCGGGGATTCAAACACAACCGCAAAGAAGTTGATAAAATGGCAGGCCGATGTCACGCACTTTCGGCGTCAACGGCTTGCTACCAATCCGCGCAGGGCTTGCTAATAGACCATCCAAGCCGAATTCGCGGCTCAATCTTCCGTGACGCGCGGCGTGAGCAATCCGAGCTCTTCGAGGTCGATATCGGTCAGCGCATCCTCGTCCTCGGTCAGCGCATCCGGATCGGCCGGCGGCACCGGCATCGAGAAATTCGACGGCATGCGCGTCGAGAGAAGCCCCGCACCCTTCAGCTCTTCCATGCCGGGCAGATCGCGGATTTCCTCCAGCGCGAAATGGTCGAGGAAAGCGTCCGTCGTGCCATAGGTGACGGGGCGTCCGGGTGTGCGGCGGCGGCCGCGCATGCGCACCCATTCCGTCTCGAGCAGCGTATCCAGCGTGCCCTTCGAGGTCTCGACGCCCCTGATGTCCTCGATCTCGGCGCGCGTCACCGGCTGGTGGTAGGCGATAATCGCCAGCACTTCGAGCGCCGCGCGGGAGAGTTTTCGCTGCTGGACGGAGTCCCGGCTCATCAGGAAAGCCAGGTCGCCGGCGGTGCGGAACGCCCAGGCATCGCCGACGCGGACCAGATTGACGCCGCGCTTGGCGTAGATTTCCTGCAGGTCGGCCATCGCCGCGGCAATGTTGACGCCGTCCGGCAGGCGCGCGGTCAGCTGCTTCTCGGTCACCGGCTCGGCGCTGGCAAAAATGATCGCCTCGGCCATGCGCACGGCTTCCGACAATTGCAGCCGCTCGGCCGGGTTCTGGACGGTCCCCTGCTCGGCCTCTTCCGGCTCGTCCTCGACCTTGAACGGAATGACCGAAGCGTTGGCGCGTTCGCTCATGATGCCACCTCGACTGCTCGTGCCCCTTGCGCGCGGCCGCGCAGATAAAGCGGCGCGAACACCTGGTCCTGCCGCATTTCCAGTCTGCCCTCGCGCACCATTTCGAGCGTCGCGGCAAACGAGCTGGCCATTGCCGTGCGCTTTTCTTCCGGCGCCGCCAGATATTCGATGAGGAAGCTGTCGAGCGCGGTCCAGTCGCTCAACGTTCCGACCAGCCGCGCCAGCACGTCGCGCGCGTCCTTCAGCGACCAGACGGCGCGCCGGGCGATCGTCACATTGTTGATCGCCTGCTTCTGGCGCTGCTGCGCGTAGGCCGTCAAAAGATCGTAGAGCGAGGCCGAGAAGCTGTTGCGCTTCTCGACGATGACCATCTCCGGCATGCCGCGCGCAAACACATCGCGGCCGAGCCGGTTGCGGTTGACCAGCCTTGCCGACGCATCGCGCATGGCTTCCAGCCGCTTGAGCCGGAACTGCAGCACCGCTGCCAGTTCCTCGCCGCTCTCGCCCTCTTCACCCGGTTGTTTCGGGATCAGCAGCTTGGATTTCAGGAAAGCAAGCCAGGCCGCCATCACCAGATAGTCGGCGGCAAGCTCCAGCCGCAGCGTCCTTGCCGTCTCGACGAAGGCCAGATACTGCTCCGCGAGCGCCAGGATGGAGATACGCGCCAGATCGACCTTCTGGTTGCGGGCAAGATGCAAGAGAAGGTCGAGCGGCCCTTCGAAGCCGGCGACATCGACCACCAGCGACGGGTCACCCGTCAGGCGTGAGTCGTCGTTCTCGGCCCACAGACGGTCCATCGGCGCGGCCTTGGCGGCCTTCACTTCCAATGTCTCCGCCACTTGCCTTTCGTCCCTTCGGTTCAGGCCACCGCTTCGAAATAGGTGGCAAATTCAGCGCGTATCGCGGTTTCGTCGGCGACGTCGCGGTTTCTTATATAGGTCAGCGCCAGCTCCGCGCGCTGCAAAGATTTGCCCGAAAGCGCCGTCGTGCGCGACGCGATGCCCGACATTTCCTCGAAAACACCGTTGCAGTGAAGGACGAGATCGCAGCCCGCCGCAAGGATCGAAGCCGCCTTTGTCGGGAAATCCCCAGAAAGTGCCTTCATCGAGGTGTCGTCGCTCATCAACAGCCCGTCAAAGCCGATCTCGCCGCGGATGACGTCGTTGACGACCTTGGCCGAGGCCGTCGCCGGATTGTTGGGATCGACGGCGCTGTAGACGACATGCGCCGTCATCGCCATCGGCAGCTGGTTGAGCGCCTTGAACGGAGCGAAATCATGCTGCCGCAGCTCTGCAAGCGGCGTATCGACCGTCGGCAGCGCAAAATGCGTGTCGGCCAAGGCGCGGCCATGACCGGGAATATGCTTCATGACCGGCAGCACGCCACCCGACATCAATCCTTCGGCAGAGGCGCGGCCAAGCTCGATCGCGGCTGCCGGCTCCTTGCCATAGGCCCGCGCGCCGATAACGTCGCTGGCGCCCTCGACCGGGACGTCGAGCACCGGCAGGCAGTCGGCCGTGATGCCGAGGCGGGAAAGATCGAAGGCGTGCAGCCGCGCCATCAGCCAGGCAGCGCGGCGGCCGGCTTCGCGGTCATCGCGCCACAAAGCGCCGAGCGCGCCGCCCGCGGGATAGTTCGGCGCCAGCGGTGGCCGCAGGCGCTGCACTCGGCCGCCTTCCTGATCGATGAAGACCGGGGCGTCGGGCCGCCCGACACTATCGCGCATCGAAGCGACCAGGTCACGGATCTGCCCGGCCTCGCCGATATTGCGGGCAAACAGGATGAAGCCCCACGGGCGCTCATCGCGATAGAAGCGGATTTCCTCGTCAGTGAGGGATTTCCCGGCGCAGCCGAGGATCATGGATTTTGATTCGCTCATGGAGGAATCTTAGGGCTTTGGGCGGGCAAAGGGAATCACCCTGCCTTCCGGTATCCGAAAGCTGACAACCGTCCACAACGAAAAGCCGGCGCGGCCTTGCGGCGGCGCCGGCTTGAGAGGGTCAGATCGATCAGCGCGACACGAAGCAGTTGCCGCCGGCCGCCTTGTAGCTGGTGCAGAGCGCGATCGCGTCGTTGCGCGACTTCGCCGGAACGCGAACCCGGTAGAACGTGCCCTTGCCCGCGACTTCGGCCTTGACGATGCTGGCCGTGCGGCCGGTAAGCACGCTGCCGTAACGACGCTGCAGATCCTGGTAGGACGACTGCGCGCTTTCAACCGTCGGCTGCGAAGCGATCTGCATCGACCACGCGCCGCCGCCGGCAGCCGCCGGATCGATGGAGGCGACCTGGTCGGGCTTTACCTCGCCGACGATGTCGACCGGTTGGTCGGACGGGCGCGCCGGCGCCACCGGCACCATGGCCGGCGTGTTGCTCGACTGAGCCTTGGCCTCAATCTTCTTTGCGGGCTTCACCGGCTTGACAGCCGTATCAGCCTGGTCCCCGTCGGAAGCCACGGTTCCTGTCTGCTGGCCGTCGGATGCCGGTGCGACATGCTGCGGCGCCGGATCGGTCGGCTCGGCCGCGGCGATCTTCGGCGCAGCAGCCGGAACCGGGTCCTCGCGCGGAACCAGCGAGCCGTCAGGCTTCACCATCATCGTCTTGACCTTGCGCGGCGCAACGGCAACGACATCGGTATTGGCGCCGTTGCCGCTGTCCTGCTGCAGCACCTGGGCGATGCGGTCTTCCGATTTCGGCGCCGGCGCGGCCGGCTGGGCATTTGCCGGAGCCGCTTGCGCGACGCCAGGCAAGGCCGCGTCCGGCTTGTTAGCAGCATCCGTGGCGCCTGCCGAGGCGTCTCCATCGTTGGGCGAAAGATCGACGACGCGGCTCTGCTGCGGCTCCTTGGATGCCACGTCGACCGGCTGCTCGGTGGTGTTCACCAGCTTCTGCTGCACCGGCTCGGCGGGCTTGGCCGTGCCGCCCTTGACCACGGCGTCATAGACCTTGTTGTCCTGGTTGGGCACCACCGCGCCGCCCGGGTTTTCCGGCTTGATCTTGATCGGCGAATTGTCGGCCTTGACGATCACCGGCGCTTCGCCGCCACCCTTGCCACCGAAGGAGAAGGCAAGCGCGCCGAGACCGCCGGCGATCACCACCGCGCCGACAAGCGCCGCGATCATCATTCCACGCCGGCGTGGCTGTGCCGCTTCACGTTCGGCAAGTCCAGGGATCGCCATCGCCTCTTCGAGCTCGGGATCGTAGTCGAGCTCGTCGGTGGCGAAATCGTCGGCCTGCGAAACCGGCCGGCTGCCGGGCAAATCGTCGGCGTCGTAGTCGTTGGCGACGGCGTATGAAGCGGGCGCCGCCGGAGCGGCCGGCGCCTCGGCGCGCAGATCGCGACGCTCATAGCCATTGAAGCCGGCGTTGTAGGAATCGTCCTCATAACCACGCTTCGGCGCGGTCGTGGGTGCGATCTCCGTCGCGTTCATGTCGGTGAGCAGACTGGCGAATTCCGCGTCGAGATCGTCGTAGGCGGGCGCCGCCGGCTGGTCCTCCTCGAAGCTGAGCTCCGGAATGTCGAGGTCGTCCGCAAGAGCGACAACACGCTCCGGCACATCGACCGTTTCCACGTCAGGCGCGTCATCATGCTGGCGGGACTGCGGCGCGGCAGGCCTGGCATAGGCGGAGTAATCCATAGCCGGTTCGCTGCGATAGGCAGGCGCCGCGGCCTGCGGCGGCGCAACGGGCGCTGCCATCTGCGGCGCAACGGGCGCCGGCTGTGCGGCAAATGCAGGCTGCGTCGAAAAAGCGGCGGTCGGGGTTGAACGGCTCCACGACGACCTGGCCGGCTCGGCGGATGCCGGCCAGTCGAGCGAATTGGCCGGGCTCCCGGCCGGAGCGGTCATGCTCGGCGCGGCTGCGTGCTCGGCCTCGATACCCTTGGTGACAGCGGCATCGAAAGCGTCGTCATCGAAATCGACGCTGGGCTCCGTGCTGGAAGCCGAAGGTGCGAAATCCTGGCGGTCGAGCTCGCTAGCGAGCAGATCGTCCAGATCGTCTTCGACGGGCTGTGCGTGCTGCGACGCCTGGCGCTTGTCGAGACCCCAATCGAGGTTCTCGACCGCCTTCGGGGCGGCGTAGCTGGCTGGCTGCACGACAGGTTGCGGCGCCGGAGCGGCTTCCTTGACCGTCGGCATCGGCCGCGCGGTCATGGCGCCGAGCAGCGCGTTGAGCTCGTCCTCGAGGCTGCGCTCGCTTGCAGCAGGCTTTGCCGGCTCGACCGCGGCGACGGGCGGAACCGGCGCGGCGGCGACAGGAGCCGGTTGGATCAGGTAAGGCCGGGCCGCGGCGACGGGCTCGACGGCCGGAGCCTGCGGCTCCTCGTTCAAGGCATCGCGGAAGTTCAGCTCGAAATCATCGTCGAGGGACTGCGCGGCGACGGGTTCGGCCGGAGCCTGCGGCTCCTCGTTCAAGGTATCGCGGAAGCTCAGCTCGAAATCATCGTCGAGGGACTGCGTGGCGACGGGTTCGGCATCGTGGGGCTCGGATTCAACCGCGAAGTGCTGAACCTCGGCAGGCATTTCGACAGCCGGCGCCGGCTCGTCGGCAACCGGCAGCTCCGGCTCCTGGAAATCCTCGCGTTCACCGAGGTCCAAATCTTCACTGAGACGCAAATCTTCACCGAGACCCAAATCGACATCGGTCATCGCCTGGTCGAAATGGCCGGTAAAGTCATCCTCGGAAATCAGCGGAGCGGCGGCATGAGCCTCGGTCGGCTCGGCGGCTACGGGATGCTGCTCCGGCTCTTGAGTGTCGAACGCCATCTCGTCTTCGAGCGACATCTGCACCGCATTGTCGAAATCGGCGTCGAACGCCGTTTCGCTGGCGGACTGCACAGCCTCGACGGCCTGCTGATGGACGTCGGCGGCTTCGTGATGGTCGAACTGGAAATCCTGATCCAGCGAAGCGGCCATCTCCTGGTCGATTGCGGGTTCGTCCTCGAACCTCGATGCATCGAAAGAACCCGCGACTGCCTTGTCGAAATCATCGTCAAAAGCGACTTCAGGCTCGGGGGCGATTTCGGGTTCGGCCGCAAACTTTGGTTCGAATACTTTTGGTTCGGAAAATCGGGCCGTGGCGAAGTCGGCGTGGTCGGCCGCGTCATCGAAGACGAAATCCTGTTCGAAGGACGCGGTGAGTTCGTCGTCATTCGCCGGCGTGCTGGCGGCTTCGTAAGCCGGCTCCTGCGCGATCCGGTAGAGATGCGGCTGCTGCGCGACCGGCGCACTGTCCTCGACAGCGTCGAGTTCGCCCATCAGCTCCTTTTCGAGGTCGATGTCGAAATCGGCCTCATCCGCAACCTGGTTTGCCGGCGCGGCTCTTTCGCCGGCAGGCTGCCTGACCGGCTGGCGCGGGTCGAAGCCCATGATCCGGGTCAGTTCCGCGAACGGATCGTCGGCGGCGATGTCGTTGTGGTCGGCTATTTTCAGCGGGGTTCTGTCTGCCATTATTGTTCCCGAACTCGCACACAGTCGGACGCCATGGACGTCGCGCAGGGTTGGCCATTACCAGCGCAATGTGGGCAAAAGGTGACAGGTTTTTTAGTTAAACCTAACGCATTTCGGTGGGCGCGTCTGCCCCGATCAGCGTCAGGCCGGACGTCAAGACATCCGAAACAGCCTGCACCAGCCCTAGTCTGGCATAGGTTGATTCTCGGTCGTTAACCTTAACAAAACGTAAGTCCGGATTGTCGTTGCCGCGATTCCACTGTGCATGGAAGCCGGAAGCGAGATCATAGAGGTAGAAAGCGAGCCGGTGCGGCTCCTGCGCAAGTGCGGCGGATTCGATCAGCCGCGGGTATTCTGCCAGCTTGCGGATGAGCGCGATTTCACCCTCGTCGGCCAGCGTCGCCACCGATGCCGACAGCCGGTCGCGGTCGAAATTCGGCTCGCCCAACTGCTCGCTCGCCTGGCGGAACACCGAATGGCAGCGCGCCGACGCGTACTGCACATAAAACACCGGATTGTCCTTCGACTGCTCGGTGACCTTGGCAAAGTCGAAATCGAGCGGCGCATCGCTCTTGCGGTAAAGCATCATGAAGCGGATCGCGTCGCGGCCAACCTCCTCCACCACCTCGCGCAAGGTGATGAAATCACCCGAACGCTTCGACATGCGGACCGGTTCGCCGTCGCGAAACAGCTTGACCAGGTTGCAAAGCAGGACCGTCAGCTTGACCTTGTCGCCGGCAACCGCGCGCGCCAGCGCCTCCAGCCGCTTGACGTAGCCGCCATGATCGGCGCCGAGCACATAGATCAGCTCGACGAAGCCGCGCTCGACCTTGTCCTTGAGATAGGCGACGTCGGCGGCGAAATAGGTGAACGAGCCGTCCGACTTGACCAGCGCCCGGTCCATGTCGTCGCCGACCGCGGTCGAGCGGAACAGCGTCTGCTCGCGGTCTTCCCAATCCTCAGGCTTCTCGCCCTTGGGCGGCGGCAGCTTGCCCTTGTAAATATGGCCCTTCAGCGTCAGGTCGGCGATCGCCGCGCGGATCTTCTTGGCGTTGTCGGCATGCAGTGTGCGCTCGGAGAAGAACACGTCGTGATGCACGTTGAGCAGCGCCAGATCCTCGCGGATCATCACCATCATCGCATCGACGGTACGATCTTTGACGATGGCCAGCGCCTCGTCATCCGGCATCTGCAGCAGGTTACGGCCGAATTCCTTGGCCAGCGCCTGGCCGACGGGAACGAGATAATCACCTGGGTAGAGACCCGACGGGATTTCGCCGATGTCGTCGCCGAGCGCTTCGCGATAGCGCAGCATCGCCGAGCGTCCCAGCACGTCGATCTGCGACCCGGCGTCGTTGATGACATATTCCTTGGTGACGTCGAAGCCGGCGAAGGCCATCAGATTGGCGAGCGCGTCGCCGACCACGGCACCCCGGCAATGGCCGACATGCATGGGTCCGGTCGGATTGGCCGAGACATATTCGACATTCGCCTTGCGGTCGCCGCCGATCTTCGAACGCCCGTAATCGCGCCCTTCGCCAAGAAGCGACGTCAGATGCGTATGCCAGAAACCGTCCTTCAGCCTCAGATTGACGAAGCCGGGCCCGGCGACCTCGGCCGAAGCGACATCGGCATCGGCGCGCAGCACCTCGACCAGCTTTTCCGCCAGCGCGCGCGGGTTCTCGCCGGTCGGCTTAGCCAGCACCATCGCGGCGTTGGTGGCAAGATCGCCATGGCTGGCGTCGCGCGGCGGCTCGACGGCGATGCGCGACAGATCCGGCGACGCGCCATCCTTGTCCTTCAGGTCAAGGGCTTCGACAGCTTTTACGATCCGCGCGTTGAAATCGGCGAAGATATTCATGGGATATGCTCTGGGCTTTAAGGGCGACCGGCCGTTTGGCCGGCAAAATCGTGGCTCGCCCTAGCTCAAATCGGGCGTATGGTCAAACAGACGCCGGTGTTCCTTGATCGCGTAGGTGTCGGTCATGCCGGCCAGGAAGTCGGCCACGCTGCGCGCCTTGATGCGATCCTCGGCCCGGTCGAGCCCTTCGCGCCAGCCATCCGGCATGGCGCGTGGATCGGCGAAATAGACATCGAACAGGTCGCGGACGATCTGCTCCGCTTCGGCCCGCACGCGCATCACCTCCGCGTGCCGGTAGAGATGTTTGTAGAGAAAGGCCTTCAGCTCCTTCTCCGCCGCGGCCATGCCGGCCGAGAAGGTCACCAGGGTCTCGCCTGCAGCGCGCACCGCATCGGCGCTGTCCGGCTTCAGGCGTTCGATGTTGGCGGTCGTCGACGCGATGACGTCCTCGACCATCAGCGTGATCTGCCGGCGCATCAGCTCATGGCCGGTGCGCACATCGTCAAGCTGAGGATACTTCACGCGCACACCCTTCAGGATCGAGCCGGGCAAGCCGACCTCTTCCAGCATCTCCAGCGTCAGCAGGCCGGCGCGCAGACCGTCATCGATGTCGTGTGTGTTGTAGGCGATGTCGTCGGCGATCGCCGCGCATTGCGCCTCGATGCCGGCGAAGCGGTCGAGCTCGAGGTCGTGCAGCTCGGAATAATCGCGGATCGCCTGCGGCACCGGACCCTTGAGCCCCTTCCCGCTCGCATCGGTCAGCGGGCCGTTATGCTTGACCAGCCCTTCCAGCGTTTCCCAGGTGAGGTTCAGCCCGTCGAACTCGGCATAACGCCGCTCGAGCCGCGTGACGACACGCAGCGACTGCGCGTTGTGGTCGAAACCACCCCAGGTCGCCATCTTCTCGTTGAGCGCGTCCTCGCCGGTGTGACCGAATGGCGTGTGACCGAAATCGTGGACAAGGGCGACAGCTTCGGCCAGGTCCTCGTCGCCACGCAGTGCCCGCGCCAGGGCGCGAGCGATCTGCGCCACCTCGATCGAATGCGTCAGGCGCGTGCGGTAGTGGTCGCCTTCGTGGGCGACGAAGACCTGCGTCTTGTGCTTCAGCCGGCGAAAAGCGGTCGAATGGATGATGCGGTCGCGGTCGCGCTGGAACGGCGTGCGCGTCGGGCTTTCGGCCTCGGGAAACAGGCGGCCGCGCGATTGCGCCGGATCGCAGGCATAGGCTGCGCGCGGCCGATAGCCGAACCCAATGTCGCCAAGCTCATTTGACATGGCTGATGCCGCCGCAGTTGACTTGCCCCTTCCCGCTTCATACCTATCATGTGAAACCGAAAGCAAGGTGACGCCCATGGGCGCTGATGCCAAGACTGCCATGAAAGTCGAGATGACCGACTCCGCCGCCAAGCGGATCGCGAAAATCGTCTCTGGCGAAGCCGGCAAGACGGCCTTGCGCGTTTCCGTCGAAGGCGGCGGCTGCTCCGGCTTTTCCTACAAGTTCGATCTGGTCGATACGCGCAACGACGACGACGTCGCCATCGAGAAGGATGGCGCCACGGTCCTGATCGACGATCTGTCGCTTGTCTATATGGGCGGCTCGGTGATCGACTTCGTCGACGACCTGATGGGCCAGTCCTTCCAGATCAGGAACCCGAACGCCGTCGCCTCCTGCGGCTGCGGCACCAGCTTCTCCATCTAGCGTATCCCGGATGCCAGGCGTCGGCGCGGTCCGTCAGGTCGCGCTCTCGGCCGGTCGAGATCTCGATGCGACGCTTGCCTTCTGGCAGGGTGTGCTCGGCATGAATGTGCACGCCCGCTACGATCCGCCCGGCATGGCCTTCATCCTGGCCGGGGATGTGCGCCTGCTCTTCACCGACGGCGTTCCGGCAGGCACCGTCTATCTCGACATCATCGGGCTTGAAGCTTTCCACGCAGAGGCCAAAGCCGCCGGTATTCCTTTCATCGCGCCGCCGGCCCTTGTCCATCGCGACACCGAGGGCCAGTTCGGCCCGGCGGGGGAAAGCGAATGGATGGCCTTTCTAAAGGACCCCGCAGGCAATACGATCGGCCTTGTCGAACGTCTCCCGTCCGAGCAGCATTGAGGTCCGCATGAAGATCGTCACCTGGAACATCAACGGCGTTCGCGCCCGCATCGGCAATCTCACCCATTGGCTGACCGAGAGCGCGCCGGACATCGTCTGCCTGCAGGAGATCAAGAGCGTTGACGAGCTGTTCCCGCGCGCCGAGATCGAGGCGCTGGGCTACAATGTCGAGACCAACGGCCAGAAGAGCTTCAACGGCGTCGCCATCCTGTCCAAGCTGCCCTTCGACGAGGTCAATCGCGGCCTGCCGGGCGACGATGCCGATGACCATGCCCGCTTCATCGAGGGCGTTTTTTCGACTGACCAGGGCGCGCTGCGCGTCGTCTCGCTCTACCTGCCCAACGGCAACCCGATCGATGACGAACGCAAGTTCGCCTACAAGCTATCCTGGATGGCGAGGCTGGAGCGCTGGGCCGAAGAGCGGCTGCGCCTGGAGGAAGCGCTGGTGCTGGCCGGCGACTACAATGTCATTCCCGAACGCGCCGACGCCAGGTTTCCCGACAACTGGCTGGGTGACGCGCTGTTCCAGCCGCAGACAAGGCAGGCTTTCCGCCGGCTGAAGAACCTCGGCTTCACCGAAGCGGTACGAGCCGTCACCGATTCGCCCGATGTCTACACTTTCTGGGACTACCAGGCCGGCGCCTGGCAGAAGAACAACGGCATCCGCATCGACCACCTGCTGCTGTCGCCGGAAGCGGCCAACCGCTTCTCGTCGGCCTCGGTCGAAAAACACGTGCGCGCCTGGGAGAAACCCTCCGACCACGTGCCGGTGGCTATCGAACTCAGCCTGCAGCCGGCCTGAACCTCCAGGCCCTTGCCGGACCCTGATATCGCCACAAATCGCGCGTTTCATGCGCTTGTTGCGGGGTTTCATGGCGATCCGAATTCATTCCTGGCCGCTCGGGCTTGCGTTGGCGTTTTCCGCGCCGGCGCCGCTGCTGGCGGCGCCGACTTGCCTGGCCAATGGCAAGTCGTTCAATGTCGGTGAGATGGCCTGCCTGACGGTTGCCGACCAGGCTCACTTCGCCCGCTGCGACATGGTTCTCAACAACACGTCCTGGACCAAGATCAAGGACGAATGCCCCGGCGAGACGCCAAAACCGCATCCGACCTCGATGACGCCGGCGCCCAACACGGCGCCGACGGAGCCGACGGAAAACTAAGACGGAGGCCCTGCCGGGAGATCAACAGCGCCTACTGGTCGCCGTTGTTGCCCTTGGTCAGAATGTCATCGGCAAGCGAGATCGCCGTGCGGCGGTCGGCCTCGCCGGCGGCGGCGAAAGCATCCTCCTGCATGCTGCGGATCCACGTCTGGTCGGCCGGCGGAGCACGCTCCAGCGCCGCCGTCATCATCGCCAGGCCGCGCACGACCTTGCCGCTCTGGAACAGAAGGTTGCCAAGCGTCGCTTGCGCGCCGGCATGACCCTTCTCGGCTGCCAGTTGCAGCCAGCGGCCGGCCTGCTTGACGCTGGCCTTCACACCGCCCTCGCCTTTCAGGAACATCCGGCCGATCTCGAACTGGGCGTTCGGATTGCGGTAATTGGCGGCGGCGCGCATGTAATATTCCTGCGCGGCGACTTCGTTTTCCTCCACCGGACTGCCGGGGATGCCCTTGCGCAGATAATCGCCAAGCGCCACCAGCGCGTCCGACACATAACTTTCTTCCGGTGAGCCCGGTTCGACGTCCTGATCGACGATCTCGGAGAAGAACTTGAAGGCGGCATAGTCGTCGCGCGTCACGCCGTCGCCTTCGGCATACATGCGCGCAAGCTTCCAGGTGGCGCCGATCTGGCCGTTCTCGGCGGCGTATTTGTAGGCCTCGACCGCCTGGTCCTTATGGCCGTTCTTGTAGGCCGAAAAGCCGAACTGGAAGACTGCCCAAGGGGAGGATTTCGGCTTCACGCCGGTCTTGTCGTCGAACACCTTGTCGTCGAAGGCCATGGCCTGTCCGACGGCGCCCAAGATCGCGAAAGCGACCAGTGCCGAAAAGACAGTTGACCTCAACACCTCAGATGTCCGCATAGCAGTGCGTTTCTTTGGCGGCACCCGGATGGGTGACCGCGCCATCGCGCGCCGGCCCTACGGTTTGCGCATATTTCCAGATTGCGCCGGACTGGTAATCGGTCTCGCGCGCCGTCCAATTCTTTGCCCGGGCCGCCAGTTCGGCATCCGACAGCGCCACCTCGATCGTGCCTTTGACCGCATCGATCGAGATCACGTCGCCATCCCGGATCAACCCGATCGGCCCGCCGACCGCCGCCTCCGGCCCGACATGGCCGATGCAGAAGCCGCGCGTCGCGCCGGAGAAGCGTCCGTCGGTGATCAGCGCCACCTTGCCGCCCATGCCCTGGCCGTAAAGTGCCGCCGTCGTCGACAGCATCTCACGCATGCCCGGACCACCGCGCGGCCCCTCGTAGCGGATGACGAGAACCTCGCCCTCCTGGTAGTTGCGCTGCGTGACCGCTTCGAAACATTCCTCTTCCGAGATCGAAGCAGCGCGCCGGACCGGAAAATGTCAGTTCCGACATGCCGGCGACCTTCACGATCGCGCCTTCAGGGGCGAGGTTCCCCCTCAAGCCCACAACGCCGCCTGTCTTGGTGATCGGCCGATTGGCGGGACGCACAACATCCTGGCTGTCATTCCAGGCAACGTGCTCCATGTTTTCGGCCAAAGTGCGGCCAGTCACGGTGAGGCAGTCGCCATGCAGATAGCCATGGTCGAGCAACGTCTTCATCAACAACGGGATGCCGCCGGCCTCGAACATATCCTTGGCGACATATTTGCCGCCCGGCTTGAGGTCGGCGATGTAGGGCGTCTTCTCGAAGATCGCGGCCACGTCGAAAAGATCGAACTTGATACCGGCCTCATGCGCGATCGCCGGCAGGTGCAATGCGGCATTGGTCGAGCCGCCAGTGGCGGACACCACCGTTGCGGCATTCTCCAGCGCCTTCAGCGTGACGATGTCGCGCGGCCGGATGTTCCTGGCGATCAGCTCCATGACCTTCTCGCCGGAGGCGAAATTGAAACGGTCGCGCATCTCATAGGGCGCCGGCGCGCCGCAGGAATAGGGCAGCGCCAGACCGATCGCCTCGGCGACGGTCGCCATGGTGTTGGCGGTGAACTGCGCGCCGCATGAGCCGGCCGACGGACAAGCGACCTGTTCGATTTCGAGCAGTTCAGCGTCGCTGATGGTGCCGACAGAATGCTGGCCGACCGCTTCGAACACGTCCTGTACGGTGATCTGCCTGCCGCGATAGCTGCCGGGCAGGATCGAGCCGCCATAGATGAAGATCGACGGCACGTTGAGCCGCACCATCGCCATCATCATGCCGGGCAGCGACTTGTCGCAGCCGGCAAGTCCGACCAGCGCGTCGTAGCAATGGCCGCGCATGGTGAGCTCGACCGAATCGGCAATCACCTCTCGCGACACCAGCGACGACTTCATGCCCTGGTGGCCCATGGCGATGCCGTCGGTGACGGTGATGGTGCAGAACTCGCGCGGCGTGCCGTTGGCGGCCGCCACGCCCTTCTTCACCACCTGCGCCTGGCGCATCAGCGAGATGTTGCAGGGCGCGGCTTCGTTCCAGCAGCTGGCGACGCCGACTAGAGGCTGCGCGATTTCGGCCGCCGAAAGTCCCATGGCGTAGAGGTAGGAGCGATGCGGCGCGCGCGCCGGACCAACGGTCACGTAGCGGCTCGGCAGCTTGGCCTTGGAGATTACCTTGGCGTCCATCATCGTCCTTGCCGCACACCCCGCGGCCGGTCCCATCGCCGCGCCAACCTGACACGTGCCCCGGGACATATCTCGGGTGCTCCGGGTTTATGGCGGGAAATGGGCGGTTCCCTCGGCAAGTCTTTTAGCGCGGGGGTTGTTCATAAACTGTTGCCAAAACGTCACAATCACATGAGGCGCGGGTTGTGCGGTGAATCTGCAACGTCGCGGCAGGAGATCAGGTCGGGCCGCCAATCGGACAACAAAAAAGGCCGGGCGTTGCCCGGCCTTTTTCTCGAATTTTCAGAAACTTAGAACTTGATCTTGATTCCACCCGACACTGCCGTGACCAAGTCGTTGCCGAAGTCATAGCTTACATCGGTACCGGCCACATAGCCGTTCTTGTCAGTCAAGGTGCCGGAATGGCCGCTCGTCAACACGCCGATCGCGCCGGCCAGGCGAATTTCGACGTTCGGGCGCGGCGTGTAGGCGACGCCGCCGCCGAGGGTCCATGTGTCGCTCTGCGAACCGTAACCATGCGAGGTGCCACGATCCCACGTGAGCTGACCAGCAGCACTCCACTGATCGTTGAACTTGTGGCCAATACCGCCGCTGACCGTCCAGCCGTCCCGATACATCAGATCCAGGGAGGTCCACCTGACCGGTATCGGAGAGGTCGTCGTACAGGCGGCAACCCCTTTTGAAGCCTGCGAGCAGATCGGAATGCTCTGCAGAATGCTCCAGTTGACCCACTTGATCGAACCGAACGCAAGCCAGCCGGGGGCTATACCCGACTGAACCTTCAATTCGACGGAATCCGGCATCGAAGCTTCACCATAGATCGGAACAAGCGGACCGCCGACATGGGTTAGGTCAAGGGTACCCGAGATGTTGTCCAGCTTCACTTGGGAATTGTAGACAAGGCTGGCGCGCAACGCGATCTCAGGAATTTCGTAGGCCAGTCCGGCTCGCCAACCCCAACCACTGCTCGACAAATCGACGCGACCGGTGCCGGAGAAATTCGGGAAGAGCGGCGACACAAGGTCTTCCTTGAAGCCATAGACTTCCTGATAAAACACGCCGCCAATAAAGCGAACCTGGCCCTTGCCGGCATCCATCTTATAGGAGCAGGTAGTTGCGTAGTTGTCGCTGTTGATTTTAGTTTCCATGTTGGACTGCGCGCCAACCCACTGGCCAGGCGCCGTATGCGCACCCCAAGGCTGCGAGTAGTCGAACATACAGTCGACACCTGGCACGACTTGCGCCTTTACGCCGATGCGTGGCACCCAGTAGTTCTCGCTGTCCTTGGCACTGGTCGAACCTACGACGGTACCGTTGAACGGGTCGGTATCCTTCGCGTTCTTAAGTTTGCGATCTGGCATCACGTAGGTCGCTTCCGCTTCCGTGGCGAAAGGAGCCGGATCAAAAAGAAGGTCGATATCGTAACCACCGCGTTCAATGCCACCGGCATGCGCGGGGTGCATCGCAGCTCCGACCAGAGCCAGTGAAAAACACCCTGCCCCGAACAGCGCTTTGAGCCGCAGATTGTTCATGGAATTCCCTCCCCGAAATACAAGTGGCTCAAGCTAGAACCAATTCGGGTTAAGGACGCAACAACGATTTCAAAAGTTGTACATGTACACCTTGACAGCGCGCATTTTCGCCACGGTGACTAGGGTCGGCACAGCCGCATAAATCGCTCCAACCGGCATCCAACGGCCAAGAAAATGGGAAAAACCGGTCAAAACAGTGCGAAAATGGCTGTTTTTGGCGGGTATTGGCCCCATTGTTACATTATGGCAACAATGGGGCGCAAAGTTTCCCTTTACGTCAAAATTAACGCAACGACATGCCTGTTTCATAGGCGGCTGACCTACCGGAAACCGGCGCCTGGCGAGCAGCGAATCTTGCCGCTCAGCCGGCGTCGCGAACCCTGGTCAAAGCCACCGAAAGCTTCTCCTGCGCCTCGCGATATTCGTTGAGCTTTTCACGCTCCGCCTCGACGATCTCGGCCGGTGCGCTGGCGACGAACTTTTCGTTCGAAAGCTTCTTGTGCAGCCGCGCGATTTCCTCGGTCACCTTGCCCAGCTCCTTCTGCAGCCGCGCGGCCTCGGCCTGGAGATCGATCAGGCTGCCGAGCGGCAGGCAGATCGTCGCCTCGTTGACCACAATCTGTGCCGAGCCCTTGGGTGCGGCATCGGCAAGCGAGATTTCGCCGACCCGCGCCAGTCGCTTGATCGCCTGTTCCTCGCGGACCAACCGCTGACGCGTCGCCGCATTGGCGCCGACCACGACCAACGGCGCGATCGCCGCCGGCGGCACGTTCATTTCCGAACGCACCGACCTGATGCCCGAGACAAGCTCGACCAGCCAGTTGATGTCGGCGGCAGCCTCGTCATCCTCGAAGTCGGGCGACGGCCAGGCGGCATGGCAAAGCAGCGTTTCGCGCTCCCTGCCCTCGCCCGCGGTCTCGGCCCACAATTCCTCGGTCATGAACGGCATCATCGGATGCAGGAGCTTGTAGATCTCGTCGAGCACGAAGGCGACGCAAGCCCGGCTTTCCGCCTTGGCGGCCTCGTCCGTGCCCATGAACACCGGCTTCAGGAGCTCCAGATACCAGTCGCAGAACAAGTTCCAGACGAAACGATAGGCAGCGCCCGCCGCCTCGTTGAAGCGATAGCTGGTGATGCCCTCGGTGATCGCGCGCGCCGCCCGCGTCAGCTCCGTCAGGATCCAGCGGTTGACCGCGAGTTTTGCGTCGTTCAGCCAGACCTCGTCATTGCGGGCGACCTCGTTCATCTCGGCAAAGCGCGTCGCGTTCCACAGCTTGGTGCCGAAATTGCGGTAGCCGGCGATACGCGCCGGGTCGAGCTTCACGTCGCGCCCTTGCGCCGCCATGACCGTCAGCGTGAAGCGCAGCGCGTCGGCGCCATACTCATCGATCAGGTCAAGCGGGTCGATGACGTTGCCTTTCGACTTCGACATCTTCTGCCCGTTCTTGTCGCGCACCAGTGCATGCACATAGACGGTGTGGAATGGCTCCTCATGCATGAAATGCAGGCCCATCATCATCATCCGGGCAACCCAGAAGAAAATGATGTCGAAGCCGGTGACCAGCACGTCGGTCTGGTAGTAGGTCTTGAGCTCCGGCGTGTGATCGGGCCAGCCCAGCGTCGAGAACGGCCAAAGTGCCGAGGAGAACCAGGTGTCGAGTACGTCCTCGTCGCGGGTCAGGATCTCGCCCGGCTTGAAGTTCTCGAGCTTGTCCTCGACCCAGGCCTTCCATGGGCCTTCCAGGGCCAGATAATATTCGACGGCCGCGGCCAGCGCCTCTTCTTCGGTCTTCTCGACGAAGACGCGCCCGTCCGGCCCGTACCAGGCCGGGATCTGGTGGCCCCACCAGAGCTGGCGCGAAATGCACCAGGGCTGGATGTTCTCCATCCAGTCGAAATAGGTCTTTTCCCAATTCTTCGGCACGAAGTTGGTACGGCCCTCGCGTACCGAGGCGATCGCCGGCTTGGCCAGCTCGGCCGCATTGGCATACCACTGCTCGGTCAGGAACGGCTCGATCGGCACGCCGCCGCGGTCGCCATGCGGCACGGCATGGCGATGCGGCTCGACCTTGTCGAGGAAGCCGCCTCCTTCCATGAGCTCGACGATCTTCTTGCGCGCAACGAACCGGTCGAGCCCGTCGAGCTCGTCCCAGACAGCCTGACGTTCCGGCGTGGCATCGAGGCCCGCGAGGAAGTCCTCATTGTCCTTGAGCTTGATCGCAGCCTCGACCGTCAGGATGTTGATCGCCGGCAGCTTGTGGCGCTTGCCGACCTCGAAATCGTTGAAGTCATGCGCGGGCGTGATCTTGACCGCGCCGGAGCCCTTCTCCGGATCGGAATACTCATCCGCGACAACAGGTATTTTGCGGCCGACGATCGGCAGCACGACATTGCGGCCGACGAGATCGGTGAAGCGCTCGTCATCCGGATTGACGGCCACCGCCGTATCGCCGAGCATCGTCTCGGGACGGGTCGTGGCCACGACAATGAATGTCTTCGGGTTCTCCGGATCGAACACCTCGCCTTCGATCGGATAGCGGAAGTGCCAGAGATTGCCGTTGACCTCATGCTGCTCGACTTCGAGATCGGAAATGGCGGTGAGCAGTTTCGGATCCCAATTCACAAGGCGCTTGTCCTTGTAAATCAAGCCTTCCTTGTAGAGGCCGACGAAAACTTCGAGGACCGCCTTGGACAGGCCCTCGTCCATGGTGAAGCGTTCGCGTGACCAATCGGCCGAAGCGCCGAGCCGCTTCAGCTGGTTGAGGATCGATCCGCCGGATTCCGCCTTCCACTCCCAGACTTTCTCGATGAACTGTTCGCGCGTCAGATCGCGGCGATGGATCTGCTTTTCCATCAGCTGGCGCTCGACCACCATCTGCGTGGCGATGCCGGCATGGTCCATGCCGGGCTGCCACAGCACGTTCTTGCCGCGCATGCGCTCGAAGCGCACGAGGATGTCCTGCAGCGTGTTGTTGAGCGCGTGGCCCATATGCAGCGAGCCGGTGACGTTCGGCGGCGGGATGACCACGGTGAAGGCTTCGGCCCCTTCCTCCGCGCCCGCGCCGGCGCGGAAGGCATCCGCCTCTTCCCAGACTTTGGCGATCTTCGGCTCGACGGTCTTGGCGTCGTAGGTCTTTTCAAGCATGGGAAAACGGTCCGCGCTGTCGGGATTTTTATCGGTTCGGTGTAAATCGGAAGGTCTTGGCCAAGTCAACCGCAAGGGCAGCGGCCAGCTCACAGATAGGCCTGTCGCAGCCAACGGCAATGCCTGAGCGGCGCCCGCGAGCACCCCGAAACGAAAACGCCGCCCGGGCGGCGTCTTGCAACCCGAAAATTGCGATGCGCTACTGCGCGCCGCGCGCGACGCGCTCGATCTCTTCGCGCACCAGCCTCTCGACCAGCGTCGGCAGATTGTTGTCCAGCCAGTCCTGCAGCATCGGCCGCAGCATCTCCTCGGCCATCTCGTCGAAGCTTTTCTTGCCACGGCTGGCAAAGGCATCCGACAGCTCGCCAAAGGCAGCCGCCACCTGACGTCCGGTATGTTCCGAAACGATAGCTGGCCGGGCCGTCGGCGTCTCCGGCGCGGGCGCGGGGTCTGGGTGCACGGCGGCAACGTCAACCGCTGGCCTTGCGTCCTCTTTTGGCGTCTCTGCTTTCGGCGCCGGCTCCGGCGCGCGAACCGTCGGCTTGGCGGTAACCGTGCCGCCACCCGCGGCCGCGATTTCGCGCCGCCAATCGGAGACAATGGTCTCGGCGGTTTGCGGCGCGCTTGCCGGGGCGGGCTTGCTCACTGCAACCGGCGCGCTGGGCTCAATCGCGCTCCTGGCACTGACATCGGCCAGGGTCGTCGGCGGCGATGCCGCCTTCACTGACTCCGGGCGGATCTCGGCACGCGCCACAGCCGGATCGGCGGCTGCAAGCTGGGCCTGAACTTCCGCCAACGTTACCGGCTTGCGCGGCTCGGCGTCGGCATGAAGTTCCGAGCGGAAAGCGTCAACCTCGACCACGGGGGCTGCAACCGCGCTCGGCTCCAGATCCTGGCGCAATTCAGCGGCATCGGGCTGCTTGCGGCCGGTGTCGCTGTCTTCGATGATCCTTCGGATCGAAGCCAGGATTTCTTCCATGGAAGGTTCGCGCTGCGCGCTGCTTGCCGTCGCCATCGTCACATCCGCCGCCCTTGTGACCCGTTGCGGAATTCCGCTCCCGCCCGGACCGGAATTCGAATCAGTGCGACTAGCGTAACCGACCGATCGCCATCCGAGAATCCCCAATATGGAGACGCGTTGGATTTCAACAGATTAGAGCAAATCCGGGAAAGGCGTGTGACGGTCGGGCTCGGCGGCTCGGCGCTTCCACGAACCGCTCCGAATGCCGCCGGGCCACGCCGCTCAAAAAGACAAACGCCGCGCATCCCTCGGATACGCGGCGCCTGCGAAAGGTTCAGGCTCTGGAATCAGCGGCCGTCTGGCGTGCGCAGTCCGATCCACTTGTCCTTGACGGCGTTGTAATGCTCTTCCGGTCTGTATTTCGTCACCGCCAGGCCGAGCCGGTCGACCGAGAGATGACCCATTGCAGACAGGATTGCATAGCTCGCCACCACAACGTCATGCTCGGAACTCGCCTGATTGATCTTGGCTGTGATGACGGCGTTCTGCGCGTTGAGCACGTCGAGCGTGGTGCGCTGACCGACATTACGTTCCTCGATGACGCCGTTGAGCGCTAGCTGCGCGGCGGCGATCACCTGGGTGTTGGCATCCACGCTTTCGCGCGCGGAGGTGTACTGCGTCCACGCCGTGACCAAAGCCTGGCGCACCTGATCGCGGCTGACGTCGACCTGGATGCGGGCTTCGCTCAAGGATTCCTTGTTCTGCCGCACGAGTGCCGACGTCCGCCCGCCCGAATAGATCGGGATGGTCAGCGTGGCGCCGATATCGGCTGATGTCGAGTTGCCGTTGGAGGTCGCGAACGAATTAGGAACGGTCTTGCTGTAATTGTCCGAGAGGCCGGCGGAAGCCGAAATCTGCGGCAGCAGCGCGCCCTCCGCGGACTTCACGGTAAATGCCGCGGCGTCGACGAGGTGCTGCGTGGCCAGAATGGCCGGATGTTCGGCCGAGGCGACGGATAGAGCCGAATCGAGGCTTCCTGGCAAAAGCTTGCCCAACGGCGAAGCAGCTTTCAGTTTACCCGGCTCGTCGCCGACGATCTGGTGATAGGTGGCGGCACTTGCCAAAGCGGTTGCACGAGCAGCGCTGAGCTGGGCCACGGCCGTCGCACGCGAGGCGTCGGCCTGCGCGACGTCGGTTCGGGTGCCTTCGCCGACCTCGAAGCGCGACCGCGCGGCGCGCGCCTGCTCGGTCAGGAACTGCAGGTTCTGCTCGGTCAACATCGCGACCTGGCGGTCGCGAATCACGTCCATATAGGCGCTTGCCGCATTGAACAGGATGTTCTCTTCGGTGTTGCGCAGGCTTTCGACCGAAGCCTTCACCTGCGATTCGGCGGCCGCGACATTGTTCCTGGTCTGAAAGCCGTCGAACAGCGTCTGGTTGATCTGCACGCCGAAGCTGCCCGTCGTTATTCTGCGGGTGGTGCCCACGGCATGCGTGTTCGTGTAGTCGACGCTTCCCGAACCGGTGATGGTCGGGCGCCAGCCCGACTTGGCGATGGCGACGCCTTCATCAGTGACCCGCACGCCGGCACGCGCCGCATTGAGCTGTGAATTGTATTGATAGGCCTTGGCGAGCGCGCCCAGGATGGTTTCGGCGGAGGCGGCCAGCGGCGAAAGCGCCGTGGCGGAAAAAAGGATAGCGAATAAAAATTTCTTTCGAACGGACGGCACGTTATTTCCCTCATTCGTTTGCATGGGAACCACGCCGCGCAAGCCCACCCCAAGGGGTCGACCGGCGCCGCGTTGTCTTATCGTTCCCCCGCTGACGGCCTCCCGAAAACTTCCCGGTTAACCAATCAGCAACGATTGCTGAACGCAAGCCATCATGACAGCGCCTTCGCTGCAAGGCAAAATCACTCAGAATTCGAATGCGTGGATGCGTTCAAATCCCGGTAGTGGCTTAATTGCCGCATTAAAGGCGCGTCTTCCGGTTACAACCCCCCTGCCTTAAAAAACAGCCGGGCGACACCTGAGTTGCCCTGCCCTTCCACGGCAACGAGGCGGCCCTCTTCGGCAAGCTGGTCGAGCAATGCCGCCGGCACTTCCTCGACGCTGCCGCCGATGAAGATGACGTTGTAAGGGCCCTTGGCGGCCTGCCCTTGCGGCAGCGCCCCGGTGACCACCGTGACGTTCTGGCAGCCAAGGCCCGAAAGCGTGGATTTCGCGGCTTCCGCCAGCGCCGGATCGCTCTCCAGCGCAACGACGGAACGCGCAAGTCGCGACAAGATCGCGGCCGAATAGCCGGTGCCGCAGCCGACATCGAGCACCGAATCGCTCGCATCGATCTCGGCCAGTTGCAGCAGCTTGGCGAACGGTGAGGGCTCCATCAAATAGCGCGCGCCGCCGCCATTGACGCCGTCCGAGATGCGGATGTCCTCGTCGATATAGGCAAGATCGCGCTGTCCGGCGTCGACGAAGATCTCGCGCGGCACCGATAGCATGGCGTCGATAAGCGGCGCGCTGGTGACGTCGGTGGTTCGGACCTGGCCATCGACCATTTTCAGGCGGCGTTCGGAGAAATCAGCGCTCATGTCCCAACCAATCCGCTCTCCGCGCGTCAAAGCGCGGCTCTGTTCGACTGGAACCTCCGCTCCGGCGCTATAGCGCTGGAGCCCGGGCATCTGGAGGCCTCGCCCGGAATCGAACCGGGGTGCAAGGATTTGCAGTCCTCTGCGTAACCACTCCGCCACGAGGCCTCGTAATGCTCCCGGCGTTCCGAGCGAACTCATTATGTTGGTGCTGAAAGGTCGTCAAGCGCCCCTGCGCCATTCCCCGCGCTTTCCGGCGCAAGCGAATAAATTGGTGATTACCAATCCGTTTTGGCCGATCAAGACAGAAATCCCATGGCGCCGCGCTGTCGCGACCGCCGGCCCCTTAGTTCGGCCGGCGCCGGCGTTCCCACCAGATGACGAAGCGGCGCCGGTGGCGGCGCACCAGCGCGAACTCGTAGGACAACACCAGGAGACCGATCGGAATCATCCAGAAGCCGAGTATAGGCAGAAAGCCGAGGATGCCGCCGATGGTCAGCAGCACGCCGATCGCGACCCTCAAGCCGCGCGAACGGGGCATGGTGAACTCGCGGCCGAAGATCGAAATCTTGCGCGCCGGTGCGCTGTTGTCGTCGGTTGCCGTCATTCCTTGAACCTGTTCCTGTTCCCGCGATCGAACCCTTCAAAGGCAAAAGCGGCGTGGCGCCTCTTGTTCCCGATAGGATCGCGGATGGCTGATATGAGAACGCCTGCCGCAAATTGCTACAAATTGCCGCCCGAAAAAACTCCGGAGAAATGTGAAATGCTTCTTTGCAAAGCGGAAACGGGTTTGCTATAGGCTCCCCCACTCACATGAGAGCCAACGTTCCCCGGTAGCTCAGTGGTAGAGCAACCGGCTGTTAACCGGTTGGTCGCTGGTTCGAATCCGGCCCGGGGAGCCAACAATTCCAAGGTCTTGAGCGTTTTCAGGAACGGCCGAAAAACGGCTGATCTACAGCATATCTACACAACTCGACTTCGCTAGGCCCGACTGCGCGGGAATCGCCCGAGGGAGAGAAAATCACCATGGAACGCGTTTTTGACGATTTAATCGCCCTGCAGCAGTAACAGCCGATCCTGGATCTCCGCATCCTTCGTGGAGCAGCCTTTCGCCTCGCCGGCAGTCTGATGACCGGCATTGCTATTGGAGTAAGAATCGCGGTCGGCTTCGCTGTGGTTGGCTAGCAGCTCACGGCTTTCAGGCGGGGCCCGCCCAGGTCGATCGCATCGAAATTTGGTGTCCGTCCCAAATCAATTTCGATTCGTAAAATTTGCTCTGCGATTTTTTGGACGCGTTCGATCGTCTCAAAATGCTTTTGCACCGGAGCAACCACAACTCCATGAACCACCTTACTCCGCACTGAATAGAAGTCTTTGATCAGCTTGGCGATCTCGGATCGCTCCTCATGGCTTGACGCAACCAACATCGCGGCCCTGATCTTCAATCGATGTGCGATCTCGGATGCGCTCTCGGGTGGCAACAGAAGCGCTTCAAGCGCAACTGCAATATCGATTACCCGCTGACTGTGATCCCATCGACTACGTGCAGAGCGGATGCGATGCGCAGCGATGTGACAGCGGCGCGCCAGGTCACCGTTCAGGGAAATGAACTTCTCGGCATAGGCGACTGCCTTGTCGGACACTTGGGCGGTTGGTGGATGACCTGCCTGCTCACCTCCCCACATCCTGCCGAAAACGGCGGCTTCGAAGTCTGGATCAACGAACTCTTGCCAGCGCGAACCTGTATTTGGGAAGACTTCGCCAGAAGCACAAAGGCCAAGGAGTGCCTGCTCGATCAACTTCTGCGATCGAATCTCGGGCGCCGGCTCGCGCGAGGCTCCAAATATCGCATCCTCGTGTACCGCTACGGTCGGGGCGTGCGACGGAACCGACATGGTCTCAAAGTTTGACTCGTAGCTTCTTCCGAGCGCTTTTACGTTGGGTGATTGAGGCAACTCGTCCAACAATGAAAGCCGAACACCGGTCGAAAACTGGATCGTTTCTTTGCATTCCAGCCCAACGACCTCGATAACGGTGCGGACACTTGGGTTCTTCGCGTTATGAAGTTTCTCAAGCCAAGCGACCGTTGCCGAAGGCCCCGTTCGGCCAGCACCTGCATGCACATCCTGGCCAACATTGGGGAGCCGCCCCGGTGAATCTGTTTTTGTCCAAAAAAGGTCAGCTCCCCCTTTCCATAAACCTCAGTGATAGCACCAGCTAACTCCTTAATCCCCGGCTCGTCGAAGTTCCATCTCTTTGAGCCGTCAGATCGAGCTGCGGGCTCGACTTCTTTGAGAACCTCCAACAAGGTCATGGTTGCTCCACTTAGACTATTCCACCCCTTTTCTGCACGACCCACGTAATAACGAAAAGACCCGGCGACCGCAGCCGCCAGGCCATCCTTGGACAAGTCCGCGACACTATCAGTTATCGCGGTCGTCGTCGTCGCCGCCGTTCGGCTCGCGCTCGTCTTCATTTTCTCGATCATCAAAGTTTTGACAGCCGACGAGTCCGAAGCCGATCTTCTCTGCCAGCCGAGGTAGGGCTCGCCGTCCTCGACTTGCCAGGGCACGGCTTAGCGAAGCGTGACATTGCCTCATGCTGTTCATATAGACCCGTCGGCTCAGGCCGGCGGTTTTTTGAGCCGAAGCGCTTGTTGGCTGTTGGCCACACGGATTGCTGAGAACTCCTCCATGGCTCATTGTCTCGCGACCAGGGGGCGCGGATGAGACCTGACTACAGCGGACGACTTGCTTTCATCGGTGTGGCCCTGCCAATCGTGACTATCGTTGTGGTTATGATGTTCGGTGGGCAAAGCGACCCGATCACCATTTGGCTGAAGGGTTGGTCTACCCTGATTGCGGGGTTGGCTGCTGTCGTGGCCGCGGTGATGACCGTCTACCAAATGCGGCAAACTGACGAAGGGCAGCAGATGCGTTTTCGAGAGGCAGAGGAACGTCAAGAGGATCGCCACCGCCAGCTCGTTCGTCTGACTCTGCGCAGTGACCAACTTCGAGCGGAAAGAGCTACGTTTCCCACAGCGCTGGACGTCCGAATATGGCTTGACGATCTCGCTCGTTTCAAGCTTCGGCACGCGGCGATCGGCGAAGACATAGGCGAGCTCCAAATGGGCGATAGCTCCGAAGTGGCAAGGCTCGCTTTTGCTCTGCAAGGGATCCTCAAGAGGCGGTCGCTCGTGGAAGCGACCGATCTTTATAGCCACCGGCTCTCCCTGATCTACGATGACCTTGTAGCGAGAACAGACTCCACCACGCTGAAAGTTGACCAGTCGGATGGCGGTCGTCAGAACTTCGGCGTTACGACTGCCGACCGTCAACTTGCCCGTGAGGTGCTGATGGATCTGACACGAGCCGTGCCTTACTTGGAGGAAATGGCCACACGGTTGATCGAGCTTGACCAGGCCTATCGCTCACTCGATAGAGAGCCCAGTGCTGGACGGTTTCTTCTTCTCAAATGCTCAGTGCGGCAACACGCTGCAGACGGCGACCACGAGAACCGCGGCGACCAGCGCTACAACGATTGCGGCGAGCCGCATGCGTTTGACCCAGACTTGTCGAGTCGATCGAGCGGCCGTCGCATCGTAGGCGCTATAGAGCCGCCGGCCGTCCTCTCCGAAGCGATCGGCATTCGGATAGGCCTTCGGCGGCTTTCGTCTTGGCTTGAGCATCAGCAATCCCTCTCTCGGGTCACGCTATATTAGCGCGAACTTGTACTCAACATTGATCGCCGGCATATTGTCCTTGGGGAGAGAGGCTCGTGGGCAAGCGCTACCGCTATGTCGCGGACAATGAGTACAATCGCCGGCGTTATCGTCACCACAGCCGACGGCCACGGGCTCGCGCGTCCTGGTGGGCAACTATCCTGGTAGCCGGCGGACTCATCGGCGGAGCGCTGGCAGTCCAGATCGGGCCCGAATTCACCAGTTGCAATATCAAAGGCAATATCAGCTATTACGGCGGCGAGCGCATCTACCATGTTCCGGGCCAGGAGTATTACAGCGCGACCCGTATCAACCTTCTGAAGGGGGAGCGCTGGTTCTGCAGCGAGACTGAAGCTCAAGGGGCTGGCTGGAGACGTGCACGGCGATGACTGGCAGAAAAGGCCGATGCTGATATTTTCAAGGCGAACTTTGCAGAAGTTGATCAATACGGCTGCGCCGCATGTGCCTCCCGGTCAACTGAGAAAACTGGCGACGAATGTCGACAGGCCTAACAAGAACGGAATTCCCGAGGTTTGGGAAATTTATCTATTTGTCGGTCATCTCCTGGCACATGGGGCAAAGCACGAAACCATTCTTGAAGATGGAAAACGACCAGACATCCATCTTTCGGATTATTCGATATATATCGACGTGAAGGCTATCTCCGATGACCACGCGCATGACTTATATCCGGTCGAGTTCTTCATGCAATTATTGAGCGAACAAATCGTTCGCCGGTTGCCGGTCTTGGGGGACTTCGAAGTCAAATTTGGATCCCGGAGTGAAAAGATCGACGGCCAGTTGGTCCACGTCCCCGTCCTGCCGCCTAAGAACGACATTTCCAAAGTTACTAAGACGTTGGTCAACGACCTGCTTCGGCGAGGCGGTGACTTCACCTCGCCCTTTTCCCATATCCTTGTTTTCGAGGGAGTGGAGACCGCTGTAAATTTCGCTCCAGCGCGGTTCAAAGACATGCCACTGATCGGAGCCAATTTCTCAACCTTCACAACTCATCGAAAGCATGACCATGACGTCGACTCCGTTGCGAAAGGCGCGCTCGACACAGCCGGGAAGCAGCTAGCATCCGCGCCTACTGGGGCCATCCGTGGTGTCTATCTTTGCGACGGAGGTTCGGACTTATGGACGAAAGGATCGCCTTACCGAAAATTCCCCATCCATGACATCGCAAACCGATATCTCGCGAAGAGCAAAAAGCTGGACTTCATTGCCCTTTTTAGCGTCGAAAAGTACGATCCGCCGGCTCGCTCGTCTTCCCTCGGCCCTGTTCTACTGCCTCGCTCTCTTCGCGGCGATAGGGAGACAAGGTACGTGGTTAGCTATAGCGTTATCGCGAGAGACAATTCCCTACGACACTTGGTTGAAATTCTCATTCGGGATGCGTTGCAGCAACTTGACCCCCCGCTCCAGAATATTGAATCGGCATACGGCAATCGAATGAAGGCGGGACGGAACTCTGGCTTTCGAGGCGGGATGACAATTTTCGGTGACAGCAAATTGCGGATTCCTGCTCGGTCTCTGGCACAGATTCTTGCAGGGGGATCGGCACAGGAGATCCTTGACGGTGAGAACAGTCGCTCGCCGCGCGCCTCTGAGTTGTTTGCTCAGTTCGTGAAAGATGGAAGGACAATCACAAAAATCGAGTTCATACCCGGTTATCCGCACGATGACGACTGGGTCGACATTACATTCGGTGCGCAGGACGCAGCCACCTCCCCGCTTTACGTTCCGTAAGAGTCAGATGCAGGTTCACCGCCGTTAAGAAGGTGATATTCCACGTGCCAGGATGGTATCTGTTCAAGAAGGCCGGATGAAGCCATGAGCAAGGCTGGTCTAAGGTTTAATGCGAACTACCCGCAAGGCACGATGACTATTACGCCTTTGCGGGACGACGCCCCGGGCGAGTCTTTCGATCTCCCAATCGGCGATATCAGCAAACTGTTCGGGACGGCTTTGGGCCTCGCCACGAAGGCCTATGACATGAACAGAAGCGTCAACCCGAGCGCTTCGCGACCGATTGACGATCGCGCCCCGTTCACTGCTGTCAGCTGCTCGGGGTGGAATGTCGCCCCTGGGGCCACTGAAGACACGCTGACACTGAAATTCTATTTTGGTGAGGTCGTTCTAGGAATACAGGTTCCTCTCGACCATGCACGTATATTTGGGCAACGTATTCTGACAGCGGCAGCTCCTGCAGGCTCCGCTCAATAGGATCGTCCATCGTCATGTCTCCCTTTTCGATAGGACACCGTCAGTGCAGCGGCAGCGCTCCGCGGCGGCGATCGAGGCGATGAACGTGAGCAGCGGCATCATGCGGCGTCGTCCGGGCAGCAACGTAAGCCGCGGCGAGAACTTGTCTTTGAAAACCGCCACCGCCTTGCCGCTTCAAGCCGTTCAGCCAAGGTTCTATAATCGCCAGCACGTCGGGCATTATCTGCTGCGCGCCGTCGCGGCGCCGAGAACCTTCTGGTTGATGGCTTGGCCGAGTTCTAGGCATTGCGGCAGGCCGCGTCATATTGGCGGGCTTAGCTGCTCCGGGATTGCCGGCTTGCTCTGCGCCTAGCCATTTCGTATTAAGTCTAGATTCCTATGCCACGCCCCCTGCCAATACCGTGGTTGAACGCGAGTTCCGCACCCAACCGCCGGCCGGATTCGACCTGGATGCCAAGCGCCTTTTTGTGATTGGCAAGTTGGGATTCAAGCTGTGGATCCCGTTCGAGACTCTTGGCCATGTCGGACATGGCCGAGCGCGTTGACTTGTAGCCTGACATGTCACCGGCCTGGTATTGCTCCTGGCTTGTCCGGTGGAGCTTCTGCCAGCGTTCCACGAAACGATCGGCGCGGCGGATCGGATCGTTGCTCACTCCAGTGCGGATTTCGGTTTCAAGCTGGAGAGCGAGCACGATGCGATTGACGCGGCCGGTCCCCGCTTCACGAACCAAGTCGGGATTCTTGACATAGGCGGCTTCGGCATCGCGCCAGCCATGAGGCCGAACCTTCTCGAAAGCGTCGCGCGCCTCTCTCAATTCCCGCATCTGCTCGGGAGTCCCCTGCCCGTCCGCATTTCCGCTGCGCGTAACAGCATCGAGAGCACGCGCGTGGTGCACGAGCGCCTTCGTGCGAGCGCTGCGCAACGCCGCCTCCGCGTCCGCCGGCAAATCCGTTTCGCGCTGCGCCCCCTGGCTGAAGCTTCTCCTCCAGGCGCGGCATCGCCGTTTTGCGCTCGACCGTCTTCCCTTCCCGGCTGATGCCGACGATCCTGACCGGGCTCCACGTCTCCGGGAGAGCGCAACCCGTCGAGCAGCCGACCCATCCTGTCGCGCAGCTTCTCCGGAACCATCCGGCGCACGATCTCGACCACGCGCTCGCGGAAGGTGATCCCGCGCCGCTCGGCATAGCTCTGCGCCGGGTCGATCTGGTCGTAATCCGACGCCATGTCCTTGGCGCGGTCGCGTGACAGCGTCCGGACCAGCTGGTCGCGGGTCGCGAAGTCGTCGCTGCCATAATGCAGGTCCATCCCGTCTCGGTGCCGCGACAGGGAGACGTAGCTGCCATGCACATCCATGCCCGGCGTCGCCAGGACATGCGTGCGGTCGATCGTCATGCCCTGGGCCTTGTGGACGGTCGCGGCATAGCCGTGATCGATGTGGGCATAGTCTTTCAGGTCAAACCGCACCGACCTGCCGTCGTCGGTTTGCACCGTCATCCTTTGGATGCTGACCTCTTCGACCACACCGAGCGTGCCGTTCTTGACGCCAAGCGACCGCTCGTTGCGCAGGAACATGACGCGATCGCCGCTGGCGAAGTCCCTTGCGCCGCGTTCGGCAGCCACTTGCACGTCGGCGCCGAGATCTCCAGCAGCGCGCATACGCTCGCGCGCTGCCTTGTTCAGCGCGCGCACTTCATCGTTGGTGTGGGTGAGAATGATCCGGCTCGCCTCTGGATGGACCTGCCTGTCGCGATCCCAGCGCTCGACAAGATCGCTGCGCGCCTCATCGCGCGACGCAGCCTGGTGCACCATATCTTGCGCGTCATAGGCGCTGATCGCAGCGCCGATCCTGCCGGTTGCCAGATCGCGGGTGGCGTCACGCTGCCAGTCCTGGCGCTGCCTGCGCACCTGACCGATTTCGACGCCGCCATGGCGTTCGTGGATCGAACGAAATGCAGCACCCGCTTCGATCGCCTGCAGCTGCTGCGGATCGCCGACCAGCACGACCTTCGCGCCAGCGTCGGCCGCATGGGAGAGCACGCGCTCCAACTGGCGCGTGCCGACCATGCCCGCCTCGTCGATCACTAGGACATCGCGGGCGGTGAGCAGATCGCGACCCTGTGCCCAGTTGTGTTCCATGCTGGCGATGGTGCGAGCCGAGATACCTGATCCGTTTTCGAGATTCTCGGCCGCAATGCCGGAGAGTGCCGCGCCTCGAACTTCATAACCCGCTGCTGCCCAGGCCTGGCGCGCCACACCCAGCATCGCGCTCTTGCCGGTGCCGGCAAAACCGACAACGACGCCAAGACCGCGGCCATCCGTGATGTGATCCAGTGCATCGGACTGCTCGCCTGACAGAACAAGGCCGCGCTGTCTGGCGTGCGCCAGTGCCGTCGCACGATCCCTGTCACTCACCGCATATTGTCCCTCCCCGGCCATGCGTTCTGCCGCGTGGTGCAGGCGCTGTTCGGTCTCGATCATTTGCCGTGTGGTGAAGCGGTCTTCGCCGCGTCCATCCTTGCCGAGTTCGACAAGGTCGGGCGCACTGCTGATGGCGCCCATCACCGCGTCGAACTGGTCTAATCCATCGCTGTGGCGATGCGCGAACTTCGCAATGTCCTTTCTGGTGAAGGTCGATTGCTGATGCGTGATTGCATCCAGCGCCATGGATGGATCGGCAATGATGCGCGCGCCATTGTTGCGCGCGATTTCGCGGTGCAACTCGGCGCGATCTGCTTCAATGCCTGCAGCGTCAAGGCCGCTGCCTTCAATGCGCTGGGCCGGAGCACCGATCTGGGTTTGCGGCTCCAAGGGAATGCCCTGGGCTTCCAGACTGCGATGATCGATGCGGGCGTCTATGTCGAGTTCGGCCAGGCGTTCATTGGCAAGCTCGGCCCATCGCTCGCGCCAGCGCTCGACCAGCTCCGTCTGGTTCCAATCTCGTACCTTCGCCCCAAAATCCTTTTCATCCACTGACCGCATGGTGAGCATAACATGGGCATGCGGTTTAAGACTTCCGTCCTCTGCCCTGTCCCAATGCACATTAAGATCGGCGACCATGCCCCGGCTTACAAACTCGGCCTGCACGAAGTCGCGCGCCAGTTCGATGCCTTGCGCCTGGCTGAGTTCGCGGGGCAGGGCAAACTCCACCTCGCGCGCAAGCTGTGCATCCTTCCTCACCTCGAAAGCTTCGACATCATTCCACAGCCGTTCGCGGTCGCTCCACGCATCCGGCGCATTGTCCGGCAGCATGACCTCGGAATGGACGACGCCGCGCTTGGCCGAGAAGTCATGGGTGCGTTCGATCCGCTCGTCGCGCAGCCGCGAGGCCGAGCGGTAGGCGGCCGACGCCACAGCGCTCGAGCCTGTCTTGCGGCCAATGACCTTGACGTGAAGATGATAGATCGCCATCGCGATCCATTCATTTGCACGTCAAAGCGAACGTCGGCACGACGTATAAGCGCGCCCTCCCTCGAAAAAATCTCGGGATGGACCAGCCCGTCCCGGGCTGTCTCGGCAACCCTGAAGCCTTCCGGCAGACGCTCGCCTATCATCGCCACATCGACAATCAATGGAGACAGCCATGCGCAAACCACGCGACTTCGACGCCGAACTGAAGGCGCTGGAAGACAAAGCGCGAGAGCTCAAAACGCGAAAGGTCCAGCAGCTTGGCGAGCTGGTGATCGCCACCGGCGCCGATCAGCTCAGCACCGACGAACTGGCCGGCGCACTGGTCGCACTCGCTGAGACGAAAGACACGGCAAAGCGTGAGGCATGGGCCAAGCGTGGGGTGATGTTTTTCGAAAACAGGTCCCGGCGAACTGCTCCGGAGTCTCAGCGCAACCCTCGCAGCGCTGCAGCGCAACCGGGCAGCCAGCAACCGCCGGCAGGCGGCACAGGCTCGCAATGACATGCGCACCTGGCAGGTCGAGCGTCGCAAGCGCACCCGACATCTGATCGAACTCGGTGGCCTCGTCGTCAAGGCAGGCATCGTCGATCTCACCAATGACGATCGCGCTACCATCTATGGAGCGCTTCTCTGGATAGCCGCCAAGCTGCAAAGCCATGAACGCGAGAATGCGCGCAACCTATGGTCTGCGAAGGGTAGGCAGGCGTTCGATGGTGAACGGCGTGAAGAGCGGACGGGACGTCGGACTTAGGCACAGTTGGCGCGAGCAGCGGCCGGCACGAAGCCGGGACAGCAGACTTCCGCCGATGCGCCAGCGCCGCAGTTAAGCGCTTGCGCAGGAAGCTTTCGCGATCTTCGTCGCTACCGGCGACAATCTTCTCTCGCGAGACTTGATCTAGATGATGAAGGGCGCAAGGCTTGAGTGGGCGAAGCTCGTCAAAGCAGGCGCTCCCTTATGAGCAACTTCAAATGCCAGATCGTGTTCCCCTCGAAACCTCCCACGCTACAAAGATGCGATCGTGCACACTGCGCGTTGATAGAAACTCTGTAGCCAGGGCGCGAGCCAGCGGCATTGCTCTGCACAGCTGGAACGGACGGAAAAGTGAAGGAAGCTCCTCGCTTTAGATGAGATAGGCAAAAGCATCCCAGCCGATGGGACGACAGAAGCGAAACTTACTCTTGTCATGTTGCGCAAGAGAGGTGGATTTTACGAAGAAATGTACTATTTGCGTCGTGGGCAGAGCAGAAAAATCAAACGTCGCTCAATTCATCCGATACAAAAAAGGGAAATCATATGACCACTGCTCTCGAGCAAGGCAACAAACTGGATACCGTGTCGATAACGGCTGACATTGTCGCCGCCTATGTATCGAACAATCCAGTACCGGTTGGCGAGTTGCCGAAACTAATCGGCGACATCCATGCCGCCCTGAATGGCATCGGCACGCCGGCGGTAGAACTTGTGGTAAAACAGGAGCCGGCAGTTTCGATCAAGAAATCGGTGACACCTGACTTCATCATCTGCCTGGAAGACGGAAAGAAATTCAAATCGCTCAAGCGGCACCTTCAGCACTTCAACCTGACCCCCGACCAATATCGGCAGAAGTGGAACCTGCCGTCCGACTATCCGATGGTCGCGCCGAACTATGCGGCGACCCGGTCGGCCCTGGCGAAATCAATTGGACTCGGGCGCAAAGCGCCAGCGCCCATATCTGCCGCGGCAGAAAAACGGAAACCCGCCGTACGAGCGGCGGCGGCGAGAACAACTGCGGCTGCAATCAAGTCGCCGGTGAAGAAGCCGCGCAAGGCGCCGGCCAAAGCGTAGCCTGCAGCGTCTGACACAGGCCTAGGCTGCGCCTGACGTGAACATGGCGAAGCCCCGCCTTGCGACGGGGCTTCGCGTTTGTCGGATCACTCGGCGGCGCGGCGAGACCAGATGAGCGAGAAGTCTCCCTCGGTGTCGGTCTCGACCAGGCTCGCGTAGATCGGAAGCTGGGGTCGTCGAGCTTGACGGAGTGGTAGTCGCGTCCCTCGGGCGACGTCTTCTTCCATGCCGCCCCGAACTCAGTGGCACCAGCGAAGATGCGCGTGGCTGTTCGCATTCTGGGCAATACGCGTGGTCTGCTGGTCAGTTCGCTCACCGGTGCAATCGTCTCTTCCACAGCAGTGACCTTGGCGCTCGCCCGCAATTCCGCGTCGGCTAGCAGTCCGCTGCCGCTCGCCGGGGCGGCATCCCTGGCTGCAATGGTTTCGTTGCTCCGCGTCTGCGCCGTGGTTATGATCGTCGAGCCAAGCGTGCTCGCATCGGTCGCCATTCCGGCGATTGCCGCAGCGCTCGCCTTCGCTGTCTGCGGCGCGTTGCTGCTGACCCGCGACAAAGGCAGCGGCGAAGGCAGTGCGACCGCGCGCAATCCATCGAACTGGGCCCGTTGCTGCTCTTCGCCTTGCTCTTTGCGATCGTCGCGACCGCAAGCGCCGGGCTCGCCGCTCAATTCGGTGGGCGCGGTCTGCTGGCGAGTTCGGCGCTGGCCGGCGCATTCGATGTCGATGTCTCGGTGCTTGGCGCGCTGCGCCTGGTCAAGCATTCCGTGTCCGTCGAGACAGTGGGCCAGGCCGTGCTCGCGGCGCTGGCAGCAAACGCGATTGGCCGCCTGTCGCTCGCAGTATTTGCCGGCCCGGTCAGATTCTGGTTGCCACTGGCCGTCACAACCCTGATCCCCGCGACCATGGGCATCTGCGCCCTGCTCTTGCTCGGGCAAGGATAGAAGTGCCGTTCTCGAGCCTTCCTTGATGCGGATCAAGGGCCATGGCGCGCCACCGCTCTATGGAACTCCGTGAAAGGAGTTCGCCATGACCAATCTGAAAGATCTCACCCCGAAATTCCGCCATGTCCGGCTGCTGCTGGCACGTGAAAAGGGCCGCCCGGAAGGCGACCGTGAAGAAGGCTATGACGTTCTGGCTCCATTGACTGGCGAAGGCCGGATCGATGCCGAGGAATGGAAGTCGCACCGGGCCTCTTGCCGTGTACGCCGCTTCCGCACCGGCCAGCAGGATATGATCGGCCGGCTGAGGCGCAAGCCCGGCGGACAGTGGTATTTCGACTACGCTGAAGGCGACCGCGACGACGAGATCGGCTTTCATCTCGGCGACGAACGGTTCGTGACCGGTGAGTATGTGTCGATCGAGCGCAACGGCGCCATGCACACCTATCAGGTAGCAAGGGTCGAGCAGCCTTGACGCTGCAATGCCAAGCTCGCTCGGAGTAGACCATGTCGCGACGCATCCTGATCGTGGTCGGTCACCCCGACCCGTCCCCGGACCGGCTCTGCCGCAGCCTTGCCAACGCCTATGGCGAGGGCGCGGAAAAAACGGGGCACGCCGTCCGCCGGGTCGATCTGGCAGCGCTTGATTTTCCGATGCTGCGGACGATGCAGGAGTTCGAACATGGTACGGTTCCCGACGAGCTGAAGGACGCCGTCGAGGCGGTCGTGTGGGCCGACCACATCCTCTTCGTCTTTCCGCTGTGGCTCGGGACCATGCCGGCAATGCTCAAGGCATTCCTGGAACAGGTCATGCGGCCAGGGACGGCCTTCGCCTACCCCGACAAGGGCGGCTTCACTAAGACGCTGCTTCGCGGCCGCTCAGCACGCGTCGTGGTGACGATGGGCATGCCTTCCCTTGTCTACCGGCTATGGTTCCTCGGACACGGCATCGCCGGCATGAAGCGAAGCATTCTGCATTTTGTTGGCATCAGTCCGGTGCGCGAGACCTTGTTTGGCATGGTCGCAGGCGCCAGCGATGCGACCCGCGCGAAGTGGATCCAGCAAATGCGTGGATTGGGTGAACGGGCCAGATAACCCCCGTCGACTGTCAATCATGGCACCAGGACGGCGGCGCCACTCAATCTGCCTTGCCTCATATCGTCCAATGCCTGAGTGGCCTGTTCCAGCGGATAGACCTTGGTCTGCGTGCGCACCTGCGCGCGCTTCGCAATGGGAAAGAACTCCTCCTCGTCGAGGCGCGTCAGGTTGGCGACCGACAACAGTTCGCGCTCTTCCCAAAGCAATTCGTAGGCCATCGCTGGAATGTCGCTCATGTGGATGCCACCGCAAACCACCCGGCCACCCTTGCGGACGGCACCAAGCGCGATCGGGACCAGGTCACCCACAGGAGCGAAAATTATGGCGGCATCGAGTTGCCTGGGCGGGCGTTCATCCGAACCGCCTGCCCAAGTCGCACCGAGCGAGCGCGCGAATTCCCGAGCTTGCTCGTCACCGGGCCGGGTGAAAGCGAAGATCTCACGACCTTGCCAGATCGCGATCTGGGCGACGATATGCGCGGCGGCGCCGAAGCCATAGATTCCTAGCCGCTTGCCGTCACCGGCTTTCTTCAGACATCGCCAGCCGATCAGGCCAGCGCAAAGCAACGGCGCCAGCGATACGGGGTCGGCATCCGGATCCAGATCGAAGGCGAAGCGTGCATCGGCAACGACGTGGCTGGCGAAGCCGCCATCGCGAGTATAGCCGGTAAAATCTGGCTGATCGCAGAGATTTTCCCTTCCTTCGAGGCAGTAGGGACAATGCCCGCAGGTGTGTCCAAGCCAAGGCACGCCAACTCTGCGCCCGATCCTGGAACGCGCGACGCCCTTGCCGACAGAATCTATGATGCCTACGATTTCGTGACCCGGAATAAGCGGTAGTTTTGGATGACGCAGATCACCATCAATGACATGCAAATCGGTCCGGCAGACAGCGCATGCCTCGACCTTCAACCTGATCTCACCCGGCCCGGCTATAGGATCGGGCCTGTCGACCAGCTTCAATGGCATGCCGATTCTTTCGAGCACCATTGCTCTCATGACAACTCTGCGTTCTCCGCAAGGAACAAGGGAAGCGGATCGCTCGCTTCCCTTTGATTTTCCGACACGTCAAGCGATTGTAAGATGGTCTTCGACCATGCGCACGCCGGGCACAGCCCAGGCGGCGCGCTCTGTTGTGCGACGTTCGGCCCAGCTGTTGACCTTGCCTTTCAGGGTTACCTTGCCGTCGGACACGCTGACTTCGATCGCTTTCGACTCGACTTCCGCGCTGCGCTTCAAGGCATCCTCAATGCGCTTTTTCACATCGGGCGCCGTTGCGTGTGGCAGCACCTCGATGCTGTTGTGCACGCCGAGCACGCCAGCCAGATATCGAATGGCGGCGTAGGCTGCGGATCTCTGGTACTGCCAGTTTACTTTGCCAGTAAGCGTCACCCAGCCATTCTGGACCCTGACCTGAACTGCGCCGTCGGGAACCGCAGTGTTCCAGCTGATCGAGTGCAGGGCGCGCTTGGCGATCTCGTCGTCAGCCGTAACATTGCTGCCGACTGGCCGTACTTCGATTTCCTGCGCGATGCCCTTTACGCCCTTGACGCGGCGCACCGCCTCTTCCGTGGTCGCCTTCTGCGCATAGGTCGACACGTGGCCCGTCAGAGTGACCACGCCGTTGTCGACGGCGATACCGATGCTGGCTGCGTCGACGCTCGGTTGGAACTCGAGTTCATCGATAATGTCCTGCCTCAAAGTGTTGTTGTTCATCATTGCACCTTTTCTCGAGAGCGGGCCGCGCTCGCTCGGTTCACGATCTGATTATGCAGTCGTCACCCAGTAAGGGCGTTGATAGAGATCAAAGAACCTCTGGTCGAGCAAGACGCTGTGTCTCTTCATTCCGCACCTTCTAGAATTGCAGTCGCTTTTTGACCCGCATCAAAGCTGCCGGCCTTGGCTTGCCGTTCACTGCCTCTCATCAGAGCCTTCAAATTGGGGAGAGCATCATGACTACGGCTGATTTCAACATCCCTGTTCCGAAAGTGGCGACTGCGGCGCCCACGAAACTTCGACTGGGGTCCCTGACCGCATTGGTCATCGGCTCGATGGTCGGCTCCGGCGTGTTCAGCCTGCCGCAGAACATGGCCGCAGGTGCCGGTCCCCTCGCAATCCTGATTGGCTGGGCGATCACCGCGGTCGGCATGCTGGCGCTGGTCTTCGTCTATCAATCGCTTGCGACCCGCAAGCCCGAGCTCGATGCGGGGCCCTATGCTTACGCCAAGGCCGGCTTCGGCCCCTTCATCGGCTTCAACAGCGCCTGGGGCTACTGGATCAGTGCCTGGGTCGGCAACGTCTCCTATGCGGTGATCGTGTTCAGCGCCCTCTCCTATTTCTTTCCGGCCTTCGGCGATGGAAACACCTGGCAGGCGGTGCTTGGCGCATCGATCCTGCTGTGGCTGATCCATGTCCTTGTCCTTGCCGGCATCCGGCAGGCCGCCGTCGTGAACCTGATCGTTACCGTGGCAAAGATCGCGCCGATTGTTTTGTTCGTGGGGGTTGTTGCCGTCGCCTTCAAACTGCAGGTCTGGTCGCTCGACTTCACGGGTCTCGGCAACGCCAGTCTCGGCTCCATCACCGCGCAGGTGAAAAGCACCATGCTGGTAACTCTGTGGGTGTTCATCGGCATCGAAGGCGCCAGCGTCTTCTCCGGCCGCGCCGAGCGCCGCAAGGACATCGCCACGGCGACAGTTCTCGGCTTCTTCACTTGTCTCGCGCTCTACGCCCTGGTGTCGCTGCTGTCGCTCGGCATCCTGAACCAACCCGAACTCGCCGCGCTGAAGAATCCGTCCATGGCCGGTGTGCTGGAGGCGGTTGTCGGGCCCTGGGGTGCCATCCTGATCAACATCGCCCTTGTCGTGTCCGTGATCGGCGCGTTCCTGAGCTGGACGCTGCTTGCGGCCGAAATTCCGCATGTTGCCGCAAAGGACGGGACGATGCCGAAATTCTTTGGCCGCGAAAGCGATCGTGGCGTACCCTCGATCTCGCTCCTGATCACCAACCTGCTTGTCCAGGCTTTCCTGGTGATCACGCTTTTCGCGCAGAGCACCTATCAGGCATTGTTCTACATTGCGTCGGCCGCGATCCTGGTTCCTTACATCTTTTCGGGAGCTTACGCGGCAAAGCTCGCGCTGACCGGCGAGAGCTACGAGAGTGGGGAGCAGCGCGCAGGTCCGCTTTTTGCCGGATTGCTGGCAACGGTCTACGGGCTGTGGCTCGTCTACGCGGCTGGGCCTGCCTACCTGTTCATGTGCGCGATCCTCTACGCGCCCGGCATCATCTTCTACATCTGGGCACGCCGCGAAACCAATCAGCGCGTGTTCCACCCTGTCGAAGCAGCGCTGGCCGCAGCCCTCGTCGCCGTCGCCATGCTCGCCGTCTACGAGATGTGGACCGGCGCCGTCAGCCCGCTGTGAAGGGATTGGTTCGATGACGAACCTGGGTGTTCATTCCGAAGTCGGACGTCTGCGCGAGGTTATGGTCCACCGTCCCGACCTCAGCCTGCGCAGGCTGACACCGGAAAACTGCAAGGCGCTGCTCTTCGACGACGTGCTGTGGGTCAAGCGGGCTCGCCAGGAACACGACGTCTTCGTCGATGCGCTGCGCGAACGCGGCGTGCTGGTGCATTCCTTCGGGGAGCTCCTGGCTGAGACAATGAGTCTGACCAAGGCCCGCGACTGGCTTCTCGACCGCCGGGTTCATCCCGGCGTCGTCGGACTGGACATGGTCGACGAGCTGCGCGGATGGCTCAACGAAATGTCGTCAGAGCTGCTTTCGTCTTACCTTGTCGGGGGCATTGCGCGGGCGGAGCTTCCTTTCGAGCCCAAAGGCCTGACCGGGAGGACGCTCGCGCCCCAGGATTTCGTGCTGCCGCCACTGCCAAACCAGCTGTTCACCCGCGACAGTTCCTGCTGGATCTACGGTTCGGTTTCCGTCAATTCCATGTACTGGCCCGCCAGACGCCCGGAAGCGGCCAATGTTGAAGCCGTCTACCGTTTCGGTCCCCGTTTTCGCGACAGTGGTATTCCTTTCGTATCGCCGGAACTGGGAACAGGCACCAGCCTGGAAGGCGGCGATGTCATGCCAATCGGAGGCGGAACAGTTCTCGTCGGCATGGGGAGCGCACCACACCGCAAGCCGTGGGCGGCCTTGCGCGCAGCCTGTTCGCGGCCGGTGAAGCGACGCGCGTGATCGCGGCTCTGATGCCCCGCGACCGCAGCTTCATGCATCTCGACACCGTCTTCACCTTCTGCGACCGCGACCTCGTCACCCTGTACCCGCCGGTGGTTGACCGGCTGCGCACCTTCTCGCTGCGGCCAGGCGATGGCGCGGCGGCGGTCGAGGTCACCGATGAGACAAAGCCGTTCACGGCTGTTGTTGCTGAAGCCCTTGGACTGAAATCGCTACGGATCATCGCCACCGGTGGCGACCGCTACGAGGCCGAACGCGAGCAATGGGATGACGGCAACAACGTTGTTGCGGTCGAGCCCGGCGTGGTCATCGGCTACGACCGTAACGTCTACACCAATACGCTGCTGCGCCGCGCCGGGATTGAAGTGATCACGGTCGAAGGCGCCGAACTCAGCCGCGGGCGCGGCGGCGGCCACTGCATGACCTGTCCGATTGTCCGCGACCCGATTTGACCCGAAAGGAAATCCCGATGTCGATCAATCTTCATGGCCGCTCCGTCCTGACCCTGGACGATCTCACCGCCGACGAGATCCGCTTTCTTCTGAAGCTGGCCGCCGACCTCAAGGCGGCCAAGCTCGCCGGTCACGAGTTCCCGCGTCTTGGCAGAAAGAACATCGCCCTGATCTTCGAGAAGGATTCGACGCGCACACGCACCGGGTTCGAGGTAGCTGCCTATGACCAGGGCGCTCACGTCACTTATTTCGGCCCCACCGGCAGCCATATCGGTCACAAGGAATCCATGAAGGACACAGCGCGTGTGCTCGGCCGCATGTATGATGCGATCGAGTATCGCGGCTTTGGCCAGCACCAGGCCGAACTGCTTGCCACGCATGCCGGCGTGCCGGTCTACAATGGTCTTACCGACGAGGCGCATCCGACGCAGATTCTCGCCGACCTCATGACCATGCGTGAATTCACGCACAAGCATCTCTCCGACATGACCGTCACCTTCGTCGGTGAGGGTCGGGACAATGTCGCGCTTTCGCTGGCGCTTGGAGCCGCCAAGGTCGGTATCGACATGCGCATCGCTTCGCCGAAGGAGCTTTGGCCGGACGAGAAATTCTGCGCCCATGTCAGGGACCTGGCGCAACGCAGCGGTGGCCGTTTCCGGCTCGACGAGGATGTGACGGGCTGCGTCCAGGATGCTGATTTCATCTACACAGATGTCTGGATGTCGATGGGCGAGGACAAATCTGGCTGGACCGAACGTATCCGCCTTTTGACGCCCTACCGGGTCACGAGCGAAGTGATGGCTGCCGCCGGCAACCCCCACGTCAAATTCATGCATTGCCTGCCGGCATTCCACGACACCGATACCGAGATCGGCGCCTTCGTTGCAAAGGAATATGGCATCGACTGCATGGAGGTCACCGATGAGGTGTTCGAGTCGGCTGCGTCGATCGTCTTCGACCAGGCCGAAAACCGGATGCACACGATCAAGGCCCTGCTTGTGGCAACGATCGGCAACTGAGATGCTCATCGTTGTTGCGCTCGGCGGAAACGCATTGCTGCGCCGTGGAGAACCGATGACGGCCGGGAACCAGCGCGCCAACATTTTACGCGCCGCGGCTGTATTGGCGAATCTGGTCGATGCAGGGCACTCGATTGTAGTCACTCACGGCAACGGTCCGCAGGTGGGACTTCTGGCCCTTCAGGCAGCGGCGACTTCGGATGGCCGCACATTTCCACTCGACGTGCTTGGCGCCGAAAGCGCAGGGATGATCGGCTATGTCATTGAACAGGAACTCGGCAATCTCCTCAAAGAGGCTTTTTGCGACCCTGCTGACGCAGGTGAAGGTCGATCCGCACGATCCGGCTTTCGCTCACCCGACGAAGCCGATCGGCCCGGTCTACGATGAGGCAACCGCACGCAGGCTTGCCGGCGAGCGCGACTGGCAGATAGCGCCCGATGGCGACAAATGGCGCCGCGTCGTGCCTTCGCCCAAGCCGCTGGTGATCCTGGAAGCGTCAGTGATCTCGTTCCTGGTCGAGCGCGGCGTGATCGTCATCTGCACCGGTGGCGGCGGTGTTCCAGTGATAGCCCGGGACGACGGCAGTCTTTGCGGCGTGGAGGCCGTCATCGACAAGGACCTGGCAAGCTCGCTGCTTGCCCGCCAGTTGAAAGCCGACATGCTGCTCCTGTTGACTGATGTCGACGCCGTCTATGTCGACTACGGAACGGCGACTGCTCGGGCGCTCCGGCGCGTGAACCCCAAGGAGCTATCAGGGGAGAAATTTCCGGCCGGCTCCATGGGACCGAAGGTCACCGCTGCAATCGAGTTCACTGAAGCAACAGGCAAGCCTGCTGCAATCGGCAAGCTTGATGACGCCGTCGAAATTGTCAGAGGCGAACGCGGCACCTGGTTCGAAGCCGACGCTCTGCCCTCACCCATCGAGCCTCGGAGGTCTTAGGCAGCCACAATACCGACGACATAATTCTTGCCGTAAGCTTTGGCGCATTTCGGACATGTCGTGTAGAAGAAGTACACGTCACTTGGCTCCGTGTTTCGAGCGCGCGCGATCCGCTGCATTTCCTCGTGCCAGTCCCTTGCCTGGCTGTATGGGCCTTCGAACACCTTCGTCAGGAAGTCGCCAGACAGCGTGGTCATCTCCTCGCCTGCAACAGGCCTGGTCACAGCGAAAAGATGCTCGCTGCTCCAGGGCGAAACATCCTTGCTGAGAACGATGAACTGATCGGGGTCGGAGGCGCCGGCGTCTTCCATGTGCTTGTTAACGCGCGCGAAGACGCTGCCCATGTTCATCGGGATATGCATGACGCAGTGGGTTGTGGCTTTGACGAAGCGCTTGCCCTTGAAATGCAGTTCCTGGCTGTCCCAACCCTCGGGATTGAATTTGGGGCAGCAACCGGTTGTGTTGACACTCGCATCGTATCGAGGAGTCTCATTCGTCTGCATGGCTGTTCCCCAGATTGCATCAAGGGCCATCCAACAGGCAATGAGGCCGGCCTTCATTGATCCTGGTCAACCTGCCTCTGAAGCATGGATTGATGCGCATCAAAGCCCGCCTTGCGCACGTCTGGTTAGCTAGGACTCACAGTAGCTCGGAGACGGTCATGGCTCACAAACAGGTATTGTTTCGTTCCGCTGCACGCGAAAAAATTCTTCGTGGCGCAACCCAGCTCGCCGACGCCGTGCGTGTGACGCTCGGGCCGCGCTCCAAGTCGGTCCTGATCGAAAAGAAATGGGGCGCTCCCATCGTCTGCAATGATGGCGTGACCATAGCCAAGGAATTCGACCTGAAAGACCCCGAGGAAAACCTCGGCGCTCGGATGCTCAGGCAGGCTGCTGAGAAAACCGGGGACATGGTTGGTGACGGCACCAGCACGTCTACGATTCTGGCGCATGCGATGTTCGCCGACGGCGTGCGCAATGTCGTCGCCGGCGCCAGCGCGATCGACATCAAGCGAGGTCTTGATCGCGCCACCAAACGCGCGATCGAGACGCTCAAGCAGATATCTCGACCTGTCTCGACTCGGCGCGAGAAGGAGCAAGTGGCGACGATCTCCGCGCACAACGACCCGCTCATCGGACAGTTGGTCGGCGAGGCCATGGAAAAGGTCGGCGGTGAGGGCGTCATCACGGTCGAAGAGTCGAAGACCACCGAGACCGTTCTCGATGTCGTCGAAGGCATGCAGTTCGATCGCGGATTCCTGTCACCGTATTTCGTGACCGATCCGGAGAAGATGGAAGCGGTCCTCGAAGACGCGCTGGTGCTGATCGTGGAGAAGAAAATCGCTTCGCTGAACGACCTCATCAAGCTGCTGGAAGCCGTGGCTAAGTCCGGCTCGCCATTGCTGGTGATTGCCGAGGAAGTCGAAGGTGAGGCGCTTGCGACCCTTATCGTCAACCAGATCCGGGGCACCTTCAAGAACTGCGGCGTCAAGGCGCCGGGCTTCGGCGATCGTCGCAAGGCCATGCTGCAGGACATCGCCATCCTCACCGGCGGACAGGTCATCTCCGAAGACCTCGGGCTCAAACTGGAAAACGTCACGATGGAACAGCTGGGTCGTGCGGAGCGGATAGTCGTCGACAAGGACAACACGACCATCATCGGCGGCGCCGGTGACGCCAAGGCAATCAAAGGCCGTGTCGAGCAGATCCGGCGCGAGATCGACAATACGACGAGCGATTATGATCGCGAAAAACTGCAGGAGCGGCTGGCCAAACTCGCCGGCGGCGTCGCCGTCATCAAGGTCGGCGCGCCGACCGAGGCCGAAATGAAGTCGAAAAAGGAAGCGCTGGACGACGCCATCAGCGCCACCAAGGCTGCGGTCGCTGAAGGCATCGTGCCAGGCGGTGGTCTTGCCCTATTGCGCTGCATCACGACCGTGGCTGACGAGGAACAACATTGCGAAGGCGACGAGCGGACCGGCGTGCAGATTCTCAAGCGGGCACTCGAAGCACCGGTTCGGCAGATCGCCGAGAATTCCGCAGTCGACGGCGGAGTTGTCATTGCCAAGATGATAGAAGGCACCGGCAATTTCGGCTTCGATGCCGGCAAGAAGGAATATGTCGACCTGGTCGAAGCAGGCATCATCGACCCGACCAAGGTCGTTCGCATCGCTTTGGAAAACGCAGTCTCGGTCGCCAGCGTGTTGCTACTCACTGAGGCAACCATGACAGAGATTCCGGAACCACAGAAGGAACGGTCGCTCGAGCCCGAGATGACGATGTAGGCGTGTGACGCCCGCAGGTATCGACGTATAACAAGGTGCGGAAATGAAGGACCTGCCGCTAGCCGAGGTCTATCGGCTGATCGAGCCTGGGCCTGTCGTTCTGCTGACAACCCGGGCTAGAGGCCGAGCCAACGTCATGACCATGTCATGGCACATGATGGTGGAGTTCACGCCCCCGAAAATTGCCTGTATCGTATCGAGCGGCGACTTCTCTTTTGCCGTGTTGCGCGATACCAAGGAGTGTGTGATCGCGATCCCGGCCGTAGGGCTGGCGGAAAAAGTCGTGGAGATAGGCAACTGCTCGGGCCGGGACCGGGACAAGTTCGCGACGATCTGGCTGACGCCGCTGCCCGCCGAGCGTGTTGCTGCACCCCTGGTCGCAGAATGCTTCGCCAATCTCGAATGCCGCGTCGTCGATACCCGGCTTGTCAACAACTACAATCTTTTCGTTCTGGAAGTCGTGAAGGCGTGGGTTGATCCAGGGCAGCCAAAGCCGAAAACCATCCACCATGTCGGAAACGGAGCCTTCGTGGTGGACGGAGAGATCGTCCATTTCGAGTCGCATATGCCCTGAGGCCGGCCGCTTGATCGGCGTCAAGGATCGCAATGCGTTGCATGGTCTAGTTTCAGCTCATCCGATCGATACAGAAGAAGAGCGCCACTGATGAGCTACAAATCCATACTGCTGAATGTGGACATAGACGGCCCAATTGGCCCAACCGCGAACATTGCTGTCGATCTTGCCAGACGCTCAAAGGCCCGACTGATCGGGTTCTGCGCAGCTGATGCACCCCTGCCGGCCACCATGGCACCTGAAGGTGCCGCAATAGCCGCGGAGGTCTGGCAGCAATTGAGGGAAGACATCCAGAAAAGGTTCAAGGACCTCCACGCCGAGTTCGACAGCCTGGTTGCTGGTTCGGTGGCGACGGAATGGCGCACTTCGCTCGACAATCCCACCCACGCCCTGGTCAAGACGTCGCGGATTGCGGATCTCATTATCATCGCTGCTTCACAAGGGGCTTCCACCGGAGATTCCTATCGGGCTGTCGATCCCGGCAGTCTGGCGCTGCGCGCCGGCAGGCCGTTGCTGATCGCGTCAAGCAGCGCGGAGCGTACGCCGGCAGGCAGGATTGTGGTCGGCTGGAAGGACACGCGCGAAGCGAGACGCGCGGTGGCCGATGCAGTGCCGCTGATGGCGATAGCAAAAGAGGTGATCGTGGTCACGGTCGCTTTCGAGCCTGACGACGGGACCAGTGCCGGCATCAAGGATGTCGCGACCTTCCTGGCCGAGCATGGCATCACGGCGCGCACCGAAGTGCTGAAGGCCGAGGACGAGAGCTACAAGCTGGTCGACTTCCTGAGCTCTGCCAACGCCGACCTCATCGTGTCGGGGGCCTATGGACACAGTCGGATCAGGGAATGGGTGTTCGGCGGCGCTACCCGTTCGCTGCTCAACGAGATCGGGCTTTGTCGCTTCATGTCAAACTGATCGCCAGCCCCTCGATGTGCGTTGGCGTGTTGGTCAGTCTGTACCAGACATGGCGTCGGTTGGCTTGGAAGTGGGTACAGCAATGCCTTATGCGACCGAGAGGGGATCTTTCACCGTCCGTCAGGGCGCACCTGCCCTGCATGCCCAGGAGATCTTTCGCGCTGCCTTCACCAACGCCTGGGACGAGTATGCCGACCGAGGCGAAGGGCGTGAGGAAGTAGCCCACCGCCTAGCTTGGGCTGCCGTGAAGCGCCTTTATCGCAAGCAAGGCAGAAACTGGGTCCCCATCTGACTGGCCGGGGAAATTTGATCGAGATCAATACCGCCCCCGGCGCATTCATTCATATGATTTCGAGTTAGCCACTTTAACAGGTAGTGCTTGGCCAATGACGGACGTAATTTCGAGGCTTCTCACAGCGTGCAACGCGCAGAAGAACAAAGGAGCGGATTTTCCGACTATCTGGAACGACATCCTGAAGGGCACCCTTACGTCGCCGGCTCGCCGATACAAGACAGCGGTAAGGACGGTCCGATACTGAGAATTCCCCTGATCACCGGTGGGTTCCTCGTCTTCCTCGGCTCAGGCTTCTCTCTCCGCTAGCCGAAACGCTCCCAGTTTTGGCGACCTCACCGATATTCTGACGGCTCCTCGACGCGGTAGGGTAGTCGTCCAGCTTCCATCTTTGAGGCGAAACCCCGGACTTCTGAAGCGCGCCTAATGAGTCGCTGGCTTGGGAGCCGAAGGCGGGGAAAGCTTCCCTGCCTTTTCCTCGGCAAGCAGCTTCAGCAGCATCGCACGTCTTTCCGGGTCAGTTTCCGTTCCCAGCATTTTTTCAAAATGCTTGATGTTGTCGAGGTGAACGAACTCGTTGTATCGGTCGGCCATCGCGCGCTCCTTTCGGGGAGGGCTTTAGGGGCTCGATGGGGACCCTACGCCCTTCGCGGCAACAGGTCCAAATGAATCATAATAATTCCAACTGCGGCGTAGGGCGCTACACAGCCGCAGGCGGATGGCGGGCGGCAACCCCGAAAATCGCCGCCCGAGCGTGCCATTCGTGCGTATCATGCTGTTTCTTCTTTGACATGGATCAGGGTCCAACACGTTGCCTGGCCATCGCTGGCCACGATGTTTGCCGCCGAATGCATTCTCGGCGATTACATACGTCGCGCAGCGTCAACGCGGCGGCCAATCGGACCGCCGCCCTGCCACTGAACCGTCAGATGATCGAGATTCGATCTTCCACCATCCGCACCCCCGGAGATGACCACGCGGCGCGCTCCGCAGCCTGACGGTCGGACCAGGCCTTGACCTTACCTTCGAGCGTTACCCTCCCGTCCGAGACCTGGACGCGGATGGCCTGTGCTTCGGTTTCCGCATCACGCTTCAGCGCATCCTCGATGCGCTTCTTGATGTCGGTTCCCGAGGCATGCGGGGTGATTTCGAGCTGGTTGGCCACGCCGACGACGCCGGCCAGCCCGCGTACGGCCTCGGCCGCGGCGTTCTTTTGATACTGCCATTCAACCTTGCCGGTCAGGGTGATCCAGCCATCCTGCACCTTGACCTGCACCCTGTCTTTCGGAATGGAGACATTCCAGGTGACCGCATCGACAGCGCGCTTGGCGATCTCGTCGTCGGCGGTTCCCTTCTGTCCAATCAGCCGGACTTCAATTTCCTCGGCGATGCCCTTCACGCCCTTGACGCGCTTGACGACATTTTCGGCGGTTGTCTTTTCCCAATAGGAAGAAACATGCCCTGTAAGGGTGACGATGCCATCTTCCGCGGCGACGCCGATATGGGCGGCATCAATGCTCGGCTCGAACTCCAACTCGTCGAGAATGTTCTGACGCAGCGTTAAATCCATCATGATCCGTCTCCTTTTGTTTGGGGTTTAGCGTCCCACCCAAGCGAAGCATCCCCTGGGCAGCCGCTCATTGATCTGGCTCAACAATCGCCGATTTTTCGAGTCGGGAACCTCAACCGGCAAACCGGCAACCCAAACAGCCCGACTTGGGGCGGCTAGCGGCCCCAGATGATCAGCGGCTCGTTTCTCGGTGTCGCAGTTGGCAGTCTTTGCGCCCGGCCGACGACGATGGGGGCAACCGGTTTCAGTGCGGGGGGAATACCAAGCTCCTTCTTCACCGACGTCTCGGTGAGCCATGGCCGAGACAACCCGATCCAGCATGTGCCTAGACCCCGGGCATGAGCCGCCAGCATGAGATTCTGCCCGGCAAGGCAGCAATCCTCGTCGGACTGCCGCTCTTCATTCTTCGCGCAGATGATGATCAGGGCCGGGGCATCGTGGAAAATCTTGAACTCCTTGTCGGCAAGATGACCAGCAAGCGGTGACCCTTTGGGCAGATTGTCGATGGTGTAGCGCTTTGCCTCATCCGACAATCCCTGCAGACGCGCGGAACCGTTGACCACAACAAAGGCCCATGGCTGAAGGTTCATGGCGCTCGGCGCCAAAGTGGCGGCTTCGACCAACTCGCGGATCAGATAGTTGTCGATGGGCTCGTCAGTGTAGGAACGGACCGCTCGCCGCGTCCGCAACGCTTCCATCATTCCCATAGAGCACCTTCAGGGACACCCCGTTATAGGGAAAGCTTCAAATTACGTTGTATTCTGGCATGTGTTTTCGCGGATCGCTTTGCCTTGAATCAATCCGGCGATCCCGACACCGTCTGTGCTGATGCTCAATCTTGGATACACCCTATGGCGACCATGTTCTGCAGGTCCGCCAGCGCGGCTAGTTCTGCTGAACATGGAGGATCCGACCGCTGCATTGGCCTTGATGCGGAAGCATAATCACTCAGGTCGGCGACCGGACAGCTGTCATGAGGTGGCGGAAGCGCCCACAAGCCAATGGTGTCGCATGCTGTCCAGTGTCTCGGCGATGTCGCCGGCCTCGACTTTGACAAGATCGGTGTGGCCAAAGCCCAAGGTGTAGTCGAGTACAGAGATGATCGTGGGCCGGACTTTAAACAGCTTCACTGGGGTAGCCTCACCGGGCTGGATAGCCGAGATCTGCGGAAAGCGTTGCACCATCAGGTGAGCAACCTCGGTAAGTTCCGAAGGCGCAATCACCTCCGTCGCGGTCGCTGCCATCGACAGTCCCGTGATCTCCAGCCAATTCTCGTACGGCGCAGTCATGGCCACCGAGACGCGTGGATCGCGAGAAATATTGACTGCCTTCTGCGATCCGGCACCACAGCCGAAATAGAGCAGCAGACCGTCGTGGACGAACGAGACCACCGTCGCCTGGGGCGAGCCGTCGGAGCGGGTCGTTGCAATCGTCATGTCCATGCACCGTGCCAGGATGTTGATCATCTTCTTCTGAAGCTCGTGTTTCATGTGACTCTCCTCGTTTGTTAAAGACTGGCCGGCATCTTGGCCCGCTTCGCCTTTGCCGCCGAAACCTGTCCGGTGGTTCGCCGCAACGGCGCAAAGTCGTCCGGCGTCAGCGTTTCCCTTTCAATCAGCAGCTTGGCACCAGCGCGCAGGTCGGCGATCCTTCCCCTGAGCAATTTCTCGGCGGAGGCCGAGGCGTTGTCGATCATGCCGCGGACCGCCAGGTCGACTTCCCGTGCCGTGGCTTCTGAATAGTCTCTCTTGGCCGGGCCGCCAGGACCGTCGCCAAGCCATTGCAGGCGCTGTTCTTCGAGGACGGCCAGTCCCACCGTCTCGTCCATGCCAAAGCGCGTAACGCACTGGCGGGCGACGTCGGTCGCCTTGGCCAGATCATCGGCGGCACCTGTGGAAACCTCCCCGTAGATGATCTCCTCGGCAGCGCGGCCGGCGAGCAGCGCGATCATGCGTTCCTCCAGTTCGCCGAAGGTGATTAGGAAACGGTCTTCCGTGGGACGCTGCAGTGTGTAGCCCAGAGAGCCTATCGACCGCGGAATGATCGACACCTTCTGCACGGGATCGGTCTTGGCGAGCGACGACGCGGCCAGCGCATGGCCCATTTCGTGATAGGCGACGCGCTCGCGATCTTCCGGCTTGAGCAGCCTGCTCTTGCGTTCCGAACCGGCGACAATGCGCTCGACCGCATTGGTGAAATCCTCGATGGTCACGGTGTCGCCCCCTCGCCGCGTAGCAAAGATCGCCGCCTCGTTGACCAGATTGGCAAGATCCGCGCCCGTGAACCCTGGCGTCAGGCCAGCCACCTCGTCGATCTTGAGGTTCGCCGCTACCGAAATCTTTCTGATGTGCACTGCCAGGATCGCCTCCCGCCCCTTGCGATCGGGTCGATCCATGACAACCTGACGGTCGAAGCGGCCGGCACGCATCAATGCCGGATCAAGGATTTCCGGCCGATTGGTCGCGGCCAAAAGCACGATGCCGACGCGTGGATCAAAACCATCCAGCTCCGCCAACAGCTGGTTCAGCGTCTGCTCCTTTTCGTCTCCGCCGCCATAGGCTGCAAATGGGCTGCGCGCGCGGCCGAGCGCATCGAGTTCGTCGATGAAGATGATGCAAGGTGCCGCCTGTTGTGCCTGCTGGAAAAGATCACGCACGCGCGCCGCACCGACACCAACGAACATTTCGACGAACTCGGATCCTGAAATCGAGAAAAATGGCACTCCGGCCTCGCCGGCGACGGCGCGGGCCATGAGCGTCTTGCCGGTGCCGGGAGGGCCGACCAGTAGGATGCCCTTGGGAATCCTGGCCCCCAGCCGGCCGTATTTGTCCTTGTCCTTCAGGAAGGAAACTATCTCCTGCAGCTCGGTCTTGGCTTCGTCGGCGCCGGCCACGTCATCGAAGGTTACGCCGGTATCGCGCACGAGATGGACCTTGGCCTTTGACTTGCCGATGTTGATCAGCCCGCCCATGCCTTGCCTTTCGGCGATCCCGCGGAAGAAGAACATCCAGATGCCAGCGAAGATCAGGGTGGGCACTATCCATGAGAAAATTGTCGTCAACCAGTTGCTGTCTGAAGCCCCGGTGATTTTGACGCCGGCCTTCTCGAAAACCGCGACTGCCGTCGGGTCGACGCGATTGGCCAGGAACATCGTCTTGCCGTCCTGCGGCTCCTTGAACGCGCCCTCGATCATGGTTTCGGTCAGCGTCAGGGACGCAATCTTACCCTCTTGCGTGAGGCGCATCACGTCGCTGTAGGAAATTTGAGCCGTGTCTCGGTAGGCTAACCAGAACTGAAACAGCCCGATGATCAGCAGCGCGGCCATGACGTAGCCAATGTTGAATTTCTGCTTGTTGTCCATCGTTCGCCCACTCGTTCCGGATTTTACAAGGTTGAATTCGCAACCTTCCATCTCATTCGAGATCTTGCCTTGACGCCGGTCAAAGCGCGCGCCGGCATCGAGGATAGAAACAGGGCAGCTGTTCCATCCCTGTCTCGGTTACCACAGCGAGAAGGATCAGGCGGAAGAAGTGAAGAATTCGAAGGAGACGAACATGCAAGCTGAATCGGTAATGACTTCTCCCGTCATCAGCATCGAGCCTTCCGCATCGATTGCCGACGCGGCAGGATTGATGCTCTCGAGGAAGATCAGCGGCCTTCCCGTCATTCGCCCGGACGGCGCGCTGGTGGGGATTGTCAGCGAAGGCGATTTTCTGCGCCGGGGCGAACTGGGCACGAAACGCAAGCGCGCGCGATGGCTGGAGTTTCTCGTCAGTCCCGGACGTGTGGCGGAGGAATATGTCCACGCCAATGGGCGGCGGGTCGATGAGGTGATGTCCGAAGACGTCGTCACGACATCCCCCGAGTCCTCCCTGGAAGATGTCGTCGAACTCATGACGCGTCATCATGTCAAACGCATCCCGGTGGTTGAAGGTCGAAACATTGTCGGCATCATCACCCGTTCCGATCTTTTGCGCGCATTGCTTCGCTCTCTTCCCGCACGAGACTCGACGATGGTGGGCGATGAACAGATCCGTCAGGGCATCGTCGCCGAACTTGCCGCCCAGTCATGGGCTGGAGCAGGCATGATCCATGTCAGAGTGGACAAAGGTGTTGCCGAACTGAACGGCGCAATCCTCGACGAGCGTGAGCGCCAGGCCGCGCTCGTCGCGGCCGAAAACGTCGCGGGCGTAAAATCCGTGACCGATCATCTGTACTGGGTCGAACCTCTGTCCGGCATCGTGGTTGACCCACCGGCTTGAGAAATCCCTGCCGACGTGCGCTTGGCAAGAATGAGTTTCGCGCGACAGGGCGACGGCAGCCATAGGCCAGAATTGATCTGGCACAAGGTGACAAGCGCGGCGCCGACCTAATGAGTTCGGAGGTTCCAGTCTTCGAGGCCGCCATGCTGCAGATCAACACTGATTTACATCCGGACATATCTCACAAGCGCAGCTTGACGGCTGCCCGACATTTCGTCTGGCTTCACAAATGGTTACTTGGCGGGCTGGTTCTGCTGGCGGTCGCCCTTGCCCTGGCGCTGGCCCGCTGGCTGGTCGGTCCTGAAGTCGTCGTCTATCCCGTGATCCGTGGCGATCTCTTAAGAACCGTCGTGGCAAGCGGCCACGTCGAGACCCCCTACCGCGTCAATATCGGAAGCCAGTTCACCGGAACGGTCGCGGAGGTGCTGGTCGACGAGGGTCAGACCGTCAAACTGGGCCAGCCGCTTGTTGTTCTTGAGTCAAGCGAACTGAAATCTGCGGTCGTCCAGGCGCAGGGCGCCGCCGCGCAGGCGGAAGCGCGGATGCGGCAGCTGCGAGAATTCACGCTGCCATCCGCTCAGCAGGCCCTCAAGCAAGCCCAGGCGACGCTGGTCAATGCCCAAGCGGCCTACCAAAGGGCTGAACAGCTCTCCAAGGCGGGTTTCGGCACCCGCGAGACGCTCGATGCCGCCACCAGGGATCTTGATGTCGCGCGCACCCAGGTCCGCACGGCCGAGCTTTCGGTCTATACAGCACAGCCTGGCGGCAGCGACTACGTGATGGCGCTGCCCCAGCTCAATCAGGCACAGGCCAATGTCACTACCGCGCAAGCGCGCCTTGGCTATGCGACAATCGCCGCGCCGCGAGACGGCACTCTCATCACCCGCAGTGTCGAGCGCGGCGCCATTGTCCAGCCCGGAAACGCTCTCCTCGTGCTGGCGCCCGCCGGTGATGTCCAGTTGGTGCTGCAGATCGACGAGAAGAACCTCGGCCTGCTTCGGGTGGGTCAGGACGCACTGGTTTCAGCCGACGCTTATCCCGATCAACGCTTCGATGCCAAGGTGTCGTACATCAACCCCTCGGTCGACATCACGCGCGCGTCGGTGGCGGTGAAGCTCACCGCAACAGCTCCGCCGTCCTATCTGCGCCAGGACATGACCGTCTCGGTGGATGTCGAGATCGACAAGCGCGAATCGACCCTGATCGTTCCGGCTCGTGTGGTGCATGACACCACATCCGCCGCACCTTGGGTTCTCGTCGTCCGCGACGGCCGGCCGCGCGAACAGGCGGTTCGGACCGGCCTGCGCACGAGTGACCGGATAGAGATCCTGGATGGACTTTCGCAGGGAGATTTCGTCGTTCCCGTCGCCGCCGGCGTCAAGGCCGGCCAGCGCGTCAGGCCGGTGGCGTCATGAAACCCTGGCTGTCATTTGCCTGGATCGCGGCACTGCGGTTCCTCGCCGAAGGGCGGATGCAGTCGGGGTTCATCCTCAGTGGCATCGCCATCGGCGTCGGTGTAATCGTGTTCATGTCCGCGATGCTGACCAGCGTGCAGACCAACTTCACCAACCGCGTGCTCACGTCGCAGCCGCAGATCCAACTCCTGGCGCCACAAGAAATCGCCCGGCCGCTGAGATGGCATGATTGGGTAATCGAAGCGGCAATAGTCCAGCAACCGACGCAACGCACCCTCTCCATCGATCAGTGGCAAACGATCCTCGCCACGATGCGGGCGCGGCCGGATGTGGTGATCGCATCCCCAACCGTGTCGGGTTCCGCGCTCGCCGTGCGCGGCGACGCCAGCCGCAGCATCGGCATCTTTGGAATGGAGCCTGACAACTATTTCCGCATTGTGCGTGTGCCGGACTATATCGTCGCCGGCAATTCAGACCTTGGCTCCGACGACATCCTCGTCGGCCTTGAACTCGCTAAGGATATCGGCGCGACGATCGGTGACAAAGTCAACGTAACGACCGCCATGGGCGGCAGTCGAACCCTGACGATCAGGGGGATATTCGATCTCGGCAACAAGGGTGCGAACGAGCGCAACGCGTATGTCGCACTGCGGACGGCTCAAAGCCTGCTTGGGCTGCTTGGCGGCGTGACGACAATCGATCTCACCGTCAGCGACGTATATGCGGCGGAGACCATCGCACAGGACATTCAGGCGACACTGCCGGTCGAGGCCGACAGCTGGATCAAGACCAATGCCCAGTTCTTCACTGCGATCCGTGCCCAAAATCTCTCCAGTGCGCTGATCCGCATCTTTGTCGGCCTGTCCGTGGCGTTTGGCATCGCGGCCGTGCTGGTGGTGTCCGTGCTTCAGCGCTCCAAGGACATCGGCATATTGCGCGCCATGGGTTGCGCACGCGGACAAATCCTGAGGGTTTTCCTGATTCAGGGCGGCGTCCTCGGCTTTGTCGGCTCGTTTGCGGGATCAGCCCTGGGGGCAGCCGCTCTCATGGTGTGGCACCGCTATGCACGCCAGGCCGATGGCTCCGAACTGTTCCCGCTTTACATCGAGCCGACGCTCTTCGTATCTTCGGCGGCACTTGCGACGATTACGGGAGTGATTGCCGGCATCGTTCCGGCCCTTCGCGCCGCGAGCCTTGATCCAGTGGATGCCATCCATGGCTGATCTGCTCGCTCTCGAGGCCATTTGCAAATCGTACAATGTTGGCACGCCGGTCGAAACCGAAGTGCTGCATGGCATCAACGTCACCATCCGTCCGGGGAGTTCGTGGCCCTGATGGGGCCATCCGGGTCAGGCAAGAGCACGCTGCTCAACATCATCGGCCTGCTCGATCGCCCGACCTCTGGGCGGCTGTCGATCCACGGCGAGGACACGACGCAATTGTCGGACGCGGCCTTGACCAGGCTGCGCGGCCACACGATCGGCTTCGTATTCCAGTACCACTATCTGATCTCGGCTTTCACCGCTCGCGAGAATGTCATGATGCCGATGCTGCTGGACCACGGCCGACCGGACGCCGCGATGGAACGGCGCGCCGACGAGCTTCTGGATTGGGTCGATCTCGGCAGATGGCGCAACAATCGGGCGTTGAACATGTCGGGCGGCCAGCAGCAACGCGTGGCCATAGCCCGCGCCTTGGCGATGGATCCATTGCTGGTGCTCGCCGATGAACCGACCGGCAATCTCGACACCGTCTCGGCCGATGCAGTCTTCGACCTGATGCGGCGCTTCAACAGGGAGCGCGGCACGACCTTCCTGATCGTCACGCACAACCATGATCTCGCTGACCGCTGCGACCGGATCATCCAGGTCGTCGACGGCAGGGTAACTGAGGACCGGATCAACTTGCTGGAACACCATTCGCAGTGATAAGATACGAGAGCGGCCGGCATGTGGGACTGATCCGGCTCGGCCTGCAAATCACCGGCGTCTATGCAGGCACGGCTGCAGTCGGTCTGTCACAGCACGAAAAATCCAATTGAGGCCAGAGCCATCACCGCCGTGGCGAGCGCGCCGCCGAAAACCATCCAGCGCGGCAGTGTAAGGTGGCCCATGATGCGAGGGTTCATCGCAATCATCATCATGATTGCCATCAGTGGCGCGGCCAGGACTCCGTTCACGACAGCACTCCAGTAAAGTGCCCTTATAGGATCCATGCCGACAAAAGTCAGGGTGACTCCACCCAGCGTCGCCACCGCAATCGTGCCATAGAAGGCCTTGGCATCTTGCGGGCGTCGATCGAGGCCTTCGGGCCAACGAAACATCTCCGCGACGGCATACGCGGCGGAGCCGGCAAGCACGGGGATGGCAAGCATGCCCGTGCCAATAATGCCGATAGCGAAAATGGCAAACGCGAACTCCCCGGCGACAGGCCTGAGCGCTTCGGCCGCCTCAGACGAAGTCTTGATCTGGGTGATCCCGTTGGCGTGAAGCGTTGCCGCAGTGGCAATAATGATGACAATGGCCACCAGGTTGGAGAAGCCCATTCCGAACAGTGTGTCGCCCCGGATGCGCGACAGCTCCGGCCCGGCAGCGTGAGAATTGGCGCCCAGCCGTTGACGGTGTTGCCGGTGCTGCTCCTCGACCTCCTCCCCGGCTTGCCAAAAGAAGAGGTAAGGACTGATTGTCGTGCCAAGAACGGCAACCAGCGCCATGGCGTGATCGCCGTCGAAGGCGATCTGCGGAACCAGCGCACCATAGAGCGCCGCACTCCACGGCACATGAACTGACAGCACCACCGCCACATAGGCAAGCAGGGACATGGTCAGCCATTTAAGTACCATCACGTAGCGCCGATAGCTCACGAAGATTTCCAGGAAGCTGCAAATCAACGCGAACAAGACCGTATACAAATACTGTGGGCCACCTATGAGCAATTCAAGCGCCGCTCCCATGGCGCCGAGGTCGGCGCCGATGTTGATGACGTTGGCGACAAGCAAGAGAAGAACGGCGAAACGCAGCAGCCAAGGTGAGTAGTGCCGACGCAGATTGCGCGCGATACCCTGGCCAGTCACAGCGCCGATCCCGGCGCTGATCCCTTGAGTTACAGCCATCAGCGGATAGCTGAAGAGCATGGTCCAGGCGAGCGTGTAGCCAAATTGCGCCCCGACCTGACTATAGGTGGCGATACCGCTTGGATCATCATCGGCCGCGCCCGTAATCAGGCCTGGGCCCAAGCTTGCGAATAAGTTGTAGGGCCGGCGACGCGTGGTAGCCGATGCCTCCGACTGTTCCATCGAATGGTTTCCCCTCACTCTTTGCGCCGCAGCCGCGCCGAGTTGTTCCGAGCCTTTGAGTGCGAAGAAGCGCATGTTTTCTTCTATCCAGTTTCGAGCACTGATGGATTGATCCGCGTCAAGGATGCGGACTGTCGGACGGCGTAGGAAAACCAATCGACAATCTTCAACGCCTGCGCTGGGGAAAGCCATGCTGGAGCCGCTCGAAACCACGCCGCCAAACCCAGGCGTCAAGCCAATGACGACATTGGCGACGAAGCCACTCCTCGAGAACATCGCGGTGGCAGGGAAATTCCGCGATTTTGCCGATCTCCTCGACAGTCAGGGCGACGACGGTTTCCGAGCGCGAGCCTACAGAAGGGCGGCGGATGTCGTTTCCAGTCTGGAACGGCCCGTAGGCGAAATCCTGGCAAAGGAGGGACGCGACGGCCTCGTCGCCCTCCCGGCCATCGGAAGAGGCTTGGCTGGCGCGATTACCGAGATGGTTGCAACCGGGCGCTGGTCCCAGCTGGAACGGCTGCGCGGCGAGATGGAGCCAGAGGCGCTGTTTCGATCGATCCCCGGGATCGGGCCACGATATGCGCACTGCCTCGCCGAGGACGGGCAACTCGAGACCCTCGAAGACCTCGAGAATGCGCTCCATAGCGGCGCGCTTCATATCAAGGGCATCGGTCACAGGCGCAAGGAGATGCTGGGGGCAGCGCTCGCCGAGCGGCTCGGCAGGGCTCGACTGAGAACGACCCATCAACCTCAACCCTTCCCGCCAGTGTCGATGCTGCTCGATGTCGATCGCATGTATCGCGAAAAAGCTGCGGCCGGGGCGCTTCGCAAGATTGCACCGAAACGCTTCAACCCCAACGGCGAGGCCTGGCTGCCCGTCCTGCATGCGCGACATGACAACTGGCATTTCACCGCGTTCTTCTCGAACACCAGGCTGGCGCACGAACTGGCAAAAACGAACGACTGGGTCGTGATCTATTTCCAGGCCGAAGGCCAACCGGAGGGACGATGCACTGTCGTCACCGAGACAAAAGGGCCGATGGCGGCCAAACGCGTGGTCCGGGGGCGGGAAGACGAACAGCAACTGAAGGAACCGGTATGATGGAAAGAGCATCGAACAGGATTGGCGACGGCGAAACGGAACTTGAAGTTCCGCTCGAAACCGTATGCTTCATCATCATGAAGGCACGCGAGTTCGATGCCAAGGACCCGGTCACCGAACCTAACCCCGCCTCCAATCCGTCCGACGATCGTTCCGCCGCGATCCTTGAGGATCATGCCGACGACCCCGTCCTCGAAGAACTGCAGTCGCTGATTTCGGATCTTTCCGTCGACGCACAAATCGACCTGGTCGCCCTGATGTGGCTGGGTCGCGATGATCAATCCGCCGACGAATGGCAAACTGTCCGCCAGCAGGCGACGGACGCGCACAATGAGCATACGGCCGACTATCTCTGTGGGACGCCGCTGCTTGCGGACCATCTCGCCGATGGTCTTTCGACACTCGGCTACTCCTGCCTCGAATTTGAGCGCGAGCACTTTTAGCCATTACAGTGCCCTGCGCTTGCTGACGGACGGCGTTTCAATGCCGCCGCCGTGCAATCTCTTGATGGGCGCCCATCTCTATCAACGCTCCGGCGGAAGACATTCTTCTGGTCTTATGTAGCAAAAGCACCAAGCCGCCTCATTTTGATTTCGGCATGATCCTCAAGGTTGGCGTGTCCTCTCCTTCCCCTTTGGCCAGGAACTGGATCAAAACGCTGACCAATTCTTCGGCGTCCTCCCGCCTCAAAACCAAATCCACAGCGTCATCGTCATTACCGACCAGCTCAAGCCGTCCGACCAGCGGATTACGGGAAACGACCAACACGTCACCGTCCTGATATTCAACTTCCATCTTCGGCTCCTCCCTCAACTTGCTATTCGGCGGCATCATTCCGCCCGCTTGGATGCGTAGATGACCGGTGGCTGTCGCATGCGCCGGATTTTATGGGAACCCACCCTTTAGGTCGTTTAGGAAGTTGGTGCTTTGCTGCGTAAGGCGGTATTTTTTCTGTCGCCATTGATCCCGATCAATGTGCCTGCCCCTTGCAACGGATTTGATGCTGTTCTTGCCAGGCCGAGCCAGATTTGGCGGCGCGGGCGCGATGAACCGCGGCAAAACCGCGGATTCGCGAAGCAATGGACCAGTTCGGCGACAACACTTGGCAAGCGGGTCCGCTGACCTCCAGCTCTAGCGCCTCTTGGGAGACCTAAGGTGGAAGGGTGGAGGCGGCGGTACCTGTCGATCAACCCACTTCCGAGGATAAAGCCATGGCTGAAGTTGCCACCAAACTGCCCGTCAAGACAGAGAAGAGCACCGCACCGGCGCCAGCCGGCAACTGGACCACCCCGTTCGAAAGCCTGCGCCGCGAAATCGACCGCCTGTTCGACGATTTCCACCCGTTCGACTTTCGCCTGCCGTCGACACGCTCCCTGTTCGGTCATGAACTGCCGTCCCTGCGCAATGCGGGCTGGCCGGTCGCGCCGGCCATGGATCTCGTGGACAAGGACAAGGAGTACGAGATCACGGCCGAATTGCCCGGCATCGACGAAAAGAACGTCGAGATCAAACTCGCCAACCGCACACTGACCATCAAGGGCGAAAAGACCGAGGAAAAACAGGAGAAGGAAAAGGACTACTACCTGTCCGAGCGCCGCTACGGCTCCTTCCAGCGTTCGTTCCAACTGCCTGAAGGTGTCGACGCCGATAAGATCGAGGCGAACTTCGCCAAGGGTGTGCTGACGGTCAAGTTGCCCAAGACGGCCGAAGCCCAGAAGGCCGAGAAGAAGATCACGGTCAAGGCCGCATAACAGCGGTGACCGCTGATCGCTCTCAGCGCGTCTGTTCGGCGCGCTGAGAGCCTGAGAGAAGGCAATTTGCCGAGCTGCGCCTACTCTGGACCTAACCCAGCCCCGACACGGGCCACGTTTCCACCTTTGGGTGTATGTCGTGCTGCTGTGTCAGCGCGATGGTTTGGCAATATTTCCTGGGCTGCTAGGTCCACGGGATTGATCGCGTGCCTGGCTTTCGGCGATCTCGAGCTTCTTCTGCTCCAACGCCAACAAGCCTTCGAGGATACGCCGCTGTTCAGGAGCGGTCTCGCGTGCGAGCAGATCCTGAAAGTGGGCGATGTTGGCGCGTGCGATGAACCGGTCCATGACATCCCTCAAGACGGCATCCTACACCCAATTCCTAGGCCTCCCCAAAGTTATTTTTTGATTCACGTCGATGCCCACTGGCGCCTTGGCTTTCCCACCCTCCACCGCGCAGCCCGTCGAGGTCTTCTGTCGCGGCTGTCTACGTGGAATCCCATAAGGACCAAACCGGATTTCGCGATTTCAGATGTTGCGCCATTGATCTCATAAGCAGAGGCAGATCGTCGTATCGATCTTGGTGACATCAGCTTCACCATCGAGACCGACTTCCAGTGCCTCTCCACCCCCGGAGCAGAAGGCATGATCAACATGCCGGGCCTGCGCAGCAGCGAGATGATGAAATGGCAGACCCTGCGGAACGTGGCGGCCCAACAGCGGGAAACGCGACTGCTCATCGCCGCTCGAAAGGCATTCCCGTGCCCGGAACGCAAAGTGCCCGGTCGTCGGATTTGACCTGCGTCAATGACCCTTTCGCCATTCCATCCAAAAATGAATCTATGTGGCAACCAATATCGACTGCCCCTTTCGATCGGGATTTGGAATTGGCCGTGATGGACAGGGACGGCGCTCATGCCCTCGTTTTTCCCTGCAGGCGTATACTGACGGGCTGGATCAAATCGGCCACAAAGGCGCGTGTTGATGTCTTACCCACTCATTGGAGAGCATGGGAACCTGCGAACAAGGATGTTTAGCGGCATTGCCGCATTCATCTATTGTTGTCGAGTGTTGTCGCGCCCGTTTGCTCCATTATCAGCCTCCTCGGCTTTTCTGAGCTTTTCCTGTTCTTTCTCAAGCAGATCAAGCAAGGTTCTCCGCTTGAACTCATCCTTCTCCTCGGCCAAGCGCTGCCGAAAATGCTCGATATTCAGGCGAGCAATCCGCTTATCCACTCATCACATAAGCAGCCGCAGCGGCTTCCCTGTTTGTACGTTTACAACATAGCACAGCCGGATTGGCGGTATCGCGACAAAATTCAGTCGCACATCGGTTGCCGCGGTTCGACTTCCAAAACCCAAATCGCCGACGCCTGACCGGCCGGAACCCCTCAGTTCCACCAAAGCCACGCTCGAATGGCGCGGAGCCCAGCTACTTTGGAAGTCCCATACGAGTGCTCTCCCGAGCAATCCGCACTAACCGCGATGCCGCCCCACGACCCCACTAGCGTTCGTTGATGCAGGTCAAGGCCGTCAACGCCACCGTGTGATTTATTTAGCGTCCGGAATTCGCTCTGAAGGAGACGACCGATGTTCAATTTGCGCAGTACTGTTGCCGCGGGCCTGGTCCTGAGCCTTGTCGCGATGCCTGTTGTGGCCAGGGCTGAAGACAACGATTCTGGTTGGTGGCCTCGTTGGGGAATGGGCCGGATGATGATGGGCCAATGGGGCATGGGCGGCCCGATGGGTGGCTATGATTCAGACGAGATGCTCGATCGGATCGACGGACGCCTCGCCTTCCTGAAGACGGAACTGAAGATCACCGCCGAGCAGAGCCCCTCCTGGGATGAACTTGCCGGCGTCATCCGTAGCACAACCGAGTCGCACAACGCCTTGATGCAGGGCATGCTCAAGGAATTCCAGGACGGTGAGCTCCTCAAGAAGCCCCTGCCCGAGCGACTGGCCTACCAGCAGACCCATCTCGAAGCGCGTCTGGAACAGGTGAAGACCGTCAGGGCAGCAGTGGAAAAACTATACGCAAAGCTGAGCGATGAGCAGAAGCAGTCGGCCGACGAGATTGTCCTGCCGATGATGGGCATGGGTATGGGGCGCTCGGGCTTCGGTGCTGGAATGATGGTCCGATAGCCTCCATTGCGACCTCGTGGCGTAATGCGCTGACTGAGCCGGAAATCGCGGAGGAACTGAACGCATGTTCGTCACGCTTCGCCTTCTGACCGCGCTGGGTCTGCTCGGCATCAACCAGGCCGCCGGCTCGACGATCTTTCCAACGGGGTGGCTTACAGCAATTGGGCCGACGAGAGCGAGGAGGCCAGGGTATGCGAGATCGTCCTCGATGCCAGCAACCCTCCATCGCGGGAAGTCGTCAAGTTCATAACGATCGCAGGTTACAACAAATTCGACGGGACCATCCTGGCCGGCTTTCTCATGGCCGCGGCCGACCTTACGACATCAGGCACATATCAAATAGTGCAGATTTCAGAGGCTGCGTTCAGTTCGCGCACATTCAGTTCGCCCGGCCATTTGGATTACGAAAGCTACGACGACGGCACCATCATGGCGACGACACAAGATCCTCTTATCGCCACAGCTTTCATTCAAGCGATGATCTCCGGGACTTATGAGCTGCGTTTTGTGCGGTCAGATCCAAACGCCGAAATGCGAACCTACAAGATTGCTTCTGCGCCAGAGGAATCCGTAGTCAGCAATTTCAGGCGATGTATGGATCACCTCGCCACCCAGTCCCGCCGGACGCAATTGGATGCATCGACAAAAGGAAGCCCGCTGCCTGAGGGAGGTGGCAGCGAGCTCGGTATCGCTACGGATCAGGGACAACCCATCGCTCACCCACGTCAGGGGAGGACATGGGCACATCACAAGCAGGAACATGCTCCTACCATCCAAGAGACGATTTGTTTTTTGGAAGACCGTGGCTCGTTCCGCCCCGCTCGCCCTGCCAACTCTCTTGGTATGGTCTCACCGGGATAATTTGATCCGGCTCAATGCGGACATCGCTCCGTACGCCAGAATGGCAAGACAGATTGAAGGAGCGATCGCATGACCCACACTTCAGCCACGGGATTTACTCACGCGGCCGAGCAGGCTCAGGGGTGGGTGAACGAGCTGGCCCGGGATTTGGGTTGGAGCGAACAAAATGCCCACAGGCTCCTGAAATCCGTCCTGCACACTTTGCGGGACTGGCTGTCGCCAGAGGAGATGGCCGACCTTTCGGCTCAGCTGCCTACACTCATCAGGGGCATCTACTTCGAGGGCTGGAAACCGGACACACCCATGGGGGAACGGAAAAAACGCGACTTCGTGATTTGTGTTCGAGACAGCTTTGGATATGAGCCCGACGTCGATATCGACCACGCGATCAAAGCGGTTTTCAAGATGCTAGACCGCCACATATCGCATGGCGAGATCGTCCAGGTTCGGAACTCGATGAAGAAATCTCTCCGTCAGCTCTGGCCGGCGGCCTGACCGATGTTCCGCGACCGAAGGGAGGCCGGACAAAAGCTTGCCATCGAGTTGGAGAAGCTCGGTTTGCATCAGCCAGTCGTTCTCGCCTTGCCGCGAGGTGGTGTTCCTGTCGCCGCCGAAGTGGCCAGGGTCCTCAAGGCTCCACTTGATCTGATTATCGTTCGCAAGGTTGGCGCGCCGGGAAATCCTGAGCTGGCCGTCGCGGCGATCGTGGATGGCAATCCTCCGGACGTTGTGCTGAACCCGCGAGATCGTCGAAGCCTACGCGCTCGACGATAGCGAGCTTCGCATCTTGATCGCCCAAGAGCGCCCGGAACTGGACCGTCGCCGGCTGGCCTATCGTGGCAAGCACCCACCCTTGTCGATCGCTGGAAAGACGGCGATCATCGTCGATGACGGTGTCGCCACCGGGACGACGATGAAGGTCGCGATCCGAGCCCTTAAACGGCGGTCAGCACGCGAGATAGTCGTGGCAATCCCCGTCGCGCCCACCGACATATTGGCCGAGCTTGCCCAGGAAGCGGATCGAATCGTGTGCCTCAGCCAACCGGCGCGTTTCCAAGCCCTCGGCTACCATTACCGCAGCTTCCCCCAGCTTACCGATGAGGAAGTGACGCGAGCGCTGGCTGAAGCTGCGCAGGAACGCAGTGCAGATCAACCATCCATCCGACGCAATACGGCTAAGTCTCGAGCGGTTTGAAAGAGAATATGTGATGACGCCTGTTGCTTGGTGTGGTTGCATTGCATCAATGGGAAACGTGAATTGAAGTGACAGTTGCTGGTGAATTTTCTGGATCGCGCCCGTCACCTAACAGCAACCGCGGAGAGCCGACAATGATCGTTCAATCCATGTCCACACTCGAATGCACAAAGCTGCTGGCGGCGAGTCGGGTCGGGCATCTAGCGTGCACGAAAGGCGGCCAGCCCTACGTCGTGCCGATTCATTATGCCTACGCGGAACACCATCTCTATGCCTTCTCGATGCCGGGCAAGAAGGTCGAATGGATGCGGGCCAACCCTTTGGTATCCGTTCAAGTCGATGCGCGCGGCGAAGGGAGAGCATGGAAAAGCGTGGTAGTTGACGGTCGATACGAGGAATTGATGGACCGGATCGACCACATGCCGGAGCGGCAGCATGCCTGGTCGATCTTGAGCAAGCATGTCGACTGGTGGGAACCTGGAGCCCTTAAGTCGGTAACACCTGCGCTTGCGGACCACTCGTCGCATGTGTTCTTTCGGATTTCGATCGAGCACGTGTCAGGTCGTGAAGTGGAAGAACACGATAGCTGACGCGACTCATTGCCAGAGTGCGACCTAGCCAGATCTGCTGTCGTGGCACCCTAGCTCCCTGCTACCGCAAAAGGTCTTGTGTCGACACGAGACGACTTGGCTTCTGATCTTGCAAATCTCCGCCCGGTCTGAATGCAGGTCTCTTGGAGTTCTTTCATCGCGCCATCAAAATCGGCAGCGACTGATCCTCAAGCATCGATCTGGGTGACGCCGCCGAAGATGCGCTCACGCAACCGCGAATGACCGCAAGCGCCCATCACCAGTAGGTCGGCAGCAATGTCGACGGAATGCTGGCGAAGAACCTCGGCAACGGAATGGTTCGCACTCGTTAGCCGGTCGACGGTGACCTTCACCCCGTGTCGGGCAAGATAGGTTCCAACATCGGCTCCCGGTTCCGCGCCGTGATGGGCTTCGCCCTCGACGGGGTCCACGATAGCAAGATGCACGTCATCGGCTGCGGCAAGTAGGTCGATTGATTCCCGCACGGCGCGCGATGCCTCAAGCTGCGAATCCCAGGCGACCAGCATCCGCTTCGGCTTCAGCGTCGGCCGCGAACCTTGGGGAACGGGCAGCATGTGGCTTGCCGGAGGAGAACAGCACGCCTTCGATCGCCTTGTTTTTCAGTGTTTCGCCTGCCAGCAGTTCCGGCCCGAGAATGGTGATATCGGCATAGCGGGCACGGCGTCCGATTGTTTCGTCCGCCCAGCCGGCTTCGGGATATTCGCTGTCGACGTCCGCGGAAAGCCCCCGGCCCGCGAGCAAAGCCGTCACGGCCGCCGTTGTCTTCTTCAAGAGCTTTTCCTCTGCCTGCCGCTCCTTCAGCCAGTCTTCGGAGATAATTGCGGCATACTCTCCGACCGGCGGCGGTGCAGCGAGCACCAGGACGAGAACGGCAAGGTGTGCGCTGGCCTCCTCGCAAAGGCCGGCGGGGAGCTTGAGATCGCCGTCGCTCATGCCTGGCCCTGTGACCGTGAGTATTGTCTTGAATGACATGGCAGCCGCTCACGCATTTGAGCGAACGTTTGCGAAAAACAATAGCGAGGCCGAACGCAATGGCATTGCGCTGAGTCAAAGCAGGGATTGACCCCAATCAACATACTAGTCCGCAGGATGGCTTTAGGCTTCCGCCAATAGCTGATTGGAGCGCATATGAAACTCTTGACGATTGCGGCATGCGCCGGATTGACCGTGAATACGGCCGCAGCCCAGGAAATGAGTTACGGCCAGGCAGAATATCTGAACTCCTGCGCCGTCTGTCACGGTGTCGACGGCAAGGGCGACGGACCCTTGCGCGACCTGCTCATCAGGCGTCCGGCCGATCTGACGCAACTTTCCGAGCGCAATGGCGGGAGGTTTCCCTACTCCAGGGTCTTCGCGACTATCGACGGTCGCTATGCCGTACCGAGCCATGGCAATCGCGAGATGCCTGTCTGGGGCCGCCTGTTTCTTGAGGACGACGCAAAAACCTACGGCCCCAGTGGCGGCGAGGTGGTGACCACGGAACGCATCCACAATCTTGCAGGTTACATTGAGACACTGCAGCATTAGATTCAGCCATCAGCGACGGTCACCAAAAGGAAGCGATGGATCGAGACATTTCGGGAGGAGCCCACCACTGACATCAGCTTCAGGTTGGGCAAGCGCTTGACCAACTCCATGCGAGGATTAGTACGGTATGTCCCTGATGCGTAACGTGTAGAGAAGCCGGGAGACCAGCTACACGTAGCGGAATGGGCAGGCGCCTACGGCCGGAGATACCTAACCTCGCGCGACGACAAAAGGGGCGCCAGCCATCCAAAGCCTTGCCAGTGCCACCTCGGCGGCGTTCTAAGTAATTCCCCTTAGGGACATAACCGAATTTCGCCAGTCAGGGATTCGCGCGATTGCTGTGTCACGGATCAACCGGGAAAAACAGCCATGCACGCCTACACGACCTCCAGAGTTGCACTGCCATCACAGTCCACTCAGTCTGTCCGGCCAGCGGTATTCGATCCCGCACCGATGCAGCCGGTGAGCTTCTTTCCCGCCGGTTCGGAGATTTATGCTCAAGGCGAGAAGGCTGGTGCTTTCTACCAGGTCGAATTCGGCGCCGTGCGCATCTACCGCCTGCTCGCCGACGGCCGCCGGCAGATCAGCGCCTTCCACCTGGCCGGAGAAACATTCGGCTTCGAAGCCGGCACGACCCATCACTTCTTCGCCGAAGCGATCAATGCCACCGGCGTTCGCGCCTTCCGTTTCACTTCCGGAGCAGACATGTCCCATCAGTTGCTACCCCTGGCGCTCAAAGGGCTAACCAAAGCTCAGGAACACCTTCTGGTCCTCGGTCGTCAGAACGCCATTGAACGCGTGGCTGCATTCCTGGTCGACATGGCAGAGCGCCAGGGCGGCTTGCGGCAAGTCGAACTGCCGATGTCGCGCATGGACATCGGCGACTATCTCGGCCTCACCATCGAGACCGTTTCACGGGTCTTCACCCGGCTGAAAGACAAGGGCGTCATCCACTTGCTCGGCCTGCGGAGCATCGAAATCGTCAAGCACGACGCGCTCCACTGCATGAGCGAATGACCAAGGCATAGCGAAGAGGCCAAAGGAAGCCTTGTCTTCCCTCACCGCCTTTGCATCGGGCGTCACCTTTCAGCCCTCGGGCTCGCTGTATCCGCCCAGCTTCAGAACAACCAAGGTTGAGAGGTCCGCATATGACCACGAACAGCACACTTACAACCCATACCGGCTTTCGCTTCGAAGTGCGCCGCGCACGTCCCGAAGACGAACCAATCCTGTCGGAGTTCTTCACCCATGTGACGCCAGACGATCTCCGATTTCGCTTTCTGGGCGGCGTGAAGGAAGTTTCACATGAGCGGCTGGTGTCGATGACGCGTTCCGACGACGCCCATATTCATAATTTTCTGGCGTTCTCCAACGACGGTATGCTGATCGCGGTTGCAATGCTGGCGAGCGATGCAGCTGACCGGAACGGCGAGGTCGCGATATGCATCCGCGCGGATCGTAAGCATCTGGGCGTCGGCTGGGAGCTGCTCGCCTATATTGCGAAATATGCCGAGGAACTCGGCCTCGAAGCGATCGAGTCGATCGAGAGCCGTGCAAACCTTGCTGCGATCGAGGTCGAGCGCGACATGGGCTTCACTGTCACGACCGATCCCGACGATGCAACGCTTGTGCTGGTTCGGCGCGAGCTGAAGGCGCGATCGGCCGGTTAGCCGCCGCTATCGGGACGCCGCAGATTTAAGGATCTTCCTAGGACTGGCAGATCGCGCCCGATGGAGACAAATGGCGCCGCCCCCCGCCCCCCTACCGAAGCCGCTGGTGGTCCTAGAAGAGTCTGGTTCCTTGTCGAACGCAGCGTGATCGTGATCTGCGCCGGCAGCGGGGTTCCTGTGGTGACGCCGCCACGATCGTCATAGGCGAGCGCGGCAGGAGAGATATGCCTGCGGGACATGGCCTCCTATTTGGTGACCACTGTCTATGCCGCAAAGGTGCAATCTGAATTCCGGATTCTCAACACTTCGGTCGCCAGGAGTTCGCAACGGGATATGCGACATCGTGCTCCACGTCTTACGCAACAATGGTAGCCGCTCTCCTGTCCTTCCCAAGCGAGGCATGTGGCGGCGCGCAACATCTGCGTTGCTAAAATCAGAGGTCGGTTAGGCCGGATACCCTACAGGTTGCACAAAGGTCACGAATTGCGTCTCGGACAGCCCCAGCAGCTTGCCAAGCGTCGGCTTGTCCACCCCGCCCACCAGGCAGGTGCCCAGACCGGCTGATGCGCAGTAGAGATAGACGTTCTGCGCCACGATGCCTGCGTCGACATGGGCAAACGCACTTTCCTGATCTTCGTTCGCAACATGCAAGCGTCCCCTATCGGCGCAGTAGATCAGGACCAAAGGCGCGGTTCCAACAAAAGACTCTTTGCTTGTCGTGCTTCGAATGTCGCGCGCAAGAATGGTCACGGCAGCCTGTCCGGCCGGGTCGAATTTGCGTACCCCCTCGCGTCGGCGACATAGATGTCGGTCTCCATGGCTCCGTGCCATGAAGGGGCCGTATGTCCGCCGCTGTTCGGCCTGTTGATGCCGAAGGCGCACCAAAGCAATGTCGAAAGGGTTTCGTCATCAATCGGTTTGTCGGCGAAGAGCCGTGTCGATTGCCTGAGGGACAGCGCCTCGAGCAATGACATCCCTCCGTTCTTGGCTGCTTCCGGCAGGCTGGAAGACATGTCGGCCAGTGCGATCCGGTTGGCGAAAGCTGCAACCATGGCCGCAATTGGGAGAAAAACACGCCGGGATATGCCTGCCATGGTTCATTCTCCCTCTCCGGCGATCCGGTTCTTGGCTGAAGACAAACTCCTCGCCAAGGCGAACGCCCGGGATCGCAACTCCGATCAACTCGCGCACCAGACCGCTGTCGATATGCTGTCAATTCACAGACAGTCTGATCTCTTCTTGCATAGGTATTTCGCGGGCGCCTTGCCCTGAATCAATTCGCCAGCCTTCGACCTTTATGCTCCCTTGTCTTCTATGCCATTGTCTTCGAGCGCCCTGCGCATGCGCCTGATGACCGCTGCGCGACTCCTCTCGTCGGCCGCGGCGCTGACCGCCTCGTTTACGTCGAGGAGAAGTTTTGAAAGGTCATTGTGCCAGTCGAGGCGGGCAATCTTTTCCGGCTTCAGACGGCTGGGCTCGTTGACCTCGACCGGCAAACTGCGACCGGGGGTCAATTGGAAAGCATCGTCCAGCTTCGGGATGATGATCTTGTCGTCGGGTATCAGTCCTGAAAGCCTTCCACGCAGACCGCCGAGTCCAGCCTCCTCTCCATGCGTCAGGAACACCTGCTGTTTCACCGGAGTTCGGGCCTTGAGCCAGGCGACCAGTTCGCTGGCGTCGGCGTGGCCGGAATAGAGGTCGAACAGGCTGATACGTGCCTTGACCTCGACTTCCTCACCCTGGATGCGCACACGCTGCGCGCCGTCGAGCAGGATCCTGCCAAGCGACCCTTGGGCCTGATATCCGGCCATCATCACCGTGGCGTTCCTGCGCCAGAGATTGGCCTTGAGATGATGGCGGATACGCCCCGCGTCGCACATGCCGCTGGCGGCGATCACCACGAAGAAGCCGCTCAGGCGGTTGATCGCCTTGCTCTGTTCCACCGTCTCGGTGAAGCGCAGCTCCTTCGAGTTCAGGGCCTGGCGTAGCACGTCACCCTGTTCGATCTCGTTGGCGTGCCGCTCAAAAATCGCACTGGCGCGTGTCGCCAACGGCGAGTCTACGAAGACCGGAGCTGACGGCACCTCCCCCGCTTGCATGAGCAAATACAGGTCGACCAGCAGTTCTTGCGTCCTTTCGACCGCGAAGGACGGAATGATAAGGGGGCCCCCGGCTTCGGCGGCGCCACGTACGAAGTCACCGAGCTGCGATCGCCGTTTTTCGGGCGAAACGTCCGGGCGGTCGCGGTCGCCATAGGTCGACTCGCAGATCAAATAGTCAACGCCTGCCGGCCCCTCGGGATCGGTCTGAAGCAGCTTGTGGCCTGGACCGATGTCGCCCGAAAACATGATGCGCAGCGGCGCATCATATCGGTCGATCTCGAGCTCTACCGATGCCGAACCAAGCAGGTGGCCCGCGTTCCAGAAGCGGGCGCGAATGCCATCGGCGATCGTGGTCCATTCGCCATATTCCAAAGCCCGGAACAAGGTCATTCACGCGGCAGCGTCCTGCTGACTGTAGATCGGCTCGACGAGCGGGCGACCGCGTTGCGCGTTGCGACGGTTCAGGTGCTCGACTTCCATTTCCTGGATATGCGCCGAATCCGGCAGCATGACCGAGCAGAGATCGATGGTGGCGCGGGTCGTATGGATCGGACCGGAAAACCCCTGCTTGACCAGTTTCGGCAAAAGGCCGCTGTGATCGATATGCGCATGCGTCAGAATGACGGCGTCAATAGCTTCCGGCGGAAACGGGAATGCACCGTAGTTCAATTCCCGTTCGGATTTGGACCCCTGGAACAGGCCAAGTCGATGAGGATGCGCGAATGCGGCGTCTCGATCTCATAGCATGAGCCGGTGACGCCATGGGCTGCGCCGTGGAAACGCAGGATAGGATCCGTGTCGCCTCTCATCTCGCCACGACCTAGTTGTGGGCTTTCAGAGGGTTGTCCATTCGGACCGAACCGAGGAGACTGGAGTTACCAAGCCTCAGCACTCACCGGAGGGTCCGAATGAACATCCACAAGAATGCCCGTTTGACACCGTTGCGTCGAGAGGAGATGGCGCTGTCGGTCATTGAGGGGCGTCTTTCCCAGGCCCATGCGGCGCGCGTCTATGGCGTGTCGGCCAAGATCGTGGCGCGTTGGGTCGAGCGCTATAAGGCCGAAGGGCGGGCCGGCATGGCCGACCGCTCGTCGCGGCCCACGCACAGCCCCAGCGCCACCGAGCAGCCGATCGCCGAGCGGATCGTGGCGCTGCGGCGGCAGCGTTGGACCGGCAAGCACATCGCCCATGAGGTCGGCGTCTCGCCCGCCACCGTCAGCCGGGTTCTCAAGCGTGCCGGGCTGTCGCGGCTAAGCGATATCGAGCCGGCCGAACCGGTCCGGCGCTACGAGCGCGAGCATCCCGGCGAGATGATCCATATCGACATCAAGAAGCTCGGACGCTTCAGCCAAGTCGGCCATCGCATCACCGGTGATCCGCAAAAGGGCAAGTCGCGCGGCGCCGGCTGGGAATTCGTCCATGTCTGCATCGACGATGCTTCCCGCATCGCCTTCTCGCAAATCCTGCCCGACGAGAAAAAGGAGAGCGCCATCGCCTTCCTCAAGGCGGCGGTAGCCTACTATGCCAGCCTCGGCGTCACCATAGCGCGCGTCATGAGCGACAACGGCTCCTGCTACAGATCGAAGGCTTTCGCCAAGGCCTGCCGTGATCTCGGCCTCAAGCATGTCAGGACAAGGCCCTATACGCCCAAGACCAATGGCAAGGCCGAGCGCTTCATCCAGACGGCGCTGCGCGAATGGGCCTACGCCATCGCCTATCCGACATCAAATCACCGCGCCGCCGAACTGCCTGTCTGGCTGCACAGATACAATTGGCATCGTCCACACGGCAGCCTAAAGTCAAAACCACCTATCAGCCGCCTCGCTCTAACCGAGGACAACCTGTTGAGGCTCCACACCTAGTGCGACAGTAGGACAGGCATGCGCAGATCAGCGAGAATACCTTCGGTGGCACCGCCAAGCACGAAGTCCCTGACGCGGGAGTGGCCGTATCCGCCCATGACGAGCAGATTGCCGCCGATCTTGAGAGCATGCTCCTGAAGCGCTGTTCCGATTGAACTGTCCCCTGCTTGGATAGAGACAGCCTCGGCCGCAAGACCGCGTGTTCTCAAGCCCAGCGCAAGGCGTTCGCCGATGCCCTGTCCCGGAAACGGCTTTTCGTCGGTCACGGTCACAACGGTGATCGTCGAGGCACGTTCAAGAAACACCCGCGCGTCGGCAACAGCCCGTGCGGCCACTCGACTACCATCCCAGGCGATAACGACATGTCCAAAGGCCCCAACATCCGTGGAGTCGGGAAGGAGCAGTGTCGGTCGACCCGAGCCGAACAGGATCGCCTCGGCTAACATCCGCGCCGTCTGGTTGGCCGGCGCCCAGCCGACCAGGCAGACATCGAAATAGCGGGAATGCTTCGCGGCAACATCGCCCATCAAGGCCGGTGGCGCGGCCAACTCCTGCGTGGTGAGGTCCACACCGCCTTGTACCGCTTCTTGGGCAATTGTCTCGAGCAGATCTTTGCCACGCTTGCAACTGGTCGCCTCGACCTCTTGTATCTTGTAGGGAAGGTCCATCAAATAGTTTGAAAGCGCGTTCGAAACGTCGGGGATGTCGACATTGATGGCAACAGCATGCAGCGCCGCGTTGAGCTGCGCGACGAGAGCGACCGCGTTCGCCGCGGTTTTCGAGGTGTTCGGGTCTGGATAGGTCGCCAGATAGAGGGATGCCATAAACTTCATCGGATTTCGCCTACGTTGCGGCTGCGGGTCGGCCGTCGGACCAATCATCCAACATCGGTAGTGGCAATGAACGGTATCAGCTTTGATCCACCGCAAACAGGCGAGACGGGGCCGTCGGGCATGGAGACCGAGAGCGTCACTTCGCTATAGGAGCGGCACACCCTTTGCCTCTCTCACAAGCTTTGCGGTGTCCTCATTGGCTTCCACGTCGTGTGACGAGCCCAACAAGGGTTGCGCACGGGCCGGCTTTTCGTGGCCTTTCGAAACGAGCAGAGGCCGAGCTATCCTCGTACGATCTGTCGGCAAAACCCATGTCCTTCTCCAACTCGATGGCGTCATGATTGTCTCGGCTCGTCGGGCGGGTCACGAAGCAATGCATTCCGCGCCAACCATCGTCCCTGCAATTGGGGTGGACCGAAATTGTGACCTCAATCCATCAGATGGTCAGGATCCAATATCTTACAAAAAGTTCCTTTCGCGCTTGATCCGGCTCAAAACGCCAACTTGCTGCCCGTAGTAGCCTGTTGGTGTTGCATGCCCAAAAGAAAGGGGCCGAGAATGAAAAACGCGCCAGTGAGTGGACGAGAAGGCAGCGAGGCCATGGGGTGCGGCAGGCGGCGATCGACCGAGAGTTTGCCGGTGCAGTCGAAATTTCTGGCTCTCGGACGGGATCGCGGCTCGCAGGAAATACGCATCTCGACCCTGATGAGTTGAACCGATGATCACGCCCGGCTTGCAGAATTTCCTGGCAGCGGCGTGGTTCGCCCTTGCAGCGGCATCGACGCCGTACCCTGTCAACGCAGCGTCCTCGCTTGTTCCGACCAGTCAAGCCTCGCTTGCGCCAATGCTGGAACGTGTACTTCCAACTGTCGTGAGCATCACCGTGCAAGGCCGCAATGAAGCGCCTGCCAACACGACCGCTCCGGGTTCCTTCCGCCAGCAATTCGCTGCCCCTGCGAGCGATGCGCCACAACTGCAACAGGAATTCCAGGCAGCAGGTGCGGGCGTCATCATCGATGCCGCGAAGGGTTACGTCCTGACCAACAATCATGTCGTCCAAAATGGAGACTCTATAACGGTCACTCTCAATGATGGCCGCAGCTTTCAGGCTGAACCCGTCGGAAACGACGCTGAAACAGATCTCGCCGTCATTAGAATTGCAGCGGAGCATTTGACAGCACTGCCTCTGGCAGAATCGTCGCAACTCCGCGTCGGCGACTATGTCGTTGCAATAGGCAATCCCTTTGGCCTCGGACAAACGGCGACGATGGGGATCGTCAGCGCGCTTGGCCGATCCGCACTGGGAGGAGGCTACGAAAACCTTATCCAGACCGATGCCTCAATTAACCCCGGCAATTCGGGCGGCCCGCTCGTCAATCTCGATGGAAAACTCGTCGGTATCAACAGCGCGATCATTGGGCCGAGCGGTGGAAATGTCGGCATCGGCTTCGCCATCCCCGCCGCGATGGCGAAACAGGTAACGGAACAGCTTATTGCTTACGGCAAGGTGCGACGTGCGCAACTCGGGATGGTCGTGCAGGATCTCACCGCGGACCTCGCCAAGGCATTCCAGGCCACCACCGCAACGGGCGCTCTTGTGAATCAAGTATTTTCAGGGTCGGTGGCTGAGGATGCCGGTATTCGTGTGGGCGACATCGTCACCGCAGTAAACAACACAAGCGTGGAAAATGCTGCCGGCCTCAAGCACATCATGAGCACGATCTCACCGGACACGCTGGCGAAGCTGTCGATAATCCGAAACGGCAGTCCAACGACCGTTACAGCAAAACTCTCGGCTGAAGGAAGCGATCACGTGATTGAGGGATCAGGTCTTCTTGAATCGGTCAGCCTGAGCGATTTCGAAACAATAACTGCGATCGGAAACAAGAAGGCGGACGGAGCGCTGGTTTTAGCTGTGGGAGAGGGCAGCAGCGCAGGAGATGCCGGTCTGGTGATAGGCGACATAATCCTTACTATCGATCATCAGATCGTTCACTCGCCAGGGCAGGCACAAAAATTGGCACAGCATTCTTCGGTTCCCCTGTTGGTCGGTGTCTATCGCGATGAAGGTATGTATTTCCTCACCATCCAATGAGGATGTCTTAGCGTAAGAGTCACCTCCTCAATGCGAGAGCCGGACGCCGATCCGGCGCCCTTCGACACGGTCCTCGTGCGGGCATTTGCGCGTGGCACTCGCCAGCAAGCCGTTCGGTTCCAATAGAGAGCCCTCATGGGATCCATGCTGACAAAAGTCAGGGTCACTCCGCCCAGCGTTGCCACCGCAATCGTGCCGTAGAAAGCCTTGCGTCCCGCGGACGTCGGTCGAGGCCTTCGGTCCATCGATGTCGGCTTTGGAGCAGTCCGAACCAGTACAGAAATAGGTTCGAGCGAACACTCGACGTCCTCCATCGGTCGGCACCTGAACCATTGCGTCCCCCCGCTCGTCCTACGGCGCAAATCAATCTCTGAGTGCTGCCCACATGGGCAACGCTCAGTTGCACCACCACTTTCTGAGTACGATCGCTCCGCAGAAATGGGCGCTCAACGCGGTCAGTTCGAACGAAATTGCATCGCGCTTTGTCGACGGGAGAAACTACGGTCGTGTCCCCACAGGTGGTGTAGCTCGGCGGTAGTGAAGCCGCTCGCGAGTGCGCCGTTAGTCGCGCTGTAGCGAGCGAGCGGCTTGCGGTGGTCATCGGCGCTTTCCGGTAGGGTTTGGTTGTTGACGCCAACCCAATTCGGAAGGACCACCGATGACCGACGACATGATGAACCTGCGCACGCTCGTGGAGAAGACCCCGGATGCCGATCTCCTGCGCGAGATGATCGGCTTTGCCGCCGAGCGGCTGATGGAAATGGAGGTTGGGGCCGCCACCGGCGCCGCCTATGGCGAGAAGAACCCGTTGCGCACGGCCCAGCGCAACGGCTATCGCGAGCGCGACTGGGAGACGCGCGCCGGCACCGTCGAGCTGCGCATCCCGAAGCTCAGGAAGGGCAGCTATTTCCCCGGTTTCCTCGAACCGCGCCGCATGGCCGAGAAGGCGCTGACCGCCGTCATCCAGGAGGCCTACGTCCAGGGTATCTCGACCCGCTCGGTTGACGACCTGGTCAAGGCCATGGGGATGAGCGGCATTTCGAAGAGCCAGGTCTCGCGGCTGTGCGAGGAGATCGACGGCAAGGTCAAAGCGTTCCTTGAAAGACCCATCGAGGGCGACTGGCCCTATCTGTGGATCGACGCCACCTACCTGAAGGTGCGCCGCGGCGGCCGCATCGTCTCGGTCGCCGTCATCATTGCCGTCGGCGTCAACGCGGACGGCCGGCGCGAGGTGCTGGGCATGGAGATTGGCACCTCGGAGGCCGAGCCGATCTGGACGGAGTTCCTGCGCAAGCTGACCCGCCGCGGCCTGCGCGGCGTCAAGCTCGTCGTCTCCGATGCCCATGAAGGCATCAAGGCGGCCGTCACCAAGGTGCTGTGCGCGACATGGCAGCGCTGCCGCGTCCACTTCATGAGGAACGTGCTGGCCCATGCCGGCAAGAGCGGCCGCAGGGTCGTCTCCGCTTTCATCGCCACCGCCTTCGCCCAGGAAACGCCCGAGGCCGCAAGCGTGCAATGGCGCGCCGTCGCCGACCAGATCCGGCCGAAGGTGCCGAAGTTGGCGACAATCATGGACGACGCCGAGCCCGACGTGCTGGCCTACATGACCTTCCCGAAAGAACACCGCGCCAAGCTGCACTCGACCAATCCGATCGAGCGTCTCAACGGCGAGATCAAGCGGCGCACCGAGGTCGTCGGAATCTTCCCGAACGACGATGCGATCGTGCGTCTGGTCGGCGCAATCCTGCTCGAACAGAACGATGAATGGGCAGTGCAGCGGGCCAGATATATGACTCTGGAAACGATCAGCCAGATGAGCGATGATCCCCTGATCAGCTTGCCAGCCGTGGCGCGCTGATCAGCCCGGCCCATGCCGGAGAGCACGGCGACCAATGCCGTCAGCTACACCACTCCCCGGGACACGATCGAAACTACCCGCCAGTGCTTACGCCGAGTTAGCCTCTACGTGAGATCGGGGCAGAGTTTCGCATAAATACTTGAATTATAAAGAAAATTGGCGCGCCCGACAGGATTCGAACCTGTGACCTCTGCCTTCGGAGGGCAGCAATCAACCTCTGCCCTCAGAACTGGAGAGCTTCGACTAAGCGGCGTGCCTCCGATAGCAAAAGAATGCCCCTTCAATAGTGGGTCTAGCGATGTAGCGGTCTTCCGACTCGAACCCCCGATCGTGAGCGGACGCCTCCATGATCAAGTCTGTCCCACGGCGTAACCGGACGTACCAATCTCCTTCATCAGTACGTGTAATTCGGCTGGAGGAGTAAGGCAGAAAGTTCGAAAAGCTTCCAAGAACCCCAGGCAAACTGGACTCTGGGCGCAAATGGTCCGTCTCCTGGCAGGGTTTCTTCAGTGTCAGGCCTTCGTTTCGGCCTGGAACTCGCCTTCAATCACGACCTTAGCCAAGGCCGCGGCATTGGACTTTAGACCCGTCCTATTTGCCGCCGTCTCTACGTCGGGTTACGACGATGCGCAAAGCCCTCTTGCGCGCCCGTAACTGTCTCTCCTTTCTGGATCAGCAGCAGCCAGAAACAGCCAGTAGGAGGCAGCACGACTATGCCCGAACCAGACCGTATCATTCGCCTGAAAACCGTCCTTTCCCGGACCGGTCTGTCCCGGTCCACCATCTACCGCAAGATCGCCGAAGGTACGTTCCCACCCCAGATCCAGATCAGTATCCACGGCGCCGGATGGCACGAATCCGCCATCAGCCGCTGGATCGCCAATCCCGCTTCGTGGCGGCCGCAAGACCAGGGCGACAAGTTGTGATGAGGGTGATCCGCCCTGCGCGAAAGCCTGGCCTTTATCAAAACGCAGCGGTCATGGCGTCGCCGGATCGATATTCATGGTGGCGCGAGAGGTCAACCAGCACAGATCGGATATGCGGCCAGGGGAAATCGTCTGGATGTTCCCAGTGCTCACCGTCACGCAAGATGACCTTGAGCTTGGCCAAAACGCCTTCGATGGACGTGGCCGCTGTCTCCGGTAGATCATCCAGAAGTGCGCTTTCGGCTGTTTCCGATTGCCGGATCAGTTCGTCTGTTCTCGAATAGCCGATCTCATCATCAGCAGCGTCCCAGCGCGCCTGGTGGGCCGCAAAATCCGCAAGCGCCCTGCCCCATTCTACTTCTTTTTCAGGCGAGTAGGCATCGTTCAGGCTTTCGATGGAATGGAGCGTCACGTCCGTACCATCGGCAAGCCGCAGCTTGGCGCAGGGAAAGCCGACCGTCCTGGCGAGGTGTGTCTCCAACCGCTGCTGTTCGCGGCACAGCGCCAGTGTCTCATCGTGGATCTTTTGCCAGTTACCACACAGACGAAGAGCAGGATCGGCCGCGCTGCTGCCGTCCGTCAGTTCGGCGGCCCGCGACTTTACCTGGAAGGGCCATGCCGCCGCGGCCGTGGCCGCACCCGCTAGCAAGCGCCGCCGGGTGACGAAAAACGCACTCATGCTATTGTTGGAATCAGCCATGATCCGAGCTCCTAACAGCTGGGGTGTGGTGAGGCCGCATCTAGTGTTCGCGCATTCGGTGCGGCCGCTTTCTAAAAACGAAAGGATTATTGGTTTTTAGAAAGCAACTGTCAACGTTTTCCGAAAAAGCTTGCGATTTTCATGAGTTATTACCAGTTTGCGACATGGATTCTGCTCAATGTCGCGCCGCACGAGCGCTGCTGAAATGGACGCAAGAGGACCTCGCCACCCGCTCCGGCGCGAGTGCTGTTACCATTCGCAATTTCGAAAACGACCGTTCTGTTCCTCAAACAGGAACGCGATACCTCCTCCAAAAAACGCTTGAGAATGCCGGCATCGAGTTCATTCCTGAAAATGGCGGTGGTGTCGGCGTGCGTCTGTCACGGCGTTCCGAAAGGACGTAGGATCGGTGAAGTAGCTCCCGGTAGGCAAGGCAAAGCGCGTCCATTAGCCGACAATCATTCGATTGCGGCGGCAGTCAGAGGGATCAAGATCAACCGCGAAGACTTCGGCGAGCAGCAGGAAGGATTCGGGTCGAACGACGACTGGGCAGACCGGTTCATGCAACTGCCTTCGCTCGCAGAGGTTCGATGTTGCCCTTGCCTGCAATAATGCCGGCAAGCCGATCGGCCCAAAGCTCCAAGGCGTCCCGTTTCTCGCTCATATAATCGTAGCGCGCATATACCCGCGACGTGATCGTACTCTTGGTCACCGAAACGTGGTTCAACACTTGCCCGACGATGAACGGCGAAATGCCGATCTCTTCCATGCCCGTCGCAGCAGATCGCCGTAGGTCATGCGGCGTCCACGGTGCAATGCCCATGATCATTGCCACGCCGCGCTTGCTGATCTCTTCTCGCTTCACTGCTTTCGGGACAGATGCGCCGGTGAGGGCTGCACGGCCGCCCGGTCCAGGAAAAACGAAAGGCGGTACCGCCCTGCCCTTGCGCTCCGACAGCGTCTTCACGTCGGCGATCTGATCGCCGATGATCCGGATTGCCATTTCGCACAGTGGCACAACATGGTCGCGGCCGTTCTTCGCGCGCCTGGCTGGTATCGTCCAAAGGCCGCGTGTCAAGTCCAGTTCGCCGTGCTCCATGCCGGCGATCTCGCCAACACGCTGTGCGGAAACCAGGCACAGGCGCAGAATGCGGCGGGTGCTTTCCCGCATGTCGGCTTCGGGCAAGGCTGCCCACATCGTCTTGATCTCGTCGGCCGTCAGCACGCGGTTGCGCTCGACCGTTTCAGTCGGCCTCGTCATACCTTCGGTCAAGTTGCTGTCCAGATCGCCACGACCGCGCCCCCATCGGATCATGGCGCGAATGTCCTCGAACACCCGGTTCGCCTCAACGGCCGCGCCCCGGTCCTTCACCGCGTCGATCGCCTTGGTGATGTCGCGACGATGCAGGTCTGCGAGCTTCACCTCGCCGATGCAGCCAGATGATGCCTTCTCGACCTTCTTTCCGTCAGCGTCATAGCCGGACACATTCTTGCGCAGCCGGCGCGCAATCTCATCGACCGACCGCCGCGATGATGCCCGGCGGGTAAGATAGCTCTCAACCAAATCAGAGACGGTCATCGAGGCGGCGTGCGCCTTCTTGGCGGCCACAGGGTCGCCGCCCTCTTGCACGCTTGCACGAGTGTCCTTGGCCTTCTGGCGAGCACCCTTGTCGGTGCCGAGCGGTGTCTCGGGATAGGTGCCGAGCTTCAACCATTGCCGCTTGTCGGGCGGCCCGTAAACCACGAACCAGGTCTTTTGCCCACCCGCCGAGACGCGCAGCACAAGACCTTTTACGGTCGTATCGAAATAGTCGGCTTTCCGGCCGGAGCCGGCCTTGGCGGCCTGGCAGAATTTGTCGGTGAGTTCGAGTTTCGGCATCTGTCCAGCGACCAATCTTGCTACAACCGGTCTGCCCGGGTTCCGTGAGTGATCTACAGAATAATCTACAGAAAACCACGAGCTTTGTCGATACCGGCTGCGACAGATCGCGACGGGATGAAACGCTAATTACTTGTTATCAATAGAATTTTTAGAAATTCAGGCTGTCGCACGCTGGTCCACCAAATCGCATTGGAAACCCTCTGTTAACCGGTTGGTCGCTGGTTCGAATCCGGCCCGGGGAGCCAATTTTTTCACCTCTGATACTCATCCTGTTCGTCCAGCCGTGCGCTCGCGTCGCCTCGCGCGCAACGGAAGCTGCGGCAATCGACACCAGGAACCTTTGCCGAAAACGTCCGTTGAATTGCCTGGCGGGTGCCGACTGCTGGGACGATTGCATTGGACGTGAAGACCGAACGACCCAAACGGGAGGCCAAGCCCGCCGAGCGCGACGACGAACAAGCCGTGCCCGCCAAGGACACCGATTCTGTGTCGTCCGAGGCAAGCAACCGGGAAGGCGACGAACCAGGCGGCAACAGGTTGAGTTTCGTCAGGCGCCATCCCTTCGCCACGGGCGCTGTCGTGGTCGTGCTGTTGATCTGCATTGCCGGCGGCGTCATGTGGTGGATCAACGCGCGCCAGTATGAATGGACCGACGACGCCTTCATCGACGCGCGCACGGTGACCGTGGGCGCCGAGATTTCCGGACGCATCACAGATGTCGCCGTCACCGACAACCAGCCGGTCGAGGCTGGCGCTGTCCTGCTTCGCATCGATGACAGCGACTACCAGGCTTCGCTGCAACAGGCCGAGGCCGGCGTGGCGGCCGCGCGGGCCGGCATCGCCAATGTGCAAGCCCAGACCGAGGCGCAGAACGCCAAGATCGATGCCGCGCAGAAGCAGGTCGCGCAGGCGCGGGCCGCGCTCGAATTCGCCACATCCGAGGACCGGCGCAACCGCGAACTCCTGGCCAAGGGCACCGCGACCCAACAGCAGGCCGACCAGGCCGCCTCGACCTTGCGCCAGGACCAGGCTGCGCTGGCTACCGCCGGCGCCAATGCGGAGGCCGCCAAAAGCCAGATCACCGTGCTGGGCGCGCAGGCGAAGAGCGCGCAAGCCCAGTTGCAGCAGGCGCAAGCCACCCAAGACCAGGCCAAGACCACGCTGACGCGCACGGCCATCATGGCTCCGGTCGCCGGGCACGCCACCAGCATCAGCGCCGCAAAGGGCACCTACGCGCAGCCTGGCCAGGTGCTGATGATGTTCGTGCCCAAGGATGTCTGGGTGAGCGCGAACTTCAAGGAGACGCAGCTGGACCTGATGCGGCCCGGACAGCCGGTCGACATCGCAATCGACGCTTATCCGGAAAAGACCTTCCATGGTCACGTCGACAGCGTCCAGGCCGGCAGCGGCACCGCCTTCAGCCTGCTCCCGGCCGAGAATGCCACCGGCAATTTCGTCAAGGTGGTGCAGCGCGTGCCGGTGAAAATCGTGTTCGACCGGCCGCCTGACGTCTATCTCGGCCCAGGCATGTCGGTGGTGCCGACGGTCAAGGTAAGATGAGCGATCTCGCGGTAGCCCAGGGTAACGAAAGCCGGTCGGCGGCCGGCGGTCGCAATCCCTGGCTCATCGCAATCGTTGTCTCCATCGCCACCTTCATGCTGGTGCTCGACACCTCGATCGCCAATGTCGCGTTGCGCAACATCGCGGGCAGCCTGGCCGCCGGCATGGACGAGAGCACCTGGGTGATCACCACCTATCTGGTTGCCAACTCCGTCATCATCCCGGTCAGCGGCTGGCTGACCAGCGTCATCGGCCGCAAGCGCTATTATATGATCTGCGTCGCCACCTTCACGTTGGCGTCGTTGCTGTGCGGCCTCGCGCCCAACCTGTCAACGCTGATTGCCTTTCGCATCTTGCAGGGCCTCGGCGGCGGCGGCATGGCGCCGAGCGAGCAGTCGATCCTCGCCGACACGTTTCCGCCCGAGAAGCGTTCCCAGGCCTTCGCGCTTTACGGTATCGCGGTCATCGTCGCGCCGACCGTGGGGCCTACTCTGGGAGGCTGGCTGACCGATAATTTTTCGTGGCACTGGATCTTCTTCATCAACGTGCCTTTCGGCATCCTGTCGCTGGCCCTCGTGCAATGGCTTGTGGTCGAGCCCGACATCATTGAACGCGAACGGCGCGAGCGGCTGCGCGGCGGTCTGCGGATCGACTGGATAGGCTTCCTCCTGGTGGCGACCGCGCTCGGTTGCCTGGAAGTGTTCCTGGATGAAGGCCAGCGCAACGACTGGTTTGCATCGACCTTCATCACCACTTTCGCAGTGATCTCGGCCGTCTCTTTCCTGCTGCTCGTCCCCTGGGAATGGACCCGGCGCCATCCGATCGTCGACATCAGGCTGCTCTTCACGCGACAGTTCGGCATGTCGTTCGTGGTCATGATGGCCGTCGGCGCCGTGCTGTTCAGCACCACGCAATTGATGCCGCAGCTGCAGCAGACGACCTTTGACTACACAGCCACTTTGTCCGGGCTGTCGATGATGCCCGGCGGCATCGCCATGCTGCTGCTCATGCCGATTTCGGGTTTCGCCGGCGGTTTGGTTCAGCCGCGCTATCTCATCATGATGGGCATGTCGGTCGTTGCGGTGGCGCTATGGCACATGACCTCGCTGACCCCGGATGCAAGCTTCGGCTTCTTCGCCTATGCCCGGGTCTTCATGATGATCGGACTGCCGTTCCTGTTCATCCCGATTTCGACCGCGGCCTATGTCGGCCTGCCGCCGCAAAAGACCGACCAGGCCTCGTCGTTGATCAACGTTGCCCGCAATCTCGGCGGCAGCATCGGCGTGTCGTTGTCCAACACCGTCATTGCCCAGAACGCTCAGCTCCATCAGTCGGTGCTGGTCGGCCACACCGCGCAATCGAGCGAAGCCTATCAACAGACGCTTCGCCAGGTGACGGACCATTTTGTCGCCGAAGGTTCGCCGCTGGCCCAAGCCCGGCAGCAGGCCGTGGGCTGGATCGGCGATGAGATCGGCAGGCAGGCTTCGCTGCTCGCCTATGTCGATGTCTTCTTCTATTGCGCGATAGCAACGGCGCTGCTTGTGCCAGTGGCCCTGTTGCTGCGGTCGCCCAAACCCGGGCCAGCCAAGCGATAGGACAAGACAGTCCTGCCACGGGATGCGGTTTTCCTGGTAACGACAAAGTGTCCGCCGGCGGCGCGGCTCGGCATGGTGCAACGCCAGTCCGGTGTTAGCTTCCGCCTCGGGGGAGCTCGAACAACGGAGTTCGCAATGAAAGCTGCAGCACGTCTTCTTGCCTCTTTCGCCCTGGCCGGATTTGTCACCACCGGAGCTGTCGCGGCGACGGCGACCACAACCACAACGACGCCCTCCGCGACAACGACCGCGGCGCCAACCACGAAGAAGCCGAAAACCGCCATGACGCCCGAAAAGACCGCGATCTCGAAACAATGCTCGACGCTGGCGGACCAAAAAAACCTTCACGGCAAGGATCGAGAGAAGTTCCGCTCGGCTTGCAAAAAGAACGGCGGCAAAGCCCCCAGCTGATCCGCAATCCAGGCGGATCGCCTCTCGGCACGGTTCCTGATCGGGCGATACAGCCCGTCGACCGGCCAAGGCGACAATGCAAGTGCCCAAGGCCCCGGCATGTCCGGGGCCTTTCTCTTCGGGCAAGGCATTGGCGGCAACACCCAAAAACCAGCGCGTTGCAAAAGGATGGTTGCGCATCGATTTGCGTCAGGCGATGGTCCGGCAAACTGGAGGGGCCTATGCGAAACATCTCGGCATCGATGCTGCTGCTGACAGCCACCGTTTATGCGACCGCAGCCAATGCGCTGGACAGCAGCAACACGCCGGTCGTCGTTACCCCATTGGCATCGAAGACGACGACCGCGTCTGGCCAACCGATCACGCTGCCGCAGAAGAATGTCGAGGTCCAGGTTTCGTCCTACCAGATCGCGCCGGGCGCGACCTTGCCGGTTCACAAGCACCCCTTCCCGCGTTACGCCTATGTCGAGCAAGGAACGCTCAAAGTCACCAATGTCGAGACCGGCGCCAGCAACACCTACAAGACCGGCGACTTCATCATCGAGATGATCGGCCAATGGCACCAGGCCGCCAACATCGGCGCCGATCCGGTCAAGCTGCTGGTAATCGACCAGGTCGAACAAGGCGCCAAGAACACCATCCTGAAACAATGACAGCCGGCAAATAATTGTCAGCCGCCTGGTGGCAGATGGCCGACAATTTGTTCAGCCCCATGCGCCCACCGGCTGGCGGGTGGTGGCGTTCAGCCGGTTGAAGGCGTTGATCAGCGCGATCTGGATCACCAAAGCGGCGAGCGCCTTGTCGTCATAGTGGCGCGCGGCCTCGTCCCAGATATCATCCGGCACAGCATCCGAACGGTCGGCCAGCCGCGTCGCGGCTTCGGTGAGCGCAAGCGCGGCGCGTTCAGCAGGCGTGAAGTAAGGCGTCTCGCGCCAAGCCGCCACCGCGAAGATCCGCTCGTCTTTCTCACCGGCTTTCTTCAGCTCCCGCGCATGCATGTCGACGCAAACGCTGCAGGCATTGATCTGGCTGGCGCGCAGATGGATGAGCTTGCGCGTGACATAGGGCACCTCGCCTGCCTCGGTCGACTTGTCCAGCGCCAGCAGCGCCTGCAGCGCGCCCGGCATCAGCATCACCGGGTTCTTCAATCTTGCTTCCACGGATCGTCTCCTTGTCTTGGCGGCTGACGGTCAATCAATAACCGTCCGGCTATGAATTGACTCATAACTTTCAGGTTATGGGTTGTCAAGCGACCAATTTTTGACCGCACTGGACCGATCGTTGCGCCTTTCAAGGCGGTGGTCCGGATGCTAGGGCTGCGCATCTCGCCAACCATGGATGACGCCAGTGACCGACGCCTTGAAACCCGTGATCGAAATCTGCGTCGAAGGCATTGACGGGCTGCTCGCCGCGCAGGCCGCCGGCGCCGATCGGGTCGAGCTCTGCGCCAGCCTCGTCGAAGGCGGCATCACGCCGAGCCTGGGCACCGTGCGTGTCGCGCTCGAGAACGCGACCATCCCCTTCCATGTCATCGTGCGCCCGCGCGGCGGCGATTTTCTTTACAGCCAAGCCGAATACCGCTCGATGCTTGCCGACGTCAGCGCGCTTCGCGAGCTCGGCGTGGCCGGCGTCGTCGTCGGCTGCCTGACCGCCGAAGGCGCCATCGACGAGGCGCGTATGAGTGCGCTCGTCGAGGCCGCCGGCCCGCTCAACGTCACCTGCCATCGCGCCTTCGACATGACGCGCCACCCGGTCGAAGCGCTCGAAGCGCTGATCCGCTGCAAGGTCGGCCGCGTGCTGACCAGCGGCCAGCGCGACACCGCGCTGGACGGCGCGGAGCTCCTGGCTCAGCTCGTGCGCCAGGCCGGTAATCGCATCATCATCCTCGGCTGCGGCGGCCTGGCGCCCGACAATATTGGCGAGGTGCGCAGGCTGACCGGATTGACCGAGATGCATTTCGCCGCGCTTGCCGACATGCCGAGCACCATGCGCTATCGTAACCCGCAGGTCGGCATGGGCGGCACCGATCTCGACCGTGAATACCGCAACACGGTGACCGACAGGGCGCTGGTGGCGGCAACCATCGCGGCCGCGAGAGCCTGATGACTGAAAGAGCCATGGAACGGTCGCTGATCGAACGCGTCTCGCTTGCCGACCAGGCGGCCGTACTCGTGCTGAACAACGAGCACGCGGCGGAACTCTCCTGGCTGGAGGCGGATCGTCTGTCTTTCCTGCTCAAAGAAGCCTTCTACACGCGCCGTATCGGCGCGCTCGAAGCCTTTATCCTGTGCTTCGACCAGGACGCCCGCTACGACAGCCCGAATTTCCTCTGGTTCTGCGAACGCTACCCGCGTTTCGTTTATGTCGACCGCGTCGTCGTCGCCGCTGAGGCGCGCGGCCGCGGCCATGCCCGGCGGCTCTACGAGGATCTGTTCGAGCAGGCCCGGCGCGCCGGCCACGTGGTCGTCACCTGCGAGGTCAACGCCGATCCGCCCAATCCGGCGTCGGATGCTTTCCACGGCGCCCTCGGCTTCGGTGAGGTTGGCGAGGCCGTCATTCATGGCGGCAAGAAATCGGTGCGCTATTGGGCTAAAGCAATTCCAGGAAAAGTGTGATCGGTTTTCTGTCCGGAATTGCGTAAAAACAAAGAGTTAGAGCGGTTCGCCGTTTCCGTGAAACGGTGAAATGCTCTAAGCCCATCGCGAACTGAGCAGTGCCCTCACCACTGGCCAGAAAAACAAGCAAAAGCTAATGTAAGTGTTCCTCTAGCCGGGAGCGCAGCATGCCGAGCAATGTCTTTCGCTTCGACGAAAGCTGGGAGATTCCCGAGGGAACACCACAGGAAGTCTGGGACGTGTTGTCGGATGCGCAGTTGCTGCCGCTGTGGTGGGGCGATGCCTACAAGGAGATCGAACCGCTCGACAAAAAGGGCAAAGGTGTCGTCGGCGCGCGCGCCAGGGCACGCGCCCGCGGCGCCCTGCCCTACGAGCTCAACTTCCTCATCGAGGCGGCCGAGTTGGAGCCGGCCCGGTTGGTGGTGGTGAAGACCTTCGGCGATTTCGACGGGCTGTGGCGGGCCGAACTGTCGCCGTCCGGGCCCGGCACCCATGTCGATCTCGTCTGGCAGGTCACGGTCGAAAGGCCGATCCTGAAATTCCTGGCGCCGCTGCTCAGGCCCGCTTTTGCCTGGAACCATCGCTGGACGACACCGCGCGGCGAGGCCGGGCTTCGCCGCTATCTGGCCGCCCAGAAGGCGGCAGGAGCCAATTGATCACCAGTTGCGGTTCAGCCAGGCGCGAGCGGGCTTCTCGACCACATAATAGCTGCACAGCGCGCAGGCAAAGACCGCCGCCAGCATCGGGATAGCCGCGCTGCCCTGCTCATCGACGAATTTGTAGAAGGGCTGCTGCCACAGATAGAGCGAATAAGACCACAGGCCGAGCATCACCATCGGCCGCGATGACAGCAAACCGGTCAAATAGCCGCCTGCGAAGTCAAGCGTGTTGACGGCGAGCGCCAGCAGCGGCACGGCGAGGATGTAATGCAGAGGTGTTGGCACCGGGTTGAGGAACAGCAGAACCCCGGCCAGCGCCGCCGCCAGCGCCAGGTGCGGGCTCTTCAGGACGGCCGGCAGGCCGCCATCGGCCTTCAGCAGGCAGATCGAAGCCGACAGCAGGATGGATGCGATATGCACGTCGGTGCGCCAATAGCTGTGCTCGTAATCCATGCCGAGAACCCAATATGAAATCGCGCCGTTGGCCATCGCCAGCAACGAAAGCGCCAGGAGAAGCCGCACCACATTCGCCCGCCCGGTCACCAGCACGCTGATCAGCGCCAGGATGATGTAGGCATGCTCCTCGACGCAAAGCGACCAGATATGGTCGAGCGCGCCGGCACGGTTGATCAGAATGCCGGCATAGTTGTAGGTGAATGTCAGCGCCGTCAGCGCCGCCTTCCATTTGAAGGCGATGAACGTTCCCGAAAGCCCGATCATGGCGGCGATCACGAACACCAGCAGCGCCGGATAGATGCGCGAGAAGCGGCGCTTGAAGAACTTCTTCAACGGAAAACGCTCGATGAACAGGATCTCGCCCATCAGCCGGCCGCTGAGCACGAAGAAGAACTCGACGCCGAGCACGCCGAGATTGATGCCCGGCACGGGGAAGAAGTGGCCGATCAGCACTAGGGCGATCGACAATCCGCGCCAACCGTCGAGATAGGTGAGCCTCGCCCTGTGCACGCTTTCGGCGGCCGACCTGGGAAGAACCATCTGGGTCGCGGAGATCTCGGACATGCCGATCCTTTCGCACTCGATACGCGAAAGGGTGCAACCGGCGGCAAGCGCCTCCGAACCCAGATCGCTTTCCCGCCCGCTGGCATATTGCAGTGCAATATCAGTTTGTGCAAGTGCGAGATTTTCGGCCGGGCAGTTCCCGGCAAGCAGGAGGCCGGGTTTGCTTGCAGCAAAGGGCTGCCGCGCTCCGTGCCATGCCACCAACAACTGGAGCAATTCCCGGAAAAGTGTGAAGCGGTTTTCCGTCCGGAATTGCGTCAGAACACAAAGACGGCGACAGGCCGTTAAAAAAGGAAAAGGGGCCTGAGCGGCCCCTTCCTACCGACTGCCAGGATGCTGTCAGGCGTTGGCGGCGACCACGGCGCGCTTGGCCATCACGGCGATCAGATTGGCACGATAATCGGCTGTAGCATGAAGGTCGCTCATCAGACCTTTCGCCGGTATTTTCAGGCCGTCGAGCGCCGCTGCGTCGAAAGTCTTTGCCAGCGCGGCCTCGACCTCCTTCGAGCGAAAGACGCCATCCTCGCCGGCGCCGGTGACGGCGGCTCTCACCCCATCCTTGCCCTTGGCCACGAACACGCCGACGATCGCGTAGCGTGACGCCGGATTGCGGAATTTCTGGTAGGCCGCCTTGGCCGGCGCGGTGAAGCTCACCGCTGTGATGATCTCGCCATCCTTCAGCGCCGTCTCGAACAGGCCCTTGAAGAACTTGTCGGCCGCGATCTCGCGTTTGTTGGTGATGATCGTCGCCGCAAGCGCCAGGAGTGCTGCCGGATAGTCGGCGGCCGGATCGTTGTTGGCGATGGAACCGCCGATCGTGCCCTTGTAGCGCACCGCCGGATCGCCGATCAAGGAAGCCATGTGGGCGAGCGCTGGGCAGGCCTTCGTCAGCTTCTCGTCGCTGGCGACGTCGTAATGCGTCGTGGCCGCGCCGATGGTGACCGTCTTGCCCGACACCTTGACACCCTGCAGGTCTTTCAACCGCGAGACGTCGACCAAATCCGACGGCGCCGCGAGCCGCGTCTTCATGGCCGGGATCAGCGTCATGCCGCCCGAGAGCAGCTTGGCGTCCGCATTCTTCAATTGCCTGGCGGCATCGGCGACCGAGGAAGCGCGGTGGTAGTTGACTGCGTACATTTGTCTTTCTCCCTTCGGGGAAAGAGCGAATAGGGAGTAGCGAATGGCGAATAGGGGGATCCTTCTCGCATCACGCTTTTCCCTATTCGCTACTCCCTATTCGCTATTCGCTTCTCAATGCTTCTTCGTCGCGCGGATGGCTGCCCACACCGTCGACGGCGACGCCGGCATGGCGATATCGACGACGCCGAGCGCATCGGTGATGGCGTTGATGACCGCCGGCGGCGAGCCGATGGCGCCGGCTTCGCCGCAACCCTTGATGCCGAGCGGATTGCTCGGACATGGCGTGTTCGAGGTCGATATCTTGAACGACGGCAGGTCGCCCGCGCGCGGCATCGTGTAATCCATGTAGCTTGCGGTCAGCAATTGCCCGCTGGCATCGTAATGCGCGCCTTCGAGCAGCGCCTGGCCAACGCCTTGCGCGATGCCGCCATGCACCTGCCCCTCGACGATCATCGGATTGATGATGTTGCCGAAATCGTCGGCGGCGACGAACTGGACGATCTCGGTCGTTCCGGTCTCCGGATCGATCTCGACCTCGCAAATGTAGCAGCCGGCCGGGAAGGTGAAGTTGGAAGGATCGTAGAAAGCGGTCTCCTTAAGGCCTGGCTCCATGCCGGCCGGCAGATTGTGCGCGGTGTAGGAGGCAAGCGCCACCTGGAACCAGGGCAGGCTCTTGTCGGTGCCGGCGACCTTGACCTCGCCATTCTCGATGACGATGTCGCCCTCGTCCGCCTCAAGCAGATGCGCGGCGATCTTCTTGGCCTTGGCCTCGACCTTGTCCAGCGCCTTGGCGACGGCCGACATGCCGACGGCGCCCGAGCGCGAGCCGTAGGTGCCCATGCCCATCTGCACCTTGTCGGTATCGCCATGCACGATCGAGACGGAATCGAGCGGCACGCCGAAGCGCTCCGTGACCAGTTGCGCGAAGGTCGTCTCATGGCCCTGGCCGTGGCTGTGCGAGCCGGTCAGCACCTCGATCGTGCCGACGGCGTTGACGCGCACCTCGGCCGATTCCCAGAGGCCGACGCCGGCGCCGAGCGAGCCGACCGCCGACGATGGCGCAAGGCCGCAGGCCTCGATGTAGCAGCTCATGCCGATGCCGCGCAGCTTGCCCTGCTTGGCGGCGTCCGTCCGCCGCTTGGTGAAGCCGGCATAGTCGGCGGCTTTCATCGCCGCATCGAGCGAAGCGTTATAGTCGCCCGCGTCATAGTTCATGATCACCGGCGTCTGGTGCGGGAAGGAGGTGATGAAGTTCCGGCGTCTGAGTTCCGCCGGCGACACGCCAAGCTCGCGCGCCGCCGTCTCCATCATGCGCTCCAGCACATAGGTCGCCTCCGGCCGCCCTGCCCCGCGATAGGCATCGACGGGCGCCGTGTTGGTGTAGACAGTGCGCACATTGGCGTGGATCGTCGGGATATTGTACTGGCCCGACAGCAGCGTGGCATAGAGATAAGTCGGCACGCAGGATGAGAACAGCGACATGTAGGCGCCGAGATTGGCTATCGTGTCGACTTTGAGGCCGGTGATGCGGTTGTTCTTGTCGAACGCCATTTCCACCGTCGAGACATGGTCGCGGCCATGCGCGTCGGTGAGGAAGCTTTCGGTGCGGTCGGCGACCCATTTGACCGGCACGCCGGTTTTCTTCGACGCCCACAGGCAGACGATCTCTTCCGGATAGATATAGATCTTCGAGCCGAAGCCGCCGCCGACATCGGGCGCGATCACCCTGAGCTTGTTTTCCGGCGCGACATTGTAGAAGGCGCTCATCACCAGCCGCGCGACATGCGGGTTCTGCGACGTCGTCCAGCAGGTGTAATGGTCCTCGGCCTTGTCGTAATGGCCAAGCGCGGCGCGCGGCTCCATGGCGTTCGGCACCAGCCGGTTGTTGACGATCTTCATGCGCGTGACATGGGCCGCCGATTTGATTGCGGCATCGGTTGCCTTGGCATCGCCAAGTTCCCAGTCGAAGATGAGGTTGTTCTCGGCCTCGGCATGGATCTGCGGGGCGCCGGCTTCAAGCGCCTTGGTGGCCTCGACCACGGCCTTCAATTCCTTGTAGGTGATCTCGACCGCTTCCGCCGCGTCGCGCGCCTGGCCTTTTGTATCGGCAACCACGATGACGACGGCGTCGCCGACATAGCGCACCTTGTCGACGGCGAGCGGCGACCATGCGCCCATCTTCATCGGCGAGCCATCCTTGGAATGGATCATCCAGCCGCAGATCAGATTGCCGATGCCGTCGGCCTTGATCTCCTTGCCGGTGAGCACGCCGACGACGCCGGGCATGGCTTGCGCCTTTTTCACATCGATCTTCTTGATCTGCGCATGCGCGTGCGGGCTGCGCACGAACACGGCATGCTTCATGCCGGGAACCGCCATGTCGTCGACATAACGCCCGCCGCCGGTGATGAACCGCTTGTCTTCCTTGCGCGCCACCCGAGCGCCGACGCCTTCGATACCCATAGGAAATTCCTCCGGAATTTAGGGGAGTAGGGCAGTAGGGGAGTAAGAGGTAGGGAAAAAGCGGCCTCGTTGCGTTGGCCTTTCTGCCCTACTCCCCTACTGCCCTACTCCCTTATTCCCCTTGCTATGCTGCTTGTTTCGCCTTGCCCTTGGCCCCTTTCGACATCGCTTCCGATGCTGCGAGGATCGCCTTGACGATGTTGTGGTAGCCAGTACAGCGGCAGATATTGCCTTCAAGCTCGGCGCGCACGGTCGCCTCGTCGAGGCCCCCCGGGTGACGCGCGATCATGTCGGTCGCGGCCATGATCATGCCCGGCGTGCAGAAGCCGCATTGCAGCCCGTGATGCTCCTTGAAGGCCGCCTGCACCGGATGCAGGTCGGCGCCGTTCGCCAGCCCTTCGATGGTGACGACCGTCGCGCCGGAAGCCTGTACGGCGAGCATCGTGCAGGATTTCACGGCCCGGCCGTCGACATGCACGACGCAAGCGCCGCATTGCGAGGTGTCGCAGCCGACATGCGTGCCCGTCAGACCAAGGTTTTCGCGCAGAAAATGCACCAGCAGCGTTCGGTCCTCGACGCTCCCGCCGACCCGTTTCCCATTCACAGTCAACGACACGTCCGACATGCAACCTCCCTTTATGACCTTGGTCATGGCGTTGCCGATGCCGTGCTGATGCTTCGGCAGTGCGCTATCCTCATATCGCGCTACGGCTAAGAAACAGCGCTGCCGGCATTCCGCCAATTGTACTTTCGGTCACGGCCAAAGCGCTGTGCGGTACCGCGTCCGGCCCATTGCCAAATCAGACATTGAGGGCAAAGATGCCTTCGGCGCTCGCGCACCCGACATGCGCAAGAAAAAACGCGAAAGAAAAAACGCGACAAGGACGCGCTGGAGGAATTGCGGAGAAGGCAACTGGCCAGTTCGAGCATGCGCTATGCATCAGGCCTTTCGGCGCTCACCACGGATGAGCCCGACCCGAATGCCTTTGCCCGGGCGATCGCCGCCGAAGCTGCAACCGTCGACGCCGGCTTCGCGCTTTTGTTCTTCTCGCAAAGCCTCGTCGAGGCAGACGCTCTTTCGCGCGCGCTAAAACTGCATGCGCCCACCCTTGCCTATACCGGCTGTTCGACTGCCGGCGAGATCACGCCGCAAGGGCTGGAGGAAGGCCACATGCTTGCCTTGCTTTTGCCCTCGCCATCGTTCTCGATCGTCAGCACCATGGTCGAAAACCTGTCCTCGTCCGGCATGGACAGGATCACCGGCGAGGTCGCGGCGCTGCGGCGCCTGCTGCGCGCCCGCCTTGGCCAAGACCACGTCGGCCACGATCGTTCCAAGGGCATATTCGCGCTCTGCTTCATCGACGGACTGTCCCATGCCGAGGAAGCGGTGACCTCGGCGATCCACTGGGGGCTGGACGACATTCCGCTGATCGGCGGCTCGGCCGGCGACGACCTTAAATTCGAGACGACGAGGCTGATCGCAAACGGCAAGGTCGCTTCCGACAGCGCCATCATCGTTCTGGTCGCGACCGAGATCCCGTTCCACGTCTTCAAGACCGACAATTTCATTCCGACAGACGAGAAACTGGTGGTGACGGCGTCCGATCCGGACCGTCGCATCGTGCGCGAGTTCAACGCCACCAACGCGGCGGAGGAATACGCGGCCTCGGTCGGCATCGTGCCGCAGACGCTGACGCCGCTGAGCTTTGCTTCCCACCCTGTCGTGGTGAAGGTCGGCGGCGAATATTATTGCCGCTCGATCCAGCGCATGCACCCCGACGGCTCGCTATCCTTTTTCTGCGCCATCGACGACGGCGTGGTTCTTTCCATCGCCCAGCCGAAGAACATGGTCGAGGCGACGCGCGCCGCCCTTGCCGACGTCGAACGCAAGCTCGGCGGCATCGACATGATCCTCGGCTTCGACTGCGTGCTGCGCCGGCTGGACGCGCGCAACCGCCAGGTTTTCCGCGACATCTCCGAGCTCTACCGGACCAACAACGTCATCGGTTTCGGCACCTATGGCGAGCAATACAGATCGATGCATCTCAACCAGACTTTCACCGGCATCGCCTTCGGCGAGCGCCAGGCGGCCGAGTGAACCATGCCGCTTCGCGACATAGACGACATCGACAAACTGAAGAAGATCAACGCCGCCCTGGTCAGCCGGGTCGAGCGCTCGATGGATCAGCAAGGCAACGCCTTCTCGCTGTTCCAGACCGCGATCTCACTAGAGAACCGGGTCCGCAACCGCACCGAGGAACTCCACGCCACCCTGCGCCGGCTCGAGCAGTCGAACATCGACCTCGTCGCCGCCAAGGAAACGGCTGAGCTCGCCAACCTTTCCAAGACAAGGTTCCTCGCCGCTGCCAGCCACGACGTGCTGCAGCCGCTCAACGCCGCGCATCTGTCGGTCTCGGCGCTCGCCGAAGTGCAGACCAGCGAGGAAGGCAAGAAACTGGTGCGCCAGGTAGAGCGCTCGCTGGAGACGATGGAGGACCTGCTGCGCACCCTGCTCGACATCTCCAAGCTCGACGCCGGCGTGGTGCAGCCGGAGACCGGCGACGTCAGCCTGGAGACGCTGTTTTCCTCACTGCGCTCCGATTTTCTTCCCGAGGCGGAAAAGAAGGGGCTGTCGCTCAAATTCCGGCCGGTCAATGTCGTCGTGCGCTCCGACCGCACGCTGCTGCGCCGCATCCTGCAGAACATCCTCTCCAACGCGCTGCGCTACACTCGCTCCGGCGGCGTGCTGGTCGGCACCAGGCATCGCGGCGACACCATCCGCATCGACGTCGCCGACACCGGCTGCGGCATTCCCGAGGACCAGCGCGAGGCGGTGTTCGAGGAATTCCACCGCGGCACATCGGCGCTTGCCGATGCGGGGCTGGTCGGCGGTGGACTGGGTCTCGGCCTCGCCATCGTGCGCCGCATGGCGGCGGCGCTCGGCCACCCCGTGACGTTTTCCTCGAAGGTCGGCCGCGGCACGATCTTCCACATCGACGTGCCGATCGGCATGGGCGCCCCGGCCGAGCAGGCGGCAAGCCTGGCCGACATGGAGCGGCCGCGCGGCTATGGCCTGTTCGGCACCAAGGTGCTTCTGGTCGAAAACGACCTCGATGTGCTGGGCGCCATGACCTCGCTGCTCGAACGCTGGCAATGCCTGGTGCGCGCGGCAACCTCGACCGATGATGCGCTCGACTTGCTTGGCGACACCGCCTGGGTGCCCGACATCATCATCGCCGACCAGCACCTCGACGGCGGCGACCTCGGCACCGCCACCATCGCCGAAGTGCGCGATTATCTAGGCCGCCCGGTGCCGGCGCTCATCGTCACCGCCGACGGCTCCGAAGCCGTCGCCAAGGCAGCGCGGGCCGCCGGCATCGAGCTGATGCGCAAACCGCTGAAACCGGCGCAGTTGCGCGCGCTGCTGGCGCATTTGCTGGCTTGACTGGCATGACCAGGATCACCGCCTAAAGAGGTTATCTGGGTGCGAGAGGTGCCGATGCCACCGTACTTTACTCGGGCCACCGCAATCGCGGTGAGGGTCAGCCTCGTCTCAAAACCCCGCCGGATCCCGGAACAGCTCCACACTATCCAGCTTCGATACCTCGATCACCGCTTGCGTCCGGCTATACACATTGAGCTTGCGCAAAATCTCCGAGACATGCGCTTTCACCGTCGTCTCGCCCACCTGCAGCTCATAGGCGATCTGCTTGTTGAGCATGCCCTGGCGCAGCATCTGCAGCACCCGTAGCTGCTGCGGCGTCAATTTCGCCAGGCGCTGCACCATGTCGGCGCGGTCGGTGCTGTCGGGGTCGGGCGGCTGGCCCTCGTAATTTTCCGGCACATAGACGGCGCCGTCCATCACCGAGCGGATGGCCGAGGCCAGGTCGCTTTTGCGCGCCGATTTCGGGATGAAACCGGCAGCGCCATAGGACAGCGCCTCGGAGATGATCTTCGGCTCCTCATGACCGGACACGATCACCACCGGCAGGCGCGGGTGGCGGGTCCTGAGCTGCAGCAAGCCCTCGAAGCCTTGCACACCAGGCATGCTCAGATCGAGCAGCGCGAGATCGAACGGTTTTATGCCGGACAGCAGCTCCAGCGCCTCGGCGATCGAGCGTGCCTCGACCGTATCGACATCGGGATAAGCCATCTGCACGGCACTGTGCAGCGCCTCCCGAAACAGCGGGTGGTCGTCGATGATCAGGAAACGGGCGCGATCGCTGACGGCGGTCATTGCTGAGGTTCGGCCATAGGTTCGATTTTACGCGACACAGACTAGTCTCCCGGCCATGTCCAGATTATTGCCAAATAGTACATCGCCCCACCATACGGCACTGATACCAAAACGACAGGCCCATGTTTTTGCAGGCCTTGCCCGCCTGCCGAAATCGGTCGAAGGTGCGGGCGCATTCCGAACAGAGACCACGAGATGACAGACTTCGTCCTTCCGCCGCCGGCCATCGCCTCCGTAGCCATTGCCGGTTCGGCGGAACGCTTTGCCGTGCGCCGCATCTTCTGCGTCGGCCGCAACTACGCGGCGCATGCGCGCGAGCTCGGCAATGACGAGCGCGACCCGCCCTTCTTCTTCACAAAGCCCGCCGACGCGGTGGTCGACAGCGGCGCCGAGATCCCCTACCCGCCTTTGACCGCGAACCTGCACCACGAGATCGAGCTGGTCGTGGCCATCGGCAAGGCGGGTTTTCGCATCGCGCGCGAGGATGCGTTGTCTCACATCTGGGGCTATGGCGTCGGTGTCGACTTGACCCGCCGCGACCTGCAGGACCAGGCCAAGAAAGCCGCCCGCCCGTGGGACTGGTCGAAAGCTTTCGACCGTTCCGCACCCTGCGGCCCGCTGGTGCCAGCCGCGAAATCCGGCCATCCCTACAAAGGCCGCATCTGGCTCGCCATCAACGGCGCGTTGAAACAGGATGGCGACCTTGCCGAATTGATCTGGCCGGTCGCCGATGTCGTTTCGATCTGCAGCGAGGCAATGGAACTGCAGCCCGGCGACCTGATCTTCACCGGCACGCCGGCCGGCGTCGGCGCCGTACAGGCGGGCGACACGATCACCGGTGGTATCGACGGCATCGGCACGATCGAAATCAAGATCGGGCAACCGCGGCGATGAGCGATCTCATCCTTCACAATTACTACCGCTCCTCCACCTCCTACCGGGTGCGGATCGCGTTGGAAATGAAGGGGCTGAGCTACACCTACGTGCCGCATCATCTGCGCCATGGCGAGCATCTCGAACCCGCTTATCTCGCGGTCAACCCGCAAGGGCTGGTGCCGGCGCTGGTGCTAGACAACGGCCGGCTTTTGACGCAGTCGCTGGCGATCGTCGAATATCTCGACGAGACCCAGCCCGAGCCGCCGCTGCTGCCCAAGGATGCGCTGGGCCGCGCCCGGGTCCGAATGCTGGCGCAGATGATCGCTTGCGACATCCACCCGGTGAACAATCTGCGTGTGCTGACCTCGCTGCGCAATTTGTTCGGCGCCGGCGACGCGGATGTCGTCAACTGGTTCCGGCATTGGGTGAACGAAGGTTTCCAGCCGCTTGAAAAGATTCTCGCCTCCTCGCCCGAGACAGGCACCTTCTGCCATGGCGACCAACCGGGCCTGGCCGACATCTGCCTTGCCGCGCAGGTCACCAACAATGCCCGCTTCGGCGTCGACATGGCGTCTTACCCGGTGATCGCGCGCGTCAACGCCGCCTGCATGGCGCTGCCGGCCTTCCAGAAAGCAGCGCCGCAGAACCAGATCGATGCCGAATAGAGAGGCCAAGGACGCCGAGGAAGCCAAGGCGCTCGCCGACATCGAAGAGTACGGCTGCCACATCCTCTGCGTGCTGGAGGAGGATAAGCATCCGCCCTTCGCATACTCGGTGGGCATAGAGCACAATTTCAAGGTCCCCGAATTGGTCGTGATCGGACTGAAGCCGGAGCTTTCGCAGACCATCATCAACGAGTATTGCCGACGGGTGCGCAGCGGCGAGAGGTTCAGCGTCGGAGAGCGGGCGTCGGGTTTCCTGGGAGGCGGCTTCGACTGTCAGTTCGGCGCGGTCCACCCTGGCCATTATCCTGAATATTTCGGATGGGACATCTGGTTCTATGACGGTCCGGATTTCCAGATTGTGCAGCTTATTTTTCCGACAACTTCCGGCGTCTGGCCATGGGATGCCGAAGCCGATGAATGGTTTCGCGAACGGCAGCCGCTGCTGGATACCCGGCCCTAACTAGCGTCCGACTCTCAGGGTTGCCACCCAAAACACCAGCGCGACCAGACCGAGCCCGGAGCCGAGCAGGCACACACCGCTCCAGCCCCAGGCGCCAAAAATCATGGTCGAGGCGATGGAACCCAGCGCGCTGCCCAGCGAATAGAAGATCATGTAGCCGCCGACCAGACGGCTGCGGGCATCCGGCCGCCGGGCGAAGATCAGGCTCTGGTTGGTGACGTGCACGGCCTGGATGGCGAGGTCGAGCATGAGGATGCCGAGAACGAGCAGCCACAGCGTTTTGCCCATGAAGGCGATCGGCAGCCAGGCGGCAGCCATCAGCAACAGGCTGAGGCCGGTCACCAGCTGCCCCTGTCCGCGATCGACGAGAACGCCGGTCCAGCGCGCGCCGAGCGCGCCGGCGACGCCGGCCAGGCCGAACAGCCCGATCTCGGTATGCGACTGCAAAAAGGCGGTGCCGCCAGCGGCAGCGCCAGCGGCGCCCACAGCACGTTGAAGCTGGCGAAGATCAACATGGCAAGCACGGCGCGCACCCGCAGCAGCGGCTCCTCGACGAACAGGCGTAGCACCGAGCCGAGAAGCCGTGCATAGGACGTGCGCGGCCGCTTGGCCTCATGACCCGGCAGGACTTGGAAAAGGATTGCCGCCATCGCGAGTGTCAGCACGGCCGAGACGAGGTAGACCGAACGCCAGCCGGCGAAATCGGCGACCAGCCCCGAAACGAAGCGCGCCAGCAGAATGCCCAGAATGACGCCGCTGGTGACGATGCCGACTGCACGCCCCCGCTCCTCAGGCGCCGCCAGATCGGCGGCGTAGGCGACCAGCACCTGCACGACCACGGCGAGCAAACCAACCACTGCCAGGCTGGCCAGAAGCACCCCCGCATTTGGCGAAAAGCCGACAAGGACGAGCGCCAGCGCCGAAAGCACGGCCTGGCCGGCAATCAGCTTGCGGCGATTGAACAGGTCGCCTAGCGGCACGATGAAGAACAGGCCGAGCGCGTAGCCGATCTGCGTCACTGTCACCACGATGCCGACCGAAGCGGGATCGATTGCGAAGTCCTGCGCGATCGCGTCGAGCAGCGGATGCGCGAAATAGACATTGGCGACGCTCAAGCCGCAGGCGGCGGCAAAGATCAGCGCCGTCAGCCGCGACAACCCCGCTTTGTCCCTTCCGCCCCTTCGGGCGGCTGCAGATCGACTTTTTGCAGTTGCAGGTTCATCACGCTCTCCGCTTCGGTTTCAAGTTGAAACCATTGCCGATTAGACAAAAAGGTTTTATCTTGCAACCACAAACAGGAAACTGGACCAATCGCATGGTGAAACGGACGAGCCATCAGAGCGCCGACTGCCTTATCGCCCGCCCGCTCGATGCCATCGGTGACTGGTGGTCGCTGCTCATCGTGCGCGATGCCTTCGACGGCATGCGGCGCTTCGGCGAATTTCAAAAAGCCTGGGCGTGGCCAAGAACATCCTGTCGGCGCGGCTGCGAAGCCTCATCGCGCATGGCATCCTTGAAACCGTCCCGGCTCCCGATGGCAGCGCGCATCATGAATATGTGCTGACCGAAAAAGGCCGCGGCCTGTTCTATGTCCTGGTGGCGCTGCGCCAATGGGGCGAGACCTATTTCTCCGGACCGGGCGAGCCTTACACCTTCATGGTCGATCGTGAGACCGGCAGGCCGATCCGGCGCCTGGAGGTGCATGCCGAGGATGGCCGCCTGCTCGTCCCCGGCGACACCCGGCTGGCCGACTTCCGCCAGGTGCAGGACTAAGCTGGGGATTTCCGATCAACCGGCGGTGGAATCGGCTATCGTTGCTGCGGGGCTAGAGCAATTCCAGGAAAAGTGTGACACGGTTTTCCGTCCGGAATTGCCTAAAAACAAGGAGATAGGGCGGTTCGCCGTTTCGGTGAAACGCTCTAGCGAAGGGTGGAGTGCCGATGAAAGCCGTCGTCTTCGAAAAATTCGGTGAGACACCGAAGATCCAGACTGTGCCTGATCCGAAACCCGCCGCCGATGGCGTCGTCATCAAGGTTGAGGCGACGGGGCTCTGCCGCAGCGACTGGCACGGCTGGATGGGTCATGATGACGGCATCACCTTGCCGCACGTTCCGGGTCACGAGCTGGCCGGCGTCGTCGTCGCCGCCGGCAAGCAGGTCGGCCGCTGGAAGGCCGGCGACCGCGTCACCGTGCCGTTCGCCGTCGGCTGCGGCCGCTGCTTCGAATGCACCTCGGGCAACCACCAGGTCTGCGAACACCAGACGCAGCCGGGTTTTACGGGCTGGGGTTCGTTCGCCGAATATGTCGGCATCGAGCATGCCGATACCAACCTCGTGCGCTTGCCCGACGGGATGGAATACGCCACCGCCGCTAGCCTCGGCTGCCGTTTCGTCACCTCCTTCCGCGCGATCGTCGACCAGGGCCGGGTGACGCCCGGCGAATGGGTGGCGGTGCATGGCTGCGGCGGCGTCGGCCTCTCGGCGATCATGATCGCCAGCGCCATGGGCGCCAATGTGATCGCCATCGATCTCACCGACGAGAAGCTGGAGTTTGCCAAGAAGATCGGCGCGGTGGCGACGATCAACGCCTCGACGACCTCCAACGTGGTCAAGGCCGTCAAGCAGATCACCAATGGCGGCGCGCATATGTCGATGGACGCGCTGGGACACCCGACCACCTCGTTCAACTCGATCGCCAATCTGCGCCGCCGCGGCCGCCACGTTCAGGTCGGCCTGATGCTGGGCGAGCATGCCCGCCCTCAGGTGCCGATGGACAAGGTCATCGCCTTCGAGCTCGAAATCCTCGGCAGCCACGGCATGCAGGCCTATCGCTATACGGCGATGATGGAGATGATCCGCCACGGCAAGCTGAAGCCCGAGCTGCTGGTCGGCAAAAGGATCAGCCTCGATGAAGCGCCGGCAGCACTGATGGCGATGGGTGGTTTCGAGGGGATTGGCATCGGAGTGGTGACGAAGTTCTAGTCGGAAAAACGCGCTCTATCGCTTTGTCTTGACGCAATTCCGGACGGAGGGTTACGGCGAAGTCGCCGAACTTAACCGCTCACACTTTTCCTGGAATTGCTTTATCCGGCTGCGCGCGGCGATGGAATCGGCTTCGCGAACTTCTTCGCCCCGAACACGCAGGCCACGACGCCCAGCGTGACGACCATCATCATCGGGCTGATCTGCTCGTGCAGCAGCGTTGCCGCCAGCGCGAGGCCGAAGAAGGGCTGCAGCAGCTGCAATTGTCCGACCGCGGCGATGCCGCCTTGGGCCAGGCCGCGATACCAGAACACGAAGCCGATCAGCATGCTGAACAGCGAGACGTAAGCAAGGCCGATCCAGGCGCCGGAACCGACATTGGCGAGCGTCGGCGGCAGCGTCGCAAAGCTCAGCACCAGCATGACCGGCAGCGACAGCACCAGCGCCCAGCAGATCACCTGCCAGCCGCCGAGCCTGCGCGAGAGCGCCGCGCCTTCCGCATAGCCAAGACCGCAGACGATGATGGCGCCCAGCATCAGGCCGTCGCCGAGCGGCGACGCGGTCACGCCTTGCGACAGGGCAAAGCCCGCGACCAGCGCGCTGCCGATGCACGAGAACAGCCAGAACGCCGGACGCGGGCGGTCGCCGCCGCGCAGCACGCCGAAGATCGCGGTCGCCAGCGGCAGCAGGCCGACGAAGATGATGGAATGAGCGGTGGTGACATGCTTCAGCGCCAGCGCCGTCAGCAGGGGAAAGCCGACGACTACGCCAAGCGCGACGACGACCAGCGAGGCCAGGTCACTGCGCTCCGGCCGCCTCTGGCGAAAGACAAGCAGCATGGCCAGGCCAAGCAATCCGGCGATCGCGGCGCGCGCCGACGTCAGGAAGGTCGGATCGAAATCCGCCACCGCCACATGCGTCGCCGGCAGCGAGCCGCTGAAGATCAGCACGCCGATAAAACCGTTCAGCCAGCCGCTCGCGCTCTTGTCCATTCGAGACTCCATTGTTTCGGCCTCTATCGAACAGGCCCGGTGGCGTTGCCAGAGACAATGGGGTACAATTGCACAAAACTGTAATGGTCTTGCGGACAGTACGGATGACGGATCAGGCTCTGGAAAATGACGGCGCGCGCACGCTTGTCGAAAGCGTGATGGCGACGATCCGCCAACGCATCGCGGCGCGCGCGCTGACGCCGGGAGCCCGTTTGCCGTCGATCCGGGCTTTGGCCAAATCGCTGCAGGTGTCGAAATCAACCGTCGTCGAGGCCTATGAGCGTCTGGCCGCGGAAGGCGCTATCCGCTCGCGCCCGGGTTCCGGCTTTTACGCCGCCGGCCAGCTCGCGCCGCTGTCGCTGGCCGAGATCGGCCCGCGCCTCGACAGGGCAATCGATCCGCTCTGGGTGTCGAGGCAATCGCTGGAAGCCGGCGAGGACATGCTGAAGCCCGGCTGCGGCTGGCTGCCGGCGTCCTGGATGCCGCAGGCCGCCTTGCGCCGGGCGCTGCGCAGCGCGGCCCGCGCGGATGACGTGGCGCTGGCCGACTACGGCACGCCGCTCGGCCTGCCGCCGCTGCGCCGATTGCTGGCGCGGCGCATGGCCGAACATGGCATCGAGGTCTCGCCCGACCAGATCATGCTGACCGACTGCGGCACCCAGGCCATCGACCTCCTGTGCCGCTTCCTGCTCGAGCCGGGCGACACGGTGCTGGTCGACGATCCCTGCTATTTCAATTTCCACGCGCTGCTGCGCGCCCATCAGGCCAAGGTCGTCGGCGTGCCCTATACGCCTTCGGGGCCGGACATCGAGCTGTTCGCGCAGGCGCTCGCCGAGCACCGGCCGCGCCTCTACATCACCAATTCCGGCATCCACAACCCGACCGGCGCGATCCTGTCGCCGGTCGTCGCGCACCGGTTGCTGAAGCTCGCCGACCAGGCCGAACTCACCATCGTCGAGGACGATATTTTCGCCGATTTCGAGCACGCCCCTGCCCCGCGGCTTGCGGCCTTCGACGGGTTGCAGCGCGTCGTCCATATCGGCTCGTTCTCCAAGACGCTGTCCGCCTCGGTGCGCTGCGGCTTCATCGCCGCGCCTCCTGACTGGATGGAAGGGCTGACCGATCTCAAGATCGCCACGACCTTCGGCGGCGCGCGCCTGTCGGCGGAGCTTGTGCTGACGCTCCTGAAGGACGGCAGCTACCGCAAGCATGTCGAGCAATTGCGCGCTCGGCTGTCGCGCGCCATGGCCGAGACGGCAGGCCGGTTGAAAGCCATGGGCATCCGACCCTGGATCGACCAGCCCACCGGCATGTTCCTGTGGTGCCGCCTGCCCGACGGCATCGACGCCGCCGATGTCGCCCGCCACGCGCTTGCGGACAATGTCGTGCTGGCGCCCGGCAATGCCTTCAGCCTGTCGCACAGCGCCGGCCGCTTCATGCGCTTCAACGCCGCCCAATGCGGGGACGAACGCGTCTTCCGAGCGCTCGAAAATGCAGTCGCTGCCTCTCGTCGCAGAGTCGCATCAGGGTAGTAGCGGTACTGAACCAGACGAACAGCCGCCTCAAGTCTGTCGAGATTCAGGTCAGGCCGAGTCGAAAACGGTGGGTTCCGAGAACCGGAGCGGAGCGTACTTAAGTACGTGAGCACCAGAAGCGCAGGAAGCCGCCGTTTGCAGGCCGGCCTCACCTGAATATCGGCGGACTTTAGGTGGCGGCCCGCTTGCGGCGCTCGTAAAGCATCACCAGCGTTTCGGCGGTCAGCGCGGGCTTCTGTTCGCCCTCGATCTCGACGATGTTCTCCGCCCTCATCAGATACTGGCCAGGGCCGAGATCCTCCATCGAAAGCAGCGTCGTGCGCAGCCTGATGCGCGCGCCTGCCCTCACCGGCGCCAGGAAACGCACCTTGTCGAAGCCGTAATTGAAGGCGGCTTGGGTGTTTTCCGGCACGATGCCCATCTCGAGCGCCAGCGCTCCGATGATCGACAGCGTCAGATAGCCATGCGCGATCGTGGTGCGGAACGGGCTCTGCCGCTTTGCCCGCTCGGTGTCGACATGAATCCACTGATGGTCGCCCGTGCATTCGGCGAACTGGTCGATGCGCCCCTGGTCGACCGTCGTCCAGTCGGACACGCCAAGCTCATGCCCGGCCATTGTCCGTAACTGTTCGAAGGTCGGCGGCGTTTTCGGCCGTTTTTCCGTCATTCCTGCTTTCCCATCACTCCTGCCTGCATCCCCGATCATGAAGCGGCGGGTTCTGTCAATTCGCAGTTGCCTATTTTCGCTGGTAGAGTTGATGCTTTTACGGCAAGCCGAGAACGCACGGCGCCTCAGCCGGTTGCATATCCATGGCGGCCTGAATTGGGCGGGAAAGACCGGATATCCTATTTCTTCCCGTAGCCGGCGCGGACTTCCGCCATCGCGTCCCTGATCCGGTCGCGCAGGATCTCGATCGATTCGGTGCTGGATTTCCGCACCAGGTCAGCCACTTCGCTGGCATTCTTCAGGGTCGTCTCGAACGATTTGCGCGCGAATTCGGCCTGCTTGCCCATCACATCCTGCGGATTGCCCGGCGCCTGGTAGTTCTGCGCCATCCGCGTGATCTCGTGCATGGCGTCCTGCACCATTTCATGCTGCCTGGCGAGCACCGAGGATGCGCCGGCGGCACTTGCCCTGGCCGATTTCTCGAGCGCCTCGAGGTTCTTGCGATGGTGGTCGAGAATCGCCTGGACATCGACATTCGGCAGCTTGAGGTCGCGGCCGAACCGGCTGAACATGTCTAGGAAAGTACCGGATTCCGGTTGTTTTGCCATGTTGTGCCTCCCGTTTTACCGCACCTGCGGTACCCTCAAAAAGCAATTCCAGGAAAAGTGTGTAACGGTTTTCCGTCCGGAATTGCGTAAAACCAGAGAACCCTAGAGGAGAATAGTGTACGGTCGACCCACGTCAATTGACGAGAAACAGCCGCTCCGCCGTATAAAGCGCCAGGCCCGCAAGCCCGCCGATGATCATGCCGTTGAAACGGATATATTGCAGGTCCTTGCCGATGTTGATCTCGATCAGCCGCGTCAGTTGACCCAGATCCCAGCGCTTGACCTGGTCGGCGATGAATTTCGACACACCGCTTTTCTGGCTTTCCACGAAGGAGGTCAGCGCGACGACAAAACCCTGGTTCATGTCGGCCCTGATCTGGGCGTCGTCGGCCAGATGCCGGCCGACCTCGACGAACATGCCGGCGAGATGCTCGCGGATCACCGACTTGGGCGCATTGGCATCCTGTTCGATGAACAGCCGCAGGCTCGCCCATGCGTCACCGGCCAGCGCCCTCACCTCGGGACGGGCTAGGAAATCGCGCTTCAGCTTCTCGGCGCGCCTTGCATATTGCTTGGAATTCCTGAGTTTTTCGATGAAGCCGAGCGCGAAGCGGTCGAACTCGGCGCGCATTGGATGGACAGGGTCGGCGCGCACCTCCTCCAGCAACGACCCGGCCGAGGCGACGATCTTCTTCAACAGATAGGCGTCGGCGCGAAACAGGTTGAACAGCGAGGGCAGTTCCTCGCGGATCTTTTCGCGCATCGTCTCGAGCGCCTGTTCGTCGTTCAGGAAACGCCCGACGACCCGGGTGAACTCATCGAACAGCTTCTGGTGGCGCTGGTCGTCGGTCAGCGCCGACAGAAGGTCGGCGGCTAACGGCGCCAGCGGCACTTTCTCGATTTGCTCCAGCATACGACTGGTGACGAAGTCGCGTAAGCCGGACTGCTCCACCGCCGTCAGCGTCTGCGGCACCAGCCGCGCGACGAATCGCGACAGGCCGGCGGCGCGTTCGGCGTCGCCCAGCCAGTCGGCGACGAGAGCGGCGAAGTCGACCTCGGCGAGCTTTTCGCGCACCGGTTCCGGTGCCAGGAAATTCGCCTCGATGAAACGGCCGAGATTGTCGGCGATGCGGTGCTGGTTTTCCGGAATGATCGCGGTGTGCGGGATCGGCAGGCCAAGCGGCCGCCTGAACAGCGCCACCACGGCATACCAGTCGGCAAGACCGCCGATTGTTGCCGCCTCGGCAAAGGCGGCGACAAAGCCGAGCCACGGATAGGCGCCCTGAAACGACTTCGCCACCGCAAACACGACAACGCAGAAGGCAAGTGCCGCGGCCGCGATGAATTTGACGCGCCGTAGCGCCGATAGCTTTGCCTGCGCATCGGTATCGAATCGCACCGGCGTCAGGGCCGTGGCGGATTGGGACATGGGCAGGCCGCTCCTCTTTGTCTCGCGAACTTATCTAGGGGCTGCCTTGCCGAAATGCACATTTGCTGGCAGTGACGCTGTTTCCGGCCATTGGCACAAAAAGTTGACAAGAAAATTCAGCTATCATGCCGCTCTAGTCTGGAATTATTCCAAACTATAGGCCATATTCGCCCGCAAGCTAATGTTTCGCGAGGATACCATGCGGCTCACGCGCCAGACCAACTATGCGATGCGCATCCTGATGTATTGCGCCGCCAACACCGAACGGCTGAGCCGCATCCCCGAGATAGCCGCCGCCTATTCGGTATCGGAACTGTTCCTGTTCAAGATCCTGCAGCCGCTGGTCGAGGCCAGGCTGGTCGAGACGGTGCGCGGCCGCAACGGCGGCGTGCGGCTTGGACGCCCGGCCGAACAGATCAACCTGTTCGACGTCGTGCGTGTGACCGAAGAGAGCTTCGCCATGGCGGAATGCTTCGAGAACGACGCGGCCGAATGCCCGCTGGTCGACAGCTGCGCCCTGAATTCGGCGCTGCGCGAGGCGCTCAACGCCTTCTTCGCCGTGCTTTCCCGCTACACCATCGCCGACATGGTCGCGGCGCGCCCAAATGTACGCCATCTGCTTGGCATCGACCTTCTGGAGCAGCGCGCCCCGGCCGCCTAAGCCGCGGATTGAGGCAACACGAACGGCACGCTGCCGGCTGGCAACGCGCCGACCTTGAGCCGGCAGTCGAACACTTTCTCGATCAATTCGTCGTTCAGCACATCCCGCGGCGAGCCGGCGGCCGCCAGCTGGCCGCGGGAAAGCACGAAAATGCGGTCGGCGTACATGGCCGTCAAATTGAGGTCGTGCAGGATCGCCACCACGCCGCCGCCGCGCCGGGCAAAATCGCGGGCGATGTTCATGATGATCAGCTGGTGCTTGACATCGAGGCTGGAAACCGGCTCGTCGAGGAAGAGATAGCGCGGCCTCCCTCCAGCACCGGCGACCACACCTGGCAAAGCACGCGGGCAAGCTGCACCCGCTGCTGCTCGCCGCCCGACAGTTCCTGGTAGAAGCGGCCGGCAAAGCCGTCGAGGTCGACCCGCGCCAGCGCCCGTTCCGGCAGGCGCTGATCCTCGCCGGGCAGCACGCCGGAGCGTCCGCCGATCAGTCCGAGGCGCACGATCTCGCGCACGGTGAAGGGAAAGGACAGCATCATCGATTGCGGCAGCACCGCGCGCAGCGTCGCCGCCTCGACCGGCTTCATGGTGGACAGATCGCGACCGTTGAGCGTCACGGTGCCGGTATAGGCGAGCTCGCCGGTTAGCGCCTTGAGCAAGGTCGTCTTGCCGGAGCCGTTCGGCCCGACAATCGCCGACACCTCGCCGGGACGCGCGGTGAAATCGACCTGCGACACGATGCGCTTGCCACCGATCGCCACCGAAATGTCGCGTGCTTCGATCATCGGCACCTCACAAATCGACGACGCCGCGCTTGCGCAGCAGGATCCACAGGAAGAACGGCGCGCCGGCGACGGCGGTGACGATGCCGATCGGCAGCTCGGCCGGCGCGACGATGGTGCGGGCAACGGCGTCGGCGATGAGCAGCATCGAAGCGCCGAGCAGGGCCGATGCAGGCAGCAGGTAGCGATTGTCCGGACCGATCGCGAGGCGCAGGACATGCGGCACGACGATGCCGATGAAGCCGATGCCGCCGCTGACGGCAACCGATGCGCCGACCGCCGCCGACACGCCGACGATGGCGGTGTATTTCAGCCGCTGCACCGGAATGCCGAGATGGGCGGCGGTTGCCTCGCCGAGCGCCAGCGCGTTGAGGCCGCGCGACAGGAACGGCATCGCCGACAGCGCCAGCACGATCACCGGCCCGACCGTGCCGATCTTCGGCCATGTCGCGCCGGCCAGCGAGCCGAGCTGCCAGAACGTCAGATCGCGCAATTGCCGGTCGTCGGCCATGAAGATGAGGACGCCGGTGAGCGCCATGGCCAAAGCGCTGATGGCGATGCCGGCAAGCAGCATGGTGGCGACCGATGTCTGGCCCTGACGTGTCGCGATGGCATAGAGCAGGAAAGTCACCGCAAGGCCGCCGACGAACGCGGCCAAGGGCAGCGCAAGCGTGCCGAGGACGAGCGTAAGCGGCGCAAGCCACGTCATGCCGAGCACGATGACAGCCACCGCGCCGAGGCTGGAACCGGCGGAAACGCCGATCAGGCCTGGGTCGGCAAGCGGATTGCGAAACAGGCCCTGCATCACCGCGCCGCAAACGGCGAGCGCGGCGCCGATCAGCACGCCGAGCAGGACGCGCGGCATGCGGATGTCATAGACGATCAGATTATCGCGCGCGGCGAGTGCGACATCCGCCGCCGCGGCGTCGGTAAACCAGTCGTAGATGACGCGCACGGCCGAGGCATCGGAAGCCCCCGATGTCAGCGACAGGAAAACGGATAGCACCAGCGCCAGGCACAGCAGCAGGATGACGAACCTTGCTCGTGTCGAGCGGTCGCCATCGGCTGCCATCACGCTGCCCGCGGCACCAACGATAGACTGTTCGGCCATCGCCGCTTAGTCCGTGACCTGGTTGCCATACAACGATACGGCGAGATCGTGGATCGCTTCAGCGGTACGCGGACCGAAGCCGAGCAGATAGCCGCCATCCATGGTGATCACCTTGCGCGCGGCACCTGCCGGCGTCGAGGCGATCGCCGGGTTGGCGAACAGCTCGTCTTCCGAGATCGGCGGGCCGGCGTTCTTCATGGTCAGGATGACGTCCGGCCTGGCGGTGGCGATCGCCTCGTCCGTCATCGACTTGTAGCCGGAGAATCCCACCACAGCATTGACCCCACCGGCCAGCTTTATGATGCCATCGGCGGCGCTGTCGCTGCCGGCGGCAAGAATCTTGCCGTTCTGGGTCGACAGCACAAACAGGATGCGCCTGCGCTCCTTGATCGAGGCCGTCAGCTTTTCCGCCGCCGTCAGCTTCGCATCCATTTCGGCTGCAAGCTTCTCGGCCTTGGCGTCGACGCCGAGCGCCTTACCGACGACACGGATCTTTTCGAGGATGCCTTCGTGGCTGTAGTGCTCGGGCACCTCGATGAAGAGCACGCTCGATTTCTTCAGCACATCGACCGCTTCGCGCGGGCCGCTGCCGTGCAAGGCGAGGATGCCCGACGGATTGACCGACAGCACACCTTCCGGCGACAGCGCACGCATATAGCCGACATCGGGCAGCTTCAGCGCGGCTTGCGGATAGGTGCTGGTCGAATCGCGGGCAACGAGACGTCCTTCCTCGCCCAGCGCATAGACAATCTCGGTGATCGAGCCGCCGATGGAGGCGATCCGCGAGGTGTCGGCAAAGACGGCCGTCCCTTCACCCGCCCCGGCGGGCAGCGTTATGAAAGCCAGAAGAACGCTGAACAACGGCGCAAGCGCCGGACGAAAATCGAATGGAACACGCATTGGGTCTTACCTTATGCAGCGGTCGGGCTTGGGATGCGGGGCAGGTTCTCGGCCAGGAAGCGCCAGTCCTTGCGCTCGCTCTCGCCTTCATGGCGCTTGCCGAAGAACTGGATGATCATGCCGCCATCGGCGTCATAGACCTCGAGCGAGGTGACATGGCCGTCCTTGGTCGGCTTGCGCACCGCCCAGACCTCGTGGATGTGATCGGTTCTGAGATGCAGGTGGAAGGTCTCGTCGAGCACGTTGATCCACGGCCCCATCGGCTTGACCGACTTGATCGGGCCGGAATGGATCTGGATGCAGCCGCGGTTGCCGACGAAGCACATGATCGGCATCTCGCCTTCGGCGGCGCGGTGGAACATGGCGCCGACAGCGTCCTTGTCGAGCAGCCAGGCAAAATCCTGGCCGACCATGCGCACCGCTTCGCGGCGGCTGAGCTTCAGCGTCTTCAGCATGCCGAAGAACTGATGCACGTCGGTCATCCGGCTCCAGCGGTCGCGCAGGTCGTCGATCGAGGCGACCGGACCCTGGGCTTCGCCTTCTCCTTCCACGGCACTTGGGAAGACTACCACGGTCGGTTCCTGGTTCGACGATTCGAGGCTCGCGACCAGCTTCTGATAGGCGTAGAGGTTCGACGCCGGCCGCAGATGCACCTTGTGCACGGCCTCGCCTGCCGCATCGAAGAACTGCAGGCTGCGGCGGATCTCGCCGCCGTCGCGCTTTTCGACCGCAAAGCCATGCGCCCAGACCTTCGGGAAGATGCGCAGGTCGATGTTTTCGCCTATAACCATGGCGTTGTGGTTGCCGGTGACGACCTTGTCGTAGACGCCGATTTTTTCGTGCACGGCGCTTTCGTTGCGCGTCAGCGCCATCACTTCGCCGACGGCTTCGAGGCCGATCAGAAGGTCGTTGACGCGCGGCTCGACGTGCACCACGCCAAAGCCGCAATGCGCCGCGACCAGCTCCGCTTCCGAAATGCCCAATTCTACCGAGAGATCGCGCTCCCGCATTTTCGGATTGTCTTCCCGCGCTCGCCGGATTTCCTCCGGCGACGGCCTCACGCGCTGGTCCATATCGTTCACCTGTATTGCCTGATGTCTGCTCGTCTACCGCCTGCTGATTCTCATTTGTTGAGGATCAGTTTGCCCTGGCGGGTGATCTTCAGGCGGTAGAGCGCGCCGTGATGCTCGATGCCGATCTCATGCTCGCCCTGGAACAGCGTGTTGCTGGAGAGCGTCCTTACCGCCAGGGGCACCCGCTCGTAGCGCATTTGCGTGTCTTCCGGACGGCGAACGCGATAGCGGAAATCATTGGGATTGTGCGTGTTCATCGGGTCGGTCCCTTTCCTATGCCGGCCGAGTGGCCGGACCTCACGTAAATGCCGATTAATTTCTTGACTAGAATGATCATGTTTACTAGTCAGTGCATTACCGGACTAAATGAGTCAACATTTAAGACGCCGGACATGATCAAAAATGCGAGCGAGCCCCTAGGCCAGCCAGCTGCGAGCCTGGAAATTTGGAGTTGGGGCAATGGGGTTGGTGACTTGGGGACGGACGGGCCTGGCGGGCGATAGCGCGGGTTCGGGCTTCCGATCGTTGGCACGGGCAATGGCCGTTTTGATGGCTGGGTCGGCGGCAATTGCGCTCGGCGCACCCGCGGCAAAAGCGCAGCAGGCCGCACAGCCGGCAGATAGCCAACAGGCTGACCAGAAAAAGCAGGCCGACGAAAAGCCCTCGGGCAACGTTACCCTGCTCGACAAGATTCTCATCATCAGCCGCACCGGCGAAAGCGCGATCCAATCGCTGGCGTCAGCCAGCCATGTCGGCCAGGAACAGCTCGCCCGCCGCATGGCGACGACGCCCAACGAGATGCTGCTCGGTGTTCCAGGTGTCACCGTTCAGGCCGACGCCCGCCGCGTCAGCTCCAGCATCAACATCCGCGGCCTGCAGGATTTCGGCCGCGTCGCCGTCATCGTCGACGGTGCCAGGCAGGATTTCCAGCGCTCCGACCACGGCACGCAGTCGACCTTCTATGTCGATCCGGAGCTCATCAAGTCGGTCGACGTGATCCGCGGCCCAACCGCCAACACCTATGGCTCCGGCGCCATCGGCGGCGTCGTCTTCTTCGACACCAAAGACGCCGAGGACTTCCTCAGGCCCGGCGAGACGTGGGCCGGCTCGCTGATCGGGCGCTATGAGAGCAACGGCAAGGGCTGGACCACCAGTGCCACCGGCGCCTACAAGATCAACGACAACTGGGACGTCCTCGGCAACATCGTCTACCGCGACTACGACAACTACAAGAACGGCGGCGGCGACACCGTTGCGGGCACTGGTTTCGACGTGCTGAGCGGCCTGCTCAAGACCACGATCCGCCCGAGCGAAAACAGCGAGCTGAAACTTGGCTGGGTCGGTTCGAAAGACGGCTGGACCGAGACCAGCGGCAGCGTGCCGGCGAACGCCGACTTGAAGTCGAACACGTTCACGGCCCGCTACAACATCACCGACGACGCCAAGAGCTGGCTCGACCTCCACATCAACGCCTCCTACAACAGAACCGAGCTCGGCCTGACGACGCTTATTCCGCAGAACCGCTTCGATCCGGTGACCGGCCTGCCCGTAGTGCTGCCGGCCGGTTCGCAGTCGACCTTCGACGTCGGCACGACGGGCATCGACATCTGGAACACCTCGCGCTTCGAGACCGCCGGCATCGCGCATGAATTGACCTATGGCGGCGACTGGGTCGGCGACAATGTCGACACCGGCGGCACGGCCGGCGGCGACAGCTTCTATACGCCCGGCGGCAAGCGCAACGTTTCCGGCGCCTACGTCCAGGATAAGCTGACCTGGGAATGGCTCGAGCTCGTCACCGGCCTGCGCTACGACAATTACAGCCTGAAGGATGACACCCACGAAACCTCCGGCGACCGGGTATCGCCGCGCATCACCGTCGGCGTCTCGCCTTTCGAAAGCGCTGGCCTCGCGGGCCTGCAATTCTACGGCACCTATGCCGAGGGCTACCGGTCGCCCTCGCTGACCGAGACGCTGATCAGCGGCAACCATCCGGCCGGCGTCACCTTCCCGTTCCTGCCCAACCCGAACCTCAAGCCTGAAACCGGCAAGACCGTCGAGTTCGGCGTCAACTACAAGCAGAACGACGTCCTCGAGGGCGGCGACGCGCTGCGGCTCAAGGCTGCCTATTTCAACAACAATGTCGACGATTACATCGATGGCGTGACGCTATCGCCGTTCGACCCGACCAGCGGCTGCCCGTTCGGCCCGGGCATCCCGATCTGCTTCCAGTACCAGAACTTCGCCAAGGCCAGGATCAACGGTTTCGAGCTTGAGAGCGTCTACGACGCTGGCTGGGGCTATGCCGGGCTGTCGGCCTCGATCATCAACGGCCACACCATCTCCTATGAAGGCGAACGCGCCGATCTGGCCACCGTCCCCTCCTCGCAGGTGACCGGACAGCTCGGCTTCCGCTTCCTCGAGGACAGACTGACGGTCGGCGGCGAGGTCCAGTACAATGGCAAGCCCAAAGGCAATCCGGTGGCCAAGGACTACACACTGGTCAACGCCTTTGCCAGCTACCAGGCGACCGACAATTTCAAAGTCGATTTGCGCGTCGATAATCTGTTCGACGTCAAATACACCAACCCGCTGAACGGAAGCACCACCGCCGTGGTTTACGAACCTGGCGTCACGGTGAAGCTGGCGGCAACCATGCGCTTCGGAGGCTGACAAACATGAACCTGACGGCATCGCTTCGTCTCTTGACCTCGACGCTGGCGGTGTCGCTTGGCGTGGCGCCGGCGTGGGCCCAGTCCGCGCCGGCTCCGAGCCTGAACCTGGAGCTCAACGCCGCGCAACCGTCCGGCAAAGGCTGCCGGCTGACCTTCGTCGTCAACAACGCGCTTGGCGCCGACCTATCCAAGGCCGCGTTCGAGATCGCGCTGTTCAACGAAGCCGGCGTCGTCGATCGCCTCACCGTGCTCGACTTCAAGGACCTGCCGGCCGGCAAGACCAAGGTCACGCGCTTCGACCTCGCCGGCGCCGATTGCGGCAAGCTCAGCCGCGTGCTGATCAACAGCGCCACCGAATGCGCCGGCAACGGCGTCGAGCCGGCAACCTGCATGCGCGGCCTCAAGACCTCGACCAGGACCGGCATCGCTTTCGGGGTGTGAGGTGGGACTGCATCCCGCTTTCCGGCAAGGCGCCGGGCCTGCCTCCAGTCTGTTGCCATGGGCAGCAATCGATCTTGATTTGACAATTCCGCGTCGCGTGCGGCAGGTCTCGTCGCGAGACATGCAGGACATCAATTCCATCCCCGAAACCGGCAGCGAACCGGCGATCACGCCGGCCGAGCCGCTTGCGCGGCAATCGGCGACGGACCGCAAATGGCCGGTCGCGATCATCGCTTCCTGCGTTATCCATGCCGCTGCGGCGGCAGCGTTTCTCATCGTGCTCGACGGGTCACTCGATTCCCGGGATGCGATCCAGGTCGAGGGCACCGATCAGTCAGGGGCGGACGTCGTCGGCAGCGACGTGGACAGCCAGGCGCCGGGCGCGGTGAATGTCACGCTGGTCCCGGACCCGCGACCCACCAAATCCGAAGCAACTGAGCCCGTGGCGCCGACTGAAGCGCCTCAACCGGCAAGCAAACCGCCGACGCCGGAGGCCGCGTCGGAAGCCGTCAAACAGGCAAATACCGCTCCGGATATACTGGCGGCGGCTTCTCCACGCCCGGACGATCAGAGCGTTGCCACGCCCAGCGAACCGACAGCATCCGCAAACCAGGCGCAAAGCGCCGAAGCGCCTCCCACCGAGGCCGCCCAGCCGCCGGTTCCAAGCGAAAAACCGGCCGCGCCGGCGGGATCCGCAGGATCAAGCGACACCACCAATACGCGTGGCGCGGCCGATGGCGATGAACGCGAAGCGCCGGTCATTGCCAGCAAGGGCGCGAAGCAGACCGCCACCGGCAATGCCGTGGAATCGCGCTATAGCGGTGAAATTCAAAAGAAGCTTGCCCGCGCCAATCGTCGCGTTTCGAAATCGGTTCAGGCGAAGGCCCGCAACAATGCCAGGGTGGTCTTTGTCGTCATGGCCGACGGCAGCATCGGCGACTTGCAGCTCGCCGAAAGTTCAGGCTCCGACGAACTCGATCAATTCGCTTTGAAGATGGTGCGCCAGCAAGCGCCGTTCCCGCCCATTCCGCCCGAGACCGGGAGGTCAAGCTGGGTGTTCAGAGCGCGGGTCGGTCCGTTCTAACATCCGCGCCCGCGGACAGAGCCATCGTCAATCATCGAAATTCATCAATTTTTGAAAGGAATCCCATGTACATCGCCATGAACCGCTTCAAGGTGCAGACCGGCTCGGAGGAAGCCTTCGAGGATGTCTGGAAGAGCCGCGATTCCAGCCTTGCCGAAATGAAAGGCTTCCGCGAATTCCACCTGCTGCGCGGCCCGGTCAACGAGACCGAGGGCTACACGCTGTTTGCCTCGCACACAGTCTGGGCAAGCCAGGATGATTTCGTCGCCTGGACCAAGTCCGAGAATTTCCGCGCCGCGCACCGCAATGCCGGTGGCTCGAAGGTGCACTATCTCGGCCACCCGCAATTCGAAGGCTTCTCGGTCGTCGAAGGCGCCTGACCGCCGCAGGTTCGCGGCGGCCGCTTGTAGTCTCGCTGCCTGCTATGCCGCTGCTAGCAGGCTGGCATTGCCGCCGGCAGCGGTGGTGTCGACGCAGACGGCGCGCTCATGCGCATAGGCCGCCGGGTTGAGCACTTCGCTGACCAGCGGCACGATTGGGCCAGTCCTGTCGGCGACGACCTTGCGCACCACGCGCGCCGCTTCCGGCGTGCCTGAGAAAGCGACGACGTCGACGCGCAGCGAACGCGCCTCGACCGGATCGGGGCGGCCGTCGATCGCCGCCAGCGGCAAGCCCTTGCCGGTCAGCGCCGACAATGCCGCCGGCGCACCCGGCGCTACGGCAAGCACGGCGTTGCCGGCGGCCAAAGCCTGGATTGTCTGCGCGAGCAGTGTCTCGCCATCCGGGCCGAGGCAGAGCACTCGGCCCCTCGGCGACAGCGACAGCGTGTTGGCCTCACCGGTCGGTCCGGGCAGGTCGACCTGGCCGAAATCGAGGCTGGCGGCGGCGGCAATGGCCGCAGCGCCCTTGCCGCGCAGATGCTTCCTCAGGATCGCCACGCGATCGGCCCGCGTCGACCAGCCGCCAAGTGCGGGATCCGGTAGATTGTCGGCCAACTCGGTCGCCGTCACCTTGTGGCCCTCGCCGACTTCCGTGCCGGCTTCCGGCCCCTTGCGGAAGCGGCGCAGATAATGCGGCCCGCCGGCCTTCGGGCCGGTGCCCGACAGTCCCTCGCCGCCGAAAGGCTGCGAGCCGACGACGGCGCCGATCTGGTTGCGGTTGACGTAGATGTTGCCGGCGTGGATGCCGTCAACGAAATGCTGCGCGCGGCCCTCGATGCGGGTGTGCAAGCCGAAGGTCAGGCCGTAGCCCTTGCGGTTGATGGCGGCGATCACCGCGTCGATCTCATCGGCATCGAAGGTCGCGACATGCAGCACCGGGCCGAACACCTCGCGCTCCATCTCCTCGATGCCTTTGACGCGGAAGACATGCGGCGCGACGAAGCGGCCGTCCTTCGGCGCTTCGAGCTTGGCGATCAGCCGTCCTTCCAGCCCCTTCTTCTTGCAATAGTCGCTGATCGAGGCTTGCGCCTCATCGTCGATGACCGGACCGACATCGGTCGAGATTGCCCAAGGGTTGCCGATGGTGAGCGCTTCCATGGCGCCCTTCAGCATCTCCAGCATCTTCTTTTCGACGTCCTTCTGGACGTAGAGCACGCGCAGCGCCGAGCAGCGCTGGCCGGCACTCTGGAAGGCCGACGCAAGGATATCGCGCACCGCCTGTTCGGGCAGCGCCGTGGAATCGACGATCATCGCATTCAACCCGCCGGTCTCGGCGATCAGCATGGCGTCGGGCGCGGCGGTCTCGGCCAACTGCTTCTCGATCAGCTTGGCAACCTCGGTCGAGCCGGTGAAGCAGACGCCGGCAATGCGCGGATCGGCGGTCAGCGGCCCGCCGACCGAGGGCCGTCGCCCGGCAGCAGCTGGATGACATCTTCCGGCACACCGGCCTCGCGCAGCATCTCCACGGCGCGGAAGGCGATCAGCGGCGTCTGCTCGGCGGGCTTGGCGATCACCGAATTGCCGGTGACGAGGGCCGCAGCGATCTGGCCGGTGAAGATCGCCAGCGGGAAATTCCAGGGCGAGATGCAGACGATGGCGCCGCGCGCTTCCGTGCCCGCCTCGGCATTCGCGGCCTCGGCTGCATAGTAGCGCAGGAAGTCGACCGCTTCGCGCACCTCGGCGACGCCGTCGGCCAGCGACTTGCCCGCTTCCCTTGTGGCCAAAGCGAAAAACTCCACCGCATTGGCTTCGTAGAGATCGGCGGCGCGGTTGAGGATCGCGGCGCGCTCGGAGACCGGGCGCCTGGCCCAGGCCGGTTGCGCTTCGACGGCGATGCGGACGGCGGTCGCCACCTGCTTGGCGGCCGCTTCATGCACCGTGCCGACGATCTCGTTCGGCTTGGCCGGATTGACGATCTGGCGCTGCTTGCCGTAACCGGCGGCGCGCGTGATCGGCTTGGCGTGCCAAAGGTCCGCCGCCGCAAACGCGGCTCTCGCTTTATCGATGGCCGCGAGCGTCACCGGGTCGGTGATATCGAACCCCTTGGAGTTGCGCCGGCCAGCGCCGAAGATCGCGGCCGGGCGGACAATCGCCGGATTGGCCGCCGGGCCCTGGCTTTCGACCGCCTCCAGCGGATCGCGCGCGATCTCCTCCGGCTCGACGTCCTCGTCGGTCAACTGGTGGACAAAGGAAGAGTTGGCGCCGTTCTCCAGGAGACGCCGCACCAGATAGGCGAGCAGGTCGGAATGCGCGCCGACCGGCGCGTAGATGCGGCAGCGTGTGCCTTCGGACCGGCGCACCGTCTCATGCAGCGCCTCGCCCATGCCATGCAGGCGCTGGAACTCGAAGCTGTCGCGGTCCTTCGCCATCGACAGGATGGCGGCCACCGTATGCGCGTTATGGGTGGCGAATTGCGGATAGATGCGGTCGGTCATCGACAGCAGCTTTTTCGCGCAAGCCACATAGGAAACGTCGGTGTTGGCCTTGCGGGTGAAGACCGGATAGCCGGTCAGCCCGAGCGTCTGCGCGCGCTTGATCTCGGTGTCCCAATAGGCGCCCTTGACCAGCCGCACCATGATCCTGCGGTCGTATTTCTTCGCCAGCGCGTAAAGCCAGTCGATGGCGAAGGCCGCGCGTGGCCCATAGGCTTGTACGACAACCCCGAAACCATCCCACCCGGCGAGTTCCGGATCGGCCAGCACGCGCTCGATGACATCGAGCGACAGGTCGAGCCGGTCGGCTTCCTCGGCATCGATGTTGAGGCCCATGCGCGAATGCCGCGCGGCGAGCGCCAGCGACAACAGCCGCTCGGCCATCACCGGCAGCATCTTCTCCTTCTGCGCCTCTTCGTAGCGCGGATGCAGTGCCGACAGCTTGACCGAAATGCCGTGGTTGAAACGGATGTCGGGACCGTTCGAGCCGGAATCGAGCGAGGAAATCGCGTCCGCATAGGCTTTGAGATAGCGCAGCGCATCGGCTTCGGTGCGCGCCGCCTCGCCCAGCATGTCGAAGGAATAGAGATAGCCCTTCTGCGTCATCGGCCTGCCGCGTTTGACGGCTTCCGCGATCGTACGTCCAAGCACGAACTGCTCGCCCATCTCGCGCATGGCCGCAGCCACCGCCTTGCGGATGACCGGCTCGCCGAGCCTGCGCACCATAGAGCGCAGCGTGCCTTCGATGCCGCCCTCGCCTTCGTCGAGCACGCGGCCGGTCAGCATCAACGCCCAGGTCGAGGCGTTGACGAAGATCGAACTCGAACCGCCCGAATGCGCCGACCAGTCATGCGGCGCGATCTTGTCGGCGATGAGATCGTCCATCGTCTCGGTGTCGGGCACGCGCAGCAGCGCCTCGGCCAGGCACATCAGCGCCACGCCTTCCTTGGTCGACAGTCCATAGGCCGAGAGAAAAACCTCCATCAGCCGGGGGTCGGTCGAGCCGCGCACCGCGCGCACCAGATCGGCGGCGCGGCCTGAGATCGCCTTGCGCTGTTGCGCCGACAATCCCGCTGCCGCCGACAGGCGGTTTACCGCCTCGTCTTCATCGGGCAAATAATTGGCGCGGATCTGCTGGCGGATGGCGTCGAGCGGCATGTCGGGTCCATGAAAGCGAGCGTCAGGGAGCGGTCTGGCCACTGCCGGACCGATTGGCGCAAGCTAGCATAGCTGCGGATTTCAGTCGGTCCAAAGAAATCGACAAGATAGTCCGATCGATCTATCATTCGGGTCAAAACCTTCTCATTTCGACCACGATTTCGATGACCGAAGACCAATTGGACCGCATTGACCGTAACATCCTGTCCGCGCTCGGTCGCGACGGCAGGCTTTCGATGTCTGAGCTGGCCTTGAAGGTCGGCCTGTCGAAGACGCCGGTGCAGGCACGCGTGAAGCGGCTGGAGAAGGACGGCTACATAAGGGGCTACCGCGCCATCATCGACCGCGAGCGCATGGGCGAAGGCCATGTCGCCTTCGTCCAGGTGAAGCTCTCGGACACGCGCTCAGCCGCGCTCGATGCCTTCAACCGCGCTGTCCAGGCCGTGCCGGAGATCGAGCAATGCCACATGATGGCGTCGAGTTTCGACTATCTGCTGAAAGTCCGCACCACCGACATCGCCGCCTATCGTCGCGTACTGGGCGAGCGCATCTCGGCCCTTCCCCATGTCGCCCAGACCTCGACTTTTGTGGCAATGGAGACGGTCAAGGATCGCTAGCGGACGGTTCGCCTGGCGGATCGGCTTCGTCTCCGGCCCTTATCGATGCTTCGACAATCGCGAATTCCTCTCGCAAGGCCGCGAATTCAGCGACGAACTCGGGATCCTTGAACCAATCCCTGGCGGCATCTTCAACGAGAACTATTTTCCGGCTCATAGGGGCCTTCTTATCCCATCATTCCGACAGTGTCTTGAGAAACGCCACCAAGGCCGCCCGCTCGCGGTCCGACAGGTCGAGCGGATGAACTTCGGAGACGCCCTCGACGGCGAGCGGCGCTTTTGAATAATGCGCCACGACCTCGTCGAGCGTCGAGAACTGGCCGGCATGCATATAGGGCGGCCGGTCCGCCACGCCCCTGAGCGACGGCGTCTTATAGGCGCGCATGATTTGCGGGCCGTCCTTCACCATGAAGCGCAACTCGCGGCAGGCGCTGGCGCCGCCATCGCGGAACTCACCCAGACAGTTGAAGGGATCGGCCTGGACTTGCGCCACGGCGTCGACCCGGCCGCGATCCAGGGGCAGACCGTCGACCGGCGGCACGCCGGTGTTGTGGAAGGAATTGTCGGTGAAGCGCGGCCCGTTATGGCAGGTCACGCAATTGGCCTTGCCGATGAACAGCTTCAATCCAAGAATCTCTTCCTGCGAGAACGCCGCATCGCCTTGCCGTGCTGCGCCGGTCGCGAGATCGATGGCGAAGCGGTCGAAGCGCGTTTGCCCAGGCTCGATCGAGCGCTCGAAGGCGGCGATCGCCTTGCCGATATTGGCGTAGACGCGGTTGACGTCCTCCTGCTGGCCGGCGGGCATCGCGCTCCACGCCGCCTTGTCGGCATCGCTGCCGAGCGGACTGGCATTGGCGGGCACTGTCGAAAGATCGGGCAGCGGCCCGAAGATGCGCTCATAACGCTCGCCGAACCGCCTCTTGATGTAATGCGCGAAGGCGGCCCGGTTGCCGGCCTGCTCGAGCGGATTTTCGAGCGGTGTCAGCGCCTGCGCCCACAGACTGTCGCGCCGCCCGTCCCAGAAGAACCACGCATTGCGCGCGACGCCCGCCAACGGCATGGTGCGCCGGTTGGTGCGGCCGACGCCGACCGCTTGCGGCAGGTCGTCCTGGAACTGGCGATCGATCTTGTGGCAGGTCGAGCAGGATACGCTGCCGTCGCGGCTCATGCCGCCGTCGAAGAACAGCGTCGAGCCGAGCGCGGCTGCGGCCGGCATGTCGGCGTACCGGTTCGTGGTGTCGGGTTTCAGCGAAGGCAGCGTGTTCAGCGCCAGCGAGGCGATGGTCTTCTTTTCCGCATCGCTGAACTCAGGCTTGCCGCAACCGCCGAGCAAGGCGAGTGCGGCCAAAGCGAGCAGACCTGCGGCAGCGGCAAACCGGCTCATTTGCCGCTCACAGCACGATGTTGAAGACGACGGAATCCGACCCCGCCGCCGCTGAAATGCCAAAATGCAACTGCCACCAGCCGCTCATGGTGAACTTCACGCCATCGATGCGGTAACGCCCCGCGCCGAGATAGTCGGTCGCTTGCGGGCTGGTCGGCAGTCCGTGATCGTGCTGCGGCATGCCGCCGGAAACAGTGATCGCCGCGCCCTCCACCGGCGCGCCGGCGGCGGTCTTCAGCGTCAGCAACCAGGATTGCAACTCGCCTTGCCGGACAACGCCGCGTTCCGGCTCGAAGCTCGCCACGAACAGGCCGTTCGCCGTTTTCTTCGAGCGCGACAGGTCCGGGCCCGCCGCCGATTGCGGCAGCATCAGATAGACAGCCGCCAGGATGCCGACCAGCAGGGCAGCCAGACCGAGACCCGCAAGAATGTAACGCCATACCGATGCCAAACCCGTTCCTCTTCGGCTGCTAACGTCGCGGGCTCGCTGTCGCGTCCCGCGTGGCCTGTGGGAAATCGCTTCTGGCGCAAAATTCGACCTTCGCCAAGCATGGCGCTATCAACTGCAAAAAGCTACAGCAACAAAGCGTTAGAGCAGGAATGGGCTGCATGGCAGGCAACGGTATCGCGTCGATCGGCGAGTGCATGCTTGAGCTCTCGGGCCAGGCCGGCGACAATTGGCGCATGGGTTTTGCCGGCGACACTTTCAACACGCTGTGGGCGCTGCATGCGCTGAGCCCAGACCGGCCCGCAACCTATGTCTCGGCCTTTGGCGACGATCCTTTCTCGCGCGACCAGATCGATTTCTTCGGGCAGAACGGCATCGGCATCGGCAGCAGTCCGGTGATCGCCGGCGCAAGGCCGGGCCTCTACGCCATCACGCTGACGGGCGCCGAGCGCGCCTTCACCTATTGGCGCGCCGATGCCGCGGCGCGCAAACTCGCCTCCGATCCGGCCGCGCTGGCGAAAAGCCTTGAAAACCAGGCGCTTGTCTATTTTTCCGAATCACCCTGGCAATCCTGGACGAGGCCGCGCGGAAGACATTGCTGGCCGCCGTCGCCGCCGCTCGCACCGAAGGTTCGCTCATCGCCTTCGATCCCAACTACCGTCCTCGGCTTTGGTCGAGCCGCGAGACGGCGCAAGCCGCGATCCTGCAAGCGCTTGCCGCCGCGGACATCGCACTCCCGACCTTTCCGGACGAGCAGATGCTGTTCGGCGACGACACGCCGGAAGCGACCGCCGAGCGTCTCAGCAAGCTTGTCGGCGAGGTGATCGTCAAGAATGGCGAGCAGCCGGCATTGATCGCCGCGAACGGCAACTCCGAAAAGGTTGAGGCGGTTTATGTCGCAACGCCCGTCGACACCACCGGTGCCGGCGATTCCTTCAACGGCGGCTATCTTGCGGCCCGCCTTGCCGGCCATGCGCCCGCCGACGCGGCCCGCCGCGCGCATCGCGTTGCCGCCGCGGTGGTGCAGGTTCGCGGCGCGCTGGCACCGTTCGAGGTGCTGAGAGCTGCCTTCGACAATTAAGCGAAATCGAAGCTTAGACGCGCATCACTTCAATAGTGTAAAACTTAAGGCAGCCGGAAGCGGTATTCCGTGACCTGGTGATAGATCTGCCCCGGCCACAGCGTCGCCTGCGGGAAATACGGCCGGTTCGGCGCGTCGGGCCAGGTTTGCGCCTCGAGGCAGAGGCCCGAAAACGCCCTGTAGCGGCGCCCATCAAGGCCCGGCGATGTCGGCGCCACATATTGCCCGCTATAGAGCTGCAGGCCGGGCTCCGTGGTCCAGACCTCCATTTCGACGCCGGAATTGGCGCCCTGCACCCAGGCCGCCTGGTGCAACGGTCCACGGCTGGAGGCCAGGCAGTAGTTCATGTCGTAGGCAAGCTGCTCGCCTTCCATTTCCATGCGCAACGGCCGTGCCTGGCGGAAATCGTAAGGCGTGTCGTCGACCGGCTTCACCACGCCGGTCGGGATCATCTCGGCGTCGACCGGCGTGAAGGCGCCGGCATTGAGCATCAGCCGGTGGTCGAGAATGTCGCCGGTCCCGCCATCGTCGAGGTTGAAATAAGAGTGCTGCGCCAGATTGCACAGCGTCGGCTCCTCACAGGTGGCGGTGAGCTCCATGCTCAGCGTGCCGGGGATTTTAAGCCGATAGGTGCAGGTGACGTCGAGCGCGCCGGGAAAGCCCATCGCGCCGTCCGGGTCGTGCAGCGTCAGCGTCACGAAATCGCGGCCGTGCAGCGAAACCGTCCAAGGCCGGTGGAAATAGCCTTCCGAGCCGCCATGCAGCGTGTGCTTGCCGAGGAAATTGCGCTCCGTCTGGTAGCGCTTGCCGGCAAGGGTGAAGCGGCCATTGCCGATGCGGTTTGCAAAGCGCCCAACCACGGCGCCGAAGAAAGCGCGGTCGGTCTCGTAGGGCTCGAAACGATCATAGCCGAGCACCAGCGGCGCATCATGGCCGGTGAGCCTGAGGTCCTGGACGATCGCGCCAAGCCCGATGATGTTGGCTGTGATGCCGCCGCCCCGGATGGTGAAGCGGCGCACGGCCTCGCCCGCCTGCGTCGTGCCGAAGACCTCGCCGTCCTTCATCGCTGTGTCCGAATCGTCTGTCTGTTGATCCGTGGACTGTGGCCGGCTGCATGGCGTCCGGCAGGGCAGGCCGGATCACGATACCGGTTCGTTGAACGGTCATCCTGATCCAGCTCTTGGTTGGGGCATGATCTTTTCCGAAAACCGGTTCCCACTTTTCGGGATCATGCTCTGGATGCCTGCCCGTTCCACGGATCAGGATCAGAGGCCGAGGCCGCCGATGCAGACATATTTGGTGTCGAGGTAATCCTCGATGCCCTGATGTCCGCCTTCCTTGCCGAGGCCGGATTCCTTGACGCCGCCGAATGGCGCCTCGGGCGTGGTGATCAGGCCTTCATTGACGCCGACCATGCCGTATTTCAGCCCTTCCATGACGCGGAAGGCGCGACCGAGATCGCCCGTATAGAAATAGGCGGCGAGGCCGAACTCGGTGTCGTTGGCTAACGATACCGCCTCTTCCTCGGTCTCGAACTTGAACACCGGTGCGATCGGCCCAAAGATCTCTTCCTTCATGAAGCGCATCTTCGGCGTGGCATTGGCGATCACGGTCGGCTGGAAGAACGAGCCACCCAGCGCATGGCGCTTGCCGCCGGCGACGACCTTGCCGCCCTTCGACGTCGCGTCGGCGATGAATTCCTCGACCTTCTCGACTGCCTTCTCGTCAATCAGCGGGCCCTGCTGCACGCCTTCCTCCAGGCCCGAGCCGACCTTGAGGTTGTTGCTGGCGGCCGCAAGCTTCTCGACGAACTTGTCATAGATGCCGGCCTGGACGAGGAAGCGGTTGGTGCAGACGCAGGTCTGGCCGGAATTGCGGTACTTGGCGGTTATGGCGCCGGCGACCGCGCGATCGATGTCGGCGTCGTCGAAGACCAGGAATGGCGCGTTGCCGCCAAGCTCCATCGACACGTTTTTGACAGTGACCGACGACTTCTGGATCAGGATCTTGCCGACCTCGGTCGAGCCGGTAAAGGTGATCTTCTTGACCAGCGGATTGGCGCAAATCTCATCGCCGATTTCCCGGCCGAGCCGGTCAGGATGTTGACCACGCCCTTGGGGAAGCCGACTTCCTCGGCGAGCGCACCCCAGGCCAGACCCGAATAGGGCGTCTGCGAGGCGGGCTTGACCACCGCGGTACAGCCTGCGGCCAGTGCGGGGCCGAGCTTGCGGGCCAGCATAGAGGACGGAAAATTCCACGGCGTGATGGCGGCGATGACGCCGACCGGCTCCTTGGTTACCAGGATGCGGCGATCGCCCCACGGCGACGGCACGACATCGCCATAGGTGCGGCGGCCTTCCTCGGCGAACCACAGGATGTAGCTCGCGGCCGAGCCGATCTCGCCCTTGGATTCGGCGAGCGACTTGCCCTGCTCGATGGTCAGCAGTTCGGCCAGCACGTCCTGATTGTCCATCATCGCGTCATGCAGCTTGCGCAGCAGCTTCGAGCGCTCGAGCGCGGTCGTCTTGCGCCAGCTTTTGAAAGCTTCCTCGGCAGCCTCGATGGCGCGGCGGGTTTCGGCCTTGCCGGCTTTCGGCACAGTGCCGATCTTGAGGCCCGTCGCCGGATTGGTGACGTCGACGGTCTGGCCGCTGTCGGCCTGCACCCATTCGCCGTTGATGAGATTGGCCTGGCGCATGAAATGGCTGGTTTTCTGAAGCATGGTCTGGCCTCCGTACGGCGCGCTGATCGGCCGTTTTGTCTGGATATCCGATGGAGCGTGCTTGAGCCGCACACTGGCGCATTGCTCTTACCTAGGGAAAGGCGGGCAAGCAATCGCAAGATGGCATATAGGGGTTGGGCCAGCAAAAGCGAGCCCGGTCCGAGCGGTTCTATCCGAATACGTGGATGGCCACGGTCAGCCAGAAAGACGTGGTTAGCACCGCGCTTGCGGTGGCCAGCGTCATCTGGTTCGAGGCCAGCGCCTGGCCGGTGTTGAACTGGACGGCGATCAGGTAGGAATTGATGCCCGACGGCAGCGCCGCGACGACGACCGCAACCTTGGCCGTCAGCGGCGGCAGGCCGAGCAGCCAGACGAACGCCAGCACCAGCGCCGGCATCAGGAACAGTTTCAGGAACGACAGCGCCAAGGCGGGCCGGATGTTGCCGGAAATGCCGAAGCGGCGCAGGCTGAGCCCCATTGCGAACAGCGCCACCGGGCCGGCCGTATCCGCCAGCGTATCGACCAGCCGCTCGACAAGGTCCGGCATCGGCACGCCGCTGACGCGCCAGGCGAGACCTGCCAGAATGCCGATGATCAGCGGATTGATGAACAGCCGCCGCAGAAAGCTTTTGATGATGCGCAGCGGATGGACGGTTTCGCCGCCGGTGCGGCCGAACATCTCGAACAGCACGATCGAGGCCATCATCATGATCGGCAGATGGACCGAGACCAGCAGCGACAGCACCTCGAAGCCGTTCGCCCCGAAGATGCCGAGGATGAAGGGCGCACCGAGCAGCACGACATTGGAATAGGCCGACGACACGCCGCCGACGATGCCGGCACGGGCGTCGCGGCCGAAGATGCGCGTCATGACCAGATGGCCGGCGGTCCAGGTGATGGCCGCAGCCGCGAAATAGGCGGCCCACAGCGACCACGGCGTGACGCCGTGGAAATCGGACTGCACCATGGTCTGGAACAGCAGCAGCGGCATCGCGACATTGACGGCGAATTCGGAAATGCCCTCCCCGCTCGCCGGCTTCAGATAGCCGGTGAGCCCGGCGAGATAGCCGAGCGCCACGAGACTGAAGACGAACAGGACGGTTTCGACCAGCGGAGACATTTTTCCCGTGATAGGCGAGGCCCCGTGATGGCGCAATCCACCGGCCCCGTGCCTATCAAGTCTTCTGTCCAGCCGGTATGCCAGGCGGTCTGCTTGTCTTTCGGCCGGCTTTGCGGTCCCTATATGCCAATCATGGCCCCCGGGCCCTCGGGCCGCCATAAGGACTTCTCATGCTGCGACTTGCCCTGGCGCTTTTCCTGTTCGTTGTTCCGAGCCTTGCCCACGCGACCGACGCGGGCTGGGCGCTGCTGCGCGAGGGCGGTCATGTCGTCCTGCTTCGCCACGCCTACGTCACCGGCGCGACCGATCCGGCGAATTTCAGCATCGACAATTGCGCTACGCAGCTCAATCTGTCGGAGCGCGGCAAGCAGCAGGCGAGCCGCATCGGCGCGCTTTTCGCGGCCCGCGCCGCGCCCATCGAGCGCGTGCTGTCCAGCCGCTATTGCCGCAGTCTCGACACTGCCCGCATCGCTTTCGAAGCCGAGCCGGAACCCTTCGCGCCGCTCGACCTGCTGAAAGCCGACCCCGCCGAGAAGGCCGCGCAGATCGCGGCGGTAATGAAGGAAATCCGCAGCTATTCCGGGTCCGACAATCTGGTGCTGGTCACGCATCTGGAAAACATCGAGGCCCTCACCGGCGTTTCGCCGCGCGAAGGGGAAGCGGTGGTGGTGGCGCCGGAGGGCGACGGCCTCAAGGTGCTTGGGCGCGTGACGTTCTGAGACGCGCATCGCGCAACTGTTGCCAAAATGCCACTTCCGAAAGAAGCCGCGAATTCGACACCACAATGCCGCTTGCGACAACCCGTCGCAGGGTCTATACGCCCGCTCCCGGTCACGAAAACCGAAGCGAGCACAACGGTTGGAGCTTTCGCCTCCGCCCGTGCAGGCGGCTTTTGCCGCCCTGTATACGGCGCCGTTTCGGGTGTTGGGATTGCGGGTGTAGCTCAGAGGTTAGAGCGCCGGATTTGGGTCCGGAGGTCGAGGGTTCGAGTCCCTTCATCCACACTACGGATAGCTCAGTTTGGTTAGAGCGTCAGACTTATAATCTGATTGTCGAAGGTTCGATTCCTTCTCCAATGGCCTGTTAAGCCATCTGAAAAACGGTCCGAGGACCGGAATGCTGAAGACCTGACGGACGGCCGAAGCCTGCGGGCCAAGGCCGTATCGGAGGGTCCGACGCCATCGGCTCGCGGCCAGGCTCGCGGTGATGGTCAAGGCGCGGTGTCGCCGGCAAGGCAGGCTTCGGCTTGCCGCGCCCGCTTCGCTGCCCCGCGACCCGCTCCCGAAGGCCCGCCGCGGATTGATGCCACCGGTCCCCGGATCATTCGTGTCCGGGCTTTGAAGTACGAGACGACGTGAAACGAGAAACGAAAGGACGATCGACGCATGACGTGACGCCTCGCATGGGGCCATGCCCGACAGGAGCAAGACAATGACTATTCTCGATCAGGTTCTTGGACGCGAGCGCGTCCTCGTAAAGGAAAACGAACGTGCCCTCACCCTCTACAAGGGGAAATCCAGGCTGTCCTGCTGCCGGGCGAGCACTCGCTCGCCAACCGGGGCGGAAGCCTGGAAGTGTCGCGGCACGATCTGAAGAACCCGGAATTCGTTTCGGCGTACGAGAAGGCGTTGTTCGACAAGCTCCCGGATATGGCCGCGCGTCATTTCACCGTCGTTCGCACCGGCCGCACGGATGTCGCCGTCATCGAGCGTGACGGCAATCTCCATGCCGTTCTGGCGGCGGACCGCAAGCTGGTGCTGTGGACGGATGCCGGGCCGTGGAAGGTGACGCTGGTCGATACGGCCGCCGAACTGGCGATCGATCCGGCCGTCATGCGCCGGCTCGGCCAGGCCCGGAAGACGGAACTGATGTCCGTCCATCCGGTCGTCGACGGCCAGGCCGGACTGCTGTTCGTCGACGGCGTGCTTGCCCGCACGCTTTCTGCGGGCGTGCACGCCTTCTGGAATGTCGGCCGCATGGTCCAGGTGAAGGTCGTCGACCTCAAGCGCCAGTCGCTCGATGTCGCCGGGCAGGAAGTGCTGACCAAGGATCGCGTGACGATCCGCGTCAACATCGCTGCTGAGTACCGGGTCGTCGATCCGGTCAAGGCGGTGAGCACGGTGAAGGACTTCTCCGAAGCCCTCTACCGCGCCCTGCAGTACGCCTTCCGCAAGACGCTTGGCGCGCTCACGCTCGACCAGATCCTTGAAAAGAAGGTGACGGTCGACGAGGAGGCCGCGACCAAGGTGCGTGACGACATGGCCGCGATCGGCCTCGAGGTCAGCGATATCGCGCTCAAGGATGTGATCCTGCCGGGCGAGATGCGCGAAATCCTCAACCAGGTGGTTTCGGCCGAAAAGCAGGCCGAGGCCAACGTCATCCGTCGTCGCGAGGAGACGAACGCCACGCGTTCGCTGCTCAACACGGCCAAGGTGATGGCCGAAAACCCGGTGATGCTGCGGCTGAAGGAGCTCGAGGCTCTGGAAACCATCGCCGGCAAGGTCGAGCGGCTCACCGTCCACAACGGGACGGGCGGGTTGCTCAACGACCTGGTCAAGCTCCGCGATTAGCCGAGCTTACGCAACGTTAGAAGGGAGGGGCCGCCGGGCCAGCCGGCGGCCCTTCTTGCGTTTGCCTGCCCCTACCCATCCGCACGCCGTGCATCAGGCCTTTTCCTGTCGGGAAAAACCGATTAGACAGCGCCCAAACAAGATGCGGACAGATTCCGCCCGCAACCGAAGGAAAAGCCCTTGTCCACCACGTTCGAGAAAGTCGCCAAGATCATTGCCGACACCAGCGAGATCGATATCGACACCATCACGCCCGAGAGCCACACCATCGACGATCTCGGCATCGACAGCCTCGATTTCCTCGACATCGTCTTTGCCATCGACAAGGAATTCGGCATCAAGGTGCCGTTGGAAAAGTGGACGCAGGAAGTCAATGACGGCAAGGCTTCGACCGATGACTACTTCGTCATGAAGAACCTCTGCGCCAAGATCGACGCGCTGGTCGCGGCCAAAACCGCGTGATTTTCGTCGAGCGCGCGAACTTGACGCGCTTTCCCGCCTGACCCACAAAAGCCATCCATGAGCAATCCGCACGACGTCGTCATCACCGGCATCGGCCTCGTCTCTTCCTTGGGAGAAGGTCCGGATGCGCATTGGCAAAAGCTGACCCAGCCCGGCCTTGAGCCGGTGCTGGAGGCGGTGCGCTTTGCGCCCTATACCATCCATCCGCTGCCCGAGATCGACTGGAACCTGCAGATCGCCAAGCGCGGCGACCAGCGCCAGATGGAAACCTGGCAGCGGCTCGGCACCTATGTCGCCGGCCTGGCGCTGGACGATGCCGGCATCAAGGGCGATGACGAGCTTTGCGCCACCATGGACATGGTGGTGGCGGCCGGCGGCGGCGAGCGCGACGAGACGGTCGATGCCGCGATCCTTGCCGCTTCGAGTCCCGCAACGACCGCGACGTGCTGCTCAACGAGAAGCTGACCACCGAATTGCGGCCGACCTTGTTCCTGGCGCAGCTCTCCAACCTGCTCGCCGGCAACATTTCCATCGTGCATAAGGTCACCGGCTCGTCGCGTACCTTCATGGGCGAGGAAGGCGCAGGCGTCTCCGCCGTCGAGACGGCCGCCGCGCGCATCCGCTCCGGACAGTCGACGCATGTGCTGGTCGGCGGCGCCTTCCAGACCGCACATTCCGACATGCTGCTCGGCTACGAGCTTGCCGGCTATCTGCATCGCGGTCCGTGGAAGCCGGTCTGGCAGAGACAGGGCGCTGAAGGCGGCGGTGTGGTGACGGGTTCCGGCGGCGCTTTCCTGGTGCTCGAGCAGCGCCAGCACGCGCAAAGCCGCGGCCGCAAGATCTACGCCGAACTCGGGCCCGTGGCTTCCGGCCGCGCCCGGCGCCGGCGCGGCGAATTGAATGCGGAGATCGCCGCATTGTTGCAGCAGGCGGCGCTGCCGGCTGGCGAACTGCTGACCATTTCGGGCGCCTCGGGCGCTCATGCCGCCACGACCGCTGAGAAGGCCGTGCTGGATGCCAATCCGGCTCTGGCCGTGCGCGCTTTCTCTACGCTGACCGGCCACATGAAGGAAGCGCAATTCCCGTTTGCCGTGGCACTGGCGGCTTTGGCTGTCGATCGCAAGGCCGCCTACCCTGTCTTCGATGCCACAGCGGAGCGGCCTTTCGCGGGCGCCCCGACATCCGTCCTTGCAACGGCGATCGGCTATCACCAATTCGAGGGCCTGGGCCTGATCAAGGCGGCTTAGAACAGTTTTTCGCAGTTCCGGGACCGCTACACACTTTTCCTGGAATTGCCCGAGACCGAGGCAAACAGAATATGGCCAATCTTCGCGATCATATGGGCAGGCCGATAGTCGCCGTGACCGGCATCGGCGTCGTCACCTCGCTCGGCGTCGGCAAAAAAGACAATTGGGCAGCACTGACCTCGGGCAAGTCGGGCATCCATCCAATCACCCGCTTTCCGATCGATCAGTTGAACACCCGCATTTCCGGCATGGTCGATTTCCTGCCGTCGAGCACCAAGGGCGCCAGCCACCTCACCTACGAGCTGGCCGAAACGGCGGCGCAGGAGGCCCTGTCGGAAGCCGGCTTCGATTCCAATGACTTTGGTGGCCCCCTGTTCCTGGCTTCGCCGCCGGTCGAACTCGACTGGGCCGACCGTTTCTCGCTTTACAATTCCGACGACAAGGGCGGCGGCGCCGAAAGGCTGCTGCGTGTGGCCCGCGCGTTGAAGGAATTGGACACCTTCGACACCACCCAGTTCGGCACCATCGCCGACCGTCTGGCCGACCGCTTCGGCACGCGCGGCCTGCCGATCACGCTGTCGACCGCCTGCGCTTCCGGCGCCACCGCCATCCAGCTCGGTGTCGAGGCGATCCGCCGCGGCGAATGCGACAAGGCGCTGTCGGTCGGCGCCGACGGCTCTGCCACCGCCGAAGCGCTGATCCGCTTCTCGCTGCTCTCGGCCCTTTCCACCCATAACGACATTCCGGAGAAGGCTTCCAAACCCTTCTCCAAGGACCGCGACGGCTTCGTGCTCGCCGAAGGCTCCGGCGCGCTGGTGCTGGAATCGCTGGAGGCCGCCCTTGCTCGCGGCGCCACCGTTCTCGGCATCCTGCGCGGCTGCGGCGAAAAAGCCGACGATTTCCACCGCACCCGTTCCAAGCCGGACGGTTCGCCGGCGATCGCAGCGGTGCGCGCCGCCCTTGCCGATGCTGGCCTGAGCAAGGACGAGATCGACTACGTCAATGCGCATGGCACCTCGACGCCGGAAAACGACAAAATGGAGCATCTGTCGTTATCGACGGTGTTCGGCGAGCGCATCGGCTCGATGCCGGTCTCGTCGAACAAGTCGATGATCGGCCACACGCTGTCCGCGGCCGGCGCCGTCGAGGCGGCGTTCTCGCTGCTGACGATGCGTGAAAGCGTCATTCCGCCGACCATCAACTACGACAACCCCGACCCGGCGATCGTGCTCGACGTGGTGCCGAACAAGAAGCGCAATGCCGAGGTTCGCAGCGTTCTGTCGAACTCCTTCGGCTTCGGCGGTCAGAACACTTGCCTTGTCATGGCGCGGGAACCGGTCTAAGCGACCTTTTTCAGCCCCACTGAACCGACAGGCCCAATGCGCGCACTGCAACTTATCGAGGATCGCCGTCTTGAAACGGTGGACCTGCCGCCCCCTCCGCCGCCTTCGCTCGGCGAAGTGACGCTGCGCATCAAAGCGGTGGCGCTCAACCATATCGATGTCTGGGGCTGGCGCGGCATGGCTTTCGCCAAGCGCAAACTGCCGCTGGTCGTCGGCGCCGAAGCCTCGGGCGAGGTCGAGACGGTCGGCCCTGGCGTTTCCAACCTGCTGCCAGGACAATTGGTGTCGATCTACGGCGCCCGCACCTGCGGCCTGTGCCGTGCCTGCCGCGAAGGCCGCGACAATCTCTGCGAGCAAGTCTCCGGCGTCCACGGCTTCCACCTCGACGGCTTCGCGCAGGAGAAGATCAACCTGCCGGCGCGCTTGCTGGTGCCTGCCCCGCCCGGCGTGACCGATATCGGCGCCGCGGTCGCTCCCGTCACCTTCGGCACCGTCGAGCACATGCTGTTCGACAATGCCAAGCTCCAGGCCGGCGAAACCATCCTGGTCCATGCCGGCGGCTCCGGCATCGGCTCGGCGGCGATCCAGCTCGCCAAGCGGATGGGCTGCATCATCATCACCACGGTCGGCTCGAACGACAAGATCGACAAGGCCAAGGCGCTCGGCGCCGACCATGTCATCAACTACCGCGAGGACCGCTTCGAGGGCGTCGTGCGCAAGCTGACCAAGAAAAAGGGCGTCGATGTCGTGTTCGAGCATGTCGGCGCCGACACTTTCGCCGGCTCGATGCTGTGCCTGAAGCGCGGCGGCCGCCTCGTCACCTGCGGCTCGACCTCCGGCGTGTCGACGCAGATCAACCTGATGCAGCTTTTCCAGCAGCAGCTGAAGCTGCTTGGATCCTTCGGCTGCCGCATGGAGAACATGGCCAATGCCATGCAGAAGATGGCGGCGGGACAGGTGGCTCCCGTCATCGACACCGAAGTTGGCTTCGACGACATCGACGCCGCGCTGAAGCGTATGGAAGGCCGCGACGTCTTCGGCAAGATCATCTTGCGCGTCTAAGAGCAATTCCAAGAAAAGTGTGAAGCGATTTTCCGTCAGGAATTGCGTAAAAACAAGGGGATAGAGCGTTTCTGCGAAACGGTGAAACGCTCTAAAAGCGGATGGTCGGCAAGGTGTTCAAGAAAGCCCGCCGGGACTTCATGTTCCGCTACGGCCGCCGGCTGCGTCAGATGGAGCACTGGCTGGTCGCGCGCCTTGCCATGGTAATTATCCGCGTGCTGCGGCTTCTGCCGCCGGACAGCGCGCTCAACTTCGCCGACCGCGTCGCCCGCCGCATCGGACCGATGGTCGGCCGCCACCGCGTGGCGATCGACAATCTGCGCCTTGCCTATCCGCAAAAGAGCGATGCCGAGATCGAGGCCATCGCGCTCGACATGTGGGGCAACATGGCGAGACTCGCCGCCGAGTACATTTTCCTCGACGCGCTGTTCGACTTCGATCCGAACGCGACCAAACCGGGCCGGGTCGAGGTTCGCGGTGTCGAGCATTTCCTTGAGATCGCCGGCGAGAAGAAGCCGCACATCCTGTTCACCGGCCATCTCGGCAATTTCGAGCTGCTGCCGGTGGCCGCCGCGACGTTCGGCATGAAGATCACCGCGCTGTTTCGTCCGCCGAACAATCCTTATCTCGCCGACTACATCCACTCGACGCGACGCTCGACGATGGGCGACCTGTTGCCTTCATCGACCGGTGCGTCGTTCGCACTGGCTTCCATTCTGGAAAACGGCGGCAATATCGGCGTCCTGGTCGACCAGAAATTCTCGAGCGGTGTCGACACCAGCTTCTTCGGCCGCCCCTGCCAGAGCAATCCGGTGCTTGGCATGCTTGCGCGCCACTACGACTGCGACGTCTATCCGGCGCGCTGCGTCAGGCTGCCGGGCAACCGTTTCCGCCTGGAGATCGAGGACAAGCTCACCTTGCCGCGCACTGATGACGGCAGTGTCGACGTCAGGGCAACCACCCAGCTTCTCGCCGACGTGGTCGAGCGCTGGGTGCGCGAGGATCCTGGCCAGTGGATGTGGTTCCACAAGCGCTGGGAAATCAGTGGCCGCCGCCGCAAGCGCGGACAAGCAACGGCAACGGCCGGCCAATAGTTGGTCGGCTTTCGACCCGGATCAGTTGGTCACGACGATCCGCGTGTTGCCGAAGCCGGCTTCCTTGACCATCGCATAGAAGGTCGCGGCGTTGGCCGTATGCAGGCGCACGCAGCCATGCGATGCGGGACTTCCCAGATATCTCACCGCATTGGTACCGTGGATGGCATAGCCGCCATGGAAGAACACCGAATAAGGCATTGGCGACATGTGATATTTTTTCGAATACCACATCCGCGCCGTCCGTTGCGGCCGATAGGTACCGGGTGGCGTGAAGTAGCCGCGGCGCGCGGTCGACACGCTCCACCGATACATCACCTGCCCATATTTGCTGACCGTCATCGTTTGCGATGACACGTCGATGCTGGCGACCAGCGATGCCGCCCGGCTTGCAACCGACATGCCGAGCATGGCGATTGCCACCATTGTTGCCATGAGAGCGAATTTCTTCATGCGATCAAACCCCTTTGATTGCCCTTGCCGCCATCACGTGATTTTTCATCGTTTTATTGGCAGGTGAATGAATTACCACACACTCCTTGAAAAAACGCCCAACCTAAAGCCACGAATTTGAACGATTCTCGTCATAGTTGCTACCACGACACGCACCCTCTGGAGTTTAAGCCAGCGCTTTGGGCCATGCAGGCATGGCCGTTTGGCAATTGGCGAGAGGCTGCTTGCAAAAACTCGGCGTTGCTCTTTCAATCCGCCGCATGAATGAACGACTCTTCAAGGCGGTTGATGATCGGGTCGACGACCTGGTGCAGCTCACCGCCGAGCTGATCCGCTTTCCGACCGTCAACCCGCCAGGCGAGGCTTATGGGCCTTGCGCCGAATATGTCGGCGCGCGCCTGAGGCGGCTCGGCTTCGAAACCGAATTCATCCGTGCGCAAGGCACGCCGGGCGACACCGATCGCTACCCGCGCATCAATGTCGTGGCCCGCCGCAACGGCCGCTCGCCGGGGCCTTGCGTGCATTTCAATTCGCATATCGACGTGGTCGAGGCCGGCGACGGCTGGACCGTCGATCCTTTTGCCGGCTTGGTGAAGGACGGCCGTGTCTATGGCCGCGGCGCCTGCGACATGAAAGGCGGGCTCGCGGCCTCGATCATCGCTGTCGAGGCGTTCATGGAGATCTATCCCGATTTCCCCGGCGCCATCGAGATTTCGGGCACTGCGGACGAGGAGTCCGGCGGGTTCGGTGGCGTCGCCCACCTGGCCAGGCTCGGCTATTTCTCCAAGCCGAAAGTCGATCATGTCATCATCCCGGAACCGCTGAACAAGGACCGTATCTGCCTTGGCCATCGCGGCGTGTGGTGGGCCGAGATCGAGACCAAGGGCGAGATCGCGCATGGCTCGATGCCGTTCCTCGGCGACAATGCGGTGCGCCACATGGGCGCTGTTCTGCAGGCCTTCGAGGACGAATTGTTCCCGGCCCTCGACCGCAAAATGACGCGCATGCCGGTGGTGCCTGAAGGGGCCCGGCGCTCGACCATGAACATCAACTCGATCCACGGCGGCCAGACCGAGGATTTCCGGCCGGGCCTGCCCTCGCCCAACGTGCCGGATGCCTGCCGGCTGACCATCGACCGCCGCTTCCTGCTGGAGGAGGATATCGGCACCGTCAAAGGCGAGGTCACTGATATCCTCGAGCGGCTGAAGCGCGAGCGCAAGAAATTCGACTACGAGTTCCGCGACCTGATGGAAGTGCTGCCGCTGATGACCGAGCGCGACGCGCCGGTGGTCAAGGCCGTTGCCAAGGGCATCATGGCGGTCTTCGACCGCGAACCAGACTATGTCATCTCGCCCGGCACCTACGACCAGAAGCACATCGCCCGCATCGGCCACCTCTATGATTGCATCGCCTACGGTCCAGGCATTCTCGACCTGGCTCACCGTCCGGACGAATGGGTGGGCATCGCCGACATGGTGGAAGCGGCCAAGGTGATGGCGATCGGCCTCAATGTGCTGTTGAGGGGGACGACGGACTGATTGACGCGACGGCGGGAAAAACATTTCCCCCGGCGCGGTACGGCAGCACGAAACGCAATTTACTACTGCGCGAAATCACGCTTCTATCCGCCGGGTTTGCGCAAATCTGAACAAATGGGAGTTCAGCGATGAAACTGTGGAAGACCATCCTGGCCGCGGCTGTGCTGTCGCTTGCCGCCGCCACGTCGGCCTTCGCCGCGCGCACCGATCTCACGCTCGGCATAGTGCTTGAGCCGCCGCATCTCGATCCGACCGCCGGCGCGGCCGCAGCCATTGGCGAAATCACCTATGCCAATGTCTTTGAAGGGCTAACGCGCATCGACGAGAACGGCCAGGTTCAGCCTAGTCTTGCCGAGAGCTGGACCGTCTCCGACGACGGCAAGGTCTACACGTTCAAGCTGCATTCCGGCGTGAAGTTCCACGATGGCTCGGCCTTCAGCGCCGAGGATGTGAAGTTCTCGCTGGACCGGGCGCGCGCCAAGGATTCGCTCAATCCGCAAAAGCCGCTGTTTGCCCACATCACCGATGTCACGGCCGTCGATCCGGCGACGGTCAAGGTCACGCTCGACGGTCCGCAGGGCGATTTCCTCTACGACATGGGTCAGGTTGCGGCGGTGATCGTGGGCAAGGGGTCGGCCGACGGCAACAAGGACAAGCCGATCGGCACCGGTCCGTTCAAGCTCGATCACTGGGCCAAGGGTTCCGAGATCACGCTCGTCAAGAACCCGGATTACTGGGGTACGCCCGCCGCGCTCGACAAGGCCACGTTCCGCATCGTTCCCGATGCCGCCGCGGCTGTCCCTGCCTTGCTCTCGGGCGACATCCAGGCCTTCGCCAACATGCCCGCGCAGGACGCGCTCGCGCAGGTCCAGTCCGATCCGCGCTTCAGCGTCGTGATCGGCTCGACCGAGGGCGAGACGATCCTGTCGATCAACAACAAGAAGCCGCCCTTCGACAAGCTTGCGGTGCGGCAGGCCCTCGCCTCGGCGATTGATCGCAGTGCCATCATCGAGGCGGCTTCGAACGGTCTTGGAAAGCCCATCGGCTCTCATTTCTCGCCAGGCGATGCGGGTTATGTCGACCTCACCGGCGTCTATCCGCACGATATCGCCAGGGCCAAGGCGTATCTGAAGGAAGCGGGGCTGGAGAACGGCTTCTCGGCTACGATCAAGCTGCCGCCAGTGCCCTATGCACGCGACGGCGGCCAGGTTATCCAGTCCGAACTGAAGGAAATCGGGGTCGACCTGCAGATCATTCCGGTCGAATGGGCGGAGTGGCTGAGCCAGGTCTTCACCAACAAGGACTACGACCTGACGATCGTTTCCCATGTCGAGCCAAATGACATCGATATCTACTCGCGGCCCGGCTACTATTTCCAGTACGACAATCCGAAATTCAACGACGTCATCAAGGAGCTCGGCGCCACGGTCGACAAGAACAAGAGGCTGGAGCTGCTAGGCGCGGCGCAGAAAATTCTCGCGCACGACGTTCCCGCCGTCTACCTGTTCGAGCTGCCGAAGATCGGCGTCTGGGACGCCAAGCTGCAGGGCATGTGGGCGAACTGGCCGATCGAGGCGGATGATCTGACAAAGGTGAAGTGGACGGATTGAGGCGATGCGATCGCCTGATCGCCTCCCATGACCGCCTACCTTCTGAAGCGCCTCATCATCGCGGCCCTCACCCTGCTGCTGGCCTCGATGGTGGTGTTTGCCGTCATGGAGATCCTGCCCGGAGATCCGGCGCGCCTGATGCTGGGGTTGAACGCCAGCGCCGATCAGGTCGAGTTGCTGCGCAACCAGATGGGGCTGAACGCGCCGCTGGTGCTGCGCTATCTGCACTGGGCGGGCGGGCTGCTCAGCCTCGATTTCGGCCGCTCCTACACTTATTCGGTGCCGGTCATCGACCTGATCCGCGAACGTGTGGTCGTCTCCCTGCCCTTGGCGGTGATCGCGCTGGCGCTGTCGACGGTCATAGCCATTCCGGTCGGCGTGTTTTCCGCCAGCCGGCAAGGCCGCGCCGGCGACACGCTTGCCATGGGAGTGGCCCAGCTCGGCGTCGCGGTGCCGAACTTCTGGTTCGCGCTCATGCTGATCTATCTCTTTGCAGTCTGGCTGCGGCTGGTGCCGGCCGGCGGCTTCCCCGGCTGGAACGCCGGCATCTGGCCGGCGCTGAAGTCGCTGCTCCTGCCGGCAATCGCGCTGGCGCTGCCGCAGGCCGCGATCCTCGCCCGTGTCGCCCGCTCGGCGCTGATCGAGGTGCTCAACGAGGACTACATCCGCACCGCCCGGGCCAAGGGCCTGCCCTATCGCACCGTGCTGTGGCGTCACGCGCTGCGCAACGCCTTGATCCCGGTGCTCACCATCCTCGGCCTGCAATTCGCCTTCCTGGTCGCAGGCACCATCATCATCGAGAACGTCTTCTACCTGCCCGGGCTCGGCCGGCTGGTGTTCCAGGCAATCACCCAGCGCGACCTGATCGTCGTCGAGGGCGTCGTCATGCTGCTGGTCGCCGCCGTCATCGTCATCAACCTCGTCGTCGATTTCTCCTACGCCATAGTCGATCCGCGCTTGCGAGGCCGGCAATGACGATGCGTGTCGAGATCCCTGAGGAAACGCTTGCCGGCGTGCTGGCAAAAGCCTTCGGCAACCGCTCGTTCCTGATCGGATTTGCCGTCACTGTGCTGGTGGTCGCGGTCGCGCTGCTTTCCTTCGCCTGGACGCCTTACGACGTCACGAAACTGGTGATCGCCGACAAGACGCTGGCGCCCTCATGGACACACTGGTTCGGCACCGACCATTTCGGTCGCGACATCCTGTCGATGATCATGGTCGGCGCCCGCAACTCGATTGCCGTGGCGCTGGTCGCCGTCGGCATCGGCATGGGCGTCGGCGTGCCGCTCGGCGCCTTCGCCGCGGCGCGCGGCGGCCTGGCCGACGAGGCGCTGATGCGCGTCAACGATCTCGTCTTCGCCTTCCCGGCGCTGCTCTCGGCAATCATGATCACCGCCATCTTCGGCCCCGGCGCTGTCAACGCCATCATCGCCATCGGCATCTTCAACATCCCGGTGTTTGCGCGCGTGGCGCGGGCGGGCGCGCTGGCGATCTGGCCACGCGAGTTCATCCTTGCAGCCCGCGCCGCCGGCAAGAACGCCGCGCAGATCACGATCGAGCACGTGCTGCCCAACATCGCCACGCTGCTTCTGGTGCAAGGCACCATCCAGTTCGCGCTCGGCATCCTCGCCGAGGCCGGGCTTTCCTATGTCGGTCTTGGCGCCCAGCCGCCAATGCCGAGCTGGGGCCGCATGCTGTTCGACGCGCAGACGCGCATGGTGACAGCACCGTGGATGGCGATTTTCCCAGGCATGGCGATCGTCGTCACCGTGCTCGGGCTGAACCTGCTCGGCGATGGCATCGCCGACATCCTCGATCCGAAATCGCGGCGGCGCCGATGAGCCTGCTCGAGATCGAGAACCTGTCGCTTTCGATCGGCGAGACACCGATCCTGAAAAGCATGGCGCTCACTGTCGCGGCCGGCGAGGTCGTTGGCCTAGTCGGCGAATCCGGCTCCGGCAAGTCGATGACGGCGCTGACCATCATGCGGCTGCTGCCGCATCTGGCGCGCGCCGAGGGTCGCGTCACCTTCGACGGCATCGACATCCTTGCCGCCAGCGAAGACCAGATGTGCGCTCTGCGCGGCGACGACATAGGCATGGTCTTCCAGGAGCCGATGACGGCGCTCAATCCGGTCAAGACGATCGGCGAGCAGGTTGCCGAAGGCATCCGCTGGCACACGAAAGCCGGCCGCGCCGAGGCCGAGGACCGCGCGCGGAAAATGCTCGACCGGGTCGGCCTGCCTGAAGCAAGATTCCCGCTGTCGCGCTACCCGCATGAACTGTCCGGCGGCCAGCGCCAGCGCGTCGTCATCGCCATTGCCTGCGCGCTGAAGCCGAAGCTGTTGATTGCCGACGAGCCGACCACCGCGCTCGATGTCGTGCTGCAGGGACAGATCCTCGACCTGTTGCGCGATCTGGTTAGCGAGAGCCGCATGGGCCTGCTGCTGATCTCGCACGATCTTGCGGTGGTGACCGAGATGGCCGACCGCCTGACCATCCTGCGCCATGGCGAAGTCATGGAGGCCGGCGACACCGCCCTCACCCTGTCGGAGCAACTCCACCCCTACACACGCCAACTGGCGCTGGCTTCCATGCATGTGCCGGCGCACCCGAAGCTTCATGCGGCTGGCTCGGCAAAACCGTTGCTCGAAGTCCAAGGCGTCACACGCGACTATCCAGGAGGCGCAAATCGCTGTTCCGGCCGGCGCAGCCGATCCGTGCCGTCGACGATGTTTCGCTGACCATCGAGCCTGCACAATCGGTGGCTCTCGTTGGCCGCTCCGGCTGCGGCAAGTCCACGCTCGCCCGCATCATCCTGGCGCTGGACAAGCCGACGGCGGGCGCAATCCGCTTTCGGGATGAGACCATCACCGGCAAGCCCGCGTCCGAGCTCAAACCGGCGCGGCGCGACATGCAGGTGGTGTTCCAGGATCCTTACGGTTCCTTCGATCCGCGCCAGAAGGTCGAAAAACTGGTGGCCGAGCCGCTGCATCTCCTCGAAAAACCGCCGTCCAAAAGCGAGCGGCGCGACATGGTCGCCCGTGCCCTGGGCGAAGTCGGCCTCGGTCCGCGCGACATGGACAAATACCCGCACGAGTTCTCGGGCGGCCAGCGCCAGCGCCTGTCGATTGCCCGCGCCATCATCACCCGGCCGAAGCTGGTCGTCGCCGACGAACCGGTCTCGGCGCTGGATGTGTCGATCCGCGCCCAGATCCTCGACCTCTTCGCCGAGCTCAACCAGAAGCTCGGCATCGCCTATCTGTTCATCACCCACGACCTGACCGTTGCCCGCGCCATGGCCGACGAAGTGCTGGTCATGCATGAAGGCAGGATCGTCGAACGCGGCAAGGCGAGTGAAGTGCTCGACCATCCGCGGTCCGAGGCGGCCAAGGCGCTGGTCAGCGCCGCTCCGGACCTGCATCGGGCAATCGCACGGCGCATGCAGGAGCAGGGTTAGCTTAGCCCTCCGGCTTCACCACATCGACCGGGCTGATATCGAGCAGGTCGAGCGTGCGGCGCAACAGCCGCACCTCGCTCTCGGCCAGCTTGGAGTCGGCCTTGGCGATCTCGGCCATATGCTGGGCCAGCAGCTTGCGCCGCTCGACATCGAGGTCGCGAAACAGCGCGATCGCCTGCGAGCCGTTGGTCTCGTAGCCGTAATCGTTGAGATACTCGATGACGCTGTCGATGCTGGCCTCGGCAATGCCGAATGCCTCCTTGCAGATGCGCCGAAAGACGACCATCTCGCTCTCCGAGACCGAGCCGTCGGCCAGGATCATCCGGAACAGCATCAGGAGTTCCGCCGACAACACAGGGTCGTCGGCGACCTTGCGCACGCCCGGGTCGCCGTCGAAGATCGAACGTATCTGGTCGAGCAGCGCCATGGCCATCAGCCTCCCCTTCGCGATTCCAGTTTGATTGTTAGCGTGGAATCGCTCTTGCGCAAACTGGGCGCGCGTGATGGAAGCTGCCGTTCCCCTCACCGCGACTTTTCGATGATCGACCTTACCCTGCAGACCGTCCTTTTTCTCGTCGCCGCCGCCTTCGCGGCGGGCTTTGTCGATTCGATTGCTGGCGGCGGCGGGTTGATCACCATCCCGGCTTTGCTTATCGCCGGCTATTCGCCGGTCGCAGCGCTTGGCACCAACAAATTGCAGGGCATGTTCGGCTCCGGCTCGGCGACCATCCACTATGCGGCGAAAGGCCAGGTCGATCTGCGACGCCAGCTGCCGTCCGCGACGCTGGCGCTCGCCGGCGGCGCCATCGGTGCGCTTTTGGCGACGGTCGTGCCCGGAGACTTCCTACGCGCCATCCTGCCGCTGCTCTTGATCGCGATTGCGCTTTATTTCGCGCTGAAGCCCAACATGGACGATGTCGATCGCGCCGAGCGGCTGTCGCCATTCCTGTTCGGCTTGGTCATCCCGTCGCTGGTCGGCTTCTATGACGGCGTGTTCGGTCCGGGCGCCGGCTCCTTCTATATGCTCGCCTTCGTTACCCTTGCCGGCTACGGCGTGCTTAAGAGCAACGGCGCACACCAAGCTGCTCAATTTCGCCTCCAACATCGGCGGCTTCATCGTCTTTGCCGCTGTCGGCGTCATCGACTGGAAGATCGGCCTGATGATGGGCGTGGCGCAGTTCATCGGCGCCCGCGTCGGCGCCGGCCTGGCGATCCGCATCGGCGCCAAACTGATCAAACCGCTGCTGGTCGTCGTGTGCCTGGCACTGGCGGTGAAGCTTTTGGCCGACCCGGCCAATCCCCTGCGTCAGCTCATTGGTGTGTGACCACGCTGCTGGTAGGATTGCCGCGTGCAGAATCATGTTGGAGGAGCAGACATGAACCTCAGTGCACCTACTCAGATCGTGTTCATTATTTCGTTGGTCATCGCCATCATCGGCGTTCTCGCTGCGCTTGGCGTTCTTGCCTTTATTCCGCTTGCCTCGGTGTGGATCGTCCTCATCGCTTACATTGTACTCGCCGCCGGCTGCCTGATGCGCGGCGCGTGAAGCCTTAAAATCCTGCAATTCGAAAGCGCCCGGTTCTGCCGGGCGCTTTTGATTTGAGGCCACGGTCTGCTAGATTCGCGCCATGTCCGACGAGACGGAGCGCCATCGACACGACAATCGCTCTCCCGCCCTCCATTTCGAAATGGTGCGGCGTGCGGCTCCCGCGTCGCTTGCGGGTATCGTCACCGATATCTGCGGCTATCGCGAGATCTGTCCCGGCCATTTCCGCATCGTCGAATATGCCTCGCTCACCGTGCCGCTGGTGATCAGCTTCGCCGAAGCCTTTGCCATCGGACTGGGTCGCGCTCCGGGCGACAATGACCGCTACGCCAGCTTCGCCGCCGGCCTTTATGCCGGCCCGGTCATGATCGAATCCTTCGGCGGCGCCTGCTGCGTCCAGGTCAATTTCACGCCGCTCGGCGCTCGGAAATTCTTCGGCCTGCCGATGAGCGAGTTGCGCGACCGGATGGTCGGCCTCGACGATGCGCTGGGTTCCGACGGTATCGCGCTGCGCGAAAGACTGGGCGAAGCGCCGGACTGGAACACCCGCTTTGCCATTGCCGAGGGTTTTGTCGCCAGCCGGCTGGCTCGGGCGAACGCGCTTTCGCCCGAGATCGCCTGGGCCTACCGGACCGTCATCGCGTCGGACGGGCGCACGCGCATCGCGGCGCTTGCCGGCGAGCTAGGCTGGAGCCGCAAACATCTGGCGGCAAAATTTTCCGACGCGATCGGCATCGGACCGAAAACGCTGTCGCGCATCGTGCGCTTCAACCGCGCGCTGTCGCTGTCGAAACAGCAGGATGGCGATTGGGCCGGCATCGCCGCCGATTGCGGCTATGCCGACCAGTCGCATCTGGTGCGCGAATTCCGCCAGTTTGCTGGTGAAACGCCGACCGCGCTCGCGGCATTGATGTAGGCCTCTGCCAGGTAACATTTCTTCAAGACGCTGGAATGGCCATGGGCGAGACTGGGTTCATCGACCCAAACAAGGAGATCGCCATGCCCACGGCCAAGGAAGCACCGCGCATTTACCCGGCACTGCGGTACAAAAACGCTGGCACCATGATCGACTGGCTCTGCGAGGCCTTCGGCTTCGAGGTCCGCGCCCGCTACGGCCAAGGCGACGTGATCCACCACGCCGAGCTCATTTTCGGTTCCTCGATGATCATGCTCGGCACGTCTCGCGACGACGATTACGGCAAGATGGTCGGCGATCCAGGCAGTGGTGGCGGCAAGTCGATCTACATCGCCGTCGATGACGCCGATACCGCCTATGCGCGTGCCAAGACTGCCGGCGCGACAATCATCCAGGAGCTGGTCGATCGCGATTACGGCAGCCGCGAGTTCATCTGCCGCGATCCGGAAGGCAATGTCTGGTCGTTCGGTACTTATTGGCCGAAAGCGGGTGAGAAAGCGTAGGCGGGACGCTCGAGGTTGGCGACAACTTCCGAACTTCGTCATCCACGGGCGGAGCAGGAGCGAAGCTCCGTCGCGCAGACCCGAGGATGACGATCCGAGGGGCGTTCTTCGCTAACCACAAACGTATGCCCTTCGACAGGCGAACCTACCGCGCCAGCCCGAAAATCGCGTCACAGTCGAGATGCGTTTCCAGCTCTGCCGCGATCTCGTCCAGCGCCTTTTCCACCTCGGCGCGATAGTCGATACCGCCGCCCTTGACGCCGAGGCTTTCAAGATACGCAGCCCGAAAAGCGTCGGCCGAAAACAACCCATGCAGATAGGTCCCCATGACCTTGCCGTCGGCCGAGATCGCGCCGTCCTCGAGACCATCGATGATGGCCGACGGCCGCGCGGTGTCGGGACCGGTGGTGCGGCCGAGGTGGATCTCATAGCCTTCGAGCGGCAGGTCGAACTGCACCGAGCGGGCGCTTGAGTTGCGCACCGTCTTTTCCGGCTCCATCACCGTTTCGATATCGAGCAGGCCGAGGCCTTCCGCCTCCCGCACGCTGCCCTCGATACCGTCAGGGTCGTGCACCGTGCGGCCAAGCATCTGGTAGCCGCCGCAGATGCCGACGACATGACCACCGCGCTTGCGGTGGGCGGCAAGATCGCGTTCCCAGCCATTCTCGCGGAATTTAATCAGGTCGCCGATCGTCGACTTCGAGCCGGGAATGATCACCAGCCCGGCATCCTCCGGCAGCCGCTTGCCCGGCGGCACGAACACCACCTCGACCTGGGGCTCGGCCTTGAGCGGATCGAGATCGTCGAAATTGGCAATGCGCGCCAGCATCGGCACGGCCACTTTCAGCGCCCGCGTCTCGCCTGACGCCAGGCGCTCGAGCACGACCGAATCCTCCGACGGCAGACGCGAAGCAGCCTTGAGCCACGGCACGACGCCGAAGCAGCGCCATCCGGTGAAGCTGCCGATCGCCTTGATGCCATCGTCGAACAGCGAGACATCGCCACGGAACTTGTTGATGAGATAGCCGGCGATCATGCGCCGGTCGTCTTCCGGCAGGATCAGATGGGTGCCGGCGACCGAAGCGATGACGCCGCCGCGATCGATGTCGCCGACCAGGATCACCGGCACGTTGGCGCGCGTGGCAAAACCCATATTGGCGATGTCGCGGGGACGCAGATTGATCTCGGCCGGCGATCCAGCGCCCTCGACGATGACGAGATCGGCGCCCTCGCCGACCTTCGCCCAGGAATCCAGAACGGCGTCCATCAGCCTGGTCTTCATCGCCTGATAGTCGCGCGCCCGCGCCTCGCCGAACACCTTGCCCTGCACGATCACCTGCGAACCGATATCGCTCTGCGGCTTGAGCAGCACCGGGTTCATGTGCACCATCGGACGAACGCCGCAGGCCAGCGCCTGCAGCCATTGTCCACGGCCGATCTCGCCGCCGCTGGAGCTGTTGTCGCCGTCAGCGACGGCGGCATTGTTCGACATGTTCTGCGGCTTGAACGGCCTGACATTCAGCCCGCGATTCCTCGCTGCTCGACACAAACCGGCGACCAGCACGGTCTTGCCGACATCGGAGCCAGTGCCTTGCAGCATGATCGCCTTGGCCATCAGCTCCTGCCCCCCGAGCCGATGGTCGACTTCTGCGCCAGCGGGCCGCCGCGCCAGATATAGAGCGCCATCAGCGGCTCCTTGCCGGTGCGCATGGCGTGGTTGACATTGGACGCGTGGTGGATCACCTCGCCGGCGGCGCGAAGCTGGAAGCCGCCCTCGCCCATGCGCCACGCGGTGCCGCCGGTCAGCGGGATATAGATCTCCTCGGCGATGTGATGATGGTCTGGATAGACGATATCGGCCCCAAGCATCAGCACACCGCCCGCGACCGCGTCATTGGCGAAATGCCCGCGCGTGCCGAACACCTCCAGCCAGCCGTAATTGTCGATAAAGCCCTGGCCGAAATCGGCGGCGCTATAGGTCTGGCCCCAGCAAAAGTCGTCGCGATTGTCGGCGACGAATTGCGTCAGTGGCTGGATTGCCGGCGGCGCAAGCTCGGCGATGCGGTCGAGATGGCGAAGACAGGCAAGACCATGCGGCTCAAGTGAACGTGCCGGCATGGCCCAGTCGATGCCGGCGACCGCATCCCTGACCACCGGGTCTTCAACGCCCTCGAGATAAATCCGGAATTTCTGGAGCAACGCATCGAAAATTGTCGGCACAAACGGCTCCGTTTATCATTCCATGCACAGCCGGTCCGCGGTCGGCCGGGTTGCGCGGCGGCATCATTGGTCTAGATTGAGCGGCGCGCAAAGCCAAGAACGATAAACGACAGGGAGCACGCCATGGACGCGGCAGTCGATGCGGGCACTGGCCAATTCGAACTCAACGAGGAACAACGCGCCATCCAGGAGATGGCCCAGGCCTTCGCCGCCGATCGCGTTGCTCCCAATGCCCTGGACTGGGACCGGGCAAAGCACTTCCCTGCCGATGTGATCCGCGAGACCGGCCCGCTCGGTCTGGGCGGCATCTACGTCCGTGACGATGTCGGCGGCTCGGCGCTCGGCAGGCTCGATGCCGTGCTGATCTTCGAGGCGCTGGCACATGCCGACCCCGCCTTTTCGTCCTTCATTTCGATCCACAACATGGCGGCCTCGATGATCGACCGCTTCGGCGGCGATGAGCAGCGGCAGCGCTTCCTGCCGAAGCTGACCTCGATGGAATGGCTGGCAAGCTACTGCCTGACCGAGCCTGGTTCCGGCTCGGATGCCGCGGCACTGAAGACGCGTGCGGTGAAAAGCGGCGGCGACTATGTCTTGAACGGCGCCAAGCAGTTCATCTCCGGCGCCGGTGACAGCGATCTTTATGTCGTCATGGCGCGCACCGGCGCCGACGGTCCGAAAGGCATATCCACCTTTGTCGTACCGAAGGACGCGCCTGGCCTCTCCTTCGGTGCCAACGAGCACAAGATGGGCTGGCACATGCAGTCGACGCGCCAGGTCATCTTCGAGGACTGCAAGGTGCCGGCGCAAAACCTGCTTTCAGGCGAAGGCGCCGGTTTCGGCATCGCCATGGCCGGGCTCGACGGCGGCCGCCTCAACATCGCCGCCTGTTCGCTGGGCGGCGCGCAATCGGCGCTCGACAAGGCGCTAGGCTATACGGGCGAGCGCAAGGCGTTCGGCTCGAGGCTCAACCAGTTCCAAGCGCTGCAATTCAGGCTGGCCGACATGGAGACCGAGCTGCAGGCGGCGCGCATCTTCCTCTACGCCGCCGCCTCGAAGCTCGACCGTAAGGCGCCGGACGCCGGCAAATGGTCGGCGATGGCCAAACGTTTCGTCACCGATATCGGCTTCGACGTCGCCAACCAGGCGCTGCAACTGCATGGCGGCTATGGCTATCTGCACGACTATGGCATCGAAAAGCTGGTGCGCGACCTGCGCGTCCACCAGATCCTCGAGGGCACCAACGAGATCATGCGCGTCATTATTGCGCGGTCGTTGATCGGGCGCTGACAGAAAACATTCGGGAGAAAACGATGGCAACCATCGCCTTCATAGGCCTCGGTAACATGGGCAATCCCATGGCCGCTAATCTGGTCAAGGCCGGACACGCTGTGAACGGGTTCGACCTTGTGCCGGAAAACCTTACTGTCGCCCGGGAGCATGGCGTGACGGTTATGGCCAATGCGTTGGCCGCGGTAAAAGAGGCCGACGTCGTCATTACCATGCTGCCCGCCGGCAAGCATGTGCTGTCGGTCTATGAAGACATCGCACCAAAAGCGAAGCCAGGTGCGCTGTTCATCGATTCCTCGACCATCGACGTCGAATCGGCCCGCAAGGCGCACGCCATTGCCGCCAAGCACGGCTTACCCTCGATCGACGCGCCCGTGTCCGGCGGCACTGGCGGCGCCACCGCCGGCACCCTCACCTTCATGGCCGGCGGCTCCGATGCGGCTTTTGCCGCCGCCGAGCCGATCCTGAAACCGATGGCCGGCCGCATCGTCCATTGCGGCGGCGATGGCGCTGGACAGGCGGCCAAGATCTGCAACAACATGATCCTCGGCATCTCGATGATCGGCGTCGCCGAAGCCTTCGTGCTTGCCGAAAAGCTCGGCCTGTCGCACCAGGCGCTGTTCGACGTTGCCTCCACCTCCTCCGGCCAGTGCTGGTCGTTGACCACCTACTGCCCGGTGCCCGGCCCCGTTCCGGCATCGCCGGCGAATCGCGACTACAAGCCCGGTTTTGCCGCGGCGCTGATGCTGAAGGACCTGAAATTGGCGCAGGAAGCAGCGCAAAGCGCCGGCGCGGTAACGCCCCTGGGCGCCGAGGCGACGCAGCTTTACGCGCTGTTCAACGCACAAGGCCATGCCGGCGTCGATTTTTCCGGGATTATTAATTTCCTGCGCGGTGACACGCGCTAAGCCGCTGCTTTCCAAAGGTATTTCGAAAATTAGCCGGCACGAAGCCGGCAAATTTAGATTTGCTTAAGGTCTCGATAACGCACCGGTAACGATGTGCCTATAAAACGGACTTCGAGGCGGACATCGCATCCGCCCGGCGCTCCGGATCAGGTCTCGCGTACCGGAGCCCGTTAGTTTCGCAAGTGCTTCGTCGCGAAACGCCATGCGTATCTGGCAAAGCCGCGTTCCCGTTGGGTGCGCGGTTTTTGCTTTTCCGGGAGCTATACTGCGCGGTCTTTCCAGTCGACTTCCCTAAGCCTTGCTGGATAAACGCCGGAAATTTGCCTTCACAGCGCGGCTGGCGGGCTTCAGCGCCGCACTGATCGACCGTTCCACCGCGATGCCGTTGAACAGCGATGGCGTGCGGCCTGAAAAAACCTCGGGCCAGAAGCGCGCCGCCGACTGCCACAGCGCCATCTGTGCCGCCAACGCGCCCTCGGCCACCGCGTTGGCTTTCTCCTGCACTGCGCGTGCAGTTTCAGGACTGTAGGCTCGGCCGGTTTCCGCGGCCATCAGCGGCAGGCGCATCATCGCCACCAACGGCGCCAGCATCAAGTCCTGGCCTATCGCGGCCACGTCCCGCGACCGCCGGCTCTTGCTTATCTTTGTCATGGAAATCCCCAATGCGGCCGGTATGGCCGGCCCCCGACACTAAGTGCGTCAAGGGTTATTCGTTCCCCGACATACCGGGAAAGTTGGACCGGGCGCCACGTAGCAACAGGCGCCCGGCCCTCTTTGTTTTATCGCTTGCGCAAATCCGCCTCGGCGAGATCGAGCGCCTTGGCGATGCGCTCGCAGGCCATGTCGATGGTGACGCGCGTCCAGATCAGCGGCGGCGACAGGATCATCGTGTCGCCGGTGGCGCGCAGCATCAGGCCTTGTGCGATCGCATGGTCGCGCACCACGACGGCAGCACTTCCCGACGGCAGGTAACGCTCCTTGGTCGCCTTGTCCTTGACGATCTCGATCGCGCCCATCAGGCCGATGGAGCGCACCTCTCCGACCAGCCTGTGGCCGGCAAGCTGCTCCTGCAGCGCCTGCGCAAAATAGGGACCGGTGTCGTTCTTGACGCGTTCGACCAGGCCTTCGCGCTCGATGATCTCGAGGTTCTTCAACGCCACCGCGCAGGCCACCGGATGACCCGAATAGGTGTAGCCGTGATAGAACTCGCCGCCCTTTTCCACCAAAGTCGCCGCGATGCGGTCGCCGACCAGCAGCGCCGACAGCGGCTGGTAGCCCGAGGTCAGCGCCTTGGCGGTGGTGATGGTGTCGGCCTCGACGCCGAAAGTCTGCGCCGCGAACCATTCGCCGGTGCGGCCATAGCCGGTGATGACCTCGTCCAGCATCAACAACACATCATATTTGCGGCAGATGCGCTCGACTTCCGGCCAATAGCTCATCGGCGGGATTTTCACGCCGCCGGCGCCCATCACCGGCTCGCCGATGAAGGCGGCGACCTTGTCGGCGCCGGCTTCGAGGATCGCGTCCTCGACGGCTTTTGCCGCGCGGATGCCGAAATCATGGTCGCTTTCGCCGGGCAGCGCGAGTTCATAGGCATAAGGCATCATCACATGGACGATGTTGGGCACGGCGCCGCCGAGCTGCTTGTGCATCGGCTCCATGCCGCCAAGCGACGTGCCGGCGACGGTCGAACCGTGATAGGCCGACTTGCGCGAGATAATGCGGTTCTTCTCGGGCTTGCCTTCCAAGGCCCAATAATGGCGGACCAGTCGCAGCGCCGTGTCGTTGGCTTCCGAGCCGGACGAGCCGTAAAACACCTGGCTGACATGCTTCGGCGCCAGCTCCGCCAGCTTCTTCGACAGAAGCACCGGCGTCGGCGTCGAGCATTTGAAGAAGGAGTTGTAGTAGGGCAGCTCCTTCATCTGCGCATAAGCGGCCTCGGCCAGCTCGTCGCGGCCATAGCCGACATTGACGCACCAAAGGCCCGCCATGCCGTCGAGGATTTCGGTGCCGTCGGCATCATAGATGAACGGGCCGTTGGCATGGGTGATGATGCGCGAGCCGGTCTCGCGCAATTCCTTGTGGTCGGTGAAAGGATGCAGGTGATGCGCGGCGTCGATCTGCTGAAGCTGCTTCAGCGAATAATTCTGATAAGTCATGGATTTTATCTTTCCTCTTGAATCAATCCGGCAGCGCCGGGAGCGGATTCGTCAGAGGAAGCGGGGCGGCGAATAGCCGATGCGGGCGCACAGCCGCAAAAGCTCCGCGCGCAGCGTGCGCGGCGACGGCGTCACCGCGACCCCAAAGGCGCCAGATGTGCTGATATAGACCATGACGGCAGCTTATGCCGCCTCAGGCCTAGAATTCAAGCCGTTCCGGTCAGCGCTCGCTGCAGGAACATGTAACGCATCGCCGTTTGCGCCGCCTGCGGGCGGCGGTCGCCGCGCCCGCCATGGCCTCCCTCCGTCTCTTCGTAGAGCAGCGTCCTGGCGTGGCCCATTTCCTGCAGCCGCGCCGCCATCTTGCGGGCATGGCCGGGATGGACGCGATCGTCGGCGGTCGAGGTCATCAGCAGCACCGGCGGATAGGCGGCATCCGAGACATGCTGATAAGGCGAATAGGCGCCAAGCCAGGCAGCCTCCTCCGGCTTCGCCGGGTCGCCATATTCGGCGATCCATGAAGCGCCGGGCGGCAGTTCGGTGTAGCGCAGCATGTCGAGCAGCGGCACGTCGATGATGACGGCGCCGAACAGTTCCGGGCGTTGCGTCAGCGACACGCCGGTCAGCAGGCCGCCATTCGAGCCGCCCTGGATGCCAAGCTGCGCCGCTGTCGTGATGCCGCGCCGCACCACGTCTTCGGCAACGGCCGCGAAGTCGTCATACGCATTCTGGCGTTTACCCTTCAGCGCCGCCTGGTGCCAGGCCGGCCCGAACTCCCCGCCGCCGCGGATGTTGGCCTGGACATAGGCATTGCCCCTGTCCAGCCACAGCCTGCCGCGAATGCCGGCATAGCCCGGCAGCAGCGGCACTTCGAAGCCGCCATAGCCATAGAGCAGCGCCGGCACCGGCTCCTTCTGGTCGCGCCGCCTGACGACGAAATACGGGATCATCGTGCCGTCCTTCGAGCGCGCCTCGAATTGCTCGGAAATGTAAGGCGAGGCGTCGAAGCGGGCCGGCTGCGACTTCACCGTGTTGAGCGTTTCGCCATTGTCATCAGACCAGATGATCGAGCTCGGCGTCAGGAAATCGGTGAAGGAGAAGGACACGCTCGAACCGAAATGCTCGGCATGGCTGATGCCGACATTGCCGTTGTCGGGCAATGCCACCGGCTTCAGCGACCAGCCCTTGGCCGTTCGGTCGCAGGCGATCACCTTGCCGCGCACATTGTCCATCAGGTTGATGAACAGGCGGTCCTGCGTGCGGGCGCTGCCGGCGATCGAAACCCGATGTGCCGGCTCCAGCACGGTTTCAACCGGCTCGAAGCTGCCGGTTTCGATCCAGCGGTCGAAATCGACGGAATAGAGCCCGTCCGGCAGACAATGCGTGCCGTCAGGCGCCGTCCACGGGCTGCGCACGCCGAAGATGAGCTGGCCCTTGAAGATTGCCGTATCGGTGGCGTCGTCGGGCAGCGGGATGCGCCTGTTCTCGCCCGATGGCAGCCGCAAGAAACTATGCGCTGTGAAGAAGTCGATCGTCCTGCCAAGCAGCACATGGCGCTTGTCGCCGTCGAACTCGACGCCGCCACCGACCGCGAGATCCTGCTTCTCGGCTTCGAAGATCGGCGTCGCGTCTTCGAGCTTCGTGCCGCGCGGCCAGAGCTTGATGACGCGCGGATAGCCCGATTGGGTCTTGTCGTCTTCCTCGAAGGCCGCCGAGACGATCACCGTGTCCTTGTCCAGCCAGGAAAAGCCCGACTTCGAGGCCGGTGCCCGAAAGCCGTCCTCGACGAAGGTTTTGGTCGCGATGTCGAACTCACGCATCTCGCTGGCGTCGCCGCCATCGGGCGACATGGAGAGCAGGCAGCGGTCGAAATCGGGATAGAGCCGGCTCGCGCCGCCGAACACCCACTTCACGCCCTCTTTTGCCGAGAGTTCATCGAAGTCGATGATCGTCTCCCAGTCGGGCTTGTCGGTCTTGTAGGAGGCGACCGTCGTGCGCCGCCACAATCCGAGAGCATTGGTCTTGTCCTGCCAGAAATTATAGACATAGCCGGCAAGTGCTGCCCCAACCGGCATGTTGTCCTCGGCCGTCATCAGATCGAGCGCGGTCTCGAATGTTGCCTGGTAGGAGGGATCGCCCTGCAATTCGCCGACCGTCAGCGCATTCTGGCGATGAACCCAGTCGAGCGCCTCCTTGCCGTTGCGGTCCTCCAGCCAGAGGAAGGGATCCTCCGCCGCCAACTGGGGCTGGGTTTTGCTCATCGTGCTGGTCATACGTATCTCCGGACTCAATTTGGCGGCTTAGCCTACATCGCGTCCGCTGCACGGATATTCAAGGGCGACGGATGAAGGCCTCTCGCTTACACGACCCGTCGGCGAAAGACCGTCGCCGCCGCCAGCACCGCGCAGATTGCGCCGAGCGTGAGCGGCAGGCCGGCCGTGCCGATGACGTCCATGGCGCTGCCGGTGAGCGGCGGCACGATGATGCCGCCGAGGCCCCACATCAGTGAAAAGGCGGCGTTGCCGGCAACCAGCGTCGAGCCGCTGAACCGTTCGCCGAGCTCGATGATCGACATCGTGTAGACGCCATAGGAGACTGCGCCCCAGATGAACAGGCAGGGCCAGATCAACGGCGTGTCGATCAGCACCGGCAAAAGCGCGCACCCCAGGATTGTCGCCGCAACGCAGCCGAAGCGCACTAGGCGTGCTGTCAGCCTTTCGGCGAGCAGGCCGAGCGGCACTTGCATAGCGATGTTGCCGGCAATCATCACCGACAGCAGCGCCGACATGCGCGCTTCCGGGATGCCATGGTGCGTCCCATAGACCGGAAGCAGGGACAATATGGCTTGCTCGAAACCGGCGGCGACGACGACCGCCGACATCAGCAGCCACGCCATCGGTATGAAAGCCAGAACCGAAACCTTGTGACCCGTCTCGTCGACCGTGGGCAGTCGTCGAACCACCATCGCCAGGCAGCAGCCGCAGAACAGAAAAGCGAAGATGCCGACCAGGAACGGCGCCCAGCCTTCGGTGCCGACGGCCAGAAGGCAGAGCGGGCCGGCGGCGAAGCCGGCCGAAATGATGGTCGAATAGAGACCCATGATCCGCCCGCGTCGCGACGGCGGCGCCAACGCGATCACCCAGGTCTCGCTCGAAACGTAAAGCGGGTTGGTCACCACGCCGGTCAGGAAACGTAGCGGGAACCAGAGATAGACGTCCTGCGTCCAGCCGATCAACGCCAGCACCAGCGCCGACAGCGCCGCACAGGTGAGCGCGGTGCGCCCTGCCCCGAAGCGGCGCGCCAGCCCCGGGATCAACGGCGATGACAGGATGAAGCCGATCGGCGTCATCGCCGCCGAAAGCCCAATGATGGCCGGCGATACGCCTTGACGTTGCAGGATGAAGCTCAAGAGCGGATAGGAAAGCCCTTGCGCGATGGCAAAAACGGAAACGGTCGCGATCACGCCGATGGTCGCGGCCCACTGCACCGTCTCGTCGCTGCTCTTCTGCGCAAGATCCATGATGCGACTTAGCGGGTCACCGCGCCTGCGGTAAGCCCCGCAGGCGAAAAGCGCTTGCTCCAGTCAGCTCCTGTCAGGCGTGGCGCCGTTGGCGCGAACGATAGAGCGCGAAGATCACCAGCGTCGCGTCGAGGCCGATGATCACGGCCGGCAGCCCGAGCGAGCCGATGCCTTGCATGAGCAGCCCCGCGCCGGGCGGGCCGACAATGCCGCCAACGCCCCACAGCAAGGCGAAGGCCGAATTGCCGGTGACCAGCAGCGTACCCTTGAAGCGGCTGCCGAGTTCGACCAGAGCCATCGTATAGACGCCGTAGCCGACCGCGCCCATCACCAGAAGCACGCCCCAGACAAGCGGCGTCCTGATCAGCAGCGGCAACAGCACGGCGCAGGCCGTTGTCGCGATCGCGCAGGCCAGGATCATCGGCCGGCCGCCAAATCGTTCGGCAAGCAGGCCAAGCGGGATCTGCAGCACGATGTTGCCGAGCGAAAGCATCATCACCAGCGCGGCAAGGGCCGCCTCCGGCAGGCCGTAGCCGGCGCCGAAGACAGGGCCCAGCGCATAAGTGCTCTGCTGGACGGCGGCAGACACCAGCACGGCCAAAAGCAGCGCCGGCGCCAGCTGGGCAAAACCAACGAGGCTGCCGGCGGGCTGGCCATCATCCTCGAACCCGATGAGCTTTGAGGAGACAAGCCGCAGAATGATGGCGCAGAGCAGGAAGCCGACGATGCCGACGCTGAACGGAGCCCAGCCTTCGGTGCCGAGCAGGGTCAGCGTGAACGGACCGGCGGCGTAGCCGGCGCCCATCAACGTGTTGAACACGCCCATGACGCGCCCGCGCCGCGACGGCGGCGCCAGCGACAGCGCCCAGACTTCGCCCAGCACATAGAGCGGGTTGATGACGATGCCGATGATGAACCGGATAAAATACCAGGCCACCCAGTTCTGCAGATAGAAGATGGCCAGGAAGCACAGCGCGCCGATCAGCGAGCAGCCGACCGCCAGGTTCCGCGCGCCGACCAGCCGCACTGCCGCCGGCACGAACGAGGCCGACAGGATGAGCCCGACCGGCATCATCGCTGCAGACAAGCCGATCAAACCCGGTGAAAACCCCTGCTTCTGCATCAGCAGCGTGAACAGCGGCGAGCTCAACCCTTGCGCCGCGCCGAACATGGCGAGTGCTGCCGTGACACCGGCAAGCGCTGCCCATTGTGGTGGTTCTTCGGCGGTCTCAGCGGAAGCGGTCATTGTGGCTCGCGGATCAATCCCCACCCATATCAACGGCGAAAGCCATGCGGATGCCTCAGCGGCGGCAATTCGGCAAGCCAGCAAAACTGCCGTTCCGGCATGTCGCTTCCCTCGTCCTAGTGGTCGCCGCCTCCGCAATGGCCGGACAGCCGCCGGTCCATTATGCCGGCGCATTATCGAAGCGTACGAGGCCTCCCATGACTGCCGCCCTGCAACCAGCCGAACCGCCTTTGGCAACCGACCGCGCCCGCCGTGGCGGCCGCGCCGGAAAGCGCGCCGGCGGCTCGGCCGCCTTCGAACAGCCGGCTTTCCGGCAGCTGAGGAACCCGCTGACGCCGACCAAGCTGGTTTCCGACGACGAGCTGGAATCGATCCACCTCGCCTCGCTGCGCGTGCTGCGGGAAATCGGCGTCGACGTCCTGCATGACGAGGCCCGCCGCATCATGAAGGCGCATGGCGCCGACGTGACCGAGGGCTCAGAGCGGGTGCGCTTCGACAGCGACATGATCCTCGATCTGATCTCGAACTGCCCATCGGAATTCACGCTGCATGCCCGCAACCCGGCGCACAATCTGCGCTTCGGCGGCAACAATGTGATCCTGTCGATGATGGCCTCGGCGCCGAACTGCTCCGATCTCGACCGCGGTCGCCGCCCCGGCAACCAGGCCGACTACCGCAACTTCCTGCGCCTGGCGCAGATGCACAACATCCTGAACTGCACCGGCGGCTATCCCGTCGAGCCGACCGATATCCACCCCTCGGTTCGCCATCTCGAATGCATCCGCGATCTCGCCACGCTGACCGACAAGGTCTTCCACATCTATTCGCTCGGCAAGGAACGTAACGTCGACGGCATCGAGATCACCCGCATCGCGCGCGGCATCAGCCATGAGCAGATGCTGGAAGAGCCGTCCGTCTTCACCATCATCAACACCAATTCGCCGCTCAAGCTCGACGTGCCGATGATGGAAGGCATCATCCAGATGTCGAGCAAGGGCCAGGTCGTCATCGTCACGCCCTTCACGCTGTCGGGCGCCATGGCACCGGTGACCATCGCCGGCGCACTGGTGCAGCAGAATGCCGAGGCGCTGTCGGGCATTGCCTTCGCGCAAATGGTGAAAAAGGGCGCGCCCGTCGGCTATGGCGGCTTCACCTCCAATGTCGACATGAAATCGGGATCACCGGCCTTCGGCACGCCCGAATACATGAAGGCGCAGCTTGTCGGAGGCCAGCTCGCCCGCCGCTACAACATCCCCTACCGCACCTCCAACACCTGCGCCGCCAACACGGTCGACGCGCAGGCGGCGTATGAAAGCGTGTTCTCGCTGTGGGGCGCCATCCAGGGCGGCGGCAATTTGATGATGCACGGCGCCGGCTGGCTCGAAGGCGGCCTGCGCTGCTCTTATGAGAAGACCATCCTGGACATCGACCTGCTGCAGATGGTGGCCGAATTCCTCACCCCGCTCGACCTTTCCGAAGAGGCGCTCGGCTTCAACGCCATCCAGTCGGTCGGCCCCGGCGGCCACTTCTTCGGCACCCAGCACACGCAGGACCGCTACAAGACCGCCTTCTACTCGCCGATCCTGTCCGACTGGCGCAATTTCGAGACCTGGGCGGAAGCCGGCTCGCCGACCGCGCTGGAAAAGGCCAACAAGGTCTGGAAGGAACGGCTGGCATCCTATGACGAGCCCTACATGGATCCGGCGATCCGCGAGGAGCTCAACGACTTCGTCCAGAAGCGCACGGCCGAAGGCGGCGCGCCGACCGACTTCTGATAATGTTGGCGATGAGCAGTCGACCCCCACTCCGTCGAGCTTCGCTTGACACCTCTCCCCTATCGACGGGGGAGAGGAAGGGCGTGAACTTAGCCAGGCGGGCTCCTTTCCTCTCCCTCCGGAGGGGAGGTGGCGCCGCGAAGCGGCGACGGAGTGGGGGAAGCCGCTGGTCAAACACGCGGTCGCCGCAAAACGGGCACAACAAAGCCGGCGCGCAATCTTCGACAATCAGGCAATCAGGCGGCTTCGATGAGCGGTCGACCCCCACTCCGTCAACCTTCGCTTGACACCTCTCCCCCGATCGACGGGGAGAGGAAGGGCGCGAACTTATGCAGGCTGGCTCCCTTCCTCTCCCTCCGGAGGGGAGAGGTGGCGCCGCGAAGCGGCGACGGAGTGGGGGAAGCCGCTGGTCAAACACGCAGTCGCCGCAAAACGGGCACAACAAAGCGAGCGCGCAACCTTCGACAATCAGGCAATCAGGCGGCTTCGATGAACGGTCGACCCCCACTCCGTCAACCTTCGCTTGACACCTCTCCCCCGATCGACGGGGGAGAGGAAGGGCGCGAACTTATGCAGGCTGGCTCCCTTCCTCTCCCTCCGGAGGGGAGAGTGGCGCCGCGAAGCGGCGACGGAGTGGGGGAAGGCGCTCACGAAACGCGTAGCCGCCGCAGAACGGGAACAACGAAGCGAGCGCGGAACCTTCGGCAATCAGGCAACCAAGCGGAAGCGTTGCTTTGGCTCGAACTGAAGGCACGCAAGCTTGGTGGCCATCGATTTACGCGCCAGTTTTCCATCGGCCCGTTTTTTGCCGACTTCGCTTGCCGCGAGCGTTGGCTCGTCGTGGAAATCGACGGCCATCAACACGCCGACAGTTCATATGACCGCCGCCGCGACGACTTCATGCAGTCTCAGGGCTATTCGATCATGCGTGTCTGGAACCATGACGTTCTGAAACATCGTACTTCCGTCTGTGAAACCATCCTTGCCGCGCTCGATGGCAGGCTGGCCGAAAACATCGCGGCATCTGATCTCCGCTTTGTTTTCACACCCAAATCACTCGATTCAGTATTTTCAAAAACGGACCTATCTTCATGAAATCCCATGTAAAAGCGGTTGTCATCGGCGGCGGCGTCGTTGGCTGCTCGGTGCTCTATCACCTGGCCAAGGCCGGCTGGACCGACATCATGCTGATCGAGCGTTCGGAGCTCACCTCCGGCTCGTCCTGGCATGCGGCGGGCGGCTTCCACACGCTGAACGGCGACCCGAACGTCGCCAAGCTGCAGGCCTATACCGTGCAGCTCTACAAGGAAATCGAGGAGATTTCCGGACAGTCCTGCTCGCTGCACCTCACCGGCGGCGTCATGATGGCCGATACGCCCGAGCGCATGGACTTCCTGCGGCTGGCGCACGCCAAGGGCCGCTATCTCGGCATGGACACCGAGCTGATCACGCCGTCGGAAGCCAAGGCGATGTTCCCGCTGATGGACGAGACGAACTTCGTGGGCGCCATGTGGGATCCGGTCGAGGGCCATCTCGACCCTTCGGGCACCACCATCGCCTACTCCAAGGCGGCTAAGAAACTCGGCGCCGAGATCGTGCTGCGCAACCGCGTCGTCGATCTCACCCAGCAGCCGGACGGCACTTGGAACGTCGTCACCGAGCAAGGCACCGTCCACGCCGAGCATGTCGTCAACTGCGGCGGCCTATGGGCGCGCGAGATCGGCCGCATGGTCGGCGTCGAGCTGCCGGTGCTGGCCATGGAGCACATGTACCTGCTCACCGAGCCAATGCCGGAGGTCGAGGAATTCAACAAGTCGACCGGCCGCGAGATGATCGGCGTGCTCGACTTCAAGGGCGAGATCTACACCCGCCAGGAGCGCAACGGCATCCTGCTCGGCACTTATGAGAAGGCTTGCAAGCCGTGGTCGCCGGTCAACACGCCATGGGATTTCGGCCACGAACTCCTGCCGCCCGACATCGACCGCATCGCGCCGTCGCTGGAAATCGGTTTCAAGCATTTCCCCGGTATCGAGAAGGCCGGCATCAAGCAGATCATCAACGGCCCCTTCACCTTCGCGCTCGACGGCAACCCGCTGGTCGGTCCGGTGCAGGGCCTGACCAATTTCTGGTGCGCCTGCGCCGTCATGGCCGGCTTCAGCCAGGGCGGCGGCGTCGGCCTGGCACTGTCAAACTGGATGGTGCATGGCGATCCGGGCTTCGACGTCTGGGGCATGGACGTCGCCCGCTTCGGCGAATGGGCCGGCCTGCGCTACACCAACGCCAAGGTGCGCGAAAACTATTCGCGCCGCTTCTCGATCCGCTTCCCGAACGAGGAACTGCCGGCCGCGCGTCCGGCGCAGACGACACCGCTCTACGACACAATGCTCGCCAACAATGCCGTCATGGGCGATAGCTGGGGTCTGGAGACGCCGCTCTGGTTCGCGCCGAAGGGCAAGGAGCCCAAGGACATCGTCTCCTTCCACCGTTCCAACGATTTCGGTCCGATCGGCGAGGAAGTGCGCGCCACGCGCGAACGCGTCGGCGTCACCGAGATCGCCAACTTCGCCAAATACGAAGTGTCGGGACCGGCGGCCGAGGATTTCCTCAACCGGCTGATGACCAACCGCATGCCCAAGGTCGGCCGCATCGTGTTGACCCCGATGGTCAACGAGTTCGGCAAGCTGATCGGCGACTTCACCATCGCCAAGGCCGGCGAAGACCGCTTCATGATCTGGGGCTCGTCAGCGGCGCAGAAGTACCACATGCGCTGGTTCGAGAAGCACCTGCCGAAGGACGGTTCTGTGCGCATCCACCGCTTCGACCAGACGCTGGTCGGCCTGTCGATCGCCGGTCCGAAATCGCGTGACCTGTTGCAGAAGCTGGTCGATGTCGACGTCTCGACCAAGGCCTTCCGCTTCATGGATTTCCGCGAGATGGCGGTCGGCGGCGCACCCTGCCTGGTCAACCGCATCACCTATACCGGCGATCTCGGCTATGAGATCTGGATGGCGCCGGCCTATGAGCGCCTGGTCTACAAGGCGATCAAGGACGCCGGTGAAGAGTTCGGCCTGGTCGATTTCGGCATGCGCGCGCTGCTGTCGATGCGCCTCGAAAAGAACTTCCCGACCTGGTTCCGTGAGCTGCGCCCGATCTACGGCCCGTTCGAAGGCTCGATGGACCGCTTCATCAAGCTCGAGAAGAACGATTTTATCGGCCGCGAAGCCGCCGCCAAAGAACAGACGGAAGGTCCGAAACTGCGCCGCGTTTCCTTCATAGTCGATGCGACCGATGCCGACGTGATGGGCGACGAGCCGATCTGGGCCAAGGTCGGCAAGGACTATGGCACGGTGGAAAAGCCGCATGGCTACGGCGCGCCGCGCTTCGATATGGCGGGCAAGGAAGTGCGCGGCTCCAAGGCCGCCGAAGGCGCGTCCGCCGTGCGCGGCATCGTCGACGGTGAGTGGCGCGTGGTCGGCTGGGTGACGTCGGGCGGCTATGCGCATTACGTCCAGAAGTCGATGGCGCAAGGCTACGTGCCGGCAGCCCTTGCCGAGGACGAAAGTGCCGGACTGTTCGAGATCGAGATCCTCGGACATCGGCGTCCGGCCCGCATCAATGTCGAGGCGCCCTTCGACCCGAGCGGCGAGAAGATGCGGAGCTGAAGTTCGATCGTGGACAGCGCAGCGCCAAAGGGCGGCTTCGGCCGCCACCGCAAGATCATGCCGTTCGAACCCGGCTCGATCGAGGCGTTGCGCGAGGCTTCGCGTGAGAAGGCCGCCGCGCTCAACCAGCATGTGCTTGGCTATGGTGAGCAGGCGCAAGCCGAGTGGGCCGCGGTAGGCATAGCCGCGCCCGATCTTCCGGCGATGCGAAAATACCGGCTGCGGCGCATCCGCGCCGAGCTGAAGCGCCGCGGCTATGCCGGCGCCCTGCTCTACGACCCGGTCAACATCCGCTACGCCACCGACTCGACGAACATGCAGCTGTGGGTCGCGCACAACCCGACCCGGCATTGTTTCGTCGCCACCGAAGGGCCTGTGGTGCTGTTCGACTATTTCTCCTGCGAGCATCTGTCCGATCATTCCGGCGTCGTCGACGAGGTACGGCCGGCGGTATCGTGGATGTATCTCTACAGCGGCGAGCTGACCGAGCAGAAGGTCCGCCGCTGGGCCGCCGGCATCGCCGATCTGGTCAGGGAACATGGCGGCAACAGCCGCATCGCCGTCGACCACATCAATCCGGAAGGCGTCGAGGAACTCGCCCGTCTTGGCGTCTCCATCGGCAATGGCGAAGCCGTCATGGAGAACGCGCGGCTGATCAAGTCGCCGGACGAAATCCTGGCCATGCGTCGTTCGATCGTCGCCTGCGAGGCGGCGATGGGCGAGATGGAAGCCGTGCTGAAGCCGGGCATCTCCGAGAACGAATTGTGGGCCGAACTGCATCGCGGCAACATCGCGCGCGGCGGCGAATGGATCGAGACCCGGCTGCTGGCGTCAGGTCCGCGCACCAATCCATGGTTCCAGGAATGCTCCTCGCGGGTGATCGAGAACGGCGACCTTGTCGCTTTCGACACCGACCTGATCGGCCCTTACGGTTTTTGCGCCGACCTTTCACGCACCTGGCTGTGCGGAGACAAGCAACCGTCCAACGAGCAGCGCGACCTGTTCCGCATCGCCGCCGACCAGATCGCGCACAACACCGAGCTGATGCAGCCTGGCGTCTCGTTCCGCGATCTTGTCGAACGCTCCGTCGTGCCGCCGGGTGACTGCTTCCCTACCCGCTACGGCGTGCTTTATCACGGCGTTGGTCTGGCCGACGAATACCCGACGCTGCCGCATGCCAGCGACTGGACAACCGACACGCCGGACGGCGTGCTGGAACCCGGCATGGTGCTGTGCGTGGAAAGCTATATCGGCAGGCTGGGTGGACGCGAGGGTGTCAAGATCGAAGAGCAGATCCTGATCACCGAAACCGGCAACGAGCAGCTTTCAACCTACCCGCTGGATGCGAGGCTGCTCGGCTAATCCGGCCAAGGCCTCGCGCATTGCCCGTACGGTCTTATCCGGCGTCGTCCTGGCGGTGATATAGGGCAGGCCTTTGCGCCGCGCCGCCCAGCCGACGACCACGACCTTGCGCGCCGCCGGCTCGAAACGCTGCGCCAGCGCCCAGCTTTCGCAGTCGATCGCGGCGACATCCGCTTTGCCCTCGGCGACGGCGACGATCGAACCGCGATGGCCGCCGCTTTCGCTGCGCGATGAAAAGATGTCGAGGCTCTCACCCACCGCTAGAAGGTCGCGCGTCAGCGCAATGATGCCGGACATGGAATCGAGACTGTTGAAGGTGAAGCGCTTGCCACGGATGAGATCGAGCGGCAGCGACGCCTTGCCGTCCGCGGGCGAGCGAACCTCCGGCCCCTCGCCTGTCCGCATCACCAGCGCGCTCGAATAGAGTTCGCCCTGCCCGCCCTCATAAGCGTCATAGCTCGGCTGGCCGACCACCTGCACATGGTCGGCCAGGCCGAGCTCCATCGGCCCCCAGCAGGTCTGCGCAAACAGCAGCGCCGGATGCAGCCATAATTTGTGGAAGTCGAGTTCGTCCGGAGGCAATGTCGCCGGGTCCGGAGCAATGATCTTTCCCTCGGCATCGTGGATGCCGCCGGGCACAGCCGGCAGGTCACCGTTGCGACGCACGATCGTCTGCGGCGCTTCGATACCTTTTTGCCGGAAGGCATCGCGCAGCAGCGCCCATTGTGCGTCGACCTCGCCGCGCATTTCGGGCCAGTCATACATCGGCAGAGCCGCAATCAATTCACTCATGCCGACACTCAATCATCATGTCTGGAGAAAGGATCGCAAAAACGCGGCGTCCAATCAGAATTGGCCGACACGGGGTCCCGGGGATGTCCGGGACTACTCCTTGGGCGGCTCGGCCGGCACCGGCGCGCTGCCGAGCCCACTGATGCTGCGCGCCCTGACGCGCGGCTTGAAAGCCCGGCCTGGCTCCGGTGTGCGTCGCAACGCCGGATGCACGATCGGCTCCTTCGCCTTGAAGGCATACGCCTTGAGCAGCGCGAAATAGTTCGGATAGGCATAGCCATTGTTCATCCGCAGCCACTCGTCGCGACGGTCGCGAAACAGCTTCGGCAGCCTGTACCAGGCGACCGTCGGGGTCTTGTGGTGGACGAAGTGCAGATTGTTGTTCAGGAACAGGAACGACAGCGGCGAGCGCTCGACGATCACCGTGCGCCCTTCCGGATGCTCGGACCATTGATGCTCGGCGTAGGTGCGAGATCGAGATCAGCGACTGGCCGAGCCACACCGGCACCAGAAGGTAGAGCCAAAGCGGCATGCCAAAACCGAACTGGACGACCGGCAGCACAAAAGCGAGACCGATCGCATGCAGCAGCCAGGCCTTGCGGATCGCCTTGTCGCCGGCAATCACATGCTTGGCGTCGTCGATAAAGAAGCCGATGCAGGACAGCCACGGGCCGAGCACCAGCCGGCCAATCATCGTGTTGTTGACCTTGAGCAGGAACTTCATCCACGACGGCATTTCCTCGTGCATCCAGAGCGCCTGGTAATAGCTCTCGGGATCGTCGAGCGGATCGGTCAGCCGCTCATCGGCATGATGGCGAAGGTGAATGGTCTTGAAGCGGCGGAAGGGCCAGGTGAGGCCGACCGGCAGGAAAACGAAAGCCTCATTGACCAGGGCGTTGCGCGTCGGATGGCCATGCAGCACTTCGTGCATGATCGATGACTGCAGCGCCAGCGTCAGGGCCATAACGGCCAGCGTGAGGATGGGATAGGATGGCCAAAGGAAAAAGCCGGAGGCGAACCATGTGCCGTAGCAGAAGAGAGCGAGGACCACGGTCGGCCACTCGATGGCCGGCTTGTTGCTTCGACGGATGCTCTTGCCTGCACTGCTTGTCATGCTATCGACCACTGCCCCTCAGTCGCCGGAACCCCAACTGGTTCCTGACAACATAATGTCAGGAGAAACGATTCCACTCAACGCGACAAAGTGCACAAAATGTTGCGATTGCGCATTTTTGGCCGCATATGTTGTACATTGTGAACAACCTTAGGGATTTATTTACGCCTGAGACGTCTTTCTACCTCATCTCGGCGCAAATTTATCCTCCTCGCAGCGGGAGCAAGGCCATGGACAAACGTGACCTGTCGACAATCTTCCGGGAGCGCCTGAAGCTCCTCCTGACACGGTCCGATCTCAACCAGTCAGGGTTCGCGACAGCGGTCGGCATCGACCGCTCGGCGCTATCGCAGCTTTTGTCCGGCGCCTCGACCCGCCTGCCCCGCGCCGAAACGCTGCTCAACATCGCCGCCGAGTTCAAGGTCTCGCTCGACTGGCTGCTTGGCCTCAGCCAGGACGAAGGCGTCACCGGCGAAATCCGCGAGAGCCTGGAGATCGAGGAAGCGCCGGACGGTTTCGACCGCACGCTGCTGGCCAAGTGGTTCGCCGAGGCCGCCGGCACCAAGATCCGCTACGTGCCGGCCGGCATCCCCGATCTTCTGCGCACCCACGCGTTGGTCGACTACGAGGCCAACATCACCAACAGGAGCCGTCTGCAGCAGGCCAGCGAGACGCAATACCGCATCGAGTACAACCGGCGTCCGGAGACCGACATGGAGGTCTGCATGCCGCGCCACACGCTGGAGATCTTCGCGCGCGGTCTCGGCGTCTGGGACCGGTTTCCAGAGGCTGATCGGCGGCAGCAGCTTGATCACATGGCGACGCTGCTTGACGATCTCTACCCGACCTTCCGTCTGTTCCTCTATGACGGCCGCATGCGCTACTCCATCCCGCTGACCATCTTCGGCCCCTTCCGCGCCGCCATCTATGTTGGCGACATGTATGTCGTGCTGAACGCCACGCAGCCGGTCCAGGCACTGACCCAGCATTTCGATAATCTGATCCGTGCCGCCGACATCAACCCCCATGAGGCAGCAAGCTTTGCGCGCAAGCTGGCCGGCATGTCGTTCCCGTCAGGCACTGTCTGACCGCCGCCGTCGCTGCCATGCTGGCAGGACCGGCCCGTGCAAGGGCCGGATGTTCATCGTTTCAGGGAAATCCATGCAAGACAAAGGTCGCATCGTCGTTCCTCCGCAGTCAGGCCGCGCCATACGCGTCAAGCGCGGCGATCTCATCCGCGTCATCGACCCCAAGGGCCAGCAGGTCTCCGACCTCTGGGCCTTCTCGACCGGGGAAAAACTCGACTGGCTGAGCACCTCGCAGACACGCGACATCGTCGAGCGGCTGTTCCCGAAGCCGGGCGATCATTTCTACAGCGCCGCCGGCAAGATCATGCTGACGCTGATCGAGGACGCTTCGCCTGGACCACATGACATGCTCTACCCGGCCTGCGACAGCGCGCTTTACGAGCGGGCCGGCTTGCCGAACCACGCGAACTGCCGCGACAATCTGATGAAGGCTCTTGCCGGCGAAGGTATCGAGTTGCCCTTCGCGCCCGACCCGGTCGATCTGTTCCAGAACTCCCTGCCGCAGCGGGACGGCACGCTCGTGGTCGAGGCCTCGATCAATCCGCCCGGCGGCTATGTCACCGTGCGCGCCGAGCAGGACCTCCTGCTCGTCGTCACCGCTTGCTCGGTCGACCACCACCCGACCAATGGCGATGCCTGCACCGAGATCGAGGTCGAGATCATTCCGGCTGCGTAAAGCAGGCGAATGCGGTTGCAAATTCGTTGACTGGACATAAAGACTTCTTTATATCCTTATTCCAATTCCGGACACGAAAGCTATAGCCATGACCGCGACCAATCCGATCGATGCGCTGCTTGCCGAAAAGGGCGTGCTTCTGGCCGACGGCGCCACCGGCACCAATCTGTTCGCCATGGGTCTGGAAGCCGGCGAAGCGCCGGAGCTGCTCAACGATACCGCGCCGGACACCATCACCAGCCTGCACGAAAATTTCGTCGATGCCGGCGCCGACATCATCCTCACCAACTCCTTCGGCGGCACCCGCCACCGCCTGAAGCTGCATCATGCGCAGGACCGTGTTTTCGAACTGAACAAGCGCGCCGCCGAAATCGCCCGCGATGTCGCCGACAAGGCCGGCCGCAAGGTGATCGTCGCCGGCTCGGTCGGCCCGACGGGCGAGTTGCTGGTGCCGCTCGGCGCCATGACCTATGACGAGGCGGTCGACGCCTTTGTCGAACAGATCGAAGGCCTGAAGGCGGGCGGCGCCGAAGTCGCCTGGATCGAAACCATGTCGGCGCCCGACGAAATCCGCGCTGCCGCCGAAGCCGCGATCCGAGTCGGCCTGCCCTACACCTACACCGGCTCCTTCGACACCGCCGGCCGCACCATGATGGGGCTGCTGCCGAAGGATATCCATGGCGTCGTCGATGGGCTGTCGCAGGCGCCGCTCGGCGTCGGCGCCAATTGCGGCGTCGGTGCTTCCGACATCCTGGCTTCGCTGCTCGACATGACCGAGGCCAAGCCGGAAGCGACCGTCATCGTCAAAGGCAATTGCGGCATTCCCGAATTCCGCGGCACCGAAATCCATTATTCCGGCACGCCGGAATTGATGGCCGACTATGTCAGGCTGGCGGTCGATGGCGGCGCAAGGATCGTCGGCGGCTGCTGCGGCACGTCGTTCGCTCATCTCGCCGCCATGCGCAAGGCGCTGGACGCGCATACCAAGGCTGACCGCCCGACCGTCGAGACGATCGTCGAGCGCATCGGCCCGATGCGCAACAAGGTAGCGACGGCAAATATCGCCGAGACCAGCGAGGCGCGTCGCGAGCGCCGGCGCGGCCGCGCCTGATAGCGGGTTTCTACTTGCTGTTTTCGGCGTAGCGCGACAGCGCGGTGTTGAGATCGGCGCCATTGTCGGCGCTCATCGTCACCAATGCGCCCGACGAACGCGGATCGCTGATCTGCTCCAGCATCGAATGGAAGCGGTCATTGTTCAGCGCCGAGAGCGCCGTGTTGCGGGCCGCGTCGACGTCATTCCTGATGCGCGTGGATTCCGCCGACGGCGCGGCCTCTCTGCGTATCGGCGCGTTCGCCGCCGTTGAATTCGCGTTCCCGGTCGTCGTGATATGCACTGCTATGCCCTCAAACCCTGTCAGCAGTGACTAACAGGGGGTCATTGCGATCAGGTTCCGGAAAAGCCGCGCAATTTAACGATCGCAGAGAGGCCGGCGGGATTCTTCCGCCGGCCTCTCGCTCGATGCAAAAAGCTTTATTTGGCAGCGCCCAGCGATGAAGCCAGCCGTACCAGCGACAGGAACTCGGCCCTGTAGCCGAACGGATCGGCGCCACGCGCCGCGTTGGCGATCTCGGCGATCCGGTCGTAACCGAAATTCGCCGTCTGGTCCTCGTCACGCAGCTTCTGGCCGAAAGCCGCGACAGCAACCGAGAAGCGTTGGTCGGTGCCGGCCTGGTCGAAGGACGCCACCTCGTTGGCGGCCGTCACCGGCGTGGTGATCAGCTTCGAGACATTCTCGTCCGGCAGCTTGTAGCGGATCTTGACGAAGGCATATTCGCCGGCATTGGCAATGCCGCCATTGTCGACCTTGGCCTGGCCGTAGCGCAACGGATCGACCTGCTCGCCGCCGCTGCCTTTCGGCGTGATCTCGTAGATCGCCGTCACCGCATGGCCCGAGCCGATATCGCCGGCGTCGACGCGGTCGTTGTTGAAGTCCTCGCGATTGAGCGCACGGGTCTCGTAGCCGACCAGCCGATACTCCGACACCATAGCGGGGTTGAACTCGACCTGGATCTTGACGTCCTTGGCGATGGTGAACAGCGTCGAGGACGCATCGTCGACCAGCACCTTCTGCGCCTCGGCCAGCGTGTCGATATAAGCGGCCGTGCCGTTGCCGTTCTGGGCGATGGTCTGCATCATCTGGTCGTTGAGGTTGTCGCGGCCGAAGCCGAACACCGACAGGAACACGCCGGTCTTGCGCTCTGTCTCGATGAGACGCTTGAGATCGTCGTCATCGGTCTGGCCGACATTGAAATCGCCATCGGTGGCCAGCATCACCCGGTTGACGCCGTCCTTGACGAAGGATTGTTGGGCAAGCTTGTAGGCCTCGCGAATGCCTTCCTCGCCGGCTGTCGAACCCCCCGGCTCGAGATTGTCGATGGCGGACAAAATCTTCTGCTTGTCCGACGCCTTGGTCGGCATCAACACCGTGCCGGCATTGCCCGCATAGGTGACGATCGAGACGGTGTCGTCGGCCTTGAGCTTGTTGACCAGCAGCCGAAAGGCCGACTTCAGCAGCGGCAGCTTGTCCGGCTCGTCCATCGAGCCTGAGACGTCGATCAGGAAGACCAGATTGGCCTTCGGCTGCTCGGCCGGCTTCACGTCGAAACCTTTGATCGCGACATGCATGAGCTTGGTGTGCTCATTCCACGGCGTCGGCATGACGGTGACCGTCGAGTTGAACGGCGTCTTGGCCGAATCCGGACCCTTCCAGTCATAGGGGAAGTAATTGACCATCTCCTCGACGCGGACCGTATCGGGGTCCGGCAGGGCGCCTTCCTTCAGCGAACGGCGCACGAAGGAATAGGACGCCGTATCGACATCGATCGAGAAGGTCGAGACCGGATCCTGCGCGGTTTCATGCACCGGGTTGGTCTTGAAGGTCTCGATGCGGCTGCGGTTTTCCTCCTGCGGCTGCATCTGGTCGGACGGCATGGGTGCGGGCTCAACCATCAGCTTGGAATTGACCATTGCAGGAGGAGGCGCCGGCGTCGCAGCAGCCTGCCCTGCCGGCGCCTGGTCGGCCCTCGCAGCTTCATCTTGTGATTGTGACTTGAAGTTCATGACCACCCTGGGACGCGACCCGTCCTTGCCGCCGGCCGCAAGCTGACCGCTCTGCAGTGAGGCGGGTGGCGGAGCGGGCAAAGCCTCGGGCGCGACCTCCTGCTTGAGCAGGCTGTCGACTTCCGTCGCCGGCTTGGGTGGCGTTGCCACCTGTGAATTGGCCGGGGCCCCGGCGTCGGTCTTCTTCTCCTTGGCGGGCGCCGCCGCCAGGGGCTCGTTGATCGCCGGCTGCTCCGGCGCGGACTTCTGCGCCGCAGGCTTCGGCGCGACGGGCTTGTCTGCAGTCGTTTCGGTGATCTTGCCGTTGTCGACGATGACCGGCGGCTGCTCTTTCAACATCTCGAAAGCGGCATATCCAGCAATAGGCAGCGCGACCAGCGCGGTGATGGCCGGCGTGGCAATGAGTTTCCGTTGCATGATTTCTCTCCAGAGCTTGTGTGCTCGCTCCGTGAGACGAAGGCCTGTCGCCGATCCTTGGGCGGCAGTTGAAATATTTTCGTCGAGGTCGAAAGCCTGCATGGCGGCAGAGAACGCGCGCGCCTTCGCTTCGCTACCCGGCGCCGGCACTGCGAGATCACGCAGCCTTTCGAGTTCGTTGTCGTCGACCATGGTCACACTTCCCCGGCTGAGCGCATCAGCACTTTCAGCCGTTTCTTCGCTTCATGGATGTGCCAGGAAACAGTCGTCTCCGAGATCGCCATCACCTCCGCCGCCGCCGCGTGATTCAACCCTTCGCCATAGACCAGCAGCACAGCGTCGCGTTGCTTGTCGGGCAGCATCCGCACCGCCGCCCACAACGCCTCGGCCGGGTCCTGGACCTCTGCCGCTCCTTCGCCGGAAATCAGCGCATAGGCGCCATAGGCATCGATCTTGGCGGTGTCGCGGGCGCGCTTGCGCATCATGTCGCGCGCCGCGTTCAGCGTCATGGCATAGAGCCAGGTCGTGAACGCGCCGCTGCCCTGATAGTCGCGGATCGCGCAGCCGAGCCGCACGCAGACGTCCTGGGCGATGTCCTCGGCGTCGGCTTTGCGGCCGCACCAGCGATAGGCGGCACGATAGACAAAGCCATAGTGTCTTTCGAGCAACGTGCCGAAAGCCCCTTTGTCTCCGCCCCTCGCCCGCCCGATCAGTTCGGCATCGGAGGCATCGCTGTCGTCCAGCATCATCGCCATCATTTGCCCGTTGGACGAAGGCTAGTGGCTAATCCTTGGGGCGATGCAAAGATTTTTCTGCGCGTGGCGCCGGCCTAGCCGAGTGTCTCGGCAAAAAACGTCGCCACCCGCTTCCAGTGACGTTCGGCTCCAGCTTCATCGTAGGAGCTGTGGTCGGGCACGCACCAGCCATGACCGGACCCGACATAGTTCTCGATGACGTGGTCGACCTCGGCCACGCGCAACGCCTCCGCCAACCGCGCCGACTGCTCCGGCGGGAAGCTGCGATCGACGCCAGCGACGCCGACATAGAGGCGGGCCCTGATCGACGCCGCCTTGCGGTGCGGACTGTCCGCCGCGTCGCTTGCCAGGTTGCCGCCATGAAAGCTGGCGGCGGCAACGATGCGGTCGGAATAGGTGGCCGCCGCGTTGAGCGCCCGCGCGCCGCCCATGCAATAGCCGACGACACCGATCGGGCCGTCGATGCCTTCCGCGGCGAGCGCATCGAGAAAGGCGGCGCTGTCGCTGATGGTCATCTCCTGCGTCGTGCCGGTCACCAGCGCCATCAACTCGGTCTTTGTCTTCTCCACCGTGAAGGCGGTCTTGGCATCGAACGGCCCATAAGGCGCATTGCGATAGAAGAGATCGGGCACCAGCACGGCATAATTGTCGCTGGCGAGGCGCTCGGCCATCTCGGCAAGCACCGGCCGCGGTCCGAACGCATCCATATAGAGGATGACGCCAGCCTTGGCCGTGGTGGACGGCCGGAAAAGCCCGGCTTTCGCGGTGCCGTCACGGGTCTTGATCTGAAGGTCCTGCTTGGTCATCGCCTGCTCCGTTATGAGATGGGCGATACATATCGGTGCAAATGACGAGGGCAAGACATCAGCTCGGCCGAGCAGTCAACATTTCGTGCAGGCCTGGGCGAGCATCGGCGAGCCTAACTCTCGACGCGCACTGTCCTCGCGCCGACTTGCAGCGCCCGACCGGCGCCGAAGCCCATGACGGCGACGCCAAGCCCGAGCGCCACGAACAGGAAGGCGGTTTCCGAGAAACTGCCGGTCCAGCCGCGGATCAGGCCAACCAGCAGCGGGCCGAACGCGGCAAGCACATAGCCGACGCCTTGCGCCATCCCCGAAAGATGCGCCGCGACATGCGAATCCGGCGAACGCAGCACGATCAGGGTCATGGCCGCCGCGATCAGGCCGCCTTGCCCGATGCCTTGCAGAACCGCCCAGTAAAGCACGGTCGAGACCGGTGCGAACAATATCCCGAGGAAGGCAACGACCGCGATGGTGACGAGCGCGACGTTGATGACGCGCTGGTCCTTCAGCCGCATCGCAATGGATGGCACGCCAAGACAGGTGATGACCTGCGCCATCACCGACACTGACGCGATGGCGCCGGCCGTGGCCGCATCGAAGCCGCGCTCGCGCAGGATCGGCGCCAGCCAGCCGAAGATGCAATAGGCAAGCGCCGACTGCAGGCCCATGAACAGCGTGACCTGCCAGGCCAGGCGGTCACGCCAGAGCCCGACGACGCGAAAGCCGCTATGGCTGGCCTGCCGCCGGCTGCCCAGCGCCTGCGGGATCCAGATCAACAGCACCAGCAGTGTCGGCACCGCCCAGGCCGCGAGCGCGCCGGACCATGAGCCGGTGACGAGGCGCTCGATCGGCAGCGTGAACCCGGACGCGGCGGCCGAGCTGGCGCAAAGGGCCATGGTGTAAAGCCCGGTCATGACAGCAGCGCGATCGGCAAAATCACGCTTCACCAGCCCCGGCAGCAAAACGTTGCCAATGGCGATGGCGCCGCCGGCAACGAAGGTGGCGACAAACAGCAACGGAACGGATACGAACCAGCGCAGGCCCGTCCCCAGCGCCAGCAGCGCAAGCGCGCCAAGCAAGGTGCGCTCGGCCCCATAGCGCTGGGCGAGCTGCGGTGCGAAGGGCGCAAACAGGCCCAGGCACAGCACGGGCAGCGTCGTCAGCAGGCTGGCGCCCGTTGTCGACAGCCCGGTTGCCTGCATCACCTCGGGCAACAGCACCGACAGGCTGGAAAACAGGAAGCGCAGGCTGAAGGCGATCAGCACAAGGCTCGCGCCAAGCACGATGCGCGCGGTGCGGCTGCGCGATTCAGGCGGCAGCGGCTGCGGCACGCTATCGGCCTCGGCATCGATGAGGTCCAGCCCCGCGACCACCTCGGCCTTCGGGTCTGATAGACGAAAAATCTGGTTCATTGGGAAAGTTGGGCAAGCACAGGCGCCATGAAAGCGTGCACAGCGGCGACCGCACCGTCGGGGTCGTTCGCGGCGATGGCCTCGACGATTGCCCCGTGTGCTTGCTGGTCCGGTTCGGGCAATTCGCCATCGATGGTGGCATGGATGGTTTCAGCGATGGCGGCGGTGAAGAAGTCGTAGAGTTCCATCATCGCCTTGTTGCCGGACGCCGCGACGACCGACTTGTGGAAGGCAAGATCGCGCCGGATGAAGGCTTCGCTGCCGCCATCGGCAACGGTGCCGCGCTCGGCAAGCAATCGGCGCATGCGGTCGAGATCGGCGGGCGTGTGGCGGAGGGCGGCCAGGCGTGCCGCTTCGAGGTCGAGCGCGGCCCGCGCCTCCCATTGGTCGCGCAAGCCGGTGCGCTTGACGCGGTCGAGCGCGGCCGAGGAATCGACCGTCGAGCGCAGATACGTGCCAGAACCCTGGCGCGTATCCAGCAACCCTTGCGAGACAAGCACCCGCACCGCTTCACGCACCGTGCCGCGGCTGACCGACAGAAGGTCGGCAAGCGAAGCCTCGTTGGGAATGCGCGCGCCAACGCCCCAACGGCCGCTGAGGATTTCAGCGCGCAGGCTTTGCGTGGCGCTGTCGGTAAGATTGGTGCGGGTGGCGGGTTGCATCGGACTATTCATCAAGTCATCAGATGACTTGATGAATAGTCTTGCTTCCTCCGCCGTCAAGGCGCCTTCCGGGGACGAAGTCGTTTCAAACGGCGCCAGAGCCGTATTGATCAGCCGGAGAGACGCGCAAAGCTGGCCATGTGAAAAGCCTGGACCTCCGGCGGATAGCGATAGGCTGTGCCGTAAGGACAGGCATTGCGGTCAAGGCAACCGCTGCCGCGGCAAGGTCCGCCATTCGCACCCCGCACATACGCCAGGCAGGATTGATGGGCAAAGCCGTCCCGCGAATAGGCGTCGACCGGACAGGATTTCAGGCAAGGTTTATCGAAGCACGCGTCGCAAAGATGGGGAGCCGCATGAGGTTCGTCGAGCGCAAGCTCGTCCTCGAACAGCAATGCGCCGCGATAGGCGTGCCACAGCCCATAGGTCGGATGCATGAGGATGCCGAGCGGTGACGGCTTCAACCCTTCGGCCCGCATCGCCCATTGCTGGAACGGCAAATACGGCCTGTCGGAGGGCGACACGGCGCGCGCGCCGAATTCCGTCGCGACAGCGCCGATCACCTCGCGCGACCACGTATCGAGCGGATTGGCGATCGCCTCCGGCTGCTTTTCCCGCCAACGCAGGAAATGCTGCCAGGGTGCCGCGCCCGCTTGGCCCACCAGCAGGACCGATTTTGCGCGGGCACCCGACGGGCCAATCGGTGGATCCTCGCCACCGGAAAAATTGAAGCCGCCGCGAAGGATCAGACCGTGCGCTGCAAGCACGGCCGGGATCCCGTCGATCCGGCTGCCGGCACGCGTCATCCCTTCTTGTCCGGATCGGAGAATGCGCTCCGCCAGACTTCCTTGTGGATGATGTTGGCGACTTTAGCCCCGCCTGACTCGGGCTCCTTTCAAGTGAAGGCGTCGGGCATCGACCCCTTCTTCTTGGCGATGAAGTCCTTGAGCGCCTCGTCGATGGACGGGTCGAGGAACGGCGCCTCATAGCTTTCCAGCCAGCGGCGGGCGAGATCGTTGGCGCGCTGAGGCGCGGTCTTTTCGCCTTCGGCAAGCCACTGCTCGTAGGAATTGTTGTCGGCAATGTTGGAGCGGTAGAAGGCAGTCTGGAAGTTGGCCTGGGTGTGGTCGCAGCCGAGATAGTGGCTGCCCGGGCCGACCTGGCGGATGGCATCCATGGCCTGGCCGTTTTCCGACAGATCGACGCCTTCGGCGAACTTCTGCTGCATGCCGAGCTGGTCGATATCCATCATGAATTTTTCATAGCAGGAGGCGAGACCACCCTCGAGCCAGCCGGCCGAATGCAGCACGAAATTGGTGCCGGCAAGGATGGTCGAGTTGAGCGTGTTGGCGCTCTCATAGGCCGCCTGCGCATCCGGCACCTTGGAGGCGCAGAGCGAACCGCCTGTGCGGAACGGCAGACCGAGGCGGCGTGCAAGCTGGGCAGCACCGTAGGACACCAGCGACGGCTCCGGCGTGCCGAAGGTCGGGGCGCCCGACTGCATCGAGATCGACGAGGCGAAGGTGCCGAACAGCACCGGAGCGCCGGGACGGATCAGCTGCGTGAACGAGGCGCCGGCCAGCACTTCGGCCAGCACCTGCGTCAGCGTGCCGGCAACCGTCACCGGGCTCATCGCGCCGGCCAGGATGAACGGCGTGACGATGCAGGCCTGGTTGTGGCGCGAATAGACCTTCAGCGCGCCGAGCATGGTCTCGTCGAACACCATCGGCGAGTTGGCGTTGATCAGGCTGGTCAGCACGGTGTTGTTTTCGACGAAATCGTCGCCGAAAACGATCTTGGCCATGGCGACCGTATCTTCGGCCCGTTCCGGCGCGGTGACCGAACCCATGAACGGCTTGTCGGAATATTTGATGTGGCTGTAGACCATGTCGAGGTGGCGCTTGTTGACCGGCACGTCGACCGGCTCGCAGACCGTGCCGCCCGAATGGTGGATCGACGGCGCCATATAGGCGAGCTTCACGAAATTCTGGAAATCCTCGATCGTGGCATAGCGGCGGTTGCCGTCGAGGTCGCGCACGAAGGGCGGGCCATAGACCGGCGCGAACACCGTGGCATTGCCGCCGATCTGCACCGAACGCTCAGGGTTGCGCGCATGCTGGGTGTAGATGGGCGGCGCGGTCTTCAGCAGCGAGCGGCACAGACCCTTGGGGAAGTGCACGCGCTCGCCCTTGACGTCGGCGCCGGCCTCTTTCCACAACTGCAGGGCTTCTGCGTCATCGCGAAAAATGATGCCGATCTCTTCCAGCACCGTGTCGGTGTTCTTCTCGATCAGCGCCAGGCCTTCCTCGTTGAGGACCTCATAGACGTTGATCTTGCGCTTGATATAGGTGAGCTGGGTGCCTGGACCGCCGCCGGCGCGCGCCGCGCGCCTTGCAGCAGCGCCGCCACTGGCGCCACGCCCGCGTCGCGCATTGGACGCTTCCTGGTCGACTGCCGCGTTCTCGCTCATGATCGTGCTTCCTATAAACCTGGCCCGAATTGGCTTGCGGCGCCTCGCCGCCGCGTCTTGCCGGATCGTAGCCATGCACCCTATTCGAAACGGCCAGCCAGCGCCAACGCCTGTCGCAAAATCGACAAGAAAAGCGCTAATTTTTCAGTCGCTTTCCTTTTGCGGGAAGTCGCAAATCAGCTATGGATGCACGGCCCTCGCGGGTTAGGTATTGGCGCATCGATTTTTAAGCTGCCGCAGTCAGTCCAAGCGGCAAGGAGCCCGAGAAAAATGTCCGACGACGAGATCATCCTCTCCGAGCTTTCCGACGACGAACTCGTGCAGCAAATGCACGACGACCTCTATGACGGCCTGAAGGAAGAGATCGAGGAAGGCACCCGCATCCTGCTCGATCGCGGCTGGGTGCCTTACAAGGTGCTGACCGAAGCGCTGGTCGAAGGCATGCGCATCGTCGGCGAGGATTTCCGCGACGGCATCCTGTTCGTTCCCGAAGTGCTGCTCTCGGCCAACGCCATGAAGGCCGGCATGTTCATCCTGCGCCCGCTGCTTGCCGCCACCGGCGCGCCCAAGCAGGGCAAGATGGTGATCGGCACCGTCAAGGGCGACATCCACGACATCGGCAAGAACCTCGTCGGCATGATGATGGAAGGCGCCGGCTTCGACGTCATCGACCTCGGCATCAACAATGCGGTCGAGAAATATCTCGACGCCATCGAGCAGCACCAGCCCGACATCATCGGCATGTCGGCGCTGCTCACCACCACCATGCCCTATATGAAGGTCGTCATCGACACGATGAAGGAAAAGGGCATCCGCGACGACTATGTCGTGCTGGTCGGCGGCGCGCCGCTGAACGAGGAATTCGGCAAAGCCGTCGGCGCCGACGCCTATTGCCGCGACGCGGCCGTCGCTGTCGAGACCGCCAAGGACTACATGAAGCGCAAGCATAACGTGCGCGCTTCGGCCTGACCCAAGGCATCAGGTTGAATTGAAAAAGCCGCGCCTTGCAGCGCGGCTTTTTTGTTCCCAGATGATGGGATCAGGCTGACGATCAGTTGGCGACAGTGTCTTTGACCGCCCTTGCCGTCGATTTGACATCCTTGCCGACGCCCCGAATGGTGTTGGCGCAGGCCGTAAGGGCCAAGGCACAGGCAAGAATGGCAATTGGTGCGATGCGCAGCAGTTTCATGGACGGTGTCTCCCTCGACAGATAAATTAGCCCCGCAGCGAAAGCCGGCTCGACTTGGTCAAGACGCGAAAAACGAAACCGAATCAGACAGACAGGCTGCTCGTCATCGCCTGCGGGATGATTGCGCGCGAGGTATTGGCCGTCAAGGAACAGCTCGGGCTGGATCACCTTGAACTGACATGTTTGCCGGCGGAGTTCCATTTCTATCCCGACCGCATCGCGCCCGCCATGGACAAGGCGATCGAGAAGGCCAAGGCGGAGGGCTACCAGCACATTTTTATCGGCTACGCCGATTGCGGCACAGGTGGATTGCTCGATCGCGTGATCGAAAAGCACGGCGTCGAACGCATGGCCGGCCCGCACTGCTTTGCCTTCTACCAGGGCATGGATGCCTACGCGAAAATCGCCGACGACGACATGATGTCGTTCTACATGACCGATTTCCTGTGCCGCCAGTTCGAGGCGTTCTTCATCAAGCCCCTCGGCCTCGACCGGCATCCGGAACTGATCAAGGACTATTTCGGCAATTACAAGAAGCTGATCTATCTCGCCCAGACCGACGATCCGGAGCTCGACAAGGTCGCCGAGAAAGCCGCCGCCATGCTCGGCCTCGCGTATGAGCGCCGCTCGACCGGCTATGGTGATTTGACGGACGAGTTGGCACGGGTGTCCGCCAGCGCCGCTTGACGGTCAGGCCCCGGCTTCGAGCGCGGCAAGCACATCGGCAAAGCTCGTCTTGCAGACGAAGCCCAATCGTTCTCTTACCTTCGACGGGTCGTAGACGCGATCGATGGACGAAAACATCGTCCAGCCCTTTTTGGCATAGAGCCGCGGATAGTCCGGGAAATACCGCGCGACGACCGACCGCGCGTCGGCGATCAGGTCGGCACAATCCTGTGGCCGGAACGGCGTCGGCGCCGAGACGATGAAAGTGTCGAAGCCGAGTTGCGGCGCGTTTTCAAGCGCAGCGACATGCGCCTCGGCCGCGTCCTCGACGGTCAGCCGGCGGAACAGAAATTCATTCGCCTTGGTGTTGGCGTCCGACTGATCGATCGCATGCGCCATGTCATCGGCCTCGGGGAAGAAGCGCGCGGTGCGCAGTATGACGACCGGCAGCCCATGCTCGATATGGTAGAGGCGGCACAGATGCTCGGCGGAAAGCTTCGTCACGCCGTAGATGTTGCGCGGCTCCGGCGACATCTCCTCGGTTAGCCAGGCCGCCTTGCGCGCGCCGCCCTGGAAGCCGGCGCGGATCGCCTGCGAGATCATCAGCGATGTCGTCGAGGTGAAGACGAAACGATCGACGCCACACGCCACGGCCGCGTCGAGCAGGTTCAGCGTACCCTGCACATTGGTCGCCACGAAATCGGAATTCTCGGAATGTTCGATGTTCGGCTTATGCAGCGCACCACTGTGGATGATGGCTTCGATGCGATTGTCGTGGACCGCGCTGAAGACAAGATCGCGGTCCGCGATCGAACCGACAAGTTGCATGCGCGCCGATGGAACCGGATCGAGACCGACCACCTCATGGCCGAGCGTTTCCAGCCGTGGCCCGAGCGTACTACCCAGCCATCCGGACGATCCCGTGAGCAATATCCGCATCGATCAAACCGCTTTTTCCGAACTGCTGCTGTTAAGCACGGATGACAGACGACCGCGAACCGGTAAGTTGTACGCCAGCGACGAAAAGAAACTGTTCCAGCCATCGATTTGAGGAAACGTGTTGATGACCCCTCGCCTTTTGCTGGCCGCCCTCGGCATCATCGCTTTCGCCCTGCCGGCGCATGCCGACGGCGCGGTGCAGAAGCTGATCACCGCTACCGACAAGGCGCGGCTCGACAAATACGGCGAAACCCGCAAGGCAGCCCTCGATGAAGCGAGGGCCGGCGATCCCGCCGATGTCAAACAGCTGGATGAACTGCTCGCCAGGCCGTTGGTCGCCTTCTCCGACAAGGATCTCACCGGCAACTGGAAATGCCGTACAATCAAGGCGGGCGGCTTGAGTCCGCTGGTCATCTATGGCTGGTTCAAGTGCAAGGTCACCGACGACGGCTCGGGTTGGAAGCTGGAGAAGACCTCCGGCTCGCAGCGCACCACCGGCCGTTTCTTCGACGACGGCGAAAAGCGCTCCGTCTATCTTGGCGCGGCCTCCGTCAACGCCGACAAAGCCAAGCCCTATGGCAGCGGACCCGAAAGCGACCAGGTCGGCTATGCCTTCCGCAACGGTGCCACCGAATGGCGCATCGAATTCCCGGCGCCCTATTACGAATCGAAACTCGACATCATGGAGTTCAAGCGCTGAGCGCGGGCCCGCATGCCTCATTGAGGGTTACGGCACACCAAGGATTAACCCGCGCCCCATAACATCCGCCCGGTTTTCAGAGCGGGTGCTTGCCATGGCAGAGTCGGTATCCAGGACACGGCCGATCGTGGTCGTCACCGAAGGTGGCCCGCATATCTGGGCCATCGTCAACACGCTTGCCGACCGCGTCGGCCCCGTCAGCGTCGTCCTCGAAGCCCCTGAATCCAAGAAACATTTGCTGCTTGGCCGCGCCCGCCGCCAGGGTTGGGTCTCGGCCATCGGCCAGCTTGGCACCATGGTGCTGACCAGGCTTGGCAAGCGAGCCCTGGCCGGCCACGCCGCGCGTATGATTGCCGAAGAAAAACTCGACACCGAACCGCGACAGGGCCAGACGATCATCCATGTGCCGTCCGCCAACGGGCAGGAATGCCTCGAGGCGATCGCAAGGATCAAACCAGGCGTCGTGCTGCTCGCCGGTTGCCGGCTGCTGTCGAAAGGCACGCTGGCAAAGATGCCTTGCCCGGTACTCAACTATCATGCCGGCATCGCCCCCAAATATCGTGGCATGAATGGCGGCTATTGGGCGCTGGCGTCGGGTGATGCCCAGAATTTCGGCACCACCGTGCATTTGGTCGATGCCGGCGTCGACACGGGCGGCGTGCTGAAGCAGGCGCGCGGCGTTTCCAAACCCGGCGATACCATCGCCAGCTATGCGCTGCGCCAGGCGGCGTTTTCGCGCGATATCTGCGTCGAAGCGGTCCGCGATGCGCTGGACGGCAGACTGGCCACGATCGACCCCGCCCTGCCGTCCCGGCAATGGTATCATCCCACGGTCTGGTTCTACCTCTGGACCGGCCTCACCAAACGGGTCTGGTAACATTGTCAGTCGAGTGATCTGTATGCTATTGTCATACAGAAAGTGAGATTTACGATGTCCAACATGGCCCCTCTCAGCGTCCGCGTCACCCTGGACGAACGCGAAATACTTGAGGCCGCCGCAAGTCAGGCCAACACAAACCTGAGTGATTTCATCCGCCGCAAGGCTGTTGAAGCTGCCGAAATGGAGGTGCTGACCGGGCGTATCGTGGCTATCCCGGCAGCCGACTGGGAACGGTTCGAGGCTTGGGCGAAATCGGCGCCGAAAGCGCTGCCTGGTCTGCGAAGGCTCGCTGCGTCACGGCCTGTATGGCAGGACTGACCTCGCCTCGACCGCTTGCGGCGGATGACGACAGAGACGCTTTCGATTGCGGTCGCGAGTCGCTTAACAATTGGCTTCGCCGCCACGCCTGGCGCAATCAGCAAGATGGGGCCTCACGCACCAGCATCATCTGCGATTCCGCGAGCGGTCTCATTGCCGCCTACGTTGCGCTGAGCGCCGGCCAGATCGAGCGAGCCTACCTGCCGAAATCGGCACAACGCAATCGCCCCGATCCCATTCCGATTGTGCTGCTCGGCCAACTGGCCGTGGATATCCGCTTTCAAGGTCGCGGCTGCGGACGCTCACTTCTCCTCTTCGCGCTTCGGGCTGCCGTTCGATTCTCCACTGAGATCGGCTGCTTCGGGGTCCTCACCCACCCACTCGATGACGCTGTGAGGAATTTCTATCGCGGCTTCGATTTCGAAGACCTGCCATTCGATCCCAAACGAAGCATGATCGTGCGTATCGTCGACTTGAGGGAAAGCGGCTTCGGATACGAATAAGCACGCTCCAAAGGCGTGTGACGAAGCGGATCTGGGTGCTCTGTCAATCTCCCTCGCCTTGCGACCTTTGACAGCGTCGCTTTTGAAGGCGCGCGCGTCGTCCCATAACAAGCAGCCTGATGGCGCATGCGGCAATGCTCCATGACTTCGAGGAGTTGAGAATTCATGGCCGATCTGATCGTCGTCTACTGGCGCGACATCCCCGCCCAGGTCATCGTCAAGAGGGGCCGGCAGAACGCCAAGCGTGAATTGCCGCTGCGCTTCACCGAGGCGATCGACATGTGCGCCATGCGCACCGGCGCCGGCGGTACCGACGACTATCTGGCCGAATGGCGCAAGGCCGATCCGGTTCCAGTCAGCGACGATCTCGAAGCCGAAGTCGAAAAGGCTTTTCAGGACCTCGACACGAAATATGACCGCGAGCGGCTGGTCGCCCTCGTCAAGGCGGGCGGAAAAGAAAATGTCTGATACCAGTCCTCCCAAAGACGGCCCGGCGGTCACCCAGGCCACACAGGTCAAGAAGGCAGCGCCGAAATCCGACTACAAGCCGGCCGACGTGTCGCCGCAGCGGCGCGTGCAGCGTTCGTTTGCAATCAGATTATGGTCCGTCCGGCACTCGCGATTGCTCGAATGGTTCTATGCGCGTTTTGCCGACACCTTCCTGCTGCTCCACCCGCTTTGGAAAGGCCTTGGCTACGGACGCGTCGAGGCGCCGATCAAGTTCGTCGAGAAACGCGTCAAAGGTTTCATGTTCGACTGCCGCATGTGCGGCCAGTGCATCCTGTCCTCGACCGGCATGTCGTGCCCGATGAACTGCCCCAAGCAGTTGCGCAACGGCCCGTGCGGCGGCGTGCGCGCCAACGGCAATTGCGAGGTCGAGCCCGATATGCCCTGCGTCTGGGTCAAGGCCTGGGAAGGCTCGCAGAACATGGTCAACTCGGACAAGATCCTGACCGTGCAGAAGCCGGTCGACCAGTCGTTGCGCGAAACCTCGGCCTGGCTGCGCGTCACCGCGCAGGCGGCGGCAGCCCGTGAAGCCGCGGCCGCCCCCAAGTCCGGAGCGGCCGTATGACCTCCCGTCAGCGCGACGAGAACCCGGCCGGCATCCACCTGCCGCTCGATCCCCTGCCCAGCCATTCCTCGCGCGGGCGGCTGGAGCGTGTGCTGCGTCGCGGTGAATTCGCGGTCACCACCGAACTCAACCCACCCGACAGCGCCGATCCGGAAGACGTCTACAACCGCGCCAAGATCTTCGATGGCTGGGTCGACGCCATCAACGCCGTGGATGCCTCGGGCGCCAATTGCCACATGTCCTCGGTCGGCATCTGCGCGCTTCTGACCCGCATGGGCTATGCGCCGATCATGCAGATCGCCTGCCGCGACAAGAACCGCATCGCCATCCAGGGCGACGTGCTCGGCGGGGCCGCCATGGGTGTCGCCAACATGCTGTGCCTGACCGGCGACGGCGTGCAGGCCGGCGACCAGCCGGGCGCCAAGCCGGTGTTCGACCTCGATTCCATGTCGCTGCTCGAAACCATCCGCATCATGCGTGACAACGGCAAGTTCCTGTCCGGCCGCAAGCTGACGACGCCGCCGCAGGTCTTCCTGGGTGCGGCCGTCAACCCGTTTGCGCCACCCTTCGACTTCCGTCCGATCCATCTCGGCAAGAAGATCGCCGCCGGTGCGCAATTCGTGCAGACGCAATATTGCTTCGACGTGCCGATGTTCAAAACCTTCATGCAGAAAGCGCGGGACCTGGGGCATACGGAAAAGGTCTTCGTGCTCTGCGGCGTCGGACCGCTCGCTTCGGCCAAGACGGCCAAGTGGATCCGCTCCAATGTGCCCGGCATCCACATTCCGGACGCTATCATCAAGCGCCTGGAGGGCGCGCAGGACCAGAAGAAGGAAGGCAAGCAGCTCTGCACCGACATCATCAACGAGGTGAAGGAAATCCCGGGCGTTGCCGGCATCCATGTGATGGCCTACCGCCAGGAGGAGTATGTCGCCGAGATCGTCGATGAATCCGGCGTGCTGAAGGGCCGGCAGCCATGGAAGCGCGAGATCCGTCGCGACGACCAGATGGTCGCCGACCGGCTCGACCACATACTGCATGACGAGATTACCGAAACGCAGGTGGACATGGTAAAGACCGCGCACTGAAAACGCGGCCGATCACCAAGCCCCTGGAACGAAACCAGACACGGTATAAAGAAGCACTTTATATCAAGGCGGAGAGACTTCATGACCCGGACCATCGTCGCCTCGGCGACACGCGAGATCATTATCGGCTTCGACCAGCCCTTCTGCGTGATTGGCGAGCGCATCAACCCGACCGGTCGCAGGAAGCTGGCCGCCGAGATGATCGCCGGCAATTTCGAGACGGTCATCAAGGACGCGCTGGAACAGGCCGCCTGCGGCGCCACCATGCTCGACGTCAACGCCGGCGTGACTTCGGTCAATCCGAACGAGACCGAGCCGGGCCTCCTGGTGCAGACGCTGGAGATCGTGCAGGGCCTGGTCGACCTGCCGCTGTCGATCGACTCTTCGGTCACCGCCGCGATCGAGGCAGCGCTGAAGGTCGCCAAGGGCCGCCCGCTAGTCAACTCCGTCACCGGCGAGGAAGAAAAGCTCGAGGCGATCCTGCCGCTGGTCAAGAAATACAACGTGCCGGTGGTGGCCATCTCCAATGACGAGACCGGTATCTCGATGGATCCGGATGTGCGCTTCGCCGTCGCCAAGAAGATCGTCGAGCGCTGCGCCGATTTCGGCATCCCCGCCCATGACGTCGTCGTCGACCCGCTGGTCATGCCGATCGGCGCGCTGGGCGATGCCGGCCGTCAGGTGTTCGCGCTGCTGCGCCGCCTGCGTGAAGAGCTCAAGGTCAACACCACCTGCGGCCTCTCCAACATCTCGTTCGGCCTGCCGCACCGCCACGGCATCAACGCCGCTTTCATTCCGATGGTGATCGGCGCCGGCATGACCTCGGCCATCATGAACCCGGTCCGTCCGCAGGAGATGGAAGCCGTGCGCGGCGCCAATGTGCTCAACGGCACCGACGAGAACTGCACCAACTGGATCAGGACCTACAAGGACTACAAGCCGGCCGAAGGCGGCCAGGCTGTCGCGGCGCCGACACAGGTCAATGCGCCGGGCGAAGGCGCCGTCAACGGCGGTCGTCGCCGTGGCGGCCGTGAAGCTCGGATGGGACGGGGTTGAGTCACAACACAGGCGACACGATATGATGACGAGAGATGGTGGGAGGAACGGGGTTCGAACCCGCACTGGACGCCTTCTCAGGACGTTACCTCTTCCAATTGGGCTATCCTCCCTTGGTGCGAGCGGAGGAGTCGAACCCACACTAACCGCAGTCTGAGTGCGGTGCCTCTACCAGTTGGGCTACGCTCGCGGAGAAATTGGTGCGGGTTATGGGATTCGAACCCATACTTGACGGATTTTAAGTCCGCTGCCTCTGCCGGTTGGGCCAAACCCGCGCTTCAGGCGGGCGAGTATCGGGATGAAAGAATGCCGTTACCCGCACGCCTTAGGCGAGCAGGAGTAGTCGCTCCGAGCGAAACACAACAGAATGTGTCGAGGCATTGTTCATAGTCTTGCTAATGCAGCGATCGCCGAGGATTGTCAAGTTCGAGCGATCTAGGAAGTAAAGTCTGGAAAGCATGAATTCGCCTGCCAACATCACCGACCCCCTCGTGCTGTTCATGCCGTCTGGCAAGCGCGGGCGGTTCCCTGTAGGCACGCCGGTGCTCGATGCCGCGCGCCAGCTTGGCGTCTATGTCGAGAGCGTGCGGCGGCCGCGCCACGTGCGGGCGCTGCCAGATCGAGGTGCAGGAAGGCAATTTCGCCAAGCACAAGATCGTCTCGTCCAACGACCACATCTCGCCCAAGGGCGCCAAGGAAGAGCGCTACGAGCGCGTCCGCGGCCTGCCCGAACGGCGCCGCCTGTCCTGCTCGGCGCAGATCCTCGGCGATCTCGTCATCGACGTGCCGCAGGACACGGTCATCAATGCCCAGACCATCCGCAAGGATGCCGACACCAGGGTCATCGCGCGCGATGCGGCGATCCGCATGTGCTACGTCGAGATCGAAGAGCCCGACATGCACAAGCCGCTCGGCGATCTCGACCGGCTGAAGATCGCCTTGATGAAGGACTGGGGCCTCAAGAACCTCGAATTCGATTTCTACCTGCTGCCGCAGGTGCAGGGCATCCTGCGCAAGGGCAACTGGACCGCCACCGCCGCCATCCACAAGGATGCCGACAGCGACATCGCGCGCGTCATCGCGCTGTGGCCCGGCCTGAAGAACGAGGCCTATGGGCTCGCCTGCGACATCGGCTCGACCACCATCGCCATGCATCTGGTGTCGCTGCTTTCGGGCCGCGTCGCCGCCTCCTCCGGCACCTCCAACCCGCAGATCCGCTTCGGCGAGGATCTGATGAGCCGCGTTTCCTACGTGATGATGAACCCGGACGGCCGCGAGGGCATGACGGTTGCAGTGCGCGAGGCGATTTCCGGCCTCGTCGACAAGGTCTGCGCCGAAGGCAATGTCCAGCGCAACGACATCCTGGACAGCGTCTTCGTCGGCAATCCGATCATGCATCATCTGTTCCTCGGCATCGATCCGACCGAGCTTGGCGGCGCGCCCTTCGCGCTCGCCGTCTCCGGCGCGGTCCGCATCAAGGCCTCCGATATCGGCCTCAAGCTCAACCAGGGCGCCCGCCTCTATATGCTGCCTTGCATTGCCGGCCATGTCGGCGCCGACGCCGCCGCCGTCACGCTGTCGGAAGGTCCGCATCGCCAGGAAGAGATGATGCTGATCGTCGACGTCGGCACCAATGCCGAAATCGTGCTCGGCAACTCCACCCGCGTCGTCGCCGCCTCCTCGCCCACCGGCCCGGCCTTCGAGGGCGCCGAGATTTCCGGCGGCCAGCGCGCCGCGCCCGGCGCCATCGAACGCGTGCGCATCGATCCCGACACGCTGGAGCCGAAATACCGCGTCATCGGCTCGGAACTCTGGTCCGACGAACCGGGCTTCCTCGACAGCGTGCAGGCGACCGGCGTCACCGGCATTTGCGGCTCGGGCATCATCGAGATCGTGGCCGAGATGTACCTCTCCGGCATCATCTCCGAGGATGGCGTCGTCGACGGGTCGCTTGCCGCGCGTTCGCCGCGCGTCGTCGCCAATGGCCGCACCTTCTCTTACGTGCTTAAGGAAGGCGAACCGAAGATCACCATCACCCAGACCGACGTGCGCGCCATCCAGCTCGCCAAGGCAGCACTTTATGCCGGCACCAAGCTTCTGATGGAAAAGCAGAACACCGAGCATGTCGACCGCATCCATTTCGCCGGCGCCTTCGGCTCCTTCATCGATCCGAAATACGCCATGGTGCTGGGTCTGATCCCCGACTGCGACCTCGACAAGGTCTCGGCCGTCGGCAACGCCGCCGGCGCCGGCGCACGCATGGCGCTGCTCAACCGCGGCTACCGCCGCGAGATCGAGGACACGGTCAGCCATATCGAGAAGATCGAGACTGCACTTGAGCCCAAATTCCAGGAGCATTTCGTCTACGCCATGGCGTTGCCCAACAAGGTCGATCCATTCCCGAAACTCTCGGCGGCGGTGAAGCTGCCGCCGCGCAAGACCGTCAGCGAGGATGGTGTTGCCGGTGACGCTGCGCCACGGCGGCGTTCGCGCGAAGGCCACGCGGCGCGGCGCAGCCGCGAGTAGCCAAGGCGCTTCGGCAGGCACCTCCAATTTCATTTGCATGCAAATGTTTCCGGATCGAACCGATCTGGAAACCGAAACGCTGTTTTCGCGAAATGCAGCCGATACATGCGTGAGCCATTTAACGGACATCGAAAGGCGGCCAGGAATAATCCTCGGCCGCCGCGGCTCTTCAAGGGAGATAAAAATGTCGATGTTCGGAAATCTCGGCCGCTTCGGCGCCACCATCAAGCAGGCTCATGCACGCAACAAGGCGATCCGCGCGTTGAACAGCCTGCCGGCGCATGTCCAGAAGGATATCGGCTGGCCGGGCGCGCCGTCGAGCGACCCGCAGTCGGCCCTTCATTCGCTGCTTCTGGGCACGCCGCGCTGATGACCTTCGCCGACAAATGCAAGCTGCTCGGCAAGCGCCGGGGTCAAGAAAAGGCTCCGGCTGCAAGCGACAACAAGCTGCGCGTCGTGCTTTTGCCGGGGCGGCGCTGAGAACTGGCATTATCGGATCGCGCCGATATGCCAGTGCCAAAACCTTGACATTTTTAACTGAGGTACAATCTTCGGAAAGCGGGAGAATTTCTCTTAGTCGGCTCTGCCGGGGTCCGTGTATCCGCATGCCCAGTTTGAAAAGTCACGTCGTCTCATTCGTCCTCAGGCACAGCCGCAAGAGGGCCTTTTCCAGCCCGGAGAACCTGCGGCGCTGGATCGCCTACGCCCGCAAGACCGAGGACTACCACCCGCCGGCTTTGCTGAGGGCTCGGCTGGACATCACCGAAACCGACATCGACGGCTTTCCCGTCTACGAAATCGCGCCGAAAGCAGGCGAACGCCGCCGCATCCTCTACCTGCATGGCGGCGCCTATGTCTTCCAGATCACCTCCTATCACTGGGGGCTGATCGCCGAGATGGCCGAGCGGCTGGGCTTCGGCATCACGGTTCCGATCTATCCGATCGCGCCTGAGCACAATTTCCATGACATGTTCGGCATGGTCGGCGACGTCTACCGGCGCATGCTCGAAGAAACGGATGCCGAGGACATCGTCTTCATGGGCGATTCCGCCGGCGGCAACATGGCCGTTGTGCTGACCATGATGGCCGCCGAGGAAGGCCTGCCCCTGCCGTCGCGCCATGTGCTCATCTCGCCCGGCCTCGACGTTTCGCTTGCCAATCCCGAAGTCTTCGAGGCCGAGCGGCAAGATCCGTGGCTGGGTATTCCGGGTGGGCTGGAAGCGGTGCGGCTCTACAGCGCCGGCTTCGACCGCAATGACTGGCACATCAGCCCACTCTACGGCGACCTCTCGGTGCTGCCGAAGACGCTGTTGCTGACCGGTTCGCGCGATATGCTGACACCAGATAATCTCATTTTCGCCGAACGGGCGCGCGCCGCCGGCGTCGAGGTCGACGTGGTCTATGAGGAAGGCATGTTCCACGTCTGGCCGCTGATCGAAATGCCGGAAGCGCGCCGTGCCCGCGACAGCATGGTCGATTTCCTGGCCGGTGAGTCGAAGGCAATGCGCTCGAAGGCCAGAGGCTGGTGGTTGCAAGGTGAGGCCGCGACCTGATCGACCGCGCCATGGCTGTGCGACACGCTTCAGCCCTGGTCGTACTCCCTGCGTGAAGCTTCGATCGCCGGCCGGTTTTTCTGCCCCCATGCCGACAGCGCCTCAAGCGGCAGGATCAGCGAGTGGCCCATTTCGGTCAGCTCGTATTCCACCTTAGGTGGAATAGTCGGATAAGCTGTCCGTTTCAACAGCCCGTCCCGCTCCAGCCCGCGAAGCGTCAGCGTGAGCATACGGTGGGACACGCCGCCGATCAGCCGCATCAGCGCGTTGAAGCGCATCGGACCGCGCGACAATGCGCCGACCACCATGATGGTCCACTTGTCGCCGATCCTGTCGAGAACCTGGCCGATTGCCCGGCACTCCGCGTGCGGATCGGGATCCGCCATTTCTGGCGCGCTCGTTTGCGTGGAAGCTCGCGACATTTGCCTGTCCTTCAACACGAACATCGATGTTCGCGACGCACACAATTGTGCATTCTTGCGCCGATTTCCAGTCTCCATCATATCACAACGAACAAAATGTTCGTACCAACCCAACGATGGAGAACACCATGAAGATTGGCATTGGCGGCGTCAGCGGCAAACTTGGCAAAGCTGTTCTAAACGAACTTGTCAGACGTGGATCGCCAGACGCCATTGTCGCAATTTCACGTACGCCCGAGACGGTCACGGCAGCCACAGAAACCCGCCTCGGCGACTATGACCGTCCCGACACTCTGGCGACCGCCTATGCCGGTGTTGACCGGCTCCTGATTATCCCGACGTCCGATTTGCGGCCCGGTCGACGCGCCGCGCAAAACCTGACGGCCATCGATGCAGCCGTTGCAGCCGGCGTCAGTCACATCGTGTTCATGTCGATGGCAGGCACTCGCGAGGAGTTGGAGCCCGCCATCGGCGCATCCTACTGGGCAGGCGAACAGAGGCTCATCCAAACGGCCGCAAGATGGACGATCCTGCGCATGAACTACTACGCTGAATCGCTGGTGCAGGAAGCACAGATGTCGTTCGGCCTGGGCATGCTGACTGGACTTGCCGAAAACCGCGTCGCATTCGTTTCGCGCGACGATGTCGCCGCTGCGGCGGCCGGCATCCTGATCGGCGACAACCATGTCGGTGCGATATACAATGCTACCGGCCCTGCCAGCATCTCGGGGGCCGAGCGCGCCGCCATGATCGCCGAAGCTTCGGGCAAGCCGATGAGTTTCGCTGTCATCGCCGACGAGCAACTCCGTAGCGGCCTTGCCCAAGCCGGTATGCCGCTGGACGTCATCAACGCGATTTCCAGCATTCAGGCAGGATTTGCGTCCGGCGGCATGAACATTGTCACCGGCGATGTCGAGAAACTGTCGGGCCGCCCGCCAACGCCACTTAGGGACATTCTGGAAACCGCATTCTGAACGCAAAGCGCGATCAAGCCAACAGAGCCCGCCCAGGAATGCCTGGACGGACTCTGTCAAGCAGGATTGGTTAAGCGGGGTTCAGAACTTGCCGGTTTCGCGGAACAGTTCGAACGTCGCGCGCATGTGGTCGGCAACGGCTTGCACGGGCGCGCTGGCGTCCGGCGCCACCACCATGGCAAGGTTGTAGGTGCCGATATCCGGCATGCCGTCCTTCGGGCTGAGCGAGACCATGTCGTCACCCAGGAAGGATTTCGGCAGCGGCGCCACTGCAAGGTCGGCCATGATAGCGGCGCGTTGGCCAGCGGTATGGGCGCTCATATAGGCGATGCGGTAGTTGCGCCCCTCGCGGCCGAGCGCTTCCAGCGCGCCGGCCCGCCAGCTGCAGCCCTCTTCCCATAGCGATACCGGCAGCGGTTCGCGCAGATGCGCGCAGCCACCCTTGGCGCCAGCCCACACGATCGGTTCGGTAAGCAGCACCTCGGCGCCGATCGCGCTGGTCTTGTAGGAGTTGGTGAGCAGCGTGATGTCGAGAGCGCGATCGTCCATGCGCCGGCGCAGATTGATGCTCTGGTCGATGGTGACGTCGACGGCGATCGACGGATGCGACTGCGCGAAACGCTTCAAGACATGCGGCAGCACGCGCTCGCCGTAGTCGTCCGGCGAACCCAGGCGGACCACGCCGACAATGTCGGGAATGATGAACTTCGACACCACCTCGCGGTTGATCGACAGCAGCCGGCGGGCATAGCCGAGCAGCATTTCGCCATCCGTGGTCAGCGTCACCGAACGCGCGTCGCGGGCAAAGACCGAGCGGCCGAGAATATCCTCGAGCTTCTTGATCTGCATGGAGACGGCCGACGGCGTGCGGAACACCGCGGTTGCGGCGGTGGTGAAGCTGCCGGTCTCGGCAATCGCCACAAAGGTGCGCAGAACGTCGAGGTCGAGCAGCGGCAAAGGATGATTAAGCGGGGCGTTCATCGGAGCCAGCCTTCAATTTTTCTGATGCAAACGATCATTCCATTTCGTTTGATTGAACATCACTTCGGGCTCATAGTCAACTCGACCGATGCAGGATGCTGCCAAAAGCAGCCATCAAACGACCACGACACAGACCTGCAATCGACATGAAATGAAGCTGAAACATACCTGACTTAACGCATTGCCGGGCGCCTCCCTGCCCGAATCAAGGAGAAAGACAATGTCCATCCTCTCGTCCATCGGCCGTCTCGCGACCGAATTCAGCGCGGCCCGCGCCCGCTACCAGACCGAACGCGCCATCCACGCGCTGCCGATCGAACTGCAGAAGGACATCGGCTGGCCGGAAGCCGCCGACGCCAAGACCAACATGCGCTTCGGCGTCGGAAGCTGGGCCGGAGCGAAGTAACCCAGTGAACATTCAATGCTGAAGGCCTGCCGCATCAGCTCGGCAAGCCTTTTCGTTTGTGCCGCACCTTTCTATTTGCACAGAACCTTTTTGTTTGCATTCAAACGACTTTGCCAGCCATGCGGGCCACGCATGACGCATATGAAGCAGCCGCATAGCGAGTTAATTTTCAAGATAAGCCGTTGTAATAAATAAGAAATTTCAGAAACACTGCCTAAAATTTCAGGCATCTTGCCTAAAAATGTCGCAAACGGTGTCGCATTTCATATCAAGCGCTTCGCTTTTGCGATTTAGTTTCTGCTGAACTGAGCCTATATCACCGCCAGCAAACGAGCTGCCCCACTCCATCAAGCGAAGGCGACCCGTCTAAGCAACTGATAGGAGATGATGATGAAGCTTTTTGCCCGCCTCTTTGCCCGCCGCGAAATGAACCTGACCACCGCTCTCGAGCGTCAGCGTCTTGCCAACACCATGCCCGGCCAGACCGGCGCCATGAATGCCGCCCGCCTCGGCTTCGTCGCCTGAGACAATCGGCCTCCCAAGCTGAATTCGACGCCGCCCGGTTTCACCGAGGCGGCGTTTTCGTTGGTGCTGGCACGGCATCGGCCGGCCGACGATACTTTACGCATGCATGAATTGCCCATTTGCGACCCGTGTCGCAAATTTAATCTTCACTTAGCCGCCTACCCGATTGACAGGAATGGTTTTTCCTGATGTCGCTATGCTATTCGCGACATCCTGTTCGCGTCATGGCTGCGTGAGGTTCCCGTGAACGTCGTAAAGCATCCGATCAAGCGATCGTTTGTGTTCTTTCTTGTCCCCGACTTCACCATGATCGCCTTTGCGACAGCGCTCGATCCGCTGCGCTCCGCCAACCGGATGCTCGGCTACGAGGCCTATCGCTGGCGTCTGGCCAGCATCGATGGCAAACCGGTGCGCGCCTCGAACGGCGTCGAATGCGCCGTCAACACCTCGCTGGAGGAAGAGCGCAAGAAGATGGCCGGGCCGGATCGGCCGAACATGGCCATCGTCTGCAGCGGCATCAATGTCGAGCGCTACCAGAACAGGTCGGCCTTCGCCTGGCTGCGCGAGGAGTATAATCGCGGCGTCGCCGTCGGCGGCCTGTGCACGGGCGCCCATATCCTGGCCGCCGCCGGCCTGTTGTCCAACAAGCGCTGCGCCATCCATTGGGAGAACCTGCCCGGCTTCTCCGAAGCTTTCCCGAAGGCCAATGTCTTTGCCGATCTCTTTGAGATCGACCAGAACGTCTACACCTGCGCCGGCGGCACCGCCGCGCTCGACATGATGCTGAAGCTGATCGGCGACGATTTCGACGATAGCCTGGTCAACCGCGTCTGCGAGCAGGTGCTGACCGACCGCGTGCGCAGCCCGACCGACCGCCAGCGCCTGCCGCTGCGCGCCCGCCTCGGCGTCCAGAATTCCAAGGTGCTGACCATCATCGAACTGATGGAAGCAAACCTCTCCGAGCCGCTGTCGCTGATCGAGATCGCCGACCATGTCGATCTGTCGCGCCGGCAGATCGAGCGCCTGTTCCGCACCGAGATGGGCCGCTCGCCCGCCCGCTACTATCTTGAGATCCGGCTCGACCGCGCCAGGCACCTGCTCATCCAGTCCTCGATGCCGGTGGTCGAGGTGGCGGTGGCCTGCGGCTTCGTTTCGGCCTCACATTTCTCCAAATGCTACCGCGAGCTCTATGCCCGCTCGCCACAGCAGGAACGCGTCGACCGCAAACAATTGCTGGCGGCCTGAGTCATTTTGAATTTGTCATGACATTGTCTGACAGTCATGCTACCTCTATATTGTGAGGTACGTTATGACTACAAGAACCAATCGATCCGAAAAGCTTGACTTGCGCCTTACGGCGGAAGCTAAGCGTATTCTTGCGACCGCGGCGGCGGCCGAGCGCCGGTCGTTGAGTGATTTCGTTCTTGAAAGCGCGCTTGGCCGGGCTGAGGAGACATTGGCCGACCGGCGTACCTTTTATCTTGACGCTGAGAAATGGGCCGCATTTATCTCAGCGCTTGATGCGCCGACCAAAGACCTTCCGCGCCTCAAGAAACTGCTGAGCGAACCAGGCATCTTTTCCGGCCGCGATCCGGCGTGAGCTCTTTTCGCATTGAGAAGCTGACTCGCAGCCATTCGGTGGAGGAGTTCGACTGCGGCGAACAGCCGCTCAACCGCTTTCTTGCTCGCTATGCATTTCAAAACCAGCAAGCAAACGCGTCGCAGACATATATCGGTCTCTCTGGCGAGATCGTGATCGGCTTTTATACGCTGGCCATTGGCGAGGTTGCCTATGACGACGCGCCCGATCGTTTGAAAAAGGGCCTGGCTCGTTATCCGGTGCCGATAATGTTGCTGGCGCGGCTCGCGGTCAGCTTGGATTGGCGGGGTAAAGGCGTTGGGGCGGGCCTGTTGCGTGACGCAGTCCTGCGCAGTTTGCAAGCAGCCGATATCGCCGGCATCCGCGCTCTCACAGTACATGCGAAGGACGACAACGCCCGCAGCTTTTACGAACGCTACGGATTCATGCGGTCACCGACCGACCCGCTACACCTCTATGTGCTCATAAAGGACTTGAAGAACCTCTGAGTTTTATGCGGCCGCCTGTGCCTGCGCCGTCCGCATCGCCTCGATGCGGATGTCTTCGGTGAGTTGCGCCTTCAGCGCCGAGAATTCCGGGCTGGTCTTCAGCGTGTAGTGGCGCGGATGCGGCAGGTCGACCGGCACATCCGATTTGATGCGGCCAGGCCGCGCGCTCATCACGATCACCCGCGAAGCCATGAAGATCGCTTCCTCGATGTCATGGGTGACGAACAGCACCGTCTTCTTGCGCCGCTCCCAGATGCCGAGCAGCAATTCCTGCATCAGCCCGCGCGTCTGGTTGTCCAGCGCGCCGAACGGCTCGTCGAGCAGCAGGATTTCCGGATCGTTGGCCAAAGCCCGCGCGATCGCGGTCCGTTGCTGCATGCCGCCCGAAAGCTGCTTTGGCCAATGGTTCTCGAAACCCTTCAAACCGACTAGGTCGACATAGGACGCGACGATGCCGTTGCGCTCGCGCTCGGCCATGCCGCGTTCGCGCAAGCCGAAGCCGATGTTTTCAGCCACCGTCAGCCAGGGAAACAGCGTGTAGGACTGGAACACCATGCCGCGATCCGGACCCGGGCGCGTGACGGCTTTGCCGTCGAGCAGCACCTGGCCGGTGCTTGGCGCCTCCAGCCCGGCGACTATCCTGAGCAAGGTCGACTTGCCACAGCCGGAAGGGCCGAGAATGGTGATGAAATCATTGGCCGCGACCGAGAGGTCGACAGGTTGCAGCGCCTGCACCGGCTTGCCGCCCCTGACCGCGGCAAAGGTCCGCGAGACGCCTTCGATGCGAAGCTTGCTCATGCCAGGCTCCATGGATAGAGCCAGCGGTTGAGCGCCTTGAAGGCGAAATCGGACAGCAGCCCGATCAGCCCGATGACGATGATGCCGAAGATGATCTGCCCCGTCGCCAGCCGCGACTGGCTGTTGATGATCATGTAGCCGATGCCGGACGACGAGCCGATCAATTCGGCGACGATGACATAGGTCCATGCCCAGCCGAGCACCAGCCGCAGCGTCTCGGCGATCTCCGGCGCGTTGGCCGGCATGATGACGCGCTTGACGATGCCGTTGTCGGTCGAGCCCAGCGTGTAGGCGGCCTCAACCAGGTCACGCCTGGTGTTGCCGACCTTGACGGCGACGATCAGAATGATCTGGAAAACCGAGCCGACAAAGATCACCAGGAGCTTTTCCAGCTCGCCGATACCCGCCCACAGGATCAGCAGCGGGATGAAGGCCGATGCCGGCAAATAGCGGGCGAAGGACACGAACGGCTCGAGGAAGGCCTCGGCCGGCTTCCAGGCGCCCATGGCGATGCCGATCGGCACGGCGACGAGCGAGGCCAGCACGAAACCGCCAAAGACGCGCCACATGGTGATCAGGATATCGAGCCAGAAACGGTCCTCGACGAGCAGCCGCCAGCCGTCCTTCAGCATCGACAGCGGATCGGCGAGAAAGATCCGGTTCACATGGCCGCCGAGCGTGATCCACGCCCAGAACGCCACGAAAAGCACGAAGAAGGCGATGCCGAGCACGGCCCGCAAGCCAGGCGGAACGGGATGCAGGGGACGCAGCATCAGGTCCTCTCATTAACGAGGAATGGCGGTGGCCGGAAGGCACCGCCGATCGCGGGATTCAGCGTCAGTTCGCCACCGCGCTGGTGTCGGCAAGCGTCGTCACATCCGGCGCTTCCTTGATCAGCCCCATCTGCAGCAGAAGCTCACCCGCGGTCTTGGAAAAGTCCTGGAAATCCTTGGTGAAGAACTGCTTGTTCTCCGCCTTGTCGGCCCATTTCAGGTATTTGGCCGAGTCCTCGAACTCCTTGGCCGACTGCTTCACGTCGGCGCCCATAATCCCGTAGGATTTCTGCGGGTCTTTCTTGATCAGGTCGAGCGCTTCGAAATAGCTGTCTGCCAGCGCCTTGGCGGCATCGGGATTGGCCTTGAGGAAGTCGGGCGTGCAGCCGACGGTGTCGAGCACCATCGGATAGTCGAGCGTGGTAGCCAGGATATGCCCCTGGTCGGACTTGCCGCGCACCGCCGAAATGAAAGGCTCGTAGGTGACGGCCGCGTCGTTCTGGCCGGCCAGGAAGGCCTGCGCCGCCGCGTCCGGCTCCAGATTGACGACCGTCACGTCCTTGGTCGACATGCCGTTCTTGTTGAGCACCCAGGCGAGCATGAAATAGGGCGACGTGCCGGGCGCCGACGAGGCGACATTCTTGCCCTTGAGATCAGCGACGCTCTTGATGTCGTTGCGCACGACGATGCCGTCGGCGCCGTAGGACTTGTCGAGCTGGAAGATCTGCTTGGTGGTGACGCCGCTGGCGTTCCAAACCATCCAGGTCTCGACGGTGGTCGCCGCGCATTGCAGGTCGCCGCTGGCAATCGCCAGCGGACGGCTCGCCTGCGGCACCTTCTTCAGCGTGACGTCGAGCCCGTGCTTTTCGAACAACCCGGCGTGCTTGGCCAAAGTCAGCGGCGCGAAGCCGGTCCAGCCGCTGATGCCGATGGTGACCGAGGTGGCGGCCATTGCCGGCGCGCCGAGCACGACGGCTGCCGTCAGCGCCGCCGTGAAAATGCTGGTCCTGTTCATTGTGGTTCCCCTTTTGTGTTGTGAGACCGAATTGTCTCACAGACGCCAAAAGGCTTGTCAATGAAGTGCCTGCCCTGCCAAGCCATGCTCCAACCAAAGACCAATCACGATCGCGGCAGCTTGTCCGGGACCGGGCCGGATGGCTTCCTGGAGCAATTCCGGGAATAGAGCGGTTCGCCGTTTCCGTGAACGGTGAACCCTTCTAGTACTGGTCGCAAACGCACTCGGCCGAGGAGATGCGATCATTCCAGCCACCGAGGCTGCGGGCCCTGCGCTGCACCTCGATCGATCGGCCACGCATCCCGGTATCCTCATAGGCGACCAGTGTGCAGCCGCGGCTCACGAAGATGGACGAGACACGGTCGTTCCAGAACTGGCCGCCGCGGAAATTGACCGAATCGCCGGGCTCCATTTCAATGGACCGGCCCCGAAAGTTGACGTCCTCGAACATTGCGCAGGCTGGCCCCCCATAAGATTGGGCGATGGCGCTGCCGGTGAAAATTATCGACGCGAATGCAGCCAAGGTAACCAAACGCTTCATGTGATGTTCCTCATAAAATTGCTTCACGCAATGACGCCGTCCCTGAGGCACTTTGCCATCTTGCAGCCCAGCGAGGCAAGCCTGCGCGCTCCGTCTGGCGTCTTGATCACGGGTTGCCCGGCACCCAGCCGCGATTGCGCCACATCTTCTCGCCCGCCAGGCAATCGGCGGTCGGCCTGTCGTCCGCCAGCACCACCGGCGGGTGCGCCGCCTCTTCCGCCGCCCATTGCGGCGAAGCCGGACCGGCGAGTTCCAGAACCAGCTTGCGGCGAATGGCATCCGGAAATTGCGTCCAATCATTGACCGGGATCATGAAAGCGCCCGGACCGCCGATGACGCAGTCGCTGTAATAGCGGTCGAGATTGTCGACGTCGAAAGCACTGCTGAAGCCGCCGCGTGTCATCAGCGGCAGGCCGTTGATGGTGATGCCTTGCTTCACCACCTCGTCACGCGTCAGGTTGACCGGCGCGCCCTGGTTGTTGGGACCGTCTCCCGAGACGTCAATGACCCGCTTGGTGCTCTGAAAACCGCTCTCGGCGAAAAGATCGCTGCCGAAGGTCAGCGCGCCGGAGATCGAGGTCCGCCGCGCGCTGTCCGGCGGGCTGGCGTTGAGCTGCGTGACGAACCGCTCGGCATCGGCGCGGCTGGCGATCACGGTCCACGGCACGATGACGCGCTGCCAGGTGGTGCCGGCCCATTCGACATAGGTGACGGCGATCTTGCCAGAGGCGCCGTCGGCGATGGCCTTGAGCACATTGTCATGCGTCAGCGCCGCCGCGTAGCCATGGCGCTGGATCTCCAATTCGGCCGGTGACATGGAGAGCGAAACATCGACCGCCAGCACCAGCTCGACATCGACCGGCTCGGCCGCGGTCGGGCGTGTTGTCAGGCCAAGGAGCATCGCCAGCGCGGCAGCGCTCGAAAGCCAAGGACCTGCACGGCCGAAAGCGGACATGACGCGAGGGTAAGCGATAACGGCGCTCGGACAAAGCAAAAAGGCTCAGCATCAGCCGGGCCTTCGACAGCGATAGACCGGTGGCTTAGCTGCGCGGCTTGAGGCTCTCCGGGTCGTAGAGCGGCTTGTAGCCGACGGCGGCGACCTCGACCGGATAGGTCTCGCCGAAATATTCGACGTTAAGCTTGCGGCCCTCCTGGGCGAAGGCCCAGGGCAGGTAGGCGAGCGCGATGTTCTTGCCGATCGTCGGGCCGTAGGCGACCGACGTGGTGAAGGAACGGCGGCCAAGTTCGTCGACCAGCGTCTCGCCGGTCGCCGGGTCCAGCACCGGCATGATACCGACCGGATAGCGGGCGACGCCCTTGGCATCCTTGTTGTCGGTCATCACCAGCGTGCACAGGATGGCCGGCTGGTGCTCGCGGGCGCGATATTCGACATGCTTGGCCTTGCCGCAGAAATCGTTGTCCTTGACCTTCGGACGCGCCAGATCGGCCTCGAGCAGATTGTACTCGGTGAGCAGATCGGCATTCTGCAGTCGCAGGCTTTTTTCCATGCGGCGCGTGTTGGCATAGGTCTCGACGCCGAACGGCATGACGCCGGTGGAGCGCAGCGCATCCCAGACGGCGAGCCCGTCCTCGTAGCGCATATGCAATTCCCAGCCCTGCTCGCCGACATAGGAGATGCGGAAGGCAGTGACATCCTTGCCGCCAATCCTGATCGGCTTGATCGCGGCGAAGGGGAAATTCTCGAGCGAAAGCCCGTCCGGATTCTCGACCACCTTCTGCAAGGTCGTGCGCGCGTTCGGCCCCCAGATGCCGATGGTGACGTATTTCTCGGTAACGTCGGTGACGGTGGCGTCAAAACCTTTGTCCTGCGCGGTGCGCTGCATATAGCGAAAGTCGCGCGGCCCGGCGTCGGCGCCGTCGATGACGCGGCAGCGGTCGGCCATGCGGATGACGGTGAAGTCGGCGCGCACCATGCCTTCCTCGTCGAGGAAGTGGGTGTAGATGCCTTTGCCGATATTGTTGTCGCCGCCGATCTTGGCCGCGCAGAGCCATTCCAGCAGCGCGACATGGTCGGGTCCTTCGACGTCATACATCGAGAAATGCGACAGGTTGACGATCCCGCAATCCTCGCTCATCGCCAGATGCTCGGCATTGGAGACGCGCCAGAAATGGCGGTTGTCCCACTCGTTCTCACGCACGGGAACCCGATTGCCATACTTCTCGAGCAGATGCTCGTTGGCGGCATAGCCATGGGCGCGCTCCCAGCCGCCGAGTTCCATGAAATAGCCGCCCAATTCCTTCTCGCGCTCCCAGAACGGCGAGCGGCGGATGTTGCGGCCCTTGGAGAAGGGTTCGCGCGGATGCACAGCAGGATTGTAGACTTTCATCGCCGTCTCGGTGCAGCGATCCCAGATGAACTGCTCCTGCGTCTGATGCGGGTAGAAGCGCGCATAGTCGATGGCGTGATGGTCGATTTCGGTGCGGCCGTCGGTCATCCAGTCGGCGATCAGCTTGCCCATGCCCGGGCCGTCCTTGACCCAGATGGCGACGGCATACCACAGGCCTCTCACCTTCTGGCTTTCGCCCATGGACGGGCCGCCATCGGTGGTCACCTGCAACAGGCCGTTGAAGGAATGGCCCTCATTGTAGCCGAGCTCGCCCAGGATCGGCGTCAGCTCCATGGCGCGCTCCAGCGGCGCCATGATCTGCTCCATGTCGAGATCGCGCTGCGACGGCGACAGCCGCGCCTGATCCTTTTCGAGCAGGTCGCGCGGATGGCAAAGGCGCGGATTGGTCTCTTCGTAATAGCCCCACTCGATCTGCCCGCCCTCGGCGGTCTTCGGGTCGCCGGTATCGCGCATATAGGCCGAGTTGCCCTGGTCGCGCAGCAGCGGCCAGCCGATCTCCTTGCCGGTGCCGGCGAACTCATTGTAGGGGCCGAAGAAGGTCAGTGGATGGTCGATCGGCATCACCGGCAGGTCCTCGCCGACCAGCGCCGCGGTCAAACGGCCCCAGATGCCGGTGCAGACCACGACATAGTCGGCCTCGATCGTGCCGCGCTCCGTCACCACGCCCTTGATGCGCCCGTTCTCGACGATGAGCGACTTGGCCGAGGTGTTGGCGAAAGCCTTGAGCTTGCCGGAGGCCTCGCCCTGGTCGACCAGCTTGCCGGCCACCGTCTGCGAGCGCGGAATGACGAGGCCGGCGTCCGGGTCCCACAGGCCGCCCTGCACCAGGTGCTCCTCGATCAGCGGGAATTTTTCCTTGATCTCGGCCGGTTCGATCAGCCGCGCGCGCGTGCCAAAGGCCTTGGCCGAAGCAATCTTGCGCCTGATTTCTTCCATGCGGCTGTCGTCGCCGACGCGCGCCACCTCGAGGCCACCGACGCGGGCGTAGTGACCCATCTTCTCGTAGAAATCGATGGAGTAGAGCGTCGTCCAGCAGGACAGGAAATCGTGGCTGGTCGTATAGCAGAAGTCCGAGGCGTGCGCCGTCGAGCCGATGTCGGTCGGGATGCCGGACTTGTCGATGCCGACGATATCGTCCCAGCCGCGCTCGATCAGGTGATGGGCGACCGACGCGCCGACAATACCGCCCAGGCCAACGATGACGACCTTCGCCTTTTTCGGAAACTCTGCCATTGCCCGCGACTCCAAAGGGATGGACGGGCGCCTTTGCGCGCCCTTCGAATGGCGCACAATATGCAGAGGACGTCGACCGAGCTACCGCCTGTTTGCGACACGTCGCAGGTACGGCGCGACCCGTCGCGCCGCTCGGTCATCCAGGGCCGATTCAGGCGAAAGCCCAGATGTCCTCGGCCTGGAAGCCGACCTGATAGCCGGCGGTCTTGAGTTTGACCACGACCTGGCCGATCTCGGCGGCCGGCAACGCGCCGACCTCGATCTTGATCATGCCGGGGCGGTAGCGCTGCAGATCGAGCTGCTCGAACACAATCCAGTCGGCGCCCTCGCAGTCGACCAGGAAAGCATCGATATGGTCGATCCCGTTGCGATCGAGCAGCGTCCGCAGCGTCTCCGACGGCACCTCGATGTCCTTCAGATGCGGCGCGAATTTGTTGAAATTGGCATCCGCCTCACCCCAGGCATTCTTGCCCGACATCAGATTGGTGTCGGTGACCGAGGAGCAGCCGATAAACTCGATCGGCAGCGTGCCGGCCTCGAGCGCGGCGGCGTCGAAAGTGTGCACGGTGATCGTGCCTTTGATCCGGGTCACCGCCACCGGCTCGATGACGAAGCGGCTTGCATCCGGATAATTGGCGCGCAGCCGCTTCTGGTTATAGGGGATCGGCTCGACCAGCATGGCGCGAGCGCCGCGAATGCTGTGCAGCCACGGCGTCACGTCGTCGAACAGCGCGCCGTCGCAGGCGCCGACATTGACCATCTGGAACGGCCGGCCCTTGCCACTGAAGCGGGCCTTCAACGCGGCTTTGGCGAGGAACTTGGTGCCATGCAGCGAGGGTCCACGGTCAAGCAGGCCGGCGGGCAGGCCGAGTGAGAGCAGGATGCGCGCCAAGCTGGAAACCGAACTCATGACTTGTCTCCGGAAATGACCTGCAGCGCGACGCGCCGGCCTGCCTGGCTTGCCGATGCCCACAACGCCGTCAGCGGCGCGATGAGCAAAAGGAAGGGCGGCAGAAGGTTGGGGAAGTAGATGCGGGTGTCGTGGATCGGGAAGACGGTGAATTTCGCCAGCACGCCGAGCACGAGCGCCGCAAGCAGGATGCCGGCGCGGCGCTCGATCCGGAAACCGGCGCGATCGAGCCCGAACCAGCCGGCCAGAGCCAGCACCGAGACGCCGACCCAGCTGTTGACGGTGACCGCGCGCACGACCGAGGCGGCGAAAGCCTTGAGATAGGCCGTCACCGAGAGTGGCGGCTCGAACCCGTCCATATTGTAGTGCTGCTCGATGCTGGAAAACCAGAGATGCGGCCACCAGCCGGGATGCTGCGCCCAATGCGAGATGGCGAAATAGGCAACGAACGAGGCTGCGAAACCGGCCAGCGCGCCCCAGGCTTTCTGACGGAAAGCAACGAGCAAGACAGCGAAGATGGCCAGGAAGACGATGTTGTCCGGCCGCGCCATAAAGGCCAGGAAAAGCAGGATCGCGGTTGCCGCCTCGCGTTTGCGCATATAGGCGAACAGCCCGCCAAGGAACAGCGCCGAGCACAACAGGTCGGGCGTCGAGGCGCGCGCGGCGTCGCCGAAATCGGCCATGATCAGCACGGCGCCAACGACCGGCGCCAGCGCCAGCGCGCCTTCGGCGCGCAGCCAGGCGAGCGTGATGGCGCCGAACAGCAGCACCGAGAACACCTGCACCAGCCGCATCGCCTCGACCGGCGAGACGACATGGCTGAGGCCGGACAGGATCTCGGCGTAGAGGAACTTGATGCGGTACATGCCGAGCAGCGAATGGAAGTCGACGGCATTGTCCGTCATGTGGCTGCGGAAACCGCCGTCGTCATCGGTCAACGTTTTATAGTCGCCCGCCGACACACCGGCCTTGACCGTGCTGTAGGCATAGTCGTGAAGCGCCTGCGCATCCGGATGCGTGCCCTCCTCCGCAATCGCCAGATAGGGAAGCATGTCCCAATTGGCGTCGGGCATGAACCAGGCCGTAGAAGCGGTGAGCAGGATGTAGAGCGAAAACGCAATCGCGCCGATGGACGCCGCCCATCGCGCATAAGTCTCCTCGCCCCGGGCGAGACCGGCCGACGTAAGCCGTTCCAGCGGGTTTTGCGGAGCAGGAGACTTGGTCAGCATCCTCAGCGAACCTGGCTTTTCACGAAATCCTTCACGATCGCCACGATGCCGCGCGACAATAGGCTGTCGAAGGCGTCGACGAAGCGGTCGACATGCTCGCGCTGGCAGATCAGCGGCGGCTCCAGACGGATGACGTTGCGGTTGTATTCGGTGAAGGCGACGAGCACGTCATAGTCGCGCAACAGAAGCGAACCGACGAAGCCAGACAGCGAACCCTTCAGCTTGTCGTCGAGCACGCTGACGATCGGCCGCAGCACCATCGGCAAGGTCTGCGAGAAGTCGTGGAATTCGAGCCCGACCATGAAGCCCCGGCCGCGCACGTCCTTGATGATCTTCGGGTATTTTTCCTTCAGCGCCTGCAGGCGCTGCAGAAGGTAGTCGCCGGTCAAGGCGGCATTGTCGATCAGCCCGTCATCATAGAGCACGTTGATGCCTTCGATCGCGGTAACACAGGCCTCGCCCATGCCGCCAAACGTCGCCATGGCGTGGATCATCGCCGTCTTCGGCGTGCCATAGGCCTTCATGTAGACGTCGCGCTTGGCGATCATGGCGCCGACCGCGGCCTTGCCGGCGCCCAGCGACTTTGCCAGCGCCGTCACGTCCGGCACCACGCCATAGTGTTCGAAGGCATAGAAGCGGCCGGAGCGGCCATAGCCGCACTGCACTTCGTCGGCCACCCACAACACGCCATGCCGGTCGCAGAGCGCGCGCAGCTTCTGCCAGTACTGCGCCTCTGCCTGGATGATGCCGCCGCCGCCCTGGATGGTTTCGAGCACGATGACGCCGATCTCGGGATCGCTCATGAACAGTCGCTCGACGGCGTCAATGTCACCGAACGGAACGCGCACGACATTGTCCGCCACCTTGAAGTCGGCGCGATAGAGCTGGCCGTCGGTGATCGCCAGCACGCCCTTAGTCTTGCCATGGAAGGAATTCTCGGCATAGACCACCTTCGGCCGCTTCGGGCCGGCGGCGCGCTCGGCGAGCTTCACCGCCGCTTCCATGGCTTCCGAGCCGGAAGAGCCCAAAAACACCATGTCGAGCTCGCCAGGCGAGCATTTGGCGATGTTGTGCGCGAGTGCTGCCGCATATTGCGACATGAAGGCAATGGCGATTTCCTGGCGCTTCTCCTCCTGGAATTTTTTCCTGGCTTCCAGGATGCGCGGGTGGTTGTGGCCGAAGGCCAGCGAACCGAAGCCGCCGAAGAAGTCGAGGATCTTGCGGCCGTTCTGGTCGATGTAGAACATGCCTTCGGCGCGCTCGATCTTGATCTTGTGGAAGCCGAGCAGCTTCATGAAATGCAGCTGGCCAGGATTGAGATGCGCCTTGAACAGGTCGGTGATGCGGGCGACATCCATCGCCTTGGCCTGTTCGACGCTGATCAAATCGGGCTTGGCTATTGTGGCGGGCGACAGCGCCGGCGCATCGACCAGCGTGCGCGCGTTCGTCTGTTCCGGCTTGGCCATGACGGTCATCTGAAAAATCTCCCTACGTCGCCTTATTCGGCAGGAACGTGTTTGGTGGCGACGGCGTGGCCGTCCTTCTTGGCGCGGTATTCGCTGTAGGCGGCAATCAGCATGTCCTCGTCACGATATTGCGGCACCCAGCCTCAGCTGGCGCTCGGCCTTGGACACGTCGAGCACGCATTCCTCGTCGGCAATCAGATATTGTTCCGGATCCATGATCGGCATGTTCATGAGGTCGAGCAGGTCGAGCGTACGCTTGACCGCCCAGCCCGGCGTCGGAATGAGCAGCGACTTGGAACCGGCATGACGGATCAGGTCACCCAGTAGTTTCCTGACCGGCGGCGGGTTGAGCGAGCCGAGATTATAGGCCTCGTTCGGCACGCCTGCCTTCCAAGCCGCGCGGGCGGCCTCGGCGCAGTCGAACACCGAGATGAACTGATAGGGATTTCGGCCCGAGCCGATCATCGGCACCGGCAGGTTCCAGTCGATCAGCTTGAACAGTTTTTCGAGGATGCCGAGCCGGCCGGGTCCAATGATCAGGCGCGGACGGAACAGTGAGATCGACATGCCGCGCGTGCGCCATTCGGCGGCAAGTTCCTCGGTCTTCTGCTTCGACCAACCATATTCGCCGAGCGGCGCGACAGGGTGCTCCTCGGTCATCGGCATCGTCACCGTGTGGCCGTAGATCATGTCGGTCGTGTAGTGGACGAGCCTCGGTGCGCCGGCCTTGTCCATGGCCCGCATGATGTGTTCGGTGCCGTGGAAATTCACCGGAAAGAAGAAATCATGGCGCTTGGCGCGCACCTGGATCGGCGACAGCATTTTCGCCGACAGATTGTAGACCATGTCGTCGGCCTTGAGCCCAACCGTGGCCACCGAGGCCGGATCGGTGACATCGCAGGTGACGAACCGCATCGAGCGGTAATGCGGCAGGTCGCTCTTGACGATGTCGGCGACGACGACTTCCTCGCCATCGGCAACGAGCTTGGGGGCAAGGTGACGGCCGACGAAACCGTCACCGCCGAAAATCACATGTCTCATCGGACGATCTCGTTTGCTTGGATTTTGTCGGACGCGATGGAGGCGGTCTGGTCCTCATGTCCGCGGCCGCTTTGCGCTATCAGCACGGTGCCGACGCAGATGCAGGCGATGCCGGCGATGCGCCAGCCATTGAGGTCCTCGCGGAAGACGAAATAGGCGAAGATCGCGACCGCGACATAGGCGAGGCTGAGGAACGGATAGGCGAAGCTGAGCTCGACCTTGGACAGCACATAGAGGTGCGACGCCATCGAGATGACGAAGGTGCACAGCCCCAGGAACACCCACGGGCTGAACACGATCTGCAACAGCTTCATGAGCGGGTTGGTGCCTTCGAACGAAATCGGACCAAGCGACATCATGCCTTGCTTCAGCATCAGCTGCGCCGCGGCATTGGTCATAACCGTAAAGAGAATGAAGACGATGTATTTCATGTGCGCCACCCTGCCCCGCGGTCGTCCTACTACTAACCTGCAAACATTTCGTGAAGTCACAAGAACATATTGAGTAAACCATGGCTTTAACACTTAATTTACCACGATTTATTCAAATTCTATCTATTCCGCGGCTTCCGCATTCCTTCGTCCGATATCCAGCTTTTTTGCCGTGCGTGCCCAGAAACTCGACAGGAAAGCCGGGTCGCGAAACGCCTCCAGGCGCTGCCATTGCGGGAACGACGCAGCGAAGGTTTCGGGCGGCATGCGGGCATCCTTGTAAGGATTGACCGCCCCGCCGGCTTCGACCGCGATGCGGTCGAGCTCGGCCAGCAGCCGCAGCGTTTTCTCGCCCTTGTTGGGAAAATCCAGCGTCAGCGTGTAGCCGGGCCGCGGGAATGACAGCAGCGCCGGCGAGCGAATGTCGCCGAAACGCTTCAGGACGGTCAGGAAGGAGCCTTGCCCTGCCCGTCTCGCGGCTTCCAGCAACGTCGGCACGGCATGGCGCGCGGCGGCCTCCGGCACCACGCTCTGGTGCTGGAACAGGCCGCGCGGTCCATAGAGCCGGTTCCAGTCGCTCAGGCCATCGAGCGGGAAAAAGAAGCCTTGATAGCCGGCCTGGCGTGGGGCCGCTGACCGGCCTTTCGCCCAGCGATAGGCCGCATTGAAAGCGGTCAGGAACGGCCGGTTGAGCACGTTGAAGGGCGGCTGCACCGGCACGGACAGCCGGTTGCCAGCGCGCGCGGCGGCGTGTGAGCCGTGCTCGGCGTGGTTGCCGGTGAACAGAAGGCCTCGGCCTCGCCCGTGGCCGCCGGCGAGTTGGTCGATCCAGGCGACGGCATATTCGTTGGCCTGGTCCGCGGCTTCGGCAAGTTCGAAGAACTCGCCGAGATCGCGAAACCGTGTCGCCTTCTCGATTATGTCGAGCGACGGCACGCGCATCAGCCGGATCGAAGCCGACAGGATCAGCCCGGTCAGGCCCATGCCGCCGATCGTCGCCCTGAACAATTGACTGTTCTCGGTTTGCGAGCAGCGATGGATGCGGCCGTCGGACCTCAGCAACATGAACGCCTCGACATGGCAGCCGAACGTGCCGCGCCGATGGTGGTTCTTACCGTGAACGTCGTTGGCTATGGCGCCGCCGAGCGTGACGAACTGCGTGCCTGGAACCACGGCGGGAAAGAAACCGTAGGGCGCGGCATGCGCGATGATATCGCAAAGCAGCGCGCCGGCTTCCGCCTCGAGCACGCCGGTCTCGGCATTGAAGGACCGGATGCGGTCGAGCGGCCGCATGTCGACCACCGTGCCGGCATCGTTCTGGCAACTGTCGCCATAGGAGCGTCCGTTGCCGTAGCCGAGCAGCGAGCCCGGCCTGGCGGCGCCGCTCTTCAGCAGCGCGATCGCCTCGTCAGCCGAAATCGCCTGGCGCGCCGGCGGCGTCGCCAGCCCGAAGCTGCCGAAGCGCTTGGCGTCCATCACCAGCCCCCGATGACGAGAAACACCGCGCCGATGGCGACGACGATCTGGCTGCGCCAGTCGCGAATGATGAAGACGACGGGATCGTCATGCATCTCGTCGCGTCGGGCAAGGATCCACACGCGCATGGTAAGGTAGAGCACGATCGGCGCCAGCGGCCATATCAGCCATGGATGCGGATAGAGCTCGCGCACAGCCGGGCTGTCCATGTAGAGCGCCAGCACCAGCGCCGAAGAGAACGCCGAAGCCATGCCCGCCTGCGCGACGATCTCCTGGTCTTCGGTGCGATAGCCACGGCCGGCGATGCGCTCGCCCGGCGGAATGGCGGTGGTGCGCAGTTCGACGAAGCGCTTCACCAGCGCCAGCGACAGGAAGAAGAAAATCGAGAAGGCAAGCAGCCAGAACGACACGTCGACGCCGGTGGCGGCAGCGCCCGCCAGCACGCGGATCGTGTAGAGGCCGGCGAGCGTCAGCACATCGACCAGAAGCATGCGCTTGAACGACAGCGAGTAGGCGGTGGTGACGGCCATATAGCCGGCAAGCACACCGAGGAATTCGATCGGCAGGAACAGGCCGGCGGCGATCCCGATGGCGAGCAGCACGGCAATCGCACCAAGGCCGAGGGGGATCGACAGCGCGCCGCTGGCGAAAGGCCGGTTGCGTTTTGTCGGATGCTTGCGGTCGAGCGCCAGGTCGAAAAAATCATTGACGATGTAGATGGCCGATGCCACCGCGCTGAAGGACACGAACGCCAGCAGGCACTGCCAGATCATGTTGGCGTTGAAATATTCGTGCGACAGCACCATCGGCACGGCGATCAGCGAATTCTTCAGCCACTGATGCACGCGCAGCATCTTGATATAGATCTTGAGCGTCCGCTTCGGCGCCGGCATGGCTTCGGCACCATGCGCCGCCTGCCAGCGCCGGGCGCTGCGATCGGGGGCGACGACAATAGAGCTGCGCGCGGCGTCGAACACTTTGAGATCGTGGCGGCTGTTGCCGGCATAATCGAAGCCGGCATCGCCATAGGCGGCAATCAGCGCGGCGCGCTTCCTGCCCGAGGTCATGTTGTGCGGCCCGTCGGTCGCCAGCACGCGGTCGAAGATGCCGAGATGTGCGGCGATCGCTTCAGCGAATTTGCGCGGCGTTCCCGTCGCCAGGACGATCTGGCGTCCCTCCTGGTGCTCGACCCGCAACCGGTCGAGCAGGTCCTGGCGATAAGGCAGCGAGGCCGGATCGATGTCGACGCGTTTGGCGATTTCCTGCTTCAGCCGGGGCGGACCGCCGGCCAGCCAGAACGGCACCAGAAAGAGATAGAGCGGATTCTTCTTGAGCAGGATGAACAGGCCTTCCCACAGAAGGTCCGTTGTAATCAGCGTGCCGTCGAGATCGACCGCAAGAGGAATTGCGTTCCTGTCCGACCGCGCGTCCATTGTCCTGCCCTGCTCGGGCGATGACCCATTTCGCAATGGGTCATCGCCACCAAGATCCGCGCCGTGTTTCGGCATCTTCGCATCGGATATAACGGGGGATGGCGCAGCGAACGTTAAAACGCCCGGTTGCAGCGGGTGGTCATACCGGTTTTTCAGGCGTCATCGTTAAGCGTCGGCTACCGGAAACGATAAAAGGCCGGACATCCGCCCGGCCTTTTGCCAATCATGCGACGACGATTACTTGATGCGGGCGGCGCCGCCCGAAATCTCGACCGTTTCCGAACCGGTCAGCGCTTCGAGGTCGCCATTCGGCAAGGTGACGAAGCAGCCATTCGAGCAGAATTCCACCGTCTCGCCGGCGCCGAGCGTGATCTCGCTCTTGGCGCCGCCTTCGGTCACGATCAGGGTCCGCGTCTGAGCATCCCTGTTGATCGCGCTGGCGGCGAAAGCCGAACCGCCCAGAGCCAGCAAAGCGATGGCGGCAACGACAGACTTCCACATTGCATTTCCGGTGCTTTCACACCGCCTCTGTTCAAATTTGCAAGGCATTCTCGCCCTTTGCATCGGAGCTTATATGAGATGTTACCTGAACCGCAACTGAATGCCGTATTCATGCCACAATCGGTTTCGTCCTCCACACCCTGTTAAATTCGGGCGGCGGACCCGATATGATACGGGCACGTTACAGGTGAGGTCAGCACAGTGCCCGGCACATGGCTTGAAACGATCGGCGTCGAAGTCGAGCGGCGGGATATCACGGCCGGCCTGAACTATTATGTGCCCGCATCGCCCTATCATCGTCTCGGCATGCATGTCGGGCCGCCCGTCAACGCCTCATGCCGTTGCGACGACAGGCATCACCGGCGTGTCCAGGCGCATGGCGATATCGACATCGTGCCTGCCGGCTTGGATGGCAATTGGCAGGATGATGCGGACTGCACCGTCCTGCGCCTGTGGGTCAATCCGGCCCTGGTCCGGCGGGCCGCGCTGGATCTGGAGCTCGATCCGGACCGGATCGTCGTCGAACCGCAGTTCCAGCGCCGCGATCCGAGGATCGAGCATATAGCCTTGGCGCTCGCGAGCGGACTGAACCCCGAGGTGCCGTCGGATCGACTCTATTGCGAAAGCCTGGCAAGGGCGCTGGGCGTGCAACTGATCAATGGCGCGGCCATTAGAAAGCTGCCTTCCGGACAAATGCTGTCGTCCGGCCAGAAGCGCAGATTGCGGGAATTCGTCGAGGCCAATCTCGACCAGGAGCTTTCCCTCGATGATCTGGCGGAGGTCGCGGCGATCAGCGTCTCGCATCTGAAGGATTTGTTTCGCCGCAGCTTCGGCATGCCGGCGCACCAATATGTCATCCAGCGCCGTGTCGAGCGCGCCAGGCTGTTGCTTGGCGAGAGCAAGATGCCGCTCAGCCAGATTGCATTGGAAGCAGGCTTTGCCCACCAAAGCCACATGGCCCGCAGCATGAAGCGCGTGCTGGGCGTGACGCCTGCGGCGCTCGCTCGTCTGCAGCGATAGAGCATGATGCCGAAAAGTGTGGAGCGGTTTTCGGACGACATCATGCTCCATTGATCTAGCCGCTACAAAATCATCGTCCTTTTGTGCGCGCCGCCGTCCTTCCCGGTGCGACGCGCGCTCGCATATCGGGCATCCAGCGCTCCTACATCGACAGGAGAATGAAGATGTTCGTGATCATGGGCGCCACAGGTAAAATCGGACGGGCGACAGTCGGCGCGCTGCGCCAGAACAACCTCCCGGTCAGGGCCGTCGTTCGCAACCCCTCGACGGCTGACGAACTCCGCACGATCGGTTGCGACATAGCCGTCGCCGATTTCGCGGACATGCCGGCGCTGGTGCAGGCAATGAGAGGCGCCTCGGCTGTGCAGGTGATCTGCCCCACCCTCGTCAGGGCGCAAGATGCGTTGTCCCAGATGAAAGCGACGACCGACACGATCGTCGAGGCGCTGGCGCAGGCCCGCCCAGCCCATGTCCTGGCGATCTCCGATTACGGCGCCCAACTGCCGACCGGCACCGGCATCACGCTCGCCTTCCACCATCTCGAAGCGCGATTGAAGACACTGCCGGCGTCGCTGACCTTGCTGCGCTCGGCCGAGCACATGCAGAACTGGGGCCGCAGCACCGGCCGGGCGCTGCAGACCGGCATCCTCGGCAGCCTGCATCATCCTCTTTCCAAGTCGTTCCCGACCGTCTCGGCGGGCGATGTCGGGCTGATCGCCGCCGATCTGCTCATGTCCGGCGCAGGCAAGGCGCCACGCATCGTCCATGCCGAGGGACCTCGGCGCTACAGCGTGTTCGACGTAGCCGAGGCGTTGAGCGTGACCAGCGGCCGTAAAATCGTTGCCCGCGAGGCGCCAAGACAGGACTGGATTGCGATTTTGACCGCCGGCGGCATGAGCGCGAGCTATGCGCAGCTTGTAGCCGACCTGTTCGATGCCCACAACGCCGGCCGTATCGATGCCGAGCAAGGCGCCGGCGAGATCAGAAAGGGCAAGACGGAGCTTTCGGTGGTCCTGTCGGCGCTGGTTCCACCAAGCGAACAAGCGTCGCTCGAGGCTTAACTAGGATCGGGCTTGCGGCCTTTGCGTTTCAGCCTGGCAAGCCGGGCCTGCTCGGCCGCCGCCTCCGCCTCAAGCCGCTGGCGCTCGGCAAATTCGGCCTCGATCTTGTCGTCGTCGATCGGCCAGGCCTCGTGCTTCTTGGTCTCGACGACGGCGCGCGGCGTCGACGGGATCTCGATGTGCTCGTCCTCGAAAACATCGAAGATGGCGAAACGGATGTCGTTCTGGACGATGCTGCCGTTCATGATGTCGGCCACGAACACGCGGATCTCGAATTCGAGCGCGGCGGCGCCGAAATTGGCGAACAGCACGAAGGGCTCGGGATTTTTCAGCACCATCGGGTGGGCGCGCGCGATATCGGCCAGGATCGCATGGACGCGCTTGACGTCGCTGCCATAGGCGACGCCGACCTTGATGTCTACGCGGCCGAGCTTGTTGCGATGCGTCCAGTTGCCGACCGCATTATTGATGAGGTTCGAATTGGGCAGGATCACCGACTGACGCTGGAATGTCTCGATCTCGGTGGCGCGCACGCTGATCTTCTTCACCGTACCGCTGGTGTCGCCGGCGATGATCCAGTCGCCGACCTTGAACGGCCGCTCGGCGAGCAGGATGAGGCCGGAGACGAAGTTCGAGACGACATTCTGCAGGCCAAAACCAATACCGAGTGACAGCGCGCCAGCCACCAGCGCAAGGTTTGAGAGATCGATGCCCGCGGCCGAAATGCCAACCAGCCCCGCGAGCGCGACCCCGGCGTAGCCGACGCCCAACCGAATCGAATTGCGCACACCGGTGTCGACCTTGCCGCGAGCCATCACCGAGCCGTCGAGCCAGCCCTGGAACCAGCGTGTCAGGAAATAGCCGATGATGAAGACGACGATGCCGGTGAGGATGCCAAGGAAGGAGATCGTCACCGAGCCGACCTGGACACCGGTGGCAAGCTTGTAGGCCCACGCCTCGATATCGCCGGGTTGGAACCCCCACATCAGGAGGATCAGCGGCAGGAAGACCAGCACGATCATCACGTTGATAGCGATGCTGACGACCAGGCCAAACTGGTCGAGCGCCGTATCCTCATAGCTGGAATTGGCCGAAAGCCAGCGCCCCGCTGTCGTGTCGGCGAAGCCGCCCTCCTCGCCGATCGCCCGCGCCGACAGGAAGCCGATATAGGCGGTAACCAGGATGGTGCCTGTAACCACCACCTGGAACGAGACGAAGAGCGCCAGACCGATATAGCCGAGCAACGCAGCGGCAATGGTGAACAGCCCGAGCCCGATGGAAAGGAAGCGAAGCCATGCAGGCCAAGGCCGCCATGAACCGTCCTTCGCCCTGAAAGGCCTGATCAAGCTCATCAGGATCAGGATGACGCCGACGATTATGGTGGCAACGAACCCCTGGCGATCGTCAACGAGAGCGGCGAGCCCATCTTTTCGTTTACGACCGAAAGGAAATAGTTGAGCCCCAGAACGATGGCCATGGCGGTGGTCAATCCGACCAGCCAGCGTGCCGGGCCGTTTGCGACCGGAATGAGCCGCCAGTTCGGCAGGCGTGGCTCCAATGCTGCATTGGTCAGCCTGTTGACGCAGAAAACCATGGCGATCACGGTAAGCAACGCGTTGAGGAATGTGCCGATGTCGCCACGCAAGACATTGTAATAATTGAAGAAGAAGACGGCGGAGGTGAAGAACGCGCCGAGTGCCACAGTTGGCAGCAGCGTCGACCAGAATGCCACCGAAAGCCGGCTAAGATAGGACGGCTCCTCAATGCTCGGGTCTGCCTCGAAAATACGGCCGAACAACCGTCTGCCGCCGATCAAAAGAACGGCGGCCAGCGCCAATGCCATCAAAGTTGCGGCAAGGATTGCCTGAAACTTGAACTTGAAAGCGAAGCTAAGCCATGAGCTGACCGCCTTGTAGAGACCGCTGAACTGGTCGTGCGCGTCCGAAAAGGCCTGCGGGCTCAGCGCGTCGGTCAGCTCGTATTGCTTGGTGATGACATTGCGGAAAAGCGCGCTGCGCATGGTCGCGATCTTGTCGACCAGCCCGTTGACACGGATCGACAGGTTCTGCGCGCTGGCGACGACCGCGTTGATCAGTGCCTTTTCGGAGGAGAGCGCGGCGCGCTCGCTGCTGACGACTTCCGGCTCCGGCGGCTGTCCTTGCGCCGGCGCCGGGCCGAGCACCTGGATACGGTTGTTGATATCGGTTAGCCGTTGACGGAACGCCAGCGCGCTGTTGAGCGCCGCCCGCGATATGTCTTCCAGCTGTAGGCGGATGTCGACGAGGCCGGCATCGTCCTGGCCGGGATCGTTCAGCTTCTTCTCCAGGCCATCGGTCCTGGTCGTCAGGTCCTGGATAACCTTGGTCTGGTCGGTGATGAGCTGGGAGGAGCCGTGGCCGATCGCCTGCGCCGAGGCGTCGAACGACGGCTGCGCCCATGCGGCGACGATCAGGACCAGGATCAGGCGTAGCAGTCGAAAGAACATGATTTTGTTGGCGACTCGCGGCCGGAAGACCTTCGAAATTTCCGCCCTTGATAAAGACCGCCATACCATGCGGCAAGCTGTTCCCGTTCATGACGGGCATGGGGACCGGAGTCGGCCTGTCGAAAAGCCATGGCGCAATCCTGGCTTTGCCCTTACAGGCCGCTCTATAGTGTGCCGCCTCGCATCATAAGGACGACAAGAAGAATGGCGGAGTACTCAGCCTTTTCGCTGCTCAAGAACGCCCTGTCCGGCAACAAGGACTGGAAGCCCGCCTGGCGCAAGCCGGACCCCAGGGCCTCTTACGACGTGATCGTCATCGGTGGCGGCGGGCATGGCCTCTCGACCGCCTATTATCTCGCCAAGGAACACGGCATCACCGACGTCGCGGTGCTGGAAAAAGGCTGGCTGGGCTCCGGCAATGTCGGCCGCAACACCACGGCCGTGCGCTCCAACTATCTTCTGCCCGAAAATACCCGCTTCTACGAGCATTCGATGAAGCTGTGGGAGAACCTCTCGCACGAGCTCAACTACAACGTCATGTTCTCGCAGCGCGGCTGCCTCAACCTCGCGCACACGCCGGCCCAGCTCGACGATTACGCCCGGCGCGGCAACGCCATGCGCCATCTCGGCGTCGACGCCGAGCTGATGAGCCTCGACCAGATCAAGCGGCTGGTGCCGGCGCTCGACCTCTCCGGCTCCGCGCGTTTTCCCGTGCTTGGCGGTCTGATGCAGCCGCGTGCCGGCACCGCCCGTCACGACGCCGTCGCCTGGGGTTATGCGCGCGGCGCCGACCGCCGGGGCGTCGACATCATCGAGAATTGCGAAGTCACCGGCTTCCTGCGCGACGGCGGGCAGATCACCGGCGTGACGACGACGCGCGGCGATATCCGCGCCAAGAAAGTCGCGCTTGCCGTGGCCGGCAGCACCGGGCGCGTCATGCAGCTTGCCGGCATTTCCCACATGCCGATCGAAAGCCATGTGCTGCAGGCCTTCGTCTCGGAATCGCTGAAGCCGGTTATCGACACGGTGCTGACCTTCGGCATGGGCCATTTCTACATCTCCCAGTCCGACAAGGGCGGCCTCGTCTATGGCGGCGACCTCGACGGCTACAACAGCTACGCCCAGCGCGGCAGCCTGCCCGTCGTCGACGAGGTGATGAGCGAGATGCTGGCGCTGTTCCCGGGCCTCGCCCGGGTGCGCATGCTGCGCTCCTGGGGCGGCGTCTGCGACATGACGATGGACGGCTCGCCGATCATCACCGCCGGGCCGCTGCCTGGCATGTATCTCAATTGCGGCTGGTGCTACGGCGGCTTCAAGGCAACGCCTGCCTCGGGCTGGTGCTTTGCCCATACCATCGCCAAGGACGAGCCGCACGAATTCAACGCGCCCTTCACGCTCGACCGTTTCTACCGCGGCCTCGTCATCGACGACAAAGGCCAGGGCGCGAATCCGCGGCTGCATTAGCACCATGATCCCAAAAAGTGGAAACCGGTTTTTGGAAAAGATCATGGTTGAACAAAAAGATACAAAGAAATGCTGATCACCTGTCCCTATTGCGGCCCGCGCGACGTCATCGAGTTCGCCTATCAGGGCGACGGCAACCGCGAGCGGCCGCAGCCGGCCTCGCAGAACCTCGACGCCTGGAATGCCTATGTCTACGACCGGCTGAACCCGGCCGGCGAGCACAACGAGATCTGGCAGCATTCCGGCGGCTGCCGCGCGCATGTGCGCGTCGTGCGCAACACCGTGACGCATGAGATCCTGAGCACCGAATTCGCGCGTGGCGGACACAAATCCGCCGGCCACAAAGCGGGGGTCCGGTCGTGAGCCCGCGCCGTACCGAGATCGGCGGCCGCATCGACCGGCTGCGCACCATCCGCTTCACCTTCGACGGCGCTGCTTATACGGGCCATGCCGGCGATACGCTCGCTTCGGCGCTGCTTGCCAATGGGGTCACCCTGTTCGGCCGCTCGTTCAAGTACCACCGCCCGCGCGGCCTGCTCGCCGCCGGCGTCGAGGAGCCGAACGCGCTGGTGACGGTGCTGCGCGGCGAAGTGCGCGAGCCCAATGTCGCGGCCACCATGGTCGAGATCTATGACGGGCTGGTCGCCGTCAGCCAGAACCGCATGCCCTCGCTTGCCTGGGATATCAATGCCGTCAACCAGCTCGGCGGCAAGATCCTGTCTGCCGGCTTCTACTACAAGACCTTCATGGGGCCGGTGATCGGTCCGCTGAAAGGCACGCGCTTCTGGATGTTCTGCGAGCATTTCATCCGCCGCGCCGCCGGTCTCGGCAAGGCCGGCACCGCGCCCGATCCGGCGCGCTATGAACGCATGAACGCCTTTTGCGATGTGCTGGTCGTCGGCTCCGGCCCTGCCGGCCTGATGGCGGCCAAGGCCGCCGCCGACCAGGGCGCGCGTGTGATCCTGGCCGATCTGGAGGCCCATTTCGGCGGTTCCGCCAACTGGTCGGGCGAAACCATCGACGGCTCACCCGCGGCGGACTGGGCCCAGCGCATGGTTGGTCAGCTCGAAGGCAATGACAATGTGCGGCTTTTGCCGCGCACGACGGTGTGGGGTTATTACGACGGCAACACGCTGGCCGCTCTCGAGCGCGTGACCGACCACAAGGAAGTGGCGGCCAAGGGCGAACCGCGCCAGCGCTACTGGGCGATCCGCGCCGGTACAGTGGTTCTCGCCACCGGCTCGTTCGAACGGCCGCTGGTGTTTCCGGGCAACGACCGTCCGGGCGTGATGCTCGCTCACGCCGCCGAGCGCTACGCAGCTGAATATGGCGTGCTGCTGGGGCAGCGCATCGCGCTCCTCACCAACAATGACAGCGCCTACCGCTCGGCCGCTGCCTTGAAGAAGGCGGGAGCGGCGGTCGTCGCCATTGTCGATGTCCGCGGCGACGTGAGCGGCGACATGCGCAGGCTGGCGAGCGAGGCCGAGGCCGAGTTGCTGACCGGCCACGCGGTGATCTCCACCGAGGGCGGCAAGGCGCTCAGCGGTCTGAAAGTGCAGCGCTTCGACGCTATGAGCGGGGCGCTGAGCGGCGACGAGCGCAGCATCCATGCCGACTGCCTTTTGATGTCGGGCGGCTGGTCGCCGACCATCCATCTCGCCAGTCAGGCCGGCGCGAAAGCCGAATGGGATCCGGCGAGACAAGCCTTCCTGCCGCCAAAGCCGACGCAACACTGGCCAAATCAGCAATGGATTGGCGCCGGCGCCTTCACAGGCAGTTTCTCCACCACTGAGGCAATTGCCGAAGGCCGCGCCGCCGGTCTTCAGGCTGCGGGCGGAGCGACGTCATCCGCCCCCTTGCCCGTTGTCGAGGCAGCGCCCGGCGATCCCGATCCGGCGCCGGTGTTCGAGATCAAGGCCAAGGGCAAAAGCTTCGTCGACTTCCAGCACGACGTCACCGCCGAGGACGTGCGGCTGGCGCATCGCGAGGGCTTTGTCTCGGTCGAGCATCTGAAGCGCTACACCACGCTCGGCATGGCGACCGACCAGGGCAAGAATTCCAACGTGCCGGGCCTTGCCATCATGGCCGAGGCGCTCGGCAAACCGATCCCCGAAGTCGGCACGACCCGCTTCCGCCCGCCCTATACGGCGGTGTCGATCGGCTCTTTGGCCGCCGAACGCTTCGGCGATCTGAAGCCCGAGCGGCTGACGCCGATGCATGACTGGCACCTCGCCAATGGCGCGACCATGTACTCGGCCGGCCTCTGGTACCGGCCGATGATCTACGGCCTTGCCGGCGAGACGGTCGAGCAGGCCTATGTGCGCGAAGCCAAGGCAACGCGCGAAAGCGCCGGTATCGTCGATGTCTCGACGCTGGGCAAGATCGCCGTGCAAGGGCCGGACGCCGCCGAACTCCTCGACCGCGTCTACACCAACATGTTTTCAACTCTGGCCGTCGGCAAGGCGCGCTACGGTCTGATGCTGCGCGAGGACGGCCTTGCTTTCGACGACGGCACCACCTGGCGGCTCGGCGAGCAGGATTTCCTGATGACCACCACCACCGCCAATGCCGGCAAGGTGATGCAGCATTTGGAGTATTTCCTCGACGTCATCTGGCCGGAGCTCAAGGTCACCGTTACATCGGTCACCGACGAATGGGCGGGCGCGGCGATCGGCGGACCGAACGCGCGGGCCATTCTCGCGGCCTGCGTCAAAGGCACGGCGGTCGACAATGCCGCCCTGCCCTTCATGGGCATCGTCCATGGCGAGATCGCCGGCGTGCCGGTAATGATCTGCCGGCTCTCCTTCTCCGGCGAAATGGCTTTCGAAGTCTATTCCGGCGCCGGTCACGGCACGCGCGTCTGGGAAGCGCTGATCGAAGCCGGCAAGCCGTTCGGCCTGGTCACCTACGGGCTCGAGGCGCTCGGCACGATGCGCATCGAGAAGGGCCATGTCACCGGCGCCGAGATCGACGGCCGCACCACCGCGCGCGACCTGCATCTCGACTGGATGCTGTCGAAGAAAAAACCTTTCATCGGCTCGGCGATGATGGACCGCGAGGGGCTCATCGCCCCCGACCGGCTGCAGCTCGTCGGCGTGATCGCCCTCGACAACCGACCGCTCAACGGCGGCGGCCACATCGTCGAGGCGCTGGACGAAGCCAATCCGCACGGTTCGCTCGGCCACATCACCGCCTGCTGCTATTCGCCGGCGCTCGGCAAATACATCGCGTTGGCGCTGGTCAAGGGCGGCAAGGCAAGACATGGGACCCGCGCCTTCGTCTCCGACCCGCTGCGCAACCGGTTCGGGCCGATCGAAATCGTCTCCAACCATTTCTACGATCCGGACGGGAGCCGCATGCATGGCTGATCAACAGTCGCCCGAACGCCTATCGCCGCTGGAGCCCGAGTATCATCCCGGCTCGCACGGCAATTTCGAGCACGGCGTCGATGTCATCCTGTCCGAGACACGGCCGGGCTCGATCCTGCAGCTCGCCGCCTGGACGGGCGAGGAGAAGCAGCTGATCGACGCTATCCGCAAGGTCACCGGCCTTGCCTTGCCCGACGGCGCTGGCGGCGGCATCAGCAATGGCGCGAAATCGGCCTTTGGCTTCGCGCCGGGCAAGTTCACCGTCGTCGACGAGGCCGAGGGGCTGGCTCAAGCCTTTGCCGGCGTCATCACGCCGGCCATCGGCACCTTGACCGACCTGTCGCACGGACGCACTGCAATCCGCATTGCCGGGCCGAAGGCCGAATGGATCATGGCAAAATTCTTCGCCATCGATTTTGCCCTGCCGGCCTTTCCGCTGGGCGCCGGCCGCTCGACCAATCATCACGACATCTTCGCCCAGATCCAGCGCACCGGCGCCGACCAGTTCGACATCTACGTCTTCCGCTCCTTCGCGCGCTCCTTCTGGAAGGCCTTGTGCCACGCAAGCGAGGAAGTCGGATACGAGGTGCAGTAGAGCGACTGCATCCGTTGGCCGGGCTGAGAATTGGTCCAGCCGGCGTCTGGCACTATTGACGACTACAACTGCTGCTTGAGCGCTGGACCAGCAGGGACGATAGATAAGGAATCATCGGCGTTTGCCAGCCAAACGTCCGTTCAGGCAACGAATTCGACTTTATTCTCCCATGACTTTAGAGACTTCGGCGACAGCCACGACCCGCTTTGCTCCAGCGGAAGGCCCATCGATGCTGTTGCCGGCGACCGTCGCTTGCGGCGTGTTCATGACCAGCCTCGATCAGAACGTCATCGTCACAGCACTTCCCGGCATCGGTGAAAGCCTGGATCGCCCGCCGAGCCAGCTGGGTCTGCTGATTACGGTCTATGTCGCCAGCCTCATCGTCACCATGCCGCTCGGCGGCTGGCTGGCGGACCGCTTCGGCCTGCGCAACGTCTATTGCTTTGCGCTCCTGGTGTTCGCCGGTTCGTCGGCCTTGTGCGGCCTCTCCGAAAACATCTGGATGCTGGTCGGCTCACGCGCCGTGCAAGGGTGCGGCGGCGCGCTGATGGGCACGCTAGGCCAGGTTGTCATCCTGTCCAGCTTCCCGCGCGACCGCACGCTGAAGATCAACATGTACATCTCGCTCGCCGGCCAGTCCGGACCGCTGGTCGGGCCGCTGGTCGGCGGCGCGCTCACCACTTACGTCTCGTGGCGCTGGATCTTCTATATCAACATCCCGATCGCGCTGACCGCGGCACTGCTTGCCGCGTCGCTGTTTCCGACGACGACCAAGCCGGTCCGCATGCCTTTCGACTTTCCAGGCTTCCTGCTTGTCGGCAGCGGCATGGGACTGCTGGTCTTCGGCATGGACTCGCTGGCCGCGAAGGATGCCGCCGGCAGCGTCATCGGTCTCGAGCTCGGCCTGGCGATCGCTATCCTCACTGTCGCCGCCTTCTACTGCCTGCGCGCCCGCAACCCGCTGCTCGATCTCAATCTGCTGCGCATCCGCACCTTCCGCATCAGCTTTCTCACCGGCGGCGGCCTCGACACGATCGGTTTGAGCTCGGTCGTCTTCCTGTTGCCGCTGATGTTCCAGCTAGGCTTTGGCATGAGCGCCGTGCAGGCCGGATCGCTGACTTTCGTCGCCGCGATCGGCTCGTTGGCAATGCGCGTCTTCATGCCACGCCTTTTGAACCGCTTCGGCTTCAAGCGCGTGCTGGTCACCAACACGCCGATCGTCGCCTTATTGGTTGCGGGCTTTGCCCTGATGCACGAGAACCTGCCGGTCTGGATCGTTCTGGCCTATATCTTCGCCTTCGGCGTCTTTCGCTCGGTGCAATGGGCCTCGACCGGCAACCTTGCTTATTCGGACATCGCGCCCGAGCAGCTCGCCCGCTTCAGCGCGCTCTATTACATCCTGTGGCAGCTTGCTGTGGCGCTCAGTGTCGGCCTGGCGGCGGCATTGCTGTCGCTGCTGGCGGGCGGCGGCCAGGCCAGCGTCAACGACTATCGCATCCTGTTCGTCGTCGAGGGCCTGATCACGCTCTGCGCGCTATCGGCCTATCTCAGACTGACGCCGCAGGACGGCGCCCATGTCAGCGGTCATGGCGCGCATATGAACGCGGACTAAAGTCCATCGCGACCTTACGCGGGCGCTATTTCGAGAACGTCACCCAGTCCTCGAGCGGCGCGCGGTCGGTGCGGAATTCGTTCTCGGGCTTGGAGATATCCTCATAGCCCAGCGCCATGCCGCAGACGACGATTTCCTCGTCGGGAATGTTGAGCACAGGCCTGATCTGCCGATGATAGGGCGCGAAAGCGGCCTGCGGGCAGGTGTGCAGGCCCCTGCCCCGCGCCGCCACCATGATGTTCTGCAGGAACATGCCGTAATCGATCCACGAGCCCTGGTTCAATCGCCGGTCGATGGTAAAGATCATGCCGACCGGCGCGTCGAAGAAAACGAAGTTGCGGTCGTGCTGGGCGCGCATCTTGTCTACCTCGCGGCGGCCGATGCCGAGCGCGCCATAGAGCCCGAAACCGTTGGCGCGACGGCGCGTCAGATAAGGCTCGAAGAACTGGGTCGGGTAGTAGCGGTATTCGTCCCAATCGGCCTTCTCGGCGCGGATGCCGGAATTGAGGATGGCGTCGCTGATCTGCTGCTTGACCTCGCCCTTGGTCACATAGACCCGCCAGGGCTGCATGTTGGTGCCTGAAGGCGCGCGCGCGGCGACTGCCAGTATGGCGCGGATCGTGTCCTCGTCGACCATATCGGGCAGGAAGGCGCGCACCGAACGGCGCGATAGGATCGCCTCGTCGACGATCGCCGCATCCTTGGCAATCCGGCTGTTGTTTTCCAGCATGGGCCGTCCCTTTGCGCATGGCCGGGAACCGGAGGCCGGTTGCCCGAAGGACGATGCGCAGACTCAAATCTCAAACCTGGTCCCGACCGGACGCCCCACTCGCCGCTCGTGCGCGAGCCTTTGCATCAACCGGCGGAATCGCGCAAGCAAATCTTGTGGCCTATGAAAATCCTCTTGATTTTTTCACAAGCCTGCCCTCTCATGAAATTTATTCGGATTTTTTCACGATGCGATTGACCCCGACCGCCGCCAGAACGGAACAGGACAATGGCGACCGGCTGCTCGCCGGCGACATCCGTGCGCTGCGCAAGGCGCGCGGGCTGACGCTTTCGGAAATCGCCCTCAAGCTTGGCCGCTCCGTCGGCTGGGTCAGCCAGGTCGAGCGCGGTCTTTCGGTCCCTTCGCTTGGCGATCTGCGCGCCTTCGCAAACCTCTTCGGCGTGCCGATCAGCCTGTTCTTCAGCCATGACGTGCCGGTCGAACAGGAGCGCGGCGTCATCGTGCGCGCCGGCCGTCGCCGCGCGCTTGGCACAAGTGAATCCGGCCTGGTGGAAGAGCTTCTGTCGCCCGATCTCGGCGGTAGTTTCGAGATGGTGCGCTCGGTGTTCGCGCCCGGCGCGGAGATGAAGACGGCGGCGCTGCGGCCGACCGAGGAGGCCGGTTATATCGCGTCGGGCCAGTTCGACATCGAGATTGCCGGCGTCTGGCATCGGCTCGGCGAAGGCGACTCGTTCCGCTTCGAGGGCAAGCCTTATCGCTGGCGCAACCCGGGAACCGAACCGGTGGTCGTGATCTGGGTGGTTTCGCCGCCCGTATATTGAACAATGCATGCCGCCCAAAAATGCTCAGCGGTTTTGGGACAACGGCATGCATCAAACAAAAATGAAAGCGCGTCCTAACGCGCTTGATTGAGGAGAAATACATGGCCGGTTTGCCGACCACGGCGCGCGTGGTGATCATCGGAGGCGGTGTCGTCGGCGCTTCCTCGCTTTATCACCTCTGCAAAGCGGGCTGGACCGATTGCGTTCTGCTCGAAAAGAACGAGTTGACCTCCGGCTCGACCTGGCATGCCGCCGGCAACGTGCCGACCTTCTCCTCATCCTGGTCGCTGATGAACATGCAGCGCTATTCGACCGAGCTTTACCGGGGCCTTGCCGACGCCGTCGACTATCCGATGAACTACCATGTCACCGGCTCGCTCAGACTTGCTCACAGCAACGAGCGCATGCAGGAGTTCCAGCGCGCCAAAGGGATGGGCCGTTACCAGGGCATGGACATCGACGTCGTCGGCCTCGACGAGATCAAACGCCGCTATCCCTTCATCGAGACGCATGAGCTGAAGGGCGCGCTCTACGACCCGAGCGACGGCGACATCGATCCAGCTCAGCTCACCCAGGCGCTCGCCAAGGGCGCGCGCGACATGGGCGCGAAAATCATCCGTTTCTGCCCGGTTACCGGCGTGCGCCGCGAGAACGATGAATGGGTGGTCGAGACACCGCAAGGCGAGATCCGCTGCGAAATCGTCGTCAATGCCGCCGGCTATCGTGCAGCCGAAGTCGGCAAAATGTTCGGCCGCCAAGTACCGATGATGGTGATGAGCCACCAGTACATCTTGTTCGAGGAAATTCCCGAACTCGCAGCCTGGTCGAAGGAACAGGGCAAGAAACTGCCGCTGCTGCGCGACGTCGACACGTCCTACTATCTGCGCCAGGAAAAGAGCGGCATGAATCTCGGCCCCTATGAGCGCAATTGCCGCGCGCATTGGGCAACCCACAACGATCCGATGCCGGATGATTTCTCCTTCCAGCTGTTCCCGGACGATCTCGATCGTCTCGAGCACTACCTCGCCGATGCCGTCGCGCGCGTGCCGATTCTGGGCACCGCCGGCCTCTCCAAGGTCATCAACGGACCGATCCCCTACGCGCCCGACGGCAACCCGCTGATCGGCCCGATGCCGGGCGTGCCGAATGCCTTCGAGGCCTGCGTCTTCACCTTCGGCATCGCGCAAGGGGCGGCGCCGGCAAGGTGCTGGCTGAATGGATCACCGAGGGTCAGACCGAATGGGACATGTGGTCCTGCGACCCGCGACGCTTCACGTCCTTTGCCGCCGCACCCGACTACTGCCTCGCCAAGGGCCTGGAGATCTACGGCAACGAATACGCCATCCAGTTCCCACGCCATGCCTGGCCGGAGGGGCGCAACCGCAAGCTCTCGCCGCTGCACGACCGCATCAAGGCGCTTGGCGGCCAGTTCGACGCCTATAATGGCTGGGAACGCGCCACCTGGTATGCGAAGCCCGGCGACGATACGTCGGAAGAATCGACGCTGACTTTCCGCCGCAACGGGCCCTGGCAGCGCGCGGTGCGCGAGGAATGCCTCGCCGTGCGCGACGCTGCCGGCATCCTCGACCTGCCCGGCTTCTCGCGCTTCAACCTCGAAGGCCCTGGCGCCGCCGACTGGCTGGCGCTGCAGGTCACCGGCCTGGTGCCGAAGCCCGGCCGCATCGGGCTGGTCTATTTCGCCGACGACAAGGGCCGCATCGTCACGGAGATGTCGGTGGTACGCCATGGCGAGGACCAGATGACGCTGATCACCGCGGCAGTGGCGCAATGGCATGATTTCGAATGGCTGAAGTCACGCATGCCGGCCAATGCCGCCTTCACGCTGACCGATCGTACCGAGGAATACACGACGCAGATCCTCGCCGGCCCGAACTCGCGCAAAGTCCTGGCCGAGGTCTGCGATGCCGATCTGGCGCTGCCCTGGCTCACACATCAGGAAACGACCATCGCCGGGCGCTGGGCAAAGCTGGTGCGTGTCTCCTTCGCCGGCGAGCTCGGCTGGGAAATCCACACTAAGGTCGCCGACACCGCGACGGTGTTCGACGCGGTCTGGGCGGCCGGCCAGAAGCACGGCTTGAAACCGTTCGGCATGTACGCGCTGGATTCACTCAGGCTCGAGAAAGGCTACCGCACCTGGAAGGGCGACCTGACCACCGACTATTCGATCTTGCAGGGCGGGTTGGAGCGCTTCGTCAAATGGGAAAAACCGGAGTTCCGCGGCAAGACGGCGCTGCAGAACGAAAAGCAGCAAGGCGTGAAAAAGCGCTTCGTCACTTTGGTCGTCGAGAACCCGGGCGATTGCGACGCGCCTTACATGTCGACGCTCTGGCACGATGGCAAGATCGTCGGCGAGACGACGTCCGGCGGCTGGGGCCACCGGGTCGAGAAGTCGATCGCGCTCGGCACACTGCGCACCGACCTGACCGAACCGGGCACCGCCGTCGAAGTCGAGATTTTCGGCGACCGCTTCAAAGCGGTCGTGCAGAAGGACGAGCCGCTTTGGGATCCCAAGAACGAGAGGTTGAGAGCTTAGGACGTTTCCCGCCCATAGCGGTCCATTCTGACGGAGGAATTTTGTGACAAGAACAAGCGAAGAACCGCAGGGCGTACCGGCGGTACGCACAAGGGGCTTTGCGCCGGAATTGGCGCAAAATAGCCCGTCGGAATGCGGCCGATATGGTCGGGAAAGGTTCTAGGATGCCAAAGCCGTCAAAACGTATTACCGGCATCGTGCCTTCGGGCAAGGATGGCTGGGAAGTCCATTCGGCTGCCTGGGCTCGCAAGGCTGCAGGCGAAGACATCATCATGCTGTCGGTCGGCGACCACGATTTCGACACGCCTTCGCAAACCATCGAGGCTTGCGTTGCCGCGGTTCGCGGCAGCAATCACCACTATACGCCGCTTCCCGGCCTGCCGCGGCTGCGCCAGGCGATGGCGGCAGCCTCCAGCGCCTGCACCGGCGTCGAGACGACACCGGATCAGGTCATCGCCACGCCGGGCGGCCAGGCCGCCCTTTACGCCGCGGTGCAGGCCGTGCTCGATCCCGGTGACCACGCCATCGTGGTGGCGCCCTACTACGCCACCTACCCCAACACCTTCAGCGCCGCCGGCGCCAGCTTCACCGTGGTCGAGACGCCGGCCGAGGACGGCTTCCAGCCGCGCGCCGATATGATCCGCGCGGCGCTCAAGGCCAACACGCGCGCCATTCTGATCAACACGCCGAACAACCCGACCGGTGCCGTCTATTCGCGCGAGCGTCTGGAGCAACTGGCCGAGGTTTGCCGCGAGCACGACCTTTGGCTGCTGTCGGACGAGGTCTACTGGACGCTTGGCGGTGGCGAGCACATCTCGCCACGCTCGCTGCCCGGCATGGCCGGGCGCACGCTGGTCATCAATTCCATGTCCAAGAGCCATGGCATGACCGGCTGGCGCATGGGCTGGCTGACCGGCCCGCAAGAGATGATCACGCTGCTCATCAGCCTCAATCTGGTGACCACCTACGGCCTGCCGGCTTTTATCTCGGTCGCTTGCGCCGAGGCGCTGGAGAACCACTACGGCGTCAAGGACATCGCCGAGCGCTATGCGGCGCGCCGCACCATTTTCCTCGACGCCATACGCGGCGCCAATGAAGTCACCGTGCGCGGCTCTGAAGGTGGCATGTACATCATGCTCGATGTCTCGGCCGTCGAACCCGACGACGAGAAATTCGCCTGGGGCCTGCTCGACAAGGAAAAGGTCGGCGTCATGCCGGGATCGAGTTTCGGCGAGGCCGCCGCCGGCCACATCCGCATCAGCCTCTGCCAGCCCGAACCCATCCTCCAGGAAGCCGCGCTTCGCGTGCGCCGCTTTGCGTCCAACTATCGCCGAGAAGCCGCATGACCAAGACCGTTCCCACAAAGGCCCGCGCCGTGATCATCGGCGGCGGTGTCTCCGGCTGCTCGGTCGCCTACCATCTGGCCAAGCTTGGCTGGACCGACGTCGTGCTGCTCGAGCGCAAGCAGCTGACCTGCGGCACGACCTGGCACGCGGCCGGCCTGATCGGCCAGTTGCGCGGCTCGCAGAACATGACGCGGCTGGCGAAATATTCGGCAGACCTTTACGTCAAGCTGGAAGCCGAGACGGAAGTCGGCACCGGCATGCGCCAGGTCGGCTCGATCACCGTGGCGCTGACAGAGGAGCGCAAGCACGAGATCTACCGGCAGGCGTCGCTCGCCCGCGCCTTCGATGTCGACGTGCGCGAGATTTCGCCGAGCGAAGTCAGTGAGATGTATCCACATCTGAATGTCTCCGACGTGGTTGGCGCCGTGCATCTGCCGCTCGACGGCCAGTGCGATCCCGCCAACATCGCCATGGCGCTCGCCAAGGGCGCGCGCCAGCGCGGCGCGGCCATCGTTGAGAACGTCAAGGTCACCAAGGTCCACACGAAGAATGGCCGCGTCTCGGGCGTGTCCTGGGCGCAAGGCGCGGAGCAAGGCACCATCGAGACCGATATCGTCATCAACTGCGCCGGCATGTGGGCGCGCGAACTTGGCCGCCAGAACGGCGTCAACATCCCGCTGCACGCCTGCGAGCATTTTTATCTCGTCACCGAACCGATCCCCGGTCTGACCCGCCTGCCGGTGCTGCGCGTGCCAGACGAGTGCGCCTACTACAAGGAAGACGCCGGCAAGATGATGCTCGGCGCCTTCGAGCCGGTGGCCAAGCCATGGGGCATGGACGGCATCCGCGAGGATTTCTGCTTCGACCAACTGCCCGAGGATATGGATCATTTCGAGCCGATCCTCGAAATGGGCGTCAACCGCATGCCGATGCTTGGCACGGCCGGCATCCACACCTTCTTCAACGGCCCCGAAAGCTTTACACCCGACGACCGCTACTATCTCGGCGAGGCGCCGGAGCTCGCGGGCTACTGGATGGCGACGGGTTACAATTCGATCGGTATCGTGTCGTCAGGCGGCGCCGGCATGGCGCTGGCGCAGTGGATCAACGATGGCGAAGCACCATTCGACCTATGGGAAGTCGACATCCGCCGCGTCCAGCCGTTCCAGAAGAACCGTCGTTATCTCAAGGAGCGTGTGTCGGAAACGCTCGGCCTGCTTTACGCCGACCATTTCCCCTATCGGCAGATGGCGACATCGCGCGGCGTCCGCCGCTCGCCATTGCATGAGCATCTGAAATCGCGCGGCGCCGTCTTCGGCGAAGTCGCCGGCTGGGAGCGCGCCAACTGGTTCGCCCGTGACGGCCAGGAGCGCGAGTACCGCTATTCCTGGAAGCGGCAGAACTGGTTCGACAACCAGCGCGAGGAACACCTGGCGGTCCGCAATGGCGTCGGCCTGTTCGACATGACCTCCTTCGGCAAGATCCGTGTCGAGGGCCGTGACGCTTGTGCGTTCCTGCAAAGGCTGTGCGCCAACGACATGGATGTAGTGCCGGGCAAGATCGTCTACACCCAGATGCTCAATCAGCGCGGCGGCATCGAGAGCGATCTCACTGTCTCGCGCCTTTCGGAGACAGCCTATTTCCTCGTCGTACCCGGCGCCACGTTGCAGCGGGATCTCGCCTGGCTGAGGCGGCATGTCGGCGACGACTTCGTCGTCATTACCGATGTCACGGCTGCCGAAGCTGTGCTGTGCCTGATGGGGCCGGACTCGCGAAAACTCATCCAGAAAGTCAGCCCGAACGATTTTTCCAATGAGAGCAACCCGTTCGGCACGTTTCAGGAGATCGAGATCGGCATGGGGCTGGCCCGCGCCCACCGCGTCACCTATGTCGGCGAACTCGGCTGGGAGCTCTACGTCTCGACCGAGCAAGCAGCGCATGTCTTCGAGGCGATCACCGAAGCCGGCGCCGATGTCGGCCTGAAACTCTGTGGGCTGCATACGCTGGATTCCTGCCGCATCGAAAAGGCTTTCCGTCACTTCGGCCACGACATCACCGACGAGGACAATGTTCTGGAGGCGGGTCTCGGCTTCGCGGTGAAGACGGCCAAGGCCGACTTCATCGGCCGCGACGCCGTGCTGAGGAAAAAGGAAGTCGGACTGTCACGCCGGCTGGTGCAGTTCCGCCTGAAGGACCCTCAGCCCCTGCTCTTCCACAACGAGGCGATCCTGCGCGACGGCCGGATTGTCGGCCCGATCACCTCGGGCAATTACGGCCACCATCTCGGCGGCGCGATCGGCCTGGGTTATGTGCCGTGCCAGGGCGAGAGCGAGGCGCAGGTGCTGGCTTCATCCTACGAGGTCGAGATCGCCGGCGAGCGTTTCGCCGCGGAAGCATCGCTGAAGCCGATGTACGATCCGAAGGCGGAACGGGTAAGGATGTAGCATCTCTTCCTTCGCCCCGTTTACGGGGAGAAGGTGGCCCGAAGGGCCGGATGAGGGGCGGCGCCAACATCTCGAAAGTTCGCGCTGCCCCTCATCTGCCTGCCGGCACTTTCTCCCCGTAAACGGGGCGAAGAAACCTGTTCCTAAAACCGCTCCAGTTTCCTCCGCACATTCGCCAGAAAAGCCGCCCGGCTCTTCGGCGTCGATGCGTCCATCAGATAATGCGCGAGGAAGAATGTCTTGCAGCGCCTGGAGCAGAGCGCACGCATGCCGCGCAGCAATGTCTTGCGGCCGGGCTGGCCGACAACCACGCTCCACCAGGTCGGCGCGCCGCAGGTGGTGATGACGCCGACTTTGGTGACATGCGTCATCAGCGAGGTGATGCGCCCCTTGCCGACCGGCAGCTTGAAGGCGACATCCGTCGCCCAGACACGGTCGAGCCAGCCTTTCAACATCGCCGGCAGGCCGTACCACCAGGTCGGATAGATGAAGAGGATCGCCTCGGCCCATTTCAGGTGCTCGAAATGCAGCTTCAACGCCGGATCCTGCGGCGCGCGGTTATTATAGGAACGCCGCTCCTCGCAGCCCATCACCGGGTTGAAGTTCTCGGCATAGAGGTCGAGCAGCCGCACCTCCCAACCTCGCCTCTTCAACACATCGAGCGCCGTCTCGCGGATCGCCGCGCAAAAACTCTCGGGCACCGGATGGCAATAGACCACCAGCACCCGCATCAGAATTGATCCATCCGGGCCGCAACCTTTGCGGTGAAGGCCGTGCGCGTCTCGTCGGTCGACAGGTTCATCGAATAATGGGCGAGGTAGGAAACGGACGCCCCGGGCCTGATGGTCGCCCGCAGCATACGTTTGACAATCTTGCGCGGCGGGTCGCCCATCAGCATGGCGCGAAACCGGCTGCCGCCATAGGTGGTGACGGCGGCGAGCTTGCTTATGTTGTGCAGCGACGGCTGCACCTTGCCATCCACGAGCTTGAACGACACGCCGGGCAGGAAAACGCGATCGAAGACGCCTTTCAGGACAGCGGGAAAGCCGTAGTTCCAGACTGGGTAGGACAGTACCAGCGCATCAGCCCGCAACAGGCGCTCGACATAAGGCGCCGCTGGATCGGCGGAGCCGCGCGGGCTGTGGTAATCCAGCCTCTCCTGGCGGGTCAGCCTCGGATCGAAATCCTCGGCGTAGAGATCGCAATCGTCGACGCTATGGCCCGCCGCTTCCAACCGCTCGACGATCGTCCGGTGCAGGCCGGCATTGAAGCTGGTCTCCACCGGATGGGCGTAAAGCACGAGGACTTTCATCAGCCCGCCCTCTGCAGCCCCTTGAACAGGAACGTCCGGCCCGAGCGATAGTCGTAGTCCGGATTTTCCCAGGCGATCATCTTGCCGGGGTTGAGCAGCCCTTGCGGATCGGTCTCGCGCTTGAAGGCGAGCTGGATCTCGTCGGTCTGCTTCATGCCGCCCTCTTCCAGCGTGTAGCGATGCGGGTTGAAGATTGGGCAGCCATTCTCCTCATGCAGGCGGATGATTTCGTCGAGCCGCGCCTCGCTGGTGAACTTGACCAGCGGCAGGCCGAAGCAGGTGATGTTGCCGTCGAGGCGCACGAATTCGAGATGCGAAAACACCTCGCCGGGGAACATCGCGTCCATCTTCTCGACCAGCGCCAGCTGGTTGGGAAACGGATAGAGCGACTGCAGATAGGTGATGGAAGGATCGACGCGCAGTGCCCGCAACGTCGTGTGGTTCCAGGCGAGCTCATAGGCCGGCGGCAGGCCCTTCTTGTCCTCGCCCGTCGCGGTTGCCGCGTTGAAGACGATCTCGCCGCCAGCGCGACGGGTGAAAGCGAGGAAAGCGTCCAGCCCGTGCCTTGCCACCATGACCACGCAGATGCTCTGCCCCTCGCGGAAAAATTTCTGGTGGCGCTTGAAATAAAGCTGCGGCACGGGCGCGGCGATCGGCGTGATCAGCTTGGTCAGGATGCCGTCCTGGCGAGCGAGCGCATTGCCATAGCGCGCTGCATCCATGAAACGGTCGAAGCCGACGATCACGTCGATCCACTCATAGGCGGCGGTCAGCGGCATCTCGACTTCGGTGATGATGCCGTTGGTGCCGTAAGCGTGCGTGACCTTATGCAAATCCTCGCCGGTCAGTTCGAGCACTTTCGGCTCGGCCTCCATGGTGACGATGCGCAAGCGCAGCACATTGCCGAAATCGCGCAAGCCGCCGAAATTGATGGAGCCGACCCCGCCTGAGCCACCGGCGATGAAGCCGCCGATCGAGGCCGTGTTGTAGGTCGAGGGCGAGAGCCGCAATTCCTGCCCGGAATGCGCCCGCGTCGCCTTGTCGATGTCGGCGAGGATTGCGCCAGGACCAGTAACCACCCGCCCCGGCGCGATCGCCTTGATCTCGTTCATCTCGGCCAGGTTGAGCACGACGCCGCCCGACAGCGGCATCGCCTGGCCGTAATTTCCGGTGCCGCTGCCGCGTGGTGTCAGCGGGACACCATGCTTGTGGCATGCGGCAAGCACGCGCATCACCTCGTCCTCGTTCTTCGGCGTGACGATGAGGTCGCCTTTGACATGGTCGAGCTGCGCTTTGAGCACCGGGCTGTACCAGTAGAAGTCGCGGCTCTTCTGCTGGACGATCGCCGGATGGTCGTCGATCTTGAGCCCTTCGAGGTCGCGCTTCAGCGCCGCGATATCCATCATTCCACCATCAGTTCGTCGAGTTCGGCATAGTCGGGCAATTTGCGCTCGATCGCCCTGCCCGCGCGCACGACGATGCGATCCGATTCGGGCCGCGACAGCAATTCCGTCCAGCTGCGCCCCTTGAAGACGATGAAATCGGCGCTGCCGCCGGCGGCCAGCGTGCCGGCGCCATCGAGCCGCATCACTTCAGCCGGCGTCGCCGCCACCGCCCTCGGCCAGTCGCCGACCGGATGGTCGAAATGCAGGATGCGCGTCGCCATGCGGTAGACTTCCAGCATGTCGAGATCGCCATAGGCGTAGAACGGGTCGCGTGTGTTGTCGGAGGCGACCGCCACCTTGATGCCGCGCGCCCTCATCTCGTGCAGCAGCGTCACGCCGCGCCAGCGCGGTGTCGTTGCGTTGCTGCGCCGGTCCTGCAGATAGAGATTGCACATCGGCAGCGACACCACGGCCAGGCCCGCCTTCGCCACCTTGTCCAGCGTGTCGAGCACGTCGAGGTCGGGCTGCCGCGCCAGTGAGCAGCAATGGCCGACCAGGATGTTGCCTTCAAAACTGTTCCACAGCGAGGCTTCGGCGATCTTCTTCAAGGAGGTCGCCGCGACATCGTCGGTCTCGTCGGCGTGGAAATCGAGGTCCAGCCCGTGCTTGATCGCCTGCGCAAACACCTTGTCGAGCAGCTCCTCGAGATCGGGTACCATATAGGTGACGACACCGAGCACACCCTTGGCCGCGGCGACGCGCTTCGCCAGTTTCTCGAACCATTTTTTGTCACGCACGCCTTCGATGCCGATCAGACAGGCGGCCTGCAGGTCGATGCGGCCCCGCCAGCTCTCGCGCATCGCCTCGAACACCGGCCAGGAAATCTCTTCCTGCGGCGCAACACTGTCGAGATGCGTGCGCACGGCCCTCGTGCCATGCGCATAGGCCGAGCGCAGCGAAAAATCCATGCGCCGCGCCACATCCTGCGCGCTCCAGCGCGCCGCGCGGTCGGCGCCGGTGGCGTTGAGCGCGCCCATGAAAGTGCCATCGGGATTGGGTTTTCGAGGCCAGATGTGCCCTTTGTCGATATGGGTGTGGCAGTCGACGAAACACGGCAGGATGATGCGGCCGCCGAGGTCGATCGCATCGGCCGGCGCCTTCGATTTGTCATGCGCCGCAATGCCGGAGATCTTCCCGTCGGCGACCGCAATGTCGACAAGCGCGAAACCGTCGGCGTCGAAAATTGTAGCAAGCCCTGGCGTCAGCGAGCGGTGAACGCGGGCGTTGGCCAGCCGGTATGAGGTCGTGTCCGGAATCAAAGGCTGCTCTCCTGGGTGCCGAGACCAACCACCCTAGCGCTCCTGCTTCAGCGCGCTCTCATGCCAGCGACGCAGGATGAGATGCGACACCAAGGACAGCACCAGGAAGATCAGGATGCCGGTGAGCGAGATCAGGATCAGCGCCGCAAACAGCCGTGGCGCGTTGAGCCGGTAGCCGGCCTCGATGATGCGGGACGCCAGCCCGGACGACTGCCCCTGCGCGCCGGCGACGAACTCGGCCACCACCGCGCCGATCAGCGACAGGCCGCCGGCGATCTTCAGGCCGCCGAGGAAATAAGGCATGGCCGCCGGCAGGCGCAGATAGCGCAATTGCTGCCAGTGCGTGGCGCCGTTGAGCTTGAACAGGTCGCGCAAGTTTCGGTCGACCGAGTTCAACCCAAGCGTGGTGTTGGAGAGGATCGGGAAGAAAGCGACGATCCACGCGCACAGCAGCAGTTTGACGGTCTGGTTGTTCACATAGATGTTGATCAGCGGGAAGATGGCGACGATCGGCGTCACCTGCAGCACGATGGCGAAGGGGAAAAACGACATCTCCACCCATTTCGACTGCGCAAACAGCACCGCCAGCCCGACACCGCCGATGACGGCCAAAAGCAGGCTGAGAAAGGTGATCCTGAGCGTCACCAACAGCGAGGAGAACAACAGCCCGGCATCGTTGTGCAGCGTCTGCAGCACCACGCCCGGCCGCGGCAGGATGTATTGCGGGATCTCGTTCCAGACGCAGACGCGATCCCAAAGCCAGATCGCCAGCACCATGATCGCCAGCGGCAGCACCCATCTGCCGATGCGTTCCAGCCGCTCCTGGCGGACGCGGCGCGCCTCTTCTGGGTCGAGCTTGAGCGCGGTGTCGTCAATGGCCGTCATGATGCGGTCCAACAGTTGAATTGATGGCATTGACCAGCACGTCCGACGCTTGCCGGCAAAGCGCTGCGTAGTCGGGCGAGGTCCGGAACACCTCGTCGCGCGGATAAGGCGCGTCGACGGCGAGTTCGCCGAAGACCCGGCCCGGACGCGCCGCCATGACGACGACGCGGCTGGACAGGAACACGCTTTCGAAGACGCTGTGGGTGACGAAGACGACGGTGAAGCGCTCGTCCTGCCAAAGCTCCAGAAGGTCGTTGTTGAGCTTGAAGCGGGTGATTTCGTCGAGTGCGGCGAACGGCTCGTCCATCAACAGGATACGCGGCTTCGTCACCATGGCGCGCGCGATCGAGACGCGCATCTTCATGCCGCCCGACAGCTCGCGCGGCACGGCGCTCTCGAAGCCGGTGAGATGGACGCGCGACAGCATCTCCATCACCGCCGGTTCGGCCTTGGCGCGCGACACGCCCTTCAGCCGCAGCGGCAGCCAGACATTGTCGAAGACGCTGGCCCAGGGCAGCAATGTCGGCTCCTGGAAGACGAAGCCGATGTTGGAGCGGCCGATCGAGCCGCCCCAGTCGAGCTGGCCGGAGGTCGGCGTCGACAGGCCGGCGATCAACCGCAAGGCCGTGGATTTGCCGCAGCCGGAGGGTCCAAGCAGGCTGAGGAAATCGCCTTCACGGATCGCGAGATCGACCCTGCTCAGCGCCGTGACGCCGTTGGAAAACACCTTGCCTACATTGCGCAGCGAAAGCAGCATCGGGGCTTCACCCGATGCTGCCTGTCTGCGCCACTTTTTCCTGGATCATCTCAGGCAGGCCGTCTTACTTCTTCAGCTCCATCCCGACACCTTTGTTGATGAAGGCCAGCGTATAGGCCTTCTTGATGTCGATGCCCGGCTGCGCGACCTTGGCCTTGACCATCTTGTCGTAGAAACTCTGGATGCGAGCCTCGGTCATGGCGCCGATGCCGAGCTTTTCCGAATCGCCGGAATCGACCACGCCGAACTTCTTCATCTGCTCGATCGAGAAGGCGATCTGCTCATCCGTCATGTCCGGATTGTCCTTCTTGATCATGTCGTTGGCGGCCTTGTTGTCGCCGTAGAGATACTTGTACCAGCCCTTGGCCGAGCCATCGACGAAGCACTGGACGACCTCCGGCCGCTTGTCGATCGTGTCCTGCATCACCTCGACGGTCGTCGAATAGGTGTCCCAGCCATAGTCGGCGAGCAGGAACTGGTTGGGCATGAAGCCGCCCTGCTTCTGCACGGCGAAAGGCTCGGACGTCACGTAGCCCTGCTGGATCGACTTGTTGTTGGCGATGAAAGGCGCCGGGTTGAACGTATAAGGCACGCGCTTGGCGGCGTCGTAGCCGAGATCGGTGACCATCCACTGGAAGAAGGTCTGCGCGCCTTCGTCGCCCATGATGTACTGGTCGGCGTTCTTCAGGTCCTCCCACTTGTCGAGCCCCTGCCCCGGATGGGACATGATGACCTGCGGATCCTTCTGGAAGTCGGACGCGACGACGCGCATCGGGATGCCTTGCTGCACGGCGTCGAAGGCCGAAAGCAGATTGCCGCCCATATAGAAGTCGATCTTGCCGGCCAGAAGCATCGGCCGGCCGCTGACCTGCGGCCCGCCCTGCATGATGGTGACATCGAGGCCGCAAGCGGCGTAGGTGCCGTCGGCCACCGCCTGGTAGTAGCCGCCATGCTCCGGCTCAGCCAGCCAATTGGTGCCGAACGTGACTTTCTCGTTCGCGGCCGCGCTGAGCGTGCCTGCCGCCAGCAGGGCAATCGAGCCTGCCAGGATATTCCCTCTTCCGACCATCAACATCACCCTCTCTTGGCTCCGGCGCGCAATGCGCTGGGCTCGACACCATTGGTTCAAGAAGCAAGACACATGCCACCGCCTGGGCCGCCTGCTTGCGCGACAGTCACCCCAAAGACCGGACGGGTCATGCTGTACGAAAGGCATCGTGCCTATTTTTTGGACGCCTGTCCACAATCGCCCGGGCGGCATGCACGGCATCTTGAAGGTTTCATCGATGCCGCTCTAGGGTGCCTCAAGACAGGAGAATGCCCATGCTGAAATACCTCGCCCCGAAGTCGATCAAGCCGCCCTTCGCCCGCTACAGCCACGGCGTCGAAATCCCGGCCGGCAAGCGCCTGGTGCTGTGCTCGGGCCAGCTTGGCATCGGGCCTGACGACCATGTCCCCGAGGATGCCGGCGCGCAGACGGAGCTTTGCTTCAAGAACATAGCCGCGATCCTGAGCGAAGCCGGACTGGCGCTGAATGACATCGTGCGCATCAATGCTTTCGTCAGCGGCCGCGAGCATCTGCAGGCCTATATGGATGTCCGCAACCGGCTGTTTTCCGATCCAGCGCCAGCCTCGACGCTGATGATCGTTTCCGGCTTCGCCCGCCCGGAATTCAAGGTCGAGGTCGAGGTGTTGGCTGCAGGCTGACAGTTGCCGGTGGGAAGCAAGGGCATTACACCGACCGGTACGGACGGCAGAGCGATCGGGAGACGACAGTGACGAAAAAGCGAGTGTGGTGGGGCGATTACCGGACCACTGAATACGCCTCGATCGATGCGGAAGCGACGATCGCCGTGCTGCCGGTCGCCGCCATTGAGCAGCATGGCCCGCATCTGCCTGTTTCGACCGACACCTCGATCATGATGGGCATGCTGGAGACGACGATCGCTCGGCTGCCCGACGATCTCGACATCCGCATCCTGCCGGTACAAGCGGTGGGCAAATCGAACGAGCACCTGCATGCGCCGGGAACGCTCACGCTGCCGGCCACCACGCTGGTCGATGCCTGGACGGAGCTTGGCCTGTCGATCGCGCGCGCCGGGGTCAGGAAGCTGATCGTCGTCAATTCGCATGGCGGCAATGAAGAGATCATGGGCATCATCACGCGCGAATTGCGGGTGCGCGCCAAAATGCTGGCGGTGAAGACGAGCTGGCAGCGCTTCGGCCGACCGGCGGGCATGTATACCGAGCTCGAGGACCGCCACGGCATCCATGGTGGCGATGTCGAGACCTCGCTGATGCTGCATTTCCGGCCCGACCTCGTCGACATGGGCAAGGCAGACAATTTCGTCTCCAATGTCGGCCGTGCCGAAAAGGAATTCGGCCTTCTGCGCCACACCGGAACGCACGCCTTCGCCTGGATCGCCAGCGACCTCAACGCCAATGGCGTGGTCGGCGACGCCAGTATCGCCACCGCCGAGAAGGGTCGGCTGACGGCCGAACATCAGGCGAATGGTTTCATCAACCTGGTCAAGGATGTGCGTAAGGCGAAGCTTGCCGAGTGGCTGCTGTAACTACTCCTCGACAGCAAGCTCGAACGGAATGCCTTCGAAAGCATCGGCGCCGCGTCCGATCGCTTCGATCGCCGCGATCATGCGGCCGTCGCGCTGCAGCAGCATGTCGGCGACCGCGATCAGCCGTGGGTTGGGCGTCGCCGTCGGCGACAGAAAGCGCAGCGTCCTGGCGAGTTCCACCTCGTCGCGCTTGGGCGCCAGTGCCGCCGCGATGATATAGGCCGAGGCGGTCGAGCGGCTCACCCCTGCATAGCAATGCACGACCATCGGCTTTGCCCGGTCCCAGCGATAAGCGAAATCGAGCAAGGCGCGCACATGCTCCTCGCCCGGCATCGTCATGCCGTCCTGCGCGACCGCGATGTCGTGCATGACAAGATGCAGGTGGTTTTCAGCCTGGATCGAGGCCGGACGCGTCACCTCGGTGCCGGCAGCAAGCAGGGACAACAGCCGCTGCGCTCCGGTCCTTGCAACGGTTGCGTCAACCTTCGACAGCGAACAGACATGGATCATTGCTTTGCTTCCTTTGCCTGATCGTCGCGCCTCGCGGCGCAGGCTGCAAGCGCCGATTCGAGACGCTGCCATTCGTCGTCGCTGCCCGGCAGACCGGCGCGCAAGGCCTGTGGCCGTTCGGCAAAATGACGAACGAGCACGCCGTGATGGCCGAGCGCCGAGAACAGGCTGGGAGCATCGGCAAGAGACAGATAGCGGAACAACGAGGTGCCGCTTGCGACCGGAGCGCCGAAGCGGTTGAAGAGAGCGTCGAGCCGCTCGGCTTCTGTCGCGAGACGCCGGCGCATGTCGGCCTGCCATCCTGTGTCCGACAGAGCGCGGATACCGTATTCGAGCGCCGCGCCGGCGACAGCCCAGGGGCCGAGCTGCATCTCCAGTCGCTCGACCGTCAACGGATCGGCCAGCGCGAAGCCCAGCCTGACGCCGGCGAGACCGAAGAACTTGCCGAATGAGCGCAGCACCACCATGCCGCCCTCGCCGGCGTCGCCCGCCAGGCTTTGCTCGATGGGGCCGACATCCATGAAGGCTTCGTCGACGACCAGCAGGCCGCCTTTAGCGCGAAGCGCGGTGGCAAGCCGAAGCAGCCGCTCGCGCTCGACAACGCGCCCGTCCGGATTGTTCGGATTGACCAGGATGGCAAGATTTGCCTCCGCCAAGGCATCGATATCGCTGACTTCGGCCACCGCATGGCCGGCAATCGCGGCTGCCCTGGCGTGTTCGGCATAGGTTGGCCCCAGCACCAGCGCCTTGCCGGGCCCGACCAGCGAGGCAACGCGCGGCAGCAGGATTTGCGTGCCGGGAGCGGCCGCGACATGCGCCGCCGAGGGCGCGCCATAGGCGCTCGCCGCAATGGCTTTCAGCTCATGGTTGCGCACACCCTCCGGAAGTCGCCGAAAGGTGGTGGCAGGCGGTTCGAAAAGCGGATAGGAGTGCGGATTGATACCCGTCGAGAGGTCGACGAAAGGCCGTGGCGCGGAGGGGAAGAGCGCACTCGCCCGGCCAAGGGATCCGCCGTGATCCACCGCAGCAACCGCTCCATCAAGAAGCTTCATGTCGATCCTGATCGCCTTCCTGTCCCTGATCGTTGAACGTGTCCTGGGTTATCCGGACTGGCTGTTCAATACCATCGGCCATCCCGTCACCTGGATAGGCAGGCTGATATCCTTTCTTGATCGCAGGCTCAACCGCGCGACCGATTCCGACGAAGTGCGTCGCCGTCAGGGCGTGCGGGCGTTGCTGGTCATCGTCCTGGTGCCGGCTGCCATCGGCCTGGCGCTGCATGTCCTGCTCTGGATGATCTTTCCGACCGGCCTGGTTGTAGGCGCAATCCTCGGCTCATCGCTGCTATCCCAGAAAAGCCTTGCCGAGCATGTCGAGGCCGTCGCCGACGCGTTGGAGACAGGCGGCCTGACGCTTGGCCGTATCGCGGTATCGCGCATCGTCGGCCGTGATCCGGAAAGGCTCGACAAGGCCGGCATTGCCCGCGCCGCGATCGAGAGCCTGGCCGAGAATTTCTCCGACGGCATCGTCGCGCCGGCTTTTTGGACCGGCATCGGCGGTCTTGCCGGAGGCGCCGCCTACAAAGCCGCCAACACCGCCGATTCGATGATCGGCCACCGCACGCCGCAATATGAGGCCTTCGGCCGGGCCGCGGCCCGCTTCGACGACCTGATCAACCTGCCGGCATCGCGGCTCACCGGCCTGCTCATCGTGCTCGCCGCCTTTCTTGTCCCGGGCACCGACCCGCGCGGCGCCTGGCAGGTCATGCGCCGCGACGCCAGAAAACACCGCTCGCCCAATGCCGGTTGGCCGGAAGCCGCGATGGCCGGCGCTCTGGGATTGTCGCTGGCCGGACCGCGCAGCTATGGCGGCGAAATGGTCGAGGACGCCTATATGGGCGAAGGCGGCCGCCGCGAGGCCGAAAGCACCGACATCCGCCAGGCGCTGAAACTCTACCGCGTCGCCGACTGGCTGCTGATCGGCCTGTTCGCGGTTCTTTCGGCTGTTGTGATCTACCTGACCACAATGATCAGCGGTTAAAATTCGATCCCCTGCTGCGCTTTCACGCCGGCCGAGAAATGATGCTTGGTCAGCCCCATTTCGGTGACGAGATCGGCGGCCTCGACCAGCAGCGGCTTGGCGTTGCGGCCGGTGACGATGACATGCAGATCCTCGCGCCGAGCCTTCAGCGCCGCGACCACTTTTTCCAGGTCGAGATAGTCGTAGCGCAGCGCGATGTTGAGCTCATCGAGCACGACAAGGCTGATCGACGGGTCGGCGATCAACTCCTGAGCCTTGGCCCAGGCGGCCTCGGCGGCTGCGATGTCGCGCTTCAGGTCCTGCGTCTCCCAGGTGAACCCCTCACCCATGGCATGCCAGACGACGCGGTCGCCGAAGGCGGTGAAGGCGTCCTTCTCACCGGTGTGCCATTTGCCCTTGATGAACTGAACGACGCCGACGCGCTTGCCATAGCCCAGCATCCTCAGTGCAAGGCCGAAGGCGGCGGTGGTCTTGCCCTTGCCGGGGCCGGTGTTGACGATCAGCAGGCCCTTCTCGATCGTCTTGCCCGCAACCTCGGCATCCTGCACTTCCTTGCGCTTGGCCATTTTGGCGCGGTGGCGCTCGGCTTCCTTGTCGTCGACGGTCTGGTTTTCAGCCATGTCATTTCACCTTGAGCGGCAGCCCCGCCACCATCATGAGAACACTGTCGGCGACCGCCGCGACCTGCTGGTTCAGTCGGCCGGCGGCATCGCGGAAGCGGCGCGCCAGCGCATTGTCGGGCACAATGCCGAGGCCAACCTCGTTCGACACCACGAACCACGGTCCGCGCGGCCGCGACAGCGCATCCGTGAGCCGCCGGCATTCGATCTCGGCATCATGGTCGGCCAGCATATGGTTGGTCAGCCACAATGTCAGGCAGTCGATCAGCACCGGCTGGTGGTCCGGCAAGGCTTCGATCGCTTCCACCAGGTCGAGCGGCGCATCGATGGTCACCCAGCCTAGGCCGCGTCGCGACCGATGCAGCGCGATGCGCTCGCGCATCTCGTCGTCATAGGCTTGCGCGGTGGCGATATAGGCCCAGGGCGATGGGTAGCCGGTCGTCAGGGTCTCGGCATGCGTACTCTTGCCCGAGCGCGCGCCGCCAAGGAGGAAGGTCAGTTTCCGATTCGAAGCTGTGTTGCCGCTCGCGGCTGTCGCGCCGGTCATTCCAGGCCTTTCATCTTTGGCTTGAATCTTGTCCTGGCCACGAATGGCCGACTTTAGGCAGAAGCGCCATGACCGGCAAACCAAATTCCGTCGTTGCGCAACCGGATTGCGGCAGCGCCTGCAGCATCATGAAGCGGCGATCCGGGCAGCAACCAGCTGCTGCAGCCGCCATAGATGCGCATCGTGGATGCCGCGCTGCTCCAGGTTTTTCACCGTGTTGTGGAGGTAATCGGCGCCTGAACCCCAATGGCCGCAGGACGTCGCAAGCCTTTCGACCACTTCGTCCTCGCTGAGCGGACCGGCATAGGTGGTGCCCTGGCGGTTGATGACGAAGGCCAGCGCGCGCAACGGTCCCTTGTCGGTTGCGACCTGCAAAAGGCGCGGCCGGTAGCTCGTCGGCTTCAATGTCACTTCACGCCGGAACAGTCTGTCCAGCGCCTGCCTGCGGTTGGTGTCGCTCAGCCGGAAGGCAACGCCCTTGCACTGCCCGCCACGATCGAGTGCCATCATCAGGCCGGGGTTGTCCTTGGTGCCGCGCCAGCGCGTCATCTTCATGCAGAAGGACCGATGCCAGCCGCGCGCCACGGCCACCCGCTCCTCCGTATGTTCGATTTCTGGCTTCCAGATCAGCGAGCCATAACCGAACAGCCAAAGCGGCTCGGTGGCGGGAAGCTGCGCCTCGAACGCACCGAGCATGACCTCATAGTCGCTGTCGGACAGATGCTCCGCATCCGGATCCGGTCCCGTGTCCTCGACTGGACGGAAGCAGCGAGCGACCAGGTCCTCAGTCAGCGACATCGTTCTTGCAAGCATCACTCATCACCCAAGCCCGCCGCTGAAATACCGGCGATTCCGAAGCGACCTTAAGGGCGGCGCAGAAGCGCTACAATGGCGCAGCGCAATTGACAACACCGCTCTCCAGGTGTCGGCTGTCGGGCAGCCAGGAGCAGCCGATGCAGCCGGATCCAAGCGGAAGCGACCTCTACAACGGTCTGACCAGCCTCGAACCCACCTTGCCGTCGGCAGCCTATTGGGACGCCGATGCCTACGGGCGCGACCTGGACGCCATCTGGCACCGGAGCTGGCTGATGGTCTGCCGCGAAGCCGATCTCGCCGACCCCCTCGCCTTCAGAACGTTCCGCATCGGTTCGCAGGAGATCGTCGTGCTGCGCGACGAGACCGGCAGCTTGCGCGCCTTCCACAACACGTGCCGGCATCGCGGCTCGCAGCTTTGCCAGGAAAGCGCGGGGCGGCTGAAAGCCAGGCTGCTCACTTGCCCTTACCACGCCTGGTCCTATTCGCTGCGTGGCGACTTGGTGCGCGTGCCGTCGAAATCGTTGCCCGAAGGCTTCGACAAGGCCGATTATCCGCTCTACCGGGTGGCGTTGTCGGTGTGGCGCGGTTTCGTCTTCATCAATCTTGCCGAAGACGCCGTCGGATCGGCGCAAACCGCTTTCGATCCGGCCTCCGGTGACCTGTCCAACTGGCCGTTGGAAACGCTCGTCACCGGGCACCGGCTGAGCAAGCTGATGAACTGCAACTGGAAGATCTTTTGGGAGAACTTCAACGAATGCCTGCACTGCCCCGGCGTGCACAAGGATCTGTCGCGGCTGGTGCCGATCTATGGCCGCGGCCTGATGTCCCGGCACGACGATCCGGAATGGACGCGTCACGCCGACAATGATGCGCCGGAGTTTTCCGGCGGCCTGCGCGCCGGCGCCGAAACCTGGTCGCGCGACGGACGTGTCCATGGCCCGGTCTTTGCCGGCATGACGCCGGCAGAGCGTGCCGCCGGCCAGACCTATGCGACAGCGCTGCCCTCGATGTTCATCGTTGGCCATGCCGACTATGTGCGCACGGTGAGGCTGGCGCCGCTCGGCCCCGAGCAGACCGAGCTCACCGCCGAATGGCTGTTCGCGCCGGATTCGCTGGGAGAAACCGACATCGACAACATCGTCGCCTTCGGCACGCAGGTGCTGGAGGAGGACGCCGCAATCTGCGAGATCAACCAGAAGGGCCTGCGCTCGATGCGCCATCAGGCTGGCGTGCTGATGCCCGAGGAGTATGATCTCCACCGCTTCCACGACTGGGTGCGTGGGCGCCACGCCGCATTCCAGCCTGGATCAGAATGATTTCGGCAGATAGCGCCAGGTGAAGAAGCCGCAGAACGCCGCCAGCAGGCCAAGTGTTGCGAACACCGAACCCAGGCCGAAAAAGCTCAGCACCACCGAATAGACCAGCGGCGGCGTCAGCTCGGAGAAGTCGAGATAGGTGCGGTAGACCGCCGCCATCTGTGCCCTTTCATAGGAGCGCACCGAGCGCATGAAGACGGTCGAGCCCAGCGCATCGAGCGCAATCGTGAACAAGGCGCCGCAAAGCAGGAATGCGCCGGTAAGCAGCGGCGCGGCCTCGCCGACGCCGCCGGCCGCAAACAGCATGGTCGCCATGGCGAAATAAGCGAAGGTCATCACCCGCCGTCCGCCAAAACGCTTGCCCGCCTTGCCCCAGAAGATCGCCATGAAGAGCAGCGCATTGCCAGCCGAGACCAGCAGGCCGCCGGCGAGCTCACCCTGGCTGGTGATGACCATGAACAGCGGACCGTAGACGAAGAACGTCGTCCAGAAGCAGGAGCGGCCAAAGGCGATCAGCCAGGCAAGCCGCAGCCTCGGCTGCCTGACGAAACGGCCGATATTGGCAAGCGGATTGGCTGGGCGCGTCTTGCCTGGGCGGATCGACTGGTTGTCGCTCAGCCGATAGGCCCAGAATAAAGTCAGCAATGCCAGCGCGAAGACGACGACCGCGCCATGCGCGGCGTAGATGCCGAACCGTGTGTAAAGGAAGATGCCGAGCGTCGGCCCGCCGGTCCAGGCAAACATCGACCACGCCATGCGCAGCGATTCGGCCTGCATGAAGTCGGTCTTGCGGATGTGGTCCATGATGTAGAGGTTGAGCGTTATCGACAGCGCGCTGGCGCCCATCACGCGGCAGAGCATGCCGGCCAGTTGCCCCCACAGCGTGTGGGTGACGAAGAAAGCCGAGCCAATCGCCAGCAACAGGCAACCGGCCGTGTAGACCCAGCGCCGCGCGAAGCGGCGGATGAGCATCGGCATGAACAAGGTGACCGACAGGCCGGTGAGCGATACGATCGTGTAGAGGATCGAGACGATCTGCTCGTTGTGCAGGATCTCGTAAGCCTGGATCGGGATGACGCTGGAGATCGTGGCGCGGGCGAAAGATTCCACGGCATAGAGCGATGCGAACGTGCGCGCATCGGCCGGCCGCAAAGCGGGCAGCCATATCGGATGGCGCACATGGGTGGACATCGACCCTCCGGAACGTGAATCACGCCTCAAATCTGGCCGGACCAGTCGCTGCCCGGTAGCAGGAAACCGACCCTGAACGGCCGAAAAGCGAAGCCTGTCAAAGGCTTTCCGGCGCTGGCCTAAGGCGGAATTTCATGGCTGCCATGAAATGCATTGATGACCGCCTGCTTCTGTCGTCCACTTGAACCGTGATAGTCGTTTGGCACGACGGGAATCGGATCGCGTGACGACGATGAGCTATCAAACGACGAGCGACCCTGTGCAGGACGCAGCGAAGCCCGGCCGTATCACCGCCTTCGACATCCTGCGTGGCATCGCGCTGATCGCAATGGCGAGCTACCATTTCACCTGGGATCTCGAAAACTTCGGCTACACCGCGCCCGCCCTCACCACCTTCGGGTGGTGGAAGTTCTATGCGCGCTGCATCGCCTCGACCTTCCTGTTCCTGGTTGGCGTCAGCCTGTTCCTCGCCCATGGCCGGCAAATCCGCTGGCCGAGCTTCTGGAAACGCTTCGCCATGGTTGCCGTCGCGGCGGCCGCCATTTCGGCCGTCACCTACTTCGTCACGCCGGACGGCTTCATCTTCTTCGGCATCCTGCACGAGATTGCGCTGGCGAGCCTGCTTGGCCTCGCCTTCCTCAGGCTGCCGGCGCTGCTGACGGCGATCGTTGCCGCGGCCGTCATCGCGGCGCCATACTATCTGCGCTCGGAGGTCTTCGATCACCCGGCGCTGTGGTGGGTCGGCCTGTCGGCAAGCAATCCGCGCTCCAACGATTATGTGCCGCTGTTTCCCTGGTTCGGCGCGGTCCTGCTCGGCATCGCGGCGGTGAAGCTTGCCTCCTCATCCGGGCTGTTGGCGCGATTGGTGACATGGAGACCCGGCCGCTGGTCGAACCCGCTGACCTTCATCGGCCGGCACAGCCTCGCCTTCTATTTGATCCATCAGCCATTGCTGTTCGGGTCGGTGTGGCTCTTCTCGCAGGTCATGCCGGCGCCGCCGCAAGACAAGGACGCGAACTTCCTGCCGGCCTGCCAGGCGCAGTGCGAGCAACAGCAGGACAGCACGTTCTGTTCCAGCTATTGTGGCTGCATGCTGGATACGCTCAAGGGCGAGGGTTCGCTCGACAAGCTCTACAGCAACGACCAGTCCAGCATCTGGAAATCGCATCTGACCGACCTGGCAAGCACCTGTACCGCCGCCACGGAAAGCAAGATGGAGGGAGGGCAGCAATGACGGGGATCGCAAAGCCGAGGCACGGCATCATTCCCTGGCCGCCGGTGATCTATGTCGTGGCGATCGCGCTCAGCGTCGTGCTCGGCATGTTCTACCCGCTGCCCTGGATCGGCGACATTTTCGGCGACCTCCTGTTCGGCGTCGGACTCGTCGCCCTGTTTGGCGTCGTCATGCTCTGGATCACCGCGATACGCGCCATGATGCGGGCGAAGACGACGCTCGATCCCAATGCCGAGCCCGAGCATCTGGTGACCTCAGGCCCGTTCGGCATCACCCGCAACCCGATGTACCTTGCCAACACGCTGCTCCTGATCGGTGTTGCCTTCATCACCGGCATCGCCTGGTTCCTGCTCTTCGCCTTCCTCGCCGCCTTCGCGACGCAGAAGCTGGCGATCGAGAAAGAGGAGAAAATGCTCACAGCCAAGTTCGGCAAGAAATACCGCGACTACGCCAAGCGGGTGCGACGCTGGATTTGAGGCGATGACGCTTAGGTGTTGACGCCCAGCTCGACCAGCCGCTCGACACGACTCCTCGGCCTGGTCGAGTTCGGCCAGCGTCTCCTCGAGGTCGCGCCGCTTCTGGCGTAAATCCTCGCGCTTTTCCTCGATGCGCTTGATCATCAGCTTGAGCTGGCCGACCTCGCCGGGCGGCTCCTTGTACATCTGGATGATTTCGCGGATCTCGTTGATCGAGAAGCCAAGCCGTTTTCCGCGCATGATCTGACGGATCAGGTGCCGGTCGGACGGGCGAAACAGCCTGGTGCGGCCTCGCCGGACTGGCTGCACCAACCCTTCGTCCTCGTAAAACCGCAACGTCCGCGTCGACACGTCGAATTCGCGCGTCAACTCGGTGATCGTGTAATATTCCCGCATTCTCGCTCCCACGCCCGAACGTCCAGGCATTACCGATGCGCGGCGCCCTTCCTCCGATCAAATCCGTCCCATGCCGGAATCGGCACATGACCTCAGGGGCAACGTCGCACGGCATTTACGTAAAAGTCAATTAACGGCGGTTCGTTGATTTAGGGCACTCTAAACCACCAGGTCGCCAGCCCGAGAAAGGCGAAGAAGCCTACGCAATCCGTGACGGTGGTGACGAACACCGCCGACGCCACCGCCGGATCGATCTTGAAGCGGTCGAGCACCAGCGGAATGAGGATACCGGCAAGCGCCGCCGCGAACATGTTGATGATCATCGCGGCTGCGATGATGCCGCCCAGATTGGGGTCGCGGAACCAGAAACCGGCGACCATGCCTATCAGCACTGCAAAGACGATGCCGTTGATGAAGCCGACGCCGACTTCGCGGCGGATGATACGGGCGGCGTTGTAGATATCGAGATCCTTGGTCGCCAGAGCCCGCACCGTCACCGTCATGGTCTGCGAGCCGGCATTGCCGCCCATGCCGGCGACGATCGGCATCAGCACCGCCAGCGCCACGATGTGCTCGATTGTGTGGTCGAACAGGCTGATCACCGAGGCGGCGAGAAAAGCGGTCAAAAGGTTGACCAGCAGCCACGGCACGCGCGAGTGCGAGGTGGCAAGCACCGTGTCGGACAGCTCTTCGTCGCCGACGCCGCCCATGCGCAGCAGGTCCTCCTCCGCCTCCTCCTGGATGACGTCGACCACATCGTCGATGGTCAGCACGCCGACCAGCCGCTCGTTCTCGTCGACCACGGCGGCGGAGAGCAGATTATACTGCTCGAACTCCCGCGCCGCCTCTTCCTGGTCCATCGTGGCTGGGATCGCGTGCGAGGTCTCATGCATGATGTCCTCGACCTTGACCGCCCGCCTGGTGCGCAGGACCTGGTCGAGGTCGATGGCGCCCATCAGCTTGAAGCTCGCATCGATGACGAAGATCTGGCTGAAGCGCTCGGGCAGGTTCTTGTCCTCGCGCAAATAGTCGATGGTTTGGCCGACGGTCCAGAATGGCGGCACGGCGACGAATTCGGTCTGCATGCGCCGGCCGGCCGTCTCTTCCGGGTAGTCGAGTGCACGCCGCAGCCTGATCCGTTCGGTGAACGGCAGTTGCGACAGGATCTCGTCCTGATCCTCCTGGTCGAGGTCCTCCAGAATGTAGACGGCGTCGTCGGAGTCGAGCTCCTGCACCGCCTGCGCGATCTGCGCATTCGGCAGATTGTCGACGATGTCGAGGCGGATTGCCTCGTCGACCTCGGTCAGCGCGGAAAAGTCGAAATCGGCGCCGAGCAGGTCGACTAGGGCCCGGCGCTGTTCGGGATGAAGCGCCTCGAGCACGTCACCGAGTTCGGATTGGTGCAGGTCGTCGACTTCACGTTTTAGGGTGATCGTGTCGCGATCGGCGATCGCCGCGCCAATCTGGGCCAGGAAGGATGCCCGCACGGCGCCGTCCTCGCCATAGATATCGGCGTGCTTGTCCTCGGCGGGCGCGACGCCGGTTGTCTGAGTGTCGTGGCCTTCCACCAGCGCCTCCCGCCATCAGAATCCCGAAGTATCAAATCAGGTCTAGCGCATGACCCCAAAAACCGGAAACCGCTTTTGGGAAAATCCAAGACCAGTCCGGCAGATAGCGCAGCGACGGGATTCGTCTTGGCAAGATCTCGCCCTAGTGCGCGGAATAGCCAAGGAAATCCCTCGGCGATCCGGCCCTCCGGAGGCGCTGAATTGCAATGCGTCGCCGGTGCGACAATGCCTTCAGCCGACGCGACAGCTGATGTCGCTGGGGAAAGAGCACCGTCTTACCGTTGCGTCAGAATTGTCGTGATGCACCATACGTCGGCGCATCGCCCAATCGGTCGAGGACAAAACGCTGCCCTTGAACATCAAGTCCGGAAAGACGACTGAGAAAAATACCGAGCGGCGCGTCCGTGTGGTCGTTGCCGAACGCAATCCATTCGTTGTTTCGGCGCTGCGTGAAATGCTGGAATGCGACGGCCGCTTCGATTTGCTCGACGCCGTGCAGAGCGGCGCGCAGTTCCTGGAACTGGCCGCAACCACCAAGTTCGACGTCGCCGTCATCGGCTGGAAGCTCGCCGACATGGACGGCGCCGACATCCTGGCCGAAATCCAGAACCGCCAGCTCGGCGTGCGCGTCACGGTCTTTTCCAATGACCACGACATCGGCATCCTGAAGCAATGCGTGCGCCTGGGCGCGCACGGCTATTGCTTCCAGTTCGACGATCCGGCCATCATCTTCGATACCATCCTTGCCGTCGCGCATGGCCGCATCTGCATTCCCTATATCGACATCAACAAGGTCAACGACACGCCGCTGTCGCGCCTCACCGTGCGCGAGCGTGAATTGCTCGCGGTGCTCTCCGATGGCTGGACCAATCTGCAGATCGCAACGCGTACCGGGATTTCCGAGAATACGGTGAAGTACCACCTCAAGAATCTCTACGACAAACTGGACGTGCGCAACCGCGCCATGGCCGTCGCGCTCTATGCCAGCGAGAAACGCCGCCCGACGAAATCGCCTTTCGGGTAGGCCGGCCGGTGGGCCAATCGGGTAGGATCATCCCACCCGCCCGGGCCAACTCCTTACCCGGCAAGGTGTTGTTGGCCGGCGCCATCGAAACGAAACTCCCTCGATAATCGCAAGCGACTGGAGGAGTTTCGCGCATGGCTGGGTTCACGCATCTTTTCATCCCCGGGCCCACCAACATTCCCGAACAAGTCCGGCAGGCGATGAACCTGCCTATGGAGGACATGCGCGCCGCCTCCTTCCCCGATCTCACACTGCCGCTGTTCGAGGACATCAAGGCGGTCTTCAAGAACGAGACCGGCCGCGTCTTCATCTATCCGTCGTCTGGCACAGGCGCCTGGGAAGCGGCGATGACCAATGTGCTGAGCCCCGGCGATAAGGTGCTGATGTCGCGCTTCGGGCAGTTCTCGCATCTGTGGGTCGACATGGCCGAGCGCCTCGGCTTCGAGGTCGATGTGATCGACTGCGAATGGGGAACCGGCGTGCCGCTGGAGCTCTATGCCGAGCGGCTTAAGGCCGACAAGGCACACAGGATCAAGGCCGTGTTCTGCACCCAGAACGAGACCGCGACGGGTGTGACCAGTGACGTCGCCGGTTGCCGTGCGGCGCTCGATGCGGCAGACCACCCAGCGCTCCTCTTCGTCGACGGCGTCTCGTCGATCGGCTCGATCGACTTCCGCCAGGAGGAATGGGGCGTCGACTGCGCCGTCAGCGGCTCGCAGAAGGGCTTCATGCTGCCCGCTGGCCTCGGTTTCCTCTCGGTGAGCAAGAAGGCGCTCGTCGCTTCGCGGATCGCGACGCACCGGCGCTGTTTCTTCTCCTTCGAGGACATGATCCGCGCCAACGATGCCGGCTATTTTCCTTATACGCCGGCGACCCAGCTGCTGCGCGGCCTGCGCGCCTCGCTCGACCTGATCGCCGAGGAAGGGCTGGAGAACATCTTCGCCCGTCACCATCGCCTTGCCGAAGGCGTGCGCAAGGCGGTCGATGCCTGGGGCCTGAAACTCTGCGCCAAGGCGCCGAAATGGCACTCCGATACGGTCAGCGCCATCTTGGTGCCGGACGGCATCGACAGCGGCGACGTCGTCAAGCGCGCCTACAGCGCCTACCAGACATCGCTCGGCGGCGGTTTGAACAAAGTGTTCGGCAAGGTCTTCCGCATCGGCCATCTCGGCTGGCTGAACGAGGTGATGGTCTGCGCCTCGCTGTCCGCGGCCGAAATGGCGCTGCTCGACTGCGGCGTGCGGCTGGCGCCGGGCTCCGGCGTGGCGGCGGCGATCGAGCATTTCCGGCGCACCGCCGACGTGCCCGTCGCCAAGGCGGCGTGAGGAGCGCACGATGAGCCACACCATCAACCACCTGAAGAAGCTCCGGCTGCAGCGCAGCGAACTGGCCGTCCCGGGTTCCAGCCCGGAGATGATCGACAAGGCGGCAAACAGCGCCGCCGACTTCGTCTTCCTCGACGTCGAGGACGCGGTCGCGCCACCGGACAAGGAACGCGCCCGCAAGAACATCATCCAGGCGCTGAACGACATCGACTGGCGCGCCAAGGGCAAGACCGTCTCGGTGCGCATCAACGGCCTCGACACGCATTACATGTACCGCGATGTGGTCGACGTCATGGAACAGGCCGGCGACCGGCTGGACACCATCCTGGTGCCGAAGGTCGGCGTGCCGGCCGACCTCTATATGGTCGAGGCGATGGTCAACCAGATCGAGATGGCCAAGGGTTTCAAGACCCGGGTCGGCCTCGAAGCGCTGATCGAGACGGCGCTCGGCATGGCCAATGTCGAGGCGATCGCCGCCACGCCCGGGCGGTTGGAAGCCATGCATTTCGGCGTCGCCGACTATGCCGCCAGCAACAAGGCGCGCACCGTCAACATCGGCGGGCTCAATCCCGACTATCCCGGCGACCAGTGGCATTTCGCGCTGTCGCGCATGACGGTCGCCTGCCGCGCCTACGGCTTGCGCGCCATCGACGGACCGTTCGGCGATTTCTCCGATCCCGAGGGCTACAAGGCGGCCGCGAGACGCGCCGCCGCGCTCGGCATCGAAGGCAAATGGGCGATCCACCCTTCGCAGATAACTCTGGCCAACGACGTGTTCTCTCCGCCGGAAAAGGAAGTCATCCGCGCCAGGCGCATTCTGGAAGTGCTGAAGGAGGCCGAGGCGCAGGGCAAGGGTGCCGCCGCGCTCGACGGCAAGATGATCGACGCGGCGTCGGAACGCATGGCGCGCAACGTGCTGGTGGTGAATGAGGCGATCGAGCGCGCCGGCCAGGCGCACGCCGTCGCCGCGCAGTAGAGAAATACCGGGAGGACAAGATGGACATTCACGAATACCAGGCCAAGGAGCTGCTTGCCCGCCACGGCGTGCATGTGCCGCGCGGCGGCCTCGCCTACAGCCCCGAACAGGCGACCTACCGTGCCAGGGAGATCGGCGGCTCGAAATGGGTGCTGAAGGCGCAGGTTCACTCCGGCGCGCGCGGCAAGGCCGGCGGCATCAAGCTCTGCGCCAATGACGAGGAGATTTCCAACGCCGCCGAAGCCATGCTCGGTCGCAAGCTGGTGACCAACCAGACCGGCCCGCGCGGCAAGCTGATCTCGCGGCTTTATCTTGAGGAAGCCGTCGACATCGCGCAGGAGCTCTATCTCGGCTTCGTGCTCGACCGCAAGGAAGAGCGCGTGATGATCGTCGCCTCGGCCGCCGGCGGCATGGAGATCGAGGAGATCGCCGAGACAGCGCCGGATTCGATCATCCGCGCCGCCGTCGATCCCGGCGTCGGCATGCAGCGCTTTCAGGCACGCGAGATCGCCTTTGGCCTCGGGCTCGAGGACAATCTGATCGGCAAGGCCACGGAAACCATCCTCGGCTGCTACCAGGTGTTCCGCGACTACGATGCCTCGATGCTTGAGATCAATCCGCTGGTGGTGACGCGCGACGGCAATCTCGTCGCGCTCGATGCCAAAATGTCGTTCGACGAGAACGCGCTGTTCCGTCGCCCGGAAATCTCCGAACTGCGCGACAAGAGCCAGGAAGACCCGCGCGAGACCTTCGCCAGCGATCGCGGCCTCTCCTATGTCGGGCTGGACGGCAACATCGGCTGCATCATCAACGGCGCGGGGCTCGCCATGGCGACGATGGACATGATCAAGATCGCCGGCGGCGAGCCGGCGAATTTCCTGGACATCGGCGGCGGCGCCTCGCCGGAGCGCGTGGCGAAGTCCTTCCGCGCCGTGCTCGGTGACAAGAATGTCGAGGCCATCCTGGTCAACATCTTCGCCGGCATCAACCGCTGCGACTGGGTGGCCGAGGGTGTCGTCAAGGCCATCCGCGAGGTCGGCGTCGGCGTGCCTTTGGTGGTGCGCCTTTCCGGCACCAGGGCCGAGGAAGGTCGCAAGATCCTGGCCGATTCCGGCGAAGCGGTGATTGTCGCCGAAACGCTGGCCGAAGCCGCCGAGAAAGCGGTCGCCGCCTGGCGCGCAGCCACCAAGACAAAAAAAGCAGCCTGAGGGAGGTCGAACAAATGGCAATCCTGCTCAACCGCAGCACCCGCGTCATCGTGCAAGGATTCACCGGCAAGATCGGCAGCTTCCATGCCGACGACATGAAGCGCTACGGCACCAAGCTGGTCGGCGGCGTCACCCCCGGCAAGGGCGGCCAGACGCATCTCGGCCTGCCGGTCTTCAACACCGTCAAAGGCGCGGTGCGCGAGACGCGCGCCGAGGCCAGTATCGTCTTCGTGCCGCCGCCCTTTGCCGCCGATTCGATCATGGAGGCGGCGGACGCGGGCATCAAACTTTGCGTGTGCATCACCGACGGCATCCCCTCGCAGGACATGATGCAGGTCAAGCGCTACATGCGCCGCTATCGCTTCGAGGACCGCATGCGGCTGGTCGGGCCGAACTGCGCCGGCGTCATCACGCCCGGACAGGCGCTGATGGGCATCATGCCGGGCAATATCTATCTGCCTGGACGCGTCGGCATCGTCGGCCGCTCCGGCACGCTCGGCTACGAGGCGGCCTCGCAGATGAAGGCGCTCGGCATCGGCGTGTCGACCAGCGTCGGCATCGGCGGCGATCCGATCAACGGCTCGTCCTTCAAGGACATCCTGCAGCTCTTCGAGCGCGACGACGATACCGACGCCGTGGTGATGATCGGCGAGATCGGCGGCCCGCAGGAAGCCGAAGCCGCGATCTGGGCGCGCGACAATATGCGCAAGCCGCTGATCGCCTACATCGCCGGGCTTTCCGCGCCGAAGGGACGACGCATGGGCCATGCCGGCGCGATCATCTCGGCGTTCGGCGAATCGGCGCAGGAGAAGGTCGAGATCCTCAAGGAAGCCGGCGTCATCATCGTGCCGACGCCGGCGTGGTTCGGCGAGGTCGTGGCCGATACGCTGGCGCGAACGAAGAAGGCAGCGTAGCCTTCGCGAACAGGCCGGCCTCGCCGGCGGTTGCCGGAGCGCGAGGCGGCGCTGGCCTGTTGCATAGCCTGGTTACTTCACAACCATCAATTTTATTAATCTCTAAAATAGCTATCACTAAAGAAATTGGAACAATGTGCCATAGTTAAAAATGCCGCACAGAAGTATGTGCAACGCCGACTAGACTTTGCTAGAGCAGTATCCCATGAGGATGCTTCTCGACTGGGTGCGACGTTGTTTCACCACGGACAGGTTGACGCTGGTGACGGCGAGCGACGCAAGCCATGCGCGCTCGCTGGAGAACCTGCTGGCCAGCATTCAACGCCATGAGCCGGGCGCGAGGGTCGTCGTCTACGATCTCGGCATGACCGCCACCCAACTCGGCCATCTGAAGTCCCGCTTCCGTTACGAGTTCAAGGCCTTCGAGTTCTCGAAATATCCGGCCTTCCTCGATATCAGGATCGCGGCCGGCGAATACGCCTGGAAGCCGCAGTTGATCCGCGACGCGGCGCGCGAAAGCCGGGAGATCGTCTGCTGGATGGACGCCGGCAACATCGTCACGGAACCACTGCGCAAGCTGCGGCGCGAGGCACGGCGCGAAGGCTATTATTGTCCGCAATCGCAGGGCACGATCTCGGAATTTACCCATCCGGCTATGCTGGCTTATTTCGACCTGCCGGCGGATTGGAAAAGCGATTTTCGCAACCTCAACGGCGCTTGCGTGGCCTTTGACATGCGCAATCCGCGAGGCGCCAGCCTGCTTGAAGACTGGGCGCGGTACGCCCTCATCAAGGACTGCATCGCGCCAGAGGGCTCGAGCCGCGCCAATCATCGCCAGGACCAGGCGCTGCTTACCGTGCTCGCATATCGCGCCGGCCGGGCTCGCGAAAGCAGCAAGGCCGCCAGGAAGCTGCTGGGGTTCAAGACACACCAGGATGTCGAGAGCTGACCATGCACCCGTGCCGTGAGACACCAAAACTCAAGAATACAGGTGGAAATATTGAAGTGGTTTAGCCGCAAAACCGAAAAGCGCATGAGACAACGTCTGCAGGCCGAGCTTCCAGTTTTCTACCCGAGTTCGGGGAACTATTGGCTTTACCCGCATCTGACATACAGCGCCGCCAACCACTTGCCCAAGCAGTTGCTGAGGCTCGTTACTGCCCCGGCGGCCCACAGCATGAACAGCTCGGATTTAGCCGGCGATGGTGACAACCGCCTGGAAGAATTGTTCAGGGTTTACGGCTCCGACAAGGGTACCAATGGCTATGCTCCGGTCTACAATTTCGTTTTCCGGAGCCTCGGTCGACCAGATTTCACGCTCCTGGAAATTGGTCTTGGCACCAACGACCCGCTTGCGATTTCGACTATGGGAGCGACGGGGCGACCTGGAGCGTCACTACGCGCATTTCGCGACTACATGCCGAAGGCAGCGATCTATGGCGCCGACATTGACAGGAACATCTTGTTTTCCGAGCAAGGCATTCGTACGGGATGGGTAGATCAAACCGACATCGCCACATTTGACGGATTGGTCTCTCAGTTGGGACGCACTTCGTTCGATCTCATAGTCGATGACGGGCTTCACTCCAGCGAAGCGAATTTGAACACCATCGACTTCTGGCGGCGCAGTTCGTCACAAGGTGGATGGGTGGTCATAGAAGATATCCCTGAACGCACACTTGATGTCTGGCGCGTTGTTGCGGGTCTTCTCGGCCAATCCGGCCATGATTGCTGGCTGATAAAGGCACCGAATTGCTTTATGTTTGCCGCGCGCCACGCCGGTCAGGATCACTCCACACCACGCGATTGACCCAAAGCCCAACAGCCTGATCGTGGCCGGCGATTCAGTTACCAAACGGTGGCGTGGCGCACCGGCTTGCCGGCCTGTCAACGCCATTTTCAGAGCGCGCTCGTACAGGTGACAAGATCAGGCCAAGATTGCGCAACAAAACTTAATATCACTTCACGCATGCGGCCACTTTCACCTGAAATAGTCGGAGCATCAGGGGCTCTCACCGCCCCGCTGCTCTGGAGCATGCATGTTCAAAATGGTTTCTGGAAACTTCGCCCGCCAGGCCTCTCTCGCGGCGATGGCGATCCTGTTTTCAACGCATTCGGAGATCGTGCTGGCGGCGGACGCGATTGCCGTCGATACCGAGGATTTGACACAGCCGCCGGAGCCTTCCCGTTTCGGGCGCTTCGAACAGAAACTGGGCGACTGGCATGTCGTCCTTGGCGGTGGCGCCATCATCACCCCCAAATACGAGGGCAGCAACGAATTCAAGGTCATGCCGGTGCCTTTCATATCGGCGACATTCCTCGACACGGTAACGATCGATCCGACAGGCGCCAACATCGCCCTCTATGAACAGGGGCCGTTCGAATTCAGTGCGCGGCTTGGCTATGACATGGGCCGCAAGGAAGACGATTCCGACCATCTGCGCGGCCTGGGCGATGTCGACATGAGCGCGACCGTCGGCGCCAAGGCGGCGGTGAAGTTCGGTCCGGCGGAAATCTTCGCGCAATTGGACAAGACGATCGGCGGCAGCGATGGCCTGGAGGGTATGATCGGCATCGAAGTGACCCAGCCTCTGTCGCAATCGCTGATGGTCGGCGCCAGCGCATCGGCGGTCTTCGCCGACGAAAAATACATGCAGGCCTATTTTGGCGTTACGCCCGAACAATCGGCTCGATCGGGCTTGGCGCGTTATGATGCCGGCGCCGGGTTGAAGCGCGCCGATTTTTCGATTTCCGCCACATATATGCTCAATCGGAGCTGGATGGTGCGTGGCCAGGCGGGGGTCGGCATTCTTGTGGGGGACGCCGCCGACAGCCCAGTTGTCGTCGACAAGGTCCAGCCCTCGGGGATGCTCCTTGTCGGATATCGGTTTTGATGCCCACACACAGTGCGATGCAGACCGCGGCAAGCGGGATCGATTTGAACGCCGAGTTCAAATCGCCGAGGCAAGGACCGCATATCCTCATTGTCGAAGACGATGTCGACATCGCCCGCATGCTGGGCGAGACGCTCACTGAAAACGGCATGATCGTGGAAATCGCCGGCAACGGCGTCCGGATGAACGCCGCGCTCCGCAACCAGAAATTCGATCTGATCGTGCTCGACATCATGCTGCCGGGCGAAAACGGCCTCAGCATCTGCCGCCGGCTTCGTGCGCAAACGAATGTTCCGATCCTGATGCTGACCGCGCTCGGCGAGGAAATCGACCGCATCTTCGGGCTGGAGATCGGTGCCGATGACTACGTGACGAAACCGTTCAGCGCGCGCGAACTGACGGCAAGGATACGGGCGTTGCTGCGCCGCACGGCCTACGCTCCCGACGAGCGCGACCGGTCGAAGGTGCTTTGCTTCAACGGCTGGCGCCTCGATCCCGTTCGCCGGCAATTGCATGATCCGAGCAATGCCCGGGTTGCGACCACGACGCATGAATTCGATCTGCTGCTGGCGTTCTGCCGCAATGCAGGCCGGGTTCTGTCGCGCGAGGAACTTCTCAGCGTAACCCATGCCGGGCTTGCCGGCCCGATCGAGCGAAGCGTCGATGTCCATGTCAGCCGGATCCGCCAGAAGATCGAAAAGGACGCGCGCGATCCTGTGCTGCTCCGGACCGTTCGGCTGGGCGGCTACATCTTCACCGCGACGGTGGAGGAAGCGTGAGGGACCTGGTCCGCCGTTTCCTGCCCCGGTCCGTGCGTGTGCAGTTCGCGGCAATCATTTTCATCGCGGTGATTGTGATCTTGTCCGTCGGATCGGTCGTCGAAGGTTTGATAGAGAAGATCGACCTTCCCGTTATGGAAGATAGCGCCAGGCGAGCCGCCGTGGTCGCTGCCCTGTTGCGCGAAACCCCCGCCGAAGCTCGTGGTGCTGTTCTGGCGGCAGCGACGCGAGCCGGCTTTGATTTCAAGATCCTGCCGAAGGAACAGACCCGCAGTCTTCCATACTCCTATCTGCAATGGCGAAGCATCGAATGGCTATTCGGGATCGAGAAAGGGGCGATTGATGGACAGTGGACAAGGCTTGCCGGCCAATACGCTTTTGTCATCGATCTGGATCAGCAGAGCGTCTTGGCTCATTTCGGCATGCCAGATTCCTGGCTGACATCAGGCTTCGTCCGTGTCTCGTTCTACAGGTTCATGGCTTTCGTCGCCTTGCCCGTCCTGATCTGGCTGTTTGCGGTATGGGCCGTGACCGATCCGCTGAAGCGCATCTCGGCGGCGGTGGGGGAAGCTGAAATCGAGAATGGCAACGAGCTTTTCGCCGAACACGGCTCCATCGAAATGGTCGGTCTGACGCGCGCGCTGAACACGATGCGGGCACGTATCCGCGCGATGATCGAAAACCGCACGCGCATGCTGCGCAGCGTCAGCCATGATCTGCGCACACCGTTGACACGGCTGCGGCTTCGCGCCGAGCGCATGGAGGATGGCCCCGTTCGAACCGCCCTCTTGTCCGACGTCCAGCACATCGAAGATCTGATCGACGAGACCTTGACCTATCTGCGCAACGATGTCTCGACGGAAAAGCTGCAACGGGCCGACATTGCCAGCGTACTGCAAACCGTCTGTGCAGAATTCTCCGATGTCGGGTTTTCGGTTTCCTATTCCGGGCCGGACAGGCTTCTGGGCTGGTGCAAACCCAATGCGCTGGCGCGTGCCATCACCAACCTGTGCGACAACGGCGTCAAATTCGCCGGCAACGTCACCGTCGCGTTGACGCAAACCGACACGGTGGCGCGCATCGCGGTCGGCGACGATGGCCCGGGCATTTCGATGACGGCGCGCTCGCGCGTCTTCGAGCCCTTCTTCAAGGAGGACATGTCACGCGGCGTTGCGTCCAAACACGGTTTCGGTCTGGGCCTGTCGATTGTAGCGGATATCATCCAAGGTCATGGCGGCAAGATCGAGTTGCACGACAACCGGCCAACCGGTCTTGTCGTCACCGTCGACCTGCCGAATGAAAGGGGCCAACCTTTGTAGGATGGCCGGCGCCTTACTGGAAGCCCTATGAGCGCCGGATTGCCCGAGGTGATTTAAGGCTTGCTTCAGGAGAATTTGGTGCGGTCGAGAAGACTCGAACTTCCACGGGTTGCCCCACAGCGACCTCAACGCTGCGCGTCTACCAATTCCGCCACGACCGCACGTGGTAGGAGCCGGAACCGACCGGCTCGGGGCCTGTAGCAAATCGTTTCCGGCGAAACAAGTGCGCCGGGCGGAATAATCGCAGGCACCTGGCACACAATGCTCCATGGTGTCGCCGTACTTGCGGAACTGGACGTTTGGATCCTTTGCCGCCATATGAAGGGAAACGCATGTCGCCGAAAAGCGTAAGGCGGTTTTGGGGTGACGACATGCACAGCCAAAAACGATCGAATGATGACAGAACGCAGCCAGATCGCCACGTCGTTCCTGCCCCTGCCCGGCTCGGCGCCGGTCGAATGGATGGTCGAGCCCGGCCTGACCGCATATCCCGATGCCCTTGCCTTCATGGAAGCACGCGCCGAGGCGATCCGCGCCGGGGCTGCAAGCGAAATGGTCTGGCTGGTTGAGCACCCGCCGCTCTACACCGCCGGCACGAGCGCCCGCAGCGAGGATCTGATCGAACCCGATCGCTTCCCGGTCTTTGCCGCCGGACGTGGCGGTGAATACACCTATCACGGCCCGGGACAGCGTGTGGCCTATGTGATGCTCGATTTGAAGCGCAGGCGCGAGGATGTGCGCGTCTTCGTCGCCGCGCTGGAGGACTGGATCATCGGTACGCTCGCCGCCTTCAATGTGCGCGGCGAGCGGCGCGAGGATCGCGTCGGCGTCTGGGTGGTGCGTCCGGATCGCCCTCGCCTGCCGGACGGCTCGCCGGCCGAGGACAAGATCGCGGCAATAGGTATCCGGCTCAGGCGCTGGGTGAGCTTTCACGGCATCGCCATCAATGTCGAGCCGGACCTCGGCCATTTCAGCGGCATCGTGCCTTGCGGCGTCTTAGACCACGGCGTGACCAGTCTTGTCGATCTCGGCCTGCCGGTGACCATGGCCGATCTCGACCTCGCTCTGAAATCAGCCTTTGAGGACGTGTTTGGACCTGCAATGGCACCGATCGCCGAGAAGGCCCTAAAGGCGGGCTGAACCCGGCCCTACATTAACTGCGCCGACGCCCACAGCATCCCGTAGCCGTGGATGGCAAACACAGCGAGCAGCGCGCCGGCCATCGCCAGCCGGTCGAAGGGCTGGATCGGCTTCAGCTCGTGACGCGGCTTCACGCCGCTGCCCATGGTGAGCAGGCTGAGGATCGAGAACACCGCGCCGGCGATCAGCAGGAAGCTTGGTGAAAAACCGGCCCGCCAGCCAAGCGCCAGAAGCGCCGACAAAAGGAAGAAGGACGCCAGCGCAAGCGCTATCGGCCCGGAACAGATCTGCCGCAGCACCTGGCCGCCGTCGAACTTCCACACCGGGACCAGATTGGCGATGTTGAAGAGTGACGCGCAGCCGGCCAGTGTCGCCAGCAGCGCCGCAGCCAGACGGTGCCCTTCGGCGCTGGCAAAACCGTTGGCGGCGATCAGCACCGGCACCAGGAACGCCGAGAAGCCCGCGCCCATCAGCGCCACGAAGGCCACCTCGAAGCGGCTGTCATAGGGTCTGCCGCCCATGGCGATGCCACCAAGCAGCGGAATGAAGATCATGCGTGCCCGGCGATGTCCCGTCAGCCGGAACGCCGCCATGTGGCCGAGCTCGTGCAGCGCGACCACCGAGGTCAGGATGGCGGCCAGCGCGAAGCCGCCGATGTTGAGGCCGAAGAACGGCCACAGGATGAAGGCGGAAAGCACGGCAAAGCCAACCTGGCTTACCGGATGCTCGAACCAGCCGCCCTTGCGGTACTGCCCGGTTGCCGCCCAGATCTCCAGCTTGCGCAGTTCCCGGCGCATAGCGAAGAAGCGGAAGATCAGGAAAGCGACGCCGCGATAGCGGTCGGCCTGGCTGAGCGTCACCCGCGTGGCCTCGCCTTCCGGCGCAAGCGCGGTGATCTCGCGATAATTGGCCCAGAACGAGGGATCGAGCGCGGTATCCTCGATCACGCGCATCGAGAAGCGGCTGCCTTCCACCACATCCTCGAACCGCGCCCTACGGTGGATCGGCTGGCCGTCCCGGCCCTCCCAGGACAGCTTGATCAACGCCGTCCCGCCGCCGTCCAGCGCTTCGGCCGAGAGGATTTCGCCGGACCACCCGGCATCGCTGCCGAACGGCCACAGCGCCTGCCAGAGCCGGGCCTGCTCGGCCCGTATCACACGGCTGACGGTAACCGTGCGCAGACCGAGCGGCACCGTCATCAGCAAAAAGATCAGCCCGAGATTTCCGGCCACGAGTGTGACCGTGACAATGACCGACACCGCCTATGCTCCTGCCTTGAAGGAGCACCCTAGCGGCGGCACGACCAAGAAAGACTTAACAACGGGCGGGCTCTTGCCCGTCCCGACAAGGGCGAGCCCTTTGCTCGTCCCAGGCGGGCTCTCACCCATCCCAGACAACGGACGGGCACTTGCCCGCCCCGGCGCGGCGACCATGCCGCCTGATCACATGGCGCCAATCCAGATCGCCATGGAAACAAGGAAGGTGCTCATGCAAACCAGCGAGACGACATCCTGAACCAGATCAGACATAACTCTCTCCTGTTGTTGATATGTTCGCAATTTGTTCTAATTTTGTTCGAATGTCAACGACCTCCTTGGCACGGCGAGAGGCAGAGAATTTTACACAGTAAATGAAAGGTAAACGCTGGCTGAGGGGTGACCGGTCGAAGCCGCAGCGCCCGAGAGCCCTTGGGGGCCGCAAGACCAGGCGCCTATTCCCCACCAACCGGCGTGTGCAATGCGCTCAGAGTTGCCTGCGTCCCTTCCGACAGCAGCACCCGAAACCTACGACTGCGGGCAGCCGCAGGTTTCACGGTTGAAGCCCTGGACGCATCGGTATGAGCCACCACGCGGACACCCGAAAAGCAGGGAGTAGACGGTCGACAAGGCGACCGCCAGGAACAGCAGCACGACAATCCCGAGAATGACCTTTTTCATGGCGGCCTCCGGCCGGCGACAGGTCGCATCCTATCACATCCGCGGCGGATACACGGCTGACCGTCATGACAGCATTGCTGGCTGGAATCCGGCTCCCGGCCCGTTAGCGTAGATCGTCAGCCAAGCCTCAGAGAGGCACGACCTTGCCTTCGGCCAGCGTCACGCGCCGATCCATGCGGCCCGCCAGCTCATGATTGTGGGTCGCGATCAGCGCCGCCAGGCCGGATTGCCGGACCAGCGCCTCCAGCGCGTCGAAGACGTAGGACGCCGTCACCGGGTCGAGATTGCCGGTCGGCTCATCCGCCAGCAGCACCAGCGGCGCGTTGGCCACCGCGCGCGCGATCGCCACGCGCTGCTGCTCGCCGCCCGAAAGCTCGGCCGGCCGGTGTTGCGCGCGCTTGCCGATCTGCATGTAGTCGAGAAGCTGCGCCGCCCGCTCGGACGCGTCCTTGCGAGGCAGCCCCTTGATCAGCTGCGGCATCATAATGTTTTCGAGGGCCGAGAATTCCGGCAGCAGGTGATGGAACTGATAGACGAAGCCGACATCGTTGCGGCGGATCGCGGTGCGGTCCTCGTCCGACAGCCGGCCGCAGGCACGGCCGCCAAGGATGACGTCGCCGGCGTCGGGCCGCTCCAGCAGCCCCGCGGTATGCAGCAGCGTCGACTTGCCGGTGCCTGACGGCGCCACCAGCGCCACCATCTCGCCGCGCCGCAGCGAGAAATCGGCGCCGTTCAAAATGGTGAGCTTGCGCGGCCCCTGGACATAGTGCCGCTCGACGCCCTTCAACTCGATAATGGTCTCGGCCATCATTCGTACCGCAAGGCTTCGACAGGATCGAGCCGGGCTGCCCGCCAGGCCGGAAAGACGGTTGCAAGAAACGACAGGCCGAGCGCCATGATCACCACATAGGTGGTCTCGCGCGGATCCATCTTGGCCGGCAACTGGCTGAGGAAATAAAGCTCGGGATTGAACAGGATCTTGCCGGTCATCCACGAGAAGAACTGGCGGATCGATTCGATGTTGATGCAGATGACCACGCCGAGCAGCACGCCGGCGATCGTGCCGGTAACGCCGATCGCCGCGCCCGTCATCAGGAAGATGCGCAGGATCGCGCCGCGCGAGGCGCCCATGGTGCGCAGGATGGCGATGTCGTGGCCTTTGTCCTTCACCAGCATGATGAGGCCGGAAATGATGTTGAGCGCCGCCACCAGCACGATCAGCGTCAGGATCATGAACATGACGTTGCGCTCGACCTGCAGCGCCGAGAAGAAGGTCTCGTTGCGCTGGCGCCAGTCGACGATATCGATCGGCCGCTGCGCCGCCCGCTCGACCAGCGGCTTCAGCGCATCGACATTGTCCGGATTGTCGACATAGATCTCGATGGTCTGCGCCCGACCGTCCATGTTGAAATAGAGCTGCGCTTCCGAAAACGGCATATAGACGATCGAACTGTCATACTCCGACATGCCGACCTCGAAGATCGCCGCGATCTTATAGCCCTTCATGCGTGGCGTGGTGCCGAGCGGCGTCACATCGCCGTCGGGCGAAATCAGCGTGATGGTATCGCCGAGCACGAGACCGAGATTCTCGGCCATGCGCTTGCCGATCGCCACGCCTTCGCCGGCATCGAAGCCGTCGAGCGTGCCTTCCTTGATGTTGCCGGAGACGATCGAGATCTTGCCGAGATCCTCGCCGCGGATGCCGCGCACCAGCGCGCCCGTACCGCCGCCGACATTGCCTTGCGCCAGCACCTGGCCGTCGATCAGTGGGATGGCATATTTGATGCCTGGGACGCCGTTGATGCGGCCCGCCACCTGCGCGTAGTCCTCAAGCGGCGAATCGAGCGGCTGCACGATCAGGTGGCCATTGACGCCGAGGATGCGCGTCAGCAACTCGGCGCGAAAGCCGTTCATCACCGCCATGACGACGATCAGCGTCGCGACGCCGAGCATGATGCCGAGGAAGGAGATCGAGGCGATGACCGAAATCACCGTCTCCTTGCGCCGCGAGCGCAGATAGCGCCACGCCACCATGCGCTCGAAACCCGAGAATGCACCTGCCGCTGACCGGGCCGCCGCCGCTTCGCTCATGCGGCGACACCCAGGCGCTTCTTCGCCTCGGCGACCGGCAGCGTCTCGCGCTCGCCGGACTTGCGGTTCTTGATCTCGACCTCGCCGGCGGCCACGCCGCGCGGGCCGACGATCACCTGCCAGGGCAGGCCGATCAGGTCGGCGGTGGCGAACTTGCCGCCTGGACGCTGGTCGGTATCGTCATAGAGAACGTCCTTGCCGGCCGAGGTCAGCGCCGCGTAGAGCTCGTCGCAGACGCGGTCGCATTCGGCGTCGCCCGCCTTCATGTTGATCAGGCCGATATCGAACGGCGCCACCGCCTCCGGCCAGATGATGCCGTTCTCGTCATGGCTCGCCTCGATGATCGCCGCCACCAGGCGCGACGGGCCGATGCCGTAGGAGCCGCCGGACGCGAAGTGATCCTTGCCGTCGGGCCCGGTCACCTTGGCGTTCAGCGGCTTCGAATATTTGTCGCCGAAATGGAAGATGTGGCCAACCTCGATGCCGCGCGCCGAGACCCGGTCGGCTTCGCCGAGCTTCTCCCAGGCCGCCTCGTCATGCATCTCGTCCGTGGCGGCGTAAGGCGTCGTCCATGTCTTCACGATGTCGCCGATCTCGGCGTCGTCGGAAAAGTTGGTGTCCGCGCCCGGCACGCCCAGCGAAAGATAGGCGCGGTCGCAAAACACCTGGCTCTCGCCGGTGTCGGCTAGGATGATGAATTCGTGGCTGAGGTCGCCGCCGATCGGACCGGTGTCGGCGCGCATCGGTATCGCCTGCAGGCCCATGCGCGTGAAGGTCCGCAGATAGGACACGAACATGCGGTTGTAGGCTGCGCGCGCGCCCTCGAAATCGAGGTCGAAGGAATACGCGTCCTTCATAAGGAATTCACGGCTGCGCATGACGCCGAATCGTGGCCGCACCTCGTCACGGAACTTCCACTGGATGTGATAGAGATTGAGCGGCAGGTCCTTGTAGGACTTCACATAAGCGCGAAAAATCTCGGTGACCACTTCCTCATTGGTCGGACCGTAGAGCATGTCACGGTCCTGCCGGTCCTTGATGCGCAGCATCTCCTTGCCGTAGTCGTTGTAACGGCCGCTTTCGCGCCACAGATCCGCCGACTGGATGGTCGGCATCAGGATTTCCAGGGCGCCGGCGCGGTTCTGCTCCTCGCGGATGATCTGGCAGACCTTGTCCAGCACGCGCTTGCCGAGCGGCAGCCAGGAAAAGCTGCCCTGCCCTTGCTGGCGGATCATGCCGGCGCGCAGCATCAGCCGATGCGAGACGATTTCAGCCTCGCGGGGATTTTCTTTGAGAATGGGCAGGAAATAGCGCGACAAACGCATGGACTGGTCCGTGAGTGAGAATAGCGGCGCCGGAATCGGCGCGACGAGGCTTGTTTGCCCGGGCTTCATAGCCATTTCGTGGCCGAATGGAAACCCGAGCACCCTAAAGTGTTGACGGCCTCTGAACCCGACCAAAAAGCCAGTCGAGGCCCTGAAATGCCAAATACCGCTATTTGATCGATTCACAAGCAAGCTATGCTACACTATTGTGCAGTGCAGCACGATATTGCCCGTTTCGGGGCAAAATTCTTCGTGACATTTTCACCTGCCTTGGTCTAGTGTGCGCCGATAACCGAGAGGGCGGAGAAAAATCTGCTCTCCTACGCGGTCAAAGTCTTGGGAGGATGCGATCTAGGCGCGGTTACTCGCTGCCGCCGGACACCGGAAACGGATCGGACGCGTTTAAATTGCAAGGCCTTGTGCCTTGCATTTTTTTTGTGCAATCATCCGCTTAGCACGCCCCCTGCCAAACAGCTTGATCATCATGCAGCCGTCAAGATCGGAAGCCGGCTTCCGATCTCAACCTTGGCGCGCGTTTACTGCTCAATACTTGCGAAAACTGTAGCGTTGAGCAATTTCAGGAAAAGTATGAAGCGGTTAAGTTCGGCGACTTCGCCGTAACCCTCCGTCGGTAATTGCGTCGAGCAAAAAGTGGGGAGGTTCGCCAAGGCGAACCTCCCCACCTCAGTGACTGGCGTCCGGCGTGAAGTCCGGCATCATCCGCATGATGTCGTCGAAACCGAATCCCAGACCCACCGTCAGGCCATAGAGAACGCCCATCACGACCATTGTCACGATCGTCGCGCGGATGAAGGCGCGCAGCACATGCGGTCCGCGCGGCGCGCTGGAAACGGTGCCCAGTGTGACATCCTGGTCGTCGTCCTGGGTGCGCAGGCTGAACGGCAGAACAATGAACAGCGCCAGCCACCAGGTGACGAAAAACAAAGCGGCGAACAGAACCCAGTTCATGCCTGCTCCAGTTCGACCAATGTGCCGAAGAAATCCTTGGGGTGCAGGAACAGCACCGGCTTGCCATGTGCCCCGATCCTGGGGTTGCCATCGCCGAGCACGCGGGCGCCGCTCGCCTTGAGATGGTCGCGCGCGGCAAGGATGTCGTCGACCTCGTAGCAGACATGATGCATGCCGCCTGACGGGTTCTTCTCCAGGAAGGCGGCGATGGGGGACGCCTCGCCCAACGGCTCCAGCAACTCGATCTTGGTGTTGCCGACATCGACGAACACCACGGTCACCCCATGTTCCGGCAGCGCCTGCGGCTCGCTGAGCCGCGCGCCAAGCGTAGTGCGATAGGTTGCGGTCGCGGCAGCCAGATCCGGCACGGCAAGCGCGACATGATTGAGGCGTCCAAGCATGAAAAGCTCCGCTTTAGGGAGTAAGGCAGTAGGGCAATAGGGGAAAAACAAGGAAACAAGCAACCGCTCGTTCTTCCCCTACTGCCTTACTCCCCTATTCCCTTATTCGTCACCGCGTGACGAATACAGTCACCAGCGGCTTCTTGCCCCAGGCCTCATTGGCGGCGCCACGCACCGCGCGGCGCACCGCTTCCTGCACCAGATCGAGATCCTTCCGGCGCTGACGCGGGATGGAGTCCACCGCGCCGACCGCCGCGTCGAGCATCAGGTCTTCCAGCGTATTGCCCTTGCCGTCCGCCTCGGCGACGCCGATGGCGACAAGGTCCGGATCGCCGGCGAGCTCGTATTTGTCGTCGAGCACGACATTGACCGCGACATGGCCGGCGAATGAGAGCTTGCGCCGGTCGCGTATGCCCATCGCCTGGTCGGTGCCGATCAGCGACCCATCCTTATAGACGCGGCCGAACGCCACCTGGTCGATGATCGTCGCCGGGCCCGGCCAGAGCCTGAGCAGATCGCCGTCGCGCACCTGCGCCACCTGGCCAATGCCCGACATCGACATCAGCGAGCCCTGCGCCACCAGATGCGCCGCCTCGCCATGCACCGGAACGCCGATCTGCGGCCGCACCCACTCATACATCTTGCGCAATTCGCTGCGCCGCGGATGGCCGGAGACATGCACCAGCGCGTCGCCATCCTCGATGATCTTGATGCCGAGATCGATGAGGCGGTTCTTGATCTCGAGGATAGCCTTTTCGTTGCCGGGAATGGTGCGCGAGGAAAACACCACCGTGTCGCCGGCCGTCAGCGACACCGATTTCATCTCGTCGCGCGACAGCTTGGCCAGCGCCGCCAGCGGCTCGCCCTGGCTGCCGGTGCAGATGATCACCAAATTCTCGCGCGGGATGAAGCCGTAATCCTCCTCGGCAATGAACTCCGGCAGGCCGTCCATGTAGCCAAGTTCGCCGGCGACATCGATGACGCGCTTCAGCGAACGGCCAAGCACCAGGCATTGCCGGCCGGCATCACGCGCCGCTCTCGCGATCGAGACGATGCGCCCGACATTGGAGGAGAAGGTCGTGACCGCGACACGGCCCTTGGCGCTCTCGATGACGCCCTTCAGCCCTTCGCCGACTGCAACTTCCGACGGCGATTCGCCTTCGCGCAGAGCATTGGTGGAATCGCAGATCAGCGCCAGCACGCCCTTGTCGCCATAGGCGCGGAAACGCGCCTCGTCGGTCATCGGGCCGATCGTCGGCGCCGGATCGATCTTCCAGTCGCCGGTATGGATCACCGTGCCGGCCGGCGTGGTGATCGCCAGCGACATCGGCTCGGGGATGGAATGCGCGACCGGGATGGCCTCGATCTCGAACGGTCCGATGGTGAATTTCTCGCCGGCCCGGTAGATCGTCAGCGGGATCTTGGGCGCCCCCTGTTCGCCCTGCCGCTTGGCTTCGAGCAGTCCGGCAGAAAACGGCGTCATCCATACAGCCGCTTTGAGCTTCGGCCAGATGTCGAGCAGCGCGCCGTAATGATCCTCATGCGCGTGGGTGATGACGATGCCGCGCAGGCCGTCGATGTTTTCCTCGATGAAACGCGTGTCGGGCAAGATGAGATCGACGCCCGGATGGGCGCTGTCGGGAAACGTCACCCCGACATCGACGACGATCCATTCGCGCGCGTGCGCCGGCCCGTAGCCGTAAAGGGCGAAATTCATGCCGATCTCGCCGACGCCACCAAGCGGCGCGAAGACGAGTTCGGCGTTTTCCTTGTTCGCCATCAAATTCTTTCCTTCCTGGCCTCTCAGGCCAAGTCACTCAAATCAAGTCGTCAAAGACGAGCCGACGCGACAGCGCCGAAATGCACATCGCCGGCGGCAATCGTCAAAACCGATCCCTCATCGTCGCGGATCACAAAACGGCAGTCCTCGTCAATGGTTTCGAAGACGCCACGCACCACATTGCCGTCAATTCTGACAGCAACCTCGCCGCCAAGGCCCGCCGCGCGGGTCAGCCAGCGCTTTCTTATGGCATTAAGCCCACGCCCGTCATCCCACAGCCGGGCATTCTCGCTCCAGGCATCCGACAGCGCCAGGAACAACGTCTCGGCGTCGCAATCGGCGCCCAGCGCCTGCAACGACGTCGCAGGATAAGGCAGATCCTGCGGATAGGCCGCCACATTGACGCCGATGCCGATCGCAACCGCGAAACGGCCGCCTTCGAGCATGGTCGATTCCAGCAGGATGCCGGCGAGCTTGGCGCCGGAAGCCAGCACATCGTTCGGCCATTTCAGCTCGAAACGGTTGCGGCCCTGGCTGGCGCCGTCGACGGCGACCGCGATCCGGCCCTTCGGCACGACGGCGTCGAGCGCATCGGCGAGCGCAAGGCCGGCGACGAAGCCGAGCGTCGCGGCAAGCTTCAGTTCGCTGCTAGGAATGAGAAGCAGCGTTGCCGCCAGATTGCCTGCGGGCATCAGCCAGGCACGGCCGCGCCGGCCACGGCCGCTTTCCTGCCTTCTGGTGACGACCCAGAGCTTGCCGGGATCGCCGGCCCGCGCGTGCTCTAGCGCCACCGTGTTGGTGGAGCCGACGCTGTCATGGGCATCGAGCCGGAACCCTTCCGAAGTCGCGGTTGGAGCCAGCCGAAACGCCATCCCGTCAGAAGAAGGTCTTTGCGGCGGCTTCGGCGTAGCTGCCGATCGGTCCGCCGATCAGCACGTAGAACAGCACGAAGGCGCCGCTGACGCCGAGCACGACGCGCAGCTCGCTCGCCATCGGCACGAAGCCGCCGACCGGCTCGTCGAACCACATGATCTTGATGATGCGCAGGTAATAGTAGGCGCCCACCACCGAAGCCAGCACTCCGATGATCGCCAGCGCATAGAGATGCGCGTTGATGGCGGCGAGGAACACGTACCACTTCCCCCAGAAACCCGCGAGCGGCGGGATGCCGGCCAGCGAGAACATCAGGACGGTCAGGATGGTGGCCATGTACGGATTGGTCGACGACAGACCGGCAAGATCGCTGATCTGCTCGACATTGCCTTCCTTGCGCCGCATGGCGAGGATGAAGGCGAAGGTGCCGAGCGTCATCACCAGATAGATCAGCATGTAGATGGCAACGCCACGCACGCCGTCCTGGCTGTTGGCGGCCAGGCCGACCAGCGCGTAGCCCATATGGCTGATCGAGGAATAGGCCATCAGGCGCTTGATGTTGGTCTGGCCGATGGCCGCGAAAGCGCCAAGCGCCATCGAGGCGATCGAGATGAAGACGACGATCTGCTGCCAGTCGGCGGCGATCGGCTTGAAGGCGCCCATGGTGACGCGCACGATGAGCGCCATCGCCGCCATCTTGGGTGCCGCCGCCAGGAAAGCAGTGACCGGCGTCGGTGCGCCTTCATAGACGTCCGGCGTCCACATATGGAAGGGCACGGCGGAAATCTTGAAGGCAAGGCCCGCCAGAACGAAGACGAGGCCGACCACCAGGCCAAGCTGGCGCTCGCCACTGCCGAGCGCCGAGGCGATTTCCTGGAAGCCGACATTGCCGGTGTAGCCGTAAACGAGGCTGATGCCGTAGAGCAGCATCCCCGACGACAGCGCGCCAAGAACGAAATACTTCAGGCCTGCTTCGGTCGAACGCAGATTGTCGCGGTTGATCGCCGCCAGCACATAGATCGCCAGCGACTGCAGCTCGAGGCCGAGATAGAGCCCGATCATGCCGTTGGCCGAGATCATCAGCATCATGCCGAGCGTGCAGAGCAGGATCAGCACCGGGAACTCGAACTTGTCGAAATGCTCCTGCCGGGCAAAGCGCATCGACATCACCAGCGCGACCGCCGAGCCGATCAGCGACAGCATCTTCATGAAGCGCGAAAAGGAATCCTGGATGAAGGCGCCGCCATAGCCAGGTCCAACCCCGCTGGAGAAGGCGAGCGACAAGCCGGCGATCACCAGCACGACGACGGCAAGCACGGTCACCGTCATGGTGTTGTTGCTGCGCGAATAGGCGCCGATCAGCAGCAGAACCAGCGCGCCGATGGCGAGGATCAGCTCCGGCGTCGAGAGCGAAAGACTGGAGAGAAGGTCCGGCGTCATGGTTTATCCCCAGTCAGTTCGCCGCCGCGGTCTGCGCGGAATTGATGGATGCGGTGACGTTGGTGACGAGCGTCTTGACCGAAGCCGCCGTCGCGTCGAACACCGGCGCCGGATAGACGCCGAAGAAGATGACCAGCACCACCAGCGGATAGACGATCACCTTCTCGCGGGTCGAAAGGTCGAGCAGGTTCTTCAGGCTTTCCTTGGTCAGCACGCCGAAGATCACCCGGCGATAGAGCCAGAGCGCGTAAGCCGCCGACAGGATCACGCCGGTGGCGGAAAAGAACGCTACCCAGGTGTTGACCTTGAACACGCCGAGCATGGTCAGGAATTCGCCGATGAAGCCTGAGGTGCCCGGCAGGCCGACATTGGCCATGGTGAAGACCATGAACACGGTGGCGTATTTCGGCATGTTGTTGACCAGGCCGCCATAGGCATCGATCTCGCGCGTGTGCATGCGGTCATAGATGACGCCGACGCACAGGAACAGCGCGCCCGAGACAAGGCCGTGGCTGAGCATCTGGAAGATCGCGCCCTGCACGCCTTCCTGGTTCATGGCGAAGATGCCCATGGTGACGAAGCCCATATGGGCGACCGACGAATAGGCGATCAGCTTCTTCATGTCCTCCTGCATCAGCGCCACCAGCGAGGTGTAGATGATGGCGACGACGGAGAGCGTGAACACCAGCGGTGCGAACATCGCCGACGCTTCCGGAAACATCGGCAGCGAGAAGCGCAGGAAGCCGTACCCGCCCATCTTCAGCAGGATGGCGGCCAGGATGACCGAGCCGGCTGTCGGCGCCTCGACATGGGCGTCGGGCAGCCAGGTGTGCACCGGCCACATCGGCATCTTCACCGCGAAGGAGGCGAAGAAGGCGAGCCACAGCCAAGTCTGCATGTTGGCCGGGAAGTGATGCGTCAAAAGCGTCGCGATATCGGTGGTGCCCGACTGGAAGAACATCGCCATGATGGCGAGCAGCATCAGCACCGAGCCGGCCAGCGTATAGAGGAAGAACTTGAACGAGGCATAGACGCGCCGCTTGCCGCCCCAGACGCCGATGATGATGAACATCGGGATCAGGCCGGCCTCGAAGAAGACGTAGAACAGCACGATGTCGAGCGCGCAGAACACGCCGATCATCAGCGTCTCGAGGATCAGGAAGGCGATCATATAGGCCTTGACCCGCTTCTCGATCGCTTCCCAGGAAGCCAGGATGCAGAACGGCATCAGGAAGGTCGTCAGGATGACGAACAGCATCGAAATGCCGTCGACGCCCATGTGGTAGGAAATGCCCGAATCCAGCCAGGCGTATTTCTCGACGAACTGGAAGCCGGCCTGCGAATTGTCGAAGCCCGTCCAGATGAACAGCGACACCAGGAAGGTGAAGGCCGTCGTGATGAAGGCGATCGCGCGGATGTTGCGACGCCCGTTGTCATTGTCATCGTTGATGAACAGGATGAGCAGAACACCAACCAGCGGCAGGAAGGTGACCAGCGAGAGGATTGGCCAGGCGGTCATCAGAGCATCATCCAGGTGACGAGAGCGGCCACGCCGATCAGCATGGCAAAGGCGTAGTGATAGAGATAGCCGGTCTGCAGCTTGACGACGCGGTTGGTGATGTCGACCACACGCGCCGAGATGCCATCGGGACCGAGCCCGTCAATGATGGCGCCGTCACCGGTCTTCCACAGGAACCTGCCGAGGCGCTTGGCCGGCTGCACGAACAGGAAGTCGTACAGCTCGTCGAAGTACCATTTGTTGAGCAGGAAGGCGTAGAGGCCGCGATGCTGCGCCGCGAGTTCCTTCGGCATGTCGGGACGACGGATATAGAACTGCCAGGCGACGGCAAAGCCGATCAGCATGGCGACGAACGGCGCCAGTTCCACCCAGAGCGGCAGCTCGTGTATTTCGTGCAGGATGTGGTTGTCCGGCATCGTGAACAGCGACGCCTTCCAGAACTCGGCATAACCCTCGCCGATGAAGGCGCCGTGGAAGATGACACCGGCAAACAGCGCGCCGACCGCCAGCACATAGAGCGGCCCCAGCATCACCGGCGGCGATTCATGGACGTGATGCATCACCTCGTGGCTGGCGCGCGGCTCGCCATGGAAGGTCATGAAGATCAGCCGCCAGGAATAGAAGCTGGTGAAGCAGGCCGCGATCACGAGCAGCACGAAAGCCAGGCCCGCGACCGCGTTGTGGCCGGCGAACGAGGTTTCGATGATGGCGTCCTTGGAGAAGAAGCCGGCGGTGCCGATCACCGTCGCCGGGATGCCGACGCCGGTCAGCGCCAGTGTGCCGATCACCATCATCCAATAGGTGTTGGGGATCAGTTTGCGCAGGCCGCCCATCTTGCGCATGTCCTGCTCGTCCGACACGGCGTGGATGACCGAGCCGGAGCCGAGGAACAGCAGCGCCTTGAAGAAGGCATGCGTGAACAGATGGAAGATCGCCGCGCCATAGGCGCCGACGCCGAGCGCCACGAACATGTAGCCGAGCTGCGAGCAGGTCGAATAGGCGATGACGCGCTTGATGTCGTTCTGCACCAGACCGACGGTCGCCGCGAAGAAGGCGGTAAAGGCGCCGATGAAGGTGACGACGGTCAGCGCCGAATGCGACAGCTCGAACAGCGGCGACAGCCTTGCCAGCATAAACACGCCGGCGGTCACCATGGTCGCTGCGTGGATCAGCGCGGAGACCGGCGTCGGGCCTTCCATGGCGTCCGGCAGCCAGGTGTGCAGCGGCACCTGCGCCGACTTGCCCATGGCGCCCATGAAGAGCAGCAGGCAGACCACCGTAAGCGCCGACTGCTTGTCCAGCGCATGACCGAGGAAGGTGAGCACCGCGGCGCCCGCCGGCGCGCCTTCGGCCGGCAGGTAAGTGGCCGCATTGGCAAAGATGGTGCCAAGGTTGACCGAGCCGAACAGCACGAACACACCGAAGATGCCGAGCGCGAAGCCGAAGTCGCCGATGCGGTTGACGACAAAGGCCTTGATGGCCGCGGCATTGGCCGACGGCTTCTTGTACCAGAAGCCGATCAGGAGATAGGAGGCGAGACCGACGCCTTCCCAGCCGAAGAACATCTGGACGAGGTTATCGGCCGTCACCAGCATCAGCATCGCGAAGGTGAACAGCGACAGGTAAGCGAAGAAGCGCGGCCGGTTCGGATCGTGATGCATGTAGCCGATCGAGTAGATGTGGACCAGCGCCGACACGGTGTTGACGACGACCAGCATGACCACCGTCAGCGTGTCGATCCTGAGCGCCCAGGATGCATCGATGCCGCCAGACTGAATCCAGCGCAGCACCGGCACCGTGAACACTTCGCCATGGCCGAAGCCGACGGTGAAGAAGGCGACCCACGACAAAACAGCGGCAATAACCAGGAAGCCGGAGGTGATGTATTCGGACGCCTTGGCGCCGAGCGAATTGCCGAACAGGCCGACAATCAAGAAGCCAAGCAGCGGAAGGAAGACGATAGCCTGATACATGATCGTTCCCGTCAACCCTTCATCGCGCTGACGTCTTCGACCGCGATCGAGCCGCGGTTGCGGAAGAAGACGACAAGAATGGCAAGTCCGATCGCGGCCTCGGCGGCTGCGACCGTCAGCACGAACAGGGCAAAGACCTGTCCGACGAGGTCATGCAGCGCCGCCGAGAAGGCGACGAAATTGATGTTGACCGCAAGCAGGATCAGCTCGACCGACATCAGGATGACGATGATGTTGCGGCGGTTCAAAAAGATGCCGAACACACCGAGCGTGAACAGGATCGCCGATACGGTCAGATAATGTGCGATGCCGACGACCATCTTCAGATACCCTCGCCCGACTTGACCTTGCGGATTTCCATGCCCGTCGCCGGCGTGCGGCCGACCTGGGCGGCGATCGACTGCCGCTTGATCCCTTCCTTGTGGCGCAGCGTGAGCACGATGGCGCCGATCATGGCGACCAGGAGCACGAGGCCCGAAATCTGGAAGTAGTAGAGGTAGTCCGTATAGAGGATGTCGCCGAGTGCTGCCGTGTTGGAGCGCGTGGCGAGATCCGGCGTATGCTTGGCAACCGTCGAGGCGAGCTGCGGCGCGAAGGTGTAGCCGCCGAGCACGACGACCAACTCAATAAACAGGATAATCCCAACCGATGCGCCGATCGGTGCATATTGCAGCGCGCCCTGCTTCATCTCGGCGAAGTCGACGTCGAGCATCATGACGACGAACAGGAATAGCACCATCACCGCGCCGACATAGACGACGAGCAGGATCATCGCCAGGAACTCGGCGCCGGTCAGCATGAACAGGCCGGCGGCGTTGAAGAAGGTGAGGATCAGGAACAGCACCGAATGCACGGGGTTGCGCGACGAAATGACCATGAAGGCCGACGCCACGGCGATAAAGGCGAAGAGGTAGAAAAAGGCCGCCTCTAATCCAGTCAGCATGGGTTCCCCCGGGTTCCAAATTCCGACTCCGACCCGCCTCCGGTTCGAAACCGCGTGTTCCTTAGACGGACGCCGTTGCGCCGTCCACTTTCTTGTTCCTTCTCCCCGTTTACGGGGAGAAGGTGGGCCGAAGGGTCGGATGAGGGGTAACGCCAAGTTTCCAGAAGCTGGCGCCGCCCCTCATCTGCCTGCCGGCATCTTCTCCCCGTAAACGGGGAGAAGCACGCTAATCACCTATAAGGCGAGTCCAGCGCGATATTGCGCGCCAGTTCCCGCTCCCAGCGATCGCCGTTGGCGAGCAGCTTTTCCTTGTTGTAGTAAAGCTCCTCGCGCGTCTCGGTCGCGAACTCGAAATTCGGCCCCTCGACGATGGCGTCGACCGGGCATGCTTCCTGGCAGAAGCCGCAATAGATGCACTTCACCATGTCGATGTCGTAACGCACGGTGCGGCGCGTGCCGTCATTGCGACGCGGGCCTGCCTCGATGGTGATCGCCTGCGCCGGGCAGATCGCTTCGCAGAGCTTGCAGGCAATGCAGCGTTCCTCGCCGTTCGGATAGCGGCGCAGCGCATGCTCGCCGCGGAAGCGCGGGCTGGTCGGCCCCTTCTCGTGCGGATAGTTGATCGTCTCCTTCGGCGCGAAGAACTGCCGCATCGACAGGAAGAAGGCGCTGACGAAATCCTGCAAAAGCAGCGACTTTGCGGCTTGAGTTAGTGCACCCATTTCACTGCCCTCCCAGTTGGTAGCCCGCAAAGGCGCCAACTATCGCCCAGACAGGCGCAACAATCAGAAAATAGAAGAACCCGGGATTTATCGATCCGAGCCCCGGCACCCGAAAATTTCCAGCCCTTGGAGCGAACAGCGCCCGCAAAGTCATGATCATGAAGCCGGCCAGAACAGCAAAACCACCCATGACTGCCGCCCCCAGCAGCGCCGCCATGGATTTGGTCAGATCCGCAATCCAGGGAATATCGATCGTCATCACGCAAACCCCGTGATCTTGAGGAAGGCCGCGGTGGCGACGACCATGAACAGCGAAATCGGCAAAAACACCTTCCAGCCGAGACGCATCAGCTGGTCGTAGCGGTAGCGCGGCACGAACGCCTTCACCATCGAGATGCCGAAGAAGACGAAGCAGACCTTCAGCACGAACCAGATGACGCCGGGCACCCAGGTGAAGGGCGCGAAGTCGAACGGGGCAGCCAGCCGCCAAGGAACAGGATGGTCGCCAACGCGCACATCAGCACGATTGCGACATATTCGCCGAGGAAGAACAGCAGGAACGGCGTCGACGAATATTCGACCATGTGGCCGGCGACGAGTTCCGATTCGGCCTCCACCAGGTCGAAAGGCGGCCGGTTCGTCTCGGCAAGCGCCGAGATGAAGAAGATGATGAACATCGGAAACAGCGCCAGCCAGTTCCAGTCAAGGAACGTGTTGGGCAGCCCGAGCCGCGTGCCAATGCCATCATGCTGCGACAGCACGATATCGCTGAGGTTGAGCGAACCGGCGGTGAGCAGCACGGTGACGATGACGAAGCCGATCGAGACTTCGTACGACACCATTTGCGCGGCCGAGCGCAGCGCGCCGAGGAACGGATATTTCGAATTCGACGCCCAGCCGCCCATGATCACGCCATAGACCTCGAGCGAGGAGATGGCGAAGACATAGAGGATGCCGACATTGACGTTGGCGATCGCCCAGCCGTTCGCGACCGGAATGACCGCCCAGGCCGAGATCGCCAGCACCGCCGACACCAGCGGCGCCAACAGGAAGACGCCCTTGTTGGCGCCCGACGGAATAACCGGCTCCTTGAAGACGAACTTCAGCAGGTCGGCGAAAGCCTGCAGCGTGCCGAACGGACCGACGACGTTCGGACCGCGGCGCAGTTGCACCGCCGCCCAGATCTTGCGGTCGGCGTAAAGAATATAGGCCACGAAGATCAGGAGAACGACGATCAGCACGACCGACTTCAAGAGGATCAGCAGCGCCGGCAGCACGTAGAACGAGAAGAAGGTGTCCATGCTTATTCCGCCGCCTGCTTGAAGCCGCTCTTGGCCAGCGCCGAGCATTCGGCCATCACGGCCGACGCCCGCGCGATCGGGTTGGTCAGGTAGAAATCCTTCACCGGCGACGTGAAGGTGCCCTTGTTCAAGCGGCCGCCGAGCTTCGCCGCCTTGGCGACGTCATCGGCGCTGCCGGCCAGAACCTGGTCGATGCGGGCGAGATGCGGATAGTCGCCATAGAGCTTGGCGCGCAACTGCGGCAGCGAATCGAAGGGCAGCTTCTTGCCGAGCACGTCCGAGAGAGCCCGCAGGATCGCCCAGTCCTCACGCGCCTCGCCTGGCGCGAAGCCGGCGCGGTTGGTCTGCTGCACGCGGCCTTCGGTGTTGACATAGGTGCCCGACTTCTCGGTGTAGGCGGCGGCCGGCAGGATGACGTTGGCGCGATGCGCGCCGGCATCGCCATGCGTGCCGATATAGACGACGAAGGCGCCGCCGGTCTTGGCCATGTCGATCTCGTCGGCGCCGAGCAGGAAGAGCAGATCCGTCTCGCCAAGCATGCCGGCGACATCCTTGCCACCCTCGCCCGGCACGAAGCCGACATCGAGGCCGCCGACCCGGGCCGCCGCGTTGTGCAGTACCGCAAAGCCGTTCCAGTCGGCGGTGACCGCGTTGACGGCCACAGCCAGCCTGGCCGCCTGGCCGAGCACCGCGGCGCCATCGGAACGGGCCAAAGCGCCCTGGCCGACGATGATCAGCGGACGGGTCGCCTTGCTCAGCACCTCGAAGAACTTGCCGGCGCCATCCGCCAGCCCCTTCAGGGATTCAGGACCGGCGCCGATCAGCTCATAGTCATAACGGGTGTCGCCGACCTCGCCGATGACGCCGACCGGCAGATTGCCGAGGCGCCAGCGCTTGCGGATGCGGGTGTTGAGCACCGAAGCCTCGAAGCGCGGATTGGCGCCGATGATCAGCACCGCGTCGGCCTGCTCGATGCCTTCGATGGTCGGGTTGAAGATGTAGCTGGCGCGGCCGAGCGAGGGATCGAGTGCTGCGCCGTCCTGACGGCAATCGATGTTCTTCGAGCCGAGCGCGGCCATCAGAAGCTTGAGCGCGTAGATTTCCTCGACCGCCGCGAGGTCGCCGGCGATGGCGCCGATCCGCTCGGGCGTGGTCTTCGACACCTGTTCCTTGATCGCGGCGAAGGCTTCCGCCCAGCTTGCCGCTGCCAGCTTGCCGTTCTTGCGCACATAGGGGCGGTCGAGGCGCTGCGTGCGCAAGCCGTCCCAGATGAAGCGGGTCTTGTCTGAGATCCATTCCTCGTTCACCGCTTCGTTGACGCGCGGCAGGATGCGCATCACTTCACGGCCTCTGCTGTCGACGCGGATCGCCGAACCGACGGCGTCCATGACGTCGATCGATTCCGTCTTGGTCAGCTCCCACGGCCGCGCCTGGAAGGCGAACGGCTTGGAGGTCAGCGCGCCGACCGGGCAAAGATCGATGACATTGCCCTGCAGCTCCGAGGTCATCGCGCTTTCGAGATAGGTGGTGATCTCGGCGTCCTCGCCGCGGCCGATCAGGCCAAGCTCGGAAATGCCGGCGACCTCGGTGGTGAAGCGGACGCAGCGCGTGCAGTGGATGCAGCGGTTCATCACCGTCTTCACCAGCGGGCCGATATACTTGTCTTCGACCGCGCGCTTGTTCTCGTGATAGCGCGAGGAATCGACGCCGAAGGCCATGGCCTGGTCCTGCAGGTCGCACTCGCCACCCTGGTCGCAGATCGGGCAATCCAGCGGATGGTTGATCAGCAGGAATTCCATCACGCCTTCGCGGGCCTTCTTGACCATCGGCGTGTTGGTGAAGATTTCCGGCGGCTCGCCATTCGGGCCGGGGCGCAGGTCACGCACGCCCATGGCGCAGGAGGCCTGCGGCTTGGGCGGGCCGCCCTTCACCTCGATCAGGCACATGCGGCAGTTGCCGGCGATGGAAAGCCGTTCGTGGAAGCAGAAGCGCGGCACTTCCGCACCGGCATCCTCCGCCGCCTGCAGCAGCGTGTAGTGGTCGGGTACCGTGATCTCTTTCCCGTCGACCTTGAGCTTTGCCATTCGCCTCAAACCCCTGCGGATGTCCCGCAATCCATCTTTGCGGACGCGGCTGGAGCCGCGTCCGGCATTTCATTTCACTTCTTGGCGGCGAGCGCCGCCGCTTGCCTGGCCCAGTCGTCGCGGCCGATGCGGCCGGCAAGCGACAAATAATCCTCGACCCAGGCGATCTCCTCGGATGTCCACGCGGCGATCTGGCCATAGGTCCAGATGCCGAGGCCGTTGAGCACCTTCTCCAGCTTCGGGCCGATGCCCGAAATCGCCTTCAGGTCCGACGGCTTGGCAGGCTTGTCGATCGCCTTCGGCTGCCTGAAATCCTCAGGCATCAGCCCGGCTGCCGCAGGCTCGGCAACCGCATCGGTGTGCGTCGCGTCGAGTGCCTTTTCGGTGGCGTTCGCCGCGATGTCGGTCACGTCGCGGGCAAAAGTCTGTGCGTCGGCGATCAGCGTTTCGGTCGCCTTGCGCGCCTTGGAGGAATTGGCCGCCGCTTCGTTCTGCGCCTCGAGGTCGTCGAGGAACGGCTGGAACATGCGCTGCGACGCTTCGAGCGCCCCGGTGAACGCGCCCATCCACATGCCGACGGCGTGGTTGGCCAGACCGATGCCGAGCGCCGACATCGCCGCCGCGCCGGCGACGGGATGCACCATGAGGTTGACGGCGCTGGCCATCTCCTCGGCATCATCCTGGTCAGGTCCTGGTTCATCTTCTCGAATTGTTCCAAATCGGGCATCAACGGGTAAGGTATCGAATACGGCGCCATAGAAATCTCCTGGTCGTTTCTTCGTATGCCCCGCCCCCAGCTTTTTCGTCTCGGGCTCTCGCCCGCATTCCAATTCTATTCCGCCGCAACCATCACCGGCTCTGCTCGGTGCGCGTTGCGCGAAAACTCGTCGATACGGCGCTCAACCTCACCGCGGAAATGCCGCATCAGGCCCTGGATCGGCCAGGCAGCCGCGTCGCCCAGCGCGCAGATCGTGTGGCCTTCGACCTGCTTGGTGACGTCAAGCAGCATGTCGATCTCGCGCTTCTGCGCCTCGCCGCGCACCAGCCGTTCCATCACTCGCCACATCCAGCCGGTGCCTTCGCGGCACGGCGTGCATTGGCCGCAGCTCTCATGCTTGTAGAAGTAGGCCAGCCTGGCGATCGCCTTCACGATATCGGTCGACTTGTCCATGACGATGACAGCCGCCGTGCCGAGGCCGGATTTGAGATCGCGCAGCGCGTCGAAATCCATCGGCGTGTCCATGATCTGCGCCGCCGGCACCAGCGGCACCGAAGCACCGCCCGGGATGACCGCCAAAAGATTGTCCCAGCCGCCGCGAATGCCGCCGCAATGCGTCTCGATCAGCTCGCGGAACGGGATCGACATCGCTTCTTCGACGGTGCACGGATTGTTGACGTGGCCGGAGATGCAGAACAGCTTGGTGCCCGCATTGTTCGGCCGGCCGAAGGACGAGAACCAGGCAGCGCCGCGGCGCAGGATGGTCGGCGCCACGGCAATCGATTCGACATTGTTCACGGTTGTCGGACAACCATACAAGCCGACATTGGCCGGGAATGGCGGCTTCAACCGGGGCTGGCCCTTCTTGCCTTCGAGGCTTTCGAGCAGCGCCGTCTCCTCGCCGCAGATATAGGCGCCGGCGCCGTGATGCATGTAGATGTCGAAATCATAGCCGGACGTGTTGTTCTTGCCGATCAGCTTGGCCGCATAGGCTTCATCGATGGCGCGCTGCAGCGCCTCGCGCTCGCGGATGAACTCGCCGCGCACATAGATGTAGGCGGCAACCGCGCCCATCGCGAAGCCGGCGATGAACGATCCCTCGACCAGCGTGTGCGGATCGTTGCGCAGGATATCCCGGTCCTTGCAGGTGCCCGGCTCGGATTCATCGGCGTTGACAACCAGATAGCTCGGCCGGCCGTCGCTCTGCTTAGGCATGAACGACCATTTCAACCCGGTCGGGAAGCCGGCGCCGCCACGGCCGCGCAGGCCTGATGCCTTCATCTCATTGACGATCCAGTCGCGCCCCTTGGCGATGATGCCGGGCGTATTGTCCCAGGCGCCGCGCGCCATGGCGCCGGCCAGCGACTTGTCGAACAGGCCGTAGATGTTGGTGAAGATGCGATCTTTGTCCTGAAGCATTTTTCGTCCCTCAGACCGGCTTCTTGCCGAAGACGCGGATGTATTCGGCGACGCCGCCCTTGGCGAGCGCCTTGGCCTGCTCGACCCAGTCGTCACGGTCGATGCGGCCGCGGAAGTTGAGATAGCCGTCGACCCAATCGCGCTCGGCCTTCTTCCAGGCGGCGACCTGCGCGAAGGTGTAGATGCCGAGCGAATGCAGGATAGCCTCGATCTTCGGACCGACGCCGGAGATGAGCTTGAGATCGTCGACCGTGGCCGGCCGCTCGATGCCGGTTGGACGGCTCTTGTCGTCGAGTGAAGGCTTCGCCGTTTTGGCCACGGGCTGCTTGGTTTCCGGCGCCCTGAAAGCAGTGGCCGGTTCGGCCTTCGTCTTCGGCCCGCTGCGCGGCTTGGAAACCGCCTCGACTTCCGGCGCCGCCTGGTTGGCGTTGGCGGCCGAATGGCGCGGCGGCCTGACGCTGGCTGCCTTTTCGACTGCCGGCGCGACCTTGACAGGCGACGGCGTCGTCAGCGCCGGGCTGGTTTCGAGCGCATCGGTCTTCGGCTTGCTTGATTTCGACGGTGCTACCGGAGCCGCCGCAACTGGCGCTGCAGGCGCCTGTGAGACGGTGGCGGCGGGCACGGCAGCCGGCACTGCCGCATCCTTGACGGATGCCGTCGCCGCAGCTTCCTTGGCGGCCTTGGCAACCGCCTTGGCTTCCTTGTCGCGGGTCGACTTCAGGATCGCCTTCTCGCTCGTCAGGCTGGTGAGACCCGAAGCCGGCTCCGAACCGGTGCGGCCATCCTGCGGACCGGGCGCCACCGAAGCGCCCTTGCCGGCATCGTAGAGGTCGATGATTTCGGCGAGCCGCTCGGGCGTCAGGTCCTCGAACGTATCCTTGAAGATCATCACCATCGGCGCGTTGACGCAGGCGCCGAGGCACTCGACCTCCTCCCACGACAGCGTGCCTTTGTCGTTGGTGTGGAACTGGTCGTGATGGATCTTCGAGCGACAGACATCCATCAGCGCTTCCGAGCCGCGCAGCATGCAAGGCGTGGTGCCGCAGACCTGGATATGGGCGCGGGTGCCGACAGGATTGAGCTGGTACTGCGTGTAGAAGGTCGCCACCTCCAGCCCGCGGATGCGCGGCATGTCGAGCATGTCGCAGATCGTTTCGATCGCCGCCTTGGTGACCCAGCCTTCCTGTTCCTGCGCGATCATCAGCAACGGGATGATGGCGGATTGCTCGCGCCCCTTCGGATATTTGGCGATCCACTGCTGCGCCGCCGCCGTGTTCGCCTTGTTGAAGGCGAAGGAAGCTGGCTGGACGCTGGCATCTGCGAGACGGCGGACTGACATTAGCGATCGACCTCACCAAACACGATGTCGAGGGAGCCGAGAACGGCCGTGACGTCGGCCAGCATGTGGCCGCGGCACAGGAAATCCATCGCCTGCAGATGCGCGAAGCCGGGCGCGCGCAGCTTGCAGCGATAGGGCTTATTGGTGCCGTCGGAGACCATATAGACGCCGAATTCACCCTTCGGCGCCTCGACGGCCGCATAGACTTCGCCGGCCGGCACGCGATAGCCCTCGGTGTAGAGCTTGAAGTGATGGATCAGCGCTTCCATCGAGCGCTTCATCGCCTGGCGCTTCGGCGGCACGACCTTGCCGTCGAGGTTCGACACCGGGCCAGCACTTTCCTTGCCGAGCAGCAGATCGATGCACTGGCGCATGATCTTCGCCGACTGGCGCATCTCTTCCATGCGCACAAGGTAACGGTCGTAGCAGTCGCCGTTCTTGCCGATCGGGATGTCGAAATCCATCTCGGAATAGCATTCATAGGGCTGCGATTTGCGCAGGTCCCAGGCTGCACCCGAGCCGCGCACCATGACGCCGGAGAAACCCCAGGCCCAGGCGTCGGCCAGCGAAACAATGCCGATATCGACATTGCGCTGCTTGAAGATGCGGTTGCCGGTGAGCAGCTTGTCGAGATCGTCGAGCGACTTCAGGAACGGGTCGATCCACTTGCCGATGTCCTCGACCAGTTGGCGCGGCAGGTCCTGGTGTACGCCGCCCGGCCGAAAATAGGCCGCATGCATGCGCGAGCCAGAGGCGCGCTCATAGAACACCATCAGCTTTTCGCGCTCGACGAAGCCCCACAGCGGCGGCGTCAGCGCGCCGACGTCCATCGCCTGCGTCGTCACATTGAGGATGTGCGACATGATGCGGCCGATTTCGGAGTAGAGCACACGGATCAGCTGACCGCGCCTCGGCACCTCGATGCCGAGCAGCCGCTCGGCGGCCAAAGCGAAGGCATGCTCCTGGTTCATCGGCGCGCAATAGTCGAGCCGGTCGAGATAGGGCACGGCCTGCAGATAGGTCTTGGCCTCGATCAGCTTCTCGGTGCCGCGATGCAAGAGCCCGATATGCGGATCGACACGGTCGACCACTTCGCCGTCCAGCTCCAGCACCAGGCGCAAAACACCGTGCGCCGCAGGGTGCTGCGGTCCGAAGTTGATGTTGAAATTGCGGACGGAGGTTTCAGCCATCGTGGCGCCTCAATTTGCCTTCGCCTTTTCATCGCCCGGCAGAACGTAATCCGTTCCCTCCCAAGGGCTCAAAAAGTCGAAGTTTCTGAACTCTTGCTTCAATTCCACCGGCTCGTAGATGACGCGCTTGGCTTCGTCGTCGTAGCGCACCTCGACGAAGCCGGTCAGCGGGAAATCCTTGCGCAGCGGATGGCCGTCGAAGCCGTAGTCGGTGAGGATGCGACGCAGGTCCGGATGGCCGGAAAACAGCACGCCGTAGAGGTCGTAGGTCTCGCGCTCGAACCAGTCGGCGCCGGGATAGACGCCGGTCAGCGACGGCACCAACGTTTCCTCGTCGGCATGGACCTTGAGCCGGATGCGGACGTTCTGCTTCGGCGACAACAGATGATAGACGACGTCGAAGCGCCTGGCGCGCGACGGATAGTCGGCGCCGCAAACGTCGATGATCGAGATGAACTGGCAGCGCGGATCGTCGCGCAGGAAAGTCGCCACTTCGATCAGATTGCCCGGCTCGACCAGAAGCGTCAACTCGCCATAGGCCAGCACGGCCTCGCCGATGCGACCGGCCAGTTTCTCGCCGAGATAGGTGGAGAGTTCGTTCAACGCCTGGGTCATCGGCTCACCGTTCGATCGTGCCGGTGCGGCGGATCTTCTTCTGCAGAAGGAGAATGCCGTAGAGCAGCGCTTCGGCGCTCGGCGGGCAGCCGGGCACATAGATGTCGACCGGCACGATGCGGTCGCAGCCGCGCACCACCGAATAGGAATAGTGGTAATAACCGCCGCCATTGGCGCAGGAGCCCATCGAGATGACGTAGCGCGGCTCCGGCATCTGGTCGTAGACCTTGCGCAGCGCCGGCGCCATCTTGTTGGTCAGCGTGCCGGCCACGATCATGATGTCGGACTGGCGCGGAGACGCTCGCGGCGCGACACCGAAACGCTCCGAATCGTAGCGCGGCATCGAGGTATGGATCATCTCGACCGCGCAGCAGGCAAGGCCGAAGGTCATGAACATCAGCGAGCCGCTGCGCGCCCAGGTGATCAGCGCTTCGGTCGAGGTGACAAGGAAACCCTTGTCGGCCAGCTCGTTGTTGATTTCGAGGAAGAAGGGATCGTCCTCCCCCACCGGCCGACCGGTGTTGGGGTCGATGATACCCTTGGGCTTCGGCGCGACGAGGGTGCCTGAACTATCGTTCAATCCCATTCCAGCGCTCCTTTTTTCCATTCATAGGCAAAGCCGATGGTCAGCACCGCCAAAAACACCATCATCGACCAGAAACCGAGCATGCCGATTTTCGAGAAGGAGACGGCCCACGGAAACAGGAAGGCCACTTCCAGGTCGAAGATGATGAACAGGATCGACACCAGGTAGAAACGGATGTCGAATTTCATGCGGGCATCGTCGAACGAATTAAACCCGCATTCATAGGCGGAAAGCTTTTCCGGATCGGGATTGCGGTAGGCCACCAGGAACGGCGCCACCAGCAGCGCCAGGCCGACGACCAGCGCCACGGCGATGAACAGGACGATCGGCAGGTACGAACTCAGGAGTGCGCTCATGCGGCGGCTTTCCTCGGCGGGCCAGTTCACTTTGATTACAGCAACGAACTCTAATGCGGAAGCGTGACAGTTTAACCGCTGAACCGTTTTAAGAGGCCCATGCTGCAACGCGGCGAGGGTTAGCGCAGCGGTTTCAGCGAAGCAAGTCAAACCTTGTTCAAATTACCGCCCTGGACGCCATATCGGAGGAAACTGGTCCGATCCCATCCGGTTTGATTTCCTTCGCTTTTTACTCCACTTTTGTCTCCTGACACATCTCCCGCCATTTGCCTGCTAGCATCACCGGAATCACCGGCTAAAAATCCGGCAAACGATCAGGGCAAGGGCGCCTGGATGAAGGACAAGATTTCGCTTCGTATGGCCCGGCGCATCGCGCTCGGCGCGCAAGGTTTCACCGACCCGCGGCCTTCCGGCGCACCCGACCGGCGCCACCTCGCCCGCGTTCTCTCCCGCACCGGCCTGCTGCAGATCGATTCCGTCAGCGCCGTGGTGCGGGCGCACTATATGCCGCTCTATTCGCGCCTTGGCCCCTACCCGCTCGCGCTGCTCGACAACGCCGCCGTCACCCGCAAGCGCACCGTGTTCGAATACTGGGCGCATGAAGCCTCCTTCCTGCCGGTCGAGACCTGGCCGCTGATGCGCTGGCGCATGCAGCGCGCCGAGCAAGGCGACGAAATGTATCTCGGCCTCGCCAAATGGGGGCGTGAACGCAAAGAGTTGATCGACGAGATCTATGGGCAAGTCGCCGAACGCGGCCCGATCGCCGCCTCCGACATAGAAGGCCACAAAGGCAATGGCGGCTGGTGGGGCTGGAGCGAGGCCAAGCACGCCTTCGAATGGCTGTTCTGGGTCGGTCGCATCACCACCGCCTACCGGCGCGGCTTCGAGCGCTACTACGATCTGCCGGAGCGTGTGCTGCCGCAGGCCGTGCTCGACCTGCCTGTCCCTTCCGTCGAGGACGCGCATCGCGAATTGCTGCGCATTTCCGCCCGCGCCCACGGCATCGCCACCTATGGCAACTTGCGCGACTATTTCCGTCTGGCGCCCGGCGACACCAAGGACCGCATCGAGGAACTGGTCGAAATGGGCGAGTTGCTGCCGGTGAGCGTCGAAGGCTGGGACAGGACCGCCTATCTGCACAAGGATGCCCGTTTTCCCCGCCGGATCGAGGCGCGTGCCTTGCTCGCGCCGTTCGACCCGGTTGTCTTCGAACGCACGCGCACCGAAAAACTCTTCAATTTCCGCTACCGCATCGAAATCTACACGCCGGCCGAAAAGCGCCAATACGGCTATTACGTGTTGCCCTTCCTGCTCGGCGACCGGATCGTCGCCCGCGTCGACCTCCGCGCCGACCGTCCGGCAGGCGTGCTGCGCGTCCATGCCGCCTATGCCGAGCCCGACGCGCCGCCGGAGACAGCCGCTCAGCTCTTCGAGGAATTGAAGCAGATGCAGGCCTGGCTCGGCCTGGAAAGCATCGAGGTGACGCCGGCCGGCGATTTGGGACCGGCGCTGGCCGACATCGCAGTGTCGTAGCCACGCGTTGACACCGCTGCCTCCAAAAGCCTAAATCCGCTTCAGACGGTCCCCTGCCCGCAACGGCAAGGGCCAAGAGGGAATGCGGTGCGGGCGAGAAAAACCCAAATCCGCGGCTGTCCCGCAACTGTAAGCGACGAGCCAAAGCCGAAAACCACTGGGATGTTCCCGGGAAGGCGGCTACTCAAGGCGACGACTCGCGAGCCAGGAGACCTGCCGTCTGAGAGAAAGAATCCGATCGCCCGGCGGGTTTCCGGGTAAGGAGCCCGGCTTTTTGGACCACAACGGCAGTTTTTCGGCTGGCACAGCGGACAATTCGTCCGACGACGGCGACGCTTTGGCCGGCGTGACCGTCATCGTCTGCGCTTCCTGCCGCGATGAGGCCGGCTCCGATGGCCACCCGCGCGCCGGCGAGTTGCTTGCCGAGGACACCCGCCGCGCCGCCTGCGATGACAAGATCCGCGTCCGCACCGTCGAATGCCTCGGCAATTGCAAGCGCCGGCTGAGCGCCGCGATCCTGCGCGACGGCTGCTGGAGTTATGTTTTCGGCGACCTGACCACGACCAGTGGCGCCGACCTCGTTGCCGGCGCAAAGCTCTTCGCCACGTCGGCCGACGGTCTCATCCCGTGGCGCGGCCGCCCCGATTGCCTCAAGCGCGGCCTCGTTGCCCGCATCCCTCCCCTCGACATGCTGAAGGACTGACCATGAGCGCTCCAAATACGGCCGGCAACCTCTCCCGTGTTCCCTGCACCGTCGTCACAGGCTTCCTCGGCGCCGGCAAGACGACGCTGGTCCGCCACCTGCTGGAGAATGCCGGCGGCAAGCGCATCGCCATCATCGTCAACGAGTTCGGCGACATCGGCATCGACGGCGAAATCCTGAAAGGCTGCGGCATCGACACCTGCCCGGAGGAAAACATCGTCGAACTGGCCAATGGCTGCATCTGCTGCACCGTCGCCGATGATTTCGTGCCGGCGCTCGACCAGATTCTTGCGCTGACGCCGAAGGTCGACCACATCCTGATCGAGACTTCGGGCCTCGCTCTGCCAAAGCCGCTGGTCCAGGCTTTCCAATGGCCGACGGTGAAGAGCCGGGTGACCGTGGACGGCGTCATTGCCGTGGTCGACGGCCCGGCGCTCGCCGAAGGCCGCATCGCCAACGACATGGACGCTTTGCAGGCGCAGCGCGCCCAGGATGACAGCCTCGACCACGACGACCCGGTCGAGGAAGTGTTCGAGGACCAGATCGCCTGTGCCGACCTGATCATCCTGTCGAAGAACGACCTGATGGACGCCGCCGGCTCGGCCCGCGCCAACGCCATCATCGGCGAACACTCGGCCCGCGCGGTCAAAATCGTGCCGACCTCGCATGGCAAGGTCGATCCCTCGGTGCTGCTCGGCCTCGGCCTCGCCGTCGAGGACGACATCGAGAACCGCAAGTCCCATCACGACGGCGCCTTCGACCACGAGCATGACGACTTCGACACGTTCATTGTCGACATTCCCTCGATCGCCAATCCGGACGAGCTGGCAAAGCGCGTCGCCACCGCCGCCGAAAAGGAAAACGTGCTGCGCGTGAAGGGTTTCGTCGAAGTCGGCGGCAAGCCGATGCGGCTTCTGCTGCAGGCCGTCGGCCCGCGCGTCAACCACTACTATGACCGCGCCTGGACGGCCGAGGACGATCGGCGTTCGCGTCTCGTCGTCATCGGCCTCAAGGGGCTGAACCGCCCGGCGATCGAGGCTATACTCGCCGGCTGACGCCAACCGACCTAGGGGCGAAATGCATATTCTGACCACCAGTTCCACCTCGCTCGACGATCTCGCCGAGCCGGTCGATCTGCGGCAGACGCCGGCGGATGTGGTGGCGCTGTCCTTCACCGACAGCGACCTTGCCGGCCTGGCGGTGGCATGGAAAGCCGATGCCGCCCGCCTGCCCTCGATGCGGCTCGCCGCGCTACGTGATCTGCGCCATCCAATGTCGGTGGACCTCTGGATCGACAGCGTCGCCCGCCATGCCAAGGTCATCCTTGTCCGCATCCTCGGCGGCTACGACTGGTGGCGCTACGGCTGCGACCAGCTCGCGGCGGTGGCGCGCGAACGCGGCATCAAGCTGGCGCTGCTGCCCGGTGAAAGCCACGATGAGGACCAAAGGCTTATCGAGGCCTCGACGCTGCCGCGCGCCGAGCTGGACGCCCTGCTCGGCTATTTCCGCGAAGGCGGCCCGGCCAATATGACCGCGTTGATGCAGCGGCTGACGTGGCTGGCCGGATCGGATGCGGCGGTGGCCGAGCCGGTGAACGTACCGAAAGCTGGCTACTACGAGCCGGGCTGCGGTGTCGTCCCCCTCCCCTTGAGGGGAGGGTCCGGCCGCAGGCCGAGAGTGGGGTCCTCTCCGAGGCGCGCCTGCTTAAAGAAGCGCCGAGCCCGGTCGCTCCGACCCCACCCGGCCCTGCGGGCCACCCTCCCCTCGAGGGGAGGGAAAGGTCATCCCCATCCTCTTCTATCGCTCGATGCTGCTCGCCGCGGACGTCGCGCCGATCGACGCTCTCGTTGACACCTTGCGCTCTCAAGGCCTGGCCCCAGTCCCGATCTTCGTCTCCAGCCTGAAAGACCCGACGTCGCTTGCCTTCGTCGAGGACGCCATCGCATCCCTGAGCCCGGCCGCGATCATCACCGCGACCGCCTTTGCCTCCGGCGCGGAGCCCGGCGTCGAAACCCTGTTCGACCGCGCCGGCGTGCCGGTGTTCCAGGTCATCGTTGCCACGACAAAGCGCGAGGTGTGGGAGAAGAACCAGCGCGGCCTGGCGCCGGCCGATCTTGCCATGCATGTCGTGCTGCCCGAGCTCGACGGCCGCATCCTCGCCGGTGCGATCTCCTTCAAGGGCGAGATCGAGACCGATCCGGCGCTGGCCTTCCGCGCCTTCGCCAACCGCCCGGAAGCCGATCGCGTGGCGCAGGTCGCCAGGCGCATCGCGGCGTTCATCCGACTGCAAAAGACGGAGCGGGCAAAGCGCAAGCTGGCGATCCTGATCCCCGATTATCCGAGCGCACCCGGGAGGACCGGTTATGCCGTTGGCCTCGATGTGCCGTCCAGCGTGCTGGCGATGCTGCATGACCTGAAGCAACAGGGCTATGCGGTCGATGGGATTCCGCAATCGCCGCGGAAGTTGTTGGATGCGTTGGAGCGGAGTAGCGACGGGTTGGGGCTGGAGGAGTATCTCGATTTCTCCAAGGCCCTGCCGGTTGAGGCGATGGCTGCCGTCGAGGCCGCATGGGGGAATGCAGAAGAGAAAAGTTTGCGCGAGGCGCCCCCCTCTGTCCTGCCGGACATCTCCCCTCTAGGGGGAGATTAGCAGCTTCGGCGTTTCGCCCACCTTTGCAACGTTGGAGATTGGCGAAAGCGGAGATGAGAGCGCAATCTCCCCCCAAGAGGGGGAGATGTCCGGCAGGACAGGAGGGGGCGCCTCGCGCCACCCTTCCCCACCAACAGGCGAAAAACACTTCCCCTTCCGCGCCGCCGCCTTCGGCAACGTCACCGTCGCGCTTGCCCCCGATCGCGGCCGTTCGGCCGACCGCCGCGCCGACTACCACGACCCGACCCTCCCCCGCGTCACGACCTGATCGCCTTCGGCCTCTGGCTGCAGAAATCGCTTGGCGTTCATGCCATCATCCATGTCGGCGCCCATGGCACGCTGGAATGGCTGCCGGGTAAGACCGTCGCCCTCTCCGGCGCTTGCTTCCCAGAAATCGTCACCGGCTCGCTGCCGGTCATCTATCCCTTCATCGTCTCCAACCCCGGCGAAGCCGCACAAGCCAAGCGGCGCATTGCCGCCGTTACGCTTGGCCATCTGCCGCCACCGCTGACCGGCGCCGGCCTTGACGAGACCCAGCAGACGCTGGAGCGGCTGGTCGACGAATACGCCCAGGCCGACGGGCTCGACCGGCGCCGCCGCGACCGCCTGGCCAAGCTGATCGTCGAGACGGCGCGGCAGTCGGGGCTGGCCAGTGAAGCCGGCGTTGCCCGAACCGACGCGCCCGACGAGGCGCTGCGCCGCATCGACGCCTGGCTCTGCGACCTCAAGGATTTCGCCGTCAAGGACGGGCTGCATGTCTATGGCCGCGCGCCGGACGATGAGGCCGATCCGCTGCGCCGGCAAAGTGCCGACAACGAGAAAACAATGCTGCTGGCCGCGCTCGACGGTCGCCACATCAAGGCCGGTCCGGCCGGAGCGCCGGCGCGTGGGCGCTCCGACGTGCTGCCCACCGGCCGCAACCTCTTCACCTCCGACCCGCGCACCATGCCGACGCCGACAGCCTATGACCTCGGCCAGGCGGCGGCGGAAGAAGTGGTGCGCAGCTACATGCAGAGCCATGGCGACTGGCCGCGCTCGCTGGTGATCGATCTTTGGGGTTCCGCTTCGCTGCGCACCGGTGGCGAGGAAATCGCCCAAGGCCTGGCGCTGATGGGCTGCCGGCCGCAATGGGATGCCGCGACAGGCCGCGTCACCGGCATCGAGGTGCTGCCGCCGGCAGTGCTCGGCCGCCCGCGCGTCGACGTCACCTGGCGCATCTCAGGCCTGTTCCGCGACATGTTCCCGACCCAGATCGCGCTGATCGATGCCGCCGCCAACGCTGTTGCCGCCCGCGACGAGGAGGATTCGGAAAACCCGCTTGCGGCCAAAACCCGAGCCGACGGCAAAATCAGCCCGCGCATTTTCGGCACTTCGCCCGGCACCTATGGCGCCGGCGTCGAGGATCTGCTGTCACGCGGCCAATGGGGCGTGCGCGAGGAGATCGGTCGCGCCTATCTCGATGCCACCTCGCACGCTTATGGCGGCGCTGACGGCGAAGCGATTGCAGCGCCAGGCGCCTTCGAGGGTCGAATCGCCGAAGCCGATCTGCTCGTCCATACCGGCGACGATCCCGGCCGCGATATTCTCGAAGGCTCGGCCGATGTCGCCTTCATCGGCGGGTTTTCGGCGGCGCTTGCCACGCTCGGACGCAATGCCGACGTCATCGTGCTCGACACGACCGATCCGGCAAAGCCAAAACCGCGCTCGGTCAGTGAGGCCGTGTCCCGCGTGGTGCGCGCCCGCGCGGTCAACCCGCGCTTCATCGCCGGCCAGATGCGGCATGGACCGCGCGGCGCCTCGGAATTTGCTGAAACCGTCGACCGCCTGGTCGGCTTCGCCGAGACCACGCATGCCATTTCGGGCGCGCTGATCGAAGCCGTGCACGACGCTTACCTAGGCAATGCGGATGTCCGCGCTTTCATCCTGCGCGAGAACCCGGCCGCCGCAAAGGTCATCGCGGAGCGCTTCTCGCCGCGCGGCGGCGCGGCCTGTGGCATCCGCTCCGAAACTCCGTCGACGACGATCTCGCCGCTTTGATCGCCGAGGCTCGGGCAACCGGGGTCGCGGCATGAACGCGTTTTCGCGCCGCGGCGCCTGCCCGGCCTTGAGTGCGCCCATGCAGACGGGCGACGGCCTGCTGGTGCGACTCAACCCCGTCGCCGGAGGACTTGCGCCGAAGCTGTTGATCGGACTCTGCGAATCCGCCTTGCGCCACGGCAACGGCATCATGGAAGTGACCGCACGCGGCAGCCTGCAGATCCGCGGCCTGACGGCCGAAAGCGCACGGCTGCTGGCAGCGGAGGTCGATGCGCTGGGGATTGAGGTGCGCAGCGGCGTGCCGGTCGAGACCGGACCACTGGCGGGGATTGACCCGCAGGAGATCGCCGACCCGCGCCCGCTGGCCGAGCGGATCAGAGCAGCGATTGACGAGGTGGGGCTGGCGGCAAGGCTGGGGCCGAAAGTGTCGGTGGTCGTCGACGGCGGCGGCCTGTTGGCATTGGATGCGGTGACGGCTGATGTAAGGCTGAAGGCGGTGCGAGTTGGCACCGGCGTTGTTTGGAGGATTTCGGTCAGCGGCGACGATCGAAGCGCGAAAGCGCTCGCGACGGTCGATGCCGATGCAGCGCGAGACATCGCGGTCGCCGCGCTCAGGATGGTCGCTGAAAAAGGCCGAGAGGCGCACACGCGGGATTTGTCGGCGAGGCAGTTGGTCTCTCTCGCAGGCTGGCATTCTGTGGCCCCCCTCTCTGTCCTGCCGGACATCTCCCCCTCAAGGGGTGAGATTGGCAGCGTCGACGCCGGCTCCCCATCTTCAACGTTGCAGATTGGCGAAATCGGCGACGACAGCCCGATCCCCCCCCTCGTGGGGGAGATGTCCGGCAGGACAGAGGGGGGGGCCTCGCGCAAACCTATCGGCCTTTTCCCCTTAGCCGGCGACACTTTCGCCCTCGGCATCGGCCTGCCCTATGGCAGCATGCCGGCCCAAAACCTCATCGATCTAGCCGGCCAGGCCTCGAACCTCGGCGTCACCGAAATCCGCCTCGCCCCCGGCCGCGCCATGCTCTTCCTCGGCCTCCCGCCTTCCGCCTGCTCCGCCCTGCAAACCTCCGCCGCGACCCTCGGCTTCGTCACCTCCCCCACCGACCCGCGCACCCGCATCGCCGCCTGTCCCGGCACACCCGCCTGCGCTTCCGGCCGCATCGCCACCCGCGCCATCGCCGAGACGATCGCAAAACAAAGCCCCGATCTCTTCGATGCCTCGCTCAATTTGCACATTTCCGGCTGTGCCAAAGGCTGCGCGAACCCCGGCGCGGCAGCCATAACCCTGGTCGGCGACGAAAACGGAGCCGGACTTGTCGTGGACGGGACGGCAAAGGCCCTTCCTGCCGGATACAGGCCGGGCTATGACGCCGCGCGTGGGATCGCCGCTATCGCGGCGGCCGTCCGCGCACGACACGCCGACGAGACTGTCGCTGCCTGCCTGGCAAGGTTGGGCGCGGCCGGTCTCGCCGAACTCTATCGACGGAACTGATAATGGCCGCCTACGACTATATCCATGACGGCAACGCGATCTACGAGCGCTCTTTCGCCATCATCCGAGCCGAGGCGGACCTCAAGCGCTTCTCGGAAGCCGAGGCCGACGTCGCCGTCCGCATGATCCATGCCTGCGGCCAGGTCGAGGCCGCCAGCCATTTCGTCTTCTCCAGCGATTTCGTGGCCGCCGCGCGCAAGGCCCTTGCCGCCGGCGCGCCGATCTTCTGCGACGCCGAGATGGTTTCGCATGGCGTCACCCGCGCCCGCCTGCCGGCCGGCAACGAGGTGATCTGCACGCTGCGTGACCCGCGCACGCACGACATCGCCAGGGAAATCGGCAACACCCGCTCGGCCGCCGCGATCGACCTCTGGCGCGCGCGCATGGCCGGCTCGGTCGTCGCCATCGGCAACGCGCCGACGGCGCTTTTCTACCTGCTCGAAAAACTGCGCGACGGTGCGCCCAAGCCGGCCGCGATCATCGGCATGCCGGTCGGCTTTGTCGGTGCGGCCGAATCCAAGGATGCGCTGGCCGAGAATTCCTACGGCGTGCCTTACGCCATCGTGCGCGGCAGGCTTGGCGGCAGCGCCATGACCGCGGCCGCGCTGAATTCGCTGGCGAGGCCCGGCCTGTGAACGCGCTTCCAAAAGGCAGGCTTGTCGGCGTCGGCACCGGGCCCGGAGATCCGGAGCTTCTGACGCTGAAGGCCGCGCGGGTGCTGGCGGAAGCCGACGTCGTCGCCTATTTCGCCAAGCGCGGCAACAACAGCAATGCGCGCGCCATCGTCGAGGCGCGCTTCCGGCCGGATATGGTCGAGCTGCCGCTGCTCTATCCGGTGACGACGGAGATCGACAAGGATCACGACGACTACCGCTCGCAGATCACCGATTTCTACGAGCAGTCCGCCGAACAGGTCGCCGAGCATCTCGACGCCGGCAGGATGGTGGCGGTGCTGTCCGAGGAGACCCGCTCTTCTACGGCTCCTACATGCACCTGCATGTGCGCCTGGCGTACCGCTTCCCGACCGAGGTCATTCCCGGCATCACCGCCATGTCCGGCTGCTGGTCGCAGACCGGCGTGCCGATCGTCCAGGGCGACGATGTGCTGACCGTGCTGCCCGGCACGATGAGCGAGTTCGAGCTGACCCGCCGGCTGGCCGACACCGATGCCGCCGTCATCATGAAGGTCGGCCGTAACCTGCCCAAGATCAGGCGCGCGCTGGAAGCCGCCGGCAAGCTGGCCAAGGCCGTCTATGTCGAGCGCGGCACCATGGCGGGCAGCGTCTCGATGCGGCTCGCCGAAAAGCCGGACGACAAGGCGCCTTACTTCGCCATCGTGCTCGTCGCCGGATGGACGGCGCGCCCCGGAGCCAAATCATGAGCGGCCGCCTTACCGTCATCGGTCTCGGCCCCGGCAATGCCGACCAGGTCACGCCGCAGGCAAGCCATGCGGTGGCCGAGGCTACGTTCTTCTACGGCTACAAACCCTATCTCGACCGGCTCGATCTAAGGGCGGACCAGACCCGCATCGCCTCCGACAACCGCGAAGAGTTTGCTCGCTCCAACGAAGCCCTGACGAAAGCCGCCGAAGGTCACAACGTCGCCGTCGTGTCGGGTGGCGATCCCGGCGTCTTCGCCATGGCCGCCGCCGTCTGCGAGGCGATCGAAGCCGGTCCGGCCGAATGGCGCTCGGTCGATCTCGCCGTCGTTCCCGGTGTCACCGCCATGCTTGCGGTCGCCGCCCGCATCGGCGCGCCGCTTGGGCATGATTTCTGCGCCATCTCGCTCTCCGACAATCTGAAGCCCTGGGACCTGATCGAACTGCGTTTGCTGGCGGCTGCCGGCGCCGGCTTCGTCATCGCGCTCTACAACCCGATCAGCAAGGCGCGCCCCTGGCAACTCGGCCGCGCCTTCGAGTGCCTGAAAGCCATCCTGCCAGGCACCACACCGGTGATCTTCGGCCGCGCCGCCGGCCGGCCCGACGAGCGCATCGAGGTTTTTCTGCTTGCGGATGCCGATGCGGACAAGGCCGACATGGCGACCTGCGTCATCATCGGCTCACCCGAGACCCGCATCATCAAACGTGGCGACAAGTCCGCCCTGGTCTACACGCCGCGTTCGGCAACGGGCGCGAAAAGATGATCGACCTGCGCGGCCAGTTGATCGACGGTTTCGGCCGACGGCACGTACGGCAAAGTCGGGCGGCGGATCATGATCACTTCGATACCGAGCGCCCGCGCCGCTGCGATCTTGCCATAGGTGGCCTCGCCACCGCTGTTCTTCGAAACGACCACGTCGATGCCGTTGCTTTCGAGCAAGGCACGCTCGTCCAATTCCGGGAACGGTCCGCGCGCCAGAAGATAGTGCGCGTCGGGCACCGCCAGCTTCGGCTCGACCGGATCGACGCTGCGGATGAGGTAGCGGTGCTGCGGCGCGGACTCGAAGGCTCCAGCCTCCTGCCGGCCGATCGCCAGGAACACGTGGCGCGAGGCCTTGCCCAGCGCCTTCGCCGCTTCGGCGACGCTGTCCACCAGCGTCCAACGATCGCCCGCAACTGGTTCCCAACCGGGGCGTCGCAAGGCAAGGATCGGCACTCTGGCCTGCCTGGCGGCTTCGGCGGCGTTGGCCGAGATGCGGGCAGCATATGGATGTGTGGCGTCGATCAGCAGGCCGACCTTGTGATCACTGAGATAGGTGGCCAGACCGTGCGCGCCGCCAAAGCCGCCGACGCGCACCGGCGCGCCTTGCGCGACCGGGCTCTCGGTGCGGCCGGCAAGCGACAGCGTGACCGAGAAATCCGCGCGACGCGCCAGCCTTGCGGCCAACTGCCGGGCTTCCGTGGTGCCGCCGAGGATCAGGATAGGGTGGGTCATCATGCCTGCTAAGGATCCGCGCGCCGCTAAGACCGCCTCAAGGTGGCTCACCATCGTTGGCATCGGCGAGGACGGTGTAGCGGGTCTCGGCGACGAGGCCAAGCAGCGCATAGCGCGAGCCGAAGTCGTCTTCGGCGGCAAGCGGCACCTTGCGCTCGTCGCGTCCCTCGCCAAGGGCGAAGCACGCGCGTGGCCGACGCCCTTCGACGCCGAGATGCGCGACGTGCTGGCGCTTGCGGGCAAGGATGTCTGCGTGCTTGCCTCCAGCGACCCTTTCTTCCACGGCGTCGGGGTGACGCTGGCACGCAAGGTGAAGCCGGAGCATATGCGGGTCCTGCCGTCACCCTCATCGCTTTCGCTGGCGGCATCGCGGCTCGGCTGGGCCCTGCAGGATGTCGAAACCATCTCGCTGCATGGCCATTCGATCGACCTGATCCGTCCCCTGCTCCATCCAGCCGCCCGTATCCTCGCGCTGACCTCCGACGGCGACGCCCCGGCTGCCATCGCCGGGCTGCTGGCGGAACTCGGCTTCGGCCCATCGCGATTGACGGTCCTTGAAGCTCTCGGCGGTCCGGATGAAACGCGTCGCACCGCGCGCGCCGATGCTTTCGACCTGAAAAACATCAATCCGCTCAACGTGCTGGCGCTCGACATTGAATCCACACCGGATGCGCGCATCCTGCCGTTGACCGTCGGCCTCGCCGACCATCTGTTCGAGCATGACGGCCAGATTACCAAGCGCGAAATCCGCGCTATCACGCTCTCGGCGCTGGCGCCAAGGCGCGGCGAGTTGTTGTGGGACATCGGCGCCGGCTCCGGCTCGATCGGCATCGAATGGATGCTGGCCGACACCTCGATGCGTGCCATTGCCATCGAAGCCAACAGCGAGCGCGCCGTACGCATCGCCCGCAATGCTTCCCATTGCGGCGTGCCCGGCCTTGTCGTTGTCGAGGGCGCGGCGCCCGAGGCATTCGCCAAGCTGGAAACGCCGGACGCCATCTTCATCGGCGGCGGCGGCAGCGATGCCGGTGTGCTGGAGAAGGCGATCAAGGCGCTGCGCCCCGGCGGCCGGCTCGTCGCCAATGCGGTGACGCTGGAGATGGAGGCACTGTTGCTCGACCAGTACAACAGGCGCGGCGGCGACCTGACCCGCATTGCGCTTTCCCGCGCGGCGCCGGTCGGTTCGATGCAAGCCTGGCGGCCGGCCATGCCGGTGCTGCAATGGAGCTGGGTGAAGCCATGATGGTCGCGGGCATCGGCAGCCGCAAGGGTGAGGGCTGGCGACGTGCATGCGGCCATCGAGACCGCGCTCGAAGCGCATGGACTGGCATTGACCGCGCTTTCGGCCTTGGCAACCGGCGAGGTCAAACGCAATGAGGAAGCAATCTTCATTGCAGGCCGCGACCTTGCGCTTCCGGTAATCGTCGTCACCGACGACGCATTGCGCGCGGCGTCGGTGGGCACGATCAGCAAATCGGAAGTGTCGCAGGCCCAGGCCGGCACGCCCTCGGTTTCGGAAGCCTCGGCGCTCGCCGCCGCCGGCAAGGGCGCAAAGCTGCTCGGGCCGCGCACTGCGGTTGGCCCCGTAACCTGCGCCATCGCGCTTGGCGGAGGCGCCGAATGACCGTACATTTCATCGGCGCCGGTCCGGGCGCCGCCGACCTCATCACCTTGCGCGGCAGCCGGCTGCTGGCCGCCTGTCCGGTGTGCCTCTATGCCGGCTCGATCGTGGCGCCGGAACTGCTCGAGCATTGCGCGCCCGGCACAAAGCTGATCGACACCGCGCCGATGTCGCTTGACGAGATCGAAGCCGAATACGTCGCCGCGCACAAGGCAGGCCAGGATGTCTCGCGCCTGCATTCCGGCGATCTTTCCGTCTGGAGCGCCGTTGCCGAGCAGATTAGGCGGCTGGAAAAGCATGGCATCCCCTACACGCTGACGCCGGGTGTTCCCTCCTTTTCCGCCGCCGCGGCGGCTGCGGCGCGAGCTGACCATTCCAGAGCTGGCGCAAAGCCTGGTGCTGACGCGCGTTTCGGGCCGCGCCTCGAAAATGCCGCCCGGCGAAACGCTGGCGGGCTTCGGCCGCACCGGCGCCACGCTTGCCATTCATCTTGCCATCCATGTCATCGACCGCGTCGTTGCCGAGCTGACGCCGCTCTATGGTGCCGACTGTCCGGTCGCGGTGGTTTTTCGCGCTTCCTGGCCGGATGAGCGAATCCTGACCGGAACGCTCAGCACCATCGAAGCGCAGTTGGCGGAAAATCCGATGGAGCGCACGGCGATCATCTTTGTCGGCAGCGCCTTGGCAGCGCAGGATTTTGGCGAAAGCTCATTATACGACGCCCATTATCAGCGGCGTTTTCGCGGACGGGACGGATTGTGAACGGCAGCGCCAATACAAACGGACGGGCTTCGGTCGAGCAAGCGCTGGCGCGGCTGAACTTCAAGCCGCGTGAGTTGGAACCCGGTCATGTCTGGCTGGCCGGCGCCGGCCCTGGCGATCCCGGCAGCCTGACGCTGGAGGTGTTGGCAGCACTCGGCCAATGCGACGCCTTGGTCTATGACGCGTTGGTGTCACCCGATGTGGTGGCGGTCGCCCAAGGCGCAGAGCTGTTCTACGCCGGAAAGCGCGGCGGCCAGCCCTCGATGAAGCAGTACGACATCACCGCTTTGCTCGTGAAGCTGGCGCGCGAAGGCCGTCGTGTCGTGCGCCTCAAGGGCGGCGACCCCTACATCTTCGGTCGCGGCGGCGAAGAGGCACTGGCCTTGGCGCGGGAAGAAATTCCGTTCCGGGTGCTCTCCGGCCTGACCTCAGGCCTCAGCGCACTGGCCGCCACCGGCATTCCCGCCACCATGCGCGGCATCAATAAGGCCGTCATCCTCGCCACCGGCCATGCCGCCGGCACCGATGACGACATCGACTGGGCGGCGATCGCCCGCACCGGACAGCCGGTCGTCGTCTATATGGGCATGGCCAATTTGCCGCTGATTGCCGCGGCACTGCTCGAAGGCGGGCTGGCGCCGTCGACGCCGGCGGCGGTCATTGTCGCGGCGACAACGCCGCAGGAGCGCATCCTGGTCGCCACGCTTGCGACCATTGCCGAGGAAGCAGCCGCGGCCGGCCTCGCATCGCCGGCATTGATCGTCGTCGGCGGCATCGTTGCCATGCGCGCGGCACTGGCAGGCGAAGCATGACGGCACGCGCGATCATCATCGGCGCGCCGCGCTCGGGCTCGGGCAAGACCAGCGTCACCATCGGCCTGCTGCGCGCACTTGCCCGGCGCGGCCTGAAAGTGCGCGGCGCGAAATCCGGACCTGATTACATCGATCCCGGCTTCCATACCGCCGCGACCGGCCTCTCCGGCGTCAATCTGGACAGCTGGGCAATGCCGCCTGCCCTGCTCAACGCATTGGCCGCGCAGGCAGCCGATGACGCCGATTACATCATCCTCGAAAGCGCGATGGGCCTGTTCGATGGCATTCCGGCGCCGCAAGGCCGCTCGGGCTCAGCCGCCGACCTCGCCCGGCTCTATGGCCTGCCGGTCCTTCTGGTCCTCGACGTTTCGGGACAATCGACCACGGCCGCCGCCGTCGCCAAGGGCTTTGCCACGTACGATCCTGACGTGCGCATGGCCGGCGTCGTGCTCAACCGGCTCGGCAGCGAACGCCACCGCCGCCTGTCTGGCGACGCCATCGAGGCGATCGGCCTGCCGGTGGTCGGCGCTATCCTGCGCGATCCGACGCTCAACCTGCCGGAACGGCATCTCGGTCTTGTGCAGGCTGGCGAATACGAAAACCTGATGGCGCATCTCGACCGTCTGGCCGACATGGTCGAGGCATCGCTCGATATCGACGCCATTCTCGCGCTGACGACACCTCTCCAGCCCCTGCCCGGCGACTTTGCGGGTGCCTTGCAGCCGCCCGCGCAGCGCATCGCGCTGGCGGAAGACGCCGCTTTCACCTTCCTCTATCCGCATGTCGCCACGCACTGGCGCAAGGCCGGCGCCGAGATCGTGCCCTTCTCGCCTTTGGCCGATGAGGCGCCTGCGCAGGACTGCGATGTCTGCTGGCTGCCCGGCGGCTATCCCGAACTGCATGCCGGCAAACTGGCCGCCGCCGACAATTTCCGGGCGGGCATGGCGCGCTTTTCGGCCACCAAGCCGGTCCATGGCGAGTGCGGCGGCTTCATGGTGCTGGGCGAGGCGCTGGAGGACGCGGACGGGACCGGTCACAAGATGCTCGGCCTGCTCGGGCATTCGACCAGCTTCGCCAGGCGCAAGATGAACCTCGGTTATCGCGAGGCGCGCCTTCGCGCCGACTGCCCCTTGGGGCCAAAGGACACGCTTATCCGTGGCCATGAATTCCACTACGCGCAAATGCTTGCTACCGGCAATGACGAGCCGCTGGCCGACCTCGCCGACGGCCAGGGCAATCCGCTCGGCGCCTCCGGCTACCGGCGTGGCCACGTCAGCGGCACCTTCTTCCATGCCATAGCGAGGGGTGCATGAGCCGCCTGTCCGAGCCCCGCCAGTTCCTCGACGATATCGGCCTCAGCATGGTCTTCTTCACGCGGCTCAGGCTGCCGTCGAGCGATTTCGGCGGCCGCAGCCTCGCCGACGCGATCTGGGCCGCGCCCTTTGCCGGTCTCGCCGTGGCGGTTATCGGCGCGCTCGTCTACGCGATCACCTCTAAGCTCGGTCTTGCCGCCGGTCCGGCGGCGGCGTTGACGCTTGCCGCGACCATGCTTGCCACCGGTTGCCTGCATGAGGATGGTCTTTCCGACATCGCCGACGGTTTCGGCGGCGGTCGCACGCGCGACAGCAAGCTGGAGATCATGCGCGACAGCCGCATCGGCGCTTATGGCGCAGCGGCGCTCGGCATCTCGCTGCTGATCCGCTGGAGCGCGTTGTCGCAACTGACTGGACCCGGCCATGTTTTCCTGGCGCTGCTCGCCGCCCATGCCGCCTCGCGCGGCCTATTCGGCGCCTTCATGCATCTTCTGCCGCCGGCCCGCGCCGATGGCCTGTCGGCAGGTGCCGGCGCCGTCAGCGTCGAGACCGCCGCGATTGGCGCCGCGCTCGGCGTCGTGGCGCTGCTGGCGCTCGGGCTTGGCGGCGCCATTGTCGCGCTCATCCTGCTCGGCCTGCTGTTCGCCGCCTTCCGTGCGCTCTGCCTCAGCCAGATCGGCGGCCAGACCGGCGACACGATCGGCGCGCTGCAGCAGCTCGGCGAGATCGCGGTCCTGCTTATCGCTTCCGTCTGCCTGTCCTGATTCTTTCTCGGAGATCTTGCCCTCATGCCTTTCAAATCCCTCGAAGACCTTCGTGCCGCCTGCCTGGATTTGTCCACCGGCAGCGATACCGCCGCCGCTGCCGTCGCCCGCCGCCAGGACACGCTGACCAAGCCGCCGGGCAGCCTCGGCCGGCTGGAAACGATCGCCGCCTGGCTCGGCCGCTGGCAGGGTCGCGACATGCCGAAGCTCGACAACGTCAAGGTCTTCGTCTTTGCCGGCAATCACGGCGTCACCGCCCAGGGCGTGTCGGCCTATCCGTCGGAAGTCACGGTACAGATGGTGGCCAACTTCGCCGGCGGCGGCGCCGCCATCAACCAGCTTGCCCGCATCGCCGGCGCCAGGCTCGATGTCATCCCGCTCGACCTGGAACATCCGACCGGCGATTTCACGCAGGTACCGGCAATGGACGAGAAGGCATTCCTCGCCGCCGTCTCTGCCGGCTACGACGCCGTGACCGAGGATCTCGACCTCGTCTGCTTCGGCGAGATGGGCATCGGCAACACCACGCCGGCGGCCGCGATCTCGACGGCGCTTTTCGGCGGTGGCGCTGAAAAATGGACCGGGCGCGGCACCGGCGTCGACGATGCCGGCCTGCAGCGCAAGGTCGTTGCCATCGAGGCGGGCCTGAAGCGCCATGCCGAGGCGCTTTCCGATCCGTTGAAGATCGCCGCGGCCCTTGGCGGGCGCGAGCTTGCCGCCATCCTCGGCGCCACGCTTGCCGCGCGCAAGAACAACGTGCCGGTGCTGCTCGACGGCTTTGTCTGCACCGCGGCCGTCGCACCGCTGGCGCGGCTGCACCCAACCGGGCTTGCCCACACCGTCGCCGCCCATGTCTCGGCCGAAGCCGGCCACCGCCGCCTGCTCGAAGCGCTCGGCCTGCCGCCGCTGCTCGATCTCGGCATGCGGCTTGGCGAAGGCTCCGGCGCCTGCCTGGCCGTCAACATCGTGCGCTCGGCGCTGGAGTGCCATGCCAGGATGGCAAGTTTTGCCGAGGCCGGTGTGTCGGAGAAATAAACGCTTGCGAAGGTGTGGCGAGGCAGCCCCCACGACGCGCCTAAGGCCTATTTGCGCAATAAAAAACCCCGCACAGGCGGGGTTTTGAAAGAGCGACAGTTCGAAATCAGAACTTGTAGCTTAGTCCAACGCGAACATCGTTGGTGGTCAGATCAAGCCTGGCTTGCTGTCCAGGGAAGTTGAACGGCGCAGGTTGTGATTTGCGGCCATAGTCGGAATAGCGGTATTCGACCCGCGCAATCAGATTGTTGGTGACGGCATATTCAAGTCCAGCGCCTGCCGTCCAACCAACCATGGTATCGCTGTTCTCGATCGACCCACCTGGAAAATTGAATGCGCCGGAGTAATGACCGATAGCAAGACCGGCAGTTACAAACGGCAAGAAACGATCGACTGCATAGCCCGCACGCAAGCGTGCCGACCCAAACCATTTTAAATCACTGCTTGGGAAGACAGTGGAAGGCGCTCCGGTAAATGAGCCGTCCCCCTTGGCGTTGGTGAAATTGGCATCCGCTTCAACACCGACGACATAGTTGCCGTCGAACTGATAATTGTAGCCTACGAATGCACCGCCAAAAGCGCCTTTGGGATCGACGGAGGTGCTGATGAAGGGCGGGCCCGCCGGGGACCCCGCGCCGTCGTAAGTTGAATTTCCCCAAACGTACCCAGCCTGTGCACCCACATAGATGCCGGACCAATCATAGGCCACGGGCTGAATCGGTTGGGGTGAAAGGTCCGCCGCCAACGCTGGGCTGGCAATCGCAAGCGAAGAAAGCAGGGCAAACTTAAGCGCGCGCATCGAGCATTCCCGTGAATGCTCCACCGCCTAAAAGGCGGTGGCTTCAGGTTACGGCTTAAAGCCGGATCGGTCCGCCGTCCGGCGGACAGGGCGCAAACTCATGTCACGTTAAAGTTGTCGTCGGGTTCGGGCGGTGTCTGGTTGGTAATGTATTCCATCCACATCTCGTCCGTCACATTGCCGCTTGTGGCAACCCAATAACCCCTCGCCCACAGGTGCTGGCCCCAATAGCGCTTGCGCAATATCCCGAACTCGCTCAGCAGCTTGTGCGAACTGCGCCCCTTCAGGTGCTGCACGGCGCGCGATACCGACAGGCTTGGCGGGATCGACACCAGCATGTGCACATGGTCGCGATTGATCGATCCGGCGTGAATCACCATCTCATGCGCCTGCGCCGTCTCGCGCAGCAACTCCCGGCATCGGTTGCCGACATCACCGCCTAGCACCGCATAGCGATACTTCGTCACCCAGATCAGGTGATACTTGCAGTCCCAAACCGTGTGGCTGCCGCGCTTGTACGCTTCCATCCGGCCAATCTACACCGGATAGGCCGCCATCCCAGCCGCCTAAAGGCGTGGGGTTTCCTGATCCCCTATCGGGGACTCTAAACAAAATCGGTAGGTCAGGTTAGCTCAGTTCCATAACAAACCATGTAACCTTTCTGCCACAAATTCAGAAAATTGCTTGATCAATTGCCGGAAGGTGGCACCGGTTCTATCGGTATCTGAGATCGAACCACTAGAAATAAGAATATAGGCGTTATTCCAGACTCTTGGGCTCATCGCATTATCCAGACCGGCTTACCCGCGCCGTTTCCGCCCATATGTCGGCTGCGGCTGACCACCGCCGCCACGGAGCACGAGGCCTGCCGCCATTGCTCGATCTCGGCATGTGGCTCGGTGAGGCTCCGGCGCCTGCCTAGCGGTCAACATCGTGGGCTCGGCGCTGTCGTGCCAAGCGAGGATGGACTGGTGTGTCGGAGAAATAAATTCTGTCGAAATTTCAACACTGTTGAAACATCGAAATAACGTCATCTTGATCATTTCATGAGACGTCAGATGCCTCATTGGGAGATCAAGCAATGTATTTGAAAAGCCTAATAACTGTTGCATTTCTTACCGGGACGGCTTTGCCCGCCCTTGCTCAAGACCAGTTTGTTCGCCCGCTTCGTCCTGGCGAGGATGGATCGGCAAGGATCCAGTCGTCGATTTCGATGACCCTTCCGGTCAAGGATGACGAGGATGCCGGTACCCAGCAGCAGGTAGCGCTTCGCTCCTTCTACAAGGCCGCGGCCGGCAGCTGCGCGATGGTGATCGAGACGGTTGCCGACACCTGTGAGATCACCGGCATGACCACGAACATCAACGGCCGCGACCGCAATCTCGGCGGCTATGGCGGGTCGCAGATCACGGTGACCGGCCAGATCTCGATGAAGGTCAAATTCAAGGCCAGCCTCAGCAAGACGACGCCATAGCAGTCGGCTCAAGCCCTCCGGCGAGCGGAACCGCAAGCCGGCCGCCGTTCGGCTCGACCGCGCTCTGGCTTGGCTTGCCAATCTCCGGGACCCGCTGCGCCGTCACGCCTCGCGGCGACAACGCAGTCCGAGCGGGCGCCGGCCTTGGCTGGCTGGCGCCGCAACCGGCGCATGACGAAGACGCGACAACGCATCTCCGATACCAAGGTCTTCCACCAAGTTTTTGAAAATTTGGTGGGTGCGCACAGGATTGAACTGTGGACCCGCTGATTAAGAGTCAGCTGCTCTACCAACTGAGCTACGCACCCACTCGGCCGGCAAAAACCGGCGTTGGCGGGCATATAGCCGCCGATACCGGTCCTGTCCAGCCCTGCCGGAATCATTTCCCGACAAATCGCTCCGGCATGATCCCGAACCGCAGGTCAGCGCAGCAAAAAGTGGATTCCGGTTTTCGGACAAGATCATGCTCACGCAAAAAACCCTTGTCGTTCAGACGAACAGCCTGCCTTCCGCCACCTTGATCGCATGGCCGCCGATGCGCGCCGAGGCCAGCTTGCCGCCGTCGACATTGAGTTCCAGCCGGATGCGGGAAGGCCGGCCCATTTCCAGCCCCTGCTCGATCCAGAGCCGCGAGGTCCCGTCTGTCGGCGCGTCGAAATGCATGATGGCGCCGGCAAAGGCGGCGGCCGCCGAACCGGTGGCCGGGTCTTCGTAAGACGGCGTGCCCGGCACGATCATGCGCACATGGAAGGCGCTGTCGTGATGCACCGTCTCGCGGCAATAGACATAAGGGCTAGCGAAGGCCCATTCGCTCTTGCGCGGCGCGAGTTCCGACCAGGCCTGGTTGTCGAGCCTGATCTTGGCCGCCGCTTCGAGGCCAGCGACCGGAATCGTCACATAAGGCACCCCGGCCGACCAGAACGAGACCCGGTGATTCTCGAAGCCGATTTCGTGTGGTGCCAGCCCAAGCGCCGCGCCGATTGATTGTGCGTCGGCCGTGAGTTCCAGCTGTTCAGGCAGCTTCGCCAGATCGAATTCAGCGAAGGTCGAACCGTCATGCTTGCTCACCGCGCAGCGCACTGGCCCGATATTCTCCTCCAGCACAAAGATGCCGGCGCCTTCGTCAGCCAACTCGGCCAGCGCGATCGCGGCGCCGACTGTCGGATGTCCCGCGAAAGGCATTTCATAGTCGGGCGTGAAGATGCGGATACGGTTGCGGTGCTTGGGACTGTCGGCAGGCAGCACGAACACCGTCTCGGACAGGTTGAACTCGCGCGCGACCGCCTGCATGGCGGCCGTATCGAGCCCCTCGCTGTCGAGCACCACGGCGAGCGGATTGCCGGCCAGCCGCTCCGTCGTGAACACATCGTAAAGCAAGTAATTGCGCGCCATGGAGAAAACCTTTCGCCTCGCTTCGAATTTCTGCCTCAATCCCAACATGAGGGAAATTTAATTTGAAATTCGAACCTGAAAGCCTGATTTGTGCACGGATAGGGACATCAATTTTTCAGCATAGGGGTCCGGCGTGGACCAAATTGTCAATCCGCCAAAGACGGAATCCGAGACGTCCATAGAAACGGCGCTCGGCCTCGACCGCAAGGGCGTCGGCCGTAGGCGTCGCCGCGGCTGGCTCTACGCGCTGCTGGCGGTCGCGGTCGTTGCCGTCGGCGTTGGCGTTTACCAATGGTATGCCGCGGCACCCCCCAGGGTCGAATACACAACCGTGCCCGCCGCCGTCGCCGACCTCACCGTCGAGGTGTCGGCCACGGGAACGCTGCAGCCGCTGACGCAAGTCGACATCTCCAGCGAATTGTCCGGCATCGTGCGCTCGGTCGCGGCCACCGAGAACCAGCAGGTGAAGAAGGGCGACGTGCTGGCGACGCTCGACACCGCCAAGCTCGAAGTCCAGATCGAGCGCGCCGAGGCGTCCGCCAAGGGTGCCGCGGCCAGCGTCGAGGATGCCAAGGTCACGCTGCAGGAAAACGAGAACGCGGTCGTCCGCGCCAGCGCGCTGACCAAGCGCGGCATGGCGACGGACCAGTCGCTTGAGGCGGCGACCGCAACCCGGGACCGCTCCAAGGCGGCGCTCGACAGCGCCGAGGCCAACCTCGCCATCGCCCAGGCCGACCTCAAGGCGCAACAGACCGACCTTGCCAAGAGCACGATCTACGCGCCGATCGACGGCATCGTGCTGACGCGCTCGGTCGATCCGGGGCAGACGGTCGCCTCCTCGCTGCAGGCGCCGGTGCTGTTCATCATCGCCGCCGATCTGCGCAACATGGAACTGCAGGCAGCGGTCGACGAGGCCGATATCGGCGCGGTGAAACCTGGACAGCATGCACGCTTCACCGTCGACGCCTTTCCCGACCGCCCCTTCGACGCCGAGATCCGCGACATCTCCTACGCCTCGGTCACCACCGATGGCGTCGTCACCTACAATGCGCGGCTCGAGGTCGATAACAACGAACTTCTGCTCAGGCCCGGCATGACGGCAACCGTCTCAGTGGTCACAAAGCAGGCCAAGGGCGTGCTCACCGTGCCCTCGACCGCCTTCCGCTACCGCCCGGCGCAGCAGGCCGAGCCTGGCTGGAGCCTGCGCGACCTGTTCACCGGTCGCATGGGCCGCCCCAACCGGCAGCGCCAGGCGACCAAAGCGCCCACCGACGGCTCGCGCACGCTCTATGTGCTGGAAAACGGCCGCCCGCGCCCCGTCAACGTCAAGATCGGCTCGACCGATGGCGAGCTGACCGAGATCACATCCGGTCTCGACGAAGGCGCGCAGATCGTCACCGGCGCGCAGCAGCGGAGCTGACCGATGTCGGCTCCGCTGCTGATCACCTTCGACAAGGTCTGGAAGAGCTATGGCCAGGGCGAGGCGCACGTGCACGCGCTGGCCGGCGTCGACCTCGCCATCCGCCGCGGCGAGTTCGTCGCCATCATGGGCCCTTCCGGCTCGGGCAAATCGACGGCCATGAACATCATCGGCTGCCTCGACACGCCGACGGCCGGAACCTATTCTTTCATGGGCGTCGATGCCGGCCGGCTCGGCCGCAACCGTCGCGCGCTTCTCCGCAACCTCTATGTCGGCTTCGTCTTCCAGGGCTACAATCTGTTGCCGCGCACGACGGCGGCGGAAAATGTCGAGCTGCCGCTGATCTATCGCGGCGCCCCTGCCCGCGAGCGCCGCGAGCTCGCCATGCAGGCGCTGGCTGAGGTCGGGTTGGATGGGCGCGAGCACCATACGCCGGCGGAGCTCTCTGGCGGCCAGCAGCAGCGCGTGGCGATCGCACGCGCCATCGTCACCCGGCCGACGCTGCTTGTCGCCGACGAGCCGACCGGCAATCTCGACACCGCGCGCACGCATGAGATCATGGAATTGCTGACCAGGCTCAACGCCGACCTTGGCCTGACCATCGCCATGGTCACGCATGAAGCCGATGTCGCCGCCTATGCCGGCCGCACCATCCGCTTCCTCGACGGCCATGTCGCCTCCGACACCGTGAATGCGGAGGCCGCATGATCTGGGAAACCGTTCGGCTCTCGCTGCGCTCGATCCGCCGCAACGTGCTGCGCTCGTTCCTGACGCTGCTCGGCATCGTCATCGGCGTCGCGGCCGTCATTGCCATGCTCACCATCGGCTCCGGCACCACGCAAAAGGTCAAGGCCGACATCTCCAAGCTCGGAAGCAACCTACTCGTCGTTCGCGCCGGCCGTCCCGCCGGACCTGGCGGCCCGGGAGGACTTGACCAGGCTGTGCGGCCGCTGGCCGAGAAGGATGTGACGGCGCTGGTCGCGCATCTGAGCGGCGCGCGCGCCATTTCGCCCGCCTCGCAAAAGCAGGTCCGCGTCATCTTCGGCACCGAAAGCCTGACTTCGGGCGTCACCGGCACCGACAGCGCCTATCTCGACGCGCGCGACTGGAAGCTGGTGTCGGGCCGGCCCTTCAGCGATTCCGAAACCCGCTCCGGCACCGGCGTCTGCCTGATCGGTGAGACGGTTCGCCAGCAATTCTTCGGCGCCGGCGATCCCGAAGGCGAGATCATCCGCGTCAACCGCACCTCCTGTAAGATCATCGGCCTGTTGGAGCCGAAGGGCTATACCGGCTTCGGCCAGGACCAGGACAATGTCGTGCTGATGCCGTTGCACGCCTATCAGCGGCGTATTGCCGGCAATCGCGACGTCGACAACATCTACATCGCCGCCGACGACCGCACGCCGACGAGCGAGTTGCAGCCGCGCGTTGAGGATATTTTGCGCGACACCCGCCGCATCACGCCGGACCGCGATCCCGATTTCGCCATCCGCGACATGACCCAGATCGCCGACGCCATGGCCAGCGCCACCACCACCATGACCGGCATGCTGGGCGCGGTCGCCGGCGTCAGCCTGCTGGTCGGCGGCATCGGCATCATGAACATCATGCTGGTCTCGGTCACCGAGCGCACGCGCGAGATCGGCATCAGGCTGGCGATCGGCGCGCACGAAAAGCACATCCTCATCCAGTTCCTGGTCGAGGCCACCGTGCTGTCGCTGCTCGGCGGCATCATCGGCATCCTGATCGGCCTGGCGCTCGCCGGCCTCGCTTCGGCGACGCTGACGATACCGTTCGCGCCAAGCCCGGCGGTCATCCTGCTCGCCGTCGGCTTCTCGGCGCTGATCGGCATGGTGTTCGGCTTCTTCCCAGCGCTCCGCGGCGCCAGGCTCGACCCGATCGACGCGTTGCGGCACGAATAAGTCCCCGGTGACGAGCTTGCCGCGCCGTAGCCATCGTCGCCGTCCGGCTGGCGCTTGTTGAAATCGGCCATATCGCGCAAGGCCGTCCACGCAGAAAGTCAGAGGCCCTCGCCGCTGCGTGCAAAATGCCATTCGACCAGCGGCTTCATATGCGCTGCCAGGCCATCTGGCAGGTCGGCTGCGTGACGAATGATCACCGGCCCTTCTATCTCCGGATCGGCCTCGGCCGCGACAAAAGCCCTGATGCGCCGCGCGATCTCGTCAGCCGGCTCATCGACATGGTAACGGCGGAAGATCACCGTGCCGCTCGCGGTCGACAGGGCGTGCCAGCGCTTGCCGCGCCTGGCCGTCGTCAGGTCGAGCCCGGTCTCCTCGCGCACTTCGCGGATCATGTTGAAATCGACATCGACGAAGCCATCGCGGAAATCGATCGGCTCGAACGAACCGGCGGCGAAGTAGACGCTGCCGGCCATTACCGTATGCGGCCCCATGCGGATCGCCACCAGCGCATTGTCGCCGGCGACCAGCATGGCGTGACCGTAGGCGTGTTCGGCGCCGCTCGCTTCACGGTTCTTCCGCCACAGCATGAAGGTCGAGTATTTCACCGCATGACAGCGCCCGATGAGACGATTGTCGCGCCAGGCAAGCGCCGACAGCAGCACCACCGTGCCATCGAACAGCGCCGGCTTCTCTTCCGTCTCGCGCCGCCAGTTTTCGGCGATCGCCGTCTGGTTGTCGCGCTCGAACGGGTGCTGCTCGGCGACCAGCCGCACGTCGATCTGGTCGACCGGCAGAATGACATTGCGCGGCAGGTCGAAACTCAAGGGGGTCACGCCATGTTCAAGGTGATTGCCACCGGGCAATGGTCGGAGGCCTTCGGCCTGTCCCAGCCGGCGCGTGGAAAGCGCTCGACCTCCTGCCCGGGCGGAAAGATGGTGCGCCAGGGCTGGCCGTTGCGAATGATGTCGGGAACCGCCGTTGCGTTCTTCGCAGCCAGCGCCTTCGACAACAGGATATAGTCGAGCTGGCAGAGATGCCGTTCCTCCGGTCCGCGCGTGTGATAGAAACTCCAGCGGTCCATTTCCGGCCGCCGTTCGACGACATTCTCGCAGAAGCCGCCGGCGGTCAAAACGTTGATCGACGACAGCGCCTCGTCGACGACTTCGAAGCGGTAGCCATCGACGGAGTCGCCGGCGACCTTCACGCGCTGCCGATAGTCGTTCATGTCACCGCAGATCGCCCAGCGCTTGTCGGCCGCATGGTCCTTGCCGAACCGCTCTTCGATGATGCGGCGCACGGCCTGCGCCTCGGTAATGCGCAGCGGCATGGTCGCCTCGCGGCCGTCGAGCCCGTTGCGCGGCGCGCCCATCGATTTCAAGTGGACGAGATAGAGCGTCAGCGGCGCACCGGCGACGATCAGATCGATCTCCAGACAATCGCGCCGGAAAATGCGCTCGGTCGCCTGGTGCCCAAGCGCGGCAAGCTCAGGCGTGAACAGGCCGAACTGCTCGAACGTGACATAGGCATGGCTGGTCATGCGCACGAACTCGATCGGTTGGCCCTGCGCGGTCTCGTTGCGCATCATCAAGGCGACGTCGATGCCGCGTGAGTCATTGCCGGCGGTGGTGTATTTCTGCCGGTAGCCCTGCCCAACCATCTTGAACAGATAGCCATATTCGAAAGCTTTCAGCGCTTCGATATTGTCGACTTCCTGCATGCAGATGATATCGGCGCGGGTTGCCGCGATCGCCAGCGCCGTCAGCTGGCGCGTATCGTCGGATTGGGCAATGGTGCGCGCCTGCTCGAGAAGCCGGTATTCGGCCTCGCTCCGGATGTCGAACAGGGCCAGCGTGCGGTCCTCGTTGAGCTGGTTGCGATAGCCTGAGAAATCGAACCTGTTCATCAGGTTCTCGACGTTGAACGTGGCGAGGCGCAGCGACATGGCCGTGACCTTTTGCCCGCAAGCAGGGGCGAAAACAAGAGCCCGGCGCATGCTCGCCATGGTTGAAGGAACCTTTCCGTTCATCCCCGTTCAGACGGGAAGTTCCAACAATGGGCCTCTTCCCGGGGTTGTTCTGGGCGTGGGGCCGTGAATCCTTGGAGAGTGAAATGAAACCGCTCTTTTCTTCCCTTAAATCCGGGCTGCTCGCCTTGGGCCTTGTCGCCGGCGTGACCGTGCCGTCGGTCGCCGGGCCGATCCTGCAACCCGATCTTGGCGTGGCGACGAACACCGCCGCACCGAACATCATACCGGTGCGTGACAGCTGGGCCGGCGGCAACGGAGGAATGCAGAACTGGCGCTGGCGGCATGGCGGCGATTTCAGGGGCGGCGACTTCAGATGGCGTGGCGGCCATCGCAACTTCGCGCGCAACTGGGATGGCGGCCGCAACTGGGATCGCGGCGGCGATTGGCGCTGGCGGCATCACCATGGCCGGCGTTTCCGCGATGGCGACGCGGCGCTCCTCGGGCTGGGCCTTGGCCTAGGCTTGGGCAGCCTAGCCTACGACAACTACTATGATCCCTACCAATATGATTACTACCCGCGCTACGTTCAGCCGCGGCGTGTCTATCGGACGGAACGGCTCTCCAGCGCCCATGTGCAGTGGTGCTATGACCGTTACCGGTCTTATCGCGCCTGGGACAACAGCTTCCAGCCCAATTACGGGCCCCGCAAGCAATGCTGGTCGCCCTACAGCTGAGCTGCCCGCGAACAAGGCATGCAGACGGCGCTCCACGGGGCGCCGTTTTATTTGTCGGAGCCATAACCGGCGATAACTGTAAATTTATCTGCGGAGCCTATTCATCCACCCGGTGCCCCACACGACGATTGCCGCGATGGAGTTCGCGAGGACGCGCCCGCCATGGCCGAGAACGAACACAGATCCCAACACAGACAGCGCGTGCTCAAGGGAGCGGCGATCCTGACTGGCATTAACAATTCCGAGGTTACGTGCACCGTGCGCAACATGCATGCGAAGGGCGCCGAGCTGAAAGTTCCGATCGGGGCGCGCGTGCCCGACGAATTCCTGCTCTACGTGCCGGTCGACGGCGTCGGCTACAAGGCCATCGTCCGCTGGCGCCGCGACGACCGTATCGGTGTCGAGTTCACCGGCACCGAGCCCAAGCCGCACTGGCACTACGGCTGAGCATGAAAAACCGGCGGATCGCTCCGCCGGCCCATTCAGGCAATCTTGAAATTGCGGATTAGTTCTTGGCCTTGTCGACCAGCTTGTTCTTCGAAATCCACGGCATCATCGCGCGGAGTTTAGCACCAACCTCTTCGATCTGGTGGCTGTCGTTGTTGCGGCGGATGCCCTTGAAACGCGACATGCCGGCGCGGTATTCCTGCATCCATTCCGAGGTGAACTTGCCGGTCTGGATGTCTTTCAGCACGCGCTTCATCTCGGCCTTGGTCTCGGCGGTGATGATGCGCGGACCCGAGACATACTCACCCCATTCGGCGGTGTTCGAGATCGAGTAGTTCATGTTGGCGATACCGCCTTCATAGATCAGGTCGACGATCAGCTTCACCTCGTGCAGGCACTCGAAATAGGCCATTTCCGGTGCGTAGCCGGCTTCCACCAGCGTCTCGAAACCGGCGCGGATCAGCTCGACCAGGCCGCCGCACAGCACAACCTGCTCACCGAACAGATCGGTCTCGCATTCCTCGCGGAAATTGGTCTCGATGATGCCCGAACGGCCGCCGCCGACGCCGCAGGCGTAGGAGAGCGCCAGGTCGAGCGCATTGCCCGACGCATCCTGGTTGACGGCGACCAGGCACGGCACGCCGCCGCCCTTCTGGTATTCGCCACGCACCGTATGGCCGGGGCCCTTCGGCGCGATCATGACGACGTCGACCGTCGACTTCGGCTCGATCAGGCCGAAATGCACGTTGAGGCCGTGCGCGAACGCGATCGCCGCACCGTCGCGGATGTTCGGCGCAATCTCGTTCTTGTAGATGTCGGCCTGCAATTCATCGGGCGTCGCCATCATCATCAGATCGGCCCATTTGGCGGCGTCGGCGACGCTCATCACCTTGAGGCCGTCGGCCTCGACCTTCTTGGCGGTCGCCGAGCCGGCCTTGAGACCGATGGCGATCTCCTTGGCGCCGGAATCCTTGAGGTTGAGCGCATGCGCCCGGCCCTGGCTGCCATAGCCGATGATGGCGACCTTTTTGCCCTTGATCAGGTTGAGATCGGCATCACGATCGTAATAGACGCGCATTTTACTTCCTTCCCGTTTTCTAAGATCAGAGGCCTTGCGGCCCGGTTTTTGCTCCGAAAAGAGCGAGAAACTGCTGCGTCGCGCGGACGGCATCGCCGCCGATCGTCGCCTCAGTCAATTCCAGCCGGTCGCCGAGCAAGAGACGGATCTGCACGTCCCGGCCGACCAGCCCGAAAAAGGTCCGGAACGCCGTCTCGGCGTCCACGAAGTCGAGCAACCCGGCCTGCCGGCCCGCTTCAAGCACCGGCTTGAGGCGCCTGGCAAGCGCGAAACGCCCATTCTGCAGCACGACCGCGCCGAGATCGTCCTTACCGGATCCGGCATGGCCGACGGCCACGCGGTTCAGCGCAATCGAGGTGTCGCTGGAGATAACCTTCAGCCAGTCGGAAGCGAAACGCTCCAGGCTCGCGGTCAGCGAAGCGAGATCCAGCCGATCGCGATCAACGGCCGCGACACGCACCTTGGACGCCTGCCACTGCACTGTCGCGGTAAGCAGCCCGTCCCGGTCGCCGAACCATTTGTAGAGCGTTTCCTTGGAGCAGCTGGCGCGCCGCGCCACCGCGGTCATGGTCAGGCTGTCGCCCTCCTCGACCAGCAAACGGAGCGCCGCATCGAGAACGGCCTGCTGCCGTTCCGTCAGCGCTTCACTGGTGTCGACATCGGCCGGCTGCAACACGACTGTTCCCGATTTCTGGTTGCCTGAAAGGCGTACCGTACGTTACGGTTCGGCTTATGGCGCATTCCGGCTTCGCGCGCAAGAGCCCAGGTCTGACAATCGAGTTACCGCTCGATGGAAGGATGCCGCAGCCGCCCCAGCAGCCGCGCCAGCGTCTCCAGCTCTTCGGCCGAAAGCTTCTCGCCCATCAGCCCGGCGATCGAAGCGCCGTAGACGCCCCAGATGCGCCGCCGCATATCGCGGCCGGCCGATGTGATGCGCACGATCTGGCCGCGTCCGTCATCGGAGACCGGCAACTTCTCCACCAGCCCGTCCGCTTCAAGCCGGGCGAGCAGCCGGGAGACGCCGTATTGCGCAAGCAGAACGCGATCGGTCAGCTCGAAGGGACGCAAGCCTCCTCGCCCGCCTCGGCGAGCTCATGCAGCACATCGTACCAGGCAAGCGCCGGCAGGCCGGCTTGCTTCAGGGCGTCTTCGGCCCTTTCGACCAGCTGGCGCGAGACGCGCATCAGTCGGGCCCAGGCGGTGACCGCCTGGCTGGAGGGCGATGTCTTGGTCATCGGTATAGCCTAGAGGATGATCCCGAAAAGTGGGAACCGGTTTTCGGGACAGATCATGCTCCAACAAGGATCTAGATGCAATTGCATCAAGCTTGACGATCGATGCAAATGTATTCATATAGATGCAATTGCATCGACAGGGAGCTTTCCGATGAAACATGAAATCTGCAAGGTCGCCGACATCCCACAGAATGGTAGCCTGATCGCGCCGTTCTTCGGCCGTGAGGTGCATGTCTGGCGCAACGGCGAACATATCCGCGCCGCGGCCAACGTCTGCCTGCATTTCGGCGGCCCGCTCGACTGCAAGGACGGCGCCTTTGTCTGCCAATGGCATGGCGCGAAATTCGACATGGGGAGCGGCGAGCGCCTCGAAGGTCCGGCGCCGAAGGCTTCGCGCCTGATGTTCCTGTCCACCCGCGTCGAGGACGGCGCGCTCAACTATGTCTGGGGAGAGTGAGATGACCGTCAGGCTCACCCTCGCCAAGCTCACTCTCGTGAGCCATCATTTATGCCCCTATGTGCAGCGCGCCGCGATTGCGCTGGCCGAGAAGGGCGTGCCGTTCGAACGGGTTTATGTCGACCTTGCCGACAAGCCCGACTGGTTCAAGGCCATCTCGCCGCTCGGCAAGGTGCCGCTGCTGCGGGTTCGAAACGGTGATGGCGAAGAAACCATCTTCGAATCCGCCGTCATCCTCGAATTCCTCGAGGAGACCGAGGCCAATCCTTTGCATCCGGCAGATCCGCTGATGCGGGCCGGGCATCGCGCCTGGATCGAATTCGGCTCCGCCATCCTGAACGCCATCGGCCGCTTCTACTGCGTCACCGATGAAGCCGCGTTCACCAAGGAAAGCAAGGGCTTGTCCGAGATGTTTGAACGCGTGGAGGCGGTGTTGGCGGCCAGATCGAGCGGTCCCTGGTTCGCCGGCGATCGCTTCTCGCTGGTCGATGCCGTCTACGGGCCGGTCTTCCGCTATTTCGACATTTTCGACCGCATCGGCGATTTCGGCATTCTGCACGGCAAACCGCTCGTCCAGGCCTGGCGTGCGGCCTTGAGCGAACGCCAATCAGTGCAAGAAGCGGTAGGCGCCGACTATCCGCGGCGGCTGCATGCCTTCCTGCTGGCGAAGGTATCATATCTGTCGGACATCATCCAGCAGCAGGCCATTGCAGTTCCGCAAGTCCGATGCGCTTGAACGGATCGACCACTGTCCCGGCGACCATGGCGGCAAGGAATTGCGGTCCCGGCGGCACCTTTGCCAAAGTCGCCACCATCCGGTCGCGGATGAAGGGAAGCACGCTCGAGTCCGACTGATAAAACGGCGTCAGCGACAGGGACAGCGCCTGGAATATCCGCACATGCCAGCGGCGCGCCTTGGCGTAAGCATCGAGCGCATCGTCGACGCCATTTGCATGCGCCAGCGAATGACTGAGCGCCGCGGCATCAAGCAGCGCCATGTTTGCGCCTTGGCCGAGTTGTGGGCTGGTCGAATGCGCGGCATCGCCGATCACAGCCAGTTTCCGGCCGGCCGGCAACGTCATCGTGTGGTGGCCATAGCGGGCGAGTGACAATTGCTCGAAACTCTCGATCTGGCTGGTGAAAGCCTCGCAATCGGGCCACGCCGAAATCACCCTCGCCTTCCACGCATCGAGGCCCGCCGCCCGCACCTGATCGGCATCGTCCGGCTTCAGGCTCCAGAAGAAGGCCGCCATGGTCTCGGCGCCGGGCTGCGGCCGGCCGATCGGCAGCACGCCGACCATGACGCTCGCCTTGTCGTAACGCTGCAGCAGCGCGCTTTGGTCGAAGCCGTCGCGCCAGGCCAGCGATGCCCAGAAGGCGCCATAGGTGAGTGGACGCGGCATGGCTGGATCGCCCAGGCACTGGCGCAGCTTCGAACGCGCGCCGCTGGCATCGACGACCAGGTCGAACGGCCCCAGTCGCTTGCCATTGCCGCAGACCAGCGATACCCGCTCGCCTGTCTCCAGCGTCTCTACCTCGACATTGGTTTCGATGGCGATCGCCGCGCGCAAGGCGGCGCGATAGAGCACGCCGAACAACGCTGCCCTGTGTACCGCAAGGCCGAAGCGGCGGCCGCGCCTGGCATCGTAGCGAACCTCGAGCACTGTGCGCCCGCTCTCGGCATCCGTGCCATGCAGCCGCTCGATACGGCTTCCCAGCGCCAGGATGTCATCCAGCAGGCCGAGGTCGGCGAGCACCGTCAGCCCGGTCGGCTGCAGGATGAGCCCGGAGCCGACCGGCTTCGGCTCGTCGAAACGCTCGAAGACGGTGACCTTGTGCCCTGCCCGCCTGAGATAGAGCGCGGCAGCCAATCCGGCCGGACCGGCGCCGGCAATCGCGATGTCGTAAGTTCTGCTCATTGCCCGCCCAGCCAAGCCGGCGCGACAATCTCCCAACCCTGTCGCCAAATCAAGTTGGCGCTTTGACGCCCTTCAAGTTTGGGCCGCGTCGAAGGCGGCGCGCGCCGCGCGCACAGTGTCGTGGTTGAGTTCGGCCCACAGAATCAATTGATGAAAGGCGCCGAACATCGAGCGCCCGAGATCGGTCAGGCTGTATTCGACGCTCGGTGGTTTGGTCGGGAACACTTCCCGATGCACATAGCCATCGCGCTGGAGATCGTACAGCGTCTGGGTCAGCATGCGCTGCGAAATGTCGGGCACAAGGCGCCTCAATTCGCCGAAGCGATAGGGACTTTCAGCCAGCGCCATCATCAGCAGCGATCTCCACTTACCGCTGACGCCCTGGATGACTTCACGAACCGGACAATTGGCAATGTTGCCGCCCCCGCTTATCGCTTTGTAGATCTCCATCTTCGATTTCAGATTGATGATCTTGCCGTCCATGGCTGGTTCCCTGCCTGTGCCTACCTCCCGAAAAACTGCCTTCTTTACGGCATCGGGTCAATTCCTATTTTAGCGCTGGTCTCTTTCTGAGACCGCCACTCGAACCGCCCTTGCGGCGCAATGTCAGGATCCCCAATGACCGAAACCCTTCTCGTCACCGGAGCCTCCGGCCAGCTCGGCCGCGGCGTCATCAACTATCTCCTGGACACGCACAAAATTCCGCCGGCAAAGATCATCGCCACCACACGCAATCCAGAAAGCGTGGCCGATCTGGCGGCGCGCGGCGTCGTTGTCAGGGTCGCCGACTTCAACGACGCGGCCTCGCTGGAAATCGCATTCAAGGGCGCCGACAAGGTGCTGATCATTTCGACCGGCGATCTCGATCTCAAGAGCGGCAGGCGCCTGAAGCAGCACGAAAATGCCGTCGCCGCAGCCCAAAACGCCGGCATTTCGCATCTGCTCTACACCTCGATGCCCGATCCGGAGCCCGGCTCGCCGGTCCTGTTTGCCGATGATCACTACAGCACCGAGCAGGCCATCAAGGCGAGCGGCATACCCTACACGATCTTCCGCAACGGCTGGTACCAGGAGAACCTGTTCCTGGCATTGCCGCACGCTATCGCCTCGGGACACTGGTATACGTCCGCCGGCGAAGGCCGCATTGCGCACGGCGCACGCGATGACATGGCAGCGGCGATCGCCGCCGGGCTCGCTGGCGCCTCGACCGAGAGCACGACATACACTTTGACCGGTCCGCACGCCTACACCACGGCCGAAATCGCCGCCCTGGTGAGCGAGGTCATCGGCAAGCCGCTCGATGTGGTACAGGTTCCGGATGAAGCTTTGACGGAAGGCGTGAAGGCATCGGGCGTTCCCGAGGATTTCGCTGAGGTCGTCGTGTCCTTCGACGCCAACACGCGTTCTGGCCGCATCGCCATGGTGACCGATGCGATCGAGACGCTTTCCGGCAGGACGCCAAAGACGCTGAAGCAGTTCCTGGAGGCGAACAAGGCTGCCTTGCTTGGCTAAAATCAGCGCGCCTTGGGCATCTCGTTCAGGGCGCGCTACCTCGATTTTTTCAGCAGTCCAAGCTGGATGAGGCTTTCGCCGGTCGCGACGAGCGCCTCTTGCGGTGAGCGTGGCGACCAGCCGAGCAGGCGCACGGCCTTGGCGCTCGTCGCGTTCCTGGCCTTGCCCAGTTCCGTCACGATCTGAGCCGCCTGCCCATCGAACAGTCCGACGATCCGGACCAGCCAGTCCGGCAGCACTCTGGTCGTGACGCGCGATGCTGCATTGCCCAGCCTCGCCTTCAGCGTCTCGGCGATCTCGAGCATCGACATGAAATCGCCGCTGATAGCCAGGAACCGCTCGCCCTTGGCTGCGGGATTGGTCATGGCGCGCAGATGCAGATCCGCGACATCTCGCACATCGACGACACCAAACACCATGCGTGGCAAACCCGGCATTTCACCGTCCAGCAGGCGCCTTATGAAATCCGTCGAGGTCGAGTGATCCGGTCCCAGGACGGGTCCAAAATCCCCACCGGATTGACAACCGCGAGTTCCAGCGCGCCACCTTCTCTGGCCACGAAATCCCAGGCTGCGCGCTCGGCCAGCGTCTTCGATTTCACGTAAGCACTGACCTTCTCGGTCAGATTGGTCCAGTTCTCTTCGGTGAATGGATGGCCGGCGACCGGAACCTGCCCATAGCCGACCGCGGCAAAGGACGATGTGAGCACGACGCGTTTGACGCCGGCGTCGCGGGCAAACCGCAACACGCGCAAGGCGCCCTCCCGGGCCGGAACGATCAGGTCGTCCTCATGTTTCGGGACGCCAGTCGGAAATGGGGAAGCCACGTGCAGGATGTAGTCGCAGCCCGCGACCGCCGCCGGCCAGCCGGCCTCCGATGTCAGATCGGCGACGGCAAAGGACAGTGCACTTCCGGGCTCAGCGCCACCTACTTTGAGCATCGCCAGGACATCGGCTTGTCGGCTGTCGGACCGCACGGTCGTGCGCACGCGGTAGCCCGCTTTCAGCAGTTCGATGATGCAATGGGCGCCAACGAAGCCGGAACCGCCGGTGACAAGCACCAATTCGCCGCTCATGCCCGCCTCCGCAGCTGTTCAGCGCAAGGGGCGAGCTTCTGTCAGATCGCGACCTGCGTACCGATCTCTACCACACGGCCGGTCGGAATCTGGAAATATTCCGTCGCGTCCGACGCCGTTTTCGCCAGGCCGATGAACAGCCGATCCTGCCAGATCGGCATGCCGGAATTCGGCGAGGCTTTCAGCGAGCGCCGCGACAGGAAGAAGGACGTCGTCATGATGTCGAACTTCCAGCCCTGCTTGCGGCAGATGGCCAAAGCGCGCGGAATGTTCGGCTGTTCCATATAGCCGAAGGTCAGCGTCACGCGCATGAACAGCTCGTTGACCGTCTCCAGCTTCACCCGTTCGCTGTCGGGCACCACCGGCTGCGGCGCCGTCACCACCGACAGGATGACGTTCTTTTCGTGCAGCACCTTGTAGTGCTTCAGGCTATGCATGAGCGCGGTGGGCGCGCTCAACGGATCGCTGGTCAGGAACACGGCGGTGCCGGAGACCAATTGCGGCTTCTTCTTCAAGAGGTTCGCCGCCAGGAAATCGAGCGGGATCTCGTTGCGGCGCGTCTTGTCGAACAGATAGCGGGTGCCGCGCACCCAGGTCCACATGCCGAGGATGATGGCGAAGGCCACCGCAAGCGACGCCCAGCCGCCTTCGAACACCTTGACGATGTTGGAGGCGAAGAAGCCGATGTCGATGAAGGCAAACATCGCGGTGAGTGCAATGGCCGGCCAGATATTCCACTTCCAGATGCGCGTCATGACGATGAACAGCAGCGTCGTCGTCACCAGCATGTTGCCGGTCACCGAGATGCCATAGGCGGAGGCCAACTTGCTGGACTCGCCGAAGCCGACCACCAGCAGCATCACCACCACCGCCAGCAGCATGTTGACGCGCGGCATGTAGATCTGACCGGACTGTCTCTCCGACGTATGCAGGATTTCCAGCCGCGGCAGCATGTTGAGCTGCACGGCCTGCCTGGTCAGCGAGAAGGCGCCGGAAATCACCGCCTGGCTGGCGATGACGGTCGCCGCGGTCGCCAGGACCACCATCGGCATCAGCGCCCAGCCCTCGTTCATCTCGAAGAACGGATGACCGACCGTGCCGCCCTTGGCCAGCACATAGGCGCCCTGCCCAGCATAGTTCAAAAGCAGGCAGGGAAATACGATCGCCAGCCATGCCAGCACGATCGGCTTGCGGCCGAAATGGCCGAGGTCGGCATAAAGCGCCTCGGCGCCGGTAACGGCCAGGAAGACGGCGCCGACCGTGACGAAAGACACGTCGGGCGAATTGATGAAGAAGGCCACGATGTAATGCGGGCTGATCGCCCACAGGATTTCCGGATCCGAGATGATATGCTTCAACCCGGAAAGGCCGATCGCGAGAAACCAGATGGCGGTGACCGGACCGAACACCAGGCCAACGCCGCCCGTGCCGAAGCGCTGCACGGCGAACACGACGGCCAGAATGAGCAGCGTCAGCGGCACGACATAAGGCTGGAAGGCCGGCGTAACGACGTTCATGCCCTCGACCGCCGACAGCACCGAAATGGCCGGCGTGATGACGGCGTCGCCGAAGAACAGCGATGCTCCGACAATGCCGATGCCAAGCACGATTGCCGAGCGCGTCGCGAAAGTGCCGCGCGCCAACGCCATCAGCGACAGCACGCCACCCTCGCCGCGGTTGTCGGCGCGCAGCACGAACATGATGTATTTGATCGTGACCGTGATGGTCAGCGACCAGATGATTAGCGACAGCACGCCCAGAATGTCGGCGCGGTTGGCGACATCGCCGCCGGAGGACGCATGCAGCGCCTCGCGGAACGCGTAGATCGGGCTGGTGCCGATATCGCCATAGACCACGCCGAGCGCGCCCAGCATAAGCACCTTGGTGCTGTGCTGCTCGATCTCGGGATGGCTCGTTTGGTCGACGGGTTCGGCCTCAATACCACCATTGGCAAGAGCCATGGACGACACTCCGATAAAGCGCGGTGCTCTACGCTTGCTGCGGTGCAATATCAAGTGCCCCAGCGTGAAGGCTCCCATGTCGCCGACGCAGGGCTTGTTCATATACGAAACGGACGAAGGGCTTCATCCCTGGCAGATCGAAGCCCTCAGATCGCCACCTGTGTCCCGATCTCGACCACGCGCCCCGTCGGGATCTGGAAATACTCGGTTGCGTCCGCAGCCGTACGCGCCAAGCCGATGAACAGCCGGTCCTGCCAGACCGGCATGCCGGAATTGGGCGAAGCTTTCAGCGAGCGTCGCGACAGGAAGAAGGACGTCGTCATGATGTCGAACTTCCAGCCCTGCTTGCGGCAGATGGCCAAAGCGCGCGGAATATTCGGCTGTTCCATGTAGCCGAAATTCAGCGTGACACGCATGAACAGCTCGTTGACGGTCTCCATCTTGACCCTCTCGCTGTCGGGCACCACCGGTTGCTGCGCCGTCACCACCGACAGGATGACGTTCTTTTCGTGCAGCACCTTGTAGTGCTTCAGGCTGTGCATCAGCGCGGTCGGGGCGCTGAGCGGATCGCTGGTCAGGAACACGGCGGTGCCGGAAACCAATTGCGGCTTTTTCTTCGAGAGGTTCGCCGCCAGGAAATCGAGCGGGATCTCGTTGCGGCGGGTCTTGTCGAACAGATAGCGGGTGCCGCGTATCCAGGTCCACATGATCAGCCCCATGAGCGAAGCGACCGTGATCGAAACCCAGCCGCCTTCGACGATCTTGACGACATTGGCCGAGAAGAAACCGAGGTCGATGACGCCGAACAGCGTCGCCAGCGCGAGCGCAATGGCGAGCTGCCACCGCCAGCGCCAGCGCATGACGACGAACAGGAGGACCGTCGTCATCAGCATCTCGCCGGTGACCGAAATGCCGTAGGCGGAGGCGAGCGCGCTCGAGCTGCCGAAGCCGACGACCAAAAGCATCACGCCGAGCGCGACGAGCAGATTGACCCGTGGCATGTAGATCTGCCCGCTCTGCATCTCGGACGTGTGCTGAACCTCGATACGCGGCAGGAGGTTGAGCTGCACGGCCTGCCTGGTCAGCGAGAAGGCGCCGGAAATCACCGCCTGGCTAGCGATGACGGTCGCCGCGGTCGCCAGCACCACCATCGGCATCAGCGCCCATTCCGGCAGCATTTGGAAGAACGGATTGGTCGGCTTGCCGCCATGCGAAAGCACGAACGCGCCCTGGCCGAAATAATTGAGCAGCAGACAAGGGAAAACGATGGAGAACCAGGCCATCACGATCGGCTTGCGGCCGAAATGGCCGAGGTCGACATAAAGCGCCTCGGCGCCGGTCACCGCCAGGAACACCGCGCCGACCGTGACGAAAGCGCCTGTCGGAGTGGTCGCCAGATAGTAGACCGCATAGTAGGGGTTGATCGCCAGCAGCACTGACCAATCGTCCACGATATGGTAGAGGCCGGCAGCGCCAATTGCCAAAAACCACGTCGCCGTGACCGGCCCGAACACGGTGGCCACCTTGGCGGTGCCAAAGCGCTGCACCGAGAAAAGCACGGCCAGGATGACGAGCGTGATCGGAACGACATAGGCGTCGAGCGCCGGCGTGACGACCTCCAGGCCTTCCACCGCCGAAAGCACCGAGATGGCGGGCGTGATGATCGAATCGCCGAAGAACAGCGCCGCACCGCAAAGGCCGATCACCAGGATGAGCTTCGATCCCGGCGGATAGGCGCTTCGGGCAAGCGCCATCAGCGACAGCGTGCCGCCCTCGCCCTTGTTGTCGGCTCTCAGCACGAAGGCGACGTATTTGATGGTGACGATGATCGTCAGCGCCCAAACGATCAGCGACAACACGCCAAGCACATCGTTGCGCGCAACAACGCCGCCCGAAGCATGCAGCGCTTCGCGGAAGGCGTAGATCGGGCTGGTGCCGATGTCGCCATAAACGACGCCGAGCGCGCCGAGCATCAAAAGCTTGGTGCTTTGATGCTGCTCGGTTCCGGCATGGCTCGATTGCTGCAGGGCTTCCGTATCGCTGCTGGCGTTGGCTAGCACCATGGACCCCATTCTAACCGATTCACGATGCCCGCCGATTCACGATGGCCAGAGCTCGCCGCAATGCGCGAGAACCAAGATAACCGCCAAAGTTACGCAAGGCTTTATCGCCCTACCATCCACAGGCCTTCAAGAACCGTCCCACCGTGCCCGCCATGCCATACTCCAGCGCATCGGCTGTCAACCCATGACCGATCGATACTTCGGCCAATGCCGGGATACGTTTGGCGAGCGCCGGCAGATTGCCAACAGTCAAATCATGCCCGGCATTGACCTGAAGCCCGGCCGCTGCCGCGGCGTCGGCGGTTTTTCCCAATTGTTCCAACTCCTTGGCCGCCCTGGCTGAATCGGAATGAAAACCGCCATAGGGGCCAGTGTAGAGCTCGATACGGTCGGCGCCGGTGTCGCGCGCGGCGCTCACACTGGCAGGATCGGCGTCCGAAAACAGCGACACGCGAAAACCGCCTTTCTTCAATCGCTTGACGATCGGGGTGAGGAACGCGGCCTGGGCAACGAAGTTCCAGCCATGATCGGATGTCGCCTGCGCCGGATCGTCGGGAACCAACGTCACCTGTTCGGGCTGATTCCTCTCGACAAGCGCCAGGAAATCCTCGGTCGGGTAGCCTTCGATGTTGAATTCCGCCTTCGGAAACTCGTCGTCGATCAGCGCCCTTATTTCCGGCAGGTCGGAAAGCCTGGTGTGCCGTTCGTCGGGGCGCGGGTGCACCGTCAGCCCATGCGCGCCGGCGGCAAGCGCGATCCTTCCAAGTCCGGTGACGCTCGGCCATGGCAGGTCACGGCGGTTGCGCAGCATGGCGACGGCGTTGAGATTGACCGAAAGCTTTGCGGGCATGAACGAAATCCAGTGGATCGGCGGGCATCTATACCGCCTTTGAAGGGAACAGATAGAGGGTTTCGGGTGTTCCAGAAGATATGGTGGCCAACGCAAGGATTTGCCAGTGAACTACCTCGACGCCGTGCCGGCGATACGCCGCATCGATAGCGACCGCGACGAGCTTTTTGCCATCGACGTTGTCGGCGATGTCTCGCCGGCGGATGCTGAAAATCTGGTCGGCCTGCTGGAGGCCGCCTACGCCCTTCACACCAAGATCGACGTGCTGGTGCGGTTGACAGACCAGGAAAGCGTGGACTGGGCCAATATTGCGCAAGACACGCTCCGCCAAGGCGTCGCCGGCGCGCTCGAGCATGTCGTGCGCTGCGCGGTCATCGGCGACGCGGACGCTTCGGCCGCGGGTTTCTTCCCGAGAGTCTTGCCGTTCGAATTCAGGCACTTCGGCAGCGATGATGAAGCAGCCGCGTGGCAATGGCTCGACGCGACACCAGTTGCTAGCGAACCACCGTCAGCCGCTCGGCAGCGCGGGTGATAGCAGTGTAGAGCCAGCGCTGCCGCGTCTCCTTGAAGGCCCAGCTCTCGTCGAACAGAACGACATCGTTCCACTGTGAGCCCTGCGCCTTGTGCACGGTGAGCGCATAGCCATAGTCGAAATCGTCGAAACGCTTCTTCTGTTGCCAGGGGATCTCGGCATCCGGATCCTCGAATGCCGCCTTGAGCAGCTTGATCTTGGCGACGCCGCGGTCGGGATCGTCTTCCTCCGGCGAGACCAGAAGGTTGATGCCGGGCTTCACCGTCTCGCGCGACGAGGTCATCACCTTCCACAGCGAGCCGTTGAGCAGCCCTTTGGCCGGATCGTTGCGCAGGCAGACAAGCTTGTCGCCGGCCTGTGGATAGTCGGCATTGAACCCTTTGAGCTCGCGCAGACGCTGGTTATAGCGCCGCCGCGTACGGTTGGTGCCGACCAGCACCTGGTCGGCCTTCATCACCAGCTCTTGCGTGACGCCTTCCCTGCCGATCACCTGCGCGGCGCCATAATCGCCATGCATGAACTCGCGGCCCTCGCGCACGTCGAGCGCCAGCCGGATGATCGGGTTGTCGCGCGCCTGGCGATGGATTTCGGTCAACAGCACATCCGGCTCGTGCTCGGTGAAGAAGCCTCCGCCCGAGATCGGCGGCAGCTGCGCCGGATCGCCAAGCACCAGGATAGGCGTGCCGAAACTCAAGAGATCGCGGCCGAGCTGCTCGTCGACCATCGAGCATTCGTCGATGACGACGAGCTTGGCGCGCGCGATCGGGCTTTGCCGGTTGAGCGAGAAGGTCGGCGTCATCGAGGTCTTGCCGGTCACCTCGTCTTCCACCGACTCCTCGCCCTTGGGCCTATAGATCAGCGAATGGATGGTGCGGGCGTTGACCGCGCCCTTGGAGCGCAGCACTTGCGCCGCCTTGCCGGTGAAGGCGGCAAACTGCACCTGTCCATCGACATGCTCGGCGAAATAGCGCGCCAGCGTCGTCTTGCCGGTCCCGGCATAGCCGAACAGCCGGAAGATCTGCGGCCGGCCTTCCTTGAGCCAGCGCGCGACCGCTTTCAGAGCCTCGTCCTGTTGGGGAGAGAATTCCATCAGCGCGAGAGACCGGATTCGCAAGCGAAAGACAAGACAGCCGCTATCACATCGGCCACCGCCGGCGGCGAACTCAACGCCTACGACAGTATCAGGCTATCAGCCGCAAACAAGAACGTAAAGAGAACAAGTTGCCTTTGGCGCGCAGGTCAGGCGATGGCCATGGCAGCCGAAGGTCCGGGACCGTCGGGCGGCATGGGAACAGGGAGCATATCCGGCATAGCTGACGCTCAGGCCTGCTTGATTGGTCCCGCAGGCCCGTCGCTTACTATCGGAGACCTGGATCATTCTCCAGCAGGATCGGCTTGCCATGCGGCGTCGCATGGGCCGCGCGCTCCCAGGCGGCGGCAAGTGAATCGACATCGCTTTTTCCCGCAACGCCTCTGGCCGCCAGCAGCTTTTCCAGCGCCGCCAGCCAATGCTCGTAATAGTCGTGGCCGTCGCTTGCGGCATTTGGCTTCTTAACCTCGGCGGACAGAGCCTGCGCCCATTCGCTCCACGAAAACAAGCCCTTGTCATGCAGCGCCACCGTCATGGCAAAGGCTTCCGCCTGCCATGGCTCTGAAAACACCGGTTCGTCGAAACCCGCCGGCAAGGCGGCTTCATGCCGGCTCAAGATAGCTCTCCCAGGCGTCGATCGAGACGGTCAATGTCGGGTCGGCGCCCTCGCCCCAGATCTCACTCCCATCGAAGACCACGGTGTAGACCCATTGCGGATTTTCGCCCTTGCCATGCGCGTTGCTGTCGGGAAAGACAAAGCCGTCGCGAACGGCTTCGATGGTGCCGTTCTTGCCGCGCGCGTAGCGTGGCAGGCGCGTATGGCCGGTCGGGTTGAAATTCTTCGTCCGCACGCGGTCGCCCGCCTGGAACCGCGCCGGGGTGGCGATCGGGCGATCGCACGGGCCACCCTTGGCGAGCACGGCCGGCACATCGGCTGCCTTCAGCACTCTTTTCGGCGTCGCTGCCGGGTCGACAGCCTTGCCGGCGGCAAGGTCTTGCTCCGTCACGAAGCCGTGCCGCTTCAACAGCACTTCCAGCGCCTTGATCCAGATCTGATAGTAGCTTGAGGAATAATAAACGGCCGGATGCAGCGATTCCCGCGCATGGCGGCTCTCGTCGATGTTCCAGGCGCCCATGGAGCCGGCTGTCAGCGTCACGCCAAGCGCCCGCCTCTCCCAAGCGGCATGGAAATAAGGCTCGTCCTTCTCCGGCGCGATCGGCCCGAAACCCATCTGCCCGCCGAGATCCTGCGGCCCGTTCATGCCGGCGCCCTCTTTATCCCAGGCTCTTTGGCCACAGCCGTGCCGATCATCGCATCGCGGCTCACCAGCTCGGCGAGCTGTTCCTCGCTCCAGCCTTCGGTACCCTCCGGGCGCATCGGCACCACAAGATAGCGAAGCTCGGCGGTCGAATCCCAGACCCGGATCTTCCTGGTCGCCGGCAGCGTCAGCCCGAATTCTTCCAGCACGCCGCGCGGATCGATCACCGCCCGCGACCGGTAAGGCGGCGCCTTGTACCAGACCGGCGGCAGGCCGAGCACCGACCATGGATAGCAGGAGCAGAGCGTGCAGACGACAAGGTTGTGCGTCTCCTCGGTGTTGAACACCGCCTGCATGTGCTCGCCCTGGCGACCGGTATAGGAGAGCGATTCGATCGCCGCCGTCGCGTCGCGCTGCAGCCAGTCGGCGTAGGCCGGATCGCTCCAGGCCTTGGCCACCACCCGCGCGCCGTTGCGCGGTCCGATCTTGGTCTCGTAGGTGTCGACGATGACGTCGATGGCCGCCGGATCGATCAGGCCCTTTTCGGTGAGGATCGTCTCCAGCGCGCGACGCGCGCCGCAAACGGATCGAGCTCGTTGTCGTGGTCATGATCATGGGACATGACAACAGACTAGGATTGCCGGCATTTGGCCGCAAGCCTGACGGCTTGGGCCAGGGACGGCCGCCTATTCGGCGGCTCAGACTGCTGACAAACCCCTGGCATTTGCCGGGGGTTTTTGATTCACTGGGTCATGTTGAAGCGACCCGCCCCTGAACAGACCGCGCTTGAGATGGTAACGTTGGATCAGCTGGTTCCGGCTGATCACTTGTTGCGCAAGATCGATCGAGCGATCGACTTTTCCTTCATCCACGATCTGACAGCGCCCTTGTACTGTGCCGACAATGGTCGGCCGCCGCTCGACCCGACCTTGATGTTCAAGGCGCTGTTCATCGGCTACCTGTTCGGGGTGCGCTCGGAGCGGCAGTTGGTGCGCGAGATCGAGGTCAATGTCGCCTATCGCTGGTTCCTGCGGCTGAAGCTGACCGACAAGGTGTTCGATGCCTCGACGCTGTCGCAGAACCGACGCCGTCGCTATCAAGACGAGACGGTCGCGCAAGCGATCTTCGACCGCATCGTCGAACAGGCGATCGGGGTGGGGCTGGTGGACGGGACGGTGCTCTATACCGACAGCACACATCTGAAGGCCAACGCCAACAAGGGCAAGTACGACCTTGCCATGGTGGCCAAGTCGCGCGCCGACTACTGGGCCGATCTGGACCGCGCCATCGAGGCGGAACGGACGCTGCATGGCCAAAAGCCGCTGAAGGCCAAGGAGCGCAAGCCTGCGCAGAAGCAGACCAAGATCTCGCGCGCCGATCCGGATGCCGGCTACATGGTGCGCGAGGGCAAGCCGAAGGGCTTCTTCTACCTCGATCACCGCACGGTGGATGGGCGCTGCGGCATCATCACCGACACATACGCCACGCCGGCCAACGTGCATGACTCGATCGTCTATCTAGGCCGGCTCGACCGTCAGGTTAAGCGCTTCGGCTTCACCGTGGCGGCGGCGGGGCTGGATGCCGGCTATGCCACGCCGGGCATCGCCAAGGGCCTGGAGGACAGGAACATCAGCGGCGTCATCGGCTATCGCAACCCGACCCCGCCAAAGCCTGGCAAGATGAGAAAGAGCAACTTCGTCTATGAACCGGAGGCGGACGGCTATCGTTGCCCGCAGGGCCAGCTGCTCACCTACGTCACCACCGAACGCAGTGGCTATCGCCATTACAGGAGCGATCCAGCCATCTGCCGCGACTGTCCGCTGCTGGCCTCCTGCACATCAAACGCCAAGGCCGAGCGCACCATCACGCGCCATGTCTGGCAAGATGCCCGCGAGCGGGTCGACGCCAACCGGCTCACGGCTTGGGGCAAGGCCATCTACCGGCGCCGCAAGGAGACGGTCGAGCGCTCCTTCGCCGATGCCAAGCAGCTCTTTGGCCACCGCTACGCCCGCTTCCGAGGGCGAACTCGTGTCGCCTGCCAGTGCCTGATCGCAGCCGCCGCCCAGAACATGAAAAAGATCGCAATCAGCCTCTGGCCAAAGCTCAAACCGAGCCTCGCCTGAGGCCCATCGCCGCCAGCTGTCTCCTGACATCTCCTCCCGACACAAATTTGCTGAGCCAAATCAATCCGCAAAAACAAAACCCCGCCGAAAATCGACGGGGTTTGTCAGCGGTCTGGGCCGCCTATTCGGCGGCTGTCTTTTGCGCTTCGACAACCCCGTTTTCATCGTTGTCAAACAAGGAGGCCTGCCTGGCTGCTTCCGCCGCCTGCAAGGTCGGCCGGCTCTTCTTCGAGAACAAGCCAATCAGCCAGCCGGAGAAATTCTCCATGTAGACGTAGATCACCGGCGTCACGAACAGGGTCAGCGCCTGCGAGGCAAGCAGGCCGCCGACCACCGCGACACCAAGCGGCTGACGCAGCTCGGCGCTGGCGCCGGTGCCGAGCGCGATCGGGAACGTGCCCATCAGTGCGGCCAGCGTCGTCATCATGATCGGCCTGAACCGCATCAGGCAGGCCTTGTGGATGGAGTCCTTGGCCGACATGCCTTCTCGTCGCAATTCGAGCGCGACGTCGACCATCATGATGCCGTTCTTCTTGACGATGCCGATCAGCATCAGGATGCCGATCACCGCGATGACGGACAGGTCCATCCCGGCGAAGCGCAACGCGACGAGGGCACCGAGCACCGCCGAAGGCAGGCCGGTCAGAATGGTGAGCGGGTGGATGAAGCTCTCATAGAGAATGCCGAGCACGATATAGATGGTCAGGATCGCGCCGCCGATCAGCAGGCCCTGGTTGGCAAGCGAATCCTGGAAGGTCTTGGCCGTGCCGGCGAAGGACGTCGAGATCGCCGTCGGCATGCCGATCTGCTCCTTCAGCGCGCTGATGCGGGCCGTACTGTCGCCAAGCGCCACGCCTTGCGGCAAATTGTAGGAGATGGTCACGGCCGGAAGCTGGCCAAGCTGGTTGACCGTCAAGGCGCCGGCCGTGCGGTCGACGCGGGCGAAGGCGCCAAGCGGAACCAGGCTGCCGCTCGCCGTCCGCATCTGGATGGCGAGCATCCGCTCGGGCGACCATTCGATCTTGGGGTCGAGCTCGGTGATGACTTCATAGCTGTCGGCCGAGCCGAAGATCGTCGAAACCTGGTCGGTGCCGAAGCCGCCATAGAGAGCGGTGCGCAGCGTGTCGGTGTCGATGCCGAGCTGGGCCGCCTTGTCGCGATCCACCACCAGCGACGCCTGCAGCGCATTGTTCTGCAGGTCGCTGGTGACGTCGGTGAAGGTTGCATGGTCGGCCGCCATCGCGTCATTCAGTTTCTGCGCCCAGATATCGGTCTGGCCGGTATCGAGCCCCTGAACCACGAGCTGGTAGGCGCTGGCCGACGAGCGCGAGCCGAGCCTCAGATTCTGCACCGGCTGCATGTAGGTCTCGATGCCAGCCACGCCCGACAGTTGCTTGCGCAGGTCCGACAGCACCTTCTCGATATCGGGACGCTGGTCCTTGGCCTTGAGCTGGACGAAGAGCTGCCCCTGGTTGAGCGCATTGTTGCCGCTGCCGGCCGACCACGCCACATGGTCGACATAGGGTGAATGCGAGAAGACGCTGGCCACCTGCCCCTGCAGCTTGGCCATGGCGTCGAACGAGATGTCCTGGCGCGCGATGGTCGTCACCGAGATCTGGCCGATATCCTCCTGCGGGAAGAAGCCCTTCGGCGAGATCTGGATCAGCCACACCGATGCCGCCGCAGTGCTGATGAAGACGAGGAACACCAGGAAGGTGTGGCGCAGGCAGAAGCTCAAGACCCGATCGTAGCCGCGCGTGATGAAATCGCGCTTGTGGCCAGCACCGTGCGCCTCGCGGTCGGCCTTGGTGACCGACAAGAGCCGCGAGCACAGCATCGGCGTCAGCGTCAGCGACACGAACATCGACGCCAGGATGGCGACCGTCACCACGACGGCGAACTCGTTGAAGATGCGGCCGATCACGCCGCCCATCAGAAGCACAGGAATGAACACGGCGACCAGCGAGATCGAGATCGATATGATGGTGAAGCCGATTTCGCGCGCGCCCTTCAGCGACGCGTCGAAGGCCGACAACCCGTCTTCCTCCATGTGGCGGAAGATGTTTTCCAGCATCACGATGGCGTCGTCGACGACAAGGCCGACGGCAAGCGTCAGGCCCATCAGCGAGATGTTGTCGATGGAAAAGCCGAACAGGAACATCGCGCCAAGCGTGGCGATCAGCGAGATCGGCACCGCCACGGCCGGGATGATGGTCGCCGTCACCCGGCGCAGGAACACGAAGATGACCATCACCACTAGCGCGATGGTCAACAGCAGCGTGAACTGCACGTCGTTGACGGCCTGGCGGATCGAGGTCGAGCGGTCGTTGAGCAGCTTGATCTGGGCGGCGGCCGGCATCTGGTCCTGGAAGGACGGCAGCATCGCCTTGACCTTGTCGACGACATCGACCGTGTTGGCATCGGGCTGGCGCTGCACGGCCATGATGATCGCGCGCGTGCCATCGTACCAGCTCGCCGTCGTCGTGGTCTGCACCGAATCGACGACGCGCGTCACCTCGCCCAGCCGCACCGGGTGGCCGTTCCTGGTGGCGATGATGAGGTTGGAGAAGCCGGCGGCGTCGGTCAGCTGGGTGTTGGCGGTGATGGTCAGCTGCTGCTTGTTGTTCTGCAGCACGCCCAGAGGCGTGTTGCTGTTGGCCGATGCGACCGCCGCCTGCAGCTGGTCGATCGAGATGCCGCGCGCGGCAAGCGCGGTCGGGTCGATCTGGATGCGCACGGCGTATTTCTGCTGGCCGAAGATCGAGACCTGCGCCACCCCATCGATGGTCGACAGCGACGGCGAGATGACGTTTTCGGCAAAGGCGTCGAGATCGGTCAGCGGAACCGTGTCGCTGACCAGCGACATCAAAAGGATAGGCGCGTCGGCCGGATTGACCTTTCGATAGCTCGGCGGCGACGTCATCTGCGGCGGCAGCGACTTCTGCGTGCGCGCGATCGCGGCCTGCACATCGGCGGCTGCGGCGTCGATGTTCCGGTTCAGCACGAACTGGATGGCGATCGAGGTCTGGCCAAGCGAGTTCGTGGTCGAAATGGAATCGATACCGGCAATCGTCGCGAACTGCTTGATCAGCGGCGTCGCCACCGATGTGGCCATCGTCTCCGGCGAGGCGCCGGGCAGCGAGGCCGAGACGTTGACGACCGGGAATTCAGCGCTGGGGAGTGCTGCCACCGGCAGGAATTTGTAAGCGAACAGGCCACCCAGAACCAGGGCGAACGACATCAAAAGGGTGGCGACGGGCCTGCGAATGCAGAATTCGGAGATCATCGGGCCGCCTCGCCGGCGCCGCTCGCCTCGGCCACCTTGGGCGCGACAGCACTCGCCGTGGCCTTGCCCTCATGCACGGCGGCACCATTCTTCAGCCTGGTCTGGCCTTCCGTGACCACCTTCTCGCCGGCTTTCACCCCTTGGCTGATGGCGCTGTTGTCGCCTTCGGTCAGCGCCACCTGCACCGGCCGCATCTCGACCGTGCTGTCGGGTTTGACCACATAGACGAACGGTCCCTTCTGGCTGGGCTGCACCGCGACCGTCGGAACGGATGTCATCTGCGGCATGATGCCGGCGTCAAGCACGACGTTCACATACTGGCCAGGCCATAGCGAAAGATCGGCGTTCGGTATGCTTGCCCGCGTGGCGATCGTGCCCGACGCGGTATCGACACTGGAATCGACGAAATCCAGCGTGCCCTTGCCGATCGGAGTCGGGTCGCCGTCCTTGGTCAGGGTCACGGCGCCCTGCTGCGGATTGGCCAGCGCCTTATGAAGCAGGGCCAGGTTGCTTTCCGGCAGGTTGAAGTTCACCTGCAGCGGGTCCATCTGGGTGATCGTCACCAGCGGTATCGCCGTGCTGCTGTTGCCATTGCTGACGGTGACGAGATCGCCGACCGCGACGTTGACGGCTCCCAGCCTGCCGGCAATCGGTGCCGAGATCGTGGCAAAACCGAGCTGTACATTGTCGGCGTCGATCGTTGCCTTGTCGGCGTCGACAGTCGCGGCCGCCGCCTTCTGCGCGGCAAGTGCCTGGTCGTAGGTCTGCTGGGTGCCGGCCTGCTTGGCGACGAGGTCCTTGGCGCGCTGCAGATCGGAATTCGCGCTGATCTGCATCGCCTGGTCCTTGGCCAGAGTCGCCTGGTCCTTGGTCAATTGCGCCTTCAGCGCGCGGTCATCGAGCTGGAACAGAACGTCGCCGGCCTTGACCATCTGGCCGTCCTTGACGTCGATCGACACGATCTGGCTGGAGACCCGTGCGTTGATGTTGACCACCGCCGGAGAGGAGACGAAGCCGATGGCATAACGCCGGATCGGGAAATCGGCGGTCGTTGCGGTCGCCGAGACGATCGACGCAGAGCGGGCGCCATTGCCGCCAGCGGCCGGCTTGTCTCCCGCTGCTGCCTTGTCGCTCGACGGCTTGTCTGACGACGCGACCTGCTTTGCGCCGATGAGTTGCTGAGCCCGGTTCAGAGCGTCGGGCGACAGATAGAGCCAGACCGCGCCGATGCAGGCGAGCGCAAGCAATGAAAGGATGACTTTTCCACGCATCGACAAAAGGCCCTCTCGTCCGACACGCCATAGCCAGGTGGTCGTATTCTAGCTCATTTCACGGCACCCTGCCGCGATTTCGCTGAATAGATAGGACACGCCTATGTCGGAAAAGGGCCAAAACGCGGCATTACGAAGATTTAATGTGCACTGCACAATGGATAGGCAGCCGGCTATGGTCGCCGGCAGAGGCCCGTCGTAGGCCCCAAAAGCAAGGCTCTAAGCCTTGCCCAGATGCTTCGGCCAGAATTCCTGATGTACTTCGGCGGCTTCGTCTTCGAGGCTCGGGCCAATCACGGTGACGATGCGCGCGCCGGTTTGCAGCACCGCCCGGCTCGGCACGTTCAACCCGATCCCGGCGATCTCGCCAAGCCGCGCTTCGGAGCACGCAAACACCATACGCCCGATGCCCGACCAGTAAATCGCGCCGGAGCACATCGCGCACGGCTCCGTGCTGGTGTAGAGCGTGCAGTCAGCGAGAAAAGCAGTGTCGTAATGTTGCGCCGCCAGCTTAACCAGGTTCATCTCGGCGTGGTTCGTCATATCGTGGCCGGTGAAGACGCTGTTTTCAGCGCGCAGGATTACTTCGCCGTCCTTCACCAGCACCGAGCCAAACGGTTCGTGGCCGCGTTCCATCGCGGATTTCGAGAGCGCAATCGCCTCGCGTAAAAACGGCTCGTGGCTTTCCATCAGAGTCTCCCCAAAAGGCTAGAGCGGGATGATTTTGTCTTGAAGCGGAGGGATTTCAAGGGGCCGCAAATCAGATTCACGTCGGCAATCCGCATCGCCGCAAACGTCATCTTCTGGCTCTGGTCAATGTGTCCTCAACCTAGCGCAGCATCGGCCACAGCGTCGCCGCCAGCAACACGCCCATGGCGATGTTGAACCATTTCAGCCGCGCCGGATCCGATAGGAAGCCGCGCAGCGCCGTGCCGAATCCGGCCCAGACGGACACGCTGGGCAAGTTGACGACCGCAAAAGCAGCCGAGATCAACGCCACCGAGATGAACGGATGGTCGGGGTTGGTGTAGACGGCCATGGCGGTGATCGCCATCACCCAGGCCTTGGGGTTGACCCACTGGAAAGCCGCCGCATCGATGAAGCGCATCGGCTTTGCCTCTGTCTCGCCCTTGCCGCTCAATGAGCGCGACATGGCGATCTTCCAGGCGAGATAAAGCAGATAGGCGGCCCCGGCGATCTTGAGACCGGTGTGCAGCGCCGGAAACGCCGTCAGCACCGCGCCTAGGCCGAAGCCGACGGCCAGCAGCAGCACGAAAAAGCCGATGCTGATGCCCAGCATATGCGGGATCGTCCTGGCAATGCCGAAATTGACCCCAGATGTCAGCAGCATGAGATTGTTCGGCCCCGGCGTGATCGAGGTGACGAGGGCATAGACCAGCAGGGCAAGAAACGCGTCGAGCGACATGACATCCTCAAAGATATGTCAGCCTTAATGACCTTTTAGCCAACCCGCAAAAGCCAGCGGCTAGGAATGGACAGGCCAAAGACATGCCCGCCCGCCGGTGCGCTTACATCGCCTGTGGGCCGCGGTTCATCGCCGCCACGCCGGTGCGGCAGATCTCGACCAGGCCGAGCGGCTTCATGATGGCGATGAACTGGTCGAGCTTGGAGCCCTTGCCGGTGATCTCGAAGATGAAATGCTCGGTGTTGGCGTCGATGACCGAAGCGCGAAACGCGTCCGCCAGGCGGAGCGCTTCGACGCGGGCGTCGCCGGTGCCGGCGACCTTGACCAGCGCCAGCTCCCGCTCCAGCGGCCGCTCCTGCCCCATCTCGTGCGACCGCACGGTCAGGTCGACCACGCGGTGCACCGGCACGATGCGTTCGAGCTGGTGCTTGATCTGCTCCATTACATGCGGCGTTCCGCGCGTCACGATGGTGATGCGCGACAGATGCTTCTCGTGTTCGGTCTCGGAGACGGTCAGGCTTTCGATGTTGTAGCCGCGCCCGGAAAACAGGCCGATGACGCGGGCAAGCACGCCCGGCTCGTTGTCGACCAGCACGGAAAGCGTGTGCGTTTCCGGCTTCTCGGTTTCCTTGGCGATGAAATAGGCGGAGCCGGTTGGTTGAAGGTGTTGTGCGTTCATTGAGGTGGATCTCGATTTCAGACTTTTGAGCTAATTCTCTGTTTACGCACGGCTTCTAGCGACAGCCCTGCCTTGGCGGCTGCCTACACCAGTTCCCTGCCCTTGGCGTCGATGGCGTTGGCCACCGCCTCGTCGGTCGCCTCGTCCGGCAGGAGCATTTCGTTATGCGCCTTGCCCGACGGGATCATCGGGAAGCAGTTGGCCAACGTTGCCACGCGGCAGTCGAACAGCACCGGCTTCTTGACCGAGATCATTTCCTTGATCGCGTCATCGAGCTCGCCCGGCTTGTCGCAACGGATGCCGTGGCCGCCATAAGCCTCGGCGAGTTTGACGAAGTCCGGCATCGCTTCGGTGTAGGAATGCGACAGCCGGTTGCCGTGCAGGAGCTGCTGCCACTGCCGCACCATGCCCATATACTGGTTGTTGAGGATGAAGATCTTGATCGGCGCCCTGTATTGCACCGCCGAGCTCATTTCCTGCATGGTCATCTGCACGGAAGCGTCGCCGGCGATGTCGATGACCAGCGCGTCGGGATGCGCAATCTGCACGCCGAGCGCGGCCGGCAGGCCGTAGCCCATCGTGCCGAGACCACCTGAGGTCATCCAGCGGTTCGGCTTGTCGAAATGATAGTGCTGCGCCGCCCACATCTGGTGCTGGCCGACCTCGGTGGTGATGTAGGTGTCCTTGTCCTTGGTCAGCTCGTAGAGCCGCTGGATGGCGTATTGCGGCATGATCACGTCGTTGTTCATCTTGTAGGCGAGCGAATCCCGCGCGCGCCATTTCGCGATCTGCTCCCACCACGGATAAAGCGCCTTCTTGTCGGCCTTGACGGTCGCCCGCCACAGCCGCACCAGATCTTCCAGAACGCGGCCGACATCGCCGATGATCGGCACCTCGGTATGGACGTTCTTGTTGATCGAGGATGGATCGATATCGATGTGGATCTTCTTCGAATTCGGCGAGAAGGCGTTGAGCCGGCCGGTGATGCGGTCGTCGAAGCGCGCGCCGATGCAGATCATGACGTCGCAATCATGCATGGCCATGTTGGCCTCGTAGGTGCCGTGCATGCCGAGCATGCCCATCCAGTTCTTGCCGGAGGCCGGATAGGCGCCGAGGCCCATCAACGTCGAGGTGATCGGGAAGCCGGTGAGATCGACCAGCTCGCGCAGCAGGTGGCTCGCCTCCGGACCGGAATTGATGACGCCGCCGCCGCTGTAGATGATCGGCTTCTTGGCGCCGGCCATCAGCTCGACCGCGGCCTTCACCTTCTCCAGGTCGCCCTGGATTTTCGGCTGATAGCTGGTGCGCGGCGCCGTCTGCGGCGGCACATAGATGCCTTTGGCGAACTGCACGTCCTTCGGAATGTCGACCACGACCGGGCCGGGACGCCCGGTGGTCGCGACATGGAAGGCCTCGTGGATGGTCGCGGCGAGTTCGTTGACGTCCTTCACCAGCCAGTTGTGCTTGGTGCAGGGCCGCGTGATGCCGACCGTGTCGCACTCCTGGAAGGCATCGGAGCCGATCAGCGAGGTCGGCACCTGGCCGGTGAGGCAGACCAGCGGAATGGAATCCATCAGCGCGTCCTGCAACGGCGTCACCGCATTGGTGGCGCCGGGGCCGGAGGTCACCAGCATGACGCCGGCTTTGCCGGTCGAGCGCGCATAGCCTTCCGCCGCGTGGCCGGCGCCCTGCTCGTGCCGGACCAGAATGTGCTCGACGTCATCCTGCTGGAAAATCTCGTCATAAATCGGAAGGACAGCGCCGCCCGGATAGCCGAAGACATGCTTGACGCCATTGTCCTTCAGCGCCTGCACCACCATTTCGGCGCCCGTCATTTCGCGCCGCTCGTTTTGTCCGTTGCTCATCGGTCTGGTCCCGTACTGTCCGCCGTCTGGCGATTGTTGGTCGTTTGGTTCGGTTGAGGGCAATAAAAAAGGCCCCCGAGGGAGCCTGTGTGATGCGCATGGGAGGTTTTCGCCCGGCGGTTACACCGCCTTGCCCACGCGCTTTCCTACGAGAATGAGTGCCGTTTTCATGGTGGCGGACAATAGAATTGGTTTTGCGCCGCTGTCAACGGGCAATGTGGCCGCCCGCAATGGGTTCAGAGCCGCCCCCAGTATCGGTCTCGCTTACATTGTCGCGACAGACAATTGGCGGAGACTTGGAAGATTTGGCCGGGAGCAAGCGCTCCCGGCATTTGTCCGGTCTGTGAGCCATGACGGCACATCGCCCGTCGAAGCGGAAGCACATAGCCGTTCCCTCCCAGTATGGATTTGGGCTCAGCCTCGATTGGCGAAATCGCTGACGACCCGTTGCAGCAGCGGAACGTAATCGCGAAAGCTCCGCGTCTTCATGTTGGCGATCTTGCCGGCCTCGTCCCAGATGCGGACCCGCACCGCTTCCTCATGGAACGGGTTCTTGCGGAACTCGGCCACTTCCTCAGGCTTCATCGGCCCGCCTTGCAGCGACAGCGTGTGGACCGAGGCCGGCGAGAGCCGGCCGAAATAGGTCGGGTCGACGGCGCAGAGATAGCGCTTGGCCGAAACATGCAGCCTGACGCATTCGACGATGACCGGCGGAAAGAACGGCGCCAGCACCTCGCCGCCGGCCTCGTCGTGATGCTTGTCCTCGACGTCGTCGGGCGAATAGGTGCCGAACTCGCTGGTATAGTGGCCGATGTCGTGCAGCAGGGCCGCCGCCACCAGCACCTCCGGCGCGCCGTCCTGTTCAGCGAACCAGGCGCCCTGCAGCATGTGCTCCGACATTGTGACGGGCTCGCCAAGATAGGATTCCGCCCCTCGGCGTTCGAAAATATCGGCGATGAACTCGACGATGTTGTCCGCGTTCAGATCCTGGCCGCTCATTCGGCAGCCTCCTTGAACTGGTGTTCGATCGCCGAAAGCGTGGACAAGAGCCCATCCTTGTCGGCATAGCATCCCTGCAGCCAGCGCTTGCCGGTGCCGGAAAATTGCTTGCGCGCATGCATGACGCGTGTGTTGTCGACGATGAAGGCCTGGCCCGCTTCGAGCTTGAAGGTCACCTCGAAGGACGTATCCTCGATCAGTTCGGCGAACCGGCGATAGGCGGCGTAGTAGGCTGCCATCTCGGCGAACGGCACGTCGACCGTCGGCGCCAGCGAGCGGTTGTTGAAACGGATGGAGATCAGCTCGCCGTCTGGCCCAAGCTCGATCATCGGCCGCTTGGCCTGCAGCCGCACCCTGTCGAGCCGGCATATTCGAAACGAGCCGGGTAGGAACTCAACAGCCGGAAACCTTCCGGGTTTTCGGCCTGCAGCGCGGCGGCGACGCCAAAACCGTCGACCACGCTGGATTCGCCGCCTTCCACGGTGTTCTCGATGCAGGACAGGATCTGCAGCGTCGGCACCGGATCGCGGTAGGGATTGTCGGTATGCGCCTGGAGGCCGAGATTTGTGTAGGCGAGATTGGTCGGATTGACCTCGGCGCGGACTTCGAACCAGCGGCCGTAATTGGTCTCCCTGATGTAGCCGAACAGGTCGGACACTTTGCAAAGCGCCCCCGGTTCCGTCGGCAGGTCGTCCATCACGGCGAAGCCATAGGTTTTCACCGCCGCCAGCCACTGTCGCAGGACGGCGCGGTCGCGGCTGGCCGCGACATAGCCGGCGCGCGGCACCGAATGCTGCATCGTGGCCTTGGTCCATCGTACGGTGTCCTTGCCCGTCCACCCAACTTGACGAGCGGTGTCGCGGTCATAGGCGTTGGCGCTCAGCCACGCCGAGGAAAGCTGACCGTCTTTCCCTCCGGCGCGAAGGTGAGCTCCAGCCCATCGCCCTTGATCGCGGCGGCATCGATCTTCGTATCGGCCGGAATATCGAGGATGGTGATCAGCCGCTGGCCATTGCCGGCGCTGCGCGTCTTGTCGTCGAGCGCGTTGTCGCGCAGCCACATGGCGTGAAAGCGGGTGCGCGCGCCGTCCTTCCAGCCAAGTTCTATTGTTTTGCCTTCGTCGCCGATCAGCGCGTGGGTAAGCATGGAGATCCTATCCTCTGTACCCCAGTTCCGGGGCTTCGATTGCATGTTGGCGAGATGCAAGGCATAATTCAAATTATCGTTTTTTGGTCTATGGTCATAAATTTCTGATGGCTCGAACAATCCTGCTCTTGCCCCCGCTCGATTGGCTGCGCAGCTTCGAGGCTGCCGCGCGGTTGTCGAATTTCACTGCTGCCGCGGCCGAACTCGGGCTGACCCAGGCGGCAGTCAGCCAGCATGTCCGTTCGCTTGAAAAGCGGCTGAAACATCCCCTGTTCATACGCCTGGCGCGCGGTGTCGAATTGACGCCTGAAGGGGCGGCCTATCTGCCGCATTTGCAATCGGCCTTCGCCGTGATCGGCAACAGCACGCGTGAACTGTTCGAGCCGAGGACGATCCAGAGCGTGACGATCCGGTCGCCGATTTCCTTTGCCGTGCTGATGATCGCGCCGGTCCTGCCAGAAATGGCAAACAGCCTGCCGCATATCCAACTGCAGATCGAGACCATCCACACGCCGGCCGACTATGGCGAACGCTCCGGCGTGCTCGATATCCGTTTCGGCACCGGCTCCTTCGCTGGGCGGCAGGCCGACCGCCTGACCCGGAAGACCCTGACGCCGATGGCGACGCCGGCCCTGGCCAAGGTGCCGGATTGGACGAAATTACCGAAACTCACCGTCGTCGGTGCCCGCGAAATGTGGGGCGAATGGTTCGCTGCCGCCCGCATGGCGCCGACCGTCGGACCGACGCATAAATTCGACAGTTTCGTCGCCGCGCTCGAGGCGGCCAGGCACGGTGCCGGCATGGTGCTCGGCTCACGCCCGCTGGCCGATGCGGCGTTGCGCGACGGATCGCTGGTGACGCTTTCAGAATTTGCCCTGTCGGGCGGCGCCGGCCACTATCTGACCGCTCCCTCCGGCGCCCATCTCAGCCGCGCCGAGGACGATGTCCGTCACTGGTTTGCAACCGTGTTCGGCCAACGCATGGCCGAGCCTCGGCCGCCGGCCGCATCGGCGATTTTGCGATAAGTCACTGAATACGCGCCAAACTATTTGCCGACGTGACGCGGCACATAGTTTGCCGCGATACTGCGCAAAGCCGGACGGTTAAGCTTCGGCGAAGGCCCGCTCATCCCAGGCGGCCGGAAAAATCATGGAGGAAATTCAATGCTCGACAAGGCCCCCAACAAGAAGCTTTCCGACCTGCTCGACAAATTTGGCGCAGCCCTTGTCGCCGGCGATATCGACAAGGCGGTCGCCTGCTTTCAGGAGGATTGCTACTGGCGCGATCTTCTCAGCTTCACCTGGAACATCAAGACGATGGAAGGCCGCGACCAAGTGCGCGACATGCTGGTGAGCCAGTTGGCCAGGACCAAACCGTCGAACTGGGCGATCGCCAAGGGCGAGGACGCCACGGAAAACGACGGGCTGCTCGACGGCTGGATCAGCTTCGAGACGGAGGTCGCACGCGGCTTCGGTCACATCAGGCTGAAGGACGGCAAGATCTGGACGCTGCTCACCACCATGGTCGAGCTCAAGGGCCATGAGGAGCCGGCCGGCTTCGACCGCCCGCTCGGCGCCAAGCATGGCCATGGCAAGAACCGTCCGACCTGGAAGGAGGAGCGCGAGAAGGAGGCCGCCGAGCTCGGCTTCAAGACGCAGCCCTACACGCTCATCATCGGCGGCGGCCAGGGCGGCATCGCGCTCGGCGCGCGTCTGCGGCAACTCGGCGTGCCGACCATCATCGTTGAGAAGAACGAGCGCGCCGGCGACAGCTGGCGCAAGCGCTACAAGTCGCTCTGCCTGCACGACCCGGTCTGGTACGACCATCTGCCCTATATCGATTTTCCCAGGAACTGGCCGGTCTTCGCGCCCAAGGACAAGATCGGCGACTGGCTGGAAATGTACGCCAAGGTCATGGAGCTGAATTACTGGTCCTCGACCGAGGCCAAAAGCGCTGTCTATGACGATAAGAAAAAGCAATGGACCGTGGTGGTGCGCCGCGACGGCAAGGACATCACGCTGAAGCCCAAGCAACTGGTGCTGGCCACGGGACAATCCGGCAAGGCCAACATGCCAAGTTTCAAGGGCATGGACACATTCAAGGGCGATCAGCATCATTCCTCGAAGCATCCCGGCCCCGACGCCTATGTCGGCAAGAAGGCAGTCGTCATCGGTTCGAACAACTCCGCCCACGACATCGCGGCCGCCCTTTGGGAAGCCGGCGTCGACGTCACCATGGTGCAGCGCTCGACCACGCATATCGTCAAGTCGGACACGCTGATGGAGATCGGGCTGGGCTCGCTCTATTCGGAAAAGGCGGTTGAGAGCGGCATGACCACTGCCAAGGCCGATCTCGTCTTTGCCTCTCTGCCCTACAAGATCCTGCACGAGTTCCAGATCCCGGCCTATGCCGAGATGAAGAAACGCGACGCCGGTTTCTACAAAGGCCTGGAGAGGGCCGGCTTCATGCTCGACTGGGGCGATGACGGCTCCGGCCTGTTCATGAAATATCTCCGCCGCGGCTCAGGCTATTACATCGATGTCGGCGCCTCCGACCTGATCATCGACGGCTCGATCAAATTGAAGAGCGGTGTCGAGGTGAAGGAGATCAAGGCGCATTCCGTCCTGCTCTCCGACGGATCCGAACTGCCGGCCGATCTCATCGTCTACGCCACCGGCTATGGCTCGATGAACGGCTGGGCGGCAGACCTGATCTCAAGAGAGGTCGCCGACAAGGTGGGCAAATGCTGGGGCCTGGGCTCCAACACGACTAAGGACCCTGGGCCTTGGGAAGGCGAGTTGCGGAATATGTGGAAGCCGACGCAGCAGGAGGCGCTCTGGTTCCATGGCGGCAACCTGCACCAGTCGCGTCATTACTCGCAGTTCCTGTCGCTGCAGCTGAAGGCGCGCATGGAAGGCATCGCGACGCCAGTCTACGCGCTGCAACAGGCGCATCACAAAAGTTAGGCAGGCTGGCCGATGCGCTTCCAGTAGATGAGCGTGCCGGTCAGCCCGCCATGCGGCTTCAACGCGTAGTCGGGGATCTCGCCGGCCAGCGTGAAGCCGAGCTTCTCGTAGAGGCCGGAAGCGCCCTCCTCGGTCGCCGTGTCCAGCACGAGCAGGGTTTTGCCCTTCTCGACGGCGAGAGCTTCCGCCGCCCGCATCAGGCGGGTCGCGATGCCCTTGCCACGGTGTCCGACGGTGGTCATCAGCTTGGCGATCTCGGCCCGGTGCGGCTGGTTGACCGGGAAATCGAGCAGCAAGGTCACGGTGCCGACCAGAACCTCGCCCTGCAATGCGCCCAGCACCGCTCTTTCACCTCTCCCTGCTGCCATCAGCGAGTTGTCCCAGAAGGTTTCCGCGGCTTGCCGAGACAATGGATGCATGAAGCTGACGGAGCCGCCGGCGGCAACCGTCTCGATCAGCAGGTCAGCCAGCATGTCGCGTGTTTCAGCAGTCAGCGGCCTGATTTCAATGGAACTCATGCCCGCGCTATCCTTGCTACCATCAATCCAGACGCGCGACACGGAGCCGCTTTCGTCCTGCCTTGATCGCGGCGATGCGATCGGCGTCTTTCGGCTGCAGATGCAGCCCGCGTTCGAGGATTTCGAGCGTGTATTCTTCATAGGTCAGGCCGAGTCCCTCGGCCTTTTCCATGCGCATCAGCATGACATCACGGCTCGGCGCCTTCCACGCCTTGGCGTGCGCGGCCTGCCAGGCCAGGAAGATGTATGGATCGCCTTTGCCCCATGGCGGGCCGTTATAATCGTCGAGCGGCGGCCCGCCGTTGTCGGAGCGCTTGGGGCGTCTTGCCATGGCCTCAGTCCCTGACAAGCGCCACGAGATAGTCGGCCGTATCCGGCCCGGGAGCGTGGAAGACGCAGTCGCTCGGCGCGCCAAGCGCCAGGCAGTCGCCGGGCTCCAGCCTGTGCAAGACGTCGCCCTCGGTGAAGTCGAGCCTGCCGCCGATCAGCCAGATCTGCTGCTTGATGAAGGCATAGGACGACGCCGGCAAGCTCACTTTGGCCCTCGCCGGCAGGCTGACCCTGATCAGTTCGAGCGGCATCTGCGATGCCGGCGACAGATGCCGCCTGACATAGCCGGTTTGGGGATCCTGCCAGACTGGCTGCGCGTCCTTGCGCAACAGGCCGCCGCCTTGCATCTCGGCTCGCGCGATCAATGTCGACAAGGTCATGCCGAAAGCCGAGGCGATGCGCACCAGGAGCACGGCGGTGGGGCTGGTCATGCCGCGTTCGATCGCGCTCAGCATCGCCTTCGAAACGCCGGAGCGCTCGGCAAGCTCGGCCAGCGACCAGTCTCGGATCGTCCTTTCAGCATGTATCCGCCTGCCGATGGTGACGGTAAGGTCGTTCGCTATATCGCCCATTTGTCCAATATATCGAAATTCCTCGACCTGGAAAGAGGTGATTCGATCCAATTGCGCGGATCGGCTTAACGGCGCCTACACCATTCGACATCACCTGACTTTAACCCCGATCGCATAGGGTTGACGCTCCAGGGGAATGGGACAGGCACAATGTTCGTTGAACGCGAAGCCTCGGTTGGGGAACTGACCTCGCAGGAACGTCGCAACGCAGAACTGAACGACAAACGCATTCTGGGCAACGTCGTGCAGTGCGATGGCGCACGTGCCACCATCAGCGCCTACGCCGAGGATACGGAAGGCACGGTTACCGGCCTGTGGACCGTCGGCAAGATGATTTCCATCAATCTCGGCGCCACGCGCACGGTCGGCCTGGTCTACGGCATCGGCAAGTCGGACCGCGCCTGGAGCAACGAAGGCCAGAACCCGATCGAGGTCTCGATCGAGCTGATCGGCGAAGTGCGTGACGGGGTCGATCCAGACGCCAAGCCAGTGTTTGACCGAGGCATCACCACATACCCGCATATCGGCGCCATAGCGCACCGCATCCGCACCCGCGACCTGCAGGCAGTCTACGATCTCGCCGGGCGCCACTCGGTCACCATCGGCAGCCTGTCGCAGGACGAGTCGATCGATGCCAAGATTGCCATCGACGATACGCTGGCGCGCCATTTCGCCATCGTCGGCACCACCGGCGTCGGCAAATCCACGGCCGTCTCGCTGCTGTTGCGCAAGTCGATCGAAGCGCGACCGGACCTGCGCGTGCTCATCCTCGACCCGCATAACGAATTCGCCGCGTCGTTGCCGGAATATTGCGTGAAGGTCGATTCCAAAACGCTCGACCTGCCGTTCTGGATGTTCAGGCTGGAGGAATTCACCGAAGTGCTGTTTCGCGGGCGCGAGATAGTTCCGGAGGAAGTCGATGTCCTGCGCGACCTGATCCCGGTCGCCAAGAACCTCTATCGCAACCCGAGTTCCGGCAGCTATATCAGGCGCGGCAGCGACGCACTGACGGCGGATACGCCGGTGCCGTACCGCATCGCCGATCTGATCAAGCAGGTCGACGAGCGCATGGGTTTGCTGGAGAGCAAGAACGACCGTCCGATCTTGCGCTCGCTGAAGACCCGCATCGAATCGGCGGCGTCCGATCCGCGTTACCGCTTCATGTTCAATTCGCGGCTGATCGAGGACACGATCCACGAGACGATCGGCAATATCTTCCGCGTCCCCCACCATGGCCGTCCGGTGACCTGCTTCGAGATGGCGGGCATGCCGTCCGAGGTCGTCAATTCGGTCTGCTCGGTGCTGGCGCGCCTGGCTTTCGACCTGGCTCTTTGGAGCGAGGGCCGGCTGAAGCTGCTCCTGCTTTGCGAAGAGGCGCACCGCTATATGCCGGCCGACGCGCGCCTGGGCTTTGCGCCAACCAGGCACGCTCTGTCGCGCATCGCCAAGGAAGGCCGCAAATATGGCTGCTATCTCGGCGTCGTCACCCAGCGCCCGGGCGAGCTCGACCCGACCATCCTGTCGCAATGCTCGACCTTCTTCGCCATGCGGCTTGCCAATGAGCAGGACCAGGCGATCATCCGCTCCGCGATCGCGGACTCCTCGGCCTCGACGCTGGCGTTCCTGTCCTCGATGGGGCAGCGCGAAGCCATCGCCTTCGGCGAAGGTGTCGCGACGACGATGCGGCTCAAGTTCGAGAAGCTGCCGCAGGAATTCATCCCAGGCACCTCGCAACGCGAGCAGACCGTGCCAGCCGAGGAAGGCAACGATGTCGATCTCGCCATGATCGTCGAGCGCCTGCGCAATGTGCCGAAACCGCAGCAGTCCATGGCCTTCGCCGAGACGGTGGACTCTTCCCGCCAAGCTGGCGATGCCGACTATCGAAAGCCAGCCGCGGCTCGATTGCCGGCGGACGAGGATTTCGACCTGCGCTACGGCCTGAAGCCCGCCACCTTCGGCATCCGCCAACAAAACGACTGAGCCTGCGCTTAGCTTCATTGGTGGCGTTGGGTAAATCTCGTCAGGAAATTCGTCAGGCTGAGTCGACTGGGGCCGTTTACGAGAACCGGAGCGGAGCGGACATCAAGTCCGCGAGCACCGGAAGCGCAGGAAGCGGCCCCAGTCGGCCAGCATCACGAATTTAATGATGGAATTTTAGGCGCAGACGCGGTTGCGGCCTTGCTTCTTCGCCTCGTAGAGCTGGCGGTCGGCGCGGCGATAGAAATCCTCGGCACTTTCCTTGTGGTCCCACACGGCAAGGCCGACACTGGTGGTGACCTTCAGCCGCACATTGCCGGACAGGACCGACATGTTGGCGATCGCCTTGCGGATGCGCTCGGCGAAACGGCCAAGCAGCTCGGCGTCCATGTTGGGCGTGACCACGGCAAATTCCTCGCCGCCCAGGCGCGCCACCACGTCGTGATAGCGCGTCATGCCCCTGAGGCACGTGGCGACGGCCCTCAGCACCTCGTCGCCGACATCGTGGCCATGCGTGTCGTTGACCTGCTTGAAATGGTCGAGGTCGAGGATCATCAGCCCGACCGGCCTGTCGATGCGACGGAATTCATCGAGATATTCGCGCAAAGCGTCGTCGAAGTAGCGGCGGTTCTGCATGCCGGTCAGGCCATCGGTGAGCGCCGCCTGCTCCAACGTCTGTGAACGGGCGCTGAGCGACACAGTCATGGCGCGCAGCTTGCCTTCTTCCCGCACCTGGCCGCGGATCAGCGGGTAGATGAAGAAAGTCCCGAAGAACAGCGCGGTCGCCAGCAGCGCCCCGGTCACGAACAGCAATTTGTTGAGGTAGATGATCCTGTCGACGCGCGATGCGGTATCGAGGTCGGTGGCGATACCCTGCAACTGGCCATAGGCGTGGAATGTCACCAGGCCGGCGGCCAGGATCACGAAAATAAAGACGAAAAAAGCGGATTCCGCCTTGTGGAAACGCATCAACTCCCCGCCGCACTGCAACGTTCAACGTTATGGCATGGCCGGCCTTACGGAGCGTTAACTGGAACAACCCTGGCGAGAAGTTGTGCGGAAGATTTTAAGGCGCTGATTGAAAATGGCATTGGTCAGATCGCCAGGTCATCACCCGGTCGCAGTCTGCGCCATTCCGCTCCCAGTTGATGCCTGAACCAGGTCGCCTGGCGCTTCGCATATTGCCTGGTCGCGATCTTGGCGCGTTCGATCGCTTCGGGAAATCCTGTTTGCCCGGCCATCGCCGCCTGCAGTTCGCGCACGCCGATCGCCTTCATGGCCGGCAGCGCGGGATCGAGGTCGAGCGCCGTCAGTTGCCGGACTTCGTCGAGCGCGCCCTTGTCGAGCATCTGGTCGAAGCGAACTTCGATGCGCCGCACCAGCTCAGCTCGGTCCGGCTCGATCACCAGGAAGCGCGCGCTGCCGCGATCGATCAGCGGCCGGCCGCGCGCCGCCTGCCATTCGAGGATGGAACGCCCCGAGGCATCGAGCACCTCGAGCGCGCGCACGATACGCTGACTGTCGCTGGCTTTGAGTTGCATGGCAACAGCCGAATCCTCGCGCATCAGCAAGCGATGCAGCCGCTCGGCGCCTTGTTCCTTGAGTTCGTAACGCCAGCGGTCGCGCACTGCCTGCGGAATGTCGGGCATGTCCGAAATGCCTTCGGCCAGCGCGCGGAAATAAAGCCCGGTGCCGCCGACGAAAATGACGGGACGGCCCGACAGGGCACCCTCGTCGATCAGCTTCGTCACGTCGCGCAGCCAGGCGCCGGTCGAATAGGCTGTAGAGGGATGCACGTGGCCGTAGAGGAAGTGCGGCGCGCGCGCCATTTCGGCGGCGCTTGGTCGCGCCGTCAGCACATCGAGCACCGAATAGCCCTGCATGGAATCGGTGTTGACGATGACCGCACCCTCGCGCTCGGCAAGATCGAGCGCCAGCGCCGACTTGCCGCTGGCCGTCGGCCCGGCTATCAGGATCGCGTTTTTCACGCGGCCTTCGCCCGCTTGTCCGTCGGAATTCTCGATGCCGCTGATCGCCACAATAGTGTCCCGTCCGCAAGACCGCGCCGTGTCGGCCTCGCTTGCGAATATGGCCTCGCGGGCGGCGGGCGCAAGCGCTGTTCATTGGCTGGCCGAGGACATTGCCTGCGATGTCGTTTTGCCCGAGGTACCGGATGTCGGCGCGTTGACGGCCAATCTGCGCGCGGCGCTTGCCTCCGAGCCCGTCGACGTCATCGTCCAGCCGGCGGAAGGCAGGAGAAAGAAAATCCTGCTTGCCGACATGGATTCGACCATGATCGACCAGGAATGCATCGACGAACTGGCCGACGAGATCGGCGTCAAGGAGCATGTCGCGGCAATCACCGCGCGCTCCATGAATGGTGAGATTGCGTTCGAGCCCGCCTTGCGCGAGCGCGTTGCCTTGCTGAAGGGCCTCGACACAGCGGTGGTCGATCGCATTATCGCCAATAGGCTGACGCTCGCCGCCGGCGGCCGTGCGCTGGTGCGGACGATGCGCGCCAACGGCGCCTGGACGGCGCTGGTCTCGGGCGGTTTCGATGTTTTCACCAGCCGCATCGCCGACATGCTGGGGTTCCAGGAAAACCGCGCCAACCGCCTGATCGAGAAGGACGGCGAATTCACCGGCATGGTGGCCGAGCCGATCCTCGGCCGGGCGGCCAAGGCCGAGGCGCTGCTCGACATTGCCGCGAAGCTTGGCCTGACGACCGAGGACGCAATTGCCGTGGGCGACGGCGCAAATGATCTCGACATGATCCGCCTTGCCGGCACCGGCGTCGCCTTGCATGCCAAGCCTTCCGTAGCGGAGCAGGCAAGGATCCGCATCGATCATGGCGACCTGACCGCGCTGCTCTATCTTCAGGGTTATCGTCGCCAGGAGTTCGTTGAATGAGACCGATGCGCACGGAGCGCTTGATCCTGCGCAACTGGGAGGATCGCGATCGCGAACTCTTCCACCGCATCAACTCCGACGATCGCGTCATGGAATTCTTCCCGTTTCGCCGCACGCGAGCCGAAGCCGACGCCAGGATGAACGAGGTCCGCGCCTGGATCGAAGAGGATGGCTATGGCTTCGCCGCCGCCGAGATCGCCGCAACCGGCGAATGCATTGGCTTCGTCGGCCTCGTCGACACCGATCACGTGCCTTCCCTGCCCAACGGCGTGATCGAGATCGGCTGGCGGCTGGCGCCTGAATTCTGGGGCAAGGGTTATGTCACCGAGGCCGCCAAAGCCTGGCTCGCCTTCGGCTTCGAAACGCTCGACCAGGATGAAATCGTGTCTTTCGCGGTCGCCGACAACCATCGCTCGACCGCGGTCATGAAGCGCCTCGGCATGCGCGCCGATCCAGCCAACGACTTCGACCATCCCAACGTCCCCGACAGCCATCCGCATCTCAAGTGGCATTCGCTCTACAGGCTTTCGCGCGACGACTGGCAGGCACAAAAAAGGGCGGCTCGGTAGCCGCCCTTCCGATCGTCTTCGTTGAAGATCAACCGGTTGTCTTCGTTGAAGATCAACTGGTTGCCAGGCTTCCCGGACTCAATCCATCCGGATCGTCACGAAGCGCAGCTCGCCGGTCTTTGACGCCAGCATCAGCAGCGCGTTCTTGCGTCCCTGCTCCTTCAATGCACCGATCCGGTCCATAACGTCCTTCGGCGTGGCAACCGATTCCTGCGCGATCTCGGTGATCACCTCGCCTGGCTGGATGCCGCGCTCGGCGGCGGCCGAGTTCTTGGCGACATCGGTGACGACCACGCCGGACACGTCGGCGGCGATACCGAACTTCTGCCGTGTCTGCTCATTGAGTTCGCCGACCGTCATGCCGAGCACGGAAGCAGTCGACACCGGCGGCGTTGCCTTGTCGCCATTGCCCTGATCGGTGTTGCCGTTCCCGCCGCTGGCGAGCTTCTCGCCGTCCTCGAGCCGGCCAAGCGTCACCTTGACCGTCTGCTCGACGCCCTTGCGCACGATGACGACGTCGACCGCCTTGCCGACCGGGCTCTCGGCCACGACGCGCGGCAGGTCGCGCATTTCGTGGATGTCCTTGCCGTCGAACTTGATGACGACGTCGCCGGCCTGGATCGTACCATTGTCGACCGGTCCGCCTTTGATGACGCCGGCCACCAGCGCCCCCTTGGCGGTCGCCATGCCGAGGCTTTCGGCGATGTCGTCGGTCACCGGCTGGATGCGCACGCCGAGCCAGCCGCGCCGCGTCTCGCCAAACTGGCGCAGCTGGTCGACGACGCCGGCGGCGAGCTGCGAGGGTATCGAGAAGCCGATTCCGATCGAACCGCCCGACGGCGAGATGATCGCCGTGTTGATGCCGATCACCTCACCGTTGCTGTTGAACAGCGGACCGCCGGAATTGCCGCGGTTGATGGCGGCGTCGGTCTGGATGAAATCGTCATAGGGTCCGGAATTGATGTCGCGGTTGCGCGCCGAGACGATGCCGACCGTCACCGTGCCGCCGAGGCCGAACGGGTTGCCGATCGCCATCACCCAGTCGCCGACGCGCATCTTGGTGGAATCGCCGAACTTCACCGCCGTCAGCTTGTGGCCCTTCGGCTCGACTTTCAGCACCGCGACGTCGGTCTTGGTGTCGGTGCCGATAAGCTTCGCCTTCAACGTGATGCCGTCGGAGAAATTGACCTCGATATCGTCGGCATCGGCAATGACATGGTTGTTGGTCACCACGATGCCCTGCTCGGCATCGATGACGAAGCCGGAGCCTAGCGACTGCACTTTCTGCGCGGCGCCACCCTTGTCGCCGCCGCGGTTCTTGAAGAAATCGTCGAAAAAGTCCTGGAACGGCGAACCCTCGGGCAATTGCGGCATCGGCACCGCGCCCGGCCCTTCCGTGCCCTTGACCGTCTGCGAGGTCGAGATGTTGACCACCGCGCCGAGCAGGCGTTCGGCGAGATCGGCAACCGAGGGCGGCCCATCGGACGCGATCGTCGGCGTGACGAATGACGGGACGGCAACCATGCCGACCACGAACGCCGTGGTGCCGGCGATGAACGTGCGCCGCGCCGCGCGCAACAGGGTGTCGGATATCATTGTGGCCTCCCGGTGTGTCTGAAAAGGACAGGCATGTCCGCAAAGACGCCCGTCCGGTTCATGTTGGCAAGAAATACGGCACTGTTGCGGCTGTGGCTACCGACTGAGGATAAATCGTCAATCGCCGCCGCACCACGCAATTTTCATCATCCGCGCACCAGCCAGACGACACCGACGCCGACCGCGATTGCAGCCAAGCCGCCGATGCGAAGCGCATTCTCCGGCATCGACAGCACTTCGGTCGCGAGTTTCCGGGCCAGCCCCGGAAACCCGCCATAGACCAGGCCTTCGATTACGAGGACCAGGCCGATAGCCGCCAGAAAATCCTGCACCGCCCGTTACTGGGCGGGGCTGGGCTGCGCAGCCGGGGCCGCCGGCGCGGTGGAAGTGGCCGGCGCCGGCAGCGATGCCGCCGGCAGTCCCGGCTGAGGCTTGCTGTCCGGATCGCGGAAGTAGCGGAAGAACTCGGACTCGGGCGACAGCACCATCGTCGTCCCCGAGTTGTCTAGCGCCGAGCCATAGGCATTCATCGAACGGTAGAAATCGAAGAAGGCCGGATCGCGCTTGTAGGCTTCGGCGAAGGTCGCGCTGCGTTGCGCCTCGCCTTCACCGCGCAGGATTTCCGATTCTTTCTGCGCCTCGGCGACGATCTCGACCACCTCACGGTCGGCCCGCGCCTTGATGCGCTGCGCCGCTTCGTTGCCGCGGGCTCTCAGCCGTTCGGCCTCCGCCAGACGTTCGGCCTTCATGCGATCGAAGGTCTGTTGCGAGACCTCCGCCGTAAGATCGGTACGGCGGATGCGCACGTCCTCGATGTCGAGACCGAGCGAGGTTGCGTCCGGACGCAGTTGGTCACGCACCTCACGCATCATCACGCCGCGCTCCTCGGAGAGTGCGGCCTCGAAGTCGCGCAGACCATAGACACGGCGGAGCGCCGCATCGAGACGGGTCCGCAACCGGGCTTCGGCCAGTTCGACTTGCCCGGAGACGGCCGCGCGGAAGGTGCGCGGATCCGAGATGCGGTAGGCGATGAAGGCGTCGACTTCATAGAACTTGCCGCCCGAAACCTGGACGCGGATGTTGTCGAGGTCGAAGCGCATCACCCGCTTTTCGACCATTTGCACGCTGTCGGCATCGAAGAAAGCAAACGGCGCCTTGAAATAGATGCCGGGCTCGCTCTTGACGTCGATGATCTCGCCGAACCTCAAAACAATGGCCTGCTGGCCGGCACTGACCACGAACACCGCGGAATAGAGCAGGAACAGGAGAACCGCCGCGATGACCGCGAAGACGGGAAGACGGTTGGCCATCACTGGTTGCCTCCCGTCGTGGCGCCCAGGGGAGCCGGCGCCGGCGGTGCCTTCGGCTGCAATGCCGGCAGCGGCAGGTAAGGCAGGACGCCCTGACCGTTGCCCTGTTCGACGATGACCTTGTTCGAGTCCTTCAGGATCTTCTCCATGGTTTCCAGATAAAGGCGCTTGCGCGTCACGTCGGGCGCCTTGGCATATTCGTTGTAGACGGAGATGAAGCGCTGCGCTTCGCCTTCCGCTTCCTGAACGACACGGTTTTTGTAGGCGGCCGCATCCTCGCGGACCTGGGCTGCCTGGCCGCGCGCCTGGCCGAGCTTCTGGTTGGAATACTGGTTGGCTTGTTCGACGAACTTGTCTTCGTCCTGCTCGGCGCGTTGCACCTCGTCGAACGCATCGGCGACCTCGCGCGGCGGCGCAGCGTCCTCGATCGAGACCGCATTGACCTGCAGACCCGTCTTGTAGCCGTCGAGCGTTGCCTGGATGATCTCACGCACCCCGGTTGCGATGCCCTGGCGGTCGTCGCGGAAGATGTCCTGCGCCGGGCGCCGGCCGACGACTTCACGCATGGCGCTTTCGGCCACCTGCGACAGCATGCCGTCGGGATCGGAGACGTCGAACAGGTAGGCCTTGGGATCGGAAACCTGATAGGCGACCGAGAATTGCACGTTGACGATGTTCTGGTCTCCGGACAGCATCAGGCCGGAACCGCTGCTCGCCCCGCCGCCGACGCTGACCAATTGTTCGGAGATCTTGGCGGTTTCGACCGTTTCGATCGGCCACCAGTGAAAATGCAGGCCCGGCTGCGAAAGCTCGGCCTTCGGCTTGCCGAAGCGCAATTCAACCGCGACCTCGTCCGGCTGCACGGTATAGATCGCCTTGAAAGCCCACAGCGCGATGAGTGCCAGCGCGATCAGTCCGAGCACCGCCGGACTGGCGCCGCCGCCGCCCGGAGCGCGCGCCGCAGCCTGTCCTGGCCGCGACGGATGATATCCTCGAGATCGGGGGCGAACCCTGCGGGCCGCTTGGCCCTTTCGGTCCTTGCCCCCAAGGCCCCTGATTGTTGCCGCCGCCCCATGGGCCGCCGCCACCGCTCTTGTCGTTCCAGGGCATGAATGTCCTTTCGCTTCGGTTCCCTCGGCCTTGCGGCGCAATGTCGTTCTTCTATAGGGACGCCTTGGCGCGCTTTCAACGCGATGTGCCACCGCAACCGTCCGATTTGGGCCGGCAGCGACCGTTTGTCGTCTCTAATGACCGTCGCGACGGCGTTCGTAGACGGTGTAGCGTGTCGCGTGGCTATCTTTCTCGCCGGCCGGAAAATCTTGCGAACGCACGATGCGCCAGACATTTGGGTCGATTGGCGGGAAATGCGCATCGCCATCGAACTTGCCCAGCACATGCGTGACATGCAGGCGGTCGGCGAGCGGCAGGGCCTGGGCATAGATTTCGCCGCCGCCGACCACGCAGATCTCCTCGGCGCCCGCCATGCAGCGGCCGCGCACCTTGGCCAGCGTAATCGCCTCGTCCAGCGAATGGGCGACCTCGACGCCTTCGGCGCGCCAGGCCTTGTCGCGCGTCACCACGATGTTGAGCCTGCCGGGCAGCGGCTTGCCGATGCCTTCATGGGTCTTGCGGCCCATGATGATGGGCTTGCCCATCGTATCGGCCTTGAACCGCTTGAGGTCGGTGGAAAGCCGCCAGGGCAGACCGCCTTCACGCCCGATCACGCCGTTTTCGGCGATGGCGACATAGATCGCAACCTCCATCAGTTGGCGTCCCCGCTTTCCGACGGCTGCAGCAACAATATATCGATGTCGTGCTCGGGGTAGAAATCCTGCGCCGTCATCTCGAAGGTCGTCGGCCCGATCTTTTTGACATTGTCTCCGCAGAACGAGATCAGCGCCTTCGGATTGGCCTTGTCGACGGTCAGCTTGAACTTGCCGATGGTGCCGGCCGCCCAGTTGCCGCCGGTGGTCAGGATATAGTCAATGCGGTTTTCGTAGAATTTCGGATAGCCGTCGGCCTTCGCCGCCTGGCGAATTGCATTCTCGAACGCGTCGTCCATGCAGTAGCGGGTCTTGTAGGTGGTGTACTGGCTGCCCTCGGCGAACTTGCCGTCATAGAAGAAGCTGACCGAGGAGGTGCCGCCGACGCTCGGCTTGTAGCGGTGCGAGACATGGACGTCCTTGTTGGCCGGGAAGGTCGAACGCCACCAATAGGTCGAGCGCAATTGCCAGAACGGCACGTATGGCGCGGTCAAGCTTGGCTGGCTATCGGTTTCCGGATTCTCGATGATGATGCCGCGGTCAACCCAATCGTCGGCCACCGCTTTTGGCAATTTTGCCAGCGCGGCCCTGGCGGCGTCGCTGAACGGGTTGAACGGCACGTTCTGCGCCTTCAGATCGGCGCTGATATCGATGCCGAGCGCAAACACCTTCTGCTCGAGTTGCGGCTTTGCCGCGGCGCCGTCGATCGTCACCTCGAAGCCGAGGAAATTGTCGCTCTGGTTCTCGGGGATCGCCGGCATTTCCTCCGGATCGCCGGCAATGTCGGGCAGCGGGAAGGCGACGATCGCATCGACATCCTTGTCGGTGTTGTTGTGGAAGACATAGTCGACCGTCACTTTTTCCGGCGAGATGAAGAGGTCCTCGCTTTGCATCGCCACCGCATCGCTGCGCGACAGGATCAGGCCGCCGGTGCTGAGTTCGGCGACTGAATCGTTGGCGAAGGCCGGCGCGGTCGAAAGCGCCAGGGCTGCGAACAGGACGGTGCGGAACATGAAATCCCCCTCGGCGGAATACCTGCGCCAACCTATCCGGTCGGGATAGTGTTTCAAAGCCCTTCCGCGCCAGCGTCGCGAAGCACCGCGGCGCCGGCGATCTGGACAGGCCGTTTCCGATAAGGCATGAGTTCGCCTCATGCGCAAGCTTCTCGTCATCGGCATCGGCGCCGGCAATCCCGAACACATGACGGTACAGGCCATCAACGGCCTGAACCGCGCCGACGTGCTGTTCATCCCCGACAAGGGGGCGAAGAAGAACGATCTCGCCGATCTGCGGCGGCAGATCTGCGACCGCTTCGTCACCAACCCGAAATCGCGCCGGGTCGAGTTCGACGTCCCGGTACGCGCCGAGCCGACATCGTCCTACCGGACCACGGTCGACGATTGGCACGAAGCGATCGCGTCCATCTATGAAGGCCTGATCCGCGACGAATTGGCCGAGGACGGTTGCGGCGCCTTCCTGATCTGGGGCGACCCGTCGCTCTATGACAGCGCGCTGCGCATCCTCGAACGCGTGCGGCAAAGGGACAATGTCGCCTTCCACCTCGACGTCGTCCCGGGCATCACCGCCATCCAGGCGCTTGCGGCCTCGCATGCCACCGCGCTCAACCGCATCGGCGATTCGATCCTGGTCACGACCGGCCGGCGTCTGACCGAAGAGGGCCTGCCCGCCAACGCCGGCTCGACCGTGGTCATGCTCGACGGCAAATGCGCCTTCAACACGCTGGCCGACAAGGATGTCCTGATCCAGTGGGGCGCCTATCTCGGCACGCCCGACGAGATCGTCATCTCCGGCCGGCTTGGTGACGTCGGCGAAGAGATCGAAAAAGTGCGTGAGGAAGCCCGCAAGAAAAAGGGCTGGATCATGGACGCGTATCTGCTGAGGAAATTAGGGGAGTAGGGCAATAGGGAGACACTCGCTCGGGCGTAAGCACTCCAGGAGATCATTGCCCTACTGCCCTACTGCCCTACTGCCCTACTGCCCTATCCAGCGTCGATTTCCGCCTGCAAGGCCTGCATATGCACTGAAGCGGCCGAAGCAGCTGCCCGCTCTATTGCCCGGAACCGGCTGACGACCGCCAACCCGACCGAGGTCAGTTGCGCGCCGCCGCCTTTCCTGCCGCCGGTCTGTGCCGAAACCAGCGGCTTGCCGAACACGCGGTTCATGTCCTCGACCAAGTCCCAGGCATGTTTGTAGGACATCTCCATGCCGCGCGCGGCGGCCGAGATCGAGCCGAAGGCGGCGATCTGCTCCAGAAGCTCGATCTTGCCCGGCCCGATTCTTCCGTCCGGGTCGAGATTTATCCGCAGGCTGAGCGACGGCATTTCATGTCCTCGGATTTGACAGCAGCAGAATAGCCCTTGCGGGGAAAGATCGCTATTCCAAATGCACATAGCGATATCATCGAATTCCTCAAACGCTCACATCGGCAGGCAGGCCGGCGCCGGTATTCGCCCGGTCGAAACTCACCGTCTTGATGACCGCGAACACCTTGCTTCCCAATTTCAGTCCCAGCGCCTGCCGCGACTGTTCGGTTATGCGCGCCAGCACCACCGCGCCACCGCAGCCGATGCCGATCTCGACCTCAGGCCCTTCGCCTGGCTTCATGCTGACAATCGTTCCCGGCAGGATGTTGAGCGCGCTGAGGCCGGTGGGTTTCTCGGTGGCGACCATGACGTCGCGGGCACGGATGCGGATGCGAATTGGCGCGCCAACCGGCCTCGCCAGTTTCGGCACGCGGATCTCGCCGGCCGGCGAGGTCAGCACCGTCATGCCGAACACCTCATCGTGACGCAGCACCTTGGCGTCGAGCAGCGCGCCGCCCTCGCCGCGTTCCTCCGCCGGCAACAGGTCGAGCCGCTGCATGATCGCTTCGGCCGGACCGGAGGCCGTGACCTTGCCTTGCGCAAGCACGACCACGTCGCTCGCCAGCCGCGCCACCTCGGCAATGGAATGGCTGACATAGACGATCGGGATTTTCGTCCCGTCGCGCAGCCGCTCGATGTAAGGCAGGATCTCGGCCTTGCGCGCCTCGTCGAGCGAGGCGAGCGGTTCGTCCATCAACAGCAGCTTCGGACTGGCAAGCAGCGCACGGCCGATCGCCACGCGCTGCTTTTCCCCGCCCGACAGTTTTGCCGGCCGCCGGTCGAGCAGATGGCCGATGCCGAGCAGGTCGATCACGTCATCGATGTTGGCGTAGCGATCCGCCGCCGGCGTGAACCAGCGGCCATAGCGCAGATTGCCGGCGACGCTCATATGCGGAAACAGCCGCGCGTCCTGGAACACCATGCCGATCCGTCGCTTGTGCATCGGCACGAAGATGCCTGCTTCCGTGTCGACCAGCACGCGCCCGTCGACCATGATGCGTCCCTTGTCAGGCCGGATCAGCCCGGCGATCACGTTGATCAATGTCGATTTGCCCGAGCCCGAGGGCCCGAACAGCGCCGTCAGCCGGCCGGCGCTCTCGAATTTCGCCTCGACGGCGAAATCGCCCAGACCATGGCTGATATCGACCGCGAGCGTCATTCGATGTCCATCCGCCGGCCGACGCGCCTCGCCAGCACTTCCGAGGCGACGAGCGCCGCCATCGAGATGATGATCGAGATCAGCGTCAGTCTCAGCGCGCCTTCGTCGCCGCCCGGCACCTGGGTGAAGGTGTAGATGGCCGACGGCAGCGTCTGCGTTTCGTTCGGAATGTTGGAGACGAAGGTGATCGTGGCGCCGAACTCGCCCATCGCCTTGGCAAAGGAGAGGATGGCGCCGGCGATGAGGCCAGGCAGGGTCAGCGGCAGCGTGATGGTGGCGAACACCCAGAGCGGATTGGCGCCGAGCGTGCCGGCGGCCGCCTCCATCTTGCGGTCGACGGCCTCGATGGAGAGCCGGATGGCGCGCACCATCAGCGGAAAGCCCATGACGCCGCAGGCAAGCGCGGCGCCGGTCCAGCGGAAGGAAAAGACGATGCCGAAATGCTCGGCGAGGAACGCGCCTGCCGGCCCGCGCTTGCCGAAGGTAAGCAGCAACAGATAGCCGGTGACGACGGGCGGCAGGATCAGCGGCAGATGCACAAGGCCGTTGAGCAGGGTCTTGCCCCAAAAGCGCCCCCGCGCGAGCAGGAGCGCAATCAGGATGCCGGGTGGCAGGCTGAAGACCATCGCCACCAACGCCACCTTGATCGACAGCCGGACCGCATTCCATTCGTCGGGCGTGAGGTCCAGCAGCCAGTTCATACGCGATGTCAGGTCTTTCTCAGTTGCTCGGCGCGAGCACCGTAAAACCCTGTTCCTTGAAGAGGTCGGCGGCCTTGGCCGACTCGACGCATTTCAGGAAGGCAGCCGTATCCTTGTCCTTCGAATCCGCGGTTTGGGCAATCGGGTAGATGATCGGTGGATGCGAATCCTCCGGGAAGGTACCAACGACCTTGACGCCCTTCTCGGCATGCGCGTCGGTTGCGTAAACGATGCCGAGCGGCGCCTCGCCGGTCGCCACCAGTTTCAAAGCGGCGCGAACGTTCTCGGCCTGGGCGACCTTGCCTTCCACCGACGACCATACGCCCAGCGATTCCAGCGCCGCCTTGCCGTATTTGCCGGCCGGCACCGCCTTGAAATCGCCCATCGCGAGCTTGCCGTCGCCGACGAGCTTGGCGAGATCGAAACCTTTTTCCACCTTCGTCTCGACCTTGGAATCTTTCGGCGCCACCAGCACGATCTGGTTGCCGAGCAGTTTCACTTCGGTGTCCGGCTTGGTCAGCTTCTTGTCGGAGAGATACCTCATCCAGTCGAGATCGGCCGAAACGAAGAGGTCGGCGGGCGCGCCACCTTCGATCTGCTTGGCAAGTGCGGAGCTTGCAGCGTAGGAAATGGTCGCGGTTTCGCCGACTTCCGGCTCGCAGGCCTTGTTGACCGCGTCGAGCGCATCCTTGAGGCTCGCCGCGGCGAACACGATCACCTTGTCGTCGGCATGGGCCGCAGGCATTGCGGCGATCAGCATTGCGGTCAGACCGCCAACGGCGGCCGCCTTCAATCCAAAACCATTGCCCAGCATAAACTCTCTCCCGGTTTGATAGTCCGTACGGCCCAAAGCCTTGGACCGATATATCCGGATGAACATAACAAGGGAAGGCTTTTCGCCTGCAATGGCATTGTGCGCCAGCGCGGTCACAGCCTACAACAGATGCGAAACGGCACAGCAAAGTTCAAAGGAGAGATGCATGAAGATCAGCGCCCGCAACATCCTCAAGGGTAAGGTCACCGAGATCGTCAAGGGGGCAACCACCTCGCATGTCCGCATCGACATTGGCGGCGGCGTCATCGTCACCGCATCGATCACCAACGAAGCGGTCGCCGACCTCGCGCTCGAAAAGGGCAAGCAGGCCTATGCGGTGGTCAAGGCCTCCGACGTAATGGTCGGCGTCGACTGACAGAACGGCGTTTGATGACCCAAGCGCTGCCGGAAGCCTTGGCCTCAGACGGCGATCGGCGCCTTGATCGTGGCGTCGGCGAAATAGTTTTCCAACCGGAAGTCATCGAAACGGAAGGCGAAAAGGTCCTTCACCTCCGGGTTGATCCACATCGTCGGCAGCGCCTTCGGCGTGCGCCGCAGCTGTTCGCGCGCCTGTTCGAAATGGTTCGCGTAGAGATGCGCGTCGCCCAGCGTATGGACGAAATCGCCGGGTTTCAGCCCGGTCACCTGCGCCACCATCAGCGTCAGCAAGGCATAAGAGGCGATGTTGAACGGCACACCGAGGAAGATATCGGCCGAGCGCTGGTAGAGCTGGCAGGAAAGCCGGCCTTCCGAGACATAGAACTGGAACAGGCAGTGGCAGGGTGGCAGCGCCATGGCCTCGACCTCGGCCGGATTCCAGGCCGAGACGATCAGACGGCGCGAATTAGGATTTTTGCGTATCTCCTTGAGAAGATTCGCAATCTGGTCGATCGCGCCGCCATGCCCGTCGGGCCAGGAACGCCATTGCTTGCCATAGACCGGGCCGAGATCGCCGTTCTCGTCGGCCCATTCGTCCCAGATGGTGACGCCGTGATCGTTCAGATATTTGATGTTGGTGTCGCCGGCCAGGAACCACAAAAGCTCGTGGATGATCGACTTCAGATGCAGCTTCTTGGTGGTGGTGACCGGGAAGCCCTGCGAAAGATCGAAGCGCATCTGGTAGCCGAACACCGAGCGCGTACCGGTGCCGGTGCGGTCGCCGCGATCGGCGCCGTTTTCCAGCACATGCTTCAACAGGTCGAGATATTGGCGCATCGGCTTTGCCTCGATCCGGGCTACAGCCGATCATAACCGACTGTCTGCCCGTCGAACACTGCAAAGCCTGCGGCAGGCGTGGATCATGCGTAAAACCTCTGCGCCGGCACCGTTTCGTGCCGGCGGCCGGACGGTTTTCAGGCCTCTTTCAGGCCTCAGAGAGAGCCGAGTTTGCCGAGATCCTTGGCGACCAGATAATAGAAGGTCACGCGGCTCTTGGTGTTGTCCGCATGCATCGCCTTGCAGGTCTTCTCGATCGAAGCATTGGCCTTTGCTGCGTCCGCGATGCCGAGCTTCTTGCCGATCCAATTCTCCCGCACGCGGTCGAGTTCCTTGGGGTCGGTACAGGACACCAGCGAGGAATCGCGGTTCCTGAGCGCGATGCCCAGATGCTTGACGATCTTATCGACCACATCCGCGCCGGCGCCAGCGTCGTACTTCTTCACATCCGCAAGATAGTCGGCCATCAAACTTCCCCTCGTCGGCGCCACCGATGTCATCGATGAGGTTTGTGGCGCACTGCGCAACCTGTGCGCTAGGTCAAAGACTCCTCACCGCGAGCCGGAGCTTCGATTGAGTAAGCGCGCAAGTCAACCCTCGGCCGCGTGGTTTGCCAAGGGGACAAGTGCCGGGATGGCCTTTCTTTTTCCTCATCGATCCCTATATACCGTACGTCGGCTTGACCGACTATGGCGATAAACAGGCGATGAAATAAGCCGTTCGGACCCGGGGGCGGTACCCGGCGCCTCCACCAAAAACCGCTCTGGATAACGGAGCGGCTTTTGCTGGGGGCGAAATAGGATCGACGAAGGTGTAAAGATCGTACTTTTGCCCGGCATTGTACCACCGTTATCGGGCTAAACTTATAGTTGCCAACGACAACTATGCGGAAGCTCGTCTCGCTGCTTAATGCGGCGCGAACGCTTCAAATCAAGCCCTAGGGGTTCGCACTTCTAGGCGGGGTTCGGAGGTACCTGGCAACAGAAACCTCCACTTCTCCCTCCCCGCTTCCCCAATCATCGACAGAACGGCCAAGCCTCGTCCGGCGCTCGATACGCGGCGCGGCCTGCCGCTCATCACCCATGGACAAGTGATGCAAAACGATACCGATCGATTTTTCGTGCTGACCGGCGGTCCCGGTTCCGGCAAGACGACGCTGATCGACGCGTTGAAGGCTGCAGGCTTCGCGACGGCGCCCGAAGCCGGACGCGGCATCATCCGCGACCAGATGGCGATCGACGGCCCTGCCCTTCCCTGGCAGGACCGCGCGCTGTTTGCCGAGCTCATGCTGTCATGGGAGCTGCGCTCTTGGCATGCCGCGCATGCCGAGCCCGGTCCGGTCTTCTTCGACCGCGGTGTGGCCGATACAATCGGCTATCTCAGGCTTTGTGGCCTGCCGGTGCCCGAGCACATCAGAACCGCGGCGGATAAATTCCGCTATGCGCGGCGCGTTTTCGTCGCGCCGCCATGGCCGGAGATCTTCACCCAGGACCAAGAGCGCAAGCAGACGCTGGACGAAGCCGAGCGCACCTTTCAATCGGTGACCGGCGTCTATGCCGAGCTTGGCTACGAGCTGGTGCCCCTGCCTTTCGTCTCCGTCGGGGAGCGGGTCGGCTTCGTCCTCGATCAAGCCGGCTTGCGTCAGACATGAAAAAGGCCGGGCAAGCCCGACCTTCTTCAGTGGTTTGATCCGTCTTATTCCGCCGGCGCCTCCGCTGCTTCCCGCGAACGGCCGAGCGTCACCTTGGCCAGCGTGAAGGAGATAACCGCGCACAGCGTGATGCCAGCGACCATCGGCAGCGGCGTGCCGTCGAAGAAGACGCCGGCAACGCCCATCGCCAGCGCGCCGATGGCGAAGTGCAGCGTGCCCATCAGCGCCGAGGCGGTTCCGGCGATCTCGCCATGCTCTTCCATCGCCAGCACCGAGGTGGTCGGGATGACGAGGCCGAGGAAGCCGTAGCCGACGAACAACAGCGCCGCCATCAAGTCGAGCCGGTCGACGCCGGATGCCATGATCGCGAACAGTGCCACCATCGTCGTGGCATAGCCGGTGACCGCCACCCAGACGACGCGCTTCAGCCCGAAACGCTCGGCCAGCATCCCGGTCAGCTGCGACATGCCGATGAAGGCAACGGCGTTGATCGAGAAGAACACACTGTAGACCGATGGCGACAGGCCGTAATGGTCGATCAGGATGAAGGACGAGCTTGACAGATAGACGAAGAAGCTGGCGATGCCGAAGCCGGCGATTGCCGTCAGGCCGAGGAAGTTGCGGTCACTCAACAAATAGCGGTAGCCGGCCAAAGCCGTGCCGAAGGACGAGTTGGCGCGTTCTTCCGGCGACCGCGTTTCCTTGAGCGAGGTGGCAAGCAAGATCGTGGCCAAAGCCGCCGCACCCGTCACGGTCCAGAACACGGCGCGCCAGCCGAAGCTCTCGATGATCTGGCTGCCGGTCAGCGGCGCCAGGATCGGCGATACCGAGAACACCAGCATCAGGAGCGACATCAGCCTGGCGGCCTCATTGCCGGTGTGCAGGTCGCGCACGATGGCGCGCGGCACCGCCATGCCGGCGCTGGCGCCGAGCCCCTGCAGGAAGCGGAAGACGATCAGCCATTCGATGGTCGGCGCCATCGCCGAGCCGACGCCGCCGACCATGAACAGCGCAAGACCGCCATAGAGCGGCAATTTGCGCCCGACCATGTCGGAGATCGGACCGACGACGATCTGACCAAACCCCATCGACAGGAAGAAGATCAAAAGGCTCATCTGCACGGCAGCCGTGCCGGCGTGCAGATCCTGGCCGATCGAAGGCAGCGCGGGAAGATACATATCGATGGCAAACGGGCCGATCGCGGACAACAAGCCGAGCACGACCGCAATGCGGAGGAATTTGGGACTCATGATTAAGGCTCTTTTCGAATGTGGTTTGCCGCCGCGAAATAGCGGTGTCTAAACCCAGGACGTTCCATCCCGCGGGAACTCGACATCGAAGAACGAATTTATTCGTCTCGTGAGAGCGAACCCATTCGTCTCGTCAACACGCGTCTCCCTTTCTTGTGTCCACAAATTTAGACAGGCTTGTCCAATTCGTCAATCACCGCTATATGGTTTTTTATGAAGCACGGCGTTTCTCCTGACACTTTCCCGCCACGCAGCCATGAGGCCAAGCGCGTGTCGGTGGTCGACGCTGCTGCCGGCGTGTTCTGCCGGGAAGGCTATGCCGGGGCCAATATCGACCTGATCGCGGCCGAGGCCGGCGTGTCGCGCCAGACCGTCTACAACCATCATGGCGACAAGGAAAAGCTTTTGTCGCCGTCGTGCGCGACCTGACCGAGCGCTGCAATGCCGGCATTTTCGCCACCTTCGCTACTTTCCCCGACCAGCCGACCGATCTCGAAGCCGATCTGGTCACGTTTGCCGTTCGCATGAACCGCAACTGCATCTGCAGCCGCGACGGCCGGTTCCTGCGCAAGCTGATCCAGACCGAAGCCGAGCGCTATCCCGAGCTCTTTGCCGAATGGCGCGAACAAGGCCCTGGACGCACCTGGTCGGCGCTTGCCGCCCGCTTCGCCCGCCTTGCCCTCGCCGGCCACCTGTCGATCGGCGATCCCGATGTCGCGGCGCGCCAGTTCATGGCGCTGGTCAATGCCGAATTGCAGATCACCTTCATGCTCGGCGGCACGCCGACCGAGGAAGAGGTGCTGCGCTCTGCCAGCAACGGCGTACGGACCTTCCTCAACGCTTTTGCCAGGAAGAAACAGCCAGCCGGCAAACAGCCGGTCCTCGCCCACGCCTGAGCGATCAAATCGTCGGCACCCCTCTTGGCCTCAACGCTTTGCGCCTATATGCGGTTTACGCCGCGCCCAAGCTTGATTACAGCTATGCGGACGATTCAACGGAACCCGACCAGCACATGGCCGACGACCACATCCGCTACGACATTCTGGCCCAGGAGGCTCTGCGCGGCGTCATGCGCAAGGTCCTGGCCGAAGTCGCGCGCACCGGCCTTCCGGGCAATCATCATTTCTTCATCACCTTCCTGACCGGCGCGCCGGGCGTGCGCGTCTCGTCCAGGCTGCGCGAGCGCTATCCCGAACAGATGACCATCGTCATCCAGTTCCAGTACTGGGACCTGAAGGTGACGGACGCCGGCTTCGAGGTCGGGCTCTCCTTCTCCGATGTTCCGGAAAAGCTGGAGATTCCCTTCTCAGCCGTACGCGGCTTCTACGATCCGTCGGTCAATTTCGAGCTCGAATTCGACGTAAAGAGCGAGACCGTGGAAGACGAAGCCGCAGCACCTGCTCCCGAGCCGATCGCGGTCGTCGTTCCCGAAAAGAAGCCGGAATCCAAGAAGAAGGCCGCCGAGGCCGAGAAGAAGGCCACCGTCGCCGAGACCGGCGGCAAGGGCGCCGACGTGGTTTCGCTCGACGCCTTCCGCAAGAAGTAAGCCGGCGCGATGGGCGAGATCGTCAATCTCCGCCAGGCCCGCAAGCAGAAAGCGCGCACAGAGAAGGAACGCCTGGCGAGCGAGAACCGGGTGCTGCATGGCCGTTCCAAAGCCGAGCGCGAGCGTGACCGGTTGACCGCCGACAAAGCCGAAAATTTCGTCGCCGGCCATCGCCGCGAAAAACCTGACGATCCTGGCGAGCGCTGAGCACCCCGATGGCCGCGGTCGAAAAACGTTCCGTAACGATCCGCGGCCACCGCACCAGCTTTTCCCTGGAACAGCCCTTCTACGACGACCTTATCGCCATCGCGCTGGAACGTTCGCTGTCGCTCGCGGCCCTCGTCGCCGAGATCGACGAGACCCGCAGGCGTGACGCCAACCTGTCGTCGGCGCTCAGGCTCTACGTGCTTGCCTGGGCAAAGCGTGGCGGCAAGGCGGGCTAGATCGGGTCGCCAACGCCCTGCTGCGCTCTTCGCCTGGCGCCGAAGCTCAGCAAGGCAGTGCGGTCTCGCTCCTCGGCCTGCTTTTTCGACCTTACCCGCATCATATCCTTCCAGCCGATATAGCCGACAAGTCGTTCACCCTCGCGTGAGACGACTGGCAGATGCGAGACGTTGGCAAGCAGCAGCTTGTCGGACAGAGCTTCGAGATATTCGTCCGGATAAGCGAGCGTGATCTTGCTGCCGGCAAGCAATTCGCCGAGCGTCGCCTTGCGATGCCTGCCGTTACGGCGCCAGCGCAGGATCGCCGGCGGGTCGATGACGCCGAGCACATGGCCCTCCGCATCGATCACCGGGAAGCTCGGATGCCTGGTTTCCGGCGCGGTCAGGAACGCGGCCGCGCCATGCAGCGTCATGGATGCCGGCACGCTTTCGACATTGGTGGTCATCACCTCGCGCACCCTGGTCAGCGCGAAAGGATCGACGCGGTATTCGCGCACGAGATGATGTCCGCGCCGGGCCACCTTTTCGGTCAGGATCGAGCGCTTCATCAACAGCACGGTGACGGCATGGGCCGTGGCGCAAGCCGCGATCAAAGGCACCAGCACATGCGTGTTGCCGGTAAGCTCGGTGGCGAAGAAGGTTGCGGTGAGCGGCGCACGCATGGTGCCGCCCATGGTCGCCGACATTGCCAGCAGCGGCCAGAAGCCCGGGCTCGCCTCAGGCAGGATGCTCGACAGAACCGCGCCCATCGCGCCGCCCATGATGAGAAGCGGCGCCAGCACGCCGCCGGAAGTCCCGGACCCCAGCGCGACCGACCAGATGATCGCCTTCACCACCAGCAGCAGGAGCGCCGCTGACGCAATCGTGCGGCCGTCCAGCATGTTGGCGATGTTGTCGTAACCGACGCCAAGCGCGTGCGGCTCGATCAGGCCGCCTATGCCGACGACCAGGCCGCCGATCATCGGCCACCACATCCAGTGTATCGGCAGCCTCTGGAAGGCGTCCTCGCAACGGTAGACCATCTGCGTCAGCAAGCCCGACAGCAGGCCGGCGCAGATACCGACCATCACCCAGCCACCAAGGCCGGCAATCGAGGGCTCCATGCTGCCGGTGAACGGAAAGATCGGCCCCGGCATGTGCAGCAAGCTGCGTTCGACTTCGGCAACGATCGCCGCGACGGCGACCGGGATGAAGCTGCGTGGCGTCCATTCGAACAGCAGCAGTTCGACGGCAAGCATGATGGCGGCGATCGGTGTGCCGAAAACGGTCGTCATGCCGGCCGCCGCACCCGCCACCAGCAGCGTCTTTCGCTCATTGTCGCTGACCGGCAGCATCTGCGCGATCAGCGAGCCGATGGCGCCGCCCGTCATGATGATCGGGCCTTCGGCGCCGAACGGTCCGCCCGAACCGATCGAGATCGCCGACGACAAAGGCTTCAACACCGCGACCTTGGCGTCGAGCCGGGAACGGCCGAGAAGGATCGCCTCGATCGCTTCGGGAATGCCGTGGCCGCGGATCTTCTCACTGCCGAAGCGCGCCATCAGTCCGATGATCAGCGCGCCGATCACCGGCACGATGACGGCGGCAAGCCCGAGCGGCGTGTCTTCCAGCCTGAGTTCAGCCAGCGAAAACTGGCCGAAATAGGCAATGTTGGTGGCGAGCCGGATGAGCTTCAGAAGCGCGATGCCGGCGAACAGCCCGGCGGTCGCCACCACGACGGCAGTGACCGCGATCAGCAGAACACGCGGATCGGTGGTGAAGTCGCTAAGGTGGCGGTTGCCATCGGAGGCGGATTTCATGGGAACTCAGCTTTCTGGCGGCGCGATTGCCGACCGGTCGTCGGCGGCTGCATATCGTAACGCGATATAATTCATCAAGACCCCATAGACCGCCGCCCCCGCGTCATTTTGGACAAGGATTGCGCCAGAGCATGGTCCCGAAGAGTGGGAACCGGTTTTCGGCGAAGATCATGCTCCAACAAAGATCCAAGCTTTGAGCTTTCGCGCGAAAGCGCCATAAGTCGGGACATGACGACGCCGAAAAAACCACACCCCGAAATCAGCCTGGCCGATTACCAGAGGCTGTCGGAATTCCGTTATCTCATCCGCCGCTTTCTCGAATTCAGCCAGGTCCAGGCCAATGACGCCGGCCTCACGCCCCGCCAGCACCAGGCGCTGCTGGCCATCAAAGGCTATCCTGGGGGCGCACCGGTAACGGTCGGAGACCTGGCGGAGCGGTTGCGCATCCGCCATCACAGCGCGGTCGAACTGGTGAACCGCCTTGCCGAGGCCGGGCTGGTCGTCAGGGATCAGGACAAGGCGGACAACCGGCGTGTGCTGCTGCAGTTGACACCTCTGGCCGACGACCGGCTGGCGGAACTGTCGGCCGCGCATCTCGATGAGCTTTCGCGCATCGAGCCGATGCTGCGGCGCCTGCTTTCGCGCCACGAGCCATCCTGAGCGCCACACGGCTTCGGCCTGATGCCGAGCCGCTGCTATCATTGGAGGCTCAACCGCCGTCGAGCGACTTCAACAGATTGTCGATGGTGAACGGATTGGCCTTAGGCTTCGCCGGGGCTGAAGTCGAACCGTCGTTGACGCCGGGAAGCGATCGGTCGGCCTTCGGCGCTTGCTCGGCAGCCTTGCGCTCGGCCTGTTCGGCCTTCTTGCGCTCAGCCTCCGCTTGCGCTTTTGCTGCTTTGTCGGCCGCCTGTTGCTCGGCTTGGGCCTCGGCCTGGGCTTTTGCCTCCGCGTCAGCCTTGGCCTTTGCATCGGCCTCGGCTTGAGCCTTTGCGGCAGCCTCCGCCTTGGCTTTCGCCTCTTCGTCCGCCTTGACTTTTGCTTCGGCTTCCGCCTGGGCCTGCGCCTCGGCTTCGGCTTTTGCCTTAGCGTCGGCCTCCGCCTTCTGCCGCGCCTCTTCCTCTTGGCGGCGCAATTCCTCGGCCGCCTTGTCGCGCTCGGTTTCAAGCGCCGCGTAGTAGCGCACCTCGCGCCGCAGCCTTTGCTTTTCGAGCAGCGCCGCCTGCATCGCCTCGACCCTTTGCTGCTCCTTTTCCAGCGCGCGCTGCGTCAGGAACTGCGCCAGCGGTTCGCTGTCGAACGTGGCAGCCACCGCTCCCAGTGGTCCGGCAAGGCTGAAGTTGACGGCCGGTTCCGAACCGACCAGCGCCTCGTCGCCGGAATGATAGGTCAAAGCCCCCTTTGCCGTGACCGTCTCGGTGTTGAGATCGGCCGCCACGTCAGCCGACAAGGTTGCGCCCGGGTTCTCCAGGCTGATTGGCGGCGCGCGCAACGTGCCGTTGGCTACGGTGAAGGCCAGATCCGCGTCGCCGGCGGCAAAACTGCCGGCGCCGGCGATCTGCGGCGCGAAACCCGCTGTCTTGGCCGTGTCGACATCGCGCCCGATCGCATCTGCCTTGGCGATGATGGCGGCAAACCCGTCCGGATTGATGCCGTCGATCTTCATCCCTTTCAAGGTCGCCGTACCCGATCCGGAGAGAGCGGCAATCATCGCATCGACCGACTTGCCGCTGGTTGACAGCGCCGCCGAAATGTCGCCGCTGCCGCTGATGCCGGCGCCCGGCAGCACAGCCGGAAGATCGCCGCCGGTGAGCTTCATCTGGCTGGAAAACAGGCCGGTGCCTTCGGTATTCTTGAGGTCAAACAGGCCGGTCAGCGCACCGCCATAGAGCTTGGCCTTGAGATCGGAGACATGGATGCCCTCGCGGTCGAGCTTCAGCGAGAACGCCGCGTCATGCGCCGTCGCGAACGGCCCGACAGCCAGCGCCGAGGTGGTGAGATCGAGGTCGGCATTGAATGGCAGGGTCGATTTCTGGCTGAAGGGCGCGGTCGGCCATCCGCCCTTGGCCGGCGCGAAGGACGGGTCGCCGAACAGCGACACCGCCAGCGGATCGAGATCGAGCTCGTCGAGCACCAGCGCGCCGGCAAGATGCGGCAGTCCGTCCTTGGCATCGATATTGACGTCGCCGGACACCGACGCCTTGTTGATGGAACCGGTAAGACCGCTCAGCACCAGAAGCCCGTTGCCGAAATCGGCGTCGGCCGCGAGCGATGCGGAGGTGCCGGTGCCCATGCCGGGCAGACCGACGCCCGTCGTCATCAGCCACGGCTCGATATCGGCAGCGTCGAGATTGATCTTGCCCTTGGCGGCCGCACCTTGCGGCGTTGCGGCGACGGTCCCGTCAAAGCTCGCCTTGAAGTCGTCGGCGGTCAGGTTGAAGCTGGTCGCCAGACCGCCGGTCACCGAGCCCTTTGCCGAGATGTCGGTGCTGGCGTGGCCGAGCATGCCGAGCGGCAACGCCGGCAGCCCGTAAAGCGCAAGCAGCGAGGTGGCGTTGTCGTTGCGGCCATTGAAGGTGATCGACACCGGCGCCTCGAGCAATTTATCCGCGGTTCCCTTGCCCGACAGCGAAGCCGAGAAAGCCGAACCGCCGGCCTTGCCTTGGGCCGACAGCGCCAGGCCGGTGGTGCCGTCGCCATTGTCGGCGGCACTTGTCAGCAAATCGACACGGGCATCCTGGAACAGTTCGGGATAGGCCGACGCGCGGCTGGCGATGCCCTTCAACACCGGATTGTCGGGATAGTGCTCGGCCGCGACATCGATCAGCGGCTTCAGATCCACCGCCACGATGGATGCATTGAGTTTGCCCGTCGGGGCCTGCGGAAAATCCTTGACCCGGCCCGTGGCGCTGATCGAGGCACCGGCAAGTCCGCCGATGGAAAGCTTGTCCACCTCCAGCAGGCCTTCGCGCAGCCGCAGCGCCGTGTCGACCGTGTCGGCGGTGAGCCCGCCGGCGCTGACCGGGCCGGCCTTGATCTGGAAATCGAGATCGCGGTCGGAAAAGCGGTTGGCGCCCTTGTCGCTGATGAAGATCGACGCGAAAGCGGCCAGTCCATCAAGGTCCATTTCGCCGCCGGTGAGCCGCATCAGCACCGATGGCCTGGCGCCGTCCGGCTGGCTGGAATCGATGTTGCCCGAGAATTTCGCCTTGCCGAGGATGAGCTCGAGATCGCTGAACGACTGCCGGTTGTCGCTGAGGTCGACCTTGGCCTTGAAACCGGCGGCCGGCAGTCGCCGGATCGCTTCGTCGACGTCCTTTGACAGCCAGGCGGCAAAGCCGGAAGGCTGGCCTACGGCAAGCAGCAGCGAGCCGGTGAAGCCGAAATGATCCTCGACGCTCAGCATGCCGTCTGCTTCGAGCGTCGCGCGGCCAGGCAACGTGGCGGCAAGCGATTTGACCGACCAGCCGCCCTCGACCGGCTCGGCCGAGAGCCGCACGTCGCGCACCGTCGTGTCGCCCGCCACCACCGCCGGCAACTTGACCTCGAGCGTGCCGGGTATGGTCGGCTTCGGCATATGCTGCAGCGTCTGCTCGAATGCCGCGATGCGCTGGTCGAGCGTCAGCCCGGTACCCGCATTTGCACCGACGGCCTCGTCGAACTGCACTTGCGCGCCACTGGCCTCGATCGAGAAATGCGGCTTCAGGCCGAGATCGACCGAGGCCTTGCCGTCGGCCGTATAGGGATTGTCGAGCGGCCCGGTCTCGAAGCGGAACTCGTCGACACCGAGTTTTTGATAATCGAGCGCGAACTTGCCGTTGAGCCGGAAACCCGGATCCGGCTTGCCGGAGCTGACCTTGACCGGCTCGCCGTCAGTGCCGCGCAGTTCTGCCGAGTTCCTGTCCGCCCCGGAAACCTTGAACTGGCCGGAATAGACGGCCGCACCCTTGACGATGCCGGCATTGCCGTCGGTCTCGACGATCAGCGGATAAGCATCGGGATCGGCTTTCAGCCTGATCCGCATCTGGCCGTCGGCTTCCACCTTGCCGGTCGAGGCCGAGACGTCCGTGCGCAGCCCGTCGAAGCGCAGCGTGCCGTCCATGCGCCAAGGGCCGGTGAGCGACTTGGCCGAAACCGTCGAGTTGATCTGCGAAATCAGATGGTTGCGACCGCCGGCCTCGTGGCGCAATTCGATCTGCCCTTCGGTGATCGTCAGCTTTTCGATCGAGATCTGGTTGGGATCGAAGGGCGAGGATGGCCGCATCGCCCAGTCGACGGTGCCGTCACTGGCAACATCGATGATCGCTTTCGGGTGCACCAGCCGCATGTCGAAGATCAGCACTTCGCCGCGCAGGAATGGCGCGAGCTCAGCATCCATCGAAAAGGTCTCGACGGTCATTGCCGGCTGGCCGGCCGGGCCACCGGCAACCTCGACATTCGAGAAGGTCACCGACGGAAACGGCAGCAGCCGCGCGGTGGCATCGCCCTTCACCGTCACCTTGCGGCCGAGGATGGCGCTCGCCTCACGCTCGAAATCGGCGCGGTAGCCCGTCCAGTCGATGAAATACGGCACTACCAGTGCCGCGCACAGCACCAGCACGAACAAGCCACCGAAGATCACGAACAGGCGTGCGAGCATTTGCTCCTGGGGGTTGGGATGAAAGCCAGCCGCACTCTACCCGCATCCGCGTGTCGATAAAGAGGCAATTCGGCAATGTCGGCCCGCAATCCCGGGCAATCTCGGCAGTTGCGCGACCGCTGGCCGTCGCGATATCTCTTTGCAAATTCCCTGCCCCTCCCGGCCCTGCCCTTGGCCGTTACAAATCTGCACCCAACACGGAGCCTTCCCGATGTCAGGCAAGAACTGGGACAGAGTGCCGATCGATGCGCAGAGCATCGATGCGCCGCTCTCGATGGCCGCGATTTTCCTCGTCGTCACGGTTGGCGACGACAAGGCGGCGCTTTCGAACGTCGCTTCGGTGCTCGGCGAGCTTGACGATCTCGTCAAGAATGTCGGTTTTCGCGACTTGTCCGGCCGGCTGTCCTGTATTGCCGGCATCGGCGCCGACCTTTGGAACCGGCTTTCACCCAATAGGCGGCCGCATGAGTTGAAACCCTTCGCGCCGATCAAGGGCTCGGTCCATTCGGCGCCTGCGACGCCGGGCGACCTCCTCTTCCACATCCGCGCCGAGCGGCCCGACATGTGCTTCGAGTTCGAGCGTATCTTGCTCAATGGTTTGGGCGACAGCGTGAGCGTCGTCGACGAGGTTTCGGGCTTTCGCTATTTCGACGCGCGCGACCTGCTCGGTTTCGTCGACGGCACCGCCAACCCGACCGGTCTCGACCTGCCCGCCTCGGCGCTTGTCGGCGACGAGGACGCAGACTTTGCCGGCGGCAGCTACGTCGTCGTCCAGAAATACCTGCACGACATGGCCGCCTGGGGCAAAACGCCGACGCATGTCCAGGAAGAAATCATCGGCCGCACCAAGATCGACAACATGGAGATCGATGACGACGACAAACCGCGCAAGTCGCACAAGTCGCTGGCCACGATCGAGGACGACGCCGGCAACGAATACGACATCCTTCGCGACAACATGCCGTTCGGCCGCCCGGGGCAGAACGAATTCGGCACCTATTTCATCGGCTACACGCGCTATCTGTGGGTGATCGAAAAGATGCTGCAGCGCATGTATGTCGGCGAACCGTCGGGCGCCTATGACCGGCTGCTCGACTTCTCGACGCCAAACACCGGCACGACCTTCTTCGCGCCGACGCGTCCCATGCTGCAGAAGCTTGCCGAACAAGCGGGTGCGTAATGTCGGGGCCGAAATCCGTTTCAGCGCGACGCCTTTTAGCGCGCGTCGCGCTTTGCCCGCGCTACCGCCGCCGCCTTTCGCTGCCGGCCACGTTCCATCGGCCGGACCAGGTTTTCAGCCTTCTGGTTGGCCACTGCCCGCATGCCGCGGTGCGCGGTGCGGGTGTTGAAATCCGGACCCTTCACGGCTGCCTGCTTGCTGTCCAGCGCCTTGCGCGCGTTGTTGATCAACGAGGCACGCGCCGCCAGTTGGCGACGGCGTTCGGCCTCGCCGTTCAGCCGCCGCATGGCCATTGCCAGAACCTCCAGCTTCAACCGCGAGCCACCATCGGCTTTCGAAGCCGTCGCCCCTTTGGAGCACCTTTGCCGCGCATTTCGCGCCGCCGCCGATGCGCCTCGGCCTGCGCCTTGTTGCGTCGTTCCCGCAGCAGCTTGACCAGATCGCCAAGTTCGGCGTCGGCAAGCTCCTGCACCGTCGGATGGTGCGATTTTACCACCAGCTCCTGTTCGTCAGCGCTCAGCGCGCGCGCCTCTTCCTTGCGTGAAATCGCCATGGCATCGCTCCTCCGTTGGCACGCCTGTATGTTCAGGCCTTGCTAGCGCCCAAGCGTCTGCCCGAATGGCGGCGCGGTCAAGACGGACTACTTTCTGCTCCCCTCAGTCCGAAATGTTCGCTGGCGATCCGCCGTCGGACGCTGCGGCCAGACGATCAGTCGCCCACCGCTTCGATCAAAACCTTCACCACCGCTCCTTTTCGCAGGCTGGTCCGGAAATCCCGCGCGATAAATTCCAGGGTCGAATCGTGAAATGTCAGAATGAAGTGCCGACGGCCTGAAAACAGCTCCGGCATATGACGCGGGTGAACCCTGTTTGCTTTTTCCAGAGAAGCAATCCAGGACGAATTGACCACTTCGAACGCGGAATAAGGCTGCAGGCCGAGCCCGTGGAGCCGATGCCCGCTAAGGGCCTCATCGTTCGGCGGACCGAATTGGAATGCGACATAAGGGTCCACCGTCAGGATTGCGACGACCTCCCCCTCCGCAGCGGCTGAAACCGGGCGCGGGTTGATGCCATCGAAGGGTGGATCCGGAACATTGACGATATAAGCAATCACCAACCGTCCCTCGTCCGCGAACACATGCGGCAGAGGAGCTCCCGCCGATGAGAGCGGAAGATCGATCGGCATCAAGGCTTCGGCCGCCGACATGACTAGTGACCATCCGCCGGCAGGATCTTGCCGGGGTTCATGATATTTTGCGGATCGAGTGCCTGCTTGATCGTGCGCATGATATCGACGCCGTGGCCGAGCTCGTGGCGCAGGAAGCCGACCTTGCCCTGGCCGATGCCGTGCTCGCCGGTGCAGGTGCCTTCCATGGCAATCGCACGCATGTTCAGCCTGGCGACGAATTTTTCGGCAAGCGCGATCTCGGCCGGGTTGTCGACGTCCATAAGCACCAGCACGTGGAAATTGCCGTCGCCGGCATGACCGACGATGGGTGCTACCAGGCCCATTTCGGCAATGTCGGCCTCGGTTTCGGTGACGCACTCGGCAAGCCGCGAGATCGGCACACAGACGTCGGTCGACAGCCCCTTGGCGCCGGGGCGCAGCGTCAGCGACGACCAGTAGGCGTCGTGCCGCGCCTTCCACAGTTTCGTCCGCTCCTCGGCGACGGTGGTCCACAAGAACGGCCCGCCGCCATTCTCCTCGGCGATCATGCCGAACGTCTCGGCCTGTTCGGCCACGCCTGCATCGCTGCCATGGAATTCGACGAACAGGCACGGGCTCTCCGGATAGTCGAGCTTGGAATAATTCTTCATCGCCCGCATCTGCAGCGCGTTCACCAGTTCGATGCGCGCCACCGGGATGCCCATCTGGATGGTGGCAATCACCGTGTTGCAGGCGGCCTCTAGGCTTGGAAACGGACAAACGCCACCCGAGATCGCCTGCGGGATGCCCTGCAGACGCAGCGTCAGCGAGGTGATGATGCCAAGCGTGCCTTCCGAGCCGACCAGCAGCCGTGTCAGGTCGTAGCCGGCCGAGCTCTTCTTCGCCCGCTTGCCGGTCGTCATCGTCTCGCCGTCGGCCATGACGGCGGTCAGCGACAACACGTTCTCGCGCATCGTGCCGTAACGCACCGCATTGGTGCCGGACGCCCTGGTAGCCGCCATGCCGCCAAGCGAAGCATTGGCGCCCGGGTCGATCGGGAAGAACAGGCCGGTGTCGCGCAAATGCCGGTTGAGGTCCTCGCGCGTCACCCCGGCCTCGACGGTGCAGTCGAGATCCTGCGGGTTGACCGACAGGATGCGGTTCATGCGTGAAGTGTCGATGGAGATGCCGCCGCCAGGCGCGTTGGTGTGGCCTTCGAGCGAGGAGCCGACGCCGAAGGCGATGACCGGCACCCGATGCTCGGCGCAGGCGCGCACGATCTCCTGCACCTCCGCGATGGTCTCGGTGAACGCAACGCCGTCCGGCGCCTGGGTCGGGATATAGGTGGTGGTGTGCGCATGCTGGCCGCGGATCGCCTCGCCGGTCTGGAAGCGATCGCCCAAGCGCTGCTTGAGGATGCCGAGCACCGCGGCGATGCCTTCCTCGTTGCGCTCGACCGGGTTGAGGTCGCTCAGAGCCATGAATTCCTCCGCGAATGGACCAGCGGCCACTCTTGTTCTGCAGCTATGGAGATGCCTAAAGCACTTCCAGGAAAAGTGTGAAGCGGTTTTCGATCCCGAATTGCTTCAGAACAAGACAACCTTACCGGCCACGCCCTGTCCAGCGACGATCAAAGGAAAAGCAGATGACGACCCCTTCGCCTATCATCACCAGCCCGATGGGCATCGAGAAGGACTGGATCGACTATAACGGCCATCTCAACATGGCCTATTACAACGTGCTGTTCGATCGCGGCTCGGACGAGGCTTTCGAGTTGATGGGCATGGGGCCGAATTACGCCAAGGATCGCCGTCTCACCATCTACACGGCGGAAGTCCATGTCTGCTACGTGCAGGAACTGCATCTCGATCACAAGGTGACGGTCTCCTTCCAGCTCATCGACCACGATGAGAAGCGCCTGCGCGCCTATCAGGAAATCCGCCATGTCGATGGCTGGCTGGCCGCCACCTCCGAGCAGCTTGCGCTGCATGTCGACATGGCCGGGCCGAAGGTCGCCGCCTTCCCTGCCGATGTGATGGCCAAGGTGGAAGCCATGCGCGCCGCCCACGCCGCGCTGCCGATGCCTGAGCGCGCCGGGCGCGCGATCGGCATCAAACGCAAGACCGCTTGAAGCCCTCCAGTACCCGCGTTAACCTTACCAAGGTTTTAACGTGAACAACCCATTTGAGCCGGTTGAACGACTCAGTGGCGCGTTGGAAAACGGCCGTACCGGGTTTGCGCGCGGGCGGCTGGCGGGATGCGGTGCGAGGACAGTGCATGAAAACCGACATCAAGGTCGAAGTGGAACGGTTGGCGGCCGATCCACGCATCACCGACTATGATTTCTGGCGATCGCTGAAGAACGTGAACAACGAGATCTTCCACATCGCCAACAACAACGAGCCTATCCCTTTCGACATGATCCGCTGGCGCGCGATCCTGAAGCAGGCGCGCATGAAGCGCGGCCACGTCTGATCTGTTCACCGGCTCCGCAAAGCCCCGAGTGGTGAACGCGGCTCGACCGGCGACGACTGGATGATGGCGGTGTTGGTCATCGCATGGGGAATGATGCGGTCGATCACCCTTTCCAGTTCAGCCACCGAGCCGACATGCGCGAGCGCAATGAAACAATCCTCGCCGGTGACGCGGTCGCATTGCGCGATCTCCGGCAACTCGCGGATGATCTGCGCCACCACCGATAGCTGCCCAGGCACCGGCCTGATGCGCAGCCATGCCGACAGTTTCAGCCCGAGCGCCGCCGGATTGATCCTCACCGTATAGGCCTCGATCACGCCGTTCTCCTGCAGCTTGCGGATGCGCTCGGCCACGCTCGGCGCCGAGAACCCGATGGCACGCGCCAGTTCGGCCGTGCTGGTGCGGGCGTCTTTTTCCAGCAGGCGCAGGATTTTCAGGTCCGCCGCATCAAGGTCGGTATTTTCATTTCGAAGGCGTTTCACCAGAAAGATCTTTCTTCTCAAAGGATATTGGCTGAACTGACATCGATCCGGCATGTCAGTTGCCGAATTGGCCTGCGATAATGAGCCCATGGAAACGTCAACGCAAGCCTCACCCTCTGCCCGCCCCGCTTTGGCCGGACTGGCCAACGCGCTGCCACCGCATGTCTGGTTCTGCGTCAGCGCCGTCTTTCACTATCTCGGGCCAGCTTTCGCCGTGCTGTTGTTTGCCGAGGTCGGGGTCCTGGGCATGGCCTGGCTACGCATTGCCACCGCCGCGTTGATCTTCGCGCCTTTGACCAAGCCCTGGCGGGTGTTCGCCCGTGCCGACCGTTCCGGCCGGTTGCTGCTTCTCGCCTTCGGCGTCTGCCTGGCGGTGATGAACTGTTCGTTCTATCTCGCGCTTGCCCGGCTGCCGATATCGCTGGTGGCCTCGATCGAATTCGTCGGCACGATCGGCGTGGCGCTTGTTGGCCTCAGAAGCCGGCGCAATCTCGCGGCGCTGGCCATCGCGGTCACCGGCACCCTGCTGCTCATCGACGTAAAATGGTCAAGCGATCCCATTGGCCTGTTTTGGGCCTTCCTCAACGGCGCGCTCTTCGTCTTCTATATCGTGATCGGCCACCGCATTGCCCGGACCGGCCTCGGCATTGCCGGTCTCGGCACGGCCATGATGATAGCCTTCCTCGTCGTCCTGCCGATCGGTTTTCGCGAGGCGCTACCGGCCTTCTCGGCGCCGCAGCTGTTGATCGCCGCCGTCGGCGTCGGCGTCTGCTCGTCGGTCATCCCCTATATCTGCGATCAACTGGCCATGGCGCGGCTGCCGCGCGCAAGCTTCGCGCTGATGCTGTCGCTGTTGCCACTTACCGCGTCGCTGATCGGCATCGTTGTGTTGCATCAGATGCCGAGCCTGACCGATTGCCTCGGCATTGCGCTGGTGGTGTTCGGCGTCGCCGTCCACAAGCCGAATTCAGCGGCAGATCAGAAAAGCCGTTGCCGCCCAAAAACTTAAACCAACAGCGGTTTGGTTCCTTCACTTCTGTGCCTGCGACAACAAAACTTGAGAGTGAACCAATTCCAAGCCTGCGTCGTTGTGGCGGCGAATAAGGCTTGGAGTTTCACATGGATTGGAAGCGGACCAGAGAACCTGCCGATGCATGGCATATGACGGACGATCTTCATGCCGAACAAGGCAAGGGCGACCCGTTCGCGGCAGCCATTCGCGCCACACACATGTCGATGATCATCACCGATCCGCGCCGGGCGGATAATCCCATCGTCTTTGCCAATGACGCGTTCCTGCGCCTGACCGGCTACGAACGCCAGGAAGTGATGGGCAAGAACTGCCGCTTCCTGCAGGGACCCGAGACGGACGAGGCGGTCGTGGCCGAGATCCGCGATGCCATCGCCGAGGGCAGCGATATCAGCGTCGACCTTCTCAATTATCGCAAGGACGGTTCCAGCTTCTGGAACGCGCTCTACATCAGCCCTGTCTCCAACGACAAAGGCGAGCTTTTGTTTTTCTTCGCCTCCCAGCTTGACGTCTCCGACCGCAAGCTCTCGGAGCATCGCATGACGGCGGACAAGGAAAAATTCGAGAAGGCGGTGAAGGAGCGCACGAAGGAACTTGAAGCCGCGCTCGAAATACAAACCACGCTGCTGCACGAGGTCGACCATCGCGTGAAGAACAATTTGCAGATGGTTTCGTCGCTGATCCTGATGCAGAGCCGGGCGACCGAGGATGAGGCCGTCAAGCGGTCGCTGCGCACGATGCTGGAGCGCATCGAAGCGTTGAGCACGGTGCACCGCAGATTCTATCAGTCGAAAGATGTCAGCAACTTCGATGTCTCCGATTTTGCCCGCGATCTCGTCTCCGACCTGCTTGCCGCCTCCGGCCGTTCCCACGTCGGATCGAAGCTCGATCTTGCACCCGTTATCGTGCCAGCGGAGAAGGCGACACCGGTCGCACTCATCATCAACGAACTTGTAACCAACGCGCTAAAACATGCTTTCAAGGATGATACGCGGCCCGGCAACATCGGCATCAAGATGAGCCAGCCGGACGGACGCCTCATTATCGAGGTTTCCGACGACGGCGTCGGCATGGACGGCGCGGACCGCGACGCTTCCTTCGGCATGCGGCTGATCCGGCAGCTTGGACGGCAGTTGCGCGCCGATATCGAGTGGCGCGATGCCGGTCCCGGCACGCAGGTCGTCATAACAATGCCGAACGGGCCGCAGCAGGAAAGGCAGACCCAATGACCGAGCCTCTTAAAGTGCTGATTGTCGAGGACGAGGCGCTGTTGGCGATGGAGCTCGAAAGCCTCGTCGAGGAAGCCGGCCACAGGGTGGTCGGATGGGCGATGTCGTCGGACGAAGCGAGAAGCATTGCCGAAGGCAGCGATGCCGACATTGCCTTTGTCGATATCCACCTCGCGGATGGCCCGACGGGGGTCGATATTGCCGAGCATTTGAAGCAATCGGGCCGGCCGATGGTGGTTTTCATGACCGCCAATCCCAAGCGCATACCCGACCATTTCGCCGGCGCGATCGGCGTCATTTCGAAACCATACACGATGAACGGCCTGATGTCGGCGCTACGTTACCTGCAGGAAGGTGTCAGGCGCCCGCCTCCCGTCTCGCAACTGCCGACGGGATTCACGCTCTCGCCGGCATTTAGCACGGTATGGTCGCCGTCGGTCGCCTGATGCTCAGGCGAGCTTTTCCTTCAGGAAAGCCACCGTCCGTCCCCAGGCGAGGTCCGCGGCCTTCTTGTCGTAGCGCGCAGCCGAGGTGTCGTTGTTGAAGGCGTGGTTGGCGCCGTCATACACATAGACCATGTATTCGACATGCGCGGCGTCGAGCGCTTTTTTATAGGCATCGATTCCGGCATTGGTGCGCTCGTCCAGCCCGGCATAGTGGAGGAGCAGCGCCGCCTTGATCTTCGGCACGTCCTCGGCCTTCGGCTGCATGCCGTAATAGGCGACGCCGGCCGCCAGGTCCGGCGCGTTGACGGCAAGTTGGTTCACCGCGCCGCCGCCCCAGCAGAAGCCGACCGCGCCGACCTTGCCGTTGCCGTCTTTATCGCTCTTGAGATAAGCGACCGTCGCTACGCCATCGGCAACGACCTGTTTGGGGTCGAGCTTGGCGAACATGTCGCGCGCCTTGTCCTCGTCGGACGGCGTGCCGCCGAGCGGCGACAGGAAGTCTGGCGCCAGCGCCACGAAACCTTCGAGCGCCACGCGCCGCGCCACATCGCGGATATGCGGGTTGAGGCCCCTGTTCTCATGGACCACGATCACCGTGCCAAGCTTGCCCGACAAGCCCGCGGGCTTGACCAGATAAGCCTTCATCGCGCCGCTTGAGCCAGGATAGGTGATGTCCTCTCCCTTCACGCGTTTGTCGTCCTCGGCAACGATAGCCGCCTGCGCCGAATTCGCCGCCAGCATCGGCGCGATCGCGGCGGCGGCCGCGCCTGATCCCGCCAGCTTCGTCAATTGCTCCATGAAACGACGCCGGTCGAGCGTCAGATGCGTGTATTCGTCATAGGCATCGATCATCGCCTGGGTGATGACGGGCTTGGCAACAGGTTTGCTCATGGTGCTCTCTCAAAGGACGACGGACGGGTTGATCGCCAAGATAGGGCTGAGATTTGCACGGTCCAGTCACCGGACGGTGACGGTCGCGAACGACCGCGGCGCTCATCACATTTTGGTCATTTCCGAAAGCCTTGATGATATTGTCACATCGGGGCGGGAAGCTGCCAGCGCGGCCTCGCCGATCCAAACGACGACGAAAGGGAAATGCCATGAACGTCCAGGACATCGTCAACACCGTTTCGCAGAAGGCAGGGCTCGACCAAACAACGACGGAAAAGGTCGTTGGCACGATCTTCTCCGTGCTCGAGCATGAAGCGGAAGGCAGCAGCGTGTCTTCCTTCTTCGCCCAGATCCCCGGCGCCGACGCGCTCGCCCAGAAATACGATGTGATGGCGGCCGGCGCCAGTTCAGGCGGCGGCCTGCTGTCGTCGCTGCAGGGCGCGCTTGGCGGCGTGCTCGGCGAAAAGGCCGGCGCCCTCGTCAATGGCGTCGCCGCGCTCAAGGCGTCCGGCCTCGACATGGCACAAATCCAGAAGGCCGGCACAACGCTGATCCAGCAGGCCGAAGCCGCCGCCGGGCCAGACCTCACCAACCAGGTGCTCGACCAAGTGCCCAGCCTGCGAGGTCACCTCGGCCTCTAGTCTTTTGGCAGTCGGCGGAGGACGTTGTGCCCCGCCGACTGTGCTGCCACCCCAGCACGGAGCGCGACGAGGTCCACCGAGCGCTAGAATATCGATATTACAAAACATTACCTCGCGATTAGACACATTTCGGAAACCATCTCCTGAACATCCTGGTCGCGCCTTCCTGCAATTAACGACCCATTAGAAGTTGCACGCCAGGTTGTGGACCAAGTTATTGGTATCCGCATTGGGGGCGGCTGCCTTTACCGCCTCGGTCACACCCCGCCACAACAAATCGGATGTCCGCGCTAACGGGCACCGGGCGATGGTTGGCAAGGCAGGAAGGTCCAGCACCTCCCAGATCGAAGAGGTCGACCCGGCCATGATGCGCGTCATCTCCTGTGTGACGGTGGATCACAATCTTTGGCTCGTGCTCGTCGCGGCGCTTGTCTGCAGCGCCGGCTCCTGGGCGACGATCCGGCTTTTCCTGCGCTCGCATGAAGCCACCGGGCTGCAGCAGATCGGCTGGCATTTCCTGACTGCCGTCTGTGCCGGGTCTTCGATCTGGTGCACGCATTTCATCGCCATGCTTGCTTATGATCCTGGCGCGCCGATCGCCTTCGATCCGGTGTTGACGATTGCCTCGCTGTTCATCGCCATCGCCGGCACCGCTGCCGGCTTCATCGCGGCCACCGGCCACGCCCCGCGCATCGCTCCCATCCTCGGCGGCACGATTGTAGGCCTCGCGATCTCCGGTATGCATTACACCGGCATGGCGGCCTATCATGTCGACGGCATCGTCGAATGGAACGCCAGCTATATCGCTGTCTCTGTCCTATTCTCCGTGGTGTTTGCCTGTCTCGCCGTCGGCGTGGCCCTAAACCAACGCATAGCGGCTCGCAAATATTGGGCTACCGCTATTCTGGTGCTGGCTATCGTCAGCTTGCATTTCACCGGGATGGCGGCGGTGCATGTGACGCCGCTGGTCATGCGCAGCGCCCACGCGGATAGCGCGGCTTTGCATGCCATGGCGCTCGGCGTTGCCGTCGCCGGCCTGATCATCATCGGCACCGGGCTGGCAAGCTATCTGATCGATGATCGGACGCGCTCGGAAGCCTTCCAGCGCCTGCATCACCTGGCGATGAACGATGCCCTGACCGGCCTGCCGAACCGTGCGAATTTCAATGATCATCTCGACCGCGAGATCGATCGCGCTCGCGAACTCGGCGGCAAGGTCGCTGTGATCGGTATCGACCTCGATCGGTTCAAGGAGATCAACGATATCTGGGGCCATAGCGCCGGCGACGAGACGTTGAAGAACCTGGCCGAACGCATGAGCGGGCTCTTGCAGGAAGGCGAGTTCGTCGCCCGCCTCGGCGGCGATGAGTTCGCCGGCGTCAAGCGCATGAAGAACCAGTCGGATCTCGTCGATTTCATTTCGCGCCTCGAAACGGCACTTTTCACGCCGGTCAGGATCGGCGACTTCGAGACGGCGACCGGCGCCAGCCTTGGCGTCGCCATCTATCCGAGCGACGCGCACAATCGCGAGGCGCTGGTCAACAATGCCGACCTCGCCATGTACCGCGCCAAGGCGAACGTGACCCAGAACGTCTGTTTTTATGAGCAGGCCATGGACGAGGCCGTGCGCGCCAACCGGACTCTTGCCAACGATCTGCGCGACGCCGTCGACAACTGCCAGCTCGACCTGCACTACCAGGTTCAGACATCGGTCTCGACCGGTGACATTCGCGGCTACGAGGCGCTGCTGCGCTGGCAGCATCCGAGCCGCGGCAACATCTCCCCGGCCGAATTCATTCCGCTGGCCGAGGAAAACGGCCTCATCCTGCCGCTTGGCGAATGGGTGCTGCGCACAGCTTGCGCCAAGGCCGCCACATGGGATCACCCCTATAAGATCGCGGTCAACCTCTCACCTGTACAGTTCGCCCATGCCGACCTGCCGAAGCTCGTCCATGAGATCCTGCTCGAAACCGGCTTACGGCCGAGCCGGCTTGAGCTCGAGATCACCGAATCCACGATTATCGCCGACAAGAACCGCACGCTGAACATCCTGCGGCGCATCAAGGCGCTTGGCGTCACCATCGCCATCGACGATTTCGGCACCGGTTATTCCTCGCTGGAGACACTGCGCGCTTTCCCGTTCGACAAGATCAAGCTCGACCGCTCCTTCATGTCGGAAGTCGAAACCAGCCCGCAAGCCAAGGCCATCATCCGCGCCGTGCTGGCGCTCGGCCAGAGCCTCCACATCCCGGTGCTTGCCGAAGGCGTCGAGACGCACAGCCAATTGTCGATCCTGCGCGCCGAAGGCTGCAACGAGGCGCAAGGCTTCCTGCTTGGCCGGCCGGCGCCGTTCGGCGAGATATTCGCGCTGATGCATGGCGGCGAAGCTGAGCTTGCCGTAGTGGCTCCACCGATCCACCAGGCCGTCGCCTAGGCAATCGCTGCGATATCCATCAGGCCGGCATCGCCTGAATCTATTTCGGCAGCGTGTAGGCCATCACGTAATCGCCCGGCTTGGTGCCGACCGAGCCATGGCCGCCGGCGACGATGACGACGAACTGGCGACCGTCGGCGACGGTGTAGGTCATCGGCGTCGACTGTCCGCCGGCCGGCAGCCTCGCCTGCCAGAGCTGCCTGCCGGTGGCGAGGTCGTAGGCGCGCAGATAATCGTCGACCGCAGCCCCCAGGAAAGCAACGCCGCCAGCCGTGATCATCGGCCCGCCAATGCCCGGAACGCCGACCTTGAGCGGCAGCGGCAGCGGCGTCATGTCGTAGACGGTTCCGTTGCGGTGCTTATAGGCGATGTTTCCGGTCTTGAGGTCGACGCCGGCGACATAACCCCATGGCGGCGCCTGGCGGGGAACGCCGAGCGGCGACAGGAACGGCCCCATCACCACCGCATAGGGCGCTCCCTCGTTGCGGTTCAGCCCCTGCTCGCTGCCCTTGGTGTTGTCACCCGGCGCCGGCACGTCGGCGCGCGGGATGAGCTTCGAGGTGAACGCGAGATAGGTCGGCATGCCGAACATCACCTGGCGCACCGGATCGACCGCGACGCCGCCCCAGTTGAAGACACCGAAATTGCCGGGATAGATCAGCGAGCCCTGCAGCGAGGGTGGCGTGTAGCGGCCTTCATAGCGCAACTTCCTGAGCTCGATCCGGCATGCCAGCTGGTCGAACATGGTGATGCCCCACATGTCGCCGCCGGTCAGCGGCTTGGGGTTGAAGGAAAGGTCGGAGCTCGGCTGCGTCGGCGAGGCATGATCGCCCTCGATCGCGCCGCCCGGCGCCGGCACTTCCTTGACCGGGATGATCGGCTCGCCGCTGCGCCGGTCGAGCACGTAGAGGTCACCCTGCTTGGTCGGCCCGACCAGCGCCGGCACGACGCCGCTTGCCGTGGTGATATCGACCAGCGTCGGCTGCGCCGGCACGTCCATGTCCCACAAATCGTGATGCACGGTCTGGCGCACCCAGCGCAATTGTCCGGTGTTGAGATCGAGTGCGGTGATCGAGGAGGAGAATTTCTCGACATTGGCGCTGCGGCCCATGCCGAGCTGGTCCGGCGTCTGGTTGCCGAGCGGCACGTAGAGCAGCCCGAGCTTCTCATCGGCGCTTGGCGTCGACCACATGTTGGGCGAGTTGGCCGTATAGGTCTGGCCGGCGGGCAGCGGCGTCGTCTGGTCCGGATTGCCGGAGTCCCAGTTCCACAACAGCGCGCCGCTGTCGACGTCAAAGGCGCGGATGACGCCCGACGGCTCCTGCGTCGAATAATTGTCGTTGACCGCGCCGCCGACAATAATCTTGCCGCCGACAATCAACGGCGCCGAGGTCGAATAATAAGCCCGACTTCGGGTACGGCATGTTGGCCAGCAGGTTCAGCGTGCCGCCCTGGGCGAAGGATGGGCAGACTTGCCCGTTGGCGGCGTCGAGCGCGATCAGCCGCGCGTCCGAGGTCGGCAGATAGACGCGCTGGGCACAAGGCTGCCCGGCGGCGATCTTGGCATCTGCGTAATAGGACACGCCACGGCAGGTCTGGTGCTGGCGGTCGGGATCCAGCTTGATCTTGGGATCGTAGCGCCATTTCTCCTTGCCGGTCGCGGCGTCGATGGCGATGGCGAAATTATGCGGCGTGCAGATGAACAGCGCATCGCCGATCTTCAGCGGCGTCACCTGATAGGTGGTTTCGCCGATATCGTCGGGGCCTTTCACGTCGCCGGTGCGATAGGTCCAGGCCGGCTGCAGTTTGGCCACATTGTCCGGTGTGATCTGGTCGAGCGGCGAATAGCGCTGGCCGAAGGGCGTGCGGCCGTAGAAGTGCCATTCGCCCGCCGGCATGTCGCCGCCGAGATCGGCGGTCGGCGTGATCTTGTCCATGCCGAGTGTGCCGCCGATGTCATATGGATCGGCGGTCATCGAATAGAAGGCGACGGCAAGCGAGGCGAGCACGGCCAGGATCAGCGGCGCCCGCCCGTCGGGGCCGCTCAAGCCTCGCCTGGCCCATGGCGTCAGCAACCATATGGCTACGAGAACGATGACGCCGCCGCGCGGACCGAGCTGCCACCAGTCGAAGCCGATTTCCCACACCGCCCAGCATAGCGTGGCGATGACGAAGAGCGCGTAGAGCCAGAGCGCTGTCGACCTGCGCCGCAGCAGGAGCCAGCCAGTGACCAGGAAGACAAGACCGGCGATGACGTAATACCAGCTGCCGCCCAGCACGGCGAGCCAGATGCCGCCGCCGCCGAGAAGCAGACCGATGAGAAAGAGGACGAGGGAGGTGATGACGACAGCCAAGACGATGCTCCTTCGACTGTTGCTTGTTCCGCGATGCGTCCGTGGGCATCCGGCATCCCGTTCCCGCCCTGCTTCGCAGCTTTCCCCTGCCCGCCCCGGCTGTCAAGTTGGAGCGGGACACGCAAAAATAGAACAAAACGTAGACAGTTCTGGTCTTTCGCTGCCGAATCACTACATTCGGGGGCGATGTCGGGCTTTTCCGAAGACATGCCTTTTTTCGATGAACCGAATGCGCGGCCCGCGGCCCCGTCCGGCGGCATAGCCGCGCGCGCCATGGCGGCGCGCAGCGGCCAGAACGGCGCGCCCGATTATCTCAAGGGCCTCAATCCCGAACAACGGCTCGCCGTCGAAACCACCGAAGGCCCGGTTCTGGTGCTGGCCGGCGCCGGCACCGGCAAGACGCGGGTGCTCACCACCCGCATCGCCCACATCCTCGCCACCGGCCGCGCTTTCCCCTCGCAAATCCTCGCCGTGACCTTCACCAACAAGGCCGCGCGCGAAATGAAGCAGCGCATCGGCATCCTGATCGGCGAAGGCAATGTCGAGGGCATGCCCTGGCTCGGCACCTTCCACTCGATTGGAGTGAAACTGTTGCGCCGCCACGCCGAGCTCGCCGGGCTGAAATCGGACTTCACTATCCTCGACACCGACGACGTGGTGCGGCTGATCAAGCAGCTGATCCAGGCCGAAGGGCTGGACGACAAACGCTGGCCGGCCAAGCAGTTCGCGCAGATGATCGACGGCTGGAAGAACAAGGGGCAAGGGCCCGCCGACATCGCCGAGGGCGACGCCCGCAGCTTCGCCAACGGCAAGGGCCGCGAGCTCTACAAGGCCTATCAGGAGCGCCTGCAGACGCTGAATTCCTGCGACTTCGGCGACCTGCTGTGCCACCCGATCCGCATCTTCCGCGCCAATCCGGATGTGCTGAAGGAATATCACAAGCGCTTCAAATACATCCTGGTCGACGAGTATCAGGACACCAACACCGCCCAGTACATGTGGCTGCGGCTCTTGGCGCAGCGGCCGCCATCCTCCCCCTTGGGGGAGGTGTCCGCGAAGCGGACGGAGGAGCTCGCCGCAGAAGGCACCGCCAGAACGTCGAGCACTGCCGCGAGGACCCCATCCGACCGGGCTTCGCCCGGCCACCCTCCCCTCAAGGGGAGGAAATCCGCGCGCTGCCTCCACCGTTAACATCTGCTGCGTCGGCGACGACGACCAGTCGATCTATGGCTGGCGCGGCGCCGAGGTCGACAACATCCTGCGCTTCGACAAGGATTTCCCGGGCGCCACCATCATCCGGCTGGAGCGCAACTATCGCTCGACCGCGCATATCCTGGGCGCCGCCTCGCACCTCATCGCCCACAATGAAGGCCGCTTCGGCAAGACGCTGTTCACCGACCGCAACGATCCCGAGGACGGTAAGGTGCATGTCCATGCCTCCTGGGACTCCGAGGAAGAGGCCCGGGCCATCGGCGATGCCATCGAGACCTACCAGCGCCAGAAACACCGGCTGAACGACATGGCGATCCTGGTGCGCGCGTCGTTCCAGATGCGCGCCTTCGAAGACCGCTTCATCACGCTTGGCCTGAATTACCGGGTCATCGGCGGCCCGCGCTTCTACGAGCGGCTGGAAATCCGCGACGCGCTGGCCTTCTTCCGCGTCGTCGCCAACAGCGGTGACGACCTCGCCTTCGAGCGCATCGTCAACACCCCGAAGCGTGGCCTGGGCGAAGCCACCATCCGCCAGATCCACGACACGGCGCGGGCCATGCGCATCCCGATGCTGGAGGCGGCCGCCACACTTGCAGAAAGCGACGAGCTGAAGCCGAAGCCGCGTGCCGCTCTGCGCGAGGTCGCCGCCAATTTCGAACGCTGGCAGAAGGCGCTGGAGACCACCCCGCACACCGAGCTCGCCGAGACCATTCTGGAGGAGAGCGGCTACACTGACATGTGGAAGAACGACCGCGCCGCGGATTCGCCGGGACGGCTGGAGAATTTGAAAGAGCTGATCCGCTCCATGGAGGAGTATGAATCGCTGCGCTCCTTCCTCGAACATGTGGCGCTTGTCATGGACGCCGAGCAGAATGCCGACCAGGACGCCGTCTCGATCATGACGCTGCATTCGGCCAAAGGCCTCGAATTCGAGACCGTCTTCCTGCCCGGCTGGGAGGAAGGCCTGTTCCCGCATCAGCGCGCGCTCGACGAAGGCGGCCGCTCCGGCCTCGAGGAGGAACGCCGCCTCGCCTATGTCGGCCTGACGCGGGCGAAAAAGAACCTGCACATCTGGTTCGTCTCCAACCGCCAGATCCACGGCCTGTGGCAATCGACGATCCCGTCGCGCTTCGTCAACGAGTTGCCCGAAACCCATGTCGAAATTGCCGACAGCGGCAACAGCTATGGCGGCTACGGCAACCCCTATGGCGGCGGCGCCTTTGCCTCGGGACGTGGCGGCGGCCGGCAGAACCCTACGGCGCCTCGCGCTTCGACAATGTCGGCGCCAAGGATCAGGGCAGCTTCTCCAATTCTTATGCGACGCCCGGCTGGCAGCGCGCCCAGGCCAACCGCACCGAGGCAACCGACCGCAACTGGGGCACACGCTCCGGCCACCAGGTCGAGCGCATCGGCTATGGCGAGACCGACTCGGGCTACGGCGCCGGTCGCACCAGCGTCAAAGGCCGCACCATCGAGGGCGAGCTGGTCGCCAAATCCGTCGCCGACACGCCGTCCGCCTTCAACGTCGGCGACCGCGTCTTCCACCAGAAATTCGGCAACGGCAACATATCGGCCATCGAAGGCAACAAGCTCACCATCAACTTCGACAAGGCCGGCCAGAAACGCGTGCTGGACGGGTTCGTCGCGGCGGTGTGAGGACGCCCCTCACCTGTACCTTGCCTGGTTCCACTTATGCCCCAGCAGCGACAGGATGATGATCAGGCCGTTGAAGAACTGCACGTAGAAGCCGCTCAGGCCTGCAGCCACGACGCCGGTCTGGATGAAGGACACGGTGACCGCGCCGATCGCGCCGCCGATGACCGTGCCGACGCCGCCCCAGGTCGGCGTGCCGCCGACGAACACCGAGGCCAGCACCGGCAACAGATAACCGTCGCCGGCGGTCGGCCACCAGGTGAAGTTGATCATCACCGAAAACGTGCCGGCGATCGCAGCACCGATGCCGGTGAAGACGAACACTTTCACCCGCACGCGCTTGACGTCGATGCCCATCTGCCGGGCGCTGTCGGGATTGTCGCCGACCACCTTCACCTGCGCGCCGAAGCGATGGCGGTTGTAGAGCATCGCCGACAGCACGACGAAGGCGATGGCCCAGAAGATCTGCACCGGGATACCGTAAACCTGGCTGGAGAAGATCTTGTAGGCCGCGCTGTCGGCAAGGCCGGTCAGCGCCATCGACCTGCCCTCGTTGATGATCTGGATCAGGCCGCGCAGCAGGAAATTCATGCCGAGCGTGGCGATCAGCGACGACAATCCGCCATAGACGACCAGCGACCCGACGAGGAAGCCAAGCAGCACGCCGGTGAGAACCGCCGCCGCAATGCCGAGGAACGGATCGTAGCCGGCCTGCACCACCAGGGCGAAGACCCAGGAGGCAAAGCCCATCGTTGCCGGGAACGACAGGTCGATCTCGCCGCAGGTGACGACGAAGACCAGCGGCACCACAACGAACAGCGCCACGGGCAGCGTCGTCAGCACCGAGCTGTAGAGGTACCAGGTGGTGAACACGGTTGGGTTGGCGATCATGAACACCGCCATCATGACGATGAACACGGCGAGCGTGCCGAGCGATGCGCGGTTGTCGAGGACGAAGCCGCGCAGCCAGTGATCGGATGGGTGTTTCCACTCGGCCCGGGCGGGTTCGTTGCGCGGCAGGCCGAGAGGCTTTTGCAGATCGGGTTCCATGACCTTGCTCATCGTGCCCTCTGCTCCGTTTCGCCGCCATCGTGCAGCCCCGGCAACCCGCCCGGATGCGCCACGTCTTCCATGAAGTTGATCAGCTCCTCGGCCGACTTGACCTGGCCGCGGTCGGTGGTCAGCGCCACCTTGCCGCGGTCGAGCACGACGAAACGGTCGGCGATGTCGAAGACATGATGGATGTTGTGGCCGATGAACAGGATCGAGCGGCCGCTCGCCCGCACCTGGCGCACGAAGTGGAACACCTTGGCGGTCTCAGTCAGCGACAGCGCCGTCGTCGGCTCATCGAGGATGATCAGCTCGGCCTGCTTGTAGATGGCGCGCGCGATCGCCACGCCCTGGCGCTCGCCGCCCGAAAGCTGGCCGACGATCGAGTGCGGTGTGAAGACTTTCGAGGTGAAGCCGATCTCGCGCATCAGCCGGCTCGCCTCCTCGATCTCCTTGTTGACCTTCAGAAAGCCCATGACGCCGGTCAACTCGCGGCCCATGAAGATGTTGCGCACGATGGTCTGCTGCACGGCCAGCGCCCGGTCCTGGAATACCGTCTCGATGCCGGCCTCGCGCGAGCGTGCCGCACTCCATCCGGTCACCGGCTTGCCGCGCACCAGGATCTCGCCGCTGGTCGGGCTGACCACGCCGGACAGGATCTTGATCAGCGTCGACTTGCCGGCGCCGTTGTCGCCGATCAGGCCGACCACCTCGCCGCGGTCGACGGCGAGATCGACGCCGCCCAGCGCATAGACCTGGCCGTAGGATTTCTTGATGTCGCGCAGTTCGATGATGCGTTCGGCCATCGGATCCTCGCTTTTCATTGTCGCATCCCGGCCTCGTTGCCGGCGGTCCTGCCGGCCGGGACTAACCCGGCCGGCAGCCTTGGGAGGTCAGCGCAACGCCTGCTTGGCGAGCTCTGAGACGATCTCATAATTCTGCGGCGTGACGAAGCCGGCGCCGGTGTCGACATTCATCGGCGCCAATCCCAGCACCACTTGCTGGCAGAGACTGAGGATAGGCAGGTAGCCCTGCAGGAACGGCTGCTGGTCGGCGGTCAGCTGCACCCAACCGCCCTTGAAGCCCTCGACGATCTGCGGGCTGGTGTCGAAGCCGAAATTGAAGATGTCGCCCGGCTTCCTGCCCGCCGCCTGCATGTATGTCGGCACATTGCCGAGCATCTGTCCGCCGGGGTAGCCGACCGCCTTGACAGTGGGATTGTTGAGCAGTGCCGCGGTGATCACCGGAATGGCGAGATTCGGATCGGCTGCCCACTCGGTTGCGGAATTGATTTGAACGACATCGACGCCCGCCTCTTTCAGTGCCGCGACTGTCCCACGCTCGCGTGCGCCCCGGCTTTCGTTCTCGAATGGGCCGATCATGATCGCCTTGTCGCCGGCCTTGAGACCGGCCAGCTTGAACGCCTCGGCGCCGAGCGCACGGCCCTGCTGTTCCTGTTGCGCGCCGACGTAACCGCCGCCAAACGCCGCCGTTACCGTCGGCACCGGCACGTTCTGGTACATCATCTTGATGCCGTCCTTATGCGCCTGTTCGGCCAGCGGCATGATCGCGGCGTCGCCGGGATGGCCCATCATGGCGATGCCGTTGGGCTTGACGGCGACCGCCTCGCGCAATTGCTGCACCATCTTCTCGACGTCCCAGCCCGAGAAGATGTAGTCGACCTTCGGCCCGAGATCGGCCGCCGCCTGCTTGGCGCCATTGTAGACGATGGTGCCGAAAGCGTCGCCCTCGGCGCCTCCGACGAAAAAGCGAATGTGCACGTCCTTGCACCACTGGGCGTCAAGGGCTTGCGCCGGCAAGGTGGAGATGGCGGCGCAAAGCGCCGTGGCGGCAGCCATGACGCTCGTGCGCAGAAATGTCGTTCTCAACGCGATGCTCATGCACGTTCCTCCCTTTTCCTCCCTCGCATGCCGAGGGTTTTTGAAATTGTTTCGGCGCTTGGCCGCAAATACAGGCCGGCTCCTCCAGCCGGCTGGTCGCTACGTCGGATTTGGCAGGTAGCTGGCGCCTCCCCGGCATTGCTTCAAATAGTCCAGAGCTCGGGCCTGCCCGGTGATCTCGAGGTCGCCTCGATAGACCGGGTCGTGCCAGCCTTCGATGTCGATGGCGCCCTTGTAGCCAGCCAGCCGCAATTCGCTGATCACCCGCGTCCAGTCGCTGTCGCCGAAGCCAGGCGTGCGCATCTGGACGAAGGGCAGCCGGCCAAACACCCCGTGCTCGCGGATCACGTCCCAGCGCACCGTGGCGTCCTTGCCGTGGACATGAAAAATGCGCGGCGCCCATTTGCGGATCTGCGGGATCGGGTCGATCAGGTAGACGAGCTGATGGCAGGGTTCCCATTCGAGCCCTAGGTTGTCGTCCGGCAGTTCGTTGAACATCAGCTCCCAGGCGTCGGGATTGTGGGCTATGTTCCAGTCGCCGGCGGCCCAGTTGCCGTCCATGGCGCAATTTTCGAAAGCGATACGCACGCCCTTGTCGGCGGCGCGCTTGGCCAGCGGCCCCCACACTTCGCGGAAGCGCGGCAGGCTGTCGGTCAGCTTCTTGCCACGGATACGGCCGGTGAAGCCGCTGACCATGGAAGCGCCGAACAGATGCGCGTTGTCGATCACCGTTTCCCAGGCCGCGAGCACACCGCGATCGACCTCGCCGCTCTCAAGCGGATTGCCGAACACGCCGAGGGAAGACACGATGACATCGGCATCGCCGATCGCCTCGCGGATCTCGCCGGCGAGCCGCGGCAGGTCCTTGCCGCCCGACGTCTGCCAGAAGAACGGCTGGATACTCTCGAAACCGAGCGGCAGGATCTGTTTGATGTAGGCGGCCGGGTCGTCGAGATTGGCCCGCACCATCGTTCCGATCCTGATGTCGAGCAGCGGGTTTGGCATCACTCTGCTTCCTGTCCAATCGCCACGCGCCGTCCGGTCTCGGCGCTTTCGATCGCGCCGAAAACCATGGCCAGGCTTTTGATGTTGTCGGTGCCGCGTGTTTCCGGCTCGGTGCCGGTTTCGATGGCGTACATGAAATCCTTGATGATGCCGAGATGGCCGCCGATGCGATCGGCGGGGTCGAGCGGCGGCACGTCGATCGCTTGCGTTTTGTCGATCAGGCCGTCACGGCCCGATACCACCACTTCCGCCTTCAGCCCGTCATGGCCGTCCCAAATCATGCTGCCGCGCTGGGCGACGATGCGCCAGCTGCCTTCCCAACTGGTGCGAAAACCGTCGGCGCACCAGGAGCCGGCATAGGTGAAGACCTTGCCGCCGCCGAGATCGAAGACGGCGCTGGCGGACGAGCCCTGCCGGTACCAGGAATTGGCCGGCTCCCATTCCTGGCAGTAGACGCTGGCCGGCTCACCGCCGGCCATGTAGCGGGCGGCGTCGAAGGTGTGGATCGCCATATCGAGCAACAGCACATGCGCCATCTCCTCGCGAAAGCCGCCGAAATGCGGCGCGATGAAGAAGTCGGCATGGATGCTGGTCGGCGTTCCGATGGCGCCGGAGTCCAGGAAGCGCCGGATGCGCCTGACATTGGCGACATAGCGTCGGTTCTGGACCACCGCATGGATACGCCCGGCTTGGCGGGCGGCGGCGATGATGGCGCGCGCATTCTCCGGGCTGTCGGCCAGCGGCTTTTCGGTCAAAAGATGGCAGTTGCGGCCAAACGCAGTAAGCGCAACTTCGCGGCGGGCGGCGGGAACCACGACATCGAACACCGCGTCGGGCCTGGTCTGGTCGAGAACGGCGTCGACACTGGTGCCGATGACGGCGCCGGTGAGATCGTACTCACGCGCCCTCGCCTTCGCCCGTTCGGCGTCGAGATCGACGAGACCGACAATAGCGAGGCCGTCGATCTGCCTTGCGGCATCGAGCCACTGCCTGCTCATCGCACCACAGCCGACGAGGACGACATTCATCATCCGGCGTTCCTCCCGTTCGGTCCCTCCAGACCGAATGTCACGGCATCCACGGCATCACCGTAAACGTTTTCCCGTAAACGTTTACGAGAACACACCCGATAGCGTAGATTGTCAACTGGCTGCCGCTCGAAAATCGTCCCGAAGCCTTGGCCTGAGCGGCAGCCAGTGCTAGAGCAGTTGGCCATTCAAGAAATGGCGAACTGATCTAACTCTTTGTTTTTGACGCAATTCCGGACGGAAAACCGCTTCGCACTTTTCCTGGAATTGCTCCGGCCAAGGCAGGGGGAGACTATTCTTTGGCGTCCAGCATCCACGACCTTGCGCGTCACCTGAACATTTCGATCGGCACCGTGTCGCGGGCGCTGAACGGGCGCGCCGACGTCAATGCGGACACCCGCCAGCGCGTGCTCGACGCCGCCAAGCAGCTCAACTATTCGCCCAACCAGTCCGGACGCAGCCTCAGGCAAGGCGCCACCCATTCGATCGCCTTCATGCTGCAGCCGCATCCGGGCGACCAGCAATATGGCGAGCCGTTCTTCATCCCGTTCCTGATCGGCCTGCAGGGCAGGCTGGCCGAAAGCGGGCTCGACCTGACCGTGGTGATGGGCGCGCCCGGCGACTACCAGCAGGAGCGCCTGCGCCGCGTCGTCGAGACCCGCCGCGCCGACGCCGTGGTGCTGGCCTGGACGCGGCGCCAGGACGAGCGCATCGACTATCTGCTCGAGGCCGGCTTCCCCTTCGCCACGCTCGGCCGCAGCCGCACCGGCGGCAAGGCCTATCCCTCGCTCGATCTCGATTTCGAAAAGGCCGGCGCCGATGCCGTCGACAGGTTGGTCGCGCGCGGCCATCGCCGCATCGCCGCCATCCGCCCTTCGCTTGATCTCAATTTCGGCTATCTGTTCCTCGACGGTTATCGCAAGGCCCTCAAGCGGCACGGCATCGAGGTCGATCCGGCGCTGATCGCCGACGCCTTCATCAACGAGGCCGGCGGCTATCAGGTGACGCCGCGCGTGATGCTCGCAAAAGACCGGCCGACCGCCATTATCTTCAACAACGACGCCATGGCGCTTGGTGGCTGCAAGGCGCTGGCCGAGATGGGCATCCGACCCGGCCACGACATCGCGGTGACCGTCATCGTCGACACACCGCTCTGCCGCTATTTCTCGCCGGCGCTGACCGCCTTTCGCCCGGCGCTGGAGCCGATGGGCCGGCGGCTGGCCGAAATGCTGCTCGCCGGGCTTCCCGCCTTTGCCGGCCCGGAAGGCCCGCGCATCATCCGCGAAGTCTGGCCGCTGGAGCTGATCGCCAGAGAGAGCGATTGAGCATAGGAATAATATGTCAACTCTGTAGATACTCCTCATATTCAGAGAAACTGTTGATCATTAACTTTACCGCATTAGATAATATTTCGCCTATTTTCAAAAACTTCCTGCGTCCGACATTAAATTTAGTTGTCAATGGAGGAAGTTTTTGGAGATTTGAATAGGAAAGGTCGAGAGCCGATCCGAATTCCTTCATAACCAAAAGGATTCCACTAATCGATGATCGAAGAATTGCTTTCTCATCATCTGATACCGTGTCACTCAAAATAAGAACATTGTCAAAATGATCCAAAACAGACTTCTGCGTATTAAATATTCCGTCGACTATCGGAGAGAGGCGTTGCGTGTAGGCTTCTAGAATATTTCCGATTTCGTCAAACATAGCCTTGGTATTAGACACATCACTGGGATCTGTGTTTCTTTCAACTGCGGAATTAATCTCCGGTGTTAGCTGTTTTAATATTTCTGAATATGCACTCGTCAATCCTCTAAGAGATTCAAGCCCCTTCGTGGTTTCTTCGGTTTCGTCTAGAACTCCGCTTTCATTATATGTTGCCTCTACGTTATTTTGTTTTAAGCTATCTTCATTTGGTATGGGAGAATGCGAATGGCTTTCTACGGTATTCAATTTCCACCGCTTGACGCTTGCGCGAGCACTCTCTAAGAAACGCCTTACTTTATCTTCCAATTCCTTGATTTCATCAAAATCAATTGTTAACGCCTTACTTTGAATATCAGCACGGAACTTCTTTACCTTATCGAGCTGCAGAGGGTCGAAATTACTTGTGTCAATCGATACATGTTTTTTAAACAATACCTGAACATGCCTATTTTGAAAGATGGAATCCTTCTTTTGTATTGCGTGATTTACCTCTTCCTCGGTACCTGATCTGGCGCGAGGAGTCTCAGAACCGAGACGGCCGCCGACGACAGCTATCAATAAATCGTAATCGGCCAGCATCTGATCGTTGACGGCCAATTGACCATCGTCAGAAACCTGGCCAACGACGTTTTGACCCCAATGGACAACTTCAAAATGAATATCGTTCTCATAGCCAAATATTCTATTATAATCAGATATAACCTCAGATATCTTTTCTCGGTATGGATTCATATCTGAAGGGTTTGACATAATTACTTTTACACAATCAATGGGTCTGATCATTGGGCACCCTGAGAAAACTCGAAGTTTAGGAAAGGTAGAATTTCTCTTTTGCTTTCGTATTGCAAGCAAATTTCGGTAGGCGCAGACAAATGAGATAAGATCGACCGAGAGGTGAGCCCAGATTAGCCCATCGCTGGCGTAGGCTAGGCGAAGGAGGAACGGCCCTTAACCGGAGGTGGGCGGGCAGAGCCGCACCTGTCACGCAGCCATCATGTTCGCGTCCTAAACCGCTTGGCGGAAGGGGTGCGGCATCCTGATGCGACGCCCGCTCCGACATGTTTTGCCACGAGGGGATATCCATGAAGCATCTCAACCGGACCGTCGCATTCGGCGCGGCGCTTGCGCTGTTCACCGCCATGACGCCGGCCCTTGCCGACGGCGTTGCCTATGTCAACAAGGGTCTGGTCGGCATCGGCCGCATCCCGGCAAGCCAGAAGGACAAGTTCGGCGAAACCTTCGGTTCCGGCTCGGGCATGGCGGTCGACACCAAGGGCTGGGCGCGCGACGGCAACGCCTACAAGGGCTCGCTCTGGCTGTTGCCGGATCGCGGCTACAACGTCGCCGGCACCACCGACTACCGCCCGCGCCTCAACAGCATTTCGATCGAGCTTGCCCCGGTGGCGCCAGGTTCCGCGCCGGCAACGGGCAAAGAACAGTCGGGCGTCAAGGCGACGCTTGCCGACACCATGCTGTTGACCGACGACAAGGGCGCTGACGCCACCGGCCTCGATCCGCTGAACGGCGTGCGCCCGGCCGCCGGCGACATGCCGATCCTGCCGCAGGCCGACAACGGCAAGCTGGCGCTGGACAATGAGGCGATCGTGCGCCTGCCCGACGGCACCATGTTCATCTCCGACGAATATGGCCCCAACATCTACCGCTTCTCGGCCGACGGCCATCTGATGTCGGCCACCCAGCCGCCGGCGGCCCTGGTGCCGATGCGCCACGGCAAGCCGAACTTCGCTTCCGACAATCCCGGCCCCGGCGCCGCCGAGCCGGATCCGAAGGATCCCGAGACCGGCCGCCAGAACAACCAGGGCCTCGAAGGCATGTCGATGACGCCGGACGGCAAGTTCCTGATCGCCGTGCTGCAGTCGGCGACCCGCCAGGATGGCGGCGATTCCGGCTCGACGCGCCAGAACACCCGCGCGCTGGTCTATGATGCTTCCGACCTCGCCCACCTCAAGCTGGCCCATGAATATGTCGTGCCGCTGCCGGTGTTCAAGGACGCCAAGGGCAAGACCAAGGTGGCCGCGCAGAGCGAAATCGTGGCGCTCTCCGACACCCGCTTCCTGATGCTGGCGCGCGACAGTGGCAACGGCCAGGGCCTGAAGGGCGCCGAGTCGGTCTATCGCAAGATCAACATTGTCGATCTCTCCGACGCCACCGATATCGCCAACGGCCCGTTTGACGCCGCCGACAAGCCGGTCGCGCCGAAAGGCGTGGTCGATCCGTCGGTGACGACGGCCAAGCTGACGCCTTTTATCGACATCAACGACAAAGCTGAGCTCAGCCGCTTCGGCATGCACAATGGCGCGCCGAACGACAAGAACAACCTCTCGGAAAAGTGGGAGGCGATGTCGCTGGCTTCGGTGCTCGATCCGAAGCTGCCCGACGACTATTTCCTGTTCGTCGCCAACGACAATGACTTCCTGACCCAGGATGGTTTCCAGGTCTGCGCGCCCTACAAGGCCGACGATGGCGCCGATGTCGACACCACCTTCCTCGTCTTCCAGGTCACCCTGCCCGGCCTCGCCAACAACACGCAGTAAGGCGGCGTAGAGCCAGATACCTGCCCATCTGGCTCGGCCACAAAGGCGTGCATGTGCATCAGGCCTGCGATAGCATCGCGGGCCTGATTCATTTTCGGTACCTCACATGGATGACAAAAAGCCCAGCCGCCAACGCGTCGGCGACCTGACCAGCGGTCCGATCCCGCGCACGCTGCTTTTGTTCGCGCTGCCGGTGCTCGGCTCCAACGTGCTGCAGTCGCTCAACGGCTCGATCAACGCCGTCTGGGTCGGCCGCTTCCTCGGCGAGGCGGCGCTGACGGCGACGTCCAACGCCAATCTGGTGCTGTTCCTGATCCTCGGCACCGTGTTCGGCATCGGCATGGCCGCGACGATCCTGGTCGCGCAGTCGGTCGGCGCCCGCGACCTGCCGGAGGCCAAGCGCATCGTCGGCACCAGCGCCACCTTCTTCTTCCTCATCTCGGTCGTGTTCGCCGTCTGCGGCTGGATCTGGGTCGATGCCATCCTCACCGGCCTTGGCACGCCGGCCGACGCCTTGCCGCTGGCGCGCAGCTACCTGCGCATCATCTTCGTCGCCGTGCCGATGATGAACCTGTTGTCCTTCGTCATGACCGTGCTGCGCGGCGCCGGCGATTCACGCACGCCTTTCGTCTTCATGGCGCTGGCGGTGGTTCTCGACGTCGTCTTGAACCCGCTGCTGATCCGCGGCATCGGCCCCTTCCCCGAGCTCGGCATCGCCGGCTCGGCGACCTCGACGCTTGTAGGCCAGACGGTGAGCGTGATCGCCATCCTGATCGTGCTCTATGTGCGCAAACACCCACTGCGGCTGGCCGGCGCCGACCTGGCTTTGCTCCGGCCCGATCCGGCGCTGCTCAGGATCATCGTCTTCAAGGGCATCCCGATGGGGCTGCAGATGATCGTCATCTCGGCCGCGGCGCTCACCGTTATGGGCATCGTCAATTCCTATGGCTCGCAGGTCGCCGCCGCCTATGGCATAGCGGCGCAGCTATGGACCTATATCCAGATGCCGGCGCTTGCCATCGGCGCCGCGGTCTCCTCGATGGCGGCGCAGAATGTCGGCGCCGGCCGCTGGGACCGCATCGGCAAGGTCGCGGCATCCGGCGTCGGCTTCAACATGGTGCTGACCGGCGCATTGGTGGCGCTGCTTTTCATCTTCGATCGCGCCGTGCTCAGCCTTTTCTTGAGCAATGACAGCACCGCGATCGACATTGCCGCCCACATCAACAAGGTGGCGTCGTGGTCGTTCATCCTGTTCGGCATCACCATCGTGCTCTTCGCCACGGTGCGCGCCACCGGCGCCGTCATGCCGCCGCTGATCATCCTGATCATCTCGGTGCTGTTCATCCGCACCGGCTTTGCCTATTCCATGCGCGGCGTGCTCGGCCAGGAGGCGCTGTGGTGGAGTTTCCCGGCGGGCTCGATCGCCTCGCTGATATTGGCCATCGCCTATTACCGCTTTGGCCACTGGCGGACCATGCACAGGATCGAGGACAGGCCGGCCGCCGGCGAGCCGCCCGACACGGGCCTCGGCGTGCCGCGCCAGCGCGCGCATATCGCAACCGAGACGCCGAACGGCTGAAATATCAGGCGTTGCCAGATTCGACGGATTTGCAGACCATCTCGGGCCTGTGTGACCTTTTATCAAATCTCTGGAAGACGGCTGGTGAAAGCACCAACAGCCCTGAAGCCAGCCAGTTTACGAGGCAGCCCCATGCAGGAATTGATCAAGAAGTTCATCGAAACGACCAACGCCGGCGATGTCGATGGCGCGCTCAGCCTGTTCGCGCCCGATGCGGTTATCGACGACGTTTCGGTTGGAGACACGTTCGTCGGCAGCGACGGCGTTCGACTTTACCTCGAGCGATTTTTCGTGGGCTACCATACGTTCAGCAATCTGCTGGCCATCGAAACGACTGATGACCACCATGCGGATGTGCATCTCGATTTCACCGGCGATTTCGGTCACGAGACCGGCACTCTGAAGATCGTCCTCAATGCCGACGGCCTGATCGAGCGGGCTGACGCGGATCTCGACTGACACGCCGAACGGTTGAATTTATCGCGCGTATTTGGCGCCGAAGCCCAGCGCCACCAGCGAGAAAAGCGTGATCATGCCAGCAAACGCGAGGCTGGCGATGGTTGCACTCGCCCAGCTCGAAAGCACGCCGATGCCGATCACCGGCAGCGCATTGCCACAGAAGCAGCAGATGAAGAAGGCTGACACCACTTCGGCGCGGCGATCCGGCGGCGCGATCTGGTTCACCACTTGCAGGCCGCCGCGATAGCCGAGCGCGGCTCCCACGCCGCAGACTGCCGTCGCGACGATCATCAACGCCATCGAGGCGTAGATCTGTGCTGCCACGACCAGCGCCACGGCCGGGATCATCAGCGCCAGCGCGGCAAGCATGGTGGAGCGGCTGGACAGCCAAGTCGTGCCGACAATGGTGATCGCCGCGACGATCGACAGTTCGAAGAACAGCCCGCCGGCTTCGGCGTGATTGGTCGCGTGGAGCTGCTGCGCCAAAATGCTCGGCGCCAGCGCCGCATAAAAACCGACCAGCGCCATGGCGCCAAAACCGGTCACCGCCGGCGCGACGAATTGTACGCGGATCTCGTCGGGCACCGAAAGCCGGGGCCGCAGCGAGACGTCGGAGAACTGTCCAGGGCTGGAGACCGTCTCCTGCGTGCGCCAGATCAGCGCGGTGACCAGCGCAAGCAGGACGAGATAGACGGCAAATGTCAGCTTGAGCGGCCAGGGCGCATATTGGGCGAGCAGCCCCGACATGAGCGCGCCGCCCCCGAGGCCGATGAAGTTGGTGCTGGTGGCGATGACAGCGGCGCGCGACTTGTCCTTGCCTTCAATCAGTTCGGCGAGCCAGGCAGTGCCGGCCCCGGCGCCGACACCGATGCCAAGGCCGCTGAGAATGCGGGCAACGTCGAGCCAGGCGAGGTTTTCAGCAAAGAAGAAAAACAGCGCGCTGACCACGGCGATCGCCATCGCGGCGAGTGCCGCCGGACGGCGGCCGACGACATCCGACAACCGGCCGAAAAACAGCAACGCCGCCAGATTGCCGATCACATAAACGGCGTAGACCAGCGTCAACGTGATCTGCGAGAAGCCGAAGGCCTGCTTGTAGATCACATAGAGCGGCGTCAGCGCCGTGCTGCCTGCGAAAAGCGCTGCGATCATCGCGGCGACGGCAGTCATCGCGGCGCCACCGCCAAGTTCATTGTCACGCGTCAGGATTTGAGCGTAGCTGGTCATCATCACCTCCAGCGTTGCAAGCCCAACGCCCATGTAATGACCACTGTTCCGCTTGCCGAACGCGCTCCTGACAATTCTGGCAGGATGGTCAGGCGCTTCGTCCTCTCGTAACGTCTATCGAGAGCGAAGCGGAGGAATCATGGGCAAAGGCAGGGTCGAGGCGTTTACCGATGGCGTCGTCGCCATCATCATCACCATCATGGTGCTGGAGCTGAAGGTGCCGCATGGCGAGGATCTTTCCGCGCTGGCGCCGTTGTGGCCGATCTTCTTCAGCTATGTCTTGTCCTTCATCAATGTCGGCATCTACTGGAACAATCTGCACAATATGTTCCACACCGTGCAGCGGGTCGACGGCCGAGTACTTTGGGCAAATCTCAACCTTCTGTTCTGGCTGTCGTTGATTCCGGCGACGACGGCCTTCATGGGCGAGAATCATTTCGCGCCGGTCCCTGTCGCCGTCTATGGCGTCGACCTGGTGTTGTGCGCGGTTGCCTACACCTTTCTCGTCACCAAGCTGCACCATTTGCACGGCAACGACACCGCCTTCGCTAAGGCGCTCGGCAATGACCGCAAAGGCAAGATATCAGTGGCGCTCTACATCTGCGCCGTCCCGCTTGCCTTCATCAACCAATGGATCGGCGTCGCGATCTTCGTACTGGTGGCTGCGGTCTGGTTTGTGCCGGACACGCGTTTCTCACGGGAGATCGAAAAGTAGCAGGCTGCCGCTATTTGCGCATCGCCTTCAACTTCTCGGCCACCGAGGCGGCAAGATCGGCATAACGCTCCTCCAGCTGCTCGGCAGCCTTGATGATGGGGAAGTCATGGCCGAACTTCTCCAGCGCCAGGCGCAGCTTTTCGGCGAAGTCGGCCTGTTTTTCCAACGCCGCGAACAGCGTCTTGACCTGAGCCTCGCTGATATCGGGATTGGCAAGCATTTGCGGCACGTCGCGCCCCATCTGGTCGCCGGCGGCGGTCTGCTCTTTCAGGATGTCGATCCAGTCGGCCAATCGGCGAACCTCCGTTTCCCGGCAACATGCGCGGCCCCGGCTGTCGCGGTCAACCCATGGGCGCTTAGGCGGTCAACCCGTTGCCGCTCTCGCGGTCAACCAGTTGCCGCTCTCGCGGTCAACCAGTTGCCGCTCTCGCGGTCAACCAGTTGCCGCTCTCGCGGTCAACCATGGCGCGCAGTCGGGCTTGCCTCGATCTCAACCGGCGTTAAGTTCGGCCCGACCCGAACAAGGACAAAGACCATGACCAGCGACGCCGAAATCCAGACCGCCCTGCCCGCTTTCGCTTCCGGCAATGTCGCCGTCATCACCGGCGGCGCCAGCGGCATCGGCCTTGCCGCGGCCAAGAAGTTCGCTTCCATGGGCATGAAGACCGTGCTGGCCGATATCGGCGGCGTGCGCCTCGACGAGGCAAGACTGGCGGTCGCGGCGATTGCCGGCGACGATGCCGTCCTGCCGATCCCCACCGACGTGTCCAAGGCCGACGACGTCGACCGGCTGGCGGAACTTGCGCACGGCGCCTTCGGCCCGGTCTCGGTGCTGATGAACAATGCCGGCGTCGGCAACAATCCAGGCAAGCCCTGGGAGAACCGTGACGCCTGGAAGCGGCTGCTGGATATCAATTTCTGGGGCGTCGTGCATGGCGTCGAGGCCTTCGCGCCGCGCATGCTGGCCGCGGGCAGGCCTGGCCTGATCATCAACACCGGCTCCAAGCAGGGCATCACCACGCCGCCCGGCAATCTCGCCTACAACGTCTCCAAGGCCGGCGTGAAGACGTTCACCGAAGGCCTGGCGCATGCGTTGCGCAACGAACCGGGAGCGACGGTTTCCGCGCATTTGCTGATCCCCGGCTTCACTTATACCGGTCTGACCGAAGGGGCGACCGAAAAACCTGCCGGCGCCTGGACGGGCGAGCAGGTTATCGACTTCATGCTGGCATCGCTGATGGACGACGATTTCTACATCCTTTGCCCAGACAACGACGTCGCGCGGCCGATGGACGAAAAACGCATGGCCTGGGCGATCGGCGACATCATCGAGAACCGCCCTGCTTTGTCGCGCTGGCATCCGGACCACAAAGACGCGTTCGCCGCCTTCATGAACCGCTGACGACGGTTCAAGCGGCCGTCTGCTTCTTCGGTTTGCGCTTTTGCGCGACGGCCTCGTTGGCCGCCGTCTCGGCGATCTTGCGGTCGTGCCGCTTTGCCGCCGCCTCGCACTTGGCGCGAATCTCCTCGACCTCGGATTCCGTAAGGTGTTCGATGCCGATGAAATGATTGTGGGCGCGGCTGACCCTGATCAGTTCGTCGAGCTTGGCCTGGACCGCCGCGCCGTCGCGGTTCTGCGTGTTCTGGATCAGGAACACCATCAGGAAGGTGATGATGGTGGTGCCGGTGTTGATGACCAACTGCCAGGTGTCCGAGAAACCGAAAAATGGCCCGCTGGCCGCCCATACAACCACGACCAGCACGCAGATAGCGAAAGTCGCAGGCAGCCCCGCCAGATGGGCGACCGAGTTGGCAATCCGCGTGAAAAGCTTTTCGATCATGCAAAGTCCATGAGACACCCCGCAAAACGCGGGCGATGCCTAGAAACAAGCAGTCGCCGCTTCCGGTTCCAGACCACCCCGTTTTTGCGCTTGCACGCAACCACAATCGGATACACGCCAAAGGCGCAGACGCTTGAAAAACCGCCTTATCCGTTTGTTGCCATAGTGCCGATGCAGGCCAAAAGCCTGTTCCTTCCGCTTCACGGCGGTTTACCTCCAGCCCCTTCCGCTGCGCCACCCCCGCATGGCGGAAGGGGCACTAAAATTTCGAGGGCGCGGCACGAGTATCGAAAAGCCCCGTACCGTGCCTCGACACCGCTCCTCCAAATTGCTCGGCAGTTGCGCCTATCAGAGGGCGCTGTTTTCCCAGCGATCGAGGAAGGCCTCGATCGGCATCGCCTGCATGTCGGGGATTGCCCTGGCCAATTTCTCGGGCGCCCAGTCCCACCAGGCAAGCGCCTCGATGCGCGCCGCGACCGCGGCGGGGAACCGTTCACGCACGGGTTTGGCCGGGACCCCGGCAACGATCGTGTACGGCGCCACGTCATGCGTGACCACCGCATTGGCGCCGATGACGGCGCCGTTGCCGATAGCAACACCGGGCATGATCACCGCGCCATGGCCGATCCAGACATCGTGGCCGATGCTCACCGCCTTGGCCCGCCGCCGTTCGCGAAAATCCGCGTCGACGCCCAGCCAGCGGAAATACTCGTTCGGCCTGTAGCTGACCTTGTGCTGGGTCAGCCGCTCGATCGGGTGTTCAAGCGCATTGATGCGGCTGTTGGCGGCGATCGAGCAGAACTTGCCGATCGTCGTATAGATCGCCTCGCAGTGGCGTTCGAAATAGGAGAAGTCGCCGACGCTCACCTCGCGCAGGATCACCCGCTCGCCGATCGCGGCATAGCGGCCGAGCTTGCATGCCTTCAGCTCCGCGGTCGGATGGATGCGCGGCTCAGGATCTTTCAGGACGAGGTTTTCGGAGCGGTCCATCGAGCGGCTTTACGCCCCGGCGATTGGTCCCGCAAGCCGGGGCGGTCCCGCAAGCCGAGGCCAATCGCTTGTCGGCTGCCACCAGAGCCTATTGCGGCTTGCCCTTCGTCCAGACCACGTTCTGGCCATAGAGCGGCACGGTGGTCACCGACATCTTCGCCGAGCCGTTCTGCACCTGGCGCGAATGCGACAGGTAGATCAGCGTCTCGTTCTTCTTGTCGTAGATGCGGTTCACCACCTGCTTCTTCCAGATCAGGCTGAGGCCCTGCTTGAACACTTCCTCGCCGCCTTCGCTCATGTCGATGTCGCTAATGGTGATCGGCCCGGTCTGGCGGCAGGAGATCGAGGAATCGGACGGGTCCTCGAACCAATTGCCCTTGTGCAGCCGGTCGATGAGGCTGCGGTCGAAATAGGCGACATGGCAGGTGACGCCGTCCACTTTCGGATCCTTGATCGCGTCGATCATGATGTCGTTGCCGACCCAGTCGACGCCGACCTTGCCGACCTCGTCAGCCACTGCAGCGCCGGTGCTGAGCGCAAGACATGCGGCGAATAAGCCGATCAGTTTTCGCAAGGAAGCCTCCTCGGTTCGCGTTTGCCGGTCTCAGGTGGGACAGGACCATGGCATTTGCAAGCCGATCGACGACGATGCCTGACCGGTTGCGGCAACGCGACATCTTTGCGTGCCGCACGCCCAACGGCTAAGACTATCGCCCAAACTCGGCCTGCCCCAATCCGGCGAGCCATAACAGTCACGACGGACACCCCTGATGATGCGTTCAATCCTGGTCGGCATTCTCGTCCTGATGGCGGCGGGCATCGGCTGGCTCACCTTCGACTGGTATCGCGGCCACTATGGCGGCGAGCCTTTCGGCGCGCCGTTCACGCTGGTCGACCAGAAAGGCGCGCCGATCACCGAAGCCGCGTTCAAGGGTCACCCAAGCATCGTCTTCTTCGGCTTCACGCATTGCCCGGAAGTCTGTCCGACGACATTGTTCGAATTGGCCGGCTGGTTGAAGACGATGGGCGACAGCGGCAAGAACCTCAACGCCTATTTCGTCACCGTCGATCCGGAGCGCGACACGCCGGAGACGATGAACACCTATGTCAGCAATTTCTCCGACCGCATCACCGGCATCACCGGCGACCCTGACAAAGTGCACGCCATGGCCAAGGCTTTCGGTATCTACTGGAAGAAGGTCGACACCGGCGACGGCGACTACACGATGGACCACACCGCGTCGGTGCTGCTCCTCAATGCACACGGTGATTTCGCCGGCACCATCGCCTATGGCGAGAATGCCGACACCGCCATTGCCAAGTTGAAGCGCTTGGCTAGCGGCGGACAAACTTGATGGCGCAAACCCGGCTCCATTTCACCGCTGGGAAGATCGAGGCCGACCGTATTTTCGCCGCGCTCGATCAGGCCTTCGAGGATGACGGCCTGCCGATCGCTGTGCTGGAGCTCGACGAGGAAAAAGACATCCACGAAGTGTCGATCTATGCCGACGGCGACGTCGATGCCGTCGAAGTACGCATCAAGGAGGTACTGACCCATCTTGGTCTGCCAAAGCCGATCGAGCGGGAAGTGCTGCCGGACGTCGACTGGGTGGCGCGCTCGCTGGAAGGGCTGAAGCCGGTGCGCGCCGGCCGTTTCTTCGTCCACGGATCGCATGACCGGGCCAAGCGCCACAGCGGTGATCTCGCCATCGAGATCGAGGCCGGCCTTGCCTTCGGCACTGGACATCACGGCACCACGGCCGGCTGCCTCGAAGTGCTGGAGCAGGTGGTGCTGCGCGAACGGCCGCGCAACGCGCTCGACCTCGGCACCGGCAGCGCCGTGCTGGCGATCGCACTGGCAAAGCTGGCGCATATCCCGGTGTTGGCGACCGACATCGATCCGGTCGCGGTTCGCGTCGCCGCCGCCAATGCCCGTCTCAACCATGTCAAGGCGCTGGTCGAGACGGTAACGGCGCCCGGCTTCCACAACCCGATCTTCAGCAAGCGTGCGCCTTTTGACCTCATCGTCGCCAACATCCTGGCGCGGCCGCTGATGCGGCTGGCGCCGCAGATGGCCAGGCACATCCAGCTTGGCGGCTCGCTGGTGCTCTCCGGCATCCTCGACCGCCAGCGCGACGCGGTGATCTCGGCCTATGTCGGCCAGAGCTTCCGCCACGTCCGCACGCTGCATCGCGAAGGCTGGGTGACGATCCACCTGAAGCGCTGAGGCCGGCCCCCGCTGGCGGCTGGACCAAACGCCGGAATGTTGTAAACCGTCCAAGCCCATTGCACCTTGCCTCGCGGCGACGCGACGGGAAATCGATTCCGATTTTCGAGGCCATCGGCTACGGTCAAGGCGCGGTGGCGCGAGAGGGAGGCCAAAATGTTCCAGACCTTTGATTCCGCCGGCGATCCAACTGTCGGCAAGCCGCGCGTTGCGCTGCTGCGGCAGTGGCTGGCCGAGAACAAGCTCGATGGCTTCATTGTTCCCCGCGCGGACGAACACCAGGGCGAATATGTCGCCGACCGCTCGGCGCGGCTGAAATGGCTGACCGGCTTTTCCGGCTCGGCCGGCGTTGCTATCGTGCTCCGCGACCGCGCCTTCATCTTCGTCGACGGCCGCTACACGCTGCAGGTGCGCGGTGAAGTCGATCTGTCGATCTTCACTGTCGAGAGCCTCGTCGACAATCCGCCGGCAAACTGGATCAAGGACAATCTCGGCAAAGGCGCGCGGCTCGGCTTCGATCCGTGGCTGCACACGATTGGCGAGGTCACGGCGCTGAAGGCGTCCGCCGAGCTATCCGGCGCGACGCTGGTGCCGCTCGACAGGAACCCGATCGACGTCATCTGGAAGGACCAGCCTGAGCCGCCGCGCGCGCCGGTCGAGCTGCACCCGATCGCCTTTGCCGGCGAGCTCGCCAAGGACAAGCTCAGGCGGCTGGCCGGCGCGATCGACAAGGACGGCGCGACCCACGCGGTGCTGACCGACCCCTCCTCCATCGCCTGGGCCTTCAACATCCGTGGCGGCGACGTCCCGCACACGCCGCTGGCGCTCGGCTTTGCCATCCTCGCCGCCGACGGCAACCACCAGCTGTTCATGGACCAGCGCAAGTTCCCGCGTCAGGTGGCAGCCTATCTCACGCAACTCGCCGACTTGCATGATCCAGGCGAGTTCGAGACGGCGATCGTCGACCTCGCCAAGGGTGGCGCCAAAATCGCGCTCGATCCGGTGCTGGCGGCCGAGAAGCTCCGGATGCTGGTCGAGGACAATGGCGGCAAAGTCGTGCTGGCGGCCGATCCGGCGCGTATTCCCCGCGCCACCAAGAACCACGCCGAGATCGCCGGCAGCCGTGCCGCGCATCGCCGCGACGGCGCGGCGGTCGCCAAGCTGCTTTGCTGGCTCGACCGCCAGAAGCCCGGCTCTCTCGACGAGATCGCGGTTGTCACAAGGCTCGAGGAAACCCGCCGGCAAACCGGCGAGGAAACGCAAATGCCGCTGCGCGACGTTTCCTTCGACACAATTTCCGGCGCCGGCCCGAACGGCGCCATCATGCACTACCGCGTCTCGCGCGCCACCAGCCGCAAGCTGCAGGCCGGCGAGCTGTTCCTGCTCGATTCCGGCGCGCAATACCAGGACGGCACCACCGACATCACTCGCACCGTGCCGATCGGCCAGCCGACCGAAGAGATGCGCGAGCGCTTCACGCTGGTGCTGAAAGGCATGATCGGCATCTCGATGCTGCGCTTCCCCGCTGGCACGCGCGGCTCGGAGATCGACGCCGTCGCCCGCATGGCATTGTGGAAGCATGGCTGCGACTTCGCCCATGGCACCGGCCACGGCGTCGGCTCCTACCTGGCCGTGCATGAAGGGCCGCAACGGATCGCGCGCACCGGCACCGAAAAGCTGCTTGCCGGCATGATGCTGTCCAACGAGCCTGGCTACTACAAGGAAGGCTCCTATGGCATCCGCATCGAGAACCTGATCCTGGTCACATCAGCCGAGCCGGTCGACGGCGGCGACATCGCCATGCATGCTTTCGAGACGCTGACGCTGGCGCCGATCGACAAACGTCTGATCCGCACCGAGCTGTTGAACCGCGACGAGCTGCAGTGGCTCGACCAGTATCACGCCTGGGTGCTGGCCGAGATCGGTCCGATGGTCGATGGCGAGACGCTGGCCTGGCTGGAGAAAGCCACCGCGCCGCTGCCGCACGACGCCAAGATCTGATTATCCGACGAACTGTCGCGCGATAATCAGCACGGCAGCACCGGTCAAAAACATCGCCATCAGCCCACCGCGCAGCGACACCAGCGCGGTGACGGCGAGCGCTGCCCATTCCGCAGGTCCGGCGTGCAGCAGCTCCGGCGCCACCAGCGTCGTCAGCACGGCGGCGGGCACCGCGTTCAGCCCCGCCTCGACGCGCGGATGGATGTTCTCGAAACGCGAAATGACAAGATGGCCGCCGACGCGGGTGAGATAAGTGGCGACGGCGCCGGCGAGAATGATCCAGAAGGTCGTGCTCATGGCCGCTTGCCCACACCGCTGTGATGCGGCGGCAGGATCACCGCCAGAAGAATGCCGGCAATCGCGCCGATCGAGACATGCCAGGGCGAGCCGACCGTCCTGTAGGCGATGATCGAGGCAATTGCGCTGGCGGCGACGACGGGCGCCCACAGCGGCCGCTTGCGGAAGCCGAGCACCAGGCCGAGGAAGTAGATCGGCAGCAGGAAATCGATGCCCAGCGCATGCGTGTCGGGGATCATCTTGCCGAACACCGCGCCCAGCGCGCTCTCGATCACCCAGAACAGATAGACCGGCAGGCCGAGCCCCATATACCAGACGAAGCCGACGGGACGGCCGGATTCGGCCCTCGCCTCGGCGATGGCATATTGCGGATCGGTGAGCACAAAATAGCCGATCGTCTGCTGGATAATCGGCCAATGCGCGATACGCCGGCCGATACCTGCCGAGTAGAGCACATGGCGGAAATTCACCGCGAAGATCGACAGCACAATCAGCCACGGCGCGACATGCTGGCCGAACAGTTCGATGCCGACCATCTGGCTGGCGCCGCCATAGATCGTGGCGCTCATCAGGAACGCTTCGAGCACGGAAAACCCGTTGTCGACGGCTAAGGCGCCGAACAGCACCGCGAACGGCGCCGAGGCGACGACCACAGGCATCGACAGCCGCACGCCGTCCCAGAAATCGCTCTTGGCGCCGCCTTCAGAGATTGCTTCCGCCACCATCCGCCGCTCCTTGAGCGGTCTGACTTAGGGAGCGTCGCCTTCAATGTCACACGAATTCGCTTGAGCCGACCATCAGCGGAACTGATGGAACCCGCCACCCGCGCAATGGCCAGCCATAATCGGTAAAACGTTGCGCGCCTGCACGCCGCCAAACGATCTTTCCCGATGATGGATTTTCCAACCGACCCTATTGTCGTGCGATCGCGCCTGATGCCAAGATCGGGAACAACAGGGGATAGCGAATGATCGTCTATGATTTCACCGGCCGCCATGCGGTCGTCACCGGGGCCGGCGGCGGCATGGGCGAGGCGATCGCGCTGGCGTTGCTCGATGCCGGCGCCTCCGTCACGGCCATCGATATCAAGCCGCGTCCGGCATCGCTCGCCGCCTATGACGACCGGCTCACCTTCGCTCAGGGCGACCTGACCGACGCCGCCTTTGTCGAACAGACCATCAATGCTGCGGGCCGTGAGCGTGGCGGCATCGACTATCTCGCCAATGTCGCCGGCGTGCTCTGGTTCGGCCGTGACAAGTCGGCGCTGGAGATGGATCTCGATGTCTGGGACCAGGTCTTCAACATCAATCTGAAGTCTTTCGTGCACACGGCCCGCGCGGTCGTTCCTCATATGCGTGCGGGCGGGCGCGGCGGCGCCATGGTGCATTTCTCCACCATCCAATGGTATCGCGGCGATCCGACCCCGCAGGATGCCTACCAGGCCTCGAAAGCAGGCGTCTGCGCGCTGTCCAAATCGCTTGCCATGCAGCTTGCCGGCGACCGCATCCGGTCCAACTCCATCTGCCCCGGCATGGCGCTGACGCCGCTGCAGGCACGCTGGGACACCGAGGAGAAGCGCGCCGCCGTCGCCAACTATGCACCGCTTGGCCGCATCGGCACGCCGCAGGACATGGCCAATGCCGCGCTGTTCCTGCTCTCCGATGCCGCAAGCTACATCACCGGCATCGAGCTCGCCGTCGACGGCGGCCTGCTGATGCGGATGTAAGTGACTGCTGGTTTTGTCTGAGCGACGAGGCCGAAGTTAAGCCGCCACAGCCGTACCCTGGATCGCCCTGCCCCAGTCGAGCAGCGGCTTGGCCCGCAAGGTGAAATCGACCAGGTCGTCGACCAGCGCTGGCGAGTGGATCGTCGCCGGATCGATGTCGAGGCTGACGACAAAATGCCGATTGCGCACTGCCTGGGCGAGATCGTCTTCGCCGACATCCTCGAAGCCGCGCGGCGCGCGCTTCAGGCGGTCTTCCGCGTCAAGCTCCAGGCCCGCCTTCTTGAGCGATGAGACCATGCCGCGGAAGGCAGCCGGCTTCGTCACGATCGCCTTGCGCATCGCCTGCAGCAATTCCGGCGCCGGCTGCCACCAGGCGACGCCGGCAAAACAGCGCTCCAGCCCGATATGCACGTAGAACACGCCTTGCGACATCTTGGTGCCGTCCGGCGACAGGATCGCCGACAGATGCCGGTTATAGGGCCGTTTGTCCTTGGCGAAGCGCACGTCGCGATTGATGCGGAAGAGCGATCTCTTGCGGTCGCCGCGCAGACCGAGCTTGGCTTTTTCAAAACGTTCGCTGAGCGTCTCGACCAGATCGCAGAATGGTTCGTGCAACTCGCTGTCAAAGAGGTCGCGATTCTCCTGGAACCATTCGCGGCTCTGGTGAAAGTCGAGCGCCTTGAAGAACGGAATGGCTTTTTGGCCGAAGCCTTTGAACGCGCCGGCCATCACGCTTTGCCGACCCGCTGCAGCCAGGTGTCCTCGTCGATGACTTCGACGCCGAGTTCATTGGCTTGCTTCAGTTTGGAGCCGGCGCCCGGCCCGGCCACCAAGAGATCGGTCTTCGCCGACACCGAGCCGGCCACCTTGGCGCCCAGGCGTTCGGCCATCGCCTTGGCTTCGGACCGTGTCATCTTTTCCAGCGTGCCGGTGAAGACGATGGTCTTGCCAGCGACCTCGCTGTCGGCCGAAACGGTGACGATATAGGGCTTCGGCTTGACCTGTTCGAGCAGCTTGTCGAGCACGTCGTCATTGCGCTCATTGCCGAAGAAATCGCGCAGCGCGTCGATCACCGTGTCACCGATGCCGTTGATCGACGGGAAGACGCTGTGCGGATCCTCCGCATTTGCCGTCTCCTTGCCGACCCGGATCAGCTCCTCGATGGTCGAGAAGGTGCGGGCAAGCACCGCTGCCGTCGTTTCGCCGATATGGCGGATGCCGAGCGCGAAGATGAAGCGGTCGAGCTCCGGCTCGCGGCGCGCATCGATGGCGGCGAACAATTTGTCGAGGCCTTCATAGTTGCGATCCTCGACGCCGCGCACATTCTTGCGCGTCTTGCCGGATGCCGCCTCGCGCAGTTTGGCCTGTTCTTCGCGTCGCTCGGCCAATGCCTTGGTGACGGCCGGCCGGCGGTCCTTCAGCGTAAAAATGTCGGCGGCGGTCTTCACCAGCCCCGAATTGAAGAACAGGTCGATGTTCTCGGCGCCTAGCCCCTCGATATCGAGCGCGCCGCGCGACACGAAGTGGCGCAGTCTCTCGACCGCCTGCGCGGCGCAGATCAGCTCGCCGGTACAGCGGCGGCGCGAATCCTCCTTGCCGGTCTTCTCGTTGACCTCGCGCGTCGCCGGCGAGCCGCAGACCGGACAGGTATGCGGGAACTCGTAAGGCACGGCATCGGCCGGCCGCTTGTCGACGACGACGCTGACGATCTGCGGGATGACGTCGCCAGCCCGCTGGATGACGACGGTGTCGCCGATGCGCACGTCGATGCCGTCGCGGATCGGCTGGCCGTTGCTGTCGAAGCCCTTGATATAGTCCTCATTGTGCAGCGTGACGTTCTCGACCACCACGCCGCCGACCGTCACCGGCGCCAGCCGCGCCACCGGCGCCAGCGTGCCGGTGCGGCCGACCTGGATGTCGATCTTCTCGACCGTGGTCATCGCTTGTTCGGCCGGGAATTTGTGCGCCACCGCCCAGCGCGGCTCGCCGGTGACAAAACCCCAGCGGCGCTGCAACTCGAGCTGATCGACCTTGTAGACGACGCCGTCGATGTCATAGCCGAGAGACGAGCGCAGTTCCTCGATATGATGATACTGCGCGATGAGTTCATCGACCGACTTTGCCCGCACCATCAGCGGGCTGATCTTGAACCCCCACTCGGCGAATTTCTGCACCGACTCAAATTGGGTTGGGGCAGGATCCGCCGTCGTGTACCCCCACGCATAGGCGAAGAACTTCAGATTGCGGCTGGCGGTAACGGACGGGTCCTTCTGGCGCAGAGACCCTGCCGCCGTGTTGCGCGGATTGACATAGTCCTGGCCACCGACCGCCGCCGAACGCTGCTTCAGCGCCTCGAATTCGGCATAGGTCATATAGACCTCGCCACGGATCTCTATTGTCTCGGGCCAACCTGAGCTCTTCAGCATTTTCGGGATGTCGGCGATGGTCTTCAGGTTTGCCGTGATGTCTTCGCCCACGGCACCGTCGCCGCGCGTCGCGCCCTGCACGAACACGCCGTTCTCGTAGCGCAGCGAGGCCGACAGCCCGTCGATCTTCGGCTCGGCGGTGAAAGCGATGTCGAGATCCTTGTCGCGATCGAAGAAGCGCCGGCCGCGCTCGATGAAATCGGCGACGTCCTCGTCGGTGTAAGCCTTGGCCAAGCTCAGCATCGGCACGGCGTGGCGCACCTTGGCAAAGCCTTCGGCGGGCGCAGCCCCAACCCGCAGCGATGGCGAGTCTTCGCGCACCAGGCCGGGAAAATGCTCCTCAAGGGCAAGGTTGCGCCGCCGCATGGCATCATATTCGGCATCGGTGATCGTCGGCGCGTCCTCGGCATGGTAGCGCCGGTCGTGCTCGGCGATCTCGGCTGCCAGCCGCTTCAGCTCATCCGCGGCTTCGCTTTCGCTCAACGATTCGACTGGCTTTTCCGACATGCGATGCGGTCCTCGAATTATGGCGCGCTACTATAAATCAGGATTCGCCGGGAGGGAGATAGGCTATCGAAAAATCATTCCTGAACAGCAAGATGCAGCCATCTGCTGACTCTGCTTCCAAGCCTGGAAATCAAACCTCTAGGCTGCGGCCGTGTTCTCGCGCAACAACCGTTCAGCGGCGGCGCGCGCCTCGTCGGTGATGGTGGCGCCAGCCAGCATGCGCGCGATCTCTTCCTGGCGCGCCGCTCGGTCCATCTCGGCAATGCCGGTGGCGACACGGTCCTTGCCGCCGGATTTGGAGATCAGGAAATGCGTCGCCGCGCGTGCCGCCACCTGCGGCGCATGCGTCACCGAAAGCACCTGCACCCGCTTCGACAATCTCGCCAGCCGCTGGCCGATGGCATCGGCCACCGCGCCGCCAACGCCTGTATCGATCTCGTCAAAGACCAGCGTCGGCGCCGAGCCGCGGTCGGCGAGCGCGACTTTCAGCGCCAGGAGGAAGCGCGAAAGCTCGCCGCCGGATGCCACCTTCATCATCGGCCCCGGCCGGGTGCCCGGATTGGTGCGGACCCAGAACTCGACCTGGTCGATGCCTTCCTCCATGCGGCTTTCAGCATCGGTTGCTATCTCGACGATGAACTCCGCGCGCTCGAGCTTGAGGGCCGGCAATTCCACCATCACCGCCTTGGTCAGGCCGGACGCCGCCGCATGACGCAGCGACGACAATTGCGCCGCCGAGATGTCGTAAGCCTCGCGCGCGGCGGCCGCCTGCTTTTCCAGCGCATGCAGGCGTTCCTCGCCGGCATCGAGGTCGGCCAGATCGGCAACCATCGTGTCGCGCAGCTGCGCCAGATCGTCGACGGCGACACTGTGCTTGCGTGAAGCGGCGCGCAACGCAAACAGCCGCTCCTCGGCCTTCTCCAGTCGCTGCGGATCATATTCGGTGGCGCGAAGCGCCGCCTCGACACCGGATTGCGCCGCGTCGAGCGACAACATGGCTTCGTCGAGCGACTTCACCACATCCTCAAGCAGCCCGGGCGCCTCCGTCGCCTTGCGCTGCAGCCGTCTCAACAAACTGGCCAGTTGCGGCAAGGGCGAGGACGGTCCGGACAGCACATCCTGCGCATCATGGATTTCGCCAGCGATCTTTTCGGCGCGCATCATCTGCGCCCGCAGCTCGGCAAGCTCGGTCTCCTCGCCCGGCTGCGGATCGAGCTTGGCAAGCTCGGCGACCGAGGCGCGCAGATAGTCGGCCTCACGCGCCGCCGCTTCCACCTTGGCGCGATGCCGGGAAAGCTCCTGCGCGCAGCCGCGCCAGTAGCGCCAGGCTTCGCCCGTGCCGCGCACGGCGCCGAGATGACCGCCAAAACTGTCGAGCAGGTCGCGATGCGCGCCGGGATCGACCAGCGCCCGCTCGTCATGCTGGCCATGAATCTCGACCAGCGCCCGACCGACATCGCGCATCAAAGTGACGCTGGACGGCTGGTCGTTGACGAAGACACGCGTGCGCCCGTCGGCCGTCTGCACGCGGCGTAGGATGATATCGCCATCGTTCTCGATGTCATTTTCAGCCAGCAGCGCGCGCGCCGGATGGTTGCGCGGCACATCGAACACCGCGATGACCTGGCCTTGCGCCGCGCCGTGGCGGACGAGCGATGCGTCGCCGCGCGCGCCGAGCGCCAGCGACAAGGCATCGAGCAGGATGGATTTGCCGGCGCCGGTCTCACCCGTCAGCACGGAGAGTCCGGGCAGGAAATCGATGTCCAGCTTCTCGATCAGGACGATATCGCGGATCGACAGTCTGGACAGCATCAGAACCCGGACCTATTGCATGTCGCCCAAAAATGGACCCGGTTTCGGGACAACGACATGCGCAAAACAAAAGACTTAAAGCGCGTCAAATGGGCCTGTTCAAGCGCGACGCGCCTTAACGCGGCATGCGACCCGTCTGGAGTCGCAGCGCCGCACTATCTTTTTGTTTTTGCGCCGGATCAATCCGAAAAGCGTGTGCACGCTTCCGTTCGATGCTCCGCCGTCAGGCGCCGGTGATCAGCTTCCCGGCTTTGGAAATCCACGACCCGGCATTTTCGTGCGGTTCAAGCCCGTTGCTCTGCAACAGCTTGTAGGAATCCTTGTACCACGAACTGTCCGGATAGTTCGTGCCGAGCACCGCCGCTGCAGTCTGCGCCTCCGAGGTCAGGCCTAGTGCGTAATAGGCCTCGGTCAGGCGCGCCAGTGCCTCCTCGACGTGGCGTGTGTTGGAGTAGTTCTCGACCACGGTGCGGAAGCGCTTGACCGCTGCGATATATTCGCGGCGCTCGAGATAATAGCGGCCAACCTGCATTTCCTTGCCGGCGAGCTGGTCGTTGGCGAAGCGGATCTTGTCCTTGGCGTCGCCGACATATTCCGAATTCGGCCAGCGCGTCACCAGATCCTGCATGGTCTGGATGGTCTGGCGCGCTTCCTTCTGGTCCTGGGTGACGTCCTTGATCTGACGGTAGTAGCTCAGGCCGATGATGTACTGCGCATAGGCGGCGTCGTCGGTCGTCGGGTAAAGCGTCAGATAACGTTTGGCCGTGCCGATCGCCTCGTCATAATTGCCGGCACGGTAGTCGGCGAAGGCGCCCATCACCATCGATTTGCGGGCGGCTTCCGAATAGGGGTGCTGCTGGTCGACAGCGTCGAACTTCTTGCTCGCTTCGTCGAGGCGGCCGGCATTCATATTGGCCAGGCCCTGGTTGTAGAGAACGTCCGCCGGCTCGGTCTGGTCGACATAAGTCGCCAGGTTGACATCCTTCTCGGACGACATGCAGGCCGACAGCACGAGCGCGGGAGCAATCACCGAAAGCGCCAGCAGAACAGCACGACGCGGCGCTACCGATTGACCAACTCGCGAAAAAAACATGTTTGAATTCCGCCCCTTCGGCGTCGTTTCGGTCCGGGCCGAAGCCATAAACCATTATCCCCTTGCCCGGCAACGCTATGTCCGGCCAATCGCACATTTTTGTGGCGACCGTCGGGCACCGTGACCGGGGCGCAATTTGGCGTCCCAGTGATGTATTAATACCACACAGCCTCAATATCACCAAACCCGGCGACTGTGTTTTGCCACATCACGCGCGATCTTGCCTTATCGGTCGCAAAGGAACCGTTACATGCCGCTGGAACTGGAGACACCGCGCCTGTGGCTTAGACCTGTCAATCCGGCCGACCGCAACGATCTCTTCGCTCTGGAGCAGGACCCCGAAGTCATGCGCTTCCTCAACGGCGGCAAGCCGACACCGCCCGACGGCATCCATCCGTCCGTCGATTTCCTGATGCCGCGCGGCGGTGAAAAAGGCATCTGGAGCGCGCGCGAAAAGGCGTCCTCGGCCTTTGTCGGCTGGTTCTCGCTGCAGGGTCGCGGCGACGATTCGGCGGAATTGGGTGCGGCGCGCAGTGTGGGGAAGAGGCTATGCCAGCGAAGGCGCGACGGCGCTCGTTGAAGCCGGCCTGTCCCGTTTCGGCTTCAGCCGCATCGTCGCCAGCACGATGGCCGTCAACAAGGCCTCACGCCGTGTCCTGGAGAAGGCCGGGCTTGTCCATGTCGGTACGTTTTGTGTCGAAGAACCCGACAGGTTGCCGGGCGCCGAGCATGGCGATGTCGACTATGAGATCCGGCGCAAAGCCTGGTAAGCGGGCTGACCTAGATTACCCACGGCGCGTAGACCGGCCGGCTGACGGCGATCATTTCGGCGACACGGCCGCGCTCGCGGCGCCGCGTCTCGACGATTTCGAAGGCCGTATGGTCGGACAACAGCCGGCGCAGCGCCGAAGCGTTCATGCGGTGGCCGCCGCGGTAGGAGCGGAAACAGCCGATGAAACGCGCGCCGGCCAGCGCCAGATCACCCATCGCGTCGAGCGTCTTGTGGCGGGCGAATTCATTGGGATAGCGCAGTCCGCCGACATTGATGACGCGGTTGTCGTCGCCGATGACCAGCGAATTCTCCAGCGACGAGCCGAGCGCGTAGCCGGCGGCCCACAGCCGCTCGACGTCCTTCATGAAGCCGAAGGTGCGGGCCCTGGCGATATCGCCGCGGAAGACGTCGGGGTTGATGTCGGAAGCGAATTGCTGCCGGCCGATCGCCGGGCTTTCGAAATCGATCTCGACCTCAAAGCGCGTGCCGTCATAGGGCCGGAACTCGGCCCAGGACGCGCCGGCCTCGACGCGCACCGGCTTGAGCACGCGGATATAGCGGCGCTTGACCGCCAGCGTCTCGATACCGGCCTGGTCGAAAGCCTCGACGAAAGCCATCGCGCTGCCATCGAGGATAGGAACCTCGGACCCGTCGATCTCGATGATCAGATTGTCGATGCCAAGCCCGAACACCGTGGCCATGAGATGTTCGATGGTGCCGATATGCGCACCGGCCGGATCGCCAAGCATGGTGGACAAATCGGTTGCGCCAACCTCCGCGACCAGGGCACGGAACTCATGGCCCTCATCGCCATTCGAAAGGTGGAAGACGATGCCCGTGTCGGCATCGGCGGGCAGGAAATGCACGGTAACGGGTTTGCCGCTGTGGACGCCGGTACCGGTCAGCGTCGCACGCGATTTCACTGTGGTCTGATAGTCGTGCAAGACAAACCCCATAGCCCAAATTGCCTGTGTCCGCTTTATCGGCCTCGAACATCTTGCGGCAAATGGGGCGTCTCGCGTCCACACGAATGCGGCAAAACAAACAAGAGCTTGCGGCTCTGGTATGATCGGCAGGCAGGGCTACTCCCCGAATCCCCGCAAGCCGATTTGATCGCACGGAAGATAATGACCCGTCAGGAAGACTCCAAATCACGGTTTCTTACCCTGTGTAACCACGGAAAAGTGTAAGGAAAGCCCGACAACACTTTGTTTTCATTATGTTTTAAAAAGAAACAGGCAGACGATTTGCTCGTCTGCCTGTTAACAACCGTTATACAACGTTAACGATCAGCGGCGCGCTGTATCGACGATCAGTGGCCGCCGTATCTGGTCAGTTGGCCTGGCGGCGCAGGAATGCCGGAATCTCCAGCTGGTCGTCTTCCTGGACCGTGCGGCTCTGCGGCGTCAGCCGGCCCTGGTCGTCGAGCTGGCCGCGGCGCGGCGCGTAGAGCGCCGGATCCTGGCTGGCGAGACGGCGCATTTCCGGCGCCGCCTGGCGCAGCTTCGGCTCGCGCGGCTGCGCCGGCTGAAGCCGGGCAGGCTCTTCCTCACGGCGGGTCAGGCCGTTGGTCAGCCGCTTGATCAGGCCCATCGGACCGCTGTTCTCATGGTCGGCGGGACGGCTCTTGGCTTCGACTTCCGCCCTTACGACCGGCGGAAAGTCCTCCACGCGCGGCATGCGCTGCGGTGCTGCCGCCATCGGTTGCGGCATTTCGCGCTGCGGCGCGGGCTGCATGACCTGCTGCGGCACGACCGGCTGCGGCCGCAGCTGGGCCGGCGGTGCCTGGAAGATCTTGCTCTGCGGCTGGAAATCGTCGATGGGAGCCGGACGCTGCTGCGCCATCGCTGCCGCGTTGGCCTCGGCGAGTTGAATCGCCTCGGCTACCGGATCGACAGCGCGCGGTTCGTAGATCGGCTGCTGCACGGCTGCCGGACGGCCTTCCACCGCAGGCGCAGCCGGCCGGCCGGCCGGCTTCGGCGGTGCCGTACGGATCGAGATCGGCGCAGCGGCGATTTCAGCCGCCGACTTGTCGATGCCGGTGGCGACGACCGAGACGCGGATGACGCCTTCGAGTTCCTCGTCGAAAGTGGCGCCCAGGATAATGTTGGCGTCCTGGTCGACTTCCTCACGGATGCGGGTCGCGGCTTCGTCGACTTCGAACAGGGTGAGATCGCGACCGCCGGTGATCGAGATCAGCAGGCCCTTTGCGCCCTTCATCGAGGTCTCGTCGAGCAGCGGGTTGGCAATGGCAGCCTCGGCGGCGGCCATCGCGCGGCCCTCGCCCGAAGCTTCGCCGGTGCCCATCATCGCCTTGCCCATCTCGCGCATCACCGAACGCACGTCGGCGAAGTCGAGGTTGATCAGGCCTTCCTTGACCATCAGGTCGGTGATGCAGGCAACACCGGAATAGAGCACTTGGTCGGCCATGGCGAAGGCGTCGGCGAAGGTGGTCTTGTCATTGGCCAGCCGGAACAGGTTCTGGTTGGGGATGACGATCAGCGTGTCGACGCATTTCTGCAGTTCCTCGATGCCCAAGTCGGCCGTCTTCATGCGGCGCTGGCCTTCGAAATGGAACGGCTTGGTGACGACGCCGACGGTGAGGATGCCCTTTTCGCGTGCCGCGCGGGCAACGACTGGGGCAGCGCCCGTGCCGGTGCCGCCGCCCATGCCGGCGGTGACGAAGCACATATGCGTGTTGGTGAGATGGTCGAGGATCTCATCGATGCACTCTTCCGCTGCGGCGCGGCCGACTTCCGGCTGCGAGCCGGCGCCGAGGCCTTCGGTGACATGCGCGCCGAGCTGGATGAGCCGCTCGGCCTTCGACATCGTCAGCGCCTGTGCGTCGGTGTTGGCCACCACGAACTCGACACCGCGCAGACCCGCGGTGATCATGTTGTTCACGGCATTGCCGCCGCCGCCGCCGACACCGAACACGGTGATGCGCGGCTTAAGCTCGGTGATGTCCGGCTTTTGCAGATTGATGGTCATTTTCTTCGTCCTTTGCCTTTCCCGCCGCCTCGCCGCTGCGGCCGCCTGTGGGGCTGTCCCCGTCAATTAAAAACTGTCTCTCAACCACTGACTCATGCGATGCAGTTTTCCGCCTGTCCCGGTCATCCTGAAACCGGAAAGTCCTTTCGCCGAATGGCTCTCGAAGCTTGCCATCTGCGGATAGATCAGCAGTCCGACCGGCGTTGAGAACGCTGGGCCCTTGGCAGCCTCCGGCAGGCCGGCAACGCCAAGCGGCCGGCCGATGCGCACGTTGCGTCCCAGGATACGACGCGCCGCTTCCGGAAGGCCGGACAGTTGGCTGGCGCCGCCGGTGAGCACGACGCGCTTTCCCACGGCGTTGCCGTAGCCGGACTTGTTCAGCCGGTCGCGCAGCAACTCCAGTGTCTCGTCGATGCGGGCGCGGATGATGCGCGTCATCACCGAACGCGGGATCTGCAGCGGCATCTCGCCCTCCTCGCCGATCGGCTGGATCGAAACGAGATCGCGGTCGTCGGCGCTGCCAGGCAGCGCCGAGCCATGCATCACCTTCAGCCGTTCGGCGGCGTCGAGCGATGTCGACAGCCCCTTGGCCATGTCGAGCGTGACATGGTTGCCACCGATAGCGATGGCGTCGCCATGCACGAACTTGCCTTCCGAGAACACCGAAATCGTCGTGGTGCCGCCGCCCATATCGATGCAGGCAGCACCCATTTCGAGCTCGTCATCGACCAGTGCGGCAAGCCCGCTGGCATAGGGCGTCGCCACCATGCGCTCGACCGACAGATGCGAGCGGTTGATGCAAAGTTCGAGATTGCGCATGGGTGCTGCGTCACCGGTCAAGACATGCATATCGACGCCGAGCGCGTCGCCGACCATGCCGCGCGGATCGCGCATGCCACGCTCGGCATCGAGCGAAAAGCCGACGGGCAGCGAGTGAACCACCTCGCGCTCGGCTCTGAGCGCCTGCTTGGCGCCGGCAGAAAGCACGCGCTTGATGTCGGCTTCCTCGACCTGGTGACCGCCGAGATTGATGGTTGCCGAGAAAGCCTCGCTCTTCAGCCGGCCGGCCGTCATGTTGACGATCAGGGAATCGACGGTCAGCCCGGCCATGCGCTCGGCCGCGTCGACGGAGAGGCGAATGGCATGTTCGGCGCGATCGAGGTCAACCACAACGCCCGACTTCACGCCCTGCGATTTCTGATGCCCGATGCCGATCACCTGGATGCGGTGCGAACGTCCGCGCAGAAGCTTGCCGTCCTCGTTCGGCTTGAGCTTGGCCACCACACAGCAAACCTTGCTCGAACCGACATCGAGCACGGTAAGCGTGCCTGACCGGCGCGAAGAAGCATCACTGTTGCCGCCAAGCCAGCTCATATCTTCGTCCCCGCCTTGCGCTTGGTCAGGCTCTTTGGTTTTTCGTTGAGCGAGGCTTCGCGCTGCGTCGCGGCCTCCGGCGATAATTCCAGCACCAGCCGGTCGGGGAGCCGCATGTCGACACCGACGATGTCGCGAGCGAGAATGCCATTGTCATGGTCGAGCTTGACGAGTTCAGCCATCGCCTGATCATCGTCATCCTCCGGCAATTTGATGGTGATGCCGTTATCGAGCTTCAGATCCCAGCGCCGTTCGCCAACCCGGATGTAGCCTTTGACCCGCGCGGCGAGCTCGGGATAGCGCTTGATCTTCTCCAGGAAAGCAGGCGCCTGCGCCGGCGCGCCGGTGCCGATGATCAACGGCAGCAAGGCCTGCTTGCCGCCCGAGAAAGGCGCAATCACTTCGCCGGAGCGTTCGATGACCGAAAGCTGGTCGCCCTGCTGCCAGAGCGCGAATGCCTCGCGCTCTTCGATGCGCACCTCGAGTGTATGCGGATAGATCTTGCGCACTGCGGCGCCCTCGACCCAGGGCAACGTCGCGATGCGTTCCCGCGCCGCCTCGGCATCGAAGCCGATCAGCGAGGTCCAGCCATCGAGGCCGATCCGGTCAAGCACGTCGATCTCGGATGTCTGGCGGTTGCCGATCACCTTGATCTGGTCGACGGCAAAACCGGTGCGCGCCGTGACGCCTTGCACGATGCTGTCGCCGTAGCCGCCAATATAGGCGCCATAGGCGCTGCTCGACGCGATCAGCACGGCGGACAGGATCGCCGCTGCAAAGCGCGGCGCCTCGTACTCGCCGCCGCAGAGGCGGGCAAGCACGCGAACCGGCCGGCGCAGCTGGCGCGGCAGCACGAAATGGTCGAATGACAGCGGCATGCCGAACAGCGCGGAACCGGCCGCACCGCCTTTGCCCTGTCCCCATCTCAACGCAGACACGAAGCGTCCTCCACCATCCAACTCAACAAATCGCCGAACGAATGTCCCGCTTGCGCGGCGATTTCGGGCACCAGAGACGTCGGCGTCATGCCCGGCTGGGTGTTGACCTCAAGCCAGACAATCTCGCCGTTTTCGGAGTGGCGATCGTCGTAACGGAAGTCCGACCGGGAGACGCCCCGGCAACCGATGGCAAGATGAGCCTTAAGGGCCAGTGTCTGTATTTTTTGGTAAATATTCGGTGAAATTTTAGCAGGGATTTCGTGTTTTGATCCGCCGGGGACGTATTTTGAATCGTAGTCGTAGAAGGAATGCCCGGTCGGGATGATCTCACAGACGCCAAGCGCCACGTCGCCCATCACCGCGCAGGTCAGCTCGCGGCCGTGGATGTAGCGCTCGACCATGACGATCTCGCCATATTTCCACTCCGAAGAACCGATCAGCTGCGGTGGATGCGACTGCCCTTCATGCACGATGACGACGCCGAAGCTTGAACCCTCATTGACCGGCTTCACCACGTAAGGCGGCTTCATCGGATGCTTGTTCTGGACGGAAAAACGGTTGATCACCTTCGATTCCGCGACCGGAATGCCGGCCGCCTTGGCAACTTTCTTGGACTGCTCCTTGTTCATGGCCAACGCCGAAGCGAGCACACCCGAATGGGTGTAGGGAATTCCGAGATATTCGAGAATTCCCTGAATGGTGCCGTCCTCACCGAACGGGCCGTGCAGCGCATTGAAGGCGACGTCAGGCTTGAGATCGGCAAGCACAGCCCCGACATCGCGCGAAACATCGACGCGGGTGACCTGATAGCCTTCACTCTCGAGCGCATCCGCACATGCCTTCCCCGAGGACAGAGACACGGGCCGCTCCGAGGAGAATCCACCCAGAAGGACAGCCACATGCTTCTTCTTCATTTCCCGTCATCCCCTCTCACGCCGGGCCTGCAACCGATATTCCCGCACCGCATCCCCAAGCATTGAGTCCGAGTCTTCCGGCAGGTTGCCCCCCAGACGGAAACGCGACTTAACGCGTCGAACGACTCAAATCAGGAAACGCTTTGGGGCAGAGAATCAGAGAGTTGATTCGCTGGCAAGTGCCTATGATTCCGAGAGATTCACTTTCCGCGAAAACGGCAGTAAAAAGTGAATTGTGAGTCTTTGCGGCAACGGTTTTGGCTGGCATTTCGGGCCGCTGAAGTTCAAGCATCACATGAACTTCAGCCCACGCTAAAGCAGCTGCCCGAGGAACTCCTGCACGGCATGGTCCGGCCGGAAATTGCCAAGGCGCTTGATTTCCCAGTGCAGCCGGATGCCGGAATTTTCGAGCACCCGCGCCCGCACCGTCTCGCCGAGATATTCCAGGTCATAGCCGGTCGCAGTGCCGGTGTTGATCATGAAGTTGCAATGCATCGGCGACATCTGCGCTCCGCCGATCATCAGCCCGCGGCAGCCGGCCTTGTCGATCTCTTTCCAGGCCGACGTGCCTTCGGGATTCTTGAAGGTCGAGCCGCCGGTCTTCTCGCGGATCGGCTGCACCGTCTCGCGGTGGTTCTGCACGGCATCCATCGCCGCCTTGATCGCAGCCTTGTCTTCAGTAACGCCCTCGAAAGTCGCCGACGTGAAGATCAGCCCGGCGGGCGCCGACGAATGACGATAGGCATAGCCCATGTCGGCGTTGCTCAGCGTGTGGACATTGCCCTTGCGGTCGAGCGTCCTCACCTCGACGACGCGCTCGCGCGTCTCGACACCATTGGCGCCGGCATTCATCCGAAGCGCGCCGCCGATGGCGCCCGGAATGCCGTGATAGAAGTGGAAGCCGCCGATGCCGGCTTCATAGGCAACGGCCGCGACACGTTTGTCCGGCGTCGCAGCGCCTGCCTTGATGGTGGTTGGTCCGGTGACTTCTGCTTCGCCAAAACCCTTGGCCGAAAGCCGGATGACAAAACCTGGAATGCCGCCGTCGCGCACCAGGAGGTTCGAACCGACACCGACCACCATGAGCGATATCTCTTCCGGCACCGCGCGCAGGAAGGTCGCGAGATCTTCCTCGTCGGCCGGCTGGAACAGCGCCTCGGCCAGCCCGCCGGCGCGGAACCAGGTGATCTTGTCCATCTCGGCATTGGGCGTGATGCGGCCGCGCAGGCCTGCAAGCCGGTCGCCAAGCTTGTCGATGAGAGCCTGTCCCCGCATCATGAGGGCGTTCCCCCCAGGTCCCTGGGCAGCGCATAGGCCCATTGCGTGATGTTGCCGGCGCCGAGGAAGACGACGAAGTCGCCGGGCTGGGCAAGCTCTCGAATGATCGGCGCGATCGCCGCCGGCCCCTCGATGTAGCGCGCGTCGCGATGACCGCCGGAGCGGATGCGCGACACCAGGGCGTCGGACGTCACACCGTCGATGGGCTCCTCGCCTGCCGCGTAGACAGGGGCGACCATCACCGTGTCGGCATCGTTGAAGCAGGCAGAAAATTCACTGAAGAGATCATGCAGCCGGGTGAAGCGATGCGGCTGCGCGATGGCGATGACGCGCCCCTTGGTGGCGCTGCGCGCCGCCTTCAGCACCGCCGCGATCTCGACAGGATGGTGGCCGTAATCGTCGAACACGTCGACGCCGTTCCAGGAGCCGGTGAGGGTGAAACGCCGCTTGACGCCGGCGAAGGACGACAGGCCCTTCTTGATCGCCTCCGGCGAGAGGCCGAGCTCATGGGCAACCGCGATCGCAGCGGTCGCGTTGGAGACGTTATGGTGGCCGGGCATCGGCAGCCGCAGATTGTTGATCGCTGTCGTGCCGCGTCCCTTGCGGTCACGGATCACCACGTCGAACTCCGATATCGCGCCCTGCATGCGATGATTGATGAAACGCACGTCGGCCTGCGCGTTCTCGCCATAGGTGATGACGCGCCGGTCCTCGATGCGGCCGACCAGGGCCTGCACCTCCGGATGGTCGGTGCACATCACGCCGAAGCCGTAGAACGGCACGTTCTCGACGAATTGTCGGAAGGCCTCGCGCACCTTGTCGAAGCTGCCATAGTGGTCGAGATGTTCGGGATCGATGTTGGTGACGACGGCAATGTCGGCCGGCAGCTTCAGGAAGGTGCCGTCGCTCTCGTCGGCCTCGACCACCATCCATTCGCCGTCACCCATGCGCGCATTGGTGCCATAGGCGTTGATGATGCCGCCATTGATGACGGTCGGGTCAAGCCCGCCGGCTTCGAGCAGCGTCGCCACCATCGAGGTGGTCGTCGTCTTGCCATGCGTGCCGCCGATCGCGACCGCCTGGCGGAAACGCATCAGTTCGGCCAGCATCTCGGCGCGGCGCACGATCGGCAGCAGCTTCTCGCGAGCGGCCTTGAGCTCCGGATTGGATTTCTTGATCGCAGTCGACACCACCACGACTTCGGCGTCGCCGAGATTCTCGGCTCGGTGGCCGACGAAGCACTCGATGCCCTTGTCGCGCAGGCGCTGCACATTGGCGCCGTCGGCCTGGTCCGACCCTTGCACCTTGTAGCCGAGATTGTGCAGCACCTCGGCGATGCCGCTCATGCCGATGCCGCCGATGCCGATGAAATGCACGAGGCCGATCGTCTGCGGCATCTTCATGCGCGCGTCTCCCTGTAGTCCGAAACTGTTTTGCCGGACGCAATAGCCTCTGTGAGATCGGCGAGCAACCGCGCCGCGTTGGGTTTGCCGGACGAACGCGCGGCGGCGGCCATGGTGGCCAGCCGGTTCGGGTCCTGGATCAGCCCGCCGACCAGTTCGGCGACCCGCCCGGAGGACAGCGTCGATTGCGGATGGAGTTCGGCGCCGCCAGCAGCGGCAAGTGCGGCGGCGTTCGCCGCCTGATCATGATCGAGCGCATGCGGATAGGGCACCAGCAACGCCGGCCTGCCGATGACGGCGATCTCCGAAACCGTCGAGGCGCCGGAGCGCGACATCACCAGATGCGCGGCCGCCATGCGTGCCGCCATGTCGGTGAAGAAGGGCGAGACCTGGGCTTCGACGCCCAGATCGGCATAGGCGGCCTTGACCCGCGCCACATCCTCGGCGCGGGCCTGCTGGGTAATGAGCAGCCGCCTACGCTGGTCCTCAGGCAACAGCGCAATCGCCGCCGGCACCGCGTCGGAAAAGAATTGCGCGCCCTGGCTGCCGCCGAACACCAGGAAGCGGAATGGCTCGCCGTCATTGGACGCCACATAAGGCGTCTTCGCCGCTTCCAGCACCTGCGGCCTGACCGGATTGCCGGTGGTCACCGTCTTTGCGCTGGCCGCGCTTGCGCCTTCCGGCAGGAAGCCGCCGGCAATCGCATCGACGCGGGCCGATAGCGCCTTGTTGGCGCGCCCCATGACGGCGTTCTGCTCATGGATCAACGTCGGCACCTTGCGCCGTGTCGCCGCATAGAGCGGCGGCAAGGTCGGATAGCCGCCGAAGCCGACCACGGCCTCCGGGCGGATCTTCGCGATGACACGCCCCGCTTCGCGCACGCCCTGCCAGATCTTCCAGAAGGAAGAGAGCATAGCGACCGGATTCTTCGAGCCCAAGGTCGCCGATGGGATCGGATGGACAGCGACGGCCGGGAACTGGCCGGAATAGCGCTCGGCGCGATGGTCGGTGGCCAGATGCACCTTCCAGCCGCGTTCGATCAGCTCATGCGCAAGCGCCTCGGCCGGGAACAGATGCCCGCCCGTTCCGCCGGCTGCCAGCAGGATGACACCCTTCGACATCCAGCCTCATTCCGCCGGCATGGCGCGCTGCGAGAAGGCAAAGCCCATCTGCTTGCGCTTTTCAGGGCGTCTGCGCGTCAGCGCCAGGACCATGCCCATCGAGACGGCAATGGCGATCTGCGAGGAGCCGCCATAGGAAATGAAAGGCAGCGTCATGCCCTTGGCCGGCATCAGCTGCAGGTTCACGCACATGTTGATGGCCGACTGCAGCCCGAAGACGGTGACCAGGCCGCCAACGGCATAGCGGGTGAAATCGTCCTGCTCCTTGAGCGCGATGCTCAAGCCGCGCAGCACGATGAAGGCAAAGATCGACATGATGAAGAAACACATGATGAGGCCGAATTCCTCACCCGCGACCGAGAAGACGAAGTCGGCATGGCTGTCGGGGATGACGCGCTTGACCGTGCCCTCGCCCGGACCGACGCCGAACCAGCCGCCATTGATCAGCGCCTCGCGGCCCATGTCGACCTGGAAGGTATCGCCTTCGCCGGTCATGAATTTGTCGATGCGCGCGGCGACATGCGGGAACACCGTATAAGCGGCGAACACGCCGCCGACACCGGCAGCGCCAAGTGCCGTGATCCAGAACCACGGCAGGCCGGCCATGAAGAACATCACGCCCCAGGTGCCGAGCACCAGCATGGTCTGGCCGAGATCGGGCTGCGCCACCAGCAATGAGATCACCAGCGCCAGCAAAAGCATGGCGAACAGATTGCCCGGAATGTCGGGCTGGCGCCTGTGCTCGGCAAACAGCCAGGCGCAGATGATGACGAAGGCCGGCTTGAGGAATTCGGAAGGCTGGATGGAGAGGCCCGCCAGCGATACCCAGCGCCGAGCGCCCTTCACTTCGACGCCGATGTAAAGCACCGCCACCATCAGCACCAGCATGATGCAGATCATGACCAGCGACATGCGCCTGATCTGCCGTGCCTCGAGGAAGGAGACGGCAAGCATCACCACCAGCGCCGGAATTGTGAAGATGATCTGGCGCGTGGCGAAATGGAAACTGTCGAGGCCGATACGCTCGGCGACCGCCGGGCTCGCGGCGAAGGACAAGACGATGCCCAGCCCCATCAGCGACAGGAACGCCGCCAGGAACCAGCGATCGATCGTCCACCACCAGGTGGCGACAGGACTTTTGTCGAGACGGCTTTGCATCAACGTGGCCCTCCGATGGATATCACCCCATCAATAGCAGTCGCAGCTTGCCTGAAGGCTTCGCCGCGAACTTCGAAATTCTTGAACTGGTCGAAACTGGCGCAGGCCGGCGAAAGCAACACCACGGCTTCGCCGCCGGCGTCGTTCGCCGCATCGTTGGCGGCATGCTCGACCGCGGCCGCCAGCGTTCCGGATATTTCGTAAGGCACAGCCTCGCCGAGCGTAGCCGAAAAGGCGGGCGCCGCCTCGCCGATCAGATAGGCCTTGGCGATACGCGGGAAGAAACCGCGCAGAGGCTCGATGCCGCCTTCCTTGGGCAGGCCGCCGGCGATCCAGTAGATGCGGTTGTTGAAGCTAGACAGCGCCGGCGCTGCCGCATCGGCATTGGTCGCCTTGGAATCGTTGATGAACAGCACGTGACCTTTGCGGCCGACCTGCTCCATGCGATGCGCGAGCCCGGGGAAGCTTTCGAGCCCGGCCTGGATCTCGCCAAGCTCCAGCCCAACCTTCAGGCAGGCGACGATCGCGGCCAATGCGTTCTGCGCATTGTGCTGGCCGCGCAGCGAGCCTATGCCTTCGAGAAAGGCGATGCGGCCGTAGCGGCCATGCACGGCCTCCATCAGATCGGAGCCGTCGGCGAAATAACCATCGGTCAGCGGCAGCCGCTTGGAAATGCGGACCACCTGCCGCCCCGCCCGCTCCAGACGATCGGCGATCTGGGCGCACCAGGAATCGTCGACGCCGACGATCGCGGTGTCGGAGCCGGCGACCAGCCTTTCCTTGATCGAGGCGTAATGCGCCATCGTGCCGTGCCGGTCGAGATGATCGGGCGTCAGATTGAGCAGGATGCCGGCGGTCGGGTTGATCGAGGGCGCGAGGTCGATCTGGTAGGACGAGCACTCGACCACATAGTACCGTCCTGGCTCCGGCGGATCGAGCGTCATGATGGCGCGGCCGATATTGCCGCCCATCTGTGTGTCGCGACCTGCCGATTTCAGAATATGCGCCGTCAACGCCGTCGTCGTCGACTTGCCGTTGGTGCCGGTGATCGCAATGAAGGGTGCAGTCGGCGCGCGGCTGATGCGCTCACGGCAGAACAGTTCGATGTCGCCGATCACCTCGACGCCGGCGCCGCGCGCCAGTTCAACGGTCCAGTGCGGCTTTGGATGCGTCAGCGGCACGCCGGGCGACAGCACGAAAGCCGAAAACTTCGACCAGTCGGCGGCACGCAGGTCGCCGGTTGCAATGCCGGCGGCCGTGGCCTTGGCGACGCTGTCGGGATTGTCGTCCCAGGCAAGGACCTCGGCGCCGCCTGCAATCAGCGCATGCGCGGTCGCGATCCCCGAGCCGCCAAGCCCGAAGAGCGAAACGCGTTTGCCTGAGAAGGATGCGGCGGGGATCACTTCACGTCCTATCTGAGCTTGAGGGTGGACAGGCCGACTAGCGCCAGGATGACGGCAATGATCCAGAAGCGGATCACCACCTGGCTTTCGGTCCAGCCGAGCTTTTCGAAATGGTGATGGATCGGCGCCATCAGGAACACGCGCTTGCCGGTCATCTTGAAGTATCCGACCTGGATGATGACCGACAGGATCTCGACCACGAACAGGCCGCCGACGATGACGAGCACGATCTCGTGCTTGGTGGCGACGGCGACGGTGCCGATCAGGCCGCCCATGGCGAGTGAGCCGGTGTCGCCCATGAAGATCGCCGCCGGCGGCGCGTTGAACCAGAGGAAGCCGAGGCCGGCGCCGATCACCGCGCCGAGCACGACGGCAAGTTCGCCGGTGCCGGGAACGAAATGGATCTGCAGATATTCGGCGAAGACCGCGTTGCCCGACAGATAGGCGATAACCCCGAACGATGCCGCTGCGATCATGATCGGCACGATCGCCAGGCCGTCGAGACCGTCGGTGAGGTTAACCGCGTTGCCTGCGCCGACAATGACGAAGCAGGAGAACGGCACGAAGAACCAGCCAAGGTTGATGAGGAATTCCTTGGCGAAGGGAAAGGTCAGCGACGACGAGAACGGCGCCTGGCCATTGTGCATGATGACCCAGGCGGCGATGCCGGCGATGATGAATTCGAGACCCAGGCGCGCCTTGCCGGAAAAGCCCAGATGCGACTGCTTGGTGACCTTGAGATAGTCGTCATAAAAGCCGATCGAGCCGAAGCCGACCGTGACCAGCAGCACCACCCATACGTAGATCGAGGAAAGGTTCGCCCATAAAAGCGAGGAGCCAATGATGCCGGACAGGATCATCAGCCCGCCCATGGTCGGCGTTCCGGCTTTCTTGAAATGCGTCTGCGGGCCGTCGGCGCGGATCGGCTGGCCCTTGCCTTGCCTGAGCCGCAGCGAACTGATGATCGTCGGCCCGAAGATGAAGACGATCAGCGCCGAGGTGATCAGCGCGCCGCCGGTGCGGAAGGTGATGTAGCGGAAGACGTTGAAGACCGAGATCTTGTCCGCGAAATCGACGAGCAGTGTGAACATGTTGTTTTCCGTCCCCCGGAGCCCGACCTAGGTCGGTTCAATGTTTGTGGCTTCCGCCGGAAATTTGCCGAGCAATGCCTCGACCAGCTTTGAGAATCCGATGCCTTTCGACGACTTCACCATCACCACGTCGCCGGGCCGGAGCGCCGAGATCACCAGTGGCTTCAGCTCTTCCGCCCCGGTCCGATACTCGGTTGCGATGTCGGACGGCAAAACGTCGGCCAGCGCGCGCATTTCCGGGCCGCCGAGAAAGACGTTGTGCGTTCCCGTGCCGACGATCAGCTCGGCAAGGCCTGCGTGAAGCTTCGCCGAATGGCTGCCAAGCTCCAGCATGTCGCCGAGCACGGCGATGCGCCGGCCCTCGCCCGAGACAGGCGTGGTGTTGAGCAATGCCATCGCCGCCGCCATCGAGGCGGGATTGGCGTTGTAGCTCTCGTCGATCAGCGTGATTTGACCATTGGGATGGCGCAGGACATGGCGCCGGCCACGGCCGCGTTCCGCCGCCAGATCGGCGAGCGCCGCCGCCACCTTGTCGAGATCGGCGCCAACGAGCTTGGCGGCGCCCAACACAGCCAGCACGTTCTGCACCATGTGGCGGCCAGGCGCGCCAATACGTGCCGTGACATCCAGCTTGCCGATCTTGGCAGCGATGTCGGAATGGTCGGCGTAAAGGTCGCAGCCGGTGAGCCGGAAGGTCGAGCGTGCGTTCTCGCCGAAACCGAAAATATTCGTGACGCCGGCTTCCTTCGCCATTTTCTCGAGCAGCTTCCAGCGCGCGTCGTCGCGGTTCAGCACCGCCGCGCCGCCAGGCTCCAGGCCTTCGAAAATCTCGGCCTTCGCCTTGGCGATCTCGTCGAGGTTCTTGAAGAAGCCGAGATGCGCGGCGGCGATCATCGTGACGATGGCGACATGCGGCCTCACCATCTTGACCAGCGGCCTGATCTCGTCGGGATGGTTCATGCCGATCTCGAAGATCGCGTAGTCGCAATCCTGCGGCATACGTGCCAGCGTCAGTGGCACACCCCAGTGATTGTTGAAGGATTGCGCCGAAGCATGCACCTTGCCGACGGCCGAGAGCACATGGCGCAGCGCTTCCTTGGTCGTCGTCTTGCCCGCCGAACCGGTCACCGCGATGATCCTGGCTTTCGCGCGGGCACGCGCCGCGACGCCGAGTTTTTCCAACGCGGCAAGCACGTCCTGCACGACGATCATCGGCGCGGTGAGCCGGCCAAGCGACGGCAGCTTGCCTTCCGCGACCACCAGCACGGCAGCACCTGCCTTCACCGCCGCGGTCGCGAAGTCGTGGCCGTCCATCGCCTCGCCCTTGATGGCGAAGAAAGCGTTGCCTGGCTCGAGGCTGCGGCTGTCGATCGAAATGCCGGTGATGCCTTCCGGCAGCGAGCCGATAGGCCTGCCGCCCGTGGCATCGACCAGCGCTTCCGACGTCCACAGCACGCTCATGCGGCGCGCTCCTGCAGCGCTTCGCGCACTTCCTCATGGTCGGAGAAGTGGAAGGTTTCGGAGCCGATCGTCTGGCCTTCCTCATGGCCCTTGCCGGCGACGATCAGCGTGTCGCCAGCATGCAGCATCGCCACCGCTTCATGGATCGCCCTGCGGCGGTCCCCGATCTCGATGGCGCCGGGCGCCGCGGCAAGGATCGCGGCGCGGATGGTTTCAGGTACTTCCGTGCGCGGATTGTCATCGGTGACGATGACGACATCGGCCAGCCGCGTCGCGATCTCGCCCATGATCGGCCTTTTTCCACGGTCGCGGTCGCCGCCGCAGCCAAACACCACGACAACGCGGCCGGTGGTGAACGGGCGAACCGAGGTCAGCACGTTTTCCAGTGCATCGGGCTTGTGGGCATAGTCGACATAGACAGGAGCGCCGGCCGCCGTGGTGCCGACGAGATCGAGCCGCCCTGGCGCGCCCTTCAATTTTTCCAGCGCGGCCAAAGCCTTATCGGTGGGTGTTCCAGTCGAAATGGCAAGCCCGGCCGCGACCAGTGCGTTGGCGATCTGGAAATCGCCGGCTAACGGCAGGTCGATCTCATGCAGCACGCCGCCGGCCACCACCTCGGCGCGCTGACGGCGACGCTCATGCTCGACCCGCTTCAGCGTCAGGAAATCGCCGTTACGGCCGACCGTAAGCACCTTCAGGCCCGCGGCCTTCGCTGCCTTGATCGTTGGCTCGGACCATGGATCGTCGGCGAATATGATGGCCGGCGCCCCTTTCGGCAGCAGCGTGTCGAACAGGCGCAATTTGGCGCGGTGATACTCCTCGAGCGTCGGATGATAATCCATGTGGTCGCGGCCGAGATTGGTGAAGCCGCCGGCGGCGAGCTTCACGCCGTCGAGCCGGCGCTGGTCGAGACCGTGGCTGGAGGCCTCCATCGCGGCGTGCGTGACGCCTGCATCCGCCAGCTCTTTCAGCAGTTGGTGCAACGCCACCGGATCTGGCGTGGTCAGCGAGCCATAGTCGTTGCGGCCGGGAGCCACCACGCCCGTTGTGCCGATCGAAGCGGCGGCAAAACCGGCCTGCTCCCAGATCTGCCTGGCAAAAGCGGCGACCGAAGTCTTGCCGGCGGTGCCGGTTACCGCCACCATGGTTTCGGGCTGCCTGCCGAAGAAGCGTGCGGCGCTGAGTGCCAGCGCCAGGCGCGGGTCGTCGACGGTGAGAACCGGCACGGACAGACCGGATATGGCACTGCTCTTGCCGGCCACGATTGCGATTGCGCCTCGCCCCGCGGCGTCGGCGGCATAAGCAGAGCCGTCGTCCTTGCTGCCGGCGAGCGCAAAAAAAACGACGCCGGCTTTGAGCGCGCGAGAATCGGAGGAGAGGCCGGTCACCTCCAGATCGCGGGAAGCAGTTCCCTCGACAGGCAGGATACCGGCTAGATCTTTCAGGTGCATTGAGTCCCGTTCACCGCAACAAAATAGCGCGCAATTGCCAGCGCGCCCCAGAATCATTCATAGGAAACCAACGTTGCACCATTTTCATGGCTGAAATCTGGTTTCACGCCAAGCATGGCCGCGGAACGCCTGATGATATTGCCAGCTATAACACCCGCATTCGCGGCCGCGACGTCCGTCATGCCGGGCTTTTCCGGGTGCGGGGCGTCGGCGATCGTAAACACCAGGAATTGCGGATCGTCCATCGGGAAGGCAGCGACAAAAGTATTGAAATTCAAGTCTTTCGAGTAGCGGCCATTGATGACCTTTTCGGCCGTTCCGGTCTTGCCGCCAACGCGGTAGCCGGGAACTCGAGCGTTTCTGGCCGAGCCCTTCTCGGCGTTGAGCGTATAGAGGTAGCGCATGCCCTGTACGGTCTTTTCGCTGACGACTTTCTTGGCCACCGCCATCGCATCCTGCTCGCTGCGGACCAGGAATGTCGGCTGGATCAGGTAGCCGTTCATCAGCGCCGCGCAGCCGACGGCTGCTTGCAGCGGTGTCGTCGACACACCGTGGCCGAAGGCGATGGTGAAGGAATTGACCTGTTTCCAGACCTTCGGTTCAGTCGGGCGGGCGACCTCCGGCAGTTCGGTCTGCATCTTGTCCAGAATTCCAAGGCGATGCAGGAATTCGCGGTGCCCCTCGATGCCGACCAGTTCGGCCTCCCTGGCCGACCCGATGTTGGACGAATAGAGGAACACCTCCGGCAACGACAGCACGCGGTTCTTGCCGTGGAAATCGTGGATGGCCTGATGGCCGACCCGGATCGGATGCGACGCGTCGAAACGACTGTTCATCGTCGCCTTGCCGGAATCTAGCGCCATCGCCGATGTGAAGCTCTTGAAGGTCGAGCCCATCTCATAGAGGCCGGCCGACATACGGTTCAGCCGGTCCTTTTCCTGGGCATTGTAGGGATTGTTCGGATCAAAATCGGGCACCGAGGCCATGGCGATCACTTCGCCGGTCTTGACGTTGAGCACGACGGCGCCGGCGCCCAGGGCGCGATAGCGCTCCAGGCCGGCGGCGATCTCGTCGCGCACCACATGCTGGACGCGCAGATCGATCGAGAGCTTCACCGGCTTGAGATCCTTGGCCACCGCCAGGCCCGACGCCTGCAGGTCGCTCAAACCCTGCTCGTCGATATACTTCTCCATGCCGGAGATGCCCTGGTTGTCGATGTTGGTCAGCCCGACGATATAGGAAGACGTCTCGCCGCTCGGGTAGAAGCGGCGCTTTTCGGTGCGGAAGCCGAGGCCGGGAACGCCCAGCGCCATGATGTCGGACTGCTGCTTGGGCGTCAGCTGCCGTTGCAACCAGACGAAACCGGCGCCGCTCTTGAGCTTATGGTAGGTCTGCTCGTAATCGATCTCGGGAAGCACGGTCGACAATTTCTCGATCGCCTCGTCGGCATCGACGATGCGGCGCGGCTCGGCAAACAGCGATGCCGTCTTGATGTCGGTCGCCAGCACTTCGCCGTTGCGGTCGACGATATCCGGCCGCGACGCGGTCACCCGGCTCTGCGGCCCGCCCGACAGGTCTGGGCTCTGCATGCCGAGATAGACCAGGCGGCCGGCAATCGTCGAATAGATGGTGAAGAACACCGCCATCGTCATGACGATACGCGTCTTTGCCTTGCCGCCGGTCGCCTTGCGGGCATCGACGACGATCGAGCCCTTTTCCGCCGCCTTCGTGCGCCGCCTGAGCAGGTTACCGATCCTGGGAAGCCTGCCGATCATTGCACGGTGCTCCCGGTGACCACAGGATCCTTGCCGTCCGGCTGCTGCTTGTCGGAATTGTCGGCCATGCCGCCGAGCCGCTGCGAGGTGAGGTCCTCGATGGTCAAGGGTTTCACGGGAATGTCGTCAAGGCCGCCAATCTGGTGCGCGTTGACCGGCTGGAGCCCGAGCTGGCTCTTGTAGACGTCGGCAAGCTTCTGCAGGCGCGAGGGCTGGGTGAGCAGGCTCCAATCCGCCTTGAGAAGATCGATCGTTTCTTCCTCGTAGTGGATCTGCGCCTGGATGTTGCGCACAGCCTTCATCTGTTCCTCGGCCTCGCGCTTGGTCTTGTAGGTCAAGGCCGCGGCCGAAACCATGACGGCGATCAGGACTATGTCGCTGGTACGAAACACGTGCTTACCTCTCCCCCGGCCGCTCGACGGCGGGAAGCTTTGGAAGGCCGAAAATCGAAAAATCACCGGCGCGCGCCGGCGCGTCGGTGCGGATCGCCGCGCGCAGCCTTGCCGAACGCGCCCGCGGGTTGGCTTCTATCTCGGCCTCTCCCGCCGTGACGCCGCCGCCCGACTTGGCGAAGGTCGCAACGCGCATCGGCGCGTCAGGCATATGGCGCGAGCCGCTGGCGGCCTCGGCGCGATCGGCGATGAAGCGCTTGACGATGCGGTCTTCCAGCGAGTGGAAGGTCACCACGACCAGCCGCCCGCCGGGCTTCAGCACACGCTCCGCGGCAAACAGCGCTTTGGCCAGTTCGCCAAGCTCGTCATTGACGAAGATGCGCAGCGCCTGGAAGACGCGTGTCGCCGGATGGATTTTGTCCTTCGGCGCGCGGCCGATATGGGTGGAGATCGCGTCGGCAAGGTCGAGCGTGCGCTCGAACGGCCGCTTCTCGCGCCGGCTCTCGATCATGCGCGCGATGCGGCCGGCATGGCGCTCTTCGCCGAGGAAGCCGAAGATGCGGGCAAGATCGCCCGCCTTGAAACTGTTGACCACATCGGCGGCGCTCAGACCCGCCTGCGCCATGCGCATATCGAGCGGCCCGTCGGCGCGGAAGGAAAAGCCGCGCTCGGCCTGATCGAGCTGCATGGACGAAACGCCGATATCGAGCACGACGCCGTCGGCGCTTTCGACATGCTCGTCCAGCGTCGAGAACGGCGCCTGGACAAGCGTCAACCTGCCGCCGGCCTGCTGCTCGAGCGCCCTGCCGGCAGAAATCGCATCCGGATCACGATCGATAGCCACCACCGAGGCGCCGCGATCGAGGATCGCGCTGGTGTAACCGCCGGCGCCGAATGTCCCGTCGACGATCGTCTCGCCTGGCTTCGGCTGGACAGCATCAAGCACTTCGGCAAGGAGGACCGGAATGTGACGGGCCAGTCCGCCAACGGCGTGAGATCCCTCGCCGTGGCCAGCCATCATTCCGATCGCTCCCCAGGCTTCGTCCCCTGCCGAAGCTGCAACAGCCTGGCCCGCGCCTGCGCCCCATAGGCGGCAAGCCGTCCCGGCTCCCAGACTTGAAAGAAATTGCCGCGGCCGACGAAAGCCACCTCGTTCGATATGCCCGTATGCTCGCGGATGAAATCGGTCATGGTGATGCGGCCATCCTGGTCCAGCTTCAGAAACGTCCCGTCGCCATGGCAGAAGAACGACATGTCGTCGGCCGTCTGCAGGAACGGGTCTTCCAGCGCGATCCGCCGCTCGTAGCGATCGAGCAGGTCGAGCCCGCCGACATCCATCGCCGACAGGTCCAGGCAGCGCAACGCGAAGAGTTCCGAATAACCGCGTTTCTGCACGACGGCGCGGAAATGCGCCGGAACGGACACCCGTCCCTTCGCATCGATCCTGTTCACCGCATTTGACAGAAATCGGTCCACTACACGCTACAGCCGCTTGCGCCGCCGCACCCCTTCCCATGTTGTTCTCCGTGCCGCCGCAGCACGTTCCTTCGCGAGAAATCGCCTCGTTCGCCCGAGTGAAAAAAATCGGCAAACGCACAGCCGCCGCGACTGCCCGATTGGCGTACGCTTCAACCTGACGCGGAACGAAAGCTTGATGATGCGAATGGGATATCATGGGGTGCTATGGGCGTCAACGGGAACAGGCATCACAAACACGCGCGCTGCAACCGGAAGAATAGGCTGAAGGCACGTCTCGTCTTTATCGTCTATTAAGCCTAACGAAGCGTTTAGAGGCCTCTGGCCCAAAAAGACCCAACTTGATGTGAATGGCCGCCGCGCATAGCGTCGGCGGCGATTGCTGTTCAGCCGAAGGATCGAGCCTCATGTCCGACACCGCGCAGTCACGCGCCGCGGCACTTGCCCATTTGCGCAGCCATGGTTTCGCCAAGGGCGATCCGATCCCGTTGCCACTGACCATGGCCTCGATCTTCCACACACCGGGCACTGAGGCCGGCTTCGACCAATATGGCCGCTACGACAATCCGACATGGCGCGCCGTCGAGCACGCGCTCGGCCAGCTCGAAGACGCGCAATGCGTGACCTTCCCGTCTGGAATGGGGGCGATCTCGTCGGTGTTTTTCGCGCTGCTGAAATCAGGCGACCGCGTACTTTTGCCGTCCGACGGCTATCACGCCACCCGCGCGATGGCGGAACGCTTTCTGAAACCCTCGGCATCGCCTACGACACAAGGCCGACGCCAACCTTCCTTGACGGTGGCTTCGATGGCTACCGGCTGGTCTTTGCCGAAACGCCATCCAATCCGCGACTGGATATCTGCGATATCGCGGCGATCGCCGAAGCCGTCCATCGGCAGGATGGGCTGCTTGTCGTCGACAACACGACGATGACGCCTTTCGGCCAGCGTCCGCTCGATTTCGGCGCCGACATCGTCGTCTCCGCCGACACCAAGGCGGTGAATGGTCATTCCGACGTGCTGTTTGGCCATGTCGCCAGCCGCAATCCGGAGATCATTGCCAAGGTCGGTGACTGGCGCGGCATGGTCGGCGGCATTCCTGGGCCGTTCGAGGCTTGGCTCGTGCATCGCGGACTTGAGACGCTGGAAGTGCGTTTCGACCGGATGTGTTCTTCGGCGGAGACAATCGCAAAAAGACTGATAGCCCACCGGACGGTGAGCGGCCTGCGCTATCCCGGCCTCGATGGCGACCCGTCCCACAATCTGGCGCGCGCCCAGATGGAACGCTTCGGCTTCCTGATTTCGTTCGAACTCGCCTCGGAGCAGAAGGCGGAAGCCTTCATCGACAATTGCGCGCTGATTGAATCGGCGACCTCGTTCGGCGGCGTGCACACGTCGGCCGAACGGCGTTCGAAGCGCGGCGACGCCGTGCCGCCAGGATTCGTGCGCCTGTCGATCGGATGCGAGCCGGTGGAAGAGCTCTGGCAAGCCATCGAGGCGTCGTTGGATAAGATCGCAAGCTGAGCGAACCTGTTAAGGGGTTCATGTCATCCGCTTCGAGGAAGTAGTTGGTATTTCACTCTTCGAAGCCTTTCGCTTCAGCCATCTTGAGATATCTGGCGCGCGCTCGTTCGATAATCGACGGACCCTCAAGCGCCGGCCCGCTGTCGATCCCTTCCTGCACCAGCTTGCGTAATTCCTCGACGGTGTAGCCGAGCAGGTCGCGGCGATCCTTCCATTGCCTCAGCGCATCGCGGATCACTTCGCTGGCCGAGGCATATTCGCCAGCGGCGACAACGTCGTCGACCGCGGCCGCCAGTTCCGGCGAAAGCGTGATGCTGCGTTTGTCGACCTTGCCCATGCATATGCTCCCTTGCCCCGCTAAGGTACGATTTAATCGCACCAGCTTCAAGGACAGGTTTGGACACGGCGTGGAAACTGGCCTGCAGAATGCCTGAATCAAAAGGAGCGCCTGTCGGCGTAACCTCCTGACCCCGTTCAGCTATCGCCAAGGAGAAAATGCCAGCTGGCCTGTAAGCCGGGTTCTGTATGGCCCTCGCCCGAAAGCGAGAACGTGGCGGCCATTCATCTTGGGCGCATGTTGCCATGCGCCTCACGCAACCTACCCGGGCGGTGAGCCGGAAACAGCCCTCGAAGGTTTCCCTTCGCACCGCCCCTATTCGGTTTTGCTCCCGGTGGGGTTTACCGTGCCGCTCCTGTTGCCAGTCGCGCGGTGGGCTCTTACCCCACCCTTTCACCCTTGCCGCGGCCGAAGCCGCGGCGGTTTGCTTTCTGTGGCACTTTCCCTGGGGTCGCCCCCGCCGGCCGTTAACCGGCACCGTGTCTCCATGGAGCCCGGACTTTCCTCACCCGCAGCCTTTCGACTCTCGCGGGTGCGGCCGCCCAGCCAGCTGACAAGCGCGTATAAAGGGATTCCCGCCTGAAAACGCAAACGAAAAAGGCAATGCATGTCGCCCAAAAGTGTGCAGCGGTTCTAGGACAACGACATGCAAAGCTGACAATTCGCTTAAGCCGGTGAGCCGAGCGCCGCCATCTGCACCTTCACCTTGCTGCAATAGGCGGCGGAGATCGGATTCATCCGCGTCGCGCCGTGGCCGGCATTGTATTTCAGGATCGTGCCGCAAGTGGTGCCGCCGCCGAGATCCCGCGCCATGGCGAGGTACTTCATGCCGTATTTGATGTTGGTGTCGGGATCGAACAATCCCTTGGCCGAACCGTTATAGCCCATCATCCGCGCCGTCGCCGGCTTGATCTGCATCAGGCCGATTTCGCCTGCGCCGCCGACCATATGCGGCCGATAATTGCTTTCGATCTTGATGACCGCCTTGGCCAGCGACACCGGAACGCTGTAGCTCGCGGCATAACGGGCGATGATCGTCGAATACTGGCCGTCGCCAACGCCTGAAGAGAAGGCTGGTTTCTCGGGGCGAATGGAAGCTGTCGTGGTAAGGTCGATAGCCTTTTTGCCGCGCCTGGCCCATTTGGCCGTTGATTTTGTTGCCTTGATCGCAGCTGCCTTCTGCACCTTTGCCGCTCTTTTTGAGATTTTGCCGACTTGGGCTGCTTTCGGCGTTGCGGAGGCGGCGGCGAAGCCATTGTCGGCTCGGGGGCTCAAGGGGGCACTGTTCGCCGGGCTGAAGGCAAAGCTTATCACTCCGACAGCAACAGCTGCCGCTACAACGGTCAAATTTTGCATGTAATCCTGTTCTGCTAGAACCGGGCGAAGAACTTCGCGCAGTTGTTCCAATTCAACGTCGGTGCATCCAGGAGGCTAGATGCCCAACGACTTGCGGGAGTGGCATTTGACCGTGGAATTGGCGGCAATGAAGGCGAGGCAATTCACTTTAAATGACAGATTGTAATTTAAAGACCCTGCCGCGATTATTTGGCGAAGGTTGCCTTAACGGAAGCCAGCAGCCTTTGCAGCGTGCTGATCGTGGAGTAATCGGCCACGCCGTCGACCAGTCGCCGACGAAAGTGTCGCTGGAAAGCCGACACCACGATTTCGGTCTGCCGATCGTAGACACCGGAGATGTCGACGCCATAGCCATAAAGCGCCAGCATCGACTGCAACGCCTCGACATCGGCGCCGGTGTTGCCCGCTTTCAGCGCCGCGCCTGGCCGCAACGGCGCTGCCGGCACCAGATGGCCGACACCGGCGGCAAACAAGGCTTTCCATGGGAACTTTTCGCCCGGATCGACCTTGCGCCCAGGCGCGACATCCGAATGGGCAAGCACTCTTTCGGCCGGGATCAAGTAGCGCCCGACGATCCCCGCGCATAGGCTGGTGACAGCCTCGATCTGCCGCTTCGGAAATGCCTTGTAGCCCAGCGAATGTCCAGGATTGGCGATCTCGATGCCGACCGAACAGGAGTTGATATCGGTGCGTCCGAACCACGAACTCTTGCCCGCATGCCAGGCTCTGTCCTGCTCGCGCACCATCTGGATGATGCGTCCGTCCTCATGGACCAGATAATGTGAGGATACTTCGCTCTGCGGATTGCACAGCCACGCCTCGGCGCCGGCGCCGCTCGCCATGCCGGTATAATGCAAAACGATCATGTCGGGCCTGAGCGTCTCGCGGCGTGGCCCGAAATTCGGCGACACCCTGACCTCGGCACCAGGCTGTTCCGGCAGAAAACCGCTCATGCGTGCCTGAGGCCCCGCTCGATCATCTCATAGGCGGTGTTGATCGCCGCGACCCTGGTCGTGGCGATCTTGATGAATTCCTGCGGCAGGCCGCGCGCGATCAGCCTGTCGGGGTGATTGTCGGAGATCAGCTTGCGGTAGCGCTTCTTGATTTCCTCGAACGGCTTGCCGCGCTCGATGCCGAGAACGACATAAGGATCGGCGGCGCCGAGATTGACGTGCCGCGACAGGATCGCCTCGTAATGCGCTTCATCGATCCGAAAAATCTCGGCAATCCGATGCAGGAACTGCCCTTCGTGCTCATGGATCAGGCCGTCCGCCTTGGCGATGTGGAACAATCCATCGAGGATATCCTCCAGCATCATGCAGTTGGCGTGGCCGGAGCCGCAGAGCCCAGCCATACGCTGTGCGTAGATCTCGAAGCCGGCAACGTCCTGTTTGGCGATGTCGTAGAGCCGCGCCACGTTGCGCGTTTCACTCGGCGGCACCTCGAAGATTTCCTGGAAGGCGCGCACCTCGTCCTGGGTGACGATGCCGTCCGCCTTGGCCATCTTGGCCGACAGCGCAATCATCGCCACCGAGAAAGCGACACGCCGGCGCAAATCCGGATCGCCGGAGAAGACGGTCCGCACGGCTTCCACGACGTCCGCGACGCCCGAGGACGCCGACGACGAAACACGAGCGATGAAATCGCCAAGGCGGTCCCAAATCGACATGCCGGCTTCATAGAGCGAACCGGGCGGTTCTATCAAGCGGGACGATGCCGCAGGGTGAATCCATCTCTGGACCAGAAGGCCGGCAAAGCGCCGGCCTTCTTGAATGTTTGCTATGTCAGCTCTTACTGCGCAGGCGCGGCAGGAGCCGGTTTTGTTGCCGGAGCCGGTTCAGCGGGCTTCGAAGCGTCAGGCGAGGCCGGCTTCATCGTATCGTTGGCCGGCGGATTGGTGCTCTGGGTCGTGGTCTTGTCGGTGCCGTTTTCGCTGCACGCAGCGACGCCCAAAAGGGCTAGGGCCGAAATCGACGCAAGAATGAGCTTCCTCATGACATCTCTCCTTCAGTAAACGCTCACGTTTTGGTGAACGGTCAGATAAGAAATGCGCCAGCGAGGCCTGAGTTTCGTAACGTTGCATTTCTGTATGTAACACCAACTTACAGTGGCCGGGCTTAAACACGGCGGGCTTGCGGTTCGCGCGTCCGATACATGGGGTAGAGAATGTCGAACACTGCAGAGGCCGGAAAATGGGATTTCTGGATCGATCGCGGCGGCACCTTCACGGATGTCATCGGCCGTGATCCGCAAGGCGGCCTGCATCCGCGCAAGCTTCTGTCGGAAAATCCCGAAGCCTATGCCGACGCCGCCATCCAGGGCATTCGCGACCTGCTCGGGCTGGAATCCGGCGCAGCGATCCCCTCCGGACTGGTCGGCGACGTCAAAATGGGCACCACTGTTGCCACCAATGCGCTGCTCGAGCGCAAGGGCGACCGTGTGCTCCTGCTCATCACCAAGGGCTTTCGCGACGCGCTGCGCATCGCCTATCAGGCGCGGCCGGATATCTTCGCCAAGGAGATCATCCTGCCGGAGCAACTTTACGAGCGTGTCATCGAGATCGATGAACGCGTGCTCGCCGACGGCTGCGTCGAGCGCCTGCTTGACATCGCCGCCTGCCGCCCGGCGATCGAGCAGGCCAAGGCCGACGGCATCGACGCGGTGGCAATTGTCTTCATGCATGCCTGGAAGTATCCGGATCACGAGAAGGCCGTGGCCAAGGTCTGCCGCAAGATCGGCTTCAGCCAGGTCTCGGTCAGCCACGAGGTCTCGCCGCTGATCAAGCTGGTCGGCCGCGGCGACACCACCGTGGTCGACGCCTACCTGTCGCCGATCCTGTCGCGCTATGTGCAAGGGTGGCGGGCGAACTGGGCGTCCTCTCCCCCTTGAGGGGGAGATGTCGGCGAAGCCGATAGAGGGGGTCCTCCCAGAAGGCACCGTCAGGGCGTCGAGCCCAGTCGATCCGACCCCACCCGGCGGCTTTGCCGCCACCCTCCCCTCGAGGGGGAGGGAAAGCCCCCGCCTGATGTTCATGATGTCGTCGGGCGGGCTGACCGCCGCCGACATGTTCCAAGGCAAGGACGCGCTGCTGTCGGGACCTGCCGGCGGCGTTGTCGGCATGGTCGAGACGGCAAAGCTCGCCGGCTTCGAAAAGGTCATCGGCTTCGACATGGGCGGCACCTCGACCGATGTCGCCCATTATGACGGCGAATATGAACGCGCCTTCGACACCGAGGTTGCCGGCGTGCGCATCCGCGCGCCGATGATGCGCATCCACACCGTTGCCGCCGGCGGCGGCTCGATCCTGCACTATGAAGCCGGCCGCTTCCGCGTCGGCCCGGATTCCGCCGGCGCTAATCCCGGTCCGGCGGCCTACCGGCGCGGCGGGCCGCTCGCTGTCACCGACGCCAATGTCATGCTCGGCAAATTGCAGCCCGATTTCTTCCCGGCGATTTTTGGACCCGGCCAGGACCAGCCGCTCGATGCGAAAACGGTGCGCGATAAATTCGCGGCGCTCGCGGCCGAGATCGGCGATGGCCGCTCGCCCGAAGCGGCGGCCGAAGGCTTCGTCACCATCGCTGTCGAAAACATGGCCAACGCCATCAAGAAGATCTCAGTGCAGCGCGGCTATGACGTCACCGAATATCTCCTGAACTGTTTTGGCGGCGCCGGTGGGCAGCACGCCTGCCTCGTCGCCGATGCGCTTGGCATGGAAGCCGTGCTGATCCACCCCTTCTCCGGCCTGCTTTCGGCCTACGGCATCGGCCTGTCCTCGGTCTTCGCCTCGCGCCAGCAGGCATTGCTCAAGCCGCTGGCGGAGGAATCCAGAACCGAAATCGGCAATCTCATCGCCGACTTGCGCAAAGCCGTCATCGCCGATCTCGCGGCGCAAGGCATCGCCGAGGACGCGGTAGCCGCGAAACCGGTGCTCCACATTCGCTATGACGGCACCGACACGACGCTTCCGGTGAATTTCACGGAAGACTCGATTTTCCAGGCCAGGCGCGATTTCGAAATCGCCCACAAGGCTCAATTCGGCTTCGTCTATGACAACAAGCCGATGATCGTCGAAGCTGTCGGTGTCGAGGGCGCCGAAATCGCCGAGAGCAGGGCTGAAGCCTATGCGCCCGCCGGGCCCGGGGGGACAGAGCCGAAGCCATCGGAAAGCCGGCGCATCTATTGCGAAGGCAGCTGGCACGAAGCCGGCATCTTCCGCCGCGAAAACCTGCGTCCTTCCAATCTGGTCGCCGGCCCCGCCCTGATCATCGAAGCGAACCAGACCATCGTCGTCGAACCGGGCTGGCGCGCCGAAATCACCAATCTCAACCACGTCGTGATACGCCGTGTGGTCAAGAAGCTGCGCGCCGCGGCGCTCGGCACCGAAGCCGATCCGGTGATGCTCGAGGTGTTCAACAATCTCTTCATGTCGATCGCCGAGCAGATGGGCGTGACGCTGCAGAACACCGCCTATTCGGTGAACATCAAGGAGCGGCTGGATTTCTCCTGCGCCGTCTTCGACCGCCACGGCGCGCTGGTTGCCAACGCGCCGCATATGCCGGTGCATCTGGGCTCCATGGATCGCTCGGTCGAGACCATCATCCGCCTGAACTCCGGCGATATCCATCCTGGCGACGTCTTCGCGCTCAATGCCCCTTACAATGGCGGCACGCACCTGCCCGACATCACCGTGGTGACGCCTGTTTTTTCCCTCCCCTTGAGGGGACAGTGGCCGCGCAGCGGCCGGGTGGGGTCCTCTCGGAAGGAACCGCAAGAACGTCGAGCACTGCCGCAGCGACCCCTCCGCCGCCTTCGGCGGCACCTCCCCTCAAGGGGAGGAAATATTATTCTATGTCGCCTCGCGCGGCCATCACGCCGATGTCGGCGGCACCGCACCTGGTTCCATGACGCCTCTGGCCACCACCGTCGACGAGGAAGGCGTGCTGTTCGACAATTTCCGCATCGTCGACCGCGGCCGTTTCCACGAGAAGGAGTTGGAGACCCTTCTCACTGACCATCCCTATCCCGCCCGCAATCCGGTCCAGAACATCGCCGACCTGAAGGCCCAGATCGCCGCCAACGAGAAGGGCGTCGCGGAGTTGCGCAAGATGGTCGCGCATTTCGGCCTCGATGTCGTCGAAGCCTATATGGGCCATGTCCAGGACAACGCCGCCGAAAGCGTGCGCCGCGTGCTGGAACGGCTGCCCGATGCTTCGCAATACGAGTACCCGACCGACACCGGCCAGGTGATCAAGGTCAAGATCAGCGTCGATCGCAAGAAGCGCGAGGCGACCGTCGACTTCACCGGCACGTCGCCAGTGATGAAGAACAACTTCAATGCGCCCGAGCCTGTCGCCCGCGCGGCCGTGCTCTATGCCTTCCGCGTCATGGTCGAGGACATGATCCCGATGAATGCCGGCTGCCTCAGGCCGATCAACATCATCATCCCCGATGGCTCGATGCTGAAGCCCGCCTATCCGGCCGCTGTCGTGGCCGGCAATGTCGAGACTTCGCAGCACGTCACCAACGCGTTGTTCGGCGCCATGGGCGCGATAGCCAATGCGCAAGGCACGATGAACAACCTGACCTTCGGCAACAAGAAGTACCAATATTACGAGACGATCTGCTCCGGCTCGCCGGCCGGCCAGATGAATTCCGGGCGCGGCTTTGCCGGCACGTCCGGTGTCCACACCCATATGACCAATTCGCGCCTCACCGACCCGGAGGTGCTGGAGCTGCGCTTCCCCGTGGTACTGGAGGATTTCCACATCCGCGAGGGTTCCGGCGGCAAGGGCAAATGGAACGCCGGCGACGGCACCAAGCGCACCATCCGCTTCCTCGATAAGATGGAGTGCGCGATCCTGTCCTCCCACCGCAACCGTCCGCCCCAGGGTCTCGACGGCGGTGGCGATGGCGAGGCCGGCTCGACCAAGGTCAGGCGCAATGACGGCTCGGTCGATGTGCTGAAGGCTTGCGACCAGACCGTGCTCGAGGCCGGTGAAGCCGTGATCCTGACGACGCCGACGCCCGGAGCATTCGGCAAAGCGTAGCAGGCGTCAACAGTCAACAGGCTGTCACCTGCCTGTCATGACGCTGCGCTACCCGCTTGCGCCAATGCAAACGGGGAATCACCTTGCCATGTCGGATGTTTCCGGAGAACTCGTTTATCGCCGCGGCAAGGAAGTCGGAAAAGCGGTCTACCAGAACCGCGCATTGTCGAAAGACGGCATTTCCGAGCGGCTTTTCGCCTTCCTGTTCTCCGGCCTCGTCTATCCGCAGATCTGGGAAGATCCGGATGTCGACATGGAGGCCATGCAGCTCGGCGCCGGCCACCGCGTCGTCACAATCGCATCAGGCGGCTGCAACATTCTGGCTTATCTCACGCGCTCGCCGGCCAGCATCGACGCCGTCGACCTCAACGCCGCGCATATCGCGCTGAACCGCATGAAGCTCGAGGCAGTGCGCCACCTGCCGTCGCAGGGCGACCTGTTTCGCTTTTTCGGCGCCGCCGACACCAGCCATAATTCGGATGCCTACGATCGCTTCATCGCGCCGCATCTCGATCCGGTCAGCCGCCATTACTGGGAGCGCCGCAGCTGGCGCGGCCGCCGCCGCATCTCGGTGTTCGACCGCAATTTCTACCAGACCGGCCTGCTCGGCCTCTTCATCGCCATGGGCCATCGCGTCGGCAAGCTGTTCGGTGTCGATCCGGCCGGCATCATGAAGGCCCGGAATATCGGCGAGCAGCGACGCTTCTTCAACGAGGAGCTGGCGCCGATCTTCGACAAGAAGCTGCTGCGCTGGGCGACCTCGCGCAAGGCTTCGCTGTTCGGCCTCGGCATCCCGCCGGCGCAGTACGATTCGCTGATCACCTCCGGTGACGGCTCGATGGCCAGCGTGTTGAAGGCGCGGCTGGAAAAGCTCGCTTGCGACTTCCCGCTGAAGAACAATTATTTCGCCTGGCAGGCCTTTGCCCGCCGCTACCCGCAGCCCGGCGAGGCAGCCCTTCCCGCCTATCTGGAACAGGCGAACTACAAGACCATCCGCGACAACATCGATCGTGTCGGCATCCACCATGCCAATCTGATCAAGTTCCTCGCCGGCAAGGATGCGGGGGCGGTCGACCGCTTCGTGCTGCTAGACGCGCAGGACTGGATGACCGACGACCTGCTCAACGATCTGTGGACCGAGATCACCCGCGCCGCATCGGTTGGCGCCCGCGTCATCTTCCGCACCGCGGCCGAGCCCAGCCTGCTGCCAGGCCGCGTCTCCAACTCGCTGCTCGACCAGTGGACTTACGAGAGCGATGCCTCGCGCGAATTCTCGGCCCGGGACCGCTCGGCCATCTATGGCGGCTTCCACCTCTATGTGAAGCGCGCCGCATGAGCACGACCGAGCTGCCGGCCAGCCATGCCGAATTGATGGACGGCGTCTATCGCTGGCAGCGCCATATCTACGATCTGACCCGCAAATATTACCTGCTCGGCCGCGACCGGCTGATCGACGGGCTTGACGTGCCGAAAAATGGCAGCGTGCTGGAGCTCGGCTGCGGCACCGGCCGCAACATCGTGCTCGCCGCCCGCCGCTATCCCGACGCCCGCTTCTTCGGCCTCGACATCTCGGCCGAGATGCTGGAGACGGCCAGCGCCGCGATCGTCCGCGACGGTCTCTCGGCCAAGGTCAGCCTGGCATGCGGCGACGCCACCGATTTCGACGCCAAGGCGCTTTTCGGCGTCGAGCGCTTCGACCGCGTTTTTGTGTCCTATTCGCTGTCGATGATCCCCGGCTGGGAAAAGACCGTGTCGACCGCGCTGGCAGCGCTGGCGCCAGGCGGTTCGCTGCATGTCGTCGATTTCGGCCAGCAGGAAGGCCTGCCGCGATGGTTCCGAACGATGCTGCGCGGCTGGTTGAAGAAATTCCACGTCACGCCGCGTCAATCACTGCGCGACGTGCTTGAATCGGAATCCGAGCGCACAGGCGCAACCTTCCGGTTCAGAACGCTTTATCGCGGCTATGCATATCTCGGCGTGATTGGAGCCGGCGCGTAGCAGCGCTACTGGTGCAGCGCCTTCACCAGGGCGCCAACCATCGTCTGCGGCCGGTAGCCGAACTTGGCTGGCGTCAAGCCCAACCGCACCACGACCAGTTGCTCCGACGGAATGATCGCCACCGTCTGGCCGTCATGGCCTTCCATCCAGTAGGTGTCCTTGGGCAGGCCGGCCGCCGAGCCGGCACCGGGCTTTTCCTCATCGCCCGGACCTTCGACCCACAATTGGCCCTTGCCATAGACCTTTGAGGCCGGCGCCGGCTCGCGCATCCAGTCGACGAAGCCGGCCGGAAGCACCTGATTGCCGTTCCAGACGCCGCCCTGCAGCAGGAATTGGCCGAAGCGCGCCCAGTCATGCGCCGTGGCGTAGAGATAGGACGAGCCGACGAAAGTGCCCTGCTCGTCGGTCTCGAGCACCGCGCTGTGCATGCCGAGCGGCTCGAACAGCGCCGTGCGCGGCCAGGAAAGCGCCTTCGCCTTGTCGCCGATGGCGTCCTGCCAGAGCCGCGACAGCATCACCGCCGTGCCGCTCGAATAGGAAAACACCTTGCCAGCTTCACCGGTCAGCGGCTTCGACTCGGCAAAGCCAGCCATGTTCGGTTCGAGATAGAGCATGCGCGTCACGTCGGCGACGTCGCCATAATCCTCGTTGAACTCCAGCCCGCTCGACATCGCCATCATGTCGGCAAGGCTGATGGCGGCGCGGCCGTCGGCCTTCCACGGCGCGAACAGCCCCTTGCTGTCCACCGCCATCTTGCCGTCCTTGACCAGCGTGCCGATGATCGCCGCATTGACCGTCTTGGTCATCGACCAGCCGAGCAGCGGCGTCTTGGCCGAAAAGCCTTCGCCATAGCGTTCCGCGACAACGCGGCCGTTCTTCACCACGACGATCGCACGCATGCCCGTGCCAACCATCGATGCGTCGTCGACGATCTTGGCGATCTCGGGGTTCTGCGAAGCATCTACCCGCTCGCCGTCGGGCCAGAGCGCGTCCGGTTGCGCCGCCGCGGCTGGCGCCGTGCGCAGTGACGTCTGCCGCGCCTTGCCGGTGTCGCCATCCGGAACCGAGGCGCAGCCGACGCCGTCGCGCTCGACGGCGACGCTCTTGCCCAGCACCCAGAGCAGGCCCGCCGAAACGATGCCCCTCTCCTTGTCGACGGACACCTTCATCAGCTTGAGCAACGGATGGCCCGGCGCCTGCACATCGACCGCCAGGACCTCATTGGCGTCGCGGCCGGCGACGAAGACGTTGGAACAGACGATCTTGGCCGAATAGCCGGAGCCGACACGAATAAGCTCCGGCGGGGCGAAATAGAGCCATGCGAAGAGCGCGACCACCGCCAGCACCACGAGGCCGAGCAGCCATTTGATGAACCTCACGACAGCCCGCATCTTTTCCGCCCTTTGAATTTTCCGGCTCGATTTATGTCATCGATTTGCCGCCATTGCTTCCGCAAAATCATGTCCCTTGTCGAGCGTCGTCAATGGTTTATCAACCATGTTCGGCGATCAACTCGTCCATGTCGCCCAAAAGTGTGCAGCGCTTTTGGGACAACGACATGGGCAAAGCAAAAGTATGGATGGTCCTGTGGGGCGACCGTCCGGAGGGGGCCAGCGCAAGCAACGGCCATCTGCAAGGACCCATCAGCGGCCGGCTGGAACCGGCCCCGGGGAATGCCATGCGCAGTCTTGCGGCCATCCTGATGCTGACGCTGCTGGGCGCCTGCTCGACCGTCGATGATTTGTCGCCGCTGTCGCCGGCCTCGCAGAATGTTGCCGTACGCGCACCCCGCTTTGACGATTCCAAGCCGCATGAGTGGGACAGCGGCGCGCCATGGAACTACTCCATCCACGGCACCGACGTTTCCAAATACCAGACCTCGGTCAACTGGCCGACCGCCAGGGCGAGCGGCATTTCCTTCGCCTTCATCAAGGCAACCGAGGGCGGGGACCGGTTCGACGAGTATTTCAACGAGCATTGGGCGCGCACCAGGGCGGCCGGCGTGCCGCGCGCGGCCTATCATTTCTTCTATTTCTGCACGCCCGCCGCCACCCAGGCGCGCTGGTTCATCGCCAACGTTCCCAACGACCCGTCGGCCATGCCGCCGGTGCTCGACATGGAATGGAACCCGAAATCGCCGACCTGCAGGCTGCGCCCCGACGCGGCTACCGTGCGCGCCGAGATGACAACCTTCCTCGAAATCGTCGAGCGCCACTACGGCAAGAAGCCGATCATCTACACCTCGATCGACTTCTTCGACGACAATGAGCTGGCCACTTTCCGCGGCTATCCCTACTGGCTGCGCTCGGTCGCAGGCCATCCGCGCCAGAAATATGGCAGCCACCCCTTCACGTTCTGGCAGTACACCGGCACCGGCATTGTGCCGGGCATGACCGGCAAGTCCGACATCAACGTCTTCAACGGCTCGGAAGCCGCCTGGAAGAAGTGGCTGCGGCAGAACACCCGTTGACATCCGTCCCCGCGCCTGCTTTTCGACAGCGCGGGCGGCTTCACATGCAACCGCTGATGAACAAGGCGCCGCGCACCCAACCGGGTGGCGAACGGCGCTCCTGAATTTTGAAATCCACGCATGCTCCTGTGCAGCCCGGTTCGGGTTTGATGGGATCATGTGCCGGTCTCGAAAGGGAAGCAATGGGATTGCCCACTGGAATCCTGGCGGCGTTGATCCTTGGCGCAATCGCCTGGCCGGCGGTTGCGCAGGAATGCGGCGGCGATTTCGAGGCCTGGAAACAGGGCGTGGCGGCCGAGGCCAAGGCAGCCGGCGTCGGCGCCGTCGGTCTCGACGCGCTGGAAGACGCGACCATCGACCAGAAGGTGCTGGCCCGCGATCGCGCCCAAGGCGTCTTCACCCAGACCTTCACCGAGTTTTCCAACCGCATGATTTCGGGCTATCGCCTCAAGCAGGGCGCGGCCAATTTGAAGAAATATGCCGATGTCTTCGACCGCGCCGACAAAGAGTTCGGCGTCCAGCCGGCCGTCATTACCGCCTTCTGGGGCCTGGAGACCGATTTCGGCGCCGTCCAAGGCGATTTCCACACGCTGGACGCGCTTGTCACGCTTTCGCATGACTGCCGTCGCCCGCAGCTCTTCCGGCCGCAGTTGCTGCCGCTGCTGACCTTGATCGATCGCGGCGTGCTGCCGGCCGACGTCAAGGGCGCCTGGGCCGGTGAGGTTGGCCAGACGCAGATCCTGCCGACCGACTATCTGGCGCGCGGCGTCGACGGCGACGGCGACGGCAAGGTCGACCTCAGGAACAGCGTGCCGGACGTCATCATGACCACGGCCAGCAAGATCCAGTCGCGCGGCTGGAAGCGCGACCAGCCCTGGATCCAGGAGGTGCGCGTGCCCGACGAGATGCCGTGGGACCAGACCGGCCGCACCAACAAATTGCCGCTGTCGCAGTGGGCGCAGTGGGGTGTCACCAGCCCGAACGGCACGCCCTTGATCGACAACGGCCTGAAGGCCGGCCTGGCGCTGCCTATGGGCCGCAAGGGCCCAGCCTTCCTGACCTACGACAATTTCGACGTCTACCTGGAATGGAACCAGTCCTTCACCTACGCGCTGACCGCCGCCGTTATGGCGACGCGGTTTGCCGGCGCGCCGCAATTCGATCCACGCACGCCCGAGCAAGGCCTCGACGGCAACCAGATGAAGGCGCTGCAGACCAAGCTCGAAGCCAAGGGCTATGACGTCGGCACGGTCGACGGCATCCTCGGCACCAACACACGCGAGGCGATCCGCAAGGAACAGACGCGGCTCGGGTTGCCGGTGGATGGCTGGCCGACGCCGGAGCTGTTGGGGAAGCTGTAGTTCCTTTCCCTTCTCCCCTTGTGGGAGAAGGTGGATCGGCGCGTAGCGCCGAGACGGATGAGGGGTGTTCCAGCGGAGTGAGGCGTTCGTATTCCCTGGAACACCCTCATCCGTCGCCTTCGGCGACACCTTCTCCCACAAGGGAGAAGGGAAAGTGCCTAATCCGCCATTGTCTCCAGGCTGGCAAACCCCTGCGGCGCGTCGCCTTCGTCGAACGGCGTCGTCACCTCCACGAAGGTATCGGGATAAAAGCCGTTGAAGCGTGTCCTGAGCGACAGCGAATAGGCGCCGATATGGCCGATCTCGATCCAGTCGCCGGTGTCGACCGTTTCCGGCAGCCAGAACGGCCGCGACAGGATGTCGACGGAATCGCAGGTCGCGCCGCACACCTTGAACGGTACGATGGCGTTCTCACTGCCGTTGCGGGTGCGGATCGCCGGATCCGGAATGAAGCGGGCCGGCAGCGTGATCTTGCCAGTCCAGGAATCCGAGAGTGAGGCCCAGATGCCGTCATTGATGTAGAGCCGCTTGCCCTTGCGCAGCAGCACCCGCACGATCAGCGACAGGCAGCGCGCCACGATCACGCGGCCCGGCTCCGCCACCAGCGGCACCTGGTCGAACTGGTATTCCTTCAGGTCGCCGGACAGCCGCGACATGATCTGCCCCAGCGACGGCATCTCGACCTGCTTGCGGTTGGGATCGTGGCCGTACTCGGCCGGAAAGCCGCCGCCGACATCGAGCCCGGCAATGTCGAAGGTCAGCCGGTTGCGCACCCAGTCGGCCGAGGCCAGCGCGCGCTCGTAGGTGTCGGGGTCCTCGATCTGGCTGCCGACATGGAAGCACAGGCCAACCTTATAGCCGGTGCGGTTCAACCGTTCGGCAAGCTCGACGGCGCTGGCCGGGCCGGCGCCGAACTTCTTCGACAGTTCGTAAGCCGCGTGGCCCTTGGTCTGGATACGCACGAAGACGGTGAGCGCGCCGGGATCGATGTCGAGCGCCCGCACCACCCGCGTCAGCTTGGTGATCTCGTCCTCATGGTCGAGCGAAATGACGCGGATTGCGTATTTCTCAAGCGCCAGCTTGATGTCCGACTGCGCCTTGACCGGATGCATGTAGAGCATCTCGGCATCTGGCGAGACGGCGCGCACGGCGGCGAACTCGCCGGGCGAGGCCACGTCGAAGGCGGTAACGCCGGCTTCCGCCAGCGTCTTCAGCACGATGTTCTCGCCATTGGTCTTGACCGCATAGGCGGTCTTGCCGGGAAACATACCCATGAATTGCAAGGCGTCCGCCTTCAGCACCTGCGGACGAAAGCAGTAGACCGGGTCGTCGGGACGAAGCGCCAGGGCCGCCTCGCGGGCATTTTCGAATCGCTGCATGGGACGAATCCTCGATCTGGAGCGCGCACAATTAATCCTAGCTAACGGCTAAAGAAAACAGTTCTGTGTCTCGCCTTCCCGCATGGTCCGCCGCATATTTTTGCCAACGCTAAACCACCGATCAGGTTTCGGGTGGCTCTTGCCGCCAAACCGGATATCGGATGGTGGGTGCTGCATGGGCCGCAATTGCGTCGGCTCTGGGAGGACTGACAAGATGACAACGGTTGTGGCCGCGCCGGCGCGCGGACCGATGACACTTACGGATTGGGGGCAGTTGTTGCTGCTTGGCGCGATCTGGGGCGGCTCGTTTTTCTTTGCCCGCATCGCGGTGTCTGAAATCCACCCTCTGGCATTGGTGCTGTTTCGCGTCGCTATCGCCGCGATCGCGCTCCAGCTCTATCTGGCGATCCGCGGCCCTTCGTTCCGCCTCGCCTTCCCCGTGCCGGCCTGTTCTTCCTGCTGGCGCTCACCAACAACGTGGTCCCCTTCTCGCTGATCTTCGCCGGACAAACCCAGCTCGGCGCCGGCGTTGCCTCGGTGCTCAACGCCACGACGCCGTTCTGGACGCTGATCCTCGCCAACGCGCTCACCACCGATGAAAAGCTGTCCTGGAACAAGCTCGCCGGCATCGCGCTCGGCGTCGCCGGCACCGCCGTGATGATCGGCCCGGGACTGCTTGCCGGGCTCGGCGGTCCGGTCTGGGCGAAGTTCGCGCTGATCGGCGCTTCGCTTTCCTACGCGGTCGCGCTGATGATCGCGCGGCGCTTCAAGGGCATCCCCTCGCCGGTGATCGCCACCGGGCAATTGACCGCGTCGACCATCATCATGATCCCGATCGTGCTGATCGCCTACCGCCCTGCCGGGCTCTTCGCCGTCTCGCCGCCGGTCTGGGCGGCGGTGCTTGGCCTAGCGCTGCTGTCGACCGCCTTCGCCTATATCCTCTATTTCAACCTCGTCGCCTCGGCCGGCGCTACCAATGCCTCATTGGTCACCCTCATCGTGCCGGTCAGCGCGGTGCTGCTCGGGTTCCTGTTCCTTGGCGAGCGGCTGGCGATCTTCGAGATGGGTGGAATGGCGCTCATTGGCCTCGGCCTGCTTACCATCGACGGCCGCCTGCTCGGCCGACCTAGAGCATGATCCCGAAAAGTGGGAACCGGTTTTCGGATAAGGATCATGCTCCAACGAAGAGCTAGATCGGGATGAGATCCAACCAAATCTCATCCCGATCTAGCGCTGCCATGCCACGGCGCCGCCACAATTTATTCACAACCCCTAAGCCGGCTTTTGCCGAAGAGTTTCAACGGCTAACGGCAAATCGACAGTCGCAAATTTCACAATCGCGTCGCATTGCAGCATATTTTCCGCTTGCCTGTGACCCAAATGACCCTAGACTCCTGCCATAGCTCTTTAAGAGGAGGCTATGACATGGGACTGACGAGACCGATCAACGCATTGATGATTTGTTTCGCATTCGCCTTTATCGGCGCCCTTATCATAGGTGTTCTTCCCTGACCCGCCAAAGCCGGGAAGACCAGCACCGAGACTAGTCAAAAGTTCGAAAAGGCCGGGTTCACCCGGCCTTTTCCGTTAGAGACTCACCTCTGCCCGCCTCAAGCCGCGGCTGAGCCGGCCACCTCGGCTTCATGCGAGCGGATGCCGATCATGTGGCAGACGGCGAAGACCAGGTCGGCGCGGTTCATCGTGTAGAAATGGAAATCGCCGACGCCGCGCTCGACGAGGTCGAGCACCTGCTCGGCCGCCACGGCCGAGGCGACCAGCGCATGCGTCTGCGGATCGTTCTCCAGCCCATCGAAGCGTTCGGCGAGCCACGCCGGCACCAGCGCGCCGCAGCGCGAGGCGAAATTGGCGACCTGGGTGAAATTATGCACCGGCAGGATGCCCGGCACGATCGGGATATAGATGCCGGCGCGCCGCGCCCTTTCGACATAGCGCTCGTAAAGATCGTTGTCGAAGAAGAACTGGGTGATCGCCCGCGTTGCGCCGTTGTCGACCTTGCGCTTCAGCATGTCGATGTCGGTGGCGAAATCCGGGCTTTGCGGATGCTTTTCCGGATAGGCCGAGACCGAGATATCGAAATCGCCGACGCTCTTCAGCGCCCCGACCAGCTCCGCGCCATTGGCATAGCCATCCGGATGCGGCCTGTAGGCAGTGCCGACGCCCGCCGCCGGATCGCCGCGCAAGGCAACGAAGCGGGTGACGCCCATGCCGGCGAATTCCTGGATGACGGCGTCGACCTCGTCACGGGCGGCATCGACGCAGGTCATGTGCGCGGCCGGCGTCAGCGTCGTCTCGTTGAGGATGCGCTTGACCGTGCGCGCCGTACGCTCGCGCGTCGAGCCGCCGGCGCCATAGGTGACCGAGACGAATTTCGGCTTCAGCGGCTCGAGCCGCGTGACCGTGTCCCAAAGCCTTGCTTCCATCTCATCGGTCTTCGGCGGGAAGAACTCGAACGAGACCCGGACCTTGTCGCCAATGTCGGGGCGGCGGGAAAAGCGGAACTGGTTCATCAGGCTGTTTCCCTTGCAGGTGTGGCATCGTTGGACGGATCGGCGATCAGCAGGCGGCGGTCGCGGCCAAGCCACAACTTGACGGTGAGCCTGGCCTCGGCCTGACCGCGCGGCTCGAACTCCTGGCTATCCTCGAGATCGAGCCCGGCCTCGGCGAGCCAGTCGGCGATCTGCCGGTCGGCAAAGCCGAGCCGCATATGGGCATGCTGGTCGCGCAGGAATTCGAGCGTGTGCGGCGCAAAATCGACGATCACCAGCCGGCCCGAGGGACGCAGCAGCCTTGCCGCCTCGCCGATGGCGCGGGCCGGATCGTCGAGATAGTGCAGCACCTGGTGGACGGTGACGAGATCGAAGGCGTTGCGCTCGACCGGTGGCGAAAAGATATCGCCCTGGCGCACCTGCGCATTGGCGACACCCGCCTTGTCGAGATTGGCGCGCGCCACGGTCAGCATCTCGCGCGACATGTCGATACCTACGCCACGCCGGTAAAGCGGGGCGAAGATTTCGAGCAGCCTGCCGGTGCCGGTGCCGAGGTCGAGCATCGACTGGAACGGACGTTTGCCGACAAGCTTGAGGAGTGCCGCCTCCACCGCCCGGTCGGGCACATGCAGCGAGCGGATGTGGTCCCAGCTTGCCGCATTCTCGGAAAAGTATTCGGCGGCGCGGTCCTGCCGCTTGCGCTTGACCGAGGTCAGCCTTTCGAGATCGCGCACCACCTGCGGATCGGCTTCGCGAACGCCCGACACAAGACGCTGCACGAAGTCGCGCGAGGAGTCCGCGTCCGACAGCCGGAAGAAGGCCCACGACCCTTCCTGATAGCGGCCGATCAACCCGGCATCGAGCAGCAGCTTCAAATGGCGCGAGACGCGCGGCTGCGACTGGCCGAGGATCTCGGTGAGGTCGGAGACGGTAAGATCGCCGCGCGACAACAGCACCAGGATGCGCAGCCGACTGGATTCGGCTGCGGCCTTCAATGTATCTACCATTGTGTCGAGTGAGACGTGCATGGTGCGGACTTTCGTCGAAAGATATAAAGATATGTTTATGTCGATTTTGAAACCCTGGCAAGCGCTATGTCGCTTCCGGACAAGAAAATGCCGCAGCCATGATTTGAGCATGGCAAGCGGCGCTTGAATTGAGCGAGACAATGTTCGAGACGCGCGACGGCGAGCAGCGCCTGGAAATCGACCCCGCCGATATGGCGCCGGACGGACATGTGGTCTTCATCGGCCGCATCGTTTCGCCATGGACGAGCCGTGAGGATTGCCCGAAGAACATGCGCCAGGCGCGTGAAGCAGGACGGCCGGCAACAATTGTGCTCCACCAGGCCTTTCGCGCTGGCTTGCAAAATCTCGAGCGCGCCAGCCACGTCGTCATCCTGTCCTGGCTCGATCACGCGCCGCGGAATCTGATTGTGCAAAAACCGCGCCATGCGGCTGAACCGAAAGGCGTTTTCTCGTTGCGCTCGCCTGCCCGGCCCAATCCCGTCGGGTTGCATATCGCGCGGCTGGTGGCGCTCGATAGCGGAGCCGGCAGGATCGAGATCGACGGCATCGACGTCCTCGACGGCACGCCGGTCATCGACATCAAGCCCTACTATGCTTCGACCGATGCGTTCCCCGACGCAACCATTGCCGGGCGCGACGAGAAATGAGCGCACCCACCAGCCGCCGCCGCGCCATCGCCAAGGCGCTCACCGTACTTTGCCGCTGGCGCCCTACGCCGACATCGAAAAGATCCGCGCTGATGCCGGCTCCGTGCATATGAAGACGCTGCCCCCGACGATCGCCGTGTGGCTGGCGACGATCGCCCATATCCGCCACACCCATACCGATTACGAGAAACTGCTCGCCGAAGGCTATGATCGCGACTCGGCGCGCTTCTTCGTCATCAACCAGACCAATGAGGTGCTCACCCGCTGGCGCGCGACGCGACTGCTCGAGGAAGAAGACGAGCAAGATTAGACCGGCACAAAAGCGGTTTCGCCTGCGGCATCCAGTCTGCGCTGCCCTTGCGACTCGATGGCCGACCAATAATTCCAGCATCGCCTCTGGAAAAACGCCGGCGGCACCGTATATGGCAAAAACGGAGCTTCCTCCGTTTAATCTCCGAGAATTTACCGCCCCCTCTGGGCAAGGATCACAGATCATGACAGCTAAGGTTTGGTTCATCACCGGATCGTCGAAGGGTTTTGGCCGCGTCTGGGCCGAGGCCGCGCTCGCCCGTGGCGACAGCGTCGCCGCCACCGCCCGCGACGCCGCAACACTGGCCGATCTCGTCGGGAAATACGGCGACAAGGTCGCCGCCATAAAGCTCGACGTCACCGACAAGAAAGCCGTCGATGCCGCGGTCGCCGAAGCGCATAAGCGTTTCGGCCGCCTCGACGTCGTCATCAACAACGCCGGCTACGGCCATTTCGGCGCCATCGAGGAGGTCTCCGAGCAGGAAGCCCGCGACCAGATCGAGACCAACGTCTTCGGCGCGCTGTGGGTCACGCAGGCGGCGCTGCCGATCATGCGGGCGCAGCGCTCCGGTCATATCATCCAGATCTCGTCGATCGGCGGCGTCAACGCCTTCGCCTCGCTCGGTCTCTACCACGCCTCGAAATGGGCGCTGGAAGCGTTCAGCCAGTCGCTCAGCGTGGAAGTCGCCGAGTTCGGCATCCATGTCACGCTGGTCGAGCCGGGCGGCTTCTCCACCGACTGGGCCGGCCCATCAGCCAAGGTCTCCAAGCGTATCGATGCCTACGAACCGGTCCGTGCGGCCATGGCGGAGCGCCGCAGCCGTTCGGTCGCCGGCGATCCCGAGGCGACCGGCCCGGCGATGCTGGCCATCGTCGACGCGGCCGAGCCGCCGCTCCGGGTCTTCTTCGGCGATGGCGGCCTGCCGATGACCAGGCAGGAATATGCAAACCGCGTCGCCACCTGGGAAAAGTGGGACCATGTTTCGGTAATGGCGCAAGGCGCCAACAAGAACCGGAAATCGTAAGTCCCTGATGGTTGGCCATGCCGTTTCGGGCGGCATGGCCGACCGTCAGCAACGATAGATCCACTGCTCCGGCACGCGCACGGAAATCTCTTCGCCGATCGCGATGCTGCCCGGTTTCTCAACCCAGGCGACAAGGCCGCGCAGCCGCTTCGCCACCTTCGGGAAGGCCAGCGCGCCGGCCTCGTGATCGGCCATCCCAGCATTTTCGGCAATCGAACGTCCCGCAATGCGGCACGGCTTGTTCTGCGCGTCGATCTTGATCGTCACGCCACCCTTGAAGAACAGCAGCGTGCCGGCCGGCAGCATCGACAGATGCGGCACGCCTTCGATCAGCATGTTGGCGCCGATCCATTCCGGCTTGATTTCGTCGAGCCCCATCTGCGCGGCGACGACGGCCAGCTCGTCCGCCGCCACCAGCGACAATTGCCGTTCGTTGCGCATCTCGGTACCGCGCGGGTACCAAGGCTCGGGGCCGCCGGAGCGCCGCGTGGCGCCGGCGTGGAAGTCGCCGTCGATGCCTTCGAAACCCAGCTGCAATTCTGTGACCGGGCGTGTCTGGAAATGATCGAATGGCGCGACGTAGAGCGACATCACCTTGGCGGCAAGTTTTCGCGCCGCAATGATTTCAACCGGGTTCTCGGCTTCAGGGAAAAGATCCAGCATGATTTATTCCTTGGGCGATGCGCCGTGATTTTGCCGGTTGAGCGGCAAGGCCTCAAGAGCGGTCTCGGCCATGGCCCGCAGCTCATCGGCCGAGGCCCCGTCCCGCGCCTGGATCGACATGCCATTCATGACGCCGGCCAGGTATTTGGCGAAACCTTGCGTTGAGACCCCCTCCGGCAGGTCGCCGATCGCCCGGCCTTTGGCCAGCCGCTCCGCGATCGCGGCTTCGCTTGCCGTGCGGTAGGTCTTGAGCTCATCGGCAATCGCCTGCGCCTGCGGCGAGGCCGCCAGGGCGCCGCTGACAAACAGGCAACCGCCTGGCTTGCCTGGCCTGGTATAGGCTTGCGCGGCCCCCATCAACAGCCGCCGGATCGCCTCCCCCGTCGACACCGGCGCGCTCAGCGCATCCAGCGCAAATCCAATCTCGGTTTCGTGGTAGCGCGTCAGCGCCTTACGGAACAATGTCTCCTTGTCGGTGAAGGCGTTGTAGATCTGCGGCGGCGTCAGCCCCATCGCGTCACGCAGCATGGCAAGCGAGGACGCCTCATAGCCATGCTCCCAGAACAGATGCATGGCCGCGTCGAGCGCGGCCTCCGGGTCGAATGCGCGTGGCCGGCCCCCGCGCGGCTTTTCCATGTTTTCCATATCGATCGTTACGAAACCTGTTGACTCGCCTCTTCCGTATAACGTAACAATCGATACGAAACATGGCAAGTTCGAAACACAGGCCATGCAACTCCAGGAAAAGGACAAGCCAAATGCCCATCACCGTGACCGCACCGCAAGGCATACTGACGTCAGCGGGAGAGCGTGAAATCCTGCCGCGTCTGAGCGCCGCCCTGATCGAGGCCTCCGGCGCCACCGGCAATTCGTTCTTCACCGCAATTGTCGGCGGCACGGTCCACATCCTGCCGCCGCACCACATTTATGCCGGCGGCGCCAATCGGCCTGTCATCATGGTGGAACTGAAGCTGCCCAACATCGGCCTCGCCACGGTCGAAGCCCGCCATGCCTTCATCACCGCGGCCGCCGCCATTGTCGCGGCACTTTGCGTGCCGGGCCACAAGCCGGAAAACACCTGGATCAACATCGTCAATGCGCCCGACGGCGGCTGGGGCATCGGTGACAGGCAGTATACAGGCGATGCGCTGATTGCAGCCGCTACCGCCGCCGCTGCGTGACCGGACGAACAAACCCGATCACGACGTTCTTACCGGCTTCGGACTATCTTTCGCCGCATCGCGCCGCTCTGATCGCGGCGCGATGACGGGGAGGTTCGGTCATGCAGGTTGGATACGCAATCGCTGCCCTCTGGCTATTCTGGCTGGTATCCTGGCTCCTTGCCTCGTTCTGGGCCGATCCCGCGCAAAAGCGCGCGGATTTAAGGTCGGAGGCCCGCTACCGGGTGCTCTGGCTGGCCGGCACGGTATTGATGTTCGTGCCGGCGCACGGCTATGTCGGCCGGCTGCGGCTGTGGATGCCGACGCTTGCCGAGGCGTGGATCTGCGTTGCCCTCATCGCGATCGGCATCGCCTTCGCCTGGTGGGCGCGCCTGCATCTCGGCCGCCTCTGGTCCGCCAACGTGACGGCCAAGGCCGATCATCGCATCGTTGACACAGGTCCCTACGGGCTGGTGCGCCACCCGATCTACACAGGGCTGCTGCTTTCCATCCTGGCCACGATGGCGGTCAAGGGCACGATATGGGGCATCGCGGGCGCCGCGCTGCTTCTCATCGGCATCGTCGTCAAGGCCAAGCTTGAAGAAAGCTTCCTGCGTGGCGAACTCGGCCCGGCCTATGACGACTATGCCAAGCGCGTGCCGATGCTGGTGCCCTTCGCGCCGGCGTGAGCGTTCAAAGCATGCGCAGCAGCGCGCCGCCGATCGAATAGCCGGCGCCGAAGGCGCAGATCACACCGAAATCGCCGGCCTTCATGTCGGCATGGTTTTCCGACAGCGCAACGATGGCGCCGGCGCCAGCCGTGTTGCCGAGCCGCTCCAGCACCATCGGCGCGCGGTCGTGATCAACGTCGTGGCCGAATGACAGTTTCAGGATCATCGCATTCATGCGAGCATTGGCTTGGTGCAGCCAGAAGCGCCGGATCGCCTGCGGCGTCAGCCCATGCTCGGCGAGGAACGCAACGATGAATTGCTGTCCGGCAACGGTGACTTCCTTGAACACCTTGTTGCCAACCTGTTTGATCAGATTGCCTTCAAGATTGATCATGTAGGGATCATCCTGCGCGGTGCGGGTGTGGTAGCCGAGATTGGTGCGGATGTTGTTCGACATCTGCGTCCAGATACGGGTGTCCAGCACCTCGAAACGCTTGGGCCTTCTGTCACCCTGGGCGAGCCCCTCCACCACCATCGACACCGAGGCGTCGCCGAAGATGAAATGCGTCTGCCGGTCGCGGAAATTGAGATGGCCGGTGATGATTTCCGGCGTGGTCACCAGGATGCGCTTGTGCGCGCCCGAGCGCACCAGATTGACGGCCATGTGAAGCGCCGCAGCCGCGGAAGAACAGCCAAGGCCCATATCGAAGCCGGCGCCCTTGGTGCCCAGCGCTTCCTGCATTTCGATGGCAATTGCCGGATAGGGCCGCTGATGGTGCGAGGCCGAGCAGATCACCAGGTCGACATCCGCCGGATCGACAGCGGCATGAGCAAGCGCCTTCTTCGCCGAAGCCACGCCGAACTCCGCCTCCAGCGACAGCGCATCGTCCGGCCGGGCCGGAATGCGCGGCGTCATGCGGGTCGGATCGAGGATGCCCTCGCGCTCGATCACATGGCGGGTCTTGACGCCCGAGGCATGCACGATGAAGTCGCTGTCCGATTTCTGCAGCAGCGTCTCGCCGGTCAAGGCGCGGCGCGCATTCTCGGTATCGACCCAGCTGTTGAAGCTTTCGACCAGTTCTTCATTGGTGATGACGGGTTCAGGGATTTCGGCGCCGATGCCGCTGATGATGACGCGATGCATGTTCAATCCATCCGGGGCACGGGCATTACGGGCTCTGATGTGGGCGCGCAAACAGCCCGGCGCAACCCTTGTCGCATTTGGTCGGCTTATGCCAGCTTAATCGACAACCCTTGCTGGCATCGCGGCGAGTTGTCTTACGGTGCGTTCAGGCTCGTTTGGCGACGATGAAAATGCGCGGGAAACGCAGCAGCACCTTGCCGTTCGCGGTCTTGGGATAGGTCTTGGCGACCTTGGCCGTGTAGGTATCGAGAAATTGCTTTTTCTCAGCCGCGTCGAGCGGATCGAGGAACGGCTTCAGCCCGGTCGCCTTGACCCATTCGACGATCGCTTCGGCATCGCTGAGCGGATGGTTGTAGGCCGTGTGCCAGATGTCGAGCCGGTCGGCGAGCGGAGACAACAGATCGTAGTAGAACGACACCGGCGGCAGTGGCCCGCGCGCCGCGCCCTTGAGCTTCGCCGAAAACGGCATCTCGGCCGCAGTGTCGCGCATCAGTTGGTGCGATGGCTCGCCAAGATTGTCGGGCATCTGGACGGCCAAGGCGCCACCGGGCGCCAGCAATCCGATGAGCCGCTGGAACACCGCCGGATGCTCCGGCAGCCACTGGAAGACCGCGTTGGCAAAGATAACATCGACCGGATGCTCCGGCTGCCATTTGGCGGCGTCCGCCAGTTCGAAATTGACGTTAGGCAGCCGCGCCCGCGCCTTCTCGATCATATCGGGCGAAGTGTCGAAGCCGCTGACCGCAGCGTCCGGCCAGCGCTCGACCAGAAGCTCCGTCGAATTGCCGGGGCCGCAGCCGATGTCGACGACGCGGCGCGGAAAATCGACCGGCACCTGCGCCACGAGATCGCGCGCGGGCCGCGTGCGTTCATCCTCGAATTTCAGATATTGGGCGGCGGACCAGTCAGCCATTCGGTACTGCGCCAGCGGCGGGCTTCGTATGACGTTCTTCGGCATCACGACGCTCAAGCTTCCGCATCACCCCTTCCAGCGGGATACGAACGCCATCGTCATCTTTCAGCCGTTCGTCCGCTATCTTTGCGTCCTGCCCATCCTCGATCGCTTCGAGAACAGCTTCAGTCACGACCTGATCGGTGGTGCGGCCGCTGGCCTTGGCCATGACGGCCAGCAGCTTCTCGGCTTTCCCGGGTAGCTTCACAGTGATCATACGGGAACGCTCCATCCGATCAATTTAGGCCAAGTACCGGGTACCCGCAACGAATCCCGCCGTCTTACCGCGTCAGCCTTTTATGCGTCATGCGGTGCGGCGCTGCCGCTTCGGCGCCGAGGCGGCGCAGCTTGTCCTTCTCATATTCTTCGAAATTGCCTTCGAACCATTCGACATGCGCATCACCCTCGAAGGCCAGCATGTGTGTCGCCATGCGGTCGAGGAACATGCGATCGTGGCTGATGATCACCGCGCAGCCGGCATAGGCTTCGAGCGCGTCTTCCAGCGCGCCCAGCGTTTCGGTGTCGAGGTCGTTGGTCGGTTCGTCGAGCAGCAGAACATTGCCGCCGCCCTTCAGCATCTTGGCCAGATGCACGCGATTGCGCTGGCCGCCCGAAAGGTTGCCGACTTTCTGTTGCTGGTCGCCGCCACGGAAGTTGAAGGACGAGCAATAGGCGCGGCTGTTGATCTCGTGCTTGCCGAGCTTGATGATTTCGGCGCCGCCGGAGATTTCTTCCCAGACCGTCTTGTTCCCATCGAGCGCGTCGCGGCTCTGGTCGACATAACCGAGCTTGACCGTCTCGCCGATGCGCACAGTGCCCGAATCCGGCTTTTCCTGGCCGGTGAAGGTCTTGAACAGCGTCGTCTTGCCGGCGCCGTTCGGGCCGATGACGCCGACGATACCGCCCGGCGGCAGCCGGAACGACAGGTTCTCGATCAAAAGCTCGTCGCCAAAACCCTTGTTGAGGCCTTCGACCTCGATGACGACATTGCCGAGACGCTCGCTGGACGGGATGACGATCTGCGTGTCGGTCGGCTTGCGGTTCTGCGACTGCTCGACCAGTTCCTCATAGGCCTTGATGCGCGCCTTCGACTTGGTCTGACGCGCCTTCGGCGAGGACTGGATCCATTCGCGCTCACGCCAGATCGACTTTTGGCGGGCGTCGTCCTCGCGGCCTTCCTGGATCAGGCGCTTGGCCTTGGCGTCGAGATATCTGGTGTAGTTGCCCTCGTAGGGAATGCCGCGGCCGCGATCGAGCTCGAGGATCCAGCCGGTGACATTGTCGAGGAAGTAGCGGTCGTGGGTGATGATCAGCACCGAGCCCGGATAGTCGCGCAGGTGCTTTTCCAGCCACGCCGTGGTCTCGGCGTCAAGATGGTTGGTCGGTTCGTCGAGCAGCAGAAGATCAGGCTGTTCGAGCAGCAGCCGGCACAGCGCCACGCGGCGGCGCTCGCCGCCGGAAAGGTTGGTCACCTCGGACTCAGGCGGCGGGCACTGCAGCGCATCCATCGCCATCTCGACCTGCTGGTCGAGGTCCCACAGGTTGAGGCGGTCCATCTCGTCCTGGAGCTTGCCGGACTCGTCCGCCGTCTCGTCGGAATAGTTCATCATCAGCTCGTTGTAGCGCTCGATGATGGCGGTCTTCCTGGCGACGCCGTCCATGACGTTTTCGCGCACGGTCTTCGAGTTGTCGAGCTGCGGCTCCTGCGCGAGGTAGCCGACGGTGGCGCCCTCGGCCAGCCAAGCCTCGCCCTGGAACTCCTTGTCGAGCCCGGCCATGATGCGCAGGATCGTCGACTTACCCGAGCCGTTGGGACCGAGAATACCGATCTTGGCGTCCGGATAGAAGGACAGGTGAACGTTATCGAGCACCTTCTTGGTGCCATAGGCCTTCGACAGGCCGGACATGTGATAGATGAACTGGCGTGCCACGCGCGCTTTCCCTGGAGACTGAGTGTCAGGTTGGATGGGGGTTGGCCGCTATGTAGGCGATGAAGCGGCGAACGGCAATCGCTTTCGACGTGCCGAAGGCCAATCCCAGCCATATTTGCGGGTTTGCGGCGCCCTGACAGTCTACAGCTTTTCACCGCTCCCTGCGCTTGTACGAAAGAAGCGGTTAACCATTGGCGTTCAAAACCGTTAAGCAATTCTAGGAAAAGTGTGAAGCGGTTTTCCGTCCGGAATTGCGCATAAACCAAAGGGATAGAGCGGTTCACCGTTTCCGCGAAACGGCGAAACGCTCTAAGGTTGGGAAATCGCGGCCAGGCCACGATTTCGGGGAAAGATCGGATCGACGACGTGCTGAATGGTGCCCTGCTCCTTGCCGAAGCCGTTCTGTATTTCGGCGCCATGGTCACGCTTTTCCGCTTCAGGCGCCGCATCGGCCTTGGCGTGTTCATCTGCGCGCTCGGCGCCATGCACTTCCTCGAAACCTATCTCGCCAGCGTCTTTTACGTCGCGCTGCCCTTCGGCATGGTCTCGCCGGGCTCGGCCGTGCTCTTCTCCGGCAAGCTGGTGATGCTTCTCCTGCTCTACATGAAGGAGGACGCCGCGACCGTGCGCCAGCCGATCTACGGCCTGCTGCTTGGCAACGCGATGATGGTCGGCCTGGTGCTCATCCTGCGCTTGCACAGCATAGCGCCGCTTCCGGACGGCAAAATGCCCGACATCGGTTTCATCGACGAGATGGGCTGGCTGATGGTCTGGGGCACGACGCTGCTCTTCATCGACGCCATCCTGATCATCCTGCTTTACGAGAAGCTCGGCGCCTTCCTGCGACAGAGGCCCTTCATCCGCATCCTGGCATCGGTCGCCTGCGTGCTGACCTTCGACCAGGTCGGCTTCTTCACCGCCTTGCATTTCGTCGCCGGCGCGCCGATCGAGGTCTTCTTCGGCGGCTGGTTCGCCAAGATGGGCGCGGCGCTTGCTTACAGCGGCATGCTGATTGCCTATCTCAGATGGGTCGAGGATAACGACATCGCCGTGCCGCGCGGCCTCTCCGATATTTTCGACACCCTCACCTACCGCGAACGCTACGAGGCGCTGATCAAATATGTCGGCCGCGACGGCCTGACCGGCCTACTCCATCGCGGCAGCTTCGACGCTGACGGCGAGTCCGCCGTCGCCGGCGCCATCAGGACCGGCAGGCCGCTCAGCCTGCTCATCGTCGATGTCGACCATTTCAAGTCGATCAATGACCGCTTCGGCCACGCCGAGGGCGACAAGGTGTTGAAATCGATGGCCGCCATGCTGGCCGAGACGGTTAGCGGCAACGACCAGGTCTTCCGCATCGGCGGCGAGGAATTCGCCATCCTTTGCCAGCAATCGCATACCGGCGGCAGATTGCTCGGCGAAAGTATCAGGAACGCCGCCAAGGCGTCGGCGCACACCAGCCGCTTCAACATGACGGTGAGCGCCGGTGTCTCCACCGTCAGCGAGACGACGCGCTGCCTTGCCGACATTTTCGCGCTGGCCGACCAGCGTCTCTACAAAGCCAAGCTCAGCGGTCGCGACCGCGTCGTCGGCGAGCCGGACAGCGAAGCGATTATCCTGAAGGCAGCCCCGAAAACGGCCTGAGTAGAGCCGATCAGCCCCGCTTGCGCCGCAGGGCGCCAAGTGTGGTCGAAATGCCCAACAGCGCGATGGCCACCCATTTCAGCGTGGTGATGATCGGACCAGCTTGAGCAGCATATCACCGCGTCGGCGAAGCGACAGCGGTGTGACTTACTGGAAGCCGATCGCGTCGACCGTGCCCTTCGGACAGCCGGCCTTGCCGGTCGGCGCGGCGGCCATCAGCAGATTGCCGAGCTTGCTGTCGGGACCGATCGGGCCGGAAATGCCGAGCGTCAGCTCGCCGATCAGCCTTCGGCCGCTCGACGGATCGACCAGGCAGGAGACGCGCACCCGATCGCCGGCGCCGGCGCCGAAGGCTTCATTGAAGGCGCGGCGGATCTGGTCCGAGGTCAGCTGTTTGCCGATATTCTGGTTGAACAGGTCGCGCACCGGCGAGGCATTCACCGCGCGCATCAGATTGAGCGCGTCGGAGAAATACTCCTGTTGGCTTTTGCCATAGCAGGTGCCGTGCTTGATCCATTCGTGGCGCTCGAGCTTCGAGGCGGTGCCGGGCATCACCTGGTCGAGTTCGGCGCGGGTGTTGGCGTCGAGATTGACGGCCGGCAGGTCGCCCCAATGCGCCGGATTGTCGTTGGCCTTGTCGCTTGCGGGGACCTGGCAATAGAAATTGCCGTTCGGCTGCGGCCACAGGCCGTGCAGGGTGAAATGCGAGGCGTCGAACTCGCTTGGGCTTTGCGCCTTGCATTCGGGTTTGCTGGCCTTGGTTTCGCAGAAAGCCGGCTGCCAGCTGAGCGCGAAGACATATTCCGGCTTGCCGGAAGCCGACTTCGATGGCTTGCCCTGGTCGGCTGGCGCCGGCGTGGCCGAAGCGCCGCCGCCGGTGACATGGCCGCAGCCGATCGCCACCCAGCGCCGCTCCGGATCGGCGCCCGGCACCTGGATCAGATAGTGGGTCGGCTGATCCTTGTTGCCGGCGAGCAGCTCATAGCTCTGGCCTGCTGCCGTCGAGATGTTGCCCGGGTTCTTGCCGCTCTTGATCGCCTGCGTCGCCGGACAGGCGCTGTCGGACACGAATGTCCCGCTCAGCTTCACGTCCGCATGCGCAGCGCTCGCGCCGGCCACAGCCAGAACAGCCGCCCACAGTCCCGAAACCCGCATTCCCACTCTCCCCGGCAAGGATTGAACCGTATTGGATTTGTCACACTAGAACAGGCGTCGTGTCAGAATTGCGATCTTTTTCGTGTCACGAAGAAACAATCCCCAGGCGATCCACTGCCGGTTCGATGCGTTTTCCGGATTTGAGCCCGAGCTGCTCGCTGCGCGTTGCTCTCTTGACGCCGGCTAAACCCTCGCCCAACAGTCGCCTAGAGCATGATGCCGAAAAGTGTGACGCGGTTTTCGGGCACCATCATGCTCTATCTCTTGGTTTAGAGCCGGCTGATTTCAGGTCGAACAGACCTGAAATCAGCCGGCTCTAGAGGAGCGAGACATGCCATTCGACAAGCAGACCAGGCTGGCCTCACCGACAGGGGCCGACCTCAACCTCTATTTGAAACAGGCGGCGGGAAGTCCGCGCGCGGTCATCCAGATCAATCATGGACTGGCAGAGCATGCGGCGCGCTACGCCCGCTTCGCCGATTTCCTGTCGCCACGGGGCTTTCACGTCTACGCCCATGACCATCGCGGCCACGGCGCGACAAAGGCGCCGGACGCGCCGCTCGGCAAGTTCGCCGATGTCGACAGCATCGCCAAGGTGATCGCCGATGTCGACGCGGTGCATGATCTGATCGCTGCCGAGCATCCCGGCTTGCCGGTCATCGTCTTCGGCCATTCGCTCGGCGCTTCCGTCGCGCTGAACTTCGTGCTGCGCCATTCCGGGCGTATCCATGCCGCGGCGATCTGGAACGGCAATTTCTCGCAAGGCCTGCTTGGACAACTGGCGCTGGCCATCCTTGGCTGGGAGCGGATGCGGCTCGGTTCCGACGTTCCCTCCCGCCTGCTGCCCAGGCTGACCTTCCAGGCCTGGGGCAAGGCCGTACCGAACCACCGGACCCTGTTCGACTGGCTGTCGCGCGACCCGGTCGAGGTCGACAAATACATCGCCGACCCGCTCTGCGGCTGGGACGCCTCGGTGTCGATGTGGCGCGATGTGGTCTCGATGGCGCTCTATGGCGGCAAGGACTCCAGCTTTGCCAGCGTCCGCCGCGACCTCCCCGTCAATCTGGTCGGCGGCGAGAAGGACCCTGCTTCCGACCACGGCAAGGCGGTCGATCACCTTGCCCGGCGCATGCGGGCAATGGGCTTTTCGAATCTGGCTTCAAGGTTTACGCCGAGACTCGCCACGAAAGCCTGAACGAGATCAACCGCGATGCCGTCATGAACGAATTCTCCGCCTGGGCGGACAGCGTGCTGAAACCCTGACTGGCGTGGCCTATCGCATGGGTCGTGACACAACCGGCCCCTATTGCTAGAGGCTGCGCTTCATCAAGAACGGTGATCCATGACTGAGCCTCCGCTGAAAGGCATCCGCGTTATCGAACTCGCCCGCATCCTGGCCGGTCCCTGGGCCGGGCAGCTGCTTGCCGATCTCGGCGCCGATGTCATCAAGGTCGAGAGCCCGGACGGAGGCGACGATACCCGCAAATGGGGCCCGCCCTTCGTCATGAGCCATGACGGGGAGAACCTGTCGGCCGCCTACTACCATTCCTGCAATCGCGGCAAACGCTCGATCGCGGTTGATTTCTCCAAGCCGGAAGGCGCCGAGACGCTTCGCCAACTCGTCGCCACCGCCGACGTGCTGATCGAGAACTTCAAGCTCGGCGGCCTCAAGAAATACGGCCTCGACTATGCGAGCCTGAAAGCGGTCAATCCGCGCCTCGTCTATTGCTCGATCACCGGCTTCGGCCAGGACGGGCCGTATGCACCGCGCGCGGGCTACGACTTCATCATCCAGGCGATGGCCGGCATGATGTCGATCACCGGCGAGGCCGGCCGCGAGCCGCAGAAGGCCGGCGTCGCCATCTCCGATCTGTTCACCGGCCTCTATTCGGTGATCGCCATTCAGGCAGCACTTCGCCACGCGGAAAAGACCGGTGAAGGCCAGCATATCGACATGGCGCTGTTCGACAGCCAGATCTCGGCGCTCGGCAACCAGAACCTCAACTATCTGGTCTCCGGCAAGTCGCCGGTGCAGATGGGCAATGCGCATATGAACATCGCGCCTTACGAGGTGCTGCCGGTGAAGGACGGCCACATCATCCTGGCGGTCGGCAATGACGGCCAGTTCGGCAAATTCTGCGCCACGGTCGGCCTGACGGATTTGCCCGCCAACCCGGATTTCGCCACCAATCCCGCCCGCGTCGCCAATCGCGTGAAGCTGCGCGAGACGATCGTCGATAGGCTGGCAACGCTCGAGCGCGATCCGCTGCTGGCCAAGCTCGAAGCCGCAGGCGTGCCGGCGAGCCCGATCAACACCATCGGCCAGATGTTTTCCGACCCGCAGACGATCGCGCGCGGCATGCGCCTCGACCTTGACGACGGCCACGGCAATCTGTTGCCTTCGGTGCGCGCGCCGATGGTGATGTCGGCCACGCCGCTGGTCTACGAGCGGCCCTCGCCGCGCCTTGGCGAACACACGCAAGAAATCCTTGCCGAACTGGAGAGATCAGCCAAATGAAGACCGGCGGACAACTGATCGTCGAGGCGCTGGAAGCGAACGGCACCGACCGCATCTTCTGCGTTCCGGGCGAGATCCTATCTGGCGGTGCTCGACGCCCTGCACGACTCGGCCATCCGCACCATCGTCTGCCGCCAGGAAGGGGTGCCGCGATGATGGCCGATTGCCAGGGGCGGCTGACCGGCAAGCCCGGTATCTGCTTCGTCACCCGTGGCCCCGGCGCCACCAACGCCTCGGCCGGCGTCCACATCGCCATGCAGGATTCGGTGCCGATGATCCTGTTCATCGGCCAGGTCGCCAGCCATGCCAAGGAACGCGAGGCGTTCCAGGAGGTCGACTACAAGCGCTTCTTCGGAGACATCGCCAAATGGATCGTCGAAATCGACGATGCCGCGCGCATCCCGGAATTCGTCACCCGCGCCTTCGCGGTGGCGACCTCGGGCCGCCCCGGCCCGGTCGTCATCTCGCTGCCCGAGGACATGCTGACCAGCGAGGTCGACGCTCCCAAGGCGCTTCCGCATACGCCGGTCGAGACCCGCCCCGGCGAAGCCGAGCTCGATGCGCTGCAGATGCTGCTCGCCAACGCCAAGCGTCCGTTCGTCATCCTCGGCGGCACGCGCTGGAGCGAGGAAGCGGTGGCTGATATCCGCGCGATCGCCGAGACATGGTCGCTGCCGGTCGGCTGCTCGTTCCGCCGCCAGATGCTGTTCGACCACCTTCATGCGAACTATGCCGGCGATGTCGGCATCGGCATCAACCCGAAACTGGCGGCGCAGATCAAAGCGGCCGACGTCGTGCTGCTGATCGGCGGCCGCATGGGCGAGATGCCGTCATCGGACTACACGCTGCTGAAAAGCCCCTACCCCGACCAGGCGCTGGTGCATGTCCATGCCGATGCCGGCGAGCTTGGCCGCGTCTACCGGCCGACGCTGGCGATCAACGCCTCGCCCGCCGCCTTCGTCGAAGCCTTCGCCAAGCGCAAGCCGGCGTCCAGGCCCGCATGGGCGGCCGAGACGGAAAAAGCGCATGCCGCATATCTGGAGTGGTCGACGCCGCCCAAGACCGGCCCCGGCGCCGTCCAGATGGGGCCGATCATGGAGTATCTGGAAAAGGCGCTGCCGCAAGACGCCATCCTTACCAACGGCGCCGGCAATTACGCCACCTGGGTGCATCGCTTCCACCGCTTCCGCCGCTTTGCCACGCAGGCAGCACCGACCTCGGGCTCGATGGGCTATGGCACGCCGGCCGCGGTCGCCGCCAAGGCGTTGCATCCGGACCGCGAGGTCATCGCCTTTGCCGGCGACGGCTGCTTCCAGATGAATGGTCAGGAATTCGCCACCGCCGTCCAATATGACCTGCCGATCATCGTGGTCGTCGTCAACAACGGCATCTACGGCACGATCCGCATGCATCAGGAGCGGGAATATCCGAGCCGCGTCGTCGCCACCGACCTCAAGAACCCGGACTTCGCCGCCCTGGCCCGGGCCTATGGCGGTCATGGCGAAACGGTCGAGAAGACCGAGGACTTCGCGCCGGCCTTCGAACGCGCGCGCGCCAGCGGCAAGCCGGCGATCGTCGAGGTGAAGCTCGACCCCGAAGCGATCACCCCGACCCGCACGCTGACACAAATCCGCGACAAGGCTTGATCCAGCAAAAAAAGGGCGGTCACCCGCCCCATTTTGTCAACGCGGTTTGCGCTATTTCGCTGCCTCGATCTGGCCACGGATTTCGCCGTCCTTGTTGGCGGCGGTATGGACGTTGACGTAATATTTGCCGGCCTCGAGATCGGCTACCTGCGCATCGGTGAGCGTCGCCGATCCCTTGATCGGGCTCTTGAGCTTGCCTTTGAAGGGGATGACCGGATCTGCATTTGCACCCATGTCCGCCGGACCGTGAATGTGCGCTGCTATCGCCGGGCCGCTAAGGCCGGAATATTTGACGTTCCAACTGAGCTTCTTGCTGGTGGTGTTGAATGTGAAGGTGGCGCTGCCCTTGCCCTTGGTGGTGACGGGCGGGCTCTGCTGCGTGCCGTCGAGCGTCGCTTTGAATTTCATCGTCTCGGCCATGGCCGGCGATGCGATGAGGAAGGCGGTCGAAACGGCTAAGGCCGAAAGCATCGGCACGGATAGGATGCGCATGAAGAACCTCCGTTGGTTGCAGCATCCCCCACGGCTCCCCGACGCGCGGATGCCTACTGCAACGATTGAACGGCGCGATGTATCCCGGCACACGCATATTTTACCGTGAAAGGCCGATCGGTCGGCCTTGAAGGCGGCTCCGGTCACCTGCCCAGCCGCGCGACGAGCCGGCTGGGCGAAGCCTGTCGTCAGACCGCCGCCAGCGCCTGCGTCAGGTCGGCGATCAGATCGTCCGGATGCTCGACGCCGATCGACAGCCTGACCGTGGTTTCGAGCACGCCGATGCGCTGGCGCACATCAAACGGAATACCGGAATGGGTCATCGCCGCCGGGTGGCTGGCGAGCGATTCCGTGCCGCCGAGGCTCACCGCCAGCTTGAAGATCTGCAAATTGTTCAGAAAAGCGAAAGCCGCCTTCTGCCCGCCTTTGATGTCGAAGGAGAAGGTCGAGCCAGCACCGCTGCATTGCACCTTGTAGGCGCGGCCCGCGGCCGTATCCTCGCCCAGGAACGGCAGATAATGCACCTTCTCGACCTTGGCGTGATCGCGCAGGAATTCGGCGATCAGCCGCGCATTGTCGTTCGCCCGCTCCATGCGGATCGACAGCGTCTCCAGCGAACGGCCGAGCATCCAGCAGGAATGCGGGTCGAGCTGCGTGCCGATCGCGCCGCGCAAGGCCTTGATCGGCTTGGTGACCGCCTTGCTGCCCATGGCGGCGCCCGCGATCAAGTCGGAATGGCCGCCGACATATTTGGTCAGCGAATAGACGGAAACATCGGCGCCGTGTTCGATCGGCCGCTGGAACACCGGGCCGAGCAGCGTGTTGTCGCAGACGATGATTGGCGTCGAGCCTTGGCTAGCGCCGATCTCGTCGGCGATGTTGCGCATCAGCGCGATGTCGACAAGGCTGTTGGTCGGGTTCGACGGTGTCTCGATCAGGATGACCGAGACACGGCCCTTGGCCGTGGCTGCGTCCGCGGCCACTCGCACTGCCGCTTCGTCGACACCGTCCGCAAAGCCGACAGCATCGATGCCGAAGCCGGCGAGCGTGCGCGTCAGCAGCGTCTCGGTACCGCCATAAAGCGGCTGCGAATGCAGGATGACATCGCCCGGCCGGGCATAGGCGAGCAGCGTCGTCGCGATCGCCGACATGCCGGACGAAAACAGGATGCAGGCATCCGTCCCCTCATAGATCGCCAGCCGGTCCTCGACGATCTCGCTGTTGGGATGATTGAAGCGCGAATAGACCAGACCCGATGCCGTACCGCTCGGCGGCTCCTTGCGACCCGAGGTGTAGTCGAAGAAATCGCGCCCCTCTTCCGCCGACTTGAACACGAAGGTCGAGGTCAAAAACACCGGCGGCTTGACGGCGCCTTCCGACAGCTGCGGATCAAAGCCATAGCTCAGCATCAGCGTCTCCGGATGGAGCTTATGGTTGCCGATATGGGTTTTCGACGGGCGCGGCGCGGTCATGGCTTTTTTCCTGCTTTTCGAGTGATGTCCTGCGGCAATTTATGCGATCCCGATCAGCCAGTCCTTGCTATTTTCGGCCTCTCATGGCTGCCTCTCGGCAACAAATTGCCTGGAGATAGCAAAAGTGCAGCAGAAGATAGCCGACGATTTCGACCGCAAGATCCTCCGCGAACTGCAGGCCGACGCCCGCATCACCAACAACGAGCTTGCCGAGCGGATCGGCTTATCGCCATCGCCCTGCCTGAGGCGCGTACGGCGCCTGGAGGAGACCGGCGTGATCAGAGGCTACACCGCGCTGGTCGATCCGGCAGCCTTCGGCTGGGGCATGGCCGCCATCGCAACCATCCGGCTCAGCCGCCAGAACGAGGACGAGATCGTCATGTTCGAAGACGCGATCCGCGGTTGGGACGAGGTGCTGGAATGCCACCTCGTCACAGGTTCGCGCGACTACGTGTTGAAGGTGGTGACCGGAAACCTGGAACAGTATGAGCGCTTCATCAAGGAGAAGATCGCACGGCTGAAATGCGTCGCCTCGATCGAGACCAGCTTCGTCATGAACACCATAAAGGAACGGCGCCTCTGATATTTGATCAGAGGCGCCGCTCTTCCGACTATAGCCGGTTAGCTTACTTGATCGCCTTGTCGGTGATCGCGGTCGTGTAGGCTCCGGTCGGCTCCTTGGTGATGATCTTCTGGTCGAGCAGCGCCTTGGCGGTGCGCTCGTAGGCCGCCGGGATCAGCTTGCCGTCGGCATTGTCGACCAGCTTGGCCACTTCCTTCATCATGAACTTCTGATGGTTCTCGTCCTGGCCGCCGGCGTCGACGACGATGCCGGCTGCCTCATCGGTGTTCTCGGTGGCGTATTTCCAGCCCTTCATCGAAGCGCGCACGAAGCGCACCATCTTGTCCTCGAAGGCCGGATCCTTGAGCTTGTCCTCGAGCGTATAAAGGCCGTCCTCCAAAAGGTCGTTGCCCATGGCCGAGTAGTTGAACACGGTCAGGTCTTCAGGCTTGTAGCCAGCATCCAGCACCTGGCCATATTCGTTGTAGGTCATGACCGAGATGCAGTCGGCCTGCTTCTGGATCAGCGGCTGTACGTCGAAGCTCTGCTTGAGCACGGTGACGCCGTCCGGACCGCCCTCGGTCTTGAGGCCGATCTTGTTCATCCAGGCATAGAATGGATATTCGTTGCCGAAGAACCAGACGCCGAGCGTATGGCCCTTGAAATCGGCCTCGGTCTTGATCGGCCCGTCCTTCGGGCAGACCAGTTCCATGCCCGCCTTCTTGAACGGCTGGGCGATGTTGACGAGCATCACGCCCTTGTCGCGGGCCGCGAGCGCGCCGCCCATCCAGTCGACGATGACGTCGGCGCCACCGCCGGCGATCACCTGTTCGGGCGCAATATCGGGACCGCCCGGCTTGATGTCGACGTCGAGGCCTTCGGCGTCATAGAAGCCCTTGGCCTTGGCGACATAGTAGCCGGCAAACTGTGCCTGCGTGACCCATTTCAACTGCAACGTCACCTTGTCGGCGGCCATTGCCTGGAACGCGGCCAGCGACATCGCGCCGGCCAAAGCGGTAATTACCAGTCTTTTCATGTTTTTACCCTCTGAAGTTAGCACCCAAAACCCACCGCCCCTATCCACCGCGGACAGAGGGATGCCAAAACGTGACGGCTCTCTCGATAAGAGCGACCACGCCATAAAAGACCGAACCCGCCAGTGCTGCAACTGCGATTTCGGCCCAGACCATGTCGATGTTCATCCGCCCGACCTCGGTCGAAATGCGAAAGCCCATGCCGACGACCGGCGTGCCGAAGAACTCCGCGACGATGGCGCCGATCAGCGCCAGCGTCGAATTGATCTTCAGCGCGTTGAAGATGAAAGGCATTGCCGCAGGCAGCCTGAGCTTCAAAAGCGTCGGCCAGTAGGCGGAAGCGTAGGTGCGCATCAGGTCGCGCTCCATGTGGCCGGAAGCGGCAAGCCCGGCGACCGTGTTCACCAGCATCGGGAAGAAGGTCATGATGATGACGACCGCCGCCTTGGATGGCCAGTCGAAGCCGAACCACATCACCATGATCGGCGCCACGCCGATGATCGGCAACGCCGAGACCATGTTGCCGATCGGCAGCAGCCCGCGCCGCAGGAACGGCACGCGGTCGGCGAGGATGGCGACGGTGAAGCCGGCGAGGTTGCCGACGATATAGCCGATCAGCACCGCCTTGAGGATTGTCTGGCGCACATCCGCGCCCAGGATCGGCAGTGAGTTGGCAAAGCGCGCGCCGATGGCGCTCGGCGGCGGCAGGAGGATGAACGGAACGCCGGCGCCGCGCGTCACCGCTTCCCAGATGATCAGGATCCAGGCGCCGAAGATTGCCGGGATGATCAGGCGCAGCGCCGTCCTCGCCACACTTTCGCTGGGGCGCAATGAGGACAGCAAGGCGACGCAGCGCCAGGCAAGCAGCCAGGCGGCGGCAAGCAGCAGGAAATAGGGCGCCAACGCCGTACCCTCGAAGCCGGCTATGCCTTTGATCAGAAGCCAGGCGGCTGCGTGAGCGCCGACGAACAGCAGGACGGCCTCGACGATCGGCGTCAACCTCACCATCGAGATCAAGGCCGCGATCAGCAGCAGGCCGACGATCAGGCTTTTGCTCCCATATAGGGGTAGGCAATGCTCGCCATGGGCTGCGCCAAGGCTGCCGCTTCCGGTTTCGACATGGCGCCGAGCGCCACGGCGATCAGGCAAAGAAGAACGGCAAGCACCGCCTGCCAGGAGGGCTTCAGCCAATTCATGCCGGCCTCCCGCCCATGGCGCGGTCGACGATGCGTCCGGCAACGCCAACCACCATCACCAGAAGTGCGGCCACGATCGAGCCGGCGACCAGCGCCGACCAGATATCGATCGACTGGCTGTAATAGGCGCCAGCCAAGAGCTTAGCGCCGATTCCGGCGACAGCACCCGTCGGCAATTCGCCGACGATGGCGCCGACCAGGCTTGCGGCGACCGCCACCTTCATCGAGGTGAACAGGAACGGCACCGAGGCCGGCACACGCAATTTCCAGAAGGTCTGCGAGGAACTGGCATTGTAGGTGTGCATCAGATCGAGATGCATGATCTCGGGCGAGCGCAGCCCCTTCACCATGCCGACCGTCACCGGGAAGAACGACAGATAGGTCGAGATCATCGCCTTCGGCACAAGTCCGGTGATGCCCACCGCCGCCAAAACCACGATGATCATCGGCGCCACCGCCAGGATCGGAATGGTCTGCGAGGCGATGATCCACGGCATCAGGCTGCGCTCGAGCGTCGCCACATGCACGATGCCCACCGCGATGATGATGCCGAGCGCCGTGCCGAAAGCAAAGCCGAGCAGCGTCGAGGACAGCGTTACCCAGGCATTGTAGACGAGGCTGCGGTTCGAATTGATGGGCCGCAGGAAGGTGTTTTCAAAGAAATTCACCGCCACCTGATGCGGCGCCGGCAATGTCGGCTTCGGCTGCGCCAACGTCTTGCCGATGAATTCGACAGTGCCGAGGGTTTGGTTGGCGCGGCGGTCGAGATCGCGCTGGAACGGCGCGTTGAGGATGACGGCGAAGACGTACCAGAGGATGACCACGCCCAGGAGGATCGAGGTGACGGGGATGAGTTTGGAACGGAAGGAGTCCATCTAGCGGTGCGCCCTTCGAACCACTGGGAGCAAGCGGCGACATTCGCGCTTCGTCATCCTAGGGCGGAGCGAGGAGCGACGCGACGCGGCGCAGACCCTAGGATCCATGCCGTTACTTCTCCGCTCCGCATCGGTCCAGAATATGACTCCCTGTGCCGGGCTCTGCTTGTCGGGTATTCTGAACCGCTTACGCCCTTCGACCAACGTCACGGCATGGATCCTAGGGTCTGCGCTCCGCTTCGCGTCGCTACGCCCTAGGATGACGAAGGTGCGGTAGGCAGCCGATCTGCAGGGCACCTCAATCATCATAGCTGTGCCCAGCCCGCAGCCCGTCGCGCACCCTTGCGGCAATGGCCAAGAACTCCGGCGTCTCGCGGATGTCCAGCGGCCGTTCCCTCGGCAGCGTCGATTCGATGACGTCGGTGACACGACCCGGGCGCGGCGACATGACGACGATGCGCGTCGACAGGTACACCGCCTCGGGGATCGAATGGGTGACGAAGCAGATCGTCTTGTTGGTCCGCGCCCAGAGATCGAGGAGCTGCTCGTTGAGGTGGTCGCGCACGATCTCATCCAGTGCGCCGAACGGCTCGTCCATCAACAGGAGATCGGCATCGAAGGCCAGCGCGCGGGCGATCGAGGCGCGCTGCTGCATGCCGCCGGAAAGCTGCCAGGGATATTTCTTCTCGAAGCCAGCAAGGTTGACGAGTTCCATCGTGCGCTTGATGCGCTGCGCCTGCTCGGCCTGACTGAGACCGATGATCTCCAGCGGCAGCGCGACATTACGCTCGATCGTGCGCCACGGGAACAGCGCCGCCGCCTGGAAGACGTAACCGTAGGCGCGTTTCTCGCGCGCCTGTTCGGGCGACATGCCGTTGACCGAAATTGTCCCCGAAGTCGGCTTTTCGAGATCGGCGATGACCCGCAGCAGCGTGGTCTTGCCGCAGCCGGAAGGTCCGATGAAGGAGACGAACTCGCCCTTGCCGATGGTCAGGTCGACATTGGACAGCGCCTCAACCGGACCGTCATTGGTCTGGAAGGTGAGGCCAAGTTTGCTTGCCGAAACGACGGCTGGCGAGATTCCGGTCATTGGCTGGCGCCTGCCTTTCGCAGTCGCTGCCGTGCCGGATGAAATCCCGTTGCATTTGCGTTGATGTTGTTTTCCACTCGTCCAGTCCCAACTGATCGACGCCCGGAGCCTTGCCGATGTCGCCCAAACCCACTTGTCATCTTATCCGCCCTGAAAGCACTTATGAAGGCAAGCAGGGATTGACCTATTTCGCCGGCATCGCCACCGAATCGGTTGGCTCGTCGGGCATCTGCATGCATGTGCTCACCATGCCGCCCGGCGCCCGCGCCAAGGCGCATCTGCATGAGAACCATGAAACGGCGATCTACGTGCTCTCCGGCGAAGTCCACACCTGGTATGGCGACCGGCTCGAGCATCACATCGTCGTCAAGGCCGGCGACCTGTTCTACATCCCGGCCGGCGTGCCGCATCTGCCGGCCAATCTGAGCAACGCGCCGTCCTCGGCCGTCATTGCCCGCACCGATCCCAACGAGCAGGAGAGCGTCGTCCTGCTGCCGGAACTGGATGCGCTGGTTGCCTGAGGCTGATGGAAGGCCGACTGCCGTCATCGGCACAGGGACACTTCCCCATAGACGGTGCCGTCTTCATCCGCGATTACCAGCTTCTTGGCACTCTTGGCGCTGTGCTTGATCATGAAGCTGCCGGGCGATTTGCCGTCCTCGCCTTCGGCTTCGCAATCTGCCTTGACCACCAGCGAGCCGTCCGGCTGGCTTTTGGTCCCGGTAAAGGTGCAGGCGCTGGTTGCGGTGACGAATGCCTCGCTGGTCAGAAGCAGCATGTCCTCGGCATAGACTTCCTGGCCATTCCGGTTGATGCAGCCGGACCTGTTGCCATAGGGTTTCGACAGGTCGATGCCCGCGGCCGATACATGGCCGGCGGCAAACACCAAGACGGCGGTGAAAAAGAGCCCCCGCTCCGCATCTCAGACACCCGTTGCCGGAATGCCGGTGCGCTCCACCTTGCGCGGCGCCGAAATTTCCTTCCAGGTCGACAGCGCCCGGTTGACCGCCGCATTGGGCTCGCGCCCGACGAACTCGCCATGGCCGATTTTGGCCTTGACCTCCGCTTCCTCGATCGACAGTTCGCCGCGCGAGAAGACGAAGCGCGGCAGGCCGGTCACCTCGAACCCTTCGAAGACGTTGTAGTCGATCACCGACTGCTGCTTCTTCGACGTGATGGTTTTTTTGCGCTTCGGGTCCCAGACGACGATGTCGGCATCCGCGCCTTCGACGATGGCGCCCTTTTTCGGATACATGTTGAGGATCTTGGCGATGTTGGTCGAGGTCACCGCGACGAACTCGTTCATAGTCAGCCGCCCGGTGCTGACGCCGGTGGTCCACAGCATCGGCAGCCGGTCTTCGAGACCGCCGGTGCCGTTCGGGATCTTGGTGAAGTCGCCGACGCCGTTGCGCTTCTGTTTGGTGGTGAAGGCGCAGTGATCGGTCGCTACCACCTGCAGCGATCCGGCCTGCAGGCCGGCCCACAGCGAATCCTGGTGCAGCTTGTTGCGGAAGGGCGGGCTCATCACGCGGCGCGCCGCATGATCCCAGTCCTTGTTGAAATACTCGGTCTCGTCCAGCGTCAGATGCTGGATCAGCGGCTCGCCGAACACGCGCATGCCTTTCTGGCGCGCCCGGCGGATGGCTTCATGGCTCTGCTCGCAGGAGACATGCACGACATAGAGCGGCACGCCGGCCATGTCGGCGATCATGATGGCGCGATTTGTCGCCTCGCCCTCCACTTCCGGCGGACGCGAATAAGCGTGACCCTCAGGACCGTTGTTGCCGGCCGCCAGCAGCTTTTGCGAGAGCGCCGCAACCACGTCGCCATTCTCGGCATGGACAAGCGGCAGCGCGCCAAGATCGGCGCAGCGCTGGAACGATGCGTACATCTCATCGTCGTCCACCATCAGCGCGCCCTTATAGGCCATGAAGTGCTTGAACGAGGTGATGCCCCGATCGACGACGGTTGCCATCTCGTCGAACACCTGCTTGCCCCACCAGGTGATCGCCATGTGGAAGGAGTAGTCGCAGGCCGCCTTCGAGGTCTTGTTGTCCCACATCTGCAGTGCCTCGAGCAGCGACTGCTGTGGCGCCGGCAGGCAGAAATCGACGACCATGGTGGTGCCGCCGGAAAGTGCTGCCCGCGTGCCGGATTCGAAATCATCGGCCGAATAGGTGCCCATGAAAGGCATTTCGAGATGGGTGTGCGGATCGATGCCGCCGGGCATGACATAGCAGCCGGTGGCGTCGAACTCATGATCGCCATGCAGGTTGGACCCAATGGCGACGATCTTGCCGTGCTGCATCAGCACGTCGGCCTTCCATGTGCGGTCGGCGGTGACGATGGTGCCGTTGCGGATGACTTTGGTCATTTTCTTGTTCCCTTGTTCTTGCCGCGCTTCTTTGTGAGCGTCGTTTGGAAGCTAGATCTCTAGATTCACTCCACGATGACAGCCGTCTCCACCACCGCGTGGAACAGCACGTCGGCGCCGGCGCTCGCCCATTCCTTGGAGATTTCCTCGGCCTCGTTGTGTGACAACCCGTCAACGCAGGGGCACATCACCATGGCGGTCGGCGCGACGCGGTTGATCCAGCAGGCGTCGTGGCCCGCACCCGAGACGAGGTTGCGGTGCGTATAGCCGAGCCGTTCGGCGGCGTCGCGGATGGCCTTGACGCAGTTCTTGTCGAAGGTCACCGGATCGAACGCGCCGACCTCCTGGATTTCATGCTTGATGTCGAGCGCGTCGCAGATCGTGTCGATGCCTTCGCGGATGCGGGCATTCATCGCGTCCAGCACTTCCTTTTCCGGCGAGCGGATGTCGATGGTGAATACGGTGCGGCCGGCAATGATGTTGCGCGAGTTGGGATAGACTTCCATGTGACCTACGGCGCCGACCGCGTCCGGCTGGTAGTCCATGGCGATCTCGTGCACCAGCTCGATGACGCGCGCCATGCCGAGCCCAGCATTGCGGCGCTTGGGCATCGGCGTCGAGCCGGTATGCGCCTCCTTGCCGGTCAGCGTCACCTGCAGCCATTTCAAACCCTGGCCGTGGGTAACGACACCGATGTCGATGCCTTCATCCTCGAGGATCGGCCCCTGCTCGATATGCAACTCGAAGAAAGCGTGGATCTTTCGGTCGCCGACCTTCTCGGTGCCCTTCCAACCGATGCGCTCCAGCTCTTCGCCGAATTTTTTCCCCTGCTTATCGGTGTGCTGATACACGTCCGCCTGCTCCAGCACGCCGGCGAACACGCCGGACGCCATCATCGCCGGGGCAAAGCGCGAGCCTTCCTCGTTGGTCCAGTTGGTGACGACGATCGGATGTTTGGTCTTGATGCCGAGATCGTTGAGCGAGCGGATGATCTCCAATCCGCCGAGAACGCCGAGAACGCCGTCATATTTGCCGCCGGTCGGCTGCGTATCAAGGTGGCTGCCGACATAGACCGGCGGCAGGCTGGGATCGGCGCCTTCGCGACGGGCAAACATGGTGCCCATCTCGTCGACGCCCATTTCGAGCCCGGCGGCGTCACACCAGCGCTTGAACAGATGCCGGCCCTCGCCGTCCTCATCGGTCACGGTCTGGCGATTGTTGCCGCCGGCAATGCCGGGGCCGATCTTCGCCATCTCCATGATGGAATCCCACAAACGATCTGAATTGATTCGCAGATTCTCGCCTGGGGCGGCCATTCAAAATCTCTCCAATTGCACAGCGTCCCCCTCCCCCTCGAGGGGAGGGTGGCCGCGAAGCGATCGGGTGGGGTCGCCTGACATAAGCTCGACCTTCCCCTTGACCACCTGCGCGACATGCCAGGCGCTGTTTATGACATCGGGTTCGTCAACGCGAAAGATATCGTACCCGAGCGACCGCAGGTAATCATCGCGGACTGCGTCGTGCCGCTTGCCCTTCCCATATTCGTGCATGTCGCCGTCGACCTCAACGATCAGCTTCACGGCAAAGCAGGCAAAGTCGACGATATATGGTCCGATGGGGCACTGGCGGCGGAACTTGATGCCGCTCGATTTGAAATCGCGCAGTTCGTACCAGAGCAGGTTCTCACCCTTGGTCGCGTGAATTCGAAGGGCACGCGCCTTCTGACGCATTTCGAAGCTCACGCGGGTGCGGGGCATCAGGCACGGCCTCGCAGTAGGAGATCAGGTCGCCGCCTCGTCGCACCGACCCCACCCGACCGCTTCGCGGCCACCCTCCCCTCAAGGGGGAGGGATATCCACGTCCGGTTCTTCAATCGATCGACCTCAGCACTTCACGCACATGGTCGATCAGTTCGTTGATCTGGCCCTTGGTGATGATCAGCGGCGGCGACAGCGCGATGATGTCGCCGGTGGTGCGGATCAGTGCGCCGCGCTCGAACGCCTTGACGAAGGCCGAGAAGGCCCGCTTGGTCGGGCTGCCGGGAATAGGCGCCAACTCGATCGCGCCGATCAGGCCGATGTTGCGGATATCGATGACATGCGGTTCGCCCTTCAGCGAATGCAGCGCGTCTTCCCAATAGGGCGCCAGTTCCTCGCCGCGCGTCAGCAGGCCCTCTTCCTTGTAGGTGTCCAAAGTGCCGAGCGCCGCGGCGCACGCGATCGGATTGCCCGAATAGGTGTAGCCGTGGAAGAACTCGATCATGTGCTCGGGGCCGGTCATGAAGGCGTCGTGGATTTCCTTCTTCACGAACACCGCACCCATCGGGATGACGCCGTTGGAGACGCCCTTGGCCGTGGTCATTATGTCGGGAATGACGCCGAAATAGTCAGCCGCGAACGGCGCGCCGAGACGGCCGAAACCGGTGATCACTTCATCGAAAATCAACAATATGCCGTGTTTCGTGCAGATTTCCCGAAGCTTCTGCAGATAGCCTTTCGGCGGCAGGATGACGCCGGTGGAGCCGGCCACCGGCTCGACGATGACGGCCGCGATGGTCGAGGCGTCATGCAGCGTGACCAGGCGCTCCAGCTCGTTGGCGAGCTCCGCGCCATATTCCGGCACGCCCTTGGTGAAGGCGTTCTTCTCCGGCAAATGCGTGTGCGGCAGGTGGTCGACGCCGCCGAGCAGCGTGCCGAACATCTTGCGGTTGGTGACGATGCCGCCGACCGAGATGCCGCCGAAATTGACGCCATGATAGCCGCGCTCGCGGCCGATCAGCCGGGTGCGCGCGCCTTCGCCCTTCACGCGGTGATAGGCGATAGCCATCTTCAGCGCGGTCTCGACCGATTCCGAACCGGAATTGGTGAAGAAGACATGGTCCATGCCCTTCGGCGCGATGTCGACCAGGCGGTTCGCCAGCTCGAACACGATCGGGTGGCCCATCTGGAAGGCCGGCGCATAGTCGAGCTCGGCGGCCTGGCTCTGGATCGCCTCGGTGATCTTCGGCCGGCAGTGGCCGGCATTGACGCACCAGAGGCCGGCGGTACCGTCGAGCACCTTGCGGCCGTCGCTGGTGGTGTAATGCATGTCCTTGGCGGACACGAACATGCGTGGCGCCTGCTTGAACTGCCGGTTTGCCGTGAACGGCATCCAGAATGCGCTGAGATCGTTCGGCGTGACTTTCAGCCGGTTGGACATGACCAAGACTTCCCCTTGTAACCTGTTTCGGTGCGCCCAACGCTTGGTCTTTGCCGCGCTTTCATGCTACGCAAATTTTTGACCGATTGGACAAACGTTAGCACCGCCCTGTCGGCGGTCAAGGGATTACTAGCGGAAATGCGGCTGCTGAAGTGCGTTCCACAGGCTAGGGAAAAACTGGTCCAGAGAATTGGTCCAGACGGCCTTGAACGCGGGATTTGGCAATGCGAGGGCTTGCAACGGTGAACACCAGCACGGACGCCCCTCGCCGCACCCGCATCCAGCAGGAAAAGCGCGAACTGATCCTGGAGGCCGCACTCGAAGTGTTCTCCACCAACGGCTTCCGCGGCTCGACCATCGACCAGATCGCCGAAGCGGCCGGCATGTCGAAGCCGAACCTGCTCTATTATTTCCGCCGCAAGGAAGACATTCACGAGACGTTGATGCAGCGCCTCCTCGACACCTGGCTGGCGCCGCTCAGGGAACTGGACGACATCGGCGATCCGCTGACCGAGCTCCGGAGCTACATCCGCCGCAAGCTCGAAATGGCACGCGATTTCCCGCGCGAGAGCCGGCTCTTCGCCAATGAGATCCTGCAAGGCGCGCCGCGCATCATGCCGCTGCTGGAAGGCGAGCTGAAGACGCTGGTCGACGAGAAGGCCAACGTCATCAAGGGCTGGATGCGCACGGGAAAAATCGCCCGGACCGATCCCTGGCACCTGATCTTCTCGATCTGGGCAACGACGCAGCATTATGCCGATTTCGACGTCCAGGTCCGCGCCGTGCTCGGCGCCGACCGCGGCGGCGACGGCCGCTTCGAGGATGCAGCGCGTTTTCTGGAGCAGCTGTTTCTGGATGGGCTGAAGCCGAAGGGCTGACCCGGAACCGGTTAGGCGCTGCGTTTCTCGGCCGGCTGCGCATCCAAGAGCTTGCGCAGCTTCACAATCGAGTTCTGTTCGGCCAGCGGCGTGTAGACGATCAGCTTCATGTCCGAGCCATCATCGATCGACAGGCTCATATGCTCGAAGGTCATGGCGCCGGCGATCGGGTGGCGCAGATGCTTCATGCCGGACAGGCGGTGGACGACATCGCGCTGCGGCCACCATTCGCGGAACTCGGGACTTGAGCGCATCATCAGCGCGATCAGCCGCTCGAAATCGGGATCGCCGACATATTTCGCGCTCTCGGCACGGAATGCGGCCAGCGTTGCGCGGGCGAGTTGCTCCCAGTCGACGAGCAAATGCCGCCGGTGCGGATCGGTGAATACGCCATGGATGATGTTGCGGGCGTCCCCCTCCAGCAGTCCGTAGTCGCCGAAGATGGCAACCGCCGCGTCATTCCAGGCCAGCACGTCCCAGCGCGGGCCGACGACATAGGCGGGTTGCAGCACCAGGCTCTGCAACATATGCAGCAAGGGTCCTTCGACCTTTCCCGCAACAATGCGCCGCTGTTCCGGCTGCTGCCGGCCGGCGAGCGTGAACAGATGCCGCTGCTCGGCGCCGTCGAGCCGCAATGCCTCGCATAGCGCCGTCAGGACCTCGACCGAGGGCCGCACGTCCCTGCCCTGCTCCAGCCAGGTGTACCAGGTGGTGCCGACGCCGGCGATCATCGCCACTTCCTCGCGCCGCAGCCCGGGCGTGCGCCGCCGCGCGCCACAGGCAATGCCGGCGGTCTCCGGCGCAAGCCGCTCACGGCGCGAGCGCAGGAAGGCGCCCAGCTCTCGGCGGCGGTGATCTTCGGGGGCGATGGCATTCATGCGCCTATTATAGCAGTACCGATACCAGGATAAAGTTTGAACTGTTTGGGATGCCCGCGTTGTCCCATCTTTGCGTTCAGAGCAGCATAAGGAGGCTCTGAACATGGATATCAAGAACAAAACAGCTCTCGTCACCGGCTCGACCGACGGCGTCGGCCGTGTGGTTGCCGAACGGCTTGGCGCCGCCGGCGCGCGCGTGCTGGTGCATGGCCGCGACCAGGGCCGCGCCAAAACAGTCGTCGCCGCTATCGAAGCTAAAGGCGGCAACGCCGAATTCCTGATCGCCGACCTGTCGTCGCTGGCCGAGGTGCGGCAGCTTGCCGATGCCGTCCGGGCCAGGACCGACCGGCTCGACATATTGATCAACAATGCCGGCGTCGGCACGGCCGGCGCCAAGCGACAGCTCAGCGCCGACGGCTACGAACTGCGCTTCGCCGTCAATTATCTCGCAGGTTTCCTGCTGACCTCCGAACTTCTGCCATTGCTGAAGGCCAGCGCACCGGCGCGCATCGTCAATGTCGCCTCGGCCGGCCAGCAGGCGATTGATTTCGGCGACGTCATGCTGACCCACGGCTATAGCGGCGTACGCGCCTACTGCCAGAGCAAACTGGCGCAGATCCTGTTCACTGTCGATCTGGCCGGAGAGCTCAAAGGCACCGGGGTCACCGTCAACGCCCTGCACCCGGCGAGCTACATGGACACGACCATGGTCCGGCAGGCGGGCGTCCAGCCGTGGAGCTCGGTCGAAACCGGCGCCGACGCCATCCTCAATCTCGCGGCATCGCCGGGGCTTGAAGGGCGCAGCGGCCTCTATTTCGACGGCCAGCGGGAATCACGCGCCGATGCCCAAGCCTATGACGAGAAAGCCCGGCGCCAGTTGCGGGCATTGAGCCTCGACCTGACCGGGCAGCCGTCTTCAAAATCCAAGGAACAGCAATCATGAGCGAGACCATCGAACACTGTGTGATCATCGGCGGCTCGTCCGGCATCGGCCTGGCGACCGCAAGACGCCTGGTCAGTCCGACGATGAAAGTGACGATCACCGGCCGCAACGAGGAAAAGCTCAAGGCCGCCTGGAAAAGCCTGGGCGGCGCGGTCGACAAGGCGGCGTTCGATGCCGCGAAGCCGGATGAAGTGCGGCAGTTTTTCGACGGCCTCGGGCCGTTCGATCACCTGGTGCTGGCGGCAAGCGGCGGCAAGGGCCTTGGACCATTCCACGCCCTCGACCTTGCCGACATTGGCAGCGGCGTCGACGAAAAATCCGGCCGCAATTGTCCTGCCTGCAAGCCGCCCTGCCGACATTGAACAAGCACGGGTCGGCAACCTTCATTTCCGCCGTCTCTGCTCAGATAACGGCACCCGGCGTCGCCGGCATCGGCGCCATCAACGGCATGCTGTTGACTGTGACGCCGATCCTGGCTGTCGAGTTGAAGCCGCTGCGCGTCAATGTCGTGGCGCCGGGCGTCATCGACACGCCATGGTGGGATTTCCTGCCCGACGAGCAGCGGCAGGCGGTCTTTGCCGAATATGCCGGCAAGACCCGGTCGGCCGCATCGGCCGCGCCGAAGATGTCGCCGACGCGATTGCCTTCCTCGTCTCCAACGGTTTCATGACCGGCCAGGTGCTGACCTGTGACGGTGGTTTGAGGTTCGCGGCGTAAATGGCCCTGGCGCGCAGATCTTTCGTCCGCGCGCCTGGCCATTATCAAGCTGCCTTGGCCGCCGGCATCGGGTGGATGGCGTGGAAGGAGATGCAGAGCCGGTTCCAGGTGTTGATCATGCCGGTCACCACGGTGAGCTTGACCAGCTCTTCCTCGGAGAAATGCTCGAGCGTGCTGGCGTAGAGATCGTCCGGAACGCCATTGTCGGAAATGGTCGTCACCGTCTCGGTCCAGGCCAATGCGGCGCGCTCGCGCTCGGAAAACAGCGGCGATTCCTTCCAGGCGGCGACCAGATAGAGCCTGGCCTCGGTCTCGCCGTCGCGTCGCGCCTCGCGGCTGTGCATCTCGACGCAGTAGGAGCAACCATTGATCTGCGAAGCCCTGAGCTTGACGAGGTGCATCAGGCCGGCATCGAGCCCGCATGTCTCGACCGCTTCGTTGAGCGCCGACACGGCCTTCATGATCTGCGGCGCCTTGGCGAAAAATTGCAGTCTCTGTTTCATCGTCTTTGCCTTTCATATTTGTCTGGCGGGTTAAAACTGTTTGGTTGAAGCGGCCTTCTGCGGCCGCTGGTGCCGTTCGACGAAAGCGCAGCTCGCGGCGAACGATCGCGGATCGCCTTCCGCCGCGTAGTCCGCGACGATGTCGGACAGCTTCACGTCCGCGAGAGCGGCGCGATAGGCACGCTCGGCCTTGAGCATCGCGGCATTGATGCCGCAGGGTTTGACATAGGCCGAGGCATCGATCTTGACCGGACCGTTGCGGCGGATTTCGCCGCAACGAAAGGCCGGTTCGCGACCCTCGACCGCCAGCACGATGTCGAGCAGCGTGATGCGCTCGGCCGCCCGCGCCAGCCGATAACCGCCGGCAGGTCCGGACACCGATTCCAGGATACGCGCCGCGGTCAGCTGGTTGAGATGTTTCAAAAGATAGCTCGGCGACAGGCCAAAACACTCCGCCAGAGCGGCGCCCGGCATGGTGCTGTTGCCGTCGACGCTCGCCAGCGTCGCCGCGCAGTGGATGGCCGCCTCAACGCCCTCGCCCAGCTTCATGGTGCTGATCTCCTATTCATGGATATATTCCATCGTGGATAGTTTTTATCTGCAATAGGGAAATGCGGAAATTCATATGTCGCGATGGCTTCACAGGACTTGGGTTCCTCGCGTCCCGCTCTGCGCTACCGCATGCACACATTTCCAGGCGGCTGGTCTTGGCGATAGCGTGCATGGCAGCTTGGCGCATGCTTTGTCTAGTGCTGCGCTGGTCGACCCCACTCCGTCTCGGCTTCGCCGAGCCACCTCTCCCCGATCGACGGGGTAGAGGAAAGGCGCCAAGCTTTTTTGCAGTCAACTCTCGTCCAGCAAAGCTCCCTTCCTTTCCCTCCGGAGGGGAAGGTGGCGCTGCGAAGCAGCGACGGATTGGGGGAACCACATGGCAATCAAGCCTCGGGCCGAGCCAAATAGCCGTCGATCGGAGCGAGGAACCAAATTCTACTCCGCAGCCACCTTGGCCATCGGATTGTTCGGGTGCGTCGTCCAGTTGGCGTAGATCGGCGACACCGGCTTGCCGGTGCGCTCGTCCAGAGCGCCCGCCGCCAGCGGCTCCATGGTGATGCAGCCTTCGACCGGGCAGACATTGACGCACAGATTGCAGCCGACGCATTCGGCTTCGATGACCTCGAAATGCCTCGAGCCATCGACCATGCTGGTGATCGCCTGGTGCGAGGTGTCCTCGCAGGCGATGTGGCAGCGGCCGCATTTGATGCAGGCGTCTTGGTCGATATGCGCCTTGGCGACATAATTGAGGTTGAGATACTGCCAGTCGGTGACGTTGGGCGTGGCGCGACCGATGATGTCGTCGAGTGAGCGGTGGCCCTTCTCGTCCATCCAGTTTTCAAGGCCGGCGATCATCTCCTGGACGATCTTGAAGCCATAGGTCATCGCCGCCGTGCAGACCTGCACATTGCCGGCGCCAAGCGCCATGAATTCGGCCGCATCGCGCCAGGTGGTGATGCCGCCGATGCCGGAGATCGGCAGGCCGCGCGTTTCGGGATCGCGCGCGATCTCGGCCACCATGTTCATGGCGATCGGTTTCACCGCCGGGCCGCAATAGCCGCCATGCGAGCCCTTGCCGTCGATGGTCGGCATCGGCGCGAAACTGTCAAGGTCTACGCCGGTGATCGAGTTGATCGTGTTGATCAATGAGACCGCATCGGTGCCGCCGGCATGCGCCGCCCTCGCGGGCTTGCGGATGTCGGTGATGTTGGGCGTCAGCTTGGTGATGACGGGCATGCGCGTATACTGCTTGCACCAGCGCACCACCATTTCGATGTATTCCGGCACCTGGCCGACGGCGGCCCCCATGCCGCGCTCTGACATGCCGTGCGGGCAGCCGAAATTGAGCTCGATGCCGTCGGCGCCGGTCTCCTCGACCAGCGGCAGGATGGCTTTCCAACTCGCCTCCTCGCAGGGCACCATGATCGAGGCAACCAGCGCGCGATCGGGCCACTCCATCTTGACCTGCTTCATCTCACGCAGATTGGTCTGCAGGTCGCGATCGGTGATCAGCTCGATGTTGTTCAAGCCAAGCAGGCGCCGGTCGGCGCCCCAGATCGCGCCGTAACGCGGACCGTTGACGTTGACGACCGGCGGACCCTCTTCGCCAAGCGTCTTCCACACCACGCCGCCCCAGCCCGCCTTGAAGGCGCGAATGACATTGTAAGCCTTATCGGTCGGCGGCGCCGAAGCCAGCCAGAACGGATTGGGCGATTTGATGCCGACGAAATTGTTGCGGATGTCTGCCATGCTCATGCCCTCCCGTTCGAGGTCAGTGCCCGGTGGATGGATTCGGCCGCGTCGCGGCCTTGCGCCACGGCCGAGACGGTCAGGTCGTCGCCGCCGAAGATGCAGTCGCCGCCGGCCCAGACTTTCGTCAGCGAAGTGCGGCCTTCGGCGTCGACCTTGATGCGGCCGGCCTCGAGCGCGATCTGTTCGCCGCTGCCGTTGAGCACGGCGGGCGTAAAACTCTGGCCGATCGCCTTGAACACCTGGTCGGCCACCAGTGTCAGCTTCTCACCGGTGCCGGCGAGCTTGTCGCCATTCATGGCGGTGTATTCGAGCTCTATACCCGACACTTTACCGCCCTCGGCAATGACGCGCTTCGGCTGCAGCCAATGCCGGATGCTGACGCCATTGGCGGCGGCCAGATCCTGCTCGAACCCGGAAGCGTTCATATGCTCCTGGCCGCGCCGGTAGCAGATCGTCACCTCTTCGGCGCCGAGCAGCTTCGACTGCACCGCGGCATCGATCGCCGTCATGCCGCCGCCGATGACGACGACGCGCCGGCCGACCGGCAGGCTGGAAAGATCGCTCGCCTGCCTGAGTTCAGCGATGAACTCGACGGCGTTGGCGACGCCGTCGGTATCCTCGCCATCGGCGCGCAACGCGTTGACGCCGCCGAGCCCCATGCCGAGGAATACGGCGTCGTAGTTCCGCATCAGGTCCGACAGCTGGAAATCGCGGCCAAGCGCCTTGCCGTTCTGGATGTCGATGCCGCCGATCGAGGTGACGTAATCGACCTCGGCCTGGGCGAAATTGTCGACGCTCTTATAGGCGGCGATACCGTATTCGTTGAGACCGCCGGCCTTCGGCCGCGCCTCCAGGATGGTGACGTCATAACCGTGGCGGGCGAGCCGATGCGCCGCCGCCAGCCCTGCCGGCCCGGCGCCGACCACGGCGACCGTTTTGCCGGTCGGCTCGGCGCGCTTGTAGAACTGCTTGTCCTCGCTCATGGCGATGTCGGTGGCATAGCGCTGCAGCCGGCCGATCTGCACCGGCTTGCCTTCCGCCACCTCGCGCACGCAGACCTCCTCGCACAGCGTTTCGGTCGGGCAGACGCGGGCGCACATGCCGCCCAAAATATTCTGGTCGAAAATGGTCTTGGCCGATCCCAGCGGATTGCCGGTCGCGATCTGGCGGATGAACAGCGGGATGTCGATCGAGGTCGGGCATGCATTCATGCACGGCGCATCGTAGCAGAAGTAGCAGCGGTCGGATTCGACCAGCGCCTCGTGGTGGTCGAGCGGCGGGTGCAGGTCGGAAAAATTGTCGGCATATTGCTCGGACGACAGCCGGCCGCCGGCAATGCCTTCGAGGAAATGACCAGTCGCCATTCCAGTTCCCCTTGTTGTCGTTTCGGGGAAGGCTAGCACGTTTTATTTTTTTATCAATTGGTCAATTTTTGGCCAAGGTACTGTATTGCTTGCATAAAAATATGACAGTCGCAGTCATGTTATGGTCATAACGGAGACGTCAGGCGGCCCCGCGCTTTCGATCCTGGAAGAATGGATCGACCGTATCTCGTCTGCGACGAGTTCCTGCAGGCGCCACAGGTTGCGGTCATGGATGCCGAAGGTCTCGAGGTGGCTGACCGTGTTGTAGAGATACTCGGCGCCCGAACCGACATGGCCGCACGCGTGTGCCAATATGTTCGCTACCTTTTCCAGCGGCTGCCCGAGAGAAGTGCCCTTGCCGGTCACGCCGACCCAGAAGCCCAGCGCCCGCAGCCGACCGCGCGCCGTGCGCACCGGAACCCATCGCACCGAACTGATGCTCTCATGGTCATCGACCTCACGTCGCAGCAGTCTTTCGATCTGTGCGGGTTTTTCGCCATCCGGCAAACGATAGATGACGCCGTCGCAGCGCCCGCCGCGTTCCAGGGCCATCATCAGCCCCGGCTGCGTGGCGCTGCCCCTCCAGCGGGCGATGTCGAGGCAGAAGGAGCGATGCCAGCCATGGGCCGAGGCGCGCTGCTGCTCGACGGATTCGAAGGCCGGCTTCCAGATCAGCGAGCCATAAGCAAACACCCAGAGCGGCCCCTCGTCCGCTTCGCCGGAAAGGCGCAGGGCAAGCGTTGCGTAGTCCTCATCGCTCAACTGCGTCCACTGCCCGCTGGGGCCAGGATCGACCTCCTCCCGATGGCACAGAGCCACAAGCTCAGGCGTGAGCGACATTCGACGCATGGAAAACGCAAGCCCCTCTTTGGCGGCAGCAAAGTCGAAAACCGTGAGGCACGCAAGGCTAAGCGCCTTGCCGTCTTCGATTTCTGGCACAGATGTCGGATTTCTGTCGCCAGAGTCGTCCTAGGATGGATCGAACCGCGATCGCTGCCTGAACCGGTTAGGAGACCGACCATGCCGAAGTCCCAAACACCCTTCTTCTGGTACGAACTGATGACCACCGACCTCGACGCCGCCGAGGCCTTTTACACCGCCGTCGTCGGCTGGAAGGCCGAGCCTTTCGACAAGGCGCCAGGCATGCCCCGCTACATCGTCGTGAATTCAAGCGTGCGCGGCGTCGGCGGCCTGATGACGATGCCGCAAGACGCCGCCAAGATGGGCATGCCGCCAGCCTGGATCGGCTACATCTATTCCCGGGATGTCGACGCCTCGACCGAGGCCGTGAAGAAGGCGGGCGGCGTTGTCCATCGCGCCCCGGACGACATCCCCGGCGTCGGCCGCTTCGCCGTCGTCGCCGACCCTCAAGGGGCAACCTTCATGTTCCTGAAGCCGCACCAGCCCGACCAGCCACCTGTGCCGGCAACGACGCTCGGCCATGTCGGCTGGCACGAGCTCTACACGACCGATTGGAAAACCTCCTTCGACTTCTATTCCAGCCAGTTCGGCTGGACCAGCGCCGGCCAGTTCGACATGGGCGAGATGGGCATCTACCAGACCTTCTCGGCGGGGCCTGACTCCGGCGGCGGCATCATGAACAAGCCGCCGCAGATCCCGGTTCCGTTCTGGCAATTCTATTTCAATGTCGATGCCATCGACGCCGCCGCCAAACGCGTCACCGACAATGGCGGCAAGGTCATCATGGGTCCGATGGACGTGCCGAGCGGCCAGTGGATCATCCAGTGCCAGGACCCCCAAGGCGCGCATTTCGCTCTGATCGCGCCCGCGCGGTAGAAGCCAGTCTCGCCCTCGTGGGTTTCCACGGGGAGTTGCCGGTCCACCTTCCGCAGGTGCTGCGGAGGGTGGCAGGACAGAACAGAGGCGCTGTCCCGCCGACTTCACATCCTTGGCCTCACTCCGGCGCCAGGACCGCAACCTTGAGCTCGGCCGTCTTGGCGCCGCTGACCTGGATGATTGCGGCGCCGGCGGCGAGCTTGAAGCGCACGCTCTTACGAATGCCCGGGCAGGTCTTCACGCCGCTGAAAGCCGCCGACTTCGTGGCATGGCCGTCCTGGATGACGTCGATCCAGGCGTCGCCTGACAGGCTGATCTGGAGCTCGCCTTCCGGCGGCACAGTCACGTTCGCCGTCGCGCCGAACGTGCCGGCAGCCGGGGCGTGCTCGGGCGGCACGGCGAAGCTGATCGTGTCGACCGGCGCAAGTTTCAGATCCGCGGCTGCGCCAATCGCAACCGAGGCGCCGGGCTGCGCGGCGGGCGCTGCCGCAAACAAGGACTGCTCGCGCGCCACCGGCCATTTGAAGGCGGCACAGCCGGCATCGTCAGCCATGGCGAAGCCGGTGCCTGCAAGGATCGCGAAGAGGCTGATGACGATTTTTTTCATGACGAAGGGAATCCACATGGTTGGAGCATCCAGATATCACTACAACCATAGCGATACGAATGCAACTATGGCGAGAACGAAAATAATACAAGCATCGAAATGGGGAACCCTTTTCCATCACCGATTGTTGATGGCAGGCCATGGGAAGTGAATGGTCCGTCGCCGGGCGATAATCTATGGCCGGGCGCACGGTTGGAAAATGGAGTTTAGATGAAGCTTTTCGAAAGCCTTGCGCAATATCGGCCGCAGGCCTTGGGCATATTGCGCATCATGACCGCGTTGCAATTCGTCGAACACGGCTCGCAAAAGCTGTTCAACTTCCCGGTCAGCGCCCAGCCGCACGCCCTAACCGGGCTGACGACGGCTGCCGGCATTCTCGAATTCGCAGGCGGCATCCTTTTGGCGCTTGGCCTGTTCACTCGGCCCGTCGCATTCCTGCTCGCCGGCGAAATGGCGATCGCCTATTTCATGGCGCACTTCCCGCGCGATTTCTTCCCGGTCAACAATGGCGGCGACCTGGCAATCTCCTTCTGCTTCATCTTCCTCTATCTGGTCTTCGCCGGTTCCGGCGCCTTCGCGCTCGACAACCGCAGCAGTTAAGCTTCCGACGGATGCGCCTGGATCAGCCGCGCATCCGTTCGAAATTGGCATCGAACAGCGGCGCCGGTTGAATTCGCGCTACGTGCCGCCTGCCGAGGATCTCGATCTCGAAACCGTCCACTCCGTCGGCGATCTCCTTCGGCACATAGCCGAGCGCGACCGATTTCTTGGCATTGTGCGCATAGCCGCCGGACGTCACCCAGCCGCGCACGACGCCGTCATGCCAGATCGCCTCGTCGCCGATGACATCGGCATCCGTCGCATCGACAATGAAGGCGCGCAGCCGGAGCTTGCCGCCTTGCTTGCGCTCGGCGAGCGCTGCCTCCTTGCCGATGAAGTCAGCTTCCTTACCGTAAGCGACGAAACGGTCGAGCCCGGCTTCCAGCGGCCCATAGATCGGCCGGTATTCGCGCGCCCATGAGCCGTAATTCTTCTCGAGCCTGAGCGCATTGAGCGCCCGTGAGCCGAACAGGCCTATGCCGAATTCCTCGCCCGCCGCCAGCAGCGCCTGGTAAGCGGCGCGCTGGTATTCCGGCGCCACCCAGATCTCATAGCCGAGATCGCCGGTGTAGCTGACGCGGCCGACCAGGCACGGCGCCATGCCGATATCCATCCTGGCCACGGCCATGAACGGGAATGGGTCGTTGGAGACGTCGGCGCGGGTCACCTTGGCCAGCACCGCCCTCGCCTTCGGTCCCGCGATGGCGAGACCGGTGAGCTTCTGCCCAAAGGCCTCGATGCGCACCGAACCGTCCTTGGGCATATGCGCCTCGAACCAGCGCATATGGAATTGCTCGGCGATGCCGGAGCCGGCGATGAACCATTCGCTGCCGTCGATATTGGCGAGCGTGAAATCGCCGATCAGCTTGCCGTCCTCCTTCAGCATCGGCGCCAGCGTCATACGGCCTGGCCTTGGCAGCTTGCAGGCAAATATGCGGTCGAGCCAGGCGGCGGCGGCTGCGCCGGTCACCGTGTATTTGGCGAAGTTCGAGATCTCCGACAGGCCGATACCGTTGCGGACCGCCGAAACCTCCTTGCCGACATGGTCGAAGTCGGTCGAGCGCCGCCACGAGAACTCGTCCTTGACGCCGTCCGGCGCATACCAGAGCGGCACTTCCAGCCCGAAGGACACGCCCCATTGCGCGCCTTTGGCGGACAGCGTGTCGTAGACCGGCGTCGTCTTGAGCGGACGCCCGGCCGGCAGCTCCTCATTGGGGAAGCGGATCGAGAAGCGCCTCGAATAGTTCTCGCGCACTTTGGCGTTGGTGTAGGCCGTCGTCGCCCAGTCGCCATAGCGCGCCACGTCCATGGCCCAGATGTCGGCGCCCGGATCGCCTTCGATCATCCAGTTGGAGAGCGCGAGGCCAACGCCGCCGCCTTGCGAAAAACCCGCCATGACGCCGCAGGCGACCCAGAAGCCCGGAAGGCCGCGCACCGGGCCGACCAGCGGATTGCCGTCGGGCGCGAAGGTGAACGGGCCATTGATGATCTGCTTGATGCCGGTGTTCTGGAAGGCGGGGAAATGGCGGAAGCCGACTTCCAGCGACGGCGCGATACGATCGATATCCGGCTCCAGCAGCTCGTGACCGAAATTCCATGGCGTGGAAAATTCGGACCAGACCTTGTTGGCCTTCTCGTAGGTCCCCATCAGCATGCCGCCGCGCTCCTGGCGCAGATACAGTTCGCCGTCGAAGTCGACCGCGTGGATGATCTCGGTGCCGGTCTTGGCGTTCCAGTCGGCGACCTCCGGCATGTCCTCGGTGATCAGGTACATGTGCTCCATGGCCAGCACCGGCAGTTCCAGCCCAACCATGCGGCCGACCTCGCGCGCCCAGAGCCCGCCGGCATTGACGACATGCTCGGTCACGACCTCGCCCTTGTTGGTGATGACGCGCCACAGCCCATCGGGACGGCGCACGATGTCCTCGACCTTGGTGAAGCGCTCGACTTCCGCGCCGAGTTTTCGCGCCGCCTTGGCGTAGGCATGCGTGACGCCAGACGGATCGAGATGGCCGTCCTCCTTGTTGCGGACAGCACCGACGAATTGTTTCGGATCGATAAGCGGCATCAGCTCGGCCGCCTCTTTGGCCGAGATCACTTCGAGGTCGATGCCGAGATAGCGGCCCTTCGAGACGACGCCACGCAGCCAGTCGAGCCGCGCCTCGGTCGCCGCCAAAAGCACGCCACCGGTCAGATGCACGCCGGTCGCCTGTCCCGAAAGCTCCTCGATCTCCTTGTAGAGCGAGATCGTGTATTTCTGCAGCTTGGCGACGTTGGGGTCACCATTGATGGTGTGCATGCCGCCGGCTGCATGCCAGGTCGAACCGGAGGTCAGTTCATCGCGCTCCAGCAGCACGACGTCGGTCCAGCCATGGCGCGCCAGATGGAACAGCACCGAGCAGCCGACGACACCGCCACCGATAACCACGACCTTTGCATGCGATTTCATGAGGTTTTTCTCGTTAATTCAGTGCGTTGGGACACTAAGCCGAATCAAGACAGGAAGCTGCTCCTCACGGCTCGCCCTGCCCGATCGCTTCCTTGCGCCGCGCCATATAGGCCTCCAGCGCCTCGCGCACAGCAGGGTCCATGGCGGGCTGCACATATTCGTCCAGCGCCTTCTTCCACAGCCGCGTCGCCCGCGCCGTCGTGTCGAGCCCGCCCGCCTCCTGCCACGCCTCGTAATTCTGCCAGTTGGACAGCATCGGCTGATAGAAGGCGGTGGCATAGCGCTCCAGCGTATGCGGCTCGCCGAAGAAGTGGCCGCCGGTCGGCACCGCGCCCAGTGCCTCGACGGCGAGTTCCGCCTCGTCGACCACGATCGGGCGCAGGAATTCCATCATGTGCTGGATCATCTCGACATCGATAATGAGCTTCTCGAACGAGGCTGTCAGCCCGCCTTCCTGCCAGCCGGCGGCGTGGTAGATGAGATTGCCGTGGCCGAGCACCGCGCCCCACAGCGCCATCAGCGTCTCATAAGCACCTTGCGCGTCGGCGGCGTTGGAGGCCGAGCCGGGCGTCGTGCGATACGGCAAGCTATAGCGCCGCGCCAATTGACCGGAAGCGATGTTGGCCTTGGTATTCTCCGGCGTGCCGAAGGCCGGCGCGCCCGACTTCATGTCGACATTGGAGGTGAAGGCGCCATACATCACCGGCGCGCCTGGGCGCACCAGCTGCGTCAGCACCACGCCGAACAGCGCTTCGGCATTCTGCTGCGCCAAGGCGCCCGCAAGCGTCACCGGGCTCATCGCGCCCATCAGGGTGAACGGCGTCACCGCCACCGACTGGCCGTATTCGGCCATGGTCATCAGCCCTTCGGCCATCATCTCGTCGAAGCGGCGTGGCGAGTTGACCGAAATGATGGTGGCGATGCCTGGGTCGTCGCGCATCTCGTCCAGCGTCAGCCCGCGCGCGATCGCCATCATCTCGATGCCGTCGAGCGCCCTGCCCCTGCCGATCGCCGAGACATGGAAGCTTTTGTCGGTCAGCGTCAGATTGGTGAAATAGGTGTCCATATGCCTTGTGTTCGCCGGCAGCTCGATCGGCGCGCAGACCTGGTTGCCCAGCATGTGGATGCAGTTGAAATGCTGCGCCAGCCGGGTCAGATCGGAATAGTCCGCGAGGTTGCCAGCGCGGCGGCCGCGCTCCATGTCGTGGACGTTGGGCGGCCCGGCGACAAGCGTGAAATTGATCGTGTTGCCGCCGAGATGGATGGCATTGGCCGGATTGCGTGGCGTCAGCTGGTAGCTCGACTTCGTGGTCCTCAGCGCTTCGGCGACCAGCCCCCGGTCGATGCGCACATTCGCCGTTGCATGATCGACCTTGGCGCCCGCCTTCTCGAACAGCGACAGCGCCCGCGGGCTCATCACCTCGATGCCGAAATTCTCCAGGATATGCATCGAGGCCTGATGGATGGCTTCGATCTGGTCGGCCGACAGCAGCGCCATCGGTGGGTAAGGATTTTCCACACGCCGCAGCGGCAATTGTGGAATAGCGGCTGGCCCCCGGTTGCTGGTCCGCTCGGCGCCGCGCTTGCGTCTTGGCTCGTTCATGCGTGCATCAGAACGCCCGCAGGCCAGGACGGCTGTCAGAATTCCGTCGTTTGCCGGCGCGATTTTAGCCAAGGCGGCATTTTTTGAAATCGATAACGATAAAAGCGACAGGCAAGGTCGAAATATCGATATCGGCCTGCCCGGCTTACGAGAAACCCTCGTTAAGGAACGCTGCAAGACTCCTTTTATGATTTCGGCCTATTCGTCTTTCCATGCGTAGGTCGAGTTTTAGTAAAAGTGTAGCTGTCACGATGCTGCTGGCGCTGTCCGCCTGCGCGACGGCGCCGAGCCACATCAACAATGTCTGCGCCGTCTTCGATCAGAATGACGGCTGGTTCGACAACTGGCAGTCGGCCGCCGAACGCTCGTCACAGAAATACGGCATCCCGGTTCCCGTGCTGATGGCGACGGTGCGCAAGGAGTCCGGCTTCAAGAGCAACGCCCGGCCGCCACGCACCAAACTGCTCGGCTTCATCCCGTGGACGCATGTCTCGTCGGCCACCGGCTTCTCGCAGGCGCTCGACGGCACCTGGTCGCAATATCAGAACGAGACCGGCAACTGGGCGGCGCGACGGACCAAGTTTGCCGACGCCGTCGACTTTGTCGGCTGGTATCATTCCAAGACCGCCGACACTTTCGGCGTCGCCCGCAACGACACCTACAATCTCTATCTGGCCTATTATCTCGGCTGGACCGCTTATGGCCGTGGCAATCGCGGCGACGCCGGCGTGCAGGGCTACGCCAGAGCCACCGACAAGATGGCGCGCGATTATGACGCGCAGCTGCGGCAATGTGGCTCCTGATACCTGCCTAGAGCAACGCTCCAGGTTAGTGCCGCCTGGTCGTGTCTTTCGGCTTCGAAACGCCGGTTTCGGAAACCTCGTCTCGGACTTCGTGGCGACGGGCTCGCATGCCAGCCTCGCCCTGCTCCACGGCATCTCCGATCTGGTCGGCTTGCGCGCTGCCCGTTTTGCCACGCGGACGGTTGGGCGCCGTTCCAGCCAGACCCGGCCCGGTGCCGTGCGCATCATCCGGCACGCCCTCATGCGCGGCGTGCTCCTTGTCGAACTTGATCACCGGCTCCATCGTCGCCAGCACGTCGTCCGACAGCCAGCACAGGCTCATATGACCTTCGCCGAGGTTCTTCACCGGCGGCACTTTGGTCTCGCACAGATTGTCCGGCACCAGCTTCTTGTAGCCGCAGCGCGTCTGGAACGGGCAGCCGGAAGGCGGGTTCATCGCCGAAGGGATATCGCCTTCCAGCACGATGTGCTTCTTGACCACGCTGGTGTCGGCAATCGGGATCGCCGACAGCAAGGCTTCGGTATACGGGTGATAGGGCGGCGCGAAGATCTGGTCGGTCGTGCCCTGCTCCACGATATAACCGAGATACATGACGACGACGCGGTCAGCGATGTAGCGCACAACGGACAGATCGTGGCTGATGAACAGCATCGTCGTCTTGTTCTTGCGCTGGATGTCCATCAACAGCTCGGTCACCGCCGCCTGCACCGAGACGTCGAGCGCCGAGACCGGCTCGTCGGCCACCACCACCTTGGCGTCGCCGGCGAAGGCGCGCGCCACGCCGATGCGTTGCTTTTGGCCGCCGGAGAGCTGGCGCGGTTTGCGGGTCTCGAAGGCGCGCGGCAACTTCACCAGGTCGAGCAGTTCCAGCATGCGCTTGCGGCGCTCGGCGACATTGTTGCCGACATGGAATTTTTCCAGCGTGCGGATGATCTGCGAGCCAACGGAGTGGCTGGGATTTAGCGTGTCGAACGGGTTCTGGAACACCATCTGGATCGATGACACCGTATCGACGCCGCGCTTCTCGATGCCGGTCGACTGAATCTCCTTGTTGCCGAGCGTCACGGTGCCGGAGCTTGCCGTCTCCAGCCCGAGCAGAACCTTGGCCAGCGTCGACTTTCCACAGCCGGACTCGCCGACAATGGCGACGGTCTCGGATTCGCGCGCCATGAACGAGATGGTCTCGTTGGCCTTGACGACGCGGCCCTCGCTGGAGCCAAAGACTTCGCTGCCGCCAACCCGGTAGTATTTTCTCAAATCCTCGATCTTGAGCACGGGCGCGCCCGGCACGACCTTTTCATTGACCTTCTTGGCGCCGGGCGGCAGCGCTTCCCAGTCGATTTCGTTGAAGCGCACGCAGCGCGAGAAATGGCCTTCATGGCCGGCGACCTCGATCATCGGAATTTCTGCGGCGTTGCAAACGCCCTCGACGAAATGGTGGCAGCGCGGGCCGAAATTGCAGCCTTTGGGTCGCTCATGCGGCAGCGGCAATTGCCCCGGAATGGCAATCAGCGGCCGCGAATTCTTGTCGGCGCCGGGCAGCGGGATCGAACGGAACAGCCCTTGCGTGTAGGGATGGCGCATGCGGTCGAAGACGTCCTTGATCTTGCCGGTCTCCACCGCTTCACCCGAATACATCACCGTGATGCGATCGCAGGTCTCGAGGATGAGCCCCAGATTGTGCGACACGAAGATCATAGAGGTGCCGAACTTCTCGCCCAGACCCTTGACCAGTTCGACGATGCCCGCCTCCACCGTCACGTCGAGCGCCGTCGTCGGCTCGTCGAGCAGCAGCAGCGCCGGCTTCGACAGCAGCGCCATGGCAATGACGATGCGCTGCTGCTGGCCGCCGGAGAGCTGGTGCGGATAGGAGCGCATCATGCGCTCGGGGTCGGGCAGCCTGACCGAACGGACCATTTCGACCGCGCGTTTATAAGCCTCTTGCTTCGACACCTTGTCGTGGATCAGCGGCACTTCCATCAGCTGCTGGCCGATCTTCATCGCCGGATTGAGGCTGGCCATCGGCTCCTGATAGATCATCGCGATCTTGTTGCCGCGGATAGCGCGCAGCTCCTCGTCGGAGAGCTCGCCCATGTCCTTGCCCTGGAACTTGATCTTGCCGCCGACGATCTTCCCGATATTGGAAAGGTCGCGCATGATGCCGAGCGACACGGTTGACTTGCCGCAGCCGGATTCGCCGACGATGCCCATCGCCTCGCCGGGCATGACCGTGCAGGAAAAATCCATGACGGCCGGTATCTCGCCCTTGCGGGTGAAGAAGGAGATCGACAGGTTCTCGATCTCGATGATCGGCTCGTTGGTCGACTTGGTGGGATTTCGAACTGCCTCGTTCATGGGTCGCTCCAATCCTTGTTCTTCCGGGCAAGTAGGGTCGAGGACCCCGCCATCAATCCTTCATCGATTGCTCGCGCAGGGAATCGGCGAGCAGATTGAGCCCCAGCACGAAGCTCATCAGTGCGATCGTCGGTGGCAGAGCCGGGTGGATGAAGGAGCGCAGCAAGCGGCTTGCATCCTTGATCGCCGTGCCCCAGTCCGGACTCTCCGGTGCGAGACCCAGGCCGAAGTAGCCGAGCGTGCCGAGCAGGATCGTGGTGTAACCGATGCGCAGGCAGGCATCGACGATCAGCGGTCCGCGTGCATTGGGCAGGATCTCCCAGAGCATGATGTACCAGGGCGATTCACCGCGCGTCTGCGCCGCAGCGACATAGTCGCGGGTCTTGATGTCCATCACCAGGCCACGCACGATGCGGAAGACGCCGGGGCTGGAAGCAAACACCACCGCCACGAAGATGTTGAGCTGGTTGGGATCGATGTGGACGATGTGCAGCGGGTCCCTGTCGAACACCAGGCCGAGGTAGATCCAGCCGCCGATGATCAGCGTCAGGCCGAGCAGGATGTAGATCCGGTCGGGCCGGTTCTTGTAGCGTGTCCAAAACAGCACGCTGAAAAAGATGATCGGAAACAGGAAAAAGACACCGGCCAGCGCATAGGGGATCGGCGTGTCCATGATGCCTGGCGTCACCAGAAGGTAGAACAACAGGATGACCGGGAAAGCCAGCACGAGATTGGCGAGGAACGACAGCACCGTATCGATCTTGCCGCCGTAGTAGCCCGCCGGCAGGCCGAGCGTTATACCGACCATCAGCGCGAAGCCGGTCGCCGCCGGCGCGATGATCAGCACGATCTGGCTGCCAAAGACCATGCGCGAGAAGACGTCGCGTGCGAGCTTGTCGCCGCCGAACAGGTAGACGAGCCCCGATTGCGGTTCGATGGCGCCGGGCAGCGTATCCTTCATGATTGGGATCTGGCCGAGCGGATCGAAGGGCGAGATGGTCGAGGCGAAGATCGCGGTAAACAGCCAGAACAGGCAGATGAAGACACCCGCTATGCCGACGCCGCTGTCGAACAGCTGGCCATAGAGCGCCAGTTTCTTCTTGTAGATGAAGCTCGCGCCCAGGACGATGGCGAGCGCGACCCAGACCGGCCAGAAGCGCAAGAGCACTTCGAGGACAATGGTGGAGGCGCCGATATATTGAGGTTGCATGCGCCGTTCCCTCTACTGAACCCGGATGCGCGGATTGAGAAACGCGTAGCCGACATCGGAGATGAGCTGCGTGATCAGAACGATGAACACCGAGACCAGCGAGCAGCCGAGCAGAAGGTCGATGTCGTTGTTGCCGGCCGCCTCGACCAGCGTGTAGCCAAACCCCTGGTAGCGGAACATCACCTCGACGATGACGACGCCGGTGAGCAGCCACGGGAACTGCAGCATGATGACCGTGAACGGCGCGATCAGCGCGTTGCGCAACGCATGCTTGACCACCACGCTGTTGAAGGAAAGGCCCTTCAGCCGCGCGGTGCGGATATATTGCTGCGTCATCACCTCGACCATCGAGGCGCGCGTCATGCGCGCGATATAGCCGATGCCGTAGATTGCCAGCGTGATCACCGGCAGGGTGAAATTGTAGAAGGTGATGCCCTGGCTGGCGGATGCTGCCGAGCCGTTCAGCCAGCCAAGCCAGGATGCGAAGATGACGGTGAAGATGACGCCCGACACATATTCAGGCGTCGCGGTCGACGCGATCGAGGCAACGGACAATGTCCGGTCCGTGCGCGACCCTTCGCGCATGCCGGCAAGAATGCCGATGAGCAGCGAGATCGGCACCATCACCACCAGCACCCAGAACATCAGCAGTCCGGTAGCGCCGAGCGCCGGGAACAGCTTGGCCCCGACCGTCGTCTTGAATTTGGTCGAGCAGCCGAAATCACCTTCAAGCACGCCGGAGAATTTCGGCTCGACAGGATCGTTGCAGAAGGAGAAGCGTTGCGTCGTCTTGCCCGTCGCCGGATCGGTGATCGGTTGCTTCGGCAGCACGCCCAGCCATTGGCCGTAGCGCACGAAGAAGTTCTGCCGGTAGCCATGGTTGACCAGCCAGCTTTCGAGCTGGTCGGCGGGCGTGTGCATCTCGGTCTGGCTGATCGCCAGCTTCTTCAGATTGGGCTCGAGATTGACGAGGAAGAAGACGACCAGCGTCAGGCACAGCATCGTGAGCAGGATCGTGCCGATGCGTCTGGCGATGAATGAGAACATGCGTGCCCCCCTGCCGGCCGGGTTGGGGTCAGATATGGTCAACCCTATGTCGGAAACCTGATGAGGCCCCGCCACCGCTGCAGCATATGCAACGGCGACGAAGCTGCAAATACGAGGGGCTGTTGCCCCTCGTATTCATCGCGACGGATCACGCCTGATCGAGCCAGACCTTGCCGAAGTCGTGCTCGTAAGTCGGGTGCATCGAGTGGTTCTTCACCTCGGGCTTGATGTTGATGTAGAGCTTGCGCCAGTAGGGCTGGATGATGATGCCGGACTCCTGCAGCATCGTCTCGATGTCCTTCATCACAACCTTGCGCTTCTCCGCATCGGCGATGCCGAGCGCCTCGTTGACCTTCTTGTCGAAGTCCGGATTGGCATAGGCGGTCTCGTTCCAGGCTTCGCCTGTACGATAGGCGATGGCGATGACCTGGATACCCAACGGACGCATGTTCCAGTTGGTTTCCGAGAACGGATACTTCGTCCAGTCGTTCCAGAAGGTCGAGCTCGGCAGCACGGTGCGCTTGACCTTGATACCGGCCTCGCGCAGCTGGGCCGCGATCGCGTCCGTGGTGTTCTTGTGGTAGTCCTCGTCGTTGCTGATCAGCTCGTGCTCGAAATCGATCACGCCGGCTTCCGTCAGCATCTGCTTGGCCTTGGCGATGTCGCGCTTGATCTCCGGCAGCTTGACGTATTCCGGATGGATCGGCGCGACATGGTGGTTTTCGGCCGGCGTGCCGGCATTGCCGTAACCCAGCTGCAGGACGACAGAGTTGTCGACGGCCAGGCACATCGCCTGGCGCACTTTCTGGTCGCCGTAAGGCTTGGCGTTGACATTGAAGCGCGACACCACGGTTGCCGCGGTCACCACTTCCGAAGCCGGCGCGCCGACGCCTTCGATGATCTTGACGTAGTCGGCGGTCGTCTCGTGGTTGGTCTGCACTTCGCCGGACTCGAAAGCCGAGACGGTCGCTGCCGGATCGGTGCCGTAGTCGATGAACTCGACGCCGTCGAGGAACGCCTCGCCCTGCCACCACTTGCCGGTGGTGCGGCGTTTGTAGACGACCTTCTGGCCGACATCGTAGGAGACGAGCTCGAACGGACCGGTGCCGATCGGGCAGTTCTTGAAGTTCGCGCCCTTCGCGTCGAAGGTCTTGTGGACGATCAGGCCCGGATAGTCGCACAGGTTCGGGATGATGGCGATGTCGGGCTTGGTGAGCTTGAGCTTGACCGTCATGTCGTCAACCTTGACGACCGAGCCTTCGCGCAGCTTCTTGGTCTTCTCGTCGACGAGGCTGCCGAGGCGGCCCGGCATCGAGTTGCCCTCAGCGCCCTTGTCGGCCCAGCGGGTGAAATTGTAGATCACGTCGTCGGCGGTGAACTTGTCGCCATTGTTCCATTCGACGCCCGGCCGCACATGCAGCGTGTATTCGGTGGCGTCGTCATTGATGTCCCAGCTTGCCAGCAGGTACGGCGCGAAAGTGTATTCCTTGGTGTATTTCACCAGCGGCTCGAGCGCCTGGCGCTCGGCGTTGGAGATTTCCGACCAGTCGGCCGTGCGCGGGTCCTTGGGATCCTTGACCGACATCGCGACCTTGATCACGCCGCCCTTCTTGCCCTGTACGTCCTCGGCTCTGGCCGGGGTCGGAGCGGCAAGACCGAGCATGCCATAGGCCATTGCCGTCGATGCCCCAAACACGCTGGCCAAAGCCAGGAATTCGCGGCGATCCACCGTGCCCGACTTGGCTTCTTCGGCCATTGCCAGGATGTGGTCCGGAACACGGTCACCATTGCTTTTATAGATTGCCATGACTTACTCCCATTGTTGGCTTTCCGCCTTTTAACATTCCGCATCCAAACCCTGATGTCAAAGCACCACAAGGTGAGATAGGAACATGTCAGGGAATGTGCATCTTTGATGACAACCCGGTTCGCGCGATAACGACAGTCTTGACGCAAATTTGCTAGCGCGCCGCGGATTCGCCAGAAAACGTCGCGGGCGATTAAATCAATACATTTTATATGGATACGGGCTTTCTGCTCGCGGCCCGCGAGCCGCCATGCCGGCGAAACGAGAGCTTAGCGCCCTCAATATTCGCGTTCGTAGAACAGGCCGCCCTTGGCTTCGCCGGCGTCGTTGGCCTCACCGCGCAGCTTGACGCCCTTCCCGACATTGAGATCGATCGTCGCCTTGCCCGAGCCCGGCTTGTCGCCCTTCTGTATGGTCACATAGGTGCGGTCGTTGAGGTACTTTCCGGCCGAGACGGCGGTGCCGCCCTTGGCGTCGGTGGTGACATCGAGATCGTCGACGCCGATGGCGCTGCGCAGATTGTCGAGCAGCGAGGTCGTGCCGCCAGCGCCAGCCAGTTGTGCGGCGGCGTCGGCGAGCTGGGCGATCTGCAAGGGCGACAGGTTGGACATCGAGCGGCCAAAGATCAACTGCGCCAGCACCTCGTCCTCCGGCAGCGCCGGCACCGACGAGAAGGTGAATTTCGGATTGGTCGCCTCGCCCGAAACCACGATGGTGACTGTGGCGTCGCTCGTCGTCGTGGTTGCTGTGAGGTTCAGGTAGGGCACCAGCGAGCCCGAGAAGCCGACCGTGCCCTCGGTGAAAGTCAGCCGCTTGGCGAGGATCGTCAGCCGACCGCGCTGCAATGTGAAGGTGCCGACAGCCTGCGGCGAGGAGGCCGGCCCGGTCAATCTGAGCGAGCCGCCGAGTTCGGCATCGACGCCCCTGCCCTGGATGAAGATCTGGTTCGGCGCGTTGACGGTCACGTCAAGCGCAAGGCCGCTGCCGCTGTTGCCGCCGCCGGAGGCCGCGGGGCGCAGCGCCTTGTCCTGCGCGCGCACGGCCGCCGGCGCGTTCTTGTGCTTGACGTCGAGCGCCGAAAGCGAAGCCGGCAGCTTGTCCGGCACGGTGATCACCGTCCTCGCCAGGTTGATGGTGCCGGCGATCGCCGGCGCCGAGGCAAGCGGTCCCTTGATGGTCAGGTCGCCGCCGAGATTGGCGGTCACCACCCGGCCGTCGGTGTAGCGGCCGTCGGTGAGCTTGATCGACAAATCGGCCGGGAACCCTTGCGCCGGCACGATGCCGACCGTGCCTGAGGCCGACAGGCTGCCGCGCGTCGACAGCGTGCCGGTCAGGCGGTTGATCCTGGCGACGCCGCTGCCGATCGAAACATCGGCGGCGAGGTCGTTGACCGCAAGCCCCGAGCGGGCGTCGACCAGGCGCGCGCCGGACGTGCTCACCGTGCCGCCGATGACCGGCGCGGATGCCGGGCCGCGCACCTGGAGATTGACATTCGCGGTGCCGGTCAGCCCCAGCCCTTGCGCGGCAAGCTTCGAGGCAAGGAAGGAGAACGGCACCTTGCCGTTGAAGTCGAGGGCCAGGGCCGGCGTGCCGGTGGTCGTCACTGAACCGCCGCCCTTGAGACCGAGGCCGGCGCCGTCGCTGATGTTGGCGTCGAAGGCGAGCTTGTTGCCGGCGAAGGATCCCGACGACGACACGTTCATGCCGCCGAGCCCGGCGCCGCGTGTCTGCGACGTCTGCACGGCTGAGGCATCGACTTTGAAGGCGACCGAAGGGTTGGCTGGCGCGCCCGTCACCTTGACCGTGCCCGAGATCGAACCGGCGGCATCCAGGCCCGGTGAAAAACTGTTGGCGAGCGACACCGGCACGCGGGAGAGATTGGCGTTGATATCGAGCGCCTGCCCGACCTTGCCTGTCACCGTCGCCGTGCCGCCGCCGAGATTGAGCACGAGCCTGTCCAATGTCGTCGTGCCGTTGGCGATGGTCACCGTCGAGGCCTGGGCGATCGCCGCCTTGACGCCCTGCACCGTCGCCTGGCCGGACGACAGCTCGATCGTCGTCGTTCCGTTGGCCACTTTCACGCGGCCGGTGGCCTTGGCCGGGATATTCTTGACCGTCGCGCCGCCGGAGAAGCCAGTCCAGTCGCCGTCGCGCTTCAGATCGACATCGATGCCGGTAATGGCTGTGCCGCCGGAAGTCACACTCTCGGCGCGAACCGTGCCGGCAATGACGGGCGCTGCCATGTAATTGGCGATCTGTGCGTCGATGGCGACATTCTTGGCCGACAGGTCGCCGCGCTTGATCGCCTCCGTGGTTGCCTTCACTGCAACATTGGGACCGTTCGCGCTCTTCGAGAAAGCGATCGTGCCGCGCACGTTGCCCTCCGCCTTTTCCAGCGCAAGGGTCGCCAGCGGGCCGATATCGGGAAGGTCGAGCGAGACGGTGCCGTCCGGCACGAAAGCCTGGTCGAGCGCCAGATCGCCGGAGATCTTGTTCGGGCCGAGCGACAGCAGCAGCCCGTTGATCGCGCTCTTGCCGTCGGTGGTGGCGAGCACTGCGCTGCCTTGCAGGGGTTGGCCGGCGACATTGCCGGTCAGTTGCACGTTGGCGGCCGGATTGGCCGCATCAGCTTTGCCGGTCGCGGTCAGCTTGAGACCTGTGATCTCGCGGGCCGCAACCGTGAGCCGGTCGCTGTTGACGTTAAGCGACAGATCGGGCGCGGTCGGCGCGCCTTGCGCGTCGAGCGAGAAGGTGATTGCCCCCTTGGCGTCCTTCGACAGCAGCGAGATATTCGCCAAAGCCCCCTTTACCGCGGCGCTAAGCTTGTTGTCAGCGATGCTCGCCTGCCCGTCGGCGGTCAGCGCGCCGGACACAAGCCTGACCGGCCCGACGCTGAGATTGCCCTTGGCGTCGCGCTGCGTCGTGGCGCTGAGCTGCGTCCGCTCAGCCAGCACGCCGCGCACGCCGGCCGGCAGCGCCGCCGAAAGCACGTCGGCCTTGACCGTGAAATCGACGGAGCCGTCGGCCAGTGACACCCGGCCATTGAAGGCGCCGTCCAGCGCGTCGCTCGAGGCCGAGCCGCTGTCGATGGTGATCGCATCCGGCGCAAGGCTGCCCGTGACCTTCGCCATGACCTTGCCGGCAACCAAGGGCGCGACGGTCGGATTGTCGAGATCGATCTTGTCGGCCCCCACCGTTCCGGAGATCGGCCCCTTCTTCTCCTTGATGTCGAAAGCGTCCGAATGCAGCGCCAGCGCCAGCCCCTCGATCTTGACGTGATTGGCCGTGGCAGAGGGCAGCGTTGCGGAAATATCGAGCCGCGGCGTCGTCCCCTGTCCTTGCGCCTTCGCCGAAATCGACTGCAGCTCCAGCTCGACCGGGCTGTCGGGCGTGCCGAACTTCAATGGCAGGCTCGACCCGTTGGAGGCGAGGTCGAGCGCGAAATCGCTGGCGCCGTTCGGGTTGATGGTGCCGGTTGCCGTGCCGGAAATCTTGTCGCCGGACAAAGTAGCCTTGTCGATGACGAGGCCGCCGGCGGTCGTGACGCTGCCGGCGGCATCGAGGTTGAGCGGCCCCAGTCCCGCCTGCCGCGTCTGGCTGGTCTCGGCCCCCGCGATTTGCGCGTTGAACTGGACATCCGGGTTGGCGGAAGCCCCCGTGACGTGCGCCGTGACGTTCAATATTCCGGCTGCATCGAGGCCGGGCACGAAATCATTGGCAAGGGCCGCCGGCAGGTTGGCGACTTTGGCTGACAGGTCGAGCGTCTGGCCCGCCTTGCCGGAAACCGTCGCCGAACCGCCGCCGAGATCGAGCGCAAGTTTTTCGATAGTGGCCACGCCATCGGCAATCGAAAGGCTGGAAGGCTCGGCGATCGCCGCCTTGATGCCGCGCACGGTCGCTTCGCCGGAAGCGATTTCCATGCTGGTCGTGCCATTGGCGATCTTCACGCGCCCCGTCGCGGTCGCCGGGATACCGGCGACGGTCGCACCGCCGGTAAAGTTGGTCCAGTCGCCGTCGCGCTTGAGGTCGATGCCGATGCCGCTGACCACGGTCGAGCCCGACGTCACGCTGTCGGCCTTGATCGTGCCCGAAATTGCCGGGCCTTTGAGATAGTTGGCGATCAGCGCGTTGACGGTGATCGTCTTTGCCGCCAGATCGCCGCGCGCGATCGACCCGCTGGCCGCATTGATGGTGACGGTCGGCGCCTCCCCAACCTTGGCAAAAGCAATCGCGCCGTTGATGTCGCCTGTAGCGTTCTGGTTGCCGAGCGCCGCCAGCGGTCCGATGTCCGGCACGGCGAGCGTCAGCGTGCCGAGCGGTAGGAACTGGCCGTCAAGCGCAAGATCGCCCGAAATCTTGTTGTCGCCGAGCGACAGGCTGAGCCCCTTGATCGAGCGATTGCCGTCCGCAGTGACCAGCGACGCCCTGATATCGAGCGGCTGGTCCTCGGCGCTGCCGGTCAACGAGATATCGGCCGACGGATTGACGATGTCGGCCTTGCCCTTAGCCGAGAACTTGATGTCCTTCACTGTCCGGCCGGCCGCCGTCAGGCTGGCGCTGTCGGCCGATACGGCAAAATCCGGCGCCGAGCGCGGCCCGCTCGCCGTCAGCCCGAACTCGACCCCGCCGGCGAGAGGCGTGCCGGCAAGCGACGACAGCGACGAGACGTCGCCCAGCGTTCCCTTTAGATCAGCCTGGATATCCGACCCTTGAGCGCTCGCCGTGCCGCTGGCGCTGAGCGAGCCGGAAGTGAGCTCCAGCGAATTGGCCGCGAAGGCGCCTTGCGGATCGCGTGTGGCGGTGGCCGAGAATTTCACCCGTTCGCCAAGCAGCGAGCTGATCTGAGGCGGCAATGCCTTCGATACGGCATCGGCATTCATCTTCAGCGTTATCGACAGGTCGACGAGCGATACGGCCGCTGTCAGCGAGGCATTGAGCGCGTCGCTGCGCAGCGTGCCCTGATCGATCGTCACATTTTCGCGGCTGAGCGCGCCGGAAAGATCGGCTGCAAGCTTGCCTGTCACCAGCGGAGCCAGCGTTGCCACGTCCGTCTTCAGCCCGGCCGCGGCGAGCTTGATATTGACTGGGCCGCTGCGGTTCTCGATGTCGAAGCCGTCGGAATGGATTTGCGCCGTGATGTTGTTGAGCTGCGTGCCGCCTACGGCGACCGAGGTGAGCGACGTCCCGATATCGACCATTGGCGCCTTGCCGTCGCCGAAGGCGCGCGCCGTCGCCTTTTCCACCGCGACCAGGATCGGCACAGCGCCGTTGCCGACATCGATGGTGACCGGCTTGTCCTTCGCCGAGAGCTCGACGGCAAGGTCGCTGGCGCCCTTCGGATCGACATTGCCGGTGGCCGTGGCGTGCACGGCGTCGCTCTCTATGGCGCCACGCTCGATATCCAGCCCGCCGGTCGTCGTCGCCGTGCCGGCGACATCGAAGCTTGTCTTGCCGGCAAACAACGAAGCGATCCTTTCGGGCAGGAAAGGCTCGAATTCGCCGTCGCCCTTGGCTTCGATATGATGGCCCTTGTCGGACAGTTGATGGCGGCCGGTGAACTGGGTGACGATCTGGCGGTCGACCATGAAGGTGCCGACGCCGCTCCAGTTGGCGAGCGGTCCGCTGCCGGACACGACAATGTCGACGGGCGGGGCATTGGGCAGCTTGAGCAGATTGGCGATGATGCCACCCGCCGGCTCCGACGCCTTGAGATCGAGGTCGAGCTTGTTGTCGGCCGGTACGAAGTGGATCTTGGCGTCGACATTGCCCTGCTTGCCGTCATGGCGGGTAACGTTGAGCACGGTTTCGACCGCCAGCGGCGACGGGTCGGCCTTGAGCGACCCCTTGGCTGCGAGCTCGGCAATGCCGCTGCCGGCAAGCTCCGGGCCGAGCGCGATCTCGGGCAGGTCAACCTGTTTGACGTCGATCGACACCGGCAGGCCGCTCGAGCCGCCTTGCGCCGGCTGCTGGCTTGGCTGCGGCAGGCGCGCCAATTCGATGCGCTCGGCCGCCAGGCGGTCGGCGTTGAAATGCCACGACAGGAGCGCTGTCGGCGACCAGTCCAGCGCCACCTTGCGCGCCACCAGCCAGGGGCCGGTGCGGTCTTCGACCACGACATGATCGAGCCTGAGCGCGCCCGACCATATGCCCTCTATGCCGGCGACCGTGACCTTGCGATCGTCGCCCGAAGCCATTTTCGAAATCAGGCTGGCGAGGTTCTGCCGGCCGCCTTCCGTGCCGGTCAGCACGAACAGCGCGCCGATTGCGACCACCAGCAGCAGGAGCAGCGTGTAGAGGCAGATGCGAAGGATGCGCCAGAAAATCTTCATCGTCAGAACGCCTGCCCGATGCCGGCATAGATGCCGAAATGGGGATCGCCCGGATCGCGGTTGAGCGGCACGGCCGCGTCGATGCGCAGCGGCCCGAACGGCGTGATGTAGCGCAGGCCGAGGCCGGCGCCGACCTTTACGTTGGAGAAATCGGGGAAGGATTTGGTCGACACCGTGCCGGCATCGATGAAGGGCACGATGCCGATCGTGTCAGTGACGCCGATGCGCATCTCGACCGAGGTCTCGAAGAAGGACAACCCGCCGATCGGCTGGCCGTTGATGTCCTTCGGGCCGATGCCCTGGTAGGAATAGCCACGCACCGAACCGCCGCCGCCGGAATAGAAGCGCCGGTCGGCCGGCACGTTCTGCAGGCCGGTGCCGACGATCGAGCCAAGCGTGGCGCGCTCGGCAAGCACGAACCGGCTTGCCGTATCGATCGACTGGTAGGCGTAGCCCTCACCCTTCAGTTTCAGGAAGGTGGCGCCATTCAGGATGTCGTAGCTCGGCTCGGCATAGGCGAGAAAACGGAAACCCCTGGTCGGGTTGAGCTTGTTGTCGCGGCTGTCATAGACATATTGTAGCGGCACGCTGGCGATCAGATAGGTGTGCTTGCCGAAAGCATCGGTGATCTTCGAATAGTCGAGGTCGAACTCGGCCGACACCCGCTGCTGCTTGTCGAGGTCGTAGGAGACGCCGACATCGCCCTTGACCGAGAAATGGTCATAGGCATCGGGATGTTCGAACACCGTCTTGATGCCGGTGAAGAACTTCGATGTCGGCCCGAGCACGCCCGGCTTCTCGAACATGACGCCGGCATTGTAGTTGAGCGCCGAAATGCTGTTGTTGCCGATGCCGCTGATCGAGCCGTCGATGCGCAGCTTCTCGGCCTGGCCGAACAGGTTGCGGTGCCCCCAATAGCCTTCGAGCCCCAGCCCTTCGGTGTTCGAAACCGTGCCGCCGAGGCCGAAATAGCGCGGCTTTCGTTCACTGACCTGGACGTTGATCGGGATATTGCCTTGAGCGTCGAGGCTGTCGCCCTCCTTCATGGTGACGCTGTTGAACACTTCGAGCCCGAGCAGCCGGTCCCTCGCATCGTCGATCTCCTGCGGCGAATACTGTTTGCCGCGCTGCAGGCCGGTCATGTATTCGGTGAAGTCGCGGTCGACCTTCTCGGTGCCCTCAACCGTCGTGTCGCCATAGCCGGCGATCGGGCCGGCCGCCACCGTCAGCGTGACATCGAGCATCGAATTGGCATGGTCGGCGACGATCTGGCGGTCCGTGACCTTGGCCAGCGGCCTGCCCTCTTCCTTCAATGCCCGCACGATTCCCGCTTCTGCCTTGAGCACGGCGCCGGATCCGGCATCGCCGCCGGCAATCAAGCCGAAATCGGCGCCCGCCAGCCCGGCCGCGTCGCCTTCCAGCCTGATGGTGCCAAGCGTGAATTTCGGGCCGGCGACGACGCGGACCACCACCGGAATGGGCTGCGGCCCCTTGAATTCGGCATCCGGCGGCAGTTCGTCGATCGACTTGCCCTGGATCGTGATCGTGACCACGCCTTCGTAGCGCGCATCGGCGTAAAGCGCGGCGACCAATTGCTCGCGGTCGTTGCGCGCCTTGGCCATCAGGCCAAGCGAGCCCGAGACCGGGTGCTCTTCGTCGCTTTTCAGCGCCGAGGCGTTTTCGAGCCTCTTGACCAGGTCCTTGTCGGCGTCTGGCGCATCGATGGTCACGGAATAGCGCAAAGGGTCGACAATGTCGGTGTCCTTGTCGTTGGACGAGCCCCAGAGCTTGATGCCGAAGATCTCGAAGGCGCCGGCCGGCCGCAATCCGCCACAAAGTACGGTCGAGCAGACGAGCGCCAAAAGCAGGGCGCGCGAAAGCCCGCGCCCTGGCGCGACCTCCGCTGACATCTGCGTTTCATGCGCCGGCATTAAGACAACCTAGTCGACAAAACTAAAATTGGAATGAAGTTCCGAAACGTTCGTAAAGGGGCCACAATCCAATTGTCTGAAATAGACCGGGCTTGGAATTCACACCTTTTGCATTTTCGCAAGAAAGTGTGATCCGTCTCACAGAGGTTCTGTCGAAATACCGGCCTTTGGCCGGCATGGAAACCGTTCGCGGGTGATAAACCTGCGCCGTTCCGGCGTTGACAAGCCTGTTTGAAGCTTGCTCATGTCCGGACGCTGGCAATGTCTGGAGGGTGGTATGGCAATGCGTGCGGCTCGTGGTCTCCCTTTCCTTTTTCTTCTCTTTTTCGCCCTGAGCGGGGTCGCCCTGGCGGCCGAAGCCCGGCGGATCGTGACAACCGACAATTCCGACTATTTCGGTTTCGACCTGAGGTCGGACCAGAATGTCACCCTGGACCAGTGCAAGACCACCTGCCTCGCCGATTCCGCCTGCCGTGCCTTCACCTACAACACCAAGGCAAAGTGGTGTTTTCTCAAATCCGACTATAATCAGCTCAAACCCTTCACCGGCGCCGTCGCCGGCAAGGTCGCAAACGTCGATGGCGACCCCGATATCGGCGCCCCGCCGGAACTGGCCTTCTTCCCCAATTGGATGGCCGACCAGGCGCAGCAATTCCGCAACAAGCTGACCGATCCGGCCTATGACAAGCCGACCGAGGGCCTTGCCGCCCTGCAGGCCGCCGCCGAGCAGGCGGCACTGACCGGCGACCATCGCCTCGCCATGCAGAAATACCAGGCCGCGGTCTCGGTCCTGCCCGACGATGGCATGCTGTGGCTGGCGCTGGCGCGTGAGACGCTTGCCGTGCAGCCGGCGTCGAACACCGCCGAACCCTCGACTTTCCCGACAAACGTCACCTCGGCCGCCTTCAACGCCTACAAATTGGTGCGCACCGCGAAAACCCGCGCGGAGGCCCTGGCCGTGCTTGGCGCCGGCCTCGACAGGCGCGATCTCTATCGTCCATCCTTGCAGGCCTTTGAGGCCAGCCTTGCGCTGGTGAGCTCGCCCGCCGTCCAGGCCGACTATGCCGACCTCAAGGCGCGCAAGGGTTTTCGGGTCATCGAGCACACCGTCGATGCCGATTCTTCCTCGCCCCGCATCTGCGCCCAGTTTTCCGAGGAACTGGTCAAGACCGGCGTCGATTATGCGCAGTTCGTCACCGTCGACAACGCCGCTCCCAAGGCCGTCGAAGCCAAGGACAAGCAGATCTGCGTCGAGGGCCTGGAGCATGGCCAGCATTATGACGTGACCTTCCGCGCCGGCCTGCCGGCCGCGATCGGCGAGACGATTGCCGCGCCGGTCGTGCTGTCGATCTATGTCCAGGATCGCGCGCCGTCCGCCCGCTTCACTGGCGACAGCTTCGTGCTGCCTTCCGGCGCGCGCCGCGGCATTCCGGTCGTTACCGTCAACATGACGGCCGCCAAGATGACGCTCTATCGCGTCGGCGATCGTTCGCTGGCGCAGCTTTTGTCCGGCTACCAGTTCCTGCATCAGCTCGACGGCTATGACATTTCCACCGTTTCCGACCAGATGGGCGAGCCCGTCTGGTCCGGCACGCTCGACATCGCCAACGACCTCAACAAGGAAGTCACCACATCCTTCCCGGTCGATCAGGCGATCCCGCAGCGCAAGCCGGGCGTCTATGTGCTGACCGCGCAGGCGGTCAACGACAAGAGCGACGATTATGGTTCGCGCGCCACGCAGTGGTTCGTGGTCTCCGACATCGGGCTGACCACCTACACCGGCCAGGACGGCCTCAACGTCTTTGCCCGTTCGCTGGGTTCGGCCAAGCCGATCGCCGGCGCCGAATTGACGCTGCTTGCCAAGAACAACGAAATCCTCGGCACCGCGACCACCGACGCCGACGGCCGTGCCGTCTTCAACCCGGGCCTCACCCGTGGCGAAAACGGCATGGTTCCGGCCGTGCTGATGGCCAAGCAGGGCGACAGCGACTTCGTCTTCCTCGACATGACCAAGGCCGGCTTCGACCTGTCGGATCGCGGCGTCGAGGGCCGTGCCTCGCCCGGTGCGCTCGACGTCTATGCCTGGACCGAGCGCGGCATCTACCGCGCCGGCGAGGACGTGCATGTCGCGGCCCTTGCCCGCGACGGCGCGGCAAAAGCGGTCGAGAACCTGCCGCTGACCTTCATCTTCACCCGCCCCGACGGCGTCGAGAACCGCCGCATCGTCAGCAACGGCGAGTCCGCCGGCGGCCATGCGGTCGACCTGCCGCTCGAGGCCAACGCCATGCGCGGCACCTGGACGGTGTCGATCTATACCGATCCCAAGCAGTCGCCGGTCGCCAGCCAGATGTTCCTGGTTGAAGACTTCGTGCCGGATCGCATCGAGTTCGACCTGACGGCCGACAAGAAAGAGATCGCCCAGGGCGAGACCGCCAACGCCACTGTCGACGGCCGCTTCCTCTACGGCGCGCCGGCCGCGGGCCTGGCGCTCGAAGGCGAAATGACGCTGTCGACCACGAGCAGCTGGGACAGCTTCAAGAACTTCACCTTCGGCCTCGCCGACGAGCAGTCGAGCGAGCCGACCGTGACACCGTTCACCAACCTTCCCGTGGTCGGCGACGACGGCAAGGCGACCTTCCCGGTCACCATCGACAAATTGCCGTCGACCACCAAGCTGGTCAACGCCAAGGTCACCGTGCGCATGCGCGAGGCCGGCGGCCGCGCGGTCGAGCGCTCGCTCGATCTCGCGGTGCATCCGCTCAAGGAGATGATCGGCATTCGCCCGGATTTCGCGGATGATGAGGTGCCGCAGGGCGGAACCGCCAAGTTCAGCATCATCGCCGTCGATCCGAACGGCAAGCGTGAGAACCTGAAGGGCGCCCAGTGGTCGCTGGTCAAGGTCGAACGCAATTACCAATGGTACCGCAACAACAATTCCTGGAACTATGAGGCGGTGAGCCTCACCAAGGCTGTCGCCAATGGTGCAATCGACCTCAACGCCGACGGCGACGCGACCGTATCGCTTCCCGTCGATTGGGGCCGCTACCGCCTCGAGGTCGAGACACTCGATCCGGACGGCCCGGCGACCAGCTATGAGTTCGACGCCGGCTGGTATGTCGCGTCCACCACCACCGAAACACCCGATGGGCTGGAGATCGCCCTTGACAAAGACAACTACGCCGCCGGCGAAGTCGCCAAGCTGAAAATCTCGCCGCATTTTGCCGGCGAACTGCTGGTCACCATCGGCGCCGAGAAACTCTTGAAGACCGTCACCGCCACGGTGCCGGCCGCCGGCACCACCGTCGACATCCCCGTCGGCGACGATTGGGGCGCCGGCGCCTATGTCACAGCGACGTTGTTCAGGCCGGGCGATGCGCAGGAATCGCGTATGCCGGCCCGCGCCATCGGCGTCAAATGGCTGGCGGTCGATCCGGGCTCGAAGAAGCTCGCGGTCTCCTTGACGCCGCCGGAAAAGACCTTGCCGCGCCAGCAGCTGTCGATCCCGGTTGCCGTCAACGGCGCCCAGGCCGGCACCAACGCTTATGTGATGGTATCGGCCGTCGATGTCGGCATCCTCAACCTCACCAACTACAAAGCGCCCGATCCGGAGGACTGGTTCTTCGGCCAACGCATGCTTGGGCTCGAGATCCGCGACCTCTACGGCCGCCTGATCGACGGATCGCTCGGCGCCATCGGCAAGATACGGACCGGCGGCGACGGCGCCAACATGCAGGCGCAAGGCAGCCCGCCGACCGAAAAGCTGGTCGCCTTCTTCTCCGGCCCGGTCGAGCTCGACGCCAACGGCAAGGCGCGCATCGACTTCGACATCCCGCAGTTCAACGGCACCGTGCGCGTCATGGCCGTCGCCTGGACCAGGGATGCAGTCGGCCATGCCCAGACCGATGTCATCGTGCGCGATCCGGTGGTGATCACCGCCGGCCTGCCGCGCTTCCTGGCGCCGGGCGATGCCGCGACCATGCGTCTCGACATTGCCGACACCGATGGCCCGGCCGGCGACTATTCGCTCGCCGTCACCACGACCGGTGACCTGACGACCGGCGACAAGCCGTTGCCCGAGAAGCTGACGCTCGCCCAGGGCAAGCGGCAGTCGCTTACCTTTCCGCTTGTCGCGCACACCGCCGGCGACGCTTCCGTCACCGTCAAGCTCGCGCATCCCGATGGCACACAGGTCGAGCAGACGCTCTATCTGCCGGTGCGCCCGGCGCAGCTTCCGGTCACCAACCGCATGGTTGTCGACCTGAAGCCGCATGGCGGCTCGCTGCGCGTCGACAAGGAACTGCTTGCCGCAAGCGTGCTCGACGGCGCTTCGGTCAGCGTCGGCGTTTCGCAATCGTCAGCGCTCGACGTGCCGTCGCTTTTGATGTCGCTCGACCGCTACCCTTATGGTTGCGCCGAGCAGACCACCAGCCGCGCCATGCCGCTACTCTATGTCAACGACATGGCCAAGAGCATCGGCATGGAGAACGATCCCGACCTGCATGGCCGCATCCAGGACGCCATCTACAAGGTCCTGTCCTATCAGGCGGCGAGCGGCAGCTTCGGCCTCTGGGGACCGGGCTCGGGCGATCTGTGGCTCGACGCCTATGTCACCGAGTTCCTGACCCGGGCGCGCGAGGAGAAGTACGATGTTCCGGCACTCGCCATGAACCAGGCGCTGAGCAACCTGCAAAACTCGCTGGGTTACGACCAGAGCGTCCAGGACCGCGGCAGCGAGATTGCCTATGCACTCTATGTACTCGCCCGCAACAAGAAGGCCTCGATCGGCGATCTGCGCTACTATGCCGACACGCAGCTCGAAGCCTTCACCAGCCCGATGGCTGTCGCCCAGTTGGCGGCGAGCCTCGCCCTCTACGGCGACACGCAGCGTTCGGAAGCGACCTTCCAGACGGCGCTTCGGCTGGCGCAGGCGGAAACCGACTACGACTACTACCGCTCGGACTATGGCTCGCGGCTGCGCGACGGCGCGGCGATGCTGGCGCTGGCGGCGGAATCGAAGCCGGTGCCGAGCATCATGCCGCAGTTGATCAAGCTGGTCGGAGTGGCACGCGCCGATGCCCGCTGGACGAGCACGCAGGACGAATCCTGGATGCTGCTCGCCGCGCGGGCGCTGCGGGAAGGCAATGATTCCATCACGCTTTCCGTCAATGGCGCGCCGCATTCGGGCGGCTATTCCAACCAGGTCGCCGGCAGCGATCTCGTCGACAGCCCGCTTACCATCGCCAACACCGGCACGACGCCGCTGCAGGCGGTGGTGACCACGGTGGCCGCCCCGGTCGAGCCGCTGCCGGCCGGTGGCGACGGCTTCACCATCAATCGCACCTACTACAAGCTCGATGGCACCGAGGCCAACGTCACCGAGGCCAAGCAGAACGAGCGCTACGTGGTCGTGCTCAAGGTCTATGAGCAGAACAAGTGGCCGTCGCGCCTCTTGATCACCGACCTGTTGCCGGCTGGCTTCGAGATCGACAATCCGGGGCTGGTCTCCAGCGCGCAATTGTCGAACTTCTCCTGGCTGGCGCAGACCGACGCCGCGCATTTGGAGTTCCGCGACGACCGCTTCGTCGCCGCCTTCAATCCGAATGAAGGCGACGGCGACCGTAACATCATGCTGGCCTATGTAGTGCGCGCAGTGACGCCTGGCACCTACGCCCACCCGGCGGCGACGGTGGAGGACATGTACCGGCCGCAATACTCGGCCCGCACCGCCACCGGCGTGATGGAGATCAAGGCGCCCTAAGGCGCTGAGGAAACATGGACAGGACGATGGCGCTGCCCCTCATCCGCCTGCCGGCACCTTCTCCCCGTATAGTGACGGGGAGAAGGAGACTGCCGCGATCGCCGGCACCCGTTCGGCAGCGCTGGAAATTGGCGAAATCCCCAGCGCAGGCCCCTTTCTCCCCGTCTCTATACGGGGAGAAATGCCCGGCAGGGCAATGAGGGGCGGCGCCATGCTCTCAAGGAAATTTCTCCGTCGAACAGGCATCGCCGGGATTTCTCTAGCCGGCATCGTAGTAATTTCCCTCGCCGCGCTCTGGGAGCTCGACCGCGCCTTCCCGCCGCCCTTGCCGGCGACGCTGACGGTCTCGACCGAGGTGCAGGACCGCGACGGCCAGCTGCTGCGCGCCTTCGCCACTCCGGACGGCTACTGGCGGCTCGAAACCCAGCTCGACCAGGTCGACAAGCAGTTCGTCGACATGCTGGTCACTTACGAAGACAAGCGCTTCTGGGATCATGACGGGGTCGATTTCCTGGCGCTCTGCCGCGCCGCCGGCCAGCTCGTCACCAGCGGCCACATCGTTTCCGGCGGCTCGACGCTCTCGATGCAGCTTGCCCGGCTGATCGAGCCGCGCGACAGCCGCAGCCTAGGTTCCAAGATCAAGCAGATGTTGCGCGCCATCCAGATCGAGCGGCGGCTCTCCAAGCAGGAGATCCTCGAACGCTATCTGACGCTGGCGCCCTATGGCGGCAACCTCGAAGGCGTGCGCGCCGCCTCGCTCGCCTATTTCGGCAAGGAGCCGAAGCGGCTCACCGTCTCGGAAGCCGCCCTCCTCGTCGCCCTGCCGCAATTGCCCGAAAAGCGCCGGCCCGACCGCAACCTCGATATTGCGCACGGGGCGCGCGACCGGGTGCTGACCCGCATGGTCTCGTCCGGCCTGCTCGGCGAACGCGAGGCCGCGCGCGCCGCGCTCGACGACGTCTCCGGCCTGCGCCGCAAGCTGCCGGCGCTTGCCGCGCACGCTTCCTACGCCATGCTGCCAAGGGCGGTGCCCGGAAAACCTCTGCAACTCACCATCCGCAAGAGCGTGCAGCAAGGGCTGGAACAGGTCGCGAGGGATGCCGCCAGGAAGCTTGGACCAAAACTCTCCATCGCCATGGTGATGGCCGATGCGCGCACCGGCGACATCCTCGGCGAGGTCGGCTCGGCCGATTTCTTCGACGCCAGCCGCTCCGGCTGGATCGACATGACCAAGGTGGTGCGCTCGCCCGGTTCGACGCTGAAACCCTTCATCTATGGGCTGGCCTTCGAGCAGGGTCTGGTGGCGCAAGAGATGATCATCGAGGACAGCCCGGTCGATTTCGGCGGTTATCGCCCGAAGAATTTCGACATGGGTTACCAGGGCGACGTCTCGATCCGCCAGGCGCTGCAGCTCTCCCTTAATGTGCCGGCGATCCGCGTGCTCGATGCGGTCGGTCCGGCGCGGCTGACGGCGCGCTTCCGCCAGGCCGGCGTCAATCCAATCCTGCCGGTCAACGAAGCGCCCGGCCTGGCGATCGGCCTTGGCGGCGTCGGCGTCACGCTGCGCGACCTGGTGCAGCTCTATACCGGGCTCGCCAACGGCGGAAAGATGCATTCGCTGCATGACGGCACCGAGCCGGCCAACGCCGAACGCATCACCGCCACCATCCTCGACGACCAGGCCGCCTGGCAGATCAACGACATCCTGTCCGGCGTGAAGCCCCCGGAAGGCGCCATGCAGCGCGGCATCGCCTACAAGACCGGCACATCCTATGGCTATCGTGACGCCTGGTCGGTCGGCTTCGACGGCCGCTACGTGCTCGGCGTCTGGGTCGGCCGCGCCGATGCAAGTCCGGTACCCGGTCTGTCCGGCTATGTTTCGGCGGCACCAATCCTGTTCGAAGGTTTTGTCCGCTCCGGTCTCGCCAGCGTGCCACTGCCCAGCCGGCCGCCCGGCGTCTTCAGCCCCAAACGCGAGGACCTGCCGGTAACGCTCGCCCGCTTCGGCGCCGGATCGGACGGGCTGGTGCAAGCGACAGCGAGCGAACCCGCGCCGACGATCATCTACCCGCCCAATGGCGCGCGCGTCGACCTCGGCACCAACTCGCCCGACGCCACGCCGCTGGTGCTGAAATTGCAAGGCGGCCGCGCGCCCTTCCGCTGGCTCGCCAATGGCAAGCCGCTCGCCGGCATCGACCGCCGCCGCACCGCGACCTGGCAGCCCGATGGCACCGGCTATTCGACGCTGACGGTGATCGATGCCGTGGGGCGCGCCGCGAGCGTGAAGGTTTTCGTTGAATAGGGATGCGGCAAGTGATTCAGGGGATTGCGCTTCTTCGCCTGATGCATGACGCCTCGCGCCGACCTTTGTTGGGAGCATTCTTCGCAGCGCTTGCGCTAGCAATCGCAAGCCCTCTCTCGGCCCATGCCGATCCCTTGCCCGCCGGCTTCGTCAGGCTGGCCGATGTCGACCCGACCATCCGCCAGGATATCCGCTATGCCGGTCTTGAAAACTTCCTGCGCCGCAAAGCCGCCGGTTACGACGCCCCCGTTTGCATTCTGACCAAACAGGCCGCCAAGGCGCTGGCAAACGTCCAGAAAACGATGAACCCCAAAGGCCTGACGCTGGTGGTCTTCGACTGCTACCGCCCGGCGGGCGCGGTTGCGGACATGGGTAAATGGACCAGAGAAGGCGGCCCGCCCGATCCGCAATGGTATCCGACGGTCCAACGCGGCGATCTCATCGCCAAGGGCTATATCGGCGAGCTCTCCAGCCATTCGCGCGGCTCGACCGTCGACCTCGCCATTGCCGAAACAGATAAGAAGGGCCCGGCGCATCCGGCCTGCGGTGCGCCGGACGGCGGCACGCTCGATTTCGGCACCGGCTTCGACTGCTTCGACCGAAAGAGCGAAACCGCCAGCGCGCTGGTCGGCGCCGAGGCGGCGGCAAACCGCGAAATGCTGCTGGCCGCCATGCGCGCCGCCGGCTTCCGCAATTATGCGCGCGAATGGTGGCACTTCACGCTGGCCAAGGAGCCTTTCCCAAAACAGCGCTTCGATTTTCCGGTGACGGCGAACTAGCTCCGGGCTTGTCTCGATGAAGGCCGGTTCTAACTAGGTCGACTGACAAAGGGTCGTCGCAACTTACGTTGAGGAAGTTATTTCCTCGACAAGCCAAAGGTCAGCGAAAAATTTCTGCAAGGAGGCGAAAAAGGCAACAATCAATGCATCTAATTTCTATCAAATCGGTAGATTTGGCGCGGGTTCAACGGAGGCAGAAATGACCAAACCTCATTTCAGGAAACTGCTCGGCGCGCTGGTCGCCACATCTGTCCAGTTCGGCACGCTCGGTTTCGCGTTCGCCGATACGACCATTCTCAACGTGTCCTACGATCCGACACGCGAGCTCTATAAAGCCTATGACGAAGCGTTTGCCGCGCATTGGAAGGCCGAGACCGGCGAGACGGTCACCATCCAGCAATCGCATGGTGGCTCCGGCGCTCAGGCCCGCGCGGTGATCGACGGCCTCAATGCCGACGTGGTGACGCTGGCGCTCGAAGGCGACATCAACGCCATCGTTTCGAAATCGAAGAAGATCGATCCCAACTGGCGCAAGAAATTCGAAAACAATTCAGCACCTTACACCTCGACCATCATCTTCCTGGTGCGCAAGGGCAACCCCAAGGGCATTCACGACTGGAGTGACCTGGTGAAGGATGGCGTGCAGGTGATCACGCCGAACCCGAAAACTTCCGGCGGCGCACGCTGGAACTATCTCGCGGCCTGGGCTTATGCCAATGCCCATGACGGCGGCGACGAGGCCAAGAACAAGGAATTCGTCGGCAAGCTCTACGCCAACGCCCCCGTGCTCGACAGCGGCGCGCGCGGCTCGACCGTAACCTTCGCGCAGAAGGGTCTTGGCGACGTGCTGATCGGGTGGGAAAACGATGCCTATCTGGCGCTCGATGAATTCGGCGCCGACAATTTCGATATCGTCTATCCGCCGACCTCGATCCTGGCTGAGCCGCCAGTGGCGATCGTCGATGCCAATGTCGACGCCAAGGGGACGCGCAAGGTGGCCGAAGCCTATCTCGGCTGGCTCTACTCCAAGGAGGGGCAGACGATCATCGCCAAGAACCACTATCGCCCGGCAAAGCCGGAGCTCGTGGCGCCGGGGGATCTACCCAAGACGCCGGATATCAAGCTGATCTCCATCGACGATCCGCTTTTTGGCGGCTGGAAGAAGGCACAGCCTTATCATTTCGGCGACGGTGGTATATTCGACCAGATCTACAAGCCGGCCCAGTAAGCCAGACCTAGACCAGGACGATATGACCACAGCACCCGCGAAGGCGGGGTGGCGGTTCAGACAGCCGAGTGTCATTCCGGGTTTCGGACTGACGCTCGGCTTCTCGCTTGCCTACCTCACGCTCATCATCCTCATCCCACTCTCCGGGCTGATCTGGCGATCGGCAGCGCTTGGCTGGGCCGATTTCTGGGCCCTCGCCACCGATCCGCGCACCGTCAAGGCACTCGAGATCAGCTTCGGCACGGCCTTCATCGCCGCTGCCGTGAACGTCGTCTTCGGCACGCTGGTGGCCTGGGTGCTGGTGCGCTACCGCTTTCCGGGCCGCCGCGTCGTCGACGCCATGGTCGACCTGCCCTTCGCGTTGCCAACAGCGGTCGCAGGCATCGCGCTCACCACGCTTTACGCGCCGAATGGCTGGATTGGCCACCTCCTGGCGCCGCTCGGGATCAAGGTCGCCTACACGCCGCTCGGCATCGTCGTGGCGCTCGTCTTCATCGGCCTGCCTTTCGTCGTGCGCACCGTGCAGCCGATCATGGAAGAGATCGACAAGGAGGTCGAGGAAGCCGCGGCCACGCTCGGCGCCAGCCGTTTCCAGATCATCACCCGCGTGCTGCTGCCTGGACTGGCGCCCGCCATCATCACCGGTTTCTCGCTCGCCTTCGCGCGCGGTGTCGGTGAATACGGCTCGGTCATCTTCATTGCCGGCAATCTTCCCTACAAGTCGGAGATCGCCCCGCTGCTGATCGTCATCCGGCTCGAGGAATACAATTATCCGGCCGCGACCGCGATCGCGGCGATCATGCTGGCGCTGTCCTTTGCGATGCTCCTGGTGATCAACCTGGCGCAGACATGGAGCCGCAAGCGCTATGGCTGACCCCGAGATCAAATCCTACGAGCCGCACCACGAGAGCCGATCGGCCGCGGTTACGGAGAGCCGTCCCGTCCGGATCACGCTGACGATCCTGACGCTGGCCTTTCTCGCCGTCTTCCTGCTGTTGCCGCTGATCGTCGTTTTCCGCGAAGCTTTTGCCAAAGGCGTCGGCGCCTATTTCGCGTCGCTAAGCGATGCCGACACGCGCTCCGCCATTCGCCTGACCTTGCTGGTGGCGGCGATCGCGGTTCCCCTCAACCTCGTTTTCGGCCTTTCGGCCGCCTGGGCGATCGCCAAGTTCGAATTCAAGGGCAAGGCCTTCCTGACCACGCTGATCGACCTGCCCTTCTCGGTCTCGCCGGTCATTTCCGGCCTGGTCTACGTGCTGCTGTTCGGCGCGCAGGGGCTGCTGGGCGAATGGTTGCAGGCGCATGGCATCCAGATCCTGTTTGCCGTGCCGGGCATTGTGCTGGCCACCGTCTTCGTCACTTTCCCTTTCGTCGCCCGTGAGCTCATCCCGCTGATGCAGGAACAGGGCAATGGCGACGAGGAGGCGGCGCTTTCGCTCGGCGCCAGTGGCTGGCAGGCTTTCTGGTATGTGACGCTGCCCAACATCAAATGGGGGCTGCTCTACGGCGTTCTGCTCTGCAACGCGCGCGCCATGGGCGAATTCGGCGCCGTCTCTGTGGTGTCGGGCCATATTCGCGGCCTCACCAACACCATGCCGCTGCATGTCGAAATCCTCTACAACGAATACAACGCCGTCGGCGCTTTCGCCGTGGCTTCGCTGCTTGCCGGCCTGGCGCTGGTGACGCTGGTCTTGAAAACACTTCTCGAGATGCGCTACGGCGCCGAGATCGCCGCCACACGCGGGCATTAGAGGGTTCAGTAGATGGAAGTACGCGTTGCCAACGTGCGCAAGGAGTTTGACCGGTTTCCGGCCCTCCATGACGTATCGCTTGACATCAAGTCGGGTGAACTGATTGCGCTGCTTGGCCCATCCGGTTCCGGCAAGACGACGCTGCTGCGCCTGATCGCCGGGCTGGAGCGCCCGACGCGCGGAAAAATCTTCTTCGGCGAGGACGACGCATCGCATCGGTCGATCCAGGAGCGCAATGTCGGCTTCGTCTTCCAGCATTACGCGCTGTTCCGCCACATGACGGTGGCCGACAATATCGGCTTTGGCCTGAAAGTCCGCCACGGCGCGGCGCGCCCGCCGGCGCGCGAGATACGCCGGCGCGCCTCGGAGCTGCTCGATCTCGTCCAACTGTCGGGACTGGAGAAGCGCTATCCGGCGCAACTCTCCGGCGGCCAGCGCCAGCGCGTGGCGCTTGCCCGCGCCATGGCGATCGAGCCCAAGGTGCTGCTGCTCGACGAGCCGTTCGGCGCGCTCGACGCGCAGGTGCGCCGCGAGTTGCGCCGCTGGCTGCGCGAGATCCATGACCGCACCGGCCACACCACCGTCTTCGTCACCCATGACCAGGAGGAGGCACTGGAGCTTGCCGACCGCGTCGTCGTCATGAGCCAGGGCCGCATCGAGCAGGTCGGCACCGCCGATGACATCTACGACACGCCGAACTCGCCCTTCGTCTACTCTTTCATCGGCGAGTCGAGTTCGCTGCCGGTCAAGGTCGAGAATGGCGAAGTCTGGATAGCCGACCGGCCGATCGGCCTGCAGGCGCCGCATGCGCCGACCGGCGAGGCAATTCTCTATTTCCGCCCGCACGACGTCGACCTGCTCGACGGCTGCAGCGGCTGCATCGCCGGCACGGTTGCGGCGAGCCGCCGCGTCGCCGGCACCAGACGGGTGGAACTTGAGATCGGCGGCGAACGCCAGCGCGTCGAGATCGAACTGCCGGTCGACCACCCCGCCGCGCAGAAGAGCCGCGTCGCCTTCAGGCCGCGGCGCTGGAAGCTTTTTCCGGCGGCGGCCTAATTTTTGCGCCGAGCGCTACTCCAGCCAGTTCTCGACCTTCAAACCTTTGATCCGGCTGAACTCTCCGACGTTAGCCGTCACCAATGTTGTGCCCAGCGTGCGGGCATGCGCTGCAATGAAAAGGTCATTGTGGCCAATGGTCTGACCTCTGGCCTCCAGGTCGGCGCGAAGTGCGCCATATTCGGCGTCCACCGGCACATCAAGGGGCAGGACGGGAATCTCCGCCAGCAGTTCCTCGACCTTCGCGAGCAGCTTGGCCGATCCCTTCCGGGCACAACCATAGCGCAATTCCGAGGCAACCACGATGCTGGTGCACACGGCGCCGTCTCCTTCGCGAGCCACCGCACCGGCGGCCTTGCCGGCCGGATTTCGAATGACGTCGCTGATGATGTTGGTGTCCAACATGAAACGCATCAAAACATATCCTCGGGCTTGACGGGCGCATCGTCGATCTCGGGAAAGTCATCCTCGGGACCGAGCGGCGGCTCTTTCGCCCATTCGGCAAGCAGCGCGACAAGGCCGGATTTCCGAACCGGCTCGATGATGAGACGCTCGCCGTCCCGGCTAATCAGAACCTTGTCTCCAGGAAGTTCGAATTCGACAGGAATACGAACCGCCTGGCTTCGGTTGTTGCGGAATAGCTTCGCTTCCTTCGGTGGTGTCGTTGAATGATGGCGCTGGGGCATGGCGGCTCGCATCTGTATATGCCATCTGTATATGCCATCTAATCCTTCAATTCAAGGCAATGAAAGCTTCGGCATCCGGTCATATCGACGGGAATAGAATTCCAGCAATCAGCCAGTTCGACGATGTCTTTTCCTACGGCTACATCATGGAGCCGCGTCGCGTGCCTCGTAGGATGGTGCGCGGCCCGGCTATGGTTCCAAACGCGCATTTCACATCGGAGCCTATTTTCATGAAGCGATTTTTGCTTGGCATCGCAGCCATTGCCGGTCTCGTCCTCGCATCCTCCCAAGCCTGGTCGGCCGAGAAGCTGCTGAATGCCTCTTACGATGTCGGGCGCGAACTGTTCGTCGACATCAACAAGGCCTTCGTCGCCAAGCATCCCGGCGTGACGATCGACCAGTCGCATGCCGGCACCTCGGCGCAGGCGCGCGCCATCGCCGAGGGCCTCGCCGCCGATGTCGTCACCTTCAACCAGGTCACCGACGTCGACTTCCTGGTCAAGAAGGGCCTGGTTTCCGCCGACTGGCAGAAGGATTTTCCGGACAACGCCTCGCCCTTCTATTCGCTGCCCTCGTTCCTCGTCCGCGCCGGCAACCCCAAGCACATCAAGGACTGGAACGACCTGGTGCGCGACGACGACGTGCAGGTCATCTTCCCCAACCCGAAGACTTCCGGAAATGCGCGCTACACCTATCTGGCCGCCACCGCTTACGCCAAGGAGGCCTTCAAGGGCGACGACGCCAAGGTGAAGGAGTTCATCACCAAGCTGTTCAACAACGTGCCGATCTTCGACACCGGCGGCCGCGCCGCGACCACAACTTTCGTCCAGCGCGAGATCGGCGATGTGTTGATCACGTTCGAATCCGAGACACGTGGCATCCGCAAGGAGTATGGCGACGACAAATTCGAGCAGGTCACGCCTTCGGTCAGCCTGCTTGCCGAATTCCCGGTGGCGATCATCGACAAGGTCGTCGACGAACACGGCAGCCGCGATCTCGCCAAATCCTATCTCGATTTCCTCTACACACCGGAAGGCCAGGACATCCTCGCCCGCAACGGCAACCGCGTCCGCGACGCCGCGGTGGCCGCCAAGTACAAGGCGGATTTCCCCGAGGTCCGGCTGCTGACGGTCGAAGAAGTCTTCGGCGGCTGGGACAAGGTGCAGAAGGAGCATTTCGCCGCCGGCGGCCTGCTCGATCAGGCTTACGGCAGCCACTGAAAAGGCTCCGCAATCAGGAAGAGCAAGAAAGCCGGCTTTGCCGGCTTTCTTTATGCCGAATGACTCGTCCTTTGCTGGGGACAGCGCGACCGCCAATGTGAAAAACGTTACGAAGAATCAACGCGTTTGTGCCTAAGCTGACTGGCAAATCATTGGGCCAAAGGCTGTTCGGGGGCCGAACTGTCATGATTTGCACACAAACAACCGCCAGATGCAGGCGCATTGGGGTTTGATGAACTGACTCGGGCATGCTGACCAAAAAAGGCAAATACGGCCTCAAGGCCCTCGTGCATCTTTCCAGCCTGCCGGCTGGCCAGCTTGCATTCGTCAACGACATCGCGGTCGCCAACAACATCCCGAAGAAATTCCTGGATGCAATCCTCGGCGAGTTGCGCAATGCCGGTTTCGTGCAAAGCCGCAAGGGCAAGGAAGGCGGCTATCGCCTCGCTCGGCCGGCTGCCGAGATCAAGATCGGCCATGTCGTGCGTGTGCTCGACGGACCGCTGGCGCCGATCCCTTGCGCCAGCCGCACGCAGTACCAGCGCTGCGAGGATTGCGACGAGGCCACCTGCCAGGTCCGCCACATGATGCTGGAAGTGCGCCAGGCGATCGCCGAGGTGCTCGACAACCGCAGCCTCGCCGCCATGCGCGACGCCGACAACGACGATTTCCCGGCCGAACTGACATCGCAGATCTGAAGCGGCTCCGTCCCGCTACCATCGTCCTCGGTTGCCTGTCCGACATGGACGCAGTAAATCGCTGGAGGATGGAACGGGGCTTTCACGCATGAGGCTGCCTTGGCTTGGCAATTCCCGCAAGGCCAACCGTCAACCATCGTCCAGCGATATCTTTCGCACCGAGGTCATTGCGGACGTACCGGTGCCGGAGCGCGACGAGGCCGTCCGCTTCTTCAGCCGCAAGCTGGTCCGGCCTGGCAAATTGCGAAGCTTTTCCAATCGGGATCTGCGCGAGATCGTGCTGTCGTGCTTCTATCTCGCGGTCGCAGCGGTGCTGCCCGTCTCCTCTTGGGAGGCGATCTGCGGCTGGGTATCGAGGGTCCGGCGAAAACGCCATTTTCGCAAGGACTACCCCCGCTATGACGCCGCGGTCAGGGCGGTGCTTGGCGATGGTGTCGACACGCCGGGCATGTTCGCGGACGAACTCGCCGCCGTTCACCGCCGCCGCATGACGCTTGCCGCGCATCTTGTTCCAGGACGCGGCTGGTCGCCGACCATCCGGTTGGAAGGCCTCGAAGGCCTGCACGAGGCGTTGCGCCGCGGGCGCGGCGCCATCGTCTGGTGCGATCAGTTCACGGCTCAGACCATCATGGGCAAGCGCGCCCTCCACGAGGTCGGTATCGAGAGCCATCAGGTCAGCGCCGAGTTCCATGGTTTTTCGCCAAGCAAGTTCGGTCTCAATGTCATCAACCCGCCGCTGGTCAAGGTCGAGAACCGCTTCCTGAAAAGCCGGATCGTCTTCGAGCGCTCCGACGCCTACCAGGTGACGATACGCATCCAGAAGGTTTTGAAGGAGAACGGCGTGGTGCTTATGACAAACACCGTCTATGCCGGTTCCACCTTCGCCGAGGCCGCTTTTGGCGAGCATGGCTGGACCCACCTCGCATCGGCGCCGGCAAACTTCGCATCGCGCGCGGGTGCTGCGCTGTTCCATATGGCGACGCTGGAGACGGTGCCGTTTCGCGACTATCGGGCGATCGTGCGCGAGCTCAGTTCCGGTCCAAGGCCACCGGCCTCGGCAGCGGACGATAAGACGGCAAAGAACCTCGCCCTTCAGGCAGGCTACATCCTGTCGAAGCGCGACCACATGCTCGAAACGATCAAGCTCTGCCCGCAGCAGATGATGGTCTGGTCCAGTGCGGTGCGGCTCACCGAGCGGCCAACGGAAGCCGCCATCGACGACGAAAGCGCTTGAAGCGACTGGAATTACTCTAACCGAGCACCTCTTTGACTATCTCCGCCACTGGGTGCGTTCCGTCGATCGTCACCGCCCGCTCATCGGCGGCAGGCTCTTCCAGCGTGGCGAACTGGCTGTCAACCAGGCTTGCCGGCATGAAATGGCCCCTGCGGTTGGTGACGCGTTGCCAGGCGACCGCGCGGTCGATCTTCAGATAAAGGAAGACGATATCGGGGAAAAAGCCACGCAGCCGACCGCGATAGCTGCGCTTCAAGGCCGAGCAGGCGACCACCACCTTGCGGCTGTCCGTGACCGCGGCGGCTATCCGTTCGCCTATGGCGTCGAGCCAACCCTGGCGCAGTTCATCCGTCAGCGCTTCGCCGCGCGCCATGCGCGCTACGTTCTCCGCCGGATGCAGCCTGTCGCCCTCGATGTAGATTGCCCCGATGGCCTCGGCCAGAGCCTCTCCGACGATCGTCTTGCCCGAACCGGCGACGCCCATAACGACGATGGCCGGCGCCGAGCGGATATCGTTTGCGCCAGCCTCCAACGGCCTGGCTGCTGCCTCATCATCCACGGTCAGCGGCTCGCCGGCGCACGGCCATAAAGCAGAAGCATGGCGACGATGACGACGCCGTAGATGATCTGCCGTCCAGCTTCCGGCATCTGCATGACCGAGAGGATGGATTGCAGGAGCGTGATCAGGATGACCCCGGCGACGGTTCCGAGATAGGAGCCGCGTCCGCCGAGGATCGACGTACCCCCGAGCACGACGGCGGCGATCGACGGCAGCAGGTAGGCATCGCCCATCGACTGCGCCGCCTTCGAGGCATAACCTGCCAGAAGCACGCCACCGAAGGCCGATAGCCCGCCGGAGACGGCAAAGGCGATCATCACCACACGCCTTGTGTCGATGCCCGAGAGATAGGCGGCGCGCTCGCGATTGCCGATACCATAGACGGTGCGGCCAAAACCGGCGCGGGTCAGCACGAACACCATCGCCGCACCGATGACAGCCCAGATGATGACCGCGTTGGGCACGCCCGGAATGGTAAAGCCCGTGGCGAGGTAGCGCATGGCGCGGGTTGCTGAATCCTGTGGCGAGAAGCCGCCGGTGTAGACCACCATCAGCCCTTGCGCGACGGCGTTGGTGGCGAGCGTGATGATCATCGAGGGAATGCGCAGATAGGCGACGCCGATGCCGTTGACGATGCCGATCAGCACGCCGCAGAAGATGCCGAACGGAATGGCCAGCGCCACGCCGACCGGACCGTAAGCCGCTGCCGCGCAGGCCATCATCGCGCCCGCGGCTACCGACCACGGCACCGAAAGGTCGATCTGACCAAGCAGGACGACCAGCATCATGCCGGTGGCGATGACGCCGAGGAACGAAGCCACCTTCAACTGCTGCAGCAGATATTCAGGCGACAGGAAGCTGCGCGAATAGAGGCTGCCCAGGAACAGCAGCAGCACGATGCAGGCGAAAGCCGTCAGCACCGCCGGGTCGGCGCGGCGGATGAATTTCGGCATGCGGCCGGCAATGCCACCAAACGTCGTTTCGCTCACAGGAACCACTCCAGCCGGTTGCGGACCCGAAACAGGGCGAAGGCGCCGAGACTGACCGCGATCAGCAGGATAACGCCCTGGAACAAAGGCTGCCAGAGCGGATCGAAATCGAACACGAACAACAAATCGCCGATGGTGCGGAAGGCGAGCGCGCCGAAAATGGCGCCGATGGCGCTGCCCTTGCCGCCGAACAGCGAGACGCCACCGAGCACCACGGCGGCGATGGAAAACAGCGTGTAGGCGTTGCCGCTGGCATAGGCCGCGTCGCCCGTATAGGTGAAGAAGGTCAGGAACAGCCCGCCGATCGCCGCCAGCAGCCCGGCCAGAGTGTAGGCGGCGAATTTGCCCCGCCTTATCGGCACGCCGGACATATAGGCCGCCGTCTCCGACGAACCCGCCGCATAAGCCGCCCGGCCGAGCACCGAGCGGCTGAACGGCACCCAGATCACCAGCACGATGGCGAGCAGCACGACGAGGCTCGCCGGCACCACGCTGAACACGCGGCCGGTCAGCGCATCAGCCAGATCCTCATTGACTGAACCACCCGGGAACGGCCGCAGCAGAAGCCCGATGCCGTAATAGACGGCACCTGTGGCGATGGTGGCGACGATCGGCTGTAGCCGTCCGTAGATGACGATGGCGCCATTGATGGCGCCGCATAACAGACCGACCGCCAGCACAGCGATGACACCGAGCGTCGTCTGCATCGGCGTGCCCACCACCAGCCAGGAGGCCAGGCAGTTGGTGAGCAGAAAAATCATGCCAACCGACAGGTCGATGCCTGCGGTGATCACCACCAGCGTCTGCGCCATGGCGACGAAGGCGAGCAGCACGCCCTTGTTCGCCGCCGTCTGCACGACATTGGCGGTGAAGCCGGCCGGATGGTTCGATGTGTAGATGACGAACATGACGATGAAGATGCCGAGCGCCAGCAGCGTTCCGCGCTGCTCGGCCAGCCAGTAGCGCCAATCCTTCACGCACTTGCTCCCAGGCCCACCGGACTCTCCTTGCCATCAATGTTGAGCGCGCTTGAAATCAGCGCCCGCTCGGTGATCTCGGCGCCGACGAGTTCGCGCTTGACCGCCCCGTCATACAGCACAAGCACGCGGTCGCAGCAGCCGATCAGCTCGTCGTAATCGGTCGAATAGAAGAGGATCGCCGCACCCGCATCCGCCAGCTTGCGCATCAGCTGATAGAGCTCCTGCTTGGTGCCGACATCGATACCGCGCGTCGGATCGTTGAGCAGGATGATGCGTGGCTGGCGCATCAGCCATTTGGCGATAACCACCTTCTGCTGGTTGCCGCCCGACAGCGCCCCGACAGGAATGTCGAGCCCCGCCGTCTTGATCGCCAAAAGGCCAACCATGTCGTCGATCAGCCGCTGCTCGGCGGCCCGGTCGATGATGCCGCCCCTCGACAGCCGGTCGAGCGCGGCGAAGGACAAGTTCTCGCGCACCGTCATCGGCAGCATCAGCCCTTCGGTCTTGCGGTCTTCCGGGATCAGCGCCATGCCGATGTCATCCTGCCGCGCCTTGGCGGGACTGCCGATCGTCACCGGCTTGCCGTCGATCAGCACCTCGCCGGAAAGGCCGCGCAGCACGCCGAAGAAGGCGAGCAGCAATTCGCGCTGGCCCTGGCCGTCGAGGCCGCCGAGGCCGACCACCTCGCCTGCCCTGACGGTCAGCGAGACGTTGTCCAGCCGGTCGGTCCAGGAGAGCTTGCGGGCTTCGAGCCTCGGTGAGGCTGTAACCGGCACGGCCGCCGGCTTGGCCGGGAAGATGTGGCTGTATTCGCGGCCGATCATCAGCTCGACCACCTCATTGTCGCTCTTCGAGCCGGCCTTGTAGCTGGCGACGTTGCGGCCGTTGCGGAACACCGTGCACTGATCGGCGAGTTCCGCGATCTCGTTCATGCGGTGTGAGATGTAGAGCAGCGCCAGTCCTTCCGAGCGCAACCGCTTCAGCACGCCAAAAATGTTCGAGACATCCGCCGCGGTGAGCGCGGACGTCGCCTCATCGAGAATAAGGATGCGCGGCTTTCTGGCGAGCGCCTTGGCGATCTCGACCATCTGCCGGCGCGACAAGGGCAAGTCCTTGACCAATGCCAGCGGGTGGATGTCAGCAGCTCCCGCGCGCGCCAGCGCCTCCTCGGCGATACGGCGCTGCGCCTTGCGGTCGATCATGCCGAAGCGTTTGGGCGGGTCTGATATGACGATATTGTCGGCGACGCTGAGTTCGGGAACCAGCGACAGTTCTTGGAAGATGCAGACGATGCCGGCCTTGTTGGCCGCACCGGGCGAAGCGAAAGTCACCTCCCGCCCGTCCAGCATCATGCGGCCTTCGTCGGCCGCAACGACGCCCGCCATCACCTTGATCAGCGTCGATTTGCCGGCGCCATTTTCGCCAAGGATGGCGTGGATGCTGCCGGATGTGACCGAAAGCTCAGCCTTTTCCAGCGCTCGCACGCCTCCGTAGCGCTTGGATATGCCTTCCATCTGGAAGAGCGGAACCGCACCGTCCATCGGCCCTCCCGAGGCACCTTGATGACAGAATATCAGGTGGTCGGTGCCGTGGAGATCCCACGACACCGGGTGTTCAACCTACTGGTCAGCCTTGGTCTGACCCATGATTTCCTGGGCAGTGAAATTGATGCCGCAGGTCGGGAAGGAATTGCCGACGAAGAAATTGTCGGACTGGTCGGGGAAGAAATCCTGACCGGCCTTGAAGTTCGGATCCTCGACGATCGCCAGCGGCAGCTTGACCGACTGCGGGACGACGTTGCCTTCGAGTGCGGCGATCGCCGTCTTGATGGCGACGGCCACCTGGGCTGGGCCGGTGCCGGCCGACGAGCATTTCAGCCCGTCGCCTGCATGGGCCGCGCAGAACTTGCGGAAGCCGTTCTCGGTCTCGCCGCCAAACGGCACGAAAGGATGCTTGGCATCCATCATCGCCTGCACGATGCCGGTGTCGCCGCCTTGCCCGGTGATGCCGTCGAAGGGTCCATTGGTAGCAATCGCGTCGGCCGTCGCTTTCTGGGCCACGCCGTCGTCCCATTTGCCGACGACCTCGGTGACGGCCCACTTCTTGCCGGAACCATCGAGCACCTCGTGGATGCCCGCATGACGGTCCGTATCGACGGAAGTGCCGGCAACTCCGCGCACCTCGAGCACTTTGCCGCCGTTCGGCACATGCGAGACCAGCCATTTGCCCCACAGCTCGCCAAGACCTTTCTGGTCGACATTGACGTTGATGGCATCCTTGGTGTCGAGAATGTTGTCGAAGGCAACCAGCACGATACCGGCTTCCTTGGCGCGCTTGATCACCGGCCCAAAGGCGGTTGGGTTCTGAGCGTTGACGACGATTGCGTCGTAGCCGGAATCAATGAAGTTATTGATCGCCGAAATCTGCGCCGGCACGTCTTCGCCGGTCGAGACCACCTTGAATTCCTTCAGCTTCGCGGCGACGTCCTTCTGCGCCGCGTAGGCCTTCGCGGTCTGCACCATCTGGATGCGCCAGGTGTTGGCGATATAGCCGTTGGCGAGCGCGATGCGGTATGGGCCGGCCTTCTTTGGGAACTTGAAGAACTGCGTATCCGCGGCCCACGGTGCGAAGCAATCGGGCTCGGCAGCCGGGCCCTTCACGATTTCAGGACCCGCGGCAATCGCCGACGAGCTCAGCATAACGAATGCAGTGGCGGCAACGATGCCACCAACGAGTGACTTGATCATCGATATTCCTCCCATTTGCAGTTCTGATTTGTTGTTGGCTGCTGCACAATCGACGCGTTTGCCCAAGCACCTCCTGCCTTGGCTCGCCGCGGTTTCCAGGCGGTCAACGCCGACCTGATCTTCTCCCTTTCGCTCCCTCAAGCGGCTTAGAAAACTATCATATTATCAATAATAAACAAGGAGAATTCTGTCGCTTATGTATAATAAACAGAACTGACTTTTGTTGTGATTTTTCGCGGATGCCGAATGGTAGCGCTACCAAGGAATCCTGTAAAGCATCATTTCAGCGAACTCTAAGATACTCGGCGCGCCGTGCTTTCGCGGCGCATGAGCTCGAAACCGAGATCGACGATCCGCTGTTCCGGACGGTTTCCGGCGATTTCCGCCAGCGCCATGGCGACAGCGCGCCGGCCAATCTCATAGCGGTGGGTGCGGATGCTTGTGATCGACGGAAACGCCACCTGCATCATGTCGAGATCGTTGAAGCCGACGATGCCGATGGTCTTCGGCACATCGATCGCGGCGCGGTGGCATTCGAACAGCACGCCGATCGCGATATCGTCATTGTTGCAGAACACGCCGTCGAGCGTCGGCATCTTGGCCAGCGCATCGCGAAACAGTTCGCGGCCGAGCGACACACTCGACAGCACCGGCGTGGTGGTGATCAGCCGCGGGTCGAACAGGCCGGCCTTCTCCATCGCCGCGCGGTAGCCGGCAAGGCGCCGCTGCGAGCGTGGATCCATGCGCGCGCCGATGAAGCCGATGCGACGATACCCGGCTTCGATCAGATGCTCCGTCGCCATCCTGCCGCCGTCGAGATGCGAGAAGCCGACCATCATGTCGACGGGGTCGGGTCCGGTCTCCATGACCTGCACCACCGGGCAGCCGGCATTCTCCAGCAATCTTCGCGAGGTCGGCGTCTGGTCGATGCCGGCCACGATCAGCGCCGCGGGACGTTGCGATCCAAAGACCTGAAGCAGCCGCTCTTCCTCGAGACCGGAATAATGCGTGTTGCCGAGCTGGATGCGGAACGGGCTGTCGGACAAACTGTCATAGATGCCGCGCACCACTTCGGCGAAGACATTGTTGGTGAGCGACGGCACCAGCACGCCGAAGACCTCGGCGCGCGCCGAGGCCAGCGCACGCGCATTGGGGTCGGGCACATAGCCCAGTTCATCGACCGCGGCCTGTATCTGCCGTCGCAAATCTTCCGACACCCGGCCGGGCTCGCGCAGGGCGCGCGACACGGTGATGGCGCCAACGCCGGCCTTGCTCGCCACGTCGGCAATGGTCGGGCGGCCGCCGCCCCGGCGCGAGCGCGGCTTGGTCAAGGACGCCTGCCCGGCGGCAGAGCGAGGCCGCTACGCACTTGCAAAACCATATTCAGCGTCTTTGCCATCAACCATCATGCCAACCGGCCTGGTGCCACACTCTCGGCACTGGGGTCGCGCAGCCTTGGGTGGTTGTCAAGCGACGCGGTTGCGCCCGTGATCGGCTGGAGAGATGCCTCAGGCCATTGCCGGTGCGTTGCCCCTCGCCTTCCACATGAACAGCCCGATCGCCAGTATGTTCAGCAAATTCCAGGCGATGCCGTTCAGGAACGCGGCGGCATATGAGCCCGTCAGGTCATAGATCCAACCTGACATCCAGCCGCCGATCGCCATGCCGAAAATCGTCGCCATCATGACGATACCGATACGCTGGCCGGCCTCCTTGGCAGGCAGATATTCACGCACGATGATCGCGTAGCAAGGCACGATGCCGCCTTGCGACAGGCCGAACACCAGCGACACGATGTAGAGCGAAGCGAGCCCGTCGAACGGGATATAGAAGAGCAGCGACAGGCATTGCAGCACTGAACCGATGATCAAGGTTTTCGCCCCACCGATGCGGTCGGCGATAAAGCCAGAAGCAAGCCGGCTGACGACGCCCGCCGCCATCATGATCGACAGCATGTCGGCGCCATGCGCGATGCCGTAGCCAAGATCCATGCAATAGGCGACGATGTGCACCTGCGGCATCGACATCGCCACGCAGCAGCCGAGGCCGGCGACGACCAGCAGCCCCTGCAGCGCCGCCGGCGACATCGCAATCGGTTGCACCAGCCGGCTTCCCCGCGAGCCGGCCGCCGCCGCGTCCGGAGCGCCGCGCCGCAACAACAGCACCAGCGGCACCATGGTGACCAGGCAGAAGATGCCGATCGCGGCATAGGTGAAGCGCCAGCCTTCCGCCTTGATCAGCGTCGGCATGATGGTCGGCCAAAGCGCGCCGGCGAGATAGTTACCGGCGGCCGCCGCCGTGACGGCAACGCCGCGCCGGCGGTTGAACCAGTGCGAGATGTCGGCGATCAGTGGCCCGAAGATCACCGACGTGCCGATGCCGATCAGCACCCCTTGCGCAAGGGTGAATTGCAGGATCGAGGTCGAGAGCGCCGCGAGCAGAAGGCCGGCGGAGAGCGCCACGGAAGAGATCAGCGCCGGGATCCAATAGCCTATGCGGTCGATGGCGCGGCCAACCAGCACGTTGCCGGCGGCAAAGCCGACCATGGTCGCGGTGTAGGGCATGGACGCCGCGGCGCGGTCGACGCCGAACTCGGCCTGCACGGCGGGCAGCACCACGACGACGGCCCACATGCCGACCGCACCGATCGTGGCGAGCAGCACCGAAATGGCGAGCCGCATCCAGGCGTAGCCGCTGTCGATGCCGGGACTGTTGGCCCTATTTGCAGATACCGTCGTCAAAGGCGTTTCCTGTCCCGCTGTTCTCGAAACTTGACGGGTTCCCAGCCCACTATCGGCTCATTTGCAGGACCGAGCAGCGCCACGACCGGCAAATCCGTGACTCCAGAAGCTGGAACCGGCCTCACCCGATGGAGTTGTGCCTTGAGAAAGGAGTTTCGCCATGACCGCCAGGAAGAAATGGTCGGCCGATGTGACCGAGCACAGCGACGCGATGGATCTTGAGGACCACGTGTTTGAATCCCACGATGCGAAAAAGATCGCTGCCTCGCTCAAACGCTCGGCCGAACACAGCGACCGCCGCAAGGCCGAGCCGTTCCAGTCCGCCATGTCGATGTTGAATTTCTACATCAACCGCGCCGGCAAGAACCTGCCCGAAGAGCGCAAGAAGGTGCTGGAAAAGGCCAAGGACGAGCTGCGTGTCGCCTTCGGCCGCGAGAAGCAGGATTAGGATCAGGTCTACCGGCGGATGGCCACAGGCGCTAACGCGTTTGAATGACTTCGTCGGTATTGGCCAGCAGCTTGCGGACCGCGTTGCGGGCAGCATCCGGTCTTTGCAGCCGGATGTTCTTCTCGATCGCTTCATGCAGCTTCTGGGCGTGATGGAGGTCGTCCAGCTCACGTGTCGTGTAGGTGAAGAGATGGTCGAAGGCGGATTCGATCAGCACGCCGAGCGGCACCAGCAGATCGTTGCCCGAGGCCCTGAGGATGGCGAGGTGGAAGCGCGTATCGGCCCGCGTGCGCTCCTGCAGGTTGGTCGCCTCGCCCATTTCGCGGCAGGCCATGCTGATCTCCGCCATCTGCTCGTCGGTGCGCCGCATCGCCGCGAAGGCGGTCGCCTCCGGCTCGATGATGTGGCGGAACTCCTGCACAGTCTTCAGGAACACCTCGCGGTCGGGCGAGGTCGCATACCAGGCCAGCACGTCGCGATCGAGCAGGTTCCAGCGCTCCTTCGGCTCGACCCAGCTGCCGATCTTAGGGCGTGATGCGAGCAGGCTCTTGGCCATCAGCATCTTGATGGCTTCGCGCACGGCCGACCGGCTGACGTCGAAGGTTTCCGACCATTTGGCTTCGTTGGGCAGGATGGTGCCCGGCGGGTAGTCGCCGCGCACTATCCTGAGGCCGATCTCGCTGGCCAGGGACGTATGCACGCTGGCGCCCGGCATGCGCGCCGCATTGGGCCGGCGAACGCCGGCGGGGCGCTCCGCGGCAGGCGTTTTCGTCGGCCCTTTTTCGTTGTTCGGCTTCGCGTCGCGCATGTGATCCAGAGATTCCGGTTTTCAGGGGCTGTCAAGCACGACAAGCCAGCTTTGCCATAACGTGCACGGATGTGCACAGCTCAACCAGCGTTTGTTGCCCTCTCACGCGGTTTTGACGTATTTGCGCCAGCTATGCTCGGGTCGGAAGCCGAGCATTTCGCGCGCCTTGCGGTTCGAAAGCAGCGTCTCATATTCGCCGAGCTCAGCCTTCACCGGCACGCCCGGATAGAAGCGTTTCAAAAGCTCCGCGGTCGGCAGGTCGGACGAGGTGTCGTCATTGGCGGCGTTGAACACCTGGTAGCCCAGCCCATCCTTCTCGATGGCGCGAAGCGTGATCTGGCCGAGATCGCGGGCATCGATATAGCTCCAGGCGATCCGCTTGCGAAAACCCGGATCGGCAAACCATTTCGGGAACAGTGAATATTCATGCGGCTCGATGACGTTGCCGATGCGCAGCGCATAGATGTCGGCGCCGCTGCGCAGCGCAAAGGCGCGCGCCGTCTTCTCGTTGACGATCTTGGACAGCGCATAGGAGTCCATCGGATCGACGTCATAGTCCTCATCCAGCGGGAAATGCGTCGGATTGCGCGGCTCGTTGGCAAAGACCAGGCCGTAAGTCGTCTCCGAGGAGGCGATGATCACCTTGCGGATGCCGAGCTTCACCGCTGCCTCGACGACATTGTAGGTGCCCATCGCATTGATGCGGAACACCTCATTGTCGGGCGTGATCATGATGCGCGGAATGGCGGCGAAATGCACAACGGCGTCAACCGGCTGGGCTCTCAGCGACGGATCGAACTCGTGCAGCCCCATATAGCTCGACAGCGCGTTGAACACCTGGCCGCTGTCGGTGATGTCGGTGATCAAAGTGCGCACCTTTGGATTGTCGAGCGGCTTGGTGTCGATGTTGAGCACCTGGCAGCCATGCTCGACCAGATATTGCACGACATGGCGGCCGGCCTTGCCGCTGCCGCCGGTGAACATGATCCGCTTCGTCATTTCTGCTCTCTCCACATCGCTTGGCATTGAGGTGTATTGTCAGACAATATTGCATTCCGCAACCATATGCGGCAAGAACCATGACGCGATTATCGATAATCCCAGAGCCGAACAAACCACAGGACAACCCACATGACCACGAACGCGGTGCGCGAAAACATCGGCTTCATCGGCCTCGGCTTGATGGGGCACGGCATCGCCAAGAACATCGTCGACAAGGGCTATGCGCTGACCTTCCTCGGCAGGAAGAACCGCAAACCGGCGGACGACCTGGCTGGCCGCGGCGCCAAGGAAGTGGCGACCTCCAAAGAAGTGGCGGCGGCCTCCGACATCGTCTTCATCTGCGTTACCGGCTCGCCCGAGGTCGAGGCGATCATCCGCGGCCCCGGCGGGCTGAAGGAGGGCTTGAAGAAGGGCGCGGTCGTCGTCGATTGCTCGACATCCGATCCGGTCTCGACCGTGGCTTTGGCCGCCGAACTCAAGGCGCTCGGCGTCGACTATGTCGACGCGCCGCTCAGCCGCACGCCGAAGGAAGCCTGGGAAGGCACGCTCGACGCCATGGTCGGCGCGCCGGACGCGGTGTTCGCCAGGCTGAAGCCGGTGATCGAGACCTGGGCCGGCCGCATCGTCCATATCGGCGACACCGGCGACGGCCATCGCATGAAGCTGCTCAACAACTTCATTTCGCTGGGCTACGCGGCAATCTACGCCGAAGCCCTCACGCTGGCCGAGAAAGTCGGCATCTCGCCGCAGCGTTTCGACAGCGTCATCCGCAACGGCCGCATGGATTGCGGCTTCTACCAGACCTTCATGCGCTGGACGCTTGAGGGCGATCGCGACGCCCATAAATTCTCCATCGCCAATGCCTTCAAGGACCTGACTTATCTCGGATCGATGGCGGGCGCCGCAGGCATCGCCAATCCGCTCGGCAACGCCACCAAGAACTCATTTGCGACGGCCTTCGCCGCCGGCCCCGCCGAGCAGTACGTGCCGATGCTCGCCACCCATATCGGCAAGCTCAACGGCGTCGACCTGATGCCGACGAAGGATGGCGTGAAGCAGAAGATCTGAGACGGAAGGCGCCTTTCGCCGAGGATGCGACTTTGAAAAAGCCAGGGGCGCCTCGCGGCGCCCCTTTGATATTCCGGATGAAGCCGTCGCCTACCTCTGGATGCAGGTGTCGGCCGTTTCCTTGGTGCATTCGTCGAGGCCGGTGAAGACCGGATCGTCGACCTTCTTGCCGGCGATGAGGTCGATCATCACCGAAGGCGCCTTGTAGCCCATTTCGAACGGCCGCTGGCCGACCAGCGCGGTCACCAGGCCCTCCTTGGCGATCGCCACCTCGTCGCCGATCGTGTCGGCGGCGCCAATGACGAAGTCGTTCTTGGCGATCTTGTCGGCCAGCGGCTTGAACAGGTCGCGATAGGGCTGCGGTGCGCCGAACAGCGGCCAGCCGCCCATGATGCCGAAGGCGGAAAGGTCGGGATTGGCAGCGAGGATGTCGGTCATCGCCTGCACGCCCTTGGCGCCGTCGTCATTGGTGAACACCGGGCAACCGGCGACCTCGGTCCAGCCACCTTCGCCGGCAAGAGCGGCAAGGCCTTCCTTGCCCGACAGCGCATCGCGCATGCCTTGCGCGCGGCGCAGGATGTTGTCGGCCGCGGGATTGCCTTCGATGGTGCAGATCTTACCGCCGCCCGGCTTGGCTTTCTTGATGTATTCACCGATCTTCTTGCCCATCAGGTAATTGTCGGTGCCGAGATAGGTCTTGCGAAGCGCTGCGTCGTCCTTGCTCAGGTCGGCGTCGACCGTCATGATCGGGATCGTCGGCTTGGCGCTCTTGAGGGTCTGCGCGATCAACGGCGCGTTGGACGGCGAGATCGCCACCGCGGCCGTATCCGGCTTGCTCAGCACATCCTGAAGGATCTGGGCTTCGCCGGCTTCATCCGAGGTCGATGCCGGGCCGGTGTAGAAGCATTCATACTCCGAGCTGGCGTTTTCCTTGTTCCATTTCTCGCAGCCCTGGTGGATGGCTTCGAAGAACGGGTTGTCGAGGCCCTTCACGACGATGACGAGCTGTTTCTTGGCCAAAGCCGGCCCGGCGCCCAGCGCCATCGCGGCGACGGCGGCGAGCAAAAGTGTTTTCCTCATATCAGTCCTCCCTTGAACCAGACGGACACGGCGTGCCCGCCATACAGATCAGCTCGGGATGCAAGAGAACGCGATCGCAACCGACCCGTACCTTCCCCGTGCTGATAAGCATTTGCCGATCCGTCGCCAGTTCGAACGAATACTGACGTCGCCGGACCCTGATCATCAAATCCATTTGCCCGCCTCTGCGCCAGACAGCCGCCGACGACGAGCAAAAACTTCCTCCGAGGCTTAGCTAATATCGGCTTTTCACCAACGTCAATTGCTATTTGTCCTACAAAACGGATTTTTCGTCGAGACTCGAAATTAATCGTCTGACAATTGATTGACGCCTTTGCCGGCATTAGCCTAAATGCGGGCATCGCGCTCGCTTGGGAGGAACAGGGCGGGCGACCTGCGTCACGCCGATCGTCCATGGCGAAGGATAGCGCTAGAAAAGGGGAGGCTTAAGGCTGGTGCCAGTTCTCGAACTCGCCAACATCTCGAAGCATTTCGGCGCCATCCAGGCGGTCAACGACGTGTCGTTTTCGCTGGAGGCCGGCGAGGTCGTCGGCCTGATGGGCGACAACGGCGCCGGCAAGTCGACGCTGGTCAAGATGATCGCCGGCAATTTCCATCCGAGCCACGGCACCATGCGTCTGGACGGCAAGGAGCTTGTCCTGCACAAGCCGGCGGAGGCGCGCCAGCACGGCATCGAGATCGTCCACCAGGACCTTGCGCTCTGCAACAATCTGACGGCTGCGGCAAATGTCTATCTCGGCCGTGAGCTGCGACGTGGCTTCGGCCCGCTGCGCATTCTCGACTATGGCGCGATGTACAAGCGCGCCGGCCAGCTCTTCGCCGAGCTGAAATCCGAAACCCGCCCGCGCGATCTGGTCAAGCAGATGTCGGGCGGCCAGCGCCAGGCGGTGGCGATCGCCCGCACAATGCTGTCGCAGGCCAAGATCGTGCTGATGGACGAGCCGACGGCGGCGATCTCGGTCCGACAGGTCGCCGAGGTGCTGAACCTGATCCGACACCTTCGCGACCAAGGCATTGCGGTCGTGCTGATCAGCCACCGCATGCCCGACGTCTTCGATGTCGCCGATCGCGTCATCGTCATGCGGCGCGGCCGCAAGGTGGCCGACAAGAAGATCGCGGCGAGTTCACCCGAGGAAGTCACCGGGCTGATCACCGGCGCCATCGAACAGGTGGCGTGATCTTGCGCCCTCTCAGGAAAGGTCGATAATGGCAGTCACCCTTGACCAGACGATCGCGCAGAAGCAGCACACATTGCTGTCGCGGCTCTTTGCCAACCAGACCTTCTGGGTGGTGATCGCGGTCATCCTGGCTTGCCTGTTCCTGTCCTTCGCCACCGATTCCTTCGCCACCTCGAAGAACCTCTACAACATCACCCGCAACATCACCTTCGTTGCCATCGTGGCGCTGGGCATGACCTTCGTCATCATCACCGGCGGCATCGACCTTTCGGTCGGCTCGGTGCTTTGCCTGTGCTCGATGATACTGGCCGTCACCATGCATGCCGGTTACTCGATCGAGGTCGGCATATTGGCTTCGATCGCAACCGCGCTTGCCGTCGGCGCCTTCAACGGCGTGCTCATCGCCTATCTCGGCTTCCCGCCTTTCGTGGTGACGCTCGGCGTGCTGTCGGTGGCGCGCAGCCTTGCCATGGTCGCGTCCAACAACACGGTGGTGTTCCAGTTCGGGCCGGACCATCAGAAACTTCTGGCGCTCGGCGGCGGCGCCTGGCTGTTCGGCATCGCCAATCCGGTGCTCTACATGATCATCCTGGCCCTGATCACCGGCTTCACCCTGCGCTGGACCAAATTCGGCCGGCACATCTTCGCCATCGGCGGCAACGAGCATGCGGCAACGCTGACCGGCGTTCCGGTCAAGCGGATCAAGGTCGCGGTCTATATGATCTCGGCGCTGTCGGCCGGGGTGGCCGGCATCATCCAGACCGGATGGCTGGGCGCCGTCACCACCAATCTCGGCACCGGCATGGAGCTGCAGGTGATTGCCGCCACCGTCATCGGCGGCGCCAATCTCGCCGGCGGTGTCGGCACCGCCTTCGGCGCTATTGTCGGCGCCGCGCTGATCGAAGTGATCCGCAACAGCCTCGGCCTGCTTGGCATAAACGCCTTCTGGCAAGGCACCTTCATCGGCGGCGCCATCATCCTGGCGGTGCTGTTCGACCGCCTCCGCAATTTCAGGCGCAGCGATTAGCGCTACACCTCCTATCGCTCAGTCTGAAAATCCATTTTGGCGTCGAGAACGCGGGTTCGGCCGCGTTCTGCCCGCCTTGACGCGGCCGGACCCCAGCCGCACTATCCCTTGGCAGGCGAAGGGAGGCCAGCGCCTGCGGGAGGAACGATACCCATGACGGACGCGATCAGGCTCTATTGGGGCCGGTTCGGACATGTCTCCGTGCTGAATGTCGCCAACGACTTCGTCACCCATGCGCATGGCGAAGCGCATCTCATTATCTGGCTGGAAGGCACGGCCGGCGAAATGACCATCGGCCGCGAGACGGTGCGGCTTGGGCCGGGGACAGCGGCCGGCATCAATTCGTTCCAGCCGCACAGCCACGCGCTTTCGCACGACGGCAAGCCCGGCCTGTTCCTGGCCTTCTATATCGATCCCGATTGGGCACGCCGGCGCCGCGATCTGCCCTGCTCGGCTCCGTTGTTCACGCGGGCTGCGATTACGCTGGAGCCTTGGTTGCATCAGGCGGCGGCCAATCTGCTCGACCACCTCACCGACAATGAAAGCATCGACGACGTCGCCAATTACGAGATCGAGCGCTTCATCGACTCGGTGCTCGACGCGGCGGATGCCTCGGCGCCCCGGGCGGTGCGGGCACGCATCAACACGATGCTCGATTTCCGCGTCCGCAAGGCGATCCAGCTGATGAAGGCCAATGTCTGCGAGCGCATCTCCTTCGACGACGTCGCCCGATCGGTTGGCCTGTCGCGGCCGCATTTCTTCGCTTTGTTCAAGGAACAGACCAACCTGACGCCCAACGTCTACTGGAACACGCTGCGCATGGAAGAGGCCGTACGCCAGTTGCAATGGTCGCAGGAACCGCTGATCTCCGTCGCCTGCAATCTCGGCTTCACCACCCAGGGCAATTTCTCGCGCTTCTTCCGCGATCATGTCGGCGTGCCGCCAACGCTCTACCGCGAGGCGGCGCGGGCGATTGCCTGAGCTAAGCCATCGCCTCCAACTTGCCGGTTTTTCAGACTCGTTGATAGCACCGCAAGACGCATTGATAAGCGCAACATCAGCTGCCGACCTACCCTCGCAGCATCCTGGAATATGAGGGGAAGATCACATGGTTGCCGTCACCGTCTCCAGCGTCATCGACGCCCCGGTCGAAAAGGTCTGGGCGCGGATACGCGACTTCAACGGCCTGCCGGGCTGGCATCCACGCATGGTCGAAAGCCATATCGAGGACGGCAAGGACGCCTCGACGATCGGCTGTGTGCGCAATTTCGAGCTGGCCAGCGGCGCGCGGCTGCGTGAACAGCTGCTCGATTTCTCCGATGAGAACTTCCTCGTCAGCTACTCGATCCTGGAGACCCCCAGCCGCTAACCAATCACAAGGCGACGCTGCAATTGCGCCGCGTCACCGATGGCGACCGCACCTATGCAGAATGGACCGCCAGCTTCGACGCTGCCCCAGAAGAGGCCGACAAGCTCGCCGCCGGCATGGGCGCCAATGTCTTCCAGGGCGGCTTCAACGCCCTGAAGAGCCATTTTAGCGGCCAGAGCTGAAGGAGCGGCCCATGGCGCTGGCACTCCAGACTTTCGCAACGGTGAAGGACGCGAACGCGGCGCTGAAAGCCCAGGGCGCGCGCTATCTCGGCGGCGGCACGCTGGTCGTCCGCGCGGCCAATGAAGGTGATGTTTCGGTCTCCGGCCTGATCAGGTCGACCGACCCGGCCCTGTCGGCCATCGTGGTTTCAGGCGACGCGGTCCGCATCGGCGCTTCGGTGACGATGGCGGCGATCGCCCGCCATCCGGACCTTGCCGCCCTTGCCAAGGCCGCACGCGCGGTTGGCGGCCCGGCAATCCGCAACATGGCGACCGTCGGTGGCAATCTGTTCGCACCTGCGCCCTACGGCGACTTCGCCGTTGCCCTGCTGGCGCTCGATGCCCTGGTCAGTACCGATGACGGCGAATTGCCCATCGAGACCTTTCTGGCCGCGCGGGATGACAGCCGTGCCATCGTCACGTCAGTCAGCTTCACGCTGCCAAAAGCCGACAACTTCCGCTTCCTGAAAGTGTCACGGGTCAAGCCCAAGGGTGTCTCGGTGCTCAGTATCGCCGCCGTTCTCGAGCTGGCTACCGACGGCGCCGTGTCCTCGGCGCGGATCGCGCTCGGCTGCATGGCCGACCGGCCGATGCGCGCCAAGGCGGCGGAAAAGGCGCTTCTAGGAAAGACGCTTGACCGGGACGGCATCGCAGCAGCGCTGGCCGCCGGCACCGAAGGCATCGCGCCGATCACCGATCCGATCGCCAGCGCCTGGTACCGCGCCGAAGTCCTGCCGGTCCATCTCGGCCGGTTGCTGACGAAGTAAATCCGTGGGGACGCGCGTCTGTCCGGTCGATCCGGGCAGGCGCGCAGGGGAGGAAGAATGGCCAAGGTCCCGGTTCAATTCACGCTCAACGGCTCGGAAAAAGCCGAATTCATCGACAGCGGCACGACGCTGCTCAACGCCTTGCGCGACAAGATCGGCGATACCTCGCCGAAGGGCGGTTGCCACCAGGGCACGTGCGGCGCCTGCTCCGTCATCGTCGATGGCGAACTCAGGCTGTCTTGCCTGACACTGGCAGAGACCTGCAACGGCGCTAGCATCACCACCACATCCGGCCTCGCCGAAGGCGGTGTTCTGCATCCGCTGCAGCGCGCCTTCCTCGATGCCTTCGCCACGCAATGCGGCTTCTGCACGCCAGGCATGATCATGGCCGCCAAGGTGCTGCTCGACCATACGCCCAATCCCAGCCGCGAGGACGTGGTCGAGGCGCTATCCGGCAACATCTGCCGCTGCACCGGCTACGAGCCGATCATCCAGGCGGTGCTCACCGCTGCCCGCGCCAATTCGCAGAACGCCGCCTGAGGGGAAGCAACATGGAACTGCGGAAAAACTACTTCGCCGATATGCGCAAGGACGATCTGCACGAGATCGGCCAGCCAAGACCGCGTTCGGATCTGCCCGGACATGCCACCGGCAAGACCGCCTATTTCGCCGACCGCACCTTTCCCAACATGCTGCATTTGAAGATGGTGCGCAGCCCGCATCATCATGCCCGTATCCGCTCTATCGACACATCCGAAGCGGAAAAGCATCCCGGCGTGGTGAAAATCCTCACCGCCAAAGATGTGCCGCACAATGTCTACACCATCCTGATCCTGATCCAGATCGGCCCCGAGGACGAGACAGTGCTGGCCGACGGCAAGGTTCGCTGGAAAGGCGAGGCCGTGGTGGCGGTGCTGGCCGAGACCGAACGCGCCGCCCAGGAAGCCGCCGCCAAGGTCAAGGTCGACTATGAGGTGCTGCCGGCGGTCTTCGACATGGAGGAAGCGCTGAAGCCCGGCGCGCCGCTGGTCAACGAATATCACGGCCAGAACTATTATCTCTATGACAGCGGCGAGTGCCGCAAGGTGCGCTTCGGCGATGTCGAGGCGGGTTTTGCCGGCGCCGATCACATCCTCGAACAGAGCTACCAGTCCTCGCCGATCGAGCATGCGCCGACCGAGACCACCGGCTGCGTGGTAGTGCCCGAAGGCAATGACCGTTTCACCTGCTACACCAACACGCAGGCGATGTTCTTCACCCTCGACAACGCCTCGATCATACTGCAGATGCAGGGCTCGAAGCTGCACTTCGTCGGCGGCACCGTCGGCGGCGGCTTTGGCGGCAAGGTCGACGTCATCGTCGAGCCCATCGCCATCCTCGGCGCCAAGCTGACCGGCCGCCCGGTCTCCTTCATCTACAGCCGCGAGGAGGAGATGCAGATCTCGTCGCCGCGTGCGGCCGAAAAAGTCGTCATCAAGGACGGCGTCATGAAAGATGGCCGCATCATCGCCCGCAAGGTCACCGGTTATACCGATGCGGGCGCCTATTCGCGCCATTCGCCCTATGGCGCGCAGAAGGGTGCCGGGCACTATCCCGGCCCCTACACGGTCCCCAATGTCTGGATCGACACCTATTGCGTCTACACCAACCGCACGCCCTCGTCGGCCATGCGCGGCTTCGGCGTCACCATCGGCGACTTCGCCCTTGAAGTGCAGATGGACAAGCTGGCGCGGCTGATCGGCATGGATCCACTCGAATTCCGCTTCATCAACGCCTACCGCGATGGCGACATGAAGGCGCATCGCCAACCGACCGAAGGGGCGGCCCTCATCGAGTGCATGCAGGAGGCTTCGCGCGCCGCCAACTGGCCGGTGGCGGAGAAATACATGACGATGTCTTCCTACAGGAAGGGGGCCTGAGATGGCGATCCGACGCGGACGCGGCGTCGCCGCGATCAACTATCCCACCGGCATGAACCTCGGCGGCGACCCGACCCAGGCGCTGGTCCACTCGACGCCGACCGGCAATTTCATGGTGACGCTGTCATCCGTCGATCTCGGCCAGGGCCTGAAGCAGATCATGGCGCAGATTTGCGCCGAGACGATCGGTGTGCCGACCGACCGCGTCGTCGTCGACACCGCCGACACCGATACCGGCCCGCATTGCATGGGCACCTTCGCCTCGCGCGGCACGCACCGCGCCGGCAATGCCGTCATCCAGGCGGCAAAAGAAGCGCGCCAAGTGATGCTGGAAGTTGCGGCCGAGGAACTTGAAGTGAACGCCTCCGACCTCGATACCGACGGCCAAGGCAACATAACGGTCAAGGGCGCGCCGCAAAAGTCGATCTCGATCTTCGATGTCGCGCTGTCGGCGCATTTCAAGCGCGGCCGCTCGATATCAGGCCGCGGCATGTTCCTGATCCCGCGCTCTTATCCCGAGAAAGAAACCGGCGCGATGAAGCCCTCGACCTGCTACGCCCACGCCTGCACGGTGGCCGAGGTCGAGGTCGACGACGAGACCGGCGAAGTCACCGTGCTGACGGTGAAGAACGTCTTCGAGATCGGCCGCGCGCTGAATCCGAAAATGGTCGAGCAGCAATTGGTCGGCGGCTCCTGGATGGGCATCAGCCACGCGCTCTATGAGACGACCGAGCCTTACTATCCCAACCGCGACCATGGCGGCACCGACTTCAATCAATATCTGATGCCCGGCCCCGGCGATCTCGCCGAGACCGAGATCATCGTGCTGGAGCGGCCGTCAGCCGATGGACCGTACGGCGCCAAGGGGCCGGGTGAAATGTGCGCCAACCCGCAAATCCCCGCCGTCGCCAATGCCGTCTTCGACGCCGTCGGCGTGCGCATCGACACGCTGCCGATCACGCCGGAACGCATTTTGCGTGCGCTCAAGGCGCAAGCGGCGAACTGAGGACCAAAATGAACTGGACCAGCGCAGAGACTGTCGCGACCTCGCCGGAGGCGGTGGCGCAGCATCTCGCCGCCTCGCGCTATCTGGCCGATGACAGTCTCGCCACCGCCATCTTCCTGGCCATTCGGCTCGGCAAGCCGCTGTTGCTGGAAGGCGCGCCGGGCGTCGGCAAGACGGAAGCGGCCAAGGCAATCGCCGAACTGCTTGGCCGCGATCTGGTGCGGCTGCAATGCTACGAAGGCATCGACGCCGCGCATGCGCTCTACGAGTGGAACTACCAGCGCCAACTGCTCGCCATCCGTCATGCCGGCGAGCATGAGATCGACATCTATGACGACCGCTTTCTGATCGCCCGGCCGCTGCTGCAGGTGTTGCGGGCACCGGAGCAGCGTGTGCTGCTGGTCGACGAAGTCGACCGTTCCGACCACGAATTCGAAGCGCTCCTGCTCGAATTTCTGTCCGACTTCCAGATCAGCATTCCAGAGCGCGGCACTATCCGCGCTGCTGCCCAGCCGATCGTCATCCTGACCTCGAACCGTACCCGCGAACTCGCGGAAGCCTTGCGCCGGCGCTGCGTCTATCACTGGATCGGCTATCCCGATGCCGAGCGCGAAGCCGCCATCATCATGCTGCGCGCTGGCGATGTCGCCGAGGCAACGGCACGTGCCGTGGCGGCTGCGGTGCAGACCATCCGCGCGCGCCCGCTGGCCAAGCCGCCCGGCATCGCCGAGGCGGTCGAATGGGCCAATGCCGCGACCATCCTCGAAAAAGGCGGCAGCCCATGGCCCGAAGCCTTCCGCCGCGCCATTGGCGTTCTGATCAAGGATGAGGAAGACCTGTCCTACATCGCGCCCGAACTTGGCCGCATCGTCGAGGAGGCGCTGGCGTGATGCGGGACCTCAACAATTCCTTCTCCCCGTTCACGGGGAGAAGGTGCCCCGAAGGGGCGGATGAGGGGCGGCGCCATGATCATCAGAAGTCGGCGCCGCCCCTCACCTGCCTGCCGGCATCAGGGGTCGAGCCGCCTGTCTCGACCCGTCCTTCGGACCCCGTAAACGGGGCGAGGAGAGCCTACCCGCGCCGCGGCCCCCTGCTCAGCTTCGCTCGTCTCTTGCGCCGCTACAGTTTTGCCGTCGCACCCGAACAGGTTTCCGGCTTCATGCAGGCAGTGACGTTGCTCGGCCCCCGCTCGATGGCCGACATCCGTGAGGCGGCACTTGCCACGCTGGCACCACCACCCGACCGCCGCGACGAATTCGAGGCGCATTTCCAGAGCCACTTCTACGGCAACATTTCAGCCGTGTTCGAAGGCGACGCCGACGAGGAAACCCGCATCAAGGACAACGGCGGCACGCGCGAAGAAGAGCGCGAGACCACGCGCCAGGAGAAGGGCGGCGAGCTATCCTCAGCTCTCGAGCAACTGAGCACTCGCGAATTCCAGCGCGACGACGATAGGCTGACCGCCTTTCGCCGCAAGCTCTCATCTGCCCTGCCCGCGCGCCGCTCCTTCCGCACCGTGCGCACCCATTCGCGTGGCAAGCTCGACCTGCGCCGCTCGCTCAGAGATTGTCAGCGCCGATGGCGACGTACCCTCGCCACTGCTGCGCCGCCGCCAGACCGTGCCGCGCAAGCTTTTGCTGCTGATCGATGTCTCCGGCTCGATGAAATTGCACACGGCGGACTATCTCAAGCTCGCGCATGCCGCCGTGCAAGGTGCTGACAGGGCGGAAATCTTCACCTTCGGCACGCGGCTCACCCGCATCACCTCGGCATTGCGCATCCGCGATCGCGACCAGGCGCTAACGCGCGCGGCCGCCCAGGTCGACGACTGGGACGGCGGCACCCGCATGGGACCGACATTGCTCGCCTTCTTGTCGGTGCCGCGCTTCTCGGCCTTCGCGCGCGGTGCCGCGATCGTCATCCTGTCGGATGCGCTGGAGCGCGGTGATCATGCCGAGTTGGAAACAGCCATGCGGCGGCTCAGTGCCCGCGCCTTCCGGCTGTCGCTGGCCACGCCCTTGGCCGGTGACCCGCGCTTCCGCCCGGCCACCGCAGCGCTTCGCGCCATCCTGCCGCTGCTCGACGATCTGGTCGACGGCTCCTCGCTCGCCGGCCTCACCGATTTCATCCTGTCGCTCGCCCGCCCTGCTCCGGCGGCATCGACAACCTGGAAAAGGGTATCGTGATGCAGAAAGCCATCGACGCGCATTTCCATATCTGGCGCCAACAGGACCAGCCCTGGCTGGTCGGCCCGATGGTGCCGCGCATCTTCGGCCCCTACGAGCCGATCCGCCGCGACTATCCGATCACGGAATTCCTCGGGGACCAGAAGGGATCCGGCATCGAGAAGGCCGTCTACGTCCAGACCAACTGGGCCAAGGAGGATTTCGAAAAGGAGGTCGCCTTGCTGCAGAAGACATCTGACGAGACCGGCTGGCCGCACGCCATTGTCGGCTATGCGGATATGACGGTCGACGATGTCCGCCCACAGATCGACCGGCTGATGAAATACAAGCTGCTGCGCGGCGTGCGCATGCAGCTCCATTGGCACGAGACGCCCGCCTTCCGCTTTGCCGCCTCGGCGGACCAGGTAATCGATCCCAAAGTGCGCGCCAACGTGGCCCGGCTGAAGGACCATGGCCTATCCTTCGACCTGCAGCTTTTCCCCGCTCAGATGAAGGACGGGCTGATGCTGGTTGGCGAGAATCCGCAAACCAATTTCATCCTGACGCATGCGGGCATGCTGACCGGCATGGAGCCCGAAACCACGGAAGCCTGGAAGGCCGGCCTGCATACGCTTTCGACCGCGCCGAACTTCTACGCAAAGCTGTCGGGGCTGGGCACTTTCGAGCACCGCAACGATCCGGGACTGATCGTCTATATCGTCGACAACGCGATCGAAATCCTCGGCAGCGACCGGCTGATGTTCGGCTCGAACTTCCCGATCGAAAAGCTGTGGACCAGCCACGCCGAACTCATCAAGGCGCACCGCGCGGCAGTGGCCCGCCACGGAGCGCAAGCCGAGGCGGATATCTTCTGGAACACGGCGGAGAAGGTATACCGACCAGTGTAGCGCTCTTTTTCCTTCTCCTCTTGTGGGAGAAGGTGGATCGGCGCGCTGCGCCGAGACGGATGAGGGGTGTTCCAGCGGAGTGAGACGCCGCTGTTTCCTGGAACACCTCATCCGTCGCCTTCGGCGACACCTTCTCCCACAAGGGGAGAAGGGAGCCGGCGCCTCACTTCACCTCGAATTGCGGATCGACCGGGATCTGCATGGCGGTGACCAGATGGTTGGTCTGGCCGGCAAGGCCGATGATCGATACCAGCTCGCCATGCTGCACATCGGTCATGCCCTTGGCGCGGGCCGCCGCCGTGTGCGAATGGATGCAATAGGAACAACCATTGGCGACCGAGACGGCGATATAGATCATCTCCTTGGTCAGCGGATCGATGGCGCTGTCGGCCATCATCACCGCCTTGAGCTGCTCCCACACCCGCTTCAATGCCGCCGGATCGTTGGCCAGCCCCCGCCAGAAATTGTTGACGAAATCGGACTTTCGCGTCGCGCGGATATCGTCGAACACGGCTTTCACCGCCGGGATTTTTTCGACCTCGGCGTCGCTGAGGAGTCTTGTGGTGGCCATGATGCGGTCCTTTCGTGTGGATTGAATCAGGTGTTGAACAATTGCAGCCAACCACCTTGGATGAATCGGTTTTTTGCAGGTCGGCTCCTTAGCTTCGTCATAGCAGGAGCGAAGCTCCGTCGCGGAGACCCTAGAATCCATGCCGCGACTTTGGCCATAGAGTGCAGCGAAGCAGAATTCTGCACCGTTGCGGCGCTTCCGAGTCGCGGCATGGATCCTCGGGTCTGCGCGCGTCGCTGCGCTCCTTGCTCCGCCCGTGGATGACGAACGGGTTGAGGTCTTCGCCATTGCCAACGCATTTGCGCCATCGGCTAGAACCTAGTGCACAGCCGCATACATGATCTTCTCCTCCGTCGCCTCCGCCGGCGAGAATTCCTCCACGATGCGGCCTTGCCGGCACACCAGAATCCGGTCCGAAAGATTCATGATTTCCGGCAGGTAGGACGAGATGACGACGACGGCCAGCCCCTCGTCAGCCAGGCGGTTGATGATCTGGTGGATCTCAGCGATGGCGCCGACATCGACGCCGCGCGTCGGCTCGTCGAGGATCACGATGCGCGGCTGCTGCACCAGTCCCTTGCCGATCACCACCTTCTGCTGATTGCCGCCGGAGAGCTCGACGACGCGGGCATTGTCGTTGATCGCCTTGATGTTCAGCGTCTTCGTCCATTCAGCCGAAAGCTGGCGCATCTCCTGCTGGTTGATCACCCAGGCTTTCTCGCGCCCGGCCGCCAGCAAGCCGCCGAACAGGTTCTCGGCGACGCTCATGGTCTCGAAAATGCCCTCGCTCTTGCGGTCCTCGGTGACATAGACGATGCCGTCGGCCACCGCTTGGCTCGGCACAAGGTAGCGCACCGGTCTGTCGTCGAGTTCGATCGCGCCGCCGCGCAGGAAATCGCGCTTGTAGATGCCCGACACGATCTTGAAGGTTTCGGTGCGCCCCGACCCGATCAACCCGAACACGCCGGTGATCTGACCCTCGAAGATCGAGAAGGACGTGTTGCGCACGACATTGCTCATCGAAATGTCCTGCACCGACAACACTTTCTTGCCCGCCTTGCGCAGCTTTGCCTCGTCGCGCTGGCGGTAGATCTGTCCCGACAGCGAACGGCCGACCATGGCCGATACGATCTTGTCGCGATCGAAAGCCTGTGTGTCGTCGGTAACCACCAACTCGCCGTCGCGCAAAATGGTGATGCGGTCGGCAATCATCAGCGCCTCTTCCAGCGCGTGGCTGATGAAGACGATCGAGACGCCGCGCGCTTTCAGCCGACGGATCAGCGCGAAGAAATGGCGCTTTTCCTCCGGCGTCAGCGTTGCCGTCGGCTCGTCGAAGATGATGATCTCGGCATTGTGGTGGACGGCGCGCGCGATCTCGACCATCTGCCGCTTGGCCGCGCCCAGCGTCGCCACCATCGCGTTGGGGTCGACGGGAAAATTCAGCGATTGCAGGAATTGCTGCGCCGAGATGTAAGTGCCACGCAACCGGTTGAGGAATTTCTCGGTGCCGAGATAGAGGTTCTGCGCCACCGTCATCGACGGCACCAGGCTTGTCTCCTGGAACACCATGGCGATGCCGGCTTCCAGGGCGGCATGCGGCGAAGCGTAGGCGATCTCGCGACCCTTGTGGAACATCTTGCCCGACGTGGCGTCGACAACGCCCGCGATGATCTTGGTCAGCGTCGACTTGCCGGCGCCGTTCTCGCCAAGCAACGCGTGGATCTCGCCCTTGCGCAGGTCGAAGCTGACATTCTTCACCGCCGGCACGCCGCGATAGGTCTTGGTAACGTTTTCCAGGCGAACGATCGGTTCCATCAGAAACCTCCCGAAGCGATGGCCAGCACGCAGTCGCCGCCTTTGGAAGCGACAAGCAACTGGCCATCCTTTTCCACCACGCTGCAGATGCCGTGGCGCGTGCCGTTGGCGCGGCTGTGCAGGCTGAATTGCGGCTGCATGTCCCGGCCGAGCTTCGCCACCAGCCCGTAGGAGCGGCTGGGCGACCACGGCTTGTGAATGCCCATGGTGCGGATGCCGCCGCATTGCAGCGGTTCGAGGAAGCTGCGGTTGGAGGCCAGCGCCGGCGCGATCCAGTAGGCCGGCGGCACCTGATCGATCATGTCCTGGCGGTAGTGCCTTTCCTGCAGCACGAATTCGATCAGCCGGTTGCGCGGCGCAAACAGCGCCAGCCATGCGCCGCCATCGCCGGCCAGCGACAGCCGCGAGGGATAACCAGGCAGATGCGCCAGCACCGTCGAGCGGTTGCCGCTCGCACCGTCGAAACGGATGAGCTGATGGCGCCAGCTTTCGCTGACCAGCACATCGGAGCCAATGGGGTGTAGCCCATACGGGAACGCGATGTCGCCGGCCACCTTGCGGAACGCACCGCCTGGGTCTCGCTTCCACAGCGAACCGGACGCGCCTTTCTTCATCAGGTCCGCCGCCCATTGCGACGGCGTATGCTCGGCCGACCCGTTGGCCAGCCACAGCGTGCCGTCTTCGGCATAAGCGAGTGCGGTGATGCAGCGGACTTCGGCCGGCAGCGACAGTTCCCTGCCCCCGATCAGCAGCTTGCCGGTTTCGAGAGCCACGGTAAGTTCTCTGGCCGGCGACAGCGCGAGCGCGCTGATCGGCGCAGGCAGAGTTTCGACCACCGTCGGCCCGCCTGTTGCGGCAACCGCAAACACCGCATTGCCGCTGGAGGCGAGCAGCCTCTCGCCGTCGACAAGCAAATTGTCCGGCTCGGTCATTTGGGCAAATGCCGGCGCGTCATCCAGCCGCGTGTTGGGTCGGAAAGCACCGTCGAGCGGCGGGATGGTGACCGCCTTGCCGCGAAACAGATCGAGCACAGGATCGAGGATCATGACTTCGCTCCCCAATAGGAAGCGGGGCTGGTCCAGTTCGGGTCGGCGCCCGCTATTCTGTAGCGGCCGACACGGTTGTTGAGGATGCCGCCAACGAACAGACAGCCCTTATGCTCGCGCATCGAGGTGACCATAGGATGCGCGCCACCGGTGAGATCGCCCATCGCTTCGACGATGCCGCCCTTCTCGTTGAATTTCACCACGCCGCCGGTGTTGATGTTGGGAAACAGCCACTCGTCCTGCGGCAACCGGCGCGTCATGCGCTTGCGCATGTCGGGGTGGCGCAACGACAGGTCGAAGCTTGGCGTGCGCATGCCGAGCCAGGCCATCCAGTAATTGCCGTCCGAGGCGCGGTTGATGTTGTCGGGATAGCCCGGCATGTCGCGGATGACGCATTCGGCGGTGCCGGCCTTCGGCCCCTCCAGCCAGTAACGGTGCACGCGGCAGGCCCAGCTCTCGGCGAAGAACAGCGGCTTGCCGTCATGCGCCATGCACACGCCGTTGGTGTAGCGATAGCCATCGAGCAGCGTCTTTGTCGAGCCGTCAGTCGGATCGTAGACCAGCAGGCGGCCGGTGGCGCGGTTCTCGATCGAGTCCAGCGCCCAATCGTGGGCGTCATAGCGCTTGGTCGAATCCGTGAAATAAATGCGGCCGTCCGGCGCGATGTCGCAATCATTGGGATCGCGCAGCCGTGCATCGTCGACGATCGAGGTCCAGGAGCGCGCCGTCTCCGCCGAGAGCCGCTTCACCTCGCGCTCCGGCGAAACGGAATAAAGCCCCATGGCGCCGACGCAGGTGATCAGATTGCCTGATTTGTCGAAGGCCAAGCCCAGCGGAAAGCCGCCAATATGGGCAAAGACTTCGGAGCGTTTGTAGTCGGGGGCAAAGAAGCGGACGATCTCGCCGTGGCGTGTGCCGCAATAGAGATGATCGTCGCGGTCGAGGATGACGTCTTCCGGTCCTTCCAACTCGCCGAGCCCGATATGGTCCGCCGCCGACAGCCGGTTGTCGAGCTCGTAGGGCGTCCCGGAGCCCGGCACGGTCGACTGCGTCTCGCCCATCTTGAGATAGACCGGCGCGACATAGACCTCGTTCAGCACCTTGTGGCGGTTCTTCAGCCAGCGGATGTCGATGGTCACCGCCACCGCGAGCAGGATGCCGAGCACCATCTGGTTGGTGCCGGTGCCGTAGCCGAGCCTGATCAATCCGTTGGTCATGGTGAGCACGATGATGGCGCCCATCAGCCCTTTGACCACCGAGCCGCGCCCGCCGCCCAGGCTGACGCCGCCGACGACCGCCGCGGTCAGCGCCATGATTTCCAGGTTGAGCCCGGTGCCTGGTCCCGCGCCGCTCAACCGGCAGGCGATCAGGAAGCCGCCGATCGAGGAGCAAAGGCCGGAGAAGACATAGGTCATGAAGACGGTGCGCCGCACGCGAATGCCGGCATTGTGCGCAGAACGCCTCGAGCCACCGACCGCCAGCACGTGCCAGCCGGGACGCGAGCGCGTCAGCGCGATGTGGGTGATGATGGCAAGGATGATCGCCAGCCACACCGACACCGAGAGCCCCCAGAATGTCCCGTCGCCGATGAAGTCGAGCACATCGGAGGAGGCCTGGGAAAGCTGGACATCGGCGGCATAGGTGCTGACCAGGATGTCGAACAGCGCCCGCCCGAAGATGAAGGTGACCAGCGTGGTGAGGAAGGCGCGCAGCCTGAGATACCCGACCAGGTAGCCGTTGATGGCGCCGAAGACGAGGCCGGTGGCCAGTGCCGCGGCCAGCGCCAGCCACACCGACTGTTCGAGGATGAAGAAGACATAGACGGCGGAGAAGCAGGACAGCGCGAAGATCGAGCCGACCGAGAGGTCGATGCCGCCGCCCAGCATCACCACCGTCATGCCGGTGACGACGAGGAAAACTCGCCGAGCTGACGGGTCGATTCCTGCAGCGAGTTTAGCTTGAAGAAGCCCGGTATGACCGAGCCGAACACGCCGAGCGTCGCCACCAGCGCCAGGAAGGGAATGGCGTTGTCGGTCCAGCGCTTGGTCAGGATCTCGCCGACCAGATGGTCGGGCACGAGATTGTAGCGCCAGGCCTGGAGGCGTTCACGAAGGGTCATTTGGCTGCTTTTGTCATTCAAGCGGGAAAAGGTGGCAAGCGGGAAAGAGGTGGCAACAGGAAGAGGTGGCAAACAGAAAGAGGCGGCCGAAACGATCCGGCCACCTCATGGGCGTTTTCCAAAGGCGCGGCTTACTTCGCCGCCGCCTCGGCCTGCAGCGCCTTGAGGTCCCAGCAACTGTCCGGCTTGAGGTCGGCCTTCGTCGTCGCCTTCTCTAGCGTGTAGATGTAGGTGTGCGAGGTGCCGGCAGGCTGGCCGCTTTGCAGCAGGAACTTGATGATGGCATTCATGTCGCCGGACTGGCGGGCAAGATCGGTCATCACAACGGCGCCATAGGTGCCGTCCACGAGCTTGTCGCAGTCGGCGGCCTTCTCGCCGCCGCCGGTGGTGACCAGGAACACCTTGCCGTCGAGTTTGGCGTCGCGGATCGCGGCCGAGGCGCCGGTGGCGTCACCATCCCAGAAGTCGATGATCGAGCAGATATCGGGATTCTGCTGCAGCATCGTCGTTGTCACGTTGCGCGAGTTCGTCGCATCCCAGTTGGAATCGGGCTTGGCCACCACCTTGAAGTCCGGGTTTTTGTCCAGCACCTTCATGATACCGGCATATTGGTAGAGGCTCGAGGAATTGGCCTGGTCGCCTTGCACCAAACCGATTTTCTTTGAGGAGTTCGACCCACAGCCCTTGATCGCCGCTTCCGCCTCGAGCTGGCCGAGCTTGTCCCAGTCGCTGCCGACAAAGGCATCGGCCGGGAAATTCGCCGGATTGTCGACGAGCAGCACATAGGTGCCGGCGGCCTGTGCCTTCTTCATCAGCTTGGAGTAGGAGTTGAGGTCGGGCGCATGGATGATGAGCACGTCGGGCCTTGCGTCGGAAGCGATGGCGTCGGTGATAGCCTGCGCGCCGGCGTCGACCACCCAGTTCGGATCGCGCGTCTCGAACGTGCCGCCCCAGGCCTCGACCTCCTTCTTCAGATAATGCGCCCAGCCCTGCGCCAGGTCGAAGCCCATGGCCAGCGGCACCAGCATGACGCGCTTGCCCTTCAGCGCCTGCGCATAGGCGGCGGGGCCCGGATCGTCGGCGGCGAAGGTCGGCGCCACGAAGGCGGTAACGGCCAGCGCCGTGGCGGCGGCCATCAATGTCCTAATCAGTCTCATGTCACATCCTCTGTTTGTGTTGTTGCCGACCGGGTACCCCAGAGCAAGATGGGCTAGCCCATCTGCTCTAAATGTCGCCTTGCTGCGCGGTCTGCTCGTCGCGCGGGTTGATGATGCCGTCGACGATGATCGCCCCTAACAGGATCGCCGCCTTGATCAGGTTCTGGTAAAGCAGCGGAATGTCGATGATCGTCATGGCGTTGAGCAGGATGCCGATCAGGGCCGCCCCCACCAGCACATTGCGCACCCCGCCCCTGCCGCCCGACAGGCCGATGCCGCCGATCACCGCCACCAGCACGATGTCGTAGAGCAGCGTCGAGTTGACGACGCGGGTGTTGATCGAATGCAGGCTGGCCGCGGTCAGCAGGCCGGCGACCAGCGCCACGACCGCCGAAAGCACATAGCGCAGCACCAGCATCGGTCGCACCGGAATGCCGATGTTGCGCGCCGCCACTGGGTTGTCGCCGGCAAAATAGATGAAGCGGCCCCATTTGGTGTAGCGCAGGAACAGGAAGACCAGAAACGCCAACCCGGCGAAGACGAAGACCTCGACTGGGACATCGAGGAAGCGCAAGCCGCCGAGCAGTTCCACCCAATGGCCCTGCGGCACCGGCACCGCGTCCTGCGTGATCAATTGCGAGCGGACATAACCGAAGACGAAGGAGCCGGTGGCCAAAGTGACGAATATCGCCGGCACGTCGGCATAGGCGACGAGAAAGCCGTTGAGCAGGCCGATGGCGAGCACGCCCGCCAGCACATAGGCGAAGGCGAGCCCATCCGGCGTGCCGGCATTGAGCAGTTGCAGATACCACGCGACCGACATCGCCATGATCGCCACCGCCGACAGATCGATGCCGCGGCCGATAATGACCAGCGCCATGCCGAGCGCCAAAATGCCCAGCACCGAGACGGAACGGACGATGGCGACAAGGTTGTCGGCGGCGAAAAAGCCCGGCAGACCGATGGCAGCGGCGACGAACAGCATCACCGCAATGGCAAAAACAATGCCTTCCTGATTAAGGCGCCTCCAGTCCGGCCAGCCGATCGCGTTCATCGCTATTTCTTTCGCCCCGATGGAAGGTCCGGTCGAACCTCCATCCCGCCTGAAAGCTAATCGGCTCAACAGCCGCTCGTCAAATGAATCCGCGTTCAACAAACGTACAGGCGCTACTATTTGTCGAGTGGACGCATCGATTGCCAAAACTGGCGCAATGATCGGAAACTGCTAGGCTTTTGGCGTTTCTTTGCGTCGATCGCGCGGCTCGCGAACCCGTGCGTTCAAAGCCGGCTATGCCAGCGGAATTTGCGTCCGCAAAGCGCGGCGGGCGCGACGTCAATTGTTTCGGGAGTGCCCGGAAACTTCGGCGCCTGCCGAAGGCGGCAGAACCGGGAAACGCAAAGCGCCGCAAGCCCGATCAGGCCGATCGCCACAAAAGCGATTCCGAAGTCGAAGAGGTCGGGCGCCGCCCCGCCCCTGACGATCCGCAACAGATTGAGGATCGCCGCCGCGACCGCCACGCCGAACAGCATCGCTATCTGCTGCAGCGTGCTGGAAAGCGTCGCCGCCGAGCTTCGCCGCCGCGCATCGATGTCGGCGAAGGCCAGCGTGTTCAGCGCCGTGAACTGCATCGAGCGCGACAGGCCGGCGACCAGCATCAGCGCCACCACCAGCGCCCGCGGTGTTTGTGGTGAGATGGCGCCGCAAGCGATGATCGCCAGCGATGCGCTGGTTGAACAGCATAAAGCTGGCCCAGTCCAGAGTTTATCCAACAAACTTCCGTGTCGCCGTTTGGCCTGTTATGGATGGATCGGGGGTGGCCGAGGAAAACGCATGAAGCCCATTTATATCGACTACCTCAACGCCCTCGACATCGAAGCGCTTGCGATGACCGACGCCGAGATCATCGACGCCGTCGAGGCCGGGCTCGTCGCGCAAGGCAACGGCCAGACGGTGATCGAGCCGCGCGTCCATCTCGAACCGGATCCATCCTTCCACGGTCATTTCAACGTGCTGCGCGGCTATGTTGCACCGCTCGACGCCGCCGGCGTGAAGATCGTCGGCGATTATGTCGACAATTACCTGCACGGCCTGCCCTCCGAATTCGGCATCCTCAACCTTTTCGATCCGCGCACCGGCACGCCGCGCGCCATCCTCGACGCCACCGTCATCACCGACATGCGCACCGGCGCCGTCACCGCGATCGGCGCCAAGCACCTGGCGCGCAAGACTTCCAAGGTGCTCGGCCATATCGGCGCACGCGGCACCGCCTATTGGAACGTGCGGCTGCTCGACCATCTCTTCGACTTCGACGATATCCGCGTCCATTCGCGCAGGCCCGAAAGCCGGGATGGCTTTGCCGCCAAACTGTCCGCCGACCTCGGCAAGAAAGTCACCGCCGTGGCGGACTGGAAAAGTTGTGTCGACGGCGCCGATATCGTTGTAGAGGCCTCGCGGTTGAACGAGCCACAGCCATTGCTCAAGACCGAATGGATCAAGCCCGGCGCGTTGGTCATGCCTTATGGCACGATGAGCGCGGTCGAGCTGTCGCTCACCGACATCATGTCGAAGATCGTCGTCGACGACTGGGGCCAGTGCAAGACCGGCAAGCTCGGTTCGCTGCGCGCCCATGTCGAGACCGGAAGGCTGAGCGACGCGACGCTCCATGCCGAACTCGGCCAGATCGCAGCCGGCAAGAAAGCAGGACGGCAAAGCGAAGACGAGACGATCCTATTCTGGCACCGCGGCCTGTCGCTGTCCGACATTGCGCTTGGCAAGGCGATGCTCGCCAAGGCCGGCGAAAAAGGCATCGGCCAGAGGTTGCGTTTCGCATGAGCGCGCTCGTCCTCACCGGCGCCGGCGTCAGCATCGACGATGTCGCGGCGGTCGCGCGCAACACCGACAAGATCGAGGTCACGCCGACCGTCGTCGAGAAGCTCGGCAAGGCGCGAAAAATACTCGACGAGGCCGCGGCCGGTGGCCAGCAGATCTACGGGTTGAACAGAGGCCTCGGCGCCAATCTCGTCACGGCCATCGAAGGCGACGCCAGCGCCTTCCAGCGCCAACTGCTTGAAGGCCGCAGCGCCGGGGTCGGCGAAGCGTTGCCGATCCCCACCGTGCGCGCGGCGATGTTTGCCCGCATCGCCATGCTGGCGGCCGGCGGTTCGGGCCTGTCGCCGCATATCTTCACCGCACTTGTCGAAGCGCTCAATGCCGGCGTCCATCCGGTGATACCCTCGCTCGGCTCGATCGGCGACGGCGATCTGGTGCTGATGACCGCGATCGCCCGCATGCTGATCGGCGAAGGCGAGGCCGACTACCAGGGCCGGCGCATGCCCGCCGCCAAGGCGCTGACGATGGCGCGGTTGGCTCCGGTCAGCCTGGCGCCCAAAGACGGCCTGTCGCTGATCAATGCCTCCGCCGTGTCCACCGGCGCCGGCGCGCTGACGCTCGTCGATGCACTCTCGGCGCTCGGGCAACAGCAGCAGGCCGGCGCACTCACCATGGAAGCGCTCGGCGCCAACCGCACCATCCTCGACGCGCGCCAGCATCTGGCGCGGCCGGGGGCCTGCCAGCAGGTGGCGGCAAAGGCGCTGCGCGAGCTGCTGGCGCGCGATGACGCGCCGGCTGCGACCACCATCCAGGACCCGCTGTCGATCCGCTGCATGCCTTCGATCCATGGCACGCTGATCCAGGCAATCGACAATGCGCGGCACGCGGTCGAGATCGAGCTCAATGCCGCCGCCGACAATCCGCTGGTGCTGGTCGACGATGCCGTCGTGATGTCGACCGGCAATTTCCACACCGCTTCGCTTTCGCTAGCCTTCGAGACGCTTGGCCTGGCGATCGCGCAATGCGCAGCGGCGTGCGCCGCCCGCTTCATCCAGCTCACCGGCTCCACCCGTCACGGCCTGCCGAAATATTTGTCGCCGGTCGGCGGCGCCTCGGCCGGCTTCGTGCCGTTGCAGAAAACGGTGACGGCGATCCTGGCCGGCATCCGCCACAAGGCAAATCCGGTGATGCTCGACTTCCTGCCGGTATCCGAGGGCGTCGAGGATCTTGCCACGCAAGCGCCGCTGGCCGTGGCCAAATGCGCCGAAATGATCGCGCTGTGGCGGCGGCTGATCACCTTCGAACTCATGGCGGCGGCGCAGGCCGTCGATTTGCGTGAGGGCGCAACGCTCGCGCCAGCCACCGGCGCGATCCACACAGCCGTGCGTTCGCATGTGGCGACACTGAAGGAAGACCGGCCGCTCGGAGTGGACGCCGAGGTACTCTATGCCACGCTCGCCGGCGGGACGTGGAAAGGTTCGCCGGCAACCGGCTAAACGAGCCTTCTCTCAGGACTTTGTGTCGACCTTCTTCATGAACTGGGCGAGCTCGCTCGGGTCCATGCGCACGACATGCTTGTCTTCCGGATAGGCGCCGCTCTCGACGTCGGCGACATATTCGGAGAACGCCGCGATACGCTCCTGCTGCAGCCGGTCATACTCGGCGGCGAAGTTGCGATAGATTTTCGAGTGACGCGGCATGTGGCCCCGGTTCATGCCGAGAATGTCCTCGGCGAACAGATATTGCGCGTCGCAACCGGTGCCCGCCCCCATCGACAGCATGATCAGCGGCGTACGCTCCGAGATTGCCTTCGCCACCTCGACCGGCACCACTTCGATCTCGGCGCCGATCGCGCCGGCCGCCTCCAGCTGCTTCACCGCTTCGAACACCTGCATGGCGGTGTCGGCGGTCTTGCCGACGGCCTTGAAGCCGCCGGTCCAGGTCGCGCGTGACGGGATCAGACCGACATGGCCGATCACCGGAATGGCATCGTCGGCCATCCGCTTGATCGTGGCATAGCCGGCACTGCAATAGACGGCGTCCGCGCTTGCTTTGTAGAGCCTGAAGGCCCAGCGGACGAAATCATCCGCCGTGCCAATCTCGAAGAAGTTCTCGCCGGGCATGGTGAAGAGGCTGGGCGCGGCATCCCGATAGTGCGGATTGAGCACCAGCTCCGGTGGCACCGAGACGATATCCACCCCTGCCCGCTCGGCGGCTTCCGCCTCTTCCAGCGTCAGCACACGCAGCATGGTCAGTTGCCGCTTGCCCTTCATGGCGCGCAGGTCGGCAACGGTCGGTCTCTTTCGGCTCATCGGATATCCCTATTTGCTGGCGGACGTTCGGTTCATCTTCCCGTCACCCTATCGGCCGCGCGGCTGGCCGGAAAGCCGGATAGCCGATAGCTACTCGGCGGCCCTCGACATGTCGACCTCGTGAAACTCGCCGCGATACGGCCTGGCCGTCGGCGGCAAGTCGCGCTTGAGGTAATAGTCCTCGTATCTCAATTGCCTGAGAAGCACCGGCCATACTTCGCGATAGGCATGCCACATCGATGGATTGGGTTCCGGCAGGTCATGCTTGATCAGTTGATGCAGCTTCGGTAGCGCGTGATAGGGCACCATCGGGAACATGTGATGCTCCACATGATAGTTCATGTTCCAGTAGATGAACCGGCTGATCGGGTTCATATAGACCGTGCGCGTGTTCAGCCGGTGGTCGGTGACATTGTCGGCGAGCCCGATATGCTGCAGCAGTCCGGTCAGCACCATATGCCAGGTGCCGTAGAGGCGCGGCAGGCCGATCAGCACCAAGGGCAGCCATGAGTGAAGCGCGATCGCGGCAGCGATCGTCGCGACATAGACGACCATATGCCAGCGCGCCGCGACCAGCGCCTTGTGCTGCTCCATCTCGGGAATGTAGCTCTTCTCGTCGTCAGAGAGCCGACCGAAGGCCTGACGCACCAGCGTCGGCAGCGAATAGCGGAAATCGAGGATGCCGGTGAAAGCGAGCGCCGCCTTGACGAGATCCGGCGGCCGCATCACGGCGATCTCGGCATCGCGGCCGACAATGATGGTGTCGGTGTGATGGCGGGCATGGCTCCACCGCCATTGCACCGGATTGCGCATCAGCATGAACGAGGCGATGTGATAGACGACATCGTTCATCCAGCGCGTCCGGAAGGCCGTGCCGTGGCCGCATTCGTGCCAGCGCGAATCGCTCGACGAGCCATAGAGCACGCCATAGACGATGAGGAACGGCGCCACCCACCATGTGCCCCAGAACCAGACGATGCCCGCCGCCGAACCCAGGATCGCGACGATCCAGATGATGGTGTCGCGGATCGCCGGTCCGTCGGAACGCTGCATCAGCTCCTTCATGGTCTTGCGCGGCACGTCGGTGTGATACCACTCGGCCGAGGCCAGCCCGGTCTCGACGGCGGCCCGCGTGCTTTCGCCGACCAGGCTGTAATCGCGCTTTGTCTTGGCCGCCGTCGCCATCACCGTCTGCCCTGCCTTCAAAGCCCGTTGGCGCGGAATTTCCCGTCGAGGAATTTCTTGGCGCGCGGCACGTCGTCCTCGGTCAGATGCTCGATGATCACCGGGATGTTCGGGTGCTTCTCGCTGAGCCGCTTCAGGTAAAGATCGTAGTTGAGCGCGCCGAGACCGGGCGCCGGCAATTCGATCTCGCCGACGCCACGGAATGTCAGCCCCTCATGCGCGTCCGCGTCGCCAATATCGGCATGCTTCTCCGTCTTGTCGCTGCCCGAACGCTTCACGTCCTTGGCATGCGCTATTTTGATCTTGTCGGTCAGCGTGTCGAACACCTGGTTCAGCACCTGGTCCATGCGGTCGATGTTGTGCGCCTCGAAATAGTTGGTCGGATCCATCAAAAGGCCAAGGCCGGGATGGTCGACCTGCGCGAACATCCTGACCGTCTCCTCGACCGAGCCGACGACATTGTTGACATAGGTCTCGAGCAGGAACACCGCGCCGTGATCGTAGGCCGTCTGGGCAAGGTCCGAGATCACCCTGCGGCATTCCTCGAACCCCTCTTCGGTCTTGTTCTTCGGGTGATGCACCCAGTCGGATTCGGTGTTGTAGGTGCCGGTCTCCGAGATCACGTAGGGCGTGCCGAAATCGCGCGCGTTGCGGATGGTCTCCTTGAGATAGCCGACGCGCTTCTCGCGCTCTCCCTTGTCGGGATGGATGATGTTGGTGTAGCCCGAAATACAACAGACCGGCAGATTGTGGTCGCGAAATGTGTCGCGCACCGTCCTTGCCTTGTCCTTAGTGATCTGCCCCGCCGACAGGTCGATATCCTTGAAATGCAGGTCGAGCTGCACCGTGTTGAAACCAAGCGCGCGGATGCGCCCGGCGGATTCCACGAGATCATAGGGGAAATAGCCTGTGAAGATACCAGCCTGCATCATGAGGTGAAGTCCTCCCGGTAAGCGATTCAGTTGCCCTGTCTTTTGGTCGTGCCTTTAGCCGCCTAAGCGACAGGGATTTCGGACAGCCAGATCGTGCGGGCTTCCGCCATCGAGCGGTAGCCGGCCTCGACCAAGGCCATGGTCTTGACGTTGTCGGCGACGGAGAGCGCCGGCGGCGTGCCGGTCTTCAGCGCATATTGCAGCTGCTCCATGACGCCGATGAAGGCCTGCGGAAACCACATCGTCTCCCAGCTTGGGCTCACCCATTTGCCGCCCGTCGTCTCGGCCGAGGCGTAGGTCAGCGTCGAGGCGACGCCTTTCGGCCAGCCGATCGTGCCCTTGGCCACGCCCTTGGTGCCGTCGACGCGCCAATTGATATGCTGGTCGTCCTCATAGCCTTCCTGGCGCGGACCGGACCAGACATCTTCCAGTGACATGGCAAGCACGCCGGAGGCAAAGCGCAATGTCGAGACGGTGATGCCGTCCGAATGCTGAAACTGCGTGCGCGGGTCTTTCCGGGTTAGCGTCGTGATCTCGTCCGGATCGCCGAACAGGAAGCGCAAAACGTCGAGGTGATGCACGCTCATATTGGCAAGCGTCAGCCGGTCGTAGTCGGCAAGGAAGCCCTGCCAGTGCGGGATCGCATGCATGTCGATCTGCGCGAAAACGATGTCGCCCAGCGCGCCGCTGTCGATGATCTGCTTCAAGACGCGCATCGACTGGTCGTAGCGCATGTTCTGGTTGACCGACAGGATCTTGCCGGAGACCGCTACCTCGTCGCGCAGCTTGACCGCTTCCTCGACCGAGAGCGCCAACGGCTTCTGCGCCAGGATCGCCTTGATGTGCTTCTGCTTCAGCGCATGGCGGATCAGCGCCGGCTGCTGGTCGGGCGGGAAGGCAAGGTCGACGATCTCGACGCGGCTATCCTCGATCAATTGTTCCGGCGTGTCGTGAACGGTTGGGATGTTCCAGCGGTTCGCGACCTTCCGCGCATTGGCCTTGGTGCGCGAAGCGATGGCAACGACCGGAAAGCCGGCTTCATGATAAGCGGCCAGGTGGCACTCGGCCATGATCATGCCGGCGCCGATGCAGCCGATCCGGTAGTCCTTGACCCGGACTTTTACATCCGGCTCGAAACCCATGCTCGCCATCCATTCCTCCCGTCGAGGACTGGATATAGCGCGATGGTCCGGCCCTCAGCCAAGGCCCGCGCCATCATTTCCCATCAGGTGATGGCAAAGGTTTCTTTCGCAAGCGCATCCAAGCCGAACTGCTTAATCCACAAGCCGTATTGAAATGCCGGTGCCCTCGGGAAGATCCTTGGTTTGCGCGTAGATGGAGGCTGTATAACCAAGCCATTCGCGCCACGAGGAGATCCAAACATTGTCGATCTCGTATAGGCCACCCAGAAAAGGGAGCGCCGTGAACGCGTAACATTGACCTTCAGACAGGCGCATGCCGACGGCCTGGCACCGGTCAACGAGTGGGCGCAAAAGCCAGCCCTCCTCATCGTCGACGCATTGCCTCCTGAACTCATCCTCAGAAACGGCGATTGGCGAAATAGAGGCAGCAGAGACTTCCAACATGTGGACCACACCGGTCGAGTCGGCCACAAACACGTCGGCAAAGCAATTCGCGCACAGGACCGTGTACGGGTGCGGGAGAACCTCATCCCAACCGCTAAGGTCAGCTTGCGTAACGTCCGGCGACAAAAAATAGGATGATGGTCCCATCACGGCGTGAGTATGACCGTCACACTGGAAGGTCGCAATAGGATCCACTAGCTGAGTCCGATCAGCACCGTGCTGTCGGGCGACCAGCTCAGCACCACCGGCTCGCCCTCGGCCAGTCGCTCGGCGCCGGTGTTTTGCACGATCACCTTCAACGTCTGGCCGTCGCGATCGACGAAATAGGTGCTGTTGTTGCCGGCAAAGATGCGTTTCGAGACCTGCCCCTTGAGCGAGTTGGCATTGCCTGCATCGGCCTTTTCCGTGCCCGTCGATATCTGGATGCGCTCCGGCCGCACCGCGCAGCTTGCCTTCACGCCGGCCGACAGCGCAGGCCCGGAGGCGGCGGCGATCGTCGTGCCGTCAGGCAGCTTGATGCCGTTGCCGGTGGCATCGCCGCGAAAGATGTTGGCGTCGCCGAGGAAGGTCGCGGCGAACTCGCTTTGCGGCCGGTCGTAGATCTCTTCGGGCGGCCCTTCCTGCACCAGCCTGCCGTCGCGCAGGATGCCGATGCGGTCGCTCATCGTCAGCGCCTCTTCCTGGTCGTGTGTGACGAAGATGGTGGTGATGCCGATCTCGCGCTGGATGCGCTTCAATTCGATCTGCATGTCGACGCGCAACGCCTTGTCGAGCGCGCCAAGCGGCTCGTCGAGCAACAACACGCGCGGCTTGGTGACGATGGCACGCGCCAGCGCGACACGCTGGCGTTGACCACCGGAGAGCTGGTGCGGGCGGCGCTCGCCGAGCTTGCCGAGTTGCACCAGGTCAAGCGCACGCTGCACTTCCGTGGCGATCGTCGCCTTGGCTTCGCCGCGCACCGACAGGCCGAAAGCGACATTGTCGGCGACGCTCATATTGGGAAACAGCGCATAATTCTGGAACACCATGCCGATGCGCCGCTTTTCGACCGGCACGCGCTCGACGCTTTCGTCGCCGATGGCGATGCGGCCGGAATCTGGAAAATCGAAGCCGGCGATCTGCCTCAGCAAGGTGGTCTTGCCGCTGCCCGAAGGCCCGAGCAGCGCATAGAAGCCGCCATCGGCGAAATCGATCGAGACATCGTCCAGCGCCTTGTGCGCGCCGAAACTGCGGGAGACGTTCGCTACCTGGACGCCGGCCATTATTTCTCTCCGCCAAATTTGAAAAAGCGTGCCGTGAGCAGCATCAGCGCCATCGACACGACGATGATGATCGTCGACACCGCGTTGATCTCGGGCGTGAAACCCTTGCGGATCGCGGCGTAGATTTCGACCGGCAGCGTCGTCTGTCCCGGCGTCGACAGGAAATACGAAACCACGAACTGGTCGAACGACACCGCGAAGGCAAACAGCCCGCCGGCGATCACGCCCGGCATGATCCATGGCAGCGTGACGCGCATGGTGACCTGCCACTGGTTAGCGCCGAGCGAGCGCGCCGCCTCTTCCAATTCGGGTGCGAAGGTCTGCAGCCGCGCCGAGACGACGACGATGACATAGGGCAGCGCCAGCGCGACATGGCCGAGCAGGATGGCAAACAGCCCTCGGCCGATGCCGACGCCGAAGAAGAAGATCAGCATGGCCGTGCCGGTGATCAGCCACGGGATGGCGATCGGCGGGAACAGCAACGCCTGCAGGATCTTCTTGCCGCGGAACTCGTAGCGATAGAGCGCAAGCGAGGCCATCGAGCCCAACACGGTTGAGATGATCGTGGTGATGACCGCGATCTCGATGCTGTTCCAGGTCGCCGCGATCAACTGGTCGTTCTGCCACAGCGAGGCATACCAGTCGGTCGTCCACTCGAAAGGCAGCTGGTAGAAGGGCGAGGCATTGAACGACATCGCCGCCATGATGATGATCGGCAGATAGAGGAAGCCGAGCAGCAGGAAAATGTAGAGACGGCCGAGCCATTCGAGGATGCGCGTCACGGCCATCAGCCGGCCCTCCGCAGGACCGGAGCCGCAAGCGCCAGGATGATCAGCACGACGGCGAGCAGGATGAAGGACAGGGCGGCGCCCAACGGCCAGTTGAAGACGGCGACGAACTGGTCCTCGATGACGGTGCCGTAGAAGGTGCCGGTGCGGCCGCCGAGGATGCGCGGCTCCATGAAGGAGCCGACCACCGGCACGAAGATCAGGGCCGAGCCGGCGATCAGGCCAGGCATCGACAGCGGGATGATCACCCGCCACAAGACCTGCAGCCGCGATGCGCCGAGCGAGCGCCCGGCCTCGATCAGCGAGTCGTCGATGGCCTGCAGCGTGAGATAGCAGGTGAGTACCATATAGGGCACATAGGAGTGCACCAGGCCGATGATGACGGCCGGGTAGGAATACATCAGATCGATGTTGATCTTGAACGGCAGCACGGCATTGAGCGCCGTGTCGAGAATGCCGCCTTCGCGCAGCACCATTGCCCAGGAGAAGATGCGCACCAGCCCGTTCGACCAGAACGGCAGGATGACGAGCAGGAAGATCGCCTCGCGGCTGCGGCCCTTGAGCACCTTGGCCAGCACATAGGCCGCCGGATAGCCGATGACGACGCACCACAGTGTGACCTCGAGACCGAGCCGCAACGAGGCGAGCATGAGTTTTGAATACAGGCTCTGCGAGAAGAAGGCGGCGTAGTTGCCGAGCGTGAAAGACCAGTCCTTGCCGGCCAGCGGCAGGTCGGTCATGAAGGAGAAGAACACCATGGCCGACAGCGGCAGGAAGATCGCCACCGTCAGCCACAGATAGGCAGGCAGGAGAAGCGGCAGAGCCGGTCTCAGTCCGCCGCGTGACGCAACCGCGCCCTGTGCTGCCATGATGCCGTCCTCCCCAGGACTGAAGGACCAGCCGGCGCGAACCGTCGGCTGGTCCGGACGCGGAACTACTTCACGTCGACCTTGAGTTGCTGCCACAGCGCCAGATACTTCTCGCGCTGGGCGTCGGTGATCGGCGCCTGGAACTGAATGCGCTTGGCGATATCGGGGCTGCCCATCACCTTGCGGTTGAAGGCGTCCTCGGGCAGCGCCTCGACCGCCTTGGTGTTGGCCGAAACCGGCGCGCCGACCTTGGTGACCCATTCGACATAGAATTTCGGGTCGATCATGTAGTTGATGAAGGCCTCGGCGCCGGCGACGTTCTTGGAACCGACCGGGATCGAGAAGGCGTCGAGCCAGGCGACGGCGCCTTCCTGCGGGACGACCAGCGAGACCGGCAGCTTGAAATGCGTCTTGGCGCGATCGGCCGAGCCGCTCCAATAGGTGCCGATGTCGATCTGGTTGGAGGCGACCATCTGGTTCCAGTCGTTCTCCGAGCTCCAGAAGGTCTTGATCTGCGGCATCAGCGAGGTGAGCTTCGCCTTGACGGCGTCCATATCCTTGATGTCGTTGATGTTCTGCCCCGACGCGATGGCGCCGAACTGCACCGCCTCGACGGCGTCGTCACGGATGATGACGCGGCCCTTATGCGCCGGATCCCACATCTCGGCGATCGACGTCGGCGGCTTGTCGAAGGATTTCTCGTTGATGGCCAGAGCGGTCAGGCCCCAGACCCACGGCACGCCATAGACTTTGCCGTCATGGTCGAGCATCGGCGAGCTGGCCTTGTCCTTGGCGATATCGGCATAGTTGGACAGTTTCGAGACATCGATCGGCTGGATCAGCTTGCCGGCCATCGCCTGGTCGTTGAAGGCGGCGTTGATCATGACGACGTCGTAAAGGCCGGGATTGGTCCTGATCTTCGTCAGCATCTCCTGCTCGGAGTTGAAGAAGTCGTTGACCACCTTGAAGCCGGTCGCCTTCTCGAAATTGGCGACCGCCCAGGGCTCGTCGGCGCCGTAGCCTTTCCAGTTGAGCACATGCACTTCCTCGGCCGCCGATGCGGCAAAAGTGAAGGCTGAAACGAAGACGGCCGTTGCCGTCAAAAAAGCGGTCAGTCTGGGCATGGACATGTTTGTCTTCCTCTCATTTGTTGCCCGTTTAGCGGGCTTGTTGAATTGCAGTCGCTTCCTCCTGGCCAGGCACGGTGCTTGCGTCGCCGCGCTGGCTCAGGAATTCCCGGATTTCGTTGTCGCTCGGCGCCGACGATCCGCCGTGGCGGGTGACCGAAAGAGCGGCGGCCGCATTGGCGTAGCGTGCCGCGTCGCAAGGACGCATGCCACGCGCCAACCCACTGACGAAAGCGCCGATATGCGTGTCGCCGGCGCCATTCGTGTCGACGGCCTTCACATCGAACCCGGGCACCGCCCGTGTCCCGCCATCGGCCATCCGCACCAGGCAGCCATGCGCGCCGGCGCGGATGACGACGCCTGCTGCCTTGGGGCAATGTTGCTCAAGCAGCCGCACAGCGACCGTCTGTGCATCGCCGCAACCGGCGATCTCGGCCGCCTCATTGGTGTTGCAGCTCAGCCATGTCGTGCGCGCCAGAACCCTGTCCAGGATCGGGCGCGGGATGTCGGCGATCACCGGTGTCGGGTCGAAGACGAAGAAAATGTCGGCCGGCAAAGCCTCGATCCAATCGGCCAGCGCCTCGCGGCTGCCGGGATAGCTCAGCGTGTAGCCGGAGGTGAAAACCCAATCGCCCGGAACGACTTGCACGGGCGCCATCATGTCGAGCGTGAGACTGCTCTCGGCGCCCGGCCAGGAGACGAAGGTACGTTCGGCATCGCTCGAAATCATGGCGACACAATTGCCGCTATCCATCTCGACGGAGGGTGGCGTCAGCGTCTCGATGCCTTCAGTGGCGAAGGCCGCACGCAGGAAGTCGCCATCAGGACCGGTGCCCAGTTGTCCGCCGAACACCACCTTCATGCCGGTGCGGCGCGCCGCGACCATCATGTTGAAGCCGCCGCCGGCGACGCGTGCATAGCTCGATGCGGTCTTTTCCGTACCCGGGGCCGGCAACGCATCGATGCGGTAGACATAGTCCACCACCGCACTGCCGACATGGACGAGACGCCCGCTCATGCGGCGGCCTCCTTGCCCGAGCCGGACTTGGAACTGCGCGCCGCGACCAGATCGTCGGCAAGCACGCGGACCGCGTCGAAATCGATACCCCGGAGCCCGGCGATGCGATCCTGCGGCAGGCGCGACAGGCCGCTGCAGGCGCCGGCCATGCCGGCGGCAATGGCGCCGATCGTGTCGGTATCGCCGCCGAGATTGGCGGCAATGACGGCTGCCCGCCAGGCGTCGCCTTGCGCGACCTCCAGAACGGCGAAGGCCGCCGGGACCGATTCCTGGCTGGCAACGCCGGTGCCGACCAGGTCGACGATCAGCTTGATGGCTTCCTTCTCCGCCTTGCCGTGCACGAGGTCCTGCGCCCAGGCGATCTTTGCGGCGATGTCGCCGCCGGTAACCCAATGGCCGAGCGCGGCGCCGAGCCTTGCCGCCGCGACGGCATGGCCGGAGGCAGCGCGCCAGTCACCGCCCGATATCCCGAGACTGACGGCTGCAGCGACGGCAGCAGCCGATGCGATGGCGATCGAGGTGTTGTGCGTGGCCCGGCAGGTTTCCGCAACCTTGGCGGCCAGTGCTGCAAGTGGCTCCGGCGGCATCATGATCCCGACCGGCGCAATGCGCATGGCAGCACCATTGGTGTCGCCGCCGCGCCCCGCCTCTTCCGGCGGCACGCCGACATTGATAGCGTCGATGGCGCGCTTGGTCGACGGTCCGAGCAGATCGTAGCTGCCGCGCGCCTTGACGTCGCGTTCCCAGTCGAGCAGCGCATTGACCCAGCGCCCATGGTCGAAGCGATCGCCTGAAACAACCAGGATGCGGCCCAGCAGCAACGCCTGTTCGGTGTCGTCGGTGATCGCCCCGGCCGGCAGCCCCTTGGAAACCGGGTGATCGTCGAAGGGCGCGACGAAACCCTCCACATGGCCGTAGAGCTCGGCGATGCGCGCCGGCGACAGCAACTGCGTCGGCATGCCGAGCGCGTCGCCCAGCGCGCCGCCGATCAGCGCGCCCATTGCCCGGTCTATCGCATCGATTGCCATGCTCAGAACTCCAGATGCAGCGCGAAATGCGCCGGGTTGAGCAGGCTGGTGACGAATTCGATCACCCTGCCGTCGGCGGCGCGCGTCAGGCGTCGCGTGCGCAGGAACGGCGTGCCGGGAGCGCAATCGAGGATCGCCGCATCGGCCGCGCTCAGCATCTCGATGTCGACCCACTCCTCGCCATGGTCGGGCATCAGCCCTGCCTCGCGCAACGTCTGGTGCAGCGTGCCTTCGCGCAAGCCGCGCAGCGGCACGTCTTCAAGTTCCGGCGACAGCGGCAGGCGGCTGCGTTCGATCGAGATCGCATGGCCGTCGGCGGCATTGGTGCGGGCGCGGTCGACCGCGATAAAGGACGGACTGTCGACACCGAGCCTTGCCGCCAGTTCGGCGTCCTCGATGATTTCAAGCCGCAACGTGCGGGTCTCGGCATTGGCGCCGGCATTGGCGAGCGCGCGCGACCAGCCGATGGCGTCGTCGACCGGCATGCCGTCGAAGGTGACGAAGGAGCCGATGCCGACCCTGGTGGTGATGAGCCCCCGGCTCGACAGTTCCTCCAGCCCTTTGCGGACCGTGTTGCGGCTGACGGAAAAGCGCTGGACGAGTTCGTTCTCGCTCTGCAGGCGGTCGCCGAAGCCCAGCACGCCGGAGCGGATTTCATGTTCGAGAACCGTCGCGATCTGCTCGGGCTTGCCCGTGCCGGGAGTGATCTGCGCTGCGCGACGGGCCATATCGATACCTGTTCAGTGAACCTGTATAGTCCTGTTCATTAGCGCATCTGAAATGAACGGTCAACGGCGAGCCCCTTCTCCCCGTCCCTATACGGGAAGAAGTGCCCAGTTTACCCTCCGAAGCTGCAGCGTAGCTGCTGCGAAGGACGGGCAGGGCGATGAGGGGCAGCGCCAACGTCCGACAATCACATCGAACTCTCGCCAGCAACTTGGCTTCGCGTAGCCGTGTAGCTCCTAAACGAAGAAGAATTCCTCGATCCGCTGCCTGGCCTTCAACAGCACCGGCAGGATATCGCGCTGCATCGCTTCGACCGAGAAGCGCGCCGATTGCGTCGAGACGTTGATGGCGGCGACGGTGTGTCCGGCGCGGTCGTTGATCGGCACGGCGATCGAGCGCAGCCCAAGCTCCAACTCCTCGTCGACGATGGCAAAGCCATCCGTCCTCGCCGCGTCAATCGCCTTGCCGAGCGCGGCGCGGCCGGTGATCGTCTTTGGTGTCCGCCGCTCGATCCTTGCCTCGGCAAGAAAGGTCTTCTGTTCGTCGGTTGCCATGCCGGAGAGCAGCACGCGCCCCATCGAGGTGCAGTAGGCAGGCAGCCTCGTGCCGACATCGAGCGCCACGCTCAGTATCCGACGCCCGGGAATGCGCGCGACATAGACGACATCCTCGCCCGACAGCACCGCGGCATTGCAGGCCTCGTCGAACTTGGCCGCCACCTCGCGCATGACCGGCGCCGCGAAAGTCCATAGCGATGCGCCGCCAAGCCAGGTCCGCGCCACGGTCAACAACCGCGGCGACAGGCAAAACCGCCGGCCGGACTGCGTGGCGTAGCCGGTCGCGGTCAGCGTCAGCAGAAAACGTCGGGCGCCTGCCCGCGTAAGCCCCGCCTCCTCCGCCATTTCGGTCAGCGTCATGCCGGACGGATGGCGGGCGAGGATTTCCATCACCGCCAGGCCGCGCTCCAGCGAGCCGACTAGGTCGCGCGAACCGGTCTCTTCTTCCGCGACCGCTTCCATGACGTTGACTCCCCGTTCGGGTCGGATTAAAAAGTATCGCATATCAAACATATGTTCGCAATACGAACTTTTATTAGATCATCGGAGTTTGGAAATGGTGAAGTTCCTGCCGCTGAAAGAAGCCGTCGCGCAGAATCTTCACGATGGCGATACGGTCGCATTCGAGGGCTTCACCCACCTGATCCCGACCGCCGCCGCGCATGAGGCGATCCGCCAGGGCTTTCGCGACCTGACGCTGATCCGCATGACGCCCGATTTGATCTACGACCAGATGATCGGCATGGGCATGGCGAAGAAGATCATCTTCTCCTATGTCGGCAATCCGGGCGTCGGCCTGTTGCGGCGCGCCCGCGACGCCATCGAAAACGGCTTTCCACGGTCGATCGAGGTCGAGGAGCACAGCCATGCCGGCATGGCCAACGCCTATGAGGCGGGTGCGGCAGGCCTGCCCTGCGCAGTGTTTCGTGGCTATCGCGGCGCTGGTCTGGCCTCGGTCAATCCGAACATCCGGACCGTCACCTGCCCGTTCACCGGCGAAGTGCTTGCCGCCGTTCCGGCTATTAGGCCCGATGTCAGCGTCATCCACGCGCAGAAGGCCGACCGCAAAGGCAACGTGCTGGTCGAAGGCATCATCGGCATCCAGAAGGAAGCCGTGCTTGCCGCTAGCCGAGCCGTGGTCACGGTCGAGGAAGTGGTCGACACTTTCGACGACCTCCACCCCAACCTCACCGTGCTGCCGCACTGGACGATCGCCGCGATCTCGGTGGTTCCGGGCGGCTCGCATCCGTCCTACGCGCATGGCTATTACGAGCGCGACAACGCCGCTTATCTCGAATGGGACGAGATCGCCGCCGACCGCGACCGCTTTCACGCGTGGATCAAAAAGTACGTCATCGAAAGCAGCGCCGACGACTTCGCCGCACGTGTCGAGCATCTGAGGAAAGCCGCATGAGCGACGCACAGGGTTTCACGCCCAACGAGATGATGACGATCGCCGCCAGCCGCGCGCTGAAAAGCAAGGACGTCTGCTTCGTCGGCATCGGCGCGCCCTCGGCCGCCTGCAACGTCGCGCGGCTGACCCATGCGCCCGACATCACGCTGATCTATGAAAGCGGCACCATCGGCACCGCGCCCGACGTGCTGCCGCTGTCGATCGGCGACGGCGAATTGTGCGAGACGGCGATCACCACCGTCGCGGTGCCGGAGATGTTCCGCTACTGGCTGCAAGGCGGCCGCATCTCGATCGGCTTCCTCGGAGCGGCCCAACTCGACAAGTTCGGCAACATCAACACCACCGTCATCGGCGATTACGCGCATCCGAAGACGCGCCTGCCCGGCGGCGGCGGCGCGCCGGAGATCGCGACCTCGTCGAAACAGGTCTACATCACCATGGCGCAGACGAAGCGCGGCATGGTCGACAAGATCGACTTCTTCACCTCCTTCGGCCATGGCGACGGCGGCGACCATCGCCAGCGCCTCGGCATCGACACCGCAGGCCCGACACTGCTGATCACCGACCTTGCCATCTGGAAGCCTGACCCGGTCAGTAAGGAATTCACCGTCGTGTCGCTGCATCCCGGCGTCACGCGCGAGCAGGTGCAGGCGACCTGTGGCTGGACGGTCAGGTTCGCCGAGGCCCTTGACGAGACGCCGGCGCCAACGGAACTCGAATTGAAGACATTGCGCGACCTGCAAGCCCGCACCAAGGCGGCGCATGAAGGAACCGCCAGAGAGAAAGCAGCCTAGATGACTGAGGCCTATATCTGCGACTACATCCGCACCCCGATCGGCCGCTTCGGCGGCGCGCTGTCCTCGGTGCGCGCCGACGATCTTGGCGCCATCCCGCTGAAGGCGCTGGTCGAGCGCAATGCCGGAATCGACTGGGCCGCGGTCGACGATCTCGTCTATGGCTGCGCCAACCAGGCCGGCGAGGACAACCGCAACGTCGCGCGCATGGCGCTGTTGCTGGCCGGCCTGCCCCAGGACATCCCCGGATCTACCGTCAATCGCCTCTGCGGCTCGGGCATGGACGCCGTTACCATCGCCGCGCGCGCCATCAAATCAGGTGAAGCCGAGCTGATGATCGCGGGTGGCGTGGAGTCGATGAGCCGCGCGCCCTTCGTCATGCCGAAGGCCGACACCGCCTTTTCACGCAATGCCGAAATCCACGACACCACCATCGGCTGGCGCTTCATCAACCCGCTGATGAAGAAACAATATGGCGTCGATTCCATGCCGGAGACCGGCGAGAACGTCGCCGAGGATTTTTCCGTCAGCAGGGCGGATCAGGACGCCTTCGCCGTGCGCAGCCAGGACAAGGCGGTCGCCGCGCAAGCCAATGGCCGGCTGGCGATGGAGATCACGCCGGTGAGCATTCCCCAGAGAAAGGGCGATGCGGTTGTCGTATCGAAGGACGAGCATCCGCGCGCCGGCACGACCATGGATACACTCGGCAAACTGCCGACGCCGTTCCGGCAAGGCGGCACGGTCACCGCCGGCAACGCCTCGGGTGTCAATGATGGCGCGGCCGCCCTCATCATCGCCTCGGAAGCGGCGGCGAAGAGACACGGCCTGACGCCGATCGCCCGCATCCTCGGCGGCGCCGCCGCCGGCGTTGCGCCACGCATCATGGGCATCGGCCCGGCGCCGGCGACGAAAAAGCTCTGCGCCCGTCTTGGCCTGACACCCGACCAGTTCGATGTCATCGAGCTCAACGAAGCCTTTGCCTCGCAAGGCATCGCCGTATTGCGCCAGCTCGGTATCGCCGAGGACGCCGCGCACGTTAATCCGAACGGCGGCGCCATCGCGCTCGGCCATCCGCTCGGCATGTCGGGCGCCCGCATCACCGGCACGGCGGCGCTGGAGCTGCGCGAACGTGGCGGCAAGCTGGCTTTGGCGACCATGTGCATCGGTGTCGGCCAGGGTATTGCAATCGCGTTGGAGCGGGTCTGACCGATCTCCGGTCAATAAGGCAAGCCGACGTAATTCTCCGCCAGCGCGGTCGACGCCGCCTGCGAGTTGACCAGATAATCAAGCTCGGCTTCCTGGATGCGCTGGCCGAACTCGCCCGTCTCCGGAAAACGGTGCAGCATCGTCGTCATCCACCAGGAGAAGCGCACCGCTTTCCACACCCGCGCCAGCGCCTTTGACGAATAGGCGTCGAGCCCGGCTGCCGACTTCTCGCGATAGAATTCGCGAAGCCCGGCAAACAGATAGCGCACGTCGCTGGCGGCAAGGTTGAGCCCTTTTGCGCCGGTCGGCGGCACGATATGGGCGGCGTCGCCGACCAGGAACAATTTGCCGAAGCGCATCGGCTCGGCAACGAATGACCGCAGCGGCGCAATCGACTTTTCGAAGGATGGCCCGGTGGTGACGGCAGACGCCGTCTGCGGCGGCAGGCGGCGTCGCAACTCGTCCCAGAAGCGGTCGTCCGACCATGCCTCGACGCGCTCGTCGACAGGCACCTGCACATAGTAGCGGCTGCGCTGCGGCGAGCGCATCGAGCACAGCGCAAAGCCTAGCTCGTGATTGGCGTAGACCAGTTCGTGATCGGCCGGTGGCACTTCGGCCAGCAAGCCCAGCCAGCCGAACGGATACTGCCGCTCGAATGTCTTCAGCGCGCCTTCCGGCACCGATCTGCGGCTGACGCCGTGATAGCCGTCGCAGCCGGCGATGAAGTCGCAGTCGAGGCGATGCGCAACACCGTCCTTGTCGTAGGTGACGAAAGACGATGCGCTGTCAAAATCATGCAGCACGACATTCGAGGCCTCGAAAACGGTCGCAAGGCCCGCTGCTTCGCGCTTCAGCATCAGGTCCAGCGTCACTTCGGTCTGACCGTAGACGGTGACATGCTTGCCGCCGGTGAGCGCCGCCATGTCGATGCGGTGTACGCGACCATCAAAGGCGAGCGAGATGCCCTCATGCGGCAGCCCTTGAGCCAGCAGCCGGTCCGCCGCGCCTGCGTCGCCGAGCAGGTCGACAGTGCCTTGTTCAAGCACGCCAGCGCGCACGCGTCCGAGCACATGCTCGCGGCTCGATCGTTCGAGAATCACCGTCTCGACACCGATTGTGGCCAGCAATTGACCGAGCAGCAGGCCGGAAGGGCCAGAGCCGATGATGGCGACCTGTGTGCGCATCAGTGGCCGAGGCTTTCGATCTGACCGGCCAGCTCAGCGGCGAGCCTGAGCGCCCCGGCTGTCGCCACCACCATCTGCGGCAGGATCAGCCATTCCAGCATCCAGCCGGCGCCCGAGCGCTCCTGCTCATGCACCAGCGCCTGATGCATGCCGGAAAGCTGGACGGCGTTGAAGCGCGCCAGCGCGACCAGCGCTTCCGCCTTCACCGGGTTCTGCTTGTGCGGCATGGCCGACGAGCCACCGCCGCCTGACAGCTTGACCTCTGTTCCCGCCTGCGCCATCAGCGCGACGTCCTGGCCGAACTTGCCGAGGCTGCCGGTGACGAGCGACAGCCAGCCGGCGAACTCGGCGAGCGCGTCACGCTGGCTATGCCATTGCGGCGCGTCGCCAAGGCCGAGCTTGGCGGCAAGCGCCGCGCGCACCGCCGCAGCTTTGCCGCCCAGCTTTTCCAGCGTGCCGGCGGCGCCGCCGAATTGCACCACCAGCAACCGGCCCGACACTTCGGCAAGACGCAGCTGATGACGTTCGAGCGGAGCGCGCCAGGCGGCCAACCGATCTCCCACCGTGATCGGGATTGCCGGTTGCATGCGCGTCACCGCCATCAGCGCCTTGCCCTCGAACTCCTGTTCGAGCCCGGTGAGGCGCACGATGTTTTCGCCAAGCAGCAGGCCGATATGGTCGATCACCTGGCACAGGCGCAGCACCAGCGACGTGTCGATGACGTCCTGGCTGGTGGCGCCGAAATGGACGAACTCGCCATATTGCGCGCCCACGGTCGCCCGGATCTGTCGCACCAGTTCCGGCACCACGACGCCGTCCTTGGTGACGCCAGCCTTCAGCTTCGCGGTATCCGGCCGGAACGAGGCCAGCGCCTTGACGATCGCTGCCTCGGCCTCGTTTGGAATCACGCCACATGCTGCCTCGGCTTGCGCCAACGCCTGCTCGAAACCGAGCATCGCATCGATGTCGGCCTCCACCGAAAAATGCCTTGCCGCCTCCTCGTCGCCAACGAGGCCGGAAAGCAGTGGGTGATCGAAAGGCGATACGGTCATGTGGCTGTCGGTCAGCTGTCGAAGAAGACCGTCTCCTTCTCGCCCTGGAGATGAACGTCGAAGACATAGGTATTGCCCTGGCGCTCGGCGATCAGCGTCGCCACGCGCTGCCGATGCTCGATGCGGGCCAGGATCGGATCCTCGGCATTGGCTTTCTCCTCGTCGGAGAAGTAGAGCCTGGTGTTGAGGCCGACATTGATGCCGCGCGCCACGATCCAGAGGCTGATATGCGGCGCCATCAGCCGCCCATCGCGGAATGGCACCCGGCCGGGCTTGATCGTCTGGAACAGGCAGATGCCCGTTTCCATGTCGGTCGGCTGCCGGCCCCAGCCCTGGAAGTTTGGATCGGCCGCGCCACGCAATTCGGCCGGCGAATTGTAGAGCCCGTCGCTGTCGGCCTGCCAGATCTCGACCAACGCATCCTTGAGCGGCGCGCCGGCGCCGTCGAGAACCCGGATGCGCAATTCGATCCGCTCGCCCTTCGTCTGGTCGTTGACCATGGTCGAGCCGAGGTCGCTGTCGTAGACGCCGCCAATGCCGCAGAAATTCGGCGTCAGCCCGATATGCACGTAAGGGCCTGCGGTCTGCGACGGGCTCTCCTTCAATCGGTCGAGCGATTGCATGCTCAATTGCCCTCCGGCCTGTTCTCGAACAGCGTCGAGCGGCGTCCGCGCAGCACGATGTCGAACTTGTAGGCGAGCGCGTCCATCGGGATCGTCGACTGCATGTCGAGCATGGCAACCAGCGCCTCGATCGCGGCCTTGTCGCGAATGCCGCCGACGATCGGGCAGCGCCAGATCAGCGGATCGCCTTCGAAATACATCTGCGTGATCAGCCGCTGCGCGAAGCCGTGGCCGAAGACCGAAAAATGGATATGCGCCGGACGCCAGTCGTTGGGGCCATTCGGCCACGGATAAGGGCCCGGCCTGACGGTACGAAAAGCATAGAAGCCGTCCTCGCCAGTGATGGTGCGGCCGCAGCCGCCGAAATTCGGATCGAGCGGCGCCAGATAGCCATCCTTCTTGTGGCGATAACGGCCGCCGGCATTGGCCTGCCAAAACTCGACCAAAACGCCGGGCACGCCCCTGCCGCGCTCGTCGAGCACCCGTCCGTGGACGATGATGCGCTCGCCAATGGCGCTCTCGCCCGGCGTGGCGAAATTATGGATCAGGTCGTTGTCGAGTTCGCCCAACATGGCATGGCCGAACACCGGCCCGGTCAGTTCCGACAGGGTGTTGTCGAAAGACAGCAGCGCCTTCTGTGGCGAGCGCAGCACCGAACTTTTGTAGCCTGGCGTGAACGCCGGCGGATGCCATTGCCGGTCGCGCTGGAAGAAGGCGCCGGTTTCCGGCGCGCGATTGGATCTGAGTTCAGCCATGCGCGGCTCCATCCATCTGCGCGAACACCTCCTTGGCGATCTTGAAAGCGCGGTTTGCCGCTGGAACACCGGCATAGATCGCGACATGCAGGAAGGCTTCGCAAATGTCGTCGCGCGAGGCGCCGGTGTTGACGGTTGCGCGCACATGCATCGCCACCTCCTCGTCATGGCCGAGTGCCGCGAGCAGCGCCAGGGTCACGATCGAACGTTCGCGCTTCGACCAGCCGGGTCGTGCCCACACCGTCCCCCAGGCCGCCTCGGTGATCAATTCCTGAAATGGCCGGTCGAAATCGGTCGCGGCGTCCTCGGCGCGATCGACATGCGGACCGCCGAGCACGGAGCGGCGGACTTCCAGCCCGGTCCGGTATCGGTTTGCGGTCTTGGACACATCATCCATGAGCAGGCTTTCCCTCAGGCAACGAGGCGACGAAGTCGCGTATCAAATTGGTCAGCACGTCCGGCTGCTCGACGCAGGGAATGTGCCCGGCATTGCGGATCACTTCGAAGCGCGCGGCGGGGATCAGCGCGGCCAGCGAACGCACGAGGTCGGGCGGCGTCGAACCGTCCTGGTCGCCGACGATGCACAGCGTCGGCACCGCGACACGGCGCGCGCTGTCGGTGAAGTCGGCGTCGCGCACCGCCATGCAGGTGCCGATATAGCCAGGCAGCGGCTGTCGGGTCAGCATGTTGCGGCAGCCGGCGAGTTCGGCCGCACGCCCGGCATGGAATTCCGGCGTGAACCACACCTTCATGATGCCGTCGGCGATCGCTTCGATACCGTCACGCTCGACGATCGCGATACGGGTGTTCCAGCTTTCGGCAGTGCCTATCTTGTGCGCGGTGTCGCTGAGGATCAGCGCCTCGACGATCCCGGGACGGCGGGCATAGAGACGCTGCGCCACCATGCCACCGACGGACAGGCCAAAGAGCACCACTTTGTCAAGACCGAAATGGTCTATGAGCGCGCTGAGATCATCGGCATGGTCGTCGATCGAGCGCACGCCATTGCCAATATCCGACAGCCCGTGGCCGCGCTTGTCATAGACGAGCATCGGCACTTCGCCGGTCAGGTTCGCGACGACCTCGTCCCAGATGCGGAAGTCGGTGCCGAGCGAATTGATGAAGATGACCGGCCGCGCAGTGCTTTTCGCCTCGGTATAGCGGTGATGCAGCGTGACGCCGCCTATGCTGGCAAATGGCACGATTTCGATCCTCCTGAGTCACATTGCACGAGGCGTTTGGTTCGGTAAAATGATATTTTGCGGCGTTTCATTAACTTAGGGGTTATCGAACCATGGCCGAAAGCCGGATCCGTTTCCGCCATCTGCAGGCCTTTCTCGAAGTCGCGCGGCAGGGCAGCGTGGCGCGCGCCGCCGACTTCCTGCATGTCAGCGCGCCGGCCGTGACCAAGACTTTGCGCGAGCTGGAAGAAGCGCTCGGCGTCGCCGTCGTCGAGCGTGACGGCCGCGGCATCCGGGTGACGCGGCTCGGCGAAATCTTCCTTGGACATGCCGGCTCGGCCATCTCGGCGCTGAAGCGCGGCGTCGATTCCGTGCGCCAGGACGGCGCCATCAATCGCGACCCGATCCGCATCGGCGCGCTGCCGACCGTGTCAGCAAAGGTCATGCCAAAGGCCATGAGCCTGTTCCTCGCCGAAAACACCGGCGCCGCGCTCAAGATCGTCACCGGCGAAAATGCCGTGCTGCTCGAGCAGTTGCGCACCGGCGCGCTGGACCTCGTCGTCGGTCGCCTCGCTGCGCCGGAGCACATGACCAGTTTCTTCTTCGAACACCTCTATTCCGAGCAGGTGCTGTTCGTCGTGCGCGCCGGGCATCCATTGACAGAGCCGGGAGCCGACATCTTCGCACGCCTTGACGAGTTCCCGGTGCTGATGCCGACGCGGGAATCCGTCATCCGGCCTTTCGTCGACCGGCTCTTCATCACCAATGGCATGACCGCGCCGGCGACAGAAATCGAAACCGTGTCGGATTCCTTCGGCCGCGCCTTTATGCGCCAGAGCAATGCGGTGTGGATCATCTCGGCCGGTGTCGTCGCCAACGAAATCGCCAGCGGCGCTTTCGTCGTGCTGCCTGTCGACACCGAGGAAACCAAGGGACCGGTTGGCTTGACGATGCGCACCGACACCGCCCCCTCGCCCGCCTTCATTATCCTGTTGCAGACGATCCGCGAGGCGGCGCGGCACAGCGCGTGACAATCGGCACCGTTCAGCCGATTTTCCCTAACCTCACGGTTAATGAAACACCGCAAAATATCATTTTACCGAACCAAACCGCTAGTGCAATGTGACATCGGAGGATCGAACGCCGAGCCGTTTGGCTGCGACCGGAAAACCGGTTGCCGCCACATGGAACGGCGCCAAAGGAGGAGCGCATGTCCAGGATTATCGGTAGCAAATTCGCCGCTCGCGGCATCTCGCGGCGCCAGTTCATCGCCACTTCGGTGGCCGGCGGCGCAGCACTTGCGTTTGGCCGTGGCAAGGCTTTCGCGCAAAGCGCCGAGACGCTCAAGGTCGGCTTCGTCAGCCCGCGCACCGGGCCGCTTGCCGGCTTCGGCGAGACCGACGGTTATGTGCTCGACCTTGCTCGCAAGGCTTTGGCCAACGGCATCGAGATTGGCGGCAAGAAGTACAGCGTCGAGATTCTTGATCAGGATACGCAATCCGATCCCTCCCGCGCCGGCCAGCTCGCCAAGGACCTGATCAACAACCAGGCCGTCGATCTGATGCTCGCCGTCTCGACGCCGGAGGTCATCAACCCTGTGGCCGACGCCTGCGAAGCCGCCGGCGTGCCTTGCCTGTCGACGGTGATGCCTTGGGAAGCCTGGTATTTCGGCCGCGGCGCCAAGCCCGGCGCGCCCTCGCCGTTCAAATGGACCTATCATTTCGGCTTTGGCGTCGGCGAGTTCTTCAAGGCCTATATCTCGCAGTGGAACCTGATCGAGACCAACAAGAAGGTCGGCGTCATGTATCCCAACGACGCCGACGGCAACGCCATCCGCGCCCATCTGGCGCCGCTTTTGGCCAAGCAGGGTTTCACCATCGTCGATCCCGGCGCCTACGAGACCGGCACCACCGACTATTCCTCGCAGATCGCGCTGTTCAAGCAGGAAGGCGTCGAGATCTTCAACTCCTTCCCGATCCCGCCGGACTTTGCCGCCTTCTGGCGTCAGGCCGCGCAGCAGGGGCTGACGCGTCAGATCAAGATCTGCCAGGTCGCCAAGACCGGCCTGTTCCCGTCCGATATCGAGGCGCTCGGCGACCTCGGTAACAAGATTTCGAGCGCCGCCTACTGGCACAAGGCCTTCCCCTATAAGTCGCCGCTGACCGGCGTTTCGGGAACAGAGCTCGCCGACGGTTACGAAGCCACCAGCGGCAAGCAATGGACGCAGCAGCTCGGCGCCTCGATGTCGCTGCTCGATGCGGGCTTTGCAGCGCTGAAGGCAAGCAGCAATGCCAAGGACAAGGCGGCGGTCGCCAAGGCGCTGAGCACGCTCAAGACCGACACCATGATCGGCAAGGTCGATTTCACCAGCGGGCCGGTCGCCAATGTCTCGCCCGGCCCGATCATCGGCACGCAATGGGTTGCCGCCAAGGAAGGCAGCAAATTCCCACTCGACTATGTCGTGACCGAGAACGCCACCGACCCGAACGTGCCGGTCGAAGCCAAGCTCCAGCCGTATAACGGCTGATGTCCCGGCGGTGAGGACTGCATCGTGAACGCTATGCCAAACGCTGCGATCCTCTCCGCCGCCGGCATCCACAAGCGCTTCGGCGCGCTGGTGGTGCTCGACGACATCGACTTCGCCATGGGCGCCGACGAGGCCGTCGGCATCGTCGGGCCGAACGGCGCCGGCAAGACGACGCTGCTCAGCGTGCTGTCCGGCGCCTATCCGCCGAGCGCCGGCTCCATCGCCTTCAAGGGCGATGACGTGACCGCGCTGGCAGCGACGCAGCGCTGCCGCCTCGGCCTGGTCCGTACGCATCAGGTGCCGAAGCCGTTCAGCGGCATGACCACTTTCGAAAATGTGTTCGTCGCCGCTTCGCATGGCGCTGGTCTCGCCCGCGACGAGGCTTACGAGGAAGCACTCAATTCATTGAAGCTCTGCGGCATGCTTGGCGTTGCCAACCGTCGCGCCGAAACGCTCGGCCTGCTCGACCGCAAGCGGCTGGAACTGGCGCGCGCGCTGGCGGCCAAGCCGACGCTGCTTCTGCTCGACGAGATCGGCGGCGGCCTGACCGATGGCGAAGCGAGCGAACTGGTCGAGACCATCCGCGAACTGCGCCGCCGCAAGATCGGCATCGTCTGGATCGAGCACATCGTCCACATTCTTTTGCAGGTGGCCGAGCGGCTGATCTGCATGGACGCCGGAAAGATTATCGCCGATGGCGAGCCGCAAGCGGTGATGGCCGATCCTCAGGTGATCAGCGCCTATCTCGGCGGAGGGCCGAAATGAGCCTGCTGTCGGTCGAGGATCTGGTCGTCCGCCACGGCCTGCTGCAGGCGGTGCGCGGCGTGAGCTTCACGATCGAGCGCGGCGAGACGCTGGCGCTGGTCGGCGCCAACGGCGCCGGCAAGACGACGCTGTTGCGCGCGATCGCCGGCGCGCACCAGGCCGCCTCGGGCCGCGTGCTGTTCGACGGCGCCGACCTCTCCGGCGTGCCGTCGCACAGCCGCGTCCGCAACGGCATCGCACTGGTGCCCGAGGGCCGAAAGCTGTTTGTGCAGATGACCGTCGAGGAGAACCTTCTGCTTGGCCGCACCGCCGGACGTCTCGGCGAGTGGAGTGTCGAGAAAGTGCTGGAAACCTTCCCCAATCTCAAGCCGCGCCGCCACGCCAAGGCCGGACACCTCTCCGGCGGCGAGCAGCAGGCGACGGCTATCGGCCGCGCGCTGATGAGCAATCCGGACCTGCTGTTGCTCGACGAAGTCTCGCTCGGCCTGTCGCCACTGGTCGTCGATCGCGTCTATGCCTCGCTGCAGGGACTGATCAGTTCGGGTACGACGATCATCCTCGTCGAACAGGACCTCAACCGCGCGCTCTCAGTCTCAAACAAGGTCATCTGCATGCTCGAGGGCCGGGTCGCGCTTGCCGGCGACAGCAGGAGCGTGTCGCGCGAGGATGTGACCAAGGCCTATTTCGGCCTGCACCGGAAGAGTGCCGGAGGCGTGCCGGCATGAGCAACCAGATCATCCAGGGCATCCTGCTCGGCGGCTATTATGCGCTGATTGCCTGCGGCCTCTCCTTCATGTTTTCGGTGATGCGCATCATCAACCTCGCGCATGGCAGCCTCGCCGTCTTGTCGGCGTTTGCGCTGTGGCTGCTTGCGTCACGCCTCCACATCTCGCCCTTCTTCGGCCTGATCGTCGTGCTGCCCTTGATGGCCGTGATCGGCTGGGCCCTGCAGCGCTTCCTGCTCGAACGCAGCGCGCGGCGGCGCGCTGTTGCCGATCCTCACCACCTTCGGTCTCGCCATCGTCATCGACAATGTCCTGTTCGAGCAGTTCGGCGCCGACACGCGCTCGCTGGCGCCTTTCATCGGCAGCCTGTCCTACGATTCCTGGGAATGGCCGGGCAGCCTCTATGTCGGCAAGCTTGCCGTGATCATCTTCATCACCGCCGTGGTGCTGCTTGGCGGACTGCAGCTTTTCCTGACGCGCACCGGCATCGGCCGATCGATCCGCGCCACCTCGGAAGACCCTGACACCGCCGGCCTGGTCGGCGTCGACGCGCACCGCGCCATGGCAATCGCCGCCGCCATCGCCATGGTCACGGTCGGCCTCGCCGGCGCCTTCCTCGGCATGCGCGCCACCTTCGATCCCTATGCCGGCGCGACGCAGCTGCTGTTTGCCTTCGAGGCAGCTGTCATCGGCGGCGCCGGCTCGCTGTGGGGCACGCTGATCGGTGGCATCGTGCTGGCGCTGGCCCAGACGCTCGGCGCCCAGGTGCATCCACAAGGCTTCCTCATCGGCGGCCATGTCGCCTTCCTGATCGTGCTGTTCATCCGGCTCTACACATCCGGTCTTGGCCTGCGCGGCCTGCTCCGCCTCTCCACGGGGAAGACGCCATGAGCGTCGCTTCCTCACATCGAACGCGGCACGGCCGCGTCGCGCATTGCCGGCGTTGGCGTGGCGGTGATCATCGTGCTGCTCGCCGTCGCGCCGCAATTCCTGTCGGCCGGCGCCGTCGACCGCATGACCGCGTTGTTCATCTATGTGATCCTCGCCGCGATGTGGAATGCGCTGGCCGGCTTCGGCGGACTGGTCTCGGTCGGCCAGCAGGTGTTCTTCGGCCTCGGCGCCTATTTCGCCATTCGGCTCGCCAACGCCGGCCTTAACCCCTTCGTCTCGCTCTTCGTGTCGGCGGTCATCGTCGGCGCGGTGTCGTGGCCGATTTCGCTGTTCATGCTGCGTCTGAAGAATGGCGAGTTCGCCATCGGCATGTGGGTGATCGCCGCGCTCACCCATCTCCTCGTCAATCTCGACCGGCTGATCCAGGGCGAGACCGGCACGTCGCTGATCTCGCTCAACATCTACGACGCATCGACCAGAAGGGTGACCATTTACTGGCTGGCGCTGGCCTCGATGACGGCGCTGCTGGCGATCCTGTTCGGCCTGCTGCGCGGCAGTACGGGTGCGGCCATCCGCGCCATCCGCGACAACGAAGATGCCGCCGCCTCCGTCGGCGTGCGCGTGACCGGCACCAAGCGGCTGCTGTTCGTGCTCGCCGCCTTCGGCATCGGCGTTGCCGGCGCGCTGTGGCTGGCCACTTCGATTACTTTCCAGCCGAAGACCTATTTCAGCGTGCAGTGGACCGCCTACATGATTTTCATGGTGCTGGTCGGCGGCATCGGCACCTTCGAGGGCGCCATCCTCGGCGCGCTGCTGTTCTTCCTGATCGAGACCTGGTTCGGCGGCACCGGCGTCTGGTACCTGATCGGGCTCGGCGCCACGGCACTCGTCTTATCACTCTTCCTGCCACGCGGTCTCTGGGGCACGCTGGAGGAGCGCTTCGGCTGGCGCCTGCTCCCGGTCGGCTACCGCGTCAGGCTGCCCGCCAGCGCGGCGAATGCGGCCGACGAACCCGCCTCACCGGCACAGACAAGAACGCATCGGGAGAAGGCATGAGCATCCTGTTCGGCAAGACGATCGTCATCACCGGCGTCGCTTCGGGCATCGGCGCGCGCACGGCGGAATTGGCCGGCCAGCTCGGCGCCGACGTGATCGGCGTCGACGTGCGAGAGCCGGCCGGAAATCAGGGCGTCTTCGTCAAGGCCGACATCTCGTCCAAGGCCGGTGTCGAAGACCTCGTCGCACGGCTGCCAAGGCGCCTGGACGCGCTCTGCAACGTCGCCGGCCTTTCCGGCAACACCGGGGCGGCTGCGACACTCGCGGTCAATTTTTACGGGCTGCGCGCGCTTTCCGAAGCGTTGGCGCCGAAGCTTCGCGAAGGCGGCGCCATCGTCAACGTCGCCTCTATCGCCGGTTATGGCTGGCGCGCCAACCTCAACCGCGCCGCGTCGATGGTCGGCATCGAAGGTTTTCCGGATGTCGCCAAGGTGATCGCCGACCACGCGGTGAAGAACGAGGAAGGTTATCCGGTCTCGAAGGAACTGCTCTTGTTGTGGACCTTCCGCGCCGCGCATCAGGACTTGTTCAAGAGCCGTGGCATCCGCGTCAATGCGGTGAGCCCAGGACCCGTGGAGACGCCGATCCTCAAGCAGTTCCGAACCGTGCTGGGTGATGCTCGCGTCGACAGCGACATTGCAAGGGTCGGCCGCGCCGGCACGTCGGGTGATATCGCACCGGTGGTGCTGTTCCTGTGCTCGGACGGTGCGCGCTGGGTAAACGGCGCCAACGTGCCGGTCGACGGTGGGCTCGAAGCCTCCATCAATGCCGAGGTACTCGGCTTCTAATTTCCAACTTACTACGCTCGCCAGAGCGAGGGAGAGAACCATGGATATCGGACTTCTGATCGACGGCGACGAGCGGGACGCGACCGGCAAGGCTTCCTATGACCGCTTGGATCCCTTCACCGGCAAGCTGGCGACACGCGCCGCCGCCGCCAGCGTTGCCGATGCCAATGCCGCCGTCGAAGCCGCCGCAGCCGCCTTTCCCGCCTGGTCGCAGACCGGCCCTAGCGAGCGCCGCGCGCTGCTTTCCAAGGCGGCCGATGTCATGGCCTCCAAGGTCGGCGAGTTCACCAAGCTGATGATGGAAGAGACCGGCGCCACCGGACCTTGGGCCGGTTTCAACGTCATGCTTGCCGCCAACATGCTGCGCGAAGCGGCCGCGATGACGACGCAGATTTCCGGCGAGGTCATTCCGTCCGACAAGCCCGGCACGCTCGCCATGGCGATCCGCCAGCCGGCGGGCGTGTGCCTCGGCATCGCGCCGTGGAACGCGCCGGTCATCCTCGGCACCCGCGCCATCGCCATGCCGATCGCCTGCGGCAACACCGTGGTGCTGAAGGCGTCCGAAATGTGCCCCGGCACGCACCGGCTGATCGGCCAGGTGCTGGTCGAGGTCGGCCTGCCCAAGGGCGTCATCAACGTCGTCACCAACGACCCCAAGGATGCCGCCGGCATCGTCGAAACGCTGATCGCGCACCCCGCGGTCAAGCGCGTGAATTTCACCGGCTCGACCAAGGTTGGCCGCATCATTGCCGAGCTCGCGGGACGTCACCTCAAGCCCGCGCTGCTTGAGCTTGGCGGCAAGGCGCCGCTGGTCGTGCTCGACGACGCCGATATCGACGCCGCGGTCAACGCCGCGATCTTCGGCGCATTCATGCATCAAGGCCAGATCTGCATGTCGACGGAGCGGCTGATCGTCGACGAAGAGGTCGCCGACGAGTTCGTCGCCAAGCTCGCCGCCCGCGCCTCGCAATTGCCGGCCGGCGACCCGCGCGGCCATGTCGTGCTGGGCTCGCTGATCAGCAGCCAGGCGGCCGACAAGATGGAGGAGCTGGTTGCCGACGCGACTGCGAAGGGCGCCAAACTCGTAGCCGGCGGCAAGCGCACCGGCACGGTTGTCGAAGCAACGCTGCTCGACCACGTCACGCCGGCGATGCGCGTCTATGCGGAAGAATCCTTCGGGCCGGTCAAACCAGTGATCCGCGTCAAGGGCGAAGAGGAAGCGGTGCGCGTCGCCAACGACACTGAATACGGCCTGTCCTCCGCCGTCTTCAGCCGCGACATCCGCCGCGCTTTTGCCGTCGCCGCGCGCATCCAGGCCGGCATCTGCCACATCAACGGCCCGACCGTCGGCGACGAGGCGCAGATGCCGTTCGGCGGCGTCAAGGGTTCAGGCTATGGCCGCTTCGGCGGCAAGGCCTCGATCGCCGAGTTCACCGACCTGCGCTGGCTGACCATCGAGGATCCGAACCAGCACTATCCGTTCTGAGGAAGACGCGCTCCAGGTCCCAACAAACCGGTCTCCGCATTGGAAAGCGCTTGCCGTTCTGGCATTACCGTTCGCCTGAAAGCTGCTCAGACGGACAGGCAATGACCTTAAAGCGCAACGTCCTTTTCATCATGTGCGACCAGCTGCGGTTCGACTATCTGAGCTGCGCCGGACACAAGAGCCTCAAGACGCCGAACATCGACTGGCTCGCCAGCCGCGGCGTGCGCTTCACCAATGCCTATGTGCAGTCGACGGTCTGCGGTCCCTCGCGCATGAGCGCCTATACCGGCCGCTATGTCCGCTCGCACGGTTCGACGCACAATGGCGTGCCGCTCAGGGTCGGCGAGCCGACGCTTGGCGATCACCTGCGCGAGGTCGGCGTGCGCTCGGCGCTGATCGGCAAGACCCATATGACGGCCGACGAGGAAGGCATGGAGCGCCTCGGCATCGACAGGGATTCCATCATCGGCGTGCGCGTCGCCGAATGCGGCTTCGAGCCGTTCGAGCGCGACGACGGCCTGCATCCTTCGACCAGCTACGACCCCGATCCGGCCTACGACACCTATCTGCGCGAGCATGGCTTCGACGCCGAAAATCCCTGGGAGCATTGGGCGAATTCCGGTGAAGGCGAGAACGGCGAGAATTTCAACGGTTGGCTGCTCGTCCATGCCGACAAGGCGGCGCGCATTCCCGACGAACATTCCGAAACGCCCTATATGACGCGGCGCGCCATGCGCTTCATCGAAGAGGCCGAGGCCAAGGGCGAAGCCTGGTGCGCGCATCTCTCCTACATCAAGCCGCACTGGCCCTACATCGTGCCGGCGCCCTATCACGACATGTACGGCAAGGCCGACATCCAGCCGCCGATCCGCAGCGAGGCCGAGCGCGCCTCGCCGAACCCGATTTTCGAAGCCTTCCAACAGGAGCGTTTTTCGAGAAACTTCTCACGCGACGAAGTCCGCGAAACAGTCATCCCCTGCTACATGGGCCTGATCAAGCAGATCGACGATCAGCTCGGCCATCTGTTCGACTTCTTGGAAAAACGCGGCCTGTTCGAAAAGACGTTGATCGTGTTCACCGCCGACCACGGCGACTATCTCGGCGACCATTGGCTCGGCGAGAAATACCTGTTCCACGACGTGTCGGTCAAAGTGCCGATGATCGTCTATGATCCGCGCCGCGAAGCCGACACGACGCGCGGCACGACATCGGACGCACTGGTCGAGATGATCGACCTCGCGCCGACCTTCCTCGATTATTTCGGCGGCAAGGCCAAGCCGCATGTCCTCGAAGGGCGCTCGCTGCTGCCGCTCATTTCCGGCGAGCAGAAGGGCCTGCGCAACCATGCAATCAGCGAATACGACTATAGCGGCGATGCGGCACGCCTGAAGCTCGCCATGCCGGTCTCCGACTGCAAGCTCTACATGGTCACCGACGGCCGCTTCAAACTCGTCCATGGCGAAGGCGTCGAGCCGATGCTCTTCGACCTTGGCAACGATCCCGGCGAGCTGCGCGACCTCGGCCGCGAACCCTCAGCGGCGGTGGACATCGACCGGCTTCGTAACGCGCTGATGCGCTGGCTGGCGTTGCCCAACAACCGCATCACCGTCTCCGATGAATGGCTGACGGACATCGACGACAAGGTCGGCTATTTCGATCCCATCGTCGGCTCCGGCGTGCTCATCGGCTACTGGGACGAGGCCGAGCTTGCGGAGCAGCAGGAGGCGCGCCGCCAATGGCTGGCGCGCCGGGACGGCAATAGCTAGCCGAGCGTCAGCCCCGCCTTCTTCGCTTCCTCGCGCAGGAACGGCAGGCCGACTTCGATGACGTCGCGCGGGTCTTCCGCCACCGGCCGCCAGACGGCGAGCCCGCCGGCGATGTCGACATCGACATGGTTCATGCTTTCGAGCGTGATCGGGCCCTCATAGCCGATGTCGGCGATCGCCTTCATGCAGGCCGCCCAGTTCAGCATTCCGCGCCCCGGTACGCCGCGATTGGCTTCCGACACATGCACATAGCCGAGGAAGGGTGCGGCCGCCTCGAAGCCCGAAGCAAAGCTCTCTTCCTCGATATGCATGTGGTAGGTGTCGAGATGGATGAAGATGTTGGGCGCGCCGATGCGCTCGATGATCCGCGCCGCATCGATGCCGCGATTGATAAGATGCGTCTCGTAGCGATTGCAGGGCTCGATGCCGAGCTTCAGCCCGCGCGCCTTCGCAGCCTTCGCCGCACGCTCGAGGAAGCGGCACATGCCGTCGATCTCCTTGCGCGTCGGCGCCCGCCCGGTGGTCTTGCCGATAGTGCCATAGGTGACGCCGCCCAGCGCTTCGGCGCCCACCTCGTTGCAGACCTTGAAGGCCGGCTCGAGGAAGTCCAGCGCCTCCTCCGGCCGCTCCACCACGTCGAGCGAGCGCGGCAGGCCGAGCGAGGGGATGAGCTGGACACCGTAGTGGTTGGCGAAGCCGCGCGTGCGCTTGGTGTCGATCTCCTCGGGGCGCAGCAGCGGGATCTCCATCAGGCCGATGCCGAGTTCCTTCAGCCGGTCCATCTGCGGCTCGATGCGCGCAAGGTCCCAGACCGGAGCAATGGCGAAAGTGTGCAGTCCAAAAGTGTTCATGCGTTCAGCCTCGTTGTTCGTGCGCCGCCGCGGCGGCGATATCGCCGCCGCCGACGATGCGGCTGACGACTTCGTTCATATTGGTGTTGGCGGTGACGAGATCGGCGTCCGCCCGACCATGGCGCAGCACCACAATGCGGTCGGTGACCGACAGCACGTCGTTCAGGCGATGCGAGATCAGGATGACGGCGATACCTTCCGACTTGAGCCGCCGGATCAGGTCGAGAACGCTCTGCACCTCACGCACGGCGAGTGCCGCCGTCGGCTCGTCCATGATGACCAGCTTCGGGTTGAAGGTGAGCGCGCGCGCGATCGCCACCGTCTGCTGCTGGCCGCCGGAAAACGAACCGACGGAGCGGTTGATCGACGGCAGATGCGCGCCGAGCCGCTCGATCATCTTTGTCGCCTGGCGATCCATCTCGCCCTTGTCGACAAAGCCCGGGACAACGCCGAACAACTTCTTCACCGGCTCGCGGCCGAGGAAGATGTTGGAGGCCACGTCCTGCTGCTTGGCCAAGGACAGGTCCTGGTAGATCATCTCGATGCCGAGCCGGCGGCGCTGGCCGGGATCAAGCGCAAGGATATCCTTGCCGTCGAATTCGATCGAGCCGGTGTCGGCGCGGTAGATGCCGGTGATGGTCTTCATCAGCGTCGACTTGCCGGCGCCATTGTCGCCGACCAGGCCGACCACCTCGCCGGCCGCGACCGACAGGTCGACGCCATGCAGCACGTCGACTGCGCCAAAACTCTTGCGGATGCCACGAAGCGAAAGCAGGGTCATACACGTGACTCTTGCGCACCTGGTACTGGTCGATGAAGACCGCCAGGATCAGCACGGCGCCGATCGCCATCTGCTGGTAGTAAGATTGCACCGCAAGCAGCGTCAGCCCGTTCTGCAGCACGCCCATGATCAGCGCGCCGATCATGGTGCCGAGGATCGAGGCGCGGCCGCCGAACAGATTGGTGCCGCCGATGATCGCCGCCGTGATCGCGGTGAGCTCGTAGTTGATGCCGGCCGTCGGATCACCGGCGTTGACGCGGGCGGTAAACAGCAGGCCTGCAAGGCCGGCAAGCGCGCCGGACAGCGTGTAGATGATGCGCCGGTGGTGCTCGACGCGAATGCCGGCCGCGCGGGCAGCACCCTCGCTGTCGCCCAGCGCCAGCGTGTGGCGGCCGAAGCGCGTATAGGCAAGCACCGCATGGGCGACGATCGCGGTGAGCACAAGGATGATGACCGGCATCGGAATGCCGAACGGCCGGCCTTGCCCGATATAGACGATCTCGGCCGGCAGGCCGTAAATCGCCCTGCCCTGCGAGATGACCAGCGCGAGGCCGCGGGCGAGGCCAAGCATGCCGAGCGTGACGATGAAGGCCGGCACGAACGCACGGGTGACGAGCTGACCGTTAATGTAACCGGCAATGCCGCCGGCGATGATGCAAGCGGCTACCGCCAGCGGCGACGGCCAGCCGAGATTGACGGCAACGAAGGCGCCGGCGACGCCGGACAAACCCATGACAGAGCCGAGCGAGAGATCGAGCCCGCCCGAACCGATGACGAAGGTGGCGGCAATCGCCAGCACGCCGATAGTCGATGTAGCGAGGAGGATGTTGAGGAAATTGCTGAGCGACAGGAAATAGGGCGACAAGAGCGCCATCGCCGCGCTCAGCGCCACAAGCACCAGCAGCGACTCCAGCCTGATGTGGAGCCTTTCGACCGATGCGCGCTGCACCCGAGCCCAGAAGCCGGGCTGCGTCGTTTCGGAAGCCATTTTTCACCCTTCGGGGAGTAGGGAGTAGGGGAGTAGGGGAGTAGGACAAGAGCGGAAGGCATTTCCAAGGTAAAGCGAATCCACCCAATTCTTCCCTACTCCCCTACTCCCCTACTGACCTACTCCCCTACTCCCTTCCCTTTCTACTTCACGTATTGCAGCATCGGCTCCTTGCCGGCGTCGATCACGTCCTTGGTCAGCACCAGCGTCGGCACGGCGATGCTGTCCTCGACCTTGTCGCCGGCGAGCGCCTTCTTGACGTTCTCGACCGCCTGCTTGCCGACCAGATAAGGCAGCTGCGCCACCGAAGCGTTGAGGCGGCCTTCCTTGATCGACTTCACCGCGTCGGAATTGCCGTCGACACCGATGATCGTGACCTGCGGGCCTTTGCCGGCCGAATAGACCGATTCCACCGCACCCAGCGCCATGCCGTCATTGGCGCAGAAGATGGCGACGAGGTCGGGATGCGCGGTGAGCGTGTCGGTGGCGATCGAGGCGGCCTTGCCGCGATCCCAATCGCCGGGCAGCGAAGCGACGATCTCCAAGCCCGGCGCCAGTTCCTTCAGCTTGTCGGCAAAACCCTTGGCGCGCTTCTCGCCGGTGATGTTGCCGGAGAGGCCTTCGATCACCAGCACCGGACCTTTGGCGTCCTTGCCGAGCTTGGAGACGAGATATTCAGCACCTTGCGCGCCGGCCGCGATGTTGTCGGAGCCGATATGGAAGGTAACCTTGACACCTTCCTTGTCGAGCACCGCCTGGTCGAGGTTGTTGTCGAGGTCGACGATCTTGATGCCGGCGTCCTGCGCCGACTTCAGGCAGGGCAGAAGATTGGTCGAGTTGATGGCGGCGGTGATCATCGCCGCCGGCTTGCGCTCGAGCATGGTGTTGCACAGGTTGAGCTGCGGCTCGGCCGCCTGATCGCTCTCGGCCGCCTGCTGGAAGTATTTCACGCCGGCTTCCTTGGCGCCGTCGGCAACACCCTGCGCCATCGCGCCCCAGAACGGATTGGCCAGCGTCTTCATCAGCACGCCGTATTCGCCGTCCTCGGCCTTGGCCGCGCCGGCGGCCGAGAACGCAAGCGCCACGCCCACGGCAAGCGTAAATCGATTTATTTTCAAGAAACGCGATGTCATTCTATCCTCCGTTTGATCCTTTGGCCGGCTGCCTGGGCCAGGGCCGGCGCTTTGCTTCCGTTCACGACAATGGGGGCTGTTGTCGGTCTCCTCCCCCGGAATGCGGACCGCTGCCTGGCGAGCCAACGGATTCCCGCATCAAAACCTGGCAGGGTTCGAGCCGCGCCGTGGGTGGTCCCTCGGCGCCCTCGATCCTGCGAAACAAGAGCTTGATCGCCTCGCCGGCGATCCGACGGACCGGCTGCACGACGGCGGCGATAGCCGGCCATGTAACCTGCATCCATTCCGCGTCGTCGAAGCCGACCAGCGAGATGTCGTTAGGGCAATGCCAGCCGCGCCGGCGAAACTCCGACAGCGCCACCAGCGTGCCTTTGAGCAGCAGCGAGTAGACGGCGGTCGGCCGCTCGCCACGCGCGAAATAGTCACGCAGCGAGGAACGCAGCGGTTCGACGCTAACTTCCGCGGTGATGACATCGATGCGCACCGACGGGTCGAGCGCCAGCGCCTGGGCGCGGAACCCTTCCAGGCGGGCACGCACGGTGGCGGCTTGCTCGGCAAGACCGATGACCAGGATATGCTTGTGGCCCTTGCCGACCAGCATTCGTGCCACCTCGGCGCTGGCCGCGGCGCTATCGGCTGACACCGTGTCGAAGGCGTCGTCCGACAGCACACGATCGATCAGCACGCCGGTCATGCCGTTGGCCTTCATGAAGTCGGCCGCCGGCCCGTGCTCGTTGCGCACCGGCGCCAGCACGACGCCGGCCACGCGCCAGTCATGCATGCGGGCGAGGATCTCTTTTTCGCGCGCTTCCGATTCGCGGCTGGAGGCGGCGACCAGCGTGTAGCCGCGCTCCTCGGCAAGGCCTTCCAGTTCGGTGACCATCTGGCCGAAGAACTCGCTCTCGAACTCAGGCATGATGGCGCCGATGATGCGGCGCTTGGCGCGGCGCATATCCGATGCCAGCGGATCGACGCGGTAGCCGAGCAATTCGACGGCATCGACGACACGTTGCGCGTTTTCCGGCCTCACCGTGATGACACCGGCAAGCACCTTGGAGACGGTCGCCGCGGACACGCCGGCATGGCTTGCCACGTCGTGGATCGACGGACGCCGCTGCCGGGCTTCGTGTTGCGCCATTGGCCTCCTCCCGAGGGCAGGCAGCCGCATACTGCCTCGCTGCCCCAGACGGTAAATCGATTTTTCACAGTTGTAAATCGTTTCATCGCGAGTAAAACTGAGGATGTGAGATTGACGCGATCCAATCGCGCCGGGAGGATAAAATGGCCGACAAAACCTTGCCGCTGGTGATCAGCGCGCCCGAACCGCGCACGCTCGAACTGATCTTCACGCCGCCGCAGCTGGCGCGTCTGCGAAAACAGTATCGCATCGTCGAGACGACGCCGGACGGCGTTGCCGCCCTGCCCGTCGAGACGCTCACCGAGGCGCGCTACATCATCGGCCAGCCGCCGATTTCACCCGAGACGCTGGAAAAGCTGCAGGCGCTGCGCTGCGTCTTCAATGTCGAGACCAACCTCATCAACAACATGCCTTACGAGACGCTGTTCGCGCGCGGCATTCACGTCGTCACCACCGGCCTGGTGTTTGCCGAACCGGTCGCCGAGCTTGGCCTTGCCATGGCGCTGAATCTCGCGCGCGACATCGTCGATGCCGATCTCGCTTTCCGACAAGGCAATGAGCTGTGGGGCGGCGACGGCAACCAGACGGCGCGGCTCTTGTCCGGCGCCGATGTCGGCATCATCGGCTTCGGCGATCTCGGCCGCGCGCTCAATCGCCTGCTGACCGGCTTCCATACCCGCACCAAGGTCTACGATCCGTGGCTGCCGCCGTCGATCCTCATCGACAATGGCGTCGAGCCGGCCTCGCTCGACGCCGTGCTGTCGCAGAGCGATTTCATTTTCGTCGTCGCCTCGGTGACCAGCGAGAACCAGGGTTTCCTCGGCGCCGATGCCTTTGCCAGAATGCGCAAGGGCGCCGCCTTCATCCTGCTCAGCCGCGCCGGCGTCGTCGATTTCGCCGCATTGATGGCGGCGGTGAAGAGCGGCCACATCGTTGCCGCCAGCGACGTCTTCCCCGAAGAGCCGCTGGCTAGGGACCATGCGGTGCGCGCGCTCCCCGGCTTCCTGCGCTCAGCCCATCGCGCCGGCGCGCTCGATATCGCCTTCAAGCGCATGGGCGACATGGTGCTGGAGGACATGGACCTGGTCGATCGCGGCCTGCCGCCGCTGCGCTCAAGCGCGCCGAGCGCGAGACGGTTTCAAGGATGCGGTCCAAACCGACCGATCGGAACTAGAGGCGATTTCGGCACACTGCCGATACGCTTCTGGTGCCCATCGCGGCTTCGATTTGCCCGCCTTTCGCAAGCCGGGCTATGACCCAAAATTTGATTTTGCCGCGATGGCGCGATCAAGGCGGCCTCACGCAACCTTGAATGCCGCAGCGCAACATGACCGATCTGTAAGCTGACAGTGCGGCAACGACGGGACTAGTGTTCTCCGATCGGTGAAGGTCGATCCCAACCTCCAACCGCTGAAAAGGCTCGATATTCTTGCCGGCTAGGTGGATTGCGTCATGAGCATTTCATCATCACAGCAAACCAGTCGCAAACGGCCCAAGCGCTCCCGGAGCATCGTCCTGTTGGCCGTGCTCCTGCTGCTCGGCGGCGGCTACTACCTATGGCGCAACCACGCCGACCGCGTGGCGAAGGCGGCAGCGGCAGCGACCTCGGCCCAACCCGCGCCCAAAGTCCCTGTCACCATCGCTACCGTCCAGAAAGCTGATTTCCCGCTTTACCTCTACGCGCTCGGCACGGTCACGCCGCTGAACAGCGTCAGCATCTCGAGCCGCGTCGCCGGTGTCGTCGACAAGGTTCCGGTCGAGCAAGGGCAGATGGTCAAGCAGGGCGACCTGCTCGCCGAGATCGATCCTCGCCCGTATCAGGCAGCGCTCGACCAGGCTAAGGCCAAGGAAGCGGAGGACGAAGCAACACTCAAGAATGCGCAAGTCGTTCTCAAACGCCTCTCCACACTTCTGCAAAAGACGTTCGAAACCCAACAGGATGTCGACAATCAGCAGGCGGTGGTCACGACAACCGCCGCCACGATCGAAGGCGACAAGGCCGCGATAGAAGCGGCTCAGCTAAACCTCGATTATACGAAGGTCACCTCGCCGCTGACCGGCAAGACAAGCTTCCGCACCATCGACCCCGGAAACATCGTTCAGGCCGATCAAAGCGCCGGTCTGTTCACGGTCGTGCAGCTTGAGCCGATCTACGTGTCGTTCACGCAACCGCAGGATGAGGTTTCGACCATCAACAAGGCTTTCGCGGCTGGACCGGTTTCGATCGATGTGCTGAGCGCCGATAGGAAAACCGTGCTGGCCAGCGGCAAGTTGGATGCCGTGCAGAACCAGGTGGACCAGGCGTCCGGCACCATTTCGCTCAAGGCCGCCTTCCCAAACCAGGATCAGGCGCTGTGGCCGGGCCTTTCGGTCAACACCCGCTTGCGCGTCGGCATGATCGCCGGGGCGATTCTGGTACCCGACGAAGCCGTCCAGCACGGTCCCGACGGGCTCTTCGCCTATGTCGTGGGGGACGATGGCAAGTCCCATCGTCAAACGATCAAGACCGGCCCCTCTGACGGTGGCAACACCGTCGTCACAGACGGTTTGAACCCTGGACAGCGTGTCGTGGACACCGGTCAATACCGGCTGGTCGACGGCACGAGTGTCGACGCGCAGCCGGCTTCCGCCGGTGCGGCGCAGCAGCCCAAGGGAGCAAGCTGATGGCAGCCACAGGTGTTTCCGCGCCGTTCATCCGCTACCCCATTGCCACGTCGCTCCTGATGGTAGGAGTTCTGTTCGTCGGCGTGGTTGCTTATTTCAACCTGCCGGTCGCTCCGATGCCGCGCGTCGACTTTCCCACGATCCAGGTGTCCACCAACTTGCCGGGTGCTGACCCGATTACCATGGCGTCGTCGGTGACCCAGCCGCTCGAGACACAGTTTGCGCAGATTCCGGGCATTGCCGAGATGACGTCGAGCAGCCTGTCCGGTTCCAGCCAGATCACCTTGCAGTTCGATCTCAGCGTCGACATCGCGTCGGCAGCCGGGCTGGTACAGTCGGCGATCAACGCTGCCGGCGGCCAACTGCCAAAGAATCTCCCCAACCCGCCGACTTATCGGGAGGTCAACCCCACCGATTCTCCGATCATGGTGATCGGGGTAACCTCGACCGACTTGCCGCTCACGACAGTGAGTGACGATACCTACACCAAACTCGCCCAGGTGATCAGCCATGTGAACGGTGTCGCCCAGGTGCTGGTCGGCGGCCAACAGACACCGTCGATCCGCGTCCAGCTCGACCCGGCCAAGCTCGCCGCAAGGGGCCTGTCGCTGGAAGCCCTGCGCACCTCGCTGTCGAACAACACCGTGGACTTGCCTAAGGGCAACATCGAGGGGGAAATAAGGTCTTTCACCATCTTCTCCAACGACCAGATGACCGCGGCAAGCGACTGGAACAATGCCATCATCGCTTATCGTGACGGAGCGCCGGTTCGGGTGAAGGATGTCGGACAGGCAGTGCTTGCGGCGCAGGACTACACACAGGCGGCCTGGGCCGACACCACACGCGGCGTCGTGCTGATAATCTTCAAGGAGCCGGGCGCCAACATCATAGATACGGTCGACAAGATAAAGGCGGAACTGCCGATGCTGACCGCATCCCTGCCGGCCTCGCTGAAGGTCCAGGTGCTTTCCGACCGGACCCAGACCATTCGCGCTTCGGTGGCGGACGTTCAGTTCACGCTGATGCTCACCATCGGGCTCGTCGTGACGGTGATCTTTCTTTTCCTGCGCAATATCTGGGCGACGGCTATCCCTGCCTTCACCGTTCCGCTTGCCCTCTTCGGCGCATGCGGGCTGATGTGGTTTGCAGGATATAGCATCGACAACCTGTCGCTGATGGCGCTGACGATCTCGGTGGGCTTCGTCGTCGACGATGCCATCGTCATGCTGGAAAACATCGTTCGCCATATCGAGCGCGGCGAAAAACCTATGGACGCCGCGACCATCGGCTCCAGCGAGATCGGCTTCACCATCATCTCGATCAGCATCTCGCTGGTGGCGGTGCTCATACCCTTGCTCCTGATGAGCGGCATCATCGGCCGCCTGTTCAAGGAGTTCGCGATGGCCTTGGCCATGACCATCCTGGTTTCGGCCTTCGTCTCGCTGACGCTCACCCCGATGCTGGCGTCACGTTTCATCAAGCCGGCGGCCGAGGCGCATCATGGCCGGCTGTACCAGTGGAGCGAGCGCTTCTTCGAGGCAATGCTCAACACTTACGAGCGCGGACTCGACCGCGCATTGCGACACCGCTTCGTCACCTTGCTGACATTCATCGCCTGCGTGGCGCTGACTGGCTATTTCTACACGATCGTTCCGAGCGGCTTCTTCCCGCAACAGGACACGGGCATGCTTTACGGGCAGGCGCTCGCTGGACAGGATGTCTCCGCTCTTCAGATGCAGTCCTATATGGAGCAGTTCGCCGAGATCGTGATAAAGGACCCGGCGGTCGCGCATTTCGCGGCGGCGATCGGTGGCAGCGGGAACACGCAGAACACCGGCCGCATGTTCATACAGTTGAAGCCGCGAGACGAGCGCGACGCTTCAGCCGACCAGGTGATCCGGCGGCTCCAGCCGAAGCTTGCGGTCGTGCAGGGTGCGCGCCTAGTCATGCAAGCCTCGCAGGACGTGCGTGTCGGCGGCAAGCTGTCCGCGTCGCAATATCAATACGTGTTGGAAAGCGCCGATGTCGATGCGCTCGACCAATGGGCGCCCAAGCTGTTGAGCGCATTGCAGCGCCTGCCCGAATTGACGGCCGTCACCACAGACCAGATGAGTTCCGGAACTACGCTGACCCTGCAGGTCGATCGCGACCAGGCTGCCCGTTACGGCCTGACTGCCAACGACGTCGACAACACGCTGAACGACGCCTTCGGACAGCGCCAGATCGCACAATATTTCACCCAGCTCTCGACCTACAATGTGATCATAGAGGTGCTGCCGTCGTTGCGCGGCGACCTCAAGGCGCTCGGCCAGATCTACATGACGACGCCGAGCGGTTCGCAGGTGCCGCTTTCGGCCATCGCCAAGTGGACGACGGTGCCCGTGCAGCCGCTGATCATCAACCATGAAGGCCAGTTCCCCTCCGTGACCATCAGCTTCAACCTGGCGCCCAACATCGCCTTGGGCCAAGCCACTGCGGCGATCGACAAGACCGCGGCCCAGATGAGACTGCCGGCGACCATCCAGACCATGTACACCGGCACGGCGCAGGCATTCAACGAGTCGCTCTCTTCGGTGCCGCTGCTCATCTTGGGTGCTCTGGTCGTCGTCTACCTGATCCTCGGTATCCTCTATGAAAGCTACATCCACCCGCTGACCATTCTCTCCACCCTGCCCTCCGCGGGACTAGGCGCGTTGGGCACGCTGCTCGTCTTCCATATGGAGTTCAACCTGGTCGGGCTGATCGGTGTCATCCTGCTCATCGGCATCGTGAAGAAGAACGGGATCATGATGGTCGACTTCGCCATCGCGGCCGAGAGGGACCAGCATCTCAGCTCGCTCGAATCGATACGCCAGGCCTGCCTGCTGCGGTTCCGTCCGATCATGATGACCACCATGGTGTCCATGCTGGGCGCCCTGCCGCTGATGCTGGAGAACGGCACCGGTGCGGAGATCCGTCAGCCGCTCGGTTATACGATGTTCGGTGGACTGCTCGTCAGCCAAGCGCTGACGCTCTTCACCACGCCGGTGATCTATCTCTACCTCGACGGCCTTTCGCACTGGCTGAGCTCGTCCGCAAGGCACGAGGAAAGCCATGACGAGCCGGAACTTCCGCTGGACGAGGTCAGCCTTGCCCGACGCAAACTGGCGGCCGAGTAGTTCGTGGGCGCGGCAGGCGAATAGATCAGGCTGGCAAGGCGCCGCGCAACGGCGAGGTACCGCGGCCCTCCTCTTCGGCCGGCTCCCCGAAATTGGTCTCCAGCCAGGCGATGGCGCCGGCGACGTCTTCAATGACGAAGCGCGCTGCGGTCTCGCCTTGCGGCTTGACCCGGATTGAAATCCCGCCCGCGGCGTTGACGGTCTCAAAACCGCTTTCGTCGGACGTATCGTCGCCAAGGAACACCGGCCGTTTTCCACTGAACGGATCGAGCTGCATGAAGCGGCGGATCGCGGCGCCCTTGGCGGCTCCCAGCGGCATCAGCTCGACGCCGGCGTTGCCGGCGATCACGCGGTAGCCTTTCGGCAACCGGGCAAGTGCTGCCTCGACCAGCTCCGTTGCTCGCGCCAGGAGCTGCGGCGCCGCTCTGGTGTGGATAGCGAGCACAGGTCCCTTGCGCTCGACATAGACAGCCTTGCTCGCCAGCTCCAGCTCGATTTCGTCGGCGAGCGCGGCCATGTCAGCCGGTTCATCGGCAGCCTCGATCCGTCCATTCGGCAAGAGTCGATGCTCCAGCCCGTAAAGGCCGGCGATGCGCAACTTCAAGGGATCGAACAGATGATCGACGGCCGCGATCGAGCGCCCGGTGATGAAGGCGAGCGCGCCGCCCAGCCTTTGCTCGATCGTTGCCAGAAGAGTGCGCAGCTCTTCCTTGACGGATACCGCGTCGGGATGCGCGGCATGTTCCAGCAAGGTGCCGTCAATGTCGAGGAACAGCGCCCAGCTTCCTTCCGGAAGGGGTGGCGTTAGATCAGCTTGACTATTCATCGGTATCCGACCGCCTGTCTGCGTTCCACGATTGAGACGACATTGTCGCCGTTGATATTGGTTGGCCGGTCGGGCGATGTCGTGACCCGGTCGAGCTCGCCGCGCTTGCGCAGACGCGATGCATCGAGCAGCATGCTGCCGGCCCAGCGATAGACATTGTTGTCGCGCACGATCTCACGCATGCGCCGCATGCGTTCGCGCTGTTCGTCAGGCCCCATGGTCAGCGCCTGCTGTATGGCCTCTGCCATCATCGCCGCGTCGTAGGGATTGACGATCAGCGCTTCCAGCAGTTCGCGCGATGCACCCGCGAAGGTACTGAGGATAAGCACGCCCTGCTCGTCGTCGCGTGAAGAGACGAACTCCTTGGCGACAAGATTCATGCCGTCATGCAGGCTGGTGACCAGGCAAATATCGGCGGCGCGATAGAGCTCGTAGACGTCCTTTTGTGCGTGATGCACGGCCACCAGCACAACCGGACGATAGGCTTCGTTGCCGTAGCGCTCGTTGAGTTCCGCCGCATAGCGCTGGCATTCGTCATGCAGTTGCCTATAGGCCGGCAGCGTGCCGCGGCTGGGCGCGGCGATCTGCAGGAAGACGACCTTGCCGATCGTTTCGGGATGGCGGGCGAACAGCTCGTCCAGTGCATGAAAGCGGTCGAGGATACCCTTGGTGTAGTCGAGGCGCTCGACACCGACGCACAGCGTGGCATCGGCCGCGATGCCGAACCGTTCGCGGATGCGCTCGCGGCATTCCTCAACGCTTGGCAGGCTCTTCAGCAGCTCGACCGGCCACTCGATCGAGATCGGATAGGCGTGCACCAGCGTCATCTGACCGCCATAGGAGATGGCTGCGTCGGCCCGTTCGATGCGGCTTTCCATGAAGCGATCGACGCTCTCGGTGAAATTATTGGCATGGAACTGGGTGTGGAAGCCGATGATCGAGCTGCCGAGCAGTCCGTCGAGGATGCGCTCGCGCCACGGGCAGATGCTGAACACTTCGGAATTCGGCCACGGGATGTGCCAGAAGGTGATGACGATCGCCTCCGGCAGCCGCTCGCGGATCATGCGCGGCAAAAGCGCGAAGTGATAATCCTGGACCAGCACGATCGGCCGCTCGTTGCGCGCCTCGGCAACGACCGTGTCGGCGAATTTGCGATTGGCCGCCTCGTAAGCTTCCCAGTCGGACTCGCGAAAGATCGGACGGGTGAAGGCGATATGGCAGAGCGGCCACAGGCCCTCGTTGGCGAAGCCAAGATAGTAGCCCTGATATTCCTCATCGGTCAGCCAGACCCGGCGCAGCGTGTAGGACGGATGGCCCGGCGGCACCTGCAGGCGGTCGTCGCTGTCGACCACCGTGCGGTCGGCGCTGCCGCCGCCATAGGCGATCCAGGTGCCGGCGCAGGCGCGCGTGATCGGTTCCAGCGCCGAGACCAGCCCGCTTGCCGGCACGACCAGCTCGACCTCGCCGTCCTTCTTCTCGTTGTGGATGTAAGGCTCGCGGTTGGACACCACGATGACCTGCGCGTCCGGCAAGTCCTCCGCCAGGATCTTGCGCAGCGTATCGGGCGACCAGGTGACGAGCGCCGCGTCGACCGACTGCCCGTTCTTCTCGAATTCACGCAGCACCTTGCGCGCGGCCTCCGAAGCGACGTCCTCACCTGCGGCCGGGGTGGCCCGCAACTGATGGCGGCGCTGTCGGGAGATGGACATCAGGATCGCGAGAGTGGAAAGCCCGAGACTTACGAGAATAAAGACCCATAAAAGATCGACGCCATACTGTGTCATTGACGTGCCAGCTTGCCTCCGGTCTGTCCGCGTTTTTCTTGTTTTGCCGGCTGCGGACCTTAGGCCGGTAACGAGTGTGCAACGCACAAGCCGGCGCTCGGTTCCGACATTTCGCGATTGTTGACGCAGGCTTGGCGCGATCCGTTCCAACGCATGTCGCCCGGAAGTGTGGAGCGGTTCCGGGACAACGACATGCATTGGAACAAAGACTTAAGGCGCGTCGCTTGCGTCCGTTTCAGCACGACGCACTTTAAGTCCGCACGATGAGCGGCACCTGGCCCTCGTACCGATCGGACAGAAAGGCGACGACACGGTCGCCGACCCGCTGGAAGGTCAGATCGACAGAGCGTTCGCCCACGCTCAAATGCCGGAGCGTCAAAGTGTCGATACCGATGGGGAGCCGCGGGTTCGTCACATGCAGTTCGCCGTCCCAGCCATCGATTTCCAGGCCGAGGCAGGCCTGCATTAGCATGAAGGCCGAGCCCGCCGACCAGGCCTGCGGCAGGCAGGCGACTGGATAGGCGATCGGCGCCTCGCCGGGAGAGCGGGTGAAGCCGCAGAACAGCTCGGGAAGCCGCATGTTGAAATGGACGGCGGACTCGAACGTGCCGCTCATCAGCCGCACCACGCTGTCGCGCTCGCCATAGCGCGCCAGGCCGACACCGCAGAGCGCGGTGTCATGCGGCCAGATCGAACCGTTGTGGTAGGACATCGGGTTGAAGAAGATCGCGTCGTCCGCGAGCGTCCTCAAGCCCCAGCCGGAATGGAAGGAAGCGGAGAGCAACTGGTCAGCGACCAGCTTTGCGCGTTCGGGTTGCGGCAGTCCGACAAAAAGCAGGTGGCCTGCGTTCGAAGTCCGGACCTTGCAGGGCTGGCCCTCGCCATCGATGGCCAAAGCGTAGAAGTTCACGTCGTCCAGCCAGAAATCACGCTCGACGGCGATCCGGATTTCCTCGGCCCGACCTTCCCAATGCTCGGCGTCCGCATATTCGCCCCGGCGGCGTGCAAGCGCCGCCAGGCCACGATAGGCGGCGAAGACATAGCCCTGCACCTCGACCAGCGCGATCGGCCCTTTGGGGATGCGGCCGTCGGCATGGAAAACCGAGTCGAAACTGTCCTTCCAGCCCTGGTTGGCGAGGCCCGATTCAGCGGCGCGCTGATAAGTGACAAAGCCGGTAGCGCGGCTCGCTTCCTCCATCCATTCGGCGGCGGCCTTGAGCGACGGCCACAGCTTGTCGATGAAAGCCATGTCGCCGGTGCGATCGGCATAGGCCGCGGCGAGATGGATGTAGAGCGGGGTGGTGTCGACGCCGCCATAGTAGCGGCCGAAGGAAGCTCGCGCAGCGCCGCCATCTCGCCCTTGCGCGTCTCGTGCATGATCTTGCCCGGCTGCGAATCGCTGAAGGGCGACGTCTCGGTCGCCTGGTGCTCGGCCAGGAAGGCCAGCACGCCGCGCGCCAGGCCCGGATTGAGCCACAGCATCTGCAGCGCCGATATCACGCCATCGCGCCCGAAGGCCGTCGAGAACCACGGAATGCCGGCATAGGGATAAGGTCCGGTCGAAAGCTCCGTGGTGAGTAGCGCCACATCGGCGCGGGCGCGCTCGATCCAGTCATTGAAGACACGGCCGGAGCTGCGCGTGGTGGCGCCATGCCGGCGCTTGGCGCGCATGCCGAAGCGGGCGCGCGCCGCGGCTGCACGGAAGCGTTCGCTACCGGGCGTGTCGGCGACCTCGGAGCCGACCTCGACATAGAGCACCTTTTGGCTGCGCTTGGTCACCGCGATCATGAAATCGGCGCGGCTGTCGCTCAATTGGTCGGGCGTCTGCGAGAATGAGATTGCCGACAGCCGCGGCAGCCCATCCAGGCCATCATAACCAAGCTGCACCGACACCTTGTCGGTCTTGGCGATGTGCGCCGTTCCGCGCTTCTGCCGGGTCGAGCCGCGCACCTCGAACATGTCGCGAAAGTCGGCGGCGAAATGCAGCGAGACGGCAATGGTCGAATGCTCGCGGCTGTAGTTGGAAAGCGTGATGCGCTCGAACAGCCTGTCCTGCCAGATCAGCCGGACCCGCTCGATGTGGATGGCGCCCTGCGGAATATCGCGGCCGCCGGCGCTCTGGATCGGCAGGTTGGTGAGATTGCTGGTGAATAGCACATTGTCCTGGCTGAGAGAGGCGCCGAGCAATGACATCTGTCGCCCGCCGACGGTCAGCCTGAATTCGGACAGCACGCGCGTATCATCGCGGAAGAAGCCGTCGCCTGAACCCCTGATGTCGCCATAGCCGTCGGCGACGATGAAGCAGTCGCCCTGCTTGAGCGCAAACAGCCGATGCGGTTCGCGTGGCGCCGTTTCGTCCAGCGAGGCAAGGGCCACCGCGGGATCGAGCTTGCGCTCGTCGAGCTCTGTCATTCGTCACCTCTTCATTTGCCCCGCCACGTGCGGCTCAGGAGGCTTTCGCCTCGCTGGTGCCGATCAGGCGCGCATAGGCCGCAAGATAGTCGCGCGCCATTCTAGTGGCCGAAAACCGCTTTTCGAAGGCCGCCCTCACCTGCCGGCGATCCAACTGAAGCAGGGACGGCACCACGGCCACCGCTTCGTCCACCTTATCCACGACGAAACCGGTGACAGCATTGTCGACGATCTCCGGCAAGGCGCCGCAATTCCAGGCAATCACCGGCGTGCCGCACGCCATCGCCTCGATGGCGACGAGGCCGAACGGCTCCGGCCAGTCGATCGGGAACACCAGGCCGGCGGCATTGCCGAGAAACTCTGCCTTCTGGTCTTCCGTGATCTCGCCGACATACTCGATCCGCTGGCCATCGATCAGCGCCTCGATCTCATCGTGGAAATAGGCGCGGTCGTCATCGCCGATCTTGGCCGCCAGCTTGAGCCTGAGGCCGGAGCGGCGGGCGATCTCGATGGCGCGGTCCGGGCGCTTGTCGAGCGACAAGCGCCCGAGGAAAGCCAGATACGGCTCCTCCGACTGCGGCTCATAGGTCGGCTGATAGGCGTCGAGCGGCAATCCATGGTGGATCGTCGCCAGCCAATTGGCATCGGGCAGTCCGCGCTTCTGGCTGTGCGAGACGGAGATCATCGGAAAGCGCGGAAAGCGTTGGTAGGCTGGCGCCAGGTCGACATAGTCGAGACGGCCATGCGGGGTCGTCACCGTACGTCCCGCCATCTCCTCGAAGAACGGGAAATGCAGGAAATGGCTGAGATGGAAATGGATCACATCGAATTCGCCGGCGCGCTCGCGCACATCGGCGAGCATGGCGAGATGCGCCGCGATTTCCGATTTCTTCGGCCGCGGATCGAGGCGGATCGCCTGGTCACGGGCGGACACCAGCCGCGCCGACGTGACGCTGTCGCCGCTTGCGAACAGCGTCACATCGTGGCCCAGTTCCACCAGGGCTTCGGTGATGTAGAAAACGATCCGCTCCGTTCCACCATAAAGTTTCGGCGGCACGGATTCATAGAGCGGCGCGACATGGGCGATGCGCATCGGGTCCCTCAGCTGTTGACGCGAAGCAAAATGCGTCAGTGCCGAGATCGTTCCTGCCCAATTGGTCGCGGGTAACTGATGCGGGGCCGAGACCGGCCGGTTAAGTGGACGCCTTGCGCCCACGCCTTGCCAGAATATTCGCGACCAGGAGCAGCAGGATCGACAGTCCCATCATCAGGGTCGCCGCCGCGGTGATTGCCGGGCTGAGCTTTTCACGCAGGCCGATGAACATTTCGAGCGGCATGGTGCGCTGCCCAGCGCTGGCGAGGAACTGCACGACGACCACTTCGTCGAAGGAGGTGACGAAGGCGAAGGCCGCGCCCGAGAGCACGCCAGGCAGGATCAGCGGCAGCATGACCCGGAAGAACGCGGTCAGCGGCTTTGCGCCGGAGATCGCGGCGGCGCGCATCAGATTGCGATCGAAGCCGGTCAGGCTGGCGCCCACCGTCACCACCACGAAGGGGCTCGCCAAAGCGGTGTGCGCCAGGATGATACCGGCATAGGTGCTGGCGAGCCCGACGCGAGCATAGAACAGATACGAGCCAACGGCGGTGATCACCACCGGCACGATCAGCGGCGACAACAGCAGTGGCATGATGATGCGACGTCCAGGAAACTTCTCGTCGGAAAGCGCGATCGCCGTCAATGTGCCGAGCGTCGCCGCAATCATCGTCGTCCCGAGGGCGACGATCAGGCTGTTGCCGATCGCCGATTGCCAGCGTTGCGTGCCGAGCACCACTTCGTACCAGCGCGTCGACAGGCCTTCGAGCGGAAAGATGAAGAAGGCGCCGCTGTTGAAGGAGAGCGGCACCGGAATGAGGATCGGCACCAAGAGGAACAGGATGACCAGGCCGCACCAGATCCAGAGCAAGGCGATGCGGATTCGTTCGCCGGTTGTAGGGTAAGGGGACAACAGCATGGCTACACCAGCTTCAGACGGTCGAGGCCGAGGATGCGGGCGAAGATGCCGAACAGCGCCAGCGTGAAGACGAGCAGGATGAAGAAGAGCGCCGCCGCCATCTCCCAGTTCAGTTCGACATTGACGTAGTTGGCGATGAAGTTGCTGATTAGCTGGTCGCTGGCGCCGCCGATCAGCGCCGGCGTGATGTAATAGCCCAGGCACAGGATGAAGGTGAGCAGGCAGCCGGCCATCACCCCCGGGAATACCTGCGGGATGTAGACGCGCCGGAAGGCGGTGAACGACCGCGCACCAAGCGAATAGGCGGCCTTCATCTGCGAGGCCGGAATGGTGCGCATGACGCTGTAGATCGGCAGCAGCGTGAACGGCAGCTGGATATGCGTCATGGCGATGATCAGCCCGATGCGGCTGTACATCAAATCGAGACGGTCGCTGGCGATACCGGTAAAGAGCAGCAGGTCGTTGACCAGGCCGAATTTCTGCAGAAGCACCGTCCAGGCCGCGGTGCGCACCAGGATCGAGGTCCAGAACGGCAAAAGCACCGCCACGATCAGGATCGCCGCCAGCCCCTTCGGTACATTGGCGATGAGATAGGCGAGCGGAAAGCCGAGGATCAGCGTTGCCAGCGTCACCGCCGCCGCGACGAAGAAGGTGCGTAAAAACACCTGCACGAAGATCGCCTGCTCCGCCGGCACCCGTTCGATGCCGCCGTCGGCGTTCCAGCGCAGGTCCAGCGCGCTGAGCAGATAGAAGGAGGTGAAACTCTGAGTGCCGCCCCGGACCGCCGGCCAGGTCGATGGCGCGGACCATAACGGCACCGATTTCACCGCATCGAGCGCGGCCTGGCCGTCGACGCTTTCAAGCTTGCGCACCGTCTTCAGCACCTGGCTGCGTGCGCCTGGCAGGCGGGCGTTCAGGCTCTTGGCCAATTCATAGGCCGTGCCCTTGGCCTGGTCGTCCTTGAGGTCGGCAGCCAGCGCCGCGAAGGCATCGTCGGCCGGCAGGCCCTGGCCGTTCCAGCCGCCCAGCGCCGTGGCGGTCCTTGGCAGGCCATCCGCAATGGTCGGATCGTAGACGGCGCGCGAGAGCAACAGCACGATCGGGATGCCGAAGCTCAATGCCAGGAGGATGAGCAACGGCGCCGCCAGCGCCAGCGAGCGCATCCGGTCGCCGAATTCGGCGCGCCGGAGCGCCGCCGACACGGATTTGAGATCCGCGTCGGCGGCCGCAGACCGGCCGCGGGCCAGCGCGGGCCGGTCGAGTTCGCTGGGCTGGAGCGCCGACATGCCGTCCCCTACTGGGCGAGCCAGGCGTTGAAGCGCTTGACCAGGTCCTCGCCATAGTCGCCCCAGAACTCGGTGTCGGCGACCAGATAGGCGCCGGCGAGATGGTCGGGAGCGTTGGGCAGTTTCGGCAGCGCGTCGGCGGCGACGAAGGACGCCGCGTCGGTGCGCACTGGACCGTAGGTGATGTAGCTGGCGAGCTTGGCGTTGTTCTCGGGTTTGCTGATATAGGCAAGATACCTATAGGCAAGCTCCGGATTGCGCGCGCCCTTCGGAATGGCGATCATGTCATATTCGAGGATCTGGTTGTTCCAGACGATCTTGAACGGCTTGCCGTCGGTGTCGATGGCGTTCTGGATGCGGCCATTCCAGGCCGTCGTCATCACCACTTCCTTGAGGCGAGAAGCTGCGCCGGCTGCGCGCCGGCATCCCACCAGACGATGTCCTTCTTGATCGTGTCGAGCTTTTTGAAAGCGCGGTCGACGCCTTCCGGCGTTGCCAGCACCTTGTAGACGTCCGCAGGCGCCACGCCATCGGCCATCAGCGCCCATTCAAGGTTCTGCGCCGGGAACTTGCGCATGGCGCGCTTGCCCGGGAATTTCTTCGTGTCGAAGAGGTCGAGCACCGAGGTCGGCGCTTCCTTGAGCACGGTCGGGTCATAGGCGAGGATGTCGCCGTAAGCATCGAGACCAACACCGCAATCCAGCGCCGAGCCCTCGATGAATTTGTCGCGCGGCCCGATCTTGGAATAGTCCAGCCGCTCCAGGATACCGGCGTCGCAGCCCTGCAGCACGGTCGCGGTCTCCACCGTCACTAGGTCGATCGGCACGTTGCCGGTCTCGACCATGGCTTTGACCTTGCCGAGATCGCCGAGATATTCCTGCTCCAGGATTTTGGCGCCGGTCTCCTTCGCGAACGGTTCGAACCAGGCCTTGCGTTGCGCGTCCTGCCAGGCGCCGCCGCTTGCCATGATCGACAGCTCATCGGCGAAGGCGGCGCCGGCGATGGTCATGCAGGCCGTGGCGGCCGCGAGCGCGAGTAAGCGTGTTCTTATCTGTGTCATGTCGTTTTCCCCTGTTTTGGAATGGAGCCGCCCGCTCCGGCCTCGGCCGGAAAGGCGCGGCAATCGTTGGGCGCGCACGAGACCGTCACGGTCTCGCCGTTTGCCATCGTCGCTTCGGGGCCGACCTTGACGGTCAGCACCTGGTCGTTGGCGAGCCTGGCGACAAGACGCAGGTGATCGCCGAGATAGATCCGTCCGTCGACCGTTGCGGGCAACGCGTTGGCGTCGTTGCCGGCCGCTGACAGAGTGAGCCGCTCCGGCCGCACCGCGACGTGGCAGGCAACGCCTTGCGCGACGCCGACAGCCAATGCGGTGAGTTCGCCACCGCCGTTGAGGCGCACCCGGCATTCCTTGCCCGAGATGCGATCGACGACGCCTTCCAGAGTGTTGTTCTCGCCGATGAAGCTCGCCACGAAGGAGCTATGCGGGGTGTTGTAGAGATCGTCCGGCGAGCCGAGTTGGGCAATGCCGCCCTGGTTGAACACGGCGACGCGGTCCGACATCGTCAGCGCCTCGCTCTGGTCATGCGTGACATAGACGATGGTGACGCCGAGCATGGTGTGGATCTGCTTGATCTCGAGCTGCATGTGCTCGCGCAGTTTCTTGTCGAGCGCGCCGAGCGGCTCGTCCATCAGGACCAGGCTCGGCTGGAACACCAGCGCGCGGGCCAGCGCCACGCGCTGCTGCTGGCCGCCGGAAAGCTGCGCCGGGCGGCGGGCACTGAATTGCCCGAGCCGCACCATGTCGAGCGCGCGGCCGACGCGGACCGCGATATCGGCTTTGCTGACCTGGCGGACGGAGAGCGGTAAACCGACATTCTCCTCGACGCTCATATGCGGAAACAGCGCATAATTCTGGAACACCATGCCGATGTTGCGCCGATAAGGCGGCAACCGGTCGACCGGCTGTCCCTCCAGCGTAATCGTGCCATGCGTCGGCCGCTCAAAGCCGGCGAGCATATTGAGCGTCGTCGTCTTGCCGGAGCCGGACGGCCCGAGCAGCGTCAGGAATTCGCCGCGCGCCACCGAGAGGTTCATCCGTGTCACCGCGAAGCTCCGCCCGTCATAGGACTTCTCGACATCGGCGAACTCGACGAAGCCTTGGCTGGCGGCGGATGGCGCCTGTGGGAACGCCGCCGGCGCGGTTTGACCGGCGCTCATCGCACGCAATCCCGATGCGTGCTGCTCATGCGGCAGGCTGAAGCTGTATTCGGTTTGTGACGCATGTCTCCATCCCTTCGGGAGTCGGCGATTTTTGGCCAAACGCCGAAACTTGTATGCTCACACAATCAATCTGAATTCGACCATAGATGCATACAAGTTTGGCCGTCAAGTCGATTTATGCCGTGATTGTGTGATAATTTTTATCCCAAAACGCTGATTGTGTGGCCACACAAGCAGTATTGCCCGGAGCATTGTCCTGTGCTAGAGCCTTGGAAACAATCATGGCCGAATCCGCCCGTATGCTCGAAGACCTCCGCCTTGCCGAGGATGAAAATCCGGTTTATCGCCGCCTCGCCGACGCGATCGCCGAGCGTATTGCGACCGGCAGCCTCGCCATCGGCGAAAGGCTGCCGCCGCAGCGCGAGATCGCGCGCGCGCTCGGGATCAACGTCACCACCGTGACGCGCGCCTTGTCGACGCTTCAGGAGCGCGGCTTGCTCGAAGCCCGCCCAGGGCGGGGCACCACGGTTGCCGCGCGCGAACAAGGCGAACGGCCAGGCTTCGTCTCGGCACCGAGCGACGAGACAGGCATCATCGATCTTTCGGTCAACCGGCCCGCCACCTCGGCCTATCTCGATGCGGTCGCGGCCCTTTGCCGCGCCTGTCCAGGGACAGGCATTACCTGGCGCTGCAGGATTATCACCCGCCGGAAGGACCGCTGTGGGCACGGGTGGCGGTGGCCGACTGGTTCAAATCCGTTGCCGGCGATGGCGACCCAGGTCGTGTCGTGCTCGCCGCCGGCGCCCAGCATGGGCTGGACTGCGTGCTCGGCGCCGTCACCAGGCAAGGCGAGGTGATACTCGCCGACGAGGTGACCTATCAGGGGATCAACGCGCTCTGCCGCGTCCATGGCCTCGACTTGCGCGGCGTCGCCATGGATCGCGGCGGCATGCGCCCCGATGCCTTCGAGACTGCTTGCGCACAGCTGCGTCCCCGCGCGGTTTTCCTGGTGCCGACACTGCACAATCCAACGACCATCACTTTGAGCGCGGAGCGGCGGCTTGAGCTGGCCGCGGTCGCCCGGCGCCACAACGTGCTGATCATCGAGGACGACGTCTACCGGCCGCTGGCCGACGATCCGCCGCCCTCCTTCGCCAGCGTCGAGCCGGAACTCACGATCCATCTCGGTGCGCTGTCGAAATGCTTGGCGCCTGGCCTGCGCTTCGGCTTCGTCATCGCCCCGCGACCGATCGCCGGCCAAGTCGCGGCGGCGCTGCGCATCAATTGCTGGAGCATCAGCCCGCTGACGGCGCTGATCGGTGCCAGGCTGATCGAGGAAGGCACCGCTGCCCGCATCATCGACATCCAGAAACAGGAACTGCGCCAGCGCCAGGCGATCCTGAGCGAGATCCTCGGCCGCTTCGACATCCAAAGCCATCCGACCTCGACTCACGCCTGGCTGCGCCTGCCTGAGCCGTGGCGCGGCGCCGGCTTTGCCCGCACCTGCCTGGAGCGTGGCGTCGCCGTGTTGCCTGGCGATGCCTTCGCGGTCGGCCGCGAGCCGGTGCAGCATGGCGTGCGCATCAATGTCGGCGCGGCGCGCTCGCAAGAGGACCTGCGCTCCGCGCTCGCCACAATGGCAGACCTGCTCGCGGCCGGTCACCTGCAATTGCCTGGCTTCGTTTAGGAGCTGACATGTCAAACACTGTCGAGATCGCCGTTGTCGGCGCCGGCGTTGTCGGACTGGCGACGGCCTTGCGGCTTGCCACCGAGGGCCGCGAGGTGATGCTCATCGACCCCAACGCGCCGGGCTCCGGCGCCTCGTTCGGCAATGCCGGAACGCTCGCCGAATACGCCTGCGTCCCAGTCGGCACGCCGGCCGTGCTGCGCGCCCTACCGAAACTATTGTTCGATCCGGATAGCCCGTTCTCGCTGCGCTGGCCGGCGCTGTTCCAATTGGCGCCGTGGCTGATACGCTTCGCGCGCCAGTCGCTGCCAGCGGCGACCCGCGCCAACGCCACCGCGCTTGCCGGCCTGTTGGCCGACGCCTTGCCCGCCTGGGAGGAGATGGCCGCCGAGGCCAAGCTCACCGATCTGTTGCGCCGCAACGGCTGCCTCTATTTGTACCGCAACCCGACCGACCTCGCTGGCTCGGCTTCGAGCCGCGCCTTGCGCGCCAGTTTCGGCATCCACCAGCAGATGTTGACACCTGGCGAAGTCGCGGCGCTGGAGCCCAACCTGCCGCCGGTCATGGGTGGCGGCCTCTATTTCCCGGATTCGATGAACGTCACCGATCCATCGCTTGTGATGCGGCGGCTGTTCGAGGCGGCAACGGCGCGCGGCGTCACGTTGGCCCAGGCGAGGATCACCAGCCTCGAGACGCGCGGCGGTGAAGTACGGCTAAGCGGCCAGGGCTTCGGCATCTCGGCGAAGACCGCCGTGATCGCGGCAGGCGCCTTCTCGCGCCCGCTGGCCGCGCAGGCTGGCGACACGATCCCGCTCGAGACCGAACGCGGCTACCATCTGGAATTTGAGGCCGGCACGCCCCTGCTGACGCGGCCGGTCTGTCCGGTCGACCTCGGCTTCTACATGACGCCGATGGCCGGCCGGCTGCGGATTGCTGGTACGGTCGAGCTTGGCGGCCTGGTCGCACCGCCCAATCCGCGGCGGCTGGCGCTGCTCGATCGTGGTGTGCGGCAGTTCTTCCCCGATCCCGGCCGCCCCTCCTCGCAATGGCTGGGCTTCCGGCCGTCGCTGCCGGACTCGCGCCCGGTCATCGGCCCTTCGGCGAGGTCGCCGAATGTCCTCTATGCCTTCGGTCACGGTCATCTCGGGTTGACGCTGGCCCCGGTGACGGCCCGCTGGATCGCCGGCTTCATCGCCGGCCGCGACATGCCGTCGGCAGCCGATTTCGCCGCAGCGCGCTTTGGCTGAGCGTCGGCGTCCGGCGCGCGACATTTCTCAGACATCCCTGCAATGCAGAGCCTGACGCGGCCCGGCTCAGCCTTTAGCTGGCGGCCGCACGCTTGTATAATTAAATCAACTTGATTTTCTAAAGTGGTATCATACACTTGGCGTGGCTGGTAAGTATCTCATGTCTCTCAAGAAAGCCATCTCCGGCACCAATCTCGAACAGGCCAAGTCGCACAACAGGCGCGTGGTCATCGAGGCTATCCGCACCAATGGCTCCTTGTCGCGCGCGGCGATCGCCCGGCTGACGGCGCTGTCGTCGCAGACAATTTCCAACATCGTCGAAGAGCTGGAAGCGGCCGGGCTGCTGCGGCCGGAGGCGACGCTGAAGGGCGCGCGCGGCCAGCCGGCCGTGCCCTATTCGATCAATCCCGACGGTGGCTATTCGATCGGCCTGCAGCTCGATCATCAGCTTGCCGTCGGCGTCGTCACCGACCTCTCCGGCACCATGCGCGCCCGCGTCGAACAAAGCGTCGACCGGCCGACGCCGGCGGAGGCCATGCCGCTGCTTGCCGCGATCTGCGGTGATCTGATCGCAACCTCCCGCCTCGACCGGACAAGACTGTTCGGCATCGGCATGGCGATGCCCGGCCCGTTCGGCGTCGAAGGCATGACCTCGGTCGGCCCGACTGCACTGCCGGGCTGGAATGACTTCCCCGTGGCCGAGGAATTGCAACGGCTGACCGGCATCGCCGTCACCGTCGAAAACGACGCCACCGCCGCGGCAATAGGCGAGCGGCTTTACGGCGTTGCCCGCAAGCTCGATAGCTTCGTTTATCTGTTCATCGGAACGGGTCTCGGCGCAGGCCTCTTTCTCGACGGCCACCTCTATAAGGGCAGCCGCCACAATGCCGGCGAGATCGGCCACATCATCGTCAAGCCCGGCGGCCTGCCTTGCGACTGCGGCAAGCACGGCTGTCTGGAGCGCTATGTCTCGCTGCGCGCGGCCTATGACAGGCTCGACCTGCCGGATCCCGATCATGCCTCACCCGACATGCTGGAAGAACTCCTGACAAACGGCGACAGCCGTTTCGAAGCCTGGCTTGCCGAGGCAGTCGATCCGCTGCGCCAGGCCATCGACGTGCTCGAAATGGCGCTCGACCCCGAGACCGTCGTGCTCGGCGGCTTCATGCCGCTGCCGGTGATCGAGGAACTCGCCAGCCGGCTCGAGCCGCTGCATCTCTCGGTCAGCTCGACCAGCGCTCGTGTGACGCCGCGCGTTCTTGTCGGCGCCGCCGGCAAGGACACGTCCGTGCTCGGCGCCGCGGCCTTGCCGATCTTTTCGGAAACCAACCCGCAATTCGACGTGCTGCAAAAGCCGGTGGGCTGATCTCATGGCGGTTCGTCAACCCTGACTGTGGAAAGTCGCTGACTATCTCGTCGCCTCGCCAACGAGCCGGCCCACGCAGGAGCTTGCCGTTCACGCCAAGAGAAATACTTGGCTCCCGCGAAGCAACCATCGCCAGCATTCAGCAGCAAATGTTAGCTGCTTCACAGTCAACGCCCGTCAGACAGCACAAATTCCGCCTGTATCGATTTCATTTCTAAATACTGTTGCGCCTCGCCGCCACATTGACATCGGAGTTGTTCCGCTTGGCTGGCCGCAGGGCAATCCGGGGGCATGCCAATGAGGGTCTACGAGGCGATCGTGAAAGGCCTGGAAGGCATTGGCGTCGGTGCCGCATTCGGCGGCGCCGGCGAGAATGCCGCCGGGCTGATGCTGGCGCTGAAACACTCCAAATCGATCCGGCCTGTGATCACCCGCCACGAACAGGCGGCGTCCTTCATGGCCTGCGGCAATGCGATGTTCTCGGGCCAGCTCGGCGTCTGTTTCGCCACCGCCGGTCCCGGCGCCTTCAACCTGTTCTCAGGGCTGGCGGTCGCCATGTCGGATTCTTATCCGGTGCTTGCGATATCCGGCTTCGCCTCGCGCAAATGGACTGGCAAGGGCGCGCTCAACGAGACTTCGGGCGTCAGCCGCACGCCCGACTCGCAAGCGATGTTTGCCGCGACGACGAAGAAATCCTTCCTGCTCACCGATGCAGCGAAGACCTGCGACGTGCTCGAAGAAGCCGTCAACATCGCTTTCGAAGGCAGGCCAGGTCCCGTCCATATCCATGTGCCCGAAGACCTCACCGAGCATGATGTCTCGGTCGACAATTTCCGCCCGGTCAATCTCCAGGTGAGGCCCGTCCTGCCGGACCCTGCAAGGCTGCAGGATGTTGCCGAGACGCTCGTGGAGGCGTTGGAGAAGGGCAGGAAGGTTCTCGCCCTCATCGGCTTCGGCGCGGTGAAAAGCGACGCCGGCCACGAACTGAAGCAGTTGGTCGAGCGCTATCAGATCCCCTTTGCCACCACGCTTGACGGCAAGGGCATCATCGCCGAGCGGCACCCGCTCTGCGTCGGCATCTTCTGCGACAGCGGCCATAGCGCCGCCTGGAAAGCCTTCCTCGATGCCGACATCGTGCTGGCTGTCGGCAACTCCTTTGCCCAGCATGCGACCTTCGGCTTCCGCGACGATCTGTTCGCCAATCGCAAGCTCGTCCACATCAACATCGACATCAACGAGATCGACAAGGTCTACAAGGCTGACGGCGCCATCATCGGCGACGCGAAACTCGCGGTCGGCGCGCTGCTCGACAAGATGTCGGACATGCTCGAGCCGAGCCCGCCGACGGACCGTGAGGCGACCGACTATAGCGACGAGCATATCCTTCATCTGACGGGCAAGATCCATCCTGGACAGATGGCGCAGGCGCTCTCGAAACGCCTGCCCGACAATGCCATCGTTCTCGCCGATGCCGGCGCCCATCTCGCCTGGCTCGGCTATTACCTGCAGATCGCGCCCGGCCAGAATTTCCGTAAGCCTGGCGGCTTCGGGCCGATGGCCGGCAGCGTCAACGGCGCGCTCGGCGTCAAGCTCGCCCATCCCGATCGCCCGGTGATCGTCGGCTGCGGCGATGGCTGCTATCTGCTCTCCGGCTTCGAGCTGCTCACCGCCGTCCAGTACGACATCCCGGTGATCTGGATCGTCTTCAACAACAACGAATTCCAGCTGATCAAGCTCTACCAGCTGCAATCCTACCAGGAATACGGATTGGTCGATTTCGACAACCCCGACTATGTCGGCTTCGCCCAGGCTTGCGGTGCCAAAGGCTATCGCGTCGAGACGCTGGAGGACTTCGAAACCGCGCTCGAAGAAGCGCTGGCGCTTGGCAAGCCGGCCATCATCGACGCGCACATCACGCGACTGGCGCTGCCGCATTACAGCCCCTCGCCCGAAGGCCTGTTCGCGGGCGTCGCGGAGATGATCGAAAGACGCATCCGCTCGGACTGAGCAATTCCAGGAAAGTGCCTAGCGGTTTTCCGTCCGGAATTGCGTGAAACAAAGAGCACGGAGGCTTATCGTGTTGACGCAACCTGGCAAGCACGCAACGACGAACTGGCGCGAGACACCGCAAGGCTCCGACGAGCGGGAACGCAAACTGTTCGAACAGCTGGCGCAGGACATGATGCATGTCCAGTTGAAGACCAAGCAGCGCTCCAAGGCGGCCGGCATCCAGCGTGCCTTCCACGCCAAGCCGATCTTCGCTTCGATCGACGCCACGCTGCGCTTCAACGACGACCTGCCCGCCGAATTCCGCGCCGGTTTTGCGCAAGCCGGACAATCCTATCCGGCGATCGTGCGCTTCTCCAACGCCAACGGTTCGGGCCAGGCCGACTACAAGCCCGACCTGCGCGGCGTCGCGCTGCGTATCAAGGTCTCTGACAAGGAGCAGCACGACCTTCTAGCCACGAACTTCCCGGTTTCGCATGCCCGCGATGCCAGGCAATTCGTCGCCTTCGCCAAGGCCACGGCCGGCGGCACGATCGGCAAGGTCTTCGGTCTCATCGGCCTCGCTTTCCGCTTCGGCCCGGCGGAAGTGATCCGGATGCTGAGGAACATCTCGGCCGGCCGCAGCCACAAGGTACGCAGCGTCGCGCTGGAGACTTTCTGGAGCCGCGGCGCCATACGCTGGGGTGAGACGCTGGCCGTGCGCTATCTGCTGCGTCCGGTGCCGAGCGCTGCTCCCGCTCCCGATCCGTCGGAGAACGATGCGAGCTATCTGGCAAACGAATTCGCCGCGCGGCTGGCGGCGGGCGATGTCCGCTTCGAGCTCTGTGTCCAGCCTTTCGTCGACGAGCGTTCGACGCCGATCGAGGACACGGCGATCGAATGGACGCAAACCACCTCGCCGCCGGTCAAGGTGGCGGAGCTCACCATCACTCGGCCGTCGGCGGGCACCTCCGAAGCCTTCACCAACACCAGGGTGATCGACGAGCTCGCCTTCAATCCCTGGAACACGACGGAGGAGTTCAAGCCGCTCGGCAATCTCAACCGGGCGCGCAAGGTCGTGTATGACGCAAGTGCGGCGCACCGCCTTGCCTATCGTTGGCGCACGGAGACGCCGCTGCGCAACCGTCTGCTGAGCGCCATCGCCCGCCAGTCCTTCCTGGTGATCAATCGCCGCATCGAATGGCACAGACTGCCGCTTCGGCTCAGCCTGCTCAATCTCGACGCCTTCCGCTATGTTTTGCGAGAGAAAAACCTCATCAACACCGAAGTCGTCGAAGAGCCGCCGCAAGCGCGGCCCGAGCCGCAATCGCCGATCGCGGAGGACGTCCGCCAGACGCGCACCTATGACGGCAGCTACAACGACCTGTCGATGCCCACAATGGGCGCGGTCGGCGCCACCTTCGGGCGCAATTTGACGCCGGCCTACAAGCCGGACCTGTTCGACACGCCGAACCCGGTGATCGTCGCCGAAAAACTGCTGCACCGCGACACCTTCGTCCCAGCGCGGTCGCTCAACATCCTGGCCGCCGCCTGGATCCAGTTCCAGGTGCATGACTGGGTGAACCATGCGCGCAATCCGCTCGGCAAGGATGATGTCATCGTCCCGCTGCCGCCCGGCATGAAGTGGACCAACGCCGTCGGCGGCAAGCCGGAAGATGTCATGCGCATTGCCGGCAACCAGGCGCTCGACCGTGGCCCCGGCCAGCCGCCGATCTATTTCGGCAACGCCGCCTCGCACTGGTGGGACGGCTCGGAGGTCTACGGCCCCAACAGCACCAAGGCCAACATGCTGCGCGAAGGCGCCAAGATCCGGCTCGTCGACAACCATCTGCCCACCGACATCCACGGCTTCGAGGTGACCGGCTTCAACGAAAGCTGGTGGCTCGGCCTCAGCGCCATGCACACGCTGTTCGCGCGCGAGCACAATCTGCTCTGCGACGAATTGCGGCTGCGCTACAAGAACTGGGACGACGAGCGCATCTACCAGACCGCGCGGCTCATCGTCTCGGCGCTGATCGCCAAGATCCACACCGTGGAATGGACGCCGGCGATCCTCGCCACGCGGGCGATCGAGGTCGGCCTGTCGAGCAACTGGAATGGTCCCCCGGCCAATGACCGGGTGACGAAACTCGGCCTGTGGCTGGTCGACGAGCACGCTTCCGTCGGCATCCCGAAGACGATGCCCGACCATCACACGGCGCCCTACTCTCTGACCGAGGATTTCACCACCGTCTACCGCATGCATCCGCTGCTGCCGGACGACTATTGCTTCTACCACCACAGATCGGGCGAGAAGATCGCCGAGAAGGGCTTCCTCGACATCCAGGGCGCCGGCGCCGACGACATCATGCGTAGTTTCGGTCTGCGCAACACGCTCTATTCCTTCGGCATCGCGCATCCCGGCGCCATCGCGCTGCACAACTTCCCCAAGGCGCTGCTCAAGCTCGAGCGCGACAACGAGATCATCGATCTCTCGGTCGTCGATATCGTGCGCACCCGGCGTCGCGGCGTGCCGCGCTACAATGATTTCCGCGCCGGCCTGCACCGGCCGCGCATCCGGAGCTTCGAGGAGGTCACCACCAGCGCCGAGGATGCCCGGCTGCTCAAGGAACTCTATGGCGATGTCGACAAGATCGACACCGTCGTCGGCTTGCTCTCCGAACCGGCACCGGCTGGCTTCGGCTTCAGCGACACCGCCTTCCGCATCTTCATCCTGATGGCCTCGCGGCGGCTGCAGAGCGACCGTTTCCTCACCGTCGACTACAGGCCGGAGATCTATTCGCCTTTCGGTATCGACTGGATCGCCAACAACGGCATGACCAGCCTGATCCTGCGCCACTGCCCCGATCTCGCCTCGGTGCTGCCGAGGACGCAGAGCGCCTTTGCGCCCTGGCGGCCGATCGTGCCGGCGAGCACCGATCCGGCGATGACGGGAGCAAGACCATGACCGCGCCAATGAAGCCAGCCCAGGCCGCAAGTGGCAGCATCGCTTCCGGGCTCGACCAGCTTTTGAAGCGGCCGCTCATCGAGACGATCTTCCGCCGCCGCACACCGCGTCAGCCAGGGCAGTTCGGTGCTGGCCGGCAGCATGAGCTATGTCTCTGACCAGCCGCGCGAGCCGTTGTCTGAGCTTGAGGAGGCCGTGCTGATCGCCATGACGGGTTGCACCGGGCTGACCATGCCCGACCGGCCTTTCGAGGACCCGGCGACCAGGAAACCGATCATGGCCAAGCCCAATCTGACCATGGCCGGCCGCACCGCCGGCAGCCCTGACAATGCGCAGGGCACGCATTTCTTCCTGATCAATGACTCAGGCACTTATTTCCTGCGCAAGCTGCCGCCGCCCGCCGACGGCAACACCGCCTTCACGCTGGAGCGGTTGATCGAGCGGGCACGAGACGCCAAGGTTCGCATCCTCGACAAGCGTCTCGATGTTGCCGAGAGCCTGCGCGACTTTCCCGCCTATCTCGATTCCAACCGCTTCCTGTCCAACCTGCCGGGGACGACGATCCTGCTGCCGGTCGTCGACCTCTCGCGCCAGTACATCAACGGCATGATGTACCTGTTGACGCAACCGGATGGTGCGCGGCCCAACATCGTCGACGACCGCAATTTCTATCGCCCAGCCGGCGTCAAGCGCTGGGTGAAGAACGGCTTCCTCAACAAGGACCTGAAGATCTCGCTCGGCGCCATCGGTTCGCTGCGCACGCAGATCGAGGCGGACCTTTTGGTGCAGAACCTCTTCCTCGTCGCCGACGCCATGGGGCTCGGCGCCTGGATCCATGGCTCGATCAGCCCGCCGGTACTGCTCGGCGATCCGAAATTCTCGAAGACCTATGGCCCGATGCTCGGCTTCGACGTGGCCGTGCCGCGCTGGCGCCTCATGGACCTTCTGCGTTGGCAGGTCCCGTTGCCGAAATATTCGAACCTGCGCAGCAACCCGATCGGCCTGCGCTTCAAGGGCGAGCATTTGATCAAGGGCATGTCGCCGCCTTACTACGACACGATGGCCGACGCCGTCGCCGAAGTGGTCGAGGAGAAATTCGGCAAGGCCGGATTGTTCTCCGACGAGAAGCTGTTCTCGGAAATCTACAAGGGCGACTACGGCCATCGCTATCTCAGCGAGGCGGCGGTCTACACGCAGGACGTGATCGACTGCGTGCGCGACATCTGCACCTACATCTACGAGACCCACGGCCGCTTCCCGGCACATTGCGACGCCATCCATGTGCCAGGCATATGGCTGCAAGTGCACCATGTCGATGTCGGCTACTATGAACGCTTCTTCCGCAACGGCCTGACCGACGCGCATCTCAACCACGCGCGCGATTGGCATTAGGGCGCTCCGCTACTATCGCGTCTGGCGCCCGGTCAGTCGTTCGAGCCCGAGCAGCAGGACCAGCGTCGCCGCCACCAGGATCATGGTCAGCGCGGCGCCGGCAAAGACATCGCCGCGGTCGGTGAGGCTGAAGATCGATACCGGCAGCGTCACCCAGCCCGGCGGATAGACCATGACGGTCGCGCCAAGCTCGCCCATCGACAGCGCGAAGCTCAGGCCGAAGGCGGCAACCAGATAGGGCGCAAGCAGCGGCAGCGTGACGTGCCGGAGCCGGTAGGCCGGACGCGCGCCGAGGCTCGACGCCACCTGTTCGAAGTCGGGCGAAAGCCGCGCCAGTCCGGCCGAGACATTGCCGAAGGTGAAGGCCGAGATCAGCACGAAATGCGCGATCATGACGATCGCGATCGTACCGTTGAGCAGCAGCGGCGGATGGCTGAAGGCAACCAGCAGGCCAAGGCCGACGGACACCGAAGGCACGGCGCTTGGAATGAAGAACAGCAAGCCGAGCACCTTCGCCAGGGTGGCGCCTTGGACACGCAGCGCAAGTGCCGCCCAGGTGCCGCTGACCAGCGCCAGCGCGCTGGCCAGGAAGCCGGTGATCAGGCTGGCCTTGACCGCGTTCCACGCCGCCCCGCGCGCGACGTCGGTGTAGTGCTCGAACGTCAGCCCGCTGGGCAGCACGCCGTTCCACTGGCCGGCAAGGCTGGACAGCAGGATGACCGCCAGCGGCGCCAGGAACAGCACGCCGAACACCAGCGCAAAGACAAGCCAGATCAGCATGCGACCGGGGCGCGACCAGACCAGCATGGCTAGACCCCCAGCCGGCCGGCGGCGAACCGGTAGAGGCTGAACAGCCCCAGTGACAAGACGATGTTGATCACCGCGATGATGCAGGCGACCTGATAGGCCGATTCCTGGATCGCCTTGCTGTAGATCAGCAGCGGCAAGGTGATGACACCTTTTGCGCCGATGAACAGCACGATGCCGAACTCGTTGACGGTCAACAGCAGGCACAGGCTCCCGCCGGCAATCAGCGCCGGGATGGCGGCGGGCAGGATCACCTGGCGGACAATGCGGAACGGCCTTGCGCCAAGCACGCTCGCCGCTTCGATCTGGCCGCGGTCGACAAGCGAGAAGGCGGCAAGCAGCGGACGCAAGACGAAAGGCGAGTAGACGGTGACCTCAGCCAGGATCACACCCCAGGTCGAATAGAGGAAATCGACGGGCGGCGCCTGCAGCGAGAACACTTCCATCAATCCGGCGTTGAGCATGCCGGCCGAGCCATAGAGGAAGGTGAAGGCAAGCGTCACCAGGAAGGTCGGCAAGGCGATGAAGGTGTCGATCAGCCGCGCGATGACGCCGCTGCCGGGAAACGGCACGAAGGCGAGGATCAGCCCCAGCACCAATCCGACGATCAGGCATCCGGTTGTCGCGGCAACCGAAATGGTGATGGTGTTGATGAGCGCGTTGAGGAAGAAGCGCGCATGCAGCACGCGCGCGAACTCCGCGACATTGGCCACGCCGCTGTCGTCGAGAAAAGCCTGCCGCGCAATCAGCGCCAGCGGATAGAAAAACAACAGCGCCAAGAGCGCCGTCGGCGGCACGATCCAGAGCCTGCCGGGCACCCTTCTGGTGATCGGCGCGGGAAGAGCGACCGCGTCAGCCACGGACGTCTTCCGGAACGAGCGACGTATCGCCGGGCGTGAAGAACAGCGGCATCGCCGAGCCGCGCTCCGGCAGGCTCACCGGCAGCCTGGTCGCCGAGACGCGTACCGGCGTGCCGTCGACATCGAGCACCAGATGGGTGAGCTCGCCCTGCCAGTGCACCTCCTTGAGCGTGCCGACGATCCTGTTCGTATGCTCCTCGTCGCCGGTGAGGCTGAGATGCTGCGGCCGGATGCAGAGCAGGCTCTTGTCGCCAGGTTTCTCGCTGCGTCCCGCGCCGGCAAGCACGGCATCGCCGAGTTTCGCGGTGGCCATCCCCTTCGGTCCTGCGGCTCCTTCAGCGACCGTGACCGGCAACAGGTTGGCGCGGCCGAGGAACTCAGCCGTGAAGCGGTTCGGCGGCCGCCGGTAAAGCTCACCCGTCGGCCCATGCGAGGACACCCTGCCGTCGCGCATAATGGCGATCTTGTCGGCAAGCGTCAGCGCTTCGGTCTGGTCGTGGGTAACGTAGAGGATCGTCAGCCCCGGCAGATCGCGATGCAGCTTGGCGATCTCCTCGACCATGTTGCGCCTGATCTGCGCGTCGAGCGCCGACAGCGGCTCGTCGAGCAGAAGCACGCGCGGCCTGACCGCCAGGGCGCGCGCAATGGCGACACGCTGCTGCTGGCCGCCGGAAAGCTCACGCGGATAGCGCCCGGCAAAGCCGGACATGCCGACGGTCGCGAGCGCGTCCTTGACGCGCTCGCCGATCAGCGCCTTGTCGGCGCCTTGTGCCCTCAGGCCGAAGGCGACATTGTCCTCGACCCGCATATGCGGGAACAGCGCATAGTTCTGCACCACCATGCCGAGCCCGCGCTCATAGGGCGGCAGATCGGTGACGTCGGTGGCGCCGATGCGGATGCGGCCGCTCGCCGGTTTGACGAAACCGGCGACGGCGCGCAGCGCCGTCGTCTTGCCGGAGCCGGAGGGTCCGATCATCGCCAGGATCTCGCCCGGCGCGATGTCGAGCGTCAGCGGGTGCAGCACGACATGCGTGCCATAGGCGACGCTGACCTTGTCGAAGTGGACATTGGAGCCGGCGCCGCGAATTTTCGCGGCGTCAACGTCCATGACATTGCTTCCCGTGAAAGCGGGCACCGACATGGTTTGTCCTCCGGATCCGGTCACCAGGAGATCAACTTCCGGTCGCTTCGTTCCACTTCTTGACGTAGTCGGGCAGCTTGGTCAGCGCGTCATCCCAGTTCGGCGCCCAGATGGTCACGCCCTTCATCATATCCTGCGCCTTGGCGAAGTTGGCGTCGTCAGGCTTCACATCCCTGCGTGCCGGCAGGCCGAGCGCCACGGAGCTCACCGTCGACTGCGCTTCCTTGGACAGCAGGAAGTCGATCAGCTTCTTGCCATTGTCGCTGTTGGGCGCGCCGGTGACCAGGCCGACCTCGTAGGGCAGCGCGAAGGTCGAGCGGGTGCCGTCCGGGCCGGCTGGCCAGAACACCTTGATGTTGGGATTGCCGGCCATCTGCGACAGGTTCATCTGCAGGTCGCCATTGGCGACATGCAGTTCGCCCTTGTTGACCAGCGCGGTCAGCTTGCCGGTCGAAGCGGACGGACCGACATTGTTTTCCTGCAGCTTCTTCATGAAGCCGAAGCCCGCGTCCTCGCCGCCGAAGGCATGGATGATTTGCAGCATCACGGCGGTGCCATCGCCGGCCTGCCCGGGCGTCGAATACTGGATCTTGCCCTTGAACTTCGGATCGAGCAGGTCGTCATAGCTCTTCGGCGCTTCCGACAACACGGAGGCGTTGTAGATGAAGTTCATGTAGTTGTTGACCAGCGGCCGGTACTTGTCGGTGCCGCCGTCGATCTGGTCCGACCCTTCGGGCTTATAATCCTGCAAAAGGCCGTCAGCGGCGGCGCGCTGGATGAAGGGCGGCAGCGTCACGAGGACGTCGGCCTGCGGGTTCGATTTCTCCTTGGCGACGCGTTCGACGACGCCGCCCGAACCGCCCTCGATATACTGCACGGTGATGCCGGTCGCCTTGGTGAAGGCGGCGAATTCGGTCTCGTACCAGCTGCCGTTGCCGTCATGCAGGCCATCGGCCGAGTAGATGGTCACGACGCCATCGGCGAGCGCCGGCGCGACGAGCGCGGATGAGCCGAGCAGCGCTGCGGCAAAGGTCATGGTTACAATAAGATTTCGCGATTTCATGGTCAGTTCCCCTTTTGTGGAATGCACATTTTGCGACGCACTCGTGGTTGCGCTGACTGGTCCGCTATGGGTTCCTTAGCGCTGGTGCATGTCGTCGTTGTGTCAACTTTGGGGGTTCACGATCGATAAGTAAAATCTATTTATTTTATGACAGACAAACTTCTTCTGATATTTGTCATGAAACTGTCGCATGCCCATTGCAGGCACGTTTTTTCCACGCACCGGCGGTGTTTTCTCCCGGAAATGTCGGATTTTTCAGCGAAATTCGACGCCTGCCGTCTGCGCTCGCAACCGCGGATCATGCGAGCGGATGGTCACCGGCCGCCCGTCGAGCACCTCGAAGCAGCGCGCCAGCGTGTCATCTTCGAGCCGGCGCATCGCCTCATGCGTGAAGAAGGTGAGATGCGGAAACAGGATCACATTGTCGCGATTGAAAAGCGCGCTCATCGGATGGCCGGACCGCGCCAGCGGTTCCAGCGAATAGACGTCGAGCCCGGCGCCGCCGATCCGACCGGCAACGATCGTCTCGACCAGCGCCATCTCGTCGATCAACGCGCCGCGCGAGACGTTGATGAGAATGGCGGAAGGCTTCAGGCAGGCGAGCTCCTGGGCTCCGATCAGGCCGCGCGTCTGATCGTTGAGCACGCAGTGGATCGAGACAAAATCGCAGACGCGCAGCATGGCTTTCAGGTCGTGGACCTTCTCGATGCCCGCGGCCTGCATCGTCGCTCCATCGACGCCGGGATCGAAGCCGAGCACCTGCGCCCGGAATCCCTGCCCCGCCATGCGCGCCATGCTGCGGCCGATCTTGCCGCAGCCGACCAGGCCAAGCGTCGATCCGGAAATGTCGCGGCCGAGCCAGCGCTGCTCGGGCCAGACCCAGCCGTCGCGCGCAACCGCCGCCGTGATCGCCGGCAACCGTTTCGCCAGCGCGATCATCAGTGCGAAGGCGCCCTCGGCCACCGTCTCTTCGGCATATTCAGGAACATTGACGACCGGAATGCCGCGCCGCATCGCCGCCTGGATGTCGATGGCATCGATGCCGACGCCGTATTTGACGATCCCTTTCAGTTTCGTTGCAGCCTCGATGACCCGCGCGGTGATCGGCGTGTAGCACATCAGGATGAGGTCGGCGTCGGCCACGGCTGTCATCAGCTCGGCTTCCGGAATGCCGTCCGGCAGCGTCACCAGTTCGACGCCGCGCGCTCAAGCCCGCGTCGATGCCCGGGCACTCGAGCTCGCCGTCGGTGCGGACCGCCTTCATCGCGCTCAGGCCGCGAGCACGGCCGCCTCGACAATGTCGAGCGCATGGTCGAGATCGGCGCGCGAAATCACCAGCGGCGGCGACAGCGTCAGCACATTGCCCTGGCTGATCTTGAAGCTCAGCCCTTCGTCGAGGCAGCGATAATAGATCCGCTCGGCAAGCGCGCGCGCCGGCGCGCGGCTTGCCTTGTCCTCGACCATCTCGACACCGAACATCAGCCCCCTTCCCCTGACGTCGCCGACGAAAGGCGAGCGCTGCATGAGGTCGTTCATGCGGGCAAGTGCGTGGGCGCCGAGCTCGGCCGAGCGCTCGACCAGGCCCTCGTCGTGAATGATGGCGATGGTCGTCAGCGCAGCGCGGGCCGTCACTGGATTCTTTTCGTGTGTAGTGGCCGATCGCATAGTCGCCGGCGACGTCGAGGTCGCGCCGAGCGATCACCGAGGCTATAGGCAGGATGCCACCGCCGAGCGACTTGCCGAGCACGATCATGTCGGGCGTGACGCCATCATGTTCGGAAGCGAAGAACTTTCCGGTCTTGCCGAGGCCGGTCGGAATCTCGTCGAAAATCAGCAGCGTGCCATGCCGGTCGCAGGCTTCGCGCACCGCCTTCCAGAAGCCTGCCGCCGGCACCAGGGGTGTCGCGCGCATCGGCTCGGCGATGAAGGCGGCGAAATCGCCCTCGCGTCCCAGCACATAGGAAATCATGTTGGCGCAGGCGCGGGCCGAATCCTCAAGCGAACTGGTGCCATACGGACAGTTGTTTGACGCCCAGGGCGCGACATGCTCGGTGCCGGGCAACAGCGGGCCAGCGATGCCGGAGCGGAACGTCGCCTCGCCGCCGACGCTGGAAGCGCCGAAGCCCGCGCCGTGGAAAGCATCCCAGAACGACAGCGTCTTGAACCGGCCGGTCGCCGCGCGCGCCAGCTTCAGCGCGACTTCGATCGCATCCGACCCACCGGTGGTGAACAGCACCTTGCCTAGGTCTCCCGGCGCCAGGGCGCCGAGCGTCTCGGCAAGCTCGATCGCCGGCTCGCAGGTGAAGCGGCGCGGCGAGAACGGCAGCTCGTCCATCTGCTTGCGGATCGCTTCCTTGAGCCGCGGATGGCCGTAGCCGATATGGTGGACGCTGTTGCCATGGAAATCCATGTAGCGGCGCCCGGCAGTGTCCTCGATCCAGATGCCTTCCGCCTTGGCGATGGCCGAGACGCAAGGGCTGGACAGGCTTTGGTGCAGGAAGGCCGCGGCGTCACGGCGCAGCAATTCCTGCGACGGCGGGTGGCTTTGCCTGGCGCTCCATTCCTGTCGCGCCGCCGCCTTGTTGGATTCGCCTTCGGTATGGACAAGCGTCATTGGCCGAACAACTCCACGATGGTTTCCTCGCCAAGCTCAAATCCGGTGCTGGCGCCGGTGCCGCTGGTGACGATCACCAGCCGCACATCTTCGTGCGGGATGTCGCGCAGCACGGCATTCTGCGCCGAAGCGTAGCTGCCGGTCCAGCGCGCCAGCACGTCCGGCGCCTTGCCGAACAAGATCCTGAATTCATCGAGGATCAGCTGGTCGACGGCTTCCGACCCAAATGGGTCGAGCGACAGGCCGTAGTGATGGGAATCGCCGACGACGAGCGAGCCATCGGCGCTCTGCACGACAATCAGGTGGACGCCATTGGCCAGCGCCGCTCCGCGTTCCTCGCTCAATCTCTTCCGCAGCGCGCCGGCTTCCGGCAGGACAGCGAAGCCGCCGTAGCGCAGCAGGCTGAGATCCGACATCAGCGCCGACTGAAGCTTGAAGCCGGGATCGGCCAGGCGCAGCATCTGCAGCTTGCAGCGTTGCAAACCGTGCTTTTCAATCAGCCGCGGATAGAGCGAACTGAAGTCGTCGCCGGGGCAGACGACGATCTTTTCCGCCTGAAGGCGCCCGCCGCTCGTCTCGACGAAGGGCGGGGCGATCTCGGTGACCGAGATACCGGTGCGGAACGCGACGCCATGCTTCTCCCCTAGGAATGCAGCCAGCCGTGGTAGTACCTCGCGCGACTCCACACGCAACTCGAGCGGGCTGTAGAGACCGCCGATGATCGCCGCCTCATCGAGGCCGGTTTGATGCGCGGCCGCCTCTCGCGCCGTCAGCAGCCTGCACTCGTCGCCATGCTCGCCGGACTTGAAGGTCTCCAGCAGGGCAAGCGCCTCCGGCCGCTGCGCGGCGATCAGCTTGCCGCGATGGAGGATTTCCAGTCGCGCCTCGTTCGCCAGCTCCAGCCAGATCTCGCGGCTGCGTTCCGCAAGACGGCGCGGAGGACCAGGCTCCTGCCCGGTGACGACGACGAGGCCGAAATTGCGGATCGAGGCGCCGTTGGCTTTCTGGTCGCGATCGATGACGACGACGCGCAGGCCGCGCCGCGCGGCGGCCAAGGCGTGCGCCAGCCCGATGATGCCGGAGCCGACCACGGCAAGATCATAGGTATCCGTCACGGTGGATTACCAGGGCAAGGAGAATGTCTTGACGTTGGTGTAACTCTTCATCGCCTCGATGACGCCTTCCTTGTAGCCATTGCCGGAGTCCTTGATGCCGCCGAAGGGGCTCATCTCGATGCGGTATCCGGGCACTTCCCAGATATTGACGGTGCCGACCTTGAGGCCGGTGATGTATTTCTGCATGCGGCGGAAATCGTTGGTGCAGACGCCCGACGACAGGCCGAACGCTGTCGAGTTCGACAGCGCGATCAGCGCTTCGTCATCATCGGGAGCGCGCACGATCGGCACGATCGGACCAAAGGTTTCCTCCATCACCAGCTCTGATTGGTGTGGCACGCGGTCGACGACGATCGGCGGCAGCAGCGCCCCTGACGGCCGGGGTTGTAGAGCACCTCGGCTCCCTGCTCTGCCGCCATGTGGACACGTTTCTCGAACAGAGCCGCCGCCTTCTCATGCACCACCGTGCCGAGCTGGGTTGCAGGATCGCGCGGGTCGCCGAAGCGGATCGCCTTGGCCCGCTCCAGCACCATAGGGACGAAGCGGTCGGCAACCTTTTCCTGCACCAGGATGCGCTTGACCGCCGTGCAGCGCTGGCCGGAATTCTTCGTGGCGCCGGCGACGGCGAGGTCGGCGGCCTTCGCCAAATCCTCGTCCGACAGGTCGTTGAGCACGATCAGCGGATCGTTGCCGCCGAGCTCGAGCACCTGGCGCTTGTAGCCGGCCTTGGACGCGATCATCTTGCCGACCGGCACGCCGCCGGTGAAGGTAATCAGGTCGATGTTGGGATTGGTGATCATCTCGTCGCCGATATCGGTCGGCCATCCCGTGACGACGGAGAGCATCTCCGGCGGCAGCCCGGCTTCATAGAGAATATCGGCCAGCATCAGGGCGGTGATCGGCGTCAGCTCGGTCGGCTTGACCACGATGCAATTGTTGGTGGCGATCGCCGGCGCGACCTTGTGCGACACCATGTTGAGCGGATGGTTGAACGGCGTGATCGCCGAGATCGCGGTAAGCGGCTCGCGGGTGGTGAAGATCTTGCGCTGCTTGCCATGCGGAGTTAGATCGCAGGAGAAGATCTGCCCGTCATCCTGGATGCATATCTGGCCGGTCAACGTAAAAACGTCGAAGGCGCGGCCGACTTCGTAGAGCGAATCCTGCTTGGAGATGCCAAGCTCAAGCGTGATGAGATCGGACAGTTCGTCCTTGCGGGCATCGAGCAGCTCGGCGGTCTTAAGCAGTATCTTCTGCCGCTCATAGCGGGTGAGCTTCGGCTGGTAGTTTGCCGCGATCTCGAAGGCGCGCCGCGCATACTCCGCCCCGCCCGCCGGCACGGTGCCGATGACGGTGTCGTTCCAGGGAAACCGCACCTCCAGCCGGCGCTCGGCATCGACCTTCCGGCCGGCGATGCGCATCGGCTCGTGGCGGACTTTGATTGCGGGATCGAGTTGGGTCATGTGAGTCTTCCCGGTGCTCAGTGAGCAACATTGATCTTTTGTCGGCGAGGCCATCGCGTCCTAGCTATGGCTTCCCCCACTCCGTCGCCGCTTCGCGGCGCCACCTCCCCCCTCCGGAGGAGAGGAAGGGAGCCAAGGTCGGCGGGCTCAGCGCCGTTCCTCTCCCCGTCGATCGGGGAGAGGTGGCCCGAAGGGCCGGAGTGGGGGTCGACCAGCGCCATCATGGACATCTACACGCCCTACTGGCGTCTAACTCGCTCAGCCTGCCTGCGCCGCCGCCATAGTGGCGTAGTAGAACGCATCGAAATTGCGCAGCGCCGGCTCGTTCGGCAGGTCCGGCAAAACGCGGTTGACGATGAACGGCACCTCCTGCTCGGTCAGGCCGCCATGCGAACGGAGCGGCTCGTTGAGGGCCGCCAGATCGTGGCGGTGTTCCGAGGTGCCGATCGTCTTGTTCTCGGTCGAGATCAGCACGATGTCGCCGATGCGGTCGGCCGGCAGTTCGAAGCGCTGACAAGCCGTCGCGCTGTCCACGACCAGCATGATGCCCTCGATCTTGGCCAGCCGGGCCATGATGTCGGCCTGGTTGGCGCCCTTCGGCAGATAGGCGGTGGCGAAGGAACCGAGCGCGCCGTGATGCACGACATAAGGGTCGGTGATCGGCAGGATGACGCGGGCCGCGTCCTTGCCCAGCCACTCGTCGAGCAGGTCCTGGACGTAGACGACATTGGGCGAGCCGTCGGCGTGATGCTTGGGCTTCATGCCGTGGTCGGCGGTGACGACGATCGCAGCGCCCAATGCATCGAGTTCGGTCAGGTACTTGTCGAACATTTCGTAGAAGGCGTTGGCCTGCGGTACGCCCGGCGCGTATTTGTGCTGCACATAGTCCGTCGTCGTCAGGTACATGATATCGGGGCGGAATTCCTTGAGCAGCTGGACGCCGGCGGCGAAGACGAATTCCGACAGTTCCGCCGAATAGACTTCCGGCACCGGTAGCCCAAAATGCTTCGAGGCATTGTCGATGCCGTGCTCGGCCTTGGTCGTTGTGTCGGACTTCTCCGCCGAGAAGCACAGCGCGCGGCCGTCGTCGAAGGCAAGCCCCTTGCCCAGCAGCGCGCGCAGCTTGTCCTTGGCGGTCACCACCGCGACCTTGGCGCCGGCATCGTAGAACGCTTGGAAAATGGTCGGCGCGCGCAGGAAGCGCGGGTCGTTCATCATCACTTCCTTGCCGGTCTCGCGCTCGTAGAGATAGTTGCCGCAGATGCCGTGCACCGATGGCGGCCGCCCCGTGGCGATCGACAGATTGTTCGGGTTGGTGAAGCTCGGGATCACCGAATGGGCAAAGCGCACCGTGCCCTTCTGCTTGATCCTTTCCAGCGCCGGCATCAGCCCGGCCTTGATCGCTTCATCGAGATAGGCCGGCTCGCAGCCGTCGAGGCAGATGGCGATGGCCGGCACGCGCGGCCAGGCATAGGAGCGGCCATTGGCCGTGACATTGACGGGAGACATCTGGTTCATCGTAAATCCTCAAAACCTCTAGGCGGCGAGCTTGGCGCGCTCGGCGATTGCGGCGGGTGACGGAGCGGCGCTGTCGACGCCCATTTCATGCAGCGAGAAGGCCGCCGCCTCGACGACGCGACGCATGACATGCTCGTCCATCTGGCCGATGCAGCCGATGCGGAAGGAATCGACCACCGTCAGCTTGCCAGGATAGATGATGAAACCCTTGTCCTTCATCAGCTCGTAAAAGCGGTTGAAGGCGAAGTTCTCATGCGCGGGGTTGAAGAAGGTGACGATGATCGGCGAGAGCCAGCGGTCCTTGAGCAGCGTCTCGAAACCGAGCTCGCGCATGCCGGCCACCATGACGTCGCGGTTGCGGAAGTATCGCGCACCCCGGCCAGCGACGCCACCTTCGGCCTCGTGCAGGCGCAGCGCCTCGAGGAAGGCCGCGACGACATGCGTCGGCGGCGTGTAGCGCCACTGCCCGGTCTTGTTCATCGCCGCCCATTGGGCATGGACGTCGAGCGACAGCGAATGGCTGCGGCCCTTGGCGACCTCGAGCTCGCTCTTGCGGGCGATGACGAAGCCGAAACCAGGCACGCCCTCGATGCATTTGTTGGCGGAAGACACCATCGCTTCGTAGCGGATGTCGTTGACGTCGAGCGGGATGGCGCCGAAGGCGCTCATGGAATCGACCAGAAGCTTGCGGCCATTGGCATAGACGGCTTCCGAAATCTCGGCGACCGGATTGAGGATGCCGGAACTGGTCTCGCAGTGGATGGCGATCACATGCGTGATGGCCGGATCGGCCTTCAGCGCCGCCGCCACCTCGTCGCCGCGCGGCGGCAGGTAGTCGCCCTTGTCGATCAGCGTGTAGGCGCGGCCGATATACTGCATGGTTTGCGCGGCGCGCAGCCCATAGGCGCCGTTGGCCAGCACCAGCACCTTGCCGTCCTTCGGCACGAACGAACCGAGCATCGCCTCGACGCAGAAGGAGCCGCTGCCTTGCATCGGCACGCAGTCGAATTCATCTTTGGTATCGCCGGTCAGCGCCAGCAAGCGACGGCGCAGATCGGCCGTCATGGCGCGGAAATCGCCGTCCCAGGAGCCCCAGTCGCGCAGCATCGCCTGCTTGACGGCATAAGACGTGGTGAGCGGTCCGGGCGTCAGCAGATAAGGTTCGCCCAGAGCCGGCCTGTCCAGCGGCTTGGCCGCCGCGTGTTTCATCTCAGCGAGCATGCCGCCCTCCCACTTCGATCCTGTCATTGGATTATGACGGCCATATTCGGTCGACGGCACATATTTGTAAAATCGTTATTTTGTATTGATGTATCGATCTGATCGATGATAGGAATCTGAGGCATAAGCACCGCCACGGGAGCCACGCCAATGCGCTATGTACAGCTCAGGGCATTTCACCAGGTCGCGATTTCCGGTGGTTTTTCACGCGCCGCGGAAGCGCTGTTCCTTACCCAGCCGGCCATCTCGGACCAGGTGCGCAAGCTCGAGGAAGAATATGACGTGCTTCTGTTCAACCGCAACAAGAAGCAGGTCACGCTGACCACGCAAGGCCAGAGGCTGCTCGAGATCACGCACCGCATGTTCGAGACCGAGCAGCAGGCGCTGGAGCTGTTGACGGAATCGCGCGCGCTGCGTTCCGGCACATTGCGCATCGTCGCCGACGCGGCGCACCATCTTCTGCACATCCTGGGTGCCTTCCGCGCCCGTTACCCAGGCGTCCAGGTTTCGCTGCGTTCCGGCAACACCGACACGGTGATCGGCAGCCTTTACAGCTATGAGGCCGACATCGGCGTGCTTCCCGAAGTGCCGGCCGGCCGCGATTTTGAGATGCTGAAACTGAACTCGACGCCGATCATCGCCTTCGTGTCCGCCGACCACCCGTTGGCGGGGAAGAAATCGCTGACGCTGAAACAGCTGGCGCAGGAACCGCTGGTGATGCGCGAGCGTGGTTCCAAGACACGCAAGAAGCTGGAGGATCTTGCGGCGGCTTCGGATATCGAGCTCAAGCCCGCGATCGAGGCCGAGGGCCGCGAGGCGGTGCGCGAGATCGTCGCCTCGGGCGCCGGCGTCGGTTTCGTCTCGGCGGCCGAGTTCGGCCACGATCTGCGCTTGGCGCAGATCGCGATCGATGCCCCCGAAACGCTGATGGACGAAGCGCTGATCTGCCTGCGTGAGCGCAGCGGCGGCAAGCTGGTGCGCGCCTTTCTCGATGTCGCGCGCTCCATGTCGGGCGACTGAGCGCCAGGCCTTCCCTGATCTAGGCCGCTCAGCCTTGCGGATGAACCTGCGGCAGCGCCGCTTCGAGGGATCGCTCGAACGCATCGACCACTGCGTCGATCTGGGCTTCGGTGATGATCAGCGGCGGACAGAAGGCGATGGCATCGCCCATGTTGCGCGAGATGACGCCGTTCTGCTGCAGGAAGCCGTTGACCAGCGCGCCGAGCGCCGCCGGCTTGCCCCATGACGCCTTGGTCGCCTTGTCTGCGACCAACTCGACCGCGGCGATCAGGCCGACGCCGCGCACCTCGCCCACCAGCGGATGCGACGCGAGCTTGCGCAGCCGCGCCTGCAGATGCGCGCCGACCTTGCGCGCATTGCCGACAAGGTCGCGTTCCTCGATCAGCTTGATGTTCTCCAGTGCTACCGCCGCGGCCACCGGATGGCCGCCGCCGGTGAAGCCATGTCCGAACGTGCCGATGCGGTTGCTCTCATCGGCAATCGGCTCGAACACCTTGTCGTTGATGAGCAACGCCGAGATCGGCAGGTAGGAGGACGAGATCTGCTTCGACAGCACCATGATGTCGGGTTTGATGCCGAAAGTCTGCGAGCCGAACATCTCGCCGGTGCGGCCGAAGCCGCAAATCACTTCGTCGGCCACCAGCAGGATGTCGTATTTCGATAACACCGCCTGGATCTTCTCCCAGTAACCGGCCGGCGGAACCACGACGCCGCCGGCGCCCATGATCGGCTCGCCGATAAAGGCCGCGATGGTTTCGGGATCTTCGGCGAGGATCAGCTTTTCCAGATCGTCGGCAAGACGGGCGGAGAACTGCTCCTCGCTCTCGCCAGGCTCGGCATCGCGCCAATGATGCGGCGTCGAGGTGTGCAGGATGTTGGCGATCGGCAGGTCGAAGGAGAGATGGTTGGTGGGCAGACCGGTCAGGCTTGCGGAGGCGATGGTGACGCCATGATAGCCGCGCTTGCGGCTGATGATCTTCTTGCGCGCCGGCTGGCCGAGCGCGTTCGACCGGTACCGGATCATCTTGATCGCCGTGTCATTGGCCTCGGAGCCGGAATTGGTGAAATAGGCCTTGCTCATCGCCACCGGCGCCATCTGCACCAGTCTCTCGGCCAGGTCGATCAGCGGCGAATGCGCCTTGGAGCCGAAGTCATGATAGAAGGGCAGCTTCGACATCTGCCTTGTCGCGGCGTCAACCAGCCGCTTTTCCGAGAAGCCGACGGCGACGCTCCATAGGCCTGCCATCGCCTCGATGTAACGATTGCCGGAGATGTCCTCGACATAGACGCCATCGCCCTTTTCGATGACCAGCGGCCCGGCTTCCTGATGCCTGCGGGCGTTCGTGTAGCCGTGCATGTGGTAGCGGATATCGCGGGCTTCGGGGGAATTGGGTGTGGCGTCCATGATGGTAGCTCCTGTCTGCAGGCGTCGAAGGCGGAAAGGACCTTGTATCCGAAAATTCCGCCTTGCATTGTTGCGGTTGATGCCTCATCGCGCAGGCTGATCGCAAGAGCCGCGATATCGGAATCGATAGCTCCAACAGGTCTCGCTTTCGGGCCATGGCGGCGGATGATGTGAAATAGGTGCAGCCGGATCACAGCATGGTACAGGTCGATTGCATCGTCGCCGGCGCCGGCGTGATTGGTCTGGCGATCGCGCGCGGATTGGCCGCGCGGGGTTTTGAAACGCTGATCGTCGAGGCGGCGGACGCCATCGGCACCGAGACCAGTTCCCGCAACTCGGAAGTCATCCACGCCGGCATCTATTACCCGCAGGGCTCGCTGAAGGCCCGGCTCTGCGTCGCCGGGCGCGACATGCTTTACCGCTACTGTGCGGACCACGCGATCCCGCACCGCCGCTCGGGCAAGTTGATTGTCGCAACCGACACGGCGCAAGAGCCGAGGCTTGGCTCCATCCAAACCAACGCCGTCGCTTGCGGTGTCGAGGATCTGCGATTTCTTTCAGCCAAGGAGGCGCTGGAATTGGAGCCGGCTCTCCATTGCACGGCGGCACTGCTGTCGCCCTCCACCGGCATTATCGACAGCCACGCACTGATGCTTGCCCTCCTCGGCGATGCCGAAGCGGGCGGCGCGGTGCTGTCGCTCAATACCCGCATTGTCTCTGGTCGCGTCGAGACCGGCCGCATCGTGCTCCAGACGGTGGACACGACGAGTGGCGAGCAGTTCGAAATCGCCGCGGCCCATCTCGTCAACGCGGCCGGTCTTGGCGCGGTCGCGCTTGCGGATTCACTCGAAGGCTTCGACCGGCAATTCCTGCCCAGGCTTCACTACGCCAAGGGCAACTACTTTTCGATGGCGGGCCGGGCGCCGTTCTCAAGACTTGTCTATCCGGTGCCGGAGCCGGGCGGGCTCGGCGTCCACCTCACGCTCGATCTTGGCGGCGCAGCCCGTTTCGGACCTGATGTCGAATGGACGGACACGCTCGACTACCGCGTCGATCCTGCCCGGGCCGAACGTTTCTACGGCGCCATCCGCAAATACTGGCCGGAGCTTGGCGATGGCGCCTTGCAACCGGCCTATAGCGGCATCCGGCCAAAACTCTCTGGCCAGGGCGAAGGCAACAGCGATTTCGTCATCCAGGGTCCGGCGACGCATGGCACCAAGAGCCTCGTCAATCTGTTCGGCATCGAAAGTCCGGGATTGACCTCCAGCTTGGCAATCGCCGAGCAGGTGACGCAGATCATCGCGCCATAGCAAACTCAGATCCGCGACACTCCATGGGCCAGATTTTCGAGGCCATTGCGCGGCTAGATTTTGCTTTGTGCGGCCCCTGACGTGCCGTAGCGTACTTATGGCAACATGCCCGAACGCCGGATCCGCAGGAACCGACCATGACCCCGAAAGCCAACGCCCATATCGAGGCCATGTCCGCTTTCGCGCTTGCCAATTTCGGCGGTTACGACCAGGCGACGCTGGCTCAGAACGAAAGCGCCTTTCCGCCCAGCCCGAACGCGATCGAAGCGGGTCGGGATGCCGTGGCGCGCAGCCATCTCTATCCCGACCCGGACTGGACGCAGCTCCGTGACGCCGTCGCATGGACCTATAGTGTCGAACGCGAGTTGATCCTGTGCGGCGCCGGCTCGATGGACCTGATCGCCTGCACCATCGCCGCTTTTGCCGGCCCCGGCAGCGAGGTTCTCGGCACGGCCTATGCCTATAATTTTATCGCCTCCGCCGCCGCGCGTGTCGGGGCGACCTACGTCAAGGCAGCCGAGCGCGACTTCACCGTTTCGATCGACGCCATCCTGGCCGCGGTGACACCGGCAACGCGCATCGTTTTCGTCTGCAACCCCGGCAACCCGACCGGCACGTGCATCCGCAATACCGAATTGCTGCGCCTGCGCGCCGCGCTGGCGGGAAACGTGCTGCTGGTCATCGACCAGGCCTATGGCGAGTTCGACGATCAGGACCCCGAGCCCGTCTTCGCGCTCGCCGGGCGAGGCGACACGATCGTGCTGCGCAGCCTGTCCAAGGCCTATGGGCTTGCCGGCGCGCGCGTCGGCTGGGGCTTGTTTGCGCCCCGCATCGCCGCTGAACTGCGCAAGATGCAGAACTCAAACCAAGTCTCGACGGTCAGCCTCGCCATGGCGCTCGCTGCGGTTGAGGACCAGTCCTACATGCGCGCAACGGTGGCGCGCACGGCCGAGATCCGTGATCGCTTCATGCGCGACCTGAGGGCCGCCGGCTATTTGGTGCCTGAGAGCCGGACGAATTTCGTGCTGGTCCGCTTCCCCGATGCGGCCGCCGCCGAGATCGCCGACAAGAGCCTGCGCGGCGCCGGCATCATCATGCGCGGCCTGAACGGCTACGGCCTGACCGACTGCCTGCGCGTGACCGTCGGTCCGCAAGAGATCATGGATCGCACGTTGCGCATTTTCACCGGCATGCGCGGACGGCGCTGCTGGTGACAGATTGACCGAGGGGAATCTCTTAAAGTGACATCCAACACGCCCTACCTGCCCGCCCGGGATTTCATCGGCTATGGCGAGAAGCCGCCGCTGGCGCAATGGCCCGGCGGTGCTAAGCTCGCACTCAACATCGTCGTCAACTACGAAGAAGGTGCCGAGTACAGCATCGGCGAAGGCGACGGTGTCTCCGAGGCGATCCTGTCCGACCTTGCCGTGTCGCCAGCCGTGCCCGGCTTGCGCAACCGCAACATGGAATCGCTCTACGAATACGGCTCGCGCGTCGGCGTCTGGCGGCTCACCTCGCTGTTCCAGGACAAGGGCGTCATTCCCACTTTCTATGTCGTCGGCCGCGCGCTGGAGCTCAATCCAGCGGCCGGCAAGGCGATCGCGGCACTGGGCAGCGACATCGTCTGCCATGGCTGGCGCTGGATCGACTATGCGCCGCTAGGCGAAGAGGAAGAACGCCAGCATATCGCCATGACCGTGGACACGGTCCGCCGCCTCACCGGCATCGATCCGGCGGGCTGGTACACGGGACGGCCGAGCCTCAACACGCGCCGGCTGGTCGTCGAGCACGGCGGCTTCCTGTTCGACTGCGACGACTACAATGACGACCTGCCCTATTTCGTCGACGTCGGCGGCAAGAAGCACCTGGTCGTACCGCATTCCTTCGACAACAACGACAGCCGTTTTTCGCGCGGCTCCGGCCTCGAGACCGGCAGCCAGTTCTTCGACTATGTCAGCGACGGCGTCGACTGGCTGCTGAAGGAAGGCCGACAGACCCCGCGCATGATGACGGTATCGCTGCACTGCCGGCTGGCGGCTCGGCCGGGCCGCATGATCGGACTGGAGCGCTTCCTCGACAAGATCACCGCCAACCCCGACATCTGGGTCTGCCGCCGCTCCGACCTCGCCCGCCACTGGCTGAGCCGGTTCGGCGGCTAAGCCGCCGCCGGCTGTCAGCGAATATTACTTGTTCGGCACCTCGTAGACTTTACCGTGCCAGGGCGCGGCGTCGATCTGGTCGAGCGCCATCACGTAAAGCACCTTCTCGTCTGGTCCGAAGGCGAAGTTCGGCATCGACGGCGACGGTACCGAAAGCGTGCGTAGAAGCTTGGCGTCCTTGTCGACGACCAGGATCTTGCCGGGTGCGTCGAGCGAGCGCGGGCTCTGGCCGATATACATCTCGCCGGCCCTGTCCATCTTGATGCCGTCGGGCCAGATATGCGGCTGGTTAGGGAAGAGATCGTCGAGCCGCAGGAAGACGCGACGGTTGCTCAAGCTGTGGTCGGACGAGACGTCGAATTCGATGATCCGGTTGTCCTCGGTTTCGACCAGATAGAGGATCTTGCCGTCATTCGACATCACGAGGCCATTGGCATTGTGCAGGTCGCCGGCGACCTTCTTCACGCTGCCGTCCCTGCCGATGTAGTAGGCCGAGGCATCGATCAGCGCACCGCCCTTGCCGGAGCCGGTGAAATAGACGCCGCCATCCTTGTCGGGCGCGAAATCGTTCGGTCCGCTGAATGCGTTGCCGTCCGTGTCCTTGGCGTAGGCGGGCAGCGTCTTGCCGTCGGCCGAGATGCGGCCGATCGTGTTGTTGTCGTAGCAGGTGACGAGGAACTCGCCGGCGGTTGTTGGCAGCACGGCCGAAGGACCGCAGCCGTCCATCTTCCAGAAAATGTCGTTCTTCTTGCCGTCCCAGACGGTCACCGTGCCGCGGCCATATTCGACGTAGAACAGCTTGTCCTGATACCAGATCGGACCTTCGGCGAACCAGGCATCGTCATTGACGACCTTGATGTCCGCCGCCTGCGCGGAGGATGAGAGGACCAGGGCGAACATTGCGCCCAGAAGATGCCGTTTGAACATGCGATTCCCCTTTGTTTTTAGTTGGTTGCAGTCCTTTTTCGAATGTCCTTCTCCAATCGTGTGCGATCGCCGCTACGACCGCAGCCGCTTGCCTTCCGGGTCGAAGGGCGGATGCGCGAGCAGCACCGCGTCGTGCGGCCTGCCCAGGATGGCGACGGTTACCTTGTCGCCGGCCTTGGCGGTTCCGGCCTTGACGTAGCCCATCGCCAGCGACTGCTCGACGAAGTAGCCATAGGCGCCCGACGACACCTGGCCGATCGGTGTTCCATCCGGTAGGAAGATCGGCTCGCCGCCGGTGGCGTCCGCATCCTTGGCCGACACGGAAAGCATGATCAGCTGATCCCGCGCCGGCTTGTCGGCGACGGCGAGATACGCCTCGCGGTTGAGGAATTCCTTGTCTGTCTTGATCAGGCGATCAAGCTGGACCTCTTGCGGCCAGTATTCGGGCGAATATTCACGGCTCCAACTGCCGTAGCCCTTTTCGACGCGCAGCGACATCAGCGCCCGCGAGCCGACTGGTCCGGCGCCGACCTCCGCGCCGGCCTTGAGGAGCGCGCTGTAGAGCTCGATCTGGTCGGCGGCCTTGCAGTGCAGCTCCCAGCCGAGATCGCCGGTGAAGGAAACCCTGAGCGCCACCACATCGACGCCGGCCACCGTGATCTGGCGCGAACGCATGAACGGGAAGGTCTCGTTCGACAGATCGTCATTGGTCAGCCGCTGCAAGAGCTCGCGCGATTTTGGGCCGGCCACGTTGAAGCCGCCGAGTTCCTCGGTGCGCGACCGGAACGTCGTGCCTTCGGGCAGCGGCACCGACTTGAAGAAGCGCTGATGAAAACGCTCGGCCATGCCCGAGCCGATCACCATGAATTCGTCTTCCGCCAGCCTGGTGACGGTGAAGTCGCCGGCAATGCCGCCACGCTTGCCGATCAGTGGCGTCAGGCAGGAATTGCCGACCTTGGTCGGCATGCGGTTGGCGAACAGCGCATTCAGCCAGGCTTCGGCGCCCAGACCCTTCACCTCGTATTTGGCGAAATTGGAGATGTCGATGATGCCGGCATGCTCGCGCAGCATGCGCGCCTCGCGGCCGACCGGAGCCCACCAGTTCTGCCGCGTGAAGCCATTCGTCTCCTCGCGCGGCTCGCCTTCCGCCGCGAACCAAAGCGGATGCTCCCAGCCGAAATTGAGGCCGAAGACGGCGCCCATCTCCTTCTGCATTTCATAGACGGGCCGCGTCCGCACCGGACGGCCGGCGGCGCGCTCTTCGTTCGGGAAATGGATCTTGAAGCGGTGGCTGTACTGGTCCTGCACGCGATCCTTGGTGAAGGCCTTGCCGGCCCAGTGGCCGAAGCGCGCCATGTCCCAGCCGAACATGTCGAGCGTCGGCTCGCCCTCGATCATCCACTCGGCGGCGAGCTTGCCCATGCCGCCGGACTGGGAGAAGCCGGGGATGATGCCGTTGCAGCAGAAATAGTTCTCGAGCTCCGGCACCGGCCCGAACAGCACCGCGCTGTCGGGCGACCAGATCATCGGACCGTTGATCACCTTCTTGACGCCGGCGGTCGCGGCTGCGGGAACACGCTGAACGGCGCGCATCATGTTTTCTTCGATGCGGTCGAGATCGTCGGGGAATAGCTCATGGCCGAAATCCAGCGGGGTCCCTTCCTCGGCCCAGAACTTCATGTTGCGCTCATAGGCGCCGATCAGAAGGCCGAGGCCTTCCTGGCGCAGATAATATTCGCCATCGCGGTCGGCGACCGAAGGCAGGCGGCGGCCCATGGCGGCGATTTCGGGGATGGTCTCGGTGACGAAATACTGGTGCTCGGTCGGGATCAACGGCAGCTGCAGCCCGGCCATGGCGGCGACCTCCCTGCCCCACAGGCCGGCAGCGTTGACCACCCATTGCGTGTGGATGTCGCCCTTCGGCGTGCGCACGATCCAGCTGCCGTCTGCCTGAGCCTCCGTCGCGGTGACCGGCGTGAAGCGATGGATCTCGGCGCCGCGCTGACGCGCGCCAGCGGCGTAGGCAGCGGTCACGCCCGACGGGTCGACATTGCCGCCCTCCGGCTCATACATGATGCAGCGTATGCCGTCGAAATCGACCAGCGGATGCAGCCGTTCCGCCTCGTCGCGGCCGACTTCGTAAAAATTCATCTTGTAGCGCCGCGCCTTGGCCTCCTGCAGCCGTAGCTGATGCTCGCGCGCCTCGGTCTGGGCGAGATAGAGCGAGCCCGGCTGGAAGATACCGCAGCCCTGGCCGGTCTCGGCCTCCAGCTCCTTGTAGAGCGCCATCGTGTAGTGCTGCAGGCGGCTGATGTTGGTGGAATCATGCAGGCCATGGATGTTGGCCGCCGCGTGCCAGGTCGAACCGGAGGTCAGCTCGCTGCGCTCCAGCAGGACGACATCCGTCCAGCCGAATTTGGCAAGGTGATAAAGGATCGAGCAGCCGATCAGACCGCCGCCGATGACAACGGCTTGTGCATGAGTACGCATATTTGAGGTTTCTTCCCTTTGTTCGGCGACTTTGTTTTTCGCGCTTCCTCGAAGCGTCTTGAGTTTGATTTAGCCGACTGATCAATCGCAGTCGCCGGCGGATTCAGGGGCGCAAGCCGCACCCCTGAGATACTTGTGATGATCGGCCCAACCTATGCCTTGTCCAGCCAGACCTTATCCAGCTGCAGTTCGAATGTCTGATGCATGCCGAGGTTCTTCACATAGGTGGCATGGTGGCGGTAGAGCGAGCGCCAGAAGGCCTGGATGAGAATGCCGGAGTCCTGCAGGATGAACTCGACCTCCTTCATCACCTCCTTGCGCTTTGCGGGATCGGGTATCGCGAGCGCCGCGTTGAGCTTCTTGTCGAAATCCGGATTGGCATAGCCGGACTCGTTCCAGGCCTCGCCGCTGCGATAGGCGATCGCCAGCACCTGCACGCCAAGCGGCCGCATGCCCCAGTCGGTGGTCGACCATGGATATTTCGTCCAGTCGTTCCAGAACGAGGAGCCCGGGATGATGGTGCGCTTGACCTTGAACCCGGCCTCGCGCATCTGCGCCGCGACGACATCGGCCGGGTCCTTCACGTAGTCCGCGTCATAGGAGATCAGCTCGAACTCGTGGTCCGTCTGGCCGGCCTCCGCCATCAGCGCCTTGGCCTTGGCCAGATCGCGCGGAACTTTCGGCAAGGCGTAATATTCCGGATGGATCGGGCAGACATGGTGGTTCTCGGCGATCTGGCCGAGGCCGCTATAGCCCAGTTGCAGCACCGTCTCGTTATCGACCGCAAGCTGGATGGCGTTGCGCACCCGCTTGTCGTCATAGGGCTTGTTGGTGACATTGGTGCGCAGCACGATAGTGCCGGCGGTGACGACGGATTCCTTGACCAGGCCCATGCTGTCATAGAGGTCGACCGTGCCGCCCACCGTCTGGTAGTTGCAGTCGATCTCGCCGGCCTCGAACGCGCTGCCGATGGCGGGGTTGGACGCGTCCGATCCATAATCGGTCCAGTCGACGCCGTCGAGATAGGGCTCGCCGCCGAACCAGGTGAAATCCTTGCGCCGCCGCACCGAGGCCGACTCGCCGACCTTGTATGAGATCAGCTCATACGGACCGGTGCCGGGCGTTTTGAGCATATCGGCGCCGTTCTTGTCGAAGTCGCGGTGCACGATAACCGCCGGATAGTCGGAAAAGCCCGGGATGATGGTGACGTCCGACTGGCCGCATTTCAGCTTCACCGTATGATCGTCGACCTTGGTGATGGCGCCGGCGGCCGCCTTCTTGGTGGCGGGATCGATCAGCGAGCCCATCCGCCCGGCCATCGAGTTGCCTTCGGCCGCCTTGTCGCACCAGCGTTCGATGTTGTGGACGATGTCGTCGGCGTTGAAGTCGTCGCCGTTCGACCATTTCACGCCCTTGCGCAGATGCAGCGTGTATTCGGTGGCGTCGTCGCTCACCTCCCAGCTCTCGACCAGATGGCCCTGGAAGGTGAAGTCGGTGGTGTAGCGGATCATGTAATCGTTGCACTGGCGCATGACGTTGGCGATTTCCGACCAGTCCCAGGCGCGCGGATCCTTCATGTCCTTGATGATCATCTGCATCTTCAGGATGCCGCCCTTCTTGCCGGGCACGATCGCCGCGGCCTTGGCCGGTTCGATACCGGCCATCGAATAAGCGAGCGCCGTGGAAGCGCCCATCACGCTCGCCATGGCGAGGAACTCGCGGCGGTCCATCCTGCCGCTTTTGACTTCGGCCGCGTAGCTTTCGATGACCGTTGGGACGCGGTCACCGTTGCTTTTGAACATTGCCATCGTTGTTCTCCGGTTCAGGGCTTTTTGCCCGTTCTTTCCCCTTGCGGCCGGCATGTTAGGGGCGATGCAAAAATCCCGGAAGGGCTCGGTCCTTCACAAACCGCAGAAACGCGGTCGCAGAGGCCTAAAAAAACGATGCCATTGGCCCGTCAAATTTTTGAAGGCGAGAACGGCGCCAATGCGTGTCGCCCAAAAGTGCACAGCGGCTTTGGGACAACGACATGCATCAAACAAAAGACTTGAAGCGCGCCGCGGCGCGACGCGCTTCAAGGCCGCGCGGCGTCTTCCCTGGCCCTGGAAAGGATCCATTCCTTGACCGTGCGCGCGATGTTTCCCTTCGAAAGCTGGCTCTCGGTCAGATAATAATTCCAGGGGCTTGGCGGCCGCACGGGGAACGGCTCTATAAGCAGCCCGCGACCCATATAGGCATGCGCGAGCGAGCGCTGCGTGGCGACGAGCCCGGCCCCCATCGCCGCGAGTTCGAGCGCAATGTTGGAGGCATTGGTCGACATCCCCTTGTCATGGTCCTCCATGTCGACGCCAAGCGCGTCCGCGACCACCTGCCAGTATTCCTGGCGGCCATGCACGAAGATCCAGTCGACCTTGAGCATATCCTGAGGCGTCTTCAAAACATGCTGACCCTCGAGCATGCTGGGCGCGCAGAGCAGGACCAGTTCGTCGTTCCAGAGCGGAATGGCCGCGGGCGGGCGATCGTCGAAGCGCCGCGTCGAGATGGTGATGTCCGCGATCTGCTCGCTCAGATCTTCCCAGATCGTGCCGTGCAGCACGATCTCGATCTCCGGATGCTTCTTGCGGAACGCAGCCATGCAACCCGCGAGCCAGTTTTCGGCAAGGCTCATCGGACAGGAAACGACCACGGTCCGGTTTCGCGAGGAGGCGACGATCGCTTCGGTCGCCTGGTCGATCTGGTCGAGCGCCTGACGCAGCGTCGGCAGGAACGCCTCGCCCATCTCGGTCAGCTTCAGACTGCGCGGATAGCGGATGAAAAGTTGCCGCCCGATATAGTGCTCGAGCGCACGCACATGCGTGCTGACGGCGGCCTGCGTATATCCCAGTTCCTTGGCGGCGGAGGTGAAGCTCAGATGCCGGGCGGAACTCTCGAACGAGCGGATATAATTCAAAGGGGGTGGCGGCTTCATCGCGGACTCCTGCATTCGCCATAGCTATCGCACCGACTGAGAGGTGTTCAATCACAGACAAACGACAAGGCATGGATATTTTTGGCCAAAGCCGCCAAACTAATCGCGTGAAAGGGCGATGAACCCAATTTACTGATGTTGTGAGCAGAGTGGGGAGATACGCCAAGTGGCTGTGCCGTCGCATCGGCGTGAAGGGCCTGTCGTCAGTTCGGACACGTTCGCACGCCTCTCCGATTTCGTGCTGCGACGCCCCGCTTCCGTCTTCCCCGCGTCGGTGCTGGAGCAGGCGCGCTACCTTCTCCTGGATACGCTCGGCATCGCCATCGCGGCGGGCCCGATGGAAGCCGGCCGCATCGCCCGTGACGTCGCCGTGCTGCTCTATGGTTCCAGCGATCCGCACCATTCCGCCCGCATGCTGTTCGATGGACGACGCGCCAGCATCGCCGGCGCGGCCTACGCGATTGCCACGCAGACCGACAATCTCGACGGTCATGATGGCTATAGCCCGACCAAGGGCCATATCGGCGTCGCGGTCGTGCCGGCGCTTGCCGCGCTCGCCGAAGCAAGGCCCGACCTCACCGGGCCGGAGGCGCTGGCGTCCCTGGTGATCGGCTACGAAGTCGCCGGACGGGCCGGCATCGCGCTGCATGCAACGGTGAGCGATTACCACACGTCGGGCGCCTGGAACGCGTTGGGTGTGGCCGCGGTCGCCGCGCGGTTGCGGCGGCTGAACGAAGCGCAATTGCGCGAGGCGCTCGGCATTGCCGAATATCACGGCCCGCGCAGCCAGATGATGCGCGAGATCGCCACGCCGACCATGCTGCATGACGGCTCCGGCCCCGGCGCGCTCATCGGGCTCTCGGCGGCCGTCCTTGCCGAGCGCGGCTTCACCGGCGCGCCGGCGATCACGGTCGAGGCGCCCGAAGTCGCCGAACATTGGCGCGATCTCGGCGTGTTCTGGCAGTCGCTGCACCAATATGTGAAACCCTATCCGATCTGCCGCTGGGCGCATGCGTCGATCGACGCCGTGCGCAGGCTCTGCCTGGCGCACAACCTCGGTGCCTCCGACATCGCCAATGTCCAGGCCAACAGCTTCCACTATGCCGCAACGCTTTTCGATGGCATGCCCGACACGACCTCGAAGGCGCAGTACAGCCTGCGTTTCGCGGTCGCCACCTTCATCATCCATGGCCGCATCGGGCTTGAGCATATTTCCGGCGCCGGGCTGGAGGATGCGGCCGTCGCAGGCATGCTCACCCGGATCACGGTGACCGAAACCGAACGCCACAGCGCCCGCTTCCCGGCCGGCCGCTGGGCCGATGTCGTCATAACCACCAACGACGGGCGCGTGCTGGCGTCAGGCGACGTGCATGCGCGCGGCGGGCCGGAAGCGCCAATGACGCTGCAGGATGTCGAGGCGAAATACATGGAGTTCGCGGCACCGGTGCTCGGGCCTAATCGCGCAATGACGATCCGCGACGCGGTATTGTCGTTGAACGACCGCGATAGCCGCTTCTCCGATCTATCGGCGCTGCTCTACGATCCTCCCGGGACTGAGGGCTGAGCGCCGCCATGCCCCTGGGGCGGTGGCGAGACACCGCGCAGACCAGCATCATGCATAAAGGACCATCATGACCCGCCCGCAAGGAACCATCGCCCCGATCCTTACGCCCTTCGAAGACGACGGCCGCATCGCGCGCGATCTCTGGGTGTCCCACGCCAAATGGGTGCTGGACCAGGGCGCGCATTTCCTGTCGCCCTTCGGCACCACGGGCGAGGCGCTGTCGTTATCGCTCAGCGAGCGCAGGCAGGCGTTGGAATGGCTGGTCGATGCCGGCATTTCTCCCAGCCGCATGATGCCCGGCACCGGTGTCACGGCGCTGCCCGAAACCGTCGAACTGTCGAAGCACGCGATCGGCCTCGGCTGCGCCGGCGTGATGGTGCTGCCCTCCTTCTTCTACACGGGTACCGGCGACAATGGGCAGGCGCGGTATTACAGCGAGCTGATCGAGAAGGTGGCCGACCCCGCCTTGAAGATGATCCTCTACCACATCCCGCAGAACTCCGGCGTGCCGGTCAGTCCCGCGTTGACCGCACGGCTGAGCAAGGCGTTTCCGGATACAGTCGTCGCCTACAAGGACAGCGCCGGTGACTGGGACAACACCGCCGCCGTTATTGCCGCCGCGCCCGATGTCGCGGTCTTCCCGAGCTCGGAGGCACAGCTCACCAAGGGTCTCGCCAGCGGCGCCGCCGGCTGCATCTCGGCCACGGTCAATCTGAACGCCGCGGCCATTCGCCGCCTCTATGACGCGGCCCGCAACGGCGAAGACGTCACCGAGGCGGATGCCGCGGTCAAGGCGTTCCGAAAGGTCATCCAGGACGCCGGGCTGATCCCGGCGATGAAAGCTGTGCTTGCGGTCAAGTCCGGCGACAAGCGCTGGCTGAACCTGCGCGCGCCGCATGAGAACGCGACGCTGGAAAGCGGCAGTGCATTGCTCGCCGCGCTCGGCGGCGCCGCCGACCACATCGGCCGCAACTGAGCCCCCGATGTCGGCGCGCCCAACAGTCATCCTGCACACCGACAAACCTGCCGGCGCCATGGCCGTGCTGGCGGAGACGCATCCGGATCTCGCCGTGCATGCCTGCGAGACCTATGCCGGCCTTCCCGCCCTTGTCGAACTGACAGGCGCGGAGGTGGTTTACTCGGTGCGCTTTGACGGCACGCCGCGCTATCCGCGCCAGGCCCTGGTCGAGAGCGCCACGGTAAGGTGGGTGTCGATCGGCGGCTCAGGCACCGACCATCTCGGGCGCTGGGATCCAATGCGGGTGACAGTGACGAATTCGGCTGGCGTCGCCGCCGGCATGCTGGCGGAATATGCGCTCGGCGCCATGCTCTCCTTCTCGCTCGACCTGCGCGGCTTCGAGCGCCGGCAGCAGGCTCGCCAGTGGGGCGGCGGCCGGGTCGAGCCAATCGAAGGCAAGACCGTGTTGATCGTCGGCCTCGGCAAAACAGGCGAGGCTGTCGCGCGCCGCGCGCAGGCGATGGGCATGCGCACGCTGGGCATTCGCGCGCGCCCAAAGCCGACGCCATGTCTCGACGAGGTTCACGGGGTCGATGCCCTGTTGCCGCTGATCGGCCGCGCCGATTTCATTGTCTGCTGCGTGCCTCTGCTTCCGACAACGCGCGGCCTGCTCGGAGAAGCGGCTTTCGCCGCGATGAAGCCGTCCGCCGTCCTCATCGACATTTCGCGCGGCGGCGTCATCGAGGAGACAGCCCTTCTGGCCGCGCTCGATAACGGACGGATCAAGGGCGCGGCGCTCGATGTCTTCACGACCGAGCCACTGCCTGCCGGGCATCCGCTATGGGGCTACGATAACGTCGCCATCACGCCGCATTGCGCGGCGGTCTATGACGGCTGGGACATCAAGTCGGTGCGCATGTTCGCCGACAATCTGGCGCGTTATCGCAACGGCGAGCCGCTTGAGAACGTGGTCAATCCGGAACGCGGTTACTAGGAGCAATTTTCCGTCCGGAATTGCGAGAAAAAGAAAAAAGGGAACAAAGTCTGATGTCACAGGACAGGCGCGGGGGCGGCCGCAAATCAAAACTTGGACGCGGCGGGGGCGGCATCGCGCAACTGCCATGGCAGAACGTGAAGAACCCCTATCCGCCCATGCAACTGCTCGACGAAGAGCGGATGCAGCAGCTGCACGACACCTCGATGCGCATCCTGTCGGAGCTCGGCATCCGCGTCATGAGCGAGAAGGTGATGGATCTGTTCGCCGCCGCCGGCGCCATTGTCGACCGCGAGAACAACACCATCCGTGTCGACGAGAGCATCGTCACCGAGGCACTGCGCAACGTGCCGTCATCCTTCACGCTAACCAGCCGCAATCCGGAAAAGCAGGTTCATTTCGGCGGCAATTCGCTGGTCTTCGGACTGGTTGCCGGTCCACCCAATGTGCATGACCGTATCAACGGCCGCCGTCAGGGCAATCTGCCCGACTACCAGAACTTCATCCGGCTCGCGCACCACTTCAACGCCATCCACATCATCGGCAATCAGGTGGTGGCGCCGATGGAGCTGCCCGCCAATGCGCGTCATCTCGACACCTATCATGCCAATCTGACGCTGAGCGATCTCTCCTTCCATTGCACCGCGATCGGCCGCGCCCGTGCGATGGACGGCATCAACATGATGGCGATCGCGCGCGGCATCTCCGTCGAGGAAATGCGCGCCTCGCCGGGCGTGACGACGATCATCTCGATCAACTCGCCGCGCCTGTTCGACGATGCGATGGCCGAAGGCCTGATCGCGATGGCCGAGCATGGCCAGCCGGTGACCGTCACGCCGTTCACGCTGATGGGTGCGATGACGCCGGTGACGCTTGCCGCCGCCCTTTGCCAGCAGAACGCCGAAGCGCTGTTCGGCGTGGTGCTGACGCAGCTCGTCAATCCCGGCACGCCGGTGATGTACGGCGCCTTCACCTCCAATGTCGACATGAAGTCGGGCGCGCCGGCCTTCGGCACGCCGGAGAACGCCAAGGCCAACATCATCGCCGGACAATTGGCGCGGCGCTACAATCTGCCCTACCGCACCTCCAACGCAAATGCCTCGAATGTCGTCGACCTGCAGGCCGCTTACGAAACCGAGATGGCGACCTGGGGCGCGGTGCTCGGGGGCGCCAATTTGATCTATCACGCGGCCGGCTGGCTCGAGGGCGGGTTGACGGCGTCCTATGAAAAGCTCGTGCTCGATGTCGAGATCTTGCAGAACATGATGGAGTTCCTGCGGCCGCTGCCGTTCCAGGAGGATGACCTCGGCTTCGAGGCGATCAAGTCGGTGCCGGCCGGCGGCCATTTCTTCGGCGCCGAACATACCATGTCGCGCTACACCACCGCCTTCTACCAGCCGATGCTGTCCAACTGGCAGAACCATGGCGCTTGGGAGGAAGCCGGCGGCAAGGATGCGCTGGAGCGTGCGACCGAGCTCTGGCAGCAAGCGCTGCACGATTACGAAGAGCCGGTGATGGACGTGGCAATCCGTGAGGAGCTCGACGCCTATGTCGCGCGCCGCCGCGAGGAGATCGCGGCCAACCCGGAAGGCTAAGCATGATCCCGAAAAGTGGGAACCGGTTTTCGGAAAAGATCATGCTCCAAAGAGTTGGAAATCCGCCTAGTGCCTTATGATCTCGTCATTCGTCACGCGACCCTCATCGCCGGCGACGGCTCGAAACCGTTCGAAGCCGACATCGCCGTCACCGGCGACAGGATTGCGGCGATCGGCCGGCCGGACGATATGCGCGCCACCGAAGAGATCGACGCCAAGGGCAAGGTGGTCGCGCCCGGCTTCATCGACGTGCACACCCATGACGACGGCGCGCTGCTGGCGCCGCGCGGCATGGATCCGAAGATCAGCCAGGGCGTGACGACGGTGATCGCCGGCAATTGCGGTGTCAGCCTGGCGCCGCTGCTTCTCGACAAAACACCGCCGCCACCTTTCACGCTGGTCGGCGGCCGCGAGAATTTCCGCTTCGATCGTTTCGCCGACTATGTCGCCGAGCTCAAGCGGCGCGGCATCGCCACCAACGCGGCCCTGCTCGTCGGCCACACCACTTTGCGCCAGCGCTGCATGCCGGTAACCGACCGTCCCGCCAACGAAGCGGAAACGACGGCAATGCAGGTAGCGGTTGCCGAAGCGATGGCCGAGGGCGCGTTCGGTCTCAGCACCGGGCTCGACTATCCGCCGGCCGTGAAGTCCTCGACAAAGGAGGTCAAGGCACTGGCTGCGACCGCCGCACAAAATGGCGGTCCCTACGTCACCCACACGCGCAACTATTTCGAGGCGATGGACGAGGCAATCGAGGAAGCAATCGACATTGCCGATCATGCCGGCGGCAAGCTGTTCATCTCGCACCACCAGTGCACCGGCCGCGCCAATTTCGGCAAGAGCGAGCCGTCACTGGAGCGCATCGACCGGGCGCGCGAGACGATGGACATCGGCATGGATGTCTATCCCTATGCCGCGAGCTCGACCGTGCTTCGCCTGGAGCGCTGCGACACCGGGCTGAAGATCCTCGTCACCTGGTCCGATCCGCATCCCGAGATGGCCAGGCGCGAGATCGCCGACATTGCGCGCGAATGGAACTGCACTGAGCGCGAAGCGGGCGAGCGCCTGTTGCCGGCCGGCGCCGTCTATTTCCAGCTCGACGAGACCGATGTGCGCAACATCATCGCGCATCCGCGCACCATGATCGGCTCGGACGGCCTGCCGCATGACATCCATCCGCATCCGCGCCTGTGGGGCACGTTTCCACGCGTGCTTGGCCATTATGCACGCGATGTCGGTCTATTCAGCCTGGAGGAAGCGGTATTCCGCATGACCGGCTTGCCGGCGCGCGAGTTCAGCATCGCGCAACGCGGGCTGCTGGCCGAAGGCAACTTCGCCGACATCGTCATCTTCGATCCGGCGACGATCATCGACACCGCAACCTTCGAGGAGCCGCGCCGGCCCGCCGCCGGCATCGAGCATGTCTTCGTCAACGGCGTTTCGGTCTGGCGCGGTGGCAGGGCGACCGGAGCGCTGCCGGGAACGGTCCTCAAGCCTTCCGCGTCAAAGACGGTCGTCAGGGCCGCACGCGGATGCGGCGCCGATCACAGCGCCTCGTAGATCCGGTCGACGCTCTCCAGCGTGTAGGCGAACTCCACCGGCCGCGTGCAGCGCCAGCCATCGAAAGGCTGGCAGGCAAGCGCCTTCAGCGCCTCGGGCAGACGCAGGATGCCGCCGCCATAGAGCCGGTTCGCCATGTCGAGCATGCCGGTGCGGTGCATGGCCTCGGTCATGCTGCCGCACGCATCCTTGACCAGCCAGACGCGAAAGCCCTGGTAAACCGCGTCGAACACACTCTCGGTCACGCAGCTGTCGGTCAGCACGCCGGCGACGACGAGGTTTTCGATGCCGAGCGCGGCGAGTCGTTGTGAAAGATCGGTGCGGCGAAAGGCGCTCGGCCAATGCTTGTGGATGACGATATCGCCCGACATCGCCGCCACCTCGGCGCAGATCGCGGCGCCCTCGCTGCCCGCGATGGCGGAGCGGAATTCCTCGGTCAGCATTTCTTCCTGCCGCGCATAGCCGTCGCGTTCCTCCGGCTTCACCCAGGCCTGGGCGTGGATGACCAGTATGCCTGCCGCGCGAGCGGCTTCGATCAGTTGAGCTGTATTGGCGAGCACCGCGTCGTAGCCGACGACCGGCCAGGCCGCATCGGGCCGATATTCATTCTGCAGGTCGATGACCAGCAAGGCGGTCGCGGCACGGTTCATGTCAGGTCCTTGTCGAAGTCGGTGACGAAACGCAGAAGCACCCGGATCGCCTGGTCGAGATCGGCGATCTCCATCGCTTCATGCGGATTGTGGCTGCCATTCTCGTTGCGTACGAACAGCATGACGGTCGCAATGCCGGCACCCGCGAAGGTGGCGGCGTCATGCCCTGCGCCGCTCGGCACATGCGGCGCCTGCATCTGCAAATCAGCGGCGGCGCGATCCATTCGCGCGATCAACGCAGGCGACATGGTCGCCGGCTCCCAGGTGAAGCCCGGCCCGGCCTCGAAGGCGACGCCACGCTTGGCGGCAATTTCGGCGAAAATCGCCTGCAGTCGCGTTTCGATGCGATCCAGAACGGCTGCCTCGGCGCTGCGCACGTCGAGCGTGAAGCCAAGCTCGCCCAGCACCCGGCTGCCGCCATGCTGCGTCGGGTCAGATTGAACGCGGCCGAAGGTGATGGTCGCCCCGTGGCCGTCGCGTTCGAGCGTGTCCCATTCGGTTTCGAGCGCGGCGACAAGGTCGGCAAAGCCAAGCACGCTGTCATGCCGGGCAAAGCGCGGCTCGGCGCCCGAATGGGCGTAAGCGCCAAGACATCTCGCATCGACATAACGGAACCCGCCGGCAATGCCGGTGACGATGCCGACCGGCGCGCCGGCAGCAATCAGGCGCGGTCCTTGCTCGATATGCACTTCGACGAAGGCCGCGATCCGGCCGGCATCGATACCGGGCACGCCGCGACGCACAGCATCGGGGTCGAAGCCTTCCTCACGCATGTGATCGGCCAAGGTGCGGCCGCTGTCGGAGCGCTTCGCTTCGAGTGCCAGCGGCTCAAGCAGCCCGAGAGCCGCCTGGCTGCCTGGATAGGACAGCGGAAACCAGACGGCTTCCTCCGCCCGCGTCGCCAGCACGATAAGGTCGCGCCGCAATCGGACGCCTTGCCCAACCAGTTCAGCCATCACCGCCAGGCCGGCCGCGACACCCGCGGCGCCATCGAAATTGCCGCCATGCGCCACGCTGTCGAGATGCGAGCCGATGACGATCGCCGGCAGAGCCGGATCACGGCCGCCGAGCGTCAAATAGAGATTGCCGGCCGCATCGAGGCGCCCAACGGCGCCCAGTTCTTCCGCTTCTTGGCGCACCAGATCATGGGCAAAGCGTTCGCCAGGTCCGTAGGCGACGCGCGTGATCCCCGGCGCATCGGCCGTGGCCTGCGCAAGTCTCGCCAGCACACGTTCCGCCAGCCTGCCGCCGGTCGTCAGCTTCGTCATGAGGCAGCCTGGCGGGAGGCGACGCTCCGCAGCCGATGCGGTGTAAGATCGTCCAGCGCCACGCCATGCCTCGCGACATCATGGGGCAGGCCGCCGCCGGCGATCAGGCTGGCGCAGACGCGCGACAGCGCCGGCGAGGTCTTGATGCCATAGCCGCCCTGCCCGACCAGCCAGACGAAATCCGGCACCTCGTCATCGGGTCCGACCACGGGCGAGCCGTCGGCGACGAAGGTCCGCAACCCAGCCCAGGAGCGTGACACGCGCTGCACTTCGATGGTGGTCGCGCGTTCAAGGCGCTCGGCGCCGATGGCGACATCGATGTCCTCGGCATAAGCGTCCATCGGCGGCGACAGCGTTGCATCCGCCGGCGAGACGAACAACTGCCCGGCGTCCGGCTTGAAGTAGAATTCGGCGCCGACATCGTTGACCAGCGGCCAGTCGGCAATGTCGACGCCCGCCGGGGCTGGAATGTTGAAGGCGGTGCGGCGCTTGGGCTGCAGGCCGACCGGACGCACGCCGGCCATGAGGGCGATCTCATCGCCCCAGGCGCCGGCGGCATTGACAACCAGCGGCGCGACGAATGTCCCAGCCTCCGTCTCCACCCGCCATTGGCCGCCCTGCCTGTCGATGGCTCTGACGCCGGCCTTGGTAACTATGCGCGCGCCATGCGCTCGCGCGCCGCGCAAAAAACCCTGGTGCAGACCGTTGACGTCGATGTCCATCGAGTGCGGTTCGATATAGGCGCCGGCGAGATAATCCGCGCGCAGCACCGGCACGCGCGCGATTGCTTCGGCCGGCGTCATCGCGACGATCGAGGGAACCAGGGCCTGCGCGGCCTGCAGATCCTCACGCAACAGATCAAGCTGATCGGCGCGCGCCACCGTGATCATGCCGCGCTTGCTGAGCAGCGGATAATCGCAAAAACCCGTTGACGGCTCGGTCAGGAACGCGCGGCTGGCGAGCACGATGCGGCGGATGACGCCATTGCCGTAATTCTCGGTGAAGCTCGCCGCCGATCGGCCTGTGGTGTGGTAGCCGCAGTGGCTCTCCCGTTCGAGCAGCACCAGCTTTGCGCTGCGCGAAATCTCGAAGGCAGCGCCGGCGCCGGCCATGCCGCCGCCGATGATGATGACGTCGGTCTGCTCGCTCATGGTCGCCCATCCTCTGAGACTGTCTTGCGCGGCACGGCCGGCGGCTCACCCAGGCGGCCGCGCCGGGCGCGGTCGCGGGCGCCACGGCCCTCGGCCAGGTTCTCGGCCAGAGCATTCTGTGAAGCACATTCACGCAAGGCGAGGTCGGTGACAAAGGGCACCGGCTTGCCGGCGATTGCCATGCCTTTCAGCCGCGCCCAGACGGCGCGCCGCTTGCGCACCTGGTGCGACTGCAATTCGCTGATTTCGGCAATGTCGGTCTCGCGCTCGATCTCCAGCGCGCCGGCCTCGACCGCCGCGTCGAACAGCTCGAGCCCGCGCTTTGTTCGCACGATGATGCTGTTCAGCGCCTCGTCCTCGACCGCCGGCCCGCCATTCAGCCAGGCATCATGCACGGCGATATCCGCCACCTGGCCGATCGCATCCGGGCAGATCTTGCAGCGCGGCTGGATCATCCATTTGTCCTCGTCTTCCCACAGCTGCCGGTAGCTGATCTCGAAGGCGCGGCCGTCCCTGGTTTCAATCCGATTGAGACCGGGATTGCCATGTCCCCGGTAGCGGAACAGCGCGAGCTCGTCCTCACGCAATCCGAAGCGCTGCAGCACCTGTTCCGACTTCGTCAGATCCGAAGCCCCGCCGCAGACGAAGGCCAGCGCATAGCGCATATACCGATCAACGCGCGGATCGAGCCGCGCCAGGTTGCGCACGGCGGTGATGTCGCATGGCTTGGCGATCAGCGCGAATGGTTCGCCGCGGTCGAGGATGTCGTTGAAGTCGACCAACGTCGCCGCCGGCCCGTAGCGCGAGCCGGCGCCTACAAGCACCGAAACCGCGTCGAAGCTCAGCCGTCGTTCCGTACGCATTGGCATGGATTGCGATGCCGCGACATGCAGCACGAACTTGACGCGCCCCGAGTTCAGCAGGAACTGCCCGAGCGCCGTCAGCGTTCCGCCGCCTGAGCCGACAAACCGCACCGTCGGGTCTCCTGCGTGGCCGAGCACCAGCCTTTCGACAGGTCCCCAGACGGGGTCCGTCAGTCTGGCCTCTCTCAGTTGCGCCGGTGGCGGACCGGCGATCCGGGTTCCCGGACAGACGGCGTTGATCCGCGTCAGAGTCGGCCGGTCCAGCAGCCGTTTCGCCAATGGCCGCTCGCGACCTTCCGGCGTCATCACCATGTCGACCTCGCCGGCACCGGCTATCGAGCGGCAAAGGCCGCAGCCGATGCAAAGCCCGTTCTCGACGATCTCGCTGAGCGACAGCGGATCGGCAGCACCAGGCACCGTGTCCTGACTGGTTTGGATGAGGTCCATCTCGTTCGATCTCAGACCGGTTCCGAAATACGCTTGTACTGATCGGGACGGCGATAGAGGGCGAAGTTGAAATTCACTTTACGGCAGACCTCGATCAGGTCGAGATCGGCGCGATGGACGATGACCTCATCGTCGAGCGACATCGCTTGCGCGGCGATCTCGCCGGTCGGCGCGATGATGCAGGAGCCGCCGATCAGCGCCTGGCCGTCTTCCAGCCCCGCCTTGGCGGCGGCGCCAATCCAGAGCGTGTTCTGGTAGGCGCCGGCCTGCATCGGCAGATGGTTGTGGAACATCCTGAGATGCGCCAGCGCAGGCGCCTCGTCGAGCAGCAGCGGCGTGTTGTAGCCGAGCAGCACCACTTCCGCCCCGTTGAGACAGAGCATGCGATAGGTTTCCGGCCAGCGGCGGTCGTTGCACAGCGCGAGGCCGACGCGCACGCCGCGATAATCGAACACCGGGAAGCCGAGATTGCCCGGCTCGAAATAGCGGCGCTCAAGATGCGTGGTCGTGCCCGCTTCCGGCTCGCTCGAACCCGGCACATGCATCTTATGGTAGCGCCCGATGAAGCCGCCATCCGGCCCGACAAGGTCCATGGTGTTGAAATGGCGCGCGCGGCCGTCTTCCCGCGTGAGCTCGCAGTAGCCGAGCGCAAAGCCGACCTTCAGGCGCGCCGCCGCATCATAGAGGCGCTGCGTCTGCGGCCCCGGCATCGAAGCCTCGTAGAAGGCATCGATCTCGGCCTGGTCGTCGATGCGCCAGCGCGGGAAGAAGGTGGTGAGCGCCATTTCCGGAAACACCGCGATCTCGGCGCCGGCGGAGGCGGCTTTCTCCAGGAGGTGCACCAGGCGGTCGACCGTCTCGGCGCGCGACGCGCTGCGCTGGATCGGTCCGGTCTGACAAACGGCAATGGTCAGGCATCGAGCCATGGTGTCCAATCCTCGACTGGTTTTCCCGAAAGCGCCGGATCGGCGGCACTGCGCGCCACAAAGCGCCCGAACCCCGGGTCCGCCTGCAGCTTGCCCTCGGCAACCACCGGCACGCCGCGTACCAGAACCGTGGTCGGCCTGCCGGTGACGATCCTGCCTTCGTAAGGGGTGAAGTCGACGCGCGAATGCAGCGCCTTGTGTCCGAGCGTCCACCGCGCCGTCGGATCCCAGAGCGCCAGGTCAGCATCGAGCCCGACCGCGATGCTGCCCTTTCGATCCGCGAACCCGTAGATCGACGCGGCATTGCGTGAGGTGAGATCAAGATAGCGATCGAGCGTCAGGCGGCCGGTCAAAAGCCCTTCCGAGAACAGCAGCGGCAGGCGCGTCTCGATGCCGGGAATGCCGCTCAGCGTCGTGGTAAAGCCGGGCGTCTCGGAGCGGCCGACCTTGTCGGCGAAGAAATAAGGCGAATGGTCGGACGACCACAGGTCGATGCCGCCGTCGATCAGTTCCTGCCACAGATGCTCGTGACTGCGCGGCGAACGCGGCGGCGGCGAGAAGACGAAGCGAGCCGCATCGACTGCGGGGCGGTCGAGATCGGCGCCACCGAGGAACAGATATTGCGGACAGGTCTCGGCTACCGCCTCGACGCCGCGCAGTTTCGCCCGCGCCACCTCTTCCGCAGACTGCCAGGAGGAGACGTGGACGATGGTCATGCGCGCGCCGGTCATCTCGGCGAAGGCCAGCGCGCGATGTGTCGCCTCGCGTTCCATCGTCTCGCTGTGAGCGACGACGTGGTAGCGGATGTCGGTGCGGCCGAGCTCGATCAGCCGCTGGCGCGTGCGGCGGATCGCGGCGTCGTTCTCGGCGTGGACCATGACGATCCAGCCAAGACTACGGGCGGTATCGAGGACCTTGAAGAACAGGTCGTCGTCGACCGCAAAGCCCTGATAGGTCATGAACAGCTTGACCGAGGCGATGCCACGGCCGGCGAGCGAACCAAGCTGGGCCTCGACGTCCGCGCCGGTGCCCATGGTCACCACGGCATGCAGCCCGTAGTCGATCACGGCGCGTCCCGCTGCACGATCCATCGCGCGGTCGATGGCGCCGACGGTTGTCAGCTCCGGGCCGGGCATGCCGAACGGCACGATGCAGGTGGTACCGCCAAAGGCGGCGGAGATCGTGCCGGACTCGAAATCGTCGGCATTGCCCGCCCCACCCCAGACCGGCTGGTCGAGATGGCAATGCGCATCGATGCCGCCCGGCATCACCCAGTGGCCGCCGGCGTCGATCACTTTATCTCCGGAAAGGCTCTGGCCGATGGCGGCGATACGGCCGGTGTCGATGCCGACGTCGCATTCGGCCCAACCGTCGTCGAGCGCCACGCGTCCGCCTCTGATCACCATCTCATGCATCTGCCCGCCCCCGACCGGCCTAGCCGACGGCCGCCGTCACCATGATCTCGACGCGATACTGGTCGCCGGCAAGTCGCGCTTCCACCGTGGCGCGCACCGGCATGGCGCTTCGGTCGATCCAGGCATCCCAGGCGGTGTTCATCATCTCGAAATCGGCGATGTCGCGAAGCCATATCTGGGCGCTGAGCAGCTTCGACTTATCGCTGCCGGCCTTGGCAAGCAACGCGTCGATCTTGGCCAGGATCTGCTTCGTCTGGCTGGTGGTGTCGCCGGAAAGATCGTCCGCGGTCAGGCCGGCGACATAGACGGTGCCGTTATAACGAAGCACCCGGCAGAAGCGCTGCCCGTTCTCGAGGCGTTCGATCGTCATGCTGTTCCCTTCCGCTGGTTTTGGAATTTTTGGCTTTTGCCTATGGTACGGAGGGTGCAAAACCACTGTAAAGCCCGCAGAGAGGCGAGAAGCCGCTTTCCTTGATCCACATGGCCAAAAAAATTATGGCCATAGCCGTACCAATCTTCGTTTGTAGCGGACGCCGCAAAGTGTAGCCTGCCATAGGGCTGCCATCGATCAACGGTGTCGCCAAGGGGAGCCACCGCAGCCGCATCCATGAAGTCGATCGCTCAATCCGCGATGCGGCTCTGGCAAAATGCAGAGCGCTCCCGCGCCATGTTGCCGATCATGGTCGGCGTTTGCCTGGCTTGTATCGGCAGCGCCATGCTGACCACCGCCGTGTCGTTGCATCTCGGCAAGCCCGGCATCTCTCCCCAAATCGTGCAGATCGTGCTGACCGCCTATCCCGTCGGCTTCCTCATCGGCTGCCTGGTCGCGCGCCCCGCGGTCGCCCAGTACGGCCACGAACGCACCTTCATCGCCATTCTCGTCCTCGCGCTGCTGGCGGCTTCCGGCTTTGTCTTCACCGATTTCCTGCCGAGCTGGATCTGCTTCCGCCTGCTCGGCGGCATGTCGATGGCCTCGCTGTTCGTCGTCTGCGAGAGCTGGATCAACCTCTATGCCGAGCAGCACAATCGCGGCGCGCTGTTTTCGCTCTACATGCTGACGACGGCGATAGCGGTTCTGCTTGGGCAGTTGCTTGTCGCACTGGTCGGTCCGCAATCGCCGCATCTGTTCCCGGTCGCGGCCGCGACCGTGCTTCTGGCGCTGATCTCCAAATTCATCGGCGGGCGCTGGCCGGCGCTGCCTGCTATCGATCTGGAGCACGCTGGTCCAGCAAGGCCGGTGAAGCGGCTTGGCCCGCTGGCGCTTTTCCGGTTGGCGCCGGTGACCGTCGTCGCCATCTTCCAGGGCGGCATCACCAATATGAACATCTTCGTGCTGACACCGATCTACGGCACCCAGATCGGACTGTCGGCGGCAACGACAGTCGGGCTGGTCACCACCGTCAGCATTGCCGGCATGCTCGCGCAGACGCCCGTCGGCTGGTTGTCGGACAGGTTTGAACGGCGCATCATACTGCTTGTCCAGGGCGTGCTGTCCGTCACGCTCTGCGCCGCGATCGCCTGGCTCGGCAATTTTTCGGAGCCGCTGCTCTTCGTCCTGTTCTTCCTCTATGGCGCGACGGCGCTGACCGTCTATCCGGTGGCGATGGCGTTCGGCGCTTCGCAATTGCACAGCCGGCATATGGTCGGCGCCTCCGGCACCCTGCTTCTGCTCTATTCGATCGGCAATGTCGCGACGCCCGGCGTTTCCGCCGGCTTGATGGAGCATATGGGCGCGCCGGCCATGTTCCTGCTTCTAGGCGGCGGCGCCGTGCTGGTGACTTTAGCCGCCTGCTATAACCTCCTGCGCCGGCCGGTAACCGCACAGGCCATGCAGGCGATAGAGGAGCGGGTCTGATGACCAACCCAGTCATGAACCGCCTTGCAGATCGCGTCATCCTGATCGCGGGCGCGGCCAGCGGCATCGGCGCGGCGATTGCCCGCCGCTGCGTTGACGAAGGCGCAAAGATCGTCTGCGCCGATCATGATCTCGAGCCGGCGACCAAGCTTGCCGAAGCGCTCGGGTCTTCCGCGGCCGCTTGCCAATGCGACGTGACGAAGATCGAGTCCGCTAAAAGCGCCATCGACTTCGCCCAGCAAAAATTCGGCCGGCTCGACGGGCTGGTGCACAACGCCGCCGCGGCTTCGACCAGCGCCACCGTCGTCAATCTCGACGAAAGCGCCTGGCGGCACGAGATCGATGTCGGCCTGACCGGCGCCTTCCTGATGAGCAAATTCGCCGTACCGCTGATTGCCGCAAGCGGCGGCGGCTCGGTCGTCTTCATCGGCTCGCAATTCGGCCGCGTCGCCACCACCAGGGCCGTCGCCTACTGCGCCGCCAAGGCCGGACTGATCCACCTCGCCAAGGCGATGGCCGTCGATCACGCGCCCGACAAGGTCCGCGTCAACAGCCTTTCGCCGGGTGCGGTGGCGACGACGCGGCTGCTGCGCAGGTTCGCCGATTATGAAGCGGCCAATGCCGGCCTCGGCCCTGCCCATCTGCTCGGTCGCATCGCCGAGCCGGACGAGATTGCCGCGGCGGCTGCCTTCCTGCTTTCAACCGACGCGTCCTTCGTCACCGGATCCGACATGCTCGTGGACGGCGGCTATGCGACCCGCTGAGCCCGCGTTTTCAAAGGAGTTTGCATGACCCTGCTTGTCACCGGCGGCACCGGCTTTGTCATGAGCGTGGTTGCACGCGCATGGCTGGACCGCGATCCGCAAGCCCGCGCAGTGATCCTCGACCGGTCCGGCCTCGACGCAACAGCGGAAAAGTTCTTCGCCCCGGTGCGCGATCGCCTCACCGTCATCACCGCCGATATCCTCGACCCGGCGGCCTGGGCAGCAGCGCTCGACAAGCAAGGCATCACGGCAATCGTGCATGGCGCGACGATCACGCCGATCTCGCGCGGCAGCGCGTCGGAAGCAAAACGCCAGCCGGAGGCCGAAGACCCGGCCCGCATCGTCGACGTCAATCTCATGGGCACCGTGCGGATGCTGGACTGGGCGCGCGCGCGACCGGAACTAAAGCGCTTTGTCTATGTCAGTTCCGGTTCCGTCTATCGCCACAATGGGCCCGACTGGGACGGCGAGCCGCTGCCGGAAGACGGCTACGTCGCGCCGCTGACGCTCTACGGCATTTCGAAATTCGCCGCCGAGATGGTCACCAACCGCTATGCCGACCTGTTCGGCCTGTCGGCGATCTCAGTGCGGCTTGCTTCGGTCTATGGTCCGATGGACCGCGCCACCGAGAGCCGCAACTTCCGCCATGTTCCCAACCGCGTCGCGCATATGGCGCTGGCCGGCGAGACGATCAGGCCGAACAGCCTGGAACCGGTCGGCGACTATGCCACCTCGACCGACGTTGCCGCCGCGATCCTCGCGCTGATCGATGCGCCGCGCCTCAACTACCGCCACTACAACATCGGCTCCGGCTCCAGCCAGACCATCGGCGAGATCATCGGCTGGGCAAGAGAACGCGTGCCCGGACTGAAGGCCGAGGTGACATCAGGAGAAGGCGCCAATATCGTCCAGGATGTGAGGCTGAAAGGCGGCATGTGGGGCGCCTATGACATTGCCCGCATCCTGCGTGACACCGCATGGCGGCCGCGTCCGGGCAAGGAAGCGTTCCATGCCTACATGGATTGGATTGCCGCCAACGAAAGCTGAGCCAATCAATCACAGGAGACCAACCGATGCCGACCGACCCGCAGCAAGCGCCGCAGCCGCGCGACTTCGTCGGCTATGGTCCGCGACCGCCTTTCGTTACGTGGCCGGGCGGCATCAAGCTCGCCATCAACCTCGTGGTCAATTACGAGGAAGGCTCGGAATACTCTTGGGCAGAAGACGGTCGCAACGACAATTGGGGCGAGTATAACCTCACGTCCAGCCCACCGGTGCGCGACCTCGGCACCGAGACGCATTTCGAATATGGCAGCCGTGCCGGCGTCTGGCGCCTGGCAAGGCTGTTCGACCGCCACGATATCCCGGTCACCATCTCCGCCTGCGCCGTGGCGTTGGAGCGCAATCCGCCCTTTGTCGAATGGATGAAGACGCGACGCCACGATCTGCTCGGCCACGGCTTGCGCTGGATCGACTACACGACGATGGAGCGCGCAGAGGAAAAGCGCCATTTGCATGAAGCAATTGCGCTCTACGAGAGGCTGCTGGAAAAGCGGCCTTTGGGTTGGAACTGCCGCTCGCTGCCCAGCATCAACACGCGTGACCTTTTGGTCGAGGAAGGCGGCTTCCTGTACCACTCCGATCCCTGCAATGACGACCTGCCCTATTTCCTCGATCACCGGGGGACCGAGATTCTCGTCGTCCCCTATTCCAAGACGCTCAACGACAGCCGCTATCTGGTGGCGCCGGGCTACAGCAATCCGCGCGACTTCGCCGAGGACTGCCGCTCGGCGATCGACTACTTGCTTGGCGAGGCCGACGAGACTGGTGGCCGGATGCTGACGATCGGCATCCATGCGCGCTGGACGGGCCAGCCCAACCGGGCATCTGGCCTGCGCGAGGTGATCGAGCACGTCCAGGAAAGCGATGGCGCCGCCTTCATGCGCCGCGAGGATATTGCTCGCTTCTGGCAGGCGAACCATGCGCGCTTCGAGCAGCGCGGCTGAACGGAGAGCCGCGAAATGTTCGAGGCGCTGATCCGCGGTGCAACGCTGGTGAACGCCGAAGGGCCAAGACGTGCCAATGTCGGCATCGCGGCAGGCCGGATTGCCGCACTCGTGCCTCCTGGCGAGACGGTGGAGGCCGGCAAAACCATCGATGCTTCAGGCTGTTTCCTGCTGCCCGGCCTGGTCGACGCGCATGTGCATCTGCGCGACCCCGGCCTGACCCACAAGGAGGACTTTTCCTCCGGCACCCATGCGGCGGCACTCGGCGGCATGACCACCGTGCTCGACATGCCGACCGACGAACCCTGGACGGCGACGTCCGGGCAGCTCGCGGACAAGATGGCGATCGCCGAAGGCCGCCTCCATGTCGATGTCGGCCTGCAGGCTGTGGTCAGCCGCGACCTGTCGCTCCTCCCCGCCTGCTCGATCTCAAGCCGGTCTCGTTCGAGCTGTTCACCGCCGACGTGCCGGACGCCTTCCTCTTCGCAACACTAGACGCGGTCGCGGAAGCGCTGAGGGCTTTCGATGGCGCCGACACGCTGATCGGCATTTCGCCCGGCGACCAATCGATCCTGAGCGGCAGTGCGGCGCGCGATCGCTCCGGCAGCATCGCCGCCTTCCTGGACAGCCGGCCGCCGCTGGCGGAGGCCAACGGCATCGCCCGCGCGCTTATCGCCGCTGCCTCGGCCGAGGCCAGGATCCACGTTCGCCAGATCAACTCCGAACTCGGCGTCGAGACCTGGAGCCGGCTGCGCGGCATGGCCGACGCCAGCGTCGAAACCACGCCGCAGAACCTGTTCTTCACCGCCGCGGATTACGAGACGCAGGGCGCCAGGCTGAAGGCTTCGCCGCCCTTGCGGTCGCCGCATGATGTCGACGCGCTGCGCGCAGCATTGAGCGCCGGACTGATCGATATCGTCGCCACCGATCATGCTCCGCATGCGCCGGTGGAAAAAGCCGCATCCTATGCCGCTTTCGCCGACATTCCGGGCGGCATGCCTGGGCTGCAGACGCTGCTTTCCACCATGCTGAAGCTGGTCGACGAAGGGCTCATCGCCCTGCCAGACCTGGTGCGCATGTGCGCCAGCAATCCCGCCGAGCGCTTCGGTCTCGGCCGGCGCAAGGAAAGATCGCCCCCGGCTACGATGCCGATCTGCTGATCCTCGATCCGCGCCAGCCCAGTTCCATATCCGACGCGGAGCAGGTCTCCCGTGCGGCCTATACACCCTTTGACGGCTGGAGGGTCAAAGCACGTCTGATGAGCGTCTTCCTGCGCGGCCGCGAGATCGTGCGCGAGGGCAAGCTGATCGCATCGACATCTGGAACCATCGTCACCCGGGAAGGCTGAAAATCATGCCGTTGCTTGCCAACAAAATCGCAGTCGTCACGGGAGCCAGTTCCGGCATCGGCCGCGCCATCGCCCTTAAATTCGCGGCCGAGGGCGCGAGCGTCGTCGTCGCCGACACGGTCGAGCAGCCGATCGAGGGCGGTGAGACCACCGTCGAGTTGATCCGCTCGGCCGGTGGCGCTGCCATCTACATCCGGACCGACATCTCGGACTGGAACGCTGTCGATGCGCTGGTCGGCGCGACGGCCGCGCGGTACGGGCGGCTCGACGTGATGATCAACAACGCCGCGATCTACACCAGCACCAACCTGATCGAGACCACGCCGGAACAATGGCAGCGCGTCATCGGCGTCAACCTGACGGGTTTCTTCTACTGCTCGAAGCGCGCCGTCATGCAGATGCTCACCCAGGCGCCGGTCAACGACGTGCGCGGCCGTATCATCAACATCTCCTCGCAGCACGGCATGGTGGCCTGCCCCGGCGACTTGCCCTATTCGGTGAGTAAGGGCGGCATCGTGCAGATGACGCGCCAGATCGCAGTCGACCATGCCGACGACCTGATCGTCTGCAACGCGATCGCGCCGGGCAAGATCATCACCGGCAAGCCCGGCGTCGCCAACGATCCCGATGCGCTCGACTATTCGCGCCGCCGAACCCCCTGGCCGCGGCTCGGACATCCGAACGACGTCGCGGGCTCGGCTTTGTTCCTTGCCAGCGATATGGCGAGCTACGTCACCGGCATCAACCTGATGGTGGATGGCGGCTGGATGGCGGGCTGAGCGGACCGGCCCTTCCTGTCTACTCCGCCGCCAGAGCCGTGACTTCCCTGCGGAACGGCAGGGCGTCGCCGATATCGGGTTCGTCCAGCTCGCGCGCGAAACGGTGGCCGGCATAGGTCGCCCAGGCGATCGGACCTGGCGCCTCGGCATCGCCGAAGACCTTGATCGAGCGGATGCCATTGTCGGCCCATTCGTCCCGCCGCGCTTTCAGGTCACGCCAGACCGTGTCGTCCTGCTGGCGCGACGTCACCAGCACCACGGCATCCGCGGCGATATCGCGTTCGGCGCCAGTGTAGGCGCAAGCGGCGGCGACGCCTCCCGGCACGATGCGCGTCACGATCCGGTTCAGCACGATCTCGACGCCAAGCCCGGCCAGCCGGCGATGGATGGCGCCCTGCTCCAGCGTGTTGCGGGTCCAGTCCGACACATAGGCCGACGGCGTCACCAGCGTCACCTTGGCGCCGTTGCGCGCCATCAGCTCGGCCAGGACGCCGCCCATATAGTAGTGGTCGTCATCGAACAGCACGACATTGCCGGTCGGCACATTGCCGCCCATAAGATCGTCCGGCGTGTAGACCGGCATGGCGGGATCGATCGGCATCGGCACGACATGGGCGCGCGCCACGCCGTCGCGGCGCCATGTCGAGCCGGTGGCAATGGCGATGTTCTGGAAGCCGAAGGCCAGTATGTCCTCAGCCGACAATCGGCTTTCGAAATAGACGTCGACATTGGACATCTGGCTGAGCTGGTACTGGCGATAGTCGCGCACGCGGCCCCAGGCCGACAGGCCAGGCAGGCGGCATTCGCGCGCCACGCGACCGCCGAGCTCGGTGCCGGCCTCGGAGATCGCCACCTGGTAGCCGCGCAGCCCAAGCGCACGGGCGGCCTCCAGCCCGGCGGGGCCGGCGCCGACGATCAGCACGCTGTCGCTGTCGCCCTTGGCCTGCATGCGTTCGGGATGCCAGCCCTTGCGCCACTCCTCCATGAAGGTCGGGTTCTGCGTGCAGCGCGAGATCGACATGGTCATGTCGCCGGTGATGCAGATGTTGCAGCCGATGCATTCGCGAATGTCCTCGATACGTCCCTCCTCCACCTTCCTGGGCAGGAAGGGATCGGCGATCGACGGGCGCGCGCAGCCGATGAAATCCAGCGTGCCGGATTTGATCATCCTGACCATGACATCGGGCGAGGTGAAGCGACCGACGCCGACGACCGGTTTCGAGGTCAGCCTCTTGATGCCGGACACCAGGCTCTCCTGCGCGCCCTCCTCCTTGAACCGCGACGGCCCCGAGCAATCCTCCCAGGCGCCATGCGCCAGATCCCAGAGGTCGGGCAGGTCGGCATGCATCTCGATCATGTCGCGCACCTCGGAGTTGGCAAAGCCAAGCTCACCGATCATCTCGTCCAGCGACAGCCGCAGCGTCAGGCCGCAGGTGTCGCCGATGGCATCGCGCCCCTCCTCGATCAGCTCACGCATCAGCCGCGAGCGGTTTTCCAGCGAGCCGCCATATTCGTCGCTGCGCTGGTTGGTGGCGGTGGACAGGAAGTGCTGGATGATGCCGAAGCCGTGCGCGCCGTAGAGGCAGACAAGGTCGAAGCCCGCCTGCTTCGCACGCTTGAAAGCGTTGCGGTGCCAGCGGCGCAGGTCGCGGATATCCTCCCTGTCCATGGCGCGCGCCTGGACCGGATCGTTGGTGAAGGTGCGGATGGGCAAGGCCGACGGCCCGCGCGGCACTTCCTTGGTGTAGAGGTTCGGGCCGTTGATGCCGGAATAGGCGAGCTGGACACCGGCCAGCGCGCCATGCTGGCGCATGGCCTTGGCCATCCTGGCCAAAGCCGGGATATCGGCATCGTCCCACAGCCTGAGCTCGATGAAGGGCGTGATCTCGGAGGTGTGGTGCATCTCGGTCTGCTCGGTGAAGATGACGCCCCAGCCACCTTCCGACTTCATGCGCCGCATCTCGGCCGCGGCCGAGGGGTCGCGATAGCCGCCGCCATTGCAGTGCGGCACCTGGTAGAAGCGGTTCTTGGCGGTCACCGGGCCGATCTTCATCGGCTCGAACAGAATGTCGTAGCGTGGGTCGCGCATGTAGGCTTCCTTCCTGCCGGCTCCGGAGATTACTCATAAGATGGCGCAGGCGCGGGAAAACTACGGATTTCTTCTGCGCCGATTAGGGCGCGCCTAATCGCGCATCCGGCGGATTAGCCTGCGATGAAGCGGAGCTGAGCCAAAAGCGACTTCTACGCCACGGCGCCACGATGCTACACAACCGGCTGCGGCAATGGGAAAAGACATGGACAGCATCACCATCCTCGAACGGCTGATCGCCTTCCCGACGGTGAGCCGCGACTCCAATCTCGATCTCATCGGCTATGCGGCGGAGCTGCTGGCAGCGAACGACATTGCCTGCCGGATCATCCCCAGCGCCGATGGCCACAAGGCCAATCTCTTTGCCACCATAGGCCCAGCCGGCAAGCCCGGCATCATGCTGTCCGGCCATACCGACGTCGTTCCGGTCGATGGCCAGAACTGGACGCTGCCGCCATTCGCGATGACCGAGCGCGACGGCAAGCTCTATGGGCGCGGCGCGGCGGACATGAAGGGCTTCGTCGCCGCAGCGATTGCCGCCTGTCTCAAAGCTTCGAAGATGACGCTTCAAACACCCTTGCACCTGGCGCTCTCCTACGATGAGGAGGTCGGCTGCCTGGGCGTGCGCGACCTGATCGAAATGCTCGGCGCAGCACCCCAACGCCCGCTTTTGTGCATCGTCGGCGAACCGACGAATATGCAGGTGGCGACAGGCCACAAGGGCAAGCTGGCGGCGCGCGCGCTCTGCAAGGGACGCGAAGGCCATTCGGCCCTCGCCCCCTTGGCGCTCAATGCCATCCATCTCGGTTGTGATTTCGTGCGGGCCTTGCGCGACGAACAGGATCGGCTCACCCGCGACGGGCCCCGCGACGGCGACTACGACATTCCCTACACGACCGTGCATGTCGGCAAGATCAACGCCGGCGTGGCGCTCAACATCGTGCCCAATCTCTGCCACGTCGATTTCGAGATCCGCAACGTTGCCGCCGACAATGCGGCCGCCATTCTCGACAGGCTGCGCGACGCCGCCGAGCGCATTGCCCGCGATGCCGCCTCGATCGCCGCCGAAGCCGCGATCGACATCGAGATCACCAACACCTACCCCGGCCTCGACACTCCCGCCGCTTCGCAAGCCGTGGCCTTCGTCAAATCGCTGACCGGCGCCAACAACACCATGAAAGTCGCTTTCGGCACCGAAGGCGGATTGTTCAGCCGTGATCTCGGCACGCCGGCCGTCGTCTGCGGTCCAGGCTCGATGGCGCAGGGGCACAAGCCTGACGAATTCGTCAGCGTCGAGCAGCTGCGGCGTTGCGACGAGATGCTGGAAAGGCTGCTGTCGCGGCTCGCCGACGGCTGGCCGTGACCTTCGTTATTTGACGATGCGCTCGGTGCCGAAGACGCCCTGCTCCAGGACGAAGCGGCGGCAGTGCTCGATGAAGGCCTGCACCGTCAGCGTGCGGTGCTCGGCATTGGGCAAGGCGATGCCCATGGTCAGCGGCCTGAGGTCGCCCAGCAAGGGGACGAAGACCAGCAATTTGCCGTCCGGCGACATGGTGTTGAGCGGCCGCATATTGGCGATGCCATAGCCGAAGCCATTGCCGACCATCGAGCGCATGACGGCGATGTCGCCGGTGCGTTCGGCGATCTTGGGTCGCAGGCCCTGGAAGGCCGAGAGGAAATATTCCCTGCTGTAAGGCAGGTCGAGCAGCACCATCGGTTCGTCGACCAGTTCCTCGGGCGTGATGCCGGCTTTCGCTGCCAGGCGATGCGCGGACGGCAGCATCACATAGGCCGGCAGCTGGATCAGCGGCTCGAACATCATGTCCTGCGACAGTTCGAGGTCGTAAGTCAGCGCGGCGTCGATTTCGCCACGCTGCAGCATCTCGAACAACTGTCCCTGGTTGCGCTCGAATTGCCTAAGGCGCACATCCGGATAGGCGTCCTCGAATTTCCGGCGCAGCGCCGGCAGCACGATCTGCGCGAATGTGAGCAGGCAGCCGATCGCCAGTGGTCCGCGCACCTTCTCGGCAATATCGCCGGCGATGTCGTGCAGCGCATCGGCGTCGGTGAGCAGGCGCGCGGCTTCTTTCAAGAACAGGCGGCCGCCGGCGGTCAGCGCCAGCGCGTGCGAGTGCTTGCGCACGAAGAGCTGGACGCCGAACTCCGCTTCGAGTTGGGCGATCGACGCCGAGATCGACGGCGGCGAGACATTCACCTGCTCGGCCGCCTTGGCGATCGAACCCGCTTCGCCGACGGCGACGAAATATTCGAGTTGTCTGAGGGTGAAGCGGAGCGGCATGGTCGCTATGTTGCCGGTTTGCGGCCGGTGATCAAGTCGCGGCCCTCAGTACTTGATCCAGGTGGCCTTCAGCGCGGTGTATTTGTCGAGCGCGTGCAGCGACAGGTCGCGTCCGAAGCCGGATTGCTTGAAACCGCCGAAGGGTGTCATCGGGCTCAACGCATCGACCGTGTTCACCGACACCGTGCCGACCCGAAGCCGCTCGGCGATGCGATGCGCCCGCGACAGGCTGTCGGTCCACAGCGATGCCGCCAGGCCGTAGATGCTGTCATTGGCGATCCGAAGCGCCTCGTCCTCGGTGTCGAAGGCGATGACCGACAGCACCGGACCGAAGATCTCATCGCGGGCCAGCGGATCGTCGGGCGAGACATTGTCGAAGATCGTCGGCTGCACGAAGCTGCCACGGCCATCGACGGCGGTCCGGCAGCCGCCGGTGACCAGTCGTGCCGACTTCTTGCCGCCATCGATGAAACGCATGACGGTCGCGGCGTGCCGCGCATCGACCATCGCACCCATCCTGGATGCCGGGTCGAGCGGATCGCCCGGCTGGGCCGCGGCCGCGCGCTCCGCCAGCTTCTCGACCAGCGCATCCTTGACCCGGCGCTCCACCAGCAGCCGGGAATTGGCCGAGCAGACCTGTCCCTGGTTGAAGAAGATGCCGAAGGCGGCCATGTCGACGGCGGCATCCAGATCGGCGCAATCGGCGAACACCAGATTGGGGCTCTTGCCGCCGGTCTCCAGCCAGACCTGCTTCATGTTTGACTGGCCGGAATACTGCAGGAACATCTTGCCGACGGCCGTCGAGCCGGTGAAGGCCAGGCAATCGACGTCCATGTGGCGGCCGAGCGCCTGGCCGGCCGTCTCACCGAGGCCGGGCACGACATTGAGCACGCCGGCGGGCAGGCCCGCCTCCATGGCGAGCTCGGCCAGCCTGAGCGCCGAGAAAGGCGATTGCTCGGCGGGTTTGAGCACAACCGAATTGCCCGCCGCCAGCGCGGGCGCGCATTTCCTGGTCGCCATGTCGAGCGGGAAGTTCCATGGCACCACCGCGCCAACGACGCCAAGCGGCTCGCGCCGCACCAGAGCAAGGTCGCCCTGGCTGGTCGGCGCCACCTCGTCATAGATCTTGTCGATCGCTTCGCCATACCATTGGAAGATCGCTGCTGATCCAGGCACGTCGATGGTGGCGGCGTCCTTGACCAGCTTGCCCATGTCCAGCGATTCCAGCAGCGCCAGTTCCTGCAGGTTCTCGCGCAGCAATTCCGCCAGCCGCAGCAGCACTTGCTTGCGATGTTGGGGGCTCGTTCGCGACCAGACGCCGGCCTCGAAACTGCGTCGTGCGGCGGCGACGGCAAGATCGATATCCTCTTCGCCGCACGAGGCGACCTCGGCAAGCGTGGCGCCCGTGGCCGGGTTGACGCTGGCGAACGTCCGGCCGGAGCGCGCCGGCACCGCCTTGCCGTCGATGAAGGCCTTGTCGCGAAAACGGATCGCCGACGCCTTGCCGACCCATTCCTTATGGCTGAGTTCGCTCATGCTCGCTCCAGATCGTCGGATTACTCGTCACCGGGAACGCCATAGCTCGGCGCATCGGACGGGTTGAGGGCGCGGGTGACATAGGCGTCGAGCTGAGGCTTGTAGATATCCCACAGCGTTGCCAGTTGCTCGACCGGGCACGCCTCGGTCCAGTCGCAGCGCAGGTCGGCGACTGGCCATGACACATCGCGGACCAGCTTCATCCCGGCGGAGCGAACAGGCCCCGCCTCGCCGCCGGCCTTAAGCGCGGCGCGCATCGTCGCGATCAGCCGATCGCCAAGATGGCCTTCGGAGGCAAGGAACGCGTCGACCATGGCCTGCGGGATTGCATCATTCGCCAGCAGATTGCCGCCACAGGCGACGTCTGCGCCACGCGCCTCGGCCCAGATGCCGAGCGCTTTCGGTCCCGAATGAATGGCGCTGCCGCCAGCCGCATCGACCGCCAGGACCTGCCGGTACTCCGCGAACGCCGTGCGCTTCAGGATCGCCACCGCCTCGGCGGCGGAAGCACCGCCTGCCATTAGCCCAAGTGCACGCGGCCCGAGCGTCGGGTCGGTGACGTTCTGGCTGGCAACGGCGCCTACGCCGGCTTGCGCGTAGGCGCAACGCGCCGCTACAGCCGGAGACGATGAGGACACCGCGACCCCGAACATGCCGGTGCGCCGGCACCGCGCGACAATGGAAAAGGTCATGAGCTTAATCCGGGATCACGGCAGTGCCGTCGATCTCGACCAGCCAGTCCGGCCGCGCCAGGGCCGACACGACAAGGCCGGTCGAAACCGGGTGCACGCCTTTGATGTATTCGCCCATCGCCCGATAAACGGCTTCGCGATGACGCACATCGGTGATGTAGACCACCACCTTGACCAGATGCTCCATCGTGCCGCCGCACTCCTCGATGAGTTGCCTGATGTTCTGCATCACCTTGTGGGTCTGCTCGACCGGATCGTGGCTGTCGATGTTCTTGGCGGTGTCGAGGTCCTGTGGGCACTGGCCGCGCAGATAGACCGTACGGCCGCCGCGCGTGACGACCGCTTGGCACAGATCATTGTCGAGCTTCTGCTCGGGATAAGTGTCCTTCGTGTTGAAGGTGCGGATTCTTGTATGCTTCATCTAGGGTCTCCATCAGGTCGGGCTCGCCGCGGTCGTCAGCTCTGGTCAGGCATCCACGGCCTCGCGCTGCGCTGCGGCGTGATAGGCCAGATATTTGCGCTGCGTCGAAATCCGGTCGGCGACATGCTTGGCATCATGCCAGACGCCCCAGATGAAACTGGAGCCTCTTCGTGACTGCCAGGGCAGGCCGAGAAAATAGATCCCGGGCTCGCTCGAGACGCCGCGCTGATGCCTTGGCCGGCCCTTCTCGTCAAAGGCATCGACCTTCAGCCAGCTGTAATCGACGGCAAAGCCCGTCGCCCAGATGATCGTCGCAATCCCTGCATCGGCCAGGTCGAGCTCGCGGATCGGATTGGCCACGCATTCCGGGTCCGGCTCGATCCGGCGCAGAGCCGGCTCCTCCGGAAGGTCGAGACCGTTGCGCGCGACATAGGCATCGGCCTCGTCCAGCAGCGACATCAGGCTGGCGTCGCCGCGAGCGATGTTCTTCGCCAGATCGGGCGCGAAGGTCAGCACGCCGTCCTGATATGTTTTCGTCATGCCGACCAGGATCAGCCCCCGCGCCGCCAACCGGCGGAAATCGATCGTCTCGCCGCCACGCGCGCCGCTCACCGCGATCGTGACATGTTCGGTGCCGGGTCCGGGCGTTTCGAGGTCCCATTTGCCGAGAACGCCCAGCCACCAGCAGAAATCGCGCCCGCGATAGGCGCGCGGCGGACGGTCATGCGGGCCGACCGAGAGGTAGACACGCCGCCCCGAGCGCTGAAGCTCGTCGGCGATCTGCACGCCTGAGGATCCCGCCCCAACCACCAGCACCGCGCCCTTAGGCAACTGTGCGGGGTTGCGGTAGGCGCTGGAATGGATCTGCAGGATATCCGCATCGCCGGGAACAAGCGCGGGGATGACCGGAACCTGGAACGGCCCGGTCGCCGCAACGATGCTGTTGGCCTCGATCACGCCATCCGACGTCTCGACGCGGAACCCGGGTCGCCCGACATTTCTTTGCGCCAGCTTGACCTCGACGCCGCAACGGATCGGCGCATTGATCTGCTTCGCATAGGCGACGAAATAGTCGGCAACCTCCTCCTTGGAAGGAAAGCCATCGGGACCCGTCATCGGAAATTCCATGCCCGGGAACCGGTCGTGCCAGGCCGGGCCATTGGCAACGAGCGAATCCCACCGCTGCGAACGCCAGCGCTCGGCAATTCGGCCGCGCTCGAGAACGAGATGCGGCACGCCGCATTTGCTCAGATGCTCGCTCATAGCCACCCCCGCCTGGCCGCCGCCGACGACAAGCGTGTCTATTTTTTCCACCGACATTTCTGCGTCCTTTCCCCGAATTTTACGGCTGTGACGGAGCCCAGATCGTTGATGTACTTTAGGGGTCAGGGAGCGAAAATTACGATTTCATGTGGCAGTGGTTAGCCTGTCCCTAAATGCCGGCGGGCATTGCGGAGCGCGGGCCTATGACAGGATCGCGGTCGCCGCCTTCTCGCCGATCATCATCGATGGCGCGTTGGTGTTGCCGCCGATCAGCGTCGGCATGATCGAGGCGTCGGCCACGCGCAGATTGGCGAAGCCGCGCACCTTCAGGCTGGTCGGATCGACCACCGCCATCGCGTCAGTGCCCATCTTGGCCGTGCCGACGGGATGATAGACGGTCAGCGCCTCGGCACGCAGATAGGCAAGGATTTCATCGTCAGTACGTACATCGGCCCCAGGCAGGATTTCCGCCCCACGAATGCCGGCAAAGACCGGCGAAGCCAGGATCGAGCGCGCCACCTTGATACCCTCGACCAGAGTCAGGGCATCCTGCCCGTCACTGAAGAAGCGGTGGTCGATCAGCATTTTGCGACGGGTGCCATCCCGCTCGAGCGTGATCTCACCGATGCTCTTCGGGCGTAGTACGCAGGTGTGCACGGCATAGCCGTGGCCATATTCGACAAGGCGTCCGCGATGACTGCGATAACCCGGAACAAAGTGGAACTGGATATCCGGAATGTCGCCAGCATACTTCGTCTTCGCGAAGCCGCCGGCCTCGACATAATTGGTCGTCAGCATGCCCTTGCGCCGGGTGAAATACTGAAAGGGTGCGGTCAGCATTGCCGGCAGATTGGCCAAGGACAGGCCGAGCGTCCTGCTGCTGTTCGACCGCACCGTGATCATGCCGTCGACATGGTCGCGCAAATTCTTGCCGACGCCGGGCACGTTCGCGACCGGCTCTATGCCCCCGCTTTCAATTCGCCGGCCGGGCCGATGCCGGACGCAAGCAGGATGCGTGGCGATCCGATCGCGCCGGCGCTGAGGATCACCTCGGCCCGGCATGCCAGCCGCTGGGTCGCCCCATCCCTGATCACATTGACGCCGGCGACGCGTCCGCTTTCGATCGCCAGGTCGAGCATCTCGACGCCCGAGAGAACCTGTAGATTCGGGCGGCCGAGAATGGGGCGGACGAAGGCGGTGTAAGCCGAGAAACGCTCGCCCTTGTCCTGCGTGACGTTGTAGATGCCGAGGCCGAGCTGGCCATCGGCATTGAAGTCGCGGTTCTCGGGCAGGCCTATCCCCCGGCCCGCCTCCACCCAAAGCCTGGACACGACATTCGGATCGCGCGGATCGTCGACCAGCAGTTCGCCCTCGAAGCCGTGATAGGCAGGATCCTGCGACAGCAGGTTGTGCTCCAGCTTCTTGAAGACCGGCAGCACGTTGGCATAGGACCAACCGGCACAACCGAGCGTCGCCCATTCATCGTAATCCTGCGCGGCGCCACGGATATAGACCATCGAGTTGATCGAACTCGACCCGCCGAGCAGCTTGCCGCGGTTGACCGGTATGCGGCGGTTGTTGAGCAGCGGCTGCGGCACGCCCTTGTAGCCGTAGTCGAATTTCGGATTGCCGTAGAGCGAGAGGATGCCGGCCGGCACGCGCACCCTTGTGCGGTCGTCGCTGCCGCCGGCCTCGATCAGGCAGACACGGGTTGCGGGGTTGGCGCTCAGCCTGTTGGCCAGCACGCAACCGGCCGAGCCCGCGCCTATGACGATATAGTCGAACTCCGCGCCTGCAATGCTCATGCTATGCCTGTTTCGTGATGCACTCGGGAGACCACGCTCTTTGTTGGAGCATGATCTTTTCCGAAAACCGGTTCCCACTTTTCGGGATCATGCTCCTAGTGGTCGTCCTCATCTTCGTCGTTCTTGAGCAGCTCGAGGATTTCCCGCTTCATAGTGATGAAGCTCGGCTCCATCACCAGATCCATGCTGCGCGGGCGTGAAAAACCGACGCGGATTTCCTTTTTGATCTGGCCTGGCCGGCCTGACATGACCAGCACCCGATCCGCCAACAGGATCGCTTCGTCGATGTCATGGGTGACGAACAGCACCGTCTTCTTGGAGTGGTCCCAGACCCTGAGCAGCAGCCGCTGCATCGAGTGGCGGGTCTGGCTGTCGAGCGCCCCGAACGGCTCGTCCATCAACAGCACTTCGGGATCGTTGGCCAAAGCGCGTGCGATCGCCACGCGCTGCTTCATGCCGCCCGAAAGCTGCGACGGGTAATGGTTGGCGAATTTCGCAAGGCCGATCTCATGCAGGAAATGCTCGACGATCGCCTTGCGCTCGGCCGCGGGCATGCCCTTGCGCTTCGGGCCGTATTCGACATTCTGCGCCACGGTGAGCCAGGGAAAAAGCGTATAGGCCTGGAACACCATGCCGCGGTCCGGGCCCGGCTCGGTGACCGGTTTGCCGCCGACGGCGATCATGCCGCCGGTGCGTTCCTCGAGACCAGCGACCAGGTACAGCAGGCTCGACTTGCCACAGCCGGATGGACCGACGATGACGCAGAACTCGTTCGGCGTCACATGGAACGAGATGCCGTCCAGCGCCAGCACGGCGTTGTCGCCATTGCCGTAGCGCAGGACGACATTGTCGATGCCGATGTCGGAGCTCTTCGGCTTGGTCGCGAGATTAAGGCCGTCCATATGCGCGTTCCTCAATTGGCCCAGGGAGCGACGAGGCGGCGGATGCCCCGGAACAATTGGTCGGTGCAAAGACCAAGGATGCCGATCATGGCGATGGCCATGAAGATGACGTCGACCTGGAAGCCGCGCATCGCCTTGAGCGAGATGTAGCCAAGTCCGCTGCGCGCGGCGACAAGCTCGGCGACGACGAGATAGGTCCAGGCCCAGCCCATGGTGACGCGCAGCACATCGAGCACATTGGGCAACGTCGCTGGAAACACGATGTGGAAGACCGTGTGGCTTCGCTTCGTGCCGAGCGTATAGGCGGCATTGACGAGGTCGCGCTGGACGCCGCGGGCGCTGTCGGCGATCATCACCATCTGCTGGAAGAAGATGCCGAAGATGATGACGGCGACGCGCTGCTCGATGCCGATGCCGATCCACAGGATGAACAGCGGCACGAAGGACGTCACCGGCAGATAGCGGATGAAATTGACGAGCGGGTCGAGCGCCGCCTGGACGATGCGGTAGGTGCCCATCGTCAGCCCGAGCGGCACCGCCACGATGCTTGAAAGGACGAAGCCGATCAGCACCACCTGGACGCTGGCGAAAACGTGTTCCCACAAGGACCCATCGAGCGCCATGTTGATGGTGGTGGCCAACACGGATTCGGGGCGCGGCAGGAACATCTCCTTGACCGCTCCGGAATAGGTCAGCGCGAACCAGCCGCCGATCACCGCAACCCAGACCAGGATGCTGAGCGTTATGGCCAGAGGGCGCGGCACCGCCCGGAAAGGCGTGGCGATGACTTTCAGGATGGATCGGCCGGCCTGACCTTTCTCAGCGCTTGTGGTCACGATATGGCCGATCGGAGACGTTGCATTCGGTGCCAATGTCACAGGAGAATCCTTTGCTCGCTTGGGCCGGAGGCGCGGGACACGCCCTCCGGTCCAGCCAGGTCATTTTGCCCGGATTACTTTGCGAGGAAGGACGAATCGACCAGGTCGTCGTACTTGATGTCCATCTTGAGCTTGCCGAAGCCGCCCCAGACATCGCCACCGAGCTTGATCAGCTTGCCGGCTTCGCCGGTCTCGCCGCCAGCAAAGAATTCGGCGTTGCGCGCCTTGCCGTAGAAGTTCACGCCAGCGGCGGAGGAGGCGAAATCCTTGGGATCCTTGAGCCAGCCGCCGACGCCCTTGGCCATCACCTCATAAGCCTTCGCAGGATCTTCCTTGATGAGCTCATTGGCCTTGTACAGACCCTTCACCAAGGCTTCGACATCTTTCGGGTTCTTGGCGATGTAATCGCAGTTCAGCGCCACCACATCGACGATCAAGCCAGGCGTCTTCGAGGAGTCGATCAGCACCTGTCCCTTGTTGGCTTTCTTGGCCAGCGTCAGATGCGGCTCCCAGGTCACGGCAACCGGAATGCGATCGGCCATGAAGGCGGCCGCGGCATCGTCCGCCGTCATGTTGGTGATCTTCACGTCGTTCTGGGTAAGACCGGCCTGCTTGAGCAGGATGTTGAACCAGAACTGCGACACCGAGCCTTCGTTCAGCCCGACTTCCATGCCTTTGAGACCGGCGACGTCCTTGACCTCGCTGGGCGCCAGGATGCCGTCGCCGCCATGGCTGTCGTCGAGCGCATAGACCGATTTGAAGCAATCGTCCTTCGAGCGGTATTTCATGATCTCGTCGACGGTCGAGGCGCTGCCGTCGAGCTCGCCGGCGGCGCCCGCCGCCATATACATCGATGCTTCCTCGATGATCTCGAGCGAGACATCGAGGCCTCCTTCCTTGAAGTAGCCCATGTCGCGCGCCAGGAAGAGCGGCCCGTAGCCGACCCAGGTCGTCATGCCGAGTTTCATGCTGCCGGCTTCGGCGTGGAGGCTCACCGAGAGGGCGCTCAAGGCAATCCCGGCCGCAAGCGCGGCCCGGCGAAATTTTGAGAATAGTGTCGTCATCACGTTCCCCTGTCATTTTCTGAGGTCAGGCGTTATCCCGCGCCGTAACAGACCCGCTTCGGGCTCATCGCCGAAGGCCGCCGACCGAGGCTCTTTTCTGTTCTCTTTCAGCCGGCCCATGGAGCAAAGCACGCTGTGTGCGCTGCAAAAATAATGTTTTTCGATAATTCTGCTTAGGCTGGACCTAATCGGGCCAGGGCCGTCGCGCTGGCGCGAATGGCAACGCGTGGCCGCTTGCGCGAGCGCATTGGCTGCCGCTGACATTTGTGACGAGACGCAACAGGGGACAGCGACAGAGGCGCCGCTACCGGGCTGGACAACCTCTCAGATCACCGCTTCTTCCAGGAACGGCTCGTTGCGCGGGACGCGCTCGTAGCAGAATGGCGAAAGGTCGAGCGTCTGGAAAGCACCGTGGACGATCAGTTCCGAAACCGCACGGCCGAGCGCCGGCGACTGCTGCAGGCCGTGCCCGGAGAAGCCGTTGGCGAACATGAAGTTCTTCACCTCGGGGTGGAAGCCGACAATGCCGTTGTGGTCGAGCATGTTGTACTCGTAGTGACCGGTCCAGCTGGTCTGGACCTTCAGCGCGTCGAAGGCCGGGATACGGTGCCAGAGCGCAGGCCAGATATGGTCGTCGAACTCCTCGAAATGCATTTCGAAGTCGTCATAGTCGGCTGGACCGTCGCCCTGCGGCGTGTTGCCGGTGAGGAAGAGTTCGCCTTCCGGCCGCACGAAGGTGCCTGAAAGGTCGATGACATTGGGCATCCGTCCAGCGATCGGGTTGGCGCTGGCGAAGACGAAGCTGTAGCGCTTGTAGGGCGCGACGGGAATGGAGAGCCCGGCCATGGCCGCGACCTGCTGCGCGCGCGGACCGGCGGCATTGACCAGGGTTCCGCAGCCAACCGTTTCGCCGGTCGCGAGACGCGCGGAAGTGACCAGCCCATCGACAAGGTCGAGACCGGTCACCGCATTGTCGATATATTCGACGCCGCTGGCGCGGGCGGCGCGGCGGAACCCGTTCAGCAGGCCCATGGAATCGAACCAGCCCTCTTCGCGCGCGCCCCAGGAGCCGCCGCCGAGATCGTCGACATTGAGCCAGGGGAAGCGCTCCTTCAACGGCCCCGGTTCGAGGAAGACGGTGTGGGCGCCGAGGTCGCGCTGCAGTTCGACGCGCTCACGTGCCGCGTCGACGCCCTCGGGCGAGCAGCAATAGAGATAGCCATGTTCCTTGAAGCCCAGATCGGGAGCCGGCTCGTCCGTGTAGAAAGGCGCCATCCGTTCCTGGAAGCCGCGAATGATCTCGATGCCGAACTGGCTGATCTTCACATTGATCGGATTGGAATATTGCTGGCGGATGGCGCTGGTGGACAGCGCGGTCGAGGAAAACTCGTAGGTCGAATCGCGCTCGACCACGAGGATCGAGGCCCGGTTGCCCAGCGCCTGGCTCAGCCAGTAGGCGGTCGAGGAACCGACGACCGCGCCGCCGACGATGACGATGTCGTATGCCGAGCGTGAGGGCGCTTTGTAGCGAGGGATAGCCATGAATTTTCCTACTGCTTGAATGAGGCGACCAGGGCGTCCGAGCCCCGGGCCAGCAAACCGAGGTCGGAACCGACGGCGACCATGGTGAAGCCGTCGGCGAGATAGCGGTCGGCATCGGCCTTCACCGACGCCAATATGCCGCTGGCCTTGCCCGCCGCGGCAGCGGCCTTGCGCACCGAGGCGATCGCTTCCTGGACATGCGACGCATTCGGATTACCGATCGCGCCCATGTTTGTCGAGAGGTCGCCCGGACCGACGAAGAGAACATCGACGCCGTCCACCGCCGCGATCGCGGCGGCATTGGCCACGCCCGCCTCGTCCTCGATCTGCACCGCCAGCAATTGCTGCTCGCGCGCCTTCGCGTGATAGCCGGCGATACGGCCGAAGGCGTTGGCGCGGTGCGCGACGGAGAAGCCGCGGAAGCCGCCCGGCGCGTAGCTCATCGCGGCGACGATGGCACGAGCCTGGTCCGCGGTCCGCACATTGGGAACCATCAGGCTGCGGGCGCCGATGTCCAGTGCCTGCTTGATCATATTGGCATCGTCCGAAGGCAGGCGAACAACCGCTTCGCAAGGAAACGCCGCCGCGACCTGAAGCTGCGCCATGATGCTGCGCAGATCGTTTGGGCTATGCTCGCCGTCGATCAAGAGCCAGTCCGCTCCGGCGCCGGCGACGACCTCGGTGGTGAGTGCGGAAGCCAGCGAGCACCAGATGCCGATATGAGGCCGGCCAGCCCCAACGGCCGCCTTCAGCGAATTGACCCGCTCCAGCATTTTGCAATCGCTCTCCAAGGTGCATTGAAATTTGTATGATGTCCTATATCATACAGCTGGATCGAGCTGCAAGACGCTATCAAACGGAAGGAATGAACCGATGCGCGGAACCGGCAAGGCGGAGGTCTTCGTGATGCTGGCCCACCCGGTGGGACATGCGAAAAGCCCCGGCATGTTCAACGAGATTTTCGAGCAGAAAGGGCTCGACAGCCTGATGGTGCCGCTGAGTTGCCGCCCGGAGGATTTCGACACCTTCTGGGCCGGCATCACGGCGGCGGAAAACATCCGCGGCGTCATCATCTCGGTGCCTTACAAGGTCCCGGTCTACCACAAATGCGCGGCTGCCCACGATCGCGCCGCGCGCGTGCAGAGCGCCAACTCGGTGCGCCGGCAAGCGGACGGCACCTGGTACGCCGACAATTTCGACGGCGTCGGCTTCATCGATGGGCTGAAGGCAGGCGGCCACCGGATTGCCGGTCGGCGTATCCTGCAGGTCGGCGCGGGCGGCGCCGGATCGTCGCTGACCTATTGCCTGGCCGAGGAAGGTGCGACGGAAATCCGTCTCGCCGACATCGATCACGATCGCGCCGCGAAGCTTGCCGCGCTGGTGAGCAAGGCATTTCCAAACTGCCGCATCGAGGTTGGCGAGCCCGATCCGTCCGGCATGGACATGGCGATCAACGCGACACCTGCCGGACTGAAGGCCAGCGATCCCCTGCCGATGGATGTGAGCAAGCTGAAGCCGGAGATGATGGTGGTCGACATCATCATGGAGCCGGCTGAGACGGCGCTGCTCAAGGCTGCAAGGAGATCGGCTGCCGTATCCAGCCCGGACGCCCGATGATGGATTTCCAGGTCGAGGCGATGTCAGCTTTCTTCGATATCGAGCGCAAGGACCGCAGCCATGGCTGATGCGTCGACCGCTGTCGTCATCGGCGGCACATCCGGCATCGGCCGCGCGATCGCGCTGCGCTTCGCCGAGGACGGCTACCAAATGGTGGTCGCCGGCAGGGACGCCGAACGAGGCCGGCAAACGGCTGCCGCCTGCGCGAGCGAAGGCTCGCCGCGCACGCTGTTCGTCCAGACGGACGTCGCCGATCCCGCCTCCGTGGAGGCGCTGGCGCAAGCTGTGACGGATGCGTTCGGCACGCCGCACATCGTCGTCAACTGCGCCGGCATCCTGCAAAGCGGCAAGCATGTCCTCGACCAGGATCTGGAAGAAGACGAGACGATGTGGCGGGTGAACTATCGCGGCACGCTGCTCGGTTGTCAGGTGTTCGGCCGGCTGATGTCGGCGGCGGGGCGCGGCGCCATCCTCAATGTCGGCTCGCTCGCCTCCTTCGCGCCGCTGTCGCTGCCTGCCTATACGCCGGGAAAGCATGCGGTGCTGGCGCTGACCCAGATGCTGGCTGCCGAACTCGGCCCGCATGGCGTGCGCGTCAATGCGGTGGCACCCGGCTACACGCTGTCCGATGGGCTGAAAGCCAGGATCGCCAAGGGCGAGCGTAACCCTGAAGCCATCCAGGCGACCACGGCGCTGCGTCGTTTCGTCGAGCCGCGCGACGTGGCCGAGGCGGCACTGTTCCTCTGCTCGGATCGCGCGGCGTCGATCACCGGCGTCACCTTGCCGGTCGACGCCGGCTGGCTCGTCCAGGCGCCTTACGCGCAGTACCTGCAAGGCAATCCGATCCGACCAAAACCGGCGATCTGACAAAGGAAACCCAGTGAGCGACATCCAGCGTTTCGACTTCGACACCCGCATCCACCACGGCGTCATCCACAACGGCACGCTCTACCTCACCGGCCAGGTCGCGAAACCGGGCCAGTCCGCCGCCGACCAGATGCGCGAGGTGCTCGGCAAGATCGACGCCCTGCTGGCCAAGGCCGGCACCGACAAGACCCGCATCCTGCACGTCCAGATGTAGCTTGACGACATCAGGGACTTCGACGAGGTCAACACCGTCTGGGACGCCTGGATGCCGAAGGAACACGCGCCGGCGCGCTCTTCGGGCGAAGGACGGATGGCCAAGGCCGGCATGCTGGTCGAGCTGATCGTGACGGCGGCGGTTTGAATGGGCCTTCCGGTTCGGGCATCATCCCGAATCTGGCGAGGGAAGACCGATGACGAAGCGCAAGCCGCTTTCCACCGTGGTGGCGGAGAATCTGTCTGAAAAGATCCGGTCCGGATCGCTGCTGCCTGGCGCGCAGCTGCCGACGGAAGCGGAGCTTTGCGCCGAATATGACGTCAGCCGCACCGTCGTGCGCGAAGCCGTGGCGCGGCTGCGCTCCGAAGGCATGGTGGTGCCGCAGCAAGGGCGCGGCATGTTCGTCAGCGAAACGCCGACGCCGCGAAAATTCTCGATACCGGACGAGGCACTGAGGACCTTGCCGGAAACCATCGCCTTGCTCGAACTGAGGCTGAGCGTCGAAGTGGAATCCGCAGGGCTGTGCGCCGAGCGCCGAACCGACAAGGAAGTCGGCGAAATCCGATCCATGATGGATGAGATCGACGCCCGCCACGCGGATCCCGCCGCTGTCCAGATCCATTACGATTATGATTTTCATCTCGCGATCGCCAAGGCGGCGCGCAATGAATTCATCCACGGCTTCCTGAGCTATCTCGGGCCGATGATCGTGCCGCGCTTCCAGCTGGGCTATGTGGTCGAGCCGGCGCTGAAGGACAGTTATTACGCACGCATCCATAGCGAGCACAAAGCGATTATCGATGCCATCGAAAGGCAGGACGGCCGCGCCGCTCGCCAGGCTATGCGCAAGCATTTGCAAAACAGCCTGGGACGCGTGCGAGCCCTGGCGAAGGCCTCAGGCGTCGAGGCAACCGAAGCGGAGCAAAAAGCCGCCGCGGCCTCGCTTTTCACGGACCTGCGAAAACCCTCGCCAGTGGCAAGATAGGCTTCGCCGGCTTCGGTACCGATGCGCGACCGACCGCCCTTTTGCGAAAGCCATGTTTTTTCTTGATTAGCCGCCGGAAGACTAGTTCCACGATCCCAAGGAATTGTTTTCCTTGAACTATATTTCCTAGCCACCGCACAGGGGCGTTGGAATATTCCAACCGCCGGAAAGGCTTTCGAAAGTTTATCTTTCCTTTTTGCTGGTTTTCTTGGTTTCGCGGCACCGGCCAGCGCCGCACACTGAAATCCAGGCAAATGGGGAAGTCCACGTGACGACAGCCTTCATCACAGGAGCGACAAGCGGCATAGGGCGGGCCATGGCGATCGCATTGAGCGATGTCGGCTACGACGTCTATGCGGTTGGCCGCAGCAAGGCCGCGCTGAAGGAATTGCAGGCCGAGCGTCCAGGCATCGTGCCGATCGCCGTCGACGTCACCGATCGCGAGGCGCTGGAAGCGGTGCTGGTCGATCTCACCATCGACGTACTGATCAACAATGCCGGCATCATGCCGCCACTCGGTAATTTCGCCGACATGAAGATTGCCGATATCGACGCCACGCTGGAGATCAACCTCAGCGCCGCGATCCTGCTCACACGCCTCGTCGTGCCACAAATGCGCGAGCGGCGGTCCGGCCACATCCTGTTCACCGGCTCCGTCGCCGGCCACGCGGCCTTCTCCAACATCGCCGTCTACGCGGCCACCAAGGCAGCGATCTCGGGCTTTGCCGGCGCGCTGCGCGCCGACCTCTCCCCGTCCGGCATACGCGTCACCGAGATCGTCGCCGGCCGTGTCGAGACACAGCTCTACCAGGACATCCTCGACGCCGACGCACGCGCTGCCATGTACGCCTCGAAAGTGGTGCAGCCGGATGACGTGGCCAGGATGGTCGTCGCGGTGCTTGCGCTCCCCGCATGGGCCGACGTTACCCGTTTCGACATCATGCCGACCTGGCCGACCTCGCCAAGCGGCACCAAGTAAGGATAATGGGAATGAAGGATCTTTCCGTTCTGATCGTTGGCGGCGGCGCCGGTCTCGGCGCGCTTCTGGCCGAGATGGCTGTCGAGGCCGGGGCGGCGAAGATCGGCATCATCGACATCAACAAGGAAGCAGCCGAATCCGCACTCGCGCCGGCGAAGGCCAAGGGCCTGCCGACCGCGGCGGCGGCATGCGACATCCAGGTGGGTCCGCAATCTCACGCCGCCTTCGAAGCCATCGTTGCCAAGCTTGGGCGCGTCGACACACTGATCAATTGCGCCGCGATCTATCCGCGCCGTCCGCTGCTCGATATCACCGACGCCGACTGGGACGCATCCAACGGCATCAACATCAAGGGCACCTATCACATGATGGTGGCGGCCGTGCGCCACATGCAGACGCAGGAGCCGAAAACCCATGTGCGCGGCCGCATCGTCAACCTGACCTCCGTCGACGCCTTCAAGGCGCATCCGCAGAACGCCCATTACGCGGCGACCAAGGCCGCCGTCGTCAGCCTGACGCGATCCTTCGCCCATCACGTGGCGAAAGACGGGATCCTGGTGAATTCGGTGGCGCCGGCCGGCATGGCGACTGAGAAGGCAAAGGCGCTCGGCTTCCTCGAGGAACTGGCCAAGGCAAGCCCGCTCGGCCGTGGCGCCGAACCCACCGAGATTGCCGAATGGGTGCTGATGACGGGCGGGCCGAGGAACACCTATATGACCGGTGAAAACGTAATCGTTTCAGGTGGTTATATCTACGCCTAAATGTAATTTTCCGTGGCTGGCAGGTAACGGAAGTCCAGCAGTGCGTGAGCAACGGAGTCTCGAACGAAAGGAGGCGGACTTCACGATGACCGGCAAGCTTCGCCTTCCTTCGCTGAATGCGCTGCGCGTCTTCCACGCCGTCGCGCAGCATAAGAGCTTTCGGCAGGCTGCCGACGAATTGCTGGTCACGCCGCAGGCGGTCGGCCAGCAGATCAAGCTCCTGGAAGACACGCTCCAGGTGACGCTGTTCGAGCGCAAGGGCCGGTCGATCGAGCTGACGGAATCCGCAATCCTTTTGTCGCACTATATCAAGGCCGGCTTCAACGAGTTTTCCGAAGGCGTTCGCCGCGTCACCAAATCGACCTACCGCGACCGCATCAACCTCAATGCCAGCCCGTACTTCGCCACGCACTATCTGCTGCCCAGGCTCTCGCTGTTCCGCGAAATCCTGCCCGGCGCCGACCTTCGCCTGACGACGATGGTCGACCTGCCCGACTTCGGCCGCGACGACATCGATATGACGGTACAATGGGGCTACGGCAACTGGCCGGACTACGAGACCACGCTGCTGGTACCGGACCCAAAGATCATCTGCTGCACGCCGGCGATCGGCGAGAAGATCAAGTCGGCGCGCGACCTGACGAAGTTCACGCTGCTCGACACCGTCAAGTCGAAGCGGCTGTGGCCGGATATCTTGCGCCACCTTGGCGTGGAGCTGACGGAGGGCGATCGCAGCATCAGCTTCGACGACGCGGCGACCATGCGCCGGGCGACCTTGCAAGGCATTGGCGTCGGTCTGGTCTCCGTCATCGATGCCGAGGAAGATTTCCGCTCCGGCACGCTGGTGGCGCCGATCGGCCGCGACGCCATTGCCGATATGCGGCCGGAGGAAATCCCCGGCTTCTACCTCGTGGTCCCGCGCGGGCATCTGCGCGTCAAGGCGGTGGCCGCGCTGCATCGATGGCTGGCTCAGCAGGATTGGCGCAGCGATCTGAAGATCCCCTTGCCGACACCGACACCGCTTTCCGACTGAGAAGCGGCTTCGAGACCGGGCTCCGAAGTACAGCTTGCGGAGCTCCAATAACAAGAAACGGAACAACCTTAACAGTGGAGATTATCAACATGAAAATGATCAAATGGGGGGCCGCCGCCATGGCCCTGGGCCTCGTGCATCTGGCGGTGCCGGCGCAAGCCGCCGGCGGCAAGACGCTGGAAGCCGTGAAGGCGCGCGGCATGCTCAATTGCACCGGCCATGACGGCTCCTATCTCGGCTTCGCCGAGGTGGACGACAAGGGCAATTGGAAGGGCATGGACATCGACCTGTGCAAGGCGGTGGCGACCGCCGTGTTCGGCGACCCGGCGAAGCTGAAAATCGTCCCGATCAGCTGGGCGCAGCGCTGGCCGTCGCTGCAGTCGGGCGATGTCGACATCATCATCAAGGCCTCGGGCGGCACGCTCAGCCGCGACACCGAGCTCGGCCTGCAGTTTTCCATGTCCTATTACCTCGGCACGACCAAGGTGATGGCGCATAAGGAACTCAATCTGAAGTCGCTCAAGGATGCCAATGGCGGCACGATCTGCATTCCCGCCGGCACCTCGCAGGAACAGCAGGTCGCGGCCTATACGGCCAAGCTCGGCATCAAGCTGGAGCCGGTGCTGATCGAAAAGACCGAGGAGCTCGAGCAGGCCTATTTCTCGGGACGCTGCGATCTCTATGCGCAGTGGGGACCGACGCTGGCCATCGCGCGCATCGCCAAGGGCAAGGTCGAAGACCACGTCATTCTGCCCGACGTGCTGGCGGTCGAGCCCGAAGTGATGATCATGCGGCAGGGTGACGACAATTGGGTCGACATCGCCAACTGGACTTTGAGCACGCTGATCTTCGCCGAGCAGGAAGGCATCACTTCCAAGAATGTCGATGAGATCAAGGCCAAGCCGACCTCGCCGCAGGTGGCGAAATTCCTCGGCGTCACGCCGGGCATGGGCAAGGGTCTCGGGCTATCCGACGACTGGGCCTACAACGTGATCAAGAAGGTCGGCAATTACGGCGAAATCTTCGAGCGCGATCTCGGCAAGGGTTCGCCCTACAAGATGGATCGCGAGCTCACCAACCTGTGGAACAATGGCGGTGTCCTGTTCCCGCTGGTGATCGACTGATCCGCTCTCAACGCGTCCGCTTTGTGCCCTGCCCGGCTTGCCGGGCGGGGCCGGCGTCAATTCGGGAAAGATCTCGATGGTCCGCCTGCTGAGAAATCAGAAGGTCCGCAACGCGCTGTTGCAGCTTCTCTATGTCGGCTCGCTCGCAGCGCTTGTGCTGGCCGGGGTCGTCATCGCGCGGCGGAACCTGGCCGAGCAAGGGATCAGCTCCGGCTTCGACTTCCTCTACAAGTCGACAGGCTGGGATGTGAACTTCTCGCTGCTGCCCGCCACGGCCAACGATCCCTATTGGTGGTTCTTCCTCATCGGCATCGTCAACACGCTGTTCCTAGGCACCGTCGGACTGATCCTGGCGACGATCGTCGGAACCATCGTCGGCCTGGCGCGGACGTCGTCCAACGAACTGGCGCAGTTGCTCGGCCGCACCTATGTCGACATCTTCCGCAACATCCCGCTGATCCTGCAGGTCTTCTTCTGGTACGCGCTGATCACGCATCTGCCGACGCCGCGCGCGGCGCACGAAGCCTGGGGGCTTCTGCTCACCAGCCGCGGCCTCTACGTGCCGGTCCCGAATGTCGGCGTCGTGGCAATGGCGCTCGCCATATTGGCCGTGATCGCCGCAATTGCGCTGCCGCTCTGGCTGGGCCGGACGTCGCGTCTCAGCCGACCGGTCGGCGAGCGGTCAGCGATCCAGCTTGCCGGCGCGGCAGCGGCGCTCGTCTGTGCGGTCCTCATCCTGATCGTCGGCCATTTGCCTGACGCACCCTTCATCGATTTCCCTGCCCTGCAAGGCCTCAACCTCAGGGGTGGCTTGCGCATTCCGCCTGAGTTTTCCGCTCTGGCTATCGCCATCGCCATCTATGGCGGCTCCTACATCGCCGAGATCGTGCGTGGTGGCTTCAAGTCTGTCGGCAAGGGCCAGATGGAAGCGGCGCTCTCGCTGGGGCTCAGCCCGTGGCGCGTGTTCACGCTGGTGCGTTTGCCGCTGGCGCTGCGCGCCATGCTGCCGATCCTCGCCAACCAGTATGTCTGGTTGATGAAGGCGACCACGATGGGCATCGCTGTCGGCTTCACCGACTTCTTCATGATCGTGGCGCTGGCCATCAACCACTCCGGCCAGACGCTGGAAGCGATCGGTATCCTGATGGCGGGCTTCCTCGCGATCAACCTCAGCCTCGCCGCCATCTTCAACCGCATCAACAAAGCGATTGCCCTCAAGGGCAATCAATTGCGGGGCTGAGCGATGGAGCCGGTCGTTATCGCTCCCCCTGCCCCAGGAAAGCTGGAGGACCTGAAGCGGCGCTTCTTTGCGACGCCGCTTCAGGCGCTGCTGTCGTTGATCTCGCTCGCAATCATGGTCTTCATAGCCTGGAAGCTGCTCAACTGGGCTGTGTTCTCGGCTGTGTTCACCACAAGCGGCGGGCCTGAAGCCTGCCAGGCGGCGGCGGGCGCCTGCTGGTCGGTCATCGCGGCAAGATGGCGGATCATCCTGTTCGGTCTCTATCCCTTCGAGGAGCAGTGGCGCTCGGCGCTGGCCTGCCTCACCGTCGTGGTGATGACGGTGCTGAGCTGCATCCCGGCGTTCTGGACCGGGCGCCGGATCGCGATCGTCTGGGGAGCCGGGACGGTGCTCTTCTACGTGCTCATGAAAGGCGGCGTGCTCGGCCTGCCCTATGTCGGCGAGGAAGCCTGGGGCGGGCTGGCGCTGACCCTTTTCATCTTCGTCACCACCTGCCTGATCGGCTTCCCCTTGGCGATCTGCCTGGCGCTGATGCGCCGGTCGGAGCTGCCGTGGATATCACGCACCACCGGTCTCATCATCGATGGCGTCCGTTCCCTACCGCTGATCTCGATCCTGTTCACCTTCGCCATCGTCCTGCCCTTCGCGCTGCCGCAATGGCTGGCCGGCGATAAACTCTACCGGGTGATCTTGGGATCGGCCTTGTTCTTCTCCGCCTATCAGGCCGAGATCGTGCGCGGCGGCATGCAGGGCGTGCCAGTGGGGCAGGAAGAGGCCGCCATGGCGCTCGGCATGAGCTATAGGCAGCGCATCGGCCGCATCGTGCTGCCGCAGGCCATGCGAAACGCGCTGCCGGCGACGATCAACCAGTTCGTCATCTCCTTCAAGGAAACCTCGCTGGTGGTGATCGTCGGCTTCTTCGAGATCCTGGCGTCGGGCAATGCCGCCTACGGCACCGGCGAATGGCGCTTTGCCTATGTCGAGGTCTACGCTTTCATCGCCTTTATCTATTTCATCTTCGTCTTCAGCCTGTCCCGCTACGGCGCTTTCCTCGAGCGTCGCATGGCGGTCGGCGAGCGGTAGGGAGGCGCATCGTGAACTCCGGCAATTCGAGCACATCCGGCGGAGCTGCCGTCCGCATCGAGAATGTCGACAAACACTATGGGACATTCCAGGCGCTGCGGAAGGTGAACCTGTCCGTCGAGCGGGGTGAGAGGATCGTTGTCTGCGGTCCATCAGGCTCAGGCAAATCCACCATGATCCGCTGCATCAACCGGCTCGAGCAGCACAATGGCGGCCGCATCACCGTGCTCGGCACCGAGCTCAACGACGATGTCACCAACATCGACGGCATCAGGCGCGAAGTCGGCATGGTGTTCCAGCACTTCAACCTGTTCCCGCATATGACGGTGCTGGAGAACTTGACGATCGCCCCGATGATCGTGCGCAAGGTGCCGCGCGCCGACGCCGAGGCGACCGCGCGGCGCTACCTGGAGAAGGTCCGCATCCCGGAGCAGGCGATGAAATTTCCCGGCCAACTCTCCGGCGGCCAGCAGCAACGGGTGGCGATTGCGCGCGCCCTTTGCATGCAGCCGCAGATCATGTTGTTCGACGAGCCGACCTCGGCGCTCGACCCCGAGATGATTGCCGAAGTCCTCGACGTCATGGTGACGCTTGCCTCCGAAGGCATGACGATGATCTGCGTCACGCATGAGATGGGCTTTGCCCGCAAGGTCGCGGACCGTGTGGTCTTCATGGATGCAGGCGAGATCGTCGAGGAGGCGCCGCCGGAAGAATTCTTCACCGCGTCACGCAATGAGCGCACGCGGCAATTCCTGTCGCAGGTGCTGGGTCATTGAGCCGGGCGGCGCACCTGTCTATACGCGGCTATTCCTCACCTCAGGTATCCCGATGACTGATCCCGTTAGTGCATTGCAGGCAATTCTCGGACCGAAAGGCTGGCTTTCGGGCGTTGACGCCGAGCCCTACCAGCGTGATTGGCTCAACCGCTACGGCGTCGTGCCATTGGGCGTCGCGAGGCCCACGACCACCGCCGAAGTGGCCGCGGTCGTCAAAACCTGCCGGGAGTTTGGGCTGGCGGTCGTCCCGCAAGGCGGCAACACCGGCCTTTGCGGCGGCGCCGTGGCGGAGCAGCCGAACGCGGTGATCGTCTCGCTGTCACGCATGGCCGCGATCGGCGAGCCGGATCTGGACAGCGGGTCGATCGCGGTGGAAGCAGGCGTCGTGCTTGCCGCACTGCACGAGGCGCTGGAACCGCATGGCCTGATGTTTCCGATGCATCTCGGCGCCGAAGGCAGCGTGCGGATCGGCGGCCTGATCGGCACCAATGCCGGCGGCAGCCATGCGTTTCGCTTCGGCATGATGCAAGACCTCGTCCTCGGCCTCGAAGTCGTGACGTCGGACGGCACGGTGTGGGACGGAATGCGCGCGGTGCAGAAGGACAATGCCGGCTACCAGCTGCGCAAGCTGTTCTGCGGCGCGGAAGGCACGCTCGGCATCGTGACGCGCGCGGTGCTGCGGCTCTACCCCACGCCAAGGCAGCAGGCGAGCGCACTGCTGGTGATGTCCGACTTTGCCGCTGCCGTTTCGTTCGGCGCCTTCCTGCGTGCCGAAGCGGGCGAGTTCCTGACCGGTCTGGAATTCTTCAGCGATCTCGGCCTGCAGCTCGCCCTCAAGCATGTGCCCGACCTCACCTATCAGTTGGGGACACGAGGCGACGTCTACCTGCTTGTCGATCTGGCATCCGGTTCAACCCGCGTACCGCTGGACGAGATCCTGAATTCGGCGCTGGAATCGGGGATGGAGCAAGGCCTGGTCCTGGACGGCGCGCTGGCGACGTCGGGCGCGCATCGGGCCCAATTCTGGCGGCTGCGCGAAGAACAGCCGGAGGGGCAACGGCTGGAGGGCGAGCAGCTCAAGCACGACATCTCGGTGCCGCCGGGCGCGATCGCCCGCTTCATTGAGGCCGGCACGACAGTCTGCGATGGTATTCTGCCGGGCGTGCGCATCAATCCGTTCGGCCATCTCGGCGACGGCAACATCCACTACAATCTGTCGCCGCCCGAAGGTCGCGCCGATTTCGACGGCAAGGCCGTGGCGTTCGCTGACGCGCTGTCGGCGCTTGCCACGGGCATGGGCGGCAGCTTCGCCGCCGAGCATGGATTGGGTCGCGCCAAGATCGCCATGGCTGATCGCAACCGCGGTGCAGTGGAGCGCGAACTGATGGCGCGGGTGAAGGGCGCGCTCGACCCAAAGGGCACAATGAACCCCGGCGTCCTGGTGATCTCACCATTGTAAAGAAAAACTTTCGAATGAACCGCATTTCTTGATTCCGTCGCGAGCCGCCACAGTGCAGGTATGAATCCGAAAAGGCAGGCTCGGTCCGCTTGCCGCCAATCGTGAGGATGTCGCAGCATGGCCCGCAATGGCGGTCACCTTCTTGTCGAGTGCCTGATCGCTCTCGGCGCGACCAAGAGCTTCGGCGTTCCCGGCGAAAGCTATCTCGCTGTTCTCGATGCGCTGCACGACACCCACGGCAGGCTCGACTACGTGCTGTGCCGCAACGAGGGTGGCGCAGCCTTCATGGCCTCGGCCTATGGCAAGCTGACCGGATCGCCGGGCATCTGCTTCGTAACGCGCGGCCCGGGTGTGACCAATGCCAGCATCGGCGTGCATACGGCCATGCAGGACAGCTCGCCGATGATCCTCTTCGTCGGTCAGGTCGGCACCGACATGAAGGGCCGCGAGGCTTTTCAGGAGATCGACTACCGCGCTGTCTACGGCACGGTCGCCAAATGGGCGGTTGAGATCGACGATGTTGCGCGCCTGCCGGAAATCGTCGCGCGCGCCTGGACCACCGCCCTGACCGGACGGCCCGGCCCTGTCGTGGTCGCGCTGCCGGAAGACATGCTGACCACCCTGACCGAGGCTGCACCGCTCAGCGGCCCGGCGACGGTTTTCGAAGCTGCTCCAGCACCGGATGCGATGACTTCGGCACTCAAGCTACTGGTCGAAGCCGAAAGACCGGTCCTGCTCATGGGCGGTGCCAACTGGACGCAGGACGGACGCGCATCACTGCAGGCCTTCGCCGAAGCCTCCAACATCCCGGTCGTGGCGGCGTTCCGCTACCAGGACCAGTTCGATAATCATTCGACAACTTTTGTCGGTGAAGCCGGCGTCGGCATGGTTGCGCATGTCAAGAAGCTGATCGGCGACGCCGATTTGATCCTGGCTATCAATGTGCGCTTCGGTGAGATGACCACCGATGGCTACACGCTGCTCTCCGTTCCGGTGCCGCGCCAGAAGCTGATCCATGTCCACGGCTCAGACCGCGAGATCGGCAAGATCTATGTGCCGACAATCGGCATCCATGCCGGCCCGAACGCCTTCGCCAAAGCGCTGACGCCGGTCAAGGGCGCCTGGGCCGACTGGCGCGCGGCGGCGCGCAAGGCTTATGAAGGCGCATTCACCGCGCCTGTGCAGCCCGGTCCGGTCGACATGGTGGCGGTCAGTGCCTGGCTGCGCGAGACGCTGCCATCCGACGTCATCCTGACCAATGGCGCCGGCAATTTCACTGTATGGCCGAACAAGTTCTTCAAATTCGGACCGCAGGCACGGCTGCTTGCCCCGCAATCCGGCGCGATGGGCTACGGCCTGCCGGCTGCGGTCGCCGCCAAGGTCGCATTCCCGGAGCGCACCGTGGTCTGCTTTGCCGGCGACGGCGATTTCCAGATGAACTGCCAGGAGCTCGGCACCGCCATGCAAGCCGGCGCACAGCCGATCGTGCTGATCATCAACAACGGCATCTACGGCACCATCCGCGCGCATCAGGAGCGCCACTATCCCGCCCGCGTCTCGGGAACCTCGCTGGAGAATCCGGACTTCGTGACGCTGGCGAAGGCCTATGGCTTCCATGCCGAGCGGGTCGAATCCACCGGGGATTTCGCGGCGGCGTTCGAGCGTGCGCTGAAATCTGCCACGGGCGCCGTGCTCGACATCGCCATCTCGCCCGAAGCGCTGACGCCCCGGCAGACCCTCTCCCAGATGCGCGACGCAGCACTCGCTTCGCAGAAGGCCAAGGCATGACCTCTAGAACTGACGAGATCCGTCTCGGCGCGGACATCGGCGGCACCTTCACCGACATCGCCCTCGATGTCAGGGGAACGCTGTATTCCATCAAGGTGCTGACCAACTATGCCGCACCCGAGCAGGCAATCCTCGACGGCATTGCCATCGTCACGCGCGATGCCGGCATCGCGCCGGCCGAGATCGGCATCATCATCCATGGCACCACACTCGCCACCAACGCGCTGATCGAGCGGCGCGGCGCCAAGACCGCGCTGGTCACAACCGAGGGTTTCCGCGACGTGATCGAGATGCGGACCGAAAACCGCTTCGAGCAATACGATCTGAACCTGCAGCTGCCGACGCCGCTCATCCCGCGCGAGCATCGTTTCACCGTGAAGGGCCGGATCGGCGCCGAGGGTCAGGAACTGCAGCCGCTCGACGAAGCGGCCCTCGAGGAGATCGCCGGACAGATCGCGGCCGGCGGCTTCGGCTCGGTGGCGATCGGCTTCATCCATGCCTACGCCAATCCCGACCACGAGCGCCGCGCGCGCGAAATCCTTGCCCGCAAGCTCGCTATCCCGATTTCGATCAGCGCTGAAGTGTCGCCACAGATGCGCGAGTTCGAGCGCTTCAACACCGTCTGCGCCAACGCCTATGTGCGGCCGCAGATGGCCGACTATCTCGCCCGCTTCCAGACGCGCCTGAAAGACATGGGGGCCGAGTGCCCGGTCTTCATGATCCATTCGGGCGGCGGTCTGATCTCGGTGGAGACGGCTTCTGAATTCCCCGTGCGCCTGGTCGAATCCGGTCCAGCTGGCGGCGCCATCTTCGCCGCCGACATCGCCCGTCGCTTCGGCTTGGAAAAGGTCGTCTCCTACGACATGGGTGGCACCACCGCGAAGATCTGCCTGATCGAGGATTTTGCGCCGCGCACGGCGCGAACCTTCGAAGTGGCCCGCACCTATCGCTTCTCGAAAGGCTCGGGCATGCCGATCTCGATCCCCGTGATCGAGATGATCGAGATCGGCGCCGGCGGCGGCTCCATCGCCTGGGTCGACGCCATGGGTCGCATTCAGACCGGGCCGGAGAGCGCCGGATCCGAACCGGGTCCGGCCTGCTACGGCCGCGGCGGCAAGCGTCCGGCGATCACTGACGCCGATCTGGTGCTCGGCAAGCTCGATCCCGACAATTTCGCCGGCGGCGCAATCCGGCTCGAAACGGCCGCGTCCGAGCAGGCGATCCTTGGCGAGGTCGGCGAGCGCCTGTCGCTCGATGCCATGTCGACCGCCTTCGGCATCTGCGAAGTGGTGGACGAGAACATGGCCAACGCCGCCCGCGTCCACGCGGTCGAGAACGGCAAGAATATTTCCGACAATCTGATGATCGCCTTTGGCGGTGCGGCGCCGCTTCACGCAGCAAGGCTCTGCGAAAAACTCGGCATCGACCGCTGCATCGTCCCCAAGGGCGCTGGCGTCGGGTCGGCGATCGGCTTCCTCAAGGCACCGTTCGGCTACGAGGCGCTGGCGTCGAAGCTGACCCGCCTGTCGCGGTTCAAGCCGGCCGAGATCAATGCGCTACTGGCGGACCTCAAGGCATCAGCCGAAAGCTTCGTGCGCAGCGGCGCCAGCGGCAGCATCACCTGCGAAATCACCGCCTTCATGCGCTACGCCGGCCAGGGCTGGGAAATCCCCGTGCCGCTGCCGGACAAGCCATTCGGCGAGGATGCCGCCACAGGGCTCAAGGACCTGTTCGAGGCGAACTACCAGCGCTTTTTCGGCCGCGCCATCGAAGGGCTCGACGGGCTGGAGATCGAGATCGTCACCTGGTCGGTCAAGGCGACGGATATCCGGCCCGACGTCGCCAGGCACGAGCTCGTTACCGGAAGGAAGACGAGCCAGCCATCAACGATGCGCGCGGTGTTCGATCCGGTCAGCGGCGCGCTGCGCGATTACGGCATCGTCGAACGGGACACGCTCTGCGCCGGCGACCGCGTCGAGGGGCCGGTGGTCATCGTCGAACGCGAGACCTCCACCGTCGTCACCACCAGCTTCGACGCCGTCGTCCAGAGCGACGGCGCCATCCTCCTGATCCGCAAAGGCAGCCAGGCATGAGCGACATCAGTGACATCCGCATGCAGGTGATGTGGAACCGCTTGATCTCGGTGGTCGAGGAGCAGGCGCTCACGCTGCTGCGCACCGCCTTCTCGACCTCGGTGCGCGAATCCGGCGACCTCTCGGCCGGCGTGTTCGACCCACGCGGCCGGATGCTGGCGCAAGCGGTCACCGGTACGCCGGGCCACGTCAACACCATGGCCGAGGCCGTGCTGCATTTCATGACAGAGATTCCCCGCGACCAGATGTTCGAGGGCGACACTTACGTCACCAACGACCCCTGGCTGGGCACCGGCCATCTGCACGACATCACCATGGTCTCGCCATCCTTCCTGAATGGCGAACTGGTGGCGTTCTTTGCCTGCACCGCGCATGTCGTCGATGTCGGCGGGCGCGGCTTCGGCGCCGACGGCAAGTCGGTCTACGAGGAAGGCATCCAGATCCCGATCATGAAATTCGCCGAGAAGGGCAAGGTCAATCTCGACCTCGTCCGCATCCTGCGCGCCAATGTCCGCGAGCCGAACCAGGTGGTCGGCGATTTCTACTCGCTCGCCGCCTGCAACGAGGTCGGCCATCGCCGTCTCGTCGACATGATGAAGGAAATCGGCCTCGCCTCGCTCGACGGGCTCGGCGACTTCATCTTCTCGCGCACAAGCGACGCCATGCTCGAGCGCATCAAGGCGCTGCCCAAGGGCAGCTGGTCGAACGAACTCGTCACCGACGGCTATGACGCGCCGGTGAAACTCGCGGCAAAGGTCTCGGTCCGCGACGACCATGTCGAGGTAGATTTCACCGGCACCGACCCGATGACCCGCTGGGGCATCAACTGCCCGATCATCTACAGCAAGGCCTATGCCTGCTACGCGCTGAAATGCGTCGTGGCGCCGGACATCCCAAACAACGCCGCCTCGCTCGCCTTCTTCACCGTGACGTCGCCGGTCAACATCCTGAACGCCGTGCGGCCGGCGCCGGTGGCGCTCAGGCACATCTTCGGCCACATGGTTCCGGACCTCGTGCTGGGCGCGATCTCCCAGGCCTTGCCCGGCAAGATCCTTGCCGAGGGCGCCGGCGCGCTGTGGAACATTCACATCTCGGTGCGTCCGGTCGCCGGCGGCTCAGGGCGGCGCGCCGAAGTGCTGATGTTCAATTCCGGCGGCATGGGCGCGCGCCCCGGGCTCGACGGTTTGTCGGCGACGGCGTTCCCCTCCGGCGTCCACACCATGCCGATCGAGGCGACCGAGCACACCGGTCCTATCGTCATCTGGCGCAAGGAGCTGCGGCCAGGGTCCGGCGGTGACGGCGAATTCCGTGGCGGCCTGGGACAGGTTATCGAGATCGAGGCGACCGAAGGGCATGAGTTCGACTTCTCGGCGATGTTCGACCGCGTCAATCACCCGGCACATGGACGCAATGGCGGCGAGCCTGGCGTTGCCGGTGTGGTCAAGCTCGACGACGGCACCAAGATGCGGCCCAAGGGCTGGCAGCACGTTCCGGCCGGACGCCGGCTGATCCTTGAACTGCCGGGAGGCGGCGGCTATGGCGATCCGGCCAAACGCAGCGCCGAGGCGCGGGCGAACGACCGGTTCAAGGGTTACATTTCGGAGAACGGCAAATGAGCTACATTGCCTCGCGCCTGTTGGCGGTGAAGCCCTCGGCCTCGATGGCTGCCTCGCAAGCCGCCAAGGTGCTGCGCGCCAAGGGCGTCGACGTGATCGACCTCGGCTTGGGCGAACCGGATTTCCCGACACCCGGCCATATCATCGACGCCGCCCATGTCGCCGCGAAAACCGGACAGACGCTCTATACGGCCGCCGCCGGCACGGCAGACGTGCGCGAGGCGGTGGCGGGAAAATTCCGGCGCGAGAACGGACTGGACTACACGGCCGACGATATCGTCGTAGCCAATGGCGCCAAGCAGATCATCTTCAATGCGCTGATGGCGACGCTGGAGAGCGGCGACGAGGCCATCCTGCCGGCGCCCTACTTCGTCTCCTATCCCGAAATGGTGAAGCTGCTCGGCGGCACGCCCGTCACCGTCGAATGCCCGGAGACATCGGGCTTCCGGCTGACGCCGGCCTTGCTGGAAAAGACGATCACGCCGAAGACGAAGTGGCTGTTCCTCAACATGCCGGGCAATCCGTCCGGTGCGGTCTATTCGGAAGCTGATCTCAAGGCGCTGGGCGCGGTGCTGGCAAGACATCCGCAGGTGCTCATCCTCTCAGACGAAATTTACGAGCACATCCTCTTCGACGGGCGCGAATTCGTTTCCTTCGGCAAGGCCTGCCCCGAGTTCAAGGATCGCACGCTGATCGTCAACGGCGTTTCCAAATCCTATGCGATGACCGGCTGGCGGGTCGGCTACGCGGCCGGACCGGCGCCGCTGGTGAAGGCGATGTCCACGATACAGAGCCAATCCTGCACCTCCGTCTGCTCGATCGCGCAAGCGGCGACGGTGGCCGCGCTCAACGGCCCGCAGGACGAAGTCGCGCGCTTCCGGCAAGCGTTCGAGGCGCGCCGCGATCTGGTCGTGGACGGCATCCGGAAGATCAATGGACTGACGCTGTCGCCGCCGGACGGCGCCTTCTACGCCTATATCGGCTGCGCCAGCCTGATCGGCCGCAAGACGCCCGGGGGTGTCGTTCTGGAGGACGATGCGGCGGTGGCAAACTATCTTCTCAGCGAAGGCCGCGTGGCATCCGTGCCGGGCGTGGCCTATAGACTTTCACCGTATTTCCGTATCTCGACCGCGACCAGCGACGAGGTGCTGACCGAGGCGATCGCGCGGATCAACGCCGCCGTCGCGCTAGTGGAGTAGAGAATGCCGCATTACGACCGTATCCTGATCACCGGCGCGGCCGGTCGGCTCGGCTCGCAGTTGCGCAAGGGGCTGGCGCCGCTGGCCAAGACGATCCGGCTAGCCGGGCGCGAGCCGTTCGGCGACCTCGCGCCGCACGAGGAAGAAGCGGTCTTCGATCTTGCCGACATGGAAGCGACGATCGCGGCGACCAAGGACTGCGACGCCATCGTGCACTTCGGCGGCGCGCCGCTCGAATGCGAATGGCAGACCATCCTCGATTCCAGCATCCGCGGCTCCTACCACATCTACGAAGGCGCCCGGAAACACGGCGTGAAGCGCGTCATCTACGCCTCCTCGGTGCATGCCATCGGCTATCACGAGGTCGAGGCGCATATCGGCGTCGACGCGCCGGTAAGGCCCGACAGCCTTTACGGCGTGTCGAAGAATTTCGTCGAGAGCCTCAGCCGGCTCTACTGGGACAAGTTCGGCATCGAGACAGCGTGCCTGCGCATCTTCTCGTCCTTCCCGGAGCCGGCGGACCGGCGCATGCTGTGGTCCTACCTCTCCTTCGCCGACTGCGTGCGGCTGGTCGAAGCCTCGCTCACCGCGCCGCGCGTCGGTCACACGATCTCCTTCGGCATTTCCGACAACAAGCTGAAGATGGTCGACAACAGCGGCGCGGATCACCTGGGATTCATCCCGCAGGACAGCGCCGAACCCTTCCGCGCGGCGGTCGAGGCCAAAACACCCGTTCTGGATCCGAAGAAACCCTCAGTGAAGTATCTTGGCGGCTGGTTCTGCGAACTCGGCCACCCGGATGACAAGCCCGTATGACGTGAGCCTCAATCGGTCTGAATCCAGACCGACTTGGTTTCCAGATACTCGTGCAGATGCTCGATGCCGCCTTCGCGGCCGTAGCCGGACATCTTCATGCCGCCGAACGGCACCGCCGGGTCGATGGCATGATACATGTTGACCCAGACCGAGCCCGCCTTGATGCGCCGTGCAAGCTTGTGCGCGGTGCCGAGATGGCTGGTGAAGATGCCGGCCGCCAGGCCGTAGGGCGTCGCATTGGCGCGGGCGACGGCTTCATCGAGTGTGTCGAAGGGCATCGCAGAAATCACCGGACCGAAAATCTCCTCCCGCGCGATGGTCATCTTGTCCGACACCGCGCCGAACACGGTCGGCGCGATGAAGTTGCCGCCGTCATAGAGCTTGCCCGTCAGCCGCGAGCCGCCGGCGACCAGTTCGGCGCCTTCGTCGTTGCCGGCCTTGATATAGCCCTCCACCTTGCCGGCCTGCTTGGCGTTGATCAGCGGCCCGATTTCAGTCTCGGCCTCGATGCCGTGGCCGATGCGCAGCTTGCCGGCAAAGTCGGCGACGCGTCGCACGAACTCGTCGTGGATTTCGCGCGCCACGAACAGCCGCGAGCCGGCGATGCAGATCTGCCCCGAATGCACGAACACCGCCATAGCCGCGACCGGAACAGCCTTCTCGATGTCTGCGTCGCGGCAGACGATGATCGGCGACTTGCCGCCAAGCTCCAGCGAGACGCGCTTGAGGTTTGTCACCCCAGCCCGCGCGATAGCTTGCCCGGTAACAGTCGAACCCGTGAAGACGATCTTGTTGACGTCGGGATGTTCGGCAAGCCGTGCGCCGGCCTCCGCGCCGGTGCCGGTGACGATGTTGACGACGCCGTCGGGCACGCCGGCTTCCTGCATCAGCCGCGCGATCAGCAGCGGCGTCAGCGACGCATCCTCCGAAGGCTTCAGCACGATGCTGCAGCCGGTGGTCAAAGCCGGCGCGATCTTCCAGATCGAGGCGGCGGTCGGCGCGTTCCAGGGGATGATCGCGCCGACGACGCCCACCGGCTCGCGCCTTGTGAAGGAGACGATCTCGCCGGGAATGGAATTGTCGATCGTCTCGCCATGCAGCGCCGTCGCCATGCCGGCATAGAAGCGCAGCATGCCGATGACGCGGCGCCGGTTGGCCAGCGTGCGGGTGATCGGCAGGCCCATGTCGAGCGTGTCGGAAACGCTGAGTTCTTCCCAATGCGTCTCGAACAGATCGGCGATGCGCAACAGCACGCATTGCCGCTCATAGGGCGAGAATTTCGACCAGGGACCTTCGAAGGCCGCACGTGCGGCGGCCACCGCCGCGTCGATATCCGCCGCATCCCCGCGCGGCACCGTTGCCAGCACCTCGCCCGTTGCCGGGTTGAGCGCCTGCATCTCCTGGCCGGACCGCGCCGGAACCCACTTGCCGCCGATGAACATCGGCCGGAATTCGCCGTGGTAAAGCGTCGTGGCCTTCGCCCTCGGGTCGAAGTTCAGCGTCATCTCTTCCTCCTCACGAATTCCGCCGCGACTATTACTCCCGCGGCAGGCGACCTCAAACAAGGAAAGATAAAACGGCGTTTCGATAAATCGATGTTCGTCGACCGCACTCCATGGCAGATGGAACACGCGCTTTGGTGGTTTGGCCTATGGCTCGCGGCGTTGGTTGTATTCCATGATATCGGACATGATAGGATCTCCAGGATGAACCAGATCGACCTCACCGGCCAAACGGCTGTCGTCACCGGCGGCGCGCAAGGGCTCGGCCTTGCCATCGCCAGGCGCATCGTGGCCTCCGGCGCCAAAGTCTCGCTCTGGGACCTTGATGCCGCCGAACTGCAAAAAGCCACCGCCGACCTTGGCGCCGCGGCAAAGTCCGTCACGATCGACATCACCGACTGCCAGGCGGTGATCGACGCGGCGGCAGAGACCGAGGCGCAAAGCGGACCGATTTCGATCCTGGTCAACTCGGCCGGCATCGCCGGACCGAACCATACGCTGGACACTTATCCCCTAGAGGATTGGAAACGCGTCATCGACATCAACTTGAATGGCGCCTTCTACGTCAACCGCGCGGTCGTGCCGGGCATGAAGGCGCGCGGCTATGGCCGCATCGTCAACATCGCCTCGATCGCCGGCAAGGAAGGCAATCCCAACGCGTCGGCCTATTCCGCGTCGAAAGCGGCGGTGATCGGCATGACCAAGTCGCTGGGCAAGGAGCTGGCAGGCTACGACATCGCCGTCAACGCCATCACACCGGCAGCCGCGCGCACGCGCATTTTCGACCAGATGAAGCAGGAACACATCGACTATATGCTGTCGAGGATCCCGCGTGCACGTTTCCTCGAGGTCGATGAGGCCGCCAACATGGTGGCCTGGCTGGTTTCGAAGGAAAACAGCTTCACCACCGCCTCGGTCTTCGATCTGTCGGGCGGGCGGGCCACCTACTGAAGCGATTCCTGCCGGAAGAGGCCGCGTCCGAACGCGCATGAAGGAGTTTCGAAAATGAAGGATTTCGACGGCAAGGTGGCCCTGGTGACGGGGACGACCGGCATTGGCCTGGCAACCGCCAGGCGCCTCGCGGCCGGCGGCGCCGCGATCATTGCCTGCGGCATCGACCGCGCCGCCAATGCGGCGATGAAAGCCGGGCTGGAAAACGCTGGAGCAGCAGTGCTGGTCATCGATACCGACGTCTCCGTTTCCGATCAGGTCCGCGACGCTGTCGCCGCCGGCGTCGCGAAATTCGGCGGCCTCGACGTCATCGTCAATTCCGCCGCCGTGCATCCCTACGGGACCGCGACGACGACCGACTGGGAGACCTGGAACCGGGCAATGACGGTCAATGTCGGCTCGATCTATCTGACGGCGCATTTCGGCATTCCCGAAATGATCAAGCGCGGCGGCGGCGCCATCGTCAACGTCGCCTCGGTGCAAGGCTTTGCCTGCCAGCAGAATGTCGCCGCCTATGCCACGACCAAAGGCGCGATCCACACATTGACGCGCTCGCTGGCGCTCGACTATGCGGCGGCCGGCATCCGCGTCAATTCGGTCAGTCCAGGCTCGATCCGTACGCCGATCCTGGAGAAGGCCGCGCGCGGCGACAACGGCAGCGATGCCGATGTCGAGGAAGCCTACAAACGCTTCGGCGCGGCGCATCCGCTCGGCCGCATCGGCGAGCCGGAAGAGGTGGCGGAGCTCATCGCCTTCCTGTGCTCGTCCAAGGCCGGCTTCTGCACGGGTTCAGACTACAGAATAGACGGTGGCCTGACCGCCGGCATCGGCGTCAAGTAGAACCATGAAGCTCATGTGATTGTTCGCTGCACTGACCACCAATCATGCCCTGAGGTGACTAGACTAGCACCCCAGCGACGACAAGATGCCGAAGCCGCGATCGCGGTTTCGTACGATTTTTACCAAACGGGGAACCTTATTGCCGCTCGTCCGGCGAGGATTAGATTGGCGACGCGGCATCCCCAACGATGCCGCAGTGGCCGGCGCGAGACTTAGGCGACGATGTCTCACCGGCATCATCGCGTCGGCCACTTCGCGACAGAGCGTTTTACGAAAACCATGAAATGCTCTGAGGCTTTGGCGGAAAACCGCTAACACTTTTCTGGAATTGCCCTAGGAGCCGCCGTCAGGCCAAGTTGTGCTTGCGTTGCGAGCCGCAAGCCGCGCTTCCCTCAGGATCGACGCCCGATCATGGCCGACCAGCGAAACGATCTCCCTGATCTGCTGTTCTGAAGCTCCGGACTCGCGGGCGAGCGCAGCTATGGCTTGTTCGCTGAAACCCGATTGTCCCGATTGCAGCGCCACCGCACTCCAGCCTCCGTCGTCTGGGGCAGGAGTGCGATGGTCGCTCCCCAAGCGTCAGCGCCCACTTAGTTGCTGGCGATTGCAGGACTGTACGCTTTCGTACAATTCTTGGCTAGCCGCGTTTGAATAGAGGTGACACTTTCCCGGAAAGGCGTGCTTATGAGATCCCATCGTGTCGAAGAGATGAAGCAGCGCCTTCCTGGTCGCTATCCTTGACGACCGACTTGGTGAAATCGGCGCAGCAGGACCGGATATAGGCAAGCAATTGCGCCTCCGTCTCCTGCGGTCCGGCTTGAAAGGCGTACAGGATTTTCAAAGCCAGGAGTTCGGGATCGAATGCGTCACGTTGCCAACTGGCATCGCTGCTTATCTGATTGAACACGCGCTGGCACAGGGCCAACTCTTGCGGCCCGAGGCATCCGCTTTTCTGCATCTGGCTTGACATGACCTTTGAGATTAAGTCCGGCGTAATTCAACTTTCAATAGCTTTTGATTGTACGTTTCCAACCAAGCTGCGGAGCGTCATTGCCTGCGTTTTGCGGGCGCTAGCTTGGCGAGGCGGCTTCCCTGGGCCGCAAGGCCGACGCGCGTTTCACTGTCTCAACGGACAGTATCGCGTCGGCCGTTTTCGCGTATTCGCCGGATATTTGCCGCAAGCGCGGAAGACCGAGCGTCGCCCTTCGACAATTCGGTGGCACCGCTTCCCGGCGCGAACTTGGCCAAGGCGTCTCTGCAGTGTCCTACGACGCTCAAACGAGAGGCCGATCCTGCCTTGCAGGGTTCTTTGAACCAAGGTCACCCACCAGCCGGCGGTATTCGGCCTCGGGGGGGCCATAAGATCCGCGCGCCAATTTCAGCAGTCCGTCGCGGTCGCGGATCGTGATCTCTCCACGTCTGGCACGGATATAGCCATAACTCTCGATCATCTGCAGGCCAACGGTAACGCCGGGGCGCCTGACACCAAGCATGATCGAGAGAAACTCATGCGTTATCACAAGCCTGTCGCCGACCGTGCGGTCGCTGCACATCAGCAGCCATCTCGCCAGCCGGACTTCAAGGCTTTGCCGCGCGTTGACCGATGCGGTGTAACTCGTCTGGACGTGGAGATACTGAACATAGCGCAGCAGGAACGGCCGCAAGGTTGAGCTGGCCTCCAAGGCTTCGGCGAACGGACCCGCATGTATTCGAACCGCCTCGCTCGTCGACTGGATGTAGCAATCGAAATTCGCCTGGTCATCCCCCATGATCAGGGACGACCCGGTCATGCCTTCGAACCCGATGATTCCAACTTCGGCTTCAGTCGTCGTCGACGTCTTCGCCACCACCGATGCCAGCCCGCTTTCAAGAAAATAGACCGCTTCGATCTTTTGACCCGCCGTCTCCAGCGGCGCCCGCAATTCCAGAAAAACGCGATCGAGATGCGGCTTCAACAGCGCAAAATCATTCGCGCTCATCCGGCGCAACAATTCACTTTTGGCTCGCAGGACCGGTTGATCCACCAGACTCTCTCCCTGTGGGCAAGAGCACTGGAATCTCTTAGCCGGCCGCGCCCGTCGAACGAGCGGACGGTGACGAACCATAGACCGAGCTTCGCGGAGCACTAGGTGGGCCAGCGCGTTGGTATGAAACCGACAGTTACTGCTGTAGAAGACCCTAAATTTTCGCGGGCTAACCATCATTCGCCAGAAGACCGGCCTCCCGCGGGATAGAGGCACGGACGAACCCGATCAGCGATATCAGTTCGCGTATCCGCTGTTCGGTGGCGCCTGAATCCCGCGCAAATCCGCGCCGCGTGGTGTGTCGCACTGGCGCGCTCGGGTTCCTTCGCCATGACATCCTATGCCTCATGATGGGCAGGAGTGCGATGGTCGCTCCCAAGCGTCGGCGCCCGGAGTGCGCTGCTGACGATTTTTATGTGTACGCTTTCGCACAGACCTTTGCGAGTCAATTCAGATCGCAGCTGAATTGGGAGAGTTCTGCGACACCCTGAAATCGGACATGTGACGGTGAAGGCCACGGCGCAATGGTGAGTTTCGTGACGCCCGTGTCTCTTTTCGTGCCCGGATCGCGGCAAGTCCGTGACATCGATCGCGCTCTCGGCCCGGTGACGTCAGAGCAAGGCAGCCTGATCCTCGGGCATTACTCGAAGCATCCGAATACCGGAAATCCCGTGTAGCAGCCGCCTGCTACCAACGACCCGATTTTTGGCGCTATGTGTGTGATATGAATGGCGGCCTTCACCGAGGCGGTGTAGGGTTCGTCTTAAAAGAAGAATGAGCCGTATCGACGGCAACGCGCAGCGAATCTGGGAGGATTCATGGTCGAAATCATCTCCAAGCGGGATGGCCCCCGGCGCGAGGATGTTCAGGTCAAGCGGCTGATCGAGCAGAACCGCTCCACCATAACGCGCATTGCCGACCAGATCAGCGGCGGCGGCTATTCGGCTTCGAGGAAGCCGCGCCAGCAACCCAAGGCGGAAGGCCTGATCATCCATGTCGGCGGCAGCACTGCAACCGCCACCGAAGCGAGCCCGTCCATTCGCGTCACCATGAACGGCCGTGTGATCTCGAAGGATCAGAATACGGGCCGCCAGCTTCATCATATCGGCGACGTCCGCACCCGGAACGGGGAGCAGATCTTCGTTCTGGCAACGAAGCAGAACGGCTTTTTCTCGCCGGTCGATGAAACGATCGCCGAGGCACTTGCCGCGCTGGACGGGTCCCGGCTGACTGCGACTTACACCGAGGAGCAGCTTGCAGCCGACATCGGTGCGAAACTCGGCATCGACTGACGGCAGGCTGCTGGGTGTCGCTGCGCACGCCCAACCCGCGACAGCATACAGAAATGGCATACCTCAAAAGGTACTGTGATGGCTGAATGAGACACGCGAGCGGCCCCAATCCGATGAAAACCGATGTGCTTGCGACGCATGCGTCGATGGCCACCGGACGAATGGTTCTGGACAGGATCGACTATGATGAGCGCGCCACCATGCGCGCTTGGGAGAGTTTTCTTTCCGACGAGCCGACATCCGCGCGCGATCCGGTCCACGTCCGCTCGCTGATTCACGATTCCTGGTACCGCAGCGCCACCGGCGGCATCAACGCGCAAGGCATCGAAGCGCCGCTGAGCAGCGATCGCGACGAGATCGAATATCTGACCCGCGCCAATGCCGAACTGCTTTCGGCGGCGCGCCGGTCGTTCGCCTCGCTTGGCCAGTTGCTGGACGGGACAGGCGCGATGCTGGTTCTGGCCGACAGCGACGGCGTGCTGATCGATGCCATCGGCGACAAGAAAACGCTGCATGACGGCATGGACATCCACCTCGCCATCGGCGGCAAATGGAACGAGGGCGCCGTCGGAACCAACGGCATCGGTACAGCACTTTGGACCGGCGAGCCGACTTTCGTGCATGCGGCCGAGCATTTCTGCGCCGGCATCAAATCCTGGACCTGCGCCGGCGCGCCGATCCGAGATCCCTTGGACGGCAAGATCATCGGCGTTGTCGACCTGTCGGGCTATTCGCCGATCTTCCGGCCGCACAACACCGCACTTGTCGCCGCGACCGCCAGGCAGATCGAAAAGGCGCTGGCCGAACAGCAGCAGGAACAGCGCACGCGTCTGCTCGAAGCCTTCATTTCCTCGGCGCCCAGCTACCGCCGCAAGGACGGGCTGGTGATCGTCGATCATCGCGGCCGCGCCATCTTCTGCAACAACGTGCCCAATGGCGACACGACGGAGATGATGGACGGCCCGATGGAGCCAGGCCGCGGCCGCTGGCTGATGAACCTGCCGGCCTCCGGCTCGGACACCGATCTCGCCAACGCGCTGCCGCCGCATCTTCGCTCCTGCCACGTCACGCCGCTGAAGCTCGACGGCGACCTTCGCGGCGCGGCGCTGGTGTTTCCGTCGGTGCCGGCCATCTCCAGCGTGACGGTGATGCGTCGGGAGGAGAACAAGCACCTGCGGGCAGCCGCGGCGATGATCGTCGGCGAAAGCGAAAAATTGCTGGCCGCCGTCGATATCGCCTCCCGGGTAGCCGGGTCGAACGGGGTCACCTCGTTGCTGATCGAAGGCGAAACCGGCGTTGGAAAGGAGCTGTTCGCACGGCTTGTCCATGCCGACAGCCGTCGAGGCGAAAACGACCCGTTCATCGCCATGAACTGTGGCGCGATCACCAAGGACCTATTCGGCAGCGAATTGTTCGGCCACGTCGCCGGCGCCTTTACCGGCGCCTCGCGGGACGGCAAGCCGGGCATCTTCGAACTCGCCAATGGCGGCGTTCTCAGCCTCGACGAAATCGGCGAGTTGCCGCTCGAAATCCAGCCCTTCCTGTTACGTGTCCTGGAAGAGCGCGTGGTCCACCGCATCGGCGACTCCAGGGGTCGGCCGGTGGACGTGCGGCTGGTCGCCTCGACCAATCGCGACCTCAAGCAGGAGGTTGCGGCCGGACGCTTTCGCAGCGACCTCTACTACCGCATCGGCGCTGTCTCGATCCATGTCCCGCCGCTGCGCGAACGCGGCGACGATGTGCTGCTGCTGATCGAGCATTTCAACCGGCAGATTGCGGCGCGGGCCGGCAATGATCCGCTCGAGTTTTCAAACGAAGCACTCGACGCGCTGCTGGCCTATCGCTGGCCGGGAAATGTGCGCGAACTGAAGAACCTGGTCGAGCGCCTGCACATAATGGCGCGCGGCGGCACGATTGAATTGCAGGACCTTCCCAGCGAAATCAGCGAGGACAATCGCAACAGCATCGCCACGCATAGCGACCATCCCACGGCTATCCTCGAAGCACCGGTGTGCTCGTTCGAGGATGCCGAACGCCAGGCGATCAAGAATGCGCTTGTCGCGGAGAGCGGCAATCTCAGCAAGGTTGCGCTACGGCTCGGCATTTCGCGGCCGACGCTCTATCGCAAGCTCGGCCAATACGGCATCCGGCGCGGCTTCCTCTGAAACGCGGCACAAACGAAACCCATGGCATTTGCGCCATGGGTTGCGGGAATTGTGGCCGATCGATCAGGCCGGCGGCCTGCCTCCGGACGCGTCAGGGGACGATGACGCCACGGCCGGTGAAACGGCGGTTCTTGAAATCGTCGAGCGCGGTGTTGATGCTGGCGAGGTTGTACTCGGTGTAGTGCATCTTCACCTTGCCATCGGCGTTGAGCTCCATCAGTTCGACAAGCTCGGTGAAATTGCCGACCAGGCTGCCGCCGATGTTGATCTCCTCGATGACGAGATGCGCGGTCGGCACGTTGATATTGCCGCCATAGCCGACGACGAACAATTGCCCGCCCTTGCGCACCATCTTCCAGCAGATGTTCTCGACACCGAGTTCACCGACGAAGTCGATGACCACATGCGCGCCGCCGCCAGTGATCTGGGCGACCTCCTCGACGACGTTTGGTCCACCATCGAGGACAAAGTCGGCGCCCAGATCCTTGGCCAGCACCCGCGCCGCCGGCTCGCGGTCGACGGCGATGATGCGGCAGCCCGAGATCGCGTGCAGCGATTGCAGCGCGATGTGGCCGAGCCCGCCTATGCCGAGCAGCACGCAATAGCTGCCTGGTCGCAGCAGCTTGGCGGCACGCTTGGCGGCGCGGTAGGCGGTGATGCCGGCATCGGCCAGCGGCGCCACCTCGATCGGCGTGATGTTGGCATTGAGCTTGATCAACGAGCGCTCGCTGGTGATGAAGTACTCGGCGAAGCCGCCATTCATACCGAGGCCGGGAAACTGGCCGTTGTCGCAATACATGTCCTCGCCATGGCGGCAGTTGAGGCAGATGCCGCATGAGCGGAAGGGATGGCAGATCACCGCGTCGCCGCGCTTGACAGACCTGACGCCGCTGCCGACCTCCTCGACCCAGCCGGCATTTTCGTGACCCATGATGTAGGGCAACAGCGTGCCTTCTGGGTCCATGGTCGGCTTCCACACGCCTTCGATAATGTGCAGGTCGGTGCGGCAGAGGCCGGCGGCGCCGACCCGCACGATCACCTCGTCGGGCGCGGTGATCGTCGGCGCCTTGACCTCCTCGATCCTAAGCTGGACGTTCATCTTCGGATCGTATTCGTAGAGTCTGGCAGCTTTCATCGTCGTATCCCTTCAATGTAGAGATTGTCTGGGTCGAGATTGTTTGGATTGCTAGGCGCGGCCGAGCTTTTCGGAACCGCCACCACGCGCCGGCCCGGCCGTCGGATCCTCGTCCTCGGCAAGATCGCCGATCAGCGTTTCGGTGGTCAGGATCAGCGTCGCCACGGAAGCCGCGTTGGCGAGCGCCGTGTAGGTGACGCGGACCGGGTCGATGATCCCTGCCTCAAACATGTTCTGATAGGCGCCGGTCGATGCGTTGTAGCCGTAGCCGCCATTGATGCGGGTGACCTCGACCACAACCGCTTCGGGATCGGCACCGGCATTGGCGGCGATGCGCCACAGCGGCCGTGACAGCACCGAGCGCACCAGGCGCACGCCTTCGGCGACATCGCCGTCGACGCCAGCCGCGACCTTGTCGAGCAACGGCGCGATCTGGGCGAGTGCCGAGCCGCCGCCGGCGACCACGCCTTCCTCGGAGGCGGCGCGCACCGCATTCAAGGAATCCTCGATCAGTTGGATGGTCCGCTTCTGCTCGACCGGGGTGACGCCGCCGGCATAGAGGATCGCGGTGCCGCCGGAGAGCTTGGCCAGGCGTTCGCGCAGCTTGTCCTGGTCGATGTTCGGCTGTGAGGCTTCGTACTGCCGCTGCACCTGGGCGCGGCGCGAGGCGATCGCGGCATGGTCGCCGCCACCACGGATGATCGAGGTGTAGGACGAGCTGGTCTTCACCCGGTCGGCCGTGCCGAGATCGTCGGCGGTGATATCCTCGAGCCGACCGCCGAGATCGCGCGCGATCACCTTGCCACCGGTGATGATGGCCAGATCCTCCATCATCGCCTTGCGCCAATGGCCATATTCCGGCGGATGGACGACGAGGTACCGGCCCGGTCCCTGCTTGCCGAGCAGCGTCACCACCACATCGGGCGACATCTCCTCGGACACGATCAGCAGCGGCCGGCCATCCTCGTCGGCGATGCGGCGAACCGCATCGAGCTGCCCGGGCTCCTTGATCTTGAGATCGGTCATCAGGATGTAGGGCCGTTCGAGAACCGCCTCCATCTTCTCCTGATCGGTCACCATGTGATGAGAGAGATAGCCGCGTTCGAAGGACATGCCCTCGACGACATCGAGCGTGGTCTCGGTGGTGACGCTGAAGTCCGTGGTGATGACACCTTCGGCTCCCACGCGCTGGTGGGCTTCAGCCACGAGCGCACCAAGCTTGGCGTTGGTCGCCGCGATGTTGGCGACCGAGGCCAGGATGCCGTTGCCCTTGGCCGGCTTGGCCGAAGCTTTCAGCGCCGCCACCACCGCCGCCACGGCAAGGTCGATACCCTTGCACAGATCGACGGATTTTACGCCGCGCTCATTCGCCTCGACACCACCCTGGATGAGCGCGTTGGCGAGCACGATGGCCGTGGTGGTGCCGTCGCCGGCGACCTCGTTGGTCTGCATCGACACTTCGCGCACCACCTGCGCGCCCATGTTTTCGAAACGGTCGTGCAGCTCGATCTCGGAAGCGATGCTGACGCCGTCGCGCGTCACCATCGGCGTGCCGATCGGCCGGTCGATCATGGCATTCATGCCTTTGGGGCCGAGGGTGGGCTCGACCGCAGCGGCGAGCCGGAAGACACCGCGGGCGAGCGCACGCCGGGCGTCCGAATTGTGGAGCATTATCTTGGGCATGATTCCTCCTTCCGCCTTACGGGCGGGTTGTTGGTTAGGGGCCTCGTGCAAGGGAGGCCGTTGCTGTCAGCTCTGCTTCAGGCAGTCGGCGTGCTTCGTGCCGGCACGCGATCCATGATGAAATCGACCAGCGTCGGTTCGCCGTCGACGACATCCAGTTCCTTGTATCTGGTCTGCTTGAGCCCCCGGCACAGCGCGCCGTTGAACTCCATGTTGATACGCACGCCGCGCAGTTCGGCGAGATGGGCACTGAGTGCGCCAGGCGGGATGCGCTCCCCTTCCCAGGTCACGAACACAGGATCGCCTGCCCGGAGGTCGGGAAACCGCTCGATCAGCGCCGCCCGGTATCGCGGCTTCTGCTTGGCCGCCTCGCCCGGCTCGAACCGCGCGACGTCGTATGCCGGCAGGTCCATGCCGAGGATTTCCCGATCGGTCAGGCCGTGCGCCTTGAGGCCGCACAACACCGCTTCCTGGCGCCGCTTGAAGGCCTTCATCGCAAAGGTTTCACGCAAGCCGCCGAGATCCTGGTCCTCGGCAAGCACGGCGAAGATGTCGCCGAACGTCTTGCCTTCCGCCATGCCGCGATTGACCTCTTCCGCGAACATGTGGTCGTGCAGCTTGACGCGATAGGCCGGCGCCCAGGAGAGCTGGTCGAGCGCCTTGCGCACGCCATCCAGCATCAGAAACGCGAAGTTGGGCGAGCACCAATAGGTCGGCAGGCGGAAATCGACCTCCACGCTGCCATCGCCTGTCACCTCCGCCCGCTCGACGAAACCCATCTCGGTGATGGGTTCGTCGAGTTCGGGGTCGTTGACCTCACCAAGGCGCCGCCAGAGTTCCTTCTGGCAGTCGCCGGAAACGCTGGCGGTTGCCATGGCCCCTACTCCGCCGCGATGCTGAAGGGCGAGCTGGCCAGCGCCTGTTTCTTGGCTTCGATATCGATGTCGTAGAGCCGCGCGGCGTTGAGGCCGAGGATCTTCTCCTTGATCTCGTCGGTCAGCTGCACGCCGCGTTCGGCGGCGATATCCTCTGGTATCTGGTAGGCCCAGAACTTCTCGACCAGCCAGCGCGGCGTCCAGATCGCGTAGTCGGAACCGAACAGGATCTTCTCCGGCCCGAGCCAGAACAACAGCTCGGCGATAACCTCGCCGAAATAGCGCGGACGTGCGTGGATGAAGGGCAGCGCCACGGCCAGCCCGCCATAGACGTTGGTTTCCTGCGTCGCGATCCAGCAGAAATCGTCGAGGCGCGGCAGGCCGCAATGCTCGACAATCCAGTTGAGGTTTTGGAAATCCGTCGCCGCGTGGTCGACGTCATGGACGTCGAACGCATCCTTCGAGAGCGGGATGATCGTCGGCCCCTTGTGAACGTGAATGTTCCTGATGCCGAGCTTGTCGCAGAGTTCGAAGCACTTGTAGGCATCGGGATCGGTGAGCTTCCAGCCCTTGGAGGCGCCGTTCCATTCGGCGGTGTACATCTTCACGCCCTTGACGTCGTAGGTCTCCTTGAGGAAGTGGATGTATTCCAGCGCCTTCTCGCCGTCGCGCGGGTCGAAAGCGCCGTTGACGATGAAACGCTCGGGGTAGCGCTTGGCCACCTCGGCGTTGCGCTCGATGGTGTTGAAGCCGTTCTTGTAGAAATCCCTGAGATAGGTCGACTGGACGATCGCCACATCGTCGGGACCGTCGATGAACAGGTCGCGATAGAGATCGTCGGCGCTGTATTTCTCGAACTTGCTCTTCTCCCACAGCTGCTCCTTCGGGCTCAAGCCGGTGTGGTAGGCATAGAAGCACTCGATGAACTGCTTGCCGTGGATGTTCTTCTGGTTTTCCGGGCTGCCGTCCCAGAAATGGGTGTGGCCGTCGACCACGAAAATGTCCTTGCCTTCCGGTGTTCTGTACATGGTTGCCTCCGCAGCAATCGCGTTGATCGGTTGGGCGCGCCGCACTTGGCGGCGCGCCGGATTTTTGTGGCGGCTATTCGATGTATTCGAACATCTCATCCATGTTGCCGAACAGGATCACGGTGTTGTCGTCGACACGCACCATGCGGCCGTAATGGGTGGAGGTGTTGACCTCGAACGTCTCGGCGGAAATCTCGCGGCCGAGATATTCGCCGATCGCATCCATCTTGAAGATCAGCTTGCCGTCGCCGTCGATGCGGATCAGCGCCGGCTGGTAGGTGATGGTCACCCCCGGCTTCTGGCCCATGAATTCGGCGATGGCGCGTGCCTCGACCGAATCGTTCATGGTGACGCCGCACTGATGCGAAATCGTCTGCTCGAAGGTGATGTCCTTCATCGCCTTGAAGATGTTGGAATGCGTTGCGTCGCGTGCAGATAGTGACATGACGATTTCTCCCTGTTTCAGCGCTTGAGGCCGAGTTCGCCGAGGATCTGGCCAATCCGTTCCTCGGATTTGGCGCGGACGTCCGCGAAGGCGACCGGCTTGGAATGCGGCATCGACCAGATCGGCTGCAGGCCGGTGGCTGCCTTGTCGGCGAGCGCGCCGTGTTTCTTGACCCAGCCCTGGAACAGCTTCTTGTTCGCCGCTCCATGCTTCTCGTCGTTGGCGAGCATGTGGATGAGGTCGATCGCGTTGGCGAGGTTGCGCTCGTAGTCGGCCTCGGCCGCCGAGATCACCGCCGGCGTGATGAAGTCGTGGTTGGCGGCAGCGATCTGCATCAGGAAACCGGAGCGAAATACCTCGCCCACCAGCGGCTCGAAGACGATGTTGATGGCGAAATACTGCTCGAGATAATCGGTCGCGCCCATGATGGTCTCGACCGCTTCACGCGTGCCTTGCCAGTTCTTGTCCTCGAGCCAGGCCTTCTTGCCGAGCTCATCGTCCCAGCCGGGCAGGTCCATGCCGATCTCGGCAAGGTAGAGCGTGATGTCCTGGGCAAGCCTGAGCTTGTAGGACGAGTTGGTCAGCGTCGCGTTGTTGATCATCTGGGTGTAGCCGTAGCGCTGCGCCTGCATCAGCGAGGTGCCGAGCCCGAACTCGGCGTGCTTCCAGGCGCCGAGTTGCGACTGCAGGATCTTGACCCAGGCCTTGTCGAAGGTTTTCGGCGCGCCCGACTTGCGCGCATTGTTGATGACGCTCTGCACCATCGTCTCGATCTTCGACTGGCGCTGGTAATGCGTGCGCTCCCACTCCTGGTCGGGAGCGCGGAAGGCATGCCAGTTGGAGCTCTGGGCGGCGGTGTTCTGCTTGACATAGGCGCCCTTGCCGTCGGCGAAGGAGATGATCCAGTTCTGGATCAAATAGCGTTCCGGATCGGGCTGAACGTCGACCGTCATGTCCTCATAGTGTGTGGCACGCTGGCCTTTCGGCTCGAAATACCGGTATTTCCGGCTGTCGGAGTCGGCGAAGATCGCAGCACCGGCGGCTCCGGATCCGACTGAACTCGAGGTTGCAGGCATAGTCTCTCTCCCTTGTTGCAGTTGTGGTTGGCTCGGCGCGGCCGCCCCTCAATGGGCCGGCGTTGCACCTGCCGATGTGGTGAACTTGTCGAAGAAGATCCGCTCGGTTTCGAAGCCGTTCATGAACAGCACCGGCTGCAGCGCATCGATCATCGGCGGCGGGCCACAGGCATGGACATCGCCCTGCCCGTCGACCGCCAGTTGCTTGAGCTTGGCGTCGACGCTCTGGTGCACGAAGCCACGCTCGCCTTGCCATTCGGCGTCGTCATTGGCGTGCGACAGCACGGGAATGAAGGTGACGTCGGAATGATTGCCGACCAGCTCGGCGATCCTGTCGAGATAGAACAGGTCGTTGCGGGTGCGGGCGCCGTAGAAGAAATAGACCGGACGTTTCTCGCCGCTCTTCAGATGGTCGTTGAGGATCGACCAGATCGGCGACATGCCCGAGCCGGCGCCGACCAGGATCAGGGGTCCTTGCCGTTCATCGCGGCGGAAGCAGGTTCCGTAGGGTCCGACGACGGTGACTTCGGCTCCGGCCCGGATGCCTCCGGAATCGAGTTCGCCTGAGAACTTTCCTTCAGGGTATTTTTTGATGATGAAGGAGAGTTTTTCGGCTTGGTCCGGCGTATTTGCCATGGAGAACGAGCGCGTAATCGTCTCCCCTTTTTGCGTGGTAACCGTGATGTCGACATATTGCCCCGCCCAGAACTTCATTGGGGAGCCGAGTTCGATCTCGATGCCGCGAATGTCGTGGGTCAGCTGCTCGATGCGAGCAATCCGGCCCTTGTACGTCTTCACGGCGATCGCTTTCGCCAGAATCTCCTCGTCGTAGTTGAGGAGCTCGACTTCCAGATCGGAGTAGGCGATGCAGCGGCACAACAGCACGTGGCCGCTCTCCTTCTCCATGTCGTTCAGTGCGAAGGTCGAGTATTTCAGCATGTCGACTTCGCCTTCGAGCAACACGCTTTTGCAGGCCGAGCATTGCCCTTCCTTGCAGCCGTGCGGCAGGGCGATGCCCTGGCGAAATGCGGCGTTGAGCACCGTTTCGCCATTCTCGACCTCGAATTCGACGCCGACAGGGCTGAGCCTGACCGTGTGGGTTTCCGACATACGGACCTCCAGTGAAAGGAAGGGGCGGGACGAACCCGCCCCCTTTTGGCCTGATCAGTTGCAGGGATTGATCGTGAAGCCGGCGCGGTACTCCGCCAGATGCTTCTCACGGTCGGCGGGCGACATGCCACGCAGCGCGTTGAGCGGCGATCCGAGCGTGTTGCCGCGCACATCGTCGAGCGTCCACATCTCCTTGTCGTCGAAACGCAGATGCGGCTGCGGGACCAGCGTCTTGCCGTCGGAGCGGACGAAGTTCAGGTCCTTGATGGCATCGGCCAGGTCCCAGCCGTCATAGAGCGTCTCCCACTCGCGCTTGCCGCTGAAGCGGCCCATGGCGGGCGTCGGACGGCCCTCATACTCGTCGTTGAAGGCGACCATCGTGGTCCAGCGGTCGAGCTCATGGGCGAAGGTGTAGAGTTCGCCGTTGATCTCGCCGACCACCATGTCCTCGCGGATCAGGCAGGGAACGAGGCAAGACCAGCAGCGGTGCGGATAGACGTAGCCGACGTCGCTGTTGAACAGCAGCACCTTCTCGCCCTTGTGGCTGAGCTTGGCGTACCATTTCCAGAAGTCGCCGAACTCGGCGTACCAGCCTGGGTACTTGTGCTCGAACCATTCGAAGTCTTTGTCGGTCTGGGCTTCGATGCGCCAGAAATTGACCGGCCAGCCGACCGCGAAGAACTGCCCGACCTTGTGGACGTAGTTCTTCTTGGTGATGCGCTCCCAGGCCGCCTGGACGTCGTCGTGATGGACCTTGATGCCGTATTTCTCGAGCGGCAGCATGTAGGTGCGGTAGTAGTCCTCATAGATCCAGCGGTGCCACATTTCCGCGTAGGATTCCTTGTTCTTGTCGCGGTTGGTGGTACCGTATTCGATGAACGTGCCGATAGCCGCATCGACGATGGCGTGGTTCTGCCAGAAGGCGTAGCGCAGGTCGCGCTCGAGCAAGAGATGGTTTTCCGGCTCCTTGAGTGCTGCCATCAGCAGCGAGTGGCCGTTGCCGATATGCCGGCTTTCGTCGGACTGCACCGACAGGAAGACGGTCGGCAGCGCATAGTCGCCGTTGCGGGCGGCTTCCGAAGGCATGGCGACGAACAGCGTGTTGGTGAAGGCGGTCTCGGCGACCACGGTCAGGTACATGCAGGCGGCGGTCATGGTGTCGCCGGTGATGAAGCCTTCGGCGAACTGGCGGCCGATGGTGGTGGCGTAGCACTTTCCGAAGGCTTCCTCGGTGATGTCGAAGCCGGCCGGATCGATGTAGTTCTCCATGTACCATTTCTTCAGATTCATCTGGATCGTCGAGTGGCGGAACTCGTCGATCATCTGCATGGTGAAGCCGGTTCTGAGCTCCTCGCCGGGCGCGATGCGGGCGACCATCGCCATCGAGCGGGCGGCGGAGATCTCCGGGAACGGAATGATGGCCAGGAAGAGTTTCATCCACTCGACCCAGCGCGGCTCGACATTGCGGAACATGTCGCCGCGCAACGCCGCGTCGAGGGCACCGTAGACGCGGTTGTCCTTCTCTTCCTGCATCGGGAAGTAGGACCGCAACACCTGCTTCATCGGGTCGCGCGGCGTCTTGTTGATCTTGTAGTCGGTCGGAAACGTCATCGCTTCCTGGACGTAGGAAGGATTCCAGCCGAGATCGGCAATCTTCTTGGTCGCCTCGCCGACGGAAATTCCGCGTTGCGAGGTAATCTTGTTGAGCGTCAGAGACGTCATGGTCATAAGCCTCCACCAGGTTTGAGCCGTGGGTCGCTTGACCCCGGCATGAAGCGGCAAAGCACCGCCAGTGAGAATGCGAGCGGCATGACAAAGCGTTGCGCATCGAGGCGCGACCCGAGGTCCGGCCGTTCAAGTGGATCGGGGCAAAGGTTTCGAGGCGTCTGGCAGGGATCCGCGGCGCCGACCGCATGCGCGATGGGCGTATCGAAGCGGTTCTGCTTCCTCCGTTCCTTCGTTCTTTTGGCACCGCGTCAAGCGCGATGGGCTTCTTGTGAAAATGAACGAAGCAAGCGCCGTGCCAGTTTTGAAACAGCGCTCATGGCTGGCATTCAAAACAAGATCGTCGCCCTTTCAGTGTGCGATCCTGCGCCAGACTGTAACGTTCTTTTACAGTTGTAACTTACGCCTGTAATATTTGTCGTATATTCGCATATGCAATATATTTAGTTAGCAATCGCAGCAAATATCAAAACTCATATTATCTGTTTAACTCTTCGTCTTTCCAGACTATTTGAAGGCGACGGCCCGTCGACGGGCTGCGCGCTGGAGAAAGACCATGCCGAACGACAAGGACAGAAGAGGGTCCTCGGAGCCGATGTCCAGCCATGCCGATGGCGTCACCGGCGATCTCGTCAAGCTGATGCCTCGCGACCTGGTCTTCGTCATGCGCTTCATGGGCGAGAGCCAGCACCGCCTGCAGAGCCACTTCCAGGACTTCATCCGGGCCGAGCTTGCCGCCGGCGGCGTCACCCCGGAAACGCATCCGATGATCCATCTGTTCATCGAAAGCCACGCGATCCTGCTGCGCGACTTCGTGTTTTCCGGCGTTTCGCTGACACGCCAGTTCCGTGTCGAGGAGATCGAGCGCCTGACCGGCGACACGACTTCGATGATCCGGGTCGACATCTGGGACCAGCTCAAGAGCCACATCGAAACGGCTGAAAAACAGTTCCAGTCGCAGGCCGTCACGTTGCCCAAATTGCTGTCGGCTTTCGAGAAACCGCAGGGACCTTTGGGAGGCGAAAAATGACTGGAGGATCCAACACAGCCCGACGTGACGCGCTGCTTGCTCGCCGGCTCGATCTCGTCGCCGGCGTCTCGGCGCTTACCGCGGAGGCGCTGCGGCTCAACCAGAAACGTGCCGGTATAGAGATGGAGGTGCTGCGGCTGGAGCTCGAAATCGGCAGAAGCGGCGCCGACGCGCAACTGGTGCGGGATTTGCATGAGGCAGAACAGAGCGCAGCGGCGATCACGCAGGCATGCACGGCTTGCGAAGATCGCATCATAGCTGCCGAAGGTGATGTCGAGGATGTCGACCGCCGGCTGGCCGCTGCGGCGAACGACGACTGACGGGAGAGACAGCATGAACCAGCAGACGATGCAGAACCTGACCTTGTTCGATCTCTTGGCCCGCAGCTGGCAACGACCGGCGGCGATCGCCGATCTGCGCTTCAGCACCGACGGTTCGGCTGTCGCGTTCTCCTCGGCGGATGGAACCGTCGCCATTGCCGCGGTCGCGGATCACGAGCCGCCGGAAGCGCGGATCAGGGTGAGCAACGATCTCGGCCAGACGACGATCCGCCCCAGGAAAAGCCTCCGGTGCCGTTGATTGCCACGGCGGCATTCGCTGACGGCGATATCCTCTCGCCGCCTATGGCGATTCCGACTTTCTGGTCGGCGCGGCCAGCGGCGACGTGCTGCATCTGACTGCCGGCGGTGACGTCGCGGGCGTGCTGCTCAAGATCGATGGACCGATCGTCGCCATCGACCATAGCGCCAGGACGGGCATGACAGCCGTCAGCAACGGGCATGATGTCGTCCGCGCGCGCGGCCAAGGCGATGCCACGCGGCTGGAACGCGATGTGGCATCCTCGACAGATGTCCTTGCCTTCTCGCCAGGCGGGCAGCGACTCGCTTGCGGCCTTGGCGAGGGGCTGTCGGTCTGGGCGGTCGAAGGCGACGCAGCCTTGATACGCAATATCCCCCTTTCCGCGCGCCCGGTGTCGATCCGCTGGAGCAGAGACGGCACCTGGCTGGCCTGCGGGCTCGAAACCGGCGGCTTTGCTCTGGTCAGCCTGGCCGATGGCCGAGCAGAAATCGTCGCGGGGTTTCCATCGCCGGTCCGCACCGTGTGCTGGAGCCGGCCGGCGCATGCGTTGTTCGCATCCGGCGCCTTCCGGATCGCCGGTTGGTCGATGACCGCCCCGCCTGTTGGCGGCGAGACTTCGGGCGCGCTGGAGACAGGTCGCGCCGGGCTGATTCTTGTCGAGGCGGTGGCGGCACACCCGGAAAAGAAACTGATTGCGGCGGGTTACGCCAATGGCCGCATTACCATCGCCCAGATCGGCGCCCGGGACGAACTTCTGGTCAGACCCTTGGGCAGCGAGGTCACTGCGCTTGCCTGGTCGGGTGACGGACGGCACCTGGCGATGGGGTTCGTCGATGGCACCGCCGCGATCGTCACCTTTCCCGCGCAGATTTTCAAATAGCGGACGCAGTCCATACGAAGCAGGAGGATGAAATGCAGACCGAACTCACCGCCGAGGACAAGAGCAAGGACGAATTTTTCGAACGACTGGCCGATCTGTCGGAAGAAATGGTGGCCAAGCATGGCAAGGATTTCAGCATGGGCGCGCTGGTGCTCGCCGCCCGCTGGATCGCCGAAAACCGCGTCGGCAAGCTGAAGACCAACTAGAGCAATTCCATGAAGGGCTGCGCGTGATTGACGATCAGCCGAGCGATAGTCCCTTCGTCTGGTGTCTCAGCACGAGGCCGACCGCGCCCAGCAATGCATCGTTCTCGGTGTGCTTGCCAACGATTATCCGCGTGCGCAGGGCCGGAGCGATATCGCGGGACTTGATGAGCGTGTGGCGTTCATAGGACGCGATCAGCGGCGTCAAAAGCATGTCGCCCGCCAAAGCCATGTGGCCGCCGATGATGATGAGCGGCGGATTGAGCACCGAGCCGATCAAGCCAAGACCCCGGCCGGCGATCTCGGCGGTGTCCTCGATCATCCGCAACGCCCTGACGTCGCCCTGCTCGGCCATCGTGATGACATCGCCCATGGTGACTTGCCGCCGCACGATGCGCGAAATCTGTTCCAGTGGCCGTGCGAAACTCGCATAGAGCTCCAGGCATCCGCGATTGCCGCACCGGCAAAGATCGCCGCCGGGATCGATGCTGATGTGCCCGAATTCGCCGGCGCCGCCGGCGATGCCCGTCACCAGCCGGCCATGCTGGACAATGGCCCCGCCGACACCCAGGTCGATCTTGAACAGCACGAAATCGTCTTGGCCGATCGCCGCACCCCACATCAGTTCCGCAATGGCCGAGCAGTTGCTCTCATTGTCGGCGAAGATCGGCTGTTCCAGGACGGGCCCGAACACATCTCGTATGTTGACGCCGGCCCATGTTGGAACCATGCTCGCGCGCAGCACCACTCCGTCATGGCTGACAGGGCCAGAGACGGAAACCCCAACCCCCAGGAGCCCCGCCGCCGGCAGACCGTTTTCCTTGTAAGATTGGGCAATTGCCGATTTGACCATCTGGGCCGCCTGTTGCGGCTGGTAGTCCAGAGGCATGGGGATAGTTTGTTCGGCAATGACGGAATGCGAGACATCAGCGACGATGAGCCGTATCTGCTGAAGAGCCAGGTGAATTCCGACGCAGGTGCCCGCTGTCGGATTGAGCGTCACTGTCGCGGCCGGCCTACCGATACCCCTCATCCCATCGCGACTGGCCGGAGCTTCGATCACCATTCCCGACTTCCTCAAGCCGTTGAGCGCGGTTGAGACCGTCGAGCGCGCCAGACCGGTGGCTCGCGTGATCTGCGACGCCGAGAGTGCGCCGCGCTCGCTCAGGCAGCGCACGATCATGCTCTCCGGCGACGCGGACGGCCTGTCGATCAGCCAGGTTCTAAGCGAAGGTTTTGTCATGGATCAACATAAACATCGTTGACTGATAGCTCTAATCTGTCATTTTGGAAAGAACTCGAGATCAATCAATCTCGCCGGCGGCGGCTTCAAACCGCGGCCATAAGCGGTCGAGACGAACCGTGCAACGACATATGGGAGTGAAACGATGAAGTGCGTCATGACCGCCCTTGCGGCCGCTGCTGCGTGGACCCTTGTAGCGGGGGCAGCCTTCGCCGAGCCCAAGACGAACCTGCTGCACCAATGGGCGACCGGATCGGACGCCCAGGCGATCGCCAAGCTCGGCGACATGTTCACCGCCAAGGGCGGGAAATGGGAACAGACCTCGATCGCCGGTCACACGGCCAATACGCTGGCCAAGCTGCGTGCCGACGTGATCGCCGGCAATGCCCCGCCTGCCGTGCAGCTTAAAGGTCCCGAAATCGCCGAGTGGAACGAGACCGGCATGACCGCCGATCTCGACGCGTTGGCGGCCTCGGAAGGATGGGAGAAAGTGGTCGCGCCGGAACTGCTTCCGGTGATGAAGCCGACCGGCAAATGGGTCGCCGCTCCGATGAACATCCATCGCATCAACTGGCTCTGGGCCTCGCCGAAGGTCATGCAGGCCGCCGGTGTGGCGGAAATGCCCAAGACCTGGGCCGAGTTCAACGCGGCGTGCGACAAGATCGTCGCCTCAGGCAAGATCTGCATCTCGCATTCGACCGCCGACTGGACGGATTCGACGGTGTTCGAGGTCGTGCTTTACGGCCAGGACATCGATCTCTATCGCAAGGCCTTCGTCGAAGGCGATGTCGAATCCATGCGCAGCCCGGGGATGGTCAAGGCCTTCCAGCAGATGCGCCTGATGACGAGCAAGTACATGGATCCGGGCATGGTTGGCCGCGACTGGGATTCAATGTCGGCGCTCGTCGGCAAGGGCGATGCGGCGTTCCACATCATGGGCGACTGGACGATCGGCCTGCTGACCGCCGCCGGCTTCAAGGAAGGCACCGACTATGTCTGCGCCCAGGCGCCGACCGATTGGGGCAAACCCGGCTTCATCCTCAACTCGGACTCGGTCGTGTTCTTCAAGCAGAAGGACCAGGATTACATCGACGGCCAGAAGCTGCTGGCGAGCCTGATCCTGTCGCCCGACTTCCAGACGGTCTTCAACCAAGCCAAGGGCTCCATCCCCGCACGCCTGGATATCGATCTGTCGAAGGGCTTCAATCCGTGCCAGCAGCTCTCGCAGAAGGATTTGCAGGCTTCCATCAAGGAGGGCACGCTGGTCCGCTCGATGGCGCACAACATGACCGTCCCGCAGAAGATGCGCGGCGCGATCATGGACGCCATAACCGAGTTCGTGGCGACGCCCGACATGTCCGCGCAGGACGGCGCCAATGCGATGGCCGACGCGGCAGAAGCACAGAAGTAGACAGGAACGGCCGGGTGCAATTTCCATCCGCACCCGGCCATCCTCCATCCCGGTCCCGCGCTCTGCCAGTCCTGTGCTCTGAATGTCAAATCACGACCTGATCCTGTCGGTCCCGGCGTCCGCCCGCCCCTGGCGGGAGCGGCTGGGCTCCGCCATGCCCTTGCTGGTGCTCGGCCCCTCGCTCGTGGCGAGCTTCGTCTACGTGTTCGTGTTCACCGGCTGGACGCTCTACATCTCTGTCTCGAACTCCTCGCTGCTCCCGACTTACGGCTTTGTCGGCCTGGAGAATTACGCATCGCTCTGGGCGAACCGGCGCTGGAACATCGCCTACACCAACCTCTTTCTCTTCAGCGGTTTCTACATCGTCGGCTCGATGGCCGTGGGTCTGTTGTTGGCGATCCTGATCGACCAGCGCGTGCGCGGCGAAGCGGCCTGGCGCACGATCTTTCTCTATCCGCTGGCCGTCTCCTTCATCGTCACGGGCACGGTCTGGAGTTGGCTCTACAACCCGACCGACGGTATCCAGGCGATGGTGCGCGGATTGGGCTGGACGAGCTTCAGCTTCGCACTCGCCAGCGACCGACATTATGCGATCTACGCGGTGATCATCACCGGCGTCTGGCAGGCCTCGGGCTTTGCCATGGCGCTCTTCCTGGCCGGTCTGCGCTCGGTGGATCAGGACCTCGTCAAAGCCGCGCAGATCGACGGCGCGTCGACATTCCGCATCTATCGCAAAGTGCTTCTGCCAACGATTGCGCCGATCTTCCTGGCGGTCGCCGTCATCCAGATCCAGTTCGCCATCAAGACCTTCGACCTCGTGGCGGCCCTCACCAAAGGCGGCCCGGGGATCTCGACCACCTTCCCCGCCATCTACGTCTATGACCTGATGTTCCAACGCGGCCAGATCGGCGAAGGTGCGGCGGCAGCCATCATGATGCTTGCCGCCCTTGCCGTGGTGCTGGTGCCCTATTCGTTCTGGGTGGTCTGGCGTCGGCGAAAGGAAGCCGGCCATGGCTGACGCAACGCTCGACCAGTCGCTCGATCGCCGCGCCGCCACGGTTGCGGCGCGCAGGCATTTCCTCACCCGCTTCGTCATCTATGGGCTGCTGGTTGTCTTCGCGGCGATCTACCTGGTGCCGTTGCTGGTCGTGGTGCTGAATTCATTCCGCGACCAGCAGGAGATCGCGCGCAACGGGTTGATCTCGCTGCCACGCAGCTTCCGCCTCGAAGCCTGGGGCCAGGCCTGGAGCACCTATTGCATCGGTGGCACCTGCGAGGGCATGCAGCGCAACTTCTACAACTCCCTGAAGATGACGATCCCGGCGACGATCATCTCGACGGCGGTCGGCGCGATGAACGGTTACATCCTGTCGAAATGGCGCTTCAGGGGTTCGGAAGCGCTGTTCACCTGCATGCTGCTCGGCGTCTTCGTTCCGGGTCAGATCTCGTTGATGCCGTGGGCGTTCATCCTCGGCAATCTGGGCCTCAGCAACTCGGTCTACGGGCTTGTCCTCATCCACGTCATCCAGGGCATTTCGTTCACCACTTTGTTTTGCCGCAACTATTACGTCAGCATTCCCGATGATCTCATCAAGGCGGCCCGCATCGACGGCGCGGGCTTCTGGCGCATCTTCCGCAAGATCATTCTCCCGCTTTCCTCACCGATCCTGATCGTCACCGTGATCTGGCAGTTCACCGGCATCTGGAACGAATATCTGTTCGGTGTCGTCTTCACCTCCGGGCAGCAACAGCCGATCACGGCCGCGCTCGTCGCGCTGACCGCAAGCGGCACCAATGTACGCGCCTACGATGTCATGAGCGCCGCCGTGCTGATCGGCGCGCTGCCGCCGCTGCTGATCTATCTGTTCGGGGGCAAGTATTTCGTCCGCGGCCTGACCCAGGGTGCGATCAAGTGAGACGCGATCAAGCGAGCGGAGCCTGTCTCATGTCGCCGATCGCTCCGACCGGCAAGAAGGGGATCGCATGTCGACATTGACCATCCGATCCCTGCGCAAGAACTTCGGCGCGGTCGAGGTACTGAAGGGCATCGATCTCGAGGCGCAGAACGGAGAGTTCATCGCGCTGGTCGGACCGTCCGGTTGCGGCAAGTCCACCTTGCTGGCGATGATCGCCGGGCTTGAAACCGTAACCTCCGGCGAGATCCGCATCGACGGCCGGCTCGTCAATTCGGTTGCGCCGAAGGACCGCGACATCGCCATGGTGTTCCAGTCCTACGCGCTTTACCCGACAATGACGGTGCGCGAGAACATCACCTTCGGCATGGAAAGCCGTCGCGTGCCGAAGCCGCAGCAGGACGAGGCCGTCAAGCGGGTTGCTGCTTTCCTGCAGATCGAACCGCTGCTTGGGCGCAAGCCCGGACAGCTTTCGGGCGGCCAGCGCCAGCGCGTCGCGATGGGCCGAGCGCTGGTGCGTGATCCGAAGCTGTTCCTGTTCGACGAGCCACTCTCCAATCTCGACGCCAAGCTGCGCGTCGACATGCGTACCGAAATCAAGAAGCTGCATCACCGCGTCGGCAAGACGACGGTTTACGTCACACATGATCAGGTCGAGGCGATGACGCTCGCCTCGCGCATCGCCGTGATGCATCAGGGCGAGGTCCAGCAATTCGAGGAGCCCGCCACGATCTATAACCGTCCAGCCAACATGTTCGTCGCGGGCTTCATGGGTTCGCCCGCGATGAACTTCCTGCCGGCCGAACTCAGCGAAGAAGGCGGTCGCCCCACTGTTGCCTTGCAGGCCGCCGACGGCAAGACAGCCAGCCTGCCGGTCGTCCAGGCGCTTGCCTCCAACACGCCGCGACAGCTCGTGCTCGGCATCCGGCCGGAGCACATTTACCGGTTCGATCCCGATCTTGCGCGTCGCAAGCCAGGCATCGCGCAAATCGATGCCGTGGTCGAGCTGGTCGAGCCGACAGGTGCGGAGACCATGGCGGTCCTGCGCCTGGGCGGCAAGGAGATCACCGGTCGTTTCGACCCCGACGGCACGCCACGGATGGGTGAGACGGTGACGCTCGGCATCGACATGGCGCGCGCCTGCTTGTTCGACCCGACGACCCAACGCCTGATCTGACCAACACCTGATCTGACCAACACCTGATCTGAAAAGAGCGCCGCATTGTCCTTTGCCACCTATCCAAGCCTGGCCGACCGCGTCGTGCTGATCACCGGCGGCGCGTCGGGCATCGGCGCCGACACGGTCCGCGCCTTCGCCGCCAATGGCGCACGCGTCGCGTTTCTCGATCTGCAGCAGGAGGCCGGCGAGGAGCTCGCGCGGGAAATCGCCGCCACGGCATCGCACGCGCCATTATTCTTGCGCTGCGACGTGACCGATATTCCCGCCCTCCAGGCTGCGATCGACATGGTGCGCGACCGCCTCGGACCTGTCGCGGTGCTGGTCAACAACGCCGCCGACGACAATCGCCACCCAGTCGCCGACGTGACCCAGGAGTACTGGGATCATGCCCAGGACGTGAACCTCAGGCACCACTTCTTTGCCGCCCAAGCGGTGCATCCGCACATGAAGGAGTTGGGCTTTGGTTCGATCGTCAATTTTTCCTCGATCGCCTGGCGTTTCGGCGCGGCGGAGATGGCGCCCTATGCGACGGCCAAGGCTGCGGTAGTCGGGTTGACGTTCGCGCTGGCGCGGGCGTTTGGCCCCGACAACATTCGCGTCAACGCCATCGAGCCAGGCGCCGTCATCACCGACCGGCAACGGCAGCTTTGGTACAAGACGCCGACGTCGGTCGACCAGGTCGTGCAGCGCCAATTGATCCGCCGGGTTCTGCTTGGGGAGGAGATCGCGCGCACGGTGCTGTTCCTCGCCGCCGACGACAGCCGCATGATCACCAAGCAATCGATTACCGTGGACGCCGGCCTGCGATGACCGCAAAACCCGAACCAAAGGATCGCTCCATGCTCGAGGTCGGCCTGAACCCCTACGGTCTGACCTATCATCTCGGCCTCCAGGCCCGCGGCACACCACGCGCCAATCCCAAACCGGCAGGGCTGGAAGGTTTCATCGCGCTCGCGACCGAACTCGGCGCGCGGGTGCTGGAGATCTGGGTGCCATGGCTGACGGAACTTCCCGACGACGCGGTAATCGCGTTGCGGGAAAGGCTCGCCGGCCTCGGGATCACACCGGTCGTCAGCGGCGGCCTTCTGGTGGGCGAACCGCTCGGCGAGGCATTTCGGGCCGCACGCCTGCTGAGGGCCAAGATCATCCGGACGGCGCTGACGCCGGTTCTATGTGGCGACCGCAACGCTGCAGGCGAGAAATGGAGCGAGTTCGCCCGCATCATTCGAGACAGATTGAAGGAATGGGGTTCCCGCGCGATTGCCGAGGGCCACGTCCTCGCGATCGAAAACCACCAGGACTTCACCAGCCAGGAACTGGTCGATTTCTGCGCCCTTGGCGGCGAAGGCGTCGGCGTCACCTTCGACACCGGCAACACATTCCCGGTCGGCGAAGCGCCGCTCGATTTTGCGCGGCGGATCGCGCCGCATGTCCGCCATGTCCACCTCAAGGATTACCGCGTGCAGTTCACGGCCGAAGGCTACCGGCTGATCCGTTGTGCCATCGGCGATGGCGCGGTGCCGTTTGCCGAGCTGTTTGCAATTCTCGGCCAACACAACGATCGCATGACCGCCGTTCTCGAACCGGGCGCATTGGAGGCGCGGCATGTCCGCTTTCTCGACGACGACTGGTGGCACGGCTATCCGCCGAAGACGGCACGCGAATTTGCCGCCTGCCTGCGGGCCGCGCAGCGCAATCGGCTGCCCGACGACGCCGACTACCGCACCCCTTGGGAGCGCGAGGACGACGGTTCCCTGGTTTCCTACGAGCTCGACATGATCCGGCGCAGCGCCGCCAACATGCGCAATCTGGTTTGATGACAGTGGAGAAGATCTGGTGACGACACGTGAACTCGATGGATTGACCGCCTTCGTAACCGGCTCCGGCCGTGGCCTCGGTCGGGTGATGGCCGAACGCCTGGCGGAACTTGGCGCCAATGTCGCCATCCACGACATGGACGAAACTGCGCCGGCCAAATACGGCGAGTTTGCCAATCTCGGCGAGGTGGTCGAGCGCCTGAAGCGGCATGGGACGAAGGTCACGTCGGTGACCGGCAACATTGGCGACCAGAAGGCGGTGGCCGAGATGAAGCGCAAGATCGAGGCCGATCTCGGCGACGTGCATGTGCTGGTCAATTGCGCCGGTGGCGACATCGGCGCCAAGGGCGGCAAGCCGAACCCGAACAACGCCCTCGACATCGAACTGGACGACATCCGCGTGCTGACCGAGAACAATCTGATCGGCACGATGCTGGTCTGCCAGGCCTTCATTCCGCCTATGAAGCAGCGCGGCAGCGGCTCCGTCATCAACATCGCTTCGGCAGCGGCTCACCTCGGCTGCTCGCCCGAGGTCGTCTACTCGACGTTGAAGGCTGCGGTCGTGCATTACACGCGCTGCCTCGCCAAGGAACTGATCGACGACGGCGTGCGCATCAATGCGGTCAGCCCCGGCGCCACCAAGACGGCACGGTTCCAGGCGACCCGCGTGGTCGATCCGCAGCGCATGGATTCGAGCAGGAAATCGCTGAACCGCTATGCGGAGCCGGAAGAGATCGCCGAGGCGGTGGCCTTTCTCGCCGGTCCGCGCGCGCGCTTCATCAACGGGCAGGTCATCCGCGTCGATGGCGGTTTCACTATCTTTCCAGGCTGAATGGCTGCCGAGTGAACCGATTCCCATCGAGCGCGTCCAAAGCTCCGGGCGTTCCCTCACGTCTTTCCAGCGGCCAGCAGCAAAAGAATAGCGATTGCGCAGGCGCTGGCATGCGGTTCGACGAGGTGACCTCCGCTCTTGATCCGCAATTGGTCGGCGAGTTTTGGACACTCTGCGCATGCTGTCGAAGCATTCCCGCCCGTCCAACTGTCCTCTTGATCTTCCCGAGGATACGAAGGCGATTCAGTCGGCCGCGCCTGCGTGGCGCATCATACGGCGAAAGCTCATTGAGATGTGGGCGCGCCTTATATGGCCGATCGATTCCCAGTCGCCGATCTCTGCGGCAGCGAGAACTTCCTCCATTTCCCGGCGGAAGGCGGTGAATTCTTCGACAAGGCCGAGCTGCGGCATCATCTTCAGGACAACGCGTGCGACCTGGAAATACAAGCGCTCGCTGATCTCGCGCAGCGGCTGGTTGCCGGTCATCGCGGTGAGTTCGTAGAAGAAATCCATGTTGAGGCGGAGAAACGCGCGCTGGTCAGGGTTGAGGATGTCGGAATCACAGCGCGTGATGAGCGCGCGAATCCGATCAAGATCCTCCGCCGTGCGCGGGATAGGCGAAAGCTTGCCGACGAGGAGCGCGAGTTCCAGCCTCAGGTGGTAGACCTGCTGCAATTCCTCGATATCGACGTCCGTGACGATCGTGCCGACGCCATGGACGGATTGAACGAGACCCTCGGATTCCAGTCGCGCCAGGACGCGCCGAACCGGTGTCCGGCTGATCTCGAATTCCTGGGCGAGTTCTTCCTCGGAGAGATGGCTTCCCGGAGCATAGTCCAGCAGGCAGATGCGATCGCGCAAGATCCGGTAGATGCGCTCGAACCGCTCGCGCGCCGAGAGCGGGCGTGGGGCTACGGCTATGGGCGCGTCATCTGTCTCAAGCGTCATCCAGCCTCCAGGACAGCATGCAGGAACTGCCGTGTCCGCTCATTCTTGGGCGCTCCGAACAGTTCGCTTGGCGGCCCCTGCTCGCAGATCTTGCCCTGGTAGAAGAAGCAGACGCGATCGGAAAACTCCTTGGCGAAGCCCATCTGATGGGTGACCATCAGCATCGTCAGATCGTGCTCGCGACCAATCTGCCTTATCACCTGCAGCACTTCGCCGACAAGCTCAGGGTCGAGCGCCGACGTCACCTCGTCGAACAGCATGATCTTGGGCCGCATGGCCAGCGCCCTGGCGATGGCGACACGCTGCTGCTGGCCACCGGACAATTGCGACGGGTAATGGCTCTTCTTCTGCGACAGCCCCACCATGTCGAGAAGCTCGGCCGCGCGTGCTTCCGCTTCCGTCCGCTTCATGCCGAGCACCGTCATCGGCGCCTCGATGCAATTGGCCATCGCCGTCATGTGCGGAAAGAGATTGAAGGACTGGAACACCATCCCGATCTTCGCCCTGATGCGGCGAATATGGGCAAGGTCGGCAGGCACCAGCTTGCCGTTCCTCTCCATATGGGTGAGTGGCTGGCCCTCGACCCAGATGACGCCGTCATTGATCGTCTCCAGCGTCATCAGCATGCGCAGCACCGTCGTCTTGCCTGACCCTGACGGGCCGATGACCGAGACTTTTTCGCCGCGTGCGATTTCAAGATTGAGCCCGTCGAGAACGGTCAGTGAGCCATAGCGTTTCGAGACATTCTCGAAACGGACCATCGGTTCCGTCATCGCATGGTCCTCCGGTTGAGCAGGCGTTCGAGAGCGCGGATCAGCGCGGCTGAAACCAGGCTCATTGCAAGGAAGAACAGGCCGACCAGCGTGATCGGCTCGGTGTAGCGGAACGTTTCGGAACCGATAATCTTGGCGGTCTGCATCAGCTCCATCACGGCGATTGCTGAGAGCAGCGGCGTCTCCTTGAACAGGGCGACGAGATAGTTGCCGAGCGCCGGAACGATCGGCGGGATCGCCTGCGGGATGATGATGTCGCGGAACGTCGTCCAGGCCGACAGATTGAGCGCGATCGAGGCTTCCCACTGGCCGCGATGGATGTTGTCGAAACCGGCGCGATAGACCTCGGAGCAGTAGGCGGCATAGTGGATGCCGATGGCAAGCACGCCGGCGGTGAAGGCATCGAGCACCAGCCCGAATTTCGGGAAGACGAAGTAGATGAAGAATATCTGGATAAGCAGCGGTGTCGAACGGATCAACTCGACCAGCACCGAAATAGTCCAGCCAGTCCATGGCACGGCGATGCGCACTACGGCCAGCACGAGGCCGAGGGTGGCGGCCAGCACGAAGCCGATCAACGTCGCCTCAACGGAGACGATGGCCGCCTGCGCCAGCACCGGCAGGATTTCGAGGGCGAAGCTCCAGTCCCAGATCATGCTGCCTTCCCCCGCGCCAGACCGGCCGATGCACGCCTTTCGAGCAGCCGCATGCCGATGGTGAGGACCAGCGACATCACGAGATACATCAGCAGGACGAGCGTGAAGATCGGAATGGTCTTGAATGTATTCTGGTTCATCTGCTGCGCCTTGAAGGCAAGGTCGGAGAGTGTGATCAACGAGACCAGCGACGTCGATTTGAGAAGCTCGATGAACAGATTGCCCCAAGGCGGGATCATGGCGAGGAAGGCTTGCGGCAGGATCACCCGACGCAGCATCTGGGCACGGCTCATGTTCAACGCCGTGCACCCCTCCCACTGGCCGCGACCGACCGACAGGATCGCGCCGCGCACCACCTCCGACCCGTAGGCGCCGACGTTCAGACCAAGCGCCACGACCGCCACCAGAAACGCATCAAGCGTGACGCCGAATTGCGGCAGCACGAAAAACAGCCAGAACAGTTGCACCAGCGCCGAGGTGCCGCGAAAGATCTCGACATAGACCGTTGCCAGCCATCTGAGCGGCGCCGGACCATAAAGGCGCGCGAGCGCGGCAAGCACACCCATGATGACGGCGAGCAGGCTGCCGAGGATGGCGATCTCGATCGTCAGGACCACGCCCTGCAGCAGACCGGGCAGAAACAGGTTGTAGGACTGCTGTGTCGCCAGGAGACCGATGACGGCGAGTGCAGCCGCCAGCATCGCCACAAGCGTGCCAATTCCCATCTGCATCTCCAGAAAAAGGGCGGCGCCTGTGCGCCGCCCAGCAGTTGGGATCCTATTTGCCGGCGCAGAGCTCCGCGGTGGTCTTGTTCGGCAGGTAGTCCTTGCCGAAGCCGAGCGGTTCGACCAGGGCGATATGCTCGGGCGAGCCGAGGAATTTCTTCAGCTCCGCGTTGAAAGCCTGCTGCAGATCGGTGTCCTCCTTGCGGAAGCCGAAGCCACCGTGGCCCTTCACGGACTTGCCGGCAACCTCGCCGAACGGTTTCGTCGTCTCAACGCCATCCGCCTTCTTGGCCATGTCGGCGATGGAAAGCGCCGTCAGCGCGGCAGCGTCGGCGCGGCCCGACTGGACAGCCGCTACAAGGCTGGACTGGTCGGGCAAAGCGACAATCTGGCCTGTGGCGACGCCGGCGTCCTTGGCGTAGCCGCCTTCGACAGCACCAGCCATGACAGCGAGCTTGAGGTCCGGATTGTCCTTGATGCTGGAATAGTCCTTCACGCCCTTGGGGTTGCCCTTGGCCACCAGCATGGCCTGACCGATGCCATAGGACGGCTCGGAGAAATTGATCTCGGCGCAACGCTTCGGGTTGATAAACATGCCGGCTGCGATGATATCGAAGCGGCCGGCCTTGAGGCCCGGGATGAGCGAGCCGAATTCGGTCAGCACACCGTCGACCTGTGGGATGCCCATCTTGGCGAGCACCGCCTTGGCGACTTCCGGCGCCTCGCCAGTCAGCTTGCCGTCGGGCGTGGCGAAACCGAACGGCGCTTCGTTGGCAAAGCCGACGCGGATGTAGCCGTCCTTTTTGGCCCGTTCGAGTGTGGTCTCCGCATGAGCGGGCAGCGACGTGAGCGACGTGGCGGCAAGCGCAAGGCAGGCGACCGCCTTCACGACGATACGGCGCAAGATCGATGATTTCAGCATGCTTTTCTCCCGTTGAACAACCGATGATGGTTCCCAGCGCAACGACCTTCTTCGAGGCTCAAACGCGCTTGACCAGACGTATACAACTGCCCTAGAGATTGTGCAAGCGCAGACACGGAAACCTTTGAAAATTAACCGATCCGCATCGACCTGCCGTTCAAGTTGTGCACAATTTGTGCAATTTGCCCGTCGCAAAGGCTGACGGCAGGAAGCCGAACGTATCGAGAGACCGTGCCGGCGACGAAGCCGACAACAGCAAGCATGAGGATGCCTGATGGACCGCAATCCCTTTTCCGAAGCAGAAATCGCTGGCCGTCTCGCCAAGATCCGCAAGGCCCTGGCCGAGCGCGAACTCGACGCCGCGGTCTTCGCTTCGCCGGAAAACGTCTTCTATCTCACCGGGCTCGACCACTGGGGGTATTTTGCCCCTCACCTCTTGATCGTCCCGCTCGAGGGCAAGCCCGTCCTGGTTACCCGCTCGATGGAAAGGGTGACGATCGAGAAACAGGTGGCGGCGGCGGAATTCCGCGGCCATTCCGACAGCGAAACGGCAGCGGATCTTGCCGCGCGGGTGCTGGCGGAACTCGGCCTCTCCGGCAAGCGGATCGGCCTCGAATGCTGGACGGCGGGCTTGAGTCATGGGCTTGCCGTGTCCCTGCAGGCGCAGGCGGATGCCAAATGGAGCGACATCTCCGGCCTGGTCGACAGGATGCGGCGGGTGAAGAGCGCTGAGGAACAGGCGCTGATGCGCCGCGCCGCCGAGGTGACCGACGCCGCCGCCGCCGCCGCGATCGCGGCGATCTCGGACGGCGCCACCGAACAAGAGGTCGCCGCCCAATGCGTTTCGGCGATGATCCGCGCCGGCGGTCATGCGCCAGGCTTCGGTCCGTTCATCCGTCCGGCCGCGCGCCTGGGCGAGGAGCATACGACCTGGGGCGACGGCATCTATCGCAAAGGCGAGCCGGTCTTCGTCGAACTGTCCGGCTGCATCTCGCGCTACCACGCGCCGCTCGGCCGGCTCGTCCGCATCGGCCATATCAGCGACGAGGACGCCGCGATGGCGGAAGTGACCGCCAGGGCGTTCGACGCCGTCGTCAAGGCGCTGCGTCCGGGCGCCAAGGCGCGCGATGTCTACGCCGCCTGGCAGGCCGTCGCCGACGAGGCGGGCCTTTCCCACTATCGCCGCCATCACTGCGGCTATCTTGTCGGCGCCGGCCAGCCGCCATCATGGACCGGCGGCAATTCGGTGACCGGGCTGCGGCACGATTCCGATCTCGAGATCGAGACGGGAATGAGCTTCCACATCCTGTCCTGGCTGATGGGCACGGGGCGTGGCGACGACTTCGTCTCCAACACCGTGCTTTTGACCGACGCGGGCGCCGAGGTGCTGACCCGCACGCCGACCGGCCCGATCGTTCGATAGGCCGGCACGCATGGCGCCCTATTCGGCCTTCTCGATTTTCCGCAACGCGCTGTCCGGCCAGAAGAACTGGCAGCGCGCCTGGCGGGCGGCGGAGCCCAAGCCGTCCTATGACGTGATCGTCATCGGTGGTGGCGGCCACGGTCTCGCCACCGCTTTCTACCTCGCGGAGAACCATGGCATCCGCAATGTCGCCGTGCTCGACAAAGGCTACATCGGCGGCGGCAATGTCGGCCGCAACACCACCGTCATCCGCTCCAACTACCTGCTCGACGGCAACACCCAGTTCTACGAATTCTCGATGAAGCTGTGGGAGGGCATGTCGCGGGCGCTGAACTTCAACGTCATGTTCTCGCAGCGCGGCCAGCTCGTCACGGCACATTCGGCCGACCAGCTCGACGGCTTCAGCCACCGCGCCAACGTCATGCGGCTGAACGGCATCGACGCCGACATCCTCGATCGCGACGAGGTGCGCCGGCTGGTGCCCTATCTCGACTTCTCCGACACAGCCCGCTTTCCGATCCACGGCGCCATCTTCCAGGGCCGGGCGGGAACGGCGCGGCACGACGCCGTTGCCTGGGGCTATGCGCGTGCGGCCGACGGCCATGGCGTCGACATCATCCAGAACTGCGAGGTGACCGGCTTCATTCGCGACGGCGAACGGATCGTCGGCGTCGAGACGACGAAAGGCCGCATCGGCGCCGGCAAGGTCGGCCTCGCTGTCGCCGGCCACACATCGGTGCTCGGCGCCAAGGCCGGCCTTGAACTGCCGATTGAAAGCCATGTCCTGCAGGCCTTCGTCACCGAACCGCTGAAGCCGCTGGTGGATCATGTCGTCGCCTATGGCGCCGATCATTTCTATGTCAGCCAGTCGGACAAGGGCGGATTGGTCTTCGGCGGCAATCTCGACGGCTACAATTCCTACGCCCAGCGCGGCAATCTCGGCGTCGTGCGCGAGGTGGCCGAGGCGGCGATCGCCTTGATGCCGTGCATCTCGCGCATCCGTCTGCTGCGCCATTGGGGCGGCGTCATGGATATGACCCCGGATGCCAGCCCGATCATCTGCCCGACACCGATCGACGGCCTCTATCTCAACGGCGGCTGGTGCTATGGCGGCTTCAAGGCGACGCCGGCTTCCGGCTGGTGCTTTGCCCACACCCTCGCCACCGGCAAACCGAATCCGTTGATCGCCGCCTACGGGCTCGACCGTTTCCGGGCCGGCCGCGTGCTGGACGAGGCCGGCGCCGGCCCCTCGGCCTGGCTGCAATAGGAGGCGATGAGGAAATGCTGCGCATCGAATGCCCCTGCTGCGGCCCGCGCGACCATGACGAGTTCCGCTATGGCGGCGACGCTTCCGTCAGGCGCCCTGCCCATGACGATGCCGATCCGGAGGCCTGGTACGCCTATGTCTACATCCGGAAAAATCCGGCGGGCCTCCACCGCGAGTTCTGGCAGCACGTGATCGGCTGCCGCCAGTGGCTGGTGGTCGAGCGCGACACGCGCAACCACGTCATCTCTTCGATTGCCTTCGCCAGGACACCACGAGCATGAGCGCCCAGAACAAGCGACTGCCGGGCGGCGGCCGCATCGACCGCTCCCGTCCCATCGAATTCAGCTTCGACGGCCGAAAACTGGCTGGATATCGCGGCGACACGCTGGCCTCCGCGCTGCTTGCCAACGGCGTCACGCTGGTTGGGCGCAGCTTCAAATATCATCGGCCGCGCGGCATTCTTTCCGCCGGACCGGAGGAGCCGAACGCACTCGTCACGCTTGGGACTAGTGGACAGCGCGAGCCGAACCTGCCCGCAACGACACTGGAGCTTGGCGACGGCATGGCCGCGGAAAGCCAGAACCGTTGGCCGTCGCTCGCCTTCGACGTGCAAAGCATCAATGGCCTGTTCGCGCCGTTCCTTTCGGCAGGCTTTTACTACAAGACCTTCATGGGCCCGACACGGCGCGCCTGGATGGTCTACGAGCATTTCATCCGCGGAGCCGCCGGCCTCGGCCGGGCCGGCATCGAAGCGGATCCCGACCGTTACGAGGTTCGTCATGCCTTTGCCGATGTCGCGATCGTCGGCGGCGGTCCGGCGGGTTTGTCTGCCGCACGCGCTGCCGCCACGGCCGGCGCACGGATCACGCTGATCGAGCAGGATTTCCTGCTCGGCGGCCAGCTTCTGGCGGAACGGAGCGACGGCACGGCGGCTGCATGGCTGAGCCAGCTCGAAGCCGAGTTGAAGAGCTTCGAGACCATCACCTTGATGAAGCGGACCAGCGCTTTCGGCATCTATGACGGCAACGTCATTGGCCTGGTCGAACAACGCGATCAGGCCGGCCCGTCGCCAGCCGGCGAAGCCCGGCAGACAGTCACTATGCTGCGCGCCCGCTCGATCGTCTTCGCCACTGGCGCCATCGAGCGTCCAATGGTGTTTCCGAACAACGACCGGCCCGGCGTCATGCTCGCCTCGGCCGCCCGGGCCTATCTCAACCGTTTCGCCGTCCTGCCGGGCAGGAAGATCGTCGTCGCCGCCACCGATGACGGCGCATGGCGCGCCGCCTTCGACCTTGCAGGTGCCGGTGCCGAGGTGACGGTGGCGGACATACGCGCCACGGTGTCCGCGGCGCTTGCCGCGGAAGCAGCCCGCCTCGGTGTTGCCGTACGGACCGAGACACGCATTGTCGGCTTGCATGGCGGCCATGCCGTCAAGCGCGCAATACTCAGCGGACCGGGCGGCCTGTTCAAGATCACTTGCGATCTGGTCTGTGTGTCCGGCGGCTGGTCGCCGACCGTGCATCTCACGTCGCATCTCGGCATCAAGCCCCGGTATCGCGAAGACATCGACGGCTTCGTGCCCGGCAGCTTTCCAGCCGACCGGTTCGGCGCCGGCGCGACGATGGGAATTTACGCGACCGCCGACGCCATCGAGGACGGCCATCGTGCCGGCATCGAAGCGGCATCCTTCTGCGGCAAGTCGGCGTCGGCGCCGGCGCCTCGAAGCTCGATCTGGGCGAAACCGTCACGGTCCCGCTGCGCGAAGTCGTGTCGGCCCACCGCGGAAAAGCCTTCGTCGATTTCCAGATGGATGTCACCACGAAGGACATCGAGCTCGCCCATCGCGAAGGCTATGAATCGGTCGAGCAGCTGAAGCGCTACACCACGCTCGGCATGGGCACGGACCAGGGCAAGACCAGCAATTTCGCAGCACTGTCGGCGATGGCCGCGCTCCGCGCCGCGACGGTTCCCGAGGCCGGCACCACGACCTTTCGTCCGCCCTTCACGCCGGTTGCCATCGGTGCGCTTGCCGGACGGGCCATCGGCCATCATTTCAAGCCGGTCCGCCGCACGCCGATGCATGATTGGCATATGGCGAATGGCGCCGACATGCTGGAAGTCGGTCTGTGGATGCGGCCCTGGTTCTACAGGCAGGCCGGGACCGACGTGAACGAAGCCTATGTCGCCGAGATGCGGAATGTGCGCCAGGCCGCGGGCCTGATGGATATCTCCACCCTGGGCAAGATCGACGTCCAAGGTCCGGACGCGGCGATTTTCGTCGATCGCGTCTACGCCAACGGCTTCGCCAAACTGCCGATCGGCCGCGCCCGCTACGGCGTCATGCTGCGCGACGACGGCGTCGTCCTCGACGATGGCACGACGACGCGACTGGCGGAAAACCGGTTCTTCATGACCACCTCGACGGCCAAGGCCGCCGACGTGCTGTCGCGGCTGGAATTCCTGCTGGACACCGCCTGGCCGGACCTGCGCGTCGCCGTCACCTCGGTAAGTGACGAATGGGCGGCGATGTCGGTCGCCGGACCGAACAGCCGCGTCATCCTCGCGGCGGCGTTTCCGTCGCTCGACGTTTCCAACGCAGCGCTGCCGCATATGGGGTTGCTCGAAAGCCAATGGGAAGGCCGCGCGCTGCGCATCCTGCGTCTCAGCTATTCTGGCGAGCGCGCTTATGAAATCTATGTCGGCGCAACTGCCGGCGAGCAGCTCTGGAGCCACTTGCTCGATGCCGGCCAGCCGTTCGATCTAAGGCCTTACGGTGTCGAGGCGCTTGGCGCGCTACGCGTCGAGAAGGGCCATGTCGCAGGGCCTGAAATCGATGGGCGCACGACGCTAGACGATCTCGGCCTCGGCCGCATGACCGGCAAGCGCACCGGGTTCGTCGGCGATGTACTGCGGCGGCGGCCTGCTCTCCTCGCACCCGACCGACAGCGCCTGGTGGGGCTGGAATGCATCGAGGACGGAAAGCGGCTGCGCGGCGGCGCCATCCTGTTCCTGCCGGGCGAGAAAATTCACGGTCACGGCCGCGGGCGCGTCACCTCCGTTACCTTCAGCCCCGAACGCGGCCACTATGTCGGGCTGGCCCTACTTGCCCGCGATGTGGCGGCGGAAGGGACCGAGGTCGTGGCCGTCTATCCGATGAAGGCCGAAACGGTGCGTGCGCGCATTGTCTCGCCGGTGTTCCTGGACCCGCAAGGAGAACGGCTGCATGGCTAACCCGGATTTCAGCCTCTCCATTGCCGATTGCCCGCTCATCCAGGTCGAGGGCTGGGACGGAACGCTCAGGCGGTTCGAAACGAGCCTGTCTGCGTCGCTCGGCGCGGAGCTTCCCGCCTTGGTCGGCGAGACGGTGCGTCACAACGGGCTTCTCATCATCCGCGTCGCACCCCGACGTCTCTGGCTTGCTCTCGACAACGGCGCGCCGGCGCCGTCCTTTGCCATCGATCCGGATCTCGGCTGTTCGGTTTCACTTGGCGAAGGTCGCGTGCGTTTCAGCCTGGCCGGGGCCGACATCGCGAGAGTGCTCTCGACCTGCATCGCCGTCGACTGGCACGCGCCGACAGCCGCTCCGGGCCGCGCCGTGCAGACGGCATTCCATCATGTGCCGGTCCTCCTGCTTCGCACCGGCGAGACCGCATGCGAACTCGTCGTGCCGCGAAGCTTCGCCCGCAGTCTCCACGGCTGGCTTGTCGATAGCCAATCAGAAGCCATTTAATTTCCTGCCGGCCAGTCGGGCAGAAACGTGATTCCAAATTTCGGCGCGGCTGCTTTGAGCCGCTCGATATCGGCGGGACTCGGCGGCCCGGCCACCTCTCCCTTCCGAAGCTCCCGCCCGCCTTCGGCGAGAAACTGCTCGAATCCGCTTGGCGTGCCGATCAAGATGTAGCGGACGGGCTGATTGCCAGGGTTCATCAGTTGGTGCGGGATGCCGCGCCTCAAGAACATGCTCTCGCCCGTCGAGATCGTTCGAACCTCGCCATCCACGACCGCGGTCAACTCGCCTTCGATGACGTAGACCGTCTCGTCGTCGTTTGCATGGACATGGATCGGCGTCTTGGTCTGCCCGTCACTCCTGTTTTCGAGAAGACACAACTGGCCTTCCGTCTGTTTGCCGCTAACCAGCCGCTTCATGACGACACCCGCGAGGACAAATTCCTTTGGTTCGAGATCTGTCATTGATCCAATCCTTTTTGATATCGGACCCCCCGCTCAAGCGCGCCAGCTCAGCGGTCACTTTGTCCGGCTCCTTCAGCCCGCTAAACGCCCAGTACGGCCTTCACGCGTTCGCGCGTATAGGGAAGATCGTGGATGCGCTTGTCCGTTGCATGCCGGAACGCATTGGCGATCGCGCCTGCCGTCGGTCCCTGTGCTGCTTCCGCCACGCCGAGATAGGGCGAGCCCGGATTGTCGACGACATGCACTTCGACACTGTCGGGCACAGCGCTGAAGCGCAGGATCGGATAGGCCGACCAGTCGGTGCTGAGGATGCGGGTGTCGTTGAAATGGACGGCCTCGTAGAGTGTCCAGCTCAGCGATTGCAAGATGCCGCCTTCGGTCTGGTTGACGATCGAATCCGGCGCCACCGCCTCGCCGCAGTCGACCGCGCACACGACATGCGAGATGGCGATGGCGCCACTGTCGCGATCGACATCCGCTTCCAGCGCGATGGCGAGATAGGCAGCATGGTTCTTGTACTTGGCGAAGGCAAAGCCCCTGCCCCGGCCCGCCGGCATCGGGTCGTTGCTCCAGCCGAACTTTTCGGCCACCACCTCGATCACCTTCCTGGCGCGCGGATCCTTCAGGTGCCGAAGGCGGTATTCGACCCGGTCCGCATTGGCCGCCAGAGCCAGTTCGTCCATGAAGCTTTCGATGGAAAAGACGTTGCAATAGGCGCCGAGCCCGCGCAGCGCCGAGACGCGCACCGGCATGTCGGCGACGAAATGCCAGTTCACGCGCTGGTTGGGCACGTCGTAGAGGGGAATGGCGTTGCGATCCCCATTGCCCAGGGGAGATATCTCCAGCTTGGCCGGATCCGGCGGGAAATGCCGCGCCATCAGGCGGCCGGCAACCAACGCCCCGGCCGAACCTGGGCGCGTACCGTGGTTGTTGCTCCACAGATCATAGTGCCAGTTCACGATGTTGCCGTTCTGGTCGAGCGTGGCGCTCGCCCTGGTGAGCATTCCCGGCCCGTAGGGCTCCCACAGATGCTCCTGGTCGCGCATCCATTGCACCCGAACCGGCTTGCCCGGCACTTTCTGCGCGATCAGCGCGGCGTCGGCCGCGGCGTCGTCGGCGCCGTTGTGGCCGTAGCAGCCGGAACCTTCGGTGTGGATGCAGCGCACCTTCTCTTCGGGCACTCCAAGCATCTCGGCAATTGCCTTGCGGTCCGGGTAGACGCCTTGCGTATGCGTCCACACCGTCGTCAGGCCATTGTCGAACATTGCCACCGCGCTCGACGGGCCGATCGAGCCATGCATCTGGTAGGCGCGCGTGAATTGGGCCTGGAGCGTTTTCGCGCCCGGCGCGCTTTCGGCGCCGACGGAGGTCACGGTGCCGACCTCGGTAACGGACTTCTCCAGGAAGTTCGACAGATTGTCCTGGTCGGGAAGCGTGGGTGTTTCGCGCCATCTCGCGCTGGCTGTCATGGCGCGCATGGCCTTGACCGCCTGAAACTCCTGTTCGGCGACCACCGCGAGGAAATCGCCGTCATGCACGACCGCGACCACACCCGGCATCGCTTTGATGGCGGCCTCGTCGAAGCCGGTCAGCTTCGCCCCGTAGCTCGGGGGCCGCACCACGCGGGCATGGACCATGCCCGGAGGCCGCATATCCTGCACATAGGCGTCGCCGCCCGTGACCTTGGCCGGAATGTCCACCCGCGCGAATGGCTTGCCGATCGCATGATAGGTCCCGGGCGCCTTGATCTTGGTGTCGGGCGATGCATCGACATGCAGGAAATCGGCCGAGACCAGCTCGCCATAGCCGATCGATTTCCCATTCGGGCCGAAGACCTTGCCGCCCTCGGCCTTGAGCGACGCGACGGGCACGCCGAGCTTGTCGCTGGCCTTGGCGATAAGGATCTGCCGCACCTGCGCCGATGCGTAGCGGATCGCGGTGCCTGAGTTCTGGATCGTTTGGCTGCCCGCGGTATAGCCTTCGTTCGGCGTCAGCGCCGTATCGGCGGTGATCAGCTTGATTGCCGCCGGCTCGACCTCCAGCTCCTCGGCCGCGATCTGGCGCAGCGACGTCTTGGTGCCCTGGCCAAGCTCGGCCTTGCCGGTGAAGACGGTGATCGAACCGTCGGCATCGATGCGGATCCAGGCGTCGAGCGATGGCGTGTCGGCCAGGCTGCCCGGCAGTTTCGACTTCGCCGCCTGGGCGCCGGGTGCTGTCGGCACCTCGCCCTCCTGCGCTTCCGCCGGAATGGCGAAGGAAACAACCAGCGCGCCGGCACAGCCAAGGAAGCCGCGCCGCGTCAGCTCTGGAAAATGCCTGACGTCCGGATTCGGAGTGCTCATCATCCCCTCCCCGTCGCGGCGGCTGGCGCGAGACCGGCGGCTTTCGATTTCATCAGGTCGCGCGCACGCGCCACGGCCCGCAGGATGCGCATATGCGTGCCGCAGCGGCAGAGATTGGGCTCCATACCTTCTCTGATCTCGGCGTCGGTGGCGCCTGGCTTTGCCTCGAGCAGCGCCTGCGCCCGCATCATCATGCCGGCAATGCAATAGCCGCATTGCGCCGACTGCTCCTCGATGAAGGCCTGCTGCATGGGACCGGGATTGTCGATGGTTCCCAAGCCCTCCACCGTCTTGACCTGGCGTCCCTCGACCAGCATGACCGGCGTCAAGCAGGAAAAGATAGCCTTGCCGTCGACCATCACCGTGCAGGCGCCGCACTGGCCGAGGCCGCAGCCGAACTTGGCGCCGTTGAGCTTCAAATCGTTGCGCAGCACATAGAGGAGCGGCGTCGCGGGATCGACGTCGACGTCATGCTGCGCGCCGTTGACGTTGAGCTTCATCTGTCCTGGGCTCCTACATTGTCCGGGCCGCGCTCGATGCCGTCGGAAGGACGCACGCTGACCTGGTATTTTCCGCTTCTCGTGGCGGCCAGCCGATCAGCGGCATCGGGCCATGCCGGCTGGCCGGCGAAGGCCTCGCGCAGATAGGCGAGCAGGTCGGTCACCTGGTCGTCGCGCAGCGTGGCGGCGAAACCCGGCATGACGGCACTCTGGCGCCCGCTTGCCGCGGGCAGGCCGAACAGCACGGTGTTGATGGCGTTCTGCGGGCTGGGCGCATTGATCGCGCTCGAAAGGTGAAAGTCCATGCCGCCGAACGGCTGCGGGCGGCTGCCGTCATGGCAGGCCGCGCAGGCCGCCTGGTAGATCACCGCGCCGCGCCCGGAAGGTGTGGCCGCCGTTGCCGACACCGGGATGAGTATCGCGCCGGCATCGGTGGCTAGCTTTGTGCGGATCTCCTGCGCTTTCGCGACGCGCTGGGGAGGCGGTTCGCCCATCTGCGATGCGATATAGGTGGCCATGGCGCTGATGTCGGCGTCTGGAAGCCGGCCGAGATTGCCGGTCACCTCGCCCATCGGGCCGTTGGCGACGCCATGGTCGGTATGCCAGCCCTGGCGCAGGTAGGCGAACAGGCCGTCATGCGTCCACGGCACCGGCGCGGTCGTGCTGGCATCGAGCGCGAAGGCGGTCCAACCCTCGGCTTCGCCGCCGGCAAGATGCGATCCCGCCTTTTCGGCGCCAAGCATGTTGCGCGGCGTGTGGCAGGCGCCGCAATGCCCGAGCCCGTTGACGAGATAGGCGCCACGGTTCCACTCCGCACTTTCGGAGGCGACATTCTGGTAGGTGCCTTTGTCGAAGAACAGCAACTTCCAGCCGGCCAGCACCAGGCGCACATTGAGCGGGAACGGCAATTCGTTGGCGGGCGGGCGCTGGTCCACCGGCTGGCGCGTCATCAGATAGGCATAGAGCGCGCTGTCGTCCTCGTCCGAAACCAGCGTGAAATGATCGTAAGGAAAAGCCGGATAGAGGTGGTTGCCGGCACGGTCGACGCCCTCGCGCATGGCGCGGGTGAAGGCAGCCTGCGACCAGCGGCCGATGCCTGTCGCGGGGTCGGGCGTGATGTTGGTGGAATAGATCGTACCGAATGGCGTCGGCACGGCAAGGCCGCCTGCAAAGGACTTGTCGCCCGGCTTGGTGTGGCAGGACGTGCAATTGCCTACGGAAGCCAGCACAGCGCCTTTCTCGATCAAGGACTGGTCGAAGGAGGACCGCTGCGGCGGCTCAATTGGATCGATCGCCGGTTTCCAGGCATAAGCAAGGAACCCGGCGGCGCACACTGCGACAACGACGGAAACGCCCTGCCAGAAGCGTTTCAAAACCTGCCCTCCTTTGCTGGCCATGTAGCCACAGGAACGCTCGCGGTCGGATTGTCCTCGCTTTGCGCGCCCGGCATGCGGAAACAGCTAGGCGCGATTGCCCCCGCGTCAACCCAGGGATTTACCCGATCACTCTAACTTGGGGTCATCCGAGTATGCGTGGACTGGAGGCTCTTCATTCTCGCCGGGATCAGGCAGCGGGGTTTCGTCCAGGAGCCTTGCCGGTTCGGGCTGCTCGATTGGCGAATAGTTCCGCGCACCTCGCCACACATCCACGATCTGCGCCCGAGCGCGCGGCCAACGCTGCTAGGATTAGGATGGCTGACCAATCGCAGAAGATTGCGCTGGATGCCCGTTCAAGAGGTCGCCTCGGGTAGGCGTATATGGTACCAGCGCCACATCTTGTCTTGCCGCAAAGTTCGCCCTCTGATTCCTTGTGCTAAGCCTATAGAATCTGATTCTTGCGCTTGGCGTGTTCAAGCGTCGCGTCCGGGAAGAACCTTTTGTTGATCAATTCCGAGGAGACAAGACGATGAGCACCGCGGCAAGGCCCGTCATCTCGGAAATGCGGCCGAAGATAACCGTTTTCGGTGTCGGCGGTGGTGGCGGCAACGCAATCAACAACATGATTGCCGAAAATCTGCAGGGCGCGGAATTCATCGTCGCCAACACCGATGCCCAGGCACTGACCATGTCGAAAGCATCGCGGCTGATCCAGCTCGGAGCCAACGTCACGGAAGGCCTCGGCGCCGGATCGCTGCCTGCGGTCGGCCGTGCGGCAGCCGAGGAATCGATCGACGAGATCAAGGATCACCTTGCCGGAACGCATATGTGCTTCGTGACCGCCGGCATGGGAGGCGGAACCGGTACCGGCGCCGCGCCCGTCATAGCGAATGCGGCGCGGACAGCCGGCATTCTGACGGTGGCGGTCGTCACCAAGCCATTCACCTTCGAAGGAAAACGCCGCATGCAAGCCGCCGAAGAGGGTATCGAGCGGCTTCGCGAATGCGCCGATACCGTGATCGTTATTCCGAACCAGAACCTGTTCAGGATCGCAGACGCCAAGACGACGTTCGCCGACGCCTTCGCCATGGCCGATCGCGTGCTCTATTCTGGCGTCGGCTGCATCACCGACCTCATCGTCAAAGAGGGGCTGATCAATCTCGACTTCGCCGATGTGAAATCGGTGATGCGCGACATGGGCCGCGCGATGATGGGTACCGGCGAAGCCACGGGCGAAGACCGCGCCAAGAAAGCCGCCGAAGCGGCTATCGCAAATCCGCTTCTCGACGAGGCCTCGATGATCGGCGCCAAGGGCGTCCTGGTCTCGATCTCGGGCGGCATGGACATGACGCTGTTCGAAGTCGATGAGGCAGCCACCCGCATCCGCGAGGAGGTCGACGCCGACGCCGACATCATCGTCGGCGCCATATTCGACCGGGCACTTGCCGGAAAATTCAGGGTCTCGGTCGTCGCTACAGGATTGCGGCAGGGACTAGGGATGCCGCAGTAACCAGGATCCTGATTCCGAGCACATTCCGCCCTCGCGTTGGATTTGCGCGTGCGGCGCGATCGGCCACTGACTTCAAAGGTGATCGTCATCTATGCCGAGGCGATGCGCACGGCGCGCGGGAAATAGGCGCTACGTGTTGAGTTCGGCCACCTTGCGGCGGAGATCGTCAATGTAGTCGTCGGTCCCGAGCACCTTGCCGGTTGCGGCCTTCATGATTTCGGCCGGCTTCAGCGAGCGGCCGTGGCGATGCACCTTGTCCGCCAGCCACGTCCTCAGCGGCGCATAGTCGCCGGTCTCGAGGCCGCGCTCGACCTCAGACACATTGGTCGCCGCCTTGTACAGTTGCGAGGACATGATGTTGCCCATCGTGTAGGTCGGGAAGGATCCGATCATGCCTGCCGACCAATGCACATCCTGCAACACGCCCAGCGTGTCGGTCGGCACATCAAGCCCAAGATAGCTGCGGATCTTGTCCGCCCAGATCGCCGGAAGGTCGGCGACGCGCAGGCTGCCGTCCATCAATCCGGCCTCGATCTCCGAACGCAAGATGATGTGCAGGTCGTAGGTGAGTTCGTCGGCCTCCACCCGGATCAGGCTAGGACGTGGCGCATTCACCGCGCGCCAGAAGTCGGCGACCGAGACGTCGGCGAGCTGGTCGGGAAACTCGGCTTGCAATGCCTTGAAATTCTGCTCCCAGAAGCGCCGGGAGCGGCCGACGCGGTTCTCCCACAGGCGTGATTGCGATTCATGCATACCGAAGCTGGCGCCGCCGACCGCGTAGAGATTGACGAGGTCGGTGGTGAAGACCGAGCGCGTGAATTCGGGAGAAACGCCCTGCTCATAGATGCCGTGACCGGCCTCGTGCCAGACAGCAAAGAGGCCACCTGGCAGCCAATTCTCACGGAAGCGGCCGGTGATGCGTGCGTCGGCGCGCGTGAAGGAAATCTCGAACGGATGAACCGTGTCGTCGAGCCGGCCGCGCTCGAAGTCGTACCCCATGCGAGCGGCCACCGCCTTCGAGAAGGCTTTCTGCTTTTCGATCGGATAGGTGCGTTCCAGAACATCGACGCGCGCCGGCGGCGCTTGCAATGCTTCCTGGAGCAGCGGTCCGATGGCGGATTTCAGTTCGGCGTACAAATCCTTGAGCCGCGCCCAGGTCGTGTCGGGCTCGTAGGTGCCGCACACCGCATCGTAGGGATGGTCGGCATAGCCGATATGCTCGCCTATCTCGCGCTGCAGCGCGACGGTTCGCTCGAGCACCGGCGCGAAGGCGGCGAAATCGTTCTCGGCACGCGCCTTGATCCATACCGCCTGGCCTTCACCTCGCCGCTCGGCCGCCTCCCGCACCAGCCGCGCCGGGATGCGGCCAAGTGTGGCGATCGCCACCGCCGCATCGTCGAGCGCGCGCCTTCGAAGATGCTCATCGGGCATTCCCGTGAGTTCCATGCGCGCGGAGTCGAGAGCGTTCTGCATGCTGTCGCCAGTTACGATGTCGCGTGCGACTGCCACCAGCGTGCCCAATTGCTTGCCGCGCGCCTCGGCTGCAGCCGATGGCATCATGGTGCGCGAATCCCAGACCAGCACGTTCACCGCGCACAGGATGTCGTTGACCCGGGCGACCTCGGCTTCGAATGCGGCATAGCTCATCGGCGTCTCGTAGCTGTCTCGTTGGAAATTTCGGTTCTTCAGCAGGTCATTGTGCGGCGATTGTTTCGGGCGCCGGTTTGCCGAAGTCAGTCAGGTGACAGGCAGCAAAGTGAGCCGCCCCTCGGTTGGACAGTTGGAGCCGCTCGGCAAAGCAACGCTCGAACGCGAACGGACACCGCGTGTTGAACAGGCAGCCGGCGGGCAGGTCGAGCGGATTGGGCAGCTCGCCGCGTGCTGCCGCAACGCGCGTCCGCCGCGTCGGATCGAGTTCGGGCGCGGCATCGAGCAGTGCTTTCGAATAGGGGTGGCGGGGCGCTGCAAACAACGCTTCCGTTGGGCTGATCTCGACCACTTTGCCCAGATACATCACCGCGACGCGGTGCGAGATGTGGCGCACCAGCCTGAGGTCATGCGCGACGAAGACGACGGTAAGCTGCAGCCGTTCCTGGAGGTCCAAGAGAAGGTTGATGACCTGTGCTTGCACCGAGACGTCGAGCGCGGAGACCAGTTCGTCGGCGACCAGCACCTCCGGCTCGACGGCAAGTGCGCGCGCGATGCCGATGCGCTGGCGCTGGCCGCCGGAGAACTCGTGCGGATAGCGGTCGGCGGCGTCCGCCGGGAGACGAACAAGGCCAAGCAACTCGGTGATGCGCGCCGGAATATCGGCCTTCGGGCGCATCGCATGCACGCTCAGCGCTTCACCTAGAACCTGTCGCACCGACATGCGCGGATTGAGCGAGGAGTAGGGATCCTGAAAGATCATCTGGACCCGGCGGTTGAAGGCCCGCCGTTCGGCCGGGCGCAGCAGACTGATGTCCTTGCCGTCAAAACGCACCAGTCCCTCGTCCGGCTCCAGGAGCCGCACGAGACAACGCGCCAGCGTGGATTTTCCGCAGCCGGATTCGCCAACGATGCCGAGCGTCTCGCCACGATGCACTTCCAGATCGATAGTGTTCAACGCGTGGACAGCGGCAGGCGGCCTGCCGGTGAGTATGTCGGACGCGGTCCGAGCAAAGCGAAACCGCTTGGAGATGCCTTCGACGGAGATCAGCGGCATTTCCCGCATCAGGCCGCCTCCGTCATCGCGGCCACCGTCCGATGATGGAAGCAGGCGACCTCTTACCCACGGCGAAGCTTTCGAGCGGCGGACGCTCGGCGCGGCAGCGGTCCGTGGCGAAGGAACAGCGCGGATGGAAGGCGCAGCCGTCCGGCAAATCGGTCAAGCTCGGCGGCGTTCCCTCGATCGACAAAAGCATGCTGCGTTCGGCGCCGATGCGCGGCACGGAACCGAGCAGTCCGCGCGTATAGGGATGGTGCGGCTCGGCGAATACCCGCGCCACCGTGCCGGTCTCGACGATGCGGCCTGCATACATCACCATCATGCGGTCGCAGGTTGCCGCGACGACGCCGAGATCATGGGTGACGAACAGCACGCTCATGCCGAAACGGTCGCGCAGGTCGAGGATAAGCTTCAGGATCTGGTCCTGGATGGTCACGTCGAGCGCCGTTGTCGGCTCGTCGGCCAGCAGCAGCTTCGGCGAACTGGCCAGCGCGATCGCGATCATCACCCGCTGACGCATGCCGCCGGAGAACTGGTGCGGGTATTCGTCGAGCCGCCGCTCGGCGGCTGGAATGCCGACGATGTTCATCAGTTCCAGCGCGCGCTGACGGCGGGCGCGGCGGTCGAGCGTGGCGTGGGCGCTGAGATTTTCCTCGATCTGCAGGCGGACCGGCAGCACGGGGTTGAGCGCCGTCATCGGGTCTTGAAAAATCATCGCGATCTCGGCGCCGCGCAACTTGCGAAGCTCAGCCTCGCTCATCGCCATGAGGTCGCGGCCCTGCCATTCGACCTGACCGCTCACTTTGCCCGGTTCGCGCACCAGCCGCACGATCGAGCGCAGCGTGATGCTTTTGCCCGATCCAGACTCGCCGACCAGGCCGACGATCTCGCCCGGTGTGACATCGAAATTGACATCGTCGACGACGGCGGCCATGCCCCGTGGCGTCGCAAACGTGGTGGCGAGGCCTCGCACCTTGAGCCCACCGCCGGCGGTCTTTCGATCCGGAGACGGCACCGTCATCGATTGACCCTCAGCAAATCGGCCAGCGCGTCGCCCGCGAGGCTGAAGCCCAAGCCGGTGATGACGATGGCGATGCCGGGGAAGACGGACACCCACCATGCGGTGGTCATGAAATTCTTGCCGTCGGCGATCAGCACGCCCCACTCCGCGGCCGGCGGCTGCGCGCCAAGGCCGAGATAGCCGAGGCTGGAGCCGAGCAGGATGGCGAGCGCCATGTCGGTCATCAAATAGACCACCGCCGGCGTTATCGCGTTGGGCAGCAGATGCCGGAAGATGATGCGCGCATGGCTGTAACCCATGCCACGTGCCGCTTCGGCATAATCGAGCCGGCGCTGGATCCTGACCTCGGCGGAGACCAGCCTTGCATAGAACACCCAGTCGACGACGCCGACGGCGATGTACATGTTGCGGAGGCCGGGGCCAAGCACCGAGACAATGGCGATGACCAGCACGAGGAACGGGAAGGTGATGACCGCGTCGACGACGCGGCCGAAGACCGCCTCCACCCAGCCGCCCACATAGCCGACCAGGGCGCCGACGATGGTGCCGAAGATGAACGGACCCGTCGTCGCGAACACCGCGATCTGCATATCGATGCGATAGGCGTGGATGACACGCGAAAGCATGTCGCGGCCGAAATTATCGGTGCCAAAAGGGTGCGCCCAACTCGGGCCCTGCATGATGGCGTTGTAGTCGAATGCGGTCGGGTCGTAGGGTGCGAAGAGACTTGGAAAGAACGCCATGGCAAGGCTGGCGCCAAGCACTATGACCGCGCCGACCAGCGTGCCTGGCAACGCCCGGCGCCGTTTCGCCGGCAGGGCGATCTGACCGGCGCCCGCGCTCATCGGGCCACCCGTGGGTCGAGCCAGGCCTGGACGATATCGGTCAGGAGAAAGATGAATGACACGAGCAATGCCAGCGCGATCGTCAGTCCCTGGATGACGGGATAGTCGCGGCCGTAGATGGCCTCGATCATCAGCCGCCCGGCGCCGGGGATCGCGAACACCGTTTCGGTGATGACTGCACCGCCGAGCAACGTGCCGATCGACAGGCCGAACAACGTAACCGTCGATATTAGTGCATTGCGCAGGACATGGCGCGTCATGATCACTCTCGCGCGAAGGCCCTTGGCGCGGGCGAAATCGACATAGTCGGCGCCAACCACCCCGATGATGGCGGCGCGCAGATTGCGCATGAGCACGGCGGAAAGGCTTAGCGCCAGCGTCGCGGCGGGAAGGAAGAGATGATAGAGATCGTCGAGGAAATTCTGGCCATAGCCGCCGACCGGAAACCAGCGCAATTTTGCGGCAAACACGGTCAGCAGCACCAGCCCGACATAGAAGACGGGCATCGACAGGCCGATCTGGAAGGTGCCGCGGATGATGGCGTCCGGCGCGCCGCCACGGTTGAGGGCCGCGACGAAGGATAGCGGCACCGCCACCAGCAGCGCGATCAAGGCGGCCATCCCCGTAAGCATCAACGTGACGGGGAGACGGTGCGCGATCAGTTCGATCACCGGCAGCTTCAGGCCGATCGAGTTGCCGAGATCGCCGGTAAAGACCGCCTTGGTGAAGTAGAGGAACTGCACAGGGATCGGCTGGTCGAGCCCGAGCTTGGCATTGATGCGCTGGACGTCGGCGTCGATGGCGCGGTCGCCGAGCATGGCGCTGGCCGGATCGCCAGGCAGAAGCCGAACGAGGATGAACGTGACCACCAGGATGAACGCGATGGTCGGAATGGTCTGCAAAACTCGTCGGAAAATGAAGCCCAACAGCGGCAAGAGGCGATCCAGACCTTGTTGACTAGAGCACGATGCCCAAAAGTGTGAAGCGGTTTTCGGGCGACATCATGCTCTATCTCTTGACTTAGAGCCGGATGGCGGCGAACGATCGGACGTTCGCCGCCTCAGGCGATCAGGCTACTTTTGCAGCCACGCTGCACCAAAGATATTGTTGCCGAGCGGTATCTGCACGAAGCCTTGCACCTTCTTGCTCAACGCGACCGGATAAGGGGTTTCGTAGAGCGGGACGATCGGTCCGCTGCTGTTGTAGATGTCCTGCATCTTGGCGTACTGATCGGCACGCTTGGCGGGGTCTATCTCTTTCTGCGAGGCTTCGAAAAGCTTGTCGACCTCGTCGCTCTTCCAGCCGCTGTGCAGTGCGCCGATGGTCGGCGAATAGACGAAGTACGAAGCGATCTCGTTCGGGTCGGCGATGTCGTCGGTCCACGCCGACTCGCGCATCGTGAACGTGCCGTCGCGGTATTGCTGGGTGCGGCTCGGATTGTCGACCTGTTGCAGGTCGAGCTTGATACCAATCTGGCCCCACATCTGCTGCAATGCCGTAGCGATGCCGATCTCGTCCTGGTTGCCGGCGAGCACGAGGAGACTGGTCTGGAAGCCGTTCTCGAAGCCGGCGTCCTTCATCAACTGCTTGGCCTTGTCGAGATCGTAGGGAAAGAGCGGCTTGTCACCCTTGTGCAGCGGCGTCGCCGAGGACATGAACGAGGTCATCTGCGACCCCACGCCATGGGTCACCACTTGGATGATCGCTTCCTTGTTCGTCGCGTAGTTCATCGCCTGGCGGACTTTTTCGTTCGACAGCGGATTGTCCTTGTCGCCGATCTTCGGGCGCACGTTCATGGTGATGTATTCGACGCGGGTCGACGGGTAGAGTTTCATGTCGATGCCGTCGGCCTGCTTCAATTCGTCGACGCGCGCATAGGGGATGAATTCCGCGCCATCGATCTCGCCAGACTGCAATTTCAGGATGCGGGTGGCATCATCGGGGATTACTTCGAAATCGATGCCGTCGAGATAGGGCAGCGGCTTGCCGTCCTCGCCCTTTGCCCAGTAGTTCTCGTTGCGGGTCAGCTTCATCGACTGGCCGTGGTCCCAGGATTGCAGAACGAACGGACCGGAACTGATCGGATGCGCCGAAAAGCTCTTCGCCTTTTCGTCGTCGGTCGTCCCTTGCGAGGCTTCGAACGCCTTCATCGGCAAGATAGCGGTGTTGAACACGGTGAGCGCGGCGAGGATCGCCGGATCGGTGTTCTTGAGCTTGATGATGACGGTATGGTCGCCTTCGGTGGTAACGTCCTGGATCGAGCCGACCAGGAAATTCCAGATGCCTTTCTTCGGATCGGCGGCGCGCTTCAGCGACCATTGCACGTCGGTTGGGGTGATCGGCGATCCATCGGAGAATTTGATGCCGTCGCGCAATGTCAGCGTGACAGAAAGTCCGTCGTCAGAGACCTTCCAGGCCGTCGCCAGGCCCGGCTTCAGGCCCTTGCCGTCGTCGGTGGGCAGGATCAGCGTGTCGTAGAGATTGGACAGGACCCAGATGTCGACATTGGCATCGTTGAGCACCGGATCGAGAAAGAGGCTGTCCGCATAACGGCCGTACTTCAGCGTGCCGCCGCGTTCGACCGCAAGCGCGCTGTAGCTGGTTCCAACGAGAAGTGCCGCGCTCAGCGCAGCCTTGACGAGCATGTTCATAACGGCTCCCATATCTCCGGAGGAATTTTAAGTGTTCTTGTTGGCCATAACGTTTTCATGCGTGGCCTATCCTGTCAACGGGATTGTCCCACCCAATTCGCCGCTCTAGCGCAAGAACACGCTTGTCACCCAAGATCGACCGGACTAAGCGTTATAGGTGAATGATACACCTGATTGGACTGATCTGAATGGAGTTCTCGGTTGACCGCGATCTGCCGGTGCCTCTGCGTACGCAGCTGCAAGGATTGATCGAATACGGCATCGCTTGCGGCCAGTTGGTGCCGGGAGAGCTGCTCCCGTCGGTCAGGGAACTGGCCGAGCGCATCGGCGTGGCCCCAATGACGGTCAGCCAGGTCTATGGCGACCTGAAGGCTTCAGGCATGATCGAAACGCGTCCCGGTTCTGGCTCCTTCGTCACCAGCAGCGGGCGTGCACGGCTCGCCGCCCGTCCGGAGGCGATGGAACTGCATAGGCGGATCGACGCACTGATTGACGCCGGAACGGCCGCGGGGATCCGGCCGGCCGAACTCGTCTCGCTGGTCAGCGCGCGCGCCTTCTATCGCGACAGCGTAGGTGCCCGGACCAGGATCGTCATGATCGGACTGTTCACCGACGCCACCGCCAGCTATTCGCGCTTCATCGCCGCACGCCTCGGAAATAGCGTGACCGTCGAGCCGCTGACGATCTCGGCCATTGAACGTGACCCCGCCGCCCGCGCGCGCGCCAATTCGGCCGATCTCGCCGTCACCTTCGTCAATCGTCAGCGCGAGGTGATGTCGCTTGTCACCAACACCAAGGTGGTGTCGATCAGCTTCATCCCTTCGGAAGAAACGCGAAAGGCGCTGGCCGCGCTGGATTCGCTGGCGCGTGTCGCCGTTATATCCAGGTTTCCGGATTTCCTGCCGATCATGAAAGCCGGCGTGCAGCGCTTCGCCCCCCATGTCGAGCACCTGACTGGCGCCACGCTCGACACGCCGGATCTGGAGGCCCTGCTTGGCAGGTCCGATGTCGTCGTGTTCGCCAGCGGCGCAGAGGATGTCCTGGCGAAATTGCATGCAGGCGTCGCCGCGTTCGAATACCGGCACGCCCCGGACACCGCCGAGATCGAGCGTGTGCTGGTGCCGCTGATCAATGCAACGGACGAGGAAAGGAAGGCGTCGTGAGAATTTCCGAATGCAACTGGCGGCAGGTCGAGCAGTATCTCTCCAAGGACGACCGAGCGATCCTTCCACTGGGCAGCACCGAACAACACGCGCAGCTGTCTTTGTCGGTCGATTCGATCCTGTCCGAGCGCGTCGCTGCGGAAGCAGCCGAGCCGCTCGGCATTCCGGTATTTCCGGTCGTCGCCTACGGGCTGACGCCCTATTTCATGGCCTATCCCGGTTCCATCAGCCTGCGCATCGAAACCTATATACGCCTCGTCAGGGACATCCTCGACGGCATGCGCGCACAAGGGTTCCGTCGCATCCTCATCGTCAACGGCCACGGCGGCAACCAGCCGGCCGGCGCGCTGGCGATCGAATGGATGGCCGACAATCCGGATACCGCGATAAAATTCCACAATTGGTGGGCTGCCCCTGCCACGATGGGCAAGGTGCTGGAGATCGATCCGGTCGCCTCGCACGCCTCCTGGATGGAGAATTTCCCCTGGACCCGGCTGGCCGGCGTGAAACCGCCCACGCAGCAGAAGCCTATGATCGATCTCGCCCGCATGCGTCTGATGTCGCCCAAGGCGGTTCGCGACTATCTCGGCGACGGCAATTTCGGCGGTTACTACGAGCGGCCGGATGAGGACATGCTGGCGATCTGGGACATCGCGGTCAAGGAGACGCGCGATCTGCTCGAAGGTCCATGGTCATGAATGCGACCGGACCGATCCTGATCTGGGGCGCCGGAGCGATCGGCGGCACGCTTGGCGCCGCCTTCATCCGCGCCGGCCATGCCGTCACCTTCGTCGACAGCGATGCCGGCCATGTCGACGCGATAAACGCGAATGGCTTGCGCATAGACGGACCGATTTTCCAGGATACGGTCATGGCACCGGCCTTCTTGCCGGCCACCGTCACCGGCCGCTTCGAGCGGATTTTCCTGTGTGTCAAGGCACATCATACGCGCGTTGCCGCCACGGCGCTGTTGCCTCATCTGGCCGATGGCGGCTGCGTGATATCGGCCCAGAACGGACTGAACGAACTCACCATCGCCGAAATCGTCGGCAACCAGCGCACGGTCGGCTGCTTCGTCAATTTCGGCGCGGATTATCTGGAGCCGGGCGTCGTCCACTACAGCGGCCACGGCGCGGTGGTCATCGGCGAACTCGACGGCAAGCACACCCCGCGCATTTCGGAGCTTCACCGGCTGATGCAGGATTTCGAGCCGAAGGCGGTGCTCACCGACAACATCTGGGGCTATCTCTGGGGCAAGATGATCTACGGCGCGCTGCTCTTCGCCACGGCGCTGACCGACGATGCCATCGCCGATGTGTTTGCCGACCGCCGCTACCGCCCGGTACTGACGGCGATGGGACTGGAAGTCGGCGCCGTCGCCAAGGCGAATGGCGTCAAGGCAGAGGCATTCGACGGCTTCGACCCCGGTGCTTTCGCGCCCGGCTCACCCGCCGCAGCCGCCGACCGCTCCTTCGACGGGATGGTCGTGCACAACCGCCGATCGGCGAAGTCGCACACCGGCATCTGGCGCGACCTCGCCATCCGCAAGCGCAAGACCGAGGTCGATGCGCAGATATCCCCGATCGTCGAGATCGGAAGAAAACTCGGCGTGCCGACGCCGCTGACCGCGCGCACCGTCGAGATGATCCACGAGATCGAGGACGGCAAACGGCGCCTCGTTCTGAGCAATCTGGATGAACTGGCCGAAGTCATGCCCGGCACTCCGGCGGGCGCCAGATGAACATCGTCTTCGACAAGCGCACCGTCATCGTCACCGGCGCCGCACACGGCTTTGGGCGTGCGATCGCCAAAGCTTTCGCCGAACGCGGCGCGGCGGTTCATATGCTGGATGTCAACGAAGCCGGCCTTGCCGAAACGCGCCAACTCTGCGGCGACAACTGCCGCTCGCATGTCGTCGATGTCGGCGAACGCGACGCTGTACAGACAGTCGTCGGCGCGATTGAAGCCGATGCCGGCGCGGCGGACATTCTCGTCAACAACGCCGGCGGCGTGCGCGGCCAGGTCGGGCGACCGCTGGAGGAAATCTCGCAGGCCGACTGGCAGACCATTTTCGACGTCAATCTCTCCGGCGCCTTCTTCATGACGCAGGCCGTGGCCCCCGGCATGAAAAGGCGCCGCTATGGGCGCGTCATCAACATCTCCAGCGGCGCCGGGCTCGGCATCAGCCTCACCGGTATCCAGGCCTATGCCAGCGCCAAGGCTGGCCAGATCGGGCTGACGCGTCAGCTCGCGCATGAACTCGGCCCCTGGAACATCACCGTCAACAACGTCGCGCCGGGTTTCGTGCGCTCCAATCCCACCACCGAGCGACAATGGCAGGCGATGGGCGAAGACGGCCAGCAGAAGCTGCTCCAGAATATCGCGATGAAGCGGCTCGGCTCGCCCGACGACATCGCCGCGATGGTGATGTTCTTCGCCTCCGATTTCGCCGGCTGGGTCAGCGGTCAGGTGATCAGCGTGGACGGCGGCAAATGAGCGCCGTCGAGGCCTATCTCGTTGCCCACGCCGACAAGGCCCTGGAAGACTTGAAGGCGTTCTGCCGCATTCCGAGCGTCAGCACCGATCCGGCCTACCGCGACGGCATCCGTTCGGCGGCAAATTTCGTCGCCCAACGGCTGACACGGGCCGGATTCCCAACCGTCGAGATCGTCGAGACAGATGGCCATCCGGCGGTGTTCGGTGAAATCGTCGGCGACGACGCGGCGCCGACCATTCTCGTCTACGGCCACTACGATGTGCAGCCGCCGGATCCGGTCGAGAAATGGACGACGCCGCCTTTCGAGCCGACGGTCCGGGACAACCGGCTCTATGGGCGCGGCGTTTCGGACGACAAGGGCCCGGTGCTGATCCCGATGCTGGTTGTCGAGGCATTCCTGAAGACCGCAGGACGCTTGCCGGTCAACATCAAGATGCTGGTCGAGGGCGAGGAGGAATCCGGCAGCCCGCATTTTTCGCCGCTGGTTGAAAAAATGCGCCGGCGCCTGGCCTGTGACCTCGTTGTCTCCGCCGATGGCGCCATGTGGCGCGCCGATCGGCCGTCGATGACAGTGGCCAGTCGCGGCATGGTCGCGCTCGACGTGGCGGTGACGGGCGCGGCGAAGGATCTTCATTCCGGCCGCCACGGCGGCAGTGCGCCAAATCCCATTCGCGCGCTCGCCGCCATGCTGGCCACCTTGCATGACAGGGACGGCGCTGTCATCGTGCCGGGCTTCACGGACGGCGTCACACCGCCCGACCCCGCCATTCTCGATGCGATCGACGATGCCGCCTTTGACACCGCCGCCTATTTCGCCGGGATCGGCGCACCGGCGCCCGATCCACTGCCCAGCGGCTACGACCTTCTGGTTCGTCAGTGGCTGGTGCCAACGCTTGAATTCAACGGCATATTCGGCGGCTATTCGGGACCGGGCACCAAGACGGTCATTCCTTCGTCGGCTGGCGCCAAGATCACGTGCCGCCTCGTCGCCGGGCAAGAGCCCGGCAAGGTTGCCGAGGCGATCCAGCGCCACCTCGAAGCGCAATTGCCGACAGGCTATTCGCTTGACGTCAAACGCCATGGCCCTGGAACCAAGGCGTTCTCGATCGATCCCGGCCTGCCGGCGCTTGCCATTGCCGAAACGCTGCTCGGCGAGATGATGGGCGTGAAATCGCTACGCGTTGCCATGGGTGCGACGATCCCGATTGGCAGCGTCTTCAAGGAGCATCTCGGCGTCGGCACGATCTTCTTTTCGTTCTCGACCTCCGACGAGGACTACCACGCGCCGAACGAATTCTTCCGGCTGGAAAATTTCAACATCGGCCAGATCGCCTGGGCACGGCTGTTTCAGCGCTTGGGAATGTCGATGAGCGGAAACTCGAGGTCGGTCGGCGGCTGTCCGTCATGACCGGCGCATCGCGTTTGGTCGCGCGGTTCGGCATTTGCTTCATGGTTCACGTGATCAGGTGTTCTATCCTGATCGGCGGCCTCTCACGAGAATTTTTCGTGCGGAATCGGACAGTTTCGGATCGTCATGCGAATGCGGAGGCCTTGACAGCTGCCGACTAGGGACTGTGGTCTTACCTCGCGGGTCTTTGGTTCCCAGACACGAAACAAAATGCAGGCCGCTGCATTGGGGCACGAACTGGCGAGCAACGTTCCCTTCGTCGTCAGTTGGTTGGATGCCGCCATTTCCCGCGAACTGGCGGGCATCCATCAAAGGCTGGAGGTAACAGTGTCGATACCCGAGGAATTGCGGGATGTGAGCATCCGGTATGACTGCCCTAACTGCCGTCGCCCGATTGTCAAAAAAGGCTCGTGGTTCAAGTCCGTGAGTATCTTCAGGTGCAATGCATGCGGGACCAAACTTCGGCTGGGCTACTCGACTAAGCTGGCCATTTTCGGGAGCCATCGACAGTCGGGATCGTCCGGAGGTGGAGTTTGCGTTTGAGTGCCTGCTCGGCGCCACACTAATTGATCGGAGACAATCATGATCGAAACTTCCAGAGCCTTGCAGCCCTGCGACCGCGGTAACCTCCGCGAGCGTCGGAGGGGCTGTAGGATAATTATCACAACGTCCTTCGTTCAAAGGGCGCGACCATTAGCCAAAGTTGATACGGAAGCGGTCAGCCGACTGTAAGGTCGGTTAGGCCCGGCGGTTCAACCCGATCCCACCCCAAAACGGCGGACTGTCGGGCCGCTCTGCTTTGTTGCGCCTTACGATCGAAATGAAGCGGAGTGCTTCTCGAACAAGGTTATCTTTTCGGCATATCCAAGCCTGCGCATGGCTCCGCAGCCCTGACATTTGAATGTGGAAATCACCTTGAACCACGAGCCCTTCCTTACGAAGGTGTGATTACATTCTAAACACTTGAATTCGAGATCGACATCTTTCAGCGCGGCTCGCAGGGCCATTTTCCTGACCTCCAATTGGCAGAAACGGTTTCCTAATTATGGGCAAAGCTGCTCCAAAACTATGAGCAAGATCACATCCTAGGGCTGAACCATTTCGGCTTGATGACTAGCTGGAGCGGGGTACCGACGGCCCTGCAAGAACGGTGGTGAGCTTCGCCTTGCAAACAACGACGACCATGGACGTGGGCGAAGGGCTTGACCACCCACCCTCGCATTTCGGCTCGACAAAGCCACTTCCGCCCGGACGCCTAAAACCCCGGTTTAGCGAGGGGGCTTCTTCAAGGGCTTCTCCAAAGGCTATGCACCGATGCCGATGGGAACCAACCGCATCCCGACAATCGAATGAGGCGCAGGGGCTCGCATGCAGTATAAGTAACAGCAACTAGGCTTCTAGGCTTGGGCTATATCTGAACCGGCCGGATCGCTTTGTGGCCCGGCCTCGAGCAGGAACTATGCCGAATGAACTTGACGGTGTTTGGGATTGGCTATGTCGGTCTCGTCCAGGCTGCGGTGCTAGCCGAGGTTGGCCATGATGTGGTTTGCGTGGACATCGACGCGGCCAAGGTAGAGCGGCTCAACCAGGGCTTCATCCCGATTTTCGAGCCGGGCCTCGAAAGCCTCGTCAAGGAAAACCACGCCGCGGGCCGCATTCGTTTCACCACCGACGCCGTCATGGCGGTCAAGCATGGCGAGATCCAGATGATTGCCGTCGGCACCCCGCCGGGCGAGGACGGCTCGGCCGATCTCAAATATGTGCTGGCCGTCGCCGAGACCATCGGCCGTGAGATGGAGACAGCCAAGATCGTCGTCGGCAAGTCGACGGTGCCGGTCGGCACTTGCGAAAAGGTGAAGGCCAGGATCGCCGAGACGCTGAAGGCGCGCGGCCGCGAGGATCTGGGCTTCGACGTCGCCTCCAATCCGGAATTCCTCAAGGAAGGCTCGGCGGTGGCGGACTGCATGAAGCCGGACCGCATCATCGTCGGCACCTCCAGCGAGGACACCGAAATGGTGATGCGCGAGCTCTACGCGCCGTTCAACCGCAACCACGAGAAGATGATCGTGATGGACGTGCGCAGCGCCGAATTCACCAAATATGCCGCCAATTGCATGCTGGCGACCAAGATCAGCTTCATGAACGAGATGGCCAATCTGGCCGAGCAGCTCGGCGCCGACATCGAGGAGGTGCGCAAGGGCATCGGCTCGGATCCGCGCATCGGCTACCACTTCATCTATCCCGGCCTCGGCTATGGCGGCTCGTGTTTCCCCAAGGACGTGCGCGCGCTGATCAAGACCGCGGAAGGCGTCAAGTTCGACGCCAAGCTGCTGCGTGCCGTCGAGGAGCGCAACAATGCGCAGAAATCGGTGCTGTTCGACAAGGTCCATCGCTATTTCAAGGGCGCCTTGAAGGGCAAGACCTTCGCCGTCTGGGGGATGGCCTTCAAGCCGAACACCGACGACATGCGCGAGGCGCCGGCACGCGTCCTGATGGAAGCGCTGTGGGCCGCCGGCGCCAAGGTGCAGGCCTATGATCCCGAAGCCATGCAGGAGTGCCAGGCAATCTACGGCCTGCGCGACGACCTGCTTTTGTGTGGCACCAAGGAAGCCGCTCTGCGCGGCGCCGACGCGCTGTTGATCTGCACCGAATGGAAGAGCTTCCGCGCGCCGTCCTTCGACGCGCTCAAGGACGCGCTGACCACGCCGGTCATCTTCGACGGCCGCAATCTCTACGATCCGAAAGTGATCGCGCGCTACGGCATCGAATATTTCTCGATCGGCAGGATGGCGGCGTGATGGTTCCAATCGGCACTTAATACCGACACATCGGCTGGGGTGGTTATATTCTACGGCGCCCGGTCAGAGCCTCACGACCCGCATTCTTCGCTCGTTCTGATTGGCGATCCGCCGCCGTGATAGCCGAGCCATTGTTCCCTCCGCCAAGTCCACCCGGCAGAGTTGCTTATATCTGTGCGGCAATATCTTTTGCTGTGATCTCAATCAGATTCTTGCTCGCGACTTTCGAGCGCCTCATACATCGTTGAGAAGATGCTTCCCACCTCCTCTGAAATCTCTTCCGATGAAATCCCAGCCTCTTTTGCGTCGCTTGCTAATCGCGTCGCAAGCTCTCGCGCCAAGGTCGCGTCTGATGATGAATGATGCGGCAGATTGCCATCCATCCATTCGTGCAGGAATTTCAAGCCCCGAGCGCTCAATGTAAAACCGTTCCTGGGTTGCGTAAAACCGTTCCTGGGTTGCATCCGTGATAACTTGCAATCAAATTCGACAAATTATCCCCACTATAATTTGCCCACTCCAGAATCGTTCCCTATTCAAACGCACTCACTGCCTTTATGGTCCGCTAAAACGCACTCACTGGTCCACCATGGAACAACGAAACGCCATCCGACGGGGAACGGACAAGCTTTGGGAAGTCTACGATGTAGGCAACCAGAAGGTCCTGCTCGTTGACGGTATTCCTTTGGCGGATTTGGAGACTGAAGAAGCCTTGGACGCCTTGGAATTGCTAGCAGGCGGCTTCCTCGTTCCGAGTGATATGCCCCGCACGGATTGAAGTCTCATTTCCCGACCGTCGCTCTCCTCTCTGCCTTGCACCCCGCTTGACAGCACGCGTTTCCAGGCAGCACGGATTCCGTCGTCCGTTAATTTCATACGCGCACATAGTTCGTTCGCATGTTTCGCTCGGAGTTCGCCCGACTGCATATGTTCGTTAACCGGCAAGTCCCCAACCCGAAGCCGGCTAGGCCCGGCGGCAAACCGCTGCCACCTGAGTCGCTGGGCCGCCCCTTCAAGACGACATGTTACGGCCTCCCCAGAACGTAGCCGCTTTATGCGTCAGTGTAGGTGAACCGCCTCACATTGCCCCGATGCAGGCAGCTTGGCCCCGAGCATTTGGGTAAAGGCACGTTCTGATACCGGTTGATGCCAGATCTTCATTCATTTGGCCGATGCATCTGCCTGCCAGATTGCCGATGTTGGAGAATTGCAGATGCAATCTGCTGCGATTTTCGAACGCCACAGCAATCTCGAGTAAAGGATCACTCCCTTTGTTGCCCATAGATTCCTATCCAGTGGCAGCGAGGACGATCTTCCCTTTTACTTTGGCGCTGGTTCTCCTGCTTGCACTCTTGCCCGGGCGCATCCTTGAAATGCTCGGCTTGGGTTTTACGTTCAGTCACGACAAGCTCAACCATGCCACCGCCTTCACAGTTTTGGCGGTGCTTGGCTGCCTCGGCTGGCCCGAGCAACGGGCAAGGCTAGTCGTATTTCTTTTCGTTCTCGGTGCAGCGATCGAAGTCCTTCAGGGCACACAATTGGTGGCGCGTGATATGGATTTGTTCGACTGGATTGCCGACTGTGCAGGTGTTACCTGCGGTCTGGTCATTGCGACCTGGACAAAGAGAATTGCCGACCGATTACGCTAGCTGTCACAGACACGAAACCATTCATAGCGATGGAGTCCTGAGACATTGAACGGCTTCGTTCGGGCGGGGCGCCAGCGGCATGCCGCCAACTTTTTCGAAAATACTTAGGTATCGCGCGTACCGAGACTCGTGCGTGATAGACCCATCTTGCCGAAACAAGAAAAGGGACCCGGTTTAACGAGGCGAGCTGTAGCGAGGCAAATTCTGCCTCCTTAATAGGCAGCGTTGCGCCGGCATTAACTGTTGTAGCCGTGTGACGGATCTCTAGGGGCCGTTCGCGATCACCAAGCGCTGCGAAAAGTTCGATATGCACCGCATACGCCACAAGCATCATCAGAATGATCGATGAAATGGTTCGGGTGGACAGCGATAACTGGCGCTAACCTTAGCGTGAGTCAGTCATGTCGCCAGCCTATCTAGGATCAGAACGCACGATTGAGGATCCGCAGACGGATTTTCAATTGTCGGCCTTAAGCAAATGGTCAAACGTCCCGGAATACGCGCTGGACCAAGACGGCCCTGTCATGCGCCCGTATCAGAGGATGGACATCGATTTCGCAGACGTCGCGGTCCTCGACCATCTGAGAAGCGTCGCCAGCCAATATCCAGGGAAGCTGGCGATCAGCGACGGCACCAATCGTTTTACGTACTCGGAACTCCTGTCGGCTGTTGAAGTAATGGCCAACCGGATCATCGCCATCACACCCTCCGGAAATGCCGTCGGTATTCTCCTGGCTAACTCGGCCTTTTTCCCGTTGGCAATGCTGGCAAGCATGGCCGCGGGGCGACCCATGGTGCCTCTCAACACGAGGGACCCGGACACGAGGATCAATACAATCGTGGCCGAGGCGCGGTTGTCCACCGTCATAGGCGATGGAGATGTCCGGCCCACGGGCCTACCGCGCATTGTAGGTTGGATCAATGCTGCCTCCCCCGGCACGCCGAAAACAAATCGGATTCCCCAACTCTATCCGGTCTCCGTGGATTCACCGGCAATCGTGCTCTACACCTCCGGCAGCACAGGGCGACCCAAGGGCATTGTCAACAGTCAGCGCAGCCTTCTGTGGCGTGTCCAGCAATACGTAAACGCCTGCCACATCAACGCGCACGACATCTTCTTGCCGCTGACGGGACCAGCGACCATTGCCGGATGTCGGGAGATTCTCGCAGCTCTGCTCACCGGCGCTACGCTGCATTTGCTTGAAGTCGAAGCTGTCGGCCTGCGCGCGGTATTGGGGCGCATACAAGCCGAGGGAGTGACAGTCACCTATCTCGTGCCGGCCCTGCTCCGCGCGCTTATGGCAAACAAATCTGAAGACGCCTTCCGGACGCTCCGCGTCGCTCGGATTGGAGGCGAGAAGGTTTCGTGGGCTGACATCAAACTGCTGCGCGAAGCGATCTCGGAAACTTGCCTCGTGCAGATCGGATACTCGTCAACCGAGACGACTGGCTCACAGTGGTTTTTGCCGACCGATTGGCCGGAGCAGGGCTCTTCGGTCCCCGTCGGCTGGCTCCTTCCAGGAGTTACGTTCGCGATTGTTGACGAAGGAGGACGCCCCGTGGCGCCCGGCAAGACCGGGGAGCTCTTGATAAGAAGCCCTTATGTATTGCTTGGCCACTGGGAGAATGGAGCCGTCGTGCCGGTGACCTCAGACCCCGGCAACCCCTCCCTCCGCATCTTTGAAACGGGTGACCTCGTTCAACTGGATAACCATGGCCTGCTGCGGATCGTGGGGCGTAAGGGACGTCAGATAAAAATCAATGGCCGGCGCGTTGAACCCGCGGAGTTGGAGCGGGTATTGCGTAGCGCGCCGTCCGTCGACGACGCCGTGGCAATTGTGACGGCAGCTACGGAGCTCGTCGCATTCGCCGTACCGCGTGGGCCGGCCAGCTCCAACTTTGCGGACGATCTTCGTCATCGTGCCAGGACAACGCTGCCGCCGCCCCTGTGTCCTTTGCGGCTGCATGCCATCGCCGAAATCCCACGCCTGCCGGGTGGGAAGATCGACATGGCGAAGCTCAGCGAACTGGACAGTTCGAGCGTGAGGATGGACCGCGGCGTCCAGAACTCGAATGCAGGACAGGAGCGGACTGTCCAGCAGATCGTGCAACGTGCCTGGACCAAGATCCTGAACACGCGCGTCGCCGGGGGACGTTGGGATGATGCCGGCGGCGATTCGCTGAAACTGTTGCATTGTGTCATGGAGATCGAAAGCGTTCTCGACCTGGAGATCGACCTTGAACCTTTCACCGTCGGAATGAATTTCGACGAAATGGTGAAAGCCGTCACAGCGCAGAAAGTAGGTAACGACCAGGCCAGCGCGCGTAAAGAGCATCCGCCAATTCTCTTTCTGCTCCCCGGGTCTGTCGGATATGGCCCAAGCCTTGCCGCCTTCGCGTCCTCCATGGGCAGGACCGCTCGGGTTATCCCAGTCAGGTATCCGGCTTTGGCAATGATATTGCAGGGAAAGAACTCGGTCGCAGACATGGCTGAAGCCGCGTTCGACCAAATTCGACGCGCCCAGCCTGAAGGCAACGTACGCCTTCTTGGTCATTCACTTGGCGGTGTTGTTGCTTTTGAGGTTGCTACAAGGCTGCAGGCAGCCGGCCGGAATGTGAAATTTCTGGGCATCCTTGACACAAGCCTTCTGGGCGAGCGGAGCAGTTACCGGGAGACCATCACCCGTACATATCATCGCATTCGAACCAATCGCATTACCGCTACCCGCATGGCTTGCCGCGCGCTCGCGAAGGTCATTGTGAGATTGGGCTACGAACAGCAATTCGCCCGCATGCTCGATCGCTATGCCCAAGGGAAGTTCAACGCCACCAGCTTCAGGGCAAAGCTGGAGCTTCAAGAAGTATTGCGTGCCAAGGCCTTCTTTCAGTGGCTGCAGGCGCCAAGGCCCAGACTACCGATTACGGGTACCTTGTTTCGCTGCGCCCGACCTGGAATGCCTCGGGACATCGGGTGGGACAGCGCGTTCGCAAATCTGGATGTGATCCCAATCGTCGGCAGCCACATCGACATGGTCTCAGAACCGAATGTCGGGTCGAACCGCCCGCTCATTGAGGCGGCCGTGGCCCAAACTTACCTGCCAAATGAATCTCTCCAGGGGGAGGAACGGTCATCGACGTGATTTCAGGGTTTGGCAAGGACACCCTCTTGCTCGATGCTCGTGTTGAGGTCGATCGCATCCTAGAAGCCTTGCGCCAACAGGTCTTTGGCACACTTCGGCGCCGAGGCGTGGTTGTCGGCCTCTCGGGGGCATCGATAGCTCCGTCGTCGCGGCCCTTTGCGTCGGTGCGTTCGGAAAAGACAAGGTCCTCGGTCTATTCATGCCCGAGTCCCATTCTTCTGGCGACTCGTTGCGGCTTGGCCAAGTGGTTGCATCGCAGCTCGGCATTAACTCTATCGTCGAAGACATCACGCCAGCACTGGAAGGCATCGGCGCCTACTCGCGGCAGATCGATGCGATCCGAACTGCCGTTCCCGCCTATGGTCAGGGCTGGAAATGCAAACTGGTGATGGCTTCAGTTCTAGAGAACAACGGCCTCAACATCACCAGGCTGACCGTGGAAGACCCGGACGGCAACGTCGACACCGTGAGGCTGCCACCCGCGGCTTATCTGCAGATCGTTGCCGCCACCAACTACAAGCAACGCGTGAGAAAGATGACGGAGTATTACCACGCCGACCGCCTCAATTACGCGGTGGCAGGTACGCCAAACCGGCTGGAACACGACCAGGGTTTCTTTGTCAAGCAGGGCGATGGAATCGCCGACATATTGCCAATCGTTCACCTCTACAAGACGCAGGTCTATCAGCTGGCAGAGTATTTGGGCATAGACGCGGAGGTTCGGCGCAGACCTCCGACCACGGACACATTCTCCATGGCGCAGAGCCAGGAGGAATTCTATTTCGCATTGCCCTATCAGTTGATGGACCTGTGCCTCTATGGTCTGAACCACGGAATTTCTGCCAGCGAGATCGCGGCGGTTGCTGACCTTACTGCTGATCAGGTCCAGAAAGTCTTCAAAGACATCGAAAGCAAGCGGCGCGCAGCGCGTTATCTTCACGCGAGACCCCTGCCCGCCGTCCAGATGGACGAGGGGTGACGGGGTGTGCGGTATAGCCGGAATCGTGGCTCTGGACGCTGCCGCGGCACGACCTTCGCGGGAGGCGCTCCTGCGTATGGCGGGCTCCCTCGCCCATCGCGGACCTGACGAACATGGCCTCTACCGCGACAAGCGCGCGGGGCTGGCCCATGCACGCCTCTCCATCGTCGACCTTTCGAGCGGTCAACAGCCGCTCACCGACACGGACGGCAGGACCTGGATTGTCTTCAACGGCGAGATTTTCAACTACCTTGAGCTTCGCGAAAAGCTGGTCGCACTCGGCCACCACTTCCGCACACGTAGCGACACCGAAGTGGTGGTTCATGCATATCGCGAATGGGGTGATTCCGCCTTTGAGCGAATGAACGGACAATGGGCAATCGCGATTTGGGATTCACTGGCCGGTCGCCTGGTCCTGTCGCGCGACCGGTTCGGCATATGCCCCCTGCATTTCTGCGAGCATGGAGGACGCCTGTATTTCTCCAGCGAAGTGAAGGCGATTTTCGCGGCGGACACAGCTTTGCCGCGTGCCTTCGATCCGGCCGGCCTTGATCAGACGTTCACGCTGTGGACTGTGGTTTCGCCGCAAGGCGTGTTCAAGGGCATTCGAGAACTCAAGCCAGGGCACGTTCGGGTCTATGAAAACGACACTGTCCGTGAGCGAGCCTTCTGGAAACCTAGCTATCCTGAAGATGAGCAATGTGAGTTTGCCGGGTCGCTCGATGACGCCGTCGATAGGGTGCGCGAGACGCTACAGTCCGCGACGGCGCTGCGGATCGAACAGGCCGATGTGCCTGTCGGCTGCTACCTCTCCGGCGGACTGGACAGCTCGCTTGTCGCCATTCTGGCCAGGCGTATCGCCGGAGACCGCTTCCGGACCTTTTCGTTACGGTTTGCCGATGCAGAATATGACGAGACCCGATACCAGCGTTTGGTTGCAAGTGAGACTGGCAGCGAACACCACGAGGTGACGGTTTCTCGCAGCGACATCGCCGATGTCTTTCCCGAAGTCATCTACCACACCGAACGCCCAATCCTCAGGACCGCGCCGGCGCCGCTTTTCCTTCTTTCAAGATTGGTGCGTGAGCATGGTATCAAGGTCGTACTGACGGGAGAAGGCGCCGACGAAGTGTTCGGCGGCTACGACCTATTCCGGGAAGGTAAGATCCGTCGCTTCTGGGGCCGTCAGCCGTCCTCGACGCGACGTGCGCGATTGCTGGAGCGCCTCTACCCCTATCTCACGCGCTCACCGGTGCATCAGCAGGCCATGGCGCGCCAGTTCTTCGGACGCGATATCGAAGCCTATGACGCGCCAGGCTTTGCACATGACACTCGCTGGCGCACCACCAGCGCCGTCAAGCGCCTGTTCTCAACCGACATGCGGGGCAATACGGAATCGAGCAATGCGGTCTCAGAACTTCTTGCCCGCCTGCCCGTCGAGTTTTCGCGCTGGGGCTCTCTCGCGCAGGATCAGTTCATCGAAATTCAGACCCTTATGTCAGGCTACCTGCTCTCCTCGCAGGGCGACAGGATGCTGATGGGAAACTCTGTCGAAGGACGCTTCCCATTCCTCGACGACGATGTCGTAAAACTCGCGAACTCGCTGCCGGCCGACTACAAGCTGCGCGTGCTCGATGAAAAGCATGTGCTGAAGCGAGTGGCCAAGCCGATCCTGCCGCCGGAAGTCGTTGCGCGCAAGAAACAGCCCTACAGAGCACCAAATGCTCAGTGCTTCTTTGGCGATAATGCACCGGCCTATGTGCGCGAGGCACTTTCGGAGTCAGCATTGCGGGAGGCAAACGTCTTCGATCCGAAGTCAGTGGAGCGCCTGCTCGGCAAGTGCCGAGCCAGACCCGGGGATCAAGATCTTTCCAATTCCGACAACATGGCGCTGGTTGGCGTGCTTTCAACTCAGCTGCTTCATCAACAGTTCATAGCGAGCCGTCCAGACGGTGCCCGAAAGATCAGGCTCAGCGTCGATGTCGACTATGAGGTCAGGGAAGAGGTGTTGGCATGATGCATGGGGCGATACCGCTTCTACATGACTATCTCAGACACTCAGCCGACCGGCTGGGCGACAAGGTGGCCTTGGTCTGCGGCGGACAACACCTGACTTATGCCGAGATCGAGACGCGCGCCAATCGCGTGGCTGGTCACCTGGCAGATGCCGGCGTGGCGCGCGGCGATCGCGTGATGATTTTTGCCGACAACACCATCGAGACGGTCATCGGCTTCTGGGCTGTCCTCAAGGCGAATGCCGTGGTGTGCATCGTCAATCCGCTTACCAAGAGCGACAAGCTTCATTACCTGCTCAACGATTGTCTGCCGACCGCGTTGATAACGGACAGCCATCTGACGTCGATCTTCCGCGAGCCGGCTCAGAAGTGCCCGTCACTGCGCCGGACCGTCATCTCCGGGCCGATGGATGACGCCGAGTTGAAACAGCTGCCGCATGCAGTGCGCTGGAATGTTGCTGCTAGCGGCGACGGTGCGGCACCGGCGCGCGGCTGCATCGACATCGATCTCGCCGCCATAATCTACACGTCGGGTTCTACAGGCGAACCCAAGGGCGTTATGCTCACCCACAGAAATATGATGACGGCGTGCACCTCGATTGCCTCATACCTTGAGCTTGAGGAGAGCGAAGTCATCCTGAATGTCCTGCCGCTGGCCTTTGACTATGGCCTGTACCAAATGATCATGGCGTTTCGCACAGGCGCCCGCCTGGTGCTTGAACGCTCGTTTGCATTCCCCGCCCAGATTCTTGCACTGATCAAACAAGAGCGTGTCACGGGTTTTCCCGGCGTCCCCACCATCTTTGCCGCGCTATCGGAGCTCAAATCGCTGAAGGACCAGGACTTTTCGAGCATTCGCTATGTGACAAACACCGCGGCTGCCCTGCCGCTGAAGCATATCCTGATGCTGCAGGATCTTTTTCCCAGCGCACGCATCTACTCAATGTACGGTCTCACTGAGTGCAAGCGCTGCACTTATCTGCCGCCGGAGGATCTCGCGCGCAAGCCGTTGAGCGTCGGAGTAGCCATACCGAACACGGAAATGTGGATTGTCGACGAGGACGATAAGCGGGTCGGCCCCGACGTCGTAGGCCAACTCGTCATCCGGGGCGCGACCGTGATGAAGGGCTACTGGGGCAAGCCAGAGGCGACCGCAAGGAAGCTCAAGCCAGGTCCTCTCCCGGGTGAACAGGTACTCTACACCGGCGACTACTGCCGAATGGACGCCGAAGGCTACCTCTATTTCGTAGGTCGTGGCGACGAGATCATCAAATCCCGGGGAGAGAAGGTCGCCCCCAGGGAGGTTGAGAACGCGTTGATTGGCATTCCGGGGGTGCGCGAAGCCGCTGTGATCGGCGTTCCGGACGAACTTCTCGGGCAAGCGGTGAAGGCGTTTGTCGTGATGGAGCAAGGCAGATTCATCGACGAGAAACAACTGCAGAGAGAGTGCCAGAAACGATTAGAGAATTTCATGGTCCCGAAGTCGATTGTTATCGTATCCAGCTTGCCGATGACAGATACGGGAAAATTGAAGAAAGCGGCTTTGTCGTAAGGCTTTTCTTACAAAACATTGCCCAAATGCGTTCACCAGTGGAGAAAATCCGATGCTATCCAACAAGGAAACAGAAGACGCTTTTAGCGAGAAAATTCGTGGCTTTTTAGCTTCGAATTTCTACGTAGCTGACGCCGAGGCTTTGGAAAACCACACGTCGCTACTTGACCAAGGCATCGTCGACTCGACTGGAGTGCTCGAAATTATCGGCTTCATTGAAGAAACCTTCGGCATCATCGTCGAGGACAGCGAGCTCCTGCCTGAGAACCTCGATTCCGTTCACGGAATTGCACGATACGTCATGCTGAAAAAGAACTGATCACAGCGGTATGTGGAAGGGCGCCGTAGGAAAGTAGGTGGGTCTGTCGTGAGCCAGGAAATCAGCGTCGAGGACGCTTACAGCAAAGGGCATACCACCTTCATGGGGCTGGAATTGCTCGTGGCACCTGGCGCGCTCGTACCGCGACCGGAGACGGAGTTACTCGCAACAGCCGCCCTAGATGCCTTGGGTCGATTGACGATTGCGGAGCCCCGCATTGTCGACATGTGCTGCGGCGCCGGCAATCTTGCTTGCGCCATAGCGCACTATGCCCGCGCGGCTCGGATCTGGGCGAGCGACTTAACCGATGGATGCGTGGAGGTCTCGCGTCGCAACGTGGCCTTTCATGAATTTGCCGATCGCGTTTCGGTTCATCAGGGCGACTTGTTCGAGGCTTTCTCGAACCTGGAACTGGAAGCCACGATCGACATGATCGTCTGCAATCCTCCGTACATTTCGGAAAAGCGCCTCGAGGGCGATCGCTCTCACCTGATTGACCTGGAGCCGCGCGAAGCCTTCGCGGCTGGTCCTTATGGGCTGAGCATCCACATGCGGGTTATAAAAGACGCACAGCAATACCTGCGCCCCGGTGGCATCCTGCTCTTCGAGGTCGGCCTTGGTCAGGCTCGGCAGGTCATGGGCCTGCTCGATCGCTCGAAGGCCTATGAGCATATTGGTTCGATCGCCAACGAAGGGGGCGAGGGCCGTGTCGTCGTCGCTCACATAAAGAGCTGCGGCGAATCACTCGCTCCGGAAGTCTGACCCAATCACGTTTCAACTCAGCAGACAGGCAAACGTGTCTCGACAGAGACGCCACATCAGTGGTCCGTCACATGACGATGCATCAGCGCCCTGAGGCCGGTTATCCCCAGCCCGATTCACGATTTAGCGCCTCGACGTCACGATTTTGCTGCATTTTGATAAAAATAGGCGAATGTTAGCTTGGTTAAATATTTTGGGGTGGGCAGGGTCACAACGAAAGGCAAGATCTTGTCCTATGCTTACGGAGCCCTCGAGCTCGCGCGACAATCCCAAGCGGAAAGTCGCACATCGTGAAGGAACATCGCACGCAGCAATTGCCCTCAGCCATGTCAGGCTGTTGGCATGGGCTGGTTGGCGTCGGTCTTTTTTCGGCAATGATAAACGTTCTAGCCCTCACAGGCTCCGTTTACATGCTGCAGGTTTACGACCGTGTGCTTCCTTCGCAGAGCGTTCCAACGCTTATCGGATTCACAATCGGCATGCTGGGTGTTTACGCCATATACGGGCTGCTCGATTTTGTACGGCTTCGCCTGCTGGTTCGAATAGGCAATCGCCTCTACAGAAATTTGCAGCACAAGGCCTTCACCATATCACTGTCAGTGCCCTTGGTAGCTGGGCAGGATGCGGGCCGGGTGCAGCCGCTTCGCGACTTGGACCAGCTGCGAGGTTTTCTCTCCGGTCTGGGGCCGACCGTTTTCTTCGACGCCCCATGGATGCCGTTTTACATGGTGATCATTTACCTGTTGCACCCTTCCCTTGGGATACTGGCGACCATTGGCGCCGCCGCTGTGGTGCTTTTGACGGCGGTCGCGGAAATTGTCAGTCGCAGACCCGCGGCCCGGGCTTCTGAAACACTTATCGCTCAGCGCATTCTTGCCGAGGCAGGCCGGCGCAACGCGGAAGTCGTCCGGGCGATGGGTCTCTCCGCCAGGCTTGGCCGACGCTGGGAAGAAGTCAGCCATGCGTATCTCAAAAACCAGGAACGGCTTTCCGACATTGTGGGCGGAACAGGGTCGTTGTCGAAGACACTCAGGATGGCCTTGCAATCGGGCGTACTCGGGCTTGGTGCTTATCTGGTGATAGAGGGGGAAGCTTCCCCAGGTGTGATCATCGCGTCCTCCATATTGCTCGGCCGCGCTTTGGCGCCGGTCGACGCCGCGATCGCAAACTGGAGAGGATTTCTAGCTTCCCGCCGAAGCTATTCCGACTTGATGGCGGCGCTGGATGCTTTCGGCAACCAAAAGCCGCCCATGGAGCTGCCGCGGCCGCAGGGACAGCTCTCCGTTGAGGAATTGACGATAGCTCCCCCAAGCGTACAACGACCAACGGTTCTAAACGTAAGCTTTCGCCTGGCGAGCGGTGCCGGCATGGCAATCGTCGGTCCTAGCGGCTCCGGGAAAACGACACTGGTGCGAGCCCTCGTCGGGGTATGGGCGCCAATCCGGGGAGCCGTTCGATTGGACGGAGCGGCTCTCGATCAATGGAGTTCGGAGCTGCTCGGCGCTCATATCGGCTATTTGCCGCAAGACGTCGAACTGTTCGATGGAACGGTTGCCGACAACATCTCGAGATTTGGGGGCCAGAGCGACCCGAAAGGTGTCATGGCAGCCGCTCGAGCAGCCGGCATCGACAAGATGATCATGCGGTTGCCGCAAGGATTTCAAACGCGAATCGGCGAAGGCGGGACGGCTCTATCGGCCGGGCAGCGGCAGTTGGTAGGACTCGCCAGGGCACTTTATGGCGATCCGTTTCTTGTCGTTCTCGACGAACCAAATTCCAATCTAGATTCAGACGGCGACATTGCGTTGGCGGGGGCAATCCTGGCTGTGCGTCAGCGTGGCGGCATCGTGGTTGTCGTTGCGCATCGCCCTTCGGCGCTCGTCAACATTGATCAGGTGCTCGTCATGGCAAACGGAATGATGCATGCATTTGGCCCGCGAGAAGACGTTCTCGCAAATGCGGTCCGACCTTTCCCGCTTACCGAAAAGCCAACGGTCGTTCCGTTACAGAAAGGTGTTAGCGGGCATGCTTGAGGATTTGCTCCGTGTCTGACGCGATTATTTCCACTTATGCTCGCGTCGATGCCGCGAGCCAATGGCCCGGAACGACTCCGACCAATGATCCCGACGGCATCCGGGCCAATCTGCTTCTGGGCGTGGCAACCACCGCCTTCTTGATTGTCGGCGGAGGAATGTGGTTGGGAATGACCAAGATCGCCGGCGCTGTCATTGCGCCGGCGACTGTCGTGGTCGAAAGCAGCGTAAAGAAAGTCCAACACCGGACGGGCGGCACCATCGGGGGGATATTCGCCCAGGATGGGGATCATGTACGTTCTGGCGCCGTATTGGTCAGGCTTGACGACACGCTCACGCGATCCAACCTGCAAATCGTCAGTGAAGATCTTGATCGCGTCACCATCCGCTTGGCGAGGCTCGAAGCAGAGCGACAAGGGCTGTCTGAAATGCAGATGCCATCCAACCTGCGGGTCCGCATGGGTGACCCGCGGGTGGCGGCGCTCGTCAACGGGGAACGCGCCTTGTTCGAAAGCCGAGCTACGGCGTTGGCCGGCCAGAAGGCGCAATTGCAAAGCCGCTCGGTGCAACTCGGACATCAGATCGATGGCCTTAAGGCTCAGTTGGCAGCGACGAATGATTCCTTGGACCTCCTTACCCACAGCCTTGCCGACGTCCAATCTCTTTACTCCAGGAAGCTGGTGTCCAAAGAGCGACTTAGCAATGTCGCCCTGGAAGAGGCTCGTACCCGCGGTGAGTCTGGTCGACTTGTTGCGGCAATCGCCGAGGTGCAAGCCCATATCAGTGAAACGGACTTGCAAGTGCTTCAGCTCGATGAGCAGAGGCGCAGCGATGTGACCAGCGATCTAAGGGAAAACGAAGCCAAGCGCACCGAGCTTGAAGAGCGCAAGATAGTTGCGGACGACGAACTTGCGAGGACCGATATCCGTTCTCCTCAGACCGGAACGATACAAGAATCCTCGATACACACCGTCGGAGGCGTGATTGGGCCGGGCGAGGTGCTGATGGTGGTTGTGCCGGACACTGACAATCTGGTCGTGGATGCACTCATTCCGCCAACCCGAATGGATGACGTTCAGCCGGGGCAACGGGTATCAATCCGCTTTCCTTCTTTCGATGTGGGGACGACGCCTGTCTGTGAGGGATCGGTCAAGCGTATCTCCGCGGATTTGATCAAGGACCAGGAACATCAGCTTTCCTATTTTTCGGCACGCATCCACGTCGACAATCAGGCTACCTGCCTGAAAGGTGACAAAATACTCAAACCAGGCATGCCTGCCGAGGTTCACATAAGCACCGACGAACGCAGTGTCTGGTCGTATTTGCTGAAGCCTTTCGCCGACCAGATTTCCAGGGCTTTCAAACAATAGCTCCCACGACTGGGCCGGTTCCGGGCCAGTTCAATGGTCTATTGGATTGCCACACTTTCGAGGCCGCTGCTGAACCTGACCTCTATCGTGTCTCCTGGCAGCACCTCCGTGTCTTCCTCGACGGGCTGCTTTCGCCATTCTTCGCCAACCTTGCGCACGATCGTGATCTTAGCCTGGATGGTTTCGCCACCGACTGGCAGCGGCTGCGCCGAAGCACCAGCGGGCTGCAATTTCTGGCTGGCGGCCTGAAGCCTCGCGGTCGTGTCGGCAAGGCGCACCTCGGTGTCCTTCAACTCCGTCAGCAAACCGATCTTCCGCACGTTGTCGTTGCGCTCACGTTGCCGCAGGAAGTCTTCCTGCTGACGCCGCGCCCGCATGAGCTCAACCGATGTCTGGAGCGCGCCATTGGAGGAGAGAAGCGCTGAGCGCCTGACATCGGAGAGCCTGGCGTTGGTCAGATTGCCCGCTTGAAACAATTTCGTCACCCTCGCCAGATCATCTTCATCTGCCTTGACCCCATCGTTCTCAACCTGTTCGCGCTTGGTTAGAACGTCGACTTGCGCTGCGGCATCGTTTGCGCCCTGTTCAACGTAGCTTTGCTCCTGCCGGAAGTTGTCGAGGGAAATCTTCAGCGATTCTGCCTCGGCCTTTGCAATCGCCGCGCTGAAAGCGGCGGACAATGGCGACCCTTGCGGCGGTTTTGTATCGAAACCTGCCTGATCCTGCAGTTCGGCGCGAATGCGAGCACCATGGAAGTAGTCTCGGGTGTATTCACCCCAAAGCGATTGATAATCGCGCTGTAGATCCACCGGATCAGGACCGGCCTGATTTGCACGTGATCGCAGAAGGCTAAGCCCCCGGACACTGCAACCGCCTGCCTCACAGTCATGAGCGGCCGATAGGCCTGCTGACCCGGAGTCAACACGTCACCCGTCACATAGATCGGACGATATTCCGCGACTATGGCCGTCACGTCACCGGGCTTGACGACGATCATCTGCTCCCGCCCGTCGGGCAGACGCTGGTGCAATATCTTGGTAGGCAATATCGCTGCCATGTGGGCCTGCAGTTCGGCAGGTGTCAGGCCGCCGACTGCTATCATCCCGACCTCGGGAATCGCGATCGTTCCGTCCATCTGGATTACGGCGCGCTGAGTTCGCTCAGGTATCGACGAGATCCCAATCTCGACTATGTCGCCAGGAGAGAGTTTGTAAACGCCTCCCGCGTCCGCCGCAGAAGCAGTATCCATCGCGGCCAGCATGCCAAGCGCTACAAAAAGCTTCGCTTCGTGAATAGCATGGGTGAGGTCTCCATTCAGTTCGACTTCGGCTCTTCCGGCCAGTCGACACGGGTGACGAAGTCATAGACGGGCCCGCCGGGCACATCCCAGTTGCTCGACCAGATTACCTGTGAGCCATCAGGGGATGGCGAGGCATGGGTCTCGCTTCGATAGTCAAAATCAATGCTATGTGTCTGCGCAATGCGCCGGACCTCTCCGCTGCCATCGAGGCGCAGTGCAATTATCTCTCGTGCGTAAGGCGCCATTTCAGGACGGCTTGAAATCTCGTCCGGATTGCCGCCGTAGCTCAGGAAGACCCAGCCGGGTTTGGCCAACGAGCGCAATGAGGCATGCGAAGCCTCTCCGTATTTCATAAGGGACGTCACTCTCCCGTCAGACAGCCGGCGCTTGATCACCTGATATTTGTCGGGGTCGGATTTGCTGATGCCGACATAGATTTCGCTGCCATCGGCGTCGACCGTCATGTCGCCGTGCCCGGGCCGATGATGTTGTGTCCACTTCTGGCCTGGAGTGCCGTCGACCGAGAAGATAAATGCCTGTTCGGTGCCGTCCGCCAGTTCCTGAATGCAGAGAATATTCTCACCGAGAGGTGAAATCGAACAATTGTCATTGTCGCCAGCAAGCTGCCCAAGCGCGATATCCACGAACTTGCGTTGCAGCTTGAGATCGTAGGCAAAGACGACCTCGGCACCATCCGCGCGAAGCGCACGCACCGCTATGCGGTTGCCGTCTCGGCTTGGGTTGCCTTTGCCTGGCCCGAAGTGCAGATCCCGATAGTCCTTTGAATCGAACAGCACATCCTCGCGGTTGGTCCGAGGCGCCCAGGTCGATATTTGCTGGCCTCGAACGCAGATCATCAGATCCGCGTTTTCAGGGTGCCATTCGCATTCGCCCGATCGATCACGCATCAGCAGCGGGACGAATGTGTGGCCATCAAGAAAGCACATTCCATTGCAGCCATTGGTTATAACGAGAAGGCTCTGGTCGGCATTCCAAGCTTGGGCGCTGGAATAGCGGTGGCTGCAATAGTTTTTTACGCACGCGACCCCATTGCCGAGCGGCCCGGGCTTTGTGATCCGGGTGAAAGTTTCCCCAAACGCAGGATCGATAGTCGGGCGCAGATAGTCAGGTAGACGCATCGCAGCCGTGGCAACAAACAGCGTTGACGTGCTGCTGTCTTGGCCTGCAGCAGCCTGCAAACAAAGAAATGCGACAGCGGCAATCAATGGCACCGCCAACGCTGGTCGGCGAAGAAAGATCATGTCATGTAACTCATTTCTCGCCGTACCCGGCCTTCGCTAAGGCGCCCCCTCCACCATGAGATGGTGCGCTCCAGTCCATCTCGCAGATTGGTACGCGCTTGCCATCCGGTTTGGGTTTCGAATTGCGTCGAGTCTGCAAGAAGTGCACGAACCTCGGAATTCTGCGGGCGCAAGCGGCTTTCATCTCGATGGATAGGTTTCTTCGAACCGCTCAGCTCGATTACCAGATCCAAGACTTCCGCAATCGTGGCGGCGCGCTGGCTTCCGGCATTGTAGGCATGGCCGAATGCAAGTTCTGCAATGCCTGCGGTCAAAAACGCCGCGGCCGTGTCTTCGACAAAGGTCAGGTCTCGGATAGGAGTTGTGTCCCCTACCATGATGGCCGAACAATTGTTGTCCAGTGCCTGCCTGATTATGGTCGGCACTATGGCTCGTTCGCTTTGGCGTGGGCCGTAGGTGTTGAACGGCCGCAAAGTGACGACGGGGACGCCAAATGACCTGGCGTAGGCTTCCGCCATCATATCGGCCCCAATCTTGGACGCCGAATACGGGGATTGGCCCTGCAACGGATGAGATTCCTTGATGGGCATGGTCAGCGCCGTGCCATAGACCTCGCTGGTCGAGGTGTGCACCACACGCTCGGTATCCCACTGACGGGCTGCCTCAAGGACATTCATCGTGCCCAGGACGTTGGTTTCCACGTATGACTGGGCGGCCGCGTACGAATATGGAATTGCGATCAGTGCCGCCAAATGGAAAACCACGACCTGGCCACGTATAATCCTGTTCAGGAATGCGCTGTCGCGTACATCACCACGCACGAAGTGCAGTTGGCTGCGAATGTTGTCGGGCAAATCGTCGAGCCAACCATGACTGTCGAACGAATTGTAAAGCGCCAATGCCGTGACATCCGCCCCACTGCGGACCAGCGCTTCGGTGAGATGCGACCCGATAAATCCATCGGCGCCCGTGACCAGAACTTTCTTGCCTTCGTAGCCCATGACTAATCGTCTCTCTTGCCATGTCGGACTCTGATCGTGGAATTGACCAGAGTTTCTATCCTGAATGCACTTCCATATTGATCGGTGATGGCGGTACACTGCCGAAGACAGCTAGAAAGCCGCGAACCATCCAGACGGCGTCAGCCATCAGGGTTCGTCGCGGATAATAGGAAAGGTCGATTTTGGCCTTGGCGGGAAATAGAATCTCCCGGTAATACGTTAATGGGTCCAAACACTGCGGATATAATCTGGCTTCATTTCGAAAGAGAACCTGCGTAGGCCCGAGCAATCCGGGCTTATACCCCAAGACAGCCTCGGCTCCCCCGTGGAAACAATCGGCAAATGCCAGGCTCTCGGGTCGTGGCCCAATAATTGCCATGTCGCCTATAATCACATTCCATAGTTGCGGCAGCTCATCGAACTTTGTTGCGGCGAGGACCCGGCCTACCCTCGTCATGCGGTTGTCACCGGCAACGGTCAATGCAAAGCCATGAGGATCGGATCGCACATCAAATTTGCGGAACTTGTACATGCGGAAGGGCCGGGCGCCCGCGCCTAGACGCGTTTGCGCAAACAAAACGGGCCTGCCGCCTTCGATAAGAAGAGCGATAGCAATCATCAGCATCAACGGAGTGAACAAGACCGCAGCAAAGCCTGCGACAGCAATGTCGATCAGACGCCGCACAAACCCATGGTCCGAGACGGCAATGAAACGCCGGTGAAGGGATCGATCTGTTGCATTCATGCGGCTGTTCCTGCTTGGGCGCAGCTGTTCACCGCGGTTGCCAAAGCCTCCACAACCGCTTCGACAGTTGCTGACGTCATCTGCGGGTGAAGTGGAACCGTCAGCTCCCGCTGTGCAAAATCTTCTGTACGCGGCAAATGGGTTCCGGGAGAAAGCTCGCGATACAGTGTCAGCTGGTGCACTGGCGAATAATGGATCGTGGTCTGGATCCCCTGGTCGCGCAGTTCGTCGATAACGTCCTGCCGGTCAGCGTATCGCGGTAGAAGGATCGGCATGATGTGGTGCGCCGAAGTCCTCGGTTCACTGAAGGGAACCGTCACCGCTGGGCAACGTGTCGCAATGTGACGCCGATAAAGGACGGCAAGGATACGTCTTATCTCGTTCCATTCCTGCAGGTTCTGCAGCTGGACGAGTCCAATCGCCGCCCGCATCTCATCCATGCGATAATTGAACCCAAGCATGGTAACGTCATACTGCGGCGTGCGACTGTTCAGCCGCTGGTGTGTGCCGCTGGTCATGCCATGCCCGCGCGCCTGGCGAATCCTCTGAAGCAGTTCGGGATCCTTGGCGATTACGGCGCCTCCTTCGGCGGTTGTCATGTTCTTGTTGCCGTAGAAGCTGAAGGCTGCCGCAACGCCATACGTCCCCACTTCCTTCAAGCCAGGAGCATGCGCCGCGTCTTCGATGATGTGCAGTCCCCGTGCACGGGCGAACCGTTGCCATTGTTCCCGATTGGCGAGATATCCCGCGAAGTGGACGAGAATAACGGCCTTCGTGCGCGTCGTGCACCGGGCCTCGGCTTCCGCAAGCGACATCAACGGCAGGTCGGCTGACTCGATATCGACAAAGACGGGAGTAGCGCCGACATAGAGCACTGAATTCGCGGTTGCCACAAACGTTAGCGACGGCACCAGCACCTCATCGCCTGGACCGATACCAAGTCCGTGCAAAATGAGATGAAGTGCCGCCGTACAGGAACTGACCGCAACGCAATCCTCCGCGCCATGCATGCGGGCGAATGATTCCTCAAACAGTTGCACCTGCTCGCCCATGGTCAACCAGCTGCTATCAATGACTTTTGATAGAGCCGCCTTCTCCGGAACACCCAAAATTGGGGCACTGACCAAGAGCATGGTAACCTCACTCCCATATTGATTATTCGTGTTTGAGTTTCTCGCGGCCGGCGATCTGTCAGGCGGCCGCTGCCGCGACTTCGATCGAAGCCGATTGCTCTTCCCAGGAAATGGCTTGGGCATTCTGAAAATCATCGACGCGGCCGATATCGAGCCATAGCCCTTCATGCTTGTAGACATGGACGGGCGTGCCCTGCTGCATCATCTGAAGCATCAAGTCGTCGAATCCGAACGGTATCCCCGACGGAATAAAATTCAGAACATTTGGGTTCATGCAGTAGATGCCCATGCTCACGAGATGAGAAAGCGTCGGCTTCTCGCGGAACATCTGCACTGCATTGTCGACTTCGTCTATGACGCCGAAATCCATCTTGATGAGGCGGTTGGCGGTGGCGATGGTCACCGGGTCCTTGTGTTTGCGGTGCGCGGTTATAAACCGACTGAGGCTGAGGTCGGTGAGAACGTCGCCGTTGAGCACAATAAAGGGCTCATTCAGTTCATCTCTGATCAGCGAGAGTGGCCCAATAGTGCCCAGTGGCTCCGACTCCTGCGTGTATCGTATCCTCAGGTTCCATTGCGAACCGTCGCCGCATACGCTGCGGATGAGATGTCCGAGATACCCAGTCGTGATATAGACGTCTTCAATGCCATTGCGTCGCAGCCACTTCAAAAGCAACTCGAGCACGGGCCGAGCACCGATCGGCATCAAGGGCTTCGGCAAAACCGACGTGAAGGGACGAAGTCGTGTTCCCATTCCACCGCATTGAATAACCGCTTTCATCCGATCCTCCATAGGTCATGGCCAGGTCCATTGTTGCTGCCTGGATAGACGCGCCTCGTCGCTCGAACATGAAAATTCGGACAGAAACTCACCTGCACGTCAGTCCGAGCATCTTATGAAGAACGGTATTTGACCGCTGGAGGGATGTCGTCGTGCAATCGAATGGCACCAGTCCATCGCCTCCAGCGGTCAACGGCTACACCTTATCCGTCGCGCGGGCGACGGCGGCAAAAGTGCCTGCCAGCATCGAAAAAATTGCTTAGCCACGAACTTTCACGCCAGTATGGAGACCGGAAATTTTCACCTGTTTGAGTTGGCTTGCTGCCACCCCGCAAGATGCTGAATTTCAGATGGAATTTTCCTTAGCTGGCCACCGACACGCCGGATCGAAACATAACTTTTTGACGAAGCCGGAGATGGCGCGATTCCAGTCGGTTAATCGAACCTTTGAAAAAAGGGGAGATTTTTCCGACATTTACGATTATATTAGCGCAGCGGTGTGCAAGTGCCGAGGACTAATCCGGACGTTCGACGAGTGGTTGGCCAGCCCGCCAAGGCCTCCCGCCGATCGATCGTTCGGCGCAGTAAGTTTTCTAAGGCCTCGTTTGTTGGGGCCTGCGTTGGGGTGGCAACCATGTATCGAATCGTCATTGCCGACGATCACGGTCTGTATCGTCGTGGCCTGAGTCTGGCGCTGAGCGCTGCTTTTCCGGAAGTCGAAATATTCGAGGCCGGGTACCTTGACGCGGTCATCAACCTCTTGGCGCAGCGAGAACATATTCATCTTGCCATTTTGGATCTGAACATGCCGGGGCTGTTCAACCAGCAAGCGCTCAGCGATGTTTTGTCAGCGTATCCCGATACGCGCTTCGCAATCGTTTCAGGCAACGATTCACGGTCAGAGATATTGAGGGCATTGTCGATCGGGCTTCACGGCTACATCGTGAAATCTCAGAAAGATGAAGAAGTGGTGTCGGCAGTGCGCGAGATTCTAGCTGGCCGCATCTATGTTCCGGCGCTCTTATCCCGAACGTCCGCAGGTTCTGTGGCAAACGGATCCCAAACAGCGAGAGCCGTGGCGCAGCGGCGAATTGTAGCCGCCAGCCTTAGCAAGTTGACCTCGAGGCAACGAGATGTGCTCAAGCTGATGGCCGAAGGCTTCTCGAACAAAGAAATAGCTCGCAATCTGGATATCGCTGAGGCAACGACGAAAATCCACGCCGCTGCCGTTCTGCGAGAGTTAGGAGTACGCAACCGAACGGAGGCAGCCGTTGTGCTCCAGAACTGGCATTCGAAGAATATTGATTAAGGCTCGATTTCGCGTCGCGACAACCGGATCGAATATCGTAAACCGCCATCCAATATTTCGAGCTTCGAAGAATGGCCGATAAGCGGCGCAGTATTGACGCCCAATATCATCGAACCGATGCCATGGCCAGCGGCCTTGGCTTTTCCGCGTCGCCCCGATTCAATCCAATCGAACACGACGTCATCGCTTTCCCCACCTTCTGGCGTGAATGCCCATTTCACCTCTAGCCGCCCCCGTGACTCGCCGAGTGCTCCATATTTCACGGAGTTCGTCGTAAGCTCATGAACAATCATTGCAAAGGTCTCGGCGGCGCCACTCGTCATCGTGACGTCAGGGCCGTACGTCGCTATCTTGCGCGTTTCCACGTAGGGTAGCAATTCCTGAACCACGAGATCCTTAAGCAGCACGGAGTTGCCGTTACCGCGCGAAATCAATGTATGCGTCTGTTCAAGGGCCCGTATACGATCGATCAAACGCTCCTTGAATTTCCCGATATTATTTTCAGGAACATTGACCATTTTCACCAGCGCTGTGACGACCGAGAAAAGATTGCTAAACCGATGCCGCTGCTCGATCAATTTGCGTTCCCGTCGCCTTACCGTGGCGCGCAGGAGCGTGGTCTGCCGGCGCTCAGTCAGGTCGGCTGCTATTCCGATTAGCAGCGTTTGATCATCTTGCTTTCTCCCGCGCAGGGCGACCCAACGGATGAGTCCATCCGGCCGCCGCACCCTTATCTCGACGTCGTAATTCGAAACGGATCCTTCAGGAACCGCGATCTTGGGCCAATCCCCCGGATGTATGACAGCAGCAAGCTCCTCAATTGGCCGACCGACGGAGTCGGGCAGACCAAGAATCTCCCAGAATTTATCTGAACCTGCGACAATGCCGCTTTTGAAGTCGATTTGCCAGGTTCCTAACCGCCCGGCTGAAAGGGCTAAATCGAGGCGTTCTTTCTGAGATCGGATCGCTTCACGCGCCGTCCGTCGTTCCGAAATGTCGTCGACAACGACGATCGCGCTCTCCGAAAGCAGCCCCTCGGAGCGTGACGAGGACAAGCTCAGACGAGCCCAAAATGGAGAACCGTCCTTCTTCAACAAACGGACTTCCGCACCAAACGGTGCCGTGGAATTGCCCCGATCGGCGAGTGCCTTGATCACGACATCACGGTCATCGGGATGAACAAGACGCACAAGCGGAAATTGAGCAAGTTCGGCTTCCCTATACCCTGTCAGCTCACACAGACGCTTGTTGGATTGCAGAAGCTCACCTTTTTCGTTGGTATTCGCAAAGCCGATCGCCGCACGCTCGAACACCGAACGAAAGCGGCTTTCGGTCGCCTCGACAATGGCCAATCTGTTTTCGGCGACCTCTAGCGCGTTCCTCAGATCCTGCCGTAAGCGGCTGAATAGGAAGGCGATCATAAAGCCAGAAACCAGGAGGGAGATTGCCCGCAGCCAATCCTCCGAGGGAATTGGACCGCGTAGAATTCTTTCAGCTCCTAGGCCGGCGGCGATCGTCGCCAAGGTTGCAATGATTGCAGCGCCGCGCCCTACAAGATATACCGCTACAATTATAGCTGGTATAGAGGATATAAACGTTTCTTCTGTTCTTGCACTGTATAAGTTTGTTATTTCCAGCACTATTGTAATAACCAGCACCGACATGGAAGCCACGTGAGCTAGCGATATACCTTTTAGACGCGAAGACAATCCATGCAAACGCAACCTCATATGGCCAGATTACAACCTTTGGCTTAGTCCGTCGAGCCTAGAACGCTACCAACCGGTCTAGTCCCCCTGCCGGATTGCGGGTCCCAAATCCCAGATTACTATTGCTTTCCGACGAGCCTAGGGTTCGTTCGGATCGTCGTAAACGTGCGGTTCAAAAAACGCTGCAAGTTCCTGAGAAAGAAGCACTTTCTAGACAGAAGGCGCCTGTTTCTCGCGTGATGCAGCGACATAGTAGGAGACTTGAGGAGTTCAATTCGGCCAAACACGGGTGGGGTAAGGCTATGTCTTTCATCGATAGGCGCAACGACACGGTTGCGAATAAGCGACACATTGTTTTGAGCACTGCCTTTGGCAGGGTTGAGCGCACAACACGCGACACGCCAGACAAACAACGCACCATTGCCGGCGAGTCGAAGCGAAGGAGCATGGAATCCGTCACCGGCATGCTCGATCGCATTGGCTGCGGCTTTCTCGTCCTGAACCGCGAAAGGAAGGTGGTGGAGTGGAACACCGCTGCTCAAAGCACCTTCGAGCGCCAAGGTGAGGCGGCCGGTACGGCTCTGGAGCTTACGGCTTCGCTAAGACGGCTGGTCGCGAACGTTCCAACCAATTTTCTGCCAGGCTCGTTGTCGTGGGTGGTGATCCGCACCGCTGACGACCGACCGGTGATACTCAACGAGGGCGGGGTCATTACCCCCGACGGAACGAGTATCGTGGCGTTGTTGGACCGAGGGAATCGGTCTTCGGCCAATCCTCAGACACTGCAAAAAATGTTTGGCCTTACAAGTGCGGAAACTCAGCTTGCGATGCGATTGGCTCAAGGGGACGCTCCCCTGGAGATCGCCCGCAGCTGGCGGCTCAGCCGCACGACAATACGATCCCAACTTGCCGCGCTATTTGCCAAGACTGAAACCAAGCGCCAGGGTGAATTGGTCGCTCTCCTCGCACGGATTTCCGTATTGCCGTGACAGAGCCGCCTCGATCGCGAGGCGGCGTTTGCCCAAGAGATCTGGATCGGAACGGCATGGCGATTGTGCAAACCGCAGCCTCACCCGATCCAGCTGAAAACCTCGATGTTGCAAAGCTCGAAGCGGGAAAATTCGTCATGGTCGGAGAGAAGTCCAAGCGCAAGGGCGCGGACAATGTTCAGCGCGACGTATCCGGTCCCACAGGGATGAGACCTGATCGATCCGATTCGGATATGGCAGCTAAGCATCTGGCACCAACAGGACCTATCGTAGTCACCGGTGCCGCGGGGTTCATCGGGTTTCACGTGGCTTCGCGGCTTTTGCGCTACGGTGCGGACGTCATAGGCGTGGATAATTTCACGCCCTACTATGATCCAAGACTCAAGGAAGCCCGTTTCGCACACCTATGTGCCGAGTCACGGTTCACTCCGATACGCATGGATTTGGCAGATCGGTTGCCGGTGCAGTCTCTGTTTTCCGACTTTCGACCTTCACATGTCGTCCACCTGGCTGCTCAGGCGGGCGTACGCTATTCGCTTGTCGACCCGCACGCCTATGTCCAGTCCAACATTGTGGCGTTTCTCAATATTCTGGAGGGCTGCCGGCACGTCGGCACCAGGCACCTGGTCTACGCCTCGTCGAGTTCGGTCTACGGCGCCAACCAGACCATACCTTTTTCCGAACACCATGGCGCCAACCACCCACTCAGCTTCTACGCCGCCACCAAGTGTTCAAATGAAGCCATGGCGCATTCGTACAGTCATCTGTTCGGCTTGCCGGCGACGGGATTGCGGTTCTTCACTGTCTACGGGCCCTGGGGTAGACCCGACATGGCGGTCTATGCATTCACCCATGCCATCGCCGAAGGACGCACGATCGATGTGTCCAACGCCGGCCGTGTCTGGCGAGATTTTACCTACATCGACGACATCGTCGAAGGAGTAGTCAGAGTGCTCGGCGCGTCACCCTGTGCCGATCCGAATTGGGATGCTCGTGCTGCTGATCCTGCCATCAGCTCAGCTCCATATCGCCTCTACAACATCGGCAACGATCGTCCCGAGGAGATTAACCGGCTGATCGCGCTTATAGAGTCAGCCCTTGGTCGCCGGGCGCTTCGCAGGGATGTGCCTTTGCCTCCAGGTGACGTTCTTGAGACACGCGCTGATGTCGGCGACCTTCGTCGCGCCGTAAATTTCGCGCCCGCGACGACGCTCGAAGATGGCGTGAACCGCTTTGTCGAATGGTATCGACACTTTCACGGAAGTGGCGCGAGATCCGTGACAGAGCAACAAACGCTCGTACCTGTGTAAGCCTTGCCGGCGGCTGGTGCTGCGGTCTGGTGTGCCGACCTGCTGTCTGATGCCGGCAAGCCAGGCTATGTCGGCCGCCGCGGGGCTATTACTCCGAGCACGCACACGTCCTCGTGGAGCGATGTGATCCATGCCAGACATCAAAGCCCGGATCAGCGGTTTGCTCATTGGCGTTTCGATGAAACGCCAATGAAAAAGAAGCAATAAGCATCTGTTGGCGACCTTCGTCGCGCCGTTAACTTCGCTCCCGCGACCACGCTCGAAGATGGGGGGACGGCTTTGTCGATGTCGACACTTTCACGGAAGCGGCGCGAAATCCCTGACAGAGCAACAACGCTCGTACCCATGTAAGCTTGCCGGGTGCCGTCGTCTGGTGTGTCGGCGAGTCAAGGGCTATGTGGCGCCACGGGGCTGGCGCTCCGAGCACGCACGGATCCTCCTGGCGCGATGTGATCCATGCCAGACATCAAAGCTCGGATAAGCGGTTTGCGTATTGGTGTTTCGATGAAACGCCAGACCAAAAAAGAAGCAAGGAGCACCGCTAGCAGTACGACAAAGAACGCGGCGTTCTTGCCGACTAGCGGATACAGAGCGTTGAGAGAGATGTAACCGATATACTGATGAAGAAGATAAAGTGGGTAAGTTAATCCGCCGAGCATCAGAACGGTTTTTGAAGCACCCACGATGGAGCGGACCAGCAGTGCGCCCACAAAAATCCCAAAGACAAACCCATTGGCGACGAAGAGACCGGGATAGGAGACGGCCATTCCGTAATGCTCCTGCATCCAGCCTTGATCGAATCTGATCGTCTGGCACGACAACAGGAATGCCGCGGCAAGAAGGACAAGCGCCGCCGGCGAACGACCTTTTGTAACAACCTGTTGGGCCAAAATACCGAAGGCAAAAAAAGGCGCGTAGCCTGTGATAAGCAAAATTCGTATCGCCGTGTTTCCGAAAAAGAGCTCATTTCCTGCCGAAATTACGAGCCAGACGGCGACGATAGCCAGCTTCCAACGCTGGAAGGCTCCCGCAAAAATGAGCGCCGCAACCCAGCCATAGAACACGATCTCGAGCATGATCGACCAATAGACGCCGTCCATCGACGGTCTGCTGAAAGCGCGGGCGAACATGGAAAGATTGGCGACATATGTAGAAATGTTTGTCGGAAATCTCGGATTGTCAGCGATCGTGAGAATTAAAAACGTCAACGTCATGCAGACGAGAAATCCAGGATAAAGCCTCACGAAACGCGCGACGGCGAATTCCTGCCACGTTCTCCCCTCGGCCGACCACGCGATGACAAAACCGCTGATAAGGAAGAAAAGACTGACACCGAGATAGCCATAGATGGCGAACGGCGCGGCGGCAGGGTAGCCGGCGCTGACATCTCCGGCAATTGGCCCCCGAAAAAGGTAGTGAAAGCACACAACCGCCAGGGCAGCGACCAACCGCAACAGGTCGAGTGATGCAAGGCGCGATGAGTTGGTGTTGCCACCTCGTTCCATTGCCCCCTCCTCGTCGCTACAGGGTCTTTTGACGCGGACTGCAAGCTTGGTCTCTAGGCTTCAAGGTCCAGAGAAGGCCTCAAGCGCGCATCAATAGTGCTTGTCGCCTCCGCCCATATCATCGTGCGTTTGCATGAGTTTGGCTTCGTCACCAGAATCGGAGAAAAGGTTCACGATGCTCTCGCGATAGAATGCTGGTCGCGATATCCCGGTGACGGCCAAAGCCGATCTGGATCAAGGTAAAAACCAATACCGTTGGTGGGTCTCGACTGTGCGCGCTTTCAATGACATCAACGCATGAATCAGCCCAGGCGTGATCTTCAGCCGCTTTCGGATGTAGACCGCCATTGCAACGTTCCACACAAGCAAGGCAAGGGCCAGGCCAATCGCGGCACCCAGCGGGCCGTAGATCTCTATCCCGATAACGCAGCCGATGACGCCAATGGCTGCGCCCATGATCATCGTCACCGCGGCAGCCCACTCGTTCCCAGTCATGGTCAAGAGATTCAACTGCGGTCCGCATAAGGCCACGAATACGTACCCAAGCATCAGCACCCTCGCGATGGGCGCCCCGCTACCGAAGTCTTCGCCGAACCAGCTCAAGAGCGGTCGAACAATCACCAGCAAAGGAATTGCCATTGCAATTGCGGCGCCGGAAGACAGTAGGGCAGCTCGCGAAAACAGGTCCTGCAAACCCTTGCGGTCGTTTCGTGCGTAGAGCGTGGCCGCAGCTGGGGAAAACATCGTGGAGACCGCCACCAACGAGAGACCAACAAGCAACGCGACATTGAGCCCCAAGGCAAAGATGCCCGCGTCACGTATATGGCCGGTCCAGCCCAGCACCATCACCCCTGCCCGGTTGATGAAGACGTCAAGACCCGCCATGAGCATGATCGGCGGAACCGCCGACCACCAATCCTTCGATGCGTCCGCGGGTTCAGCCTGTCGCAAACCTGGCGGCTGAAATCTCATCGCCAGGATGAATACCAACCCGACTGTTACCGCTGAACTTGTCAGCACCGCCTGCATGACCAACGGCGCGTTCAAAGTCCACGAGCCGGACAACGCTGCGATCGCCAGCAATGTCAGCAGCAACCCGTCACGCACAATGCGTTCTGGCAAAAGCGCAGAGACCCCGCCGCCGAAAGCACGGATGAGAGCGGCCCCGAGGGCCGAAGTCGTGACCAATGGAACAGCTGCCATACCAAGCAGCTGGCTGATCGCGAGTTCTCTGTTGCCGGAACTCGATGACAGACAGATATAAGTCGCACCCGCGGCGCCAAACAGGGTCGCCACCGCCACGGATCGCTGAAAGGCAAATCTGATCACACCGTGAGCCAGGTCAAGACGCCCTTGGGCTCTGTAGGCGGATACGAAACGCAGCAATGATACGTTGAACCCAAGCGTCGCGAGATAAGCGAGGACCGATGTTGTTGAAAGAACATAGGAATAAATACCGTAGCTGGTTGAACCTACGATACGCGCGATGAGCAATTGCGCCAGGCTCGTCAGACCTGCGCCAGTCACGTAGATCATAAGGGCAAATACAGTGGCATAGCCCAGGCTACGCTTTATCTCCTCCTTGCCGAGCGCCGCTGGATCCACCTCAATTGCAGATGCGATGGCCTTTGGTATTGTTATCGTATCGCCACCGTCGTCGAGATAGGCTGTGTCCGCTGTCAAAGGTTGATGATCGGCTTTGTTTGGGCGCATCGGAATAACCCGATCGTGAACAATCTCGGAGATGATCTTGCGGCTGACACGCTGGACGCTTTCTGACAATGAGCGGTCGTCCAAGGTTTCAACCGAAACTGTCTTGCGGCCGCTTGCCACAAGAATGTCATCGATATTTTGAAACACGCCGAACGATCGCATGTTTGCGTCGAAATCCGCCTCAAGAATTCGCTCGGCCGGAGCCTCATGCCTTATTCGTTCAAGCAAGCGAGCCTCGACTGCTGATCGAGGCAATACGACCCTGAACGTAAAATCTGCAGCGGGGGTGACTTTTAAAGCCCTTGCTATCGAAATGCTGTCAGCGCATCCGCGAAAAATCGCCAGTGACGCGACTGCCTGAACGTATCCCTGGTCGAATATCGTTATCTCTTTTGATTGCCTAGCCTGATCCCACCGATAGGAAAGGTTGACAATATTTTGCCATATCCTGGCTTTCCAGATTAGTTTTCTTGGCTGTATTTGCTTTATCATCGACGATGCCATCGATATATATTTTATCAAATCAGGAGTATATATAAATAGCTTTGCGGTCGCAAATATAGCCGCGAACACCCTAAAAACAAACATAAATATTCCAAGATCTACGCTTCTTGCCCTCCTGCTTGGCTTATGACTGAGGACCACCTCCGTGGCGTATCCTTGCCCACGCAGCCGGTGGGCAAGCGCATGAGCAAACACTGCCTTGCCGGCGCCAGGTGGCCCAAAGAGTTCGATAATCATTTCCGGTGACCGCAGCTCGAGTGTTCTATCAGTTCCCAACCAGCAGAAGATCGCCACTGTCTCCAAAACGATGCTTGGCGTGCTGTTTGAGGTTAACTTCAGTGAGAACGATACCCACTGGGACGGACCTCGGCCCGTCGGGCTGCAGCGCCCCCAGGATGCTCCGTGCTATACTGCGTGGTGTCCTGGCCCAACGAACCGCGAATAGAACGGAATCCGCCCAGCTGGTCAGTAGTCGTGATTCCGGACCTTCCAGGGCAGGCGGCCCGTTTAAGACGACGAGATCGTATTCCGCGCCCAGTCTGTCCGCGAGGTGGCGCGGCTCATCGACTTCAAACAACAACTTCAAAAGGTCATCAGAGACAATGGGAGCGGCCATGAAATCCATGCCGATGTCAGACATGCCAACAACCACATCGCCTAAGTCACTGCGGCTCTTCACATAATCTTCAAACGTTTTGCGAGGCTTCGAAATACTGAACTCGCTCACAAAATCATTGGTCAGTTGTTGATCATACGGATCGAGATCAATGAACAGCACATGACCGCCCAGACGCGTGGCCGAGAGTGCCAAGCTCCATGCAAGCTCTGTTTTCCCATCATTTCCACCACTGGAAGTAACCAGAACGATTTGCGACGATCGCCCTGTAACCGGTTGAGGTACCGCATTAATCAGCAGGGACAATGCAGCGCGGCCAAAGGTAGAATTTTTCTGGCCCAAAATGAGGTTCTGCAGGCGCCTGGCGTGAAGTCGTGATGTCTTGGGGAGCAGCCCCATGCAAGGGAAGCCAAGGGCGGCTTCAGCTTCGGCTTCACCGCGCAAAGTCCTATCGAGACGATTGCCGAGAAGGGCCAGGACACCACCGATGAGACCGAACACGACGATGCCCGGAGGAATGAGATACACCGGCGAAAGGCTCTTGGGGACCGTTGGCGGCCAGGCCGCCGAAATGATCGCGACTCCGGGTGACGGGCTCGCGATGCGCCGCGTCAAGTCCTGCTGCCTGGTCAGCAACTCATTGTAACGCTGCGTCAGGATCGCAACAGTCGGCTCAAGCGCACGCACCCCGGAAACCCGGCTTGCGGTATCAGCCACCACAGCGTCCAAGACTCTCTTGCGCTCATCCAATGCGGCAACCTGGGCGCGATAGATGTTTGCCTCAGAGGAAATGCCGGCGATCTCTTGTTGGATCTCGAGCTTGATTGCGGCGTCAACACTCTGGTCGGCGTGGTCTTTTGCTTGACGGGTCACGAGGTCTGTTAGAGCGGGTGACCCGATGGCTTCTGCGAGCGAGGCAATCGGCGCGCCCGACGCTTGCACGTCTTCGATACGCTGGAGGCGAGACTCGACGCCGGAGAGACTGGCCTTCGACATCGAGAGCTGCTGGTTAAGATCAGCTGTTTCTCTCGCGGCGTTGTCCATCGCGCCTTGATCGACCGTGCCGTGGGTTAGCCGGTATGCCTCCAGGCGGTCTGTTGCCTGCGCCAGATCAGACTGGAGCTTGGGCAGAGCGGCGGCGACAGAGACCAGCTCTGCCCTGTCGGCTGCCTGGCTATTGGCTGCAAGATCATCGACATAGACTTGAGCAAATGTGTTTGCCACCAAGGCTGCCCGAACAGGATCGACATCGGTAAAACCGACGGTGATGACCCGGGACCGCAGCTCTTGGCCAACTCTTATGCCGCGCCGCAAAATCTTCAATTCCGCTGCATCCGCGGCCGCTGGACTCAGCTTGGCGTCATCGCCACGGTGCCAGATCCGGCCCAGCAACTCGGCCGCAAAAGATTGCTTCTTCACCGAAGGCACTGGAAGGGTGCCCTGCCCTGCAGTCTTGTCGGCATTATTTTGCGCATTGGTCTCGATCTTGCCCAGCGCAACAGCAACACGGCGCATATGACCTGGCGAAGTCAGCAAGGTGATATTGTTGTCTATGCTGGTATCCAGCATGTCCTGAGCCGCGGCACCATCACCAGTGCTTCTGACCGTACCATCCACAATGATCTGCGTTGTCGCCTCGAACTGAGCAGGGCGAGAAAAACCCACAAGCGCTGCAATCGCTCCGCCGAGGAGTGCCATGGCCACGAGGAACCATTTCCGTCTTGCGATGGTGACCCACAGTTGGCTGAAAGGAGTCTGGGCCTCTCCTGGATCACGCAGAGGACGCCTCATGCGCGGATTGGGCTCGCGCATTGCGAGATGCATTTCTGCGGTTCGCGGCAGCTGAATTCGGCTGACTATGGATCCTTCCATCTTAAACTCCCGTCATTTCAAGCATGCGCGACCGGTTCGCCGGCGCCGGCGCCGAACCGGCGTCGCCGCGCCATGCTAGGAACATCAATGTTGCCCAGAGATCGCGGGAGTGATCCCGCTTGCCGTCGAGGTGATCGCGCCAACATGTCTGGACCTTGTCAAAGTCCAGAAGCCCATCCCCGGAATGGCGCATGTCGGCGAATAGGTCGCTTGCCCATGCACGGAGCGGCCCTCTCAACCAGACTGCAATCGGGACGTCGAAGCCTTGCTTGGGCCTGTCTATAAGGCGCCGCGGAACGTACCGATGCAGCACCTGGCGAAGGAGCCATTTGCCCCGACCATGGCGGACCATGGCATCCGATGGCAGGCGCCACGCGAATTCAACAACGCGATGATCAAGCAGGGGGCATCGCCCCTCCAGCCCGTTCGCCATGCTGGCGCGGTCCAGCTTCACCAGGATGTCGCCGGGCAGGTATCCCTCCATATCGGCGTAGATCAGCCGGGAAAGCAAATCGTCGAGCCGCGGCACGGGGCGAGCTGATGCCCGGGATCCGTAGCGGGCCAGGATTGTCGTCGACGACCCCGTCAGGCGCTGATATAGCTCTTCTTGATCCGAAGCGGCGAGCAGTTGGGCCAGTCGTTGCAGTCGATCGCTGCGCAAAGAATGCCCGACCAGAGCCGAAAGTGGCAACTTGCTGAAGACATCATGGCGGGTAGCACGAGCTACCAGTCCAATGGCCGCAGCCAGTGAATCACGCAACTGCGACGGCAGACGATGCTGTCGGTTTGCGCGCGCCGCCATGAGATGGCGAGCGTAACCGGCAAAGCACTCATCGCCACCGTCGCCCGTCAGCGCCACCGTGACATGCTGGCGAGCAAGTCGCGCTACCAGCAGGGTGGGAATTTGCGATTCGTCGGCGAACGGCTCGTCCCATGTATGGGGCAATTGCGGAATGATGTCGCGCGCGGAAGCAGAGGAAAGATGCAGTTCAGTGTGGTCAGTGCCTAGATGCCGAGCGACCGCTGCGGCATGAGGGGCTTCATCAAATCCGCGTTCGCTGAAGGCAATGGTAAAAGTGCGCACGGATTTTTGCGATTGAGCCTGCATCAGCGCCGCAACGGTCGAACTGTCGACGCCGCCAGATAGGAACGCGCCGAGCGGCACATCCGCGCACATGCGCTCTCGAACAGACAGCCGAAGCAACCGATCGAGTTCGTTCGTCAACTCTTCGTCGCTGCCCACCATTGGGTCCTGCCGGCCTCGTGTGGCGACATCGGCCAGTGACCACCAGAACCGCACCTTGTTTCGAACGGATCCCGTACGACGCGCTTTGGCGAAATCCGCTGCCGTCAGAGACAACGTCGATCCCGGCGGCAACTTGAAAACGCCGCGCCAGATGCAACTGTCATCCGGCACCCAGCCCTTCGAAAGCATGGCCCTGGCTGCATTGAGATTGAGTTCCGGATGGAAATCCGGGAAACACCGAATGGCTTTGAGCTCGGAGCCAAAAATCAAGGCATGGCGGGTCGGGGCGACATAGATCGGTTTTTTTCCCACCCGATCGCGGGCCAGATGAAGCGTTCTGGTCTTTGCGTCCCACAATCCAAATGCGAACATGCCGGCAAATCGCGTGAGCGCTGCCTCAAGACCCCAATGCTCAACCGCGGCAAGTACAACTTCTGTATCGCCTGTCCCTCGAAAATTTTGACCGGCACTTTCGAGCTCTTGGCGCAACTCGTGAAAATTGTAAATTTCGCCATTGAAAGTGATGACATACCGGCCACTCGCTGAATGCATTGGCTGACGGCCAGTCTCGGACAAATCTATGATGGCCAATCGATTGTGACCAAAAGCAATACCGGCTTGGGTGTCAGTCCAGAAACTTTCACCGTCCGGACCGCGATGGCGAAGAGCCCCTGTCATTTGCACAACAGACTTGAGCGCCCTTGCTGCGGGTGCGTCTGGCGCTAGGAGAATTCCGGCGATACCGCACATTCTTATCGCCTCACAGCTTGGACACTTGCCACAATCGGCCCGGGTGTCCCGGATACGAGGCAAAGTGTGAGCAAGAACCACACGATTGGGTGGCGAACGATCAGGTGCGGGAAACCGAAAATGCCGATTGACACCAGCATTGCCACCAAAGCGTCGATCTTGGAGCGCCACGCGTAGATTGCACTGACGCCGAGTATCCAGAACAGCGCGAGAACCGCCAACAGCCCGCCTTGCGTGTATAGATCGAGAGGCGTGCTGTGGGCCTCGAACGGTAGATCGCTGAACTCCTTGTAGACGATGGATCTGTCCGCATGAGGGCCGGGACCGAGGCCCATCGATCCGGATTCCAGCCCTTTGGTAATTGCGTTGTTCCAAAGATTGATCCGAAGCGCCGCGGTCTCGGCCGTAGCCGCGCCGCCGTCGCCCTTGGTCAGGCTCTTGGCGAAATTTTCGACATTGGTGGTTTCAGCAAGAACATAAGGCGAGAGGGAAAGTGAAAGCGGGAAAAGACCCACCAGCAACCAGAGTGCCGCTTGCCGGCCGACAGAGGCTCGTTGGCCAGTCGTGATCCAGGTCCGGAGCCGCAGGCCTACAAACACCAGGCCGGTCAGCACGGTTGTCAAAAGATAAGTATCGCTCTTGGTCAGCCTGCCGACATAGACAATCAGAACCAGGCTCGTTATTGCGAACAGCCTTGCCAGTCTGTTGTTGCTGGTGGTTGCCAGACTCAACGTAAGAGAACCAAACATTGCGCAGTAGAGCGCGAGTTGGTTCGGGTTGTCGGACCAACCCATGAACCGATCCCAGTACCATGGATTAACACCAGACTGGTGGATCAAGCCAAAACCAAGCGCAAGTTGAGCGGCAAAACAAACGTCGGCAATAACGATTATCCACCAGGACGTGCGATGCAGGTGGCGATCCGCATTGGGGTCTGCCGCGAGCAGGCAGGTCACGGAAGCAAGCAGCACATAGGCGATCATGTCATGAACCGGCGCCGCCAGGTACCACACGGTCGTCAGGAGCCCAACGATCAGTCCCGCAGCGAGAGCGAAGGTGAGGACCAGCCAGAAGGTCGCGAGAATGGAGAGGGCCGGCGTGACCTGCAGCTTGCCGCCGGCTAACACGCGTCCAATGGAGAGCATGACCCAAAGCGCAAGGAACAATTCGCTATATCCAAAGGGTGCTCCCGGGATTTCAAGCTGCGACGCGTAGGCCATCGCAACACCAGCCGCCAGCAGCACATCGCGGATCATTGGCGTACCCCGTCGAGTCCGCTGATCACGGCGTCCTTGCCTATCCTCGCAACTTGATGTGCCGTTCCGCTGCGCGGAATGGCGCCAAGAACACGCTCGTAAAGATTGCAGTACTGGTCGACTACCAGCGGCAATGCGAAGTGCTGCTTCACGAATTCGATGGAACGAGCGCCCATCACCTTGGCCTGGGCACGCTCGGATAGGATTTGGTTTATTAGGGAAGCAAAGGCATCCGCGTCGCCGGGCGGAGCGAGATATCCATTCCAGCCGGGCTCGACCACCTCGTTGCAGCCGGGCATGTTCGAGGCCACGATAGGCAATCCCGCCAATCCCGCCTCTAGTAGGACGCGTGGCACTCCCTCCCGGTATTGTGTGGGAAAGGCAAACAGATCCGCCATGCCGAGAAGGGCGGGAACATCGCGCCGCGGCCCCAGCGCGATAACATGAGGGAAATGGCGCTCGATTTCCGATTTCTCGACAGCGAACGGGCCTTCGGATTCCCACGGCCCGACAAGCACGAAACGCGCATTGGGCCTTTTTTCAAGAACGCGAGGAACTGCCTTGAGCAGCGTTGGAATGCCCTTCTCGCGCGTCAGTCGGCCAACAAAAATGATCACCTCAGCCGATGAGAGACCGAGCTCCTCGCGCATTGTCTGCGACGACGGCGCGGTCTGCCTTGACCTGGCAAAACCGTCAACGTCAATGCCGGAACTGCGGATCAAGTGGCCGGTCCCGCGCGCCACAAGTCGGCAGCGCTCGAAGAAGGCTTGATCATCTCGGTTTTGGAAAACTGTGGCCGCTGTCCAGCGCGACGAGACCCACTGCAATCCGCAAAATACCGGGCGCAGCGCCATAGCTCTCGGCTCACGGGAAGAAAACGTCCAGCCGAGGCCATTTATGGTGCGGATAACCGGGACGGCTCCGCGCACCGCCAATGGCGTCAATAAGTTGGGTTTGGTATCAAAGCTCTGAACAACGTCGGGGTGCAGTTCCGAGATCAGCTTTCTGATCGTTCTTATGGCGCCTCCGCTGCCACTGGAAAATCGGTCGAAACCGTAGCGGTGGTGCGGGATGCCGTGCTGCAAGAACGCCGCGTCACTGCCACTTGATACCGCGGTGACTTGAAAACCCTTCTGACGCAGCGACAGCAAAAACGGAATTCTGAAGGCATGATCCTCGCCCCCGACACACACGAGATGCGGGCTCATCATGCCTCTCCCGGCCGCGCGTCTGACCAACATTGCGTGAATTGGTCAGCTTTCTTTCCTGCCTTCATGATCTTGCTTCGCTACTCGGATACATGTTGCGCCTAGGTTCAGGGTACGGGCAGGCTTGCCCAATGTCCTCGTCCGTTTGAATGAGCGGACCCATCTCCGGGCACGACAGGCTGCCCCGAAGCTCGAATTGAACGTCCGTTTGGGCGAGCTATTCAGGCCCAGTTTTTACAGAAGTTGGTGGCGAGGCCCGCGAGCGAGTTCCTTCTGCTGGGCCGTCCCTCAAGTCTAGGTTTGGCGAGTGCTGCTTCCCTCTGCAATTCCAGCGCCGGCGAAGCGGTAATAGATAAAGCTTGCAGCGCGATCCCCTATAGAAAGTGGGACATTGCGAAGGATGGCATCCTCAAGAAATATCGAACTATGCTGAAAATCCGGGAATTGATCCTAACGGTTGGTTCATTATTGGTGTGTCTCCCTACCGATCGTCAGCGATTCTGTCGCTGTCGGGTTTGTTTTGGTTCCGGTGAGTAGCGTCGCGGGCGCAAGGCTGAGCATTGTCGAACCAAGCGAGGGATTTATGGCAACTCTCCATTACGCAGCTGGTGGATATGCATCGGACGTCGCTACTGCCGGCTTCAATCTGGTGGACGTTCAATATCTTGCCCAGGTCAACGCCCTGCCGGATGGGGAGGCGTGTTGCCGAATTGTTGATACGGGCTAGCCCGGCGCTTCGCTAAACGCAAACCCGGCGCGGGGGTTTTAGAACCGCCGTTTCGGTGCTGGCAAAGCCCTCGATCAATCATTCTATCAACGCATTTCCTTATTTGATTTGGCGCTAATAGAGACTGTCGTTAGGCAAGGGTCGGGGTGCTACCGACCAGAAGAAGAAGGATGTTCGCATGGCTACCATGCATTACGCCTATGGCGCCCCAGCCACGGCTGCCATAGCTGATGGCTTCAACCTAGTTGATCTCCAGTACGCGTCATCGGTCAACGCCTTGCCGAATGGCACTAAAGCCTTGATTTACCTTAATGAAGGCAACGGAGTGACGCAATCTTTCATAGACAAGGTGACGCCTCTCCTGGGCAATTCCAAGGTTTTTGGCTTCTATCTCACCGATGAGCCGGATCCGACAGGCAAATATCATACGCTGGTCACCGCCGCGAATCTGAAGGCCGAATCAGACTGGATTCACTCCCATTTCCCGGGCGCGAAAACGTTTATCACGCTGATGGAAATGGGGACGTTCACGGCCTCCGACTACACCAACACGTACAATCCAACCAACACCGGGATCGACTACTACGGGATCAATCCCTATCCGGTGCGCTCGACCGTGGTCGACTTCAACTACATCGACAGAGCGGTCGCAGCAGCGGAGAAAGCGGGCATCCCGCAGAGTGCAATCGTTCCGGTGTACCAGGCATTTGGAGGCGGCGGCTGGGCAACCAACACGGGCGGGTCTTACGTGATGCCCACCACCGCCCAGGAACAGACCATGTTGGACCATTGGGCAAAGCTCGTGCCGTCACCGGCCTTTGATATGGTTTACAAATGGTCCTCGCAGAATGGCGAGACGTCGCTTGGCAACACGCCGTCAATGCAAGCCTTTTTCCTGGATCACAACACCCATTCCGGAACTGGGACGACAACACCGCCTCCTGTCACGCCGCCTCCGGTGACCCCGCCACCCGTTACGCCCCCATCCGCTGATATAACGGGCACCAGTGGCAACGATGTTCTACGCCCAAGTGACAGTGCCGCTCACACCATGGCCGGCTATGGCGGCAATGACGATTACTATGTCAACAATGCCGCCAGTAAGGTGGTCGAGGCCGCTGGCCAGGGCCAAGACAGGGTGTGGACTTCTGTTAGCTATGCGCTTTCGGCCGGCTCGTCGATTGAAGTCCTTGGCACCCAGAAGGATGCCGGCACCACGGCAATCAATTTGACCGGCAACGAACTCGCTCAGCACATCATCGGTAACGCCGGCAACAACATCATAAACGGCGGTGGCGGCAACGATACGCTGACCGGCAATGGTGGTCATGACACGTTCGTTTTCAACAGCGCGCTTGGCAAGGGCAATGTCGCCACGATCGACGACTTCAACCCTGCCGATGACAAGATCCAGCTCGATCACTCAATCTTCAAAGGGCTGGCGACGGGGACGCTCGCAAGCACTGCCTTCTATGCTGGCACGGCCGCGCACGACAGCTCCGATCATATTGTCTACAACAGCGCGACCGGAGCGCTCTATTTTGACAGCGACGGATCAGGCAGCGCGGCCCAGATCCAGTTCGCCACCCTTGCCCCGCATCTTGCGGTTACGGCAAACTCGTTCGCAGTGGTTTAGGGTGCATCACATCCTGCATAGTGGCGGTCTGGCAAATTTACGGGTGGCGGGGTTCGCTGCCTGCGGGCAGGCGCCGCTATGAGCCTCTAGAGCGCTTCACCGTTTCAAGGAACGGCGAAGCGCTCTAACTCTTGTTTGACGCAATTCCGAACGGAAAACCGCTGCTCACACTTTTCCTGGAATTGCTCCAGTCGCTGCAGAACCGCGCAGCGGTTTGCGGCCGAAATAGAGCAAGCAAAATATTGTCGGCGACGTTGTTTCGCCGGCAATGCCTACTCCACCGTCACCGACTTCGCCAGGTTGCGCGGCTGGTCGACGTCGGTGCCCATGAACACGGCGGTGAAATAGGCCAGCATCTGGATCGGCAGCGCGTAGATGATGGGCGAAATGATCTCCGGCACTTCCGGCAGGATGATCGTTTCCATCGTCTTGACGCTGGCCTGGGCCGCGCCCTTGGCGTCGGTGACCAGGATGATCTTGCCGCCGCGCGCCGCCACTTCCTGCATGTTCGACACGGTCTTTTCGAAGATGCGGTCATGCGGCGCGATGACGATCACCGGCATGTTCTCGTCGATCAGCGCGATCGGCCCGTGCTTCAGCTCGCCCGCGGCATAGCCCTCGGCGTGGATATAGGAGATTTCCTTGAGCTTCAGCGCCCCTTCCATGGCCAGCGGGAAGTTGGTGTCGCGGCCGAGATAGAGCACGTCCTTGTAGCGCGACAGCTCGCGGGCGATGCGCTCGATCTGCTCGTCGAGCTTCAGCACCTGGGTGGCGAAGCGCGGCGCTTCGAAAGCTCGCGCACCAGCTGCTTTTCCTGCTCGCGCGAGCGCGCCGCGCGCGACGCCCGCCCGCACCGCAAGTGCCGCCAGCACCGACAGCTGGCACGTAAAAGCCTTGGTCGAGGCGACGCCGATCTCAGGCCCGGCCAGCGTCGGCAGCACGACGTCGGATTCGCGCGCCATGGTCGATTCACGCACATTGACGACGGCGCCGATCTTCATGCCGGCCTTGCGGCAATAACGCAGCGAGGCCAGCGTATCGGCGGTCTCGCCCGACTGCGAGATGAAGAAGGCGGCGTCATTGGCCGACAGCGGCATCTCGCGGTAGCGGAATTCCGAGGCGACATCGATGTCGACGGGCAGCCGCGCATAGCGCTCGAACCAGTATTTTGAGATCAGCCCGGCGAGATAGGCCGTGCCGCAGGCCGAGAGCGCCAACCGGCCGATCTTGGCGAAGTCGAAGGGCAGATCGAGCGGCTTCGACGCGCCCGAGACGAAATCGACATAATGCGCCAGCGTGTGCGAGATCACTTCGGGCTGTTCATGGATTTCCTTTTCCATGAAATGCCGGCGGTTGCCCTTGTCGACCATGAAGCTTGTCGACAGCGACTGCTGGCGCTTGCGGGCGACCTTGTTGCCGTCGATGTCGTAGATCGTCACGCTGTTGCGGCGCACCACAGCCCAGTCGCCGTCTTCGAGATAGGTGATCGAATTGGTGAAAGGCGCCAGCGCGATCGCGTCGGAACCCAGGAACATCTCGCCTTCGCCATGGCCGACCGCAAGCGGCGGACCGTTGCGGGCGCCGACGATCAGGTCTTCGTCGCCCTTGAACATGATCGCAAGCGCGAACGCGCCCGACAGGCGCTTCAGCGCCGCATGCGCGGCCTCGACCGGCTTCAGCCCCTTGGCGAGCTCGCGCGCCACCAGATGCGCGACGACCTCGGTGTCGGTCTGCGACGAGAAAGAATAGCCATCGCGGGTGAGCTCATCGCGCAGCTCGGCGAAATTCTCGATGATGCCGTTGTGGACGATGGCGACGCCGTTGGAAAAATGCGGATGCGCGTTGGTCTCGTTCGGCACGCCATGCGTCGCCCAGCGCGTATGGCCGATGCCGATCGTGCCGTCGAGCGGCTCTTCCTTCAGCCGGCGTTCGAGATTGATCAGCTTGCCTTCGGCGCGGCGGCGGCCAAGCTCGCCCTTCTCGACGGTGGCGACGCCGGCCGAGTCGTAGCCGCGGTATTCAAGCCGCTTCAGCGCATCGACGATGAGCGGCGCGACTTGGCTTTGGCCGACGATTCCGACGATACCGCACATGGCTTTGCCCCCATTTCCGGCAGAATCTCGGCCTTGGTCGCCGTCAGGACCACATTATCCCTGCTTGATTACGAGCTGGTCGTTCATTCGAACGAGCATCATCATATTTATTCCGACGCCGGATCATGGTCCCGATGTCGAACGCTGTTCGAGGGACAGACTTTAGCTATCGCTTGAGCGATACCCGTCAGCCCATCGGCCGAACAGATGAAGCCGGATTTCTTTATACAAACTACAAAGAGAGCGATGCGGGACGAATTTTGCCGGATAGCTGAAACATGTCGCTGAGCTCAATCTGCAGGTATTCCGCAGCCTTCCGACCCACGCAACCCATCAATTCGAAACCCATCGCGCCAACAACTTCGTCACCCAAGCTCACACGCATGGGCAGCCTGTGCGTATCGGCATTGCTCGTGCTTTACGGCCAGTCGGCACTGTCCGCGGAAGCGCGCGAAAGAACCCTTCACTACACCTCCGGTGGCTCCGGCGCTGCGATCGCGGCCGCAGGTTTCAACCTCGCCGACGTACAATATGTCGAGCAACTCAATGCCTTGCCTCCCGGGATGAAGGGGCTGATATGGCTAAACGAATCCAGCGGAGTGACGCAGAGCTTCATCGCCAAGGTGAAGCCATTTATCGGCAACCCACGGCTGTTCGGTTTTCGTCTCTGTGATGAGCCGGACATCACCGGCAAATACCATTCTCCAGCAGTCAGTCCGGCGACTCTCAAGGCCGAAGCCGACTGGATCAAGGCCAATGTTCCAGGGGCGCTGACGTTTGTTACTCTCATGGACATGGGATCGTTCGACGCCCCTGTTTTCATGAACACCTTCAATCCCGCCAACACGGGGATCGACCTTTTCGGTCTTGACCCTTATCCCGTGCGCGGCACGGTTTTCGACTTGGATTTCATCGACAGAACGGTCGAGGCAGCCGTTGCCGCGGGCATCCCGCTCGACAGAATTGTGCCGGTGTTCCAGGCTTTCGGCGGTGGCAAGTGGACAACCCGAACCGGCGTCACTGCGGATGTCTATGTACTACCGACACCGGACCAGGCGAACCAGATATTCGCACGTTGGGCCATATACTCGCCCGCTCCTGTATTCGACTTTGCGTATGCGTGGGGATCGCAGGACGGGGACACCAAATTGGGCAGCACCAGTGCAGATGCGCTCAGCCTTCGCTCAGCTTTCCAAGAGCATAACACGGCGCGGTAGCCACCTGGCGAAATCGCCGATCGTGTCCCGGGGAGTGGTGTAGCTGACGGCATTGGTCGCCGTGCTCTCCGGCATGGGCCGGGCTGATCAGCGCGCCACGGCTGGCAAGCTGATCAGGGGATCATCGCTCATCTGGCTGATCGTTTCCAGAGTCATATATCTGGCCCGCTGCACTGCCCATTCATCGTTCTGTTCGAGCAGGATTGCGCCGACCAGACGCACGATCGCATCGTCGTTCGGGAAGATTCCGACGACCTCGGTGCGCCGCTTGATCTCGCCGTTGAGACGCTCGATCGGATTGGTCGAGTGCAGCTTGGCGCGGTGTTCTTTCGGGAAGGTCATGTAGGCCAGCACGTCGGGCTCGGCGTCGTCCATGATTGTCGCCAACTTCGGCACCTTCGGCCGGATCTGGTCGGCGACGGCGCGCCATTGCACGCTTGCGGCCTCGGGCGTTTCCTGGGCGAAGGCGGTGGCGATGAAAGCGGAGACGACCCTGCGGCCGCTCTTGCCGGCATGGGCCAGCACGTTCCTCATGAAGTGGACGCGGCAGCGCTGCCATGTCGCGCACAGCACCTTGGTGACGGCCGCCTTGATGCCTTCATGGGCATCGGAGACGACGAGCTTGACGCCGCGCAGGCCGCGGCGGGTCAGCTTGCGCAGGAACTCCGTCCAGATCGGCTCGGCCTCCGAGGTGCCAATCTCCATGCCCAGCACCTCGCGCCGGCCGTCCGCGTTGACGCCGACGGCAATGATGACGGCGACCGAGACGATGCGGCCGCCGCGGCGCACCTTCAGGTAGGTGGCGTCGATCCACAGATAGGGCCAGTCGCCCTCGATGGGTCTTTCAAGGAACGCTTTGACCTTGCCGTCGATCTCCTCGCACAGCCGCGAGACCTGGCTCTTCGAAATGCCGCTCATCCCCATGGCCTTGACCAGGTCGTCAACCGAGCGGGTCGAGATACCCTGGACGTAGGCCTCCTGGATGACGGCGGTCAGCGCCTTCTCGGCCATGCGGCGCGGTTCGAGGAAACCGGGGAAATAGCTGCCCTTCCTGAGCTTCGGGATGCGCAGCTCGACGGTGCCGGCGCGCGTCTCCCAGTCGCGCTCGCGATAGCCGTTGCGCTGGGCCGTGCGCAACGGGTTCTTCTCGCCATAGGCGGCGCCGGTGGCGGCCCCAACCTCCATTTCCATCAGCCGCTCGGCGGCAAAGCCGATCATCTCGCGCAGGAGATCGGCATCCGGGGTCTTCTCCACGAGCGTGCGCAGGTTCATCATGTCGTCGGTCATCGGTGGTCCTTCCGAATTGGGTTGGCGTCAACAACCAAACCCTACCGGAAAGCGCCGATGACCACCGCAAAGCCGCTCGCTCGCTACAGCGCGACTAACGGCGCACTCGCGAGCGGCTTCACTACCGCCGAGCTACACCACCTGTGGGGACACGACCAAATCGCCCTAACCGAGCATGTGCTATTCCACAGCTATCTAAGCAGTCGATGCACTTGACCGTTGAATTGGACGCCAAGTCCTTGGCTTCGAAACTTGTGAATGATTGATCTCATTTCCCGCCAGCGCCGCTTCTCGGCCTGGCGCCCGTGGAACCACAGGCTTCCAGCACCAACAAGACAACATACGCCAACACCGAATATGAAGAGAGGGTCACCCTGTTCTCCGCCACCAAAGAATATCGCGGAGACGACAAATACACCACTTGCAAGCAAGCCGGTCAGTGCCATGGTGCCGTGCCTTGAAGATTGATCGTTTTGGCCACAGAGAAAGCGATAGCGTTCCGCAAGGCGCGCTTCGTCTTCGCTCAGATTCACGACACTGTCTCCCTTGGCTTCATGCAACATATTGGTCGATCCAGTATTTCTTAGATACGGGATATCGGAGACAAATGTTTCATTCGAGCGAGGGATAAATCCAGATTTTTAGCACCTGAATGATGCCACCATCTCGATTCGGCGATGTGATTGCAACAAAGCTGACGTGCTGACGATGATCACGATCCGATCGAACGGCCAATTCGACACCACCGTCTGTGACGTGACATCAACGGGACACGGATGGTGCTAAAGATGAACGAAGACGATGGTCGCACCATCGGCGCTGCCACCGACCTGGCGCGATGTCGCCAAGGCCGTCGGCGCACGACCGGCCTAAATCAACCGTATGGCGACCGCCTTCGAGCACGATGATCTCAAGAGGGCTTGGCACTCTGGACGAAGGCCTGATGATTTTCGGCCACTCGAGGGCGGCATCCGTCCAGGGGCGTCCACGACCGAGGTTAGAACCCGCCCATTTGCACGTCGTAGCCGCCGATTACCGCACCGGTTTCTGGAAGGTCTTTCGAAGCCGCGAGTCATGAGCTACGTGTGACGAGTGCCATCAACGTGAAGGAGCAAATTGACGAATAACGCCAAAACCATTTCTTACAAAAATCGACGACATATCGAACAACGCTTAGTTCAAACTCGAGGAATTAAGCACAAGGCATTGATATGTAATAATTTGGTAGGCCCGGAGGGCGTCTTACAGGCATTGATTTCGTTACGTTTTTCGTGGGCTAAAATCAGAAAGCTTCCCGTATCGTTTCGCAGGCTCCCGTGACGCAAGACAGTCGACTGTAGCCAACCTCGTTTTCGAAGGTTCGGAGCCATGCTGGCAGAACGGCCGCATTGGGGCCGAAAGCGCTCCGTCAGCTTACAGGATGATGTGTTTAGAAGCTGCCGTTCCGCTGTCTGACCTAAAGCAGACACTCAACTCAATTAACCAGTGTAATCATCATCCAGCAGTGCCTGGCGTTCTCGCGAGAAAGACCAGACATTTGCCTCGTCTGCTTCGAGTACCCAGATACTGTCGAAATCATCATCGGGCCATGATTGCGGAGCGATCCCTGTGTCACCGACAAGTGCAGCTGTCAGAGCAGGAATAGACTCGTGTTGCCAGCTAACCAACACCGGTGATTGGGCTGTGCGGATGGCATCCGCCGCTAACTGCTCTTGGCCCTTTGAATGACTGACATCCGGTTCAACGCCAAGGCGCCTTGCCAGTGGAGTGATTGTCTGGCTGGGCCGCTTGCTCCGAGTGCCGGAATCATCTCTTTTGATCATGCCCGACGCAACAATTGATGCAGGTCTGCCCAGAGGTAGAGGCGGCTCGTAAAAAAATCGGCAAAGGCCTCCCGCGCGATGCCAGCCGCGCACCGTCAGTGGTGCGGGATCACTTTCGCCCTGTTCGGTGACCCCGAGGTCCGGACCGCCTGGGATCGGCTTTCGGCATGACGAATGATCATTACGAACTTGTTTGGCATCGTTTCGCCTACCCTACGCTAGCGTTGGATCAAGTCTACCGGTGTCACTGGATCGCTCTCGATACAAGCTCGTTTCTACTGTTGTAGACCCGGCATAGCGGCATCGGTTTGCCGGACCAAGATTTCCTGCGTCTAACGGAGCGGGATGCCAAGATAACGCTCCCGACTTTTCACCTCGGCCTCGCTTAAATACCCCATTCGGAGGCAGTTCGCGACTTCATACGAGTGGCTCGGCAGGATGGAAGACGTGGCGTTCAAGTCATCGAGGCACCCTTGCCGCAGCGCTTTGTCCACCAGCTGCTGCGACGTCGCTTCCTTTCCTTGCTGGTGTGATCGATGTTCGCCGAGGACACAGTACCCAACCCCGCCGGCAATGGCTGCGAAGGCACCGGCGACCAGCAGTCCCAATCGCGCGTTATTGGGCATTGGCCCTCCGCGGAGCAGCGCAGCTTTTCAGCGTACCCGGCTTGGTCGGGATGTCCATGCCGGTCAAACCTCCGGCTGCTGCTTGGCCCTCGGTCAGAACTGTTTGGCACCGGTCGGTGTTGGCGATGGGATCCGCGCGCTCTTGGGCCCAGTAGTGGCGGCAATCGCTGTCGTCATTGTGGTTGGCATCGGCCACGCAGGTGGTGCTTCGAGGATGGTCAGTTGGCGCGCCGTACACCCTGCGCACCACGTCACCGCTTGCACAGTCGCGCCACCAGGCCGCGAAAGCCGAAGGGCAACCAAATCATTTGAACATCGATTTGATCCGACGCAAATGCGCTTTTGCCGAGGAAATCCTCAAGTCCTTTTAGATCAAACGTTTGTCGGGTTTCGGGGCCAACGAATTGCAACCTCTTCATTGAAGAGCAATCTGTCGCGTAGATCGACATTGTTCCGCCTGGACGCAGAACCCTGTGGGCTTCCGCCAAGGCGGTTCCGGTCGGCGAGCAGAAGTAGATCACGTTGACGGCCAGAACCTTGTCCATTGAGGCGCTTTCCACTGGCAGCCGCTCGAAGGTGCCCTGGATCAGTTTCAGCTTTCCGTCTTGAATTGCGGCTTGATTTCGAATCTGGGCTTGACGAACCATCGTCGGCGACCGATCCACCCCTGTAATCGTACCGCTGGGCGCAAGTCTGGCCATTTTCTTGAGCGCCCAACCCGGCCCAAATCCTATTTCAAGGACGTCATCCCGCTCGCCGATGTCCAACAGTTCGATGGCTCGCCTGTTGGGCAGGTGATTTATCAGGCCCATGATTGCCCCGGTCGCACGCCCGCACATGCCCTCCGGCATGGAAAACTGTTGCGCAATAAAGTTGTGCAGGCCAATGGTGCCTATGCCATCGAGTGTCTCGACGACCGATGCACGTGGTGGTGCCGCTTGCCAGCCAGCCGCGCCTTGGAACGCGAAGCCATCGTTTCCGCCGCATCTGTCAATCTGTGGAACCAACGGTATTGCAAGCGGCTCCTGGGCTTTTTCATCCAACATTCATTGTTGCTTTTTAATTGCGGGCGATGCCCAGAACGCAGTTCGATGCGGCAGTGTGCGAAACGTATCCGGCGCCATGGCGGCAGCGGCCATCGTTGCAGCCGCAGACACACTCACAGGGCTACGATCGCCCAACGACGGTGTAGGTCGTCTCTATGGTCGGAGCAATACGGGACCGATCAGCCGAGCCTTTTCGAGTGGAGGGATAAACGACATCGCCGCAACAGCGGTGATGACGATGAACCCTCCGCATCGCGACAGGAAGCACGAGCGCCAAAAAGCAAACGATGGCAACGATCAGTACCGCGACGGCTGCAAAGGCCGCGCCTAGAACCAGCGCGTATGCAATCCAGAAGGTTCAGCAATCCTGTTCATTGAGATAACTCCATTCTCCTCGAAGCAATGAGCCATTCATCTTTCCCGCGCATTTCCGCTGGAATACATATTCGTAAGATGCCGTAGTGGCGGGCGCATTGGAAAAGGGGTATCGACCTCGCCAATCGAGGCGCAAAAAAGATCAGGAAAGATGCGCGTCATCCAGGCAACGGAGAAAGTGTCGAGGCTGAGGGTGCGCGCGTGAGGCGCAAGCATCCGATTGACAGTCTCGAATTCCTCGTCGGTGCTTGACTAATTCACGCGCCCCCTCCAGTACCGTCGTCAACAATGAACTGCCGGTATCTGGCGTCGGGCCCTGACGCGTCGCAAATGTTCGATGTAGGGTCGGCCGGTCTTCTGTCCGCGACGGACTTCTTCAGCGATTCTGGCTGCGTCGCGGAGCACAATCTTCCGGCCTTGTCACAAGGAAAGCCCCCGGAGAGGGACGGCCGAGGCGGGCCTGCTCGGGTCTGAACCCGGGTCCGGTCGGCGATCGGCATGACGCCGGAGTTCGGGCCGCATGTCAGGCAAAAGCTTTTCGACAGGAACCTCCGACAGCCGTTGCCGTTAGCCTTTAGGTCCAACAGGAGGTCCGACAAATGGATTGGAACCGCGTCGAAGGCAATTGGAAGCAGGTGAAGGGCAAGGTCAAGGAACAGTGGGGCAAGCTGACAGACGATGATCTCGACCGCATCGCGGGAAAGCGCGATCAACTCGAAGGAAAGATTCAGGAACGCTACGGCCTTGAGAAGGACCGCGTGCGCCGCGACGTCGACGATTGGTACAGCATGCAGGGCTGGTAGCAGCCGGCTCCAGCGAAGAAGGGGTTAGCCAGCGCCCTTCTTCGCGTGAGGCCGGTCAGGGATGCGCAGGGCGGCCGCCTGTCTCCGCCTCGATCTCCTCGATCACGATTGGGCGCTGGAACAAGTCCGAACGCACCCTATTTCGCAGTAGGCAGGACCGCGTAAAAATGGCCCCACGATCGAACTCCCAACGAAGGTCTCGCCAGGTTGCTGAGCCGCCAGTTTTCCGACGGTGATGAGGCGGCATTTACGCGCGGCATGAATGGCTCGTAGGAGCAATCGTCATCTTCCTGCCATACTTGGCTTCCTAGGCATCCGGTGACGCCAAAATTGAGTGACGACTGTTGTGGCCCCGCCTTTGCCACGGCGGGGTCAAAATTAGCGGACTTTTTATCGAACATGTTTTCAACGAATCGCTGCAGCAGGTAGCTGTTCGACTCGACCTATCTCAGCGTGACGTGCGAGCCGCGCTAGGTTTAGCGCCGGCCACTTCGTTGCTGGTCTAACGGTAGGTTCGAACCAGCTAAAATTCAGACTGAGACGCTACCTTTCGGATTGCGCGATTCACCGGTCGTCCCCTTCGCCATGGAACATTCAGGTCATCGCGAAGTTCACTTTGCGCAATGATAACCTGGTCCGGCTTCCGGTTTGCAATGGCTAATTACCTGACGCTTCCTGCAACCTCTCGTAACCTGTTCCGTGTGGTCGTTGAAACGCCGCGGGGTTCGGCCGCGAAGCTCGCCTATGACCCGGGGACGGGCGTGTTCGAATATTCCCGCCCCCTTCCCGTAGGCAACACCTATCCCTACGACTGGGGCTTCGTGCCATCGACGCTGGGAGACGATGGCGATCCGCTGGACGGGCTTGTCATCCACCAGGCCGCCGCCGCCCCGGGCGTCGTCATCAAATGCGACCTCTTGGGCGCGCTCAGGATAAAGCAACGTGATCCGGACGGTTCGAAGGTTCGCAACGACAGATATATTTTCTGCCCTCACAAGGAAGACGCGCCAGATGAATCCGTGGCGTCGGCCGACGTGCCCGAGGATCTCCGCCGCGAAATAGAGCAATTCTTCCTTTCTTCTGTGTTGGGCACCGGCAAGAAAATCAAGCTGAAGGGCTGGCAGAACGCTGCCCAGGCAAGAGCCTCACTGGCGAAGGGAATGAAATCCTTCAAGCGAAAATTCGCCCGCTGAACGCCCGATGTCTGTCTTAGGCCCGATCCCCGCAAACGCCGTGCATATCTGTGTCGATATGCAGCGCATGTTCATGCCTCCCGGTCCGTGGGCGGTCGGGTGGTTTCCACAAAGCCTGCTAAAGATTATACAGCTTCCGCAGAGCAGGCCGCCGCCGACGATATTCACGCGCTTCATTCCGGCGATGCGCCCAAGAGACGGTCACGGCCAGTGGCGCAAACTACTACGAACTCTGGGCGGAAATGACGCTCCAGAATGAAGGTGCGGACACATTATCGAACTGGCGCCCGAGTTGAAGAGCTTTGTCCCGCCGGCGCGACAATTCGATAAGCCGGTTTACTCGCCGGTTCGACGGAACCTTAGGTCGCGCACTCGCAACGGAATAGGAACCGTAATCGTCAGTGGGGGAGGCCGATATGTGCGTTCTGCGCTGCTCGGAGCCATCGATTTCGGGTTCCGTACGGTGCTGACCGAAGATGCGATCTGCAGCACGTCGGACGAAGCTTATGACGGCATCGTGAGACTGTTCACCGAAAGATATTCGCATCACGTGGAGGTCGCACCGGCAGACGAAATCCTGGACTTCTGGGTTTAGCTGGCTCGAACTCGGGCCGGCTGACATAAACAAATGTGGATGAGGGGTGCCATTCCCGTGAAGGTGATGGTTACCGTGGAACCGATCTCCTTTTTCTCCATTATCCCATGCGCTCATTAGCAATATCTCATTTAATGCGAGACAACCGTCCCCATACTGTCGTCCAACTCGCGCCGATTGTCGCTCACGCCTCGACAGCCGTGGCTTTCGCCAGTGAGCGGATAGGGAACAGTGGGCAATGACCGAAGTCGGTTCGCAGATGGAGCGGGAACAAAGCAACACGCTGGCAAAGGGCCCTTTCCAACGATTCCTTCGCACGATTGGGCCGGGCTTTATTACCGGCGCTTCCGACGACGACCCGTCCGGCATCGGAACTTACAGCCAGGCGGGTGCCCAACTCGGTTTGAATATCGGCTGGGTCATGCTGTTCACCTTCCCGCTGATGGCGGCGGTTCAGGAGATCGCCGCTCGCACCGGCCGCACCACGGGCAAGGGAATCTCCGGCAATCTCAGCCGGCACTATCCGGCCCCGCTGCTTTATCTTGTCGTGATGTTTCTGTTCGTCGCCAACGTGATCAACATCGGCGCCGATCTCAGCGCAATGGCGGATGCGTTGAAACTGCTCATTGGCGGGCCGCGCCCGCTCTATGTCATCGCGTTCGCAATCATCTGTATCGGCGCGATCGTCTTCCTCGACTACACCCATTACGTGAGAGTGCTCAAATGGACCACTTTGAGCCTGTTTGCCTACGTCATTGCCATGTTCGCGGCAAATGTGCCCTGGGCCGATGCGGCGAAAGGACTGTTCATTCCCCACATTGAATGGAGCGGCGCCTTCTTCACCACGCTGCTCGCAATCCTTGGCACGACCATCTCGCCCTATCTTTTCTTCTGGCAGGCCTCGCAGGAGGTTGAAGAGGAGGAGCTCAAGCCAACCGCCAAGCCGCTGCGCTGGGCTCCTTGGCAAGCTGCCGGGGCTTTCCAGCGCATACGCGCCGACACACTGGTTGGAATGGCCTTTTCGAACTTGATCGCTCTGGCGATCATCCTCACCACGGCCGCGACGCTTCAAAAGGCGGGTGTGACGAAGATCGCTTCGTCCACCGACGCGGCAAAGGCACTGGAACCCGTGGCCGGAAAGTTCGCCTTCATCATCTTCTCGGCGGGGATCATCGGCACCGGACTTCTGGCAGTGCCGGTGCTGGCGGGCTCGGCGGCTTTCGCCGTCGGCGAAGCGATGCGCTGGCCGGTCGGGCTGCAGCGAAAACCGAAGCAGGCAGCGGCATTTTACTCGACACTTGCCGGTGCAGCCGCCCTGGGGACCGGCATCACACTTACCCCGATCGACCCGATCGAGGCGCTTTACTGGAGCGCCGTGATCAACGGCATCTGCGCGGTCCCAGTCATGACCGTCATGATGCTGATGGCTTCGCGCAAGGACATCATGGGGGAATTTCCGGTCCAAGGCTGGCTGCGCAGCCTCGGCTGGCTATCGACATTGGTAATGGCGGCCTCGTCGCTCGGCCTCGCCGCACAGTGTTTTTGGTAAAAGGACCGCGCCGTCGCCTTAGCGCCGGGGCGGTGCCCTTTTCATTGCCCAGTCAATAGCAATTGAGTGTTTCCGGCTGGCCGTCGCAAAAATTCTTTCCGGAACAAGTAGCGGCTATCTCTGTTGGTGCTGATCCATCCATTCAGGAGATGCAATTATGGCGACGACGAAAGCGGCCTCGAACAAGAGCCTCAACGACCTCTTTCATGACACGTTGAAAGACATTTACTTCGTGGAAAAGAAGATACTCGCCACCTTGCCCAAGATGGCCAAGGCGGCACAGGACGATGCGCTGAAGATGGCATTCGAGAAACATCGCGAACAGACCGAGGAACATGTGGCGCGCCTCGAAGAGGTGTTCGAGGTGATCGACAAGAAGCCGGTCGGCAAGACCTGCGATGCCATCATGGGCATCACCAAGGAAGGCGCCGAGATCATGGACGAGTATAAGGGATCGCCGTCGCTCGATGCCGGCCTGCTGGCTGCCGCCCAGGCGGTCGAGCATTACGAGATCTCGCGCTACGGCACGCTCCGTACCTGGGCGCAGGAGCTTGGCCTCACCGAGGCCGTCACCTTGCTCGACAAGACCCTGGTCGAGGAGAAGGAAACCGACGCCGCGCTGACCGAGCTTGCCGAATCCGCAGTCAATGTCGCAGCGGAAGCAGCCTAGAAACTTCGACCCTGGCGCTGACCAACCGGGAAGGCAGGCCTCGCAAGTCTTGCCTTCCCGAGCCCATCGGCCATGGAACTTCAGCGCGAGCCGACAGTTCAATGTTCGAAAAGGGCTACCGATGACGAGAGCATCGCTCCATCTGCTCAAAGGCATAGGCTATCTGATCTCCACCGGCAGCGTGATGCTGCTCGCCATCGTCAGTTGGTCGAGCGCATCGCAGAACCCGTTGCTGACTGCCTGTCTGCTCAGTGGCGCCGCGACCTCTGTGACAGGCATGTTCTGCCGCTGGCTATCCTACGAAATCGAAAAGCGCCGCGAGGAGCGGTAAGTTAGTCTCGCAGCGAACGAGGTCTTGTATCACGCGGCGGGTCGGCTCCTCTTTGTTTCCTTCCGGTTTGCGACATCAGCACGGTGAGGAGGCTGGACAGGACAATCCATACCGCGACTTCCGTGCCCGAGGCTCCGCGCACCGGCAATGCGGCGGCGGTCGCTTCATCCGGGTCGGCGGCCACCGCCTGCGCGAGATCGCGCCGGCTGCCGCGCCGCACCGAATATGCGCGCGTGATCTCGGCGCCGAAGAGGAAAATCTGCGCCGAATAATAGATCCAGACCAGCACCACCATCAGCGCACCCGCCGCGCCGTAGGAGGTGGCGATGGCGCTGGTGCCGATATACCAGCCGATCAGCGACTTGCCGATGGTGAAGAGCAGCGCCGTGACCACCGCGCCGATGCCGACGTCGCGCCATTTGAGCGTACGGTCCGGCAGGATCTTGTAGATCGCGGCAAAGAGCAGCGCGATCAGCACGAAGGAAACGACCGTGTTGATGGAGCTCACGATCAGTTCCCCGAAGGGCAGGCTGCGGTTGATGACTTCACCGAGCGCGGCGATGGCCGTGCTCGCCGCGAGCGACACGAGCAGCAGGAAGCCGAGCGCCGCTACGAGACCGAGGCTCGCCGCCCTCGCCCGCACCAGGCGCGACAGTGAAACCCCATTGGGCTTCACCTTCCAGATTTCGTTGAGCGACTGCTGCATCTCACCGAAGACTCCGGAGGCGGTAACGAAAAGCGTCACCAGTCCGATGAGCGTGGCAAGCGTGCTTGACCAGCGATGCGCGGCGCTCTCGATCGTTGCCTTCAGCAGGTCAGCACTTTGCGGCCCCATCATGCCGGATATCTCGGCCGAGAGCGCGATCTGGGCAGCATCATTGCCGATGACGAAACCGGCGATCGCCACCACGATGAGAAGGATCGGCGCGAGCGACGTCGTGGCATAGAACGCGATCGCCGCGCCGTGGCTTAACGCATTGTCGCCGACGTAGCCGCTGACGCTTTCCCGCAAGAGCACCCAGCCTTCGCGAACCCAGTCCAGCATCGTCGCCTCACCTATTTCGGACGCGGATCCTCAAGCCCGGCGCCGATGGCTGGGAACTCCCTTGCCCGGCGCTTGGCCACTGCATCCGCCAAGGCCAGCGCGGCGTTCTTCACTTCGGCCTGGATATCGCTGTCGGCGTCGAGTTCGTCATGGCTGGTGGCATAGGGCTTCCAATAGCCGATGTAGCGGTCGAGCTCGCCGGCCTCGCCGACCGGATCGAGCTTCATTGAGCGTAGCCAATCGGCAAGGGCGTGCCGCACATTTGCCGCGCCTTCCGTGTCGCCATGGACGACGACCGAGAACAGCCGGCCGGCGAGATGGCGCGGGTAGTCCCAGCCGGCGAGCTCGGCCTTTTTGGCAAGGGCAGCGTCCTTGCCCTGCGTCAGCGAAGGGTCGGGATTGCCGCCGTCGGCGCAGACCAGGCGGTCCATCATCAGCTTGATCGGCGACGACGTCTGATACCAGTTGACGGGCGTGACGATCATCACGCCATGCGCTTCGACCCAGAGCGGGTAGATGTCATTCATCCAGTCCTGCACCTGGCTGAGCGAGTGGTTGGGAAAGCAGGAGCACGGCCAGTGGCAGAGCGCCGCCGCGGTCGAGAAGCAAGCCTTGCAGGGATAGATCCTGCGGCCATATTCAGAGGCGAGCCGCGAGAGGTCGAGCACCTCGACCGAAAAGCCGGGCTTTTGCCCGATGGCGCGGCGCGCCAGCTCGACCAGGCGGAAGCTCTTCGACATCTCGCCCGGGCAAGTATGCTCGCTGCGCGAAGAGCCGTTGATGATCAGGATGCGCGAGGGTGCGGCCTTGTCTTCGTGGCGGCGCTGCGCCGCGTCGACCGCTTCATGGGCGGCGATCCATTCGACCGAAAGATCGTAGCCGGGATCGTGGAAACCTTGCCCAGCCCTCCGGGTCACCGGGCTCTTGCGTTCCTCGCTATAGGCCTGCCATGCGATTTCGGCCAACCTGCCGATGGCATCCGCTTCCGGCTCGAAAGCCGGATCGTAGAACAGCTTGCGGTAGCGCTGCTTGAACTCGCTCTCGCCGAGCCGCGGGCTCGGCATGCCCTTGCGCGGCTCGATATTGGCTTTGGTAGATTGCGTCTGCTCTGCCATTTGCTTTGCCCCACGCCGAATACGGAGCGGGCCGGGTGAGACAGAGCTCGACTGCCTTTTTCGTCGGCCAGGGTGGGATGCCGGAGAAATCAGCGCTATTCTCGTTGCCACTAGGTCCGACTGACGCGGCCCGCTGAGCACAACCCGGTGCCGGCGCGATGGTTCCTCTCGTGAACGGGCCTCTACTTTGCCCGCAAACGCGGCCTGACCCGCGACGAGGCATTGCAAATGGTACGCGAGGCCCAGATCTTGCCGGCCGTCCAGGCGGCCGAAGGCGCGCAAGCACTAACCCTTATCGTCGAAGATGCGGGCCTCATTGACCGGTCTGCGGCGGCACCTCACCTGGCATGTCGCTGCTGGCCGGCGGTGGGGTCTTCGCGTTCTGGTCGCCGGTCGGAGGCGGCTTCAGCACGCCACCGCAATTGCCGAGCTGCTTCGACAATTCGTCCGTTTCGGCCTGCTGCTTCTGTTTTTGCTGCTGGTCGTTGGCCGCGGGCTTGGCCTGACAGTTCTGCGTCTGCTGATCCTCGGGCTGCTGGGCGGCCTGGGCCGCAGCCGGCAGCGCCGGAATCAGCGTGAGGGCTGCGATGAGAAGCGATAGGCAGCCTCTCGGCCGCATTGCCTAGCCGGCGTGCCGCCGCGACGCCGATTCCCGTCAGGGTGATCCGCGCTCTACTTCGACCTGCACGACGCCGATAACAGCCAGGAGGACACGGAGGCCAGCTTTTGCCAACCGCGACCGCGCCGGAATGGAGGCGTTGCGCATTCTGCATGACGTCGCTCGCGACGAGATGCCGGGCGGCAGGCATCTGTCAATCACGGTGAAGGTACTTGACGAAAAGCGAGACCAGATTATCGAAGCGTCGCTGACATCGAATTCTGCCTGGAGTTGAGGCGGCCTGAGCTGTCCGCTCCAGCCACCTGAGAGGCAAGTAATGTTCGAGGAGTTCGAAAGCCGCGAGATCGATACCGGCGAAGCAAGGATCTTCGTCCGCCGCGCCGGCAACGGGCCCGGCCTCGAGACGCATCTGATATGGCGCGACTTGGCGCCCAGCCCGGCGCGGCATTTCACCGTCGTCTGCGCCGATTTGCGCGGCTCAGCGCTCGAATTACCTTTGACCTGGGGCCATGATGCTGGTTGCTTGCTGCGCGTTCTCCGGGGTTTTTCAAAAACTGTCGGGTCTAGCAGGCAGAGCCGACGAAGCGGTTTCAAACCGATTCGGTAATCGCACTTTCAATCGGCTTAGCAAATCCGACCATGTCCGCTATGCCCCGAAAAGACGGCCGTGCATCGTCCCTCTCTTTGGCTCAATCGGCGAAAATGACAGCCCTGCCCAATGCGCCCGCCACCACGGCATCTTACGAATGTATGCCAACGGAAATGCGCCGGAAACAAAGATGGATCATTGCTTCGGAGAGAAACGGAGCCATCTCAATGAGCACAGTCGCTTAGACGTTCCGGATTGCATCCGCGCTGTCTCTAGATGTGGCCCTTGCGGTCGTCGCGGTGCCGATCGTTGCTATCGTCTGCTTTTTGGCGCTTACGCTTCCCGTGGCAATGCGGAGGGCCATCGGCACCGCTATTGCGGCGATCGCCTGACGATGGATGGGCAGCTAGGTTCGCAGCCGCCGTCGCCGAGCATGCCGATCGTGACCTCAATATTTCGTCACCGGCTGACGGAAAGTCGTCATCGGATAGCGGGGGGCAGGACGCTCTCGCGGTGTCGTCGATGGAAACGCTCTGCAAAGAAAAGTGGCCATTATCGCAGGAGTCACAATTGCTGCGTTTTTCCTCCGACAGATCCGCGATCGCGCCGTTCCGCAGACCATTACTTTAGTTATCTGACATATGGGCGGACCTAACAGCCCGCTTGGCCGGTGCTCCTCAGGCAATTCCACTCCAACGGAAAGCAAGGGCGCCGGCCGCCCTGGTAAAGAAAAACCCGCCGACCGAAGCCAGCGGGTCGCGTCTCTTCCTGAACTCTGCCACCCGCCAGAGCAACATCAGGACCCCAACGCTGAGATGCAGTCTATTGGCGATTGCTCGTATGCGCTGTAGCGCTTTGGCAACATCGCTAGAAATATTTAGAGAAGATGCATATTCGGCGATATTCCGAGGCCGAAGGCGGCGGGCGTTATGTGCTCTCAGAATATTAGCGTTAACTGATTGTACACCATGCTGTCTCAGTCTGGCACGGCGCGACCCTTGTCCAATGGCCGCGCAGGCGGCTTCGACCTTCAGGCAACAACCCCAACCCCGGTCGGAGCCGCCACCTTCGTACCAGAAATAGCTGAATTAATGCCTACTGAAATCCTGGCGGATGTAGCCCTAATTGTTACCGGAGTTCGATCCGCCTCGAATGCTGATATGTTTCTCGAAAATCGAAGATTTGAGGCTGTATGTCATCCGAACATGTGCCGAACACCCACCACATTTGAAGGTCTTTGCGCTCTTAACCCAAGACCCCCTTCTTCGCGTTTCTCGCCCGCAGCCCGGACAATTGAAAATCATGACGTCGCCTAAAAAATCAGATGAAAGTGACATTGCAGCGTGCCCCGGTCGAACTCAATTTTGCACACGTGTTCCGTGCCTATTATGACGGAACGCAAAAAGTGTATCCCAAGCTACAACCGCCAGCATAGGCGTTGCGATTTCCAGGGTGTGCAGAACGTTCCGATAGGACGAGAGCGGTGCACGGGCTATGGATGCGTGACGTCACCAAACGGCGGCGCCCCACATGAAGTTTCGATCCTGAGGCTCACCGCAACGCTGTTTGTAGTCTCCAAATCAGTCGACAGGCTGCCTTCGCGGTGATGCGTCGCCTCGAAGATAATTGCGAAGACGCTGTCGAACTCCTCGTTGATTTCGCGGGCCCCGATGCCTTCGCGTTCGGAAGGAGCACAGCCATCTATTTGTCAACGAAGTCGATGCCGCGGGCGCTCATCAAACACAAGCCGGCGAATGATCGTCTGTTCCACTTGGGATCATTTCAGTTGCGGCGAGGCGATCGACAAAACGGACGACCCGTTTGGCTTCTCGCGATTTGCAGGAATAGTACCGCCTACCGCGATCGACTCGGCTTTCGACGATGTCGAGTTCAAGTAACTTGCTTATATGTTGCGACAAAGTGCTCGGGCTGCATCCAATCTGAGAAAGTAGATCTGCCACAGTCCTTTCGTTGTCCAACAAATGGACGACAATCAATAACCGTATGCTAAAACCTAGGCCAGAGAGTAACTCAGCTGCCAAACTCCGTTTGTCGCGGGAAGGATCCTTATCAAGTGCTCGACGGAGTGCTGGATCAGCACCAATTTCCGCGAGCCGTTGTCGGACATATGAACTCATAGCTCTAGCTTACCAATCCAGGGCGAAATGAAACTGGTGAACCGGACCGATCTAGTCAAGCGAATGCTAAAGCCCCCGGCCGGAGCCGAGGGCAAAGGGGTTCGGCTTCGCCTGCCAAGGCTAAGCTCCGATACACTACTCCCTCCACCCGCGGTACGCTCTCACAAATGTTATGCTGCGTCTAATGTTCGGCCCGAGGAGGCCTGACAGCGCGCTCGTCAAGCTCGCCTTTCAGCTGGTTGCCCACCAGCTTCTGCTCATCGCCAAGAGGCAAGCCGTCGAAGCCCTGAAGACATGCGTCGGCGTGTTTGGCCCAATAGTCCGGCACGGAACGTTCCTTGCCGTCCTTGCGCGCATGCTGGCCATACATCCAAGCATAGGTAACGCGCTCCTGGTCCTTCTTGGCGACGCCATTTAAGCACATCCCCGATGATGGAAGATGATCACGCCGTCTTGCGTTCGGGTTTGCCAGCCTTGGCGTCTCTCTTGATGCCTTCCTGCGCCAGGCTCTTTTTCAACACGGAAGCAAGATCAACCACGTTCTCGTTGGACGAGACGCCGGCTTCGGGGGTTTCTTACCCTTCCGCTTTGCATCGATCATGGCGATCAGCGCATCCTCGTAGGTGTCGACGAACTTCGACGGGTCGAACTTCGTGACCTTCTTGTCGATCAGCAGGCTGGCGATTCCAGCAATTCGGGATCGTATTTGGGACCCCTGAGATCGTCGAAGACGCCCTTCTCGGACGTCATCTCGTTGTGGGTCCGCAATTCGGTGAGCAGCATGCGCTTGCCGAAAGGCTGGATGACAACCTCGCGCCCGCGCTGATAGCGCACTACACAGGATCTGGCGGCTACGCGCTTCTTTTTCATGGCTTCCCGCAACACGGAGAATGCCTGCCGCGGCTCCATCGGCGGGGATCACGTAATAAGGTTTCTCCAGATAGCGAGTCTCGATGTCGTCTATGGCGACGAACTCGCCGACCTCCAGCGTGTGCTGCGACGTAAGTTTGAGCTTCTTGATCTCGTCGCGCTCGATCTCGATGAATTCGCCCTTCTCAACCTCAAAGCCTTTCGTCTGGTCTTCCGAGGCCACCGCGTCACCGGTTTCCTCGTCGAGATAAGCCGTTTTGACGGGCAGGCCGTCCTTCCGGTTGAGGATCTTGAAATGGATTTTTGACGACTCGCTCGTTGCGCCGACGAGCTTGACCCCACAGGTGACAAAGCCGACTGTCAAGAAGCCTTTCCAGACCGCGCGCGGAGCCACCATATTCCATCCTCCTCCAGAGATGCGGATCAACACATGGCGGCCTCACGGGTTCCAGAAGCCGTCAGCCTTCCTCGCCGCAAATCCTGCAGCGAGGCATGACGCAAATCCTCCTCGCCGCGCAGATGGCGCACGCGGCCGATCAGCCTTAGCTAGCCAAATACCTCCTTTGTTAACGTTCGGAAGTCAGGTTCCAGAATGACCGCGGTGAGGTCGACAGCGGACGGATCGCGTTTGAAGAATGCCTGCCTATAGCTGGTCTTCACATTCGGCATCGCATCGGTAATCGCCTCTCGGCTGCCTATCGGCCGATCAGCGTCAGCCCGAACAGGATGACGAGCCAAAGTCCGGAAGCCGCAACGGCGAGCCGCGGCAAGGTGCCGGTCAAGTGCATGAATAGCGTGGCGATTAGGATCGCCTTCGCGGCGGCGATCGCCAGGTTGAGCGCGACGTTGAATCCGCCGAGATCGACCAAGGACGATCCTACCGTCAGCGCCAGCAGTGCGAGCAGCCCGAGATAGCCGAAGGTGAGTTTGCGCAGATCGCTCATCGGTTGATCAGATACAGAACGGGGAACATGAACACCCAGACGATATCGACGAAGTGCCAGTAGAGGCCGATGGCGCGGACGCGACGAAGCCGGCTGGCTTCCGTAGCACGTGCCCAGAGCGACAGCATGCCTGCAATGACGGCGAGCCCGCCAATGAGATGCAGCGCGTGCAGCGACGTCATCGCGAAATAGAGACTGAAGAAGAATTCGGCGCGCGCCGGATCCGGCCCGGCATAGCGGAACGGCAAGCCAAGCACTGGCGCAAGTCCTTCGCCGATCTCGTCGCGATACTCGATCGCTTTCACGACGAGGAAGCACAGGCCCAGTCCCGACGTTGCCAGCAGCGCCCACAATGTCGCGCGCCATCGTCGATCAAGCGAAAACATGTGCGCCAGCGCCATGGTGAAACTGCTGGTGATCAGGACAACGGTGTTCAGCGTTCCGAGCGGCAGCGAAAGATGTTTGGACGCCGCGGCGAAAGCCGCACCGTAATCGATATGGGCGATGAGGAAGACGAGGAAGATCGCGCCGAACAACATCGCCTCGGAGCCGATGAACGCCCACATGGCAAAGGTGTCGGCGCGCCGTTCGCGCTGCGGACTGTCAAATGCGATGCCTTCGGTCCTGCTCATCCGCTAGCCTCCAAATGCGGGCTGAAGCGCTCATGCTCAAGCCCCTTCATGTCGTAGGCGTAGGCAGGGGTCGTCACGACCGGCATCGTCTCAAAATTGTGCGGCGGTGGAGGCGAAGCGGTCTGCCATTCCAGACCGGTCGCCCCCAAGGATTGGCCGGCGCGCGCGGGCCGCGAAACATCGACCAGCCAAGATAGAAGAGCGGCATCAGATATCCCACGGCCAGCACGACGGCGCCGGCCGACGACAGGATGTGCCAAAACTGAAATTCCGGCGGATAGGTATGATAGCGCCTGGGCATGCCCAGGAAGCCGAGCACAAACTGCGGAAAGAAGGTGAGGTTGAAACCGAGAAAGGTAACCGTGGCGGCAATGCGACCCCACGTTTCGGAATACATGCGGCCGGTCAGCTTCGGCCACCAGAAATGCAGCCCGGCCATGTAGGCCGTCACCATGCCGCCGACCATTATGTAGTGGAAATGGGCGACGACGAAGTAGGTGTCGTGGACATGGACGTCGATGGCGAGAGCCGCGAGGAACAGGCCGGCCAGCCCGCCGAAAGTGAACAACGCGAGGAAGAATAGCGCGTAGAGCATCGGCGTTTCGAACGTGATCTCACCTTTGCGCAGCGTCAGGCTCCAGTTGAAGACCTTGATCGCCGAGGGGATCGCGACGCAGAAGGACAGGAACGAGAACAGCACGCCGGCGTAGGCCGACTGGCCGGAGACGAACATGTGATGGCCCCAGACGAGGAAGCCGAAGACGGCGATGGCCATCGATGACAGCGCGACGGCCTTATAGCCGAACAGCGGCCGTCGGCTGAAACAAGGCAGCACCTCCGAGACCACTCCCATGCCGGGAAGAATCATGATGTAGACGGCCGGATGCGAGTAGAACCAGAACAGGTGCTGGAAGAGCAGCGGATCGCCACCAAGCGCGGGATTGAAGATGCCGATGCCGAACACGCGCTCCAGCACGATCAGGATCAGCGAAGCAGCGAGCACCGGCGTCGCAAGTACCATGACTAGTGCGGTGGCATACATCGTCCAGACGAAGATCGGCAGCCGGAACCAAGTCAGGCCCGGCGCCCGCAGCGTGTGAATGGTGACGATGAAATTGATGCCGGTCATGATTGTCGAGAAGCCGACGATAAAGACTCCAAGCGCCGCCATCGACACGAAGCCATTGGCATAAAGCGTGGAGAGCGGCGTGTAGAAGGTCCAGCCGGTATCGACGCCACCGAAAAGCACGGACGCCAGGGCAAACAGGCTGCCCAGCATGAAGACATACCAGCTTGCCAGATTGAGGCGTGGAAATGCGAGGTCGCGCGCGCCAATCATCAGCGGCAACAGGAAATTGCCGAGCGTGGCGGGGATCGACGGCACCAGGAAGAACCACACCATGATGATGCCGTGCAGGGAGAACAGCCGGTTGTAGGTGTCATCGGACACGAGATCGCCGGCAGGTGTTGCAAGCTCTATGCGTATGAGAACGGCAAACGCTCCGCCAAGGAAGAAGAAGGCGGTGAGTGAAACGAGATAGAGCCAGGCGACGCGCTTGTGGTCTGTGGTCAGCAGCCATGCAGCGGGACCGGCGCCCTCGCCCAGATAGCTCGAGGACCTCAATGCCTCTATGCTCATTGGACTGCCTCGCTGTTGGTCGTTGCCCGGGGCGAAAGAGACTTGAGATAGGCAAGAAGCATCTGCATCTCCCCCTCGTCGATGACACCGTCGAAACTCGGCATCACCGGATCGTAGCCAGCGGCAATTTCCTTTTTCGGATTGAGGATGGAATCGCGGAGATAGCGGTCGTCGGCCAAGACCGTCTGCTGATTATCCAACGCCACCGGCCGTCCGAATATGCCGTCCAGATCCGGCGCCCTCACCTTGCTTGAGTTGCCGTGGCAGCCTGAGCAGCCAAGCGCGCGAAACAGCTTTTCGCCGTCGGCGGCAAGCGTGTTGCCCTGCCCTTGGCTGCCAAGCCACGCGGCATAGGCCTCCGGCGGCATCACCGTCACCCATCCGCCCATTTCCGAATGCTGTGTGCCGCAGTATTGCGCACAGAACAGATGGTAGCGTCCGGGCTCGTCGGCGATGAACCAGACATGCGTCGTGCGCCCAGGCACAGCATCCTGCTTGACCCGGAAGGCCGGCACGAAGAAGGAGTGGATGACGTCCTGCGATGCCAGCGACACGATCACAGCCTTGCCGACTGGCACATGCAATTCGTTGATCTCGCGCTGGCCGCCGGGATGGCGAAACTCCCACATCCACTGCTTGCCAAGGCCCGCGATCTCGAGTGCGTCGATGGGCGGGTGTTCGCGGCGCAGGAACATCACCGCGCCCCAACCGAATATGACGAACGCGATCAGCAGGCTGACAGCTGTCCAGGCCGCCTCCAAGGGCAGGCTGCGGGTGCGTTCGCCGGTTCGCTCGGCCTTGGAGCCGGCCCGGTATTTGATCGCGTAGAAGACGACGAGGCCGGCCAAAAAAACGCCCAAGGCAAAGGTGAAGGCGAGCAACGTGTAGAACAGCGTGTCGACGCTGCCGGCGATCGACGACGCCTCGGGTGGTGTGAAGGGAACACCGAAGCTCAAACCCGCCTCCGCCGCATCAGCAGGAAGAGGCCGGCGCCGAGCGCGAGCAGCGTCGTCAAACCTGCCATCTTCACCGTCGCCTCTACCGTAGAGGTGTACTGTCCATTCGAATTGTCAAAGCCGGCGCAAAGCAGGAACACATGGTCGGCGATCGAGCCCAAGCGACCGGCCGATGCTTCGACCAGAGCGAGCTTGAGATCGCGAGGCTCGAATGTCAGCGCTGGCAGCACCTGCGCGATCCGCCCCTGCGGTGTCAGTGCGATGATGGCGATCGGATGGATATATTGGTTTATGCGATCGCGCCGATCGAAGGTGATGCCGGCCTCTGCGGCGAGTGCCGCGCCGGCATCGTCGGCACTGGTCAGGAAGCGCCACGCAGCCAATCCCTGATGTCCGGCGGATGGCGCAATTTCGGCTTTTGCGGCGATCGCATCCTGAGCGGTCTCGGAGGGATCTATCGAAACGAAAAGCGCCCGGTAGGTCCGGGGGTCGAGGCCCGTCTTGTTGAGATCCGAGGCAACCGCCTGCTGGGTGACGCCGCACAGGTTGGGGCATTTGTCGTAACCGAAGATGACAAGAGCCGGACGTCCGTCGAGAATTTCCGACAGACTAGCCACCGTGCCCGAGGCATCACGAAACGCCCTGTCGAGATCGAGCTGCGCGCCGATGTGCGGATCGAAGGTTGGGCGCTCTACCGCGCCGGCCAGGCTCGGAGCGAGAAACACGGCCAAGACCAGGGACCATCGTGTCATGGCCGGACCCCCGGCTTGACATGGTCCTGCGGATGCATGGCGTCATGGGGGAGAGCCTGTCCGGGAGCCGGACTGCATTTGCTGGCCTGGCGCGCGCGCGGGGTCTGTTGCTCAAGCAGCGCGCAATCTTGCCCCACCGACGTGACTTGCCGAGCCCATTCCGGCAGTCCCTGCGCGGCGATCAGTTTCATCGCATCACCGATCGGAATGCGCGCGATGCCGGCATTGCGATCGATCCAGGCGAGCTTACGGAGTTCCTGATCTTCCTGCGTGCGGAATGCGACGAGGTCGGTCGCCGGGGACCGCTGCAACGTAGGATCTGCTTCAGAGCCTGTCGTTCCGGCATCCGTCAGCGGCCAGTATGGCGTCGTGTTGAAAAGCAGCTTCAGGACGATTGCCGCCACCGCCAGAAAGACAAGCAGGCCGGCACCAAACAGCAGCAGCGCCCGTGGCCGCACATCACGCGTTTCCGGATGCAAGGCTTTAGCCACGGACCTGCCTCCCACGCCAAAATGAAATCCGGTCCGGTTTGGACAACACCCAGAAGAACCAGGCGCACCAAGCGCTGCCTGTACCGGCGATCGCCGTCATATCGGTCCAGGATATCGGCGCACCGCCGGCCGACAGGCTCGGGCGAATGCGCCAGAGGACATCGAGAAAGTGTCCGGCCAGGACAAATGCTCCGAGCCCTAGGAGGCCGCGATGGCTGCGCTTGACCGACCGGTCGAGGAAGCCGGCGAAAGGCACGACGAATTGCAGCGCGATCAGCAGCAAGAGCAGGTATTGCCAGCCGTCCTGGCTGCGCAGGACGTACCAGTGGATTTCTTCCGGCAGATCGCCGGCCCAGATGACGAGCCACTGCATGAAGGACAGGTAGGCCCAGATCAGCATGAAACCGAACAGCATGTTGGCGACGTCTTCGCCCAGCGCTGTATCGTCTTCGCCGCCTGGCATCACCTCGATCGCACGACCTGCGGCGAGCACCGTCAGAGCCAATCCAAAAGCGCCTACGACCTCCGCCGCAGCTTCCATCATGGCATAGATGCTGGAGATGAAGTCGGGCTCGATCGATAGCATCCAGTCGACGGCAAACACGGTCACGGCAAGGCCATGAACGATGAGCCCAACAGCGTAGGGACCGCTGCTCGCGCGTGCGGATTTGTTTCTGTCGGACTCCGTCCAACCGAGGATCAACCAGCCAAGCACCAGCCAGATCGAGGCGCAGGCGATGAAGCGAATGAAGAAGAACGGCACGTTGAGATAGGCGAGCTTTTGCCGCACCGTTTCCGGCAGCATAGCAGGATCGTTTCCCACCCACGGAAAGATCAGGTCGAGTCGCGCAAGCACAGGCAGTAGCAACAGCAGCGACAGCGGCAAAGTCGCAACGATGGCGCGCAGGGGCGCACGCAGCGCCTCGGCCCAGCGACCGCCGGTCAGTCCATGAACCATAAGGATCGTCATTGCGCCGATCGGCAGGCCGAGCAGGAACAAGGCTGCGGCCAGCCAGCCGGCTAGTGTGGCGCGAGCATCGAGGAAGAGACCGACGCCGCACAGCACAAGCCCCACGGCGGCCAGCGCGGTCAGCGGTGCAAAATATCCATTGGGCCATGCGGGGCGCTTCATTGCGAGGCCTCCGCATCGAGCTTCGTGCGCAGGTCATCCGGCAAAGCGTTTACGGGCGCGTAGCGCGAATATTGCAGTGCCCTGATGTAGGCGACCATCGCCCAACGGTCCTCGGGCGGCACGCGTGCGCCATAGGGGTACATAGCGCCGTAGCCATTGCTGATGACATCATAAAAGTGTCGGTCCGGTGCATTGCGCAAAGCATCCTGATGGTAGCTCGGCGGCGCCGGGAAGCCGCGCTGGACCACCATGCCGTGGCCGTCCCCGGTGCGGCCATGGCAAGGCGAACAGAAGATGTCGAAGCGTTGCTGGCCACGCTGCAGCAGCACCATGGTGATTGGGTAGGGAAATTTATCGGGCGTGGGCGTCAGGTCAGCATCGCGCGTCACCGTGCCGTCGACCGGCGTCCTGGCCGACATGCCGTCGGCGAACTGTGTGCTGCTTGCTTCAGGATTGTAGCGCGGCTGGTCGGCCATGTCCTGCTTGCAGCCAGCGATCAGCGGGAGGAGCAGCAACAGGAGCGTGGGCGCTCTCATGCCTCCACCTCCTCGACCGTTTCGGCGCCAAGCCTGGTCAACTGCCCTCTCGTGACGCCCTTGCGGTAGTTCGGGTCGGCCGCTTCGACCAGCAGATAGAACTTGCCGCCGCGCGCGTAGGTGAAACTCTTGGCGTTGAAGACCGGGTGGTAATATCGCGGCAGACCGTTTGCCCATAGCATACCAAAGAACCCGGCCAACGCCGCGCCGAGGATGGCAGCTTCGAAGGCGATCACCGTGAAAGGCGGCCATGAGTGCAGCGGCCGCCCGCCGACATTGATCGGGAAATCCACCTCGACCGAATAAAGGATCAGCGCATAGACGAACGCGGCACTGGCGACGGCGCCTGCCAGCACTGTCCATGGCAGCCGTGTCTTTCGCATGCCGAGGATATCGGCAAGGCCGCACACCTCGAATGGCGAGAACGCATCCATGCGGCGATAGCCTTTTTCACGCATCGCCCGTGCTGCGTCCGTCAGTGCTTCAGGATCGGCGAAGGCCGCGATAACGCCGTAGAGGCTCATGCCGCGCCCCCTCTCCTCGGCCAATTCCTCGACCTCGAATATGGTGATCGCCGGCAGGATGCGGATGAACAGGAAGACAAGCGCGAAGAAGGTGCCGATCGAACCGAACAGGATGCCGAAATCGAGCCAGGTCAGCGATTGCTCGCCCCAGGAAGACGGCAGGTAGTCGCGGCTCGGACCCGTCACCACGATGACATAGCGCTCCAGCCACATGCCAATGTTGATGACCAGCGCGATCGAAAACATGAGCGGCATGTTGAGCCGCACGCGACGGAACCAGAGAAGCTGCAGCACGGCGCAATTGCAGAAGAGCATGGTCCAGAACAATGGCGCGTACGGGCCGACCGCGCGCTCAGCCATCATGGCGCGCTCATAGGGCTGCCCCGAATACCAGGCGAAGAACGCCTCCGAGGCATAGCCGTAAATGACGATCATGCCGGCGGCGATCATCAGCTTGGCGGCGTTTTCCATGTGGCGCAGGGTGATCAGGTCCTCGACCGCGAAGGCCCAGCGCAAGGGGATGGCGATCGTCAGCACCATGGCGAAGCCGGACAGCAGCGCGCCGGCGACGAAGTAGGGCGGAAAGATCGTCGAATGGTAGCCTGGCGTGATGGCAAACGTGAAATCGAGCGCTACGATCGAATGCACTGAGACGACGAGCGGTGTCGCGAGTGCTGCCATCAGGAAATAGACAGTCTGGTAGCGCGCCCAATGAAACGCCGAACCGCGCCAGCCGAGCGCGAGGATGCCATAGAAAACTTGCCCGGCGCGCGACTTTGCCCGGTCGCGCAACAGGCCGAGATCCGGCAGCAGACCCATATACCAGAACAGCAGCGAGACGGTGGCGTAGGTGACGATCGCGGCGAAATCCCAGACCAGCGGGCTGCGCCATTGCGGCCAGTGCATATGGGTGTTGGGCAGGGGCAACAGCCAATAGAAGAACCAAGGTCGGCCAAGGTGCAGGATCGGGTAGAGCCCGGCCATCGCCACGGCAAACAGTGTCATTGCCTCGGCAAAGCGGTTGATCGACGCGCGCCAGGGTTGGCGCAAGAGGAGCAGGACGGCTGAAATCAACGTGCCGGCGTGGCCGATGCCGATCCACCACACGAAGCTTGAGATCATCGTGCCCCAGGCGACGGGAATGTCGATGCCGTAGGCGCCGACGCCGACTGAAACCAGGTAGGTGATGGAATAGAGGAACAACAGCACGAAGACGAAACAGACAAAGAAGGCGGCCCAGAACAGCCGCGGCAACTTTCCGTCGAGAACGACGGCACTGATGCGGCCGCTGATCTCCGGAAAATCGTGATGGCCGCGCAGCACCGGCTGCGGCCGTGGCGCCCTTCTGGCTCTGGCGGCAGCGGCCTCAGCCATGGCCGGTCTCCGTGCCGGGCTTAGCCGCAATGCGGCCATTGGGATTGGTGATCTTGCCGAGATAGGTGGTGCGCGGCCGCGTGTTCAGCTCGTCAAGCAGCGCATAATTGTGTGGCGCGGCTTTTTCCCGCACGACTCCTGAGCCCTTTTTGTTGAGATCGCCAAAGATGATGGCCTGGGTGGGACAGGCCTGCTGGCAGGCGGTCACCACCTCTCCGTCGGCGATGTCACGGTTTTCGATCTGCGCGCGGATGCGTTTTTCGGAAATGCGCTGGACGCAATAGGTGCATTTTTCCATGACGCCGCGCGAACGAACGGTGACGTCGGGATTGTGCGCGGCCTGTTGCGGCCCCGCTTTGTCCTTGTCGAACTCCTGATAGCCGAAGAAATTGAAGCGCCGCACCTTGTAGGGGCAGTTCTGGGAACAATAGCGGGTACCGATGCAGCGGTTGTAGACCTGCGCGTTCAGCCCGTCATGCGTATGAGTGGTCGCGTTGACCGGACAGACCACTTCGCAGGGCGCCTTCTCGCAATGCATGCACGGCACCGGCTGAAAGAAGATCGCGGGATCATCGATCGCGCCGGCATAGTAGCGGTCAATGCGCAGCCAATGCATTTCATGGCCGCGGGCTGCTTCCTCCGGACCGACGGTCGGGACGTTGTTCTCGGCCTGGCATGCCGACACGCAGGCCATGCAGCCGATGCAGGCCGACTGGTCGATCGCCATGCCCCAGGCTTCCTGATCGTAAGTCCAGTCGGGATACAGGGACTCGGTCGGCTCCGGCGGCACACCCTCGCGGACGAAATGCGGATCATGCCTGAATGCGTCGAGCGTCGTGTGACGAACGATCGCCCTGCCCTCCATCGCCTGATGGTGTTGGGTTGTCACGACACGCGCCGAGCTTTCGCGCGCGGTCAAGACGAAACCATCCGCGAACCAGGGCGCATCGGCAGTCCGCAGGGCAAAGGCATCGTAACCGCGGGCCAGCGCGGCAACCGATCCGGTCTTGCGTCCGAAGCCGAGCGACAGCGTCACCGTGTCGCCTGGTTGGCCAGGCGTGATCCAGACCGGCGCGTCGAGGTCCTTGCCGTTGCGCGCCAGGTTGACGATCTGCCCGTTTTCAAGTCCGAGGCGCTCCGCGGTGCCGGGCGAGATCAGCGCAGCATTGCCCCAAACGAGCTTGCTCAGCGGCCGCGGCAGCTCTTGGAGCCAAGACGAATTGGCATTGCGCCCGTCGCGCAGCCAGGGATCGGCGACGAAGCGAACTTCCAGCCGATCAACGACAGAGGCTCTTGGCGGAGGGGCGCCGAGGGCCGGCGGCGTTGTGACGGCGACAGGCGCCGCCGCACTATTCGGCACGACGCCGTCGCGCAGCGCCTTGCGCCAGGCCTGCTCGTCCAAGGCCTTCCATGTTGCACGCACCAATGCCTGTGCATCACCGTCATAGTCGCCGCCGAGCGCGGCGAGCAGCTGATGCAGGCTCTTGCCACCAAACAAGGGCCGTATGAGCGGCTGCACGATCGAGGCTGTGCCGTCGTGAGCACGGATGTCGCTCCAACCTTCCAGCTCATGCGTGGCCGGAATGTGCCAATGCGCCAGGAATGCCGTTTCGTCGCGGTAAAGCCCTGAGTGAACGAGAAGCTTGAGCTCGGAAAAGACCTTGCGGACTTCGATGTCCGATGGCGCCGTGTGCAGGGGATTGGGTCCCAAAACGAAGACCGTGTCGACAGAGCCGCCAGCTACTTCCTGGCAAAGGATGGCAAGGTCGCCATCGTTCGGCATGACATCAGGAGGCTCGATGAATTCCAGCGTGTTGCCGATGGCGCCGAGCCTCGCATTGATCCCAAAGGCTGCAGCATGGACAAACGGTGACTGGTGCGCGCCGGGCACCACCAGCGCGTTGCGGCCGGCACTGCGGAGATCGTCGACAAGCGCTTTTGTCCATGCCGGCTCCAACGGCGGCGATCCGCCCGAGGCCAAATCGCCATCCAGACCTGTCTTGATCATAGCCGCAATGCCTTCGACCGCACTGGCTCTAACGGCGCGGCGATGATCGGCAGCAGCGCCCGTGATAGTCGGCGTCGACTCGACGGCATAGAGACGGCTCATCGAGTCGGCAGGTGAACGCACGCGACGCCGGCTGGCGAAATCTCGGGCATAGGCGAGACGGCCTGGACCGTCGCCGAGGTAGTCGGCATCCAGGCTGACGATCACGTCGGCGCGGTCGAAATGGTAGATCGGCGTGAGCGCTCTGCCAAACAGCTTCATGGTGGCCTGCTCGCCGCAGACAGTCGCCAGCGCATCGTGGCGGAAGACCCGCAATCTCGGATAGCGAAGCTTCAACGCCTCGATCTGGGCTTTGGTCGTCGGCGATGTTGTCGCTTCGACCAATAGCGCCAAGCCTTGTCCGCCGGAGGCTGTCCATCCGCTGGCAAGCGCCGCGACGTCCTTCAGGAAGTCGCCATAGCTGGCCGGGTCGCCTTGTTTGAGCGGCGTGCGTGATCGTTCGGGATCGAACAGCGACAGGAGCGCCGCCTGCATGATGGCATCGGTTGCGCCACGCGATGCCGGGTGATCCGGATTACCCTCGACTTTGGTTGGCCGGCCTTCATGGCATTCGACAACAGCGCCGATACCGTAGCCATCACTGGAAAGCGCTGTCGCATAGTAGAGCGGCTTGCCGGGAATGACGTTTTCCGGCTGGCGCACATAGGGCACGATATTTCCTGCCTCGCTGCAAGCGGTAAGGCCGGCAAGCGATAGCGACGCGCTCATCAACTTCAACATCATGCGTCGGTCGACAGTGACCGGCATGCGCTCCGCGATCGCTGGAAACTCTGCTTCGACGAAGCGTTGGAATTCGGCTGTGTCGGCCAGCTCGTCCAGGCTTCGCCATGGCTCACGCCTCGCAGCAGCAAGCCGAAGTGCCGCAAGATCGGAGGCCGAGACCGGCTTGCTGTCAGCGATGGCAGACATAGCAATCCGTCATGGTCTCGGGATGAATGTCGAGGATGCTGATCAACGACCGCCTGACTTCTTCAATGTCCTTCGGCGGCTTCCAACGCATGAGGAAGACATCCTGCGGCGGGCGCAGATTGGGACCGGGATCGCGGTGGCAGCCGAGGCACCATTCCATCGACAGCGAATGAGCCCTTTGCATCAGCGGCATATCGTCGACTTCGCCATGACAGGTCTCGCAGGCGACGCCTTTGGCGATATGGATCGAATGGTTGAAGTAAACGAAGTCCGGCACCGAATTGACGCGCTGCCAGTGCAGGGGCTGTCCTGAAGCCAGACTTGCCCTCACCGGCGCCAGCATGGCGGCGTTGGTGAAGAGCTGCGAATGGCAGGTCATGCACACTTCGGTCGCGGGCAGACCAGCCGAAGCCGATGTCTCGACATCGTTATGGCAATAACGGCAGTCCAGTCCGATCTCGCCGACATGGTGCTTGTGACTGAAAGGAACTGCCTGCGCGATCGGTCGCCCGACCCCGGTGATGAAGCCGGAGCGCAAAAACGCTGTTCCTCCGATAGCCAGCACCATGGCGAAAACGCAAACTCCCCACAGGGCGAAGCGGGCAATCCCGTTGGCATTGCTGGAAAAAACCTGCGGCATCCCCTCGCCGATTAAAGAAGCCAGCTTCTGGATCGAGCGCGTAACGGCCCCGAGGCGGCAAAGGTTCCGCCAGGTCGATTTGCTCACAAAATGGTGACCCCGCCGCTGGCTGGAAAACCGTGCGAGTTCGCAACCATCGGCAAACGCTGGCGTTCGAAATAATCACGACTGATAGACAGCTGGAAATCTTGCCATGACGCACCGTGCCGCGAGCTCGCCCGTCACTTACAACCGCCCCTCTGGCGCCGCCTTCTGGTGGACCATGTTCGTTGGATTGCTGCTGGTGATACTTGGCCTGCTGATCGGCGCGGGCGGGGCCTGGCTGATCGCACTGGGCGGCTCGTGGTACTATCTGCCGACCGGCATAGCGCTGCTGGTCTCAGGCGGCCTGCTGTTGCGCGGCAATGTTGCTGGCGTCTGGCTCTACGTACTAACCTGGATCGCTACGCTCGCCTGGGCCTATTGGGAAGTCGGCATGGATGGCTGGGGCTTGATGCCTCGTGTGCTGGCGCCCACCGTGATCCTGGTTTTCGTCTTGCTGACCTGGCCCGCCTTCAGCCCTGGACGCATGAACCGGCTTGGCGCGTACGGGATCGCATCGGCAATTGTGTTTCTCGCCTGTGCATTCGGCTACCATTTCACCATGACTGCCCAGTCGCAGGAAGCACCCGCTATCGCTCCTGCCACCACAGCGACGCCAATGACCGGTACCACCGGCCGGCCTGACATGGCGGTCCACACTGCCGGCCCTGATTGGCCAGTCTATGGCGGTTCCGAACTGGCAACCCGCTATTCACCGGTCAAACAGATCAACGCCGATAATGTCTCGCAATTGGCCAAGGTCTGGGATTTCCACACCGGCGACATGCCCGACAAGGCGGCCAAGGACAAGTATTCGCCGGAAAACACGCCGCTGGAGGTGGGAGGCCATCTCTATGCCTGCTCGGCGAAGGGCATGGTCATCTCGGCCAATGCCGCTACCGGCAAGGAGGAGTGGCGTTACGACCCGAAAGTGTCGGATGATGCGATACCCTACGGGGCCTCCTGTCGCGGCGTCGCCTACTACGCCAAACCGGATACCAATACCGATCAGCCTTGCGCCACGCGAATCGTCTGGGGCACGCTCGACGCGCGGCTGATCGCAATCGATGCCAAGACCGGCAAGCTCTGCGCCGATTTCGGCCAACAAGGTATCGTCGATCTCACGCAAGGGCTCGGGAAAACGGTACCGGGGTGGTATTCCGTAACGGCGCCCCCGACCATCGTGCGTGGCATCGTCGTGCTTGGCGCTCAGGTGAAGGACGGACAGGCCGAGGATGCGCCTTCGGGTGTCGTGCGCGGCTATGATGCGACCTCGGGTAAGCTGGTGTGGGCCTGGGATATGGGTCATCCCGACCGCACCGGCGCACCGCCTGCAGGCGACACCTATACGCGCGGCACGCCGAACATGTGGACCGTTGCCGCTGCCGATCCGCAACTCGGCTATGTCTACCTGCCGCTCGGCAATGCTGCCGTCGACTATTACGGTGTTGATCGCAAGGACTTCGAGAATGAGTTCAACTCATCCATCGTCGCCATCGACGTGACGACCGGCAAGCCGATCTGGCATTTCCAGACCGTCCATCACGACCTTTGGGACTACGACCTTGGATCGCAACCGACGCTCGTCGATTTCCCGGCAGGCAAGGGGAAAATCCCCGCGATCATCGTGCCCAGCAAGCAGGGACAAATCTATGTGCTCGACCGCAAAACTGGAAAGTCGCTCTTCCCGGTCGACGAGCGGCCGGTGCCGTCCGGTGGTGTCGAACCCGACAAGCTGTCCAAGACGCAGCCCTATTCCGGCTATGCACACCTGGATCAACCGGTGCTGACCGAGAAGAACATGTGGGGCATGAGCCCGCTTGACCAGCTCTATTGCCGCATCCAGTTCCGGCAAGCGTCCTACCAAGGTGAATTCACCCCGCCGACCGTCGACAAGCCTTTCATCGAATATCCCGGCTACAATGGCGGCTCCGACTGGGGCAGCGTCGCCGTCGATACCGACGACGGCATCCTGATTGCCAACTACAACGACATGCCGAATTACAACCAGTTGATCCCGCGCGAAAAAGCTGACCAGATCGGCTTCAAGTCGATCGAACAGGGCGGTGGTTCGCAGAAGGCCAAGGACATGGGCGATCCGCAGATGGGTTCTCCCTATGCCATATCGGTCAATGCCGGCTGGCGGCTGTCAACAGGACTGCTGTGCTCCGAACCACCCTATGGTCATATCCGCGCGATAGATCTTCAAACCGGCAAGACGTTGTGGGACAAGCCGCTCGGCAGCGCAGTCAAAAACGGGCCGTGGGGCATTCCTTCCATGCTGCCGCTCGATATCGGCACGCCGAACAATGGCGGGCCGCTGGTGACGGCGGGCGGGCTGATCTTCATCGCCGCGGCGACGGACAACAAACTGCGCGCCATCGATATCAAGACCGGCAAGGTGGTTTGGCAGACCGACCTTCCGGCTGGCGGGCAGACCACGCCTATGACCTACGAGATCGACGGCAGGCAGTATGTCGTCATCGCGCCCGGCGGCCACCATTTCATGGAGACAAAGGTTGGCGACGACGTGATCGCCTATGCGTTGCCGAAAGGCTGACACCGCTCTTCCGACGGGCTTCGCCGCGCCTTTCTGCCGCGAGACAGCCATGCTGGAATGCCTTTATCTTACTGGCTGAGGCGATTTTCCTTCGGAACGGAATTTGAAATCGGCCAAGATCTCGTTTCGTTAGGATTACGGGCTGTCTACAGCACCATGCTGCTTGATGGCCTGGCGGCAGGCTACAAGGTGCTGGGGAATGACGGCCGGCAATTCACGTCTCTGCCAATCCCCGGCGATTTCGTCGACCTCCATCTTGGTAAAAACCGTACAAACTTTTGATATTGGATGATCCATTCCTGCGGTCATATAATTTCGAGCGTCACCGGCCTGAGCTATGGCGCGCCGATCTTTGAGCTATGGCGCGCTGGTGCTTGAGAGCAGAGCTAAGCTGGCGCCTTGATGGGAGGTTGGCATCATGCCCCAACCCGGTGCTTTATCGGCTTTTGACTGCGATATCCTGCGCAGCGCCTTCATAAAAATGGTCATCGAAAAGAACATTCCAGAGCACAAATGGCGGGCCGAGGCCGAGCTTTTGATCCGCAACTATACCGATTGCGATGACATCGAGTCCGATCTACTGGAGTGGATCGTACGAAAATAGCACGGCGTTTTGTCCGCCGAGATGACAGACATCGGCAAGCTATCAGGCCCTCGACAGTTTCAGCCGGTCAGGTCGTTGCCACGCCGCTTCGCCGTTTGCAGCCCGCGCCGCTTCTGCGCTAGCCGCCGGCTTCGGCGCCTGGCGAGGAAATACATCCAGATCAGAATGAGGATTAGCGGAATGCCGGCTACGGGCAGCATCCACATGCCAATGTGAAACATGGGTCTCCCCTGCCAAAGGAGATGATATCTGTGCGAGTTCGCCGCCAGGTATGATCAGCTAAAACCCGGCGACCGGTCATTGCCGCTAACCACATAGCCGCAGCATTTGTTCCGAATTTATCCACGAAACGGCCGGGCTTCACCAGGACGTGTTCCACGGCCTCGCCCCCAAGGCACGGAACATGCAACCCGATTTCGAGTTCTTCGTCCCAGACGGTCGAAGTGGTGTTGATCATGAAATCGAAACTGGTTGGCAAGACATCCGAACAAAGGACATTTGTGATCGTGCTTGATCCGGGCGAGGAAGCTTTCGCATCGCTGACGGCCTTTGCGGTCGAGCTGAGCATAACTGCCGCCTCCCTGACCGCAATCGGGGCATTCGAGAAGGCGGTGGTCGGCTGGTTCGATTTCCAATCGAAATCCTACCGCAAGATTCCTGTCCAAGAGCAGTGCGAGGTGCTGAGCGCTATCGGCGATGTTGCCCTCGACGACAGTGGCAAACCCAGTCTTCACGTGCATGCCGTGCTCGGCCTCAGCGACGGGTCGACGCGAGGCGGACATCTGCTGGAAGGCTTCGTGCAGCCGACGCTGGAAGTCACCATGCTGGAATCGCCTGGCCACCTTCGCCGCAGGAGGCGTTCCGAGCTCGGCATTGCGCTGATCGACCTCGAGGCATCATAGCGCCTCGGTCAATTCCAGGCCGAGAGAACGAACTCCATCTCCACCGTCTCAACCTGTTGGGCAAAGCGCTGATGATAGACGGTCATCAGCGCGTCATGGGTGGCGTCGGAAGAGCTGCAAAGCGCATCCGTCACCAATACGACGCGGTAGCCGATGTCGATTGCCCCCAGAACGGTGGCGAGCACGCAGACATCGGTTTCACCTCCGGTGATCACCAACGTGTCGATCCCGCGGCTGCCAAGCTCGGCCTGCAGCCTGCCCTCCGGCCAAGGCGAATAAACATGCTTGTCGATCACTTGCGCCGGGGGACAAAAAGCCCGCAGCGCCGGCAGCAAATCCACCATCTCCGGACCGACGGCCTCGATCGTCATCGAGGCCCAGCGCTCGTAATAGCGCTTCCAGGTGCCGGCGCCCTGCCCTGCCCTTGTAGCCGGCATGAAGCGAGTAAAGATTGTTTGCTCTGCCTTTCTTTCGACCAGGCTCACAATTCTCGGAAGCACCCGGGTGATCCAGGGCGTCGCCCATTCGGAGGGTGCGGCGAACAGCTTTTGCATGTCGACGCAAAGATGCGCGCAGCGATTGCCGAGCGGCCCATAGCTCAAGCCTGGAGCCGACATTAGAATGCCAAGCCTTGTTTCGACGCGCCGCAGCGGTGCTTGAGATTCAATGTTCGATCTCCTGAATGTTGGACAAACGCCGCGCTTGGTTACGCGGTTCCCGCCGGCAACCACATCCTGGGTCAAGCGTTCAAGCCGAATGGTTACTGCAGACAATTCCACCGGCGCCGCTTCTATCGAACGCACAGGCGGATGCCTTTGCGGCAAAATTCGATACCGGGTGACTAGCGATCCACGCGTGCATTACTGCCATTGCGATATGTGTCGGCGTACGACCGGCAGCGCGTTTGCTGTGCTTGCATGGCTGCCTTCTGCCGAGGTTTCCTGGCTGAGCGAGCAACCCTATTTTCGGCGGTCGTCGCCTCTTGCCAAGCGCGGCTTCTGCCAAGCATGCGGCTCTCCGCTTACCCTAGCTTACGATGCCGCCATCGACGAGATCGCACTGCATGTTGGAACCTTCGACAATCCAGCCGAGCTTGAGCCGCAATACAATTACGGATCGTCGCAGCGGCTCAGCTGGATTTGCTGCGGCATAGATCTGCCTCATCGCGATACGGAAGAACGATGGTAGCGGCATCCGGCGCTGAGTTTCCCTTGCCCTTGAGCACGCAGCCGATGGAAGCGCGCACCGCGGAGGCATTGCCGCGCGACGATGGTCCTTGGCAGTACGAACCGAAATGGGATGGCTTCCGCTGCCTTGCCTTCAAAGGCCACAAGGACGTCGACCTCAGGGCGAAATCCGGCAAACCGCTTGGCCGCTATTTTCCCGAATTGACGGCGGCCCTGAGCGCGCTCATGGCAACGGAATTCGTCGTCGACGGTGAAATTCTGATCGAGATCGAGGGGCGTTCCTCGTTCGACGCGCTACAGATGCGGCTTCATCCGGCAGAGAGCCGCATCCGCAGGCTCAGTCGGGAAACCCCGCGCGGTTGGTTCTCTTCGACATGCTCGTGGCCCCTGGCGGAAGGCCGGTGATCGAGCTGCCGTTGCACGATCGGCGCGCGGCAGCTGAAAATCTGGTTGCCAGGTCACGGAGCAAGGGCTTGCGGCTTTCGCCGGCCACCACCAGCCTTGCGGTAGCGAAGAAGTGGCTGAGGGGCGCGGGAAACGGCCCAACCGATGGCGTCGTGGCCAAGCTGCTCGACGATCCCTACAGGCCGGGCGAACGCGCGATGGTGAAGGTAAAACGTCTGCGCACGGCCGACTGTGTGGTGGGCGGGTTTCGTTATCTGAACGGCAAACGACGGGTCGGGTCCCTACTGCTCGGCCTCTATAATGGCAATGGTCTGCTCGACCATGTCGGCTTTACCTCAACCATAGCCAACGACGATCGTTCGATGCTGACGGACAAGCTCGAGCACCTGCGCGGCGGGCCCGGCTTCACCGGCAAGGCGCCGGGCGGACCGAGCCGCTGGAGCACCGAGCGCAGCGGGCAGTGGGAACCGGTGAAACCGGAGCTTGTTGTCGAGGTTCGCTTCGATCACGTCACCGGCGAGCGCTTTCGGCACGGAACGAAACTCTTGCGTTGGCGGCCGGACAAAGCACCGCGCCAATGCACTTTCGAGCAGATCGAATAGTCCAAAAGCATAAGCCCGACCAATTCCTCGCAATCATGCCCTGAAAGCGAAGAGATCCGCATCGGTGTCGTCCGCACCGGCAATGAAGGCCGAGACCAGTTCCGAGGCGATTTGCGAAAACACGATGCCATTGCCGCCATAGCCCATGACCGCATGGATGCGTGGATGCCCGGGCAAAGTACCGATGATGGGCAACCCGGTACCGGTCGATCCGAAGGACCCGCTCCAAGCGAACTCCACTTTTGTGTCCAAGTGCGGAAAGATCCGCCCCAGCTTCTTCGCCAGGATGATTGCCTTTTTCGATGTCAGGGCATTTCGCCTTTGCTCGTGAGTGAAGTCTTCATCCTCGCCGCCGCAAACCACCCGACCATCCGACGTAGCCCGAATATAGAGATACGGATCGGATGCCTCCCAAATCATGGCAGCGTGTGGCCAAATTTTCCGGGGTTGACGCGACGTCGCGATCGCCCATGTCGACATGACGCTGTGCCCTGCGCAGGGGACGACATCCAGGAGTTCATATCCGGTCGTCAAAACGAGATGCCGAGCGCTTATTGTGGGACCTTGCCGCGTCGCGACCGTCACGCCCCGTCTATTGTCCTCGATCGCCGTCGCTTCCGTCCGGGCATAGTAACGCGCTTTGCGCTGCAGACCGTTGAGCAACAATCCGGCGGTCAGCTTTCGCGGGTCGAGCGTCAAATTATCATGACTGAGAAGAGCGGCGGGGCGGGCGATCCCGAATCCGGCTCTCAGCGGCCCGCCCGTGAGATATGACGCGCCGATCCCTGCTTGCCGGCGGGCCTCTGCTTCCTTGCGCAACCCGGAAGCATCGAGCACCGTGCCAGCCAGGTAGAGCGAAGGAACGCTTGCCTCCCGGCAACGAATACCGAGTTCGGAAATCCGTCCGCTCAGATTGAAAAGCGCCAGACGCGAGCGTCGCCATGCCTGCTGCGCGGCTGCGACGCCGATCATCCGCGATAGCTTCGTGAGCGGCTGATCGATTTCGAATTGAACCAGTGCCGTTGTGGCTGCAGTCGAGCCTTTCAGCGGTCCGCGCCTGTCGATACACACGAGGGAAAGTCCATCCCTTGTCAGCGCCTCGGCCATCATCGCGCCGCTGATGCCCATCCCAACGATCAGCACGTCGGTCTTGATGTCCCGGGTAAGCCGGTGCGTGGGCACCGACGGCGAACGATACGCGGACCAGACAGGCGTTCCGCCTCTGAGATCGAGCTTGCGTGGCATGAAAACTTCCCGTTGCCATTCTAAAGTCGGGCTAAGCGCTGCCGGTTCCATCGACGACTGTGTCGCCGGGCGCAGTTCGTCGGAACATCCTATCGCTTGGACGGTTTTGCTCTGGGTAAGGCGCCAATCAAATCGTGGAGAAATGAGATGGAACCGCGCAATAAACGAACCGCCCGGGACGGCCAGACTGAAGCTCCAACAATCGAGCAGCAGGATTGGAATGACGTTGAAGGCGCCAGGATTCTTCCGGATAGCGTAGCGGTCGAGGACGGCACGAACGATTCCGCGGGCACAGACGACACGATTGCTGAAGAAGATGACGACAACGCCTACCAGAATAGCGACGAAGCGTTGCCCGATGACGAAGAGGAGCGCGTTCTGTCGCGAGACCCTTCCAAGGAAGGAAGCCGATTTGACGAGGTATGAGCAGGTGACCCGCCCGGTTCCCTGGCGCCATTCGCCGGCAATCACTGCCGGCCATTGAGATTTTTTCTATGGTGAAGCCGGTCGATTAGGCAGATTTGCGTCTCGGCTTGGCCGCAGGCTTTTTGATGCCTTCTTTTGCCAGGCTCTTGCGCAGGACCGATGCGAGATCGACGACGTTTTCCTTTGGTCTCGGCGCCGGCTTCGGCGGCTTCTTGCCCTTGCGCTTGGCGTCGATCATGGCGATCAAGGCGTCTTCATAGGTGTCCTCGAATTTGGAGGGGTCGAATTTGGTCACCTTCTTGTCGATCAGCAGTTCCGCGATTTCCAGCAGGTCCTTATCGTATTTCGGGCTTTTGAGATCGTCGAAGACGCTGTGTTGCGAGACCATCTCGTTGTGGGTCCGCAGCTCCGTCAGCAACATGCCTTTGCCGAAAGGCTGGATGACGACCTCACGGCCACGTTGGTAGAGGACCACGCAGGATCTCGCCGCAACCCGTTTCTTCGCCATTGCCTCACGCAGGACGGTGAACGCTTCAAGCGAGGCGCCATCGGCGGGAATGACGTAGTAAGGCTTTTCCAGATAGCGGGTGTCTATATCGTCGATCGCAACGAACTCGCCGATATCCAACGTGTGCGCCGACGTGAGCTTGAGCTTCTTGATCTCATCGGGCTCTATCTCGATGAAGTCGCCTTTCTCAGCTTCATAGCCTTTGACCTGATCGGCTGTGTCGACGACGTCGCCAGTCTCTTCATCAACATAGGCGCTCTTCACCGGAAGACCGTCTTTACGGTTGAGGATCTTGAAATGGACTTTAGAGGCTTCGCTCGTCGCGCCAATGAGCTTTACGCCGCAAGACACCGAGCCCATCTTCAGGAAGCCCTTCCAAACAGCTCGCGGCGCCACCATGATCATCTTCCTCACTATCAGACGTCCGCCCCCACGCGGGACGCCGTTGCTGACCCTTATGGACAAGCCGTCGAACCGGCGATCTCTTCGGCTATCGCAATCAGCGCTCGCGAGAGATTGAAAAGCTTGCGCTCTTCAAATGAGCGCGCTTTTTGCTGAAGCAACAGGATGCAGCGAGTTCGTTCCGCGGCGGCGGCGGTGTCATCGCGCGTCAGTGCCGGCGCCATGTCAGTGGGAACTGCGATGCTCATGACTGGCCCGCGTCTTGGCGGCCTTCTTAGCCGACGCCGAGCGTTCGGCTGCCGTTCGGTTGGCGGACGCCGCGCCACCCGTCTTTCCACCTTTGTGGGCGGCAGGGTTGCCTGTGTGCTCGCCGCGGCCCGAACCGCCTTCCTTCTTGCCGCCACCATCGTCCTTGTTGACTGTTGCCCAAGCACGCCGCTCGGCCTCCTTGTCGGACACTCCGCGCTTTTCATAGCCTTCCGCGATATGGTCAGCTTTTCGTTCCTGCTTGTCGGTGTATTTGGATTTGTCGCCGCGTGGCATGATTTTGCTCCTATTTGTTTCGCCTCGTTTTCATCGCGTCGCCGAGATTGCGTTTATCGGGCTCCTTGAGATTCTCGCCAGCAGCATCACGGTCCTCATCGGGATCGTCGTTGGCGGGCAAATACCCGCGCGGCCGATTTTCCGGTGGGCCTTCCCAACGCGGCTTCTGATCGTCGGTGCCCGAGACGCCGTTTCGTTGCGTGGTCATTTAAAGCCTCCTATCCGCGACGTTTATGCCAAAAGCGATTCTGCGCTCGCGCTTCGGCGGACACAGCTTTAACCGACCGAAATTGAAACGGTTCCAGAGAGAAGTGAGACATCGAACATCTCGCCTCTGAAGGTCTGGCCACATGCCGACGCACGTTATTCGCTTGCCATGGGAACAAAGCCAAAGGTGACCGGTTTGGGCAAGCATTACAGGAGATGACGATGATACGATTGATCTTGACCCTCGCCGTAGCCCTTCTCGCCACGTCGGCATGGGCTCAAACCAATGCGCCTGCCCCATCGACGACAGAAAAGACCGGCGTCAATTCGGTGCTGGGCGTCGCGCCTTCCACCCAGGATTTCGTGACCGAGGCCGCAACCAGCGACATGTTCGAGATCGAGTCGAGCAAGCTCGCGCTTCAACGCTCCGATGACGCGACAAAGGCTTTCGCCCAGCAGATGATTACCGATCATGAGAAGACCACGGCCGACCTCAAGGGCCTGGTAACCGGCGGCAAAGTTCAGGCAACGCTCCCGACGGGGATGTCGGACAAACAACAGTCGACGCTCAATGAGCTTAAGGCGCTGCAGGGCGCCGATTTCACCAAGCAATATCATTCGATTCAGGTCGATGCCCACAAAGATGCCGTCGATCTTTTCAAGCGCTACGGTGAAAGCGGCGAACAAGCGGATCTGAAAGCCTGGGCAGCGGCAACGCTACCCCATCTCCAGCATCACCTGGACATGGCCAACGGCCTCAACAAGTAGCCATCCGACGGTGGAGTCGCCTCGCTTAAGGCGGCTCCAGCCTTTGCGACCAGAGGCCCACCATGACCAAGACTGTCGGAGATTTCCTGGTTTCGCGGCTCCATAGCTGGGGGTGCGCAGGATATTCGGTTACCCCGGTGACGGCATAAACGGCGTGTTCGGCGCGTTGAACCGGGCCAAGGACAAGATCGAGTTCATCCAGGCACGGCATGAGGAAATGGCCGCCTTCATGGCATCGGCCTATGCCAAGTTCAGCGGCGAGCTCGGCGTCTGTATTGCGACGTCCGGGCCGGGCGCCACCCACCTGGTTACCGGCCTCTACGATGCGCGCATGGACCACCAGCCGGTCCTTGCCATCGTCGGCCAACAGGCACGCGCGGCGATCGGCGGCCATTATCAGCAGGAGGTCGACCTGGCGGCACTGTTCAAGGATGTTGCTGGCGAATTCGTTCATCAGGCCGCTGTTCCCGCGCAGGTTCGGCATCTCATCGATCGGGCGGTGCGGATCGCTCTGGCGAAAAGGACCGTCACCGCGGTCATCCTTCCCAACGATCTTCAGGAATTGGCTTACGAGGAACCGGGGCGCGTCCACGGCACACTGCGTTCCGGAGTCGGCTATCGGCGACCGAAGGTCGTTCCTCATCAGGACGACCTGAAGGCCGCGGCCGATATCCTGAACGGCGGCGAGCGAGTGGCGGTGCTCGTTGGCGCGGGAGCCCTCGAGGCCACCGACCAGGTGATCGCCGTTGCGGACCGTTTGCGCGCCGGCGCCGCGAAGGCGCTTCTCGGCAAGGCGGTCCTTCCCGACGCACTGCCTTGGGTGACCGGATCGATCGGTCTGCTTGGCACCGAGCCGTCATGGAAGCTGATGCAGGAATGCGACACGCTGCTGATGATCGGATCGGGCTTTCCCTATTCCGAGTTCCTGCCGAAAGAAGGCCAGGCACGAGGCGTGCAGATCGACATCGACCCCGCAATGATGTCGCTGCGATACCCAATGGATGTCACTCTTGTCGGCGACGCGGCGGAAACGCTTGGCGCGTTGCTGCCGCTGCTCAAACAAAAGCGGGAGCGCGACTGGCGCGGCGGCGTCGAAGGCAACGTCGAGCAGTGGTGGAAGCTGCTCGGCCAGCGAGCTCATGCGAAGGCCGATCCCGTCAACCCGCAGCTTGTCGCGTGGGAACTTTCAACCCGCTTGCCGGACGACGCTATCCTCACCAGTGACTCCGGTTCCTGTGCCAATTGGTACGCTCGCGATGTGAAGATCCGACGCGGCATGATGTGCTCGCTGTCCGGCGGCCTCGCCTCCATGGGCGCTGCGGTTCCTTATGCGATCGCCGCGAAGTTCGCGCATCCCGACCGCCCGGTTGTTGGACTGGTCGGCGATGGCGCCATGCAGATGAACAACATGGCGGAGCTCATTACCGTGCAGAAATATTGGAAGGGTTGGACGGACCCGCGTTTCGTCATCTGCGTCTACAATAACGAGGATCTCAACCAGGTCACCTGGGAGCAGCGCGTGATGGAAGGCGATCCGAAATTCGAAGCGTCACAGCGCATTCCCGACGTGCCCTATCACCGTTTTGCGGAACTCATCGGACTGAAAGGCATCTTCGTCGAGCGGCCCGCCGATCTCGGCCAGGCTTGGGACAATGCATTGTTCTCCGACAGACCGGTCGTGCTGGAGGTCAAAACCGATCCCGAAGTCCCGCCTCTGCCGCCGCATTTCACCATGAAGCAGGTCCAGAACTTTGCAACCGCACTTGCGAAGGGTGACCCCGACGAGGCGAAAGTCATCGGAGGAACAGTCCGACAGGTCCTGAGCTCGGTTTTGCCCGGTGCCGATTAGCATAGAACACGGACTACAGCGCTTCACTATTTCTGGAAACGCTGGAGCGATCGATGTTTGTCTACGCAATTTCGGAGGGGAAACCGCTCGCAGTTTTCCGGCAATTGCTTTAGCGGAAGATTACCGACGGTCGCGCGGATTTCCGAGAGATGGATCGCGTTGGCGCGTGTAACCCTCCACGCGCGGCAAGTCGTCGTCCATAACGACAAAGGGCAGCCGCATTTCCCAATAGGCATGGGCCCGCGGCGCAAACTTCTCGGGCGCATCCATGAACCCAATGGAGACATAAAACTCGTTGGGAAGACCCTGATCGGAATAACCAATGGAAGTACCGCATCGCCCACAGAACGATCGAACCACGCCTTTGGTCTTGGAGAATGTCCTGGGGTTCGCACCCGTCCATCGCACTTCTGTTGGTCGGTAGCCGATCCAGATGGTGAGCGGGCTGCCGATTGCCCGCCGGCAATCATCATCGTGGTCAAAGCATATCCAGAAAGGCTCGCCGATAAACTCTGCCGAAACCTCGCCGCAAAAGCAGCGGCCTTGCTCGACGCGGCCCATTTCTTGACGACCCTCCAATCCAGATGGCGTGGATATTTCCAATTTAGGAATGGATGGCGGCGCTTCAACAGAGGGTATCGGCAAGAGCCCGAGTCCACGAAATTCCGCCTCGGCAACGACTTGATCGCAACCCGAGGCGCGGTCATGCGTTTCAATCCGGCAACGAGGAGGAGGCGCCATGTCCAAACCTATCGAAACCTGGAATGACACTTATGACCCGCAGGTTCTTGCCGACAAATACGGCCTGACTGTTAACCAGGCCAAAGTCATCATCAGCTCCAACGGCCCATCCAGGCACGGCTGCGACATGGGCGCCCTGGCGTTCCAGCAAGCGCTTAGGATGAGAACGGCCGCCAAGCCGACGCCGGGTCGGCAGAGAATCCCGACGCAAACGCCGCGATAGCGGCTGCACCCCGGTAGGGTTCCAGCAAGCCGAGCCTTGGTCGCTGTCCCTCCGCAAACGCTATCGCATGGCGCTTCGAACGAGCAAACCGCAACCTTGCCCATTCTCTGACGCGCGGACGGATCATTCGAATTCCAAGATCGAAAGCCGTTACGACAACCTGGAAAACCCGCCGTCTGAGAGCATCGAGCGGTTTGGCCCTTGGCCCATTGCCTTTGCAAGATCTGACTTGGAACAGAATTCGCCTTGTTTCCCTGCCGGCGTAACATCGCATCGCCACGGCAAACGATCCGGCGGCTATTCCTCGACGACACCCGGATAATTGCCGCCTGCCAGCAAGCCGGCCAGATGAACGGCATTGGATACGGCCATCTCGATGGCTTCGACGACCTTTCCAGGGCTCTTGGGCAGGTCGACATAGTTCACGTCGCCCATCGCCTCTCCAACCCAATATACGCCTGCATTGGCAGGCAGGGTGAAGCCGACATCATTGAGCGCCTGGAAGCATTCGGCGTGGCAGTGATGCGCGCCGTCTTCATTGCCGACAATGGCGACCAACGCGACCTTTCCGGCCGCTGGCATGCGGTGCTTGTCGTCGGTTTCGTCGAGAAAGGCGTCCATCCGTTCCATCACGCGTTTGGCGACGCTGGAAGGCTGGCCCAGCCAGATCGGCGTACCGAGAATGAAAATATCAGCGGCCAGGATTTTCCTGCGCAGCTCTGGCCAGTCGTCGCCCTTGCCCATATCGGAAAGCACTCCGGGCTTGATGTCGTGATCCAAGGCACGGACGGTCTCGCCGGTCACGCCGCGTGCCTTGAGCGCGGAGAGCAGGTCGGCAAGAATTTTGTCGGTGGAGGATTTCTCCTTGTCGTCGGAGGCTTTCAGCGAACAGTTGAGGGCAAAGGCCGTGGGCATCCTGGTATCTTCCTGTGCTTGCGTGGGCGGGACGATCGAAATTTAGCCGGAGCGCATCACGCCCGGCTCTTCATTGGACAGATTGCTTTGGTCTGCTGGATCGTCTCCCAACGCGTCTGAGAAATTGACGGTCGCGATAAGATCGCCGGCGTCGTCATAGACCCTGACGTGCGAGCCTGAGTGATCGGCATCGGGGCGATTGGCTCTGACAGCCGCCTTCGCCAGTTCAACAGCCTTGGGACTAGCCAGATCGACGCTCGCAAGATTCTCCTCGATGATGCTGGACCGACCGCCAGCAACGGTCTCGAACCGAAAATTTGGCATTCGCTGTTTTCCCTGAAGGAAGGTTCGTCGGTCGATCGGGTCGGAGATCGCATAATCTCAGTTTGCGCTCCGGCGGCGCGCTCGCAGTGATCGGGTCCCGGCGTGATCCGTCGGCCTCTCCGCTATTTCTGTTGCGCCGCGGGTTGAGCCGGCTGGACACCCTGCTGATCGCCTCCGGTGCTCGATTTTGCGGTTGGATCCCTGTCCACTTGCGGGTTCTGATCTGGCGGCTGGTTGCTTACCGAGCCTGTCTTGGAGCTGTCGACGTTATTGTCGCTGCACCCTGCGACGAGACCGGCGATCACTACAAAAGCCAATCGTTTCATGCGAGCGTTCCTTTACTCCTGAACTACCCGCGAAGCAGAATGTTCCGAGCAATGGCGGGTGTTGCCTTGGAGTGGCAGAGTTCGCCCTGACGTCTTCAGGGCCGCTTTTTCCATCTGGAGAAAAGAGAGCCAGCAGAAGCACGCTGGCAGACACCATCTCAAATCACCGACGTGGGTTGTCCCCCTTTTTCCAAGCGATCGAGAATTTCGCGGAGCCGGTCGGGAAGCCATCGTTCGACTTTGAAGAGAGGCAAACTTCGCAGATGCCGGCGCATCCTTTCGTTGGCAAATTGCTTTCTGAGAAGCGCGGCAAGTCGGGTGCGGATCTCGCGGCATGTTTTCCAACTGTGCTTTTGATGTCAAACTCGGCTGATTTCCGTTGGTTCCTTGTGCCACGCCCAGAGCAACCCGTCGCTTGAAGTGTCCAAGGCCGTCAAACAAGGAGAGCCGCTCAAACGTCGCAAGAGAACGAACTCAACCGCTCATACGCGCATGTTCCCAGCCGACGAGAAGCACGCCAGCGAAGACGATGGCAAAGCCGATCAGATGCGCCGACCGGAACTGTTCATCGAGAAGAACATAGGACAAAACGAGCGCCGACGCCGGCATGACGCCCATGAAGCCCGCGGCCACAGCGCCTTCGGCCTTCTCGAGGCCCGAATACCAGAGCCAGGTTCCGGCCGCGAGCGTGCCGGCACCGTACCACAGGACGGCGAGCCAGGCGGTCCACGGCACATGAGACGGCGCGAAATCAGCCCATTGCCAGATGGCGAACGGAATGAACATTGGAATGGCAATTGCCGAAGCTAGGAAGGCGATGAGGATCGGGTCGACGGTTTCAGACGCCTTCTTGCCGACCAGGGTGTAAACTGCCTCGCAGCAGACAGCGCCGAAGACCAGCAGAGATCCCAGCACAAGGCCACCTCCTCCAGAGGACCCACCGCTACCGCCTTGCGTGACTTGCAGGATAAGAACGCCAGAGACCGCGAGAGCGACGGCGGCGATCTTGCGCCATGTCGGCCTGTCACCGAGGAATGTCATCGACGCAGCCGAGGTCAACGCCGGTGTTGTGCTCATGACGGTCGCACCCACCGCACCCGGCACCAGCTTCATGCCGTAGAGCATCAAGGCGGAAAAGCCGAACATTCCGAAGGCCGAGATCACGCCGACCAGCAACCAATCCCGCCGGGAAAGAGTTCTAACGTGGCGCCATTCGCGGTACGTGAACGGCGCCAGCACCATGGCGCCGACCACCATGCGCGACACAGATCCGACAAAGACCGGCATTGATGCCGCGACGATTTTGCTTATTGGCGTGGCGGATCCGAAAAAGGCCATGCCCAAAGCCAATTCGGCATAGGTTGTCCCTTTGCCGCGTTTGGTCGTGCGGTTCGGCATTGCTTCATGGTTCACGTGATCAGGTGTTCTATCCTGATCGGCAGATCGCGGATGCGTTTTCCTGTTGCATGGTAGACGGCGCTTGCAACCGCGGCAGCCGTGCCGACGTTGCCGAGCTCGCCCAGGCCTTTGACGCCGGCAGGATTAACCTGATGATCGACCTCCGGCACGAGGATCACGTCGACTTGCTTGATGTCTGCATTGACCGGCAGGAGATAGTCCTGCAGGTCGCGATTGACGTAGCGCGCGTAACGCTGATCGACCTCGGTTGCCTCATGCAGCGCCTGGCCGATGCCCCAGATCATGCCGCCCATGAGCTGGCTGCGCGCGGTGCGCGTATTCATGATACGCCCTGCAGCGAAGGCGCCGACGATGCGCGGCACCCTGATTTCGCATGTGTAGCGATTGATGCGAACTTCGACGAACTCGGCGCCAAAGGCGTATTTGACCGAGTCTTCGTCGCCTTCCCCGCCATGGAATTCGGGCTGTCCGGCATAGAGTTTCTTAAGAGCTTCGGGCGATGAACCCTTCGGCGCGAACTCGGCATATTCCTCTATGGCGCCGACCTGCATGGCCTTGAAGATGTCGGCGAGCTTCGCGGACTTGCCGGTCTCGGCAACGACTTTGCCGTCCGCCATGTCCAACTTTGCATTGCCGGAGCCGGACAGCGGACCGTCCTTGCCGGCGGCCGCCGCGAACAGTTTCTGGCGCACGGCTTCGCAGGCTTTCATCACCGCCGAGCAGACGCTGGCCGTCGATATCGAGCCGCCCGAGACAGGCGCGGGCGGCAAGGCGCTGTCGCCCATCTCGACGCTGACCTTTTCGATGGCAACCCCAAGCAATTCGGCTGCCATCTGGCCGGCGATGGTGCGAACGCCGGTGCCGATTTCATGCGAGCCGCACTGAACCCGGACGTCGCCATCGTTGGTGAGGCGAACCCTGGCCGCGCAAGGGGCAACGCTGGTCGGATAGATCGCCGTCGCGCAACCCATGCCGACCAGCCAATCGCCGTCGCGCATGGAGCCCACTTTGGCATCGCGTTTCGACCAACCGAAGGCCTCTGCCGCTTCATCGTAGCACTTGATCAGCGAACGGCTGGAAAACGGCTTGCCGCCGATCACTTCCTTTGCCGGCTCGTTGATGCGGCGAAACTCGACCGGATCCATGCCCAGCGCTACCGCCATTTCATCCATGGCGTTCTCGAGCGCGTAGACGTAAGGCGTCTCCGGCGGAGACCGCATGTAACCAGGCGTGTTGCGATCGGCGTGGACGAGCGAAACATGCGTGAGCACAGAACCATAATCATACATGCGCGCCGTCGCCGACGTGCCGCCGACGACATAGGGATCCGGGCGTGACGTCACCTCCCAGCCCTCATGCCCGAACGCCGTGATATGGCCGTCCTTGCCGGCGCCAATGCGTATCCGGTGACGCGTCTCGGCGCGATAGGTCTGCGTGCCGAAAGCCTGCATGCGGCTGACCACACAGCGGACCGGCCTGCCGATGCGACGCGCCGCAACGGCGACGATCGCCGTGCGTGCCGTCATCGGTCCCTTCGAGCCGAACGCTCCGCCGATATAGGGACTGACGATGCGCACATTGGCCGGATCGAGCTTCAATTGCCGCGCGAGTTCCACCTTCCAGCCGGTCACGTTCTGCGACGGTTCGTGGATCGTCAGCTGATCGCCCTGCCATATGGCCGTGGTCGAGAACAATTCGATCGGGTTGTGGTGCTGGGTCGGAGTCGAGTATTTTTCGTCGATCCTCACCGCCGCATTTGCCCAGGCGGCATCGAAGTCACCTGCCTTTGCATCCTCCTTGAACATCGGGTTCGTGCCGGCCGCGGCTTCGGTCTTCGTGCCTTTGGACTCGAAGCCGGCGCTCGGCTCTTCATCCTCGTAGTCGGCGCGGATCAACATGGCGGCTTCTTCGGCAGCCTCGAATGTCTCAGCGACGACCAGGGCTATGATCTGGCCGTCATGGAAGATAGTTTTGTCGTGCAAGGGCCCGATGGAGCTTGCGGACGTGTTGCCGAATTTCGGTCTCTCGATGGTGTTCATGTCGCCATAGGCCACAATGTCCAGCACGCCGGGCACTGCCTTGGCATCGTCCGTATGGAGCTTTGAGACCTTGCCCCGGGCGATGGTGCTGGTTGCCAGCACGCCATAGGCGACGTTCGCCGTAGCGATGTCGGCGGGATAGCTGGCCTGTCCAGTAACCTTCAAACGGCCATCGATGCGTATGATGGGATCGCCTTGATTGTCCTTGGGTATGGGAGCGGCCTGGTTCATGATTTCATATCCCGGGTTTCGAGCAGCGCCCGCGTCAAGGTGGACTTGCCGAGCGGTATCTTGAAGCCGTTGAAGGCAAGCGGCCTGGCGTCGGCGAACGCAGCCTCGGCCGCCTTGTTTGCAGTGGCCTCGTCGAGCACCTCGCCTTTGAGCACGTCTTCCGCGGCACTGGCCCGCCATGGCATGGTGGCGACGCCACCAAGCGCGATGCGCGCTTCCCTTACGGTGTCACCGTCCATGTCCAGCGCGACGGCCGCGGAGGCGAGCGCGAAGGCGTAGGATTCGCGGTCCCGTATCTTCAGATAGCGCGACCGGCTGCTCCAGGGCCCGAGCGGCACCTCGATGGCAGTGATGATCTCGTCAGCGGCGAGATCCGTCTCGACATTTGGCGTCTCCCCCGGGCGCCGATGCAGCTTGGCGAACGGCAGCGTGCGGCTGCTCCATCGGCCCTGGATGTCGACAGTGGCATCGAGCGCAATGAGCGCCTGCGCGAAATCGCCATGGTAGGTTGCAATGCACGCATCGCTTGTGCCCAGCACGGCATGCTGGCGATTGAACCCGTTGATCGCCGAACAGCCGGAGCCCGGCTTGCGCTTGTTGCAGGGCCAGGAGGTCTCTCGAAAATACTCGCAGCGCGTGCGTTGCAGCACATTGCCGCCGAGGCTCGCCATGTTGCGCAGCTGGCCGCTGGCAGCCAATTGCAGGCTTTCGGCAACAACAGGACAGTGGCGCTGGATATCGTGGCTGTCGGCTGCCTCACCCATGCGGACGAGTGCGCCGAAGCGGATGCTTTTGTCGGTGATTTTGATCTGCCTGAGCGAAGCTTCGGTGAGACCGTTGAGATCCAGCAAACGCTCGGGGCGCGCAACGTCGAGTTTCATGTAATCGGCAAGGTTCGTGCCACCGGCAATGAATTGCGCACTGGCTTCGGTCGGCGGATCGTCCTTCACGGCAAAATTTGAAGCCAAGGCAAGCGCGGCCGAAAGGGTTTCAGGTCTTTCGTAGGTGAACGGGCGCATGTCAGGCCTTCCTTATTTCGTCGCGGGCCTGGACGATGGCATCGACAATGTTCGGATACGCGGCGCAGCGGCAAAGATTGCCGCTCATATATTCGCGAATGCTATCCAGCGATCCGGCATGGCCCTCGTTGACGCAGCCTATCGCCGACATGATTTGGCCGGGCGTGCAGTATCCGCATTGGAAGGCATCGTAATCGAGGAAGGCTTGCTGCATGGGATGCAGGCCACCGTCCTTCGAAGCGAGCCCTTCGATCGTGGTGATCTCGCGGCCCTGAGCCATGACGGCAAATGTCAGACATGACAGCACGCGCTTGCCGTCGACCAGCACGGTGCAGGCGCCGCATTGGCCATGATCGCAGCCCTTCTTGGTGCCGGTCAGGCCAATATGGTCGCGAAGCGCGTCAAGCAGGCTGGTGCGATTGTCGAGCGCCAGATTGTAGGTCTGCCTGTTGATGCGCATCGATAGCGCGGACAAGTCTCTCGGCTCGGCGGATCTGGCAGGCGGCGCCTCGGCGGCCTCGGTGGATTTTGCCAGGAGCGGCGCTGCGGCAGCAGCAGACACTGTCCCGGTCATAAAGGTCCGCCTGCTAAGGCCAGAGTGATTTTTGGCATCGGACATGGCTTGCTCCTGGCTGGCTGGCTGGTCTGGGCCGAACAAACAGTCGCGAGCAAGGTTCCCTGCTCACACGGACGTGATAGCTTTCAGGGAGCCCTGCCGCCTCAGCGCATTGATCCGCGACCGGCCAGCAGGCCGATGTGACAATTATTCCGCTGCCTGCAGATTGATCTTGCTCTCCGCGATCTCGGTGAGCTTGCGATCAGTTGCCTGTTCTTCCTTCAGGTTTTTGGCCAGCACGTTGGCGCAGTCGCTACGGCCGAGCTGTCTGGCCCAGGCGATGAGTGTGCCGTAACGTGTCATCTCGTAGTGCTCGACAGCCTGAGCCGATGCAATGAGCGCCGCGTCGAGAACTTCCTTGTCGTCGACGTCGCCGCTGACATCATCGGCTTCCTCAAGAATGCCGTCGATAGCGGGGCAATCGACCTCCTTGGCCTTTACGCCATGCAACTCGAACACCTGTTCGACGCGCTCGATATGACCCTTCGTCTGCTCAAGATGTTTTTCGAAACCGGCTTTCAGTTGAGCGTCGGTTGCTTTGTCGATCATCTTCGGCAACGCTTTCTCGATCTGCTTTTCAGCATAGTAGATGTCGCGCAACGTGTGCACGAAGAGATCATCGAGTGTCTTGATATCCTTCGAAAAGAAGCCCATGGCCTTTTCCCTTCAGTGTTCATAGATTGATTGCCGGTAACGAAATTGCGCTTCACGACTACGCCGTTTCCGCGTGCATGTGGAACGTTGCGAAACCCGAGTCGTTCCAAAGATCCCCGGACCGCTATCGCGCCGTCTTTAAATCCACTTCAAGGGGGCGCGACCGAGACCGCAGAGCGGGACGGACCTTATTTGCTATGAAGGCGCAGTCGCCGGGTCAGGCACGACCGGACCGCGTTCAGTCTCTGAACCTTCTGCCTCGATCTCCTGCACTGCCCGATCCCAATGCTCCTGTTCACGGCCGGTTGGGCGGCCCTCCCGTTCCCAGATTTCATGGGCTCGCCGCTTGATGTTTTCTTCCCTGCTATCCATGGTTCGATCCTCCGATTCAGTAGCCTCAATTCTGGATCATATTTTTTGTTCCTGGTCGGTCACGAAAGGGCACCATCGCAGCCAATATCGCGGACGCGTGAATTGCTTTCGGGCGGATAAGGCACGGCCGGTCGTGACGATCTTTCACGCCGTTGGAGCGTCGGAAACAACTTGGAACTCAAAGCTCTTGAGCCTGCTGCTTGGCACGCAGTATCACTCAGTCCAAGACACGCTCGCAGCCTTGCATGACCGAAAGGCTGCGATGCGCGATGACACGCTCTTCGTCGGTCGCAATCACACGCACTTCCACCTTGCTGCCGCGGGTGCTGATGATTGCTGCGTGAGCGGCATTGGCGGGCTCGCTAAGCGCAACGCCGAGCCACGGCAGCCTCTCGCATATCAGCTTGCGAACCAAGGCCGAGCTTTCGCCGATGCCGGCGGTGAACACCAGGCACTCGAGTCCACCGATCGTGTTTGCAAGTGCTGCTGTCTCCCTGGCAGCACGGAAGGCGAAAAGCTCCTCATGCCGGCATGCAAGGCGACCGACCGCGAGCTGGAGGCATTGCTGGCGGCCGCATCGATCGTGCACGGCGTGCCCGTAGCCTTCGACGCACGGACAGCCGATGACGCCCAACCGCGCCTTCATTCGTAGACCAAGCCGTTGTCCGCGCTCGCGCCGCGACCGCCATCGTCGGACGTTCGCCTGGTGATCATCCATTACCTGATCGACAATGTCGGCCCGCCGAGCATCTCGATGTCCGAGGCCAGCCGCGCCATGAGAATAGCCCTCCCGCTTGGCGAGCTCACCGACTGGGAACTTTGCGATCTAATCGCGCGAAGCGCAATCGACGCGGTATTTGCCATCGAGTTCGACGGGGCCGGTTCCTGATCGTGCCTGTCGAGACTGATTTGAGCAGAGTTCGTCGTGCGCAAAACCACAATTTGGCTCCGCGACTTGCGCGTGGGCATTTTGGTACTCCGCTCGGGTGATTTCCAGCCATATATCCACGCCTTAAGGCCGTTCGCCGCCTTCTTGCGCAGAGCCGGGTGCGATCAACGCTCCTTGATCGCGCTGCGAGTATCGGAAGCCAATAAAAAACAAGCCTACGATAAGCAGACAAATCACGAGTACGGTTGCAAGGGTTCTCGCGGGGTTTGGGGCCGACGGTTGGTCTTCCATGGCATTTCGCCTCGATGGATAATCCGCAGGATACCTCAGCGGTTCCAAAAAGCGCCGCATCCGGCAAACATTCCGGTCTGGCAACGCCTTCCAACCTTGCCGCACCGAGATAGGACGATAATTGTCGATGGGAACGCTGCCGGGCGGCGGTGACGGGATTTTGGATCAGAGGAGCCGGATATGCTCGATCTTCCTCGTGCCCGCGACCGAATGGTGAAAGTTCATATCGCCCGGCGCGGCATTGGCAATCGCGACGTGCTGTATGCCATGCGCGAGGTCCCGCGCGAGGCTTTCGTAGAGCCCGGTTTCGAGGAATTCGCTTATGAAGACGGACCGCTGCCGATCGCGAACGGACAGACAATTTCCCAACCTTACATCGTCGCGTTGATGATCGAGTTGGCAGAGGTCAAAGCCGGGGATCAGGTGTTGGAGGTCGGCACCGGCTCGGGCTATGCCGCCGCCGTGATGAGCCGGATCGTCGACCAGGTTTACACGATCGAGCGGCATCCCGGTTTGGCCAAAACGGCAAAACAGCGGTTTGAAAAACTTGGCTATGAAAACATCGAAGTGCGGACAGGCGACGGCACCAAGGGCTGGCCACAAGCAGCGCCGTTCGATGCCATCGTGGTGGCGGCCAGCGGACCTGGCGCGCCGCTGTCGCTCCAGGAACAGCTCGACGTCGGCGGCGTGCTTGTCCTTCCGGTTGGCGACGATCCGGATTCGCAGCGTCTGCTCAAGGTGACGCGTACGGGCGCCACCACCTACAGTGAAGAAGATTTCGGCGGTGTGCGATTCGTCCCGCTCATCGGTGAACAGGGCTGGCCGCAAGACGGCAAGCCAGCCGTGATCGGGCAGCCGTTGCGACATCCGCAGCCGGCCAGTCTCCCCGAGATGATCGCGATGGCGGCCGAACCGCTTCCCGATTTCGACGACCCGGCCTTCGGCGCCCTGTTCGACCGGTTCGTCGATCGGCGCGTCGTGCTGCTTGGCGAGGCAAGCCATGGCACGTCGGAATTCTACAAAGCGCGCGCCGCGATCTCGCGCCGGCTTATCGAAAAGCACGGCTTCACCCTTATCGCCGTCGAAGCCGATTGGCCCGATGCCGCAGCGGTCGACCGTTACGTTCGGCACCGCGAGCATAAGTCAGGCGCCGTTGCCCCGTTCCAACGGTTTCCAACTTGGATGTGGCGAAACACGGATATCGCGGCTTTCATCGACTGGATGCGCAATCATAACGAGAAGCTTCAGATATCGAGGCAGGCGGGATTTTACGGTCTCGACATCTACAATATGAGTGGATCCATCGCCGCGGTTCTGGATTATCTCGACCGTGTCGATCCAGCCTCAGCCAAGATCGCGCGCGAGCGCTATGGCTGCCTGACGCCATGGCAGAACGAGCCATCCACCTATGGCCGCGCAGTGCTCACTGCCGGCTACCAGAAATGCGAGACAGCGGTTCTCGAGCAGTGCCGGGACTTGCTTGCCAAACAGCTCGATTATGCGCGATCGGACGGCAGCGATTTTCTTGATGCCAGCCAGAATGCCCGGTTGATTGCCGCCGCCGAGCGTTACTACCGGATCATGTACTATGGCGGCGCCGACTCCTGGAACCTGCGTGATACCCATATGTTCGACACGCTCGAACACCTGCTGGATGCCTCTGGTTCGGATTCCAAGGCGGTCGTTTGGGCGCATAACTCGCACATCGGAGATGCCCGCTACACCGAGATGGGTATCGTCAGGGACGAGTTGAATATCGGTCAGCTCTGCCGGGAACGGTTTGGCAGCCAGGCGGCGCTGATCGGCATGGGAACGCACTCCGGCACTGTCGCCGCCGCCACCGACTGGGATGGCGAGATGGAAATCAAGCAAGTCCTCGCTTCTCGCAGCGACAGCTATGAGAGGCTTTGCCACCAATGCGGCCTCCCGCGCTTTCTGCTTGATCTCGGTCGCGACCAACTGTTGCGCGAACGGCTGCTGGAGCGCCGGCTGGAGCGGTTTATCGGCGTGATCTATCGGCCGGAGACCGAACTGCAAAGTCACTACGCGGATGCTTCCCTGCCCCGGCAATTCGACGCCTTCGTCTGGTTCGATGAAACCAGCGCGGTGACGCCTCTCGGCCCACAACATGTAAGAGCCGGCGTTCCCGATACCTATCCTTTCGGGCTTTGACACTTCGGCCGCACGAGCCGGGGACACGGTCGGAACAATTCCACCGTTGCGCGGTTTGGCGGTAGGCGGACTTGTGGAAGGAAGTTATCTCATGAGCGAGAATAAGCATCCAAAGGGGAAAAAACCGAGCGACGCCGACCTCGCGAACAATCCAGGCATTGCCACATCGAAGGGTACGATCAAGGAAGGTGAGGACCTCGACCTTGAAGGCGAGAACACGGTTGAGGGCGATGTCGAAAACGACACGAGTGCCGCAGGCGGGATCGATCCGCGACAGAAGATGCGGACCAACAAATAAATAGCCCTTATGGCCGAGCCTTGAAGTACGCGAAGGAGCCAAACATGCCTCTGACACTCGCCAGCCCAGCATTTTCCGACGGCGGTGACATCCCTGGGCGATATACGCGCGATGGCAAGAATATATCTCCGCCGTTGAAGTGGTCTGGGATTCCAGACGAGGCGAAGAGCCTTGTTCTTGTCGTGCAGGATCCTGACGCGCCTAGCGGAATGTTCGGGCATTGGGCGGTATTCAACATGTCCCCCAAGGTCGGGGAACTTCCCGAGGCAGAAAGCGGCAGGCCAGGCCCCCAAGCGCTCAGACAGGCGATAAACGATTTCGGCAACGCCTATTACGACGGCCCCGAACCGCCGGTCGGACATGGAGTTCACCACTACCACTTCAGGCTGGCCGCACTCGATACGCCAGCGCTCTCCGTGCCGGCGGACGCGGGCATCGAGCCTATCTGGCGAGAAGCGCAAAAACACGCGATCGCCCAGGCTGAGTTGATCGGAACATACGAACGAACCGGTTCACCGTGATTTCTGCCACCATAATTCCCGGCGTTGCCGGCCAAGGCGATATTCCATGTCTGGGACCATCATGTGGTTCATCGTCGTTGCAGGCAGGCCGCTGCTGCTCGGGCTTCTCAACCGATGCCGGGGGTAGCCGCGCGGGACGTGAGGAAAGCCGACGCGCCACCGAACGACTCTATCGCGAGGATGAATAGCGCTCTTCAGTTGCATACGGGTTGAGGAAGCATCATGCTTGGCAACGAATGGCAGATATCCTAGCGGATTGTGTTCCAAGTTCACGAAATCGCATGGGATGTTGTACCATCATTGGCGTCTTCATCGTCCCGATGGCGTGAGGTCCGCCCTCACGAACGCTTACGCCGCAATGTCCAACACGATTTTCCCGCGCACATGTTCGTTTTCAAGCATGCGCTCTGCTGCTGCCGCGTCGGCGAGCGGGAAGATGCTACCAACCTCCACGCGCACTCGACCGGCATCGATCAAACGGCCGATCTCTGCAAGTTGATCGCTGTTTGGCTCGGCCATGTAGTGAACCCCGCGTGCGTTGTGGGTGGCCGCCTTCTCCTTCGACGGCTCCTTCAATGTCGAGACGATGATCCCGCCGTCTTTCAGCACCGACCATGAGCGATCCTGTGTCTCGCCGGCGATGAGGTCGAAAACAACGTCGATGTCCTTGGCGACGGCCTCGAAGCGCTGGTTCTTGTAGTCGATCACTTCGTCAGCGCCGAGGCTGCGCACGAAGTTGATATCGTCCTGGGAACAGGTGGCGTAGACCGTAGCGCCATGCGCCTTGGCCAGTTGCACCGCGAAGTGGCCGACGCCGCCCGCCGCGCCGTGGATCAGGATATTCTGACCATCGGCCAGCCCGCCATGATCGAAAATGCCTTGCCAGGCCGTGATGGCAGCCAATGGGACGGCGGCGCCATGGACATGATCGAGTTGCTTGGGTTTGGCCGCGCATCCAGCAACACCCACGGCGACGAACTCCGCGTAGCCACCGCGATCGCGCGGCAACATCGCATAGACCGCATCGGCGGGCTGGAACTGCTGTACATTTGAACCAACGCTTTCGACGACGCCGGAAATATCCCGACCGAGCGTGAGCGGAAGTTGGTCCGGCGGCACGTAGCCGCCATTGCGCATTTTATAGTCGACAGGGTTGACGCTTGCCGCATGGACGCGGATCAAGATTTCATCGGCCTTTGGCTCCGGTATTGGCTGCTCCTCGAGCTTCAGCACATCGGGGCCGCCAAATTCATGAATGCGAATACTGTGCATCGTCGTCTCCTCTGAGTCATTGGCTGAGTGCGGTCGCCGCCCTGCGCGATCGACTGGATTTCACCGCCTAACCATGAGGATTGGCGATGGTTCCCTCAGGCGTCGCAATGGCTTTGAATTTCACCGCATTCGGAACGCAATGGGTCTGCATCTTCCGGTGCTCATCGAGTACTTCGAGCGCTTTACGTTTCGTCAACGCACGGAGGACGTGCGGCGTCCACCGCGAACAACCCGAACTCGCTGTCGGTCCAAGTCGATGAGGCCGCGACCCGCATCCGAGAACAGGTCGACGCCGATATCATCGTCGCGCCATATTCGACCGAGGCACTTGGGAGTGCGGCGGCCTTGACGGCCGCCGATTAGGACTGTGGTCTTACCTCGCGGGTCTTTGGTCCCCAGACACGAAACAAAATGCACGCCGCTGCATTGGGCACGGACTGGCGAGCAACGTTCCCTTCGTCGTCAGTTGGTTGGATGTCCGCCATTTCCCCGATCTGGCGGGCATCCATCGAAGCCGGAGGTAACTGTGTCGATACCGCGAGATATTATGACCAGAAATTCCAAGGCCCTGGAGACCAGGGTGACGGATTTGCAAAGGAGAATGCAGGCCGCCAGCGTGAGCGTCGACGACATGCAGGCATTTGAAAGGGTCGCAGATCTTTTGGAAAATCGTCGCGGCTCCATCGATGGGGACGACTTGGTCGCGCTTTCCTTTGTCACTTCGGATGAACTCTAAGGAACGTCCAGATGGACGCGACAGCGTGGGCGATCCAGAGGCTGCATCGGTCTGCCGGCATGTCGAGATGGCGCACCCGATTTACTCATCGGCAGAGCTTTGCAAAAATCGTCGACTGCGCGCCTGGCTAAAGCGACCAGCGGCCAACTGATCGGTTGGTGTAAAGAAATTGACGTCACTGAGACTGCTTCACTTCCAACCGGATATACAATTGTGGCGGTGACTCGCGGCGCAGAAAGCAAACTTCGAACCGGCAGCTACATCGTGCCTCGGAAGACAGACTACACAGCCGGTGTTACCGATCGCCGCAACACTCCTCTTCCTTTGTACTCGCATCTTTCTGACAAGGGAAAGCAAGCCGCGACCGGGTGGAGAACCTATGGACGCGCTACGATTTCGGCCGCAACCGGTCTTCGCCGCTTGGTGGGAGACCTACAGAGCAAGACCTTTCTCGATATCGGCTGCGGATCAAACGCTCCCAAGCCTTCGAGGCGTTCGGTCGATGCGAACGTGACGGCCGCGGCTGGCGAACTTGACGTTTCGGTCCGCGCAGTCAGCCATCAGATCCACCCAGAAGAACCGACTCCCAATCAGTTTTCATCTATCAAACTAGCCTCAACTTTCCGCAGGTGCTCGCCCGCGATCTTCAACAGCGCTTCGGCGCTTTCATGCGGTGTCCACCCCTGTGCTTCTGCGGCAGTCACCAATTCCGCAAACGCGGCTTCCAACGCGACTTCACAGTTGACCATCCGATCTGGATTGCCATCAGGTAGGATTGGTGGTTCGACGGACTGGGGCATCCCTTGCTTTACCGCAGTCCCAAAAAGCTCAGAATTGCAATGACGATCACAATGGCTCCAACGAGCCAAATAATCCTATTCATGCTCTCTCTCCCGCTTGGTGGAAGCCCACGCCTCTAAGAACGCGGTCCGATCGGATGCGCGATCTTCGGCAGGGGATGCAGGGCATCGCCTGCCGCAAACATCAAACTTTTAGAGACGGCTAATGTTCCATCCTGCCGCTTCAACGTCGACGAGATTTGGCTGAAGATAACGGCATTTGCGAAGACACCTCCCGCGCCTTCCGCCCGTTGATCCAGAGGGTTATGCCAAACCTTAGCGGAACCTAATGTTGTCGCGAAACTACGCGAGAAATCATGCAGGCGCGCTATTGAGCGGCGCCAGGAATTTGCCAACGGGAACTGAGGTACCCGCACCAAAGAACATGACCGCGCCACGATGCAATGATGTTCTGCTGATGTTCGCGGCTGGATCGCTTGACATGAACTATCGCAACCATGGCGGGATGAAACGACTGTCGAGATATTCGTCGAGCGGCTGCGTGTGCCGTGGCACTGCAGGTCCGTCGCCTTCATGTAAACCATGGCTCGGATCGGAGAACCGCCGGCTTCAGGTATGACACTGATGTCGAGGCGATAATTGCCGGGCTTGTCTACGGATTCATCGAGAGCAGCCAGTTGCTCGGCATTGATGACATAAAGCTCTCCGGTCACGCGCTTCCCGGCGCCCGGAGTATTGATCATCGTCGGCGCATACCAGGGACCTGCGACCACCATCGGATAGACCTGCGCTGTGCAATAGCCTCCAAGAAAAGCAGCCCCACGCAGGCCTTGGTCATGGAGCGCGAAGCCGTGCTTGAGCGTACCGAACACAAACAGTTTCAGGTAATCTCGCTCCATCAGCCAACCCGTTCCGCCTTTTAGCGGCCAACGCACCTGCCCCTTTCAGGGTTCCCAGGAAGCGCAGGTGCGAGACATGGATCATTTTGCCATTTCGCCGGTTAGGCGTCGTGGCGGTTTTAGGCGTGAGCGGCTTCAGGCAATACGAGGTCGAAAATGGGCAAGAGGAAGTTGGAATCGGGGAACAATGAGCTGCAGCGGGTGAGCGCCGGCGTCGTTTCCGAGGCGAGCTACTTCGCCCGCAGGTGCGGATTGACCACTGAAGAAGCGGTAGCGCTGATGATCGCGGATCATGGTTTTCTTGAGAGCGAGACCGTTCCGATCAAGAAGTCCAAGCATCATCGAAAAGTGCCGAGATGAACAATTCTGTCGAGGCGGCAAGCGCGACCGATCGGAATAGCCCGAACGAACCGCTTGCCGGGCAACAAAGCTGCTCGCTGCTTGTTCCGCTCCCACCCCGATTGAAGCAAAGGCTTGCATCGCTGACATTGGCATCGGCGGTGACGTTCGCACCGCCCGCCTTCTCTGCCGACGACGCGCTGACGTTCGTCAACAAGGCAGCCATCGGCGGAATGTTCGAAGTCGATTCCAGCAAGATCGCGCAGGCCATGCCAAGGATCAAAAGGTCAAGGACTTCGCCCAGAAGATGATCAACGATCACGGCGCGGCCAATGCCAAGCTGCAATCGATCGCCGGGGAGCAGAAGTTGCAGGTGCCGGCCGAATCCGACGCCGCGCACAAGAGCGACCTGGAGAAACTGCGGAATACCTCGAACGGCTTCGACCAGCCTTACGTTCAGTTGCAGCGCAGCGCCCATGCCGATGCCGTCAACCTGTTCCAGTCCTACGCCAAGGACGGCGATAATGCGACGCTGAAGGCCTTTGCGGCGGAGACGCTGCTGACACTCAAGATGCATCAGGACATGATCGAAAAGATCGCCTCGGCGATGCCGTCGACGGCGGACGCAGGCATGCCGGTTCGTCAAGTCGAGCTCGAGCCCCAAACCGGCTGCGCCGGTCCCGGGCGCCAACAGCTTCACCGAGACGCAAGCCATGAACCGCATTCAGGACGCCGGCTATAGCGACGTCTCTTCCTCTCCAAGGATGCCCAGGGCATCTGGCGGGGCCAGGGGAAGAAGGACGGCAAGAGCACCTCCGTCGCGCTTGATTATCAAGGCAACGTTTTTGCCGGCCAGCAATAAGTCACAACGAGGAGAGATCACGATGCAAACGATCACCGCACTGTTCGACGACTATGACGACGCTTCCGACGCCGTAGGCGAGCTCGAGTCCGTAGGTGTGCCGGCTGCTGACATCAGCATTGTCGCCAATAATGCCGATGGCCGGGACCAGAATGCCGCCTCCGCCGCCAGTGAGGACGCAGCCAGCGGCGCCGGCATCGGCGCCGTCGTCGGAGGCGCCGGTGGCTTGGCGACCGGGTTGGGTGCGATGGCCATTCCAGGGCTCATGATCGAAGTGGAAGATTTTTTCACGGAAGTGGAAGTCTTCGATCAGCGTCGGCCCGCGTTCGCCGACCTTGAGCGTGTTCTGGTCGTCCGAAACCGGAACGCCAAGCGCCGTCGTCAGTACCTCGGTCTTGCCTTCGGCAATCTGATGCAGCTCGCCACCATTGCCGCGGACCAGCTTCTGATCGTGGATGGCAGCCGTCGCCTGCTCGTCGGTCCGATTGGCTTTCCTAGGCATTCCCGTCTCCTTGAGGATGGTTTGGATGGATGTCAGGTCGAACCGTCGACAAGAAGGAATGTTCCAGAACGATTTGACCGACCTAGTCTCTCAGCGATGTCACGCTCTGGTTTGCTTTCGGTTGGCCGGATTCGCCGGTTCCCGGAGCGTTGTTTTGGCTTCGGCCGACGCCCGAACCCGGTCGAGGTCGGGCGCCTCGGATTTCTGCCGATGCACCCAGGCCGGAAGAAGCTCGGCCAGCAGGCTGCGCATTCTGGCTTTCATTCCATTAAATCGCTTCCGCATGAGCTTGTGCCGGACGGTTTGCGGCCGGTGCAGGGATGCTGATATCCTTGGTGATCACCTTGGCCGCGGGTCTTGACGGGATGTTTTTATCCGACTGGACTGTCTTGGCCGCAGCGGCAGGGCGCGCGTGGCTGCGTGCTTCGGCACCGAGAATTAGAATCTTCTTCCAACGATCATTTGGGAATTTCCTTGTGAGCGCGCCTAACGTAGAGCGCATGAAGTTGTTCCCGCCTGGCGAGAGGGAACTCCTCCTATTCGTTTTGCTCGTTCAGAAATTTTCCGAGCGCCTGGCGCACTTGCTCCGGCGCCTCGCGCGTCGGGAAGTGTCCGACGCCGGGCATCAGTCGCCGGTCATAGCCAGCCTTGAAATAGCGCTCCTTGCCCTCCGACGATTTGGCCAACACGACGCGGTCAGCCTCGCCGTGTAACAGAAGTGTCGGTAGCGTGATGCTTTGGGCTTCTATTTGTTTGCGCGCCAGTTCGGCGTAACGCGGATCAGGCTCGGTCTCGCCCCACCGCACGCGATAGGAATGCAGGGTCACGTCTGCCCAGTCGGGATTTTCAAATGAGTTGGCCACACGGTCGAAAAGTTCGTCGTCGAACCAGCCGGGAGGGCTCAATTGTACCATTGGAAGCGGGCAAAGGCGCGCCTGTCTTTTCGCACGCTTTCCTCGCCGCGTTTCGTGGCCATGAACCACTGGTACCAGAATGCCTTCACCTGTTCCAAAGGCGGTGTCGACAGTTTGCCGGGCTGCCAGCCGAGCGACATCGCTGCACAACATCTCAAGCGCGCGGGACAGACCGAGGCGAGCAGATAGACGATGCGTGCGCCCCAATCGTGGCCTACCACGGCAAATCGCTCAAGCCCGAGCGCGTCGGCGAAATCGAGCACGTCCTGCGCCATCGCAGCGATCTCGCCTGAACGGATTGTTGCATCGGAAAGGAAGGCCGTCGGCCCGAACCCTCGCAGCCACGGCGCGAAGGTGCGAAAGCCGGCAGAGTGCAGGAAAGGCACGACGTCCGCAAACGTCGTTGCATCGTCAGGCCAACCATGGAGAAGGAGCACCGGGGGGCCGTCCTTCGGCCGCCGCCCAAATAGCCGATGCGCAGAAGCATTGTCGCAAAAGGAAGGTGCTTGCATTGGCGAGCTCGGTTGCAGCGCCCGGTTCGAGCTCCGAACGCTTAGGCTGCTGTCTACCAGGCAGCCCAAACCTATGAAGGTCAGGATTGTTCCGCAAGCGTGAGGCCGGCCGTTTGTCTCGCAAGGTCCAGCCCGGGCGCCTGCGATGCCAAGCTCGAACAAGCGCCAGGGCCCGTCATACCGGAATGCAGCTCACAAGCCGATAGAGACATCCACCTAACGGGACGTGGATCTGACCCGCATTCTCAATGACGATTTCCGGCGATCGCGAAATACTGTTTGGAATGCCCGGCGACTGGGAACATCTCAAACGTCTGGAGGTTCGGACCGTATCGCAATCAGGCGATCAAACCAGGAGATTACAATGATCAAACTTCTCACGGCATCGATTCTCGCGCTGGCTTTGACAGGCTCGGCCATGGCACAGACCGGCTCTGGCTCCGGAACCGGCAGCGGCAACACCAGCGGCGGCGCAACCATGGGTACCGGCAATGGCACCGGCACGACGACAGGAGCCGGTAGCGGCGGCGGCGCGGGCGGCACCAACAACGGCACCGTCGATCCGAACGCCACCAACAGCACGACCAATTCGAACGGGATGAACGACCGCTGCAAGGATGCAGCCGGCAACGACACCGACAACAACACAGCAACCGGCACCACTGCGTCCAACACGCAGAACTGCAACAAGTAGGCCTCCGCCTAAGGCTGCCGCGAAAATTGGCCCGCCGCTCTGGCGGGCCTTATGTCGCAGGCCGACCGCGCGCAGGCGGTTCAGCCCTTTCCTTAGTCCTTCACATAGGCCCCGGTTGGCGACCGGTCCTTGGCGCCTTGGCATCCTTGGAACGCTCGGCGATCGACGGGCCGGCACCGGAGGTCTTTTGCGTTGCCGAGCTGGGCGTCGCGCGGCCCGGCGCATTTTGACCGTCCGACTGGTGGGTCTTGTCCTCGACCTCGCCCCTTTTGCGGGTTAGCCCCATTCCGCCGGCCGGCTTTTCGTTATTTGCCGCGTCCTGCGAGAATGCATCGGACGGGTCGGGATCGGCGTTGGCGGGGTATTTGGTGGCGCCGGCTTCCCGGCGATTTTCCTGATTGCTCATGACGTTTCTCCGGTTGGGTTCAATGGATAACAACCGCGCCACGCCAAGACCGTTCCCGCGGCAGGCCCGGTCACAAACCAACCCGCCCGTTCAATGGAACAAACATCAAGGCCCGAGATTAGGGAGCCTCGGGGAGGCTCGGTCATGGACAGGGAAGAACGCATCAAACGCCGCGCGCATGAACTCTGGGAGCGTGAGCGACGTCCCGAAGGCCGCCAGCAGGAGCATTGGGACCAGGCGGTGCAGGAGGTCGAGTCCGAAGGCTCGGAAGCCGAGCGCGGTCCTGTTGCGCGCGACCCGACGGTCGGCGCCGGCTCGGACCCCGCCATCAACAAGCAAGGGGACTAGAAAATACGGGCAGCGCGAGAAAAGAAACTGCAATGGCTCGAGCTACCCCATGGATTGCGGTTGTCTTGGTCATATTGGTCGCCCTCTGGCTTTGGTTCGACCGCGATAGAAGACGCCCCGCCGGAGGCGCCCAGCAACCCGCGCCCCACGCTCTCGACCAAGGCGGCTGATTTTTCTTGGAGCTCGGTGACGCGTCGTCTGCAACGATCGGCAGCCTGGACTAAACAGCTGGACTAGGTGTGTAGTCCCCGAGTGTGATGGGTGCATCATCGAACCTGAGTCGTCAGGATGAGGATGCCCTATGGCGAGTGTTCTTCACGGCAGCGCCCGCACGACGCCGAGTCTTCGAGCCGAGCTCCAAGCGTCGCCAGCGAGCACCAGGTTGCCACCCGGTATGGGCTGAACCCGAAGACAGTGGCCAAGTGGCGCGAGCGGACCACGACGGCCACGCGCCGATGGGTCCGAAGACGCCCAGAAGCACGGTGCTGACACCGGCTGAAGAGGCTATGGTGGTGGCGTTCCGCCAGAAGACGCTGCTGCCGCTGGACGATGTTCTGGGTTGCCTGAGGGATAGGTTCCCTAACCTCAGCCGCAGCGCCTTGCACCGCTGCCTCCAGCGCCATGGCATCTCACGACTGCCGGTCGAAATGGTCAAGGAACAGCGCAAGCGGTTCAGGACCTACGAGATTGGCTATGTCCATATCGACAGCTGCGAACTGCGGCATGCGGACGGCAAGCTGGTCATGTTCCTGGCGATCGACCGCGTGTCGAAGTTCACGTACGTCGAGTTCCACGCCTGCGCCGGCAAGATGGAAGGCGCGGCCTTCCTCAGGAACATGGTCGGCGCCTTTCCCTATAAAATCCACACTGTGCTCACCGACAACGGCATGGCCTTCGCCGATCTGCCCAAAAACCGCAACGGTCCCAGCCGACGCTTCCTTGGGCCGCACATCTTCGACCGGGTCTGCATCGCCAATGGCATCGAGCATCGGCTCAACAAACCCTACCATCCTTGGACGAATGGTCAGGCCGAGCGGATGAACCGAACCATCAAGGACGCCACGATCAAGATCTACGACTACGACGACTTGAAAAGCCTCGGGGCCCATGTCCTGGCCTTTGTCACCGCCTACAACTTCGCCAAGCACCTCAAGGCCATGAGATGGAAAACACCCTATCAGGTGATCTGCGACGCGTGGACAAAGGACCCGTCAACTTTAAAATTAATCCGCACCACCTCATTCCGGGGACCGCACACCTAGCGCAGCGTGGTATCGCCGGGTTCGTGCCACGTTGCCTTTGGCGGGACCAGGCGACCTGAATTGGCGCGCCAGCCCCTGACGAACTCCTCCAGATAGGGGAGGAATTCAAACAGCACGATCACGATCATCACCGCCGCAAATATAGCTCACCGGCAATTGCTGCTGTTTCCAGGTGATGTCGTAACGGGCCGGCTCGCTGCCGAAGCCGAACAGCGCCAGGAACTGGCTCCAATGCAGCGCGACGACACTGATGATGCCCATCAGCGGAATCATCTCCAGAAAACTGTGAACATGCTGCTCGACGGGCCCGACCGTTCGCGCCGTGGTGGCATAGCGCACGTCCCACATTGCCGTTGCCTCGTGAATGAGGAAGGCGACGATCATCACGGCTATAATCAGTGCGTTGACCTCGAGGAACATCGCCGCCAGCAACGGCACACCCACTTCCGCGAACATCAGCAGATGGATCAGCGATTCCTTCGCGCCCGTCGTGGTCTCTATGTGCGTCGCGCGGTGGCAGAGCCAGTCGGCAAAGCCGGCGACCAGCCAGACCGGCAGCACGAAATACATCAGGATCAGTACCACCGGATCGGCGAGCACTCACTCTCCTTCCGGTTTCAACCGTTTCTCGGCCAGCGCCGCGACCACGTCGGTGAGGCCATCGGCGGCCACCGGCTTCTGTACCACCGGTACGGCGGCGAATCTGGCCGGGATTTCGGATGTCCCATAACCGGTGACGAAAGCGAAGGGAATGCTCTTTTCCTGCAGGGACTCAGCGATCCGGTAACTCGTTTCTCCGTTCAGCTGTATGTCGAGCAGCGCGGCGTCGATCTTTTCCTGCGCGATGTGGTCGAGGGCTGCCTTCACGGAAGGCACAGGTCCGACGACACGATGGCCCGCACTTTTCAGACTCGCTGCGTGGTCCGCGGCGATCAGCCACTCGTCTTCCACGATCAGGATGCGCAATGCGGCTGCCAAACTCAGGTCTTTCGGTCGAGCGGAACGGAGATGCGTACTCTCAAACCCGCCGGATCGAAAAAGGTTTCCGCTGTTCCACCCAGACGGTATTCGATTTCGCCCTTCACCAGCGACAGGCCAAAGCCGCCCTGTTTCGGGTCGACGACAGGCGGGCCATCGATTTCCGTCCAGGTAAGGCCAAGGTTGTGATCGCGAAGCGACCATTCGATATCGACTTTGCCGCCTTGTTCACTGAGGGCGCCGTATTTGGCCGCATTCGTTGCGAGTTCATGCATCGCCATGCTGAGCGACAAGGCTTGCTGAGGTCTGAGCTTGATCGACGGGCCGGAGACCGAAAAACGTTGCGGGTCGAAGGGCGCCGCCTCCTGGATGACCAGTTCCGCGATCGACACTTCCGTCCAGCCCTCGCGCGATAGCATCCCGTAGGCGCGGGCCATGGCATGGAGCCGCCCAAGCAGAGCGGCCGCGAATTCCTCCTTGGTCGAAGAGGTTTCGACGGTGCGGTTGGTGATGCTGGTGACGACAGCCAGCATGTTCTTGACGCGGTGGTTCAACTCCGAGATCAGCACCTTTTGGTGCTCCTCGGCTTCGGCGAGTGGGGTTACGTCGACCAGCGTCACCACCACGCCGTGGATGCGCGCGCCCTTGTCGCGATAGGGAATGAGCCGAACCATGTGGTAGTGGCCCCGCACATCGCGCGCCAGATGGTGGATGACCGGCTCGCCGGTCTCGAAAACCTTCTCGATGTGGCTGCGCATTTCCGGATAATCGAGCTGGTTGGAAAGCTCCGTGAGCGGGCGTCCGACATCGGATGGGCGCAGATTGAAGAAGGATGAAGCCGCTGGCGTGAAGCTGCGGATCACCAACTCGCGGTCGAGGAACACGGTTGCGATGTCGGTGCTCTCGAACAGGTTTTTCAGGTCGCTGTTGGCGTGGTCTAGTTCCTCGATCTTGCCGGACAGCTCGGCATTGATCGTGTTCAGCTCCTCGTTGAGGGACTGCATCTCCTCTTTCGAGGCCTCGAGCTCCTCGTTGGTCGACTGCGCCTCCTCGTTGACGGAGACCAGTTCCTCATTGGAGGACTTCACCTCCTCCAATGCCGTCTCGTACTCCTCGATGGTCGATTGTAGACGCTCGCGTGTTTCGCGCAGGTCGCGCTCGAGATGGGCCAGGTCATCGGGAGAGCTGCTGCCGCGCTCGGCGTCCGACTTGTCGCGGGACGGTCCGACCGACTGGAAGAGCACAAGGTAGAACGGCTCGCCGCTACCGCGGTCGGGCAACGGCTCGACCGTGATGTTGACGAGCTGCACGCGGTCGTCCTCGCCATCGACGGCGACGTTCTCGCGCAGCACGATTTGACGCGTCGTCACGGCCTCGCGCAGCGCGGCGCGCAAATCGAGCCGCAGACCGCGCCGGGCCATGCCGAGCAGGTTGCGGCTGGGTACGCCCTGGGGCGGTTCGAGATAGCGTCCGGTTCGCGCCGAATAGTAGACGACGTCGCCTTCCGCATTGACCACGACATGCGGTGGCGCGTGGCGTTCCAGAACCTGGGATTCGACGGATTGCCGCAGCGGATAGCCGGCGAGTTCGCCTATCCTGCCTGGTCGCCCATCGGACAGGAATGGAACCCCCCGGCTGCTTTCGCCGACCAGCAGCGGCAGGCGCGACTTTGGCAATACATCCTCGCGCGCCCTGAAGACACGTTGCTTTTTGTCGACGGTCGCGAACAGGTCAGTGTGCTGGCCGATGCTTTCCGAGGTGCCGAGGAAGAGATAGCCGGAGGGCTTCAGCGCGTAGTGGAAAATCGGGATCACCCTGTTCTGGATATCCGGGCCGAAATAGATGAGAAGATTGCGGCACGAGACCATGTCCATGCGCGAAAAGGGTGGATCCTTGATGACGCTGTGCGGCGAAAAGACACACAGTTCGCGCACGTCGCTGGTCAGAACGAAGCTCTCGTTCTCATTGTTGAAGAACCGCTGGCGCCGCTCGGTGGAGACACCATCGAGCATGCTGACGGGATAGCGTGCCGAGCGCGCAACCGTGAGCGCCGGCTCGTCGATATCGGTGGCGAAGATTTGTATCCTCGGCACGGCCGACAACGTGTCCATATGCTCACGCAGCAGCATACCGATCGAATACACCTCCTCACCGGTGGCGCAGCCCGGCACCCAGATCCTGATCGTGTCGGAGGCGGTCTTGCCCTCGAATAGCTTCGGCACGACCTTTTTTCCAGGAGTTCGAAGGCGTCGGCATCGCGAAAGAAGTTGGTGACGTTGATCAGGAGGTCGCGAAACAGCGCCGTGACCTCGCGCGGATCCTTGCGCAGCAGGTCGATATAGCCGGACAGCGATGTCATTTGGCCGATCTGCATGCGTCGCTTGACCCGGCGGATGAAGGTCTTGGTCTTGTAGCCGGAAAAGTCATGGCCGGACTGGGACCGCAGGATGTCGTAAATCTCCGCGCGCGCGCGTCGATATCCTCCGACGCGTCCTCGCTGTTTTCGGTCAGTCTGTCGAGACTGTCGAAGCCGCGGGCAAAGTCCATCAGCTTTTCGCCCATTTCCTCCGCGGACACGGCCATATCGACGACGCCGCTGGCAATCGCGCTCTGCGGCATGTCAGGATTGCGCGGGCCTGAGCCGTCGCCGGCTTGCGCCAGCACGAAGCCGCCATGTTCCTTAATCATCTTGGCGCCGAGCGTGCCGTCGCCGTCGCCGCCCGACAGGATGACGCCGACGGCGTACTCACCCTGGTCTTCGGCGAGCGCACCGAAAAAGATATCGACCGGTTTGCGCTCACGGCTCGCCGCGGTCGGTCGCCGCAGGTGCAGCTTGCCGTCATCGATCGTCAGGATGGCATTTTGCGGCATCACATAGACTTTGTCCGGCTCGACCTCCGTTGCGTCCTCGGCGATCGTTACGGGCATTGCGGTGTAGCGCCCGAGCACGTCGTGCAGCAAGCTCTCGCGCTCAGGGCTAAGATGGGTCACGACGACGAAGGCCATGCCGGGCGCGTCCGGCAGACCCCTGAAAAGACTTTCCATAGCCGGAATGCCGCCAGCCGAAGCGCCAATTCCGACGATCGGCAATCTTGAGTTATGCGACACTTACCCCGCCTTCCGATTGCTTGCGCCACTGTAGATAAGGCGGCAACGACGTTTGACTACGCTGGTTCTGCCTAGGGAACTAACCGGAGCATCGCCGCGTCAAGCGTTTTTGATCAGCAGCAGCCGCATTTGCGCAAGATCGCGGCCAAGACGCGCGGATCGATTCTTCTCCCGCGCCACCTCGATCATCGAGCGCAGGTCATCACCGGAATCGCCGAGGTCGTTTGCTGTGCGCCTGGACAAGATCCATAGCAATTCGGCTTCGTCGCGAAGTTCGCGCTGCAAGACACGCAAATCCTCCAGATGACGCCCGATCTGGTCCATGCCAAAGCATGCTCCGTCCGAACGGCGATCACAAGGCCGGTTTGGCCCAAAGCTTTCAACAATTATCCTGCACCCGGCCAAAGCCACCGGCGGGAACAACTTGAAACGGGCGGCGTTGAGCGAGGTCTCGGGTACGTCAATGTCTCATGCCGAGGAATCTCAAACCGTTCCCGTGAGTGGAAGCGGAATGGAAACCTTTGCCGGTGGCTGTCGGCCTCAACAATGTTGGGAGATAAGGTGGAATTTCTTGCAGAAACCAAGATCCTGATTGTCGAAGACGAGTTCCTCGTCGCTGACGACATCGCGCGTTATTTCGCCGGACTAGGCGCGAGCATATTAGGTCCGGTTTCTACCGTCGCTGAGGCGCAATCTTTGGTCGAACGTGCCGATGCGGCCGTGTTGGACATCGACCTCCACGGCGCCTCCGTGTTCCCGGTCGCCGATCGCCTTTTGGAGCGCGGCGTCCCCTTCGTCTTCTTTAGCGCGTATGACCGGAACGTCATCCCCTCCCGGCTCGATCATGTCGCCAACCTGATGAAGCCGGCCGATCGGCGAAAAATCATTGCGGCGCTTTTTCCCGGCAAGGACCCGCAGGAGCGCTTAGAGGATCCGCTTGATGTGATGACGCTGCTGCCGAAACTGCGGCTGGCCGCGCGCCTCATGCTTCCGGACGCCAAGGCCGCAGACCGGCTGATCGAAATGACGCTGGAGCTAGCCATTCGCGACGTAGCTGATCGTCCTGCCGGCATGTCCACCGAGCTATGGCTGAACTCCATCCTGAAACGGGTCGCAAGCAACTCGGCCGGTCTGCTACATTGATTTTCAGCGATTGGTCGGGCAGCCTACGCAATTCCGCAGTCCGGAGAATCAAGGCCGGCGCTATATTCAGTGCGCCATGAATCCTTTTCTCAACCAAGCCAATATCTTGCTTCCATTGATGATCCTGCGGACACGTCCAGCGGCCCAGCCGGCCTGCATCGTGGCGCCGGCATGGCAACTGCAGACGATCTCATGCAATTGCCAATCGGAGAGTTCGAAAAAGCGTTTGGCTTCGCCGTAAGTATCCGATTGCATGCCCGATGCGCGCAGCAGTGGATCGTCGAAGGCGACGGTGATCGCCGATCCCGCCGCTCGTGCTTCCGCACGGACACAGGGGTGCAGATGCTCGGTGCCGGTAAGCGCGGCAAGACAGCGCGTCGGATTTCTATCGAGCAGTTGCGCCCACCGCTCTATCCGTTGCGTCCTTGTCGCGAGCGGAGTTGGCGATAGCGGACTGATGTCCGCGACTGATTGCAGTTGATCGAGTGTCTGGTGCTTCATGACTCACTCCTGTTCGTCGTTCGACTACCAATCCTCAGGCCTTCGCCGCAGGACCGAGCGACGCGAATGCCCGCGCCCTTGAGGGCGTGGGCGCGGGCCGATCACGCGGGCCGATCAGATGTTGCCCACGGATCTTCAACAAACACCACGCGGAGACATCTGCAGCGACACCAAACTGAATTCCTTCGCCAATGTTCCAGGCGGACAAAAAACTGTTTGGCCGGAAATGGTAGGACGGGGTTTGGCTCATGCGGAGGATTGAAACCGCGGGCCGTTGGTCCTGTTCTGCCCAATGGAACATCCAGATCCAGCCGGAGCTTGAGGCGCCCCGCTGCAAGGAGCATCACCGTGGACGCCGAACGCACCCCTGCCGAAAACAGAGTCGACCTCCAGTCAGGCGCTACCAGCACGCCAGCTTCGCCAATCAGGCAAGCTTTGCCTACGCGATGCGGCCGCAGGACGATAAGCATACCCCCGCCCCGCTTCGGACATCCCGATTTCCTTTTCTTGCTGTCGGCCGATGAGCAGCCTAACAGCGGCGACGAAGCAATGTTCCAAAGCAGCGCCTTGGCGCCGGAGCACCTTTAGCGGCGCATTGAGCAAAAGGAACTTGATGAAGCATGGGAACAAACCTTTTGCCAGGCAGTTCGGGACCAAAAACCAAGGCTGCCCGAAGGCAAACCTGCAAAGAGTCGTCGTGAAACGCATACTGGCGACGGGGGCTTCATTGGTCGCCAGGAGCTTATAAGGTGCGCGTCTGGATGCGCTGCTGGAGCAGGTGCATGGCACGGAAGCGATCAATCCTGCTGGCGCCGAGGCGATGAAGGGCGACTTTCGTGACGGTGAGACCGTGCCGAGTCGTTGTCGACGTTGATGTCATCGGTCTCCTGGCGTGGGCCAGTCCATGTATGAGATCGCCCGCCATTGTCGGAACCAGAATGTTGTGTAGATTCGGAACGGATCGGCTCTATCGCCGAGAGCACATTTGCAACAACCGTCCGTGATGAGTGGCGCCAAGGGGCTACCATTTGTTTAGAGAAAACCAATGTCTCGCATAGGCTCGCGTAACCTCGCTTCCCACGCCGGCTTGGGACTGGACACCGAGATTGCAACATTGTTGAGCGCTATCGAACAGGAGAAGGTTCCTGATCGCCTGACGCAACTTGCCATCGAATTGCAGAATGCACTTGTCCAAAGGCGGCGGCAAGAAACCACGAATTGATGTCCGGCTAGCCTCCGTTGGCTGCCGAATCCCAGTGATCCTCGGCCAGTGGATGACGTTTCTCCACCAGTGCGTGAGATGACGTCTCTCCCAGAAATTCCAGCACACCCGCCCGCGCACGGTTGAGCCGGCTTTTCACGGTTCCGACCGCGCAGCCGCAAATCTCGGCCGTCTCCTCATAACTAACGCCGAGCACGCCGATCAGCATCAGCACCTCGCGCTGATGTGCCGGCAGCTTCTGGATCGCCTGGTGCACTTCCCTGCTTTGAACGGACCAGTCTTGCGACGCTTCCGAAACAGGCCGGCCGGAGGCGCAGTCGAGCAGGCCGGGCGCTTCGCGCGCCGCAGCCCTGATGCGGGTATAGTGGGTGTTGCGCATGATGGTGAAGAGCCAGGACTTCATGCGCGTGCCCGGCTCGAATTTGTCGAGATTTGCAAGGCCCTTGGTCAAGGTTTCCTGCACCAAGTCATCGGCATCCTCCGGCACGCGGCAGAACGTGCGCGCGAAAGCACGCAAGGCTGGAATGAGATCGACGATGGAAGCACTGTCCGCCTCTTCGGTCCTCATGGCGCTGTCTCTGGGCAAGATGGTCAGGCCCCAAGTGATGAATGCAGATTACGAAGAATGCACGAAAATCGCGAACGTTCCTTTCCGGAACGAACTCACTTCAAAGCGACGATACTCGCCTCTTGGACAGCAAGCCAAACCAAGCGGCCGCCTACGGAACGGACTGCTCATGGCGCCGTTGTTGCAAACAACAAACGGATGACTTTCTTGGCAAATTTGACACCAGAGCTTTCGAAAGCGGAGCGTGCACTTCTGAATTGGCCCCAGATGCGGCTTGGCGCCAGGTCAGGTCTGAGCAAAGGGACGATCCGCGCGTTTGAAGACGGCCGCCGGATCCCGGCGCAGCATAAGCTGGAGGCAATCCGCTACGCCTTCGAGGCCGCGGGTGTTGCGTTCGTCAGCAGCAGGCCGGACAAACTGGCAGTCCGTTTGAAACGACTCCGCCGGACCAACCTCTCGGACGGAGAGGCTGGGATCATCGACGGCAGCGAAATGTAGTCACGCTCGCGGCTGCTGTTTCAGCTTCTTCGTTAGCCCACTCAAGGCGACCAGTCGCCTGCGAAATGCTGTGCTCCCTTGCCGCCACCAAACCGTGACCCGGCGGAAACGAGGCGGGGGAACAAGGTCCGGAATCGCGAGTTGGAAAGCAAATCCAACTGTTTAGAGTATCGCGAATGAAGCCCTCCGTCACCGACCACGTCGACATCCATCCGTACAATCGTCCCACCGGCGGCTGGGGATCGCTCAAATCGCTAATACGCAAGGCAAGCGGCGAGGGCCTGCTTGTCTCGGGCATCTGGAGCACGCTGATGCGCCAGAACAAATCCGACGGCTACATGTGCGTTTCATGCTCATGGGCGAAGCCCGCCGATCCGCGTCCATTCGAGTTTTGTGAAAATGGCGCCAAAGCGACGATCTGGGACCAGACCAAGCACCGCTGCGGCCCGGAGTTCTTTGCCATGCACCCGGTCAACGCGTTGCTCGACTGGCCGGACCATGATCTCGAGAAACAAGGCCGGCTTGTCGAACCGATGCGCTACAATGAAGTCACCGACAAATATGAGCCGGTCTCGTGGGAAACAGCGTTCCGCGATATCGGCGACGAACTTAGAAAGCTCGACCCAAAATCGGTGGTGTTCTACACTTCCGGCCGCGCCTCGCTCGAAGCCTCGTTCATGTACCAGCTTTTTGCTCGGATCTATGGTTCGAGCAATCTGCCGGACTCTTCCAACATGTGCCACGAATCGACATCTGTCGGGTTGCCGGAATCCATCGGTTCGCCGGTGGGGACCGTGCAGATCGAGGACTTCGAGCATTGCGACATGATGTTCTTTTTCGGACACAACACCGGCGTGACCGCGCCCAGGCTGCTGCATCCAATCGAAGAGGCGCGCCAGCGCGGCGTGCCGGTCATAACCTTCAATCCGCTGCCGGAGCGAGGGCTCAAACGCTTCAAGAACCCGCAAAGCCCGGTCGAGATGCTATCGCCCGGCCCCGGCACCAAGATGTCCAGCGATTTCTACCAGGTTCGCGGCGGCGGCGACATCGCCGCCATGACGGGAATAGCCAAGGCCGTGCTGGCGCTGGACAATGCCGCATTGCAGGCTGGCGCTCAGCGCGTCCTCGACACCGCGTTCATTGCCGAGCACACGCATGGCTTCGATGAATTCGAGGCCTATCTGCGCCGCACGCCATGGGACAAGATCGTCGAGCGATCCGGCATCACGCGCGCCGATCTGGAGCATGTCGGCGAGATCTATTCAAAGGCCACGGCAGTCATCGGGAACTACGGCATGGGCCTGACGCAGCACCGGCACGGCACGGAAAACGTCCATATGCTGTGCAATCTGCTGCTCATGCGTGGGAACATCGGCAAGCCGGGCGCCGGCGTGTCGCCTTTGCGTGGCCACTCCAATGTCCAGGGCCAGCGCACAGTCGGAATCTCGGAAAAGCCTGAACTCGTTCCGCTCGACAAGCTTGCCGAGTTCTACCATTTCGAGCCGCCGCGCGAGAAAGGCCGCGACACGGTCGAGACGTGCGAAGGCGTGATCGACGGCTCGGTCAAAGCCTTTATCGGGCTTGGCGGCAATTTCGTTCGCGCCGTGCCCGAAACCGGGCTGGTCGAAGAGGCATGGCGACACCTCAGGGTGCATGTCGAGATCGCGACGAAACTCAACCGCAGCCATCTCCTGCCTGGAGCAGTCACCTATCTGCTGCCCTGCCTGTCGCGGATTGAAAGGGATGTTCAGGCAAGCGGCGAGCAGCATGTCTCGATGGAGGACTCAACCGCGTGTATTCACGGCTCCTTCGGCTATCGCCAGCCGGCCGGGCCGCGTCTGCTTTCAGAGCCGAAGATCGTGGCGGAACTGGCGAAAGCAACCGTGGCGGACCGGAGCTCTGTACCTTGGGATGACTGGGTTACGGACTATTCGCGGATCAGGGACGAAATCGAGCGCTGCTACCCTGCTCATTTCAAGGACTTCAACAAACGCTTCCTGACGCCCGGCGGCTTCCATCGCGACATCAAAGCATCGAAACGCGTGTGGGAGACACCGAACAAGAAGGCCAATTTCAAGCCGCCGACGATGCTGGAAACCGATCCCGATATCAATGTCTCCAAGCCGGACGTGTTGACATTGATAACGATCCGCTCGAACGACCAGTTCAACACGACGGTGTACGGCTACCGCGACCGCCTGCGCGGCATCAACGGAACCCGGATGGTGCTGCTGATGAACGAGCGGGACATTGCAAGGTTCGGACTGTCCGAAGGCGACGAAGTCGACTTGGAAACGGCCGCCGACGATGGTGTCGAGCGGCGCGTTCGCGGGCTAAGGGTGACGCCCTATTCGATCCCGTCTGGAAACTGTGCCGGCTATTATCCCGAACTCAACCCCCTGATTCCATTGTGGCATCGGGCCGAGAAGGCGCACGTTCCCGCTGCCAAGTCCGTTCCGGTCCGGCTGGCGGCACGCCAAGCAGAGCAACGCCGGGCTGATCGCATCTAGGCCGGTGTAGCAACTGGCCTTTATGCTTCGCTTCGCGCGGGTACCACGAACGCGAGTAAAGGTTCGGGCGACGGTATTTACCCTCCCTCGTCAACAACACGAGCTATGAAGCTACGCATCACCGAGGAGCGAGCGCGGGATCAAGACGGCGGAAGCGGTCCTTGCCTCAGTTGGGATAGCAGCCGAACTGGTTGCCGTGAATGTTCGCGCTAGAAGGCTGGGCCGACGCTAGCTTGCCGACGATGAAGGGCCGACCGAAGATGAAGACGATGCGACAGCAAGCCTAACGCCCTGATCGCGCCCGACCAGGTGAGGTGATGCTGGTTATCCTGACACCCAGAATGAAATCGAGACTTTTCTTACGGCGCCTTGATTGGAAGCGTCTTCAACTGGCGCACTGGTCGTGGTCGACGAGCAGGCGAGGCAGATCAAATTCCCGCAGGCGACGGCGCATGGACGCTCCTGTAAAGCGACGCGCAGCGCGACTTTGGCGAATTGGCAGGCTACGCGAGCACGCGGCGCTCGCCGTGATCGGACTGCCAAGCGATTCAGACGACCAGCCTCGCAATTGCGACCGAAGTCCGACGTTGCGGCGCATTGGTCCCTAAGCTGAAACATATAGCCTGTTATCCCGTTAGCCATCTCAGACTGACAGACACGAGTCCCTTCATCGTCAGTCGCGATTGCAAGACGAACACCTGCCGGGACCTGCGAAACGTCAGGTGTTCGTTTGTCTCGGTAGTGCTGCATGCAGCTTGGCGAAATGATCGCAAACTTATTCGCAGCCCTTCCGCTGGTATTTGCGGGCGTATTCTTCGTTGCCAGCGAATTGATTTGCCGGATCACCACAAGGGCAAGATGGCCATTTTCCTTCCGCTCGACGCGATCACCACCGGATCAAAGCGCCAACACATCTGCATTTTCCCGATGCCGTGGAGCCGGATTGATGCAGCCGAGAACACGAATCACAACAGTGGCTCTGACGCCAAAGCGAATTTGGTTTGCGCCGCCTTTGGGCGGCTGGTGAACTGGTCTGCTTGGGCGCCGTTGAGCAAGCTCACGAGCCCTGCGTCCGGTTATGCTGGTCTTTTTGCCAGCCGTGAGACCAAAACATCGCCCTCTCGCGGTTCTTCACCATCGCGTTCCGTGCCTCAGTGCCAACGGCCGATCCGACCGACGTGAAAAAGCCTGCTGGCTGCAGCCAGCAGGCCAGAGGGTTGAAGTAACCAGGAGCCACCCTTGCTCACGAGAAACCCGCCAGGCGAGGATGTTCCCGGCCAAGAACGAAAGTCAGGGCTCGCTGGTGCGGCCCCAAAGACACTGGAGCAAAACTTGGAACCGGCAACCCGAGCCGATGCTCGGAAAACCAGATTCATCAAGGCCAGCTCTAGTTGCCCGACATCGACGTGAGCGGGATATGTGCGACTTACGGATGCGTAAGTACGGCTAGGGAGATGCGAGAGGACGGCTCGGAACCGCCTCCGGCCGGATCAGCCGCCCATCTTCTTTGCCCTCGCACAAAATTCTGCGTGTGATTTGTTCAGCGTGGTATCGCCGCAGTCTTTCAACACCGCCTTCTGTTCATCGGATTTCATAGCACTCCATGCGGTCTTGAAGTCCTTTTCCGACCTCAAGGTTTTCATGCCAGCATCGGTGAAGAATGGCGACATCTTTGCCGGATCGTCGAGCGCCGAGGTGTTGTTGCCCGCAAGTGCTGAACCAGCCATCATTGCAAGCGTCATCGCGCCCATTGTGAGCATCTTGAATTTCATGTGGGTATCCTCCTGTCAGGTCATTCAACAAAACGTGACCTGCACGTGGAAACGCGCGCTTACCCGACCGGTTCCCACGTCCAGCCCTCCTTACGAATTAGTATAGAACCGTTCCGAACGGGATCATTGTCGATCGGCCGATTTCCGTTTTCAGGAGCTCAGTCTTCCGAGACCTAGCCTGCGCCATCCAGTGAGCCCATGCGCTAGCCTTTGCGCCGGCTGCGATGATCAGAACCTGCAGTTCACGAACCTGTAGGTGACGCCTGCCTTGAAGCAACGGCTTGCGGCCGTGCGCCTCCTGGCGCTTCGCTGTGGCCTCATTCCAGCGCTTTTCGACACGCTCCTGGTAAGGCAATTCCACCCCAACGGGAGGCGCCGGCCACCCTGCGGAGACGTTGGACCTGTGGGATCAGGGCATTCAGTCCAAATTGCTCACGCGCCAGAGGTCGAATAACCTTTCGTCGAGCCGGAGCAAGAGGACCGAGGCAAAATGGCTGACAAGAGGGAGATTGCCGGCCAGAGAGTGGTCGTATGCCATGAGATACAAGTAGGCCTCGTCGAGGATGACGGCGGCTGCCGTGGCATCTTATCGATTCTGACGACTGAAGGGTCTTTGGATATCTCGTTGGACCGGGCGACCGCCGATTCCATCATGGACGCCATTGCAGCGATCCGACCAAAGATAGCCCGCTGACTAGAGACTCCAGTCTTGATTGAGCAATCTAATATGCTGCTAGATCGGAATGGCGGGGACCGTTGGAGGGACCGCCCACCCTCGATGGCTGGTGCGGCCCCGCATCCCCAGGGTCGCACCGGCCAGCCCCACCCCTGTCATTCGGAATTTTCGGAATCTACCAGCGTTGGCAAAACCGATCATCGCCACGGTCGACAAGCTGACATTGCAGTCCAGAGAGATGCCACCGGCCGAGAGGGCCAAGGGTGTAGCAATAGGTGTAGCGATTAAAGGTGCCGAGGAAGGATGCTCGATGCTTCGGACAGTCAACGGCTGCGCTTCGGCTTCCAGCGCTGACCAGCCCTTGGGAATCGAAAGCCCCAGCGCTGCGGGGGATCAGCGCTAGGGCTGTTTGGGCATGTACTCTGTACCGTCATGACCTTAGGTTATGCTGCGCTAATATCATGAACAAAGGGTGCATGGCGGCGGGCCGAACGGCGTCCCTTCTCGCTCGGCAATATCGAGGGCTCCACGCGGATCATGCTCGCGCAAGGTCGATCTAATATTGTCGGTGTTCCAAGCCTGTAGGAGGCCGACGTGCGTCAACCAACCAGGCTACAGAACCTGCAGTTTGCCGAAGCGATGCTGAAAGAAATTCGTCGAAGGATTCAGTCCAGTGACGTGGATCTCTTGAAGTACCTGATCGACATGGCGGCAGCAGAAGCTGAAGAGCGTGCCGAGGCGACTAGTCCAGTTTTGCGGAAACATTGAGAGCCGATCATGGCGGCCCGGCACGTCATCGTGTGACACAGGATTCTACGCCGTGCCTACCCCGCTGTTTGGAGGCGAGGCGACACTATCTTGCACTAGCGAGTCGAAAGAAAAAAGCCCGCCAGCCGAAGCCAGCGGGCGAATCTGCGGGAACAACACGCACCGATGGGGCCACGGTGCAACGGCCGAAGTGTTTCGCTGCAACAATGTTCCATCGGCGGAACTAATTCTGCGTGCAAGGGACGAAAAAGCCCGCTGGCCAGAGCCAGCAGGCTTCTCATTCGTTTCCGTCTCAGTCCATTAACGGGCTACCGGACCTGAACCGACAACAATCTGGGCTGCAACTGAGGCCAGCCGCTCGCGCTTCGTCAGGACAGCTCGGCTGCCGGTCCGTCGATCATCTGTTCGATCCGGTGAAGGCAGCGGGGTGCCTTTTGAAAAATGTGCAAGCTTCAGCGTTAGCTATTGCTAATCGTCCCAGACAGCGCACTGTTGCCGCCATGGTAGCTAGGCACGTTGAGATGGTTCTGTTTGAGCAGTCGATCGCGAACGCCGATGGCATCCAGCGGCCGTTTCCCGACAGGGTGCAAGACGCTGCGGAGAAAACTGCAGGCTCTGTTCTGTTCGATGTACGCGTCGACGGTGACGTCGAAATCCAACGAATGGCAGCAATCGGATACGCAGACGCCGAAGCGGCGATCATCGTGCTCGAGAAGAACGGTCAACTGCGATGCGCCTCGGTGAACGGAGACGCTTCGCTTTTGGTCGCTGACCTTGCTGCCTGGGAATCTTCGCCGTTGCGCGAACGCGTGCTGTCCGACTTCCGCGGTACAGCAATTATCCTGCTGGCGAAGCTTCGCCGATCTGGTCTCCTCAAGTAAGCAGAACTGAGCCAGCACCTAGGTCGTGCTAGCGCGGATCAGCCAACCAACACAGCGGTACCACGCGTCGCCTTTTTGAAATCCGGTGGTCGGTGAGTGCGCCCGCAGACGCTCGAATGCTGGACTTCTCCTGGCAGGGGCTCGCCGGCCCCAAGGTAGCATCTCCTAAACGGCGTGGATTTGGCACGACCTTGTTGGAAAAGGTTGCCACCGTACAATGCCAGGCCGAGATCGATCTGAAATACCACACGGACGGTCTGCAATTCGCAATGAAACTGCCGCTCCGTCAGCCCAGGTTCGTTCCGTCATATTAGGTATCTTGCCCAGCCGCCAACCAATGCTGATGCCGATGCGCAGCCAGCGTGACGGTGAGGCATTGTTGGCGAACAGCCACAGGATCAGGTCCCGCTTCGCATGCGCCGGCGATGCTTCGGACGCGGCTGATGCAGCCCGCGACTGCTTGTTGGGTAGATAGCGCACGCCCCGCGCTCCCTAGAAATTAAATCTTCAGGATAATCAGGCATGCTTGGCAGTTCGGACCTACGGGCCCGTCGGATGGGAGAGCAAGCTTAGGCCAACCATTGTGTCAGATCTGGTGCATCTTGACGTGCAGGACAACCCTGCCTTAACCGGCGAAGTGGACCGCCTTCTGGCGCGCCGTACGCGCGACATCCGCCTCAAAGGCGAGATACGACGCCTGTTTCGAGACCGTATCTGGTCGCAGACGGCGAAGATCATCCGCGCATGGATGGTCTGGGTTGCATTGTTGGATGTACTGACCCTGGCCCTCAACATGCTCATGCTTCCAGGCGCCGTTGCCGACTCCATGCTATTGCCAGGCGCCATCCTTCCACCTGTCGCCGTGGCCGTCGTCCTGCTCTGGCGAAAACCGCAAGCGCCCTGGATACAAGGGACATCGCTGATCGCAGGCATGTTCCTCATCTTGTTGTCGGTCGCCCTGGTCGGCGTTAGCGCGGGCGGCGAATTCTACGAGCGGCATTTGAACATCATGTTGTTCGTGGCTATTACGGCCATTATTATCTTCGGCATTCCGCTGGCCTGGACGGTGACGATTGCCGCCTTGTCGCTCGGTCTCTATCTGGCTTTTCAGCTGCAGAATCCGGCCATCGGTTTTGGAAGCGCCGTTGCTGCGACCCTGTTTTTCGCCAGTGGGATTTTCGCGACCGTCGCGGCCCGCCGCATCATGACAATTCTCGCGCAGAAGACTTTCTTGTTCGAGCTTCGCGACAGGCACAGGGTCGCCGAACTGGCCAAAGCCAACGATCGACTGGAACTGCTTGCCAAGACCGATCCGCTCACCGGCATCGCCAACCGGCGCTGGATGACGGAAACGCTCGACCAATTGTGGGGCAGTGACAAACGGTGCCTGGACGGCGCGGCGATGCTGATGTGCGACATTGACCACTTCAAGAAGCTGAATGATCACCTTGGCCATGCCGAGGGCGACCGCTGTCTGGTCGAGGTCGCCGGCATCATCCAGGAAAGCGTCAGGCGAGATCGCGATCAAGTGGCCCGCTACGGCGGCGAAGAGTTTCTGGTGCTCCTGCCCGCAGTGAATGAGGAAGAGGCCGTTTCGGTCGCAGAGAGAATTCGCAAGGGCGTTGAGGACGCTGGTTTGCCCAACCCCACATCGCGCATATCAGGCTGCGTCACCTTGAGCATCGGGGTCGCGGTTCAAGCGTCCGAAGAGGCCATTTCGCCGGAGCAATTGCAGCGGCAAGCGGATGCCGCGCTTTATCTGGCCAAGCAAACGGGGCGAAACCGCGTATTTCTGCACCGAGCGGAGTCTTCGGAGCGCAAACCCATTCGCTCGAAAAGATGATGCCGTCGGGGAGGCCGATGCTGTCGCGCGAGAGCTTCAGCCGATGCGCTTCTCCTCAAACTCATGCAGTTTCTGCCAGTCGAAGGTGACACCCACGCCCGGCTCGTCCGGGGCGAGCGCCAGCCCGTCTTGAGGCATGAGAGCGGCCGCACGGCCGGGGCAGCTGTATCAGCGTTGAACGCGAAGAATGCTTTCTATGAGCTCTCTCGCGGAACGGCTTGTTCAACAAAGGTACATCCGGTGGACGGTTGGAAAGCGCGTCAGCATCGGCATAGCCAGTAATTATCACCGCCGGCCAGTCGGCGCGTATGTTGCGCACGAAGCGAATTACCTCGACTCCTGATACGAGCGGCATTGCGAAATCGGTGACAATGACATCGAAGTCATGCGGCGCGCGTTCGATGATTGACAGCGCTTCGGCGCCCCCGGCTGCACAGGTCACCGGGAAGCCATGTTGCCGAAGCGATTCCGCAGTTAGCTGCCGCAGCCCGCTGCTGTCGTCGATCAGAAGCAGCGATGGGAGAGTCTTTCCCGCAGTCTCGATTAGAATTTGCTCTTCTTCAGAGTCAGCCGTGCCGGCTGCTGGCGCCTCCGCCGAACGGGGCAGCCACAGCTCCATTGAGCTACCGCGACCAACGACACTATCGAGGCGGAGAGCTCCGCCCGATTGCTTCATGAAACCGTACACCGTGCTGAGACCCAATCCCGTGCCTTTCCCAACCGGCTTTGTGATGAAGAAGGGCTCGATAACCTTGCTTAGCATGTCACGCGGGATGCCCGAGCCGGTGTCCTTGACGGTGATGACCACATAATGTCCGGGCGTCAGTTCTTCGGAGGCTGTTTCGACGGTGCGATTTTGAGCGAGCACCGAAATCGTTCCACCGGACGGCATGGCGTCGCGCATTGAAAACAAGGTTCATCAATGCCAGCTCCAATTGGCCGGCGTCCACATGCGCAGGCCAAACGGAGTTTTCGATCATCCATTCAAAGCGGATTAGGCCGCCCAGTACGGGCGCCACCAGGCCGTTCATCGTATCTTCGAGCGCTGCCAAACGCACTGAAGCCGGCTTAAGATTCTGGCGACGCGAAAAGGCGAGCATGCGGGTGACGAGTTCGACGCCCTGTTTTGCAGAGTGGCGAGTTAGCTCAACCACCTTTCTTGCCTGCTCGTCAAAGGCTACGTGGCGCTCAAGCAAACCCAGTCCACTTAGAACCGCAGCGAGCAGATTGTTGAAGTCATGCGCCAGCCCGCCGGTGAGTTTTCCAACGGCATCGAGGCGCTGTGATTGAAGAAGCTGGTCTTCCAGCTCACGCCGCTCGGTGACGTCAAGCAGCGTACCCAGGATTTCCGGTCGGCGTCCGTCCCTACCTTTCGACAGGATGCCCTGGTCGAGGAATATGCGATATTTGCCATCGGCGCACTGCCAGCGGAATTCGCAGGCATACGAACCTGTTATCTTTGCCGCCAGCAATGCTTCCTTTACCTTGATTAGATCGTCCGGATGCACCCGGCTCAGGCCAAACCGCGGATCGGATGTAAGTCGGTCCGGAGGAAATCCCGTCAAACGTTCCACGCCTTTGGTCACAAAGCGGGCAGCAAAGGGCGGTTCGGCCGCTCTGGCGTGAAAGCACACAGGCAAGGACCCCAGAATGGCTTCCTGTCGCTCCTCGGCAGTCCGTAGCGACCGCTCTGCCTCGAGCTTTTGTTTCTCGGCTTGCAGGGCCTTTGCCAGCAACGCCTGCTCGGCGACCGCCTTGCGCTGAATCTCAAGGGTTTTTTCATGAAGCTCGACGAAGACCGCCACTTTGGAGCGAAGCATGATCGGATCGAAAGGCTTGAACACATAATCCACCGCGCCAGCATCGTAGCCGCGCAGCATGTGAGTGTCTTCCTTGTTGATGGCCGTGAGGAAAATGAGAGGCGTCCGTTTGGACTGTTCGCGCTGGCGGATCAAAGCGGCCGTCTCGTATCCGTCGAGACCCGGCATCAAAACGTCCAGCAAGATAACAGCGAAATCTTCCTTCAGCAGGCAGCGCAGCGCCTCCTCGCCGGATTGCACCGTAACCACTTCTGCAATTGGAGTGAGAACTTCCTCGATCGCCAGTAGATTGCGTTCGTCATCATCGACCGCCGCCTCCAAGCGCTCAAACTCCAAGCCGCTGGTCGCCACGTTTCCTCAAACCACCGAAAGCGTCGGTCAGGCTGAACTAGCCTGAAGGAACAGCCGGTTGAGAGCTACGCGGCGACGAACTTGGGCTTGAGAAAAGCGCTGGTTGGCGACTTAAGAAGCTGCGTTATCTTCAATACTCTGGCCCGTCAGCCGACGAGCCTGTTGAAAATGCCAGATTGGTTGCTTCGCCTGCCCCGAATCATGACATGGGTAGAACAGGGCCTCACGCGACGCAGTTTGCTGACTTCATGGCCTCTCGCGCTCTACCGACCGTCGATCCCCCGCCCCCGTCGGTTCGACGGTCGTCCTTCTCTCACCCCGTTTGAGCCCCGGCAAGAACGGCCAGTCTGTCGAGCAGGCGCAAGCCCTCAACGATACGGACAGGACCAGGTCGTTCTGATCGGTGCTTGTGACCTTGATTTTCAGCACCGAACCCGCCCGCAATGCGGCTACTGTTCCTTAATCAAGGGTGAGCGGCACGACGCAGCGGGCCGGCGAGCAGGTCGAGAAACGCAGCGCCTCAAGCAGTTGCTGTCGATCCTGCAATGTGGCGCCGGCGTCGAGCACAAGGCCAAACGGAAGAACGAGATTGCCGGCGAGCGTAGCTTCGCTGTTTCGCCCGAGTTCGACAGCCATCACCCGCTGCCCACTCTGCTGGCTCTGTTGCGCGCGATTTGGGGCGCGTTGTTCTGGCAGGCCATATTCCGGTCCTGGTAGCCCTCCTGAAGAGACGGCGCGCCGCCCAGAAGGGCATCGCGATGACCCAGTTGCTTAGCACCTGTTGGATGGACCGTCGCTCCAGCCTCGGCGAACGCCTTGGCGATGCCATTTCCAGTGCTTTCCTTGATCCGTGACCTGATCGTGAACGACCGGTCATTTCGGAGTCAGCCCTTGCGCTCCTGAAGGCTGTTGCCGCCGTCGACCACCAGCAGGACGCCGTTGACGTAGCTGGCGCCTTCCGATGCCAGGAACACCACCGCTGCGGCGACCTCGTCCGGTCGCCCGGCCCGCGCCGGTGGCGTGTGCAGGGCAGCTTGCCGCTCCATTGGGCTGGACGAGCCCGTTTCGATCCAGCCGGGTGCCACGGCATTGACCGTTACGCCGCGTTTCGCCACTTCGAGCGCCAGCGTGTGCGTTAGGCCGACCATCCCGGCCTTGGCGGCGGAATAGGCGGCGGTGCCTTCGAAAGATACCAGCGGCCCGGTAACTGACGCCACATTGACGATGCGCCCATATCCTGCCTCTACCATCGCCGGCAGAAACGCGCGGGTGACCAGGAACGCGGTCTTCAGGCTGACGTCGATCCCCCGGTCCCAGTCCGTCTCCGTCAGGGCGAGAAAAGCCTTATCGACCGAGGGCGATGCCAGCGAGCCCATGCCGGCATTGTTGACCAGAATGTCGACTGCGCCGACATCTGCCCGCAGCCGTGCGACATCAGCCGCCAAGGTCAGATCGGCGACTGCGGCTTTGGCATTGATACCTTCGGCGCAAAGCTCGGCGGCGCGATCGAGTACACGCGCGCTGGCACCGTTCAGGAAAACAGCATGACCCCCAAGCCCGAGTTGCCGCGCAATGGCAAAGCCGATGCCGTCGGCAGCACCTGCCCCGGTGATCAGCGCACGCTTGGTGGCAGAAGAAGGTGTGGTCAAATCGGGCCCCGCTGGTTGCGCCGACGCTGTCTTACCACGCACCTGGGCGACCGTGCTGCGAAGATTTGCTCTGCAACATTCCGCGCCGCTTTGCCTTTTCGAAACGCGGAAGCGAGCCGAACCAGGCGGGCAAACCCGCCGCCCATGGGGTTTCCGCTCTGCTGCCAGAAACTCACTGCTCGGCCTCGTTGCCAGGATGAGACCACAAGCCCGAGCATGCGAAATGGCCGGGCAGTGGACCCGAGCTTTGTTCCTCGTCCAGCACGAGTGTAACGCTGTGAATGCTCCACCGCCTAAAAGGCGGTGGCTTCAGGTTACGGCTTAAAGCCGGATCGGTCCGCCGTCCGGCGGACAGGGCGCAAACTCATGTCACGTTAAAGTTGTCGTCGGGTTCGGGCGGTGTCTGGTTGGTAATGTATTCCATCCACATCTCGTCCGTCACATTGCCGCTTGTGGCAACCCAATAACCCCTCGCCCACAGGTGCTGGCCCCAATAGCGCTTGCGCAATATCCCGAACTCGCTCAGCAGCTTGTGAGCTTCCAAATCACAGTGGACCACTGCTGCGGTCTGCGCTTCCGTAGAGTTCGATTGCTGCCTGTACCGCGTCGCTCGGCTTTCCAAAATCGGAAGCCCTCACAGCGCAGCGACATCGTCGGTCCGAAGCATCAAGGATCCTCGGCGTTTTGAGAATACATCCTCGGCGCCATAGCGCGACCTGAAGCTGCGGCAGCGAGGCCGAGGGCAGGCGCAAGCAGCAAGCAACGCCACAAACTTTTAGTGGTGCGCACCATAGGTTCATGCGCTATGACTAATATGCTTTGTTCCTGGCGGGTCAAAGCCGGACTCCTTGCCCGCTGGCCCTGGCCGGCGGGCTTTTTTATGCGGGCATGTCGGCCCGATAGGAAGAAATCCGCCCACCCGTGCTCCGGGCCGAATTAAGTCAGAGATGCCCTCTGCAAATCCGCTGTCATGTGCGGGCGCAATTTCTCAAAAGGTTGGCTTCACAGATGCTGTCGCCATCCACAGCTAAGGTTTAAATGCTCGTCCGGCGGCATCTCTCATGGACTGCAGTGTCAGCCTGTCGACCGTGGCGATGATCGCCTTCGTCATAGCCTCGGCATGGACCGGCTCCGGGCCATAGATACCGTTCACCATCTCGCGGCTCGGCAGCGCATCCGGCCGGGCCGATCCGAGCTCGCGGAAAATGAGCAAGTCCCGTCTCCACAGGACCTGGCTTATAAAGTCCGCCGTAACCAGACGGTGTCGTCCTGGACGATCAAGCCCGCGGGTGAACGTGGCGCACGTGAACGATTCTGCCATCAGGGTTGGAACATTCGGCGCACGCAAAGAATAGAAGGAGCTAAACAAAAAAGGGAGCGCGCGATGAGGTTTGTCGCCATACTGGATCCGGCTGACCAATGGCTGGTCTATGACCGATCCACCGATCTGCCCGCCGACACAAGAGACCGATTGCTGATTGGGCTATCGCAAGCAGAAGCCGAGCGCCTCGCCCATGAAGCCAATATCCAACAGATATCGCTGCGCCGGGTAGCGCAGTCGCATCGTCACGCAATGAGGCCTAACAAATCTGACGCGCGGAGAGGCGAGGTAACCAACCCGTTATAAGCGACGTCGCGCCCTCGACGTGCGTTGGCGAAAGGGCTCTCAAAGTCAAATGCGGGCGCATCTGAAGCGCCTTAAAGTGATGCGCGAATCCCTAGTCTCCGTCCACGACGATGCCGGTAGGCGGGTTCACTGTGCGACGCTGACTGTCTCGCGGCGGTTTCCCTTCGACCGTCAAAGGGGTCAGCAGCCGGGAGATAATCGTCGAGCAACAGGAACATTAGCGCTTGCTTACGGTTTCTCGGGCAAGTTCTGCAACAGCGTGGGGGAATCGTGGCCGTGTCGGTATCCGCTTTCGTCTATTTTTCCGGTCTGACCGGCCATGACATGCTAGGTGCTGTTGTATCTCTAGTGGTGGGGCTGCTTCTCTACAACGTCATGAGTGAGGACCAGCCAGACAGATAGTCAGTGGCACTTGGGCGCGTCGCGGTCAAAACAGAACCGGTGCGACAGCTGGCTGGGTCAGACCTCAGCCGGTGCGTGCTCGCAATGCAAGGCCAGGCGGTTCTCGCTCGCGCCGTTGCTCAGGCTCGATTGGCTGGATCGGTTCGTCGCTCATAGCGGATGATCGGACCGATTGGTCCGAAATGGATCGTGGGGCTGCTGTTGATGGCCGCCGAGTTCATCTCGCGACCAACCTACGTGATCGCGCCATGTCGAAGCTGGACAAATTAGCTAGTTTGGATATGCGGCGGACCTGTTCCGCCAGGCCGGCGCAGGCTTTAAGGCAATCTCTCTAACCGAGAGGCGCCGGCCCATTAGCCCGCTGCGGATGATGGTGGCACATCTGCAGCGGGCTATCGGGACCTTTTTCAGTTATCGCTTAACCAATGTTATTGGGGCGGACGGGGCCGCATGATAGACCTCGGCTGCGGACAGAAAGCCGTGCAAACCGCCTCGCCTTTTCTCCTTGGGCTCGCTCTTCGGAGCGGGCCTTTTTTCTCACCGCTCGCGAAAGTCCAGCAGCTTGGCGTGCCGGAGCTTTTCCTCACCCTTCCGGAAGCGCACGCGTCCAACGAGACCCGGCTTCAGCCATTCGGCCTTGTCGCTCTTGAGCCCTTTCGGCGCCGGTCCGCCGATCTTCCCTTGCACACGGTCCCATAGGCGTTGCCGCTTATCGGCCTTAAAGGTGACGAAGGCGCCGCCAGCATAACGGCCTTTGTCGGCCATGAGCACCATCGCAGGTTTGCCGGCCTCGCGCTGCACGCCGATGATGTCCATCTCTTTCTCGGCGTAGCACTTGATCTTACGCCAGTTCATCGTCGGCCCGCTCCGGTACCGGCTGTTCTTGTGCTTCGAGACCATGCCTTCAAGCCCGGCCTGATCGACGAGGCGATAAACAGCATCGCCCGTGCCCGGCATCGCCTCGCTGAACTGAATGCGACCGCCGGTCGGGATAAGCTCCTGAAGGATCTCACGACGGTCCTCCACCGGCATATCGCGCAAATCGTGCTTGTTCAGGTGCAGAAGATCGAAGGCCACCAGATAAAGATCGCGCGACGGCCGGCGGCTGGTGACGGCTGATTGCAGGCCCTGGAAGTCAGACAAGCCCGCCTCATTGATAGTGATCGCCTCGCCATCAATGATGAAGTTCTCTGACTCGAGCGCCGCCGCTTGGCCGGCAAGCTGGATATACCGGCCGGTCCAATCGTAACCGTTCTTGGTGATCAGCCGGATGCCGTCCTCGTCCTTGATGACCTGCGTGCGGTAGCCATCGAATTTGATCTCATGCAGCCAGTCATCGCCCTGCGGCGGCGTGTCGACCAGCTCGGGCTCCATCGGTTTGATGAACTTCAGACGCATGCACCTGACTCGGAACAGAGGCTATTTAATAAGCTTTAGCTAAAATAGCTCGAATCCGCGAAGCGACAAAACACCAAGAGACGGCAATGGCAGACGATCGATCTCTCTGGACCGAGGATTGCGAGGAAGCTCTACGCTTGGTGAGAATGGCCATCGAGATGACTTGCCCGGCCGGGGTGCTGCCGAGCCGCGAGATGGTGAACGGCATCTATGGCCCGGCGCCGATCCATGAAGCCGAGGCGCTGGCTAAGGCGATCATCGCCACGGTCGAAAAACTGACCAGCGTCGAAAACTAATTCCGCGCAAAACCCCGAAGCGGTCGCTGTGGTAAACCGATAGAAACGACGCTCGCCTCGACGTACTTCGCTGCAATGCATCGCGGTGGCCTCATACAGCAAGGCTGGCGCGGGCTATAGATTTGGGCGGTCGGCCGCCATTGCTCGACGGACTGCCTCTGTCGTCATGGCGCTGCCATGAAGAACCTGGCCCATAGTGCCTCCTTCGATTCGGAAGATAATGATGCACCAGCAAAGTCCGGGATCAAACACCTAGAACGAAGCCTTCTGTCGTGCAGCGGGCAGCCTGCTTGAAGTTGTACGCTCTCTGAGGTTTGCGAGGCGCCTGGTCATTGGCCGGTGCGCTCCGGCCATCGGTCGTAGGCCGGAAGCAAGGGCGCCGCGAGCAATCAAGACACACGTTCAGCGCAGAAGCCCGTCCCTGTCGAACTCTTCCCAATCGTGCAAGGTGGAATCGGATCGCTCGTTTGGCATGTTGACTGGATCTTGAGATTCGCTCCCTCCCTTCTGAGCCCGCCTGAGTGCCGTCCTTCCGGCCGCACGCCGCCGGTTCTCGGCCACCGTCGCCGCGTCCTCCTCGCGCCAGACCGTCACCAGGTCGCGGTCAAGCACATCTTCGATATGCCGCGGGTCGAACACGTGAAAGGTGACGTTCCGGGCACGCCCGCGCAGCTTCACTGTCCTCGTTCCGGCACTCTGCAAGCGGCCGTCCTTCAGCCAACGATGCCGTTCGCTCGATTTAATCGTCAGGATGTCCTCGACCTCGCGCGGGATCACCGGAAGGTCTTCGATGTCCTGCATTGCCTTGGACGCGATCATGGCTGCCGCGCGCACGTCATTGTCCGCACTCTCCGGCAAACGCAAGGTGAGTACCCGAGACTCGATATGCAGCAGGTTCTTCAGCGCCGATGGCAGACGGGCACGGACTTCGAGAAAAATCCCCCTCGCCCGCACCGACGATCCAAGCGTCGCAGCTGGAGACAAGGGCCACTCGCCAATCAGCTTTGCAGCCGTATCGATTTTCCGGCGCGCAGGCATCTCGGTTAGATAGGGCTCCAATCCACTTCTTGCGAGCGAGCGTCGCAGCGGATCGAGTACCACCTTCCAAAGCGGTGTGAGAAGCGGCCTCTCCTTCTCTCTCCGTCATGCTTTCGTACGCTTTTCGCGGTAGAACGGATTTGGCGGCGGGTTGCGGGAGGAGGTCGAAATGACGACGAGCCTTGTAAGCACGCTGAAAAACCGAGGCAAGCAGGCCGCGAAGCGGCTTGTCGGTTATGACACGCGCAACTGGCTGCGCATCCGCCAGATCGAGGCCTTCACTGCCTTTCTTGAAGCAGCAAACCGCAAATCGCGTGACGTTATCGAGATCTCGCCGGGCTGGAACCACTACTGGCGGACCCTTTGCCCGGACTATCGCTCGGTCGACTTTCCCGACTTTGATATCTGCCGTGACCGGACCGATGAGCAATATTCCATCGTGATCGCCGACCAGGTGCTCGAACATGTGCAGCGGCCACTGGTGGCCGCCGCCAACATCCACGCCATGACCAAACCAGGCGGCTGGGCAATGGTGGCGACGCCCTTCCTGTTCCGGGTGCACGCCAGGCCGCACGACTACAACCGCTGGACCCCTGCGGGGTTGAAGCAGGTCCTGATCGAAGGCGGCTTCGCCAAGGAGAACATCCAGGTCCATGGCTGGGGCAATAAGGCCTGCGCCAGGGCGCATATCGGCGGACCGGTGCGCGCCTACGGACTATGGCGGGATCTCAGCAACGACGAGGAATACCCGCTGATGGTTTGGGCGTTCGCGAAGAAAGCGTAAGGGTCGCTGCACAGCCTTCATCGCGGCGTTTCTGTCGGAGGCAGACACGAACGAGCGAAGTTTTTGCAACCGCTAGCGCCAAGGTTCCACTGGAAGAGACATCGCGCGTTCACGGTGATCGGCCAGCCGCGGCAACCATGGACGTGATATCGGATTGGAAAGAACTGACTGCGACAGCTTTCGAGCGGACGAGAGCGTGACCCAGCAATCTGCGTATCCAACCCTGGCGATCGCCCGCTGTCGAGACATTCGCCAACCACGCCTTAAGCGTCCTTCTATCCATCCAAGGCGTCGCGGTCCGCTGGCACGCTGGCGGCATGCACCGGACTCGCTGCGCGCAGTCGTGGCGGCGAAGCAGAACCGAAAAGCGGCAGCGCCCTGCCGCCACTCAACACTGCGGCATTCTTTCGGGGATGATGGTCTGGACGATAGACGCATCCAACGCCTCATAATCATGCAGGCCGATAGCGGCATAGAGCTCAGCGCGGGTTTGCATCGCCTCGACCATGTTATGGGCGCCGCCGTCGTGGGCGATCGCCGTATAGAGCTGCTGCTGCGCCTTGTTGGCGACCCGCAACGACGAGACCGGCCAGATCACCATTCGGTAGCCCATGTCCTCGAACTCGGAGGCGGTGAAGAACGGGGTCCGGCCGAACTCGGTCATGTTGGCCAGCAGCGGCACGCCGGGCATCCGCGCGGCGAAGGTGCGGAACATCTCGGCCGTATTGAGTGCTTCCGGGAAGATCGCGTCGGCACCGGCCTCCATGTAGAGCTTCGCCCGCGCCACCGCGCCGTGGAGCCCTTCGCTGGCCGCGGCGTCAGTGCGCGCGATCAGGTAGAGGTGGCGCCGCGCCCTGGCGGCTGCCGCCACCTTGGCCGCCATGTCTTGCGGGTCGGCAAGCTTCTTGTCGTTGAGATGGCCGCATTTCTTGGGCAGCAGCTGGTCTTCGATATGGACAGCACCCGCGCCCGCGTCCTCGAAGGCGCGCACCATATGCATGACGTTGAGCGCTTCGCCGTAACCGGTGTCGCCATCGACGAGAAGCGGCAGCCCGCTGGAGCGGGCGATCTGGCGGATGAAGAACGAGACTTCATCGATGGTGATGATGCCAAGATCGGGCAAGCCCATCGAGGCCGTCATGGCAGCGCCCGAGAGATAGAGCGCCTCGAATCCGGCGGCCTTCGCCTGGAGGGCCGCCATGCCGTTGTGTGCGCCTGGCAGTTGCAGGATGCCGCCGCGTTCGACCAGCGCGCGGAAGCGCTCGCCTGCCGGCTTTTCGGGAAGGTCGGAAGCTACGAGATAGGGCATGTCTGTTCCTCAGGCCGCTTTCTGGCCGGCAGTCGCGCGCCCGCGGCGCTCGATCGGCACGAACTCCAGATTGTCGGGTCCGATATAATTTGCGGAAGGACGGATGATCTTGTTGTCCTGCCGCTGCTCGATGATATGCGCCGCCCAACCGGACGTGCGCGAGATGACGAAGAGCGGCGTGAACATCGCTGTCGGCACGCTCATCATATGGTAGGAGATGGCGCTGAACCAGTCGAGGTTGGCGAAGACCTTCTTGGTCTCCGCCATGGTCGCCTCGATACGCTCGGCAATGTCGAACATCCTGGTCGATCCAGCTTCCACCGACAACTGCCTGGCCACGGTCTTGATCATCTTGTTGCGCGGGTCGCAGAGCGTATAGACCGGATGGCCGAAGCCGATGACCACTTCCTTCGCCTCGACACGACGCCTGATGTCGACCTCGGCCTCGTCCGGGCCGGCGTAGCGCTTCTGGATCTGATAGGCCATCTCGTTGGCGCCACCATGCTTGGATCCACGCAACGCGCCGATCGCGCCTGACATCGCCGAATAGAAGTCGGATCCGGTTCCGGCGATGGAGCGCGCGGTGAAGGTAGAGGCGTTGAACTCGTGCTCGGCATAGAGGATCAGAGAAACATGCATTGCCTTGACATGCGAGGGCTTCGGCGCGGCCCCGTGCAACAGGCGCAGGAAGTGGCCGCCGATGGAGTCGTCGTCGGTCTCGACCTCAATGCGCCGGCCATTATGCGCGAAATGATGCCAGTAGAGGAGCATCGAACCGAGCGACGCCAGCAGCCGGTCCGCCAGATCGCGCGCCCCCGGATGATTGTGGTCGGGTGCCTCGGGAAGCGCGCAGCCCAGCGCCGAGACGCCCGAGCGCATCACGTCCATCGGATGCGTGGCGGCGGGCAGCAGCTCCAGCGTCTGCTTGACGATCTGCGGCAGGCCGCGCAGCGCTCTGAGCCTGGCCTTGTAGGCGCCAAGCTCCGCAACCGTCGGCAGCGCGCCGTGCACCAGTAGATGCGCGATCTCCTCGAACTCGCAGGCCTCGGCGACGTCGAGAATGTCATAGCCGCGATAGTGCAGGTCGTTGCCGGTATGCCCCACCGTGCACAGCGCCGTGTTGCCGGCAATGACACCGGACAGCGCAACCGACTTCTTAGGTGTGAGCATGTCGTCCTCCACTAATTGCGTTTCCAGTCGAAAATGCCTGGGGCCGCCGCCGGGCCCAATGCGTCGGCGTCGGCGGTGAAAGTCAGCCCTGCCAGCTCTTCCGGCTTCAGCTCCAGCAGACGCTCGACGGTGGCGATGAAGCGGTCCTGCTCAGCCGGCGCCACGATGCCATTGGCAAGCGTACGGAACTTGTTGACGTAGTCGGGACGGGTAAACGGCTTTGCACCAAGCGGATGGGCATCGGCGATGGCCAGTTCGTCCTCGATGACGCGGCCGTCCGCGAGCGTGACGACGACGCGGCCGCCGAACGCCTTCTCCTTGGAATCATGGCTGTGATAGCGCCGCGTCCATTCGGGTTCCTCGACGGTGCTGACCCTGCGCCAAAGCGCCACCGTCCGGGGCCGGTTGGCGCGTTCGGACGCGTAGGAGCGCTCATGATGCCAGCCGCCATCCTCCAGCGCCACGGCGAAGATGTACATGATCGAGTGGTCGAGCGTTTCGCGGCTTGCGCTGGGGTCCATCTTCTGCGGATCGTTGGCGCCGGTGCCGATTACGTAATGGGTGTGATGGCTGGTGTGGATGACGATGCTTGCCACCTTGGAGAGGTCGCCGATCTTCGGACCCATGCGCCGCGCCAGGTCGATCAGCGCCTGGCTCTGGTACTCGGCCGAATGCTGCTTGGTGTAGGTGTCGAGGATAGCGCGCTTGGCCTCACCCTTCTGCGGCAGGGGCACGATATATTCAACCTTCGGCCCGCCGAGCAGCCAAGCGATGAAGCCGTCCTCGCCTTCCCAGGCCGGCGACGGCGCGCCCTCGCCGCGCAGCACGCGATCGACGGCCTCCACCGCCATCTTGCCGGCGAAGGCTGGCGCATAGGCCTTCCAGCTCGAAATCTCGCCCTTGCGAGACTGGCGCGTGGTCGTCGTCACATGCAGCGCCTGCTGCACCGCCTGGTAGATCACTTCGGTCGAAAGCCCGAGCGCTGTGCCGATGCCGGCCGCGGCCGATGGTCCGAGATGCGCGATATGATCGATCTTGTGCTCGTGCAGGCAGATGCCTTTCACCAGGTCGACCTGGATCTCGTAGCCGGTGGCGATCCCCATGGCGAGCTGCGCTCCCGACAGGCCGCAATGCTGCGCGACGGCCAGGATTGGGGGGATGTTGTCGCCGGGATGCGAATAGTCGGCAGCAAGGAACGTGTCGTGGAAATCGAGTTCGCGCACCGCAACGCCATTCGTCCACGCCGCCCATTCCGGCGACACGCGGTCGGTGGCCGGCAGGCCGAACACGGTGGCGCCTGGCAGGAACGGATGAGCGAGCGCCTGCGCGCGCGCGCTCGCCACGGGGCGCCGCGCAAGCGAGGCGGCGGCTACCGACGCATTGTCGATAATGCGGTTGCCGATCATCTCCACCACATCGGCATCGAGCGGCACATCATCAGAAGCGACCGAGGCGATCTTCCAGGCCAGCTGGTCCTCGCGGGCAAGCTCATCGGCGGACTTATAGGTGCGGATTTTACAAGACTTCACGAAACAGCATCCTTGATCGATGTCGATCTGTGTGGGTCAACTGGGCGACGGTCGTCTTCGGTGTCAACTGCGACCATCTGGAAGCAGCCGATGCCCGGAAACCCTTAAGCGGGGCGACCGACTGAGAAAACGTTTGAACAGGAGGGGCGGCGTAATATAGAAAGTTGCAAACTTCATTTTGCGAAATTGCGAAGATGGCCAGGGGCAAGCTCTTCATCGGCAGAAAGGTCCGCGCCCTCCGCGAAGGCAGCAAGGCGACCCAGGCCGCCTTCGCCGAGCGCATCGGCATCTCGACCAGTTACCTCAATCAGATAGAAAACAACCAACGGCCGGTTTCGGCCTCGGTGCTCCTGTCGCTTGCCGAGAACTTCAAGATCGATATCGGGTCGATGTCGGGAAGCGACAGCGACCGTCTGCTTTCCGCGCTCAGCGAGGCTCTTGCCGACCCGGTTTTCAGTGGCTACTCGCTCAGTTTGCAGGAGCTGAAGCTCGTCACCCAAAACGCGCCGGGCTTTGCCTATGCGCTGATCGCCAGCCACCAAGCCTATCGCCGCAACAGCGAACAGCTTGCGAGCCTCGACGATCACATGGTCCGCACCAACGCCTTCGGGGATCCGACGCCGTACGAGGAGGTCCGCGACTTCTTCCACTTCCTCGACAACTACATTTCCGACCTTGATCTCGCCGCCGAACAGCTGGCGGCGAGCCTTGGTATTCCTGACCGTGATGCGGGGCTTGTGCTGCCGAGCTACCTGGAAATCCGGCACGGCGTGCGGATACTGCGCGCGGAGCCCGGCGAGGATGTCCTGCGCCGCTATGACGGCCCTGCCCGCGCACTCTTCCTCAATCCCTATTCGCCGGCGTCGACGCGGACCTTTCAGATGGCCTATCAAGTAGCTGCGCTGGAACTGGACGGTGAGATCGAGGCGATTGTCCAGCGGGCAAACTTCCGCACGCAAGAATCCGGTGAGATCTGCAAGATCGGTTTGCGCAATTACTTCGCCGGAGCGCTGACCATGCCCTACCAGCATTTTCTGGCGGTGGCGAATGAACTTCGTCACGACCTCGAATTGATGGCAACGCGCTTCGGCGCGAGCCTTGAACAGGTCGCGCATCGTCTTTCCACCTTACAGCGACCGGGCGTCAAGGGTGTGCCTGTGTTCTTCGCCCGCATCGATCGCGCGGGAAACATCACCAAGCGTCATAGCGCCGCCAAACTGCAATTCGCCCGCTTCGGGGCGGCATGCCCGCTCTGGAATGTCCATCAGGCCTTCGAAACGCCGGGCCGCATCATCCGCCAACTGGCGGAGACCTCGATGGCGCGCGCTATCTCAGCATTGCCACCGAAATTGCCAAAGGCAGCGGCGGATACAACACGCCGCAACAACGGTATGCCATCGCCCTGGGCTGCGAGGTGGCCTACGCGCAGGATTTCGTCTATGCCGATGGCCTCGGCTTAACCAGCAGTGCTGCGTTCGATCCGATTGGCATTTCATGCCGCATCTGCGAGCGTGCAAGCTGTCCGCAAAGAGCTGTGCCTCCGTTGAAGAGCAGGCTCACAATCGATCACGATCGGCGCGGAGTGCTACCCTATCAAATCCGCTGATTTGGTCGTCCCGCGGAAGTTGCGCTCGTGACGGCATCCGGCAGGGCCCCAGTCATTGTCCGCGCCGCCTTCGATCCTTATTCCAAGGGCAGCACTTCGGAACGTTTGACCTGATCAAGGGCGAAGCTGGTTTCAATCGAGGCGACGCCGTCCAGACGGGTGAGCTTGTCCTTGATGAACCGTTCATAGGCTTCGAGATCGCGCACGACGATGCGCATGAGATAGTCGCGCTGCCCAGTCATGAGGTAGCAGTCAACCACCTCCGGCCAACGCGCCACGGCGAGCGCGAAGCGGTCAAGATCTTCTTCACGCTGCCGCTCGAGCTTGATCGACGCGAAGGCGCTGATCGGCAGGCCGACCTTCTTCTGGTCTATTACGGCCGTGTAGCCCTTGATCACGCCAGAGTCTTCCAACAAGCGCACACGCCGGGCGCAAGGAGACGCAGACAGACCGACGCGATCAGACAGTTCGTTGGCGGTAATCTTGCCATTGCCTTGGATCGCGGCGATGATTTTCCTGTCAATTTCATCCAACGCGCGCATTAGCTGGTTTCTCTCAATTAGAGCGCCATATTAGTGAATTCAGCTAAACTATCGCCCGCTGAATGGCAAGTTTGGCTACATTGGGTGCTTGAAGAGATCTATTCTTTTCCCTCTCGAGGGATCTGATCATGACAACGCAACGGCTCTCCATCCTGTCCGAACTTGAGCGTAAGGTGCTTTGGCTCGCCACTTGGACAATTCACAACGCCAACCACCTCCGAGACAGCGGCGACGGGTTGAAAGTGGGCGGCCATCAAGCGTCCTCAGCTTCGCTGAACACGATCATGACGGCCCTCTATTTCGCCATTTTGCGACCTGAAGACAGGGTTGCAGTCAAACCGCATGCCAGCCCGATCTTTCACGCGATCCAATATCTGTTGGGCAACCAGACCAGAGAAAAGCTGGTGAACTTTCGCGGCTTCAACGGCGCGCAATCCTATCCGTCGCGCACCAAGGACATCGATGACGTCGATTTCTCCACCGGTTCGGTCGGGCTCGGCGTGGCGCAGACCCTTTTCTCTTCGCTGGTGCAGGATTTCATCCGCGCCAAGGGCCTCGGCACCGGCCTTCCCGAAGGTCGCATGGTGGCCCTGATAGGCGATGCCGAGATGGATGAGGGAAACATCTTCGAAGCTCTGCTCGAAGGCTGGAAGCATGGCCTTCGTAACACCTGGTGGGTCGTCGACTACAACCGGCAGAGCCTCGATGCGGTGGTGCGCGAGGGACTGTGGGAGCGGTTCGAGACGATGTTCCGCAATTTCGGATGGGACGTGGTGATCCTCAAGCACGGCGTCCTCCAACAGGCGGCCTTCGCCGAGCCTGGTGGCGAGGAGCTGCGCGACTGGATCGATGCCTGTCCAAACCAACTCTACTCGGCTCTGACCTTCCAGGAGGCGCAGCCTGGCGAAGGCGGCTGCTCGACGAGCTCGGCGACCAGGGAGATGTTTCGCGGTTGATCGAAAGACGTGCCGACGATGAACTCGCCGAATTGATGAGCAATCTGGGCGGGCATGATCTGCCATCGATCCTGGACGCGTTCGAGCAGGCCAGGACACATGACCGTCCGACCTGCTTCATCGCCTATACGATCAAGGGCGTTGGCCTGCCGCTTGCCGGACACAAGGACAATCACGCCGGGCTGATGACCTGACCCAGGTTGAGATCCTGCGCAAATCGATGAAGGTGCGCGAGGGCCGCGAGTGGAGCCCGTTCGAAGGCCTCGTGACGTCGGAAGCCACGCTGACGCAGTTTCTTGCCAACGTGCCGTTTGTACAGTCCGGCCGCCGTCGCCACGTCTCGCCGGTCATCGACGTCCCGGAGCAGCTCGAGTTTGGCGCCCAGCCCTCCATGTCGACCCAGCAAGGCTTTGGCCTGGTCATGCATGAGATCGCCAAGAGCGACACGCCATTTGCCAGCCGCATTGTCACCACTGCACCCGACGTGACGGTGTCGACCAACCTCGGTGCCTGGGTCAACCGGCGCGGCCTTTTCGCCCGGGAGGCGATGGCGGACCTGTTCAAGACGGAACGCATCCCTTCGACTTATAACTGGACCTTCTCGCCGAAGGGCCAGCATGTGGAACTTGGCATTGCCGAGATGAACCTGTTCACCATGCTGTCGGCACTTGGCCTGTCGCATTCGATTTTCGGTGAGCGCCTGCTGCCGGTGGGCACGCTCTACGATCCGTTTATAGAACGGGGGCTCGATGCGCTGAACTATGCCTGCTACCAGGACGCGCGTTTCATGCTGGTGGCAACGCCCTCTGGCGTAACTCTCGCGCCAGAAGGCGGCGCTCACCAGTCGATCGCCACGCCACTGATCGGCATGGCCCAGGACGGCTTGGCGAGCTTCGAGCCTGCCTTCGTCGACGAGCTCGCGGTGATAATGCGCTGGTCGTTCGAATACATGCAGCGCTCCGGCGATGCCCAACCGGACGAGGCCAGCTGGCTGCGCGACCAGGTGGGCGGTTCGGTCTATCTGCGGCTTTCGACGCGCAGCATCGATCAACCGCAAAGGCAGATCTCGCCCGAGCTTGCCGATGACATCGTCGATGGCGCCTATTGGATGCGGCGACCGGGACCCAACGCCGAAGTGGTGGTCGCCTATACGGGGGCCGTTGCTCCGGAAGCCATCCAAGCCGTCGGTCTGATGGCGGAAGACCGCCGCGACGTCGGTCTGCTGGCGATCACCTCCGCCGACCGGCTGAACGCGGGCTGGACAGCGGCAAGCCGTGCTCGCGAGCGAGGGCTGCCGCATGCGAGAAGCCATGTCGAACGGCTGCTGGGCGAGGTTCCGAGCAACTGCTCCTTGATCACAGTCATCGATGGTCATCCAGCAACCCTCGGTTGGCCACCGAACGCGGTCGCTCGGTGTCGAGCATTTCGGCCAGACCGGCACGGTCGCGGATATCTATCGACATTTCGGCATCGATGCAGACGCGATTATCAGAGCGGCCGAGACCATCTCCGGCGGAAAATTGATCCGTCACCTGCGTCTTCTTGGAAGCTGATGGCGCGTTGCCGAAGGCCCGTCGGTCCGATTTATTTCGGAGTTCGCGGATCACCCATTACCTTTGTTCTGGTTTGGGCCGCAGTTTGGACATCGCCTCGTTTTCCTGGCTACGTTGAAGCAGGCTTACGCTGCCTCGCAAGAGCACGGATAGCAACAAACCTCCCGCCATGGTTCGTCCGGCAACCTTCTATCATCATGCCTGGTGTCGTTCCCGTCACGCTTATGGGGTTCGAGGCTGTGTATGTGGCGGTCTATTGATCGTGTGGGGGTTGGGTCAACTTTCAAACCGACCGACTACCGAAAAGCACCGGGCGGTCCAATTCGAGCGCCGCCTTATCGCGGGCGAACTTCGGTCCTCCTAGGTCGAAAAAACGCCTGCCCGCCCGGTCCCATTCGCCGAACAGCCTTGTCTAATGCTTCTCCTTTTTTGCTTTCGCAAAGCCCCGATCGGTGGCGATGAATCGCGCAAGCATCGGCGTGACGAGGCGCACCGGATCGACAGATGACTGCCCTGTCTCTCTGCCAAGGATCTCCGCGTACCTGACCAGATCGTTATGCAGCCACGCCGGCAGCTCCACCGTAATCTTGACTGGCTTGTCGTCGGTGATCGTCGCGAGCTTCAACTTGGTCATGTCAACCTCCGTACGGCTCAAGAACAAGGTCGCGGGTAACGAGTACGCGGACGGGAAACCCCGGCCGAACCGTAAGCGTCGGGGCTATGGCGAGTTGCCGCTGAACGACCTGTTGGCCTACCTGGCTGACGCTCTCGGAGGCGCCGTCGCGCAAAGCACGCACGATCTCGCGGTCTTGGCCGGAAGAACCGGCCTGCGCACCAACACTCAAAACTGTCGACAACGCCGCGGCCTTGAACAACTCGCCCCAGTGATAGTCGACGTTGTCCTCCAGGCCGGCATAGCCCTGGACATCTGCGCCGGGCTGCCGCTCCAGAACGATGGAACGCCCGTTGGGAAATATCAGCCTGTTCCAGACGAGCAGCACGCGACGCTGGCCCGAACCAATGGCGTTGTCGTATTGCCCGATAATGCGGGTGCCTTGCGGGACGAGGAGCGACAGGCCGGTGGGACTGTCATAAACGTTTTCGGTAACCTGAGCGCTGATCTGGCCAGGCAGATCAGACCGGATACCCGTAATGAGCGCGGCCGCAATCACGGCGCCTGCCTGAAGCACATAAGGTGACGCCGGAGGCGTGACGCGGTCTGGCGCTACGGTACGTCGGTCTGCGGCGGCCGAGAGGAAGGAAATCTGGCGATCCTGCGAATTGGGCTCACCAAGTTGACGGGCAAGATCGTTCACGGCAGGGGTGGTCGCTTCCGCAGTCCCGGCGTCTCCTTGCGCTGTCTGGAAAAAGATGCGGGAGGTTCTGGCGGCTTCCTCTTCGGCTCGCCGGCGTTGCTCGGCTTCGTCAATTGCGGGGCTTGCGATCGATGGCGGCAAGACAGCCTGTCCCTTGTTTTGGGCGTCGAGGATCGGCCTGCCGAGATCGCCTGGCAGCGGCGGCCCAAGAACGGGGCCGGTATAGTCGCGCGGCAGGCGCACCAGTCCGTCGGCAGGCGGGCGATTGGAGGTGGGGTAGAGTTCCTCGCCATGCTTGATCGTACCGGCGTTCTGGAGTGCGTAAATCAGTGCGCCGCCGATACCGAGCGAGGCGACGAAGCCGATGCCTGCAAGCGTCTTGCGCGACAGACGCGTCACGCGCGGCGGGTCGGCGCGAAGGCGCATGGGGTTGACGGCCATATCCTTCTCGTTCATGGCAGCGCTCCCTTGTGCGTTGAGGGCGGCACCTTCGGCGCGCCGCTGTCGTTTAGCGCGCGCCATGAGCCACCGGTTCTTCGCCCGTCGGTGCGGAGGATCCTCACCGTCTGCTGCTGTTTGCCGGCGCCAAGACGCAGTTCGGCCGCGGCAAAAAGTCGGTCGACGATCAGAAGGTTTTGATAGACGCGGCTATTGGTAATTTCAGCCTCGCCATCCGGACCGACGACGAAGATCGGCGGCATCTCGCCTTGTGCAATGCCGCGCGGAAACTGGACGTAGACTCTGCGGCCGTCGTCATAGGCGCTCACCGGCTTCCAGGGCGGGCTGTCGCCCGTAAGGCCGTATCGATAGTTGCGCGCCGTAACGTCCGGTATGACGGTCGTTGTGGCGACGCTCCGAAGGAGACCCGGTTTCTGAGCCGGGTAGGACCATGCGACGGCGGGCATGTATGGCTTCGCGCCCGCCCGCAGCTCCAGCATATAGCTGCGCCGGTCCGTGGCGATGATCAGGTTCGTGGTGATATCCGCCCTGGAAGGTTTCACCAGGATGTGGACGCGCCGGGCAATGCCGGACCCGCTTTCGGTGTCGCCGATGATCCAGCGCGCGGTATCACCAGCCGCGATCGGACCGCCTCCAGTCAGGCTCTCGCCCGGCTCAAGCGCGATATCCGTTATCTGGCCAGGTGCGGCGTAGACCTGATAGAGCGCTCCTTCGCTCCATGGGTAGATCTGAATGGCGTTATAGTAGCCGTCCCGGCGCGGCTCGACGCGCGCCGCGGCGTTTGCGTTCTCGACGCGGGCGGTCGACGTGTTGCCGATGGCGCCGCCCCGCGCCGGAGCCCAGCCTGGTGGCACGCGAAGAGGTTTCGGCGCCTGGTCCGCGGCGGCCGCCGGAGCCGGCGGCAAAGGCGGAACATAGCTATCGTAGCTGATGCTTGGCGGCTTCTGCAAAGACGTGGCGCAGCCAGCCAGCAGCGTCGTCCCCGAGACCAGCACGGCCGACAGCAGAGGCCTTGAGAACATCGTACCGGCAGCAAGACGCAATGTCGGGCTCATTGGCTTATCTCCCGCGACCAGTCGATGGCGTTGACGTAGATGCCGAGGGGGTTGGCGCGAAGACGTTCGGCGTCGTTCGGCATCTGCGTCACGATCGTCAGGATCGCGGTCCAGCGCTCGGTGCCGGAAAGCTGGCCGTTCTCATAGTGACGCTCGACCCAGGCAACACGAAAGGAATTCGGTGACGCCCGGATGACCGAAGAAATCTCGACCGCGACCTGTTGCTTGCCGACCCTCGAAAAAGGGTCGTTGGCGCGAGCGTAGTCGTTGAGCGCCGCAGCACCCTGGTCCGTGGTCCAGTCATAGGCGCGCAGCCAGAGCTTCTCCGTGACAAGCCGATCAAGCAGCGGGACGTCCTGCAGCCAGCCGCCATCATCCGACTGAAACAGATCGCGCAGAATTTCGCCGCCTGCCGCCTCATAGTTCTCCAGGCCGACGAACGCAGCCCGCTTGTCGGAGGCGCGGACCGTGTTCTCGGTCAGCATGCGACGGATCTGGTACGGCTCTTTCGACCAGCTATTCTTGATCGCCTCCCAGGCCTGCTCCTGTCGAACATGATCATTGCTGACGGAAAATGCTTCGAGCTGGGCGATCGTCATGCCGTCCTCGGCATAGACGTCGAGAAGTGCTGGCGAAACGGTTGTGAGCTTGAGCCGCTGTTTGACGACGTTGACCGAGATGAAGAAAGCAGCCGCAATCTCCTCCTCTGTCATGCCCTGGTCGAGCAACGCCTTGAAGGCCCGGTATTGATCCAGCGGGTGAAGTGGCGCGCGTTCCATGTTCTCTGCCAGCGACACCTCCGCCGCCAGAATAGCGCTGGAAAAGGTGCCCACGACACATGGGACCGGCGCTGTCCTGGCAAGCTGCTTCTTCTTTACAAGCATTTCGAGGGCGCAATATCGGCGACCGCCAGCTGGTACCTCGAACATCCCCGTCTCCTGGCCGTCGGCATCAACCGCAGGACGAACGTGGAGGCTCTGGATCAACCCACGGCGGGCGATCGAAGCAGCAAGGTCCTCGATCGAGACGCCTGCCTTGATGCGACGCACATTGGACTGGCCCAGCACCAGCTTGTTGAAGGGGATATCGCGCGAGGACGACAGCGTGATCTTTTGAACGGCAGTGGTCATCGAAGTTCTCCGCGACGGGCCGCCGAGAGCCTCTCTCAGCCTTGAACCCGTCACAAGATTCCCCCAACCCTCTCCCTCTCCTGCCTGCACAATCCGACCCACCTTTGATCGACGGGCCAACGCGCGCTTGAATGCATGTCGGCTTGGACGTTGTCTGCGCGTGAACCGATGGTTGGAGGCGATCGACGAAGTGCGGCTAGCACTTGATACCTATGCCGATCGGCAGGACGGTGCATGCGTTGTGCCGGTGTGCGAAGGTTATGCCGCCCATCTATCCTTGCCCGCGCCCAGTCCGATGGGCGGATGGCCGCCTGACAAGCGCTGGTCTGGCGCGGGAAGCCGGTGTCAGCCGGGCAACCGCGAACCGTGCTTCCGCAATACTCGTCGAACTGCGGGAGGCGGCCGAGGCGGCGAAGCTGTCTCGACTAGAGAAGCCCACTCCCCGCAGATTGACGCGGAGCGGGAGCGTCGCGATCGGGAGAACGTGATCGCCCAGCACGTTCAGGTGCGCGCGTTGTTGCAAAGCGTCGGCGAGAACTGGAGAAGCAGGCTGGCCCGCATTCGTCCCATCGGTGACGGCGGATAACGCCTCACGGCCTTCAGGGGCTGCCGGCTGCTGCCCCTGCATCCAATTTACCGCCTGCTGCGCCTTGCTGGCGGCCGTGAAGATGGCACCCGGATCGTCCTTCAGCTGGGCGGCGCTCCCGCGACCAGGATTGCGCGAAAGGCGTCCGGCAGGATCACGTTCGCTGGAGCATTGGCGAACATCGGGGCGATTTGATCCGGGCGGTATCCGGCTAGACCGCAGCCGATCGGCGTAAGCTCGAAGCGGAGGTCAGGCTGCCGATGCGCGTAATCCAGGAACTCGCGAACGTAGCTGCGGATCACGTCCAGCGGGAGCACACGCAACTGGCGGTCCTTGGTGGGGATCGCGTAGGCGTTCCCCTGAGGACCCACGCCCTGGCCATAGATCGCGCCGCGGTGCTGCCGAGCCCAGAGGGCGGCACCTTTGCCGTGACGACCTGCGAGGTTGGATCCGAAGACGAAGACAGGATCGACGGACGTTGAGATTGGCATCAGCGAACTCCTGACGGTTGGCGCTCTTCGTGAGCGGTAGGCGTATGAATGTGCTGGTGACAACATGATATCCTCCATTGCAAGCCGGGGCTCGTCCCGGCGGCGGAGGCTCGCTCGCGCCGGCATCAGGTGGATCCGCGCATCCGCAGGGCCGCAGCGAAGCGAAGGACGGCGTAGCCGTTGCGCGGTCCATCGACCGGCGCAGGCCTTCCGCCAACTGCCGGGGCGGGCTACGGTGCCAGAGGATCGAGCACGGCCATCAGTCAGCCAAACTCCGTCCAGCTCATCCGCCGCTTGCCGTGAGGTGCTGCTCAAGCAGCCAGCTCGTTGGTCTGAGGCTGCTGCGCATGCATCCAGTCGGCGGCTTGCTGCGCCTTGCTGGCGGCAGTGAAGATGGCGCGGGGATCATCCTTCAGCACTTCGATCCACGTGGCAATATACGCCGCATGATCGGCACGCGGATGGTGGGCGATGCCCAGATCGGCGATGACAAGCCCGCTGAGAATCTCCGCGCAGCATTCCTCGGCGGCATAGTCGGCCGAGCCGAACCGACCCGAGAGATCGCGGTCAGGGCGGTGCTTTGCTCCTGAGGCATGGCCGTTCTCATGCAGCCAGACGCCATGGAACGACGCGGCGTCTCGGAAAAAAGCAAAGTCCGGCATGAACACCGTGTCCGATGACGGGAGATAGTAAGCTTCCGAACCGCCGAACACGGTCTTGATCCCGAGGTTGGCGATGAAAGCCTCCGCATGCGCCGGAGGCTCGCTCTCCGGCAGGACGTCCGTCGGCGGCAGCTCATAACCGTCCGCCTGCGCGACGTTGAACACCGAGAATGCCCGGGCAAACATCCGCCGGTAGCCACCATCATCACTGTCATCGTCCTCAGCCGACTCGGAGGAAGCGATCTGTTTCCACAGCACCACGGTGGTCGAGCGTTCACCCTTGCGCACCTGAGCTCCGGCGTCCTGCCATTGCCGATAGCTGCCCCACAGGCAATCGCTGTAACCATTGGCCATGGCTGCGACCCACAGCGCGACCGTGTTGATGCCGCGGTAGCGCCTGTCTGATGCGACGTTGGTCGGGCGGGCGGCGCTGGTTCCGTTGTGGAACCACGGCGCACGCCACTCGCCTGCACCTTGCTCGATTGCCGCAAGGATCTCGGTGGTGATGCGCGTGTAAACGACGGCACGCGCTACGGACTGCGTCGTGGAAGACATCGTGATAGCTCCTTGGGAGCGATGCGAGCGCACGGGATCGCCACCGTTTGCGGGCGGTGTCGGGCTCAACGGCGGTGGAAAGGGATCAGTGAAAAGCCGGTGAGACAGCTTGACTGTTTAGATAATGCTCGTAATCGTGGGCGGGCACATAGAACGCCCTGTCGCCGCCAATGCGGAAGTCGATACCGGCGGCCTTGATCAGTGCCTTGATGCGCGGTTCGCTCAGGCTCGCCGCCGGCAGCAGAGCCGGCGCCGCGACTTCGTCAGGCAGCCCTTCACATTGCTCGATGTTGAAAACGGTGAACCGCTTGAGGAACGGGATGGCTTGAGCATCCTCACCGGTCTCGCGAGCGCGCTTCTTCTCGTGATGTGGGACAAAACGATCGGCATAAACGACCGTTGTCCCGTGCTCGCCTTTGCGGACGTTCCCGCCGAGCGCGTAAGCCTGCCGATAGGTAATCCAACTCTGCGTTGGGAAACCGTGATCGACGACGGCGCCCCACAGGATAAGCACGTTGATCCCGCTGTAGATACGGTGCGTGCTGGCGTTCTTCGGTAGGGAAAGCGACGCTTTTGCCGCGGACATCCCCCACTGCTGAACCCAAGGAAACGACCCGCTTCCAGCTCGGCAATGATCTTGCCGGTGATCTCGTCGTAGAGGTTCGACCGGTCGGCGGCGGCACGGGCTCCATTGGTTCGGACAGACATTGCGGTTCTCCGCGACGGGCGCCGAAGGCCTGTCCTTCCGCTTCAACCCGTCGCGAAAAACCCGCCCTCCTCTGACTCTCCGTCGGGAGAGGCCCTGCTCTCCCGACCAATGTGAAAAAGGGCGTACAAGGCAGAAGCACCGAAATGTCCGTCAGCGGGGCCAAGTCAGTTCGGTGCTGGAGCAGGTTCGTGGCCCTGAGACCGGTTCAACAGGGCGGCCGAAGGAGCATCAGCATAGCGCCGCCGTCAGGCGGGATGCGGGACCGACAGCCCCCGGCGAAGGGCGCCATATAAAGCCTGCTCGGCAAGCGTCATCTCGGAGCGGATAGCGATCCAAGCGCGTCATGCGGAAGGAACCGCGCGGCCAAGAGCGAACGGCACGAAGGCCTGGTGCCGATGGCCGTTCGCTCTTGGCAACCGTGACGGCCGGACCTGCCATTCGAGCTAATTATGGCGTCGAGATGCTGCTGGCGGTCGCCTGGCTACTGGTCTTGAATTGAAAAGAGGTGCTTCCAATCTCTTCTTTGTGTCCAGCCGGGATTCAGGGGGTTCGAGTATGAACAGTGCATCTGCGGAAACGATCACCAGGTTCAGTTGTTGAAGGGAGATCAGCATGGAAAGTGATGCTTTCAAGCAGCCGGTTTTCGTAGGAGAGAATGGCTTCATTCGAAAGATCGACTGCGTGATGGACGCTATTGAGTTTTTGGAGGAATGGCCTGTCGAAAGACGCGGCCTCCTTCATACGGCGGCCTGTGAGGCGTGCTACGCCGCCTACGACGGGAGGAAGCCTGTCGCGACCGCGCACAAGGCCTTTACGACTTGGGTCCGCAAGATCGGCGTCATCGAGGATGTGCCTACAGCACCGCCGTGGATGACAGGCCCAACGATCAGCAACGCAGACCTCTTGTGAGGGGTGCGGAAGGTCTTCATCCGATGCAGCTTGCGAGGAGCATCGGACTCGGCGGAGCATATATTGCTCGACCCGCCAGCGTCCGATTAGGCCGGGTTGTGTAAGCCGATGAGCGTCGCCACCGTCCCTCGGAGCGAAACGCAATGTCGGTGCTCTACTCACGGTGCCCCTCTGGCCTCTCCGCCGTCTCCCGCCCGAGTGGGATTGTGCGCGCGCCACCTTCCCCTCGCGAAAAAATGCAGGTTGGGCTTGCCGTAGACCAGGGGCTCTCCGTCCAGCCTGCGCGTCATGCCGCCGGCGGCGCGCGGCGCCGCGTCGCCCGCCGCCGTGTCCCATTCCATGAAGAGGCCGAAAGCGGATAGGCATCCGCTTCCGCCCTGATGGCGATGGAACACTCCAGTCCCAGCCCGGTTAGGGTGAGAACTAACAACTGTGAAGCAAGGAACGAGCAGCAGGCGACAGCAGCAATTAGGTGTTGAATGTGCACGCGCCCACTGGTCAGAGCCGAACGCAACAGGCGCAGTCATATCCATATCCGCCGGCCAAATTCGAAGGAACTATCGCCATTGACCCGAAGGATGAAAACGATCTGAGCAAGGCACAGAGTGGCACCGCGAAACGCAATTCACCGAACCGCAAGGCGACCAGGCGCGCAGGGCTCAGGAGTGGGATGGCGGTTCCAAAGCCGCCAAGGGATCAATCACCGACGCCGATCGGTGAAAGCAGAATTCAAGTCAGAAGAGCTGAAGGAGGCACTGAGATGCAAGATGACTTCCAACAGAACCGCCCTCGGCCACCGATGCCCGAGCAGCAACAGGAAATCCCCGGCTACACCGATGAGATGGAGCCGCGGCCTGACCACGGTGAGCACAGCTATCGCGGAAGCGGCAAGTTGACGAACCGCATGGCCATTATCACCGGAGCGGATTCCGGCATCGGCCGGCGGTGGCAATCGCCTTCGCACGCGAGGGCGCTGATATTGTCATCTCTTATCTCGAAGAGGATGAGGATGCGAAGGAAACGGCACGCTGGGTCGAGAAAGCTGGACGGAAGGCTGTGATCGCACGCGGCGACATCAGCGACCAAGACTTTGCGCGCTCGCTGGTGCAACGGGCTATGAACGAATGCGGACGGCTCGACATCCTGGTCAACAACGCTGCCCATCAAGCGACTTTCGAGAAGCTGGAGGATATCACGGCCGAGGAATGGGATCGCACCTTCCGCACGAACATTTATTCCACGTTCTATCTCTCGCAGGAGGCCGTGAAGCATATGGAATCCGGCTCCGCCATCATCAACACGTCATCGATCAATGCAACAAGCCCATCCCCAGCTCTGCTGGCCTACGCCACGACCAAGGGGGCGATCGCCAATTTTACTGCCGGGTTGGCAGAGCTCGTCGCCGAACGCGGGATCCGGGTCAACGCGGTTGCGCCAGGGCCGATCTGGACGCCATTGATCCCGTCGACGATGCCCGCCGAGAAGGTCAAGGACTTCGGCAGTAACACACCGCTGAAGCGGCCCGGCCAGCCGGCCGAACTCGCGGCGACCTACGTGCTGCTGGCCTCCAACGATTCCAGTTATACAACCGGCGCACTCTATGAGGTCACCGGCGGACGGCCGATGCTTTGAGATAGCCTAGCAAGCCAACTGACGGGCCCAGCCGGGGTCTTATTGCAGACCTGCCTCTCAGGCGGGCCGCCACTTTCTCGCTCGGTCGCAACAGGTACAGACACAAACGCTCCATCCGCCGACTGACGGAGAGATTCGGAGCAGCGATTTGTCGCTACTTTAGCAAGGCGAAGGCCAACATGGCATCGCCATCATTCGTTCTTAGCCCCGCCCTGCCCCCCGGCAGCGATGACCACGAGCTGGCGGCCGTCTTCCTGATAGGTGATCGGGCTGGCTTGGCCGCCAGCGGGCAGTCGCGCCTGCCGGCGCCGCGCGCAAACCGAGCCAAGGCTGGACCACCGCGGCATTTGCGAAAACTCAAGGTTGTCCCTGACCGCCGCCGGACCCGTAGATGTTTCCGGTTGCGAAGCTTGCATCGTCGGCCGCCAACTGCACATAGATGGAGGCCAGTTCCGCCGGCTGACCCGGCCGTTCCAACGCGGTTGTGCTGCCAAATTTCTTGTATTTTTCCTCGGACGCGCCGCCGCTTATCTGCAGGGGAGTCCAGATCGGTCCGGGGGCCACGCCGTTGACGCGAATACCCTTGCGGCCGAGTTGCTTGGCCAAAGACTTCACATAGTTCATCGTGGCGGCCTTGGTCTGAGCATAGTCGTAGAGCTCGGCCGAAGGATCGTAGGCCTGCTCCGACGTCGTGCCGATGATGCAGGATCCCGGTTTCAGATGCGGCAGCGCCGCCTTGATGATCCAGAACGGCGCGTAGATGTTGGTCTTCATCGTGGCGTCGAAATCCTCGCTCGTGATGTCGAGGATGGATGGTTTTGCCTGCTGCCTGCCGGCATTGCACACGACGATGTCGAGCCCGCCAAGTTGCTGCAGGGCCTCGGCAACCAGTTTTTGGCAGAAGGCCTCCTCCCGCAAGTCGCCGGGAAGAGCGACGCCGGTCCTGCCGGCATCTCGTATGAGTTGGATCACCTCACGCGCGTCTGGCTCTTCGGACGGATAGTAGTTGATCGCGACGTCCGCTCCTTCGCGGGCATAGGCGATGGCAGCGGCTCGGCCCATACCGGAGTCGCCGCCCGTAATGAGGGCCTTCCGCCCGGCAAGCCGGCCTGAACCCTTGTAGCTGGTCTCCCCGTGGTCAGGCTTCGGCTTCATGTCGCGCGCCAAGCCGGGCCAGGGCTGCGTCTGCGCTTCGAATGGCGGCTTCGGGTACTTGGAGCGGGGATCTTGCATGGCGGGTCCGTTCTCTAAAGGTTTGGTCGTTGTTTGCTGGGCGCTGGCCGTCCCCGCGACGCCGGCCGCTATTCCTGCTGCAGCCATGACTTCACGTCGGGACAATGAATAGGGACGTTCTTTGGTCATTCGACTCCTCCGAGGCGCGTGAAGCGTCCGAACCGCGTCGAGCTGATTAGGTTCCGTGCTTTCGATGGTGAGAACGCGAAAGAGGCCATTATGTCGTCTTTTCTGCACGACGTCGGATAGCGACTGACTTTGCGGCTGATGGCGCAGAAGGTCGGATGACCACGAAGTTAAGCGCACTCGACGCCCAAGGTGAAGCAATCAAGTGGATAATCGGCTACGACAGCCGAATTGGCTTTCATCGGCCGGATCGAGAGGTTCCACCAATTTCCTCGAAGCGATTAATCGATGCGATTGACGCCTGGCTGGAACCGCTACTGGGGAGCGCTATGCCTCAGCCACCGCTAGAGCATCTGCCGTCGGGTTTGGCCGGCGGGCTGTTTTGAGCTAAGCATCAACACCCGGAATCTATTCGCGCGCTTTCTCAAGGACCGAGGTTGATTGACCGAGTCTTTTTGAACTAGATCTTGCGGTCATCGATCAGTTCCAAAAAGCTTCGATCATGCACTCATCGAGGGGGCTTCTTCTCCAGTATCGAGTTCCGATCACACGAGCGCGCCTGGCTGGCGCACTCCGAGATCGCGTCCCTCCAGTCTGAGCTGGAGGGGCGCGCTTTTCGATCAATAATTGCCGTTGTAATACCGGTCGTCGCAGGGCGCGGTGTAGATGCGGCCATAGCGGTCCTGGTAGCGGCACATCTGATCTTCGCGGCGCTGCGGCGTGGTGGCGCTGCCGACAACGGCGCCGAGCAGCGCGCCGCTTGCGGCGCCTATAACCGTGCTCTTGGTGTTGCCACCGATCGCCTGGCCGACGAGCGCGCCTCCGGCGCCGCCTAACAAGGCGCCGGTCGTGGCCCGCTGCTGGCCTTCGGTCTGTGTCTCGCAGCCAGCAAGCGCGGCGGTCATCAGCACCGCCAGAATTACCTTCTTGATAATCATCACTCCAACTCCTCTGAAGCCCCGGGGACTGACGGGTGGGGCGAGTGAAGCCCGAGTGCGGTTGCATTGCGGCGGAACGGCGGCGCGCCGGCTCACGAAGTAAGACAGGGTTTCCCGGCAGTTGAAAGCCATGGTTTCCAAAGCGGAAAGATGATCGGGCGCGGTTCTCTCGGCCGGCTATTTGTGGGGAAGCGGGATCAAAACCGGAATTGCCGAGCTGTGTCTGGTCCTCATGACCGTTTTGAGCGACGACGGCTCGGGAATTGCCTGGCCATCCTGAACAAGCCCTTCAACGTGGAAAGCAAGCGCCTCCTCGGCCATTTTGCGCGCCTCGAGCATACTGCCGGCGGCCGTGACAACGCCTGGAAAGTCCGGGAACGACACGCCGAAATCGCTTCCCTTCTCCTTATGGATTATGCCGACATAGTGGCGCACAGGTTCACCTCGGTATGGCTGGCATGCTCGCATTCGAGACAAACTGGACAGATTTCCCTAACCAAATCGCAGGCGGCGCGGCTCTCTACTCTACCTGAATACCATGGCGCCAGGCGATGGACAAAGCAGCCGCAGATCGGAACCTCGGAAGGCGAAGGGCTCGCGCGGCCCAGTATCTGCGGATGTCCACGGATCAGCAGGTCTATTCGATCGAAAACCAGAGGGACGCGATCCGCAGTTATGCGGACGTCATGAGCTATGACATCGTTGCTACCTATGAGGATCCCGGCCGGAGCGGATTGAACATTGAAGGGCGCCCTGGTCTGCAGCGTCTGTTGTCGGATATTGAGAGCGGAAAGGCCGATTTCGAAACCGTGGTCGTCTACGATGTGAGCCGTTGGGGGCGTTTCCAGAACGTCGATGAAAGCGCCTCATACGAGTATCGATGCCAGATGGCGGGGGTGCGGATCGAGTTCTGTGCGGAGCAATTCGCCAATGACGGCAGCGTAGGGTCTGACGTTCTCAAGGTCATCAAACGCAGTATGGCCGCGGAAGCAAGCCGCATGCTGTCGGAAAAAGTCTTCATCGGCCAAAGCCGGATCGTCAAGTTGGGGTTCTGTAGCGGCGGATACGCCGGCTATGGCTTCCGCCGCCTGCTGACAGACGGATCGGGGAATCCAAAGGCAATCCTAAAGCCCAGGGAATGGAAGCACCTGGTGACGGACCGGGTTCTCCGCGTGCCGGGGCCGGCGGATGAAATCGCGATCGTCCGCTGGATTTATAGTCAGTTCGTGAAAAAGGGCAGAACGGAATTTGAGATCGCGAACGCGCTGAACGAGCGGGGCGTACCTTCGGAACTGAACACGCCTTGGACGACCACGCTTGTGCGGTCGATTCTTACCAATGAAAAATATATTGGAAACAACGTTTGGAATAAGACAAACACCAGGCTCCACAGCAAACGCAGGGCCAACCCGCCAAGCGCCTGGGTCCGCACCGAAAATGTGCATGAGGCGCTGGTCGGCCGAGACTTGTTCCGCCAAGCGCAAGCCATCGTAGCCGAAGAGAACCACGGAGCTGTGCGCATCAGCAATGAGGACTTGCTGGTCAAACTTTCGAAGCTCCTCAAAAAGCGAGGCCGGCTATCGGGCAAAATCATCAACGCCGAACCCGGCCGCTCGACGAAGAGCCTTTACATTCACCGCTTCGGAACGCTCCAGGCGGCCTATCAGTTGGTCGGTTTCGAGGCGTCGCTGAACTATCGGTATTTCGACCAAAACACCCGAATTCAGCGATGCCGGCTGGAGATCATCGCCGATCTTGTCACGGCGATAGAGAAAGTGGGCGGCGAGGCCCATTACGATACGAAGGCCGCCCTTGTGCGGGTCAACGGAGAGTTCACTGTCGCGCTTTGGACCGCGCGCTACCGCGCTACGGGCTACGGCTATGCACGTTGGCCAGTCGCGAGGCGGCGCGAGGTTATTTCCGACATTACGATATTGGTCAGGATGAAACCCGACCATGCCACGGTTCGCGATTTCCTGATCGCGCCGACAGCTGACTTCAGACGAGCGCCGGCCGTCATGAGAGCCAACAGCGGCATGCGGTTCGACCCCTTTCTTTTCCAGTCGCTGACCCCGGTCGTGGTGATGGCAAGGCGGATGCCGATCGAGCCGAGTCTATCGGCATGAACCAAACCGCAGCCCAGCGTATCCTGCAGACAAGCCGCCATGCAATTCATCTGACCGATGATTTGCGAGAACCGCAAAAGCCACTTCACCCCTATTTACTGCGCAGAACATACAAGCGCCATTGCGAGCGCATGCGGCGGTTCATCCACGAGACGAACGCGATGCGTGAGCGCATCGAAACCATCGTCGAAGTTCTCCGCCGGTTGATGCTGGTCGATATGTTCCGAGCGGTGCTGAAGGAAGAACGCCTGGCAACGATGCCGGCCGAACTGGCGGAACGAATTGCGGGAAGTCGAGGATTCAGCGCCCGGCAAGGGCCGGACAATATCCGAGCGTCGAACGAACCGCTGATCGCCGGGATTTGCGCTGAAGCCATCGAGCTTCTGGAAAATTTCGGTGTCCACCCGAAAATCTTTGGCTTGCTGAAAAAAGGCACGCCGACCCGGCAGGTTGAAGTGGCCAAACTCATGGTCGCGTTGGACAGGGTGACGTTCATCAGCGCCAGGGTCATCATAGCGCTCACGCCCCAAGCGCAGCTCGCGGATCCTTCAGTTCCCAGGCAACAGTTCTTCGGCATTGACACCGAAACGTTCGCGGGGATGGAACTTGAGTTTGCCGCTTTGAGCCGCGAGTTCCTGGATGCAAACGAGTGCCGCGGTGTCTGGGGTCTGGAGCTTGTCGCGGCGCGTGGGTATCTCCATCGACTTATGGATAATCTCAAGGTGGTGCGCTATCTGGCCGGTAACTATCCGAACCAGTTCGAGACGCTTCACCGGTTGTTGGAGCCGGCCTTTTGAGAAGGCGCATGGAGACTTAGGCGCGAGTCGGCAACGTCGTCAAAATGCAAGGACCGGAAGAGGATCCGCAGCGGTCGTCTAAATCAAACAGGATTGCCCTGTGCCGCTCGGCTGCGAAGGTGCCTATCAGCGACTGCAGCTCGCCGTCCGGATTTGTCGGCGCCCGCCGCGCAGCACATCGATGCCGGCGGCGATCGATACCGGTCCGGCCTTCCCGGCAAGCGGACGCTCGAGCGCGGCTGTTCTTGTCCGCTTTCAGGGCGGCGAGCGTGCCCATGCCCAGCACACCGCTAATGCGGCCGGTCTAAGGCGGGACGCAGCGCCTGCTGAAGCCACATGATCGAGCGGCCAGGGCCGGAATTCACGGCGCCGTCAAAGAGCACGTAGTCGATGCCGGCGGGCAGCGCGTCGTCCTTCACCGCATCCCAATACTGGCGATCGTAAATGTCATTCAACTCGTCGCTGGTGATGTCTTTGACGGGAGGCGTCGCAAGGCCCTTGCCCCGTCGATAGCCGTCATAGACGCGGTGGGTGACGCCTTTCATGGTGGCGCCGCGGGGATTTTTCGGCTGGTTGCTGTAGCGCCCTCATGCGCGCATACGCGCGAGAGCGCCTCCTTTTACGGGATGCGGTCATGGGATGTTCGTTGGATTGTATGGTTAGATCGCTTGCCGCTAGGCGAACTTCTGGATAGGGATGTCGCCGCGCTAGCAAGCAGGGTCGAAGTCGTGTCGTTCAGAGCAGAGCATTATATTAGCAAGTCGGCACGCAAAGCCTGGGAAAGCCTCCCCGCCAACTTCACTTCAGCGGGTGCGAATATCATGATTAGAAATTGGTTGTTCTGGATTTTATGGACGTTTTTAGTTTGTGTGGCGGGTCTCTTTTATATCTATCGCCCAATCATCGCGGCGGATTTTTCGTTGGTGTCGGGCGACATCTATGACGGAAAGATCATGATCGCGATGCTGGAGCATTGGCGTAATGTCTATGCTCTTCGCGAGGCCCCGCTTGACCCGATCTACTTTTTCCCATTCAAGGGCGCGCTGGCGCTCAACGAATCGAACGTCATTAGCGGATCGATCTATTCCGTGTTCCGCGCGATCGGGGTTGATCCGTTCCTTTCATATGAATTGACCAACTGGACCGTTCGTGTAATCGGCGCGGTCAGCACGATCGCTCTAGCGCGAACAATGCTCGGCCTCAGCCGACCTTTCGCGCTTGCCAGCGGGTTTCTCTTTCTCATCGTGACCAACCTCGCGCTGCAGATGGGCCACTCGCAGCTTCTGTTCGCGGCGTTCTTTCCGCTCGGGCTTCTGCTGTTCTCCGAAGTGTTCAAGCTTTTGTCGGCTCGGACAGGCTACCTTGCTACGACGGCCGCCGTTGTTGGGTTTGCGGTGTTCGTTGGACTATGGGCACTGACGGCCTATTACTCCGCTTACATCTTCTGCCTTTTTCTGCTGGTTTATTTTTGCACACTGCTCTTTGTTAACGGGCAGACGTTCGCAGCAGCCAGGTCGATCATCATGGAATGCCCATGGTACTTGGCCGCCATTGCGGGAGCAATGGCGATTGCCGGTGCACTCGTCCTGACGGTTTATGGACGCGCGTTGGGTCACACGCATAACCTCGATGCAGTACGCGTCTATGCGGGGGCCTTGTTTGATCTGCTGAACGTCGGAAGCGGAAACGCGCTTTGGTCTTCGATCCTCGCGCCCATCTATAAGAGCTTCACTGGTGTCCCTCTCGCGACATCGGAAAAGTCGAGCGGGTTTACGCCTGTGCTGCTGTTCGCCTTCGTCGGGGCCACCTTCTGGCTCATGGGCCAGCGGCGGACTGACCGGAGCGTAGCGACTTCTCAGGCGATCGCATTGAGCGTCGCGTGCGTCGCCGTAGCCATCTTGAGCCTGAAGCTTCATCAATGGATGCCGTGGGAAAGCTTCTTCCTCTACGCACCCGGAGCGCAAGCACTTCGAGTTCCGATGCGATTCCTGCTTTTCATTACACCGATCGTTATTGTGATCGCGATGCTCGGCTTGAGCCAGTTGCCGCGACCCGTTGCCGGGCTGTTATTTCTTCTCATCGCGGTTGAGCAGTTCAGAACCGACTTGCCGTTCCGGCTCGATCGAACAGTGCAAATGAGCGATCTTGCGAAAGTATCGCACGTTCCGCCTGAGTGCCGCAGTTTCTACGTCTCCGTGCCTAAGCTTAAACCGATCGGAAATCCGGGCATCGATACCTACTATAGCAACGGCCCTGATGCGATGTTCCTTTCAGAAGCGCTACACATTCCGACTGTGAATGGGATGACGACGTTCACACCAGAAGGCTGGAACCTTACCGATCCATACGCGAAGGACTATCGGGACCGGGTCGTCAATTACTCGAACCGGTTCAACATCGCAGACGGGCTATGCGCCGTTGATCTCCGATCCGGCGAATGGATAACTAGGCCAGCCGAATAGTTTGCGCCCCATCTGAGCATGAGGCGTTTTTCAGTGACAACCACCGACCCACAAAATCTGCCAAGACAACAATGTTAGACTCGACGCGGGAATGCTTAGTCCAGGCGCTGCTCTATAGGCCAGGGCACAGTTGCTGCGACGTCGCATCCTTTGACAAGGCCGCCAATTCAGCGTCTATGCGACAATAGTCGTTCGATGCGCTCATTCATCCCGCCAGATCACGCGCTTCCGCCACCTCATCTGGCTAGGCGCCTGAAACGGATCGTACCAACTCCTGCCCGCAGGCGGGAAAAGTCCGGCCACCATCCATTCCTTCGCGCAGGCTCGGCCGCGTGCCTTTGCTCGCACCTCATCGATCGTGACGGCCGATCACCTCTTGCAGCTCAACAGACTTGTAGAATCGACTGACGTGACAATGGCCGCACAAGATATGTGCGATCCGTCCTGCATCATTGCGGGCAATGTCTGGGAATGGACCTCCACCTGCTACGTCCACACGACAATCGCCAGCGACGGTACAGAGACGGCGAGCTCGATAAAAAACTGCGGCGTGTACGCTGTGGAAGGCTTCCACCGCACCTACATGTCGAACTTCATCCGAGACGGCAAGAGCGGCGGCTGCGCGGTCGGGACCCCACCCGACAATCTGGGCTTTCGTCTCGTCCGCGACCGGCTCAGTCTTGTGCAGGTCACTCTCCGACGCCTGGGATTTTCCTGACGGGATAGACATGAACAAGAGTACATGATGACATTAAAATCAGCTTTGGCCGACCGGGCGCGTCCAGACGCGGAGCAGCCTTTGGACCATGCCGGCGATGATCTGGCTGGTGACGCGCTCGTAGATGTCGGTCCGGGTCTCGGTCTGGACGTTGCGATCCGTGGTCATGGGTGCCTCCTGTGCTCGCCCTCTCCGTCGAGGGCGAGGCGACTTGGGCAGACGCGGATAGCCGGCCCGTCACACCCTGTTCTCGGTGCTGGTGCGGAATGGGGTTGACGGGTCGGCAGCGTCTGCCACAACCCGAGCCCCTTCCTCGACGGGCGAGCACAGGAGGCACCCATGGTCGGCGCGCCCGGCCGGACCGGATCGGTTACGAGACTCGAGACGCTTGCCGCCGTCCGATGTTCCCGATCGCCGAGAACTTCGCGCGCGAAAATCGGACCGAGACGTTTGTCCTGTCTGACATTGGTGTAGAATTCACGGACCAGTCTTCCGATCGAGGTTCGATCGACGAAGCTGCGCGGCTCTCAGCCAACGCCGTCGTGAGATGGGCGCCGCAGCGCACGACCCTGGTCGCAGGTGATCGAGCCAGTTCCTCCCGCAGGCCGTCGATCACCGCAGCGCGCTCGGCCACCTGCAACGTCAGCACCTGAATATGCTGCGCAAGCGTGCGGGCGAGCGCCTGCAGTTCGGCCATCTGAGCGCCGCACACGGACCCTCGGCCTGCACTCTCACTGTCTTTCATTGAACCTGTCCTTCAAGGCAGGTACTCAGAAACATTCCTGCCGGGGCATTCATCCGATTTGCACTCCACAGCCTCCTTTTGCCGAACGACCTGTTGAGAAGGCTTCCACCCAACGCAACGTTCCCCGACTGTGGCAACACACGTTCGCAGTTCAGGCGCGTCTGCATCAAGATTGCCGCTAAGCAGCACCACGATGCTGTTTCTGGCGCCAAACATTTTGCCGCAAGATCGCGCCGCGCCCGACAGTCTCACGGTTGGCCTATGAAGAGTGACGCAATCTCCTACCCTCCGCGAGGTCTCTCGCACGATGAGGCGGCCCGTTATGTTGGTGTTGGATTGACCCTTTTCGACGAGATGGTCGCTGATGGGCGCATGCCAAGACCTAAGCACATCAACAGTCGCACTGTTTGGGATCGTGTAGCCCTCGATATCGCGTTCACCTCGTTGCCCGACAAAAATAATGGTCTGAATGAGCTTTTGGAGCGGAGCAAAAAGCAAGCAGGCAGATCATAGAAAATTCGCGCCTTGCGTATACGCTGTTGGCGTATTAAACTCGTATGCTGGCGAGGAAGGCGCGATGTGAACGAACGTGAAAAGCTAGCGCGAGACGTGAAAGCCTGGCGGGTAAAGCAAGGACTCACAGCCGAGAGCGCAGCCGAGACACTCGGGATCCCGAAACGCACCTTTGAGGGTATAGAACAAGGTCGAGGCTTTCCCTACCCGCTGCTCCTTCGCATTGCCATGGAAAGCAAGGCCATTCAGCTTCAGCAGGCTGCTCGCTAGCGGAGCAAAGTCAGCGGAAATCGGAGGGAGAACTAATGGCCAGGCCTTTCAAGGATGCTCGCTACCCTGGCGTTTCATCACGTATCAAGAACGGAAAGCTCGTCTATCGTTATCGCGGCAAAGGACTCCCCGAAATTCGGCTTCCGGGGCTGCCCGGTGATCCGGAGTTCGAAGCTGCCTATCAAGAGGCAACGCAAGGCCAGGGTCAAAAAGCCATCATCATCGACTTGCCTGGACGGGCGTTGCCAAAGACTTTCGGTCACGCTGCCCGCCGACTTGAAACGACTATGGAATGGCTGGACTTTGACCAGGCCACGCAGCAGAAGAATGCTCGGTTGATTGAACGCTTCCTGCAGATGAAGGTTGATCCTGCCTATCCACTGACCTGGCGCGACACGCCGGTGGAGCATCTCGATGCCGACCATCTGCGAGCGATTGTAGAAGGCGTCTTTCGCACGAGACGGACAGTTGCAAAACATCTGCTAGTGGCGATCAAGAAGCTCCTTTGGGTTGCAATCGAGGTCGAGAAGTGGATCAAACCGCAGGACGATCCGTCGCTGTCAATTCGTGTTCGCATCCCTAAATCGACCGCTAATCCCGGCTGGCCAATCGCAATTCGCGAAAAGTTCGAGGCGCACCATGCGGTCGGCTCGGCGGCGCGCACCTGCTACGCCCTCGGCTTCTGGCTCGGGAACAGACGCGGCGATATCGCCGCGTTGGAATGGGACGATCTGGTCCGCGAAGAGATCGAACTGTTCGATGGCTCGCTGGTTTTGATTGAAGCCTTCGAGTTCCGGCAGAAAAAGAATCGGAACCGGCATGGCGGACGGGAAATGTTTATTCCCATCGTCGACAAGCTGGCGCAGGCATTGGACCAGCTAGACCGTTCGAAAGGTGGCGCCGTGCTGAAGACTGCCTATGGGCGTCCGTTTGCGGAAAAAAGCCTCACCGGCATGATGGCACACTGGAACAGGCAAGCCGGCATTCCGGAGGGCTACACACTGCATGGGCTCCGGCGCACGTTCGGTACGTATCTCGCAGAATGCAACATCCAGGCGCGCGCCATCATGGAGGCGATGGGGCATTCTTCCATGACGGTCACGGATGCATATGTACGTGAGGCCAACAAGAAACGGATGGCTGTCGATATAGCGCGCGCCGTCAACGAGCGTGAGAATAAACGCGACGCGACGAAGCAGTGGACACCCCTCCGCGTCATCAAATGACTGACCTCAATCCGATCAGGCACAGGGCGGCTCAGTGCCGCCTTTTTTGTTGGGCCCATAATGGGCCCAAAACGTTTTGGGCCGAGGGCACTTTTTCTCAATGAAATCAAAAGTCATGGTGGGCCCGGAGGGACTCGAACCCCCAACCAAGCGGTTATGAGCCGCCGGCTCTAACCATTGAGCTACAGGCCCCACGCGGGCTGGCTTAGTGTTTTTCGCTTCGCCGCACAAGACTTTCGAAAGCGCTGGCGGCAAATGCCAAAATCAGCCCATATTCGCACCGTAGAGCGGCCTGCGCCCATAAGGCGCAGACCAGGTCCGGGCTCTCGCGCCGTGCTGCCGGCGAACGGCCGTTTTCAGGTCGAGGCAGATGGCAGGGTGGCGGATCGCAGACATCGAGGAGTTTTCATGACCAGACATCTTTTGCCCATCGCGCTCGCTGCCGCGGTCGCGTTTCCAGCGCTGGCTAGCGCTGCCGACACGCAGCCCCCGCCCCGCATCATCGTCTCGGGCGAAGGCGAAGCGACTGTGGCGCCCGACATGGCGATCCTGTCGCTTAGCGTCATGCGCGAGGCAAAGACTGCGCGCGCGGCGCTCGATGCCAACAACGACGCCATGGCGGCGGTGATCGCGGCGATGAAGGCGGCCGGCATCGCCGACAAGGACCTGCAGACCGCCGGCATCCAGATCAACCCGCGCTACAACTACACCAACAAGGCCGACGGCAGCCAGGAAGCCGAGCTCGTCGCCTATCAGGTGACGAACACGCTGTCGGTGCGCGTACGCAATGTCGACAAAACCGGCGACATCCTCGACAAGGCCGTCTCGCTCGGTGTCAACCAGGGCGGCGGCATCGCCTTCACCAATGACGATCCGAAGGCGACGATCACCGAGGCGCGCAAGAAGGCTGTGGCCGACGCCATCGCCAAGGCCAAGACGCTCGCCGAGGCCGCCGGCGTCAGCCTTGGCAAGGTGCTCGAGATCACCGATCAGAACATTTCGCCGGCGCCAATGCCGATGAACGCCAAGGCATTCGACGGCGCCCGCGCGGCGGTGCCGGTCCAGGCCGGCGAAAATTCCTACAATGTGCAGGTCACCGTCACTTTCGAGCTGAAGTGACCCTTGGCCCCGCCGGTCAGCAACAAAAACCCCGGAGGTCCGGGGTTTTTCGAGCCGCACGCTTCAATTGCTTGAGGGGGCTCAACTAGTCAGGATTGATCTTCGCAGAAGATCATATCCATAGGCGATCCTCGCAGAAGATCGTCCTTTCTTGTGATCTTCGCAGAAGATCACATCCATAGGCGATCCTTGCAGAGGATCATCCCTCTTGCCGATTGAGCTCAGCGATAGATGATCGGGCAGCCGCGCTCGTTGGCGAACACCACCACGACGCGGTCGCCATCCTGGCGGCCGGCCACCTTTACGGTGCGGCGGTTGATGTCGACGATGCGGGCGCGATGCAGGCCCATACGCTCGGCCTTGTCGAGAGCGCGGTCCGGCGAGCAACCGCGCCAGTCGCGATCACGGTCGCGACGCCAGTCGCGGCGATAACCGTCGTCGTCGCCGGTGTAGACACCGAAGCGCGGATCATGCTTGTCGCCAAAGCCGAGATAGAGGCTGTCCGCATGGGCCGCGGTGAGCGTGCCAAGCCCGACAAGAGCCGAAAGGGCCGCCGTCTTGATCGTGTTCAACATCGTCTTCTCTCTCTTGTTGCGGGCTCTCGCCCTTCGAACCAATGGTCTGGAGAATGCCCTTTCCTGTCTGAACTATTTGCGAACCGGCCGTTCATGTCCGGTTCATCCGGCAGGAAAATGAAAATTCCCCGCGCCCATTCGCTTCAAACTTCGACTGCCTAACGCGGCAAACACGCTGACGCTTTCCGTAAGAGCTCGCTGTCAAAATGCGAGCCGGCCATGATTCGTTATCAAAATGCGAGCCCGTCTCGGTCGTCGTCAAAATGCGAACCGGTTACGGTTCGTCGTCAGGATGCGAACCGTTACGGTTCGTCATCCAATATATAGTCAAAATAGTCGTCCGGCTCGGCGAGATCGGTTTCCTTGGCCTTCACGCGGCCTTGCATCGAAATTCCGGCTTCGTGCACGGTCTGCGCGCTTCCCGAGACCAGCTTGTGCCACCAATATAGATCGTGGCCCTCGGCAACCAGCCGGTAGGCGCAGGTCTTGGGCAGCCAGGTGATAGTGCGCACATTCTGCGGCGTCAGCCCGACGCAATCGGGCACACGCGCCAGGCGGTTGGCATAGTCGGAGCAACGGCAATTGTCGGCGTCGAACAGCCGGCAGCCGACGCTTGTCCAGAAGATCTCGCCCGTATCCTCGTCCTCAAGTTTCGACAGGCAGCATTTGCCGCAGCCGTCGCAAAGCGACTCCCACTCGGCCGGGGTCATCGCCTCGAGCGTCTTTGTTTTCCAGAAGGGCGCTGTCATACCCTGGATTTGGCCCCGCGGCGCGTCCTGGTCAAGCACTGCTGTCATAGTGACCCGGTATCAACATTAGAAAAACACCAAATCGCCTTCAAAAGGCCGGCCGGGCATCCTTGGTTGCCGTCAATGCCTTGCAAACGGAACCAATTGCGGTTGATGAAAGTTTGGGCAGGGATGGGACCCCACAAGGAGAATCTAATATGAAACGCCAACCTCGGATTCTGGCGGGTACGGCAATCGGCTTGCTTATGGCATCCGCCCCGTTGGGCGCGTACCCGCTGCAGGGGAGTGCTGCTTTCGGGACTTCGCACGGCGCGCCGCTGATCCTAGCGCAGGCAAATTGCGCTGAAGGTCAGTCGGCGGAGGAATGCGCTCAAGCCGGCCAGCAGGGGGAGCCGAGCAGCCGCGCAAGAAGAAGCGCGAACAGCAGCAGCAGACCCAATCCGCTCCGGCGGCAGAGCAGGCAGCGCCGGCCGAACCCGAGCAAAAGCCGCGCAAGAAGCGGCAGGTTGAGCAGGCCGAGGCGCCGGCCGACCAGGGTGCCGCGCCTGCGACCGAGGAGCAGCAGCCGCGCAAGAAGAAGCGGGAGCAGCAGATCCAAGCGGCACCCGCTGATGAGGCCGCCCCAGCCAACAACGACCAGCAGCAGGGCGGCCAGGGACGCAAGAAGCACAAGCAGGAGCAACAGCAGATCGAGGCGGCGCCCGCCGATCAGGGCGCCGCGCCTGCGACTGACGAACAGCAACAGCGCAAGAAGAAGCGCAACCAGCAGCAGATCGAAGCAGCACCTGCCGACCAGCAGCAGCCTGCCGAGCAGGTCGCGCCTGCTGGCGGTGACCAGCAGCAAGGCAATCAGGGCCGCAAGAAGCGCAAGCACGATCAGCAGCAGCAGACCGAAGGCGCGCCCGCCGAGCAGGCCACGCCGACCGAGCAGACCGCGCCCGCCAATGACAACGGACAAGGCGCCAATCAGGGCAAGAAGAAGCATCGCCAGAACCAGCAGGGCGAGCAGCAACCTGCCGGCCAGACCCCGGCGACTGAACCGGCGCAAAAAACAGCACCCGCGGGCGAACCGGTGCCGCAAGCCGAGCCGTTGCAGAATGGCCAGCAACCGGCCCAGGGTGAGCAGCCTCAGGACAAAAAGAAGCGCGGCAAGAAGCCGATCACTGCCGAACAGCCGGCAAATGGTGAGCAGCCCGCAACCGGCGAACAACCCAAGACCGGTGAACCGACAAAGACCGGCCAACAGCCCGCCACTGGCGAGCAGCCAGCCAACGGCAACCAGCCCGCCAACAACAACCAGCCGGCCAAGGGCGGCAATGCGGCGCAAGGCGAGACCGCAAATCCGAACGAGGCGCCCATCCTCGACAGCCAGAAGGATGCCGAGCGCAAGCATCGTGGCGGCCGCAACAACAATGGCAGCCAGAACGGCGGCGCCCAGAACGACAATGGCCAGGCCGGCAACGGAGCGGCCGGCAGCGGCCAAAATGGCAATCAGGCCGGACAACAAAGTGGACAGCAGGCGCAGAAGCCGGCCCCGGTCGACCAAGGCCCGCCGCCCACCGACGACAAGTCGGCCCAGCAGGCGATCAGGCCCGAAAAGATCGTCCCCGTGGACGAGGAGAAGGGCAAGCGGATCGACCGCACGCCCGAAGACTTTGCGCGCGATCGCCGGCGGCCAAAGGGCGCCGACGTGCTGAAGCAGTTCGGCGACCGCGTCATCATCCAGTTCAACAACCAGACGTTCGTGGAGAGCAACGAGGCGCCCCGCATCACCCGCGGCGCCAAGGATGTCTACTACGAGGACCTGTCAGGCGGCCGCACGCGCGAAACGGTCGAACGCGGCAACGGCGTTCGCGTCGTCACCATCCGCAACCGCTATGGCGACGTCATCCAGCGCTCGCGCGTCATGCCGGATGGCCGCGAGTATATCCTCAGCTATGTCGACGAGCAGCAGGATCGGGATGACGGCGATTGGCGTGATCCCGGCGACGACCTGCCGCCGATGCGGCTGACGATCCCGCGGCGTGACTACATCCTCGATTCCGAGGATGTGGAGAGCGACGACGATTACTACAATTTCCTCGAGCAGCCGCCGGTGGAAAAGGTGCAGCGTCTTTATTCGATCGACGAGGTTAAGCGCTCGGCGCGCGTGCGCGACATCGCGCGGCGCATCGATCTCGACACGCTGAACTTCGACTTCGGCTCGGCGACGATCTCCGATACCGAGGTGCAGAAGCTCGACGGCGTCGCCAACGCCATGGAGAAGCTGCTCAAGAAGAACCCGGCAGAAACCTTCCTGATCGAAGGTCACACCGACGCGGTGGGCACGCCCGACGCAAACCTTGCCCTGTCGGATCGGCGTGCGGAATCGGTGGCCGAAGCGCTCACCAATGCCTTCGGCATCCCGGCCGAGAACCTCACCACACAAGGCTATGGCGAGGAGTACCTGAAGGTGAACACGCAGGCGCCGAACCGTGAAAACCGGCGCGTCGCCATCCGCCGCATCACTTCGCTGGTGGCGCCGGTGGCGAACAACAGCGAGCAGTGATGCGTGTTTGATTTCAAAGGCCTGACCGGGTTTTTGGAATCATCGCAAAAGCCAAGGCCCGTCCCTTGCCGGACGGGCCTTTCTTTCCTGGCTCAAGAAGATTTGTCCTGTCGATTAGGGTCTGCTCATTGAATCGCCGCATTGCGACACCCAGATTCTGCACAGGGCGTTCCCTGCCCTGTCCCGACTCCAGCGGGACACACTGAGCCCCGCCGGTCCCTCTCCGGCGGGGTTTTTTGTGGTTGTGTGCGTCAAGTTCTGCAAAATTGGGGCGGCCACGATGCTGGTCATGCGGCTTGGCGCAGCGCGAGCTTCTTGTGCTCGCGCAGGTCGTCCATGTTGATGTAGCGGTTGGCCTCCATCCAGTTTTCGTTGGTTTCGACGGCCAATGCCCTGACCAGGCGCAGGCAGCTTTCGGCATTGGGGAAGATGCGCACGACATAGGTGCGGCGCCTGATCTCCTCGTTGAGCCGTTCGAGCATGTTGGTGGACTTCAGGTGCTTGTGGTGCTGGCGCGGCAGCCGGAAGAAGGTCAGCGTCTGTTCTATGGCTTCTTCCGCCCAGCTGGTCAGCCGCGGGTAGCGGGCGGACCATTTGGACAGCCATGCGGCGAGATCGGCCCTTGCCTCGGCGAGATCGCGCCGGTCGTAGAGCCATCTGAGCTCCTGCAGACAATCGTCGCCATGCTTCCTCGGCAGGTGATCGAGCGCGTTCCTGAGGAAGTGGACGTAGCAGCGTTGCCATGCCGCTTCCGGGATCACCTCACCGATCGCCGCCACGAGGCCGGCATGGTCGTCGGAGACGACCAGCTCGACACCCTTGAGGCCGCGCGCCTTCAGCGAGACGAGAAAGTCTTTCCAGGCCGAACGGCTCTCGCGATTGGCCATCTCCACAGCCAGGATCTGGCGCCTTCCGTCCCAGTCGATGCCGACAGCGATCAGCACCGCCTGGCTCATGACGACGCCGGCTTCACGCACCTTCTCATAGCGCGCGTCGAGGATGAGGTAAGGGAACGGCTCTTGAAGGGGGCGCCTGGCAAAGGCAGCGAGGCTCTCGTCCAGCCGCTTGTTGATGGCCGAGATCGACGAGGCCGAAAACGCATGACCGCACAGCTCCTCGGTGATCGCCTTCACCTTCCTGGTCGACACACCCTGCACATACATCTCGGCCAGCGTCGCCACCAAGGCTCGCTCCGAACGCTGGTAGCGCTCGAACAATTCGGTCGAGAAGCGCCCCGAGCGGTCCTGCGGAACCCGCAGCTCAAGCTTGCCGACACGCGTGACAAGGGTGCGGCCATAGTAGCCCGAGCGGTAGCCCAGCCGCTCCGGCGTGCGTTCGCTTTTCGAAGCACCAAGCGCCTCGTCCATCTCGGCCTCGAGCACCTCCTGCATCACCGCGCGGATCACTTCGTGCAGTCCATCCGGGTTCGAAAGCAGAATGTCTTTGACGGCAGCGCTGGCGGTCTTACTTTCAATCTTGGTCATGGTGGCGTTCCTTCGCGGGAATCGGTGACGTGAACAATCACCAGCCTGCCATGACCGCCCCCTCTCAGCGAATTTGCAGAACTCTCAGCACACTACCTTTTTTGTCTTGATGCTATGCGCATTTTGCATCAACAGATGGATTACCCAAGGCACCTTTAAAACGCTCGCGTTATCTTCGTATCGGAATTGGCGAACACCTCGTCCGGCACAAAAAAGTCGCCGGCCAGCGGCCCGGTCGCACCGGGCGCGTAGATCGAGAAATCGGTCACGCCTTCGGCGTGCAGCACTTCCTCGTCGATGTAGAAATTGCCGGTCGCGTCGCGCGACGGACGCAGGAAGATCGCATGCGCGGCGTCAGCCATGATGTCGGGCGACCGGCTCATCGCCGCCACCGTGGCGCCGCCCAGCAGATTGCGCACCGCCGCGGTGTCGATCGTCGAGATCGGCCACAGCGAATTGACCGCGATGCCGTCTCTGGCGAACTCCGCGCTCATGCCCAGCGTGCACATCGACATGCCGAACTTGGCCATCGTGTAGGCGACATGGTTCTTGAACCATTTGGCTTTCATGTCGAGCGGCGGCGCCAGATTCAGGATATGAGGATTATTGGCCAACTTCAGGTGCGGAATACACATTTTGGAAACCAGGAAGGTGCCGCGCGTGTTGATCTGATGCATCAGATCGTAGCGCTTCATGTCGGTTTCCAGCGTGCCCGTAAGTTGGATGGCGCTGGCATTGTTGACGCAGATATCGATGCCGCCGAACCGTTCGACGGTCCTGGCAACCGCGTCGGCGACCTGCGCCTCTTCGCGGATGTCGCACAGCATCGGCAGCGCCTTGCCGCCGGCCTGCTCGATCTCCTGTGCCGCCGTGTAGATGGTGCCTGGCAGTTTCGGATGCGGCTCGGCGGTCTTGGCCGCGATGGTCACATTGGCGCCGTCGCGCGCAGCGCGCAGTGCGATCGCGAGCCCAATGCCGCGCGATCCGCCCGAAATGAACAGCGTCTTTCCCTTGAGCGACATTTTTCCTCCACTTGCATTCTGCATTCTGCTCTCCGCGCGATCCTTGCCCGCGCCGTGGCGGGATACAAGAGCTTGCGGCGGGAAGCCGTGGTGACGCTGCGTAGACTCGTTGACCGAGCGTGTCCGGTTGAATTCAATTGACGCGCAGTATATATTCTATACAAAAAGGTGGAATATAGAAATGGCGCTTTCGATCAAAAATATGGAAGTCGAGCAGTTGGCGCGCGAACTCGCCCGTCGGCGCAGCGTGTCGGTGACTGAGGCTATTCGTCAGAGCCTAGAACGCGAAGTGGCGCGCGAACGGCTGGTGCCTCGCGAAGAAACCAATGATCTGTTCCGGCGGTTGATGGCGATTGCCGAAAGTGCCCGAAAAATTCCCGGACGGAAAAATGCAATGACCGACAATGAAATCCTCGGTTACGATGAGTTCGGAATCCCCACGAAATGATCATCGATTCCTCGGCCTTGGTCGCCATTCTGCGTCTCGAGCCGGGCTACGAACGTTTCGTGCTCGCAATCACGCAGGCGAAGAAACGACTGCTGCCAGCGCCAATCTTTCTTGAAACAACAATGGTCCTGGCCGGCGGCCAGGAGGATGAAATTCTGGATCGTCTTGACGACTTCCTGCGTAACGCCTCAATCGAGACCGTCGCCTTCACAACCGACCACGCAGCCGTCGCCCGCCAAGCCTTCCTTCGTTATGGCAAGGGCCGACATCCTGCGGCGCTGAACTTCGGCGATTGCATTGCCTATGCCACGGCACGGCTGGAGGCCATGCCGCTGCTCTTCAAGGGCGATGATTTCCGGCTGACAGACATCGAAGCGGCGGTGTGATCGACATTACACCAGCACCAGACCCTGCCGCATGGCAATCGCAATGGCGTCGGTGCGGTTGGAGGCGCCGAGCTTGATCAGGATCGCGGCGACGTGGAACTTTGCCGTGTGCACCGAGATGTTGAGCCGCCGCGCGATCACCTTGTTCGGCGCGCCTTCGGCAAGCAGCGCCAGAACTTCCGCCTCGCGCGGCGACAGGGCGGGCCGGGCAGGCGCGTCGTCCGGCGCGTCCTCGTCGGCGAGATCGCCATGGAAATCGCCATGCGCAACCGTCGAAGGCCCTGCCCTGCCGACCCGGTAACCTGACGCGGCCAGGCGCACCGCGGCGGCGATCAATTGGCCGTCGGCGGAAGCCGGCAAAACGGCAAGCACGTTAGCCGCGACTATTTCGCCGCCCGCACGCCGCGAGAGCAGCACAATCGGCGTCGACGGGCCAGCGATCCTGGCTTCAAGCGCGGCCTCGTCGATCACGGCGACATCCGTGCTCTGGCCACCATCGCTTCCCGCCATGACCGGCAGCAGATCGTCGCTCGCCGCGAGCTGGTCAGCCAGTTGCTCGGCGCGCTGGGCATCGCCCAGCGCGACAAGCACCGTCAACCGGTGGCTTGCCGGCTCCAATCTGGCGATCGTCTGTGCTGCCGTAATGGCCATCGGCCCTCTCAACTCAGCGGCTTTTCGCCGATGGTGATCGAGACGTCGCGCAGTGCGCCGCCGCTCGAAATACCAAGCGTGACTGTCGCGCCGGCGCTGTCCGGTCCAAGCTTGCGGATCAGCTCGCGCGGACCGCGCACGGCCTCGCCGTTCCAGGCGACGATGATGTCGCCGACATGCAGGCCGGCGGCCTTGGCCGGGCCGTTGTCGTCGAGGCTCATGACCATGGCGCCATGGGTGTCGCCGTTGCGGATCGGGTGCAGTCCAGCGCCGAGATAGCCGCGCGCGACATGGCCCTTCTCGCGCAGTGTCGCCACCGCCCGTTCGATCGTCTCATAGGGCATGACCAGTGCCCGCCGGCGCGGTCCGAACAACAGCATGCCAATCAGGCCGCCCTTGGCGTCGAGCACCGGACCGCCCTCGAAACGGCCGCCGGTGGCGATGGCGAGGTTGATGCGCCGGTCGATGGTGCCGCCGCGCATCGAGCGCCATGCCGGCCCGACCTCGCCGACCGTGCCGAACACGGCAAGTGCCGTGCCATCGCTGTTGCCCGTGGCGATCGCCAGATTGCCGGGCCGTACCGTGCCGGCCTGAGCGAGTTGCGGCAGACCTGCCGGTGTCGAAGCCGGTTTCAGAAGGGCAACGCCTGTCGAAGGATCGCGGCCGACGAGCTCGGCCTTGACCGTCTCGCCGGAAGCCAGTGTCAGCTCGATCTCTTCACCGGCTTCGACCGCCTCCTCGGCGGTAACGAAGTAACCGTCGCGCCAGTGGAAGGCGCTGGCGGTGCGATGGTGATGCGTCGCAAAACTCGCCACCGCCGGCGCGGCGGTTGCCGCGACGTCCGCGATGGCGTCGGAAAAAGCAGTTAGATTGAAGTCGCTCATATCAAATATCTCCTGGGTTCGGTGACCCAGATATCGCTCCATGTCGCGCCCGCGGGTACTCGCCTGACGGCTAGTCGGTGGCATGACTGGCCACTTGGTCAGGTCGCGGCGCCCACAGCCGCTCCGCACATATAGTCATCATTCCACATGGGAACACGCAGATGGCCTTTGCCGCCGAGAAACTCCAATCCGATGATACCTTGCTCGACGCTTACTCCTCGAGTGTCGCTGACGCCGTCGATCGCATCGGCCCGGCCGTATGCCGCATCGAGCGCATCGGCGCCGGCGGCCATGGCTCGGGCTTCGTCATTGCGCAGGACGGACTGGTCGTCACCAACTTCCACGTCGTCGGCGATGCACGCGCCGTGCGCGTCACCACGCCGGACGGCGTAGCCCGCGAAGGCCGCGTTCTCGGTCGCGATCCCGACACCGACATCGCCTTGGTGCGCGCCGACGGCAATTTCGCCGATGTCGCGCCGCTCGGCGATTCCAAGCGCCTGCGCCGTGGCCAGATCGCGATCGCCATCGGCAATCCGTTGGGGTTCGAATGGACGGTGACCGCCGGCGTGGTCTCCGCGCTCGGCCGCTCGATGCGTGCTTCGACCGGGCGGCTGATCGACGACGTCATCCAGACCGACGCGGCGCTGAACCCAGGCAATTCCGGCGGCCCGCTGGTGTCGTCGGCCGGCGAGGTGATCGGCGTCAACACTGCCATGATCCATGGCGCGCAAGGCATCGCTTTCGCGGTCGCCTCCAACACCGCCAACTTCGTCATCTCCGAGATCATCCGCTTCGGCCGCGTGCGGCGCGCCTTTATCGGCGTCTCCGCCGACACGACCAACCTGCCGCGCCGGGCGGCACTGCTGTCGCAGGTCACCACCAACACGGCGGTGCGCCTGCGCAGCGTCGAAAGGACGGCCCCGCCGCGAAGGCCGGCCTGAAGGAAGGCGACATTATCGCGGCAATAGACGGCCGCCCGGTCACCGGGGTCGATGATCTCGTGCGGATGCTGGATGCCGAGCATATCAGCCGCGAGACGCTGTGCACGGTCGTGCGCAGGACGGGCGTCAGCCAGGTCGCGGTGACGCCGGTGGCGCGGGCGGGGTGATTATGGCTCAATCCCGCCCGAACCCTCGGCATATTGCGCCAAAAATTCCTCGCTCGGCGGGATCGGCTTGATAACATCGATCAGCACGCCATTGGGGTCCTTGGTGATGAAATGACGCTGGCCAAAGGGCTCGTCGCGCAGCGAGCGCAGGATCGGCAGCCCGGCCCCAACGACGCGCTCATAAACCGCATCGGGGTCGCGGACCTCGAAATTGATCAGCAGACCCGAAGTCCGCCCCCGTCCCTCCTCCGGGATCGTCTCATGATCGCCCTGGACGATGCCCAGATTGACGCGCCTGTCCTCAGCCGAGCGCAGATGCACATACCAGTCGCTCTCAAACAGCGGCTCGAAACGGAAGTGGTTGACATAGAAGGCCGCCGTGCCGGCGACATCACCGGTCATTAGCACCGGGTAATAGCTCGTCGTCCTCATCTTTCTTTCTCCGGTTCCATAACATACAGTCTGTATGCAAATGCGAATAACATACAGGCTGCATGTATGCAACACGACTCCGGACGCCGCTCAAACCGCGATCGCACCGAAGCCACGCTCGCCGATTTGATCCGCGCCGCGCGAAAGCTGTTTACGGAAAAATCCTATGCAGAGACCGGCACGCCGGAGATCGTCGCCGAAGCCGGCGTGACGCGCGGCGCGCTCTATCATCACTTCACCGACAAGCAGGCGCTGTTCGCGGCGGTCGTCGAGCAGGAGGCCGCGGCTGTGGCTGCAGAGATCGATCATGCCTCGCCTCCGTCACTATCGGCGCGTGACGCGCTGATTGCCGGATCGGACGCCTATCTGGCGGCAATGCGGCTCCCCGGCCGCACCCGCCTCCTACTGCTAGACGGTCCCGCCGTGCTCGGCCGCGCCGCCATGGACGAGATCGACAACCGCCACGGCAACCGCTCGCTGCGCGAGGGCCTTGTCGCGGCGATGCGGGCGCAAGCGATGACCAGATTGCCGGCCGAGGCGCTGACGGCCTTGCTGGCCGCAGCCTTCGACCGCGCGGCCCTTGCCATCGAAGCTGGCGCGCCGGCTGAGGATTACCGCGCGGTGCTGATCGCCCTTATGGACGGCTTGTCTCCGGCCCCTCTTCCGTCCACACGCCCGACTCCATCTCGTTGAAGCTGCCGAGCTGCCGCCTGAACTCGTCGATCAGCCAGGACGCCGCCGGCTTGGGGCTGCGGTCGGTGCGGTGCATGGCATAGAGCGGCGAGCGCACCTCGCGATAGGGTTCGAGATCGAGCTCGACCAGCCGGCCGCTGGCGAGGTCTTCGGCAATCAGCCAGCGCGGCAGGCCGCCCCAGCCGAGACCTTCTCGCATCAGGGCGTGCTTGGTACGCACGTCTGTCAGCCGCCAGGTGCGGTAGGCGAAGACGCCATAGTCGCGCCCGCGCGTGCGCTCCGACTGGTCGGTGACGACGAGCTGGATATGCTCGCGAAGATCCTCGACCGCGATAGGGCCCGGCAGTTTCGCCAGCGGGTGGTCAGGCGCTGCCGCCGGCACGATCGAGGTGAAGCCGATGCGCAGCAGATTGACATCGGCATCGCCTATCAGCCCGCCGAAGCCCAGATCCGACAGGCCATTGGCGACCTGATCGACGATCAGGCCGAGCGAGCCGATATAAAGGCGCAGCATCACCGCCGGAAACTGGGCCTCGAAGGCCTTGAGCACCCGCACCAGCGCCGGCGATGGCAGCGCCACGTCGACCGATACTGTCACTTCCGCCTCCAGTCCTTGCCGATAGCCGTCGGCGCGCGAGCGGATGCGCTGCAGCACGCCCATCATGCCCCGTGCGTCCTCCAGCATCGCCTTGCCGACATCGGTCAGCTGCGGCTCGCGCACGCCTTCGCGCTCGAACAGTTTCAGGCCGAGCTGCGCCTCCAGATTGGCGATGCCGTAGCTCACCACCGATTGCGCCCGGTTGAGCTTGCGGCCGGCAGCCGAGAAGCTGCCCGTGTCGGCCACCGCAATGAGTATCTGAAGCTGGTCGAGCGTCGGATTGGGCTGCATGATCAATCAACTCTATAGATGGATTTCATGCAAATTATACCAGTTTTCCAGATAGGCCGACAATCCCATATTGACGGGGAAGTTCAAATCCAACCCCAAGGGGACCGCCATGTCTATTCTTCTTGTTACGTCAAGCCCGCGCGGCGCAGCTTCGCACTCGACCCGCGTCGCCACCGATCTTGCCCAGAAGCTGGTTGCCGCCGATCCGTCGAACACGCTTGTCGTGCGCGATCTGGTCGCCAATCCGCTGCCGCATATCGACCCTGATTACGCCACCGGCATCTACACGCCGGCCGAAGCGCGTTCGCCGCGCCAGGCTGAAGTCGTCGGCGTTTCCGACGCCGTGCTCGACGAGCTTTTCGCCGCCGACACCGTGATCCTGGCCACCGGCTTCATCAACTTCAACATCTCCTCGACGTTGAAGTCCTGGGTCGACCACATCGCCCGTTCCGGCAAGAGCTTCGCCTATGGTGAGGGCGGCCCGAAGGGCTTGGTCAACGGCAAGAAGGTCTATATCGTGCTGGCGTCCGGCGGCATCTATTCCGAGGGCGCCGCGGTTCAACTGGACCATGCCATTCCTTATCTGCGCAGCGTGCTCGGCTTCCTCGGCATGACCGATGTCGAGGTGATCCGCATCGAAGGCGTCAGCATGGGCGCTGACGCCATCACCGCCGCGCTGGCTAAGGCGACCGCAAAGGTCGACGCCATCGCCGCCGCAACTGCAGATCAGGTCGCTATCGCGGCGTAAATTTCGACTGGCAGACTGAAAGGCAGACGTCAAGGGCGTCTGCCTTAAGCCGCCTCTCTATAAGGGTGGCAGCACCACTGCGAGATGGCGAGACCAATTTCGTCCGCTATTTGGCCAATTCCGTTGGCATCACCGTGGCCTCGGTCGCCTTGATCCTTCCCTGTGGCACGCTCGCCGGCTACGCCACAGCCCGTTATCGGTTCCGGCTAAGCTCGATTGTTCGACAGCTATCTCGGGCTGATCCCGGTCTACGTCGCGATGGGCATCCCGTCAGCTGTCTTCATCATGACCGGCTTCCTGCGCACACTGCTGCGCGAACTGGAAGAATCCGCGCGCATAGACGGCGCCAGCGAGTTCCGCATCATGCGCTCCATCATGCTGCCGCTGGCGCGTCCGGCATTGGTGATAGTGGCAATCCAGAACGCGGTGCCGATCTGGAACGACCTTTTCTTCCCGCTGGTCCTGATCACATCCGACAATTTGAAGACACTGCCGCAGGGGTTGACCGTGTTCGTCGGCGAGTTCACCACAGACTGGGGTGTGCTGTTCACCGGCCTGACACTGGCGGCGCTGCCCATTACGCTGGTTTATATCGTGCTGTCGAAACAGTTCATTTCCGGCATCACGCAAGGCGCGGTCAAATAGGCACCACCAGATAGCGAACGCATTGAGGCATCACCAAGTGGCAAACCAGAACAAGATCATCATCACCTGCGCGGTCACCGGCTCGATTCATACGCCGTCGATGTCGTCGCATTTGCCGGTTACAGCCGAGCAGATTGCCACAGCCGCCATCGAAGCGGCCGAGGCTGGCGCCGCCATCGTCCATCTGCATGCTCGCAATCCGCTCGATGGACGCCCCGACCAGTCGACGGAGGCCTTCGCTCCCTTCCTGCAAGTCATCAAGCAGCGCTCCAACTGCGTCGTCAACATCACCACCGGCGGCGCCGCGACGATGAGCGTGGAAGAGCGCGTCAGGCCAGCAAAGGTCTTTGCGCCCGAAGTCGCGTCGCTCAACATGGGGTCGATGAATTTCGCCCTGTTCCCAATGCTGGAACGCTTCAAGACCTTCCAGCATGACTGGGAACAACCTTATCTCGAATCCTCGCGCGACCGGATCTTCCGCAACACGTTTGGCGATATCGAGCACATTTTGCGTACCTGCGCCGACAACGGCACCCGTTTCGAGATCGAGTGCTACGACATCGGCCATCTCTACACATTGGCGCATTTCGTCGACCGCGGCTTGGTGAAGGCGCCGTTCTTCGTCCAGAGCGTGTTCGGCATTCTTGGCGGCATCGGTACGCACCCGGAAGATGTTGCCCATATGAAGCGCACAGCCGACCGGCTGTTCGGCAGCGACTATCACTGGTCGGTGCTGGGCGCCGGCCGCCATCAGTTGCCGATCGCCACACAGGCGATCGCATTGGGCGGCAATGTGCGCGTCGGCCTGGAGGACTCGCTCTGGATCGGCAAGGGCAAGCTCGCCCGTTCCAGCGCCGAGCAGGTGACCAAGGTGAGGCAGATCATCGAAGGCTTCGGCGCCTCGATCACCACGCCCGACGAAGCGCGGCAGATCCTGCAGCTTAAAGGCGGCGACAAGGTCGGATTCTGATCGATCAGGAAGCGAGGCCGGGGCTGCGGTAATCCGGCTTCCTGGGCTGTCAGCCGAAAATTCTTTCGCCCTGCTCATCGACCAGTTGGATGCCCTTCTTGATCGAGATGTCGACGGCATCGTCGAGGCCGGCGAAACGATCGGCGCGGATGAAGCGATGTTCCTTCATGACGCCGTCAACTTCCTTCGAGACGACGCCGCAGGTCTGGTACTGGCCTTCGGCCTTGTAGGGCGTGGCGCTGATCAGGAATCCCTTGTGCTCGACCTGCTTTTCCGGCTTGGCGCTGCCGGTCTCCGTTGCCTCGCCACCGCCGCCGCCAAAAAGCCGTTTCAGAAAAGACATCGCTTAAAAACTCCATTCCATGCGAACGCTTGTAAATCGCGTTCTGTGTTCACGCAGGTTTGGTCCTAGCATGCGCGAATGCGCCGCCGCGTTCCAGTCCCCTCACGAAAACGCCGACCAGAAGCTCGATCTGCTGCCAGATTTCGTCGGCCTGACGGCTGTCCGATTTGGCGACGTAGCCGCTGGTGACGATGCCATGCACGCTTGACCACAAAGCGCGGGCGGCGAGCGCGCGACGATCGTCGTCGAGCTCGAAGTTGCCTGCCTTCAGCACACCGGCGACGATGTCGAACAGTTCGTCGAGCCGCGCCTGGTAGGAATCGGGACCCGGCCGCGTGGCGCGGCTGCGGTTGAAGGCTAGCAACGCCGGCCAGCTGCCAGGATGCGCCTCGACGAACCGCACATAGGCGCCGGCCATTGCCAGGATGCGATGTTCGACATCGCTCACCCCTTGCCTTTCGAGATCGGCCATCGCCGTGAGACCCGCGACACCCAGCCGGTCGAGGAGCCGCATGTTGACGGCGCGGTGCACCTCGTCAAGATCGGCAAACAGATTATAGACGGATCCGACCGAGATGCCGGCCTGCTCGGCGATGGTGCGCGCCTTCAGATTGTCCATGCCGCCCTCGTTGAGCAGCGTCTCGGCAATGACGAGAACCTTCTCGCTCATTTCTTCCTTGTTCAGTGCCATGCGCATTCCTGTCCTTGCGCCGCAAGCCGGCGTTGCCTGGCTTCGGAGCTTCCATGTTCTCGCATTTACCATGCCCGGGGCTTCGTGAACAGCGTTCAAAATAGTTCTTGAACAATGTTCATCTCCTGCTATGTTGGCGTTGTGAACATTGTTCACATCAACAGGAGAGACACCATGCTTAGCCTGATCAAGACATTGCTGGACGGCGCCAGCGCCCGGGCCGAGGACAATCTGAAGGACCGTTTTGCCATCGACCTTCTGGCGCAGCGCATCCGCGACGCGGAGGCTAGCCTCGCCGCCGCCAAGCAGACGCTCGGCTCGCTGATCGTGCGCCAGCGTGCCGAGCAAGCAAGCCTCGACCAGCTCGAACGCCGCATCGCCGATCTGGAGACCCGCACGCTGAGCGCGCTTTCGGCCAACAACCAGGCGCTTGCCGAAGGTGGCGCGACGGCAATTGCCGAACTCGAGAACGAGCGCGAGGTCCGCCGTGCGACCGTAAAGAGACTTGGCGAAAAGACGCTGCGGATGCGCCTGTCCGTCGAGCAGGCGCACTGCCGCATCGTCGATCTCAACCAGGGCATGATCTCGGCCAGAGCCATCGATGCCGAACGCAAGGCGCAATCTCGCCTCAACCGTTCGATCGGCCGCACCGCAAGCATCAACGAGGCGGAAGAGCTGCTCGCCCGCATCAAGGGCAGCAGCGATCCGTTCGAGGAGGCCGGCATCCTCGACGAGATCGACGGCGAGTTGCGTCACGAGGCGATCCGCGACCGGCTTGCCGAAGCCGGCCACGGGCCGTCGGTGAAGGTGCGCGCCAAGGATGTGCTCGAGCGCCTGAAGACCATCAGCTGAAAACCAGCCTTTGCAAACCTGACTTCCATCAAGCCCGACACCATCAAACCAACGGAGAACACCAATGAACGCCAACCAGACCTACATCATGTTCAACACCGCCTCGGTCGGTGCCGCCTATTTCATGCTCGGCCTGTCGCTGTGGCTGGCCCCGGTCGACCTGGCGACCAAGGGCTACTGGGCCATGGGCATCCTGCTCCTGACCGGCAGCCTGGTAAACCTGGTCAAGTACCGCACCGACGAACGCATCTCCGCCGAGACCACCGCCAAGATCGAGAAGGCGCGCAATGAAAAGCTGATCAGCGAATATGTCGGCAAGGAATGACGCCATCCGCATCAGCTCCAACAAAATAGCCCGGGTCTCCCCGGGCTCAGACCGCTGACAAACCCCGTCGATTTTCGGCGGGGTTTTGTTTTTGCGGATTGATTTGGCTCAGCAAATTTGTGTCGGGAGGAGATGTCAGGAGACAGCTGGCGGCGATGGGCCTCAGGCGAGGCTCGGTTTGAGCTTTGGCCAGAGGCTGATTGCGATCTTTTTCATGTTCTGGGCGGCGGCTGCGATCAGGCACTGGCAGGCGACACGAGTTCGCCCTCGGAAGCGGGCGTAGCGGTGGCCAAAGAGCTGCTTGGCATCGGCGAAGGAGCGCTCGACCGTCTCCTTGCGGCGCCGGTAGATGGCCTTGCCCCAAGCCGTGAGCCGGTTGGCGTCGACCCGCTCGCGGGCATCTTGCCAGACATGGCGCGTGATCGTGCGCTCGGCCTTGGCGTTTGATGTGCAGGAGGCCAGCAGCGGACAGTCGCGGCAGATGGCTGGATCGCTCCTGTAATGGCGATAGCCACTGCGTTCGGTGGTGACGTAGGTGAGCAGCTGGCCCTGCGGGCAACGATAGCCGTCCGCCTCCGGTTCATAGACGAAGTTGCTCTTTCTCATCTTGCCAGGCTTTGGCGGGGTCGGGTTGCGATAGCCGATGACGCCGCTGATGTTCCTGTCCTCCAGGCCCTTGGCGATGCCCGGCGTGGCATAGCCGGCATCCAGCCCCGCCGCCGCCACGGTGAAGCCGAAGCGCTTAACCTGACGGTCGAGCCGGCCTAGATAGACGATCGAGTCATGCACGTTGGCCGGCGTGGCGTATGTGTCGGTGATGATGCCGCAGCGCCCATCCACCGTGCGGTGATCGAGGTAGAAGAAGCCCTTCGGCTTGCCCTCGCGCACCATGTAGCCGGCATCCGGATCGGCGCGCGAGATCTTGGTCTGCTTCTGCGCAGGCTTGCGCTCCTTGGCCTTCAGCGGCTTTTGGCCATGCAGCGTCCGTTCCGCCTCGATGGCGCGGTCCAGATCGGCCCAGTAGTCGGCGCGCGACTTGGCCACCATGGCAAGGTCGTACTTGCCCTTGTTGGCGTTGGCCTTCAGATGTGTGCTGTCGGTATAGAGCACCGTCCCGTCCACCAGCCCCACCCCGATCGCCTGTTCGACGATGCGGTCGAAGATCGCTTGCGCGACCGTCTCGTCTTGATAGCGACGGCGTCGGTTCTGCGACAGCGTCGAGGCATCGAACACCTTGTCGGTCAGCTTCAGCCGCAGGAACTAGCGATAGGCGACATTGACCTCGATCTCGCGCACCAACTGCCGCTCCGAGCGCACCCCGAACAGGTAGCCGATGAACAGCGCCTTGAACATCAAGGTCGGGTCGAGCGGCGGCCGACCATTGTCGGCACAGTACAAGGGCGCTGTCAGATCGTGGATGAAGGAAAAGTCGATCGCTCGATCGATCTTGCGCAACAAGTGATCAGCCGGAACCAGCTGATCCAACGTTACCATCTCAAGCGCGGTCTGTTCAGGGGCGGGTCGCTTCAACATGACCCAGTGAATCAAAAACCCCCGGCAAATGCCAGGGGTTTGTCAGCAGTCTGAGGGCGGGTCTCCCCGGGCTATTTTACGTATCGCGAAGTGCCGCCCGCCTCAGCGGGGCGTCAGCGCTTCCAGCGCCTCGGCGGCAGCTTCGAGAATGGCGATCGCCTCGGCCTGCTTTTCAGCCGGGGCATCGACGATGTCGCCGAGCGCCGCGCGCAGTCGGTGACGGATGGCACGGAATTCGTCACGTGTTTCCGAGCGCTCGCCGCGCCCACCGCGACCGCCGCGCCGATCCTCGCCATCGTCGTTCCAGCCGAACCAGTCGCGCGCCTTGGCCATCTTGCGGCCGAAGCGTTCGAGGTGTTCGAGCACGCCGTCGATCATCTCGCGATTGTCGGCAAGATGCGCCTGCCCCGCCTCGGTGATCGAAAACACCTTCTTGTTGCCTTCGCTCGACGAGACGGCATAGCCGGCCTCTTCCAGGAAGGTCAGCGTCGGGTAGACCACGCCCGGGCTCGGGCTGTAGATGCCGCTGGTGCGCTCCTCGAGCGCCTTGATGATGTCGTAGCCGTGGCGCGGCGCCTCGGCCAGCAGCGACAGCGTGATCAGCTTGAGATCGCCGTCGGCCAGCATGCGTCCGGCGCGGAAGAAGTCGCCGGGGCCGCCGCGTCCACCGCCCCTGCCGCCATGGCCGAACGGGCCGAAACCGCCGCCGCGGCCGCCGAATTTACCGGCCATATGCATGAACATGCGCTCGCCGAAATGATTGTGCCCGAAATGATTGTCCTTGTGCATTGATTGCTCCTTGAGTTGTATCTTACGATATATCTTAATTAGGCATTCGCGCTGCTGAGGTCAAGATATATCTTACGATGTATCTGAGTGTCGCGCCAGAGGCTTGGTTCGCCTGCCTCGCGCGCACCGGTTCACGAACGCGTGCTGTCCCGAAACAAACAGCGCGCGCGATACGAAATCCGAGCAAGGCTCTTCAACGGGGCCGCAGGGAGGTGACGCCATGACGGCAGGAACAGAGGGCAGAACGGCGCTGGTGCTGGCAGGCGGCGGTAGCTTCGGCGCCGTGCAAGTCGGCATGCTGAAGGCACTGGTCGCGGCTGGTGTCACCGCCGACCTTGTCGTCGGCTCCAGTGTCGGCGCCATCAACGGTGCCTGTTATGCCGCCGCCGCTACGGTGGAGAACATCGCGCGGCTGGAGACCCTGTGGCGCGGCATCACCCGCAACGACGTCTTCCCCATGAGTTGGCGCTCGATGCTCGGTTTCGCGGCGCGGCGCGACTTCTTGTCCGCCTCGCATGGCATCCGCAACCTGATCGATCGCAACCTGCCCTATCGCAATCTCGAGGATGCGCCGATCCCGATCCACATCATCGCCACCGATCTCTTTTCCGGCGAGGCGGTGATCCTATCGAAGGGCAATGCCGCCGATGCCATTGCCGCAAGTTGCGCCATTCCGGTGGCGTTCGCGCCGGTGCGTGTCGGCGAGCGGCTGCTAATCGACGGCGCCGTTACCTCGAACACTCCGGTCCGTGTCGCCGTTGGCCTCGGCGCGCGCCGTCTGATCGTCCTGCCGACCGGATTTTCCTGCAATCTGCACACGCCGCCGCAAGGCGCCGTCGCCAATGGCCTGCACGCGCTGACGCTGTTGATCGCTAGGCAACTGGTTCGGGAGTTGGACACGCTGGCAAGCGACATCGACTACGCGATCGTGCCGTCGCTCTGTCCGCTGGCAGGCTCGGCTTACGATTTCACACGCACCGCCGCGCTGATTGACGACGCCGAAAGATCGACGCTGGTCTGGATCGAGGCCGGTGGATTGTCGAAGCGCGTGGTTCCGGATCAGCTGCGCCCCCATTCGCATCGCTAGGCCGCTACCAGCGGCCCTTGCGCCGGTTCCAAGCATAGAGCAGATCGGCGAAGCGATCGTAGGCAAACCGCGTCAGCGGCAAGGCAACCGGATTGCCGAACAGCGTCGCCAACCAGCCTTCGCCCGGCGTTGCTTTCCATACGGCAATCGCGACATCGGCGCCGACCAGCAGCCGGCCCTGATCGTCAATGGCATGCAGGCGGCGGCGAATGTCTTCCAGCGAGGCGCCGAAGGCGGAAAGCGTTTCGGGCTCGAAATTGATGTCGCGAAATTCGATGCGACCGGCCTTGACCGCCTCGATCAGCCGCCGCTTCTGGTGGTTGATGCCGGCGTCGCACACCGGGCAGCGTGTGTTGTACCAGACGGTCAGCAACGGCTTGGCCATCGCATGACTATTGGCCTGTGCCATGCAATCCGCAATGCGACCTACTGGCCGGGCGCCTGCCGAGAACTCATCTCAGCGAACTGATGATCTCGCGATAAGCGACTTCCGGGAAAGCTTTCAGCGTTCTTGTCCGCACGTCGCCGCCGGCGGCCAGCATCAGCGTGAAGCGGGCAAACACCGCATCGTCGGGCGCCTCGACCACCGCGACGATGTCGCATTCGCCCAAGGTGAGATAGAACGCCTTGAACGAGCCGCCCATATCCGCGAGCTGCTTCTTGGCGGCATCGAGCCGCTTCGGCGACTCGCGCACGTTCCTGGCGCCCTGCTCCGTCCAGTTGATCAACAGGATGTAGGTGGTCATGGTTCGCCTCCTTCCAAGCCGCGCAGACCGGGGCCTCGGCATCCGGGTTGTCGCCCGGAAAATGCATCTGAGATGAAATTATCCTCCTGAGGCGAACATCCCGCAAGGACCACCGCGCCGCGAGCTTCGCGCCGGGCATCGCGAAGGCGGCGGCATGGCGACGACCGCAAGCGACCGGGGCGGCATCATCGTCAGGAGCGCGGCTGAACGTGCCGCTGTAGGAGCAGCCGCTTGAAATGAAGAAGGGCGCCTTGATGGGCGCCCTTGATCTCTGCAATCGGGAAGTGTCAACTGTCGAGGAAGCTTCGCAGCTTACGGCTCCGGCTCGGATGCTTGAGCTTGCGCAGCGCCTTGGCTTCGATCTGGCGGATACGCTCGCGGGTGACCGAGAACTGTTGGCCGACCTCTTCCAGCGTGTGGTCGGTGTTCATGCCGATGCCGAAGCGCATGCGAAGCACACGTTCCTCGCGCGGCGTCAGCGAGGCCAGCACGCGCGTGGTGGTCTCGCGCAGATTGGCCTGGATCGCCGCGTCGATCGGCAGGATCGCCATCTTGTCCTCGATGAAATCGCCCAGATGCGAATCCTCCTCGTCACCGACCGGCGTTTCGAGCGAGATCGGCTCCTTGGCGATCTTCAGCACCTTGCGCACTTTTTCGAGCGGCATGGCGAGCTTTTCGGCCAGTTCTTCCGGCGTCGGCTCGCGGCCGATCTCGTGCAGCATCTGGCGCGAGGTGCGCACGATCTTGTTGATCGTCTCGATCATGTGCACCGGGATGCGGATGGTGCGCGCCTGGTCGGCGATCGAACGGGTGATCGCCTGCCGGATCCACCATGTCGCGTAGGTCGAGAACTTGTAGCCGCGGCGGTATTCGAATTTGTCGACCGCCTTCATCAGGCCGATATTGCCTTCCTGGATCAGGTCGAGGAACTGCAGGCCACGGTTGGTGTATTTCTTGGCAATCGAGATGACCAGACGCAGGTTCGCCTCGACCATTTCCTTCTTGGCGATCGCGGCCTCGCGCTCGCCCTTCTGGACCTGGTTGACGATCTTGCGGAATTCCAGGATCGAGATCGCCGTCTCGGTGGCGAGGTTCTGGATCTCGGCGCGCAGCTCCTTGATCGTGTCCTTCTCGTTCTTGGTGAATTCCTTCCAGCCGCGCGACGTCAGATTGGCGATCGAGCGCATCCAGTTCGGATCGAGCTCCGAGCCCTGGTACTCCTTGAGGAACTCCTCGCGGCGCACGCCATAGCTTTCGGCGAGCCGCAACAGCTTGCCTTCGTTCTGCACCAGGCGCTTGTTGATGTCGTAGAGCTGCTCGACCAGCGCCTCGATGCGCGCGGCGTTGAGCGACAGCGACTTCACCGCCTTGATCAGCTGATCCTTCAGCTCCTTCAGCCGGCGGTCCTGGCTGGGCGAAAGCGTGCCGGCCGCGGCCAGGCGGTTCTCGACCTGCTGGTCCTGCAGCTTCCTGAGCTTCTTGTAGGTGTCAGCAATGACGTCGAGCGTCTCCATCACCTGGGGGCGGAGTTCGGCTTCCATCGCCGCCAGCGACAGGCTCGCCTCGTCCTCGTCGTCTTCCTCTTCCTCCAGCCCGCGCATGTCGCCGCCGACATTGGTGATGTCGTCTTCTTCATCGCGCTGGGCCGCGCGTCCGCGCGGCTTCTCTTCGGGCTTGGGCGCTTCCTCGATGCGCTCGACGACCGGCGCCTGCTTGGCCTCGGGGCCGGCATAGGTCGCTTCGAGGTCGATGATCTCGCGCAGCAGGATCTTGGATTCGTTGAGTTCGTCGCGCCAGATGATGATGGCCTGGAAAGTCAGCGGGCTTTCGCACAAGCCGGCAATCATCGTCTCGCGGCCGGCCTCGATGCGCTTGGCGATGGCGATTTCGCCCTCGCGCGACAGAAGCTCGACCGAGCCCATCTCGCGCAGATACATGCGCACTGGATCGTCGGTACGGTCGGTCGGCTCTTTCTTGGTGGTCGTGGCCGCGACGGCCGTGCCGGTCTGCTCGGCAAGCTCGTTGGCGTCTTCCTCGGCGTCGGCGGGCGTTTCGGCCTCGGCCTCCTCACCGACCTCGTCGTCCTCGACGACATTGATGCCCATGTCGCTGAGCATCGCATTGATGTCTTCGATGCGGTCCGGGTCGGTCTCTTCCGAAGGCAGCACCGCGTTCAATTCGTCGAGCGTGACATAGCCGCGTTTCTTCGCGGCCTTGATCATCTTCTTGACAGCATCGTCGGAAAGGTCGAGCAGAGGCCCATCGGTGGTGCCTTCGCGTTCGGTCTCGACCTCTTCCTTTTCCTTTGTCGCCATTCTTTGTCGTCTCCAAGCGGCCGAATATCGAAGCCGCGTAAACTGCCGGACCGGTTATGCCGGATGCGTCCGCACCAGAACGCTTTCTACCGACCCGGCATCATCTCTTTTGTCTGATGCATCTCATTGCCCCAAAACCTGTTTCCACTTTTGGGCGACATGCATTAAGTCCAGATTAACCCTGATATCTGGGGCAGGCCCTTTGCCTGTCCAGTCATCGCCTGTGCCCCAAATCGCTCGATTTCCGCCGACGCCGGGACCCGGTTAACGTTTCGAATCGTCCTGATTCCGCCAATCTGCCAGAAGGTCAAGCGCCTCTCGCATGATTCGCATGAAAAAAGCGAATCAATTACCCGACTTAGAGGCGTCGATTCGACGCGCTGCACATTTCCACTTCGCTTCCAATGGCAATGCCGGCCTAGACTCGACCAACCCTGCCCGAGGACACGCCGAACCCTTCGATCAGCGCTTCCGTTGCCTGCACATCTTTGAATTGCGCTTGAATCTCGACGAGATGCCGGAAGTTTTCATCCGAAGGGTCTGCATCGAGCGCCGCCTGCGCCTGTTTCAGCTCTCTATGTAAGGTGCGGGCGCTGCGCTGCAAGTGCAGCGCCTGGTTGAAGGCGTCGCGGGCATCGTCAAGTGCTGCCGTTTCCAACGCCGGCCATTGCCGCGCGCGCTTGATCAGCTCCACCGCCCGTTCCCAGATGCCGCCGCAGCCAGCCCGCTCGATGGTCGCGATGACCGAGGCGCGCTCGTTGGCCGCGTCGTGCGCCATCGCGTCGAGGATGGCGGCATGCAATCGCCCCAGATCCGAGTTGGCAAGATCGAGGAATTCGACATGGGCGAAATTCTCGTCGATCAGCGCCGGATGGTTGACCAGCGCCACGATGATCGTTGCTTCGCGCACGGACATCCCCTCGCCGCCGCGCTTGACCAACGCCGACTGGCCGAGGCTTTCGCTGATCGCCAGTCGGCCGCTGCCAGCCTTGGCGAACTGCCCACCGGGCGCTGGCTTGCCCTTGCCGCGCTCACCTTGTCGGCCGCCATCCTGGCGGCCCTGCCCGGCGCCGCGCTGGGAACCGAAGAAGCTCAGCTCCCGTTCGCGCATTGCCTGCTGGTAGTGATAGCGCGTGCTTTCGTCGCGGATGCGACTGGTCAACTCGCGCAGCGTCTTTCCCAGCTCCGCCCGCCGCTCCGGCGTGTCGAAGACGCCGCCGGCGGTTTCGCGCATCCACAACAAATCGACCAGCGGCCGCGCATCGGCAAGCACGGCACGGAACGCATCCGGCCCTTCGGCCTTGACCAGATCATCAGGGTCCTTGCCTTCCGGCAGCAGCGCAAAACGCGCCGAGCGCCCGGCCTGCACCGAAGGCAGTGCCAGATCCGCGGCCCGCCATGCCGCTTTCAGCCCGGCCTTGTCGCCGTCGAAGCACAGCATCGGCTCGGGCGCCATGCGCCAAAGCAATTCCAACTGGTTTTCGGTGAGCGCGGTGCCGAGCGGCGCCACTACATTCTCGAAGCCGGCCTGCGCCAACGCGATGACGTCCATATAGCCTTCGACGGCAATCACCGTGCCGCCTTTTGCCAAGGCTTTGCGGGCGCGGGCGAAATTATAGAGCACGTTGCCCTTGTGAAAGAGTTCGGTGTCGGGCGAGTTCATGTATTTGGCCAGCGCATCGGGGGCCAGCGCGCGGCCGCCAAAGGCGATGATCTTGCCGCGCGAGATCCGGGATCGGAAACATGATGCGGTCGCGGAACCAGTCGTAGGAGACCGGGATGTCGTCGCCATGCCGGACCAGACCGCAGGCCTCGATGTCGGCCTTCGGCACGCCCTTGGCGGCAAGATGTTCCTTGAGCGCGTTACGGCTGTCGGGCGCGTAGCCCAGCCGGAACGACTGCTGCGTTGCCGGCGTCAGTCCGCGGTCGCGCAGATAGGCGCGGGCCTTGGCGCCCTCTGGCCCTTGCAAGCGCTCCTGGAAGAAGGCGGTTGCCATCTCCATGACGTCGGTCAGGCTGGCGCGTTCCTTCTCGCGCCGTTCCTCCCGCTCGTCGCGCACCGGCATCGGTACGCCGGCCATGTCGGCGATCTTCTCGACCGCCTCGGGAAAGCTCATGCCGTCGAGTTCGGTGAGGAACTTGAAATGGTCGCCCGACACATCGCAGCCGAAGCAGTGGTAGCGGCCCTTCTTGTCCTCGCAATGGAAAGACGGGCTCTTCTCGCCATGGAACGGGCAGCAGGCCCAATAGTCGCCGCGCGAGGCGTTGGTCTTCTTGCGATCCCACGCGACGCGCTGACCAATGACCGATGAAATCGGCACGCGGTCGCGGATCTCGTCGAGGAAGGTGGGCGGAAAGCGCATCGGGAAAGCTCGTTTGGCCTCCATATAATCATGCCGCTCGGGCGCGACGACTCTTAAAGGAAACGATACCCGCTTTTCACAGACAAAAAGAAGGCGGCCGAGCGGCCGCCTTCTCCTGGATTCCAGATTGTCGCCGGCTTACTGCGCGGCGATCGCGCCGAAGATGATGCCGGAGAGGATGCTGACCAGCACATAATCATTGCCGACGCGGATCCATTCCTGGCCGGGGCCGGGCCGGCGCAGGCCATGACGGTTCCAGTCGCGAACCGCCTGGTGGCGCTTCCAGTCGGAATAGCGCTGGCCGTTGCGCCAATTGTTGCGCCGGTTATCGCGCTTGACGATGACCTTCTTCTTGACGACGCGCTTCTTCATGTCCCGATGCGTGCCGGGTTTCTGCCAGTCGACCTGGGTGTAATTCGACTTCGGCGCGCTCGGCTGGGCAAGCGGCGCGGCCTGGCCCGAAAAGGCCGAGGCGGCCAGCAACGAGGCGGTGACGGCGGAAAGTATGAGACGCTTCATGGTCGGTGCTCCTTGGTTGTCGATAGCCAGGGGAATAGCCGCCAGGGGATGAACTGAAACTGAACAAGCGCATTACAATTCTGTAATGGATTCCGATACTTGCGCGGGCTCTTTTCACCTTGCCTTCAGATCGCGCCTGACGATCGCCCGGCACCGGGACATCATGACGCCGGGCGTCGCCCCATGGCGCACGCAACCAATGCGCCTTGCATTCATTTCCGACATGCACCGTCGAGCGCAGACGATCATCACATCAGAAAAATCTATTATCCGGCTAATGTTAATTGGTATATTTCCGCATATTGAAATGACAGAGATTCGCACCCCCTTTCTTGCCGTCGAGGCCGCCTTGCGAGGCCGGCCGTGAGCGGCTCCGTCGTCCTGCTGCACCTTGCCGGCGCGGTGGCGCTGATGCTGTTTGCCACCCGCATGGTCAAAACCGGCGTCGAGCGCGCCTATGGCGACGTGCTGCGCCACAAGCTGCGCGCCACCATGCGCAATCCGATCATGGCGGTGCTCGCCGGCACTGGCCTGGCCATCGCATTGCAGAGCTCCACGGCGGTTACCTTGCTGGTCGGGTCGTTCGCCGGTTCCGGCATCGTCTCGGGCGCCGCCGGCCAGTTGGCCGTGCGCGGCGCCGAAATCGGCTCGGCGCTGGTGGTCAAGCTCTTGACCTTCGATCTCACCTTGCTGGTGCCGCTTTGCCTGATCACCGGCACGGTGATGTTCATGGCCACCGAGCGCCGCGACTGGCGCCAGACCGGCCGCATCCTGGTCGGCATCGGCCTTTTGATCCTGTCGCTGGAAATGATCGGTCAGGCCTCCGAGCCGCTGCGCAACAGCCAGCTCATGCCCGTGATCATCAATTACTTCTCCAGCGATTCCATCACCGCTTACCTGCTGGCGGCGCTGATCACCTGGCTGTTCCAGTCGAGCATCGCGGCTGTCCTTTTGATGGCAACGCTCGCCGGTCGCGGCCTGATCAGCCCGGAACTCGGCGTGGTCCTCATCCTCGGCGTCAATCTGGGTTCCTCGATCATCGCGCCGATGCTTACCCGCTCGGCCGGACCCGCTGTGCGCGTGGTCCCGATCGGCAATCTCCTGATGCGCGGGCTGGGCTCGCTGGTCATGCTGATCTTGTTCATGATCGTGCGGCCGCATGTCAGCTTCCTCGGCGCGACGGCCGCCGATCAGATCGTCAACGCCCATATCCTGTTCAACGTCATCATCCTGCTCGCCGGCCTGCCGCTGGCCGGTTTCGTCTACCGTGCTTCGGAAAAGATCGTGGCGCTCGGCGCCAAGACGGAGCCGGCGGCCGCACTCGACATCGTGGAACTGTCGGCGCTGAACGAAAGCGCGCTCGATGTGCCGAGCCAGGCGCTGGCCAACGCAACCCGAGAGGTGGTGCGGGTGTGCGAGACGGTCGAGATCATGCTGAAGCGCATCATCGAGCTCTACGAGGACGCCGATAGCGCCAAGATCAAGGCGCTGGCTGCCCTCGACGACCGCGTCGACCGCAAGCATGCGGCCATAAAGCTCTATCTGGCCAAGGTCACCAAGAACCCGCTGACCGAGGACGAGGCACTGCGCTGCCAGGAACTGATCGGCGCCTGCGTCAAGCTCGAACAGGTCGGCGACATCATCGTGCGCAACATGCTGGTGCATGTGAAGAAGAAGTTCGACCGCGGGCTGGAGTTCACCGACGAGGGCTGGAGCGAATTGTGCGCCTTCCACAGCTCGGTGCTGGCCAATGCACGACTTGCCTTCAATGTCCTGGTCTCGCGGGATCCCGAAACCGCTTGCCAACTGGTGCTGGAAAAGGACCGGCTGCGCGATCGCGAGAAGGAAACCAGCGCCAGCCATTTCGTACGCCTGCGCGATGGCACCGCCAAAAGCGTCGAAACCAGTTCGATCCATCTCGACACCATTCGCGACCTGAAGCAGATCAATTCGTTGCTGGCATCGATGGCCTATCCCGTCCTGGAAGAGCGCGGCCTGCTCGGCGGCTCGCGGCTGAAGGCAAGCTAGGCATCAATCAGGACGGGCGACCACCCAAATTAGTCTTTGCGCATCCTCGCTTCCGTCGGCTATGGATCGCGTAAAGACCTGCTGGGAGGACGATCGGTCGATGGATACCCATTCGCGCAGCTTCGCCAAGGCGCTTTCCTGGCGCGTCACTGGCACGATCGACACGATGATCATCTCGCTGGTAGTGACCGGCAGCATCAAGCTGGCCGCCGCCATCGGCGCCACCGAAGTCGTCACCAAATCGCTGCTTTACTATCTGCATGAGCGCGCCTGGCTGAAGATCCCTTACGGACGCAGGACGGCCACGTAAGGCCATCGCTCAAGAAAAGCTAAAGCGGCATCGACAATTTCTGCATTGCCGATCGCGGCCAGGCGTGGTTTGAGGCGGGCATTCCTCTCGGTCTTTTTGACTCATGCTGCCGCTGATTGCCCTCTTCCTTGCCGCCTTCGCTTTCGGCACCACAGAGTTCGTCATCGCCGGCGTTCTGCCGGAGGTAGCGCAAGGCCTTGACGTTTCAGTGCCGACCGCCGGCTACCTCGTTTCCGGCTATGCCTGCGGCATCGCGATCGGCGGGCCGCTTCTGGCGCTCGCCACCAGCAAGGTCTCGCGAAAAACCTTGCTGCTCGGCCTTGCGGTTGCTTTCACCCTTGGACAGGCAGCCTGTGCGCTGGCGCCCGATTTCACCTCGATGCTACTGCTGCGTGTCGCGATTGCCGTTGCGCATGGATGCTATTTCGGCGTCGCCATGGTTGTTGCCGTCAGCCTGGTGCGCGAGGACCAGCGCGGCCGCGCGGTGGCTGTCATCCTGTCAGGCCTCACCGTCTCCAACATCATCGGCGTGCCCGCCGGCACCGCGATCGGTGCCCTTGGGGCTGGCGCGCGACCTTCTGGGTGATGGGTGGGCTGGGCATCGTCGCCATCGTCGCCATGCTTTCGCTGTTGCCACGCACCGCCGGCGCCACCAGTCGGCCCGCCGGGCTGGCGCGCGAGGTGCGCGTGCTGGGACGCCAGCAGGTCTGGACGTCGCTTATCCTTATGCTGATGCTGATGATCGGCCAGTTCGGGCTCTTCACCTACATCACGCCGACATTGCTGGAAGTCACCGGCCTCGACGAGAGCCTGATCCCCTGGGTGCTGCTGCTCAACGGCGTCGGCGCCACGATCGGCGTTTTTGCCGGCGGCAAGCTCTCCGACTGGAAGCTGATGCCGTCCTTGATCACCATGCTTGCCCTGCAGGCGGTGATGCTGGCCGTCATCTATACCGTCGCTCCCTATCCGGTGCCGATGATCGCGGCCATCGTCATCTGGGGCGGCCTCAACTTCGCCATCGGCGCGCCGATCCAGACCCGCATCCTGACCTGGACGGCGGACGCCTCGAACCTCGCTTCGTCGCTGATCCCGTCCGGCTTCAATGTCGGCATCGCGTTGGCCGCCTCGCTGGGCGCGGCAATGCTCAACGCCGGCCTCGGCTACCGCAGCCTGCCGCTGGCCGGCGTGATCGCCATGCTGGTGGCGGTCGTGGTGGCCGTCGCCTCGCAAGCCTGGGAATGGCGCAGCCGCGCGATGCCGCCGATGCCGGCGGCGGCGGAATAACGCTATAGATCGATCCGGAACAGCAAACTCTCCGCGCCACCATAGGCCGCGATCTTGGCGAACCGCCCGACCGGCCTGCCACCATTGGCAAGCACCACCTTTTGCGAGGCGGGATTGTCGAGATCGGTGGTTAGCTCGACATAGTCGAGACCGACCGTTCTCGCCTCCGCCAGCATCAGTCGCAATGCCTCGGTGGCATAGCCGCGGCCCCGTTTCCACGGCACCACCGCATAGCCGATATGGCCAAGCACGTGCGCCGGCAATTCCGACGTACCTCTCTGCCAGCGCAACCCGATCGAGCCGGCGGCCTCGCCGTCCCAGATCCAGCGCCGGAAGCTCGGCAGCCGCGCAACCTTGGTGCCGTCGGGCAAGGCGATTGGCGGCCCTTTCGCTTCTGGATCGTCAAGGCCGGCGAGGAAGGCGACCGGGTCCTCTTCGATCGCCGCAAGCTGCTCGCGCGTCGCTTCGAGAAGCCGCACATTGTCGGGCGACCAGCCGCTTTCCAGCGCGGCTTTGTAGGACGGCAAATGTCGGAGCGCGGGCTTGACGATCTCGATCATGGTTTTCCCTTGGCGAGACCAGCGGACATAGCCGCCGCAAGGATGGCACACAAGCCGGTGTTGCCAGGCAGCGTCGCGTCCCACTCTCCAAAAGACGTTGCTAAACTAGAAGTGTTTCGCCGGTGGATGCGAGGCCTTCTATAATCTATGGGTGATTCATGGCGGGTGATTCATGGCGCCAGACAACGCTTCGACAGGAGGGGCAAACCGGTGCGGCTGAAATCTGTTCCTTTGGGCGCGGCCATCTTTTGTCTTATCGCCGGGCTGGCGGTCCTGACGGTTTCCGTCAGCTCGTTCGCCGCGTTGCGGCCATCGAGCATGCCGGACTGGCTGCAGCGCCATGTCGGCGATGGCGCAGGCCAGATTTCACAAGTCGTGCTGGAGCGGGCGCGCGCGCTCTACCAGAAGAAAGTGAGCGAGGGCTCGGTCAAGAATCCCTGCTATTTCGCCATGGATGCGACACGTCCCGGCGACCTCGGCAACAGCGTGCTTGGCCAGCGTTACTACATCGTGTGCGAAGCCAAGCAGGTCTTCCGCGCGGTCTCCTCGGGCCATGGCGGCGGCCGCAACCTGAAAGGCGTCGCCGATTTCTCCAATGGCAGGCGCTGCGCCAAGAACTTCGGCAATGCGATGGATTCCGAGCTGACCGCGGGCGGCGCCTATATGACCGCCGAGTTAAAAACCTCGTTCAAGGGCTATTATCACGTCGGCGCACAGGATGCGGTGTTCATGCGCACCTTCATCCAGTTCGACGGTGAAGGCGAAGCGGCGAACGCCAGGCAGCGCGTGATCGGCGGGCATCCGGCGGCCATCTTGAAGGGCGTGTGCATGCGCAAGAGCCCGCAAAGCTCTTACGCCGACCATGACGGCTTGGTGCCGTTCGGCAAGCTGGTGGATTATGCCGGCGGTCGCAGCAATGGCTGCACCAGTTGGTCGCCCGCCGATGCCGAGCAGATCATCCCGATGGTCAAGAACAACCCGACGACGCTCTACATCTACCCGGGTCGCGCGATATCGCCGCCGTCGCGCGCGCCAAGGCCGCAGGCCAGTCGCTGTCAGGCGCAGGCCTCTATTGGAATGCGTCGTGCCTGAGCGAAATCGGCGCCCCGAAATTCTGGCCGAAAAAGACGCTGGAGCCGATCATCGCGCAATACAAGAAGGATCATCCTGCACCGCCGCCGCAGCCGGTGCCGATCTGCAAATAGCCACTACTGCAGCAGCCCCTTGATGATGGCGCTTGCCTTGGCGAAGTCCATCTGTCCGGCATATTTCTGCTTGAGCGAGCCGATCACCTTGCCCATGTCTTTCTGACTGGCGGCACCGGTCGCCGTGATGGCTTCGCGCGCGGCGGCGGTTATTGCGGCATCGTCGAGCTGCTTCGGCAGGAATTCGAGAATGACCTCCATCTCGGCGCGCTCCTTGGCCGCCAGTTCGGGCCGCTTGCCGTCCTCGAAGGCCTTCGCCGATTCCTCGCGCTGCTTCACCATCTTGGAAAGGATCTGCAAGACTTCGTCATCGCCGGCCGGCGGTTTGCCAGCGCCACGATTGACGATGTCGCGGTCATGGATGGCGGCCTGGATCAGCCGCAGCGTCGGCAGGCGCTGTTTATCCTGCGCCTTCATCGCGCTCTTCATGGATTCGGCGATTTTCTCGCGCATCGTGTTTCTCCTTCGAAATGCGGCGGACAATAGCTTTGCCCGCCGCGTGACGCAAACTCCGACAAAGCGCTGATTTTGCTGGACGAAAGCAAATCAGCTGTGGCTTGAGGCCACCGCATTGACCGCCTCGGCGCCTTCCCCTATGTACTCGGTCCTGCATAAGACAATGAAACCGACGCGTGGGAGCTGAAAAATCCGGCTCGCCCGCCTTGCCGCGCAAACGGTCCTGCGGACCGCTTGAAGCGCCTGACAGGAGTGCCGCCATGGCCACGACCACCGCCCCCTGGGCCACCGAAAAGCCGACCGCCCTTCTGGTGCTCGCCGACGGCACGGTGATCGAAGGCCGCGGCCTCGGCGCTACGGGATCGGCGGTGGCGGAAGTGTGCTTCAACACAGCGCTTACCGGTTACGAGGAAATCCTCACCGACCCTTCCTATGCCGGCCAGATCGTCACCTTCACCTTCCCGCATATCGGCAATGTCGGCACCAATGACGAGGACATCGAGGATCTCAATCCCGCTGCCCGCGCCGGCGCCGTCGGCGCCATCTTCAAGGCCAATGTCACCGCGCCCTCGAGTTACCGCGCCGCCGGTCACCTCGACCAATGGCTGAAGCGGCGCGGCATCGTCGCGCTGTCCGGCATCGACACCCGCGCCCTGACCGTGCTGATCCGCGAAAAGGGCATGCCGAACGCCGTCATCGCGCATGCACCGGACGGCGTCTTCGACATCGAGGACCTGAAGCGGCGGGCGGCAGCCTGGTCGGGCCTGATCGGCCTCGATCTCGCCAAGGAGGTTACCTCGGGCCAGTCCTCCGTCTGGCGCGAGACGCCCTGGGTCTGGAATGAAGGCTATGGCGAACAGGCCGAGTTGTCGATGCATGTCGTGGCCATCGACTATGGCGTGAAGCGCAACATCCTGCGCCTTCTGGCCGGCCTCGGCGCGAAAGTCACAATCGTGCCGGCCAAGACCGGCGCGGACGAAATCCTGGCCATGCGGCCGGACGGCATTTTCCTCTCCAACGGCCCCGGCGACCCGGAGGCGACCGGCGACTATGCCGTGCCGGTGATCCAGGACATCCTGAAGACCGACATCCCGGTGTTCGGCATCTGCCTCGGACATCAGATGCTGGCGCTGGCGCTCGGCGGCAAGACCGCCAAAATGCACCAGGGCCATCACGGCGCCAACCATCCGGTCAAGGATCACACCACCGGCAAGGTCGAGATCGTCTCGATGAACCACGGCTTCGCCGTCGATGCCGACTCGCTGCCGGAGGGCGTCGAAGAGACACATGTCTCGCTGTTCGACGGCTCCAATTGCGGCATCGCGCTCACCGGCCGTCCGGTGTTCTCGGTCCAGCATCATCCCGAGGCCTCGCCTGGCCCGCAGGATTCGCACTATCTGTTTCGCCGCTTCGTCAATCTGATCCGCGAGAAGCGCGGCGAGCAAGCACTGGCCGAACGGGCCTGACCAGAACGTTTCACCGTTTCACGGAAACGGCGAACCGCTCCACTTCCTTTGCTTGGACGCAATCCGGACGGAAAACCGTTACACACTTTTCCTGGAATTGCTTACGCTACCGGCCGGCCTTCGCTGGCTTCCAGGATGGCGAACCATTGCTGGCGGTCGAGGCTGATCTCCAACGCCTTGACCATACCTTCTAGCCGTTCCGGCTTCATCGTGCCCAGCACCGGTATCAACTGCGCCGGGTGGCGCAGCAGCCAGGCAATGGCGACGGCAGCCAGATCGCCGACGCCAAGCTCGGCGGCAACGGCAGCAAGTGCCGCCCGCACCTTGGCCTCGCGTCCCTCCTGGCTGGTGAACAGCGAACCTCCGCCCAGCGGCGACCAGATTATCGGCGCATAGGAAAGCCGTTGCGCGTGATCGAGGCTGCCATCGGTCAGCGGCGATGTCTTCAGCACCGACATTTCGATCTGGTTGGTGGCGAGCGCGAAGGGCAGCCGCGAGGCCAGGAGATCGAACTGCGACGGCGTGAAATTGGAAACACCGGCCGCCCTCACCTTGCCGGCCTTCACCAATGCGGCAAGGGCAGCCGCCGTCTCATCGGCATCCATCAGCGTATCCGGCCGGTGCAGCAACAGAAGGTCGAGATAATCGGTGCCGAGATTGGCGAGCGAGCGCTCGACGGATGCCGCAATATGGCCGGCGCTTGTGTCGTAGTGCTTGAGACGGTTTTGCGGCCGGTTGTTCGAGGTCAGCATGATATCGCATTTCGAGATCAGCTCGATCTCGTCGCGCTTGCCTTTCCAGCGTGCCAGTCCGGCGCCGAAGGCCGCCTCCACCTCATAGTTTCCATAGATGTCGGCGTGGTCAAAGCTGGTCAGGCCGAGGTCGACCGCCGTGCCGATGAGGCGTGCGACCTGATTGGCATCGGGAGGGACGCTTGCATCGAGCAATCGCCACGCGCCGAAAACCAGGCGCGACAGCGACAGCCCGTCGCCGGTCAAGGTGATGCGGCTGTCACGGCTCATGTTTGTGCCCCGTCTTCCGCCACCTTGGCGGTTTCGTTGCGCAACCCCGCCGGCCTGGTCACCTTGGTGACGAAGACGACCAGCGCCAGCGCAAGGAAGATGGCGCCGACCAGATAGGGCGCGCCCCCGAACACGACAGGCGCTGTCGGGCCGGTGAACCAGGAGAAGATCCCCGTATAGAGCAACGGCGTGATGATCGAGGTGATCGAGAAGATCGAGGTCATCGCGCCTTGCAACTCGCCTTGCGCCGAGGGCGGCACCTTGGCGGCCGCGAGGCTGCGCAGCGGCGGGTCGGCCAGCGCCTCGAGGCAACCGGCGACGATCACCGCATAGACCATCCAGCCTTGCGTGGCGAACGCATACCCGAAGGCGCTGAGCGCGGTGAAGGTAAGGCCGATCACCGCCGTCTTCCATTCGCCGAGCGCCGGGATGACCTTGGGCAGCACCGTCGCCATGATGATCGCGCCGCATAGGCCGAAGGCGCCGAGCGAGAAGCCGATCTGCTGCTGGTCCCAGCCATAGCGATAGGTGGAGACGAAGGACCAGACCGCCGGATACATCATGTGGCCGAGCGTCATCAGGAAGAAGACGAGCCCGATCCAGCCGATGCCCTGGTAGTTGCGCATCTGCATGAGTGTGCCGACGGGGTTCGCCCGCTTCCATTCGAAGCGGCGGCGATGCTGCTGGTCCAGGGTTTCGGGCAGGAAGACCATCGCGATCAGGAAATTGACGAAGGCAAGCCCGGCGGCAAAGTAGAAGGGTACGCGCGGCCCGAACGTGCCCAAAAGTCCGCCCAGCACCGGGCCGATGACGAAGCCGACGCCGAAGGCGATGCCGAGCAGGCCAAAATTCTTGGCCCGGTTCTCGTCATTCGAAATGTCGGCGATGAAGGCCGACGTCGTCGAGTAGCTGGCTCCCGAAATACCGGCCAGCACCCGGCCGATGAACAGCATCGGGTAGGACCAGGCGACGGCGCAGATCAAATTGTCTATCGAGAAGGTCAGCACCGAGGCAAGCAGGATCGGCCGGCGCCCGAAACGGTCGCTCAGGCCACCCATGATCGGCGCGAAGAAGAATTGCATGGCCGCATAGACGAAGAACAGCCAGCCGCCCTCGATCGCCGCCTGGCTGACGCCGACGCCGCTCAGTTCCCTGAGATAGGCCGGCAGCACCGGCATGATGATGCCGAAGCCGATGATATCCAGCAAAAGCGTGGTGAAAACGAGCGCAAGGCCCCGCCTGGCGGTCTTGGGATCGATCATGATGATAAGCTCCTCGGGCCGCCCGCCGGCAAAGGCGGGACCGACCTTATAGGCGAGGTTATCCGCAGGAACAATACGCGAACGAAGGCAACCATCTGATCCTGACATCACTTGCCAGGATCATTCGCCGCCGATCGCCGTTGCGCGAGAACCGGAAGCGCCGCCTCAGAGCGGACCGGTCATCGTGTTGCAATCGGTCAGCTTGCCGCTCTTGAAGCCACGCGCCAGCCATGTCTGCCGTTGCTGCGAGGTGCCATGGTTGAAGCTCTCCGGCACGACATAGCCCTGCATCTTCTTCTGCAGCGTGTCGTCGCCGATCTGCTTGGCGGCATTGAGCGCGCTTTCGATGTCGCCCTGCTCCAAAATACCCTTTTGCTGGGTGAAATGCGCCCACACCCCGGCGAAGCAATCGGCCTGAAGCTCGATGCGCACCGACAGCTGGTTGGCGTCGGCCTCGCTCAAGCCTTGCCGCATCTGGTTGAACTTGGCCATGATGCCGGTGAGGTTCTGCACGTGATGGCCGACCTCATGCGCGACCACATAGGCGCGCGCGAATTCGCCGGAAGCGCCGAACTGCTGGTCGAGCTGCTGGAAGAAGGTCATGTCGAGATAGACCTTGTGGTCGCCCGGGCAATAGAACGGCCCGGCCGCCGCCGAAGCGAAACCGCAGGCCGAGCGGACCTGGCCGCTGAACAGGACGAGCTTGGGATCCTCATAGGTCAACCCTTGAGATTTGAAAATGCCCGTCCAGGTGTCTTCGGTATCGGCAAGCACTGTCGCCACGAACTGCTTCATCTCGTCATTGGCGGGCGTGCCGGTGCTGTCCTGCGAGCCGCTGCTGTCGGTGATCTGGCCGCCGCCACCCGGCACCAGGCCGCCGCTGCCGTCACCCAGGATCTGCGATGGATCGAAGCCGAAATACCATCCGGCCAGCACGACCAGGATAACCAGAATGATGCTGCCGCCGCCACCGGTACGGCCACCGATGGGAAGGCGGAACTGGCCGCCGCCACCCAATCCGCCGCCGCCGCTGCTGTCGCTGCGGTCATCCTCGATGTTGTCGCTCTGACGACGGCCTCTCCAAAGCATGGCAACTCCTCACACTGCGTATGTCCTGGAGCCGGCGACTGCCCCCTTCCAGACAATTATCGCAACGGGTAGCCCGAGTCACAGAATTTTTCGCGCCCGGTGGCCCGCCAGCCGCTGAGAGCACGATGCGTATCAGCGCTGCGTCATCGCCCGGCGGAACGCGTCCAGCGTTTCGGCGCTGACATGGTGCTCGATGCCTTCGGCGTCGATGCGCGCCGTCTCGGCGCTGACGCCAAGCGAGCGCAGGAAAGCTTCCACCGTCTGATGGCGGATACGGCTTTCCTCGGCGACCTTGCGGCCGGCCTCGGTCAGGAACACGCCGCGATAGGGCTTTCTCGAAACCAGACCGTCGGCGCACAGCCGGGTCAGCATCTTGGCAACGGTCGGCTGCGCCACGCCGAGCCGCGCCGCGATGTCGACCTGGCGCGCCTCGTTACCGTCTTCGATGAGATCGGCGATCAGCTCGACATAGTCCTCGACCAGCGCGCTGCGGCGCGCTTGGCGCTGCTGCCGAAACCCTTCCGAATGGACATCGGCATCGGGCAGCGGCTCACGCGGAACTGGTCTGTTCTTCAGCGCCAATACGCGCTCCTCCTCAGGAGTTTGGCCGTTGCTGCTTTATAGCACGGGCTCTGATTCTTCAGGCCGTTTATTTGCATTCCCCCACAGGCGCAACCGGCGTTTCGAGATCGCCGCTTTCACAGGCTGTTCGCAGCGCTGGATAAAAAGCACTGACAATGAAATATAGCCTATTGCATAATGTTGAGCCATGGCATAGCTTAGGAGAACATCGCACAGTCTCGCGGAAAGCCCTTCCATGTCAGAAGTAGAAGCCACAGCCCCCAGGTCCTCATGGCGGTTCGCCAGGCGGGACGAGGACGACCTGCCCAGCCTGCGCGAAGTCAATTCCACCATCGCGGTGCCGAGCTCGGGTGTCTGGTTCCGCAGGCTGTTCGCCTTCATGGGGCCGGGCTACATGGTCTCGGTCGGCTACATGGATCCGGGCAACTGGGCGACCGATCTCGCCGGCGGCGCGCAGTTCGGCTACACGCTGCTGTTCATCATCATGCTGTCGAACCTGATGGCGATCCTGCTGCAGGCGCTGGCCGCCCGCCTCGGCATCGCCACCGGCCGCGACCTCGCCCAGGCCTGCCGCGCCTATTATCCGCGCCCGGTCAATTTGATGCTGTGGATCGCCTGTGAACTGGCGATCATCGCTTGCGACCTTGCCGAAGTGATCGGCACCGCAATCGCGCTGCAGCTGCTGTTCGGCATTCCGCTGATCGGCGGCGCCATGCTCACCGCGCTCGACGCCTTCCTCGTGCTGCTCTTGATGAACAAGGGTTTTCGCTATCTCGAAGCCTTCGTCATCGCGCTTTTGATCATCATCTTCGGCTGCTTTGCCATCCAGATCTTCGTCGCTGCTCCGCCGACCGGGACGATCCTGCATTCGATGTTCGTGCCGTCATCGGAAATCGTCACCAACCCGGCGATGCTCTACATCGCTATCGGTATCATCGGCGCCACGGTGATGCCGCACAATCTCTACCTCCACTCCTCAATCGTACAGACCCGCGCCTATGAGCGCACAGATGCGGGAAAACGCGACGCCATCAAATGGGCAACGACGGACTCCACCATCGCCCTGATGCTGGCTTTGTTCGTCAACGCCGCCATCCTGATCGTGTCGGCGGTGGCCTTCCACGGCACCGGACATCAGGACGTCGCCGAGATCGGCCAGGCCTTCGAGCTGTTGTCGCCGCTCCTGGGCTTGAGCATTGCCTCGATCCTGTTCGCCGTCGCGCTGCTTGCCTCCGGCCTGAACTCGACGGTGACCGCCACGCTTGCCGGTCAGATCGTCATGGAGGGTTTTCTACGCCTGCGCATCCCGCAATGGGCGCGACGCCTCCTGACCCGCGGCCTTGCCATTGTCCCCGTCGTGGTCGTCACCGCGCTCTATGGCGAAAAGGGCACCGGCCAGCTGCTGGTCTTCAGCCAGGTGGTGCTGTCGATGCAATTGCCCTTCGCCGTCGTCCCGCTGGTGCAGTTCGTGTCCGACAAGAAGAAGATGGGCAATCTCGCCATCCCGCGCGGTGTGGCCGCACTTGCCTGGGTGGTCGCGGCCATCATCCTGGTGCTCAATTTCAAGCTGCTCTACGACGCGATGTTCGGCGTCGGCTAAGCCGGCGCGACAAAACGGTAATCCGCGCTATCTTCCTCGCGATGAGCAAGGTCGAAGACGCCAGAAAGTTCTACGCGCGGCTGATGGCCGCCAACGCCGCCTCGCCGGACCCGCGTCTTGAAGCTGTCTTCGCCAGCGTGCCGCGCGAGGACTTTCTCGGCCCCGGGCCTTGGACCGTCGTCGCCGGCGACGGCAGGATCGAGACGCCGAGTGCCGATCCCAGCCATATCTACCAGAACGTGCTGGTGGCGCTCGATGCCGACAAAGGCATCAACAATGGCGAGCCGATGCTGCATGCCATGTGGCTCGGCAAGGTAGAGCCCAAGCCGGGCGAGGCCGTCACCCATATCGGCGCCGGCACCGGCTATTACACCGCGCTGCTGGCGAGGCTGGTCGAGCCGGACGGTCAGGTCACGGCCTTCGAGATCGAGGCTGATCTTGCAGTGCGCGCCAGGGCGAACCTTGTCCAATATGGCAACGTCGAAGTCATCCAGGCCGACGCCGTCGCCACGGCACTGCCGCTATCCGACGTCATCTATGTCAATGCCGGCGTCGTTGCGCCTCCGGCCTCCTGGCTAAAGGCGCTGAAGCCCGGCGGCCGCCTGATCTTCCCCTGGCGTCCGTCCGAAACCGTCGGCCTCGCGGTTCTCGTCACCCGCTTGAGCAACGGCTTTGCCTGCCGGCCCTTCATGGGCTCCTGGTTCATCCCCTGCGTCGGCGCCTCCGTCGCTGGTTCCGAAGCAAAGATCCCTACCCGAGAGCGCGCGGCACGCACGCGATCGATCTGGCTCAATGAGAGCAAGGCGCCGGACCGCACGGCAACCGCCATGCTCGGCGACGTCTGGTTCTCGTCACGCGGCATCCGCGATGACGCTAAGCGTCATCCAAGGTGACGGCGGCCGCTGAAAATTTTCGGACTGCTGTCGAATAGTGGCCGCTTCGTTCGTCGTTACCTTGAAATCCGGCCGTGACGGCGCGGATCAACAACGGAGAAGAAAGATGCGAAAGATCATCGCCGCCACCTTCGTCAGCCTCGACGGCGTCATGCAAGCACCGGGCGGTCCGGAAGAGGATCCGGTCGGCGGCTTCAAATTCGGCGGCTGGACCTTCCATTACTTCGATGAAGTCGCTGTCGTGGCTATGCAAGACCTGTTTTCCAAACCCTTCGCGCTGCTGCTCGGCCGCAGGACCTACGACATCTTCGCCGCCTATTGGCCGTATCAGAAGGATCCGATCGGCGATGTCTTCAACCCCGCGATCAAATACGTGGCGACGCACCGTCCGGATTCGCTGACCTGGGAGAACACCCGGTCGCTTGGACCCGACATCGTCGCAAGGCTTAAGGAACTGAAGCAGGAAGACGGGCCCGACCTGCTCATCCAGGGGTCGGCCAGCCTGATCCAGACCTTGCTCGCCAATGGGTTGATCGACGAGATCCGGCTGATGATCTTCCCGCTGTTGCTGGGCAAGGGCAAGCGGCTGTTCAGCAATAGTGCGACGCCAGCCGCCCTCAAGCTCACTAAGTCGCTGACGTCCACCACCGGCGTCATCATGGCGACTTACGAGCGCGCCGGCGAAATCCAGGTCGGCTCCTTTGCCATGCAGGAGCCATCCGAAGCCGAGCTCGAGCGGCGCAGGAATTGGAAGTAAGACTATCGGAGTTGGCGCCAAGCTGGAACACCCCTCATCCGACCGAGCTTCGCTCGGCCACCTTCTCCCACAAGGGGAGAAGGGGGAGCCTGGCGCATACGGCTCGGCCAACCTCCAACGTCGATGATTGGCAGGGCCATTCGCGCTCTCTTTCCTTCTCCCCTTGTGGGAGAAGGTGGATCGGCGCGCAGCGCCGAGACGGATGAGGGGTGCTCCAGCGAAGTGAGACGATCCTCAAGCCGCCACCGGCCGCCGCGCCAGCCCATCGCGTATGTGCCGCGCGAATTCCTGCGCCGCCGGGCCGACGCCATACCTCGGCAAATGCAAATTGATGGCAAAATTCGGCAGTGGCGGCAGGCCAGCATCGAACGGCAGGATGTCGAGATCGGCCGGAACCATCGACGCCAGCCACGTCGTGACAGCAAGGTCGGAGCGCACCGTTGCCGTCGTCGCGTCGATGTTGCCGTTCTCGAACACGGTGCGCCAGTCGAGCCCATGCTCGCCGAGTGCGGCCAGCACCACTGGGCGGAAGGCGCAAGTGTCGGCGACGATCGACACCGGCAAGGGCCGTTTCAGGCGCGCCGAGCCGCCCCTCGCCCCGACCCACACCAACCGGTCGACGAGCAGGCATTCACCGGCGGTCGGACCGACGCGCTCTTCGATCACGGCAAGGTCGATCGTGCCTGCCGCCAACGCCGCGGCAAGCTCCGGCGAGGAGGCGCAGACCAGCGAAATCTCCACCTGCGGATAGGCCTCGGCATAGGCCTTCAGCACAGGCGCAAGCAGCGTGCCGACAAGATCGTAGGGCACGCCGATCCGGACCTGCCCGGCGACGGTCCTGCCCTTGATCTCGGCCAGGATCTCGTCGTTGAGCCGCAAAAGGCGCTTGCCCTTGTCGAGCAGGCGCTCGCCGGCGCGCGTCAGCTTCAAGCCGCGCCTGTCGCGCTCGAACAGCACCTGCCCGAGCATTTCCTCCAGCCGCTTGATCTGCTGGCTGACGGCGCCTTGCGTCAAATGAAGCGCGTTGGCGGCGGCCGTCATGCTGGCCTTGTCGGCTGTCGTGACAAAGGTGCGGATAAGGGTGGTGTCGAGATCGCGGATCATGGCCTGCATTATATTCCCTAATGCATACCATATCAAACATTGCATTTACTGATGTGTGACCGAGCCTAAGATGCGGCCTTCGATAAGGAATGCCTCATGCTTCAGCCTATCCTGCCGCTCATCTTGTTTGCCTTCGTGGCCACGGCCACGCCCGGCATCGCCACGACACTCTCAACCGCCTCAGGTGCGCAATTCGGTTTTCGCCGCTCGGTCCCGCTGATGATCGGCAGTGCGGCCGGCCTCGCCACGGTCACCGGTGCCTCGGCGGCGGGGCTGGCCGGCCTGTTGCTTGCCGTGCCGTCGCTGCAGCTTGCCATGAAGATCGCCGGTTCGCTCTATCTGCTTTGGCTGGCGCTCAAGATCGGTCGCGCCGGGCCGCCCAACCTCGATGTGGCGATGTCCGGGCCCAACAGCTTTTTCGGCGGCGCCGGCATCCAGTGGATGAACCCCAAGGGCTGGGCGATGGGATTGGGCGCCGCGGCCTCGTTCGCGGCCCTTGCCGACGGTCCCGGCCAACTCGCTTTGCTGCTCGGCTCGACCTTCGGTCTCACCGCCGCTGTCTCGCTGTCGCTGTGGTGCATGGCCGGCATGGTGCTGGCACGGCTGCTCAAGACCGAATGGCAATGGCGCGCGCTCAACATCGTGCTGGCCCTGGTGCTGGCGGCGTCGATCATCCCGATGTGGCGGACGCATTAGAGCAATTCCAGGAAAAGTGTGAAACGGTTTTCCGTCCGGAATTGCGTCAAAACAAAGAGGTGGAGCGCTTCGCCGTTTCCGTGAAACGGTGAAACGCTCTAGAAGCGGCGGCCTTGCAGAACCCGGGTTTCTTGCCCCCGCCAGAGCGGGGACAGAGGTGGCTTCAAACCCCGTAGCGTGCCGCCGGCTTGTCGGCATGCAGGCTGCCGAAGAAGGCTTGCCGGGCGCCGAGGAACGTGTCCAGCTTGGCCGCATCGGCAAGTGCGGGCACGGTGACGGCTTCGCCCCTGGCCAGCCCGACAAGAGCTGCATCGACCATGTCGTCGGCGGTCATGACGATTTCCTTCGGAAGCTGGTCGATATCGCCTCCGGAGACTTCCCAGAAATCGGTTCGGGTCGCGCCCGGCAGCACGGCCTGCGCCGTCACATTGGTGCCCGCGACCTCGCGGTGCAGGGCTTCGGTGAAGTTGACGACGTAAGCCTTGGTGCCGCTGTAGATGCCGCCGAAAGAGGTGTCGAATGCGAGCACCGAGGCGATGTTGACGATGGCGCCGCGGTTGCGCGCCAAAAGCCCCGGCAGCACGGCACGGGTCAGACGCGTCAAGGCGATGACGTTGACCTTGATCATGCGCTCGGCCACATCGGCGTCTGCCGTCGCCACCACTGGCGCGCCACCAAGGCCGGCATTGTTGACCAGCAATGTTACGCTCTCATCGGCGGCGATCGCCTGCCCGACACGACGCACATCGGCGTCGTCGGAAAGGTCGGCGGCAATCACCTTGACCTTGCTGCCATAGGCATAAGCCAGCTTGTCGGCCAGTTCCTGCAGCCGGTCGGCGCGCCGCGCCACCAGCACCAGATCGTAGCCCTGCCCGGCCAGCCGGTCGGCATAGACGGCGCCGATGCCCGACGAAGCGCCGGTGACGACGGCGGTGCCCTTATTGTCCTTCATGCTCATAGTCCTGTTCCTTTGTCTTGCTGATCCGTAGCCGGCCCAGCGGAGCCGGTTGGATATCCGCGCGTAGGGTCGAATTCTAATTAGTGGCATATGCCACTTTCTGGGAAGTAGGCATATGCCACTATCTTGTCAACGGCGGCGGCGGAAACTATTTCTTTGGCGGGCCGGCTGCGCTTTTTGCCGGCAAGGAGTCGTAATGAGCAAAACTGCGATGCCGGGATTTAGCCCTTGCAACAATGCCACGCTGCGCCGCGCCGCGCGCAAGCTCGGCCGCTTCTATGATGATGTGATCTCGCCTTCGGGACTGAAGGGCACGCAATACGGCCTGCTCTATCAGATCCATGTCGGCGACGAGCCGGCGATGGGCGCCATTGCCGAAGCAATGATCATGGACCTGTCGGCGCTCGGCCACACGCTGAAACCACTTGTACGCGATGGCTATGTCGAGACCTTCGCCGATAAGGACGACCGCCGCATCAAGCGCATGCGGCTGACGCCGCAGGGCAATGCCAAGCTCGAAGAAGCGACGAAATTGTGGAGCATGGCGCAGCAGCGCTTCGAGGAGATCTTTGGCAAGGACCGGGCGGCAACGCTGCGCATCGCGCTGGATGAAGTCGCCGACATGGAATTCGAAATACCGGCGGCCACTCTTTCAAGCTGAAAGGCCGGCCGCCGATCGGTTCTGTGGGCGTCCTATTCCGCCGGCATGGCGACTGGTCGCGCCAGCGCCCGGCCGGCAAGCACGACACCCAGGCCGATGATCGGGAACACGGCGGCGACGAGGCCGAGATCGGCCGGGACGCCGAAGCGCAGCACCGCGGCGCCGACAACGGCGCCCAGCGCGACGCCGAGATAAAGCGCCGAGGCGTTGAGCGACAGCACGATCGGTGCCGCGTCAGGCGCTATCTTGATGATGCGGCTGGCCTGCGCCGGCGGGAAGGCCCAGCCGACGATGCCCCACGGCACCATCATGGCCATCAGCGCCGGTCCGGCGATCGAATGCGGCAGGAAGGTCGGGATCAGCGAGAAGGTGACCAGCATGGCGGCGGACAGCCCCAGCGACCAGCAGACGGTGCGAGTGGCGCCGAAGCGATCGGCCGCCTGGCCGCCGGCGATGTTGCCGATGACGGCGCCGACGCCGAAGGCGAGCAGCATGCCGGGCAGCGCCAGCGGGCTCAAGCCGCCGCCTTCGATAGCCAGAGGCGCGATGAAGGCGAAGACGGTGAAGGCGCCGATCAGGGCGAAGACCGTCGTCAGCAGGATCGGCATGACGCCGGGGCGTACGGCCGCGGCCAGCCTAGCACGCAACGGCAGCTTGGTGCCGATGATGCCGCGCGGCAGCCGCCACCACAGGATCGCCCCAGAGAGCGCGCCGAGTCCGGCAATGGCATAGAAGGTGCCGCGCCAGCCGGCAAACGCCGCGACCAGCGCGCCGAGCGGGGCGCCGACGGCGACCGCCACCGTTGTGCCGCCGACGACGACGGCAATGGCGCGCGCCCGGTGGTGGTCATCGACCAGCGCCACCGCCGTGCCTTGCGCGGTGGCGGCGAACAGGCCGGAAGACAGCGCCATGACGACGCGGGCAATCAGCAGCAGTTCGAAGGACGAGCTCAGCGCCGCGACGATGTTGCCGATGACGAAGAACACCAGCGTAAACAGGATGACGCGGCGCCGGTCCCATTCGCCGGTCAGCGTCGCCAGGATCGGCGTGCCGATAGCATAGGCGAGCGCAAAGGCGGTGATCAACGAACCGGCGAGCGGCACGGAAATGCCCGCATCCGTCGCGATATCGGGAAGAAGGCTGGAGATGACGAAGCCTTCGGTCGAGATCGCAAACGATCCGAGCGCAAGCCAGAAGATCCGCTTGTCCATGGTCACGTGTCCTTAGTTCAAAAGTTATTGAACAATTGGACATAACAGGGCATGATGTCAATTGAACCAGGGAAAAATAGCTGAACCCTGCTGACAGCCCTGTGTCAGGACGGACTCGGGAACCGCCATGCCGTGTGCACCGGCTGAAGGAGGAGATGCGTTGAAGTTGGCTGCGTTTGTGCTTAATTCTGGGTCATGACCTTGCCCCATCCAGCCACTGACCAGATCAGCCTGCCGATTGTGCTTGCCGTGCTCGGCGACCCGACCAGGCTTGCCATCGTGCGCTATCTCGCCAGCAAGGAAGGCGTGCCGCTGAACTGCAGCAAGTTCCTCGATCTCGGCTCCAAGACCAACCTCAGCTACCACCTCGCAAAATTGCGCGAGGCGGGCGTCACCCGCGCCGAAGTGGTCGGCACCAGCCGACTGATCACGCTGCGCCGCGACGACCTCGACAACCGCTTTCCCGGCCTGCTCGACAGCGTGATCGCGGCTGCCGATGGCGATCCCGCATTGCCCATGGTCGGCACCACCGCTGAAATCGACGCTTGATGCGCATTGCCGTTATCGGCGACATCCATGGCAATGTGCTCGCCTTGGATGCCGTTCTCGATGATCTTGGGCGGCGCGGTGGCGCCGATATCACGATCAATCTTGGCGATTGCGTTTCCGGGCCGCTCTGGCCGCGCGAGACGATGGAACGGCTGCAGGCGCTCAACCTGCCGACGGTACGCGGCAACCACGACCGCCGTGTGGCGCAGGACCCGGCCGATAAAACCATGTGGCCGTCCGACCGCCACGCCCAGGAGCAACTGACCACCGAACAGCGCCAAGCATTGTCGGCCTTGCTGACTCAGGAGATCGTGCCCGGCGTCATCGCCTTCCACGCTAGGCCCGACCATGACGAGAAATACCTCGCCGATGCCATCGTCGATGGCCAGTTGGTGCGCGCGCCCCTCGCGACGATCCGGCGGCGACTGAAGTCGCTCGATCCAGCCTGTAGCGTGGTGCTTTGCGGCCACAGCCACCGCAGCGAGTTGATTGCAATCCCTGGCGGGCCGATCATCTTCAACCCCGGCAGCGTGGGTTGTCCCGCCTATGACGATGACACACCGCCGGCGCATGTCTCCGAGCAAGGCACGCCGCATGCGCGCTACGGCATTGTCGAATTCCAGGCAGAGGGCCGCCCCAGCCGCTTCGAAAGCATCGCCGTGACCTATGACCACGAAGCCGCGGCCAGGCAGGCCGAAGCGGTCGGACGGCCGGAATGGGCGCACGCGCTGCGGACAGGTTTCATGAAGGCCAAGGACTGAGCGAAGCTCATGTCCCGATTGGGCAAATCCGATGAGCGAAGTTTAGGTTGAACATGTACGCGCCACCACACGGGAATTTTTTGCGGATGACATGGCGCCGTCTCGTCCCCTATAAAACCGCTTCGGCGGCCGCCACGGCCTGCCGCTACGGAAATCTGTCGCCCACGGCCAGGTGATGAGGCGCAAACTGACGCTCCGCAAGACGCTGCTGATTGCCGCCCCGCTGCTTCTCGCGGCGCTGCCGGTCGTGGCCGAGGAAGCGCCGGGACCGATCGTTTCGATCGTCAGCGGCCTGGCGCCCGACGATCTGCTCAACATCCGCGCCACCGCCTCGGCGCTCGGCAAGACCGAGGCGCGCCTGCCGAGCGGCACGAGTGTGAAGAATTACGGCTGCAACACTTTCGACGGCTATCCCTGGTGCAAGGTCGAGGACCTGAAGAACCCCAACCTCATCGGCTGGGCGCCGGCGCGCTACCTTACTCCCAACAATCCGGCCACGGTCCCGGAAGATCAGATTGCTCCTGCGGCAAACGTCGACCCGGCCAATGCAGCGCCCGTTGAACAGACGATGATCGCCAGCGTCGCGGCGACCGAACCGGGCACGGCTTCGCGGATCCCGGTAAGCCCGGCGCCGCAGGCTTCGGTCTCGCCGCCCACCGACCTTTCGGCCCGGCTGGGCGGCGGCGATCGCGGCAAACCGGTTTCGGCCGCCGATATCGGCAAGACCGCCATGCAGGACGCCGTCGGCCTGGCCTATGCCGCCACCGACAATCCCGCGACCAGCGAAATTCCCTGTGCCCGCTATGTCGGCCAGCCGATGACGCGCTGCGCGGTGGCGGTCGTGCGCGGCGACAAAGGCAAAGCCGAGGTCACGATAGACTGGCCGGACGGCGGTACGCGCGTCATTTCCTTCAATGGCGGCCAACCCGCCGGCGCGGATTCGACCGGCGAGTTCCGCTTCACCCGCGAAGGCAGCCTCAACATGATCCGCGTCGGCGTGTCGGAACGGTTTGAGATTACGGATCAGCTGGCGTTGGGGAACTGAACGAGGGGAATACGGCAGTAGGGCAGTAAGGCAATATGGAAGAGAGCCCTACTCCCCTACTCCCCTACTCCCCTACTCCCCTACTCCCCTACTCCCCTACTCCCCTACTCCCCTACTCCCCTACTCCCCTACTGCCCGCATTTTCGGGGTTACATCTCCCAAAACTCTTCCCTATAAGGCCCTCCTAGCCTGATACCAGAATCGCAAGCACAACCGGCCGGGTCTTCCCGTCCCGGTTTTTCGTGTAAGCCGCTCGCCGAACGGATTTTCGAATATGCCAAGACGCACCGACATCAAGTCGATCCTGATCATCGGGGCCGGCCCCATCGTCATCGGCCAGGCCTGCGAATTCGACTATTCCGGCACGCAGGCCTGCAAGGCGCTGAAGGAAGAGGGTTTTCGCGTCATCCTCGTCAATTCCAACCCGGCCACGATCATGACCGACCCGGAGCTGGCCGACGCCACCTATATCGAACCGATCACGCCCGAGGTTGTCGCCAAGATCATCGCCAAGGAGCGGCCCGACGCGCTGCTGCCGACCATGGGCGGCCAGACCGCGCTCAACACCGCACTTTCGCTGCGCCGCATGGGCGTGCTCGAGCGTTACAATGTCGAGATGATCGGCGCCGACGCGCATGCCATCGACAAGGCCGAGGACCGCGCGCTCTTCCGCGAGGCGATGAGCAAGATCGGCTTGGAAACGCCGAAGTCGATGCTGGCCAATGCCACCGACGTCAAGAACGCCGACCGCAAGACGCATGAGGCCGAGCGCGCCGCCGTCAAGGCCGAAGCCCCCGCCGATCTCGATGCCGCGCTCGACGCGCTGGAAACCCGCTGGAACCTCGGCGAAGGCGACCGCAAGCAGCGCTATATCAGCCATGGCATGGCGATCGCCGCCCAAGCCCTCGACCATGTCGGCCTGCCGGCCATCATCCGCCCGTCCTTCACCATGGGCGGCACCGGCGGCGGCATCGCCTACAACCGCGCCGAATTCTACGACATCGTCCAGTCCGGCCTCGACGCCTCGCCGACCACCGAAGTGCTGATCGAGGAAAGCGTGCTCGGCTGGAAGGAGTATGAGATGGAGGTCGTCCGCGACAAAGCGGACAATTGCATCATCATCTGCTCGATCGAGAACCTCGACCCGATGGGCGTGCATACCGGCGATTCCATCACCGTGGCGCCGGCGCTGACGCTGACCGACAAAGAATACCAGATGATGCGCAACGCCTCGATCGCGGTGCTGCGCGAGATCGGCGTCGAGACCGGCGGTTCCAACGTGCAGTTCGCCGTCAACCCGGCCGACGGCCGCCTGGTGGTGATCGAGATGAACCCGCGCGTCTCGCGCTCGTCGGCACTTGCCTCCAAGGCCACCGGCTTCCCGATCGCCAAGGTCGCGGCCAAGCTCGCCGTCGGCTACACGCTGGACGAGCTGGAGAACGACATCACCGGCGGCGCGACGCCGGCCTCCTTCGAGCCGACCATCGACTACGTCGTCACCAAGATCCCGCGCTTTGCGTTTGAAAAGTTCCCGGGCGCAGAGCCGGTGCTGACCACCGCCATGAAGTCGGTCGGCGAAGTGATGGCCATCGGCCGCACTTTTCAGGAATCGCTGCAGAAGGCCCTGCGTGGACTAGAGACCGGCCTGACGGGCCTCGACGAGATCGAGATCCCCGGCCTCGGGTCCGCCAACCATGCCGACGACCGCAACGCCATCCGCGCCGCGCTTGGCACGCCGACGCCGGACCGGCTGCGCATGGTGGCGCAGGCGATCCGCATGGGCACGTCGCTCGAGGACGTGCACGCCATGTGCAAGATCGATCCGTGGTTCCTCGAGCAGATCGCCGGCATCGTCGCCATGGAAGCGCGCATCCGCGAGCACGGCATCCCGCAAGACGCGGTCAATCTGCGCATGCTGAAGGCGATGGGTTTTTCGGACGCCCGCCTCGCCTCATTGACGAAGACCGATGCCGAAGTGATTCAGAAGGTTCGCGAAAAACTCGACGTGCATCCGGTCTACAAGCGCATCGACACCTGCGCTGCCGAATTCGCCTCGCCGACTGCCTATATGTATTCGACCTACGAAGTGCCGTTCGTTGGCCAGCTCGCCAACGAGGCGCGGGTCTCCTCACGCAAGAAGGTGGTCATCCTCGGCGGCGGTCCGAACCGCATCGGCCAGGGCATCGAGTTCGACTATTGCTGCTGCCATGCTGCGTTTGCGCTGCGCGACGCCGGCTATGAAGCGATCATGATCAACTGCAACCCGGAGACGGTGTCGACCGACTACGACACCTCCGACCGGCTCTATTTCGACCCGCTGACGGCAGAGGACGTGCTGGAGATCCTGCGCGCCGAGCAGGCCTCGGGCGAGCTGGTCGGCGTCATCGTCCAGTTCGGCGGCCAGACGCCGCTGAAGCTGGCGGACGCGCTGGAGAAAGCCGGCATCCCGATCCTCGGCACCTCGCCCGACATGATCGATCTGGCCGAAGACCGCGATCGCTTCCAGAAGCTCTTGCACAAGCTCAACCTCAGCCAGCCGAAGAACGGCATCGCCTATTCGGTCGAGCAGGCCCGCCTCGTCGCCGGCGAGCTCGGCTTCCCGCTGGTGGTGCGCCCGTCCTATGTTCTCGGCGGCCGCGCCATGCAGATCATCCATGACGAGGGCATGCTGCAGAGCTACCTGCTCGACACCGTGCCTGGCCTGGTGCCGGAGGACATCAAGCAGAAATACCCCAACGACAAGACCGGCCAGATCAACACGCTGCTGGGAAAAAACCCGCTGCTGTTCGACACCTATCTCAGCGGCGCCATCGAGGTCGACGTCGATTGCCTGTGCGACGGCAAAGCGACCTTCGTCTCCGGTATCCTGGAGCACATCGAGGAGGCCGGCATCCATTCGGGCGACAGCGCCTGCTCGCTGCCCGTCCACTCGCTGCACCCGGATCTCGTCGACGAGCTGGAGCGCCAGACGGCGGCGCTGGCCCGCGCGCTCAATGTCGGCGGGTTGATGAACGTGCAATACGCCATCAAGGACGGCACGGTCTATGTGCTGGAGGTCAACCCGCGTGCCTCGCGCACCGTGCCCTTCGTCGCCAAGACCATCGGCCGCCCGATCGCGAAAATCGCTGCCCGCATCATGGCCGGCGAGACGCTGGAAGACGCCTTCGCCCATTACGGCGCAATGCCCGATCCGCGCAATCCCGGCCACATCGCGGTCAAGGAAGCCGTCTTCCCCTTCGCCCGTTTCCCCGGCGTCGACATATTGCTCGGCCCGGAAATGCGCTCGACCGGCGAGGTCATGGGCCTCGACCGCGATTTCGCGCTGGCCTTCGCCAAGAGCCAGTTAGGGGCCGGTGTCGACCTGCCGCGCTCCGGCACGCTGTTCGTCTCGGTGCGCGACGAGGACAAGAAAGGCATCCTGCCCGCGGTCAAGCGCCTCGCCGGCCAGGGCTTCAAGGTCCTCGCCACCTCCGGCACCGCCCGCTTCCTCGCCGAAAACGGCGTCGACGCGCAGAAGATCAACAAGGTGCTGGAAGGCCGCCCCCACATCGAAGACGCCATCCGCAACCGCCAGGTCCAGATCGTCTTCAACACGACCGATGGCCAGAAAGCGGTGTCGGACTCAAAGTCGCTGCGCCGGGCGACCCTGATGCAGAAGGTGCCGTACTACACGACGCTGTCGGGGGCTGCGGCGGTGGCGGAGGCGATTGCGGCGTTGAGGGCGGGGAGTTTGGAAGTGAGGCCGCTGCAGGAGTATTTTGCTTGAGGAAAATCTTTCCTTGTCCCCTACTGCCCCTTGACGGCTGTAGCTTGCCTCGAACAGGAGGCTTTAAGCAATTCATCTTTGTGGACAGATGTAACCGCCTTTCACGCATCTATTTTCCCCAGTCAATTTTCAAGTTAACGTTCGCAGAGAACAACAGGGGAGCAGCCTTTAAATGGCCGCGGTGTACCTCGTTGGGATGGAGCGAGGTAAAGTATATGAACATCGAAAATATCGCTGGCTTCACTCTCACAAACATCGGCAAAATAAGTGTGATATTGGGAAAGAACGGATGCGGTAAGAGCCATTTAATGAAAGCTATAGAGCAGACGATACAGGGCCAAAATGGCTTTGGTAATATAAGGTACATAAGCCCCGAAAGGGGTGGGGCAATCGTTTACGAAGCGGGGGTGGATCAGGCTATTTTCAATAACCAAGGCTGGATGAATGAAAATAGGCGTAAAAATCAATCTGAAAATTTTCGTCAACAGAGCGCTGCTTTATTTAGGCAGCTTGAGCTAGTTACGTTAAGAATCATAGAGAAAGATCATAGGCGTCCTGGATATGTAACGAAGACATTCGATGACGTTGTGGAAAAGATAAATACCCTATTAGATCGAATTAAAATTGAAAGATCGACGTCAAGAATATTCCTAATAAAGGATATAGAAACAGGGGCGAGCTATCTGCATCCAGTATTAGCAGCGGAGAGTCAGAGATCCTTTCTCTGGGAATTGAATTTTTGGCATTCGTCGCCGAGGCGAAAGGTGGTATAACGAACATACTTTTTGTAGATGAGCCAGATGTTCACCTGCATCCGGATTTGCAAGATCGCTTAGCCAAATTTATCGTAGCAATCACCAAAGACGCACCGGTTAATATAATTCTTGCTACCCACAGCACTTCATTTCTTTCTAGTTTGGCTTCGGAGGCACAGGTAACAGTATCATTTATGAAAAGAGGCGATAAGAATCTTAATTTCAAAAATATATCTGAAGTTGATAAGAAAATATTACCGATTTTTGGGGCGCATCCTCTATCCAATGTTTTCAACGCATCTCCGATACTTCTGATTGAAGGCGAGGATGACGAGAGAATCTGGCAACAGGCGATACGATCGTCTCAGGGATCGCTCCGGCTTCATCCTTGCACCGTTGATGGAATCGCGAACTTTGTGAATTTTGAGTCTGAGGTGAACAACATCATCGGATCGGTCTACGACAAAGCCAAGGCCTTCTCGCTGAGAGATCGGGACCTGCAACCAGAAGCGATAGAGGATGTTGGGGCTGTTATACGAATGCGACTCGCATGCCGGGCTGCCGAGAACCTACTACTTGGCAATGACGTGTTGGCAGGCGTCGGTCTCAGCTGGGATGATATGACGGCTCGTATAATCACTTGGCTCGAAACAAACGAAGCTCATCAGTATCACGCTAATGTTCAAGCGTTTGTCAACGATGGCCTTAACCGTAAGGATCACGATCTAAAGTCCATTCGCAACATTCTTGTGGGTTTGATTTCGAACAAACCTTGGGAGGTTCTTGTCGGACAAACAATCGCTATGTTGGCAGTTAATCCGCCCGCAGCAGATGCGCCAATTTCTCCAGATAGTCTGGCTGATTATCTTGGTGAAAAATTAAGGGCGCACATTTTGAGATTCGCTCAGCCTCAAGCCGCCTAAACAGGGCGCGTCAGTTTCACTAAGCCCTTACATGGTGGCGTCGGATCCTTGTGCCGGCGTTGCGAGCCGACTTTCCATGGAGCGCTGTCACCAACGAGCAATTGACCGTAAGGTGGTGGTCGTCGCTGTTCTTATCGAAAGTCGAGCCGTAGCCCGCCCGGAGCGACGCTTCGCTGACATTCCTACCAGTGCTGGTTCGAGCACGCCCCTCACGCCACCGCCACGCACTCAATCTCAATATCAAACTCCATCGGCCAAGACGCCACCGGCACGAAACTGCGCGCCGGCGGGTTCACGCTGAAATACCGCGCATAGACCCGGTTGATGACATTGTAGAAGCCGGAATTGACGGCGTAGATGCGCACCATCACCACCTTGTCCAGCGAAGTGCCGGCCGCTTCCAGGCAGTGTTTCAGCGCCTTCAGCGACGCGTCGGTCTGGGTTTCGATGTCGCCGCGCACCATCTCGCCGGTCACCATGTCCACCGGCGGCGTCGCCGAGATGAAGACGAAGCCGTTGGCGCGCACCGCCGTCGAGCACGGCAGGCCGAGCGCGCGTACCTTGGCCGACATGACGGGTACTTCGATGACTTCCTTGTCCATGGTGGTCCTCCGTTTGTTTGGAACAGGGGCTAGTGCTGTCGTTTTTATGAAGAGGACCCCCACCCCTAACCCCTCCCCACAAGGGGAGGGGGACCAGCGGCCGCGCCGACTTGAGTTCAATGCCGAGACGTTGACAATCAGCCGGGTTAGCACAGGCGGGATTCCCCTCCCCCTTGTGGGGAGGGGGTTAGGGGGTGGGGGTCCTCTTCAAAAAACTTTGGGCGACAACCCTGTCATTTCGCGGAGCTTATCCTGCCGCCGGCCGAACGCCAGCAGCGTTCTTCCCTTCTCCCCTTGTGGGAGAAGGTGGATCGGCGCGCTAGCGACGAGACGGATGAGGGGTGTTCCAGGGAATGCCAACGTCTCACTCCGCTGGAACACCCCTCATCCGGCCGCTTCGCTGCCACCTTCTCCCGCAAGGGGAGAAGGGGGAGCCTCGCTCACCCCTGCCCCGGATACGGCGTGCCGTCCTTATGCAAAAACCGCCCATCCGAGCTCGGGCTCATCATGTCGATGTCGGAACAGGTGATGACATCGTCCGGGTTGCGCGAGCCGACCTCCAGATAGCGCGCCGTCACCGTCGAGCGGTTGATCATGTGGTGGCCGTTGCCGCTGTTTTTGGCGAAGGCAGCACTATCGCCCGCCTTGAGCAGCGTCTCGCCGCCATCCTCGACCAGCGTCAGCTCGCCCTCCAGCACATAGACGAGCTCGTCCTCATGGCTGTGCCAGTGGCGCTGGCTCGACCAGCCGCCCGGCGGCAGTGTCATCAGGTTGACGCCGAAATCGCCGAGGCCGCCGGCATCGCCGAGGCGCTGGCGCGTGCGGGTGGCGCAAGGGACGTCGAAAGGCGCGGGGTAGCCGGAGCCTTTGCGGATGGGGACGGAGGGGAGGTCGATTTTGGGCATGGAGGCCTCGCGAGGTGGTGGCGTAGTTTAACGCGCGGCGTGCGGGTGCAAAGAGCCAGTGGTCGGCAATGCGATGAATACGTAGCAAGGCGCTCTACGGCGCCCCCTCTGTCCTGCCGGACATCTCCCCACGAGGGGGGAGATTGGCAGCTTCGGCGCCTCGCCTTTCCTGCAACGTTGGAGATTGGCGAAAGCCGGCGTGACAGCTGATCTCCCCCTTGAGGGGGAGATGTCCGGCAGGACAGAGAGGGGGCCGTAGAGCGCTGCCGCCGCTTGTTTAACATCGGGCACAAGCCCCTCACTGATGCGCGACCGCCAAATCCTTCACATGCTTCTCGTGCATCTTCAGCACCGGCAGCGTCTTCTTGGCGAATTCCTTTATCGCCGGGTCGTCGCCCGATTGCGCATAGGTGCTGAACAGGGCGACGGCATCCTTATGCGCGTCGGTCTGCATCTTGATGTATTTGGCATCGAAATCCTTGCCGCTGGCGCCCTTCAACTCGTCGAGCATCTGCTGCTCCTTGGGCTGCAGACCCGGCGCCCCGGGCTTGATCGACGCCGTGGTCTGGCCCTGGCTCAGCGCCGCCTTGAAATCCTCGCCAGCCTTGGTGTGATCCTTGATCATTTGACCGGCAAAAGCCTTGACGTCGGCGGATGCCGATTTCTGCTCCGCCAGCTTGCTCGATTGGATCTCGAACGCGTTGGCGTTTGGCACCGTCGTGACGAAGGTCTGGGTATCGACCTTGCTGTCGGTCACCATCGGTCCCACCGCGTCCGTGTCGATGTCGTTCGATTGGGCGAGAGCAGCCGGCGCGCCGGCAAAGAGCGCGACGGCGACCAGGGGCAGCAGCGTTTTCATCTGAAATCTCCGATCCGAAACAGCCCCTCTGCCATCCAAACGCGGCATCGGCCCCAGGGTTGCTTGAAAAGAGGCGCGCGGGCTGAACACCCGCCGCGCCTTCAGTGGCAGCGCGCGGCGGCGGGCTGCCCGGCATATTGCAGTTGCTCGTGCCACTCAGGCCGGCCTTCCGGTGTGAAATCCATCAGGTTCCACAGGATCTCGCAGGTGCCGATGGCGCGCGGGTCCTGTCCGGGATCGGTCGGCGCGAAGCCAAGCTCCGACGACCAGAAATGGCGGATGCCGTCGGCGTCGCGATGGAACACCGAAAGCAGCGGTATCTGCGCGCCCTCGGCCGTTTCGGAATTGTAGTCGCGCTTGAAACCATTGCCAGCCGACGAGACGAGCCGCATGTTTTTCCAGCCGCGGTCGCGGCCAAGTGCGATGAGATTGTCGAGCGCGGTCTTGGCCACCACGGCGAAGTTGAAGCCGGCCGCCTGCAGATGGCCGACCGCGCCGTCCAGCTGGTCGAGCAGCGCGGTGCAGGACGGGCACGGCTGGTCCTGTCGGACGAGCCTGGCCGTCTCGCCGCTCGACGCCACATCGCGCGTTTCCTGCGGATGACGCGGGAACATCATCTGGTAGAGGATCAGCGAATCCTTGGCCGGCGCGAACAGGTCTGCCAGTTTCACCTTCGCCGGCTTGCCCTCGCCATCCAGCGCGTCGAAGACATAGCGCTGCGACACCAGCCCGCCCGGCGGCAGAGCGCGCCGCTCCTCGGCCACGGCTTCCATGGCGCGGCGCAGTTCGATTTCCTTCTTCAGCAGCTTTTCGCGCGCGGTGCGGTATTTGGCGGATTCGTTGGGAAAGGTGATCATGATCGGCTCCTTGTCTCGTCGCGCCGGCGTCCCGGCGCGGTTGCGCTACGACCCAAGGACGTTTCGAAACGATCGGTTCCGACATTTTTATACGCGCGCGGCCACGCAGGAGCCTGCCCTGCCGAAACGGCCGGGCAAACGCTACTGCGCCGTCGGCACCGGGCAATTGATCTCGCCTTCGGGACAGTTGAGATAGGTCTTGAAATCGCTCAGCCGGTCGTTGGTGAGAGACGTCTGGCAATTGGCGACCACCATCGGGTAGATGGTGCCCGCCTGGTCGATCGGACCACCCTGGAAGTTGCATTCGGCATCGCGGAAAGCGACCCAGGCGCGCTGCGCATCGACCAGCAATTTCTTCGACGCGGCATTGTCCTTGAGCCGCCCCTCGATCTGCTTGTAGGCGTCGTTGAGTTTCTTGTCGGCCGCGGTGAATTCCTTGCCGGCGCATTGGTTCATGGTCGCCTGGTCCTGCGCGTTGGCGCAATCGTCGGCAGCCTGTGCGGCACCGGCAAGGAGCGGCGCAGCGAGGATCAGGGTGGCGAGGCGGGAAAGCAGAAGCCGCATCATGTTTCCTCCGGTTTCAACAAAACCCCACGCGGGCGAAGCTTAGCAACTGGATGAGCACGGGCAAGACGCGGCCTGCCGCTTTGGTGGACAGTTCCTTTCCATGAAGAAGAAGGTCGGTAACGCACTGGATATCTGACCTATCTTACCCCTTCACCCCGCCGGCGGTGAGGCCTGAAACGATGCGGCGCTGGAAGATCAGCACCAGCACCACCAGCGGCACGGTGACGATCACCGAGGCGGCCATGATGTTGCCCCAGGGGATTTCGAACTGCGAGTTGCCGGAGAGCAGCGCGATCGCCACCGGCACGGTGCGCTGCGTGTTGGTGGAGGTGAAGGTGAGCGCGAACAGGAACTCGTTCCAGGCGCTGATGAAGGCGAGCAACCCGGTGGTGGCCAGCGCCGGCCACATCAACGGCAGGAAGATGCGCGTCAGGATGGTCCATGGCCCGGCGCCGTCGAGGATCGCCGCTTCCTCGATCTCGACCGGCAGGTCGCGCACGAAGGTGGTGAGCACCCAGACGGTGAACGGCAAGGTGAAGATCATGTAGGACAGGATGAGCGCCAAGAGCGAATTGTAGAGGTGCAGCGCCCGGATGATCTCGAACAGCCCGGCAAGCGCGGCCACCTGCGGAAACATCGACACCGACAGGATGGCGAGCATCAGCGCCGAGCGCCCGCGAAAACGAATGCGCGCCAGCGCGTAGGCCGAGGTGACGCCGAGCAGCAGCGAAATCGCCACCACCGCGCCGGAGACGATCAGCGAATTCATGAGATTGCGCAGGAAGGGCCCTTCGGTCAGCACGTTGCGGTAATTGGCAAGGCTGAACGATCGCGGCCACAGGCCGGCCTGGAACAGCTCGGTGCCCGATTTCAGGCTGGTGACGATGGCATAGTAGAACGGAAACACCGCGACGAAGACGATTCCCAGAAGCAGCAGATAGAAGCCGGCGCGCTTCAACAGTTTCATATCAGCGGCCTCCATCCAGGCTCAGCCGGCCGATCCGGATATAGGCGATGGTGAGCAGGCCGATGATGAGGAAAAGCAGCGTCGAGGCGGCCGAGCCATAGGCGAACTTGTCGAACTCGAACAGGTTCTCGCGCGCGAAGATCGACATCGATTTGGTCTGCACGTTGTTGGGCGTCAGCACATAGATCAGGTCGAAGATGCGCAGCGCGTCGAGCGCGCGGAAAATCACCGCCACCATCACCGCCGGGCGGATCAGCGGCAGGGTCACCCACCAGAACACCTGCCATGGGCTCGCGCCATCGAGCCTGGCCACCTCGACGATCTCGCGCGGCAGCATCTGCAGCGCCGCCAGGATCAGCAGCGCCATGAACGGCGTCGTCTTCCAGATGTCGACAATGAGCACGGCGACCATCGCGGTGTCGGCGCTGGCGGTCCAGGCGATCTTGGCGTGGATCAGGCCGAGGTTGAGCAGCACCACATTGATGATGCCGAACTGGTCGTTGAGCATCCATTGCCACATCTTGGCCGAGACGATCGTCGGGATCGCCCAGGGAATGAGGATCGCGGCCCGGACGATGCCGCGTCCCGGGAATTCGGCGTTAAGCGCCAGTGCGACGACCATGCCCAGCACCGTCTCGCAGGCCACCGAAACCACGGCGAAACGCATCGTGTTCCACACCGCGCGCCACCACACCGGATCGGCGAGCAGCCCGTCATAGAGCAGGCGGCCGCTCGGCAGGCGCAGCACCGAGAAGTAGTTGTCGAAGCCCACCCATTGCCGGGCATCGAGATCGGCAAGCGAGGCGTCGGTGAAACTGTAATAGACAGTGCGCAACAGCGGCCAGCCGGCGACGGCGGCCAGAACCACAAGCATCGGCGCCAGGAACAGCCATGCGATGCGCACGCGCTGGCGCATCAATGGCGATCGCCTTACCGGCGTCGCGGTCACCAGCCCTTTCCTTTCAGCCTGGTCAGCCTCGCCTCGAGATCGGCGAGATTGTCGCCCGCCGCGCCTTCGCCGGAAATCGTGTTGTGCACGGCCGTCCAGAACTGGCTCGATGCCTCGTTGTATTTGATCCTGGCGGTCGCGGAGGGCCGTGGCTGGGCGTCGAGAAAGATCGGCTTCCAGCGCGGCACGATCGGCTGCTGCCTGGCGATGTCGGGATCGTCATAGAGTGCTGCGATCGTCGGCAGATTGGACGTCCGCAGCGTGCGGTATTTCTGCATCTCGGGCGAGGCGATGAACTTGACCAGGTCGATCGCCGCGTCCGGATGTTTGGAATATTTTGAGACGGCAAGGTTCCAGCCGCCGAGCGTCGCGACCGGATGCGCGCCTTCGCCGCTACCGGCCGGCAGCGGCGCCACGTCGAACTTGCCCTTGATCGGCGAATTCTCGCTGTTGCCGAGCGCGTAGGCGTAGGGCCAGTTGCGCATGAAGACTGCGTTGCCAGTCTGCCAGACGCCGCGCGATTCCTCTTCCTGATAGGCGAGCACGCCCGGCGGCGCGATGGTGCCGATCCACCCTTTGACCATGTCGAGCGCGGCCGCCGCTTTCGGGTTGTTGATGGAGATGGCGCCGTCCAGTTCGACGATCCCGCCGCCGCCATTCGACATCACCCATTCGAGCGCGTTGCAGGTCAGCCCTTCATAGGCGTTGCCCTGGAAGACATAGCCCCAGATGTCCTTGTTGCCGGCCGCCCGCTCCTTGTCCATGACCAGCCTGGCGGTGTCCTGCAGCTCCTTCCAGGTGGTCGGCACCTTGGCGCCATATTTGTCGAGAAGATCCTTGCGATAATAGAGCGCCGGCGCGTCGGTGAAGATCGGCAGGGCCACCAGTCTGCCGTTGACGGTCTGCGACTTGATGATCGACGGGAAATGGGCGCCGACAACATCCCTGGTTGCCTGCGTCAGGTCGACGAGCTGGCTGGCAAGCTGCGGCGCCCAGATGACGTCGGTCTGGTAGACGTCGATGTCGCTGCTGCCGGCGGCAAGCCACAGCCTGTATTGGCCGAACTGGTCGGTGATCGAGGGCGGTATGACGACGATGCCGACCTTGTTGCCGCTCTTTTTCTCGTAGCGGTCGAGGATCTCGCGCAGCACCTTGATGCCGTTGCCGGTGTCGCCCGACACGATCGAAAGCTCGACCGCGTGGACCGGAACGACCGTAAGCAGGATGCCGGTTGCCAATGCCAGAAATGCGGGAAAGAACTTCACGGGGCGGCCGATCTCGCTTCAAGGCCGGCGAGACGGATTTCCGCGCGTCGTCAGCTCGTCAGCACCCCCGCCCTGCGTTGAATGCGGAGCGCCGCATTCGGTTCCGTAGCGCGACGATCACGCCGGCGGATCGGTAAAGCCGGGCTCGGTCGGCTCGACCACATCGGTATCGCGCTCCCAGCCTTCGTTCTCCAGCCTCATGGCCTGGATCGCCACGGCGTTTGCGTTGGCATCGAGCTCGGGCAGCATCTGGACTTCGGACGGCCAGCAGCGAAAGATCTTGTAGACGAGCGCCACCTGCCCGGCCTCGTTCAGGAATTCGAGGATGATGTCCTTGCGAAAGTCCTTCAACGACACTTCCGCGCCGAGACCGTTCTGCAAATCCCACACCTTGTTTGCCCAGCGCTCGAATTCGAGGTCATGGGTCACGCCGCGTTCGACGGTGATCGGCTCGAAGCGGGTAATGCCTGGCGATTTGCGCGTGTTGCCGGCAGCGCCGCCGTCACGGTGTTCGATGACTTCGGTGGTGCGCTTCAGCCCGCTGATCTTCGAGATGCCGGCAACATATTTGCGGTCCCATTTCAGTCGGAACCGATAGTTCTTATAGGGATCGAAGCGCTGTGTATTGACGGTGAACGGGGCCAAGGCGGACATCTCCTCCATGGGCTTCACACGAAAGCGGACGGGCTCCGAAACCCACCGCCCCGGAGCCCGCCTGGGAGTGGCTGACGCATGCCGGCACAGCCCCCTCCGACGCCTTGCCCGCGTCGATCCGCCGATCGGCCGCCGGCACGACGACGAATTAGCATGCCCTAACGTCAGTCTATGTGAAGGAGTTCACAAATTGCGCCGGCACGCCGCCGATGTTGCAAAGCGTCACAACTGGACAGCTCGCTCAGGCGTCGGGTGGCAGGCGGTGCCGCTTGCGGTCGACGCCGAGGCCGGTCGCCTCGAGCAGGCCCTTGCGCTTGGCGTCGTAGTAATAACCGGTCTGGTAGAGCATGTCGGCGCGCTTGGCGTTGCCGCCGGAGACCAGCCAGGCGCCGCGCAGATACTTGACCGCGTATTTGAGGTTGGTCTCGGCGTCGAACAGGCCGGTCGCCGGTCCGTCATAGCCCATGCCGCGCGCGGTCGCGTGCTTGATCTGCATCAGCCCCCAATGGCCATGATTGAAGGCTTTCGGGTTGAAGGTGCTCTCGCGGTTGACGACATGGCGCACCAGCTCGACCGGCACTTCATAGACCGCCGAATATTTCTCGATCAACCGCTCGATCTCGGCGCGCGGGCCGCTGGCGTGCTGTTCCGGCTGGGCGGGCGCCGTAAGCAGCGCCGGGTTGTCCGGGGAGACATAGGCGACCTGCTGGATGCCAGGCATCGGAGCGATCTTGGCCGTCTGTCCGGTGACCGGCATGGCGACGCCGGCGGTGGTGTAGAGCGCTGCCTGCTTGAGCGCGCCGGGACCGGTCGGCGAGGCGCCGGCCATCAGCACCGGCGGCGGCGGAAACTGGCCCGCGACAGGCGTCGCGCCGGCAAAGGCTGCCGGCTGCGCGCCGGGCTGTATGGGCGGCGGCAGCGCGGCACCTGGCGTCGTCGCCAAGGCGACGGCATCGCCGGCAAGTGCTGTCGTCTGCACCTGCGCCAAGCCGGACGGTTCCGGCAGCACGGCCACGGTTTCGGGCAGCGCCAGGGTCGGCGTATCGTCCGCGACAACAGGGCTAGACGCCGCCGCAAGCGCGGGCGCGGCCTTCATCTGCGAGGTCGAGGTACAGCCGCTGAGGCCGGCTGCTGCAACGAGCACGCCGATCGCGGTGATGATGATCTTGACTGGCAAGCCGTGCGGGTCCGGTTTGTCGGGCTGTTAAGAAGTCCTTACACCAGCGATTCACCCTCGGCAATCGCCGCCGGCCGGCGGTTTTCGGGTGTCAGGAACAGGGCCGAAATGCCATATTGTTCCGGATATGTACTCGTTTTTCGCGGTTTTACGGAAGGAATACGCCATGAAACCCACATCTCGGATCACGGCCGGCCACGCAGTGTTAGAAACAGTGATCGGCTTCATGGGAATAGCCTGGAGCGAGAAGGGCCTGATCCGCGTCTGCCTGCCCGAGCGCAGCCGCGAAGCGGTCGAACGCCGGCTGTTCCGCCACCCGGGCGTCTCCACCTCGACGGAGCAGCCAGGGTGGATCGTCGAGCTGATCGCTTCGATCAAAGCCTATGCGGCCGGCGAGGACGTCGACTTCTCCGGCGTGCCGGTCGACCTTGACGGAGTCGATGACTTTCGCCTCGCCATCTACGATGCCGCGCGCAAGCTCGGCTTCGGCGAGACGACCACCTATGGCGAACTGGCCAAGCGCGCCGGCCATAGCGGGCTTGCCCGCGAAACCGGCGCCGCGCTTGGCGCCAACCCGGTGCCGCTGGTCATCCCTTGCCATCGTATCCTGGCCGCCGGCGGCAAGATCGGCGGCTTCTCGGCGCCGGGCGGCTCGGCCACCAAGGAAAAGATGCTGGCCATGGAAGGCGTGCGTGTCGGCCCGCCGCCGGCCGCGCAGGCGTCATTCGGCTTCTGAGACTTCCAGAGCCCGTTTCGAAACTTGCTCCCGCGAGTCAGATGACCGCCGCCAGGTGGCCGCGGGAGTAGAGTTTCCAAACGGACTCTCAGCGGTGGTGCGGGAACCGGCGGCGGAAATGGTCGAAGTCCGGCCGCTTGCAGACATAGACCGCGCACGACCTGATGTCGGCGCTCGGCACATAGGCGCGGGACCGCACCTCGCCCATGTTGCAGAAGCGCTCGTCGCGCACATAGCGGTCGTAGAGCGGCAGCCCGGGCACGCGCGTCGACTGGTAGCGCAGGATGACCGCACCTTGCCTGGCGATCGTCGCCTGCACCCGGTCGCAGCTCATACGGGTGGGGTCGTAGCGCGAGACGGCCTGCGCCTCGGCGGACACCAGCACCAGGCAAGCAGCAAGCAGAATGGTTTTCATGTTCCTCTCCTAGAACGGCGAGCATGTTCATCCCTCCACAACGCGCGCCACGTGTCAAAACTTCCCTTCGAACTTCTACTCGATTCCAGCGCTATGCTGTCGGCGCCCATGCGGACCATCTTGTTTTCTTGGCAAAATCATCCTATATGCGTCCCATTGAATTTGGCCGATCGATCGGGCCTCGCGATACCTCGCGTTTGCTGACGTCTATCTCCAAAATTTCGATGCAACCGGCCGGACGTTGGTCCGGTCAAACGTAAGCAAATGTGGAAGGGCATTTAGATGGCAACTGGTACGGTCAAGTGGTTCAACGCCACCAAGGGCTACGGCTTCATCCAGCCTGACAATGGCGGCGCGGACGTTTTCGTCCACATCTCCGCTGTCGAGCGCGCTGGCATGACCAGCCTCGTCGAAGGCCAGAAAATCAACTTCGAGATCGAGCAGGACCGCCGCACCGGCAAGTCCGCCGCTGGGTCTCTGAGCAAGGCGGCCTGATTTTTGCGAATGGCGCGCACTGGGCGAGAGCCTAGGGCGCGCGGCAAGTCACGGATGTACTGACGGTCGCGCGATGAGCGCGCCGGAGCGAAAGACCCGATACGCTGGAACAGCAGATAGCTGCCAGCCCGGACCGGACGCTCCCGATCAGGCTACCTAAATGGGAAGGCGGGATTTATCCCGCCTTTTTGTTTGTCTGCAGTCAGGCGGGTTGAGGTCTAGTGTCCCACCGATGGTACCATTTTTAGCCCGATTGTGGTACCGTTAGCCTATGAGCAAGCTTGAACAGATCGAAAAATCCGTCGCCGAACTGAGCCCTGAAGAACTGAAGGCCTTTGCCGCATGGTTCGAGCAGCTTCAGGCGGACAAGTGGGATCGGCAGATCGAAGACGACGCAAAAGCGGGGCGGCTCGACAAGCTGCTGGCCGAAGCGCGGGCTGAAATAGCAGCAGGCAAGTTGCGCGACTTGTGAAGCACCGGGCGACCGCAAGTTTTTGGGGGGAAATACCAAGCTCTACCCAAACCAGTTCGTCGCCTTGCCGACAAGAGTTTCACGTTGCTGAAGACCAACCCTCGCCATCCATCCCTTCACTTCAAAAAGGTAGGTGAGGCTTGGTCAGCGAGAATCGATAGCAATTATCGCGCTTTGGCTTTGGAAAGTGCCGACGGCTATAACTGGATCTGGATCGGCACCCATGCCGAGTACGAGCGTCTTATCAAATAGCCCGCCTTCGTTCGAAGCAGCCGGAATTACCCCACCCACTCGATCGGCACGTGCCCCTGATCCGCCTCGACGCGCTTCAGCCAGGCCGCCACGGCCGGATAGGCGTCAAGCTGGAAGCCGCCCTTCTCGGCGGTGTGGGTGTAGGCGTAAAGCGCGATATCGGCGACGCTATAGGAACTGCCGCTGAAAAACGCGTTCTGCTCCAGGTGCCTGTTCATCACGCCGAGCGCCTTGTTGCCGCGCTCCAGCGTCGCCGCCAGCCGTTCGGGCGTGGCGTCCTTCGCCCTTTCGGGAAAGGTGAGCAGCGCCTTGCGCACGGCGATGTAGGGCTCGTGGCTGTATTGTTCGAAGAACAGCCATTGATAGGCCAGCCCACGCTCGTATTTGTCAGCCGGCAGGAAGCGGGTGCCCTCGGCGAGATAGAGCAGGATGGCGTTGGATTCGGCGATGCGCCTGCCATCGTCGAGCTCCAGCATCGGCACCATCGCGTTCGGATTCTTGGCGACATAGTCGGGCTTGCGTGTTTCTCCGCTGTGCGAGTTGACCTCGACCCGAGTGAAGGGAATGCCGAGCTTGGCCATCAACAGCCGCGGCTTGTAGCAATTGCCGCTGTCGCTCATGTCGTAAAGGATCATGCTGTCACCTCGCGCGTCGATAGCAAGGCTCTACCGCGCTTCAGCGTGGCTCATCCAGTGATTTGTTCTTGGGCTAAAGCATCAGCGACGCTGATGCGTTTCTTGGGATCAAGCGTCAGCGGCGCTGATGCAGGGCACGACCTTGTTGTTGGCGCCAAGCAGCGCGTCGATCGACAGCGGCTCTTCATTGAAGATCGTGCCGGCGAGCGCCGGGCGGGCAAGGTGGAAGCCCTGGAGGAGATCGACGCCGCCATCCAGCGCGACACGCAGATGCGTCGCCCGCTCGATGCCTTCGACCAGGACCTTGGCGCCACGGTCGTGCAACATCGAGACCAGCGGCCGGAAGAAGCGTTCGGCCGCCGCATGCCGGCAGAACTCGGCGAACCAGGCGCCGTCGATTTTGACGATATCCGGCGCAAGAAGATTGATCCGCTCCTCGGTCGAATGTCCGGTGCCGAAATCGTCGATCGCAATGCGGATGCCGTGACGCCGCATTTCGTGCACCAGGCTGATCAGGACGCGATCGTCGGCCGCCTGTTCGGTGATTTCGCAGACAAGCAGGCCAGGCTGCAGGTCGAAGTCGCCGAGATGCCTGGTCATCAGCCGGATTTCCGCCAGCGCTCGCCCGAGGTGATCGTTGATCATCGGATTGTAGTTGAAGAACAATGTCAGCCCGTCGGCGCCGATGTTGCGGTAATTGCCGACATGCAGCATCCGGCACATCGTCTCGACGAACAAACGGTCGGCTTGCGGCACGCTGTCGAAGAAGGCGGATGGCGCCACGGGCCGCGCGACGCGACGCGGTTCGATCAGCCCTTCGACGGCCACAGCCTTCAGTGCCCTGCCTTGCGGCGCGAAGATCGGCTGATAGGCGCTCCACAGCCGGAACTCGCCATAGACGCCGAACTGGATGCCGATCTCGTCGGCGAAGATCGCCTCGGCGGCGTTGCGCCGCCTTTCGGTATGTCCGGTCATGGCGCGACCTTGCGCCCGAATACCCTTGCCGGCCGTGCCGGCGAAGCCGGGCGGGGTCGCAGCGAGCAACGCCTTACTCTCCTCGACCTGGGGCGGCTCGGTACCCTTGCCGAAAACGCGAAAGCTGGTGGGCGCCAGTTCCGGCCGGGCGAGCACATAGCCTTGCACCATCGAGGCGCCGGATCTTTCGGCGAGTTCCAATTGCCAGCCTTCCTCGATACCTTCGAAGACGGTGCGGATGCCCTGGTTTTCGAAACTCTGCACCATGGCCGTCAGCAACGCGAAGCCGGCTCCGGATTCCATCAATTGCGTGATCCATTGGGCGTCGAATTTGACGATGTCGGGCTTGAGTTCCTTGATGCGGTTGATGTCAGAATCGTCCGCGCCGTAATCGTCGACGGCAATGCGGAAGCCATTAGCCTTCAGCGCCTCCACGAAATTGTAGAGCGTTTCCTGCGAGGCCGACCTCTGCTCGGTCACTTCGCAAACGATGCGGCGCGCATCGATGCCGGCCTCGTGCAGCACCAGCCGCATGTCGCGCAATGCCTTGTCGGCAATGCCGCGATCGGTGAACACCGACGGGTCGAAATTGACGAAGATGGACGCTTCCTGCGGCAGGCAGGCGCCGGCATTCAAAAGATGCAGCGTCCGCGTCAGCGCCTCGATATGCAGCCTGTCGGCGGCCGGGCATGTGCCGAAGAAGGCTCCCGGCGACTGCGGCTCGCCATTGCGAAACGGCCGGATCAGGCCCTCGAAAGCCGCGATCGAAAGCCTGCCCTCCTTGAAGGCGAAGATCGGCTGAAACGCGCTCTGCAGTGTATAGATGCCCCAGACACCACTGGAGGTGCCGTCATCGTTGCGGATGATGTGGGCAAGCCCGATGCTGCGCGACAAAGGTTCCTCGTTTCGCAATTCAACCTGCGATCCTGCCAGTCAAGGGTTTACCGGTCGTTGATGAATTTAGCGTTGCCGCTCACGCCTCCTTGACCTCTGGCTCATCCGACAATGCTTGCGCTTGAGCCGATGTTGCGACATGAGAAGCGCCGCGGCCGCTCTTGGCCGCTTTCCTAGGAGATAGTTTGTCATGGCCTTTCTCGCCGACGCCCTTTCCCGCGTTAAGCCTTCCGCGACCATCGCGGTGACGCAGAAAGCGCGCGAGCTGAAAAATGCCGGCCGTGACATTATCGGCCTCGGCGCCGGCGAGCCCGACTTCGATACGCCCGACAACATCAAGAACGCGGCGATCGAAGCGATCCGCCGCGGCGAGACCAAATATCCGCCGGTTTCGGGCATCGTGCCGCTGCGCGAGGCGATCTCCAAAAAGTTCAAGCGCGAGAACAACCTCGACTACCGGCCGGAGCAGACCATTGTCGGCACCGGCGGCAAGCAGATTCTGTTCAACGCCTTCATGGCGACGCTGAACCCCGGCGACGAGGTCATCATTCCGCGTCCCTACTGGGTGAGTTATCCCGAAATGGTGGCGATCTGCGGCGGCACCTCGGTCTTCGCCGACACCTCGATCGACAACGGCTTCAAACTGACACCGGCGGTGCTGGAAAAGGCGATCACGCCGAAGACCAAATGGCTGTTGATGAACTCGCCGTCGAATCCGTCGGGCGCCGCCTACACGGAAGCGGAACTGCGCGCGCTGGCCGATGTGCTGTTGAAGCATCCGCATGTCTGGACGCTGACCGACGACATGTACGAGCACCTAACCTATAGCGATTTCGTCTTCAAGACCATCGCCGAGGTCGAGCCGAGCCTCTACGAGCGCACGCTGACCATGAACGGCGTGTCGAAAGCCTATGCCATGACCGGCTGGCGCATCGGCTATGCAGCGGGTCCTGTCCAGCTCATCAAGGCAATGGACATGATCCAGGGTCAGCAGACGTCTGGCGCCTGCACGATCGCGCAATGGGCTTCGGTCGAGGCGCTCAACGGCCCGCAGGATTTCATCGCCAAGAACAAGGCGATCTTTCAAGGGCGTCGCGATCTCGTCGTGTCCATGCTCAACCAGGCGCGCGGCATCACGTGCCCGTCGCCGGAAGGCGCCTTCTATGTCTACCCGTCCTGCGCGCAACTGATCGGCAAGAAGACGAAGGCAGGCAAGGTCATCGACACCGATGAGACGTTCTGCGCCGAACTGCTCGAGGCCGAAGGCGTTGCGGTGGTGTTCGGCTCGGCCTTTGGCCTAGGTCCGAACTTCCGCATCTCCTACGCCACGTCGGACGCATTGCTGGAGGAAGCCTGCACCCGCATCCAGCGCTTTACGGGATCGCTGACCTGATCGGCGCAAGCCACGAAACACCAAAACCCGGCTTCAGTCAGGTTTTTTTGACGCCTACGCCTGCTGCTTCGCTTCCCGGGCGGAGCGCGCTTCGGCCGGCGCCAGCACGGCGACCAGCAATGCGGCGGTGAGGAACGCGCCAATCGCCGCCGTCAGCATCGCGGCATGGAAGCCGCCGGCATAGGCGATCGTGAAAAGGTTGTGCACGCCACCCGCGCCGATCGCCGCGTCGGTGGTAAAATCATGCCGTGAGATGGCGGCGCGGGCCACCGTCTCGGCATTGGCGACGCCAGCATCGCCGAGATAGCCGGCAAGCAGGCTGGTCGCGCGCATGCTCATCAAGGCGCCGAGCAGCGCGATGCCGATGGCAAGGCCGCTCTGGCGGGTCGCGTTGATGACCGCCGACACCATGCCGGAACGCTCACGCGGCGCGTAGGACATAGCCGCGGCGCTGCCGGTCGGGATCGCCAGCGAGTTGCCAAGGCCGCTGATGGCAAACAGAAGGCCGAGCATCGCGTAGGAGGTCGACGGACCGGCCCAGCACATGCCAAGCATGGAAAGGCCGATCAGGAGATAGCCCGCCGTCATCAGCATCGAATGGCCGTAGCGCGCGCTGAGCCTGCCGATCCATGGCGACACCACCATCTGGACAATGAAGGCCGGCGCCATGCGCAGGCCGGTCTGCGTCGGCGACCAGCCCTGCACCTGCTGCAGGAACATCGAGAAGAAGAAGACGCTGGTGTAGGAGGTGAAGCCGAGCGCGAACGAGGCGACATTGGCGACGGCAAAGCGTGCGTCGGCAAACAGGCCAAGCGGCAGCATAGGGCGCGCTATGCGTGCTTCAAAGCCGAGGAAGACCGCCAGGCCGACGATGCCGACGACAAGCGCCGTGACGGTCTTGGGATCGCTCCAGCCGGTTTCGCCGGCCGTGATCAGGCCGAAGGTCAAAGCACCAAGCCACAGGATCGAGAGCGCCAGGCCGACAAGATCGAGATGCGCGTGTTCGGGGTGCGAGGTCTCGTCGATCGACACAGCGCCAAGCACGACCGTCACCAGACCAAGCGGCAGGTTGATCAGGAAGATGCTTTGCCAGCCGACCGTCTGCACCAGGATGCCGCCCAGCACCGGGCCGACCAGCAGCGAGATGGCGGCGAACGAAGCCCAGCCGCCGATGACGCCGGCCCGCTCGCGCGGATCCGGGAAAGCCTGGGTGAGGATCGACAGCGCGCCCGGGATGAGCAGCGAGCCGGCAATGCCTTGCACCACGCGGCCGGCAAGCAGCGCCGGCAGGTTCGGGGCGATGGCGCAGATCAGCGAGCCGACGACGAAGATGCCGACACCAGCCAGCCACGAGCGCTTGCGGCCGTAGCGGTCGCCGATCAGGCCCGACGACAGCATGAAGGCGGAAAGACAGAGCGTGTAGGCGTCGACCACCCATTGCAGGCCGCCGAAATCGGTAAGCAGCGCCTGCTGGATCGTCGGCAGCGCGACATTGACGATGCTGACATCGAGCAAGGCGACGAAAGAGCCGAGATAGACGGCGGCGACGAGAGGCAGGCGGCTCTTCAGCATGACATTCCAAACATGATTTTGCGGTCATCCATACCACTGACCGACGTCGAGGCAGGCGCTCAGCCGCCATATTGCTCCGACGTCACCGCTTCCAGCCACTCCGCATGGACACCGTCCAGCGCCTCTTGCATGGCGATATGCGTCATGGCGGTTTTCGCCCCCGCGCCATGCCAGTGCTTTTCGCCGGGCGCAAACGAGATGACGTCCCCTGCCCTGATCTGTTCGATCGGTCCGCCCCAGGTCTGGGCAAGTCCGGCGCCGGAGGTGACATAAAGCGTCTGTCCGAGCGGATGCGTATGCCAGTGCGTGCGCCCACCGGGTTCGAAGCTGACCAGCGTAGCCCGCAATCGCGCCGGCGCTTCCTTTTCGATGATCGGCGTCTGCAGCACCCGGCCGGTGAAATACTTATCCGGCGCGATGATCGTCGGCACGGTGCCGCACGCAATGATCTTCATCGTCCTATCCTTTCCTACGAAACAACCCACCGCGAACGCGCGTCCTGCAACACAGTTTCATGCCGACAAGGGTTCGCGCAACCGACGTTTTCGGCCATCGAAAGATAGCGTCGAAGTCCGTGCGATAGAAGTTCATTAGCCGGTCAACAAACTGTCATAAATCATTGCTTTTTAACCATAAAATTCCTGCGAATGACCGAGCGCCGATTAATGCGACGAAGCCGCAGCCGAACTCAATGTTTGTTAACGGCTGCCCCCTAGCCATGACGCGTGCTGTGGGGGTGCGGACATGAGTATCTTGGCGACGATCAAGGATCACAGCGGCCGTATCTATCGCGGCATCCAGGCATTGCTCCTGGTGAGCATCGCCGCCACCTGCCTTGCCGATTTCGGTCTGACGGAAGGCGCTTCGCGCACCGGCGTGCTCGCCATATCGGCGACATCGACCTTGATGGCGCTGCTGGTGCTGATGTACATGCGCTCGAGCGTCGTTCAGCGCCTGCAATCGGCGGCTGCCGCCGAAGCCGAGAAGCATCGCTTCCTGACCATCGATACGATGACCGGCGCCATGACGCGCCGCTATTTCATCGAAGCGCTGCGTGACCGTCTGGGCAGCCAGCGCAACCCGCGCAAGGCCAGCCTGCTTCTGATCGACCTCGATCACTTCAAGCAGCTCAACGACACGTTCGGCCATCAGTTCGGCGACCTGGCCCTGGCGCATCTGGTCAAGGAGGCGGAGCGTATCTTCGAAGACGGCGTCATCGGCCGGCTCGGCGGTGACGAGTTCGGCGTCATTCTCCCACATGGCAACACGGCTTCCATCCAGAAAGATATGCGCCGATTGCTGGAGGCGATGCGCGCCGGCAAAAGGCACGAGGGCAAGATCATTCCATTGTCGATCTCGGTCGGCGTGGCGCTTGCGCCGCTGCATGCTTCCAACGGTACCGAGCTGCTGCTGCTCGCCGACCTTGCGCTCTACGAGAGCAAGGCCGGCGGCCGCGGCCGCGTCACCGTCTTCGATGAGGAGATGCTGTCGGACAAGCGCTATCGCCGGTTGGTCGAACGCGAACTGCGCGCCGCCGTCTATCTCGGCGAGTTGGAACTCTACTACCAGCCGATCGTCGATCCGAACGGTTCCGTCGAGGCGCTGGAGGGATTGATCCGCTGGCGCCATCCGGTGCGCAGCCTGATATCGCCGGCGGAGTTCATCCCGATCGCCGAGCGCTCGACGCTGATCGATATGATCGGCGAATGGGTCTTCAAGCGCGCCTGCGCCGACATCGGCCATTTTCCGGGGCGGCGCATCTCGATCAACGTCTCCGGCGAGCAGTTGAAGCGCGACGAGATCGTGACGATGTGCGAGCGCGTCCTGCGCGAAACCGGACGGTCGGCATCGCAATTCATCATCGAGATCACCGAGACGGTTGCGATGGCCGCCACGCCTGAGGTGCTGAGACGCCTTGAGGCGCTGCGTGGCCTCGGCTTCCAGATCGCGCTCGACGATTTCGGCACCGGACATTGCGGCTTCAACTATCTGAAGTCGCTGCCCATCGACTGCGTCAAGATCGATCGCTCCTATATAAGCAGCCTCGCGCATGACCAGGTGGCGCAGATCTTCGTCTCCGCGCTTGCCCAGATCGCGCGCATCCAGGACATCGCCATCGTCGCCGAAGGCGTGGAAACGGCCGACGAGTTCATGCTGGCACGCACTGCCGGCTGCAGCCGCTTCAAGGCTACTTCTTCGGCCGGCCGGGGCCACGCGATAAAATGAGCGCCTTGTGCGTCGCGCCTTCAAGCCGCTCGCGCTCACGGCCTGACAAATAGGCGACCACCGACGAAACCAAGCCGGCGAATTTCCTATTTTTCTTGCCCTCTCCGCAAACCCGTGTGACGATGGCTTTGGGCAGGAGGAAATAAACCGCCCGCGACGGCCGAACAGGCCGGCCGCCGCTCTTCTAGAGAGTGCGATCGCACGCAAAACCGGTTTCCACTTTTGCTGATCGCTCTCTCGGGAAACGCCTGAGTGGAGGTCAGCCATGGGTACTCGCGCCGGAGGACGACGCACGGGACCGAAATGCATCGCCATAGTCGGTCCCTTTGCAAGCGGTAAGACGACACTTCTCGAAGCAATCCTCGCCCGCACGGGCGCCATTCCCCGCCAGAACCCCGTTTCATCGGGCAGCACTGTTTCCGATCATTCGCCCGAGGCTCGCGCTCACGCCATGAGCGTCGAGGCGAACTTCGCCACCACCGAATTCATGGGCGAGCAATTGACCTTCGTCGACTGCCCCGGTTCGATCGAATTCGCCTTCGAGGCCGAGCCGGTGCTTGCCGCCTGCGATCTCGCGGTTGTCGTCGCCGAGGCCGACGAGAAGAAGATCCCCGCACTGCAGCTCATCATGCGCAAGCTCGACGATCTCGGCGTGCCGCGCATCCTGTTCCTCAACAAGGTCGACAAGGCAATCGCCGGCGTACGCGACACGCTCAAGATGCTGCAGCCGACGAGCGCTTCGCCGTTGTTGCTGCGCCAGATTCCGCTGCGCAAGGACGGCATCGTCATCGGCTCGATCGATCTGGCGCTCGAACGCGCCTACATCTACCGCGAATACGCCGAGAGCGAAGTGGCCGAAATTCCCGGCGACGACAAGGCGCGCGAGCTGGAAGCCCGCTTCTCCATGCTGGAGACGCTTGCCGACCATGACGATCATCTGATGGAACAGCTGCTGGAGGAGATCGAGCCGCCGAAGGATGCGGTCTTCGATGATCTCTCGGCCGACCTGCGCACCGGCGCGGTGACACCGGTGCTGATTGGCACCGCCGAGAAAGGCAATGGCGTGCTGCGTTTGCTGAAAGCGATCCGCCACGACGCGCCGGACGTGGAGGCGACCAGGAAACGGCTTGGCGTGCCCGACGGCAACCAGACGGTCGTCCAGGTGATGAAGACCATCCACACGGCGCATGGCGGCAAGCTGTCGGTCTCGCGCGTGCTTTCCGGTCAATTGGCCGACGCGGCCGAGCTGTTCCTTTCCAATGGCGATACGGCGAAGGTGTCTGGCATATACAAGATGCTCGGCAAGGACCAGATCAAACAGGTATCCGCCAAGGCCGGCGACACGGTCGCGCTCGGCAAGCTCGACGACGTCAAGACCGGCCACACGCTGAGCTCCGCCAAGGGCGGCATCAGGCCGCTGGTCGCGCTTGACCCGCCACAGCCAGTCTTCGCCTTCGCGCTGCGCCCCAAGGAGCGCAAGGACGAGGTCAAGATGTCGGCGGCGATCCAGCGCCTTGCCGAGGAAGATCCTTCACTCGGCCTGCGCCACAACCAGGACTCCGCCGAGACCGTTCTATCGGGGCACGGCGAGATGCATTTGCGCGTGGTGCGCGAGCGCCTTGAGGGCAAGAACCAGATTCCGATCGAGGGCCATGCCCCGGCGGTGCCCTATCGCGAAACCATCCGCAAATCCGTGCAACAGCGCGGCCGCCACAAGAAGCAATCGGGCGGCCACGGTCAGTTCGGCGACGTGGTGATCGAGATCAAACCGCTGCCGCGCGGCAGCGGTTTCCAGTTCTCCGACACCATCACCGGCGGCGTGGTGCCGAAGACCTACATCCAGTCAGTGGAGACAGGGGTTCGCGACTATCTGAAGACGGGTCCGCTCGGCTTCCCGGTGGTCGACGTCGCGGTCAACCTTTCGGACGGCTCCTATCATGCGGTAGACTCCTCCGACATGGCGTTCCAGATGGCAGCCAAGCTGGCCATGAAGGAAGGCATGGCCGCCTGCTCGCCGGTCCTGCTGGAGCCGGTCATGAAGGTCGCGATAGTCACGCCTTCCGATGCGACCTCGAGGATCATCGCGCTGATCCCGCAGCGGCGTGGCCAGATTCTCGGCTATGACGCGAGGCCCGACTGGCCGGGCTGGGATGTGGTCGAGGCGACAATGCCGCAGGCCGAAATCGGCGACCTGATCATCGAGCTGCGCTCGGCGACCGCCGGCGTTGCCAGCTATAAGGCGGTTTTCGACCATATGGCCGAACTGACTGGACGCCTCGCCGACGAGGCCATGAACGCCAACGGCAAGGCTGCCTGAGCGATTTTAAGTGCGTCGCTGAAACGCATTCAGCCGACGCACTTTAAGTTTTTGCTTGATGTCCCAGAACTGCTGCACACTTCTGGGGAAGACATAAAAACGGCGTCCGGATCATCCGGACGCCGTTCTATTGCGGACCGTCTTCTTCCTGGGAGGCAACGGCAGGTCCGCCGCATCCGGAAAAATGGTTCGGACGCGGTAGCTGCCTGAGCCCGGCCTTCCGAGTGATGCCCCCATCTCCCGAACCGACCAACCGCGTCCTATCGTCTACTTAATCGATAGAGTGCGTCCGCGACATGTTACCCGATGTTACATGTCACTGTTACGTGGTGGATTTTACCGATTTCCCGGGAGCCCGCAGGCAATCGGGCAACAAAAAAGCCGGATCAATAAAGATCCGGCTGAGTTTGATTGGAAGTGCCGATTAAGGCTAACCTCCAGAGGGGAACACTCGAGGGCGCTAATGGGAGGAGAACGCGCCCCGGAGATGCCACTATATATCTGCTCATCATGCCCAAGAAACAAGCATCTATTTTGCAACACACGCATGCAAAAAGACGCAGGCTGTGGTCCAACCCATTCCCGGAGCCCATAGGACCAGCAAAATAGCCGATTTCAGAACGTTTTCGGATCGAAGCGACTGCTAAAATACAAAATCGGGCCGGTTTTTCTCGGAATTACGTGAGTCGGCAAATGACGCCGGTTTCATCAGGCCAAGTTTATTTTTGCGGCAGGAGACCCACGATGCGAACTTTTTCAGCAATCGCCGGCAGCGCGCTGTTCCTGGTCGTCGCGCCCGGTGTCGTTGCCGGACTGGCGCCCTGGCTGCTGACCGACGGCTATCGCGTGCCGCTGTCCGCGGTGCCGGGCATCGTGCCCGCAGGGCTTATTCTGGTGGTCGGAGCGGCTGCAATCCTGCTCCACGCCTTCGCCCGCTTCGCGCTTGAAGGCCTCGGCACGCCGGCGCCGGTGGCGCCCACCGAGAAGCTGGTCGTCGGCGGCATCTACCGCCATGTCCGCAACCCGATGTATGTCGCGGTGCTGTCGATCATCCTTGGACAGGCGCTTATTTTCGCCAGCTGGCCGGTCGTGCTCTATGGCCTGATCGCCGCGGCGGCGATGGTCTCCTTCGTCAAAGTCTACGAGGAGCCGACGCTGGCGAGCCGCTATGGCGCCGAATACGAGGCTTACCGCCGCGCCGTACCCGGCTGGCTGCCGCGGAATCACGCCGTGGCGCGGTTAGTAGGACCAGCTGCGCGCCTTGGCGATGATGAAATCGCGGAAGACGTGCAGCTTCGCCTGGTTCTTCATCGCATCAGGGTAAGCGAAATAGGTGTCGAACGACGGCACTTCGGTCTCGGGCAGCAGCTGGACCAGGTTGGTATCCTTGCTGATCACATAGTCGGGCAGCATGGCGATGCCGGCGCCGCCCTGCACCGCCCGCTTGATCGACAGGATGTCGTTGATCTGCAGCGTCGGAACCCTCTGCCCGCCTTCGAAATCGCCGACCGTCTCCAGCCAGTTCAGCTCCGACAGATGCGAAGGCACCGGCAAGCCGAAGGTCACGATGCGGTGGTTCCTGAGCTCGGCGATCGAAGCCGGCTTGCCGAATTTCGCGATATAGGAGGGTGCGGCATAGAGGTGGAAGTGCACAGTGAACAGGCGGCGCTGGATAAGGTCCGGCTGTTGCGGCTGGCGCAGCCGGATGGCGCAATCGGCCTGGCGCATGGTGAGGTCGAGCTCCTCATTGGCGAGGATCAGCTGCAGGCTGATCTCGGGATAGAGCTCGATGAATTCCTGCACGCGTTCGGTCAGCCAGCCGGCGCCGAGCCCGACCGTGGTCGTTACCCTGAGCACGCCGGACGGCCGGTCCTTGGTCTCGGTCAACCGGGTCTTGATCGTCTCCAGCTTCATCAGCACGTCGTGCGCCGTGCGAAACAGCATCTCGCCCTGCTCGGTCAGCACCAGCCCGCGCGCGTGGCGGTGGAAGAGCGCCACGCCGACATCGTGCTCCAGCGCGCTGACCTGCCGCGAGATTGCCGATTGCGACAGGTGCAGTGTCTCGGCGGCATGGGTGAACGATCCAGCCTCCGCCGCTGCGTGAAATACGCGTAGCTTGTCCCAGTCCAGCGCCATGATTCCCCTCGCGTTGCGTTTGGCGTCTGAATGAAAAATCAGGCTTTTAAGCGGCCTTTCTCAGCCGATTTGTCATTCCGCCGCTTCGCGGTGAACCTCGATCCCCGCCAGGTACTTCTCCGCCTCGAGCGCCGCCATGCAACCAAGCCCGGCCGCTGTCACCGCCTGGCGGTAGATGTCGTCGGTGACATCGCCGGCGGCGAACACGCCGGGCACATCGGTGCGGGTCGAATCCGGCGCCGTCCACAGATAGCCGTTCGGCTTCTGCTTCAGCTTGCCGGCGAAAAGCTCGACCGCCGGCGCGTGGCCGATGGCCACGAAAACGCCGTCGATCTTGAGATGGCTGATCTCGCCGGTTACCGCATTTTTGAGCTTCAGCCCTTCGACCGAAGGCGGCAGCGGCGTCTTGCCGGGACGACCGGTGATCTCGTCGACGACCGTGTCCCAGATGACGCGGACATTGTCCTTCTTCAAGAGCCGCTCGCGCAGGATACGCTCGGCACGGAAATCGTTGCGCCGATGAATGACGGTCACGCTCTTCGCCAGATTGGAGAGGTAGAGCGCCTCCTCCACGGCCGAATTGCCGCCGCCGATGACCGCCACATCCTTGCCGCGATAGAAGAAGCCGTCGCAGGTGGCGCAAGCCGACACGCCAAAACCCATGAAGGTCTGTTCTGTCGGAATACCCAGCCACTTGGCCTGCGCACCGGTGGCAATGATCAGCGCGTCGGCCGTATAGGTCGTGCCGGAATCGCCCTTGGCGCGGAACGGCCGGACATTGAGGTCGACCTCGGTGATGATGTCGTTGATGATGTCGGTGCCGACATGCTCGGCCTGCTTGAGCATCTGCTCCATCAGCCAGGGTCCCTGGATGGGGTCGGCGAAGCCCGGATAGTTTTCGACATCGGTGGTGATCATCAGCTGGCCGCCCTGCTGCAGGCCGGCGACGAGCATCGGCTTCAGCATGGCGCGCGCGGCGTAGACCGCAGCCGTGTAGCCGGCGGGGCCGGAACCGATGATGAGAACAGGCGCGTGTTTGGTGTTCATGAAAAAGTCCCCTGCGGCGCAAAGCCGTGGTTTTGTCGAGGGTAATGTAAGGGTTGCCAACCATGGCAGCAAGGCGAACGGGCCGTCGTCCCCGGAAAGCTGTGGCCAATCAGCTATTCGCGAAATGGCGGCTTTTGTTACGCTTGAAAAGTCGCGTCGATAAGGGCTGGCGCGGACACAAAAGTCGTTTAATTACAAAATCGCGAAAGATTCTTGCGCAGAAGCCGAGACAGCCATGCCGCTCAAAGCCGACCTCGACGCCATCGACTGGAAGATCCTACGCGAGCTGCAGGGTGACGGACGCATGACCAATGTCGAATTGTCGAGCCGTGTCGGCATCTCGGCGCCGCCTTGCCTGCGCCGTGTCAGGCGGTTGGAGGAGGCGGGCATCATCCGTGGCTACCGCGCGCTGCTTAACGCGCCGGCGCTCGGCATGGATGTCGTCGCCTTCTGCCTGATCGGCTTGCATCATCAGGCCGATGCCGAGCTGAAAACCTTCGCCGAACGCACGCGCGGCTGGCCGATCGTGCGCGACGCCTGGATGGTCTCGGGTGAATCGGATTTCCTGCTGCATTGCGTGGCAAGCGACCTCGGCACTTTCCAGACCTTCGTCATCGAGGAGCTGGCCTCGGCGCCCAATGTCGACACGGTGCGCACCGCTTTGACCATCCGCCGTGTCAAGGATGAGGGGTTGGTGGCTTTCTAAGCCCTACCCAGCTCGGTAACTACGTCGCACAGTCTGCGGTAGTCGTTGCCCGTCATCAACTTACGCGTCGTAAAACTGCCGTCCGGGGCCTTTTTGTTGAACCTGCCGCCGACCAGCCAGCCCTCCACCAGCCCAGCCCTTCGGCCGGCTTCCATGTCGTCGGCCTTGTCGCCGACGATGACCGATCGACCGAGGGCCACGCCGAGCAGATCACGAGCACGGAGGAGCATGCCGGGATTGGGCTTGCGCATCGGATGATCGCCTATCGCCAGTTCACCTGTGCCGCTCGAATGGTAGGCGCAGGCAAGCACCATATCGATCCGGCATTGCTCGGCATCGAGAAGCGCCAGCACCCGGGCATTCACGGCGGCGAATTCCGGCCAGCCGAAATAGCCGCGCGCAATGCCGGACTGGTTCGAGACGACAACTGCGGGAAGGCCGACAAGGTTGGCCGTTCGGATCACAGGCAGCATTTCCGGCCGCAGCACGATATCCGCGGGGTTGCTCGGGTAGCCGGTGTCGACATTGATGGTGCCGTCACGATCCAGGAACACCGCCGGCCGTCCCGCTGGAAACGTGCCTTTGCCGACGCGCTCGACCCACAGGCCGGGCTCGGCAAGCGGAAGGCCAGCTTCGCCGTCAGCCATTGCTGAGACGCGCTTCGACCACCTCGCACAGATAATGGTAGAGGCACAGATGCCCCTGCTGGATGATCGGCGTCGAGGTCGACGGCACATTGAGCAGGATGTCGGTGAGCGGCTTCAGCTTGCCGCCGGTGTCACCGGTCAGGCTGATCACCGTCATGCCCATCGCCCGCGCCTGTTCGGCGGCGGCGAGGATGCTCGGCGAGTTGCCGCTGGTCGAGATCGCCAGCAGCACCGCGCCTTCCGATCCATGCGCCTCGACCTGGCGCGAGAAGACGGTGTCGAAGCCATAGTCATTGCCCCAGGCGGTCAGCACCGCCGCGTTGGCCGGCAGCGCGATGACATTGTAGGCCTTGCGTTCCTTGAGGAAGCGGCCGACCAGTTCGCCGGCGATGTGAATGGCATCGCTGGCCGAACCGCCATTGCCGGCGATCAGAAGGGCCTTCCCGGACGCAAGCGCCGTTACCACCGCGCTCACGGCGCGTTCCATCGCGCTCGACAGGTCACGCTCGACCGTCGCGGTGATCGCGGCCGCGGAGCGGACCAGATAGTCGTTCAGTTCAGACATCGAAACCCTCAGTTTGCGGCGCGCATCTTGCCGATCGTGTTGGTCGTGCTTTTGCCGGCGACGAGGTCGACCAGCACCACGCGCCCGCCTGCCTTCTGCACCACATCGGCGCCGACGACGGTCTCGACCGTGTAATCCGCCCCCTTGACCAGAATATCGGGAAGCAGCGCTTCGATGAGCGTGAGCGGCGTATCCTCTTCGAAGACAACGACAGCGTCGACGGAAGCAAGGGCGGCGAGCACGCAGGCGCGGTCATGCTGGTCGTTGACCGGGCGACCCGCCCCTTTCAGCCGGCGCACCGAGGCGTCACTGTTGAGGCCTAGCACCAGGCGGTCGCATTGGCTGCGCGCGGCATGCAAAAGGCTGACATGGCCGGCATGCAGGATATCGAAACAGCCATTGGTGAAGCCGACCGTCAGGCCTTCTTCCTTCCACGCCGCGACCATCCGGGCAGCGGCATTGGCGTCGAGAATGGCATCGGTATGGGCCACCGGCCCATGCGATCGGAACAAAGCGCCGGAAAGCTCCTCCACCGACAGCCGCGCTGTGCCGCGTTTGCCGACGACGACGCCGCCCGCCGCATTGGCGATCACGGCGGCGTGCACCCGGTCGGCGCCCGCGGCGAGCGACAGCGCGAAGCTGGCGATCACCGTATCGCCGGCGCCCGAAACGTCGAACACTTCGCGCGCCTGCGTGGAGATATGGCGGGCGTCTTCGGCGCTCACCACGCTCATGCCCTTTTCGCTGCGCGTGGCGACGATGAATTCGAAGTCATGCGCCGCGATCAGGTCGCGCGCCGCTGCCACGATCTCGTCGTCGCTGAACACCTTGCGTCCGGCCGCCTCGCCAAGCTCTTTGCGGTTCGGGGTGACCGCGGTGGCGCCGGCATAGCGCGCATAGTCATGGCCTTTCGGGTCGACCAGCACCGGCTTGCCGGCGTCGCGGCAGATCGCGATCAGCTCGGCCGCCACGCCCTCGAGCAGGATGCCCTTGCCGTAGTCGGACAGGATGACGATGTCGGCGCGGGCAAGTGCTGACTGGAAATGGTCGATGAGTTTTGCCCGCTCAGTGGAGGTCAGCGGCTTGATCTCTTCCTCGTCGAAACGCAGCACCTGCTGGTTGAGCGCGCTGAACCGGCTTTTCGACGAGGTCATGCGGCCCTTCCGCTGCAGCAAGCCGTCGGTGTCGACGCCGATCTCGCCGAGCATGCGCACCAGATTGTCGCCGGCCTGATCAGTGCCGATCACCGAGACGGGAACGGCGGCAGCGCCCAGCGATACGATGTTGGAGACGACGTTGCCGGCGCCGCCTATGGCCAGCATCTCGCCCCTGCCGTGCAGCACCGGTATCGGCGCTTCCGGCGAGATCCGCTCGATGACGCCGCTGACGAAACGGTCGAGGATGAAATCGCCGACCACCAGCACGGTGGCCTCGCCAAAGCGGGCGATGGTGCGATGCAGGGGTTCGGGAGAAGGCAGCTTGAACATCTCACTCGAGGCAGGCCGAAAAAGGCCTATTTGGTTGGGTTGCGATGCCGGAATTATGCTGCCGGCAGCTCAGGACGAAGCGGATATACCGCAATTTGGGCCAGCGCAACGCCGACCCGCCCGCCTCAGCTCTTCTGCAGGGCGACATGAACGCCGAGCCCGACCAGCACGGCGCCGCCCGCGCGCTGCATCAGGCGCTGCGCCCGGCTGGACCGGCGCAGGCGCGCGATCATCGCGCCGGCCAGGAACACGCAGGCGATATCGGCCGAGGAGAACATCAGGTTGACGATGGTTCCCAGCACCACGAATTGCAGCCAGACCGGCAGCGCCGCCGAGCCGTCGATGAATTGCGGCAGGAACGCCATGAAGAAGATCGCCGTCTTGGGATTGAGCACTTCGACGGTGATGCTCTCGAAAAAGGCGCGGCGTGCCGTTTTCCGCTCGATGACGGGCAAACCCGTCTCGCCATCCGCACGCTTTCGGAACAGGCAGACACCGAGCCAGACCAGATAGAGCGCGCCAATCAGCTTGACCGCCATATAGAGCGGCGGCACGGCGTGAAACAGCACCGACAGGCCAGCGGCAGCGGCAAAGACATGCACATAGCCGCCGAGATGGATGCCAAGTGCGGCCGTCAGCCCGGACCAACGGCCCCGTGCCATGGTCTGCGCCGCCGCGTAGAGCATGGCGGGACCGGGTATGTAGGCGAAGATCGCGGTGGTGGCGAAAAAGGCGATAAGCAGTTCGGTCGACGGCATTTCTCTTGTCCCTCAAGACCCGGTTGCAGGCGTTCAGTCCCCACGTGGAATGGCTTTGGATTGGCCTGCGCGAACAGCCGCTATGAAAGCGGACATGACTTTCTTGTGGAATGACGGACTGAAAGCACCGACCCGCGCACCAGGTTCGAAATACGCCGAAGATTCCAAAATGTCGTGATTGTACTCGTCGACTATGACCCAAAGGGGCATAGCGTCAAGGCCGGCGCGATGACGTTCAATTTCCGGAACGCTGATGGCCACGCGATCGCGGCCAGGCTGAGAGGAAGTAGTTGCAAGAATAAAAAGGTTCGTGCCGCCGGCTTTCCCTGGAAGGACGGCCACAAAGGCGACAGGTCGTGCCTTGCGGCCTTCGGTCTCGCCGCCTCCATGCTGGCGATACCATAGATATGGATATCGCCAGACGTCGGCGGCAGCAGGCTTAATCACGATCCAACTCTTGAGCGTATTCCTCAAGCATCTCGATATGATCCGATGGGGCGTCCTTGGCAGCGTAAGCGCGACGGCTGTCGTTGACGAAGCGAGCCTCGTAGGTCTCGATGCTCATCAGGACGTATCTCGGCTTGTTGTGACGAGTGATGGAGACAGGCTGCTGGCTGGCCGCCGCAAGCACATCACCGAGATTCTGTTTCAGATCGGTCGACGGATACTGTTTCATGGGATGCTCCGTTTTGTAGATAATAGACAAAACAGACAAAATGGACAAGCGTGAAAACGCGAAAATGGGATGACGCCTGCTTTATCGACAGCCCAACCTAGCTCCCTTATAAGGGCCGGAATCGACAGCGGAGCAAGGCTGAAAAAAGCATGATCATCGTCACAGGCGGTGCCGGCATGATCGGCTCCAACATCATCGCGGCTCTCAATGCCGAGGGTCATGACGACATCGTCGTCGTCGACGACCTCACCGATGGCCACAAGATCGCCAATCTGGCCGACCTTCACATCGCCGACTATCTCGACAAGGATGATTTCTGCGCGCTGCTCGAAAACGGCGAGCTCGGCCGCATCGAAGCCGTCTTCCATCAAGGCGCCTGCTCGACCACCACGGAGTGGAACGGCAAGTTCATGATGGAGGTGAACTACGCCTACTCGAAGCGGCTCTTGCATGCCTGCCTCGAACTGCGCGTGCCCTTCCTTTATGCCTCCTCGGCCTCTGTCTATGGCAGCGGCAGCGAATTTCGCGAGGAACCCGCCTTCGAACGGCCGCTCAATGTCTACGCCTATTCGAAAAAGCTGTTCGACGACTATGTACGCCGCACCGTCTTCGACACCGATCATTCACAGGTCATGGGCCTGCGTTACTTCAATGTCTACGGGCCGCGCGAGGCGCATAAGGGCGCCATGGCCTCGGTCGCATTCCATTTGTTCAACCAGGTCGAACGTGGCGAAAACCCGAAGCTGTTCGGCGCTTATGGCGACTTCGGTCCGGGCGAACAGAGCCGCGACTTCATCCATGTCGGCGATGTCGCCGACGTCAATCTCTGGCTGTGGAAGCGCGGGGCGAGCGGCATTTTCAACTGCGGCACCGGCCGCGCACAGCCGTTCCGGGCGATTGCCGAGACCGTGATCGACACGCTGGGCAAAGGCGAGATCGAATTCATCCCCTTCCCCTACCACCTTAAGGGCAGCTATCAGAGTTTTACGCAGGCTGATATGTCCCGCTTGCGCGCGGCCGGCTACAATGGCCAATTCCGCACCGTCGAAACCGGCGTGAGAGACTATGTCGAATGGCTGAAAGCCCAACGATCCTCGTGATCGGCCCACGCTGGGTGGGCGACATGGTCATGGCGCAGTGCCTGTTTTCGGCGCTGAAGGAAAGATATCCCAACGCCGCGATCGACGTGCTGGCGCCGGCCTGGGCCGCACCCCTGGTCAAACGCATGCCGGAAATTCGCTGCCAGATCGACTTTCCGCTGATGCCCGGCGCGCTCGAGTTCCGCAGCCGCCGGCGCTTCGGCCGCCTGCTGCGCGGCCGCTATGACATGGCTTACGTGCTGCCCGGCAGCTGGAAATCGGCGCTGATCCCGTACTTTGCCCGCATTCCGCGCCGCGTCGGAAACTTGCGCGAAATGCGTTATGGCCTGCTGACCGATATCGTCCCGCTGCCCGACGCGCTGAAGCGGCGCACGGCGCGGGCCTATTTTGGCCTCGCCGGTGGCGGCACGTTCCGCATGCCGAAGCTCACCATCGATACAGCCAACCAGGTGGCGCTGCTCACGCGGTTCGGACTGACCGGACAGGATTTCGTCGCCTTGATGCCGGGCGCCGAATTCGGCCCGGCAAAACGCTGGCCGAGCGACCACTATGCCGAGCTTGCGCGGGATATGATGGCAAAGGGCCTCGGCGTCGCTTTGCTCGGCTCGAAGAACGATGCCGACGTGACCGGCGAGATCGCAGCGCTTGCGCCTGGCGCCATCGACCTTGCCGGCAAGACCAGGCTCGAGGACGCCATCGACCTGATTGCCGCGGCAAAACTCGCGGTTTCGAACGACAGCGGCCTGATGCATGTCGCGGCCGCGGTCGGCACGCCGATCGTCGCCGTCTACGGCTCGACCTCGCCCGAGAACACGCCGCCGCTGACGGAACATTCGGAGCTGATCTGGCTGCATCTGTCCTGCTCGCCCTGCCACAAGAAGGTCTGCCCGCTCGGCCATCTCAACTGCCTGAAGACGCTTGATGTCGCGCGCGTCGCGGCGGCCGCCGACCGGCTGCTCAAGGTTCCAGCGGCCGCATGAAGGTGCTGATCGTCAAGACATCGTCGATGGGCGACGTCATCCACACCTTTCCCGCCGTCGAGGACGCGCTGCGCAATCGCCCCGATGTGACGTTCGACTGGTGCGTGGAGGAGGCTTTTGCCGGCATCGTTGCGCTCCATCCGAAGATCGGAGCCATCCACAAGGTAGCGACCCGGCGCTGGCGCAAGCAGCTTTTCGATGGCGGCACGTGGCGCGAGATGGCTGGGCTGCGTAGGGCATTGCGCGCTTCCCGCTACGATCTGGTCATCGACGCGCAAGGACTGTTGAAGTCGGCTCTGGTCGCCATCCAGGCCGGTGCGCCGATTGCCGGCTTCGACCGCGCCAGCGCGCGCGAACCCTCCGCGACGCTATTCTACCAGCGCAAATATGCCGTGCCGCGCAACCTGCACGCCATCGAGCGCACGCGCCGGCTGTTCGGCCTGGCGTTGGGTTATCAGCCGGATCTGTCGACGCTCGGGTCAGGCATCGTGCCGCCGGATGGCGGGCTTCCTAGTGCCGACGGCCGGATCGCGTTCCTGCTGCACGGCACCAGTCGCGAGGACAAGAAATGGCCGGTCGAGGACTGGATCGCGACCGCGCGATTGCTGGTTGCCAGGCAGTTCACGCCTGCCGTCACATGGTCGAACGAAGCGGAAAAGAACGTCGCGGAAGCGATCGTTAGCACCGTGCCGGAGACGGTGTTGGTGCCGAAATCACCGCTAAGCGACGTAGCCGCGATCCTCGGCCGCTCGGCGCTCGTCATCGGCGCCGACACCGGCCTGACCCACCTCGCCAGCGCGTTCGGACTGCCGACGGTTGCTGTGTTCCTGGCGACAGAGCCGGGTTTGACCGGCCCCCACGGGCCCTATGCATCAACGCTGCTGGCCACGCCAGGGGCGCGGGTGACCCCGGCTGAGGTGGTTGCGGAAGCTGAGGGGCTGCTGGAGCTTGGTCGAGCCAGCGCCGGCAAGAGTTGATTTCATTCAATCAATTGGAAAGGCTGATGCTGCCCCTCATTGCCCTGCCGGGCATTTCTCCCCGTAAACGGGGCGAAGGAAGCTGACCCGCAACGCTGGCGATTGGCGAAACCATCGATGAGCGCGTCCTTCTCCCGTTCACGGGGAGAAGATGGCGGCAGCCAGATGAGGGGCAGCGCGGCGTTTGAAATTGAGCAAAAAGAGGCCGAGTGCCCTCGTCTTTGGCGCCTAAATAAACTGCACCTGGACGATCTCATAACCGCGAGCGCCGCCGGGAGCATTGACTTCGATGGCGTCGCCGACTTCCTTGCCGATCAATGCACGCGCGATCGGTGAAGAGATCGAGATGCGGCCGGACTTCACGTCGGCTTCCTGGTCGCCGACGATCTGGTAGGTCTTCTTTTCCTCGGTGTCTTCGTCGACGAGCACGACCGTGGCGCCGAACTTGACCTTGTCGCCGGACAGCTTCGAGACATCGATGACCTCGGCGCGCGCGATCAGGTCTTCGAGCTCGTTGACGCGACCTTCATTGTGGCTCTGCGACTCCTTGGCCGCGTGATATTCGGCATTTTCTGACAGGTCGCCATGCGAGCGCGCTTCGGAAATCGCCTCGATGATGCGCGGACGCTCCGACTGCTGGCGCCAGCGCAGTTCTTCCTTCAATGACGCGAACCCCTCGCCTGTCATCGGGACCTTGATCATAATGCCTGACCTTTCCTGCCGCCACCCCCGCTTTCGGGAATGGCCTTGTCAATGGGTACAAAAAGAAAACGGTCCGGCAGCCTCGTGCTAACGGAACCGTCTCACCGCAATTTTCCCCAATATAGCGATCTTTGCGCGGATTTTCACGCCCAAAAAATCACTTTGGCAAAATCATCACCGCTTTTGCCGAACGGCCATGCAGCCAGGGGAGCGAACGACAGCAAAAAACCGGCCGCGATCGCCCGCAGCCGGTTGGAAAAGCCAGGTGGCTCGATCAGCTCCTCAGGAAATGATCGATCTGCTCGGAAAGCATGCCGTATTCGCGCGAGCCCTTGCCGGTCCGCTTCTCGATTTCGCTGAGCTGCTGCTGGGCGCCGGCGAGATCGCCGATCTGCAGATGCGCCTCGCCGAGATATTCGCGCACCAGCGTATAGTTCGGATCGATGCGCAGCGCTTCCTCGTAGTAGCCGAGGCCGACGGTGACGCGGCCGGAATGGCGATGCGAATAGCCGAGATAGTTGAGGATCCGCGGATCCTGCTTGTTGGCGGCGAGCGTCAGCACCGAGATCGCCTCGTCATAACGCCCGGCCATCGCCAGGTCGTGGCCGGCGGCATAGATGCTGTCGTCGTCCAGCATGCCGTATTTCGGCACGACGCATTTCTGCTTCTTGTTGTCCCAGACCTCGCCCTTCTTGCATTTCGTGGTGGTCTGGGTGTCGCCGCCTCCACTTGCGCCGGCCGCAAACGCGGGCGCAACAAACAGCGGCAGCGCCGCAATGGCCATCACCTGAACAAGCAAACGTCTGCGCATCGAAGCCTCCATGTTGAGCTTGAGAATGCCAGACTAACGCCGCCTCGCTCAAGTTTCATCCCGAAATGCCGGCCAAGGCGCAACTATTTCGAAAAGCCGGCTGCCGGCTTTGTCTGCGGACGTGACGCGCGCCGCAAATTCGCTATCATCGCGGCAGCGCATCACGTGGAGAAGGCCGTGCAGCAGCGCATCGAGCAAGAATGGGATCTTTCGATCGACCCGGACACGGTGCGCCTGTTCATCCTCAAGGCCAAGGCGCTGAGCGCGGCCGTCAATGAGGACTATGACGACGGCGCCGAGCATGAGGTTGAGTTCGACGGCGCCACCCATGACAACCACCATCATGACGGCCTGGTCGAGGAAGCCTCGGAAGATCTCACCGAAGAAGAATTCCGCGAGCTGATCAACGATCTCAATGTCGACGAAGCGGCCGAACTGGTAGCGCTCGTCTGGATCGGGCGCGGCGACTATGACGCGTCCGAGTGGACCGACGCCGTGGCCGCCGCCAAGGAACGCTCCAACAAGCGCACGGCCAAATACCTGCTCGGCATGCCGCTGCTTGCCGACTGGCTGGAGGAAGGGCTGTAGGCGATCGGCGCGTGACGGCGTGGTAACCGATCGTGATCGGGCGCAGGCGCCTTGCGCGGCAACTTACCGAGGTTGGCGCCGTTTACGGCAAATGGCGGCGCTTGTCCTCTCCAGAATGTGCGGGTTGGCGCTGGCCATGGTGATGGCCGGCTTGCTTGCGACCCCTGCGGACGCCAAGCATCACAGGCGCCACAAGCCGCTGACACCGCGGGTGGAGCAGCCGCTGACACCGCGGGCCGACCAGCCGCTGAAACCGCGCGGCAAGCATCGCCTGAAAGCGCGGGTCAAGCGGCATATCACTCCGAAGAAGACACAGGACACGCAGGCTCCGCCGCCCTCGCCCGGTGTGCCGGTGCCTGAGGCACGTCCCGCAGAGGCAAAGAAACCTGGCGCCAAGATTGAAGACCAGAAGACCGAAGCTCCCAAGACCAACGGCGCACCGGGGCGATTGAACGAAGAAAAGCTCCTTGAGAAAAAGCGAGCCGAGCCCGAACCATCAACCCCGGAGCCGTCGACTGATACCGAAAGCGAGCCCGAGCCGCCGGCCGTGGTGCCGATCCCCACAGAAAGACCCCCTGAGAAAAGGCAGAGCGAGCCCGAACCGTCGGCCGCTGAGCCGTCAACCGATACCGAAAGCGAGCCCGAGCCACCAGCCGTGGTGCCTATCCCGACAGAAAGGCCGGATATCGCAAAACCGCAGGTTGAGCCGCCGGCCGTCGCCCCGCAACCACCCGAAAAACCGGCCGGTGCCGGCGACGAGATGCTTCCCGACCCGCGTTCCGCCGATCGGCCTGGCGAAAAGATGCCTGCCGACGAAGTGGCCTGCCGCGCGCGGCTGAAGGCGCTTGGCGTCGAATTCGAGGAGCATAAGGCGGAAAGCAATCCCGAAATCGGCTGCTCGATCCCCTACCCGATCGTGCTGAAGTCGCTCGGCAAGACGATCGCGGTCGGCCCGGGAACGTCGATCGGCATCGCTCCCGGCACCGAGCTCAATTGCAAGATGGCGGAAGCGGCGGCCCGGTTTGCCGCCGATGTCATCCAACCGGCGGCGAAGGCTGAATTCGGCGCCGACCTGAAATCGATCGGCCAGGCATCGGCCTTTGTCTGCCGACCGCGCAACGGCACCAGGAAACTGTCCGAGCATGCCTTCGGCAACGCGCTCGACATCGCCAGCTTCACTTTGTCCGACGGCAGGAAGATCGAAATCAGCCCAGCGCCGCCGGAGGAGGACGCCAAATTCCTCAACACCGTGCGCAAGGCCGCCTGCGGGCCGTTCAAGACCGTGCTGGGGCCGGGTGCCGACGCGGACCACGCTTTCCACTTCCATCTCGATCTCGAACCCCGCCGTCACGGCGGCACTTTCTGCCAGTAATTGAACAGAACAACGCCGCAATTCGGCCCCAGGCGTGAATGCCGCCGCTGATCTTTCCTTTACTCTTGCCCGTTAATCTTGTGCCATTCGGGGACAAGGATGCCTTTCGATGGCTCGAAGACTTGGCGCCATGCTTACCGTTGCGTGGCAGGATGGGCGTGCACGCGCGATAGCCGGCGTAATCGCCGCGGGCCTCGCCATCGCCACGGTGTCGGCCTGCACGACGGGCGACGTCTTTGCGCTGCAGCCGGCCGTCGATGTCGGCAGCCAGACCGCCGCCGTGCCGGCAGCGCCGCAATATTCCGGCTTGCAGCGGCTTGTCCCGTCCAACCCCTATATGACCGAGGCCGCCTATCCGCGCATGGACGAGCCGTTGTCGGAGCCGCAGCAGATGCCGGCCAGCGAAATCGACTGCCGCAACGAACTAAAGCGGCTCGGCGTCGTCTACCAGGACATCCAGCCGATCCATGAAGGCCAATGCGGTATCGATTTCCCGGTCAAGGTAACGGCGATCGGCAGCGTCGCCATGAAACCGGCCGCGACGCTGACCTGCAACATGGCAGCGACCTTTGCCGCCTGGACCAAGAACGAGCTGCAGCCGGCTGCCCGCTGGCGCTATTTTTCTAGCGTCAAGACGATCCACCAGGGCTCCAGCTATTCCTGCCGCAACATCGCCGGCGAAGGCGTTCTGTCCGAGCACGGCAAGGGCAACGCGCTCGACGTGATGAGCATCGAGCTCAACAATGGCGACGACATCGACGTACGCAAGCCCGGCCTGTTCGCCTTCCGCACCCGTGGCTTCCTCAACAATGTGCGCGCCGACGGTTGCCAATATTTCACCACGGTGCTCGGCCCCGGCTACAATTACGACCACCGCAACCACTTCCACTTCGACATCAAGAACCGCAAGAGCGGCTATCGCGCCTGCCGCTGATCGCAAACACTTGCCTTTGCCCAACGCATCCAACACCGCATAGACTGATGTCGTGGCCTGTGTTGGGAGTATCCTATCGTGAGTGAGCGAAGCCTGCGGCAGCGCGTGGCCATCTGGCTGATGGCGTTCTGCGCCGGCTACCTGGCATTGGCCTATCTCGCCGCGCCGGAATTCTGGACATGGCGGGAGCGCGGCTTCCGCACCCAACCCTTCGTGATGGTGACGCACACGCCACAAGGCATTCCCGGCGACCCGATCAACATCGGCCTTGTCGGCACCGAGAAGGAAGTGGTCCACGCTTTTGCACTCGCCGGCTGGGACACCGCCGACGCCGTCACACTGAGGACGGCAATCGACATCGGCGAGAGCGTCCTGTTTTCCCGCCCCTATCCCGACGCGCCGATGAGCCGCCTGCTGTTCGAGGGCCGCGCCCAGGACCTTGCCTTCGAAAAGCCGATCGGCGACAGCGCCGACCGCCGCCACCATGTCCGTTTCTGGCAGACGGATACGGTCGGCGATGACGGCCGCCCGTTCTGGCTGGGCGCCGCCAGTTTCGATCGCGGCGTCGGCCTCAGCCACGACACCGGCGCCATCACGCATCACATCGGTCCGGACATCGACGCCGAGCGCGACTTCCTGATCGGCGACCTCAAAGCGGCCGGCCTGCTGGCATCGACCAGCAAAATACCGGGGATCGGCGCCACCAAAACCGGACGCAACGGCGGCGGCGATCCTTATGTCACCGACGGCATGGCCGTCATCGGTGTCTTGAAGACGCTCGAGTGACAGCGCTTTTCCGGCAGGCATTATGTAGAAACAAATACTTAGAGCGGTTCAGCGTGAAACGCTGGACCGCTCTGCCAGACCGTCAGCTTGTGGTAATGACGATCTTGCCGAATGGCCCCTTTCCCAGATACTGGAGCGCCTGCGGCACCTCATCGAAACCGTACACCTTGTCGATGACCGGCTTGATGCCGAGCGCCTCGATCGCCTGGTTCATGCGCTCGAAGGAACGGCGATGACCGATCGACAGGCCTTGCACGACAATGCGGTTGCGCATGAAGGGCAGGATCGGGAAACTGAGCTCCATCGCGCCCAGGAGGCCAATGATCGAGAGCCGGCCGTCGGCGCCAAGCGCATTGAGCGATTGCCGCGCATTGTCGCCGCCGACCATTTCCAGCACGTGGTTGACGCCCAATCCATTGGTCAGTTCACGCGCCACCTCGTCCCATGCCGGCTGCTTGCGATAATTGATTACCTGCCAGGCGCCAAGTTCCCTGGCGCGCTTCAGTTTGTCATCGCTGCTCGAGGTGACGATGGCGCGCAGGCCGAAGGCAGCGGCGAACTGCAGCGCAAACAGCGACACGCCGCCGGTGCCCTGGATGAGGATGGTCTGGCCCGCCACCGGCCTTGTCGCCTCGGCCATCGCGAACCAGGCGGTCAGCGCCGCGATCGGCAGTGTCGCCGCCTCGACATCGCTGAGCGAGGCCGGCGCCAGCACCGCGGCGTCCTCGCCGAAAATGACGTGTTCGGACAGCATGCCCGGCAGCGAAGACCCCAGCGTATGCTGATGCAGCACCGGTGGCGCATCCCCATCCGGCCAGTCGGCAATCACTTGCCCCAGCACCCGTTGCCCAATTTTGAAGCGGCTGACCGCGCTGCCGACCGCGACAATCTCGCCGACGCCATCGGAAGTCGGCACGAATGGGAAGGCAAGGTCGGGGATCAGCACGCCCTCCACGATCAGCTTGTCCTTATAGTTCAATGAGACCGCGCTGATCCGCACCAGAAGCTCGTGCGGCCCGGGTTCAGGTATCTTTCCCTCGGCTGGCCTCAGCTGCGGAAGGCCAAATCCCGTCATCTGCCAGGACCTGTTGGTGTCGCCGCTCATCGCGCATGCTCCATGATTTGATCGCCGCGTCAGAAATTTATGCCATCTGACTATGGAAAATAAGGCCGTAATGCGGGATATTCGACAACAGATTGAGGAAGATAAATCTACAAAGGCGCAAGATGGACTCGGTCGACCTGCAAGGCATCGTTGCATTCGTCAACACGGTCGAGGCCGGTAGCTTCACCGGCGCGGGCGAGCGTCTGCGTGTGACAAAATCGGCGGTCGGCAAGTCGGTCGCGCAGCTTGAGCAAAGGCTTGGCGTCCGCCTGCTCAACCGTACGACCAGGAGCCTGAACCCGACCAGCGAGGGCATGAGCTATTACGAAGCCTGCGTCCGGGCGCTGGCCGAGATCGAGGCCGGCCAGGCGCTGCTCGCCTCGCGCCGCCAGGTGCCCTCCGGCAAGCTCCGCGTCGACGTGCCGCTTGCCTTCGGCCGCAGATGCGTCGCGCCGCTGCTGTTCGGGATCTTGCAAAAATTTCCTGACCTGACGATCGAGATGTCCTTCAACGACCGGCGCGTCGACCTGATCGAGGAAGGCATCGACCTTGCGGTGCGCATGGGCGATCTCGACGATAGCTCATCGCTCGCGGCGCGGCGTATCTATACGCAGCGCTCGGCGATCTGCGCGGCGCCTGCCTATCTCGAGCAGCGTGGCAGGCCGCAAAGCGTCGACGACCTCGCTCGGCACAGCGTCATCGGCTATGGGCGCGAGGGCGTGGTCCGTCCTTGGGCGATAAGGGACGGCTCCGGGCACCTCGTGACCTTCATTCCCAGGGCCCGACTGGTTCTGGGCCATGGCGAGCCGATGCTGGACGCCGCGCTCGCCGGCTGCGGCATTGCTTTCCTGCCGACATGGCTCGCAGCCGAGGCCCTGAAGCGCGGCGATCTCGAAATGGTGCTCTGCGAATGTCTGGTCGAATACATCGTCGTGCATGCGGTGTGGCCGGCGACGCGCGCGCTGACGCCGAAGGTTCGCGTCGTCATCGATGCGCTCGTCGACCATTTTTCGGCGCCGCCTTGGGATGCCGTCTGAGCATCCGGCTGTCATGTTCCAAAAATAATAGACCTGCTATTTTCGAATGCACTGCAGCAATGCTATTGACCCGGCATGCTATACGTTGAAATCGCCATCGTGGCCGTCCTCATCTGTGTGAACGGCCTTCTGTCGATGTCGGAGCTCGCCATCGTCTCGTCGCGGCCTGCCCGTCTGAAGGCGATGATCGACCGCAACGTCAAGGGCGCTGGCCGCGCGCTGGCGCTCGGCTCCAATCCCGGCAAATTCCTGTCGTCGGTGCAGATCGGCATCACGCTGGTCGGTGTCCTCTCCGGCGCCTTTTCCGGCGCCACGCTGGGCGAGCGGCTGGCGCAGTACCTGGCATTGACCGGCATCCGCGAAAACATCGCCGACCCACTCGGCGTCGGCATCGTCGTGGCTTTGATCACCTATGCCTCGCTGATCGTCGGCGAGCTGGTGCCAAAGCAGATCGCGCTCAAGGATCCGGAGCGTGTCGCCGTGAGGGCGGCGCCGGCGATGACCATCCTTGCCAAGGTTTCGGCACCGGTCGTCTTCCTGCTCGACATTTCCGGCCGCGCCATTCTGTGGCTGCTCGGCCAGAGCGGCCAGGGTGAGGAGAAAGTCACCGACGAGGAAATCAAGATGCTGGTCGCCGAGGCCGAGCACCACGGCACCATCGAATCCGACGAGCGGCGCATGATCGCCGGCGTCATGCGTCTCGGCGACCGCGCGGTGCGCGCCGTGATGACGCCACGCACCGAGGTCGACTGGATCAATTTGCAATCCGACGAGGCCGCCATCCGCAAGCTCTTGATGGAGACGCAGCATTCACGCCTGCCCGCCGGCGAGGGCAATGTCGACGCCATGGTCGGCGTCGTGCAGACGCGCGACGTGCTGGCAGCGATCCTCAACGGCAAGGCGCTGGAGCCGCGCCAGCATGTGCGCGCGGCTCCCATCGTCCATGACCAGGCGGACGCGCTCGACGTGTTGCAGCGGCTGAAGGAATCCGACGTGCCGATGGCGCTCGTCCATGACGAATACGGCCATTTCGAAGGCATAGTCACCCCGGCCGATATGCTGGAGGCGATCACCGGCGTCTTCCGCTCGGACCTTGAGGCCGGCGAGGACGAAGAAAACGCCGTCAAGCGCGAGGACGGCTCCTGGCTGCTCGCCGGCTACATGCAGGCCGACGAGATGGCCGAGGTGCTGGGCATCGACCTGCCGGAAAACCGCGACTACGAGACGGTCGCCGGCTATGTGCTGTCGCATCTGCATCACCTGCCGACGACCGGCGAATGCGTCGACGCGCAAGGCTGGCGGTTCGAGGTGGTCGACCTCGACGGCCGCCGCATCGACAAGCTGATCGCCACCCGCCTGCCCGACGGCCACCGCCAGTTGGTGCGCTGACAGTTCTACCAATCGACTTGGCAGAGCTTCAATGCGCGTCCGGCGGCGGCGCCGTCGGTGTGACGTTTCGCAAGAATGGCACCAGCGCCGTCGCGATGACGAAGGCGACCATGATCGCCAGGAACGCATCGGCGTAGGCCATTGTCGATGCTTCGCGATAGGCCAGTTGCCAGAGCTGTTTCAGCGCCGCGGCATGGCCGTCATCAATGGCGCCCGGCAACTGGCCGTAGCGTTGCGCGACATTGTTTAGGACTTGCATCGCGGCCTCGTTCTGCGGCGTCAGATGCGAGGCGATCGTCAGGAAATGAAAGTTGGTGCGATCGTTGAGGATCGCGCCGCAAATGGCGATGCCGACCGCGCCGCCGAGATTGCGCATCGTATTGAACAGCCCGCTGGCATATTTCAGCCGCTCCGGCGGCAGGCTGCCAAGTCCGAGATTGACGCTCGGCGCCACGGCGAAGACCTGCGGGAAGCCACGAAATATCTGCGGCAAAAGCAGCTCGGCCGAGCCCCACTGGCTGGTGATGGCGCTGAAACTCCACATCGACGCGCCGAAAGATGCGAGGCCGAACATCATCAGCCAGCGCGTGTCGAAGCGCCTGGCGAGAAAGATGTAGACGGGAACGCCGATCATCGAGGCGACGCCGGTGGAAAACACCGCGAGCCCGGTCTGCAGCGCGTCGTAGCCGCGCACGTAACCCAGAAACAGAGGCGTCAGATAAATCGTGGCGAAAATGCCGATGCCGGTGATGAAAGAAAGGAAACAGCCAATGGCGAAATTGCGGTTGCCGAAGGCGCGGAAATCCACCACCGGCTGCGCATAGGTCAGGCTACGGATGACGAACAGGACCATGGTGACACCGGCGACGACCGCGCCATTGCGTATCGTCGCGTCGTCGAACCAGTTCCAGCGCGAGCCCTCCTCCAGCACATATTCCGCCGTGCCAAGGCTGACCGCCATAAGCGCCATACCGATATAATCGGCACCCTTCAGCAGTGATGGATCGGCTTTGTCGATCTTGACCAGAGCCGCGACGAGGATGGTGATGATCACTCCGGGCACAACGTTGACGTAGAACAGCCAATGCCAGCTCAACGTGTCGGTGATCCAGCCACCGATGACGGGCCCAAGCGTCGGCGCGATCGAGGCGATGCTGCCGACCACCGCGGCCGCATAGACGCGCCGGGGACCCTGGAAATAGTGGAATGACGAGGTGAACACCGTCGGGATCATCGACGCCCCGAGCAGCCCCTGCAGCGCCCGGAAGACGATCATGCTTTCGATGTTCCAGGCGAAGCCGCAAAACGTGCTGGCGAGCGTGAAACCGGCCGCCGAGATGGTGAACAGCCAGCGTGTCGAAAACACCCGGGTGAGCCAGCCCGACAGCGGGATGACGATGATCTCGGCCACCAGATAGGAGGTCTGGACCCAGCCGATCTGGTCCTGCGCCGCCGACAGGCCGCCGCCGATATCCTGCAGCGAAGACGCCACGATCTGGATGTCGAGCAGTGCGATAAACATGCCCACGCACATCACCATGAAGGGCAAAATGCTCTTCAGGAAGGGCTCCTGGGTGGCGCTCTCGGGCATGGCGGCGACCTCAATGTGAACGCGTGTCGACCGTGACTACGGTCGACAGTCCAGGCCGCAACGAGACTTTCCGCGCCTGTTCAGGGTCGATAGTGATGCGCACCGGCACGCGTTGCACGATCTTGGTGAAATTGCCGGTGGCATTCTGGGGTGGGATCACGCTGAAGATGGCCCCCGTCGCCGGCCCCAGGCTGGTGATATGACCTTTGAGGGGCTGGTCCGGGGCGACATCGGCATAGACCGTCGCCGCCTGGCCATCGCTCATGTCGCGCAGTTGGTCTTCCTTGAAATTGGCGTCGACCCACAGCCCCGACGACGGCACGATCGTCAGCAAATAACTGCCCGGCGAAACATAGGTGCCGACCTGTGCCAGCCGATTGCCGACCACACCGTCTATCGGCGAGCGGACTTCCGTGAATCCGAGATCGAGCGCGGCCGTATCGAGGTCCGCCTTGGCGGCCGCGACTTCCGCCGTCGCCTCCTCGATCTGCGTGTTGAGGACATCGAGCTGCTGCCGGGAGGCCGCGAATGCCGCCCGGGCGGCGGTGACGGATGCCTGCGCCTGGCCGTCGGCTGCCGCGCTCTTCTGCGCATCCTGCTGCGAGCCGGTCTTGGCGCTGGCAAGCACCTCGTAGCGCTTCGCATCCTGAGCGGTAAACAAGGCGGCAGCACTCTTGGCCTTGAGATCGGCCTCGGCTTGAGCGATCAGTGAGTTCTGCAGTGAAATCTGGGCGCGCAAATTGCCGAGCGCCGACCGCTTCTGCTGAACCGACGCCTGTGCGCGCTCCAGCGCCGCCTGGAACGGCCTGGCGTCGATGCGCATGACCAACTGGCCGGCGGCGACGTGCTGATTGTCCTCGACGAGGATCTGATCGATGTGCCCGGCGACCCGCGGCGCCAGCGGCGTGACATTGCCGCCGACATAGGCATCGTCGGTCGAGACGAGGAAGCGCCCGACCTGCCACCACTGGACGCCGTACCAGCCGGCAACGCCGAGCGCGATCAAGGCACCGAGCATGAAAAGCGGCTTACGGCGCGACTTGGCAGGCGCGGGAGCTTGGACAATTGACGGCGGCGCCGGTTGCAACTCGGCACCGGATAGAACCTTGTTCATTTGCCCCGCGCCTCTTCACCGCTTTGATCGGGCCTGTTGTCGACCAGCGGAAGGCCGGAGCCTTCCGTGCTGAAGCGATAGCGCTGTCGCATGCGCTCGCTCGCCATCGGTGCGGTCGCCATGGTGAAGCCGCCGCCATCGAGTTCCCTGCGGCTCTCGCGGTCGACCATAATCGGCTCGGCCCAGCGCCCGTCCGACTTGTCCACCACAACCAGGCTCGGCCCCTCGGGCGCCAGATGCTTGTTGCCCCAGGCGAGCAGCGACAGCAGGACCGGGCGGAAATCGTGCGCCTTGGCGGTCAGCACATATTCGTGGCGAAGCGGTCGCTCGCAATAGACGCGCTTCTCGAACAGCCCGCGCTCGACCAGGCTGTTCAGCCGCCGCGTCAGGATGTTGGGTGCGATCTCCAGGCTCTTCTGGAACTGATCGAAGCGGGTCAGGCCCTGGAATGCGTCGCGCAGCAAAAGGATGCTCCACCACTCGCCGACAGCGTCGAGGCTGCGCGCGATGGGGCACGGCCGTGTTTCAAAGCTTGTTTTGGCAACCATGACAAGTCTCTTTCAAGATGAAAGTGACCAATAACCGAGTTAGTTGCATTATGCAAGTCACTCGGACGTGATCGCTACCAATCGATATCGCTGACGGCTTTTTGCCTCGCTCGCCGATTGTTGATCCCCGCAAGAATGGGAAATGCGGCCAAAGTTCCCCTATATCGACGCCATGGATGCATCGACCGACCGCCTGCTCTACGACGAGCTCCTCCAGGATATCCAGCGCCTGTCGTTCGAGTATTTTCTCAACGAGGCCAATCCTGAAAACGGCCTGGTCGCCGACCGCAACACACCGGTGTCGCCTGCCAGCATAGCCGCCGTCGGGCTTGCTCTGTCGTCCTATCCCGTCGGTGTCGAGCGCGGTTTCATGACCCGCGCCGCCGCCACCCTGCGAACGCTCGCCACACTTCGCTTCTTCTGGAGCGCGCCGCACGGGCCGGAGCCCGATGCCACCGGCTACAAGGGCTTCTACTATCATTTCCTCGACATGAAGACCGGCCGGCGCGTCTGGAATTGCGAGCTGTCGACGATCGATACTGCGCTCCTGCTGGCCGGCGTCCTGGCCGCCGGCGCTTATTTCGACCAGGACGACGAAGCCGAACTGGAAATCCGCCGGCTGGCCGATGCGCTCTACCGCCGCGCCGACTGGCGTTGGGCTCAGAATGGCGGCGCCACCGTCACCCATGGCTGGCGGCCTAAAAAGGCTTCCTGCGTTACCGCTGGGAAGGATTTGACGAGGCGCTGATCCTCTACGTGCTGGGGCTTGGCTCGCCGACCCACGCATTGCCGCCGGAGAGCTACGCGGCCTGGCTGTCGACCTATGTGTGGAAAAAGATCTATGGCCGCGAGCTGATCTATGCAGGCCCGCTTTTCATCCACCAGTTCTCGCCTATCTGGATCGATTTTCGCGGCATCCGCGATGCCTTCATGCAGGGTCGCGACAGCGACTATTTCCAGAACAGCCGTGACGCGACTTACCTGCAGCGCGATTATGCCATTCGAAATCCGAGAGGGTTCGCGGGCTACGGCGAGAATTGCTGGGGCGTCACCGCCAGCGATGGCCCAGGCCCGGTTGCGCGGGGCGCCGATGGACGCCGTTTCTTCGGCTATCGCGCGCGCGGCGCGCCTTTCGGCCCCGATGACGGCACGCTGTCACCATGGGCGGCGATCGCCTCCTTGCCCTTCGCGCCGGAAATCGTGCTGCCGGCGCTGCGCAATTTCCACGACATGGACCTGCACATAGGCAATCCCTACGGCTTCGTCGCAAGCTTCAATCCGACGATCGCTGCCGACGACGGCCGTTCCTGCGGTTGGGTCTCGCCGGACCATGTCGGAATCAACCAGGGGCCGATCGCCCTGATGATCGAGAACTATCGGTCGGACTTCCTGTGGCGGCTGATGCGCCGCGTGCCGGCGATCACGACAGGCCTGCGCCGCGCCGGCTTTTCGGGCGGTTGGCTGTAGCTTGAGCCCACGCTTCGCGAAGAAAGGGCGGCGCAAGCGCCGCCCTTTGGAAGATGATTTCGAAGCTCAGGCAGCCTGGGCCTCGCCGGCGACGGCGTCGGCGGCGCGGGCTGCCTTCAGCACCTTGGCCCACCAGGCGACGTCGTTGACCAGCGCCGTGGCGGCCTGGTTCAGGTGTTCGATCTCCTCGAGCTTCTTCTCGCCCTGGCGCACGGCCAGGAAATCGCCCCAGGCGATGTGGACGGCGGACTTGACCGGCGCCATCTGCAGCTCGACGGCTGCCAGGCGAAGGTGCTCGACGGCGCGCGAGCCGCCGACGCTGCCATAGCCGACGAAGCCGGCGGGCTTCTTGTTCCACTCATTGGCGGCGTAATCGATAGCGTTCTTCAACACGGCAGTCGGGCCGTGATTGTATTCGGCGGCGGTGAAGATGAAGCCGTCGAACGAAGCGACCTTCTTCTGCCAGCGCTGCGCCACTTCGTTCTGCGACGGCGCCCAGGCAGAGGAAGCGACCTCGTCGAAGAAGGGCAGCGGCCAGTCGCGCAGATCGACGATTTCGACGTCGATATCGGCATGCGCCTTGGCGATCTTGGCAATCCACAGCGTCGGTACGTCGGCGAAGCGGGCGGCGCGCGTTGAACCGACGACGATGGCGATCTTGGGCTTGGACATTAGGGGGCTCTCCATGGGGAATTGCAGGTATCGTTTGGATACCGGCGCTATATGTGATACTGACAACCAAGCGCGCAAGGAGGCACTTCTTTGTTACTGAGGCACCCGCACAACACCGAGGACTGCCGGGCCGTGTCGGAAATCCTGCAACGGGTCGGCGACAAATGGACGGTTCTGGTCGTCGGCAAACTGGGCGGTGGACCGATGCGCTTCAATGAATTGCGCGCAGCCGTCGGCGGTATTTCACAGAAGATGCTGACCACCACATTGCGCGGTCTGGAGCGCGATGGCTTCGTCACCCGCGAGGTGTTTCCGACCATTCCGCCGCGCGTGGATTACGAGCTGACGGAGCTCGGCCACGAGCTTCTGGTGCCGGTCGGCGCTCTCGGCGAATGGGCGCGAAGGAACACCGCACGGGTGCAGGCCGCGCGTGCGAAATTCGACGACCAGCACGCCTGAACCCCTTGCACTGCAAGGGGTTCAGGAATCCTGTATGGCGGCAACTGCACTTCGCTAGCCGCGTCCTTTATTCGATTTTCTATTGAGTTCACGGGCAGCCTGTCACCCGCATGATACCCGCGCCGTATGATCGCTGTGCCGCGCGGGATCGTCCGGCGCCGCCAAATCGTCAGGCGTTGGGCATCATCGTGCCGCAGCACACCGCGCCGCAACTTCCGACCCGCACGAGGTTCTTGTCGGAGGCTTTCTGGCTGTGGATGCAGGCAACGCGCGGAAGGTCTTTCTGGACCTCCAGATAGGCGGTTATGCCAAGCAGGCAGACCAGGGCGAGCAAGGCTGCCAGGAGCCAGCCGTTCAGCATGTGTTGACGCATTGTCTTCCTCCAGTGCCGGGACAATCAGGTGTGGAGGCAACCACCGGATGTCGCCCGGCGCATCTCCCGCGCGGGCGTTGTTACAAACCGCAAACTTTGGAGAATCAGCTTTCGGCCGGGACCGGCTTCGGCTTGCCCTCGCCGTCGAGCGCCACCATGACGAAATCGGCATGGGTGACCTTTTCCATCAGGTCGGAGAGGTAGCGTTGCGCCCAGGCTTCGACCTTGAGCGTCATCGAGGTGCGGCCGACACGCTCGACATGGGTGTAGATGCACAGCGTGTCGCCGATCTTCATCGCCTTGGCGAAGGACATTTCCTTGACCGCCGCCGTCACCACGCGGCCCTTGGCGCGCTCGGCGGCGCGGATGCCGCAGGCAAGGTCCATCTGCGCCATCACCCAGCCGCCAAAAATGTCGCCGGCCGCATTGGCGTCGGAGGGCATGGCGAGCGTCCTCAGCGTCAGATCGCCGATCGGCCGTCCGTCCGCGTAGTGCACCATGCGAGAAATCCCCGAGATAGATTGCCTTCGATCCCGTAGCGTCACGGCGTCTGGAGGTCAACGCGCCGTGGCTCCGGACTGGAGCGGTTAGAAATAGCGCTCGAGGTTCCCGCGGATGCGATCGAGAACGGTCGCCCCGGAAACATCGGGGATAAACTCCTTGCCGGTGATCGCCTCATAGGCCTGCGCGTAGACGCGCGACGCCTGCTCGATGATCTCGTCCGGGATCGTCGGGATCGGATCCTTGTAGGGATCGCATCGGGCCGTCACCCACGAACGAATGAAATCCTTGTCGAAACTCTCCGGCCGCGCGCCGCTCGCCAGAGCCTGCTCATAACTGCTGGCGATCCAGTAGCGGCTGCTGTCGGGCGTGTGGATTTCGTCGGCGAGAATGATATTGCCGCTCTTGTCGGTGCCGAATTCGTATTTTGTGTCGGCGAGGATGAGGCCACGTTCGGCGGCGCGCGCCTGGCCACGCGCGAAAAGCTGCAAGGCATAGCCCGACACGGTGTTCCAATGCGTCGGCGTCAGAAGCCCCTGTTCGAGGATCTCAGCCTTCGACAACGGCTCGTCATGGGCGCCATCCATAGCCTTGCTCGTCGGCGTGATGACCGGTTCGGCCAGTTTCTCATTGTCGCGCAAGCCGTCAGGCAGGTGCATGCCGTACATGTCCCGCTCGCCGCGCTTGTAGCGGGTCAGGATCGAGGTGCTGGTGGTTCCCGCCAGATAGCCGCGCACGACGATCTCGACCGGCAGGATGTCGAGCCTTGTGCCGACAACGACATTGGGGTCGGGGTATTCCAGCACATGGTTGGGACAGATGTCGGCCGTTTCCTCGAACCAGTAGCGGGCCGTCTGGGTAAGGATCTCGCCCTTGAACGGGATCGACGCCAGGATGATGTCGAAGGCGCTGATGCGATCGGTGGCGATGATGATGCGCCGTCCATCCGCGAGGTCGTAGTTTTCGCGGACCTTGCCCCGGTAGTGTCCAGGCAGTTCGGGGATGAAAGCATCCGACAGGATACGCATCTTGATGTCCTGCCTTGCGCAGTGATTGCCGATGCTCCGGCATAAGGCGTCCGCCCCTGGGATATCAAGCGCGATTGTCGGTATTCCCCGCAACTCCACCAATTATCCCAGTCGCTTTTTTCACAACCGATGCCGGATGGCCCGGCGACTTGGCGGACCCGCCGAGCCTAGGTTGGTGTCGAATTTCAGGAAGCGCCCACATTCACCATGCAGACTTTTGATTTCATCATCGTCGGCTCCGGCTCGGCCGGCTCGGTCGTTGCCGAAAAGCTTTCGGCCTCGGGTCGTTTTTCGGTGCTGGTGCTTGAAGCCGGCGGCAGCGACCGCCGCTTTTACGTGCAAATGCCACTCGGCTACGGCAAGACCTTCTTCGATCCGGCGGTCAACTGGAACTACAAAACCGAGCCGGATCCCGGCCTCAACAACAACGCCGACCATTGGCCGCGCGGCAAGCTTCTCGGCGGCTCGAGCTCGATCAACGCCATGGTCTTCATCAGGGGCGCGCGCGAGGATTTCGACGCCTGGGCTGCCGCCGGCAATCCGGGCTGGAGCTACGACGACCTCTTGCCGTCCTTCAAGGCGATGGAGGACAATGAAGCCGGCGCCGACCAATGGCGTGGTGTCGGCGGTCCGTTGCATGTCACCGATTGCACGAGCGCGGTGCATCCGCTCACCAAGCAGTACCTTGCTGCGGCTCAACAGGCCGGCCTGCCCTTCAATCCGGATTTCAACGGCGCTTCCCAGGAAGGCGTCGGCGTCTACCAGATCACGACGAAGAACGGCCGCCGCATGTCGGCCGCCCGCGCCTTCCTGCGGCCGGCGATGAAGCGCGGCAACGTCCGTGTCGAGACCGATGCGCTGGCAACAAGAATCCTGTTCGAAGGCAAGCGCGCGGTCGGCGTCGAATATCAGCAGAACGGCCAGACCAAGACCGCCCGCGCCGGCCGCGAAGTGATCCTGTCCGGCGGCTCGATCAACTCGCCGCAGCTCTTGCAGCTTTCCGGTGTGGGTCCGTCGGCGCTGCTTGGCAGTCTCGGCATCCCGGTCGTCCACATCAACGACAATGTCGGCGCCAATCTGCAGGACCATGTCGGCATCAACTACACTTTCAAAGGCAGGCTGCCGACGCTCAACCAGATCCTGCGCCCCTGGTGGGGCAAGATGCTGGTCGGCATGCAGTATATTCTGACCCAGTCCGGCCCGCTGTCGCTGTCGATGAACAATGCCGGCGGCTTCTTCCGCACCGACCCGTCAATGACGCGGCCGAACATGCAGCTCTACTTCCAGGCTTTTTCGACCGTCATCCCGAAGAGCGGCGAGCGGCCGATCCTGACGCCGGACCCGTGGCCCGGTTTCTCGATCGGCCTCTCCAACTGCCGCCCGTCGAGCCGTGGCGAAATCATGATCCGCTCGAAGAACCCGCGCGAGTATCCCAAGATCACGCCCAACGCCTACTCGACCAATGCCGATGTCGACGAGATGCTGGCGGCGGTGAAATTCGTGCGCAAGATCGCCTCGATGCCGGCCATGGCCGAGATCATCCAGGAAGAGGTTCTGCCGGGCCCGTCGATCACCTCGGATGCCGACCTGATCACCGATTTCAGGAAACGCTCCGGCACCGTCTATCATCCGGTCTCGACCTGCCGCATGGGGCCGGATGCGTCGCGCGCCGTGGTCGACTCTCGGCTCAAGGTGCACGGGCTGGACGGCCTGCGCGTCATCGACGCCTCGATTTTTCCCGACAACATCACGGGCAACACCAACGCCGCCTCGATCCTCACAGGATGGAAGGGCGCCGACCTGGTTCTGGAGGATCATAAATGAAAATCACCGACGTCAAGACCTGGGTTGTCGGCAATCCGCCGCCCGGCATCGGCGGCAAATATTTCATCTTCGTCAAGCTCACCACCGATGGCGGCGTGGTCGGCTATGGCGAGGCCTACAACGCCACCTTCTCCGCCCATGTCACGGCCAAGCTGGTCGAGGACATGGCCGAGCGCTACCTGATCGGCCACGATCCGCACGACATCGAGAACTTCTTCCGCCGCGCCTATTCCTCGGGCTTCACCCAGCGCCCCGACGTGACCGGCATGGGCTGCTTCTCGGCGCTCGAAATGGCCTGCTGGGACATCGTCGGCAAGGAAGCGGGCAAGCCGGTCTACAAATTGCTCGGCGGCCAGGTGCACGAGACCTTGCGCTCCTACACCTATCTCTATCCGCACACCGGCAGCGTCCATTCCGAGGATGCGCGCGGCAAGAACGTCTACAACGATCCCGACATGGCGGCGGCCTGCGCGCTGGAATATGTCGAGCAGGGTTTCAACGCGGTCAAGCTCGACCCGGCCGGCCCCTACACCGCCTATGACGGCCACCAGCCGCGCCTTGTCGACATCGATCTGTCCGCCCGCATGATCAAGGCGATCCGCGAGGCGGTCGGCACGCGCGCCGACATCCTGTTCGGCACGCATGGCCAGTTCACCGCGTCGGGCGCGCTGCGCATGGCGCGCGCCATCGAACCCTATGATCCGCTGTGGTTCGAAGAGCCGGTGCCGCCGGATATGCCCGAAGTGATGGCGCAGGTGGCGCGAGGCACATCGATCCCGATCGCCACTGGCGAGCGGCTGACGACCAAGTTCGAGTTCGCCCGCGTCATCGAGAACCGCGCCGCCACCATCCTCCAGCCGGATCTCGGCCGCTCCGGTGGCATTCTCGAGACCAAGAAGATCGCCGCCATGGCCGAGGCCTACCACATCCAGATCGCGCCGCACTGCTATTGCGGCCCGCTGGTTGGTGCGGCCAACATCCAACTCGCGGTGACGCTGCCCAACTTCCTCATCCTGGAATCGCTGAAGCAGTGGGACGGGTTTCACGCCACGCTCTTGAAGAAGAAGATCGAGTGGCAAGACGGCAACGTCATCCCGTCGAAGGAACCCGGCCTCGGCGTCGAGCTCAACGAGGCGGTCTGCGACGCGCATCCTTATAGCGGCAAGGAACTGCATTTGCAGATGATGCAGACGCCGCTGATGCCGTGAGTGAAAGTTACGCCTTCATCGGCCTCGGCCATCTCGGCGGCAACCTTGCCGCCAGCCTGCTGCGCAATGGCTTTGCCGTCGCCGTCGTCGACCGCGACCCGGCAGCGGTTGAGCGCCTGGTCGCGCTCGGCGCCGTGGCGGCTGCAAGCCCGGCCGAGGCTGCCGCCTGCGCGGGCAACGCCATCTCTTGCCTGCCCTCGCCCAAGGTCAGCGAGGCGGTATTGGCCGGCCCCGACGGATTGCTGGAAGGCCTGCCGGCTGGTGGCACCTGGATCGAGATGTCGACCAATGGCCGCGACGAGATCGTGCGGCTCTCGGCCCTCGCCTCGGCGAAAGGCATCGAGACGCTGGAATGCCCGGTCACCGGCGGCGTGCACCTGGCGGCGGTCGGAAAGATCACCGCGCTGGTCGGCGGCGATCCAGCGCTGTACGAACGCCATCGCCCGGCGATCGAGGCGATGTGCGCGAAATCGTTCCTGATGGGACCGGTCGGCTCGGCGGCGGTGATCAAGGTCATCACCAACATGCTGGCCTTCATCCATCTCGTCGCCGCCGGCGAGGCTCTGATGCTGGCCAAGCAGGGTGGCCTCGATCTCGCCCAAGCCTACCACGCCATTGTCGCCTCTTCCGGCAACAGCTTCGTGCACGAGACCGAAAGCCAGCTCATCCTGAACGGCTCCTACGACATCGGCTTCACCATGGACCTGGCGCTGAAAGACCTCGGCTTCGCGCTTGCCATGGGCCGCGATTTCGGCGCGCCGCTCGACCTCGCCACCCGCGTCAACGCGATCTTCGAACAGGGCAAGGCGGCCTATGGCGGCGATGCCTGGTCGACCCAGATCGTCAAATTGCTGGAGGACGCCGTTGGCACGGACCTGCGCGCGCCGGGCTTCCCGGCCAAGCTGGAGATATAGTAGGCAAAAAATTAGCCAGCTATTTCAGTCGTCTGGTCGCGCTCGCGGATTCAGCCCCTTAAGCAGTTGATTCAACATCTCAGCGTCAGCGCGCCAGGCAGGATCTCGAAGGTCGCCGGAATCCTGCCCGGCGACTCGCCATCTACGTCGACCAGCGCGCCGTTCTTCTCGACATTGCCCAGCGGTTCGACCAGCACCTTGCGGCCGCGCAGGATGGTGATGGCCGGGTGGTTGCGATGACGGCCGCCATAGAGCAGGCGGATATCGCGGATCAGGCCGATCTTGCCCGCCGCACGCAGGATGACGATGTCGAACTGGCCGTCGGAAAGCTCGGCGTCCGGCGCGATCATCATACCGCCGCCGAAGAACTTGCCGTTGGCAACCGCCACCAGCGCCATGCGCGCCTCGACCGGCTCGCCGTCGTCAACGGTGATCCTGACATCCTGGAAGCGGTAGCGGATGAACTCCGCCACCGTACGCCAGAAGAACAGCGCCTTGGCCGAGACCCTGCCCTTGTGTTTGTCGGCGTTGACGGCGCGGTCCGTCGCGCCGGATAGGCCAAGGCTGGCAATGTTGACGAAGTGGCGGCTGGCCAGCTTGCCGTGGTCGTCGATGTAGCAGACGCGCCCGGCATCGATTTTTCGTGGGTTCGCGTCGACGATCTGCTGCAGCGTGGCATCGATGCCTTTCGGCAATCCGAGCCCACGGGCGAAGTCGATGCCAGTGCCGCACGGCAGCAGGCCGAGTTCGGCGCTCCGGCCGGTTTCGGCTGATGCCTGCAGCAAGCCGTCGGCAACCTCGCTGGCCGTGCCATCGCCGCCAGCCGCGATCACAAGCTCGAAGCCGCTTACCGCCAGGTCGATCGCCAACCGCTCAGCATCGCCACTGGCCTGGGTCTCGCGCAGGTCGAATTCGCCGAAATGCCGGCGCAGCGACGCGGCAGCCTCCGGCCAATGCCGCTTGAGCTTGCCGCCTCCGGCAATCGGATTGAGAACCACCCCGACCTTCAATCCCGCCTCCCCGGTGCATGTCATTCAAGGACGTGCACTCCCAAGGGTACGGGACTATCGTCCCGATCCTTTGCCGGCATTCAAACCCGCGCGAACCCGCAGAGCAAGACCTCCCTTCCGGCCAGGCAGCGAAAAGCGGGGCAGGCTGTCTAAGGCGTCGGGATGTGAATTTCCGATGCTTCTGGCATTGATCCCCGATAATCCCGCTATCCACAGGGTCGAGGGCATTCCGCAAACCGCTTACCCGGCGTAGGTTAAACCCATCTCAGGCGGCTACCGATCGCCAAGCCGAAAGGCGAAAGTGAAAGGCGGATTTCCTGAGGCCCGTACGGCCCAGAACGAGAGCAGGCTTGCCTGTTCGAGGGACGGAAGCCGAGACCTACGGGGCCGCGGAAAGCGTGCCAACGCCGACGGCGGACCGGTGCTGCCATGAAGGACGGCAAAAACCTTCGATGGCGCGCAGGGCAAAGCCCGCAAGGGTGGAGACCGGCGTGGTCTGGAACGGGCGCTGCCCTCGGGTGGCGACTGGCAGGACCGTCAAAATCAAGGCCGACCTGGCGCGACATCTTTCGGGAGTTGCTGCCGAGATCGTGTCCTGATCTGACAGGGAGGCGCTGGGAGAAATCCCAGCGCCAACTGTCTTTGGGGGCCAGCGCTGCACCCACTTATCGCCGAACATGCAGACACGACGGCGGGCGATGGCCCCTCGCTGGTAACCAGCTTCATGCTTTGTTGCGTCGGCGGGCTGTTCCTCACACCAAAATCGGCTAACGTCCGGCGTGACGTGAAGGGGGATGCTTCATGCCGCTGACCTGGAAGCCTGCCAACGCCGGCATCTTCGCCGACCGCGCTGGCCTTTGCTTGCCACCATGCCGCGCCTTCGATCCAGAGCATGATCCCGAAAAGTGGGAACCGGTTTTCGGAAAAAGATCATGCTCCAACAAAGAGGGCGCGGCCTGACATGTTCCTGCTGCGCTGGCTGAGACGGCTCATCAAGACAATCCTCTGGTTGATCGTTCTCGTCGTGCTCGTCCCGGTCGCCGGACTGGCTTACGGTTTTCTCACCACCGCTTCCCTCGACAAGACCCCGCTGCCCGGCATAGCCGATGGCGCTCCGCCGGCAGCGCTCGCCGCCAAGGTCAGGCAATCGACACAGGACTATCAGGTGCCGCCACAGTCGGCATGGCTGGCTTACCCGAAATGGACGGCCGTCCATGCCGCGCGCGACTACGCCGCCTTCATCGACAAGGACCAGCCGAGCGGCTTTCCCTATTGGAGCTATATCGGGCACTACTGGCAGGATTACGCGACCGTCATCCGCGTAACCTCGGCTCGCGGCATCGACATTCTCGATTACGTCGTGCCAACGGTCATCGGCACCGGCCTCACAATCGACGGGGCTGTGCAATGGGCTTACGAAAACACGGTCGGACGCGTTACCGAGGCAATCGCCGGCAAGCGCATCGCGGTCGATATCTATCAGGCGAAAGCGGCCGGCGAGTACGCTTCCCTGCTTGGCACCAGGCCCTGGTCTGACTTTCCCTATGCCGAAAAGCGCACCGGACTGTTCGCCGTCCAGCCCGCCGCTGGTGACGATTCCATCCGCACCAGCGAACGCAAGCTCGCCTTCGGCCTCGCCGACACCGTCAAGCAATGGTGCGCAGATCTAAGCAAATCGCTGTCTCCCGCAACCGGCGACCCAGGCCCCTCCGACGTCCATATCTGGGCCAAGGGACCGGTCGGCGAGGCGACGCGCAACGAACCCGACACGCTTCTCGAGCGCGATCTCGGCGCCGACGGCACCGTCTTCGTCACCAGGCAGGCAACCCTCACCGAAATGATCGCGCGCCTCATCGACAAGGGCGTCTCCTTCATCGAGATCGGCGGCAATGAGGAGGTTCTTGTCACGGTGACCTCAAGCGCGGCGATCACCGCGCCCGAGGGCTCGCGCGCGTTGTTCAGCCACGCAGTCCCGGTCGCGTCCGACACACGCCGCACCGCTCTTGGCGTCGCAGTGCGCAAGCTGCACACGGTGCTGCCGGCGCTGGCCAAGGCCGGCGCCAAACTGGAGCGCATCTATACCGACTGAGGCGATATGGCTGTCAGACGGGGCGAAACCCGGGTTCGTCAGTATATCGAATGGCAAAACTGGATATGCCGTCGGCGCCGACCACCACCGCCGTCCAAAGCGTACCGGCGCGCTCGTTTCACACCGGAAGCCAAAATCCCGCCTTGTTCGCGCGCGATGGGATATTGCGTGTCGCCCGGAACCATCGGCGACAAAGACCCGAATGGCTGCCTGGGGGCATCTCGAAGGGACGAGACCGTGATCAAGACCGCCCTTGTCGCCATGACCATTGTCGGCTGCGACTGCGACGCCAAGCTGTGCGAATATATCGGCGAGACACCTGCCAAATGGGCAACGATCGCCGACTGCGAAGCGGCGATGAAGAGCCAGATCCTGCACCAGCGCAATTTCAATTATCCGCTGGTTTCCGGCATCTGCCGCGAGAAGGGTTCGGCTTCCTCCGCCGAGCTCGCCGCGAAGGCTTCGAAGCCCGATCTGAAGCCGGCGAACCGCACTGTCGAGACAGACGCACCGCTGCCGCCGGAACTCAACCATCGCCCGCGCGCCCCCGTCGGCGGAACGGTGACAGCCAGCGAAACCGCAGCCGCAAAGCCGGTCGCCTTCGAAAGCGCGGTCGACGGCGGCCGCGCGGTCGTCTATCGCACCAAGGCCGGCTATGCGGTGGTCAAGACCGATATCGGCCGTGCCGCTGGCGCAACCGTTGACGCAGCCAAGCGGTCGGCAAACTGGCTGGCTGGTCTGACCGGTCTCTGATCCGACTCAGTCCAGCTTGATCTTCAGCGTCTCCCAGAACTTGTCGATCAGCGGCTGTTCGGTCGCATTGTCCTGATCGCCGATGCGCGTGATGAACAGCACGCCCTGATCGGCTAGGCCGTAGCCGACAATTTCAAAATCCGCCCTATCGGTACGCGTCTTGACGGTGGCCTTGATGCCGGTCAGTTCCTTGCCGTCGGCAAGCTTGCGGCTCGTCGGCTCCTGCGTCACTGTCCCGCCCGCCTGAACCGTTTCCTTGGTCATCTCCTGCAGCATCAGCTGGTTGAGCGAGACCGGGTTCATGTTATCGTATTTCTGCACGACGACGAGCGTGGCCAGCGCCGAGGCCATCATATACTGGGTGATGCCGTCGCCCAGATCGGTCTTGGCAACCGAATTGCTGCTTGGATGGACAAAGGAAAAGGTGCCGCCGGAGAAGGTGGCGAAATCATTGTGGTCGATGCGCACCTTGCTGGTCTTGCCGCCGGGCAAGGTCATGTCCACATCCTCGCCCGGATCGATATCGACCGTAACGCCGTCGATCGTCAGCTTGAAAGCCTTGGGATCCTCGGCGCGGGCGAACCCAGCGCAAAGCATGATCGCAGCGAATGCCCCAGCCGCAAATTTCATTCGCATCGCTCGTCTTCCCCCGCCCGTCTCATTTTCGAGGCCTCAGAGATTGCCCGCGTTTCCTCATATCGCCGTCTTATGACGGTTAAAGCGGCCGTGTTGCAGAAACCAAAATAGAGCGTCGCTTGCACGACGTCAGTCAATAGCCCGCCGCCTCGTCCTTCGCGCCGATCTTGCGTACCAGCGCCGCTGTCGCCAGCATCGCATCGAGATCGGCGATCATCGGCGCGACATGCGTCTGATAGTCGATCGGCACCGAAATCTCCGGCAGTTCGAAGAAGTTTTTCGACCGCGGCATCAACAGGAACCCGTCGCTGCCGCTGAGTGCGACGCGGGCCTGGTCGAAAGGCCATGTCTCGCCGAGCCAGGTCAGCGCCCGCGCCAGCCGTCCCGTCACCAGCGGCCGCGCCGCCTCGACATTGTCGGTGCGGAATTCGTAGGCAGCATCGAGTTCGGCCACGCCGCAGGTCAGTTCCTGCATCTTGCTGGCGAACATGCCGCGGAAGAAATGCAACACCTTGTTGGCCTTGCGCGCAGCCACCAGGGTACCCGGAAAGGGCTCGATGGTCTCGAAGGCGACGACGATGCCTTTGAAGGTAACGGTCTCGCCCTTGCCGGTTCCTTCCGAAAACCTCGCCTCGTAAAGCTCGAACGGAAAATCCACATAGCGTCCGGAAATGATGTCGTCGAAACTCTGCCGGTTGAAGGATCCGACCGTTTCGCGCGGCAGCCTGTCGAAGGATTTCGGCCTGACGCCATGCTGGTAGCGCACATCACGCACGAAGCCGAAGATCATCGGCAGGAGCGTGTCGCGGAAGGATTGCTGCAACCGTGTAGCCGGCTTGATCGCCTGGAAGTGGAACAACACCGCGGCGATGAAGCCGCCGAGATAAAGGAAGACATGCGGCGTCGAGAACCACTGCTCGTGCGGGTCGGCGACCTTGTTGAACAGCCAGGCAATGAGCCCGACGCAGACGATGAGCAGGCCGAGGAACACCGGTACGCGCCAGCGAACCTGCCGCTGCGCCGACGCCCGCCTCGCCTCATAGGCCTCTATATCGCGCCTGATACCGGCGATCACCGCCTCGCTCGGCATGAAATCCGTTGCTTCCATGACCAACCCCCGGCCGCCGCTGAGATGGTGGCGATGATAACGGCTTTCGTAGGAAAGTCGCCAGCATTGGACAGGTGCTCAGACAGAGCGTGTCGGAAAGATCGCATCGAGACGAACCGCAACCCGCTGCCTGGTTGCTCCGTCCAATGCCTCGACCGGCACCAGCCGCTCATGGTTGCCCTCACGCAGCCGCATGAAGAAATGCAATTTGTAGCCTTCTATCGCGCCGCGCGTACCAAGGCCGGCGCTGACATCGACGGTAAGAATGGCGCCGATACGGCTGGGCCAGGGCTGACGGGAGAGTGCGGTGCCGAGAAAATCGCCAAGCCCATAGGCGACGACCGTCTTGCCGAGCCGCTCGACCGGCTGCACGACATGGGCATGATGCCCGGCGATCAACCCGACGCCATGGCTGGCCATCAGCCTTGCCAGCGCGCGCGTCGCTTGCCGTGGGAAATGCCTGAACTCCCAGTCCCAATGCGGCACGGCGCAGATGAGGTCGATGCCCTTAGCGGCATCGCGGGGCCACCGCGCCGGATCGATGTTCATCGACACACGGCCCGAAAACAGCGCGGCATCGGCATTGCGCCAGAGCGTGACGGCGGCAAAACCCAGCATCAGCGGCCCTGCGGGAAGCCGCTCGATCGGGCCTTTCATGGCGGTGCCGATGGTACGGATGCCAAGTCGCTTCAGCGCGACGGTCGTCTCATCGAAACCGGCAATGCCCTGGTCGAGCACGTGGTTGTTGGCCAAGGACAGCACCAGCTTGCCATGCGCGATTCCGACAGCCGCAAGTGTGTCGACCAGGAACCGCTCTGTCATCGTGTGATGCGTGCCGAGCTTTGTTCCCAGCAGCGCACTCGGCCGCTCGACGATCGGGCTCTCGCAATTGCCAACCACGAGGTCGGCCGATGACAGCAGCGCCATGATCGCCGGGTCGCATTCCGGTGCGCGGCGATTGCCGACCGCGGAGATATCGCCGACGAAAGCCAACCGCACCGGCCGCGCCGGCCGTGGTTCGATCAATGTCGCCGCCGGCGCTGCAAAGCCGCTCCTGTCGCCGCCAAGCGATGGCTTCAACAGGCTCGGCAGCCAGGACAGTCTGTAGGAAAGTGGATAGTTCGACACGTGTCGCCCGAATCGTTTGCCCTGTGTAGACGCTCAGCCAGGGAAGTGTCGACCGTCGGGCTGTTGGATTGCCGTTGTCTGTCGCCTGGGAACCGGCAGACGCGGCAGAGCGAAAATGTGTATGGTCCACTCAACCGCACAATGGAGGAACGAGATGAAATGTCTGGCAAGCCTGCTCGCATCGGCTCTCATTTCATTGCTGCATTTGTCTGCCGCCTCGGCCGCCGCGCCTGAAGCCGCAACCGCTCTGTTCGAGGCCAAGACAGTCACGCAACGCGATGCCGCGCTGGCCAAGCTCGAGGCCGCGGCGCCCAGCGATCCGGCATCGGCCTATGCCGCCGGCGCCGGCGAATTCTTCACAGCGCTGGAGACTTTGGCCAGCGGCCTGCATCGCCGTGGCTTTGAAAGCCCGCAATCCTTCATGCTGCCGCTGATGCGGCTTCCCGTTCCGGATAACCCCAATCCCGAATCGCTGACCTACGAAGAATTCCGCGCCATCCTGGTCACCTTCCGCGATCGTCTGGAAAAGTCCGCCGCCACACTGGGCTCCGTGCCGGCCGGCGCCGACATCGGCATGGTCGTCGACCTCACCCATGCCGGCATCGACCTCAACGAGGACGGCACCATCGCGCCGGACGAGAGCTTCGCCGCGATCATGGCAACGCTGTCGCACGGCAGCATCGACACCAGCGATACCGCGCCGTCGCTGACCTTCCGCTTCGATCGCGCCGACGGCTACTGGCTGCAGGGCTATGCCGAATTCCTGATGGCGCAGGCCGATTTCTGGCTGGCGCATGATTTCAGAAGCACCTTCGACGGCTCCTTCCACATGCTGTTTCCGCGCGCCAAACTGCCGCTGCAGGACATTCTCGTGCCGCCGCCGAGCGAGATGGGCAGCAACATTTTCTCCTCCGAGTGGCGCATCGCCGACTTCATCTCGATGGTGCATCTCATCAACTGGCCGGTGGTCGAGCCGGAGCGCCGCAAGGCGGCGCGGCGCGAGCTGCTCGAAATGATCCGGCTGTCGCGCGAGGATTGGAAAGCGATCCGCGCCGAGACCGACAATGACCGCGAATGGCTGCCCGGACCGCAGCAGAAAGGCGTCAATCCGCTCACCGGCCTCGAAGTCGGCGAGGAGCAGGTGCAGGCTTGGCTCGCTACCTTGACCATGGCCGAGGATCTGCTCGAAGGCCGGGTGCTGCTGCCGCATTTCCGCATCGCCGGCAAAGGCATCAACATGAAGCGCTTCTTCGACGAGCCGAAACCCTTCGATCTCGTCCTGTCGATCACCGGCCCTGGAATCGCGCCCTATCTGGAGAGCGGCAAGACCCTGACCAGCGAGGATTTCGACCAGATCCAGCGCGAGTTCAGCGGCGGTGGATTTTTGACCTTCGCGCTGTGGTTCAACTGAGGGACGGCAGCGCCTGAAATCGATGCCGCGCTGCCTTGACAAGGCGCCGGCGGTGACGCCTCTCCTGACAGCCTTCTGTCAGCAGCATCGGCTGCCGCTGCCGGGCCTTTCACTCCGCTCTTTCCATTTTGGCCGAGTCCACCCATATTCGGCTCATGGCCAAACGTCCTGACAACAAAACGCCTTCGCCGGCGCAAGATGGCGCGCCGAAACGGCGCAGCCCACTGACCGAATTCCTCGACGCCGCCGAGCCACTTGATCCCGGTGGTTTTGCCGAAGCGCCGCAAGCCGGCTTTTCCGGTGCGGCGCTCACCGGTTCGATCGCCGATTGGGCCGGGCAGATCGAGCGCGAGGCGGAAAAGCAGCCGAAGCCGAAGACCCCGAAGAAGATCCCCGAGCGCTCCGCAGCGCCGGGCCGTACCGCGCGCGGCACCTCGATGGGCGGCGCGGCGACGGCGCGCGAACGCACGGCAGCCGGCCTCAATCCTGTCGCCGGCCTTGACGTCTCGCTGGAAGAAGCCGAGACGATGACATCGAGCGGTGTGACCGCAACGGTCGCCGCTCTTTCCGCACTGATCGAATCCGGCAATCCGCTGCACAAAGATGGGGTGCTGTGGACGCCGCACCGCCCTGCCCGGCCGGAAAAATCCGAAGGCGGCATCGCCATCAAGATGGTGTCGGATTTCGAGCCGGCCGGCGACCAGCCGACCGCCATCAAGGACTTGGTCGAAGGTGTCGACAACAACGACCGTACCCAGGTGCTGCTCGGCGTCACCGGCTCCGGCAAAACCTTCACCATGGCCAAGGTGATCGAGGAGACGCAACGCCCCGCCTTGATCCTGGCGCCCAACAAGACGCTTGCCGCGCAGCTCTATTCCGAGTTCAAAAAATTCTTCCCCGACAACGCGGTGGAATATTTCGTCTCCTATTACGACTATTACCAGCCGGAGGCCTACGTCCCGCGCACCGACACCTTCATCGAGAAGGAATCCTCGATCAACGAGCAGATCGACCGCATGCGCCACTCGGCGACGCGCTCGCTGCTCGAGCGCGACGACGTCATCATCGTCGCCTCGGTGTCCTGCATCTACGGTATCGGTTCGGTCGAGACCTATACGGCCATGACCTTCCAGATGCAGATCGGCGATCGCTTGGACCAGCGCGCGCTGCTCGCCGACCTCGTCGCCCAGCAGTACAAACGCCAGGACATCAATTTCGTGCGCGGCTCGTTCCGCGTGCGCGGCGACACGATCGAGATCTTCCCGGCCCACCTTGAGGACCGCGCCTGGCGCATCTCGATGTTCGGCGACGAGATCGAGCAGATCACCGAATTCGACCCGCTGACCGGCCAGAAGACCGGCGAGCTCAAAAGCGTCAAGATCTACGCCAACTCCCACTATGTGACGCCGCGCCCGACGCTCAACCAGGCGATCAAGTCGATCAAGGAAGAGCTCAAGCAGCGTCTGGTGGAACTGGAGCGCGCCGGCCGCCTGCTGGAAGCGCAACGGCTGGAACAGCGCTGCCGCTTCGATCTGGAGATGCTGGAAGCCACCGGCTCCTGCGCTGGTATTGAAAACTATTCGCGCTATCTCACGGGACGCCAGCCGGGCGATCCGCCGCCGACCTTGTTCGAATACATTCCCGACAACGCGCTGGTCTTCATCGACGAAAGCCACGTCACCGTGCCGCAGATCGGCGGCATGTATCGCGGCGACTTCCGGCGTAAGGCGACGCTGGCCGAATATGGCTTCCGCCTGCCCTCCTGCATGGACAACCGGCCGCTGCGTTTCGAGGAATGGGACGCCATGCGCCCGCTTTCGGTCGCGGTTTCGGCCACGCCCGGCGCCTGGGAGATGGAGCAGGCCGGCGGCGTCTTTGCCGAGCAGGTCATCCGCCCGACCGGGCTGATCGATCCACCGGTCGAGGTGCGTCCGGCCAAGAGTCAGGTCGACGACGTCGTCGGCGAGATCCGCGACACGACCAAGGCCGGCTACCGCACGCTGGTCACCGTGCTCACCAAGCGCATGGCCGAGGACCTTACCGAATACCTGCATGAGAACGGCATCCGCGTCCGCTACATGCACTCCGACATCGACACGCTGGAGCGCATTGAGATCCTGCGCGACCTGCGTCTCGGCGCCTTCGACGTGCTGGTCGGCATCAACCTACTGCGCGAGGGCCTCGACATTCCCGAATGCGGCTTCGTCGCCATCCTCGACGCCGACAAGGAAGGGTTCCTGCGTTCCGAAACCTCGCTGATCCAGACCATCGGCCGCGCCGCCCGCAACGTCGACGGCAAGGTCATCCTCTATGCCGACCAGGTCACCGGCTCGATGGAGCGGGCGATGGCGGAGACCAACCGCCGCCGCGAGAAGCAGATGGAGTGGAACGCGGCCAACGGCATCACCCCGGAATCGGTCAAGTCGCGCATCTCCGACATTTTGGATTCGGTCTACGAAAAGGACCATGTCCGCGCCGACATCTCGCAGTTCACCGACGGCGCCGGCGCCATGATGGGCAACAATCTGAAGGCCCATCTCGAAGCGCTCGACAAGCAGATGCGCGACGCCGCCGCCAATCTCGATTTCGAGAAGGCAGCCCGCGTCCGCGACGAGATCAAGCGGCTGCGCGAGATGGAGCTGTCGATCTCCGACGATCCGCTGGCGCGCGAAGTGGAAGGCCAGAGTCCCGCATCGGGCCGCGAAAAGGGCAAACACAACAAGGGCGTGGCCAAGCACCGCACGGTCGAGGAACAGGAGCGTTTCCGCAAGTTCGAGGAAGCACGCGCGGCCGAAGAGGCGGCCAAGGCCGCCCGGCCCAATCTCTTCCGCAAGCCGGAGCTCGACGAGATGGGCGCCGACGGCACTGTCCCCGTGAAGAAGCCGCTGTTTGCCAAGCCGTCGATCGACGACATGGGTCCCGGCACCGATATGCCGACGCCGGCCGGCGCGGTGTCGCGTTCGCTGTTCAAGAAGCAGTCGGCCCAGGAGGCGCATGGTTCCGATTTCGGCATCCCGGGCGAGGCCACCAAACCGCTGTTCAATAAGAACTCGCTCGACGAGATGACGGTTCGCCGCACCGAGAAGCCGGTAGAAGGAAAAGTGCCGGCCAAGCCGCAGCCGATCTCCCCCAGGTGGGGGAGATGCCCGGCAGGGCAGGCGCGAAGGAACGCGACGACAAACCGGTTGTGCGTCAACGCGCCGGCATCGGCTCCTACGAGGATCCGGGTGATGCGCGCCGTCAAAAGCGTCGACCAGGCAAGACTGGCAGGCCGGGGCAGTAGCGCCCTCTCCTTCCCCCCTTGTGGGAGAAGGTGGATCGGCGCGTCAGCGCCGAGACGGATGAGGGGTGTTCCAGCGAAGTGAGACGTTGGCTTTCCCTGGAGCACCCTCATCCGACCGCTTCGCGGCCACCTTCTCCCACAAGGGGAGAAGGGAAGTGCTCCACCGTTGCCGCCTTGCCATCATCCCCGCCTTTGGTGTAATCCCACCCCACACTCGAACGTCTTGAAAGGAGGGCTCACGTGTTTACGTTTTTTCGTCACCATCGTCAGCGTGGCCCGATTTCTGCCCTGCGAGTTCGCTTGCAGGGCTGACCAGGGACGGTCCGGGGTTTTCCCGCTTCGCGATTTTTTGGTCTGCCCTTCGTGGTGCCGCTAAGCCGAGCCTGATGGCCAGCAAGCGCACCGTCAAAGTGCACCCGGAGTTGCTTCCGGCAAGACCAGAGAAATCCAAATGGCCCTGATCAGCCTCAAATCCCTCGGCGTCGCCATGAGTGCGCCGCTTTTCTCCAACCTCGACCTCACTATTGGCGCCGGCGACCGGCTCGGCCTCGTTGCGGCCAATGGCCGGGGCAAATCCACGCTTCTCAAATGCCTGGCCGGTGAATTCGAACCCACCACCGGCGACATCACCCGGTCGCGCGGCCTGCGTGTCGGCCATGTCGAGCAATCCGTCGCCGAGGCGCTGCTTGACCGCAACTTCCACCAGGCGGTTGCAGATGCAATGCCGCCCGAGCAGCGCGACAGCGAACTGTGGCGTGTCGACGTAGTGCTGGATTCGCTCGACGTGCCGGAGGACATGCGCGAGCGCAAAATGGGCGCCTTGAGCGGCGGCTGGCAGCGATTGGCGCTGATCGCCCGTGTCTGGGTCACCGATCCGGATGTGCTCCTGCTCGACGAGCCGACCAACCATCTCGATCTCGCCAAGATCAGCCAGTTGGAAAGCTGGCTCAACGCACTGCCGCGCGAGGTGCCGGTGGTCATCGCCAGCCATGACCGCGCCTTTCTCGACGCCGTCACCAACCGCACCCTGTTCCTGCGCCCGGAAGAATCGCCGGTGTTTGCCTTGCCCTATTCGCGGGCGAGAGAGGCCCTCGACGAACTGGACGCCTCGATGGCGCGCAAGTTCGAGCGCGACATGAAGGCCGCCCAGCAGCTGCGCAAGCAGGCGGCCAAGCTCAACAACATCGGCATCAATTCCGGCAGCGACCTTTTGACGGTGAAGACCAGGCAGCTCAAGGAGCGGGCCGATAAGCTCGAGGATGCCGCCGTGCAGGCGCATCGCGAACGCTCGGCCGGAGCGATCCGGCTGGCGAACCGCGGCACACACGCCAAGGTGCTGATCACGCTGGAGGATGCGGCGGTGGAAACGCCCGACGGCACGCTGCTGTTCAGGACCGGCAAGCGCCACATCTGCCAGGACGACCGCATCGTCCTGCTCGGCCGCAACGGCGTCGGCAAATCGCGCTTCATCGCGATGATCCGCAACGCCATCGCCGAGCCCGGCACGGTGCCGAATGTCAAGGTGACGCCGTCGACGGTGCTTGGCTACAGCGACCAGGCGCTGTCGGGCATCAGTGGCGACGATACCCCACTGGCAATGGTCTCGCGGCGCTTCGAGGTCGGCGAGCAGCGCGCTCGCTCGCTGCTCGCCGGCGCCGGCGTTGCCATCGAGATGCAGGAGAAAAAGATCGGCGCCTTGTCGGGTGGACAGAAGGCGAGGCTGATGATGCTGGTGCTCCGGCTCATCCATCCCAACTTCTACCTGCTCGACGAACCGACCAACCATCTCGACATCGATGGCCAGGAAGCGCTGGAAGCCGAATTGCTGAAGCACCAGGCAAGCTGCCTGCTCGCTTCGCATGACCGTTCCTTCATCCGCACGGTCGGCAACCGCTTCTGGCTGATCGAGAAACGGAAGCTGACCGAAGTCGAGGACCCGGAGGACTTTTTCCGCGAGGTGGCTGAAGCGGGCGGCTGAAGGCGGAGGATCGATACTCTCAATCGACCAGTAAATTATTTGCTTACATCCCTTGATTTCGAGCAATATCACTGAGGCGGCCAGATTGGAGAAGTTCGACTTATGAACGTGCACAAGCCGACGCGTCCGATCGAGCGTTGTCCCTCCCACCCGGGAGCGCTGCTTGAGGACATCATCCCGGCAACTGGAAAGACCAAGGTGGAAATTGCAAATCTGCTCGGAATCTCCCGGCAGCAGCTCTATGACATCATCCGCGAAAAGAAGCCGGTTTCGCCGACAGTGGCCGCCCGCCTTGGGAAGCTGTTCGGCGATGGCGCCGCGGTCTGGCTTCGGATGCAGGCGGCTTTCGACGCCTGGCACGCCGAGCGTGAAGTTGATGTTTCAGCTATTCCGACACTCAAGGTTGCCTAGGCCTCGTTCTGGGTTGAATCCGGCGCCGTAACAAAAATTCCGCCGCCCTGTCGGATTGCTTGAACCCGCCGCGTCCTTGGAATGCCGACACGATGATGCCGGCATCAACCAGGGAGAATGACCATGTCGGTACTGTCATCCATCAACCGCATCGCAGCCCGCTATGCGGCGGCCCGCGCTCGCCAGCGTGGCGAACGCATCCTGCTCTCGCTGCCGGCCGCGCTGCGCAAGGATATCGGCTTTCCGGAAATCTTCGACGTGCGGAAGGATCCTGGTGTCTGATATGCGCCCGAACCAGCGCAGCCGGGAGACCGCCACTGACGGCGGCCGCCAAGAGGCGACCGCCAGTCAGTCATGCGTATCGCCCGAAGGCGGCGTCGCCAGCATCGAGGCGCGCTTTTCGAAAGCCTCGAACCAGCGCGTCAGCCGCGCACGCGAGCGAAAACTCGGCAAATGACGGAACGCCATCCACGATAGCGTGGTGGCCAACGCAATGTGCCCAACATGAAGCGGCGCTTCATCGTCCAGCGTGCTTTCGATCCAGTCATAGCTCGCCTCGATCTTTTCCCGATATCCGTCGGCAAGAGCCACGTAGCGCAATTCTTCGGGTCTTCTTTCGGTCTCCCAGCGCAAGGCAATTCCCGTCTGCGCCAACCCTTGAGCGACTGATTGCAGACGCAGCGCCTGCCAGCGCGCCTCACCGTCCTGCGGCAACAGCCTGCGGCCGTCATGCAGCGTGTCGAAATAGGCGCAGATGACGTCGGAATCGAAGATCGGCGCCGCACCGGGCCGCAACAGCACCGGCACTTTACCGAGCGGGTTTTCGGCATAGACGCGGGCGTTGCGCAAGGTCGGGCTGGTCTCATGGTGGATGACCTCGAGCCGATCGGCAATGCCGACCTCAAGGGCAAAGACAAGCGCCTTGCGCGCGAAAGGCGAGTGCGTCTGGTAGTAGAGGATCATCGTCGTCTCGCACCGTTGGAGGAGAGCAGCATGGTCCGCTTGTTACCCCGCCAGGCGCGAGAATTGCGCTCTGATTGAGCAGCGTCGACGCAAGTTCATTTCGTGGCTTTCGTGACCGCGCAGGCCTTTAGAGCAATTCCAGGAAAAGCGTGAGCGGTTTTCCGTCCGGAATTGCGTCAAAACAAAGAGATAGAGCGGTTCGCCGTTTCCTTGAAACGGTGAAACGCTCGGCGAGTCCGGCTTCCAAAAAATTCGCGGGCGGTGTAGGATTGCCGCCGCCTCGTTCGTCCTCTGGATCGCAAGGTCCAATCAACCCGTGAAGAGGAACATGCCGATGAACGACCAAACCCCACCCCGGGCGCAAGTGCTTGGCGGATTGACCCCTTATCTGCAGCTGGACGGCGCCTTCAAGGCCGCCGAATTCTACAAGAAGGCCTTCGGCGCCGAGCAGGTGTTCTTCTACCCGCCCGATGACCAGGGCCGCACCATGCACATCCATCTGCACATCAACGGCTCGACTTTGATGATTTCGGATTTCTATCCCGAGAACGGGATGCCCGCCGTCAAGCCGCAGGGCTACACCATGCAGCTCCATCTCGGTAGCGACGACATCGCCACCTGGTGGCAGCGCGCCGTCGATGCCGGCTGCGAGGTCGCGGTGCCGCTCCAGGTCATGTTCTGGGGTGACCAGTGGGGCAACATGCGCGATCCCTTCGGCGTCGAATGGGCGATGAACGCGCCGGTAAAGTAAGGCTGAGCCTTTACCTCTCCCCCTTGTGGGAGAGGTCGGATTGCCCCGAATTGCCCTTCGCAATTCGGTTGGCAATCCGGGTGGGGGTAACCTGGCGCCAAGCTGGAGCACCCCTCATCCGTCTCGGCGCTGCGCGCCGATCCACCTTCTCCCGCAAGGGGAGAAGGGAAGAGCGCCGCCACCAAGGAGAACCGCATGTCCTATGTCGATGGTTTCGTGCTTGCCGTGCCAAAGGCAAGTCTCGATGACTACAAGAAACTGGCTAACCTCGCTGGGCCCATATGGATGGAACATGGTGCGCTCGCTTATGTCGAATGTGTCGGCGACGACGTGCCCTATGGCGACCTGACCTCGTTCCCGCGCGCCGTTCAGGCCAAGGAAGACGAGATCGTCGTCTTCGCGTGGGTTGTCTATGAATCGAGGCAGAGCCGCGATGCGGTCATGGCCAAGGTGATGGCCGATGAGCGTCTCAAGATGGACTGGTCTGCAATGCCGTTCGACGGCAAGCGCATGATCTTCGGCGGCTTCCAGCCGTTCATCCAGCTTTGAGCAATTGGCGCGACACCAGAGTTGGCAGGTCGTAAGCCTTTGAGATTGGCCGAAACGCTCGTGAGGTCGTCATCCTAGGGCGGAGCAAGGAGCGAAGCGACGCGGCGCAGTTACCCATAAGCGTCGCGGCGGTGCAGAAAGATCTCTGTTCTGCGCCGTCTCTACTTTTCGCGCGAGGCCACGGCATGGATCCTCGGGTCTGCGCGTCCGCTTCGCTCCCGCTCCGCTCGTGGATGACGAAGTTCGGGCGCTTCGACTAATCCGGCGTACTAACCCAGCCTATCCAGCAGCGGCTTCAGCCGGTCACCATAGCGCTTCCACAGATCGACCGAGCCCTGATACATCGGCTGGCGCACCTGCGCTGCCGATGCCGTGCGCACCGGGCGGTCGGTCTCGTGGAACGACAGCACCTTGTCGTCCCAGGGCAGGTCGAGATGCGCCATCAGCGCCCTCGTCTGACCTTCCTGGTCGGCGACGAAATCCTCATAGCGCACGTCGTGCACGACGCCCGGCAGCACCTTGTGCCAATGCGCCATGATGTCGGTGTAGAGGTTGTGGAAGTCCGCGAGCTCGCCGAGCTCGTAGCCGTAGCGATGGCTGTCGCCGCGGAAATGCACCTTGAAGATCGACAGACACGTGGCGGCGGCATCGCGCGCGCAATGGATGATCTTGGCCTTCGGCAACATCATGTGCAGGAAGCCGATCAGCATGAAGTTGCCCGGCATCTTGTCGGTGACATGGGGCAAGCCCGGATAGCGGGAATGCAGCATGTCGAGATAGGCCAGGCCGGCTTCGGCAAAGGCTTTGTCCGGCATGTCGGCAACGCCCCACGGAAAGCCGCCTTCCATGCTCATCGGAAACTGCTTGCCGACGGCGGTCTTGAGAAGGGTCAACTCGCCGGCGCCGAAGACCTGCGGATGGCTGGCGATGATCTGCTCGACCAGCGTCGTGCCGGAACGCGGCATGCCGACGACGAAGATCGGTGTGTCGTCGGCAATGTCGCTCGGCTTGTGCTTCTCGAAGAAGGCCGCGTCGAACACCGCCTTCATCGCCTGAAACTCGTCGCGCGTGCGGACCGGATCGTAGTCGATGCTTTGGCGGCGGATGGCGTTGCCCTCGGCGAAATAGTCGAAGGCGCGGCCATAGTCCTTGAGGTCGTCATTGGCTTTGCCGAGGCCGAAGGACAGCTGCATGCGCGCGAGACTGCCTTGCGGCGCCTTGGCATGCTCGGCCTCCATGCCGGAAAGCTCCTTGTCGCGCTCGCTCTGGCGCTTGACCTGCGTCAGCAGCAGCCACGCCTTCGCCATGGGCGGCGCGATCGTCACCGCCTGGCGGGCGAGATCGGTGGCTTCGTCGAGCTTGCCCCGCTCCATCATGGCGACGCTTAAGCCATAGAGCAGCTCGGCGTCCTTCGGCCGGATCGACAAGGACTCGCGGAACAGGGCGATCGCCTCGTCGAGGCGCCCGGCTTCCTGCAGCGTTTCGGCAAGGCCGATACGCGCACGGACATGAAACGGATTGCGGCCGATGGTGCCGCGATAAATCTCCTCGGCGGCGTCGAACTGGCCGAGTTGCTTCAAGGACGAGCCGAGATTGTCGCGCGCGGCCAACTGGTCCGGCTTCATATCCACCGCGCCACGGAAGAAATCGACGGCGGCGGCGATGCGACCGAGGTCGCGCATGACGGTGCCCGTATTGTTGAGAAAATCGGCATTCCTGGGCTGCAGCGCCACCGACTGCTCGATGAGATCGAGCCCCTCCTCGCTGCGGCCGGTCTGATGCAGCAGCAGCCCGAGGAAGTGCAGCGCGGCGGCATGGTTCGCCTGCTGCGCCAGCACCTGCCGGTAGAGCGCCTCGGCCTCCTGGCGTCGCCCGGCCTGATGCAGTTGCAGTGCCCTCTGCACATACGGATCGAGGGCGCTCGCCGCAGAACCTGGCTTGCCGCCCGCGTTTGCCGCTCTTCTTTGATCTCTGTTAATGGGAAACCTGCCGCGTTTGTTGGTCCGCCGGACCTAAGCCATACCGGCGGCAGATTCAAGAGATTGCGTCAGCTCGGCCTCCCGGCAGCGCAAGCCGCGTCCCGCCGGACATGAGATCCGATCATCAGCACGGCCCGTCGCCGACGATGCGATAGTCGGCGGCCCGAGCCTCGCAGGCATTCGGGAAGGTGCGCTCTTGTCCATCGCGCCTGGCGCAGACCGGAGCGTATTCGCGCGTGCAGAATGTCTGCTCGCCGCCGCCTCCACCACCACCGCCATTGTCGCGGCATGGGCCGTCGCGCACGATGCGGTAGCCTGCCCTGTCGGCCAGGCAGGCATTGGCGAAGGTCTGGCGGTCGTCGCCTCGGCGCGCGCAGACCGGCTCATATTCCCTGGTGCAGAATTGCCGCTCCGGTCTCGGCGGGCGCGGCCGTGGTCCATCGTCGCCAACGACCGTACAGGCTGACAGCAGCGCGGATAGAAGCAGGGCGACAAGACCCTGTCGCCAGGCAATCGCCGCAAGAAGCCGCATATCTTCCTCCCCGATCCACGGCAAAAGATGCCGTCTCGAGACGATCCTCGCTATTCCCACCGCGAAAGCAAGCCAAGCCCGCCACGTGCCGGCAAAACCGTTGCGCCGAAGGGTTCAAGCTGGCCTATGCCTGATCCGTCTCTGGCCGATGACCTGTCGCGGTGTCGGGTCTATCGAGGCCCGGCGTTGGACGCGCAGCTGGCCGTCTGCGGCCGCTATCTTGCAACCTTCACGTTTCCGTGTAATAAATTTCCCCGTTCGGGCATTTGCGACCCGGAGAGCGGAACGTTTTGGACGACCTTTCCCCGATAAGTGTGAATCTCTGACAGCCCCGTTTTTCGGCGGGGGGTTTTGACCATGCGCGAATGCATGACCGCCGAAGCAACCACCGGGAATTGCCTGAGGCGCGAGGCAGCGGGCAAACCACAAGACTGACGGGTGAAGGAGTTTCCCCAATGGCCCAGACTGGCACCGTAAAGTTCTTCAACGCCACCAAAGGCTTCGGCTTTATCACGCCCGATGGCGGCGCGAAGGACGTGTTCGTCCACATTTCCGCGATCGAGGCATCTGGCCTGCGCACGCTCGTCGACGGCCAGAAGGTTACCTTCGACGTCGAGCCGGACCGCATGGGCAAGGGCCCGAAGGCGGTCAACCTGCGCGCCGGCTGATCATCGGCGCCACTTGTCGATGCGGATTGAATGATGCGGCAGGATCGTGAACCGGCATCATGGCAGGCCTGAAATTTCGAAGGCGCGACGGAAACGTCGCGCCTTTTTCATTCGGCAAAGCGCGGATTGGCGGCCGAAAACTTTCTCTTGCCGATAGCGCTAAAATAAAGGACAAATTTCCTGTCGGGCAATTTGCCGGCCCGAGACTGACTTGATGGGATCAAAGGAGCTTCCCATGCCGCAGACCGGCACCGTCAAATTCTTCAACCATGCCAAAGGCTTCGGCTTCATCACGCCGGATGATGGCGCGAAGGATGTCTTCGTCCACATCTCGGCTGTGCAGGCGTCGGGCCTCCCCGGTCTTGAGGATGGGCAGAAAGTGACATTCGACACCGAGCCGGACAAGCGCGGCAAGGGTCCGAAGGCCGTCAATCTGTCGATCGGCTAGGCCGGCTCACGACAGATTCGGCTAAGGTTAAGTCAGGCGGGCAGCTCCCCGCCCGGTAATGGGCTGTGCCCAAGCCGAAAAATCGTTTTGGCGGAATTTCGTTCAGCCTCCGTTCAGCCACGGTCCTCTATTAATCTTTGCTAAAGCCGGGCCGTATCCCCTGAGACAATGCGCGGGCCGGTGCGTAAGGAGACCGAAAATGAACAGAATTCTCAAGACCGCCATTTTGAGCGTTGGCATTGCCGCGACCACTTTGGCAACCTTCTCGGCGGCCAATGCCGATGACTGGGGCTGGCGCCATCGCCATCACGGCGGCCATGGCGGCGATGCTCTCGCCGCCGGCGTCGTCGGCCTTGCGGCCGGCGCCCTGATCGGCAGCGCGCTCAGCAATCCCGGGCCGCGCTATTACGATCAGGCCGAGGACGACGGCTATTATGACCGGCCCGTGCGCCGCTACTACGTGCAGCAGCCGCGCGTCGTCTATGCCGATCGCTACGCCGAGCCGTGGACCCGCGGCTGGTACGAGTATTGCTCGGACCGCTACCGGAGCTTCAACTCGCGGACCGGCACGTTCACCGGCAATGACGGGGACCAGCATTTCTGCGTCGCCAACTAAGCAGAAGCAATTCCAGGAAAAGTGTGGAGCGGTTTTCCGTCCGGAATTGAGTCAAAACAAACTGGGTTCCCTGCCCTGAGAAAGCGCCGCTCTCGAGCGGCGCTTTTGTTTTGCGCACGCTAAGATCAGGTCAGGAACGGATTGGTCCGGCGCTCGTCGCCGAAACGGCTGCCGGGGCCATGGCCGCAGATGAAGCCGATGTCGTCGCCAAGCGGCAGCAGCTTTTGCTTGATCGAGGCAATCAGCGCCGCGTGGTCGCCGCCAGGCAGGTCGGTGCGGCCGACCGAGCCGCGAAACAGCACGTCGCCGACATGGGCGAACTTTGCCGCGCGGTTGTAATAGACGACGTGGCCCGGCGCATGTCCCGGACAATGCAGCACCTCGAACTGATGCTGGCCGAACGACACCGTCTCGCCTTCGCTTAGGAAACGGTCCGGCACGCAGTTGCGCACTGGATCGGTTAGACCGAAGCGCTTGGCCTGGTTCTCGAGATTGGCAAGCAGCGGCTTGTCGGCCTCGTGCGGACCGATGATGTCGATGCCGAGCGCATCCTTGAGCTCCATCGCGCCGCCAGCATGGTCGATATGTCCGTGCGTGATCCAGATCGCGCCGGCGGTGATCGCATTGTCCTTCAACGCCTTGAGCACCTGGTCGATATCGCCGCCGGGATCGACGACGACGCCGGTCTTGTCATCCATGTCGAACAGGATGGTGCAGTTCTGCTGGAACGGCGTGACCGGCACGATGCCGGCATTGAGCTGACCCATGGCTTTCCCTTCGAAGCGTCGCCCGGACACGCTCTAGACGGCTCGGCGACCGTCGTCCACCATCGGCGGAAGCTCGAAACGAAAATGGGCGGCCAAAGCCGCCCATTGGAAAGCCCGAAATTAACCGAGCCTATTTCTTCATCGCGTTCATGACCGCGCCGATTACACCGGCCAGGATGGCACCACCACCGACGCCGCCGAGCAGGTTCTTCAGGTCGAGCGCGCTGCCGATTCCACCCGCGGCTGCCGCCGCGTCGGCACCACCGCCACCGAGCAAGCTGCCGAGGATAGCCGCACCACCGACGCCGCCGATGGCGCCGCCGAGTACCTTGGTGAGCTGACCCATCGCGGCCTGCTTCAGCGCAACCCCGATAGCCTGGCCGCCGACAACACCCGCAATTACCTGTACAACGATCTGAATAATCGTGTTCGTGTCCATGTAACTAGTCCCTCCATAGCCGCCAGCCTCCTGCGGCCGACGTCATCATGAGACGCCGAATTGTCGAAAGTCAAATGCACAGATGCTGAAATAAAAGGGGCGGCTCGAAAACCGCCCCTAATGCAAAAAAAGCTGTGACTTTCGCTATTCGGCAGCAATCGCCTGCTTTGGTTGCACCGCGGCAGAATAATCGTTCATCAAGGTCTTGGCGATTTCGCCGACCTCGAATCGGTAGGGGCCGATCTCCGAGACCGGAGTGACTTCGGCGGCCGTGCCGGTGAGGAAGCACTGCTCGAAACCTTCGAGCTCCTCCGGCATGATGGCGCGCTCGATCACCTCCAGACCACGGTCCTTCGCCAGGCCGATGACGGTGCGGCGGGTGATGCCGTCGAGGAAGCAGTCGGGCGTCGGCGTATGGATCTTGCCGTCCTTGACGAAGAAGATGTTGGCGCCGGTGGCTTCCGCAACCTGGCCGCGCCAGTCGAGCATCATGGCGTCCGCATAGCCCTTGGCCTCGGCGGCGTGCTTGGACAGCGTGCAGATCATGTAGAGGCCGGCCGCCTTCGACTTGGACGGCGCGGTGCGCGGGTCCGGACGGCGCCACTCGGCGACATCGAGACGGATGCCCTTGAGCTTCTGTGCCGGGTCGAAATAGCTCGGCCACTGCCAGATCGCGACGGCGCAATTGATACGGTTGTTCTGTGCCGCAACGCCCATCTGCTCGCTGCCGCGCCAGGCGATCGGACGCACATAGGCGTCCTGGAATCCCTGCTTCTTCAGGAGCGTGCGGCAGGCGTCATCGAGATCGGCGACCGGATAGGGTATCTTGAAGCCCAGCAGCCGCGCCGATTCATGCAGGCGCTCATTGTGCTCGGTCAGCTTGAAGATCTGGCCGCCATAGGCGCGCTCGCCCTCGAAGACGGCGCTGGCATAGTGCAGGCCATGGGTCAGCACATGGATCTTGGCGTCCGTCCATTTGACGAACTCGCCATTCATCCAGATAAAGCCATCCAACTGGTCAAAAGGAACGGATGCCATGGAAACCTCCCGCGGGTGGCTGCCCGCATATCGTTGTGTCATCTAGCGTTTGTCTCGGCCGCGCAGTCTCTCGAACGCCAGCCTCTGCCCGAAAAAATAGGCGGATATTTGTGGCATGGCAAACTCAGGAAGTTCCGGAAAAACGGCTCCCCCTTGCCTTTTCGTTCGCAATCCGGCGAAAAGCTTGTCAAAAATTATCATTGCCGGGAAATTACGTCAATAGTACTGACATAATTTCCCGTTTGGCATTGGAGACAAGATGACGGATCGAAGCGCCGCAGCCGGAAAACCGATAAAGACGGCGATCTCCGACGAAGACGGCATCGACTTTGCCATTATCGAATTGTTTTTCTTCGCTTATCGCGATTTCACGTCCGATCCCGATCAGATCCTCGCCGATTACGGCTTCGGCCGCGCCCACCACCGGGTGCTGCACTTCGTCAACCGCAGGCCGGGGCTCACCGTTGCCGAATTGCTCGATGTGCTGAAGATCACCAAGCAGAGCCTGGCGCGGGTGCTGAAGCAATTGATCGATACCGACCACATCGTCCAGCTGCAGGGCCCGCGCGACCGCCGCCAGCGCGAGCTCTACCCGACGGCCAAGGGCCGCGCGCTGGCGCTGGCGCTGGCGCGGCCACAGTCGCGCCGCATCCGTGCTGCATTGGAGGATTCCGGAGCCATGGAGCGCGCCACGATCGAACGATTCCTGGAAGCGATGGTCAATCCGGAACTAAGAGCGCAGATCGACATTGTGCCTGCGCAAACATCGGGGAAGAACCATGGAGACCATTGAGAAGGTCGATAACCCTGCCGCGCCCGATGATGACGCGCCGCATCTGTTGGTGGTCGACGACGACACACGCATCCGCAACCTTTTGAAGCAGTATTTGTCCGAAAACGGCTTTCGCGTCACGGTCGCCGGCAATTCCGGAGAGGCCAGGCGAAAGCTCGCCGGCCTCGATTTCGATCTTCTGGTGCTCGACGTCATGATGCCGGGCGAGACCGGTGTCGACCTTACAAAGGCGTTGCGGGCCGAGAAGAACGTGCCGATCCTGATGCTGACCGCGCTGTCCGAAACCGACAGCCGCATCACCGGCCTTGAAGCTGGCGCCGACGACTATTTGCCAAAGCCTTTCGATCCGCGCGAGCTGATCTTGCGCATCAACAACATCCTGCGCCGCGGCGGTCCGTCGGCGACGCCGAAGGTCGAGCAACTGGTGTTCGGCCCCTACACCTTCCAGATCGCCAAACGCGAATTGAAGCGCGGCGGCGAGGCACTGAAGCTGACCGACCGCGAGCAGGAAATCCTGGCGATCTTTGCCGCGCGGGCCGGCGAGACGATACCGCGCCACGAGTTGGTCGGCGACGAATCCGACGTCGGCGAGCGCACCATCGATGTCCAGATCAACCGGCTGCGCCGCAAGATCGAGCGCGATCCGTCCAATCCTGTCTGGCTGCAGACGGTGCGCGGTATTGGGTATCGGCTCAGCGTGGAATAAACTATCTCCCGAAGGCCTCGAGCATGATCCCGAAAAGTGGGAACCGGTTTTCGGAAAAGACCATGCTCCAACCGAATGGCCATCGACGAGCAAAGGGCGAATGGCGACCACGCAATTTGAACAGCCTGAAGGAGGCGGCCTCGGCGATCTGGCGATCCGGACGCTGAGGGCAATGCCGCGCGCCTGGAACCGGTTCTGGCGCCTGGTCGCGCTTTACATGCCGAAGCGGCTCTATGCCCGCTCGCTGATCATCGTCATTGCGCCGATGATCCTCCTGCAGTCGGTCGTGGCCTTCGTCTTCATGGAACGTCACTGGCAAACGGTCACCCAGCGCCTGTCGCAGGCGACCATCGCGGACATAGCCGCCGTCATCGACATGATGGAGACTTATCCGCACGACGCCGATTACGCCAACATCATCCGCATCGCCCAGGATCGCATGCAGCTGAAGGTGGATCTGCTGCCGCCCGATCCGCTGCCGCCGCCCGGCCCCAAACCGTTCTTCTCGATCCTCGACGAGGCGTTGTCGTCGGAGATCACCAAGCAGATCAACCGCCCGTTCTGGATCGACACCGTCGGCAACTCCAACGTCGTCGAGGTCCGCGTCCAGCTTGAAGGCAAGGTGCTGCGCGTCTTCGTGCGCCGTAGCCAGGCCTATGCCTCGAACACCCACATCTTCCTGATCTGGATGGTCGGCACCTCGCTGGTGCTGCTGATGATCGCCATTCCCTTCCTGCGCAACCAGATAAGGCCGATCCTGACGCTCGCCGAGGCCGCCGAGAGTTTCGGCAAGGGCCGGCCGATGCCGCGCGATTTCCGCCCGCGCGGCGCCGAGGAGGTGCGTCGCGCCGGCTTCGCCTTCATCCAGATGCGTGAGCGCATCGAGCGCCAGATCGAGCAGCGCACCGCGATGCTGACCGGCGTCAGCCACGATCTGAGAACCATCCTCACCCGCTTCAAGTTGCAGCTGGCGCTGGCCGGCGGCAAGACCGAGACCAAGGCCGCGCTCAACCAGGACATCGACGACATGCAGTCGATGCTGGAAGGCTATCTCGCTGTTGCCCGCGGCGAAGCCGCGGAAGACGCCGGCCGCTTCGACCTGGAAACCTATTTCCAGAAGCTTGGCGAGGAAGCGCAGCTGCGCAAGTGCAAGCTGACGACGACGCTGACCGGCGACCCGACCGTGCATGTGCGGCCGAACGCCTTCGCCCGGCTGTTGTCCAACGTCATCGGCAACGCCTTCCGTTATGCCAAGACGGTGGAAGTCCACGCCAACCACAGTCGCGGTTCGCTCATCGTCACCATCGAGGACGACGGTCCAGGCATCGCGCCGGACAAGCGCGAGGAAGTGTTCAAGCCGTTCCTGCGGCTCGATGAAGCGCGCAACCTCGATGCCAGCGGCACGGGGCTCGGCCTGTCGATCGCGCGCGACATCGCCCGCAGCCATGGCGGTGACATCAACCTGGAAGACAGCCCGCTTGGCGGCTTGCGCGCGGTGATCAAGGTGCCTGCCTGAACCGGAGCATGATCCCGCAAAGTGGAAGCCGGTTTGCGGACAAGATCATGCTCAACTCAAAGTGCAGGCTTCATCCGCCCGTCATGAAATCATGATCAAGAGCGCGCATGAAGCGCGCGTCTCTCATCGATTCGGCCTTGCCGCCCCGCTTCGATCCCGTGCCTTTCCGGGTGCGCTGGAGCGAAGCGCAAGCGGCTGCCTGGTCGCCATTCCGGCACCGTGCCGTCGCGCTTGATTTCGGCAAAGGGTCGCCATGCGCATCCTGATGGTCACCGATGCATGGCGGCCGCAGGTTAATGGCGTGGTGCACACGCTGGAGCGGCTTACCGAGGCGCTGAAGCCCTTCGACGTCGAGCTCGATTTCCTGACGCCCAACCTCTTTCGCACTTTGCCGATGCCGACCTATCCCGACATCCGTCTGGCGCTGACCACGCCTGGCCGCGTCGCGCGGCTGATCGAGACGCGCAAGGCCGATCATATCCACATCGTCACCGAAGGGCCGCTCGGCATCATGGCGCGCCGCTGTTGCCGCAAGGCTGGCCGCCCCTTCACCACCAGCTACCATACGCGCTTTCCCGAATATCTCAGCGCCCGCTTGCCGGTCCCGGAAAGCTGGGCCTACAGCTGGCTGCGCGACTTCCACAATTCCGGACAGGGCACGCTTGTCGCCACGCAATCGCTGGCCGACGACCTCGCGGCACGCGGCTTCAACAAGCTGCGCCCATGGACGCGCGGCGTCGACATAGAGCATTTCCACCCGGACAAGCGCAAGCAGACGAGCTTCCCGCACCCGGTCTTCCTCAGCGTCGGCCGCGTTGCGATCGAAAAGAACCTCACCGCCTTTCTCGATCTCGACCTGCCTGGCAGCAAGGTGATCGTCGGTGAAGGCCCGGAACTGGCCAGGCTCAAGGCACGTTATCCGAACGCGCATTTCCTTGGCCACCGCCCGAACGACGAACTGGCCGATATCTACGCCTCGGCCGACGTCTTCGTCTTCCCGAGCCGCACCGACACCTTCGGCAACGTCATCACCGAGGCTCTGGCCAGCGGCACGCCGGTGGCCGCCTTTCCGGTGACCGGACCGATCGACATCGTCGGCGACGGTATCGGCGGAGCGGTGTCCAATGACCTGCGCGAAGCCGCCCTCAAGGCGCTTGAGGTCGACCGCGCCGAGGCACGCCAGCGCGCGATGCGCTACAGCTGGAAGGCCTGCGCGGAAATGTTTCTCGACGCGGTCGACGAGGCGCTGGGGCTGCCGCGCGAGCTGGCCGCCTGAAATTCGGGGCCGGACGTGACCTATGGTCGGGGAGCTATTCTCGCCACCGAATCGCGTATTCGCACCGACGTCTGGAAATAGGTGCTGGATGGCGGCTTCTCGCGGACGCCGGTCCGGAAAAGCAGCAGTTCGGCCGCGGCGCGGCCCATCTCCACTCCCGGCTGGGCCACGCTGGACAGCGACGGCAGCAGGAATTCGGCCGCCGAAATATCGTCGAAGCCGGTGATGCTGAGCCGGCCGGGAATGGCGATGTCGCTCTCGCGGCAGTAGCGCATCACCCCCATGGCCATGAGGTCGTTGGCGCTCAGGATCGCCGTTGGCCAATTCTCCTTGGGGCCGGCGAGAAGCCGGCTTGCCGCGAGATAGCCGGACCGCTCGCTATAGTCGCCGGTGACATAAGGCACCATATCGGGGTCCAGCCCCGCTGCGGCGATGGACTCGCGAAAACCCGCCAGCCGCTGCTCGCTGGTCCAGAGCCGGGGCGGTCCGCCGACGATGCCGAGGCGGCGATGGCCGCAGTCCAGCACGTGGCGGGCGATCGCGCGGGCGCCGGCCAGATTGTTGGAGCTGACGAACGGCACGTCTATCCCGGGCAGCACCTCGTCGACGAAGACGACCAGCCCTGCCCTGGCAAGCTCGAGCAGCGAGGGGCTGGGCAAGCCGGAGCCGCTCAGATAGATGACGCCCCCCAGGCGCTGCGTGCGCAGGATGCGCGCGAAATACTCCTCCCGTTCGGTCTTCGACCAGGTCGCGCACAGCACGAGCAGAATGTCGTTGTTGCCGATGCCGCGCTGCACGCCCTCGGCCACGGCGGCGAAGAATGGATTCTGCAAATCGGGGACGACGAAGCCGATCGAGGAGATCCGGCCGTGCTTGAGGCTGCGCGCCGCATTGTTGGGCTCGAAGCCGAGCTCCGCGATCAGCCGCAGCACATGGCGCTTCGTCTCCTCGGCAACCTGCCCGCGGTCGTTTATCACGGCGCTGACGGTGCCGATCGAAACGCCCGCCTCCCGCGCAACGTCCCGGATCGTCGGGCGGCCGTTGCGAGGGGCTTTGGTGCCGAAAGTCATGTCCGACGGGTGTCCTGGCTCTGGAGCTGTTCACGTTTCACGGAGACGCCGAACCGCTCCATGTCTCTGTTCTCGCGCAATTCGGGGCCGATCACCGTTTCACATCTTTCCCCGAATGTTCTAGCTCCGGGTCAAGGTGCCGGGCGACGGATCTCGCCAGTAAGTTCGCGACCAGGCACGCGCTTTCGAAGACGATTTCCAAGGGGTTAACAGATACTCCGCCAGCACGACAAGTAGAAAGCTGACGACGCCGAGCACGGCCAGGAAGGCGATCGCGGAGAATGTTCCGGCGGTGTTCAGCCGCGAATTCGCCTGCAGCAGGTAGGCGCCAAGGCCGCCGCTGGTCGAAGCGGTCCATTCCGCGATTACGGCGCCGGTGACGCTGAACGTTGCCGAAAGCTTCAGAGCGGAAAACAAAGGCGAATAGGTCGCCGGCAGCTTGACGTGCCTGAAGGTGCTCATTTTCGACGCGCCCATGGAGCGCACCAGGTTGAGCACGTCTCGGTCGACCGAAGCCAGGCCGTCGAGAACATTGACTACCACCGGGAAGAAGACGACCAGCGCCACGATGACCAGCTTGGGCGCCAGACCGAAACCCAGCCAGATCGTCAACGCCGCCGAGATGGCGACGACCGGGATTGCCTGGCTGGCGATCAGCACCGGATAGAGCACGCCCCGCACCGAGCCCGAGGCATCCATCAGAACCGCGAAGACGAAGCCCGAGCCTGCGCCGAAGATGAAGCCGAGCAGGAATTCGAAGAAGGTGATGCCGAAGCCGTTGAGCAGCGCCTGCCAGTCGGACTGGATGTGCGTCCACACCTGCATGGGCGATGGCATCACGTAGCGCGGGATCTCGAAGGCCGAGACCAGGAAGGCCCACAGCGCTACGACGAGCACGAGCGCGACCACCGGATAGGCCACCTGCATGACCGCGTTGCGCGAGATCTGGCCATTAGCCATGGGCGGCCTCCATTTCGAACGGATTGGTGGTGACGCCATCGGAATAGATCAGGTCGAGTATGTGCGCCTTGAGCTTGCTGAACTCCGGGCTGGTCAGGCAGGACATCGGCCGCGGGCGTTCGATGGGCACGGGAAGGATCTCCCTTATGCGGCCTGGCCTCGGCGTCATGACTACGACGCGGTCGGCCAGCAACACCGCCTCGTCGATGTCATGGGTCACGAAAACGATGGTGCGCTTTTCCTGCGCCCACACGCTGAGCAGCCATTGCTGCATCGACAGCCGCGTCTGCGAATCCAGCGCCCCGAACGGCTCGTCCAGCAGCATCACGTCGTGGTGCATAGCCAGCGTGCGCATGAGCGCCACGCGCTGGCGCATGCCGCCGGAAAGCGCGGAAGGATAGTGGTTGATGAAATCGCCAAGGCCGTAGCGCCGCGCCAACGAAACCCCTTCGGCGCGTTCGGCCTTGCTGGCGCCACCCCTGAGGATGGCGCCCAGCACGATATTGTCGATGACCGTGCGCCAGGGCAGCAGCAGATCCTTCTGAAGCATGTAGCCGACATGGCCGGCGCGGCCGGTGACATCCTTGCCCTCGATCTTAACCTTGCCTTCGGTCGGATTGAGAACGCCGGCGATTATGTTGAACATCGTGCTCTTGCCGCAGCCCGAAGGGCCGACGACCGACACGAACCCGCCAGGTTGGATATCGAGGTTGGTGGGAGCCAACGCCTGGGTTTCTCCAAAGCGCTGGGAAATGTTCTGGAGCGAAAGCTTGGCCGTCATCGGTTTCCGATCCTAGGGCAATTCCGGGAAAAGCGCGTAACGGCTTTTCGTCCGGAATTGCGTAAAAACAAAAAGGCAGGACGTTTCACCGTTTCCATGAACGTGAACCGCTAGAGCGTGACGCAGCATTCGCGGCCGAACCAGACAAGGTCCTCGACCTTGACCGCGATATCGCCACGGGCGGCGAAGGGCTCGATCGCCCATGCGCCCCACATGGGGGTGGAATTGCCCGCGTCGATGAACTGGTGGAGGTAGGCGGCGCCGGCGGTCAGCGAATGCCCGATATTGGCGAGTTGGTCCAGGAGCACGAAACCTTCCGCCACCAGCCGCTCATGGGTCATGCCGAACAATTCGTTGGCCGACATGCCGGGCCGACACTTCGGCAGGACCTCGTGGTGCAGCCTTTCCAGGTCGCGTAGCGCGCGATCGGCCTCGGCATAGTCGCCGACGACCTTGCAACGGGTGCAGTCGCCCCAGGAACCGTCCGCGGTGATCGGATGCACGTCGACCATCAGGACGTCGCGCTCCGCGGCGGCGAGATCGGTCGGAGGGTTGGTCGGGAAGCAGACCCTGGTGTTCTCGCCGAGGCCGATGTTAGTGATCGTCCACATGCTCGACGCCGTTGGCGATGAGATAGGCGCTCACCGCCAGTTCGACGTCCTTCTCTGTCATGCCCGGCCTTACCGAAGCGAGGCCGGCCGCGGCCGCTCCTTTCGCAAGGATCTGCGCCCTCACAAGTCCGGGTGGAGGAGTATCCGAAACGTCGGGCCCGGGCCGGTAGGTCCAGGCGGGCACAACGCGATGAGGAGCGGCGGCGGCGGTCATGGGCAACTCCTACTGAAGGTACTGGTTCGTATAGTAGGCGGAAGACGACAGCGGCGCCTCGACGACCTTGAACTTCTTCAGAGCGGTGAGAAGCGAGACCCAGTCGGCGTCGTTCAAGACCATCAGGTCCGGCCCGATCTGGCCGAACAGCGGAATGGTGTCCTTCCACTGCTGGGTGATGAACTTCTCGTCATAGGCCTTGGAGTAGAGTTCCGTGAAGGCGGCGATGCCCTCGTCGGGATGGGCGGCCGCGTACTCGATGCTCTTCTTCGTGGCGCGTAGGAAGGCCTTGGCCAGATCGGGGTTGGCTTTCAGCCAGTCGTCATTGCCGGCGATCATGAAGATCGGCGTGTTCGGCACGCCATGATCGACGGCCGCGGTGAATTCCGCCTTCTGGTTGCCCGAGGTCGACATCTCCGTGCCTTCGGCATTGGTGATGCCGGTGATGGCGTCGACCTTTTTCTGCAGCAGCAATGGCACCGTGTCGTCGGCAGCCGCAACGGTGCTGACGTCGTCGAGCGTAAGGCCGGCGTCGGCCAGCATCATGGTCAGCTGCGCCTTGGTCCAGGCGTCGTTGTAGATACCGATGGTCTTGCCCTTCAGTTCGGGAACCGTCAGCGGCGCGCCTTGCGCGCTCAATATGCCCCAGTTGTTGCCGCGTCCGTAGCGGGCGATCGCCGTGACCGGCGCTTCCTGCTCCTTGGCAAAGATCACGTCCATGACGGTGGTGAAGGCAACCTGCGCCCTGCCGGTACCCAGGAATTTCATGGTGTCGGCAACCGTCGGCGGCACGACGATCTGAAGATCGATGCCCTCCTCGGCATAGAAGCCTTTCTTGGTGCCGAGGATCCACGGCACCCAGAAACCGTCCGGCGTCGGCCATTCCTGAATGAAGGTGAGCTTGGTGAGATCCTTGGCGGCCGCGGGTGCAGCCGCGACGCCAAATGTCGTGATTGCCACGGCCAGCGCGGCGGCGAAACTGCGCCTTGTGAATGTCATGACTGCGTTCTCCTCTTGCGAGATTTTTGGTTTTTTTAACTCTGCCCATCAATCCTGAACCGGTTCAGCTATTTCTGTCAACGGTAAAAAATTTCGAGCAATACCCCTTGCAAACCGGACATTCAGGCGACAGACTTAGTGCCTGAAACGGTTCAGTATATATCGCGAAACATTTTCGCCCGACGCCATTGCACATTGCATGAAGGAGATTTCGGTCGTGTCGAATGAAAAAAGAAGGTGTTGCTGGTCGGAGAAACCTGGCTAAGCACAGCGACCCATATCAAGGGCTTCGATCAATTCGGCAGCGTCACCTTCCATTCGGGCGCGGCGCCGCTGGCAAAGGCGCTCGAGGGCAGCGGATCTGAACTCACCCACATGCCGGCCCATGAGGCGGTGGAAAAGCTTCCGTTCGACCTCGACGGGCTGAATGCCTATGACGCTATCCTGTTGTCGGACATTGGCGCGAACTCGCTGCTGCTGCATCCGGATGTCTGGCTGCATGGCAAGCCCGTCGCGAACCGGCTGAAGCTCCTGAAGCAGTGGACCGAGGCCGGCGGCGGCCTCGGGATGATCGGCGGCTATTTCTCCTTCCAGGGCATCGACGGCCGCGCCCGCTGGCATCGTACGCCGGTCGAGGACGTGCTGCCGGTGACGTGCTTGCCCCATGATGACCGGCTCGAAATCCCCGAGGGCTTCAGCGCGGTCGTCGACACGAAATCCGGCCACCCGATACTCGCCGGGCTTGAGGGCCGGTGGCCAATTCTGCTTGGCGCCAACGAGGTGAAGCCCAGGTCGGCCGCGGGCGTCGAGGTGCTCGCCAGCCTGCCGGAAGAAATGGGTGGACATCCTCTGCTGGTGACCGGCAGCTACGGCAAGGACGGACACTTGCCTGGACATCGGATATCAGCCCGCACTGGCTGCCGGCATCCTTCTACGAATGGCCGGGCTACGCAAAACTCTGGCGCAACGCGCTCGGCTGGCTGACAAAGGCTTGAGGGCTTCGGAAAGAAGCGCGAGGAAGCCGAAGCGGCATCGCGCCCCGCGCCGGGCAGCAGCGAAAGGAATACCGGGATGACGAGCCAGGTTCGGGAAGCAGAAGTCACAGTCGCCTGCATTCAGATGGAGCCGCGTTTCGGCGAGACGGCTGAAAACGTGGCGAAATCGGTATCCCTGATCGAGGACGCCGCGCGGCGAGGCGCCGAATTGATCGTCCTGCCCGAGCTTTGCAACACGGGCTACGTCTTTCAAACCCGCGTGGAAGCCCGTGCCCTCGCAGAGGAGATACCGGACGGCCCAACGACAAGCGCCTGGCTCGAGGCGGCCGCCCGGCTCGGTGTTCATATCGTCGCCGGCATCACCGAGCGCGCAGGCAACGATTTGTACAATACGGCAGTTGTCATCGGTCCGGACGGACTGATCGGACGCTACCGCAAGATGCATCTTTGGGCGGACGAGGCGCTATACTTTACGCCGGGCGATCTCAGCTTCCCGGTATTCGATACCGCTCTCGGTCGCATCGGCTGCCATATCTGCTACGATTGCTGGTTTCCGGAAAGTTTCCGATTGGCGGCACTGCAGGGCGCGGAGATTCTCTGCGTCCCGACCAATTGGGTTCCGATCCCGGGGCAGGATCCGAAGCGGGAAGCCATGGCCAACATCATCGTCATGGCGGCTGCACATTCCAATTCCGTGTTCGTTGCAGCAGCCGACCGCGTCGGCACCGAGCGCGGCCAGCCATTCATCGGCCAGAGCCTGATCGTCAGTCACACCGGCTGGCCTATCGCCGGACCGGCAAGCACCGACCGCGAGGAAATCCTGATCGCCAAGGCCAATCTTGCCGACGCCCGCCGCAAGCGCAACTGGAACGCCTTCAACCAAGTGCTGCGCGACCGCCGCACCGACGCCTATGCCGAGATGCTCGGCAGCAGCCACAAGCGCGGCTGGTATTGATGGGTGCAGCGCTACTCGATCCATCGCGCCGCTGGCGCGCCCCGACACGCGCAATCCTCCCGAACGAAGGGATCGACTTCATGGGCCAGATGTGAAAACAGGGCTGCCAGCCGCGCCTTTCCTGATCAGAACAAGTGTCCGCCGTTCGGCACCTTGCGCTCGATGGCGCCGAGCACCACGGCGCCCTCCTCATCCGGAAAACCGAGCGTCAGCACTTCCGACATGAACGGACCGATCTGGCGCGGCGGGAAATTGACGACCGCGAAGACCTGGCGGCCTATAAGCGTTTCCGGCGCATAATATTTGGTGATCTGCGCCGACGATTTCTTCACCCCGATGTCCGGACCGAAATCGATCTTGAGTTTGAACGCCGGCTTGCGCGCCTCCGGAAACGGCTCGGCCTCGATAATCGTGCCGGCGCGGATGTCGACACGATCGAAATCGGCAAAGCTGATCTTCGGCTTGCGCTCGTTGCTCGAACTCATCGCTAACTGTGCTCAGGCGTTTCCGTGCGTTTCGAACAGCACGCTGGACAGCGCGTCCTTGGCCGAGGTGCCAGACCAGACGACGAACTGGAAGGCCTGGAAATAGCATTCGCAGGCTTCGAGCGCCGAGGACAAAAGCACCTCGACCTGCTGGCTCGACGGCTCGACCCCGCCGGCGAGCAGCAGCGACTGGCGGAACATGATCGCGCCTTCCTGCTCCCACAGGTCGAAATGGCCGAACAGCATCTGTTCGTTGATCAGCGACAACAGCCGCATCACTTCCAGCGCGCGCGTCTCCGGCACTTTGATGTCGAAGGCACACGCTAGGTGCAGCGCCTCGAAATCCTCCATCCAGGAGAAGGAGACGTGATAGTCGGTCCAACTGCCAACCACGGAAATCGAAATCTCGTCGTCGCCGGCACGCTCGAAGGACCAGTCGTTGTTGTGAGCCACCTGCTCGATGACGTCCACCGGGTGGATTTCGCGGGATATTTCGAGTTCGAGGAGTTCCATAAATGCTTCCTGTGTTCAGGGGAGCGCCACACGCTCCGCGGGGCACACACGACGAACAATCTGTCTAGAAACTCGGACGGTCAGGACTTTCCAACGAAAAGACCCCAACCGGATCCCACCGCCCGGCGCATGACCCTACTCCGAATCATGCAACAAATTCAGTCTATTGATCGGGAGTCGCGTGAACAGCCCAATTTTTCGCACTGCGTCATTCGCATGTGGAAAGCCGCTGTCACAAAGATTCATGCAATGCCGGTAAACGATTCACGGCAAAGCGATTTTTCGGATCGCGCTATGTGGAAAAGTTTAACGATTATTTTTTTGCGCGGGGCTTCGCGGCACCCGCCGGTGCGGCCTGCCCGGTCAATTCGGCGAGCCTGGCCTCGAGCGCCTCGACGCGCGCCGCCAATTGGATGTTGTCTTCGCGTGCCTTGACGGCCATCTCGCGCGCCGCCTCGAACTCCTCGCGCTGAACCACGTCCATGGAGTTGAGCAGGCGCTCCGCCTGGGCCCGGAACGCCGTCTCCATCTCCCGCCGGACGCCTTGGGCGGCACCCGCCGCATCGGTCATCAGCTTGGCGAATTCATCGAGAATGCGGTTCGGTCCGGTCGACATGGCAAATCCTCGGCTTTAGTCATTTTGACGTAGTGGCGTGCGAGGCGGAATGCAAGAACGTTGAGGGTTGATGCGTCATCAAGTCGGATACAATCTGACTTGGCTGGTACAATCAGAGCAAGAGCATTCGACGGGGGTCTTCTGTGGCTATAAACGCGAATTCAAACCGGCGTCTTGCAGCACTCGACAAGGCGCTTACCCGAGGCGTCAGCGATGCCGACGCAGAGCGGGTCAAACCAGCCGAAGATGTGTTTGATCGGCTGGAAGCCAAGTACGAGGCATTGGCAGAGACCAAGAAGTCGCCAACCTAGGCACGCTTGACTCTGCGGGAGGCTCCCGCGATTGCAACTCGCTTTCGAGACCTCCTCCTATACGAGATGTCACCAAGTCGCCTATTGTGGCGTTTTCGTCGCGACTTGCGTCAAGCATGAGCCACTCTCACTTGGGATCAACCAATGGCAACGCCCCCGCGCCGACCGACAAATCCGATGGCGGCCGCAGAAGCCGCCTTCAAGCCGGTCAAGAAACCTGCAGCTCCCATTCGCGAGGCCGCTGCCGCACCGAACGTCAGGGAGCTCGTTTCGATCAGGATCGATCGCGCCGTGCTGGACCACTTCCAGGAAGATGGTCCCGGCTGGCAGGACAGGATCAACGACGCTTTAAGGCAAATTGTCGCCGGCAGACCCCAGGCTTGAGACCGCACCTGCGAAGGTGAAGGCAACCACGACCTTGCCTTGACCCTGCCAAAACCCTGCCGCATGGTCCGCGCCCGATAGACGACCGCAACCGGGAGACCCCAGTTTGAGCGAATATTTCCTGCTGCCGCTGGCCTCCCTGCCTTTCCCCAACATCAATCCGGTTATCGTTCAAATCGGGCCATTGGCGGTGCACTGGTATGGCGTCGGCTACATCGTCGGCATTCTTTTTGCCTGGTGGTATGCCAAGCGCCTCGTCACCAATTCCAGGCTCTGGCCGAACGGCGCCCTGCCGATGAAGCCGGAAGATCTCGACGATTTCATCGTCTGGGCGGCGATCGGCGTGGTGCTCGGCGGGCGCACCGGCTACGTGCTGTTTTACGACCTGCCTCGCTATATCGCGCATCCGCTCGACATCTTCGCCGTCTGGCAGGGCGGCATGTCGTTCCATGGCGGCCTGCTCGGCGTCATCCTCGCCATGACGCTGTTCTCGCTCAAGCGCGGCATCCTCACCTGGACCTTGTTTGACGTTGTGTCGGCAGGCGTGCCGGTCGGGCTTGGCCTGGTGCGCGTTGCCAATTTCATCAATTCAGAACTCTGGGGCCGGCCTTCGAACGTGCCGTGGGCGATCGAATTCCCCAATGGCGGCCCGTTCACACGCCACCCCAGCCAGATCTACGAAGCGCTGCTCGAAGGCCTCGTGCTGTTCCTGGTGTTGCGCTTCTTCACCCACTCGCGTCTCAAATTGAAGACGCCGCGCTTTGTCGGCGGCGCCTTTATCTGCGGCTACGGCCTGTCGCGCATCTTCGTCGAGTTTTTCCGCGAGCCGGATCAGCAACTCGGCTACCTGCTCGGCACCAACTGGCTGACCATGGGCATGATCCTGTCGACGCCGATGGTGTTGGCCGGCATCTGGGCCATGGCCACCGCGAAGCCGGTGACACAGTCGCAGGCGGCATGACCCGGCTGAAGGAGCGCATCACAGGCCTGATCGGCGCAGCGGGGCCGATCCCGGTCAGCGAATATATGGCGCTCTGCCTGTTTGATCCCGACGACGGCTATTACACGACGCGCGAACCCTTTGGCGCCTCGGGCGACTTCATCACCGCGCCCGAGATCAGCCAGATGTTCGGCGAGCTTGTCGCCGTCTGGCTTTACCGCGCATGGCAAGATGCCGGCCGGCCGCAGCCCGCGACGTTTGCCGAGATCGGCCCTGGACGTGGCACGTTGATGAAGGACATGCTGCGCACCTGGTCGCGGATCGATCCTGAGATCCTCGCCGGGACGTCCTTTGCCATGGTCGAGACCAGTCCACGCCTTGCCGAAATCCAGCGCGCCACACTTGCCGGCCAGAGCACCGAATTGGCGTGGCACCAGACCATCGACACGCTACCGCGGCAGCCGCTGTTCATCGTCGGCAACGAACTGTTCGACGCCGTGCCGATCCGGCAGTTCGTGCATGCCGGCGGAAGCTGGCGCGAACGGATGATCGGCCTCGACGACAATGACGACCTGCGCTTCTTCGCCGGCGCGGGGTCCGTCGACCCGGCGCTGCTGCCCGACGATGCCTCGGACGCACCCGAAGGCGCCATTGCCGAGGTGGCGCCAGCCCGTTCGGCGCTGATGGCGGCGATTGCCGAGCGTATTGCCGCCCAGGGCGGCGCGGGTCTTTTCATCGACTATGGTCATCTGCAACAGGGCATCGGCGACACCTTGCAGGCCTTACGCAGGCATCGGCATGAGGACGTGCTGGCCAATCCCGGCGCGGCCGATCTCACCTCCCATGTCGATTTCGCAGCCCTCGCCACCGCAGTCCGCTCCCATGGGCTCGATGCCCAGATGACGACGCAAGGCGAGTTCCTGCTTGGCATGGGCCTGATCGAACGCGCTGGCGCGCTGGGCGCCAATGCCGATGACCAGGCCCGGCAAGCCATTGCCGATGCGGTCGAGCGCCTGGCCGGCCCCAATGCCATGGGTGACCTGTTCAAGGTGCTGAAGATCGGCCCGCCGTGAACCGAGCCTGACGGCAACTTGGCCTGGCCCGGTCCCTCGCCCGAACTTCGCCTTGACGAACCCGCCTTGCGCGGACGACAAACCCACCCATGCTGAATCAGACCAGACCCGATCCAGTGCGCTCGCCCCTCCTGGAAAGGATACAAGGCATCCGCCATGGTTATTTCACCCGCGTTGGCGGCGTCTCCGGCGGAATCTATCAGGGCCTCAACATCGGCACCGGCTCAAGCGACGACCAGACGCTGGTGGCCGAGAACCGGCGCCGCGTTGCCGACTGGATGGGCGTGGCCGCCGGCCATCTGCTCACCGCGCACCAGGTCCATTCGCCCGACGTCGTCATCGCCAGGGAGCCTTTTGCGGCCCCTCGCCCCAAGGCCGACGCCATCGTCACCGACCGTCCAGGCATCGCCATCGGCGCCTCGACGGCCGATTGCGGCCCGGTGCTGTTTGCCGATGCCGAGGCGCGCATCATCGGCGCCGCCCATGCCGGCTGGAAAGGCGCTTTCACCGGCGTGCTCGAAAACACAATTGCCGCCATGGAGGGCCTGGGCGCGCGGCGCGAGCGCATCGTCGCCGTGCTTGGCCCTTCCATCGGGCCCCGCAATTACGAGGTCGGGCCGGAATTCGTCGCTCGCTTCGTCGAGGCCGACGCCGGTAACGAACGCTATTTCGAGCAGTCGGTTAATCCCGCACACTCGATGTTCGATCTCAACCAATATACGGTCGACCGGCTGCTTAAGGCCGGCGTGACCGCCGAAGGCCTCGGCCGCTGCACTTACGCGGAAGAATATCTTTTTTATTCCTACCGGCGCACCACCCACCGCAAGGAAGCGGATTATGGACGCCAGGTTTCGGCAATCGTTCTGGAGAAAGAATAATGGCGCTGCATTTCGAACGATCGGAATATGACGCGCGGCGCGACCGGCTGCTGATCGAGATGGCCGAAAAGAAGCTCGACGCCGTGCTGCTCTTCGCACAGGAGAGCATGTACTGGCTGACCGGCTACGACACCTTCGGCTTCTGCTTCTTCCAATGCCTGGTGGTGAAGGCCGACGGCTCAATGGTGCTGCTCACCCGCTCGGCCGATCTGAGACAGGCGCGCCACACCTCGACCATCGACAACATCATCTTGTGGACCGACCGCCAGGGCGCCAATCCGGCGATCGACCTGCGCAACCTGCTCAACGATCTCAACCTGCTCGGCGCCCGCATCGGTGTCGAGTATGACACCCACGGCTTGACGGCCTATAACGGCCGTCGCCTCGACGAGCAGTTGCAGACGTTTGGCCAGATCGCCGATGCCTCAGGCATCGTCGGCCGGTTGCGGCTGTTCAAGAGCCCGGCCGAGATCGCCAAGGCGGAAAAGGCCGCGAATCTTTCCGATGACGCGCTGGATGCCGCCTTGCCACTGATCAAACAAGGCGGCGACGAAGGCCTTATCCTCGCCGCCATGCAGGGCGCGGTCTTTGCCGGCGGCGGCGACTATCCCGCCAACGAATACATCATCGGTTCGGGCGTCGATGCCTTGCTCTGCCGCTACAAGGCCGGCCGGCGCAAACTCAACAAGAATGACCAGCTGACGCTCGAATGGGCGGGCGTCTTCCATCACTACCATGCGCCGATGATGCGCACCGTGCTGACCGGCAAAGTGTCGAAGCGCCACCAGGAACTGTTCGACGCGTCCCGCGCCGCCTTGCTGGCGGTCGAAAAGGCGATGGTGCCCGGCAACACCTTCGGCGATGTCTTCGACGCGCATGCCCGCACGCTCGAAGCGCATAATCTGACCAAGCACCGGTTGAACGCCTGCGGCTATTCGGTTGGCGCCCGCTTCACGCCGTCCTGGATGGACATGCCGATGTTCTACCAGGGCAACACCGAACCGATCGCGCCCAACATGACGCTGTTCGCGCATATGATCATCATGGACTCCGAGACCGAGACGGCCATGACCCTTGGCCGCACCTATCTCACAACGGAATCGGTGCCCAAGCCGCTGTCACGCCATGATCTCGACTTGATCGTGCAGTGAATCCATAATGGTTGGTTCACGCGGGGGCGTCGCCACCATGGAGTTTTCGGGCAGATGAGACGATCGCAAGCGACGACCGTGTCATTGCTCGCGGCCTTGGTGCTCGCAGCCTGCACCAACGCCAAGGACGTGCTGGAACCTTCGGCCATCACGCCACCTGCAACTTCGGCTCAGACCTTGCCGGCCACGCAAGGCACGACATCGGCCGCCACGTCCCCGACCGCGACCTCTCCGGCTCCTGTGCCCACTCCGGGCGCATCGACCTCGGCGACGCCGGCCCAGACCGCTGTTCTGGCGAGGACCCGGCTGCAGGTGGCGCCGATCGTCGGCGCCCCAGTCGAAGCCGCCGGACCGTTGACGGCCGAACTGCAGACACGCGCCAAGCAGCGCGGCCTGACGCTTGTCGGCAGCTCTGACCAGACGGCGACCCATGTGCTGAAGGGCTATTTCTCGACGATGTCGGAAGGCAAGGACACCACCGTCATCTATGTCTGGGACGTCTACGACCCGTCAGGCAACCGCCTGCATCGCATCAACGGCCAGCAGAAGGCGCCGTCCGCCAGCAGCGGCGAAGGCTGGCCGACCGTGGCGCCAGCGACCATGCAGTCGATTGCCGACCAGACGATCGACCAGTTCGCCGCCTGGCTGGCCACCGGCCGCGCCGGCTGAGGAACCGCTGGTCTAGTGAACTGTTGCCGGCTTGCGATGTTTTCCACGTTTGTTGCGGTCGCCTGAAGGATTCGCGCTCACGAGGCTTGCAATACCGGCGCGGACCGCTAAAAGCCCGCTTAAAAGGCTCATGAGAGTCTCTCCCGTCTCTCACTCCTTCACCAGGAACGGTGCATGAAGCTTTTCGCGGGCAATTCCAACCGGGTGCTGGCCGAGGCGGTCGCTCGCTATCTCAACATCCCGCTGGGGAAGGCCAGCGTCAGGCGCTTCGCCGACCAGGAAATCTTCGTCGAGATCCAGGAAAATGTGCGCGGCGAGGATGTCTTCATCCTGCAGTCGACCTCTTATCCGACCAATGATCATCTGATGGAACTCCTCATCATGATGGACGCCTTCATGCGCTCCTCGGCCAAGCGCATCACGGCGGTCATCCCTTATTTCGGCTATGCCAGGCAGGATCGCCGCGCTTCCGGCCGCACGCCGATCTCGGCCAAGCTGGTCGCCAACATGATCACCCGGGCCGGCGCCGACCGCGTGCTGACGCTAGATCTCCATGCCGGCCAGATCCAGGGCTTCTTCGACATTCCGACCGACAATCTGTTCTCGGTGCCGGTGATGGCGCGCGATGTGAAGGCCAAATACAAACAGCTCGGCAATGTCGTCGTCGTCTCGCCGGACATTGGCGGCGTGGTGCGCGCGCGCTTTGGCCAAACGCTTCGACGCACAGCTCGCCATCGTCGACAAGCGTCGCGAACGTCCTGGCGAATCCGAGGTGATGAACATCATCGGCGCGGTTGCCGGTAAGGATTGCCTGTTGATCGACGACATCGTCGATTCCGGCGGCACGCTGTGCAACGCCGCCGATGCGCTGCTCGCCAACGGCGCGACCAGCGTCACCGCCTACATCACCCATGGCGTGCTGTCGGGCGGTGCGGTTGCCCGCATCGCCGGCTCCAAGCTGCAGGAGCTGGTGATCACCGATTCCATCCAGCCGACGCAGGGCGTGCTCGACGCTCCGAACATCCGCGTCATCTCGATCGCCGACCTGATGGGCGAAGCGATCTCGCGCACCGCGACCGAAGAGTCTGTGTCGAGCCTGTTCGATTAGGTTATGGCCGGCGCGTAGCGCAGCAGCGTCACGCCCTGCGTAAGGTTGTGCGTGCCAAGCGGTTTCAAGGTCAGCGACAGGCCGGCCTGGAAATACGGCTTGCCGCCACCAAGCACCATAGGGTGCACATAGAGCCGGTATCGTCGATCAGACCAGCGCGTGCGAGATGCGCGGCAAGCTCGGCGCCGGAGACGGAAATTTCACCGTCCGTTTCCGACTTCAGCGACCTTGCCGTCGTCTCGACATCGCCCTTCATCAGCCGGGCGTTGGGCCCAACCTCTTCAAGCGTGGTCGAAAACACGATCTTCGGCGTCTCTTGCCAGGCGTGGGCAAAATCCCACTCGACCTCGTCAGGGGCAGTGTCTCGCTCGGGGCTGTCCCAGAAGCGCATGATTTCATACATCCTGCGCCCGCAGAGCGCGATCGATGTCCGTCTCATCTCGTCGTTGAAATGCCGGTGCAGTTCCTCTTCGGGTATCGGCAAGTCGATGCCGCCGCTCGGCCCGGCAATGTAGCCGTCGAGTGAGGTCAGCATGGCATAGACGATCCTGGCCATCGGGTCGCTCCGTTTGTCGCATCACAAAAAGAGCATAACTGATTGCATTTCGCAATCAGTTATCGCGGAGACGCACCAAATTTCGTCGACGCTTGCTTAACCCTCAAGCGGCGGCGGGGCCACCTATCCGGCGCAGGTTTCCACCGGTATCGCGCGCGCCGCGCATATAGCCGCGCGGCGAGGCTCCGAGCATGCGCTTGAACATGGTGATGAAGGCCGGCACGCTGTCATAGCCGAGATCGAGCGCCACCCGGGTGATCGGCTCGCCATCGGCGAGCCTCGGCAAGGCCGCGAACAGGCAGGCCTGCTGGCGCCACGTCGACAGCGACAGCCCGGTCTGGCGGTGGAAGGCGCGGGTAAAGGAGCGACGGCTCATGCCCGCGGCGTCCGCCCAGTCATCGATCGTCGCATGCGGCGAGGGTGCCGCGACAAAGCGCCGGCACAGCGCCGCCAGCTTCGGATCGGACGGGAACGGCAGGCCGAGCGGCCGTTCCGGCAGGGTCGGGATCTCGTGCAGCAAGAGGTTCATGATCAACCCGCCGCGCCCTTCCAGCTCGCCGCCTTGCGGCAGCTTTTCCGATTCGACGATCAGGCTATGCATCAGATCGGTAATCCCGACCACGCGCAAACCTTCCGGCAGCCCGGGGATAGCGCCCGGCATGACATAGACCGAGCGCATCGAGACATCGCCCAGCATTTCGACCGAATGCTCGATGCCGGCGGAATCCACATCGCGTGGTCGGGGGCACCATCCAGCGCCCATGCCTGGTCGTCACCAGCACCACGCCAACCAGAGCGTGCAGCAATTGGCTGCGGCTGTGGCGGTGCTGCGGCACGTGGTAGCCGTCCGGATACTCTGTCGGCAGCGCCACCGCTGGCCCGGCGACCTCCTCCAGCCATTGCCAGCGGCTCTCGTGCAATTGGCCGAGATCGGCATTGCCGACGCGAAAGATGTCCCTGCCATGTGGCATCGCTATGGCCCACTTGCGAAACTATTGGACCAAACCACGAAAGAAGTCGCGCGGCAAGCGGCTTATAAGGCAACCGTCCCTAAGGCGGCCGCAGGAGCGTCCGCCAGACTGCCTGCGGGAAACACCCGCCAAAAAGACCACGGAGCCTGCCTTGACCGACACGACAGCCACTAGCATCGCGCCGCCGGCGCCCGCCAGCCTCCCCTCGGCCCAGGCGACCGCGTTCACCGTCATCCTGGCGGTGAGCTTCTGCCACGGCATCAACGACATCATGCAGTCGCTGCTGCCGGCGATCTATCCGCTGCTGAAGGAGAATTACGGTCTCGATTTCTGGCAGATTGGTCTTTTGACGTTCACCTTCCAGGTAACGGCTTCGCTGCTGCAGCCGATCATCGGCATGGTCACCGACAAGCGGCCGATGCCTTATTCCTTGCCTTGCGGCATGGCTTCGTCGCTGATCGGCCTGATCGTGCTGGCTTATGCCGGCCACTATGTGCTGCTTCTGGTCGGCGCCTCGCTGATCGGCATCGGCTCGGCGATCTTCCATCCGGAATCCTCGCGCATTGCCCGCTTTGCCTCGGGAGGGCGCTTCGGTCTGGCGCAATCGCTGTTCCAGGTCGGCGGCAATTTCGGCCAGTCGATGGGCCCGCTGCTCGCCGCCTTCATCGTCGTGCCGTTCGGCCAGACCAGCATTTCCTGGTTCGCCGTCGGTTCTCTGATCGGCATCTTCGTTCTTTGGCAGGTCGGCGGATGGTACAGCCGCATGCGTGCCTCGATGGCCACGCGCAAGCAGGTCGCTCACGTGTCGCCCTTCCCGCGCAAGAAGGTGATGGCGGCACTTGCCGTGCTGACGCTGCTGGTGCTGACCAAGAACGCCTACATCGCCTCGCTCTCCAGCTACTACACCTTCTACTCCATCCATAAATTCGGCGTTTCGGTGCAGACAAGCCAGGTCATGCTGTTCCTGTTCCTCGGCGCCTCGGCGTTGGGCATTCTGCTCGGCGGTCCGTTCGGCGACCGCTACGGACAGAAGGCGATGATCTGGTTCTCGATCGTCGGCGTGCTGCCCTTCACGCTCGCCCTGCCCTACGCCAATCTGGAGTGGACGATGGTGCTGACAGTGCTGATCGGTCTGATCCTGTCGTCGGCCTTCTCCAACATCGTGGTGTTTGCGCAAGAACTGGTGCCGGGGCGTGTCGGCACGATCGCCGGCATCTTCTTCGGCTTCGCCTTCGGCATGGGCGGCATCGCCGCTGCCGTGCTCGGCGTCGTCGCCGACATGAAGGGCATCGACTTCGTTTTCCAGATCTGCTCGTATCTGCCCTTCCTCGGCCTGCTGACGGTCTTCCTGCCCAACATGAAGGAAGCGCGGAAGGCCGGGGCGCCGGCTTGAACCTGCCAAGCCTGGACACATACGAAAAGGCACCCGCCAGCCGGCGGGTGCCTTCTGACTATTTACTGGGCGATACTAGGCCTTGAAGAAGGCCAGCAGGTCGGCGTTGATGACATCCGCGTGGGTCGTCGCCATGCCGTGCGGAAAACCCTTATAGATCTTCAGCTCGCCCTTCTTGAGCAGCTTGATCGACAGCAACGCGGAGTCCGCGATCGGAACGATCTGGTCGTCATCGCCATGAAGGACCAGCACAGGCACCTCGATTGCCCTCAGATCGTCGGTGAAGTCGGTTTCCGAGAAGGCCTTGATGCAATCATAATGCGCCTTGGTGCCGCCCATCATGCCCTGGCGCCACCAATTCTCGACCACCGCTTTCGAGACTTCGGCGCCGGGACGGTTGAAGCCGTAGAACGGGCCGGCCGCAACATCGTGGAAGAACTGGGCCCGGTTGGCTGCCTGGGCGGAGCGGAAACCATCGAACACCTCAATCGGCAGGCCACCGGGATTGGCCGGGGTCTTGACCATGATCGGCGGCACCGCGCCGATCAGCACCGCCTTGGCGACGCGGCCGCCTGAGCCGTACTTGGCGACATAGCGCGCTACCTCGCCACCACCGGTCGAGTGGCCGACATGGATGGCGTCCTTGAGGTCTAGATGCGCCGCAAGTTCCGCGACATCGGCGGCGTAGGTGTCCATCTCGTTGCCGGTGTCGGTCTGCGTCGAGCGGCCGTGGCCGCGGCGGTCATGGGCAATGACGCGGTAGCCTCTTTCCAGGAAGAACAGCATCTGCGCGTCCCAGTCGTCGCTGCTCAGCGGCCAGCCATGATGGAAGACGATCGGCTGACCCGTCCCCCAGTCCTTGTAGAAGATCTGCGTTCCGTCCTTGGTGGTGATCGTGCCGCTGCCCGAGCCTGACTTGGTCTGCGAGGTCATCTCAATCTCCTTCTGTTGATGCCGCGATAAACAATATCGCGATAATTATCTTCGTACCGAAGCACGGAACCCATGTCTACAAAAATATGTATCGCGATATCTTTTTTCGTAGTATGCAATAATGCTCAGTCGGCAAAAGGAATGCGCCGTGCCCCTCCCGTTGGACAATCAGCTTTGCTTCACGCTCTATGCCACCTCAATGGCGATCAATCGCACCTACAAGCCGATGCTGGACGAGATGGGGATCACCTATCCGCAATATCTGGTTCTCAATGCGCTGGGCGAGGCGGACGGCATGTCGGTCGGCAGCATCGCGCACCGGCTCGCTTTGGAATCGAGCACCATCACGCCGCTCGTGAAGCGCATGGAACAGGCTGGCCTGGTCACACGCCAGCGCAGCCAGACCGACGAGCGCCAGGTGCAGGTCGACCTGACCTCCGAAGGTCGCGCGCTGCTTACCCAATGCAACTGCCTGAACGAGACCCTGATCGAGCGCTCCGGCATGACGCTTGCCGAGTTCGACGGCCTGAACCGGAAAATCCAGGCGCTGCGCAACGCTTTAAGCGCTGGCCAGGCGGCGGACGCCTGAGGTGTACTGAGAATTCAAGTCGGACTGGCATCACCTGAATATCAACACACCTCAGTGTAGGCCGAACTCGCGCAGCAATTCCTCGCGGTAGCGCACGAAGCGGCTTTCGCTGCGCTCGCGCGGCCGCGGCAGGTCGATATCGATCAGCCGGGCAGCGCCGCCCTTCTCCCTGGGCAAGATCAGCACCCTGTCGGCGAGGTAGATCGCCTCCTCCAGGTCATGCGTAACCATGACCATGGTGACGTTCTCTTCGCTCCAGATGCGCGCCAGCTCTTCCTGCATCGAAATCTTGGTCATGGCGTCGAGCGCCCCCAGCGGCTCGTCGAGCAGCAGGATCTCCGGCTGCACGGTCAACGCCCGTGCGATGCCGACGCGCTGCGCCATGCCACCGGACAGCTGCCGCGGATAGGCGTCTGCGAATTCGGCAAGGCCGACCAGCGCGATGTAGAAGCGCGCCCTCTCCTCGGCTTGCGCCTTCGCCACGCCGCGCACTTCGAGGCCGAAGGCAACGTTGCCAAGCACGGTCAGCCAGGGCAGCAGCCTCGGCTCCTGGAAGATCACCGCCCGCTCCTCGCCGACGCCCTCGACTTGCCTGCCGTCGATCGCGACAGTGCCGTTGTTGGCGCTCTCCAACCCGGCAAGGATGCGCAGCAGCGTCGTCTTGCCGGAGCCGCTGGCCCCGACGATGACCAGGCATTCGCCGGAGCGGATGTCGAGGTTGAGCGAGCGCAGCACGGCAAGCTGCCGTCCGGCAATGCTGAAAGACTTCGACAGGTCGCGGATCGTGACCTCGCCGCCGCGTGACATAGCCATGCCGCCTGCCTCCGTGCTCAATTGATCTTGGTTTCGCCGGGGCGGTAGAGAATGTCGGTTGCCTTCAACTTGCCCTTCGGCAGGCGGCCATCGCGCTCGAGAACGTTCACCCAGAAGTCGATGTCGCGGTCCGTCACCGCGGCCTTCTCGCGCAGGCCGAAGCCTGTCCAGTAGCGCGCCAGGTCGCCATTCTCTCCGCGCTTGTTGAGGATACCGGCGAGCAGCTTGCGCGTCTCGTCGGGATTTTGCCTGGACCAGTCCGACGCGCGCGCCGATTGTTCGACGAAGTTGCGTGCGGCATCCGGATTGGCGGCGATGAAATCGCGCCGCAGCACGACGAAGCCGCCGGCGATTTCGCCCAGCACATCGGTGTCGTTGAACACGCCGCGCACGCCGCCATTGGCAACCAGTTGGCCGGCAAAGGTCGCCTGCCAATAGCCGAGCCCGGCTATGTCGACCTGGTTGGAGCGCAAGGTCTGCTCGAGCTGCGGTCCCGGCACCACGACCAGCTTGGCAGCGTCCGGCGGCAGGCCGACGCTGTGCAGCGCCTCGCGCACCGTATAATCGAGATGGGCGCCCAGCGTGTTGACCGAGATCGTCTTGCCGGCGATGTCGGCGATCGATTTGATCGGGCTGTCCTCAAGCACGTAGAAGACGCTCTTCACGTCCTTGTTGATGCCATTGCTCGGATAGGCGGCGACGAAGTCGTTGCCGCCGGCAATCGAGTTGATCACCGCGGGTGTCGCGGCCGAACCGAGATCGACGCTGCCGGAGGCGAGCGCAAACAGCGATTCCGGCCCGCCGCCGACATAGCCGACATTTTCGAGCTCGATGCCGAGGCCTTTGAAATAGCCGAGTTCGTCGGCAAGCTCGTGCGGGGAGACGCTGCCACGGCTGGCGAGATAACGGATTTTGACGGAAGCGGCTTGCGAACGCGCAATCGATGGCAGGCCGGCAGCAAGGATGCCGACGGCAAGCGGTGCGCGCAACAGAAGCGAACGGCGGGTGATGCTCATGATCAGGCCTTTCATTTTCAAATGACGATGATGGATGGCTGATTAGCCGACGGTCTCGTTCCAGCGACAGAGCCGCCGCTGCAGGACGACCAGCACCTGGTTGGCGATCAGGCCGAGCGCCGCAAGAATGACGATCGCCGCAAACATCAGCGGGATCTGGAAATTGTACTGCGCGTTCATCACCTGGAAGCCGATGCCCTTGTTGGCGCCGATCATCTCGGACGCGATCAAGAGCAGCAGCGCCGTGGTGGCCCCTAACCTTAAGCCGACGAAGATCGAAGGCACCGCGCCCGGCAGCACGACACGGCGGAAGATGGTGAGCCGCCGGGCGCCATAGGCGCGCGCCATTTCCAGCAGCTTCGGGTCGACCTCCTTGACGCCACTGATCGTGTTGAGCAGCAGCGGAAACAGCGTCGCCCAGAAGATGACGAACACCTTGGAAGCTTCGCCCAGCCCCAAAAGCAGGATGAACACCGGATAGAGAGCCAGGGCCGAGGTTTGGCGGAAGAGCTGCAGGATCGGGTCGAGCGCGGTCTCCACCGCGCGCGCCTGGCCCATGACCAGGCCGAGCGGAATGGCGACAGTGACCGCCGCGGCGAAGGCAAGGCCGGCGCGCTGCAGGCTGATGGCGATGTCGCCGAGCAGGCTGCCGCCGGCAAGACCCTTCCAGAGCGCGACGACGATCATGTCGACTGGCGGCAGCACGGCTGCATTGACCCAGCCGCTTCTTGACGCCACCTGCCAAAGCGCCAGGAAGCCGAGCAGTACGCCATAGCGCGACAGGATGCGCGCCGAGGTCCGTGCCAGCAGACGCACCGCCTCCGCGCCGAAGTTGCTGCTACCTTCATGCCGGCCGATACCGGCCGTCCTTTCGATATGCTGCAGGGTCATCGTCATGCCTCTCGCTTCAGGAAATCATTCGGCGGCGAGCACGGTCGACCGAGCGACCGTCCATGGATTCTGTGGCCGCCTCAGACCGAGATTTTCGCGCAGCGTCCGGCCCTCATAGGCCGTGCGGAACAGGCCGCGCCGCTGCAGCTCCGGGATGACCAGGTCGACGAAATCGTCGAGCGCGCCGGGCAGCCATGGCGGCAGGATGTTGAAGCCGTCGGCGGCGTCGCTGGTGAACCATTCCTCCAACTGGTCGGCGACCTGAACGGCGCTGCCGACGATGGTGTAATGGCCGCGCGCTGTCGCCACCCATTGATAGAGCTGGCGGATGGTGAAGTTGTGCTCGTCGGCGATCTGGCGGATCAGCGCCTGACGGCTCTTCATGCCTTCGGTTTCCTTGCTCGGTGGCAGCGGCCCGTCGAGCGGATAGCCTCGGATGTCGAGCGTCTGACCGGCGAGCGCGTTGAGCAAGGCAACACCGTCCTCGGGCAGGATCAGGTCGTTGAGCTGCTGGTATTTGGCACGAGCTTCTTCCTCGGTGCGGCCGACGAAGGGCGCCACGCCTGGCATGATCAGCACCTGTTCCGGGTCACGGCCGACTTCCGCCACGCGCGCCTTGATGTCGCGATAGAATTCCTGCGCTGTCTCGAGCTTTTGATGGGCGGTGAAGATCACCTCAGCCGAATGCGCGGCAAGCCCGCGTCCGTCCTCGGATTGCCCGGCTTGTACGACAACCGGATGTCCCTGCACCGGGCGTGGCACGTTGAGCGGGCCTTTGACGCTGAAATGCTCGCCCTTGTGGTCGATGTCGTGCAGTTTGTCCTTGTCGTAGAAGCGGCCGGTCTTCTTGTCGCGGATGAAGGCGTCGTCTTCCCAGCTGTCCCACAGCGCCTTGACCGTTTCGACATGCTCATGCGCCCGCGCGTAGCGCTCGGCATGATTTGGCTGTACGTCGCGATTGAAATTGCGCGCCGTGTCGTCGCCGGCCGAGGTGACGACATTCCAACCGGCGCGGCCGTTCGACAGAAGGTCGAGCGAAGCGAATTTGCGGGCGAGCGTATAAGGCTCTTCATAGGTGGTCGAGGCGGTGGCGATGAAGCCGAGATGCTTGGTCAGCGGCGCCAACGCCGCAAACAGCGTCACCGGCTCGAACCCGGCGATCTTGGCGTTGCCGCCTTCGCGGGCGCCGAGCCCGACCGTCAGGTTGTCGGCGAGGAAATAGGCGTCGAACAGGCCGCGCTCGGCAGTGAGCGCGAGCTGCTTGTGGAATTCGAAATTGGTGGCGCCGTCGGCGGGCGCATCCGGATGCCGCCATGCCGCGACGTGCTGGCCACCGCCGGGCAGAAAGGCGCCGAGCTTGATCTGTCTGGACTGGCTGGAACTGGTCATGGCTGATCCTTCGGTTCGCAAGGAGATTGGCTGAAGTCAGGCGGCGAGGCCGATCCTGCGTGCCTCGCCGACGATGCGGGAAACCTCGTCAACGGCCTGGCGAGCGCGGGCATGAATCGCTTCCGACGCCAGCACGCCCTCGGCGAAATCCTTGTCGGACGCATAGATGGCGGTCGGCATGGTCAGCGCTTCGAAGAAGCCGAACAGCGGCCGCAGCTGGTGCTCGACGATTAAGGAATGACGCTCGCCGCCGCCAGTCGCCGCCAGGATAATCGGCTTTCCGCGCAGCGATGCCGGGTCGAGCAGGTCGAACAAATGCTTGAACAGGCCGGTGTAGCTGCCTTTGAACGTCGGCGACCCAACCACCAGCACGTCGGCGCGGATGAGTTGTTCGACAATGTCGTGAGCGCCAGGATCGAGATCCGAGAGGCGCCGCGCTGGCGGGAACGATGCGCCAAGGTCCTCAATATCGAAGACCGCCGAAGTCGCGCCGATACGGCTTGCGACGTCGCCGGCGATCTGCGTGATAAACGCTTTGGTCTTGGACGGGCGGGTCAGATTGCCGGATATTCCCACCACCAGCTTCTTGCTCATTTTCGGGCTCTCCTCGCGGGCACTTCTTCATTAAGCCTACCGATTTTGTAGAATTTAATGAGCGAGAAGATTTCAAAAGGCGGCGCGCAAACGGATTGGGTTTGCGCGGACCGACCGTTGCTTGGTTCAGTCCGTGCGGATCAGGCCTCGGTCTTGACCGGCGGCAGTTGCGGCGCCTCAAGCCCCTGGAACGGGTCGCGCCAGGCATCGATCGCTTCCAGCCGGCCATACCAGCGGCGGATCGACGGATAGTCGTCGAGCGGTAATCCGGCTGCGTCGTTGAAGGGCAGGAATGTCGCCATGCGGAAGTCGGCATAGGAGATGGAAGCACCGACCAGCCATTCTCGCGCTGAAAGCTCAGCCTCGAGGACTGCCGCGGCTTTATGGAACTGCCGGAACCCCTCCTCGACCAGCGCCTGATCGATCGGACCGAGCCCATAGCGCTGCTTGGTTCCGCGCTCGAAATGCACCATGTCGCAAGCGTAAGCGAACCGTTCCTTGCCCCAGCTTATCCAGCGGATCATATCCGGCTCGTCGTCGCCGCTGCGCCAGAAATCGGAGCCGATTGCACGCGAAAGCCGGCAAGCGATGGCGTCGGTCTCCCAAAGACTCCAGCCCGAACCGACCAGGATCGGCAAGGTCAAATTAGGATTGAGCACGCGGTAGGCCTCAGCCGCGCCGGGCGCCATCGGCGAGGCGAATTCGAACGTCACATCCGCCTTGAGATAACGCGCCGTTGCCACCGCAAGGCGAGGATTGGGATTGCGGTGAACAGGAGTTTCATATCGGGTTCCCAGGGATTGGTTGAAACAACTGCCGCAGGACGATTGAAACCTGCCCGATCCTACATTGCGACAAGCGGGGATTGCGATGACATACTTTTCGGTTGAAAACACCCTCAAGGCCTTCCAGCCCAACCGCTTGCGCCTGCGGCCGCCTTCGGCTATAGAGCCGCCACCCGCGTAGACACCCTTGGAGGCAACGCGGCGGAAGGCCGGCCAGGCCTCGCATGATCTCCAAAGCATTTGGATCGCCAAAAGCATTTGGAAAGCTTGTGCAGGGCCATGACGGCTTTCGACGTTTGCGGATGGGCTTGCCCGCCTGTGAACGCTCCATAACACGCGAAAGGAAATGCCATGAGCCACGACACTTACGAGCTCAAGGCCGACGCGCGCGAACAGGTCGGTAAGGGGTCCGCCCGTGCAGTTCGCCGCAACGGTAAAGTGCCTGCAGTTATTTACGGCGACAAGCAGCCTCCCCTGGCGATTGCGCTGAACTACAAGGACCTCTTCTACAAGATCCACGGCGGCGGGTTCCTGACCACGATCGCCACGATCGATGTCGACGGCAAGAAGATCCAGGTCCTGCCGAAGGATTTTCAGCTCGACCCGGTCAAGGACTTCCCGGTCCATGTCGACTTCCTGCGCATCGGCAAGGACACCCAGGTCAATGTCGACGTGCCTGTCCACTTCATCAATGAGGACAAGTCGCCCGGCATCAAGCGCGGCGGCGTGCTCAACATCGTTCGCCACGAAGTCGAGTTCCATTGCCCGGCCAATGCGATCCCGGAATTCATCACCGTCGATCTCACCGGCGCCGACATCGGCGATTCGATCCACATCTCGGCGGTCAAGCTGCCGGCCGGCGTCAAGCCGGTGATCTCCGATCGCGACTTCACCATCGCGACCGTTGCCGGCTCGTCGGCGATGAAGCCGGAGACCGAAGAGACGGCCGAAGCAGCAGCGCCGGAAGCGGCGGCTCCTGCCGCCGAAGAGAAGTAATTTTCGGGCCCGGAGCAGTAGACGATGCTTGTCTTTGCAGGCCTCGGCAATCCGGGCGCGAAATATGAAAACAACCGGCACAATGTCGGCTTCATGGCGGCGGACGCGATTGCCCGCCGCCATTCCTTTTCGCCCTGGTCGCGCAAATTCCAGGGGCTGATTTCCGAAGGCACGCTCGGCGGCGAGAAGATCCTGCTGATCAAGCCGCAGACCTTCATGAACCTGTCGGGGCAGTCGGTCGGCGAAGCGCTGCGCTTCTACAAGCTCGGCCCTGAGGCGCTCACCGTCTTCTATGACGAGATCGACCTTGCCGCCGGCAAGCTCAGGGTCAAGGTCGGCGGCGGTTCCGGCGGCCACAACGGTATCCGCTCGCTCGACCAGCATGTCGGTAATGCCTATCGCCGCGTGCGCATCGGCGTCGGCCATCCCGGCGTCAAGGAAATGGTGCACGGCCATGTTCTCGGCGATTTCGCCAAGGCCGATCGCGAATGGCTGGATGTCCTGCTCGACGCGATTGCCGACGACGCCACGTTGCTCGCCAAGGGCGACGACAATTCCTTCATGAACCGCGTTACGCTCGCGCTCCGCGACAAACTCGTGCCGACCGGCGATGACGATCGCCCGCCGCCCAAGGCGCCGAAGCCGCAAAGCCATATCCGTCAGGCACGGCCTCAGCCGGCGCCGGCCAAGCTGCCCGAAAGCGGCCCGATGGCCGCGATGTTGAAGAAGCTGTTCGGCAAGGACTGAAACCACGGCACCGCCCGCTCGGGATCACCAGCAGAGGGCCATCGAGCAAGCGGCGCCGGCCGTAAAAGGTGCGCTAGCAAATGCCGCGCAGGACCATAGGTGCGAACGGCATGTCTGACAGTGTTTCGGATCTGACTGGGCAAGCCAGGCGGCTTGGTCTGGCAGGCGACTTTGCCGCCGGCCACGCGCTGATCGACCAGGCTGAGCGGCTGGCCGGCGATGATCCGACAGCCCGCGCCATATGCGCCATCGAGCGCGGCCGCCTCTACAATTCCGCTGGTGAGCGCGAAAAGGCCCGGCCGCTGTTCGACGAGACCTGGCAATTGGCGCGGCAGGCCGGAGCCCATGCGCTGGCCGTGGATGCTGCGCATATGATGGCGATCGTCGGGACCCTTGGCGATGCCGTCCAATGGACAGCAGCCGCGCTCGCCTATATCGACGACCATCCGCAGGCCGAGTTCTGGCGCGCGCCGCTGCTCAACAATCTCGGCTGGTCCTATTTCGATGCCGGCCGGTTCTCGGATGCACTGGCAATCTTCGAACAGGCGGTGGAGCTGCGCCGCTCGGCTGGTCAAAAACGCGAGCTGCGTATCGCGCGCTACGCCGTGATCCGGACGTTGCGCGTACTGGATCGCCTGGAAGAAGCCAGGCTCCTTGCTGAGGAAACAGCTGGCGCGGCGGCCACGGACGGCGAACAGGCGCCTTTCGTGCAGGAGGAACTCGCCGAATGCTGCGTCCGTCTCGGCGACACGGATCGTGCCCGCGACAGCGCCCGGCTGGCGCTTGCGGTGCTGGAACACGATCAGGCCTTCGTCGACAGCCAACCGCATCGTCTCGCCAGATTGCGCGAGCTTGCGCGGTGATCCCGTAATAACCACATCACCCGCGGCGGAGCGCTCGGCAGATCGGGACTTGACGTTGATCGTCCCTTTCGCCCATAGCCCTCATCAAAATCGAATTCCCGATAGGACCGGACGAACATGGGTTTCAAATGTGGCATCGTTGGCTTGCCCAACGTCGGCAAGTCGACGCTGTTCAACGCGTTGACCAGGACGGCCGCCGCGCAGGCCGCCAACTATCCTTTCTGCACCATCGAGCCGAATACCGGCGAGGTGGCGGTGCCGGATCCCCGGCTGCAGAAGATCGCTTCGGTCGCCAAATCGAAGGAGATCATCCCGACCCGCATCTCCTTCGTCGACATTGCCGGCCTGGTGCGCGGCGCCTCCAAGGGCGAGGGCCTGGGCAACCAGTTCCTCGCCAACATCCGCGAGGTCGACGCCATCGTGCATGTACTGCGCTGCTTCGAGGATGACGACATCACCCATGTCGAGGGTCGCATCGACCCTGTCGCCGACGCCGAGACCGTCGAGACCGAGCTGATGCTCGCCGACCTCGACAGCCTCGAGCGCCGCATCGTCCAGATCCGCAAGCGCGCCGGCAGCAAGGACAAGGAAGCGACGACCGTGCTGCCGATGATGGAGGCGGCACTCGAGCTGCTGCAGGCCGGCAAGCCGACCCGCATCCTGCTCAAGGGCATTTCGGCCGAGGACTTGCGCATCCTGCAGGGACTGAACCTTCTGACCTCGCACCCGGTGCTCTATGTCTGCAACGTCGCCGAGGCCGATGCCGCCACCGGCAACGAGCACACCAGGGCCGTGGAAAAGATGGCCACGGCACAAGGCGCCGGCACCGTGGTGATCTCGGCCGCGATCGAGGCCGAAGTCGCCCAGCTCTCCGACGAAGAGGAGATGGAGTTCCTCGCCTCGCTCGGGCTCGACGAGCCTGGCCTCAACAAGGTCATTCGCGCCGGCTACGACCTGTTGCATCTGATCACCTATTTCACCGCCGGCCCGAAAGAGACGCGCGCCTGGACCATCCACAAGGGCGACAAGGCCCCGCAGGCCGCCGGCGTCATCCACACCGATTTCGAGCGCGGCTTCATCCGTGCCCAGACCATCGCCTACAACGACTACATCACGCTTGGCGGCGAAGTGGCGGCCAAGGAAGCCGGCAAGGCGCGCGACGAAGGCAAGGAATATGTCGTCCAGGATGGCGACGTCCTGCTGTTCAAGTTCAACACCTGACATTTGCGGTTGCATCGACCGCCATCCGTCGGCCTCCCGGCTGGCGGCGCCAGTCTTGACCTTGTAATATCGCGGAGCTAATCGGCACTCTGCTCGGGGGCTCCCGAAGCCCATCCGTCCGAACGACGCGGCGCAATCGAACGAAACCCTGTCCAGTAAGGAGACCCGGCGATGATCAAGGCCTTCGTCGTGGACAATGACCGCCTGCGGACCACCGAGGATCTCGCCGCCGATGGCGACAGGATTGTCTGGGTCGATCTTTTCAAGCCTACCAAGGACGAAGAGGCCAAGGTCGAGAGCTGGCTGGGTGTCGGCGTGCCGACCCGCGAGGAGATGGAAGAGATTGAGATTTCGAGCCGTCTCTACATCGAGGATGGCGGCTACTTCATGACCGCGGTGCTGCCGGCGCAGACCGAGGCTGACGACCCGCTGATGTCGCCGGTGACCTTCGCTCTCGCCGGTAACAGGCTGATCACCATTCGCTATCACGAGCCGAAGGCGTTCAAGACCTTCCCATTACGCGCCGAGAAGGTGGCGACCGGCTGCACCACCGGCGACACTATCCTGATCGGCCTGCTGGAAGCGATCGTCGATCGTCTGGCCGATATCCTCGAGCGCGCCGGGCGCGACGTCGAGGCGGTTTCGCGCGACATTTTCGAGGCGCGCTCGACCAAGGCCTCGAAGCGCAACCGCGACTTCCAGGAGCTCCTCAAAAGCATCGGCCGCAAGGAGGACATCGCTTCCTCGGTCCGCGACAGCCTGATCTCGCTGCAGCGCCTGGCCGGCTTCCTCGCCCATGTCGCGACCCAGACCAGGATGAGCAAGGATGTGCGTGCCCGCATCAAGACCTTGTCGCGCGACGTGCTCTCGCTCGCCGACCACGCCACCTTCCTGTCGCAGAAGATTTCCTTCCTGCTCGACGCCACGCTCGGCATGATCTCGATCGAGCAGAACGCCATCATCAAGATCTTCTCTGTCGCCGCCGTCATCTTCCTGCCGCCGACGCTGGTCGCTTCGATCTACGGCATGAATTTCGACATCATCCCCGAGCTGAAATGGGAGTTCGGCTACCCCTTCGCCATCGGCCTGATGATCCTGTCGGCGATCCTGCCCTTCTGGTATTTCCGCCGCCGCGGCTGGCTCTGAGGGGCATTGACCGGCCAGCCGTCCTCAACTGGCTTACCAGAAAGGACTTGACCAAATCGCCGTCGGCCTGCATCCGGGTTGCCCGATCCCTTCGGGATGTGCGGGTCAACCGGGTTGCAGACCATGACGGCAAAGACATGGGCCTATGAGGATTTCATCGAGGGCACCTCGATCGATCTCGGCAGCAAGCGCGTAACCGCCGCCGAGATCATCGAGTTCGCCAGCGAATTCGATGCACAGCCGATGCATCTCGACGAGGAAGCGGGCAAGGCCAGCATCCTCGGCGGCCTGTCGGCCTCCGGCTGGCACACTTGCGCGATGTTCATGCGCATGCTGTGCGATGCCTTCCTGCTCGACTCGACCTCGCAGGGTTCCCCCGGCATCGAGCATGTGAAGTGGAAGAAGCCGGTGTTGGCGGGCGATCGGCTCACCGGCAAGGTAACGATCGTTTCCAAGCGCCAGTCGAAATCGAGACCTCAACTCGGTCTCATCACCATGCGCAGCGAGTTGTTCAATCAGCGCGGTGAAAGTGTTTTCGAGCTTGAGAACACCGGCATGTTCCTGACCAGGGAGGCCGTGACGTGACGCTCGACGAATACTTCATGATCGGCCAGACGGTCACGCTCGGCTCGCACAAATTCGAGCCGGACGAGATCAAGGCTTTTGCCAGGAAATACGATCCGCAGGTCTTCCATGTCGATGAGGAGGCGGCCAAGCACAGCGTGCTCGGCGGCCTCTGCGCCTCCGGCTGGCACACCGCCGCCACCTGGATGAAGTACAATCTCGAAAAGCGCATGGAGACCGAAGGCGTGCGCTGGACCGGCCCGAGTCCGCAGCCCGAATTCGGCCCCTCACCCGGCTTCCGCAACCTGAAATGGCTGAAGCCGGTCTATGCCGGCGAGACCGTTACCTTCATGCGCACCGCACTCGCCCATCGCCCACTTACCGGTCGCCCAGGCTGGAGCCTGCTCACGCTGCGCTCGGAAGGCTTCGATTCGACCGGCGACAAGGTCATCGAATTCGACAGCGCCGTGCTGGTGAAGGTGGGGTGAGCCCTTCCCTTCTCCCCTTGCGGGAGAAGGTGGATCGGCGCGTAGCGCCGAGACGGATGAGGGGTGTTCCAGCGAAGTGAGGCGTTGGCGTTCCCTGGAACACCCTCATCCGACCTCGCTTCGCGAGGCCACCTTCTCCCACAAGGGGAGAAGGAGAGGGCGCCCACTAATGCCCCTCGAACCCGATCAGCGTCCGCACCGGAACACCCAGCGCTTCGAGCTTCTGGCGTCCGCCGAGATCCGGCAGGTCGATGACGAAGCAGGCGGCCAGGATATCGGCGCCGATCTGGCGCAAGAGCTTCACCGCCGCTTCCGCCGTGCCGCCGGTGGCAATCAGATCGTCGACCAGGATCACCTTCTCGCCAGGGGCAACGCCATCCTTGTGCATCTCCATCTCGTCCAGCCCGTACTCCAGGCTGTAGGCGACGCGCACGGTCTCGTAAGGCAGCTTGCCCTTCTTGCGGATCGGCACGAAGCCGGCCGAGAGCTGGTGCGCGACGGCGCCGCCGAGGATGAAGCCGCGCGCCTCGATGCCGGCGATCTTGTCGATCTTCTGGCCGGCATAGGGATGCACCAGTTCATCGATGGCGCGGCGGAAGGCGCGCGCATTGCTGAGCAGCGTGGTGATGTCGCGAAACAGGATGCCGGGCTTGGGGTAGTCCGGAATGGTGCGGATGGAGGCGAGCAGCGTGTCTTCGAGCGAGGATTTCATGGGCTGAGATTACCTGAACCGGAGATTCTTGCGCGACAATTGTTCGATCGAACTGCAGCCCATCAGCTTCATGCCGCGTTCGATCTCGACCCGCATCTGTCCAAGCGCCCGTTCGACGCCCGGTTGGCCGGCGGCCGCAAGCGGAAACAGATAGTAGCGCCCGACACCGACGGCCTTGGCGCCGAGCGACAGCGCCTTGAGCACATGCGTGCCGCGCTGCACGCCGCCATCCATGATGACATCTATTCTGTCGCCGACCGCATCGACGATCTCGGCCAATTGGTCGAAAGCCGCCCTTGAACCGTCGAGCTGCCGGCCGCCATGGTTGGACAACACGATGCCGCTGCAGCCGATATCGACGGCGCGCCGGGCATCCTCCACCGACATGATGCCCTTGAGGCAGAATGGGCCCGACCAAAGCTTGACCATCTCGGCGACGTCGTCCCATGTCATCGACGGGTCGAGCATTTCGGTGAAGTAGCGGCTGATCGACATGGTGCCGCCGCCCATGTCGACATGCTCGTCGAGCTGCGGCAGCTTGAAGCCCTCATGCGTGAAATAGTTCAACGCCCAGGCCGGCTTGACGGCGAACTGCAGCATTCCGACGAGGTTGAGCTTGAAGGGAATGGCAAAGCCGGTGCGCTTGTCGCGCTCGCGGTTTCCACCGGTGATGCTGTCGACGGTCAGCATCATCACCTCGACGCCGACCGCCTTCGCACGCTGCATCATCGCCCGGTTGAGGCCGCGATCCTTGTGGAAGTAGAACTGGTAGACCTGCGGGCCGCTGCTGATCCGGCGCACCTCCTCGAGGCTGACGGTGCCAAGTGACGAGACGCCGAACATGGTGCCGTATTTGGCCGAGGCGTTGGCCACCGCGCGCTCGCCCTGATGGTGGAACAGCCGCTGCAGGGCCGTCGGCGAGCAATAGACAGGCATTGCCAGCTTCTGGCCCATCACCGTCACCGACATGTCGATCTCGCTGACACCGCGCAGCACGTTGGGAACGAGGTCGCAGCTTTCGAAACTCTCGGTGTTGCGGCGATAGGTGACCTCATCGTCCGCCGCGCCGTCGATGTAGTTGAAGATCGGCCCGGGCAAATTTTGCTGCGCCATGCGCCGGAAATCGGAAAAGTTGTGACAGTCGCTGAGCCGCATGATCGAATTCCAGACGCTCTAACAGGCAGGCATTCTCGCCGCCCTTCATGCGTCGAATATCAATCCAATGCCCACCTGCCAACGGACTATTTACCAGGCTGCCTGGAAGGACGATCGCAGCCATGAAAAAGGGGCGCTCTGAGCGCCCCTTGGTCGGTAGTCGCCGAAGGAGGCTTACATGCCCAGATCGCCGCGCAACTCGGCCCTGGCCACGTCATACTCGGCCTTGAAGTCGTCGCGGTTGAGCAGCGCAGCGGCAATGACGCTGCCGGAAATCTTACCCATCTCGACGTCGGACGGATAGTGGATGCCGCCGACCACCCGGTTGTGGGCGTACTCGGCAGCGCGCGCCATGATCTCGGCACGCTTCTCCGGAACCATGTCGGCGAGGATAATGCCCATCATGGTGCCGACGGTGGCGTGTCCGGACGGCCAGGAACCGGAGCTCGACAGTTTGACCGCCGGCTTGACAAGGTCGCTGAGCTGGTGCGGACGAGGACGCTTCCAGACATCCTTGGCCGGGTCGACGACGGCGCCTTCCGTCTCGACCACGCGATCGAAGAAGGCGCTGAACTTCGGCAGCTTGTCCTTGGTGAAATTCGGCCCCATCACGTCTGCGAAGCGCCAGACATTCTCCTCGGCGTCGGCGACCGCGCGGGCTTCCATCTCGGGCGTGCGCGTCACTTGCAGCGTCAGCACTTCGCCGAGCTCGGCCTTGGTCTGAGCCGAATCGTTTGCCGGCGGCGGCGGCAGGATCATCGTCAGGTCGATGTCCTTGTTGGTGACGAAGGGCTTGGCGTCTTCGGCCTGGGCGGCGGAGCCGACGACCAGCAGCAGAAGACCAGCCGCCAGCGATGCATACTTCTTCATGGGCGCAATCCTTTGTTGGAATGCCGCAAGATCGCCAGATGTAGTGACGCCCATGTGACGGGTCAGCCGCTGAAATGCAAAAAGGGCGCCTCGGGGGCGCCCTTCGAAAGCTTTCGACCAATCGACGCTCAGTGAGCGACGTCGGCCCACACCCTGCGCTTGGTAAGGTAGACCAGAGCGCCGAACACCAGCAGGAAGAACAGCACACGGAAGCCGGTCTTCTTGCGCTCTTCCATATGCGGCTCGGCAGCCCACGCCAGGAAGGTAGCCACGTCGCGGGCATATTGGTCGACCGTCTGCGGCGAACCGTCGTCATAAGTCACCTGACCATCGGAGAGCGGCTTCGGCATCTTCAGCGACACGCCCGACATGAAGTACGGGTTGTAGTGTGTGCCCTCGGGGATGACCATGCCGGCAGGCGGGGTCTGGTCGTAGCCGGTCAGCAGCGAATGGATGTAGTCGGGGCCGCCCGCGTCATACTGGGTGAAGATGTCGAAGACGAACTGCGGAAAGCCGCGCTCGACGCCGCGCGCCTTGGCCAGCAGCGACATATCGGGCGGGGCGGCGCCGCCGTTGGAGGCAGCAGCGGCTTCCTCATTCGCGAACGGGGCCGGGAAATGATCGGACGGCTTGCCGGGACGATCGAACATGTCGCCGGCATCGTTGGGGCCGTCATGGATCGTGTAGCTGGCGGCTAGCGACTTGATCTGTGCTTCCGAATAGCCAAGGCCCGTTGGGCCTTCCAGCGTGCGGAACGCCACCAGGTTCATCGAATGGCAGGCCGAGCAGACTTCCTTGTAGACCTTCAGGCCGCGCTGCAGCTGACCCTTGTCATAGGTGCCGAACGGGCCGGTGAAGCTCCAGCTCATCTCCTTCGGCTCGTTGATCGGGAAATGCGTCGGCGCGGCCGCGTTGTGCCCCTCTTCGGCGGCCAGTGCCGCGGTGCCGGCAGCCACGAGGCCGACCAGCGCCAGCGAGGTGAGAATCTTCTTCATGCCAAATCCCCTCAGATTCTCTACCGCTCAGCCCTTGGCCTGTGGTGCGGCCGTGGCGCCCGCCGGATGCCCGCTGCCGCCCTTGTTCTTCTCCAGCACCGCCTCGGTGATCGAGTTCGGCAGCCTGCGCGGCGTTTCGATCAGGCCAAGCACCGGCATGATGATCAGGAAGAAGGCGAAGTAGAACAGCGTCGCCATCTGCGCCATGAACACATAGGTACCTTCCGCGGGCTGCGAGCCCAGCCATCCGAGCAGGATGGCGTCGGCGACGAACAGCCAGAAGAACAGTTTGTACCAAGGGCGGTAGACCGCCGAGCGTACCTTGGACGTGTCGAGCCACGGCACCAGGAACAGCATGACGATGGCGCCGAACATGCACAGCACGCCGCCGAGCTTGGAGTTGATCGGGCCGATATTGAAGGTGATGGCGCGCAGGATCGCGTAGAATGGCAGGAAGTACCATTCCGGCACGATATGGGCCGGCGTCTTCAGCGGGTTGGCGACGATATAATTGTCGGCATGACCGAGATAGTTCGGCAGGAAGAAGATGAAATAGGCGAAGATGAACAGGAACACGATCATGCCGAACGCGTCCTTGATGGTCGCATAGGGCGTGAAGGCGACGGTGTCGGTCTTCGACTTGACCTCGATGCCGGTCGGGTTCGACTGGCCGACGACATGCAGCGCCCAGATATGCAGCACGACGACGCCGGCGATCATGAACGGCAACAGGTAATGCAGCGCAAAGAAGCGGTTCAGCGTCGGATCGTCGACGGCGAAGCCGCCGAGCAGCAGTTGCTGGATCCAGTTGCCGACCAGCGGGATGGCGCTGAAGAAGCCGGTGATGACGGTGGCGCCCCAGAAGCTCATCTGGCCCCAGGGCAGCACGTAACCCATGAAGCCCGTCGCCATCATCAACAGGTAGATGATGCAGCCGAGGATCCACAGCAGCTCGCGCGGCGCCTTGTAGGAGCCGTAGAACAGGCCGCGGAAGATGTGGAGATAAACAGCGATGAAGAAGAACGAGGCGCCGTTGGCATGCATGTAGCGCAACAGCCAGCCAGAGTTGACGTCGCGCATGATCTTCTCGACCGAATCGAAGGCGAGATTGCTGTCTGACGTGTAGTGCATGGCCAGCACGATGCCGGTCAGGATCTGCGAGACCAGCATAATCGACAGGATGCCGCCGAACGTCCACATGTAGTTGAGGTTGCGCGGCACCGGGTAGGAGACGAAGCTGTCATAGATCAGCCGCGGCAGCGGCATGCGCGCGTCGAACCAGCGCTCGATACCGGTCTTGGGCGTATAGGTCGAGTGTCCCTCGCTCATCGAAATGTCCCCTGCCTCAACCGATAAGGATTTTGGTATCGGAAATGAATTTGAATACCGGGATCGCCATGTTCTCCGGCGCCGGGCCTCTGCGGATGCGGCCGGCAGTATCGTATTGCGAGCCATGGCACGGGCAGAACCAGCCGCCGAAATCGCCTTCCTGGCCGAGCGGGATGCAGCCCAGATGCGTGCAGACCTGAACCATCACCATCCAGGCTTCCTTGCCGGGCGTGGTGCGGTTGGCGTCGGTCGCCGGCGCATCGGATGGCAGATTGGCGTTGCGCGCGATCGGGTCCTTGAGATCGGCGAGATTGACGGCTTCGCCGTCCTTCATTTCCTTATCGGTGCGGTTGCGCACCACGACCGGCTTGCCGCGCCACTTGACGATCAGCGAGCTGCCGGGCTGCAGCGAGGCGACATCGACCTCGACCGAGGCCAGCGCCAGCGTCGAGGCGTCCGGGCGCATCTGGTCGATGAACGGCCAGGCGACTGCCCCAGCGCCGACAACGGCGGCCATGCCGGTGGCTACGTAAAGGAAATCGCGACGGTTGGGATCGTGGATGTCGGTTGCGCTCACGGGTGCCTGATCCTTTCGCCTCTTCCTTACCGGAGGCCGAGCCTTGTCCCCGCTCAATCGCACCTGCCCGACAGCGCATGGCGAACAGGCTAGCGAATTCCTCCGGCATTTGGAGTTTCGGTTTATGCGTGAAGCCCGTTTTTGTCCAGCGGGGTGAAGGCACAAGGGCAGATTGTCGCGGGGCTTTCGAGCTGTTGCAGCCGTCGCCTCCCCGGAGGGCCACTTGAGAACGCCAAACAGCGGAAAATCCGCAGGGGAATCGGGCCGGTGTTCGCCTCGACAGGCGCCGCTGGCCCGGTCTATTCTGCGGTCATGGCGCATGTCATCGATCGCGAGACCTGGACCAGGACGCCCGACCATTGGCAGGGCGAGCTGCAATGCGGCCAGTTCGGCGCCAATTCCTGCCTGATCTTCAATTATCAGCCGAAGATCGGCGCCGGCCCGCGCCTGCACAAGCATCCCTACGCGGAGATCTTCGTCATCCGCTCCGGCACCGGCCTGTTCACGGTCGGCGACCAGGAAATAACGGCAACCGCCGGCCAGATCCTCATCGTGCCGCCCGACACGCCGCACAAATTCGTCAATCTCGGCCCCGGTCCACTCGAAAGCACCGACATCCACGAGAACGGCCACTTCATCACCGAGTGGCTGGAATAGACCATGATCCCGAACCGAAGGTCAGCGTAGCAAAAAGTGGGAACCGGTTTTCGGGAAAGATCATGATCAGACAAAAGAGCGCTTAGCTGGCGCCAAGCCTGACCAGCACAGCCCTCGGGATATCGTATTCGCGGATCACCGCATCGTGCTTGCGCAATCCGCAGAGCTCGCGCTGGATGAAATAGGCGTGGACGGCCACGGCGGCCTCCTTGAGAAGCCTGGGACGCAGTTCCTCGTCGCCATTGTCGCGCAACCTGGTCAGCGTTTCCTCGGCCCGCTGGCCGGCGCGGCCGAGCGCGGCCGCCTTCTCAGCGAGGATTTCATGGCCAAGCGCGTCGAAGGCCGCTTCCGCGGCGGCGCCGGCAAGATGAGATGGCGGACGCAAGGACATTTCAGCTCCTCTTCCCGAACACCAGGCGATGAGTGACGAATTCTTCGCCTTCCACGCGCTGAAAGCCAAGCCGTTCATAGAACTCGAAGGCTTCAGGCGGCGCGCGGCTGTTCAACACGGTGAAATAGCGGCGTGCCCGATCGATGACGGTCCCGACAAGCATGCGGCCAACACCGGCGCGGCGATGAGGCGCGCTGACGAACAGGTGCCGAACCCGGCCCTGGTCCCGGGCCTCGACATACGGATCGATGTTCAGCCCGCACACGCCGGCGAGCTCCCGGCCATGCCATGCCCCGAACAGCGCCTCGCCCCGTTTCAGGAACTTGTTGCGGCCGCTTGCCCAGCCATCCGCCAGGCGCACCAGCATCCAGTAGCCTTCCAGCCGGCTCTCGTCCTTCAGCCTGTCGAAGGCCGGCGCGGTCGGCCGGAGCCGCTTGACCCCATAACCGACCTCAGGGTTGACCTGTGGCGTCCCACTCATGCGCCTACTCCGCCGGCCGCGTCTCTTCGAGCACGCTTTCCTCGTGATAGAGGAAGCCGCCCGACTGGCGTTTCCACAGCCGCGCATAGAGCCCATCGAGCGCCACCAGTTCGTCATGCGTGCCTTGTTCGACGATGCGGCCGCCATCGAGCACCACCAGCCGGTCGAGCGCGGCGATCGTCGACAGCCGGTGGGCGATGGCGATCACCGTCTTGTTTGCCATCAGCCGGGTCAGATTCTCCTGAATCGCCGCCTCGATGTCCAAATCAAGCGCCGAAGTCGCTTCGTCGAGGATCAGGATCGGCGCGTCCTTGAGGAAGACGCGGGCGATCGCCACACGCTGGCGCTGGCCGCCGGAAAGCTTGACGCCACGTTCGCCGACAAAAGCCTCGTAGCCGGCGCGTTCGCGATTGTCGCGCAGCCCCAGGATGAACTCATGCGCCTCGGCCTTCTTCGCCGCCGCGATCACTTGCGTCTCGGTCGCATCCGGCATGCCGAGCTTGATGTTGTCGCGCAGCGAGCGGTGGAAGAGAGCGGTGTCCTGGCTGACGACACCGATATTGCCGCGCAGCGAGTTCTGCGTCACATGCGCGATGTCCTGGCCATCGATCAGGATCCTGCCGCCTTCGAGATCGTAAAGGCGCAGGATCAGGTTGGCCAAGGTCGTCTTGCCGGCGCCTGATGGGCCGACCAACCCGACTTTCTCGCCCGGACGCACGACGAGGTCGATGCCGTCGAGCACGCCAAAGCCCTTGCCATAGTGGAAGGTGACATCCTTGACGTCGATGCGGCCGCCGGCAACCACCAGTTCCCTGGCGTCCGGCGCTTCGGTCAGGCCAAGCGGCTGCGAGATCAGCGCCTTGGAGTTTTCCAATACGCCGAGGTTTCTCAGGATGCCGTTGAGCTGCATCATCAGCCGCCCGAGCAGCATGTTGAGGCGAAGCACCAGCGATAGCGTGAAGGCGACGGCGCCGACCGTGATCGAGCCTTCGACCCACAGATAGATGGCGAAGGCTGCGATTGCCGTGATCATGATGCCGGATAGCGTCGTCAGCGCCATGCGCACGCCTGTCAGCCTGCGCGTGAACGGCCGCAGCGCGTCGAGATAGATGTCGAAGCCGCTCCTGATGTAGCGGTCGTCCCCATCGGCCGAAAACAGCTTCAGCGTCTGCACATTGGAATAGGAATCGACGATGCGGCCGGTGATCATCGAGCCGGCCTCGGCGGTCGCCTCGGCATGCTTGCGGATCGCCGGCAGATAGAGCTTGGCCAGCCAGCCGAAGGCGGCGATCCAGATCACCACCAGCACCGCCAGCCTGAGATCGAGGCCGGCGACCAGCGCCAGCGTCGTCACTGTATAGACGACCATGAACCAGACGACCTCGATGAAGCTTTCCATCAGGTCGCCCGTCGCCTGCCCCGCCTGCCAGACTTTTGTCGCGATGCGGCCGGCGAAATCGTTCTGGAAGAAGGCATAGGACTGGCGCGAGACATGCCGGTGCGCCTGCCAGCGCACCAGATTGTAGAAACCGGGCGTGATCGTCTGCTCGTCGACCAGCGCCGACATGCCGACGACCAGGGTGCGGATGATAAGCACCACCGCGCCCATGAACAGAAGTTCCGGTCCGGCCGCGGTCCACAGCGCCTGCCAGCTACGCTGCCCAGGCAACTGATCGAGGATATCGACCAGCCGCCCGACGAAATAGAACAGGCCGGCCTCGACCAGCGGCGCGATGCCGCCGATGATCAGCATGGCGAAGAAGGCAAGCTTCGCCTGCCCGACATAGTGCCAGAGGAAGCCGCCGACGCTTGACGGTGGCCGAAGATTCGCCGGCTCGCGGAACGGATAGACCCAGTGTTCGAACCAGCGGTAGACGGCCTGCATCATTCGGCGGCTTCACCCTTGGCACCAAAATCATTGCGTCGTTGGCGGCCTCCGCCGGCGCGTCGTCGAGCAGGAAACCGCCCGACTGGCGTTGCCAGAGCTGCGCATAGAGCCCGCCGCTGGCGACGAGTTCTTCGTGCGACCCTTCCTCGATGACGCGGCCCTTGTCCATGACGACCAGCCTGTCCATCGCCGCGATGGTCGACAGCCGGTGGGCGATGGCAATGACGGTCTTGCCCTGCATGAGCTTGTAGAGATTCTCCTGGATGGCCGCCTCGGCCTCGGAATCCAGCGCCGAGGTCGCCTCGTCAAGGATAAGGATCGGCGCGTCCTTCAACATAACGCGAGCAATGGCGATGCGTTGCCGCTGGCCGCCGGACAGTTTGACGCCGCGGTCGCCGACATGGGCATCGAACCCCTTGCGGCCCTTATGGTCGGAAAGCCCGCCTATGAAGTCCAGCGCCTCCGCCCGCCGCGCCGCCTCGACAAGCATCTCGTCCGAAGCGTCGGGCCGGCCATAGAGGATGTTGTCGCGCACCGAACGATGCAGCAGCGAGGTGTCCTGCGTCACCATGCCGATCTGCGCGCGCAGTGAATCCTGCTTCACACCGGCAATCTCCTGGCCGTCGATCAGGATCCGGCCGCTTTCCAAATCGTAGAAGCGCAGGAGCAGATTGACCAGCGTCGACTTGCCGGCGCCAGAGCGACCGACGATGCCGACCTTCTCGCCCGGCTTCACCACCAGCGACAGGTTTTCGATCACGCCTTTCTGCTTGCCGTAGTGGAAGCGGATATCCTCGAAGCGGATCTCGCCCTTGGGAACAGCGATTTCCTTCGCATCCGGCCTGTCCTCGACAAGGCGCGGCAGCGAGATCGAGGCAATGCCGTCCTGCACCGTGCCGATGTTCTCGAACAGACCCGACATTTCCCACATGATCCATTGCGACATGCCCCACATCCTGAGCACCAGGCTGATGACCACGGCGACGGCGCCGATCGTCACCACCTGGCCGAGCCACAGCCACAGCGACAGTGCGGTCACCGAGAACAGCAGCAGCGCATTGAGGATGTAAAGCAGGCCGTAGAGCACCGTCACCAGCCGCATCGACCGATAGACGGTGTCAAGGAAGCCGGCCATGCCTTCCCTTGCGAAAGTGGCTTCGCGGCGCGCATGGGAGAACAGCTTGACCGTCTGTATGTTGGTGTAGCTGTCGACGACACGACCGGTCATGGTCGAGCGCGCATTGGCCTGCTCCTCGCCGACCTTGCCGAGCCGGGGAATGAAGTAACGCAGCAGCGCGATATAGCCGACCAGCCAGACCACGAGCGGTGCCGCCAGCCGCAAGTCGGCCGAGCCGACAATCAAAAGCATGCCGAGGAAGTAGACAATGACGTAGTTGAGAACTTCGATCAGCTTGATGACGCAGTCGCGTACGGCGAGCGCTGTCTGCATCAGCTTGGTGGCGATGCGGCCGGCGAACTCGTCCTGATAGAAGGCCATCGACTGCTTCAAAAGATAGCGATGCACCTGCCAGCGGATGCGCATGGGATAATTGCCCATCAGCGTCTGCTGGTTGAGGAAAGAATGCAACCATACTGTGCTCGGCAGCGCGAAGAGTACGATGAAGGCCATACCGGCAAGCTTCCAGCTCTCCGTCTGCAGGAAGGTCTCGCGGTTCTGCCCCGACAGCCAGTCGACGATGCGGCCCATGAAGCCGAACATCCAAACTTCGGCAATGGCGATCGATGTCATCAGGACCGCGTCCGGAATGATGTAGGGCAAGGCGCCGCGTGTGTAGTGCAAGCAGAAGGCGACCAGCGTCTTCGGCGGCTCGACCGGCTCCTCGGCGGGAAACGGATCGAGCTTGTTTTCAAACCAGCGGAACATTCCGGCACTCGACTTGTCTATGCGCTCACGCGGCGCGGGATTGATGGGCAAGGCTTTTCGGCCGCGCGGCAGCGCGGGCCGACGATACGGAATCATCTGTATCGTCGGCCCTGCTTCGCCCAATATAGGGTGTCGCGGGCGTTTCGCCGACTGGCTTTGCCGGGGATGCTGACGGTCCAGTCCTTCCTGACGAAAAGCTGTCGTCAGCGCGGCCTTTGCGGCCCGGCCGCATCATTCTGACGATGCGGCGCACCAGCGAAGGCCGGCTGTGGTCGGGCACGGCGCGCGAGAAATCGACATCCGGCAGCATGCCGCGATGCGGCCTGCGCCGCGTCTCGGCATGCACCGCCGACGAGTAGGTCTCGCCGATCAGCAGCGCCCACGTCGCCATCTTGCGCTCGTGCAGGCTTCTCGAGCCGGGTATTTTATAGGGATCGAACATCGGTCCGTCCTCCGTGTGAAAATAGAGATAAAAAGGCGAAGCAACATCGTGCGCCGGCATGCGGCCGGAGGCGCGGATTGCATCGGTCAGGACGCGAGGGGACACCTCGGTCAGGACACGCTCAGTTGGGGCAGTCGGCCCCTTTAACGGTTTGAAAAACATCGCAGGATTCCTTCGAAAGCCGAAAACTTGGTTCGGCGGGAATCGGTGCGATCAAATCTAAGAAGTCAGGTAAATCGTCGTACCGATACCGCCGGCAGGCAGGTAAGCCCACGAGAGGGGCGCTGGATGTGCATGGTCATCATGAAATACCCCTCCATCGGTTCGGGTTGACAATGGTCGGCATATACCTGACTTCGCAGAAAATGGCCACCCGCAGGTCCAGGAATTTCCAAAACCACGACCCCGCTGTGGCCGATCTGCCACTTATTAGAAGGACGCGGAAATGAACGACCGTCTCCGCATCGCGCTCTACCAGCCGGATATCGCCGGCAACACCGGCACAATCCTGCGCTTCGCCGCCTGCCTCGACATCGCCGTCGACATCATCGAGCCGGCCGGCTTTCCGCTCTCCGACCGGGCGCTGAAGCGGGCCGGCATGGACTATCTCGAAATGGCGGCGCTGACCCGTCATGCCGACTGGCACGCCTTCGAGGACTGGCGCCGGACGAATACGCACCGCTTGGTGCTGCTCAGCACCAAGGCCGCGACCGCCTACACGGACTTTGCCTTCAGCGCCGGCGACATTCTTCTGTTCGGCCGCGAATCCGCCGGCGTGACCGAGGAAGTTCATCAGGCGGCGGATGCGCGGCTGACCATTCCGATGCGGCCGGGCGCCCGCAGCATCAATGTCGCGCTCTCCGTCGCCATGGTCGCGGGCGAAGCGTTCCGCCAGCTCGGATAGGACGTTCCGGGCCGCCTCGCTGTCCCGGATTGCCTCCGCTTCCGCCGTCATTTTCACCCAGGCGCACATCGCCTTCTCCTTCATTTGCCATATCGTCGTCCTTTCGCTACAAGCTCAACTTAACTTGAGGTCAAGCGAGAAATCTTCAAATGGCTCCGGTAAGGGAATTGACGGTCGGTCAGGTCGCGGTGCGCAGCGGCGTGGCAGTGTCGGCGCTGCATTTCTACGAGGCGCGCGGGCTGATCCGCAGCCACCGCACGTCAGGCAACCAGCGCCGCTACAGCCGCGACGTGCTGCGCCGCGTCGCCATCATCCGCGTCGCCCAGGAGGTCGGCATCTCGCTGGCCGAGATCGCCACCGCATTCCAGTCCCTGCCCGAAGAGCGGACGCCGACGCGCGACGACTGGAATATGCTGTCGACGGCCTGGCGCGACGACCTCGACCAGAAAATCGCCCAGATGAAGAAATTGCGCGATGGCCTGACCGACTGCATCGGCTGCGGCTGCATGTCGATCGACAAATGCCCGCTGAGGAACAAGGAAGACCGGCTGGCGCGGAGGGTACAGGCGCGAGGCGGCTGGTGGTAGGCTGACGGTCTCGCTCCAAGGTGCGTTGAGATTCAGGTCAGGCCGAGTCGAAAATGGTGGCTTCCGAGAACCGGGGCGGAGCGTACTTGAGTACGTGAGCACCGGAAGCGCAGGAAGCCGCCATTTGCAGGCCGGCCTCACCTGAATATCAACGCACCTTAATCCGCCGCCGGCAGCCGCCGCATGGTGAATTCGATCACGTCGCCCGGGCGCTCGAACCAGCTTTCTATCTCGGTCCAGTAGGCCTGCTTGGGAAAGCGCTCGAACCATTCCCTGGCTTTGAGGCGCGCATCCGGGCGCGGCAGCACGAAGGTCTCGCGCAAAAAACCGTCACGCGGCTGTTTCTCACGCTCGGCCCGCGAGCGTTCCAGCCTCTTCTTCAAGCCATCCAGCGGCGGTCTTGCCGGGGTGCCCACGAAGGAACTCCTTTGCACCTGGATCAGACAGGACTTGACCCTTGCCCCCAAGAGATTAGGGATCGCGCGCGGAAAAAACGAGTCATTTGTCGGGCAAGTGAGTCCGCCGTCTGGAGATAGCTTTTGGAACGACCTGACCTTCCCGTGGGGCTGCCGGCCGACATCGAACAGAAGAAGATGAAGGCGCGCCTCTGGTTCGAGGCGCTGCGCGAGCGCATCTGCGTCACCTTCGAGCAGATCGAACAGGATCTCACCGGACCGCAGGCCGAATGGTCGCCCGGCCGTTTCGAGAAGACGCCCTGGGAGCGTGACCAGGGCAAGGGCGGCGGCGGCATCATGTCGATGATGCGTGGCCGGGTCTTCGAGAAGGTCGGCGTGCACACCTCGACGGTCCATGGCGAGTTCTCGCCCGAATTCAGGAAGCAGATCCCCGGCGCCGAGGAAGACCCGCGCTTCTGGGCGAGCGGCATTTCGCTGATCGCGCATCCCTGGAACCCCAACGTTCCCGCCGTGCATATGAACACCCGCATGGTCGTCACCACGCGCCATTGGTTCGGCGGCGGCGCCGACCTGACACCGGTGCTCGACCGGCGCCGCACCCAGGACGACCCGGACACGCAGGCCTTCCACCGCGCCATGCAATTCGCCTGCGAGAAGAATGCCGCAGTCGCCGACTATCCGAAGTTCAAGGCCTGGTGCGACGAGTATTTCTTCTTGCCGCATCGCAATGAGGCGCGCGGCATCGGCGGCATCTTCTTCGACTGGCTGCATTCGGAGGAGGACAAGGGCGGCTGGAACGCCGATCTCAATTTCGTCCAGGACGTCGGGCGCTCATTCCTCGTCGTCTACTCCCACCTGGTACGGGGCAATTTCAACGAGAACTGGACAGGTAGCGACCGCGACGAACAGCTCATCCGCCGCGGCCGTTACGTCGAATTCAACTTGCTTCACGATCGCGGCACCATCTTCGGGCTAAAGACCGGGGGCAATGTCGCCTCGATCCTTTCCAGCCTGCCGCCAGAGGTAAAGTGGCCGTAACAATCCGGTGAGTTAGATCAGGGCCGCATTAAGGTCTCATTCGCCGAATCTTGACCGGCAATGTGGCAGGCAAAATTTCTTTTTCGTCTAATATCCTTTTGAAACAATTGGATTATTTAAGGTCGCCGGGGTCGGGAAGCGCCGGCGGCTCATCTCCCATGGACCGCGACCCGACGCGACTTGACGGCCCTGATCGAGAGGGGTGCCATTCAGGAGCGAGACTTCATCTCGCTCGCAAAGGGCGCCCGCAAATTCCAGGAGAGCATGTCATGCGCAAGCTTATTGTGACGGCAGCCGCCGCTGCCTTTCTCGCCTCCGGTGGCGCCGCCTTCGCCGCGGTCAAGCACACCACCGGTACGGTCAAGAGCTTTGACGGAACGGCCATGAGCCTTGTTCTGGACGACGGGTCGACCTTCACCCTGTCCAAGGCCTTCAAGGATCCCGGCATCCAGACCGGCGAGAAGGTTCGCGTGTCTTGGGACATGAGCGGCAAAAACAAGGTTGCCGAAGCGGTCAAGATCATGAAGTGACGACCTTGCTCTGAAGGGTCCGGTTTCTCAGGCGGCAGGAAAGGCGGGGCACGTTGCTCCGCCTTTCCTTCGAAATAAGACAGGCGACGTCGATGCAACCGAACCGTCTGACGCGTGTTATGGTAATTCGGCAGAGCGATTGCGAGAAAGCGCCCCCCGCTTTTCTTCCCACACTGCCAAGACAAAACATCATCAGGGGTGGCCGACCAAGAGCCGAACCGTCCTGCGCTAGGAAAGGAAAAAACATGAAGGAATTCCAATGCGGATCGCTGGTCCCGGGCTGCGACTGGCACACGCGCGCCGATGAGGAAGCCGAGGTCATGCGCCGCGCCGTCGAGCATCTGCGCGAGACGCATGGCGAGACCATCATCCGCGAAACGATGATCGAAGCGATCCGCTCGCGCATCCAGAAGGTCCGCGACGCGGCCTAAGCAGGCCAAAATCGCGGATTTCGAACGGACAGGCCAACGACGGGATAGCTGGCGATGCTTCGCCACATCCCGCCATTCTGCGTCGTCGGCAAGTTCTGCGCCGTCGGCAAGGCGATATATTTCAAGCAAATTCCTATATTCGTAATCGCTTAGATAACCTCTCGGTAACGGTGCGCGTGCGACTCTGCGGCGTATGATCCGGCCAGAGGCGGGCTGCCCGAGGAGCCCTTCGCCAGTAAGGCGCTGTCCGGAATGGTGGGGCGAGGTGCTTCGCGCATGCGCGAGCGAGTCGACATCCGAGGCGGTCTCTGCGCGGCGGCACTCCTGTTGTGCGCGCTCCTCTGCGCGTCCACGGCAACCGCCCAGGAATGGGCCACTTCCCTCGTTGACATCCATCAGGGCTCTCCGCTCAGCGACCGCGCAAGGAGCCTCGGCAACGGCGGTTATGAGTTGCAGAGCGGAAGCTGGGTATCTTTCAGTCAATGGTACCATGCGAGCTGGGTCGACATGCATGTCGATCTTCTCACCCAGATCACGCCCGATACCGGCATTCTCTGGGGATTTGGCACCGGGGAGCAAGCCGAGAAATACCGTATCGAGCCCAGCCTAAAGCTTGGTTTTCTCACTCAGATCCATCCGAATCCGAACAGCACCCTGTCTCTTTCGGTCACCTCCGTCATCGGCGGCAATCTCACGGAAAAACCCTGCGAGGCCGACTATGGCGATCTGGGTACCTACAGCGTCAACTGCCGGCTCGCGGCGGGCGAGACGGCGCCTGAGGAAACGTTGAAATATCTGGTTAGCGCCAAGCCGGAGACCATGCATCTCTGGCTGAATTACCGTCTCACTTTCTGATCGGAGGCCCACGAAATGAAAATCATCTCGTCCCGAAACTCACGATCGTCCGTCTTGGTTCCTGCTTGATTGGAGAATTAAAATGTCGGTCAATTCCTTGAAGTTCGGCCTTGCTGCTGCCTTGACCATCCTTTCGGCGCCGATTGCATCGGCGCAGGAGGCGCTGAGCCCGGACGAGACGGCCGCGCTCTGCCATGGCGGCGACGCATCCATCTGCGTGAGCGCAACGATGCCGACCGTCACGACGCAAGCGGTGCAGGGACTGCAAAGCTGGATGAGCCCCGATGTCGGCGCCGCATGGACGGCCGGATACAAGGGCAAGGGCGTCACCATCACCATGGTGGACGACTTCAGCAGTACGTCGCGTTTCTCCGGTAATTTCGGCATCGGCGTGCAGACGCAGCGACACGGCGAATGGACGCGCGAGGAGGCAAGCATGATCGCTCCCGCCGCGACCATCCGCTCCAAGGATTTCTCGACCGGTTCGGCTGTCCCGCTGGCCAGCGGCCGCAACGTGCTTAACCTTAGTTACGGCATGTACGCAAATGCGGGCTACAGCGTGAACCAGATCGGCTGGGCCCCAGAAGAGGCATCGATCATTTCCTATGCGACCAGAGGGTCGGCCGTGGTCTCGAAGGCCGCCGGCAACGATGCGATCGCCGTTGGCGGTGTCACAAGCGGCCAGCAGGACTATCTCGACCTAGCCCTGATCGGCAAGTCGACGGCGATCTTCGTCGGCGCGCTGTCGACGAACGGCACCACCACCAACAAGGCGCAGCTTGCCTGGTATTCCGACTACGCCGGTTCCAATACGCAGGTGCAGAGCCACTTCCTCGTGGTCGGCGTCGACGGTGACAAGACCGGTCTTTACGGGACCTCGTTCGCCGCGCCGATCATCTCGGGCTACGCCGCGATCATCGGCAGCAAGTTCACGTCGGCGACGCCGGTCCAGATCACCAACGATCTGCTCAACACCGCCCGCACCGACACGCTGGCCAACTACAACCCGTCCACCTACGGCAAGGGCGAAGCAAGTCTTTCGCGCGCCCTGGCTCCCGTGGCGATACATTGACAGGTGGCGATCTGACCCGACTAAACCTTCAGGGCTTGCGCGGCGCGTTCCATCAGCGCGCCGCGCTTCAGCGTGAAGCCTGACTCGACCCATTCCTTTTCAAGGTTCTTCAACGTGGCGCCAAGCTTCGGCCCCGGCGACGCGCCGAGTTCGGTCAAGTCGGCGCCCTTGATCGGAAAGGCGGGCTTTTCCCATTTTAGCGTAAAATTGAGCAGGCGTGAGAAGCCGCCGGCCTGGATCATCGCGTCATTGTCTTCAACCGCGCGCGCCCGCGCGGCAGCAAGAGCGAGCCGCAGCCGATCGAGGAACCCGTTCCGGTCGCCGAAGTAGAGTTTTTTCGCGAGCTCAGTCTCGGTTGACTTCGATTCCGGCTGAACGGTCAGCGCCCAGTTTCGCAGGCGATCCGCCTCTTCGTTGGAAGACCTCAACCGCTCGGCAAGCGCCTTCATGCGCACGGCATCCGGCGGCACGACCGCTTCCAGCCTGAGCATCGGATCGACGACCCAGCCAAGGTCCTTCTCCGTCCTGACCAGCCCGTGAATGGCGTCGATGCCCCATTTCTCGCTCTCCGGCAGGACGGCCGTCAGCACACCGGCCTGGCGCATCCACAGAAGGGCGCGCGAAGGATCCGACGCCGAGAGCAGCTTCTTCAGTTCGGACCAGACGCGTTCGGCCGAAAGCTGGGCAAGTCCATCCTTCAGCCTGGCGCAGGCCTTCAGGCCTTCAGCATCGGGCCGGCCCTCGCCATACCAGGCAAAGAAGCGGAAAAAGCGCAGGATGCGCAGATAATCCTCGCGGATACGCGCTTCGGCATCGCCGATGAAGCGCAGCCTGCGCGCTTCAATATCGGCGACGCCGCCGACGAGGTCGACAACCGTGCCATCCGCTTCCGCATAAAGCGCATTGATGGTGAAGTCGCGGCGCTCGGCATCGAGCTTCCAGTCGCGCCCGAAGATCACCTTGGCCCGTCGGCCGTCGGTCTCGATATCGGCCCGCAGTGTCGTGACTTCATAGGGTTTGCCGCCGGCGACAACGGTAATGGTGCCATGCTCGATACCGGTTGGCACCGTCTTGAAGCCGGCCGCCTCGGCACGGCGGACAGTTTCCTCCGGCACGGTCGTCGCGGCGATATCGATGTCCGCCACCGGCTGACCGAGCAGCGCGTTGCGGACCGCGCCGCCGGCCACACGAGCCTCTTCGCCGCCCTTCCTCAGCGCCGCCAGAAGCCGCTGCAGGTGCTTGTCGTCCAGCCAGTCGGCCTTCCCCGATAAAGTGATGTCGGCGCTCAAGCGTAGAGTCTCTCATAAAGGGTGCGCACAATGCCGGCGGTGACGCCCCAGATGCGTTGATCGCCATAGGGCATATCGTAGAAGACCCATTCGAGATCGTTCCACATGCGGCTATCACGCTTATGATTGGCCGGATCCATCAGGAAACCGAGCGGCGCCTCGAAGGCGGCGTCGACCTCATCGGCATTGAGCGTCAGCGAAAAACCCGGACGCACCACCGAAAGCACCGGCACGATGCGGTAGCCGCTGCCGGAGACATAATCCGGCATGCGGCCGATAATCTCGATGAAATCGCGCGTGAGCCCGATCTCCTCGAACGTCTCGCGCAAAGCCGTGGCTTCCGGGCCGGGATCGGTCGGGTCGATCGTTCCGCCCGGGAAAGCCACCTGCCCGGAATGGCTGCGCAGCTTCTCGGCGCGCTTGGTGAGCAGCACCGTCGCGCCTTCGGCACGGTCGACCACGGGGATCAGCACCGCGGCGTCGCGCAGCGGCTTGATGTGTTTGAGCCTCGGATGTCCAGGATTGAAACGATGGTCGCCGAAATCGTCGTCCGGGACGATTTCAGGTTGCGCCGCGACGCGGGCGCGAAATTCGGCAACAGAGAACGGCGCCGGCGTCACCTGGTCCATCACGCGCTCAGCCGCTTGAGCTTCTCGGCCGGCATGATCGGATAGACCTCGCCGCCGGAACGCACGGCAAACATCGCCTTGCCGTCGACGTCGATCTCTTCGCCATATTCGACGAGCTCATGCATCACCGGCCGCGCCACCAGCGCCTCCAGCCGTCCGCGCACCAGCACATAGGGCTTCAGCCCGCCGGTTTCCTCCTCATCGACGAAGCGCAACGGATGGCCGGGGCCGGCCGTGACCACGTCGCCGACATTGCTGCGGAAGGTGATGACCTGCTCGTCGCCAATTCCTGAAACATTCATCTCGACCGCGATGAACGGCGCGTCGGCAACACGGATGCCGACCCGCTCGACAGGCGTCACCAGATAAGTCTTACCGTCCGCATCCTTGCGCAGGACGCTCGAAAAAAGCTGCACCAGCGGCATGCGGCCGATCGGCGTTCCTAGATAGAACCAGGTGCCGTCGGCCTTGATCTCCATGTCGAGATCGCCGCAGAAGTCCGGATTCCAGCGCTCGACCGGAGCCGGCCCCTTGCCGGCGCGTGCGCCGCGCGAAATCAGCGCCTCCAGCCCCCGGGCTTCCGTGGCGCTGGTCAGGCTTTGTTCACGATGTTCGCTGCGTTCGGCCATGGTCACGAAATAGTCACTGTTGTCCCGATTGTCAGCCTTGTCCGCCTAAGTCTGTGATTTAAGTTCGATTAGAGGCGCCAGGTGAGGCCGAATCGCGGCATTCTGCGATAGTGAGAATGCAGGCCGATATTTCCAACCACAAGGATCGAGCGGCATGAGCGTGATGATCAAGGAGAGCCCGATCAGCGAAAAGGCGATGATCGACGAGGCCGAGAAGGCGCTGGCCGACATCTCCAGGATCCGCGACGCGGTCGGCCGGGTGATCTTCGGCCAGGAAGCCGTGGTCGAGCGCACGCTGGTCGCGCTGCTGGCTGGCGGCCACGCGCTGCTGGTCGGCGTGCCCGGCCTCGCCAAGACCAAGCTGGTCGAAACGCTTGGCATCGTGCTCGGCCTCGATTCGCGCCGTGTCCAGTTCACGCCCGATCTGATGCCGTCGGACATTCTGGGCTCCGAAGTAATGGAGCAGGACGAATTCGGCAAACGCTCCTTCCGTTTCATTTCCGGGCCGATCTTCACGCAATTGCTGATGGCCGACGAGATCAACCGCGCCTCGCCGCGCACGCAGTCGGCGCTGCTGCAGGCGATGCAGGAGTATCACGTCACCATCGCCGGGGTCCGCCACGACCTGCCCTCGCCCTTCCATGTGCTGGCGACGCAGAACCCGCTGGAACAGGAAGGCACCTATCCGCTGCCCGAAGCGCAGCTCGACCGCTTCCTGATGCAGGTCGACATCCTCTATCCCGAGATCGAGGCCGAGCGCCGCATCCTGCTCGAAACCACCGGTGTCGACGAGGCCAAGGCCGACAATGTGCTGCAGCCGGCAAGGCTGCGGGAGATCCAGACGCTGATCCGCCGCATGCCGGTGCCGGAAAGCGTCGTCGAGGCGATCCTCAAGCTGGTGCGCTCGGCGCGTCCCGGCCAGGGCAATGCCGAGACCGACAGGCATGTCGCCTGGGGCCCGGGCCCACGCGCCAGCCAGGCGCTGACCCTGTGCGCCCGCGCACGCGCCCTATATGATGGAAGGTTGGCGCCTTCGGTCGACGACATCCGTGCATTGGCCGAGCCGGTGCTGCAGCATCGCATGGCGCTGACGTTCGCCGCCCGCGCCGAGGGCACTTCGGTGCGCGACGTGGTGGCGAAACTGGCAAAAGGCATCTGATGGGTCGAATTGGCGAGGTCCAGGCACCGGTTGCGACGCGCGACGCGCTCGCCCGTGGCCGGTTGCGGGCCTCCTTGGTGCCGGACCTGCTGGTCGAGGCACGCCGCATCGTCAACACGGTGATCGCTGGCTGGCATGGCCGCCGCAAGCGCGGCATCGGCGAGAATTTCTGGCAGTTCCGGCCCTATGTCGAAGGCGATTCCTCGCGCATCGACTGGCGCCGTTCGGCCCGCGACGACCACACCTATGTGCGCGACCGCGAGTGGGAGGCAGCCCACACCGTCTGGCTCTGGGCCGATCCCTCGCCTTCCATGCTCTACAAATCCGCCGGCGCCGGCGTTTCCAAGGAATCGCGCGCGCTGGTCCTGACCCTTGCCATGGCCGAGCTTCTGTCGCGCAGCGGCGAGCGCATCGCCTGGCCCGGCCTGACCGACCCGTTCACTGCCCGCAATGGCGCCGAGCGCATAGCCGCGCAGCTCAGCCATGCAGCCGCCCTGCCGGCCAAGCCCGACCTGTCGGCCGTCCGCCGCTTCTGCGACATCGTGCTTGTCAGCGATTTCCTCGATCCGGTCGAGGAGACCATGGCCTGGCTCGACGTGCTGGCGCGCCATGGCGTGCGCGCGCATCTGATCGAGGTTGCCGACCCGGCTGAGGAGACGTTCCCTTACGCCGGCCGCACAGAGTTCACCGATCCGGAGACGGGCGAGAAACTGACAGCCGGCCGCGCCGAGATGCTGGCCGAGGACTACCGCCTGCTCTACCGGGCTCGCCGCGAGGAACTGGCTGCCTGGTGCAAGCGCCTCGGCTGGAGTTTCACCGTCAACCACACCGACCGCCTCGCTTCCGAAGCGCTGGTGCGCGTGCACCTGGCGATGACGGCTGATGGCGCCAATGCGGGGTTGACCACTAGTGGTTATACGGGGTTGACCACTAGTGGTCACACCGGGTTGACCAGTGGTCATACCGAGCTGACCGCCGGAAAGGCGGTCGCATGAGCTGGCTGCCGCTTTCCTTCGGCGCCCCCATGATCCTGTGGGGTCTCCTGGCCCTGCCGGTGATCTGGTGGCTGCTCAGGCTGACGCCGCCGAAGCCGCAGGCGGAAGTCTTTCCGCCGCTGAAAATCCTTGCCCGGGTGCTGCGGCGCGAGGAAACGCCGCAACAAAGCCCCTGGTGGCTGACGCTGCTTCGGCTGCTGATGGCGGCGCTCGTCATCATCGCGCTGGCCGAGCCGGTCTTCAATCCGCGCGAAAAACTGCCGGCGGAAGGCTCGGCTCTGGCGCTGGTCATCGACAACAGCTGGGCAAGTGCCGCCGACTGGGGCAAGCGTGTCGCCACCGCCGAGCGGCTGATCGCCGATGCCGGTTCGAACGGCGTGCCGGTCGTCATTGCCTTCACCGCCGAAAAATCCAATGCCGAGATCGGCCCGTTCGATGCGGCGGCGGCGCTCGACCGGCTGCGCGCCGCCAAGCCGCGCCCGATCCCGACCGACCGGCCTGCCGTCTATGCCCGCGTCGCGGCCACGTTGGAGCGCCTGTCCGGCGCCAGCGTTGCCGTGCTGGCCGATGGACTGGCAGCCAATGGCGATGACGCGGCTTTCAAGACGCTGCTGGAGAAGAACGCCTCGCGGCTGGTCTGGGTCGCTTCCGACCGGCTTGCGGTGACCGGCCTGACCGGCGCCGACAACCAGGTCGACGGCTTCGCGCTGACCGCCATCCGCGCGCCGGGTGATCCGGCACCGGCGCAGGTCACCGCGGGCGCCTTCGACGACAAGGGCCGGCGCATCGCCGACGCGACCTTGACCTTCGCGCCGGGCGAAGCCACCGCCACCGGAACGATGGCGGTGCCGTTCGAACTGCGCAACGACTTTGCCTCGATCGCGCTCGACGGCGAACACCAGGCCGGCGCCGTGCGCGTGCTGGACGAAAGCTCCAAGCGCCGCCGGGTCGGGTTGCTGTCGCAGGCCGAGGCCGACCAGGCGCAGCCGCTTCTGTCGCCGCTCTATTACATCCGCCGCGCCTTGCAGCCTTTTGCCGATCTCGTCGAACCGTCGAGCGCCGACCTGGCCGACGCCATTCCGCAGCTTCTCAACCAGAAGCCGGCCATGATCATCATGGCCGATGTCGGCACCATCCCGGAGCAGGTCCGGCCGCGGCTGGTCGACTGGGTCAACAATGGCGGCACCTTGGTGCGCTTTGCCGGGCCGCGCCTTGCCGCCGCTGGCAATGACGACGACCTCCTGCCCGTACGGCTGCGCAGCGGCGAGCGCGCGCTGGGCGGCGCGCTGTCCTGGACGACACCGCAGGCCGTCACCGAATTCCCGAAGAACGGCCCCTTTGCCGACCTCTCCCCACCTTCCGAGGTGACAGTGAGCCGGCAGGTGCTGGCCGAGCCGACGCCCGACATCGTCGAGCGCACCTGGGCCACGCTCGCCGACGGCACGCCATTGGTCACCGGCATGAAAAAGGACAAGGGCACCCTGGTGCTCTTCCATGTCACGCCCGAGGCGACCTGGTCGAGCCTGCCGATTTCCGGCAGCTTCGTCGAAATGCTGAGGCGCGTCGTGCAGCTGTCGCGCAACCAGGGCGCGGCTGTCGCCAACGCCGAAGCCAAGGCAGCGTCGCTGGCACCTTACCGCATGATCGACGCCGACGGCTTGCTGGCGCCGCCCTCGCCCGACGCGCGCCCACTGGTGCCAGGCGCCGGCCCGCTGCCGGTGACGCTGGAAAACCCGCCTGGCCTTTATGGCTCGGAGACCGGCGTTTTCGCGCACAACCTGCTCAATGCCGCAAGCACGTTCACGCCACTCACCCGTCCGCAGATCTCGCTGCCGGTGACAACCATTCCCTATGCCTTCGACGAATCGGAAAACCTCAAAGGTCCGCTGGTGGCCGTGGCGCTGCTCTTGATGGTGCTCGACACGCTGGCCGTCTTCTGGATGGGCGGGCTTTTGTCACGCCGGCCGCGCCGCGCCGCCGCGGCGACTGCCGCTGCCGCCGTCGTGATCGTGCTGGGCGGGCTGTTCGGCCACGCCGACCTTGCCCGCGCCGACGATTCCAAGCCCGGCGACGCGCAGGCGATCGAGGACATCTCGAAGACCCGCATGGCCTACGTGATCACCGGCGTGCCGGGCGATGATTCGATCAGCCGCGCCGGCCTCGAGGGCCTGACCCGTTTCCTGATCGAGAAGACGGCGCTGGAGCCGGGCCCGCCGGCCGGCGTCGACATCGCCAAGGACGAGCTGTCTTTCTTCCCGCTGATCTACTGGCCGATCGACGCAACTGCGCCGATGCCGAGCCAGGCCGCGATCGCCCGCATCGATGCCTACATGCAGCAGGGCGGCACGGTCCTGTTCGACACGCGTGACCAGTTCTCCAACGGCATCGGCGCCGATGCGGCCAGCCCCGCGACCGAACGGCTGCGCGACATCCTGGCCAACCTCAACGTGCCGCCGCTGGAGCCGGTGCCGTCGGATCACGTGCTGACGAAGTCCTTCTTCATCCTTCCGGAGTTCCCCGGACGCTTCAACGGCAGCCCGCTCTGGGTCGAGGCTTCGCTCGACGCCAGCAACACCGAGAACCGCCCGGTGCGCGTCGGCGACGGCGTGTCGCCGATCATGATCACCGCCAATGATTTCGCCGGCGCCTGGGCCGTCGACGAGAATGGCGACGCGCTTTTGCCGACGGTCCCGCCGGACCCGATGCAGCGCGTCTATGCGCTGCGCGCCGGCGTCAACATCATGATGTACATGCTGACCGGCAATTATAAATCCGACCAGGTGCATGTGCCGGTGCTGCTCGAACGGTTGGGGCAGTAGCGCATGAATTGGTCGATCTCCTTCGAGCCGCTCGTTTCCTGGCCCCTGTTCGGCCTGCTCTTCGTGCCGTTGCTGCTGCTTGCGCTTGCCGGCCTGTGGTTCCGCCAGCGTGGCTCGGCCTTGCGTTTGATCGCACTGCTGGCGCTTGCCGCGGCGTTGCTCAATCCTGTGTTCCTCGCCGAGGAGCGCGAGGCGCTGAAGAGTGTCGTTGCTCTTATCGTCGACCGCAGTCAGAGCCAGGATATCGGCGACCGCGCCAAGCAGACCGACGCGGCGCTGGCCGGGATGCAGCAGCGGCTTGCCCGCTTCAAGCAGTTCGACGTGCGCGTCGTCGAAGCCGGCAAATCGGAAGCCGCCGACGATCGCACGGAAACCAGGCTGTTCGGCGCCTTGGAAGGCGCCTTCCGCGACGTACCGCCCTCGCGCATCGGTGGCGCGATCATGATCACCGACGGCGAGGTGCACGACACGCCGTCCGGTCCGCCCGAGTTCAACGCGCCCTTGCATGCGCTGATCACTGGCAACGAGCATGAGAAGGACCGCCGCATCCGCTTCGAGAACGCGCCGCGCTTCGGTCTTGTCGGCAAGCCGCTTGACATGACCTACCGTGTCATCTCGACCGAAGGCGACGGCGCGCCTGTCGACGTTAGGGTGTCGGTCAACGGCGAACAGGTTTCGGTCGAGCATGCGACCGTCGGCCAGCCGATGAAGCTGCAGGTCACCATTCCCAATGCCGGCCGCAACATCGTCCAGCTCGGCATCGACCGCGAGCCGGGCGAGCTGACCGATGCCAACAATCGCGCCATCGCGCTGGTCGACGGCATCCGCGAGAACCTGCGCGTGCTGCTGGTTTCCGGTGAGCCGCATGCCGGCGAGCGTACCTGGCGCAATTTGTTGAAGTCGGATGCCTCGGTCGATCTCGTCCACTTCACCATCCTGCGCCCACCGGAAAAACAGGACGGCACGCCGATCAACGAATTGTCCTTGATCGCCTTTCCGACGCGCGAGCTGTTCGTCGAGAAGATCAAGGACTTCGATCTCATCATCTTCGACCGCTATCAGCACCGCGACGTGCTGCCGATCCTCTACTACGACTACATCTCCGAATATGTCGAAAAGGGCGGCGCGCTGCTGATTGCCGCCGGCCCCGAATATGCCGGCGAGAATTCGATCGCACGCACCCCGTTGAACGCGGCACTGCCAGCGATGCCGACGGGCGAAGTGGTCGACAAGGCCTACTACCCGCGCCTGACGGAGTTAGGCCAACGCCATCCGGTGACGCGCGGGCTCGACGGCTCGGCCAGCGAGCCGCCGCATTGGAGCCGGTGGTTCCGCACCATCGGCGTCAAAAATCCGGAAGGCGAAGTGGTGATGAAGGGCGCCGATGACCGGCCGCTGCTTTTGCTCGACCGCAAGGGCGAAGGCCGCGTCGGCATGCTCTTATCCGACCAGGGCTGGCTGTGGGCGCGCGGTTTCGAGGGCGGCGGCCCGCATGTCCAGCTCTACCGGCGCATTGCGCATTGGCTGATGAAGGAACCTGAGCTGGAAGAAGAGCGGCTGACCGCCGACGGCCGCGGCATGATGCTGGAGATCCGCCGCCAGACGATGCGCGACGATCCGGGCGTGGCCCAAGTGATCACGCCGTCCGGCAAGGCGGTGACCGTAAAGTTGCAAAAATCCGAGCCCGGCATTTTCACCGGCAGCGTTCAAGTCGGCGAGATCGGCCTCTACCAGGTCGGCAATGGCGACCTGACCGCTTTGGCCCATGTCGGCCCGATCAACGCGCCGGAATTCGCCGACGTCGTCTCCACCGAGAACAAGCTGAAAGCGCCGGCCGAGGCGACCGGCGGCAGCGTGCGCCGGCTGGCGCCATCATCCATGCTCGGCAGCCTCGCCGGTGGTGTGGCGCTGCCCTCGATCGTGCCGGTGCGCTCTTCAGCCGCTGCCTCGGGCGACGATTGGATCGGCCTGCGCACCACCGACGACAGCGCGTTGAAGGCCGTGTCGCGTGTGCCTTTGTTCGGTGGTTTCCTCGGCCTCGGCCTGCTGCTCTTGGCCATCGGTTCGATGTGGTACCGCGAGGGGCGGTGAGCCTTCTTACCTCTCCCCTTGTGGGAGAGGTCGGATTGCCCCGATTTGTCCTTCACAAATCGGTTGGCAATCCGGGTGAGGGGTAACTTGGCGCCAAGCTGGAACACCCCTCATCCGTCTCGGCGCTGCGCGCCGATCCACCTTCTCCCACAAGGGGAGAAGGAAAAACGCCCCTACTCTTCCGGCTCGGTCGTGAACAGCAGCGGATAGCCCTTGGCCTTGCCGGCGTCGGTCGCCCGCGTTGCCTTGGTCTCGGCAATATCCCTTGTGAAGACCGCGACCACGCAGACACCGCGGGTGTGCGCGGTGATCATGACGCGGTTCGCCTGGTCTTCGCTGAGCTTGAACTCGCCTTTGAGCACCGTCACCACGAATTCACGCGGCGTGAAATCGTCATTGACGAGGATGACTTTGTAGAGCTTCGGCCGTTCGGTCTTCGGCTGTATCTTGGTGCGAGGTTTGATAACTGTTTCGGGCATCGGAAATCCACGGATACGGCTTTCACGTCAAAATTGCGCTGACAACTCGGCTGACGCCCAGTTTGTCACGCAAGGGGACACGCGTCCAATGGCCTGCGGGCGGTTGCCTGGCTTGGGCGGTAAGCCTTATGTGGGGCGCGTCGTCCGCCGTTCAACGGCCCTGTCGGTCCGCGGTGCGGCGCATGCCGGAGCGTCCGGAGCCGGCGCCATCATCCATGTCGGAGCCGCGCTCGACAAAGGCGAAGAATATCCAGCCGACAAAACCGATCACGGTCGCGCCGGTCAGCACGATCAGGATCCAGGATTGCGCCGGCGTGATGTAGTCGAAGCTTGAGGTGATCAACGGCGCGAAGAGCTCAGGCTCGGTCCGGCCGCTGGCGGGATCCGGCACAGGGCTGGCCGTGAAGATGATCAACGCGCGTGCCGCCGCGGTGGCGATCAGGCCGCCGAGAGTCAGCAAACGCATCAGGGACGAAAACCGCTTCTTCATGCGGATTGTCCTACCGCACCGGCATTGCAATCGGGTTAAAGCGTCACGATTGGCGCGGGCTGAAGCTGCCGGGTCGGCTCCTGCCGCCAATAAGCCGCCCCAGCCGAAAAACGGCCGGAACGGCTTTGCAAGATCAACTTGCCGAAACCTGAGATCAGGTCTTCGGAGCGTCCTTCTTGACGACCTTCTTCGCGGTCTTCTTCGCGGCCTTCTTGTGCTTCTTGGCCTTCTTCACGACTTTCTTCATCGGCTTGGCGGTAGCGTCGGCAGCCGGAGCGGTCGTGGTGGTGGTCGAAGCAGCGGGAGCGGTGGTCGTGGCGGTGGCAGCGTTGCCGAGAGCCGGCATGGCGAAAGCGAGAGCAACGGCAAGACCGGTGGCGGAGAGGATGGACTTCTTCATGGCTTCATTTCCTTTTTTGTGCAGGTCTGTGAGAGCATCACTGAACGGGATCGATCGGTGTCACTCCAAGCAGCTTCAAAGCGTTTGCGAGCATCCGGATACCCTGCGCCTGTTTCTTGGCAGCACAGAACCGGTTGCCCTTTCTTTGCAGTGCTTTCGCCGCGGTGACCTGCGTTGCCGCGGCATGGGTTTCGAGGGCTTCGTCAACTTGACGGCTCAGATTGGTGCAGCGCTCGGTCCGGGTAAGTGGAGCGACCTTTGCGGCGACCGCGGCCTTGGCGGGGGTCGCGACCTTGGCGGGGGTCGAGGTGCCGGCTGCTGCTGTGATGAGCGACATGCTGAGCAAAGCACCCATCACGCTGATCCAGAACCTCTGCATTGGTCTTGTCCGTTACTCCGGAAACTTGCGTCGCAGCCATCGCCTGACCGCCACGACACCGGTTATGCCCTTGAAATTTTTCACCAGTTTTTCCCGACTGTAGAATTTTGTTTCTGGATTGTTTCTGGGGACTCCGGCGGGGCGGCAATCGTGGCCACTGGCCAAGATGTGGCCTGAATTCTATCGTGTGGGTGATCGGCCAGGGGGATGCCCGGCTAACAGAATGGTAGGTTTCTGAGTGAAATCCGATGCGCACATACTGATCGTCGACGACGACAAGGGCATACGCGACCTGCTGCAGGAGTTTTTCCAGAAGCGCGGGCTGCATACGACAGTGGCCGGCGACGGCACCGAGATGGAGACGATCCTGCGCCGCACGCCGGTCGACCTGATCATCCTCGACGTCATGCTGCCTGGCAAAAGCGGCCTGGAGCTCTGCCGCGAGATCCGCGCCAATTACACGACGCCGATCATCATGCTGACCGCGGTCACCGAGACGACGGACCGCGTCGTCGGCCTCGAAATGGGCGCCGACGACTATGTGCCAAAGCCCTTCGATCCGCGCGAATTGCTGGCCCGTATCCGCGCCGTGCTGCGGCGCAACGGCGCCGCCGAGCCGCGCCGGCCCATTGCCAAGCAGATTTATCGCTTCGCCGGCTGGACGATGGACTGCGCCCGCCGCCGCCTGACGGCGCCCGACGACGTGCGGGTGGAGCTGACGATGGCCGAGTTCAACCTGTTGCAGACTTTCGTCAAGAGCGCGCAGCGCGTGTTGACCCGCGAGCAGCTCATCGAGCTCTCCGGCGGCGACACCGGCTACAGCTTCGACCGCAGTATCGACATCCTGGTCAGCCGCCTGCGCCGCAAAATGGAGGACGACCCGAAGACACCGCAATTGATCCTCACCGTGCGCAGCGGCGGCTATCAGTTCCTGCCGGAAACGACGTCCGAATGAGACGTTTCCTGCCGCAGACCCTGCCCGTCTGGGTTCTGCTGATCGTCATTGCCGGTCTGATGATCAGCCAGGTCGCAACGCTCTATATCGTCGCGCGCGACCGTGCCGCCGCCAACGGTATTGTCGATCTCTACCGGCTGAACGACCGCGCTTTTTCGCTTGTACAGCTGATGCATGACGCCACGCCCGAGGAGCGCAAAGCGACCGCGTCGGGACTGTTCGATTCGACTTATGCGCTGACGGTTTCGGATACACCGGCCGTCACCTCTTCGATCGCCGGCGACGATCAGCTTGCCGAGCTCGAGGATATCCTGGTCGGTCGCCTGTCGAAATTCGGCATCACCGATGCACGCGTGCGCCGCGATCCCGCGACCCAGGAAGCGGACGTCCCCGAAGGCGAGACCGCGAACAAGGATGTCGGCCAGGTCGAGCGCGACCTGTTGGTGCTGGCCGCCGATTTCGCCCAGAGCGACAAGCTGACGGCATCTCTGCGCTTTGCCGACGGACAGTGGCTGAATTTCACCGAGCCGATCACGCCGCCGGGGCCGATCCTGAGCCTCGACAGCCTGCCGCTCTATTCGCTGATCGCCGGGCTGGTTGTGGTGATGTCGATCTGGTCGCTGCGCCGGCTGACGGCGCCTTACCGGATGATGGAAACCGCCGTCACGCGCATCGGCAATGACCTGAAAAGCCCACCGATCGCCGAGACCGGCAGCCGCGAGATCCGCGCCGCGGCAAAGGCGATCAATGCCATGCAGATGCGGCTGCGTGACTATGTCGAGGATCGCGAACATCTGGCGGCGGCGCTCGCGCATGATCTGCGCACGCCGCTCACCCGCATGCGGCTGCGCCTCGAATTGTTGCGCAAATCGCAGGCGCGCGCGGCGCTTGCCCACGACCTCGCCGACATCGAGAGCATCGCAAGCTCGGTCATCGACTTCGCCAAGTTCGAGGTCACCGAGGAAAAGGCCGAACGGATCGATTTCTGGTCGCTGGTGGAATCGGTTGCCGACATGTTCGAGGACGCATCTTTCGAAGACGATACGACCCCGTCGCGCGGCCTGATCTGCGTGGCGCGGCCGGTGGCGCTGCGCCGCTGCATCACCAACCTGATCCAGAATGCCGTCACCTACGGCAAGAAGGCGCATCTCGGCGTCAGGCGGTCCGGCGATACCATCACACTGTCGATCCGCGACGAAGGTCCTGGCATTCCGCAGCCAAAGCTGGATACGGTATTCGGCTCCTTCGTCCGCCTGGAGGAATCGCGCAACCGCGCCACGGGTGGCCTCGGCCTCGGCCTGACCATTGCCCGCAACATCGCGCGCGGCGCCGGCGGCGAGATCCGCCTCTCCAATTTTTCTGGCGGCGGCCTGCTGACCGAGCTGCGCCTGCCGGTGGCAGCTTGAGTCAGGAACCGCTGCGCGCGTCTGCGGTGCCACTGGATCGGCCGCGCCATCCTTGGGATAGTGCGGCCCCTCCCGCATGAGGAACCCGCATCCATGTTTTACGCCGTCCTTGCCTATCACGTCGAAGACACTGTCCAGTCCTGGTCGCCCGACGAGGACGCGGCGCTGATGAAAGACCTGCTCGATGTCAACGACAGGATGACCCGGGAGGGCAAGCTTGGGCCGGCGGCAAGGCTTGGCGCCACCGCCGATGCCGTGACATTGCGTGGTCCGGGCGATGGCATGGTGATCGACGGTCCGTTCGCGGAGACCAAGGAGCAACTGCTGGGACTTTACGTCCTCCATTGTGCCAGCCAGGCCGAGGCGATCGCCGCGGCGCGTGACCTCAAGCGCGTCAACCCCACCGCCGTCTACGAAATAAGGCCAATCACGTTCTACCTGCCTGGGCTGACCTTTCCCGGCACGCAAGCCGACGAACGATAGTGTGGCTCAGGCCGCTGTCTCTTGTCCCAGCCGAAGCATTTCGCGGATCAGGAGATCCAAATCTTCGCGGCGGGTGCGGTGATTGGCAATCGCCACCCGGAGACAGTGCCGGCCCTGGACAGTGGTATCGGACAGGGCCGCGATGCCTTCTTCCTGCAGCCTCAGCATGATTTCGGTGTTGAATGCCTTGAGCTGTTCCTCGGAAGCGCCTTTCAGCCGATGACGGAAGCTGATGATGTTGATCGTGGTCGGCGCCATCAGTTCGAGCGCCGGCTCCGCCTCGATCAGCCCGGTTAGATAGCGGGCCTGTGCGATGTTTTGGTCGATCAGCCGGCCGAATTTCTCGACGCCATGCTCCTTCAGCGCCATCCAGATTTTGAGCGCGCGGAAGCCGCGCGATGTCTGCAGGCCGTAGTCATGCAGCCATTCGCCGGAGGCAAGGCCGCGCGGCGCCGATTCCAGATATTCGGGCGTGACGGCAAACGTGTTGCGGTGGGCGACCGCATCCCGCACCAGCGCGCAGCCCGCTTCGAATGGCGCGTGCAGCCATTTGTGCGGATCGAGCGCGATCGAATCCGCCTGCTCGATGCCGGCGACGAGCCGCTTGTTCTCGGGTGCGATGGCGATCAGCGCGCCTATGCAGCCATCGGCATGGAACCACATGTCTTGTTCGGCCGCCAATGCCGCCAGCGCCGCAAGATCGTCGATCGCGCCGGTATTGACGGTGCCGGCGGTGCCGATGATGCAGGCCGGCTTGAAACCTGCTTCACGATCCTCGGCGATCGCTGCCTTGAGCGCGTCTATATCGATACGCAAGGCGGCATCGGTCGAAATGCGCCGCAGCGCACGGTTGCCGAGGCCGAGCGCCTCCATGGCCTTGCGGTGGCAGGAATGGATCTGGTCCGAGCCATAGTAACGCAGCGGCTTCGGCATGGCGCCGACGCCGCGCTCCCTGACATCGACGCCGGCCTTGACGTTGCGCGCCACGGTCAGCCCGATGATATTGGCCATCGAGCCGCCGCTGACCAGCGTGCCGCTGGCCGAGGCCGGGAAGCCCAGCATCTCCTTCATCCAGTTGACCACCTGGCTGTCCATCAGCCCGGCGGCATGGTTGCCGCCGCCGAGGTTCGAGCCCTGGATTGCCGCCAGGAAATCGCCGAGTGCGCCGGTGAAATTGCTCGACCCCATGTACCAGGACCAGAAGCGCGGATGGATGTTGCCCATTGGATAAGGCATGACGTTGCGGGCGACCTCGTCATAGACATCCGCAGCCGGCATTGATCCATGCGGCAGGGACGCCTTGAAAGACGCGCGCACATCGGCCGGCATGTCGCGCCAGACCGGGCGATCGCGAACGTCGCGCAGATAGCCGACCGCATCATCGACGATCCGGTGCGACAATGCCTGTATGTCGGCCCAGTCCCCAGGATCGAGCGTTTCATCCATCCTCGTCGTGTCCTGAAAGCTATCCATCGGTCTCTCCCGTCAGCCGGCGGCTGACACACAAAGCGACGCCGCCCTACCGGGGCGACGTCGCGGTCCTTTCTTCAAGCGTCGAACTGGCAGCCCGGCGTCGAGCGCGACAACGCCGTCTCCTCGGCATCCATGTCTGCCTCGATGCCGTCGAAGAGCGGCGTCGACATGTAGCGTTCGCCGGTGTCGGGCAGCATGCACAGGATCACCGATCCGGCCGGCGCGGTACCTGCGACCTGGCGGGCCACCGCGAAGCTGGCGCCACCGGATATGCCGGTGAAGATGCCTTCCTGCTGCGCCAGTGCCTTGGCCCATTTGATGCCTTCCGGACCGGCGATCGGCACCACTTCGTCATAGTAGTGCTTGTCGATCGCCTCCTGCAGCACGTTGGGGATGAAGTCCGGCGTCCAGCCCTGGATCGGATGCGGCTCGAAGGCCGGGTGGCTGGCGGCCGGCGCGCCGCCCACGCCGCGCTCCTGCGGTTTGCCGCTGCCGAGGAGCTGCGCGTTCGCCGGCTCGGCAAGCACGATCTTGACCTCAGGTCGTTCACGCCGCAGCACGCGCCCGACACCCGCAACGGTGCCGCCGGTGCCGTAGCCGGTAACGAGATAGTCGAGCCTGGAACCGGCGAAATCATTGATGATTTCGCGGCCAGTCGTCGCCTCGTGGATGGCGGCATTGGCTTCCGTCTCGAACTGACGCGCCAGGAACCAGCCATTCGCCTCGGCAAGCTCGACCGCCTTCTTGTACATCCCGAAACCCTTCTGGGCGCGCGGCGTCAGCACCACTTTGGCGCCCAGCATGCGCATCAGCTTGCGGCGCTCGATGGAGAAGCTGTCGGCCATCGTCACCACCAGCGGATAGCCCTTTTGCGCGCAGACCATGGCAAGCCCGATGCCGGTGTTGCCGCTGGTCGCCTCGACCACGGTCTGGCCCGGCTTCAGCCTGCCGCTGCGCTCGCCTTCCTCGATGATGTTGAGCGCCAGCCGGTCCTTGACCGAGGCCGCCGGATTGAAGAACTCGGCCTTCACATAGATCGTCGCATGCGCCGGGCCGAGGTTGTTGATGCGGATCACCGGCGTATCGCCGACTGTATCGAGAATGCTGTCGAAACGCTTGCCGCGCCCCGTCGTGGTTCTGATTTTCAACTGATGCAACATGATTTGCTCCTTAATGTGCTCACACGCCGGTTACAGGCCGGCGGCTTCGGCGGCGTGGTCTCGACACCTTGCCGCGCTAGTTGCGTGTGACTTGCCGGCAATTCGGCAACGGCCGCATCCGGCCCCTATCTTGGCTGCCGGATGCGCCTTGTCGTGTTTGGTGATAGAAGATGGAACGATCGGTCAGCGTGGGAATGAGCGTGGAAACGGGCGTGGAATCCGTTCGATCGACTTCGGAAGGCGAGGGCCTGTCGATCAGGCTGCTCGGCCCGCTTGCAATTTCGCGCGACGGTGTGCCTGTCGCGCTGCCGGCCTCGCGCAAGCTCCGCGCGCTGCTTGCCTATCTGGCGCTGGCGCCACACGCCGTCAGCCGCAGCCGGCTTTGCGAATTGTTCTGGGATGTGCCCAACGATCCGCGCGGCGAGCTGCGCTGGTGCCTGAGCAAACTGCGGTCGGCGCTCGACGAGCCGGGCTTGTGCCGTGTCGAGACCGAGGGCGACACGGTGTTGCTTTGCCTCGACCGTGTCCATGTCGACGCGCTGGATGCCGCCTCGGCGGTGGCAGAAGGCATAGAGACGTTGGATCTCGAGCGCCTGCGAAGGCTTGCCCAGCTCTTCGCCGGCGACTTTCTCGACGGCCTGGAGCTCGACCGCAGCCCGCATTTCACCAGTTGGATGACGGCGCGGCGTCGGCGGTTTCAGTCATGCCATATCACCGCTCTCGAACATATGGCCGGCCTTCTTGCGCCCGGTACCGGCGAGGCCGCGGCTGTCATCGAAACCTGGCTGGAACGCGCGCCCTTCGACGAACGCGCGCATTGCGCGCTGTTGGAAAACTTGGCTCGGCGTGGACAGATCGGCGCCGGCGAGGAGCATCTCGCCACTGCCGAGTTGTTCTTCCAGTCCGAAGAGCGGGATTTCGCGCCGGTCCGCGAAGCATGGCATCGGATCAGGTCACGTCAATCCGCCGCGCAGCCTTGCGCTCGCGCAATTCCGGACCTCTCGCCACAGGCGCCGATTGCTCTCGACGAACCCCGCTCTGAACCGACCGGCAGAGCCTCGCTCGCCGTCATGCCGTTCACCATGGATGCCGGAGCCATTCGCGGCGGGCTCGCCGACGGCCTGACCCATGACATCATCACGCGATTGGCCAAGCTGCGCGATTTCTTCGTCATCGCCCGCGGATCGGTCTTTGCCTTGGCGGAAAAACAGATCGCGCCGGAAGATGCCGGACGCATGCTGAATGTCGATTATGTCGCGACAGGTTCGGTCCGCATCCTGCCGGGCCGGGTGATTGTCTCTGTCGAACTCGTCGAGATCCGCACGGCCCGCATCGTCTGGACCGACACTTTCGAACGCAGGCCCGACGACATCTTTGCCGTGCTCGACGATATCGGCAACAGCATCGTCTCCTCGATCGCCGCCGAGATCGCGACGGTCGAGCGCAACCACGCGCTGCTCAAGGCGCCCAACTCGCTCAACGCCTGGGAAGCCTATCATCGCGGCCTCTGGCACATGTACCGCTTCACCCGTGAGGAAAACGAGCAGGCGCAGCATTTCTTCAGCGAGGCGCTGAAGCTCGATCCGACCTTCGCCCGCGCTTATTCCGGCCTCTCCTTCACGCATTGGCAGAGCGCCTTCCAGCGCTGGGGCGACCGCGATCGCGAAACCGCGCTTGCTTTCGAAAGCGCCGGCCACAGCCTGCTGGTCGACGACCGCAATCCCGCCGCCCACTGGGCGATGGGCCGTGCCTTGTGGCTGCGCGGCGAGCAGGACGGCTCATTGCTGGAACTGGCGAGCGCTGTCGACCTCAGCCCCAATTTCGCGCTCGGCCATTACGCGCTGTCTTTCGTCCATTCGCAGTCGGGCGATCCGCAATCGGCGATCGGCTCGTCCGACCACTCGCGTCATCTCAGCCCGTTCGATCCGCTGCTGTTCGGCATGATGGGCGCGCGCGCCATGGCACACGCACGATTGGGCGAATATGCCGAAGCAGCCGAATGGGCGCTGAAGGCAGCGGCCAGGCCCAACGCCCATGTCATCATCCTGGCGATTGCCGCGCATTGCCTCGCTCTGGCTGGACGGCAGAATGAAGCGCGCAACTTCGCCGCCGCGATCCGCAAGACGTTGCCCGACTATGGCGCCGACGATTTCATCGCCACCTTCCGCTTCGACCGGGATGCCGAAGCGCTGTTCCGCAACGGCGCGAAGCGGATTGGACTGCACTGAGCCCGCCAGAGCAATTCCAGGAAAAGTGTGACGCGGTTTTCCGTCCGGAATTGCTCTATGTATCAGTGCATCAGCGGGCCGCTGGCCTTGCGCCACGCGTCGATGCCGCCCTGGATGTGGCGGGCGCTCGCAATGCCGACGTCCTGTGCCGCCTGCACTGCCATCGCCGAGCGCTCGCCAAAAGCGCAGTAGAACAGGAGCTGCTTGCTGGTGGACTTCGCCAGCTCGTGCAGCATGCCGCCGGCGACGATGTTTTCCTGCAGTCGCCCATAGGGCAGATGGATCGCTCCGGGAATGACGCCGTGGCGCTCGCGTTCGGACTGCTCGCGCAGGTCGATCAGTGTGACATCCGGCCGCCCGACCAGCGCCAGCGCCTGCTCGGCGCTCACCGCCCAGCCGCGTGAAGCGACGTCGTCCTGGTGCAGCCCGACCTTCATGTTGGCCGGCACGGCGACATCCATCATCTTGGGGTTGGACAGCTTCAGATTGTTCATGATGTCGACATACTCTTCGACCGATCTCACCTGCAGGCGCGGATTGAAGGCCTTTTCCTCGCCGATCGTCGACACGGTCTCGCCCTTGTAATCATGTGCCGGGAAAATCAGCGTCTCGTCGGGCAGCCTGAGCAGACGGCCGAAGATCGATTGATATTGCTGGCGCGGATCGCCGTTCTGGAAGTCGGTGCGGCCGGTGCCGCGGATGAGCAGCGTATCGCCGGTAAAGACGCGGTCGGGCAGGATGAAGCTGTAGGAATCGTCGGTGTGGCCGGGCGTGTAGATGACGTCGAGCGCCAGCCCCTCGATGGCGAGCTTGTCACCGTCGGCAAGCCGCATCGACACTACGTCGGCCTTGGTCTGCTCGCCCATCACGGTCACGCAATGCGTCTTGTCGCGCAGCGCGCCAAGGCCGGTGATATGATCGGCGTGAAGATGCGTGTCGACCGCCTTGACCAGCCTGAGGTCGAGCTCGTTGACCAGTTGCAGGTAGCGCTCGACCTTCTCCAGCACCGGATCGATGATCAGTGCCTCGCCGCCTTTGCGGCTGGCCAGCAAATACGAATAGGTGCCGGAAACGGAATCGAAGAGCTGACGGAATATCATTCTGCCAATAGCCCCGCTACGCTCGCCGCCTTCGCGATCTACGCGGCTCTTCGTCAGTGTAGGATTCCGGCGCCTTTTGGCCAAGCAAATACTGTCGGAGCTCTAGCTGATGACAGCGACCTTCCACGCAAGCAGCGCTACGATCGCCGCCGCGCTGAACATCGTCGCCCAACCATGCCGCCCGACGGCATGCAGAACCAGAACCGCCAACCCTGCAACAAGTGCTGCGAGCGCCCCTTCGATATAGAAGATCTCATCGCTGGTAAGTTGCGCACCGGCGACCCCGCCGATCCTGAAAAACTCCAGGATCGACCGCATCGCGATCACCAGCAGCAGGCCGAGCGCACCCTGCGCGGCCCGCGGCTGAGACAACCAATTCCAGATCCGGTTCAATGCGCCCTGCCCGTTCTGCCTGGGCGGTTGTTATCTAGCGCCGCAGCACCGCGCTCAGCACGTCCCTGATCCCGATCGCGCCGACGAAGCGAGAGCCTTCGTCGAACAATGCCACCGGCGCCGTCTGCGAGCGGTGCATGGCCAGCATCACGGTTTTCAGCGAGGTGCCGGGATTGGCCCAGAACACTTGTGCTGCCTCCTCCGGTTGACTCTCGACATCGGCGCAGGACACCCACACCGCCGGTTTGCCGTCGCGCTCTGCCGCCGCCACCAGGCCATGCTCGTCGATCTTGAAGCGCGTCGTCTTGCGACGGTCGAGCCACACCCAGCCATTGTCGCCATGCTCCAGGTCGCGGCTGTCACGCATCACGTTCCAGGCCGTCAGCACCGAGAGCGGATTCACATTGGCGATGAAGTCGCGCACATAATCGTTGGCGGGCTTGAGCACGATGTCTTCCGGCGCCCCGGTCTGGACGATGCGCCCGCCTTCCATGATGGTGATGTGGGTGCCGATCTTCAGCGCTTCCTCAAGGTCGTGGCTGACGAAGATGATGGTCTTCTTCAGCTCCGCCTGCAGTTGCAGGAGTTCATCCTGGAGCTTGGTGCGGATCAGCGGATCGAGCGCCGAGAACGGCTCGTCCATCAACAGGATCGGCGCTTCGGTGGCAAAGGCCCGCGCCAGGCCGACACGCTGCTGCATGCCGCCGGACAATTCATGCGCATATTTCTTCGACCATTGGTCGAGATTGACCAGCTTGAGCTGGCGATGCACGCGCTCCTTGCGCTCGGCATCCGGCAAGCCGGCGAGTTCGAGACCCAGGCCGACATTCTCCTCCACCGTGCGCCACGGCAGCAGCCCGAACTGCTGGAACACCATCGCCACCTGCTTCTGCCTCAACCGCCGCAGCGTCGCCGCGTCGCAGGTGACGACATCGACTGTCCGGTCGCCATCCTTGACCAGCACCTGGCCGCGCGACACGACGTTGAGCCGATTGACGGCTCGCAACAGCGTCGACTTGCCGGAGCCGGACAGGCCCATCAGCACCGAGATCTCGCCTTCGTGCACGGTGAGACTTGCCCCGGCGCAGCCCAGCACATTGCCGGTCTTTTCGAGGATCTCGGCCCGGGTGGCGCCCTTGTCGATCATCGCAAGCGAGCCGGCCTGATCGGCGCCGAAGACGATGTCCACGTTCTTGAAGTCGACGGCGACGGTCATTTCTTGCCTCCAACCCCGATGCGCGTCATCCGGTCGAGCACGATGGCAAGCACGACGATTGCCAGGCCCGCCTCAAGTCCGAGATCGATGCGGCGCGAGCCGAGCGCGCGGTTGATTTCTGTGCCAAGTCCGCCGGCGCCGATCAGGGCCGCGAACACCACCATCGACAGCGACAACATGATCGATTGCGTCAGGCCCGCCATGATGGTCGGCAGTGCCGAAGGCAGCTCGACTTTCCACAGAAGCTGGCGCTTGGTGGCGCCGAAGGCTTCGCCGGCCTCGATGATCGATTTCGGCACCGAGACGACGCCGAGATGGGTGAGCCTGACCGCGGTCGGGATGACGAAGATGATGGTGACGATGAGGCCGGGCGCGTTGCCGAGACCGAACAGCGTCAGCACCGGGATCAGGTAGACGAAGGTCGGCAGCGTCTGCATCAGGTCGAGCACCGGCAGCATGACGCGGTAGACCTTCGGCTTGTGCGCCGCCCAGATGCCGAGCGGCACGCCGATGGCCATCGCCATGGCGGCGGCGGCAACCACCAGCACCAGCGTCTGCACAGTCTGCTTCCACAGGTTCTGGTTGATGATGAAGATCAGGCCGAGGAAGACGCCGATGGCAAGCGGCCGCGAGCGCTGCAGCAGCCAGGCAATGGCGGCGATGATCAGCGCCAACAGCACCGGCGGAACCATCAGCAACAGATTGACCAGACCATCGAGGATGAAATTGAGACCATTCGAAAAGGCCCGGAAGATGGTGTCGAAATTATCGGTCAGGAAGCCGAAGAACGCCTTTCCCCAGGCGCCTATCGGGATCTTGTGATCGACCATGAATTGCGAAATCGGATCCATCTTACCCCTCTTCGTCCATGAGCCGTCCCGCTCCCGGCTCGCGTAACGTCATCTTGTCACACGATATGAAAAAGGGCAGCCTTTTCTAAGTTGGCTGCCCTATCTTTCGGTCACGCCGAAATCACAGTCGGCTCAGCTTCCGAGTGCGGTCTTGATCGCCGCGGCGGCATCGCCACCGTCGAAGGTGGTCACGCCGGCGATCCATGGCTTGACCGCATCGGGGTTCTTCTTCAGCCAGTCTTTCGCAACCGTGTTGGCATCGCCGCCCTTCAGGATCGCGTCCATCATCTGGCCTTCCATGTCCAGATTGAACTTCAGATTGGCGATGAACTTGCCTGCATTCGGGCATTCGGTGGTGTAGCCCTTGCGCACGTTGGTGTAGACGGTGGCGGCGCCGAAGCCGCTGTCGCCCATGCCGTCGAGATAGGTGATCTTCATGGCGCCCATCACCGGATGCGGCGTCCAGCCGAGGAAGGCGATCCACTCATTGTTCTTCATCGACTGCTCGGCCTGCGTCAGCATGCCGGCCTCCGAGGATTCGACCAGCTCGAAGCCTTCGAGATTGTCCTTCGGGTTCTTGATCATGTCGAGGATGATGCGGTTGCCGTCATTGCCGGCTTCGATGCCGTAGATCTTGCCGCCGAACTTGTCCTTGAACTTACCGATATCGGTCAGCGACTTGACGCCGGCGTCCGCGACATAGGTCGGCACGACGATGCCATAGCCCGCGCCGGTCAGGTTGGTGCTGATCGTTTCGACCGAACCGTCGGCGGTGTAGTCCTTGATGTCGTTGGTCATCGACGGCATCCAGTTGCCGAGGAAGACATCGAGGTCCTTGTTCTTCAGCGACGCCATCGTCACCGGCACCGACAGCTGGATCGTCTGCGGCTCATAGCCGAGCGCGGTGAGCAGGACGGAAGCGACGCCGGTCGTCGCCTGGATGTCGGTCCAGCCGACATCCGACAGACGCACGGCCTTGCAGCTTGCCGGATCACCGGCATAAGCGGCGGTCGTGGACAGAAGCGCCGCCAGGCCGAGGCCGGCGACGAAAGATTTCATACGCGACATGAACTTTCTCCCATTGAACTATCACGGCAAAGCGAAGTCACGGTTCTTGCGCCCGCCTTGTTTCGTCAGCCAAACACCATTTTGATGTTGTTTCAAGCGGCGCAACATCACGATGAACGGCGCTCAGTGGCCATTACGCGACATGACGGGTTTTTGAACGACATGGAGTTTTTGGTGGACGGAGCCTGCGCCCCCTCCCCGCGCGGCGGCAAGTCGGCTTAAAAGAGCACCATGGCCAAGCTTTACTTCCACTATGCGACGATGAATGCCGGCAAGACGACCATGCTGCTGCAGGCATCCTACAATTATCGCGAACGCGGCATGTCGACGATGCTGTTCGTCGCCGGCCATTACCGTAAAGGCGACAACGGGCTGATCTCGTCGCGCATCGGCCTCGAAGCCGAGGCCGAGATGTTTCGCGACGGCGACGATCTCTTCGCCAGGGTTGCCGAGCATCACGAACATACCGCGGTGCATTGCATCTTCGTCGACGAGGCGCAGTTCCTCGAGGAAGAACAGGTCTGGCAGCTCGCCCGCATCGCCGACCGCCTAGGCATTCCGGTCATGTGTTACGGCCTGCGCACCGATTTCCAGGGCAACCTCTTTCCCGGCTCGCGCGCGCTGCTGGCGATCGCCGACGACCTGCGCGAGGTGCGTACCATCTGCCGCTGCGGCCGCAAGGCGACCATGGTCGTGCGCCTCGGCCCGGACGGCAAGGTGGCAAAACAAGGCGACCAGGTGGCCATCGGCAAGGACGTCTACGTCTCGCTCTGCCGCAGGCATTGGGAGGAAGAAATGGGCCGCGCCGCGCCCGACGACTTCATCGGCTTCATCAACGGCTGAGGCAGGTTCCGGTGGCCGGGCCACGCCGTATCGGAAACCGCCAGCCAAGCCGCACGCCAAGTGTCGCCAGCGCGATCAGCATCATGCCCGCAGCCTGCACCGGCCCGAGCGGATGCGCGTACAAAGCCCAGTCGATGATGATGGCGACAACCGGATAGATGAAGGTGATGACACCGATCACCGGCGTCGTCAGGCGCGGAAAGGCCGAATTCATCAGCACATAAGCGATGCCGGTATGCAGGACGCCGATCCCCGCCAGCCAGCCCCACGATGCCAGCGGGATAGGATGACCGATGTCGGCGAACGGAGCGAGCATCACGACGCCGACCAGCGTCTGGCAAAGCACCGTGATCTCCGCGCGCTGCTGCCCGAGGCCCTTGGCCAGGATCGTCGCCACAGCATAAAGCAGGGCGGCGCCGAGCGTCAGCGCGATGCCAAGCGCCCACTTGGCATCGGCATGGCCATGCGTGACGACGAGGCCACTGGCGAGCACAACGCCAAGGAACGCGCCGAGCATCCACAACATCTGGTCGAGCGAGATGCGCTCCTTGAGGAAGACAACGCCGATCAGCACCACGAAGAACGGCTGCACATGATAGACGATTGTCGTCGTCGCGATCGATGTCATGGCGAAGCCGGCGAAGAAGGCCGTCCAGCTCAGCACCATACAGGCGCCGCCAAGTGCCGCAAGCGCCAGCCGGGAAGGCGACAGCGTCCGATCCGGCAGATAGCCGCGCAGCAGGCACCATGCGGCCAGGAACAGCGAACCGAACACGCACCGCCAGAAGACGACGGTGATCGGATGCTGTCCGGATTCCGTCACGAAGGCGCCGACCGTGCCGGCGATCACCATCGCCAGCGCGAGGCTCGCGGCGGGGAAACGGGCGGTCGATAGGTCCCTCATTGCGGAGCGCTCCAACGGGTGAAATCCATCTGGTCACTTGAACTGATTTCAAGCAAGCGAATAGATTTGTGATGATCTATTCGATATGCTGATAGCATCATGGCCGCGCCACTCGACCTCAACCTGCTCAAAACCTTCGTCGCCGTCGTCGAAACCGGCAGCCTGTCCAATGCCGCGCCTCGCGTCGGCCGCAGCCAGTCGGCGGTCAGCATGCAGATACAAAGGCTCGAGGACATGGTCGGCACCCGGCTTCTGGTGCGCGGGCCGAGAACGGTTTCCCCCAATGCGGTCGGCGAGGACTTCCTCATCTACGCGCGCCGGCTGTTGAAATTGTCCGACGAAGCATGGGCGAGCGTCACCCGGCCGAAGGAAACAGGCAGCGTGCGTCTCGGCGTACCGGACGACTACGCCGCCTTTCTGCTGCCGCCTGTCCTGTCGCGCTTTGCCGAGGATCACCCGTTGGTGACGGTCGAACTGGTCTGCGAACAATCGACCGCGCTGGTAAAGAGCCTGGCCGACGGCAGGCTGGACCTGGCGATCGTCACGCGCCTGTCGGACCAGCCGCTCGACGTGATCCGGCTGGAACGTTTCGTCTGGGTCGCCTCGCCCAACCACGTCGCCTGGCAGGCCGATCCCTTGCCCGTCGCGCTGTTCGAGCCTGGCTGCGCGGCGCGGATGAACGTCCTGCGGGCGCTCGGCGACGCCGACCGGTCTTATCGGTGCACCTATTCCAGCGCCTCGCTGCTTGGCCTGGTCGCGGTGGTGCAGGCCGGGCTTGCAGTCGCCGGCCTGGCGCAGCGAAGCGTGCCGGCGTCGCTGCGCGTCATTGGGGCCAATGAGGGGCTTCCAGCCCTGCCAGATCTCGAAATCGGCATCTTGCGCAACACGCTGTCGACGACGCCGGCGGTCGATCGGCTCCATGATTTCCTGCGCCGCGATCTGGCACAGCAAGCCTGACTTGCATAGGTCCGATCTGCTGGGTCATTGTCGGCATGTAAGACAGGAGCAGCGTTTGTTAAGGCGTCCGTCCTAGTTTGCGTCATCTCGTTCCAGCCAGAACTCCCCGGGGTCAGCCATGCTTCGAGCTATTTCGTCCGCTGCCATCTTCCTCCTCGCCGGCGGCCTCGCCGCGCACGCCGATGGCGATGCGGCGCTCGGCAAGAAGGTCTTCAACCGCTGCATCGCCTGCCACGAGGCCGCGACCGATCGCGACAAGGTCGGCCCGCATCTGATGGGCGTCGTCGGACGCAAGGCCGGTTCGGCGGAAAGTTTCGCTAGCCATTATTCGCAAGCCATGAAGGATGCAGGCGCTGCCGGCCTCGTCTGGGACGAAGCGAACCTCGCCGAATATCTCAAGGCGCCCAGGCAGAAGGTTCCCGGCAACAAGATGGCCTTCGCCGGCCTGACCAACGACGACGACATCGCCAACGTCATCGCCTATCTCAAGGCCGATCCGAAGCCCTGACCGGCATCTGCAAGCCAGCCGCCGCCTGACATTTCGTCCAGCTGGCGATCGGCGGATTTTGCGAAGTGCGGCGAGAGGTTCTCTCAGGATACCTTGCCAAGCTTCATGCTTCGCAAAAACAACGGCTTAAGGCACATTTGCCGAAGCCGTTCAACGACAACACGCATTACTCGCGCTATGAGCATGCTTGCCTTGCCTTTCAAGAGTCCGGCCAATCCTTTTGTTTTGGCGCCGGCTCTTGTCTTCCTTCTTTCAATCCCTTGAAGCCCCACATATATTCGCCGCCACGACACGCAAATGCATGCCGAAGCGGGAGGCCCCAATGGCGACATTGCAGAATTTCGATGCCGAAATTGCCAAGACCAAGCAGGTCGTGCAGGACATGCGCACCAAGATCGAACAGTCCGGAACCGTGCTCGACACGCTCGCCACCGCAGACAAGAAGATCGGCGAAGCCAATTTCGACATCGAGAACGCCCGCATCGAGGACGTGCTCAGGCAGCAGAAGGTCATGGAAGGCAACATCGCCGACCTGATCATCGGGCTTGAGGACGCCACCAACGTCTTCGGCGCCGAGTTCGAGAGCATGAAGAACTATTCCGGTTGGGAGAATTTCGTCGGCATCTTTTCGGCGCAGCGCAAGCAGCGCATGCGTACGGACCGCGTGCGCAACATGTCGCTGGCCGGCAATCTGCAGGAGCTTTTGGCCAAATCCGACACCATCGTCGGCATCCTCAAGGCGCAGAAAGAGATCCTCGACCAGCGCTACAAGACCTCCGAGGCCAGCCTCGGGCAGGTAATCGAGCGCCGCAAGGTGACGATGGCCAATCTCGAGGCGGTGCAGAAGCGCATCGAGGAGCTCAACCCGATGCTGCTCGACATCGAGAACAAGATCGCCGCTTCGACGACCCAGAAGGAGCGCACCGAGCTCGAGGGCGAACGTTCCAAGATGGCGACCGAATACAATGAAAAGCAGGCCAAAGAGCAGGAGCTGCTTGCCGAAAGCCAGACGCTGGAGCGCTACACCTCGATGTTCCAGACCTTCGTCGATTCGCTCAACAACCAGATCGCCGCGCAGTCGACGCTGATCAACAAGCTGACCATCGACACCGAGCAGCGCATTGTGCTGTACAAGGCGCTCGAAGACTCGCTGAAGACCGCCGCCCAGCAGGACGTCGCCCACAAGATCAACACGCTGGGCAGCCAGGTCGACACCACCGCCGAGGAGACGATGGCCGGCATCGGCGCCGCCTCGCAGAAGCACATTGGCGACCTGCTCGAAATGCATGAGAAGAACATGGTGGCCAGCGCCGACATCCAGCGCCGCAAGAAGCTTGCCGACGACGCCTTCGCGCGGCGCTTCGACGAGGTTATGAAGAAGCACAATTCCGCCAATTACGTGCAATCGTAAGCGGCGCGGTGGCCTTCATCGCAACGGCAGCCTCATGACACCTGAGAACGACGCGGCGGCACGCTATTTCTCCGCCATCACGGCGGCGCTGAGCGGCCTGGAAGTGTTCATGCGCGACGACCGCTCGCCGCTCTACCGGCATGGCATCGTCGCCAAGATCGTCGCCGAATACATTGCCCGGCTGGACAAGTCCTTTGCCTGCTGGCGCAACCGGCTCGGCTTCATGGACACGTTCCGCATCTCGCGCGCCGACAGCGGCTATCCCGTCTTCCAGAACCTGCTCGAACTGGAAAACGACCGCCAGCAGGCCGACGCCCGGCTGGCCAACATCCCGCAGGCCGGCGAATTGCGCGAGGAGATGGCCGACTTCATCCTGCGCCACAAGGAATTCCCCGAGGCGCTGCAGAGGTCGATGGCCGAAAGGCTGTATCTGGAGGACGTCAAGAGCGAGACGACCTTCGGGCCCTTCACGCTGGCGCAGACGGCAAATGTCTCGGTCAATCCGAAGACCATGCGGCCCTATTATCTCGTCCATTGGGCATGTTTCGACGGCAGCGCCAACCTGCCGCTGGTCTACATGGTGACGCTCGAGGATTCGTCCGAAAGCATGGTGCGCCAGCTGGTCGACAGCAGCACCGGCAAGCTGAACGAGCGCGTCGATATTCCGTTGCCCGTGGACGGCTTGCTCAACCCCGAGCTTGCGCACCGCTTCGACGATTTCACCGAGAAGAATTCTGCCTATACGCTGTCGCCGGCGACCATTGCGGTCAATCTCGACAAGGATTTCGAGCCGTTGCACCCCAAGCAATTGCGCCGCGTCGTGCTCGGCCCCTTCTACTCGGCCGGCATCACCGACAACAATTCGACGGTGGCCGAGGTGCTGGCCAAGGTGCGCAAGCCGGAAAACGCCTGGCTGTTGACCTGGACCATCCAGGAGGTCTTTTCCAAGAGCGAGAAGCCCGGCCGCAAAGGCTTGTTCTCCAGCGAGAAGACGACGCAGGAATTCTTCATCAACACCGATGATCTCGAAGCCGCGCGCCAGGGCGTCTCGAGCTACGAGAACCATGCGCTGATCCCGCATGAGGCCTATCAGGCGCTCTATGCTGCCGGCGAAGCGCAGAAAATCTTTTCCGGCTACAAGGTCCACATCCTGTCCAACGGGCAGGTCATCAGCGACGTCTGATTTCAACCGCGGAGCATCCTTCATGGACACCGGGCTGACCACGATTTCGGAAGCGGCAATCGAAAAACACCGCACTATCGCGCAGAGCTTCATCACCCGTATCGTCGTGCTGGAAGACCCAGCGCGCGAGTCGGGCACCGCGCTCGCCGGCACCAACCGCCGCTTCGTCTCGACGGTTTCGGTCGGCTCAGTGCGCCGCACGCGCGAGGTCGAGTTGTCGAAGACGGTCGCCGCCATTCATCCCGACGACCAGTTGATGACCATCCCGCAGCACACGCTTTTGTTCCGTGCCCGCCGCGGCCTGGCGATAGCGCTTGCGATATCCGACGTTTTCGCCGAGGGCTCCGACCTTGAAAGCCTGCAGGCAAGGAATGCCCGCGCCCCGCTCGAAGGCGACGACGCGTCAACCTTCAAGAAGCTTCTGTCAGCATCGGCTTACGTTTCGGCCTTCAGCTTCGCATCCTACCTCTTCCAGCTGATCGACAGCGGTGGCGAGGCGCCGAACGACATCCCCGAACCGGATTTCCTGTTCGACACCCCGCAGGACGCGGTGAAGTCGATCGTCGCCGGCCTCGACAAGGCGATTGCTGGCGCCAAGGACGATACCGACCTGATGACCCGGGCGCGCGCCTTTGCACGCGTCGCCATCGATGGCCTGTTGGCCCGCAAGGGTCGCTTCGACGGCATCGGGCCGTTCGAGAACGCCCATATCCGCATCGATGTCGACGATTTCATCCTCGACGGCTTCGACGTCGCGCCGGGCAAGCGTTCCAAGCCACTGGTGATGACCTTCAAGACGCCGGAAGAGGTTGTCGGCAACCACATCGCCAAATACCAGTCGGTCAAATTGGCCAGGATGCTGATGGCCTATGATTTCGAGCGCGAGTTGAACCCGTTCGTCGAGCTCGGCGGCTTCCTGTTCACCTTCATCGGTGACGGCGCGCCGGGCACCGGCAAGACGACGCTGATCCAGATGATCGCCGGCCTGGTCAATGATTATTGCCAGGTCGCCGGCTATCCCTTTGCTTATGAGAATTTCGGCGTCGACCAGATCTCGTCCTATCAAGGCAAATCGGGCCAGAACTGCCGCCAGTTCATCAACAACGTGCTCAACCCGCGTGTCATCGGCTTCGGCACCATCGACGACATCGACCAGGTGGCGGCGCGCCGTTCCGACGACCGCGCCTCGGCCGGCCAGCAGGAAATCACCGGCGTCTTGATGGACGCCTTTGCCGGTGCCGCCACCGTGGTGCGCGGCAACTGCTCCTTCGGCATGTTTTCCAACTATCCTGAAAATGTCGACGATGCGCTGCGCCAGCGCGCCGGCGCGCGCTGGCTGGTCGACGGGCCGCAGACCCGCGACGACTATATCGACATTTTCGTTCTGCTCGCCGGCAAGAACCACAAGATCCCGCTTGGCGATCACAAGCTCTATGCCGCCCAGGAAATCCAGCGCGCCGTGACCGAGGCCTATGAGGAGCATGAAAAGCCGCAGGAGGACGGTCTGATGAAGGTCTACGAACGCTACATGAAGGAAAACGGCGCGCCTAAGAACATGGCGGACATCGGCACCTATCTGCACCTGATCAAGGACGCCGAGCCGCGCTTCACCGGCCGCGCCATCAAGAACGTCACCGACGCCATCAAGATGCGCGCCATGGACATCGAGTTGCCCGACGACTGGTTCGAGAAGCCGGAAGCCTTCATGCACAAGGGCTATGACGACAAGAAAGCGATGATCGAGGAACTGCGCGGCCCATTCTCGATGGACATGGTCATGCAGGAGATCAACCGCTACGCCGACAGCGAGTTCCGCTATTCCGACAAGTCCGATGACGCGGCCGTGGAGAAGCTGTTGCGCGATGCACGATTGCGCGAACGTGCGGCGCGCGAGATGGAGGAGATGAAGAAGAAGGGGCTTTGGTGATCTTTTCCTTCTCCCCGTTTACGGGGAGAAGGTGCCCGAAGGGCGGATGAGGGGTAACGCCATGCGTGGAAGAAATGAGCCAAAGGTTGTCAGAGCCCGTGAGCTGCGGAAGGTTGAAAACGATGCCGAGGAACGGCTTTGGCATGAGCTGCGTGGACGGCGATTGAATGGCTACAAGTTTGTTCGCCAACTACCGATCGGGCCCTATTTTGCAGACTTCGCCTGCCGTGAAGTCAATCTGGTTGTGGAGGTCGATGGCAGCCAGCATGCCAGTCGATCCCGCGATCGATACAGGGATGAAACTATGAACGCTAACGGCTGGTCGGTATTGAGGGTATGGCACGCAGACGTTTTGACCGTCCCAGCGAGTGTACTGGAGACGATTATTGCAGCCTTGGACGGTCGGCTGGATCGCAAGATGATTGGTGTCGATGCCAAATTTCTGCCAGTCGCAGGATCGGAGCAAGGATGATGAGCGTCGGCGCCGCCCCTCATCCGCCCTTCGGGCACCTTCTCCCCGTGAACGGGGAGAAGGATAAGTGAAGAAAAACCCGACCTCCTTCGCGACAACGACCTGATCTACGGCCGGCTGCTGACGGTCGACGAGCCGCATCTCATCCAGCGCTACAACAAGGCGCTTGCCGCGTTCGGCCTGCAGCCGACAAAGCTTGCGAGCTTCCAGATCGACCGTACCGGCTTCTCGCCCGAAGTAGCCGAGGAATGCGGCGACTACGACTATCTCGACCCCAACGAGGTCAACCGCCGTTTCATCATCCTGACGCCGTCTCAGATCGACCTGCCGGTGGTGCACACGGCCTTTTCCAACACCTCGCAACTGATGTTCGAGTTCATGTCCAAGAACCAGCGCGCCATCGATGCGCTGACCATCAAGGACGTCATCTACGGCGAGATCGAGGATTCCGTTCCCCTGGTCAACGACATCGAGGACCTTTTGTCGATCAGCCAGGTCGAGTTCAAGGTGCTGTCTGCCGAGGATGTGCTGGGCAAGGCCGCCGAACTCGGCAAGCTGGTCGACCGGCTGAAGCAGGAGCCCAACGCCTGGCGCGACAACGCCATGCTGCAGCGCATGGTTGACCTGGCGAAAGTCTGCGGCGACATCCGCGAGAACGCGCTGGTGCCCGACCAGGTGATCTTTCGCCACAACGCCTACTGGACCAGCCATTTCGGTGGCCTCTATGTCTTCGTCGACCCCGGCATGACGACGGTCATCAGCGACCCGACCGTACCCGGCTTCCGCCGCTCGCGGCCCTGGCAGGTGGGCTATCTGTCGATCAACGATGCCGACAAGGTTTTCAAGTTCCTGGCCAGCACCGGCCGCATCGAGCTGCCGCGCGCCTCCTGGATCGAATCCTCCGGCTACCTCGAGCATCGTGCCGAGATGGTGGTGCGCTGGCTTATCCGTGACGCCGAGCCCAACCGCAACCTGACCGATGTCGATAAGGTCTGGCTGCAGACCTGGATCCACGGCCACGCCGACCTGATCGCCAAGGACGGCAATTTTCCTTTCCTCAACGCTGCCAAGCGCGAGATCGCCCAGCTTGGCCATCTCAAGATCGAGGATGTGCCGCCAAGGCAGCGCTTTCTGGTCGTGCGCGCCAAGCCCGACCATCCCGATGCCTGGCTGACCAATCAGCTGATCTCGGACTTCGTGCCGCAGGATTTCGTTTCGCGCTACGTCTTCAACAAGCCCGGTTTCTACAAGGACTATGACGGCTTCAGCGACGCCTGGCGCTCACATGTTGTGGACGTTCTGAAAACCACATATTTGAAGGACAAGGCGGCGTTCCGCGCGCGCCTTTACGGCCTGACTGACTAGAACGAAGTGAACCATCATTTCGTCCTACCTATTGTTTCGGCGCATGATGTCATCCAAAAAGTCTGCAACTTTTTGGCATCATGCTGAGGGATGCCACAGCCATGCTCGACCCGATCGTGAACTTTTTCACCCAGATCTTCCAATGGATAGGCCGTGGTATCGGCTTCGTCATTGGTATCATCCTGTGGCCGTTCCTGTGGGTCGGCCGTTGGTACGGGCAGCGCGGCTGGATCCTCAAGGCCGTGGTCGGCCTGGCCATTGTCGTGCTGATCGGCCTCTATGCCAATTTCTTCTACGCCACGCAGTGGTGGAACAATTTCGACCCGAACTATCCCGACAAATACACCTTCGAAAAGCGCAACATCTCTGCCGGCGAGCAGGTCTCGGCCGGCGCCGGCACCGACACAGCCAAGACCTGCGGCAATTCCGGCATCGCCCAGGTGGCTGCCGACCTGACGGATTTCAACGTCAATCAGAACGCCTGGATCTCGTCGATGATCCTCTACAAGCTTGGCCTGTTCAGCATCGACTGGGACGACACGCCGTGGATGGACAACAAGGCCTCCTTCCAGCGCGGCATCAACCAGGCGGTGCGGCGCACCGCCACCGAGCTCGCCGACAATCTCGGACGCGTGCGCACCACCTCGCAGATCGATAGCGATCTGCAGGACGCGCGCGGCAATCTGCAGTTCGACGAATACACCTGGTATTTCGGCATCAACCCGTTCGGCCCGAAGACGCCGACACCGAGCTATTATCGTGACGCCGTGCGCAAGCTGCGCTCGTTCAACGCGCGCCTCGCCACCTGCCAGGCGACGTTCGACGCGCGCGCCGACAATCTGAAGCAATATATCGACCGCATCGCTTCGGACATCGGCTCGACCTCGGCGATCCTCAAGGAGCGTGCCGAAAACCACAACAATGGCTGGTTCGATTTCCGCGCCGACGACCGCTACTGGTTCGCCTATGGCCAGCTCTACGCCTATTACGGCCTGATGAAGGGCGCCCAGGCCGACTTCGAGGACGTCATCAAGGAAAAGCACCTGCAGAGCCTGTGGGATACGATGGACGCGCAGTTCGTCTCGGCCCTGAAGATCCAGCCCTTCATCATCGCCAATGGCCGCGAGGACGGCTGGCTGTTGCCGACACATCTGACAACCATGGGCTTCTACATCCTGCGCGTGCGCTCCAACATGGTCGAGATCAGCAATGTGCTGACCCAATAGGCCTGGCTTCCAGCCGCCAGCGCGATGGCGGATTTGCGCCCTCGCCCCTGTCGCTTTTCGCGCATTTGGCGGCTGTTTTGAGACGGCGGAGCGGCTTCCGCTCTGGCTTCTATACGCCGCGACAACCGGGCTCGAAACAGCCGACCGCAAGCAAGCTCGGTGGCAGGAACATTCTTTCTCCGCAGGAAACATAGTTGCATGAAAGTTGACGCCACGACAGCGACAAGGGTAGAACATGCCCTAGCGCCGGCACGGCGTCCCGAACATGCACAAGTGATCAAACCCTCCACCGTCCAATCCAGAGGAACGCCGTCATGGCCGAAGTAAAGTCCGACATCGAGATCGCGCGCGCCGCCAAGAAAAAACAGATCCAGGAGATCGGCCAGAAGATCGGCATCCCGACCGAACATCTGCTGCCCTATGGCCACGACAAGGCCAAGATTTCCGCCGAGTTCATCAAGTCGGTGAAGGGCAACAAGGACGGCAAGCTGATCCTGGTCACCGCCATCAACCCGACGCCGGCCGGCGAAGGCAAGACGACGACCACGGTCGGCCTGGGCGACGGCCTCAATCGCATCGGCAAGAAGGCGATCGTCTGCATCCGCGAAGCCTCGCTCGGCCCGAATTTCGGCGTCAAGGGCGGTGCCGCCGGCGGCGGCTACGCGCAGGTCGTGCCGATGGAGGACATGAACCTCCATTTCACCGGCGACTTCCACGCTATCACCACCGCGCACAATCTGCTTTCGGCGCTGATCGACAACCATATCTACTGGGGCAATGAGCTCGGCATCGACACCCGCCGCGTCGCCTGGCGCCGCGTCATGGACATGAACGACCGGGCGCTGCGCGAAATCATCTGCTCGCTCGGCGGCGTCGCTAACGGCTATCCGCGCGAGGCCGGCTTCGACATCACCGTCGCCTCGGAAGTGATGGCGATCCTGTGCCTGTCCACCGACCTCAAGGACCTGGAAAAGCGTCTCGGCGACATCATCGTCGCCTATCGCCGCGACAAGTCGCCGGTCTATGCCCGCGACCTCAAGGCCGATGGCGCCATGGCTGTGCTTTTGAAGGACGCCATGCAGCCGAACCTGGTGCAGACGCTGGAGAACAACCCGGCCTTCGTCCACGGCGGCCCGTTCGCCAACATCGCCCATGGCTGCAACTCGGTCGTCGCCACCACCACCGCGCTGAAGCTCGCCGACTATGTCGTCACCGAAGCCGGTTTCGGCGCCGACCTTGGCGCTGAAAAGTTCTTCGACATCAAGTGCCGCAAGGCGGGCCTGAAGCCGGCGGCAGCCGTCATCGTCGCCACCGTGCGCGCCATGAAGATGAATGGCGGCGTCAAGAAGGAAGACCTCGGCAAGGAAAACGTCGAGGCGGTCAAGAAGGGCTGCGCCAACCTCGGCCGCCACATCGAGAACATCCGCCAGTTCGGCGTGCCGGCGGTGGTTGCCATCAACCACTTCTATTCCGACACCGATGCCGAGATCCAGGCGATGAAGGACTATGTCGCCTCGATGGGCGAAGAGGCGATCCTGTGCAAGCACTGGGCCAAGGGCTCGGCCGGCATCGAGGATCTCGCCAACAAGGTGGTGGCGCTGGCCGAATCCGGCGCCTCGCAGTTCGCGCCGCTCTATCCCGATGACATGCCGCTGTTCGAGAAGATCAACACCATCGTCCAGCGCATCTATCGCGGTTCGGAGGCGATCGCCGACAAGTCGGTTCGCGACCAGCTCAAGGCCTGGGAAGAAGCGGGTTATGGCAAGTTGCCGGTCTGCATGGCCAAGACCCAGTATTCCTTCTCGACCGACCCGAACCTGCGCGGCGCGCCGACCGGCCACACCGTGCCGGTGCGCGAGGTCAGGCTGTCGGCCGGCGCCGGCTTCGTCGTCGTCATTTGCGGCGAGGTCATGACCATGCCCGGCCTGCCCAAGGCGCCGTCCTCGGAAAAGATCTTCCTGAACGAAGCCGGCCAGATCGAAGGGCTTTTCTAAGCCTCGTTCGCGCTGAAATGAAAAAGGGCGCCGCCTTGCTGCGGCGCCCTTTGTTTGCGCGAATTCCTCACGCCATCGTCGAGGTTCCGAACTTCTTGATGCCGGCGACCGACATCGAGACGAACTGGTCGAGGATGGTGAAGAAGATATCCAGGCTGAAACCGAACAGGAAGGCGAAGGTGAACAGGCTGAAGCCGATGCTGGTGACCTCGCCGCCGAGCTTGGTGCCGGGCGCCATGAACCAGGCGAGGATCATGCCGGCCAGCGCGCCGAGTGCGATGCGGTGGATGAGCCTGGCCAGCGGCGGATTGGGCAGCAACGGATTGAGGATCATGCGCATGTGGAACATGATGCCGCCGAGCGCGCCATAGAGTGCGGGCAATATCCACAGCGCATAGGGGCTGAGCACCTCGCCCAAATTCTTGGCTTGTAAGGTCAGCGTATAAATCGAGCTCGGCGTAATCGTGATGACGCCATCGCATTGCAGGCTCCGTGTTGCCTCGTCGAAATCTGCGTTCACATCATCCACCGGGACCTTCGTGCCAAGAGCGCTGATGGCCTGGGCACTGCCTTGGCTTTTATTGCTATCTTGACCTTGGCTGCAGTCGAAATCCGACTGCTTCAGCTGCGCGATGTTTTCGGCGCCGGCCTGGGGCTTCGCAAGCGCCGCCTGCTGGTCGCAGAACTGATCTATGGCCATCTGCCGAGGGCTGAGGGCAGCCGAAGCCGCATCGTCCGAAACCGGCGATTCGGAAAGCTTGCAATAACCCCATTGCATTCCCCAGATCGGGAACGGCGCCTCTTGTGTCATGAACCCTTGCGCGCGTCCCAACAGCGACGAGAAACGCTGGTCGAGCGAATGCAGGCTATCGACGGAGTTGTAATAGGCATCCTTCAGCAGCGTGAGGTCGGTCGTCGAAGCCTGCCGCGCCGAGGCGGAACTCAGTTGTTTCTTTGTCGCCCAGACCTGCCGGATCGATTGCCCGAACCGGGCGCTGAAATCATTGTTGTCGATCTCCTGCAACTCGGTGCTGATCGACACGCCTCTGTTGTAGACATAGGTGAGCTTGCCGATGATGATCATCATCGTCACCGACAGAGCGATGAGGAAATACGTCGCAAGCGCGGTCCGCCGTGACATGTCGCCCGGTGACCAGCCGGATCGCAGTGCAGCCAGGGTCGAGAACGGCACCGTGGCGGAACAGTCGTTCAGCACCGTCTGAAGCTTGACCACCTCGGGCTGGCTTGCCGTCACAGCGTTGAGCTTTTCCGCGTCGCCGATGGCCGCCAACAATGTGCTGTCCTTGAACACGCCGTAGCGGCCGTAACCGGCGACAAGCTTCGCATCAGAGAGCAGATCGGAAACAAGAGGATCGTTGGAAGCCGTCATCGCGCCCCTCCGACGGCTAACCCAGATAACCCGGCACGAAGCCGTACTGCGACGGACATCCGCAAGGGTAGCCGGGTGGCCCGGGCGGCTGCGCCCAGCACCAGAAGAATTGTGTGAAGCAGATCGTTCCGGGCGTATGCGGAGGAACCTGCGCGAAGGCGGGCCACGGCAACAGCGCGGCGCCGACGGCAACCACCGTAACAATCAAGGTTCGTGCAATGCGCGCTTTCAAATCAGCCCCCAGCCAATCGCGCTCAATCGTCAATCAAAGGCAGCATGACTCTTTAGAAGTGCCGGGTTCGCTTCTGTGAAATGGGTCACGCTCTTCTTGGATTATATTTCTGTATAAAAGCAATCGGCGCCGTATCGCTACGGCGCCTTGATTTATTCCGGTTCAGGCGGCGTCTCTGGTCAACGCCCGCTGGTTCGACGCATAAATCGTGTCGCGTTCCGGCAGGGCGCCGGTCTTCAGGCAGTCAATCCATTCAGCCGTCTTCAAGACCGCGGCAAAGCGCGACTGCAGCACGATGCTCACCACGCGATGGATGTCCTCGGCCGACGCGTAGCCGGCGCTGTTGGCATAGGGCACCGCGCCGGAGGCGTCGGAAAGGAACTCCACCGCAAATCCCATATGCACGGCGTGGATGATGGTCGACAGGTCGCAATTATGCGTCATGTAGCCGACGACCGCGAGCGTATCGATGCCGTTGGCACGCAGCCACTGTTCCAGGTCGGTGCCGGTGAAGGCCGAAGGCAGCTTCTTTTCGACATAGTGGTCGCGGGCGCGCCTGGCGATCTCGGGATGCAGTTCGCCGCCATGGCTGCCCTTGGCGAAGATCGGCGAGGTCTCGGGCGCCATCTGCTTCACGACGACGATCTTGATGCCGGCAGCCGCCGCCGCGTCCATGGCACGCGCCACGTTGACGACGCTCTCGTTGAACGGCGGATGCTGAATGGCGAGATTGCCGCCGTCATAGTCGTTCTGGACGTCGACGACGATAAGCGCGCGGCGTGGCTGATTGGCGGGTTCTGACATGGTTGGCTCCTCGGCTGTGTTGATGGGCACAGGTTAGGCTACCCGTCGGTTGCCAGAAAGTGGCCCGATTGACATCATTCGAAAGAATTGGGACAATCCGCGTTTCGATTGAAAGATGTCCGCCATGAAGACCCCGATCATCGCCACCGTCGCCTTCGACGGCATCAGCCCGTTCCACCTTTCCGTGCCTTGCCTGGTGTTCGGCGCCGACCGCACGAAGCTCGGCCTGCCCCGTTTCGACTTCCGGGTCTGCGCCATGGAAGAAGGCACGATCCACACGGATGCCGGATTGAGCGTCGTCGTGCCTTACGGGCTCTCGGCGCTCGATGACGCCGACATCGTCATCATCCCAAGCTGGAAAGATCTCGACGCGCCCCTGGCCACGCCGCTCAAACAGGCGCTCGTTCGGGCCAACCGGCGTGGCGCCCTGATCGTCGGCCTGTGCCTCGGCACCTTCGCTATCGCCGCCGCCGGGCTGCTTGCCGGGCGCAAGGCCACGACACATTGGGCCTATACGGACCAGTTGCAGGCGCTTCACCCTGATGTCGAGATCGATGCCGACGTCCTCTACATCGATGACGGCGATATCATCACCTCCGCCGGCGTTGCCGCGGGGCTGGACTGCTGCCTGCACATCGTGCGCGCCCGCTACGGCGCCGAGGCGGCACTGCGGCTTGCGCGCCACGTGGTCCTGTCACCACACCGCCAGGGCGGGCAGGCGCAGTTCATCGAGCGACCGCTTGCGCCGACGCCGAACGCCGACCGGTTCACGCATGCGCTCGACCAGGTGCGGGCGACACCAGGCGAAGCGCACAGCCTCGACAGCGTTGCCGACGCGGCCGGGCTGACCCGCCGCACCTTCACCCGCCGCTTCCAGAAAACCACCGGCACCAGTTTCGGCGATTGGCTGGCCGACCAGCGCATCGCGCTGGCGCAAAGGCTGCTGGAGCAGACGGACAAGTCGATGGATATGGTTGCCTTCGAAGCCGGCTTCGGCAGCGCCACCTCGCTGCGCCAGCATTTTGCGGCAAGGCTCCGGACCTCGCCCATGCGCTACCGGCGCGAATTCTCAAGAGCAATTCCGGGAAAGGTGCAAAGCGGTTCTGCGTCCGCGATTGCATAGCGAAGGCCGCGCTCAGGGGCGCGTGACCACCCGCGCCGGATTGCCGACCACGGTCGTGTTGGCCGGCACGTCGCGCGTCACCACGCTGCCTGCGCCGACGATGGCGCCATCGCCGATGCTGATGCCGGCGAGGATAACCGCGCTGCCGCCGATCCAGGCATCGTCGCCGATCGTCACCGGCCTGGCGATCTCTAGCCCGGCCAGGCGCCCGGCGGCTTCGCGATGATGCTCGGCGCAATAGATCTGCACATTGGGACCGAGCAGCGTTGCCTTGCCGATGCGCACCGGCGCTGTGTCGAGGATGGTGCATCCGGCATTGAGAAACGCGCGCGCGCCGAGAAACAGGTTGAAGCCATAGGCGCAGTGGAACGGCGCCTCGATGCGCGCGCCCTCGCCCGCGCCGCCAAGCAGCGCCTGCAGGGCCGGGGCGATGTTGCCGCGTTGCCGGGGCGGCAGGCCGTTGTGCTCGAACACCGCATCGCGCGCGGTGACGCGCAGCGCCTCCAGCTCGTCGTCGATGCAGGTGTACCACTCACCGGCCGCCATCTTCATGCGCTCGCTTCCGGTCATGAAAGGGGACCTCCATTTGGCGTCATTGCAAGCACAATTGCAGTGAGCGGAAAAGTGCCAGCGTGCCGGCAACACCGGGCGCAAAATCGGTTCCGATTTTCCGATGTCATGTGCTAGCCAAAGGCCGCGCCTATGCTAGCCTGCTCTTTCCGGACTGTGCTGTCCCGGCGATCGAGGGGGATCAACCATGCTCTATCTTCTCGCACTTCTGATCGGCGTCATTGCCGGCTTGCGCGCCATGACGGCGCCCGCTGCGGTCGCCTGGGGCTCGTATCTCGGCTGGCTCCCGGTCGCCGGCACCTGGGCAAGCTTCATGGGCTACTGGATTGCGGTGGGCATCTTCACCATCCTGGCAATCGTCGAGTTGATCACCGACCAGTTGCCGTCGACGCCGAGCCGGAAAGTGCCGCAGCAGTTCGGCGCGCGCATCGTCGCCGGCGCTTTTGCAGGCGCGGTGATCGGCGCCACGACCGGGGCCACGATCGGCGGCCTTGTCGCCGGCGCCATCGGCGCGGTGATCGGCACGCTCAGTGGCGCCGAAGTCCGTGCCAGACTGGCCGCGGCCTTCGGCAAGGATCCGCCTGCCGCCTTCATCGAGGACGCGGTTGCGATCATCGGCGGCCTGCTGATCGTGGCGGCGGTGGCATGACGGCAAAAACCTTCGACGCCATCGTCATCGGCGCCGGCCAGGCCGGCCCGCCGCTCGTCGGCCGGCTTGAGGCCGCCGGCATGAAGGTCGCGCTGATCGAACGCAAATTCATCGGTGGCACCTGCGTCAACACCGGCTGCATGCCGACCAAGACGATGGTGGCCAGCGCCTATGCCGCGCATCTCGCCCGCCGCGCCGCCGATTACGGCGTGACATTCTCCGGTCCGGTGGGCGTCGACTATACGCGCATCAAGGCGCGCAAGGACAAGGTGACGAACGACGCCCGCGGCAATCTCGAAAAATGGATCGCCGGCATGAAGGGCTGCACGCTCTATCGCGGCCATGCCCGCTTCGAATCCGCCGACACCGTGCGCATTGGCGACGAGCTTTTGACCGCGCCGAAAATCTTCCTCAACACCGGCGGCCGCGCCTCGGTGCCCAACCTGCCCGGCGTCAACGACATTTCCTATCTCACCAATTCCTCGATGATGGACCTCGATGTATTGCCCGACCATCTCATCGTCGTCGGCGGCAGTTACATCTCACTTGAATTCGCGCAGATGTTCCGCCGCTTCGGCTCGCAGGTGACGGTCATCGAGAAGGCGGCGCGGCTGACCGGCCGCGAGGACGAGGACACATCGGCCGCCATCCTGTCGATCCTCGAGAACGAAGGCATCGCTGTCCATCTCGGCGCCGACGACATCGGCTTTGCCAAGCAGGGCAACGACATCGCCGTCACCTTCTCCGACGGCAAACCGCCGGCGGTCGGCTCGCATGTGCTGCTGGCGCTCGGTCGCGTCCCCAACACCGACGATCTCGGCCTCGACAAGGCCGGCGTCGCGGTCGACCAGCGCGGCTTCGTCGCCGTCGATGACCAGTTGCGCACCAGTGTGCCCGGCATCTGGGCGCTGGGCGACTGCAACGGCAAGGGCGCTTTCACCCACACCTCCTACAACGATTACGAGATCGTCGCCGCCAATCTGCTCGACAACGATCAGCGCAAGGTCAGCGATCGTATCGAGACCTATGGCCTCTTCATCGATCCACCGCTCGGCCGCTGCGGCATGACCGAGGCCGCGGTGAAGAAATCCGGCCGTCGCGGGCTGGTCGGCCAGCGGCCGATGACCCGCGTCGGCCGCGCCGTCGAGAAGGGCGAGACGCAAGGCTTCATGAAGATCCTGGTCGATGCCGACACCAGGGAAATCCTCGGTTGCGCGGTGCTCGGCCCAGGCGGCGATGAGGCCGTGCACTGCGTGCTCGACCTGATGTATGCCAAGGCGCCCGTCGACACGCTCGCGCGGGCAGTCCACATCCATCCGACCGTTTCGGAATTGCTGGTGACAATCGCCCAGGAGCTCAAGCCGCTGGACTGAATCAGCCCCAGAGTGCCGCCGCCCTCGTCTTTCTGCATTGCTGCGTTGCAACAATGGCGCTTGCGCACCGGACACATCCAAAGTCAGTCTCGAATTTGAACCGATTCAGTCCGGACATCCGATGCCGTTGCCGATCCTAGCGCTTGCCATTGCATCCTTCTGCATCGGCACCACCGAATTCGTCATCATGGGCCTGCTGCCGGAAGTGGCGGCGGACCTTCGCGTTTCGATCCCGTCGGCCGGCCTGCTGGTGACGGGTTATGCGCTGGGCGTCGTCTTCGGCGCGCCGATCGTCGCCATGGCCACGGCCCGCCTGCCACGCAAGCCGGTGCTGGTTGGCCTCGCCACGCTGTTCGCCATCGGCAATCTCTTCTGCGCCATTGCGCCCAACTACTGGCTTTTGATGGCCGCGCGCGTCTTCACCGCTTTCGGTCATGGCGCCTTCTTCGGCATCGGCTCGGTGGTTGCCGCCAGCCTGGTGCCGCGCAACAAGCGCGCCAGCGCCATCGCGCTGATGTTCGCCGGCCTGACGCTCTCCAACATCCTCGGCGTTCCCGCCGGCACCGCGCTCGGCGAGGCGTTCGGCTGGCGCGCGACTTTCCTCGCCGTCGTCGGCATCGGCCTGATCTCGGTCGCGGCGATCGCCTGGCTGGTGCCGTCCGACGTCGCTGAGCCCAGTGGCGGCGGCCTGGTCAGCGAATTGCGCGTGCTCGGCAAGCTGCAGGTCTGGCTGGCGATGCTGATCGCCTCGCTCGCCTCCGCCAGCCTGTTTGCGGTCTTCACCTACATCAAGCCATATCTCACCGATGTTTCCGGTCTGGCGACCTCGACCGTCACCTGGGTGCTGCTCCTGTTCGGCGCCGGCATGACCATCGGCAACATCATCGGCGGCAAGCTCGCCGACTGGAAGCTGATGCCGACCGTGATCGGCACGCTGCTGGCCATGGCTCTTTTGTTCGTCGTCTTCACCAAATTCGGCGCTATGCCGGCGGTTGCCGTCGCCATCGTCTTCCTGTGGGGCCTGTTGATCTTCATCGTCGTGCCGCCGCTGCAGATCCGCGTCGTCGAGGCGGCTGCCGAAGGGCCGAACCTGGCCGCGACGCTGAACCAGGGCGCCTTCAATGTCGGCAATGCCAGCGGCGCCTGGATCGGCGGCCTCGCCATCGCCTGGGGTGTCTCCTACGCCAATTTACCGCTGGTCGGCGCGGTGCTCGCTCTTATGGCCGTCGCGGTCGCGGTGCTGTCGCAGGCGCTCGACCGCCGCGCTGTCCTGCAGACTCAGCCGGCCGAATAAAGCAATTTCCAGGAAAAGTGTGACACGGTTTTCCGTCCGGAAATTGCGTCAAACAAAAATAGCTGCCCCACGGCGTGGTCCGGCTGGACCACTCGACAGCCTGATCGCAACGATGCATGTGTGAAGCCTCTTCACGCGGAGGTATCCCATGCAGAAGACGATCGAACGCATCGCCGGCGACAGCGAAGGCGTCACTTACGAATTCCCCGTCTTCCGCGTCGACGGCACGGACAAGGCCGCACCCTCGGCCTATCTCCAGGCAGCGCTACATGCCGGCGAATTACCGGGCGTCGTCGCCATCGATGCGCTGATGCCGATGCTGGCCAGGGCGGAGGCCGAAGGCCGCATCAAGGGGCCGATCACAATCGTGCCCTGGGCCAATCCGATCGGCCGCGCCCAGTATCATTTCGGCGAACATCAGGGCCGCTTCAACCTTGGCACCCGCACCAATTTCAACCGTTCCTTTCCGCTGCTTGCAGCGCCCGACGCCAGGCTCTTGCCGGACGCGACTTTCGGCGGCGCCGATCGCCGGCTGAAGAACCGGCTTGTGCAGCTTTCGCTTGGGCAGGACATCGTTCTCGACCTGCATTGCGACGACGAGGGCTTGGCCTATCTCTACATCCATACCAGCCTGTGGCCGTATATGGCCGACTGCGCGGCCGCCATGGGCGCCGACGCCGTGGTGCTGTGGAGCGAGGACACCAGCGGCACCTTCGAGGGCGCCTCGATCATGCCCTATCAGAACGTGCCCGCAAGCGTCGCGCGCTTCGACCGGCGCGCTGTCACCACCGTCGAATATCGCGGCATACTCGATGTCGACGGCGCTTTTGCGGCGTCCGATGGGGCAGGTCTCTATCGCCTGCTGGTGACGCGCGGCGTCGTTCAGGATCCATCTGTCCCGAAATTCGAAAAATTTTCCGGCCCTGTCGTGCCGCTGGAAAACATCGAGATGATGCCCTCGCCCCGGGCCGGCGCGGTCCTCTACGACGTCAAGCCCGGTGATCGTGTCGCCAAGGGCGACAGGTTGGCGACCATCGTGCATGCGCCGGGTGAGGTTGGCGGCCGCACGGAAGTCTTCACGCCGCAATCGGGCTTCATCCTCACCCGCCGTTCGCGCCGCATCATCCGCACCGGCGAGGATCTGTTGAAGCTCGCCGGTGATAAGAGAAGCGACGACGCCAGGTCGGGCACGCTGGAGGACTGAGCTGCCCTAACCCGATATAGCCTGCCGCGCCTTTCCTTCCAGCCATTCGGCCATCTGCCGGTAAGGCACCGGACCATGGCTGATGCGGGCAACGCCGAGTTCCGCCAGTCGCCGGCGCGGCGGAACATGCGCCAGCGCGATGATGTTGACCGGCAGCGCCGTCGCCTTGCACAGCGCCTCGATCAGCCCCTGATCGCCGAGGCCGGCCGCGAAGAAGCCGCTCGCGCCAGCCTTCTCGTAGGCCTGCGCCCGTTCGATCGCCTGGTCGAGCAACGCCTTGTCATGCGTATCGGGTTTCGCCTTGAGGAAGATGTCGGTGCGAGCGTTGAGGAAGGCTGGGATGCCGGAAGCCTTGACCGCTGCCGCCGCAGCCTCGATCCTCTTCACCTGGACGGCGATGTCGTGCAGGCCGGCGCCGCCGACGATCTGGTCCTCGAAATTGAAGCCGATGGCGCCGGCCTGCAAGGCGCGCGCTACGGTTTGCGCCACAACCTCCGGCTCGACGCCATAGCCGCCTTCGAGGTCCATGGTCACCGGCAGGTCGACCACCGCCACGATGCGCCTGATGTTGTCCAGCGCCAGTTCCAGTGGAATCTTCTCGCCATCGGCGTAGCCGAAGGCCGCCGCGACCGGCCAGCTTCCGGTGGCGATGGCCTTGGCGCCCGCTTTCTCGATGATCTTGGCCGAGCCCGGATCCCAGGCATTGTAGAGGACGACCGGGTTTCCCTTGACGTGAAGGGCATGGAAGGTCCGCGCGCGCTCGATCTGCTCGGTCATTAGGTGTTTTCCCATCGTCCTGCTATTGAACAGCCACAGTAGGCGCGACCGCCGGCCCTGGCGATGTGCCATGGGATATGGAAGCGGCGGCCACCGAATGTGCCGTTCAAAGCTGTTGCGCGTCCGGCTTTTCGCCGCTATGGATTTTCGCCATGAACATGCATTCGAACAAGACCATTTGGTGGTGGGCTCGCTGATAGCGGCCTGTTCGAACGCGCGTGCGTGAAAAAGAGGGTGGCCGCAACGGAATGTCCGGGCGGCCATTTGTTTTTTCAAGCCATTCCCGGGTCCGTTGCCCAAAATGGAGACGGCAATGACGACAACAGTTCTGGACAACGGGGCCGAGCGCTTCGTCACCGCGGGCGGCGTGACGATCACGCGCGAGCGCCATGATCGCCCCTATGAAGGCGCGATCGACGCTTACATCGATGGGCTGAATTCGCGCCGCGGCGCGGTGTTTTCCTCGAATTATGAATATCCGGGCCGCTACACACGCTGGGACACGGCCATCATCGATCCGCCGCTGGTGATTTCGGCGCGCGGCCGCGCTATGCGCATCGAGGCGCTGAACAAGCGCGGCGAGGCACTGCTGCCGGCGATCGGCAAGACGCTCGCCGGCTTGAGTGACGTGACGATCGCCGAGACCTCCAAGACGCTCATCCGTCTCGATGTCGCCAAGCCCGGCCGAGTCTTCACCGAGGAGGAGCGCAGCCGCGTTCCCTCGGTTTTCACGGTCCTGCGCGCCATCACCGCTTTGTTCAAGACGGCGGAAGACGCCAATCTCGGCCTCTACGGCGCTTTCGGCTACGACCTCGCCTTCCAGTTCGACCCGGTCGATCACAGGCTGGAGCGCAAAGCGAGCCAGCGCGACCTCGTGCTGTTCCTGCCCGACGAGATCCTCGTCGTCGACCATTATTCGACCAAGGCCTGGACCGACCGCTATGATTATTCGGGCGAAGGTTTTTCGACCGAAGGCCTGCCGCGCGATGCCCATGTCGAGCCGTTCAAGACCGCCGACCGCATCCCGCCGCGCGGCGACCACGAGCCGGGCGAATATGCCAATCTGGTGCGCCGGGCGATGGAGAGCTTCAAGCGCGGCGACCTGTTCGAGGTCGTGCCTGGACAGATGTTCTACGAGCGCTGCGAGACCCAGCCTTCCGACATTTCCCGCAAGCTGAAATCGATCAACCCTTCGCCCTATTCCTTCTTCATCAATCTCGGCGACAATGAATACCTGATCGGCGCCTCGCCGGAGATGTTCGTGCGCGTCAATGGCCGCCGCGTCGAGACCTGCCCGATCTCGGGCACCATCAAGCGCGGCGACGACGCCATTTCCGATAGCGAGCAGATCCTGAAGCTGCTCAACTCGAAGAAGGACGAGTCCGAACTCACCATGTGCTCGGACGTCGACCGCAACGACAAGTCGCGCGTTTGCGAACCGGGCTCGGTACGCGTCATCGGTCGCCGCCAGATCGAGATGTATTCGCGTCTCATCCATACCGTCGATCACATCGAGGGCCGCTTGCGCGAAGGCATGGACGCTTTCGACGCCTTTCTGTCGCACGCCTGGGCGGTCACCGTCACCGGCGCGCCGAAACTATGGGCCATGCGGTTCATCGAGCAGAACGAGAAGAGCCCGCGCGCCTGGTATGGCGGCGCGATCGGCATGGTCAATTTCAACGGCGACATGAACACCGGCCTCACCCTTCGCACCATCCGCATCAAGGACGGCATCGCCGAGGTGCGCGCCGGCGCGACGCTGCTTTTCGATAGTATTCCCGAAGAAGAAGAAGCCGAAACCGAACTGAAGGCATCCGCCATGCTCTCCGCCATCCGCGACGCCAAGACCGGCAACGCCACCGGAACCGAGCGCACCACCGCGCGCGTCGGCGATGGCGTCAACATTCTCCTGGTCGACCACGAGGACTCCTTCGTCCACACGCTGGCCAATTACTTCCGCCAGACCGGCGCCAACGTCTCGACCGTACGTTCGCCGGTGCCGGAAGAGGTCTTCGAGCGATTGAAGCCGGATCTCGTCGTGCTGTCGCCTGGCCCCGGCACGCCAAAGGATTTCGACTGCGCCGCCACGATCAAGAAGGCGCGTGCCCGCGATCTGCCGATCTTCGGCGTCTGCCTTGGTCTGCAGGCGCTGGCCGAAGCCTATGGCGGCGAGCTCAGGCAGTTGCATGTGCCGATGCACGGCAAGCCGTCGCGCATCCGCGTCTCCAAGCCCGGCATCATCTTCTCGGGCCTGCCGAAGGAAGTGACCGTCGGCCGCTACCACTCGATCTTCGCCGATCCGGTGCGCCTGCCCGATGGCTTCATTGTCACGGCCGAGACAGAGGACGGTGTCATCATGGCCTTCGAGCACCGCAAGGAGCCGATCGCCGCCGTGCAGTTCCATCCCGAATCGATCATGACGCTCGGCCACAATGCCGGCATGCGCATCATTGAGAACATCGTGGCGCACCTGCCGCGCAAGGCCAAGGAAAAAGCAGCCTGACCTCGATGGCCGAAGCCGACAACAGGGTGACGACCGCAGCCAAGGCTGCCGCGAAGCGTAAGGTCGCCAACCTTGCGTTCTGGTCGATCGTGGTTGCGTTTGTCGTGCTCGCGCTGAAGGCCGCGGCCTGGTACGTCACCGGCTCCGTCGCGCTCTATTCCGACGCGCTGGAATCGACCGTCAACGTCATTGCCTCTGTCGCCGCCTTCTGGGCGATCCAGGTCAGCTACAAGCCGGCCGATCAGGATCATCCGTTCGGCCACCACAAGGCCGAGTATTTTTCCGCGGTGCTGGAGGGCGTGCTGATCGTTCTCGCCGCGCTTCTGATCCTCAACGAGGTCTGGCGTTCCTGGCAGACGCCGGCGCCGCTCGAACAGCCCTGGGAAGGTCTTGCCGTCAACGGCGTCGCCACCGTCATCAATGCCTTCTGGGCCTGGACGCTGATCCGCGCCGGCAGGGCCGAGAAGTCGCCGGCGCTGGTCGCCGACGGCAACCACATCATGACCGATGTGGTGACTTCCATCGGCGTCTTCGGCGGCCTGGTCGGGGCAATCCTGACCGGCTGGCAGATCCTGGACCCCGCACTCGCGGTGATCGTCGCGCTCAACATCCTGTGGCAGGGCTGGCACGTCATCGGTTCGTCGATGGACGGCTTGATGGACCGCGCCGTCGATCAGCAGGAGCACATGCACATCCGCGATGTCATCTCGGCCAACTGCAAGGGCGCGCTGGAAGTGCATGATTTGAAGACCCGCATCGCCGGACGCGCCACCTTCATCGAGTTCCACCTGGTCGTCGACGCCGACATGACCGTCGGCGCCAGCCATGTCATCTGCGACCGCATCGAGGATGCGCTCAAGGCCGAAATCCCCTCGGTGCGCGTCACCATCCACGTCGAACCCGACGACGAGGCGAAGCTGCCCAAGGGCACGACGGCGGTGCCTTTCGCATAAAGCGACTTACCATGCCTCGATGGCGAGATCTTTGATCCGCTCGAATTCTCGCATATTACGGGTTATCAACGTAAGGTTCCGAGCACGCGCCTGCCCGCCAATCAGCGCGTCGTAGGGGCCAATCGGGGTTCCCAGCGCCGCAAGCGTGGCGCGAATCTCTCCGGCATGTCTCGCGTCTTCCCGGTCGAATTCCAGCACCGGAAACTGCAGAGCTTCAATACGCGCCAGGTTTTGGGATCTTCGCAGGCTCTTTTCAGCACCATAGTACAGTTCGTGCACTACGATCGCCGAGAGAGCAAAGTCCTGCGGTTCATGCTTTTTTAGCAGCACCAACAGACCTTCATCGCCCGCGATGACTGCGATGACGGCATTGGTGTCGAGCAGGTAGATCACTTGAAGAGGTCATCCAAGTCAGGTCGATCCTGCCCGTCCTGACGTTTCAGCGCCCCTTCGACGAAATCGTCATCAACAGGTCCGATCACTTGGTCGAGCCACGCCCAATCTTGCGCGAGCGGCTCCAAAATTACGGTCTGGCCATGACGACGAATTGAAACCTCGTTTGTTTCGAAACGAAATTCCTTAGGAAGCCGCACAGCTTGGGACCGACCCGACCAGAACACCTTTGCTTTGTCCATATGCTATCCTCAAGCGAGATATAGCAAAGATATATCCCTCCGCGATGACATAGACAAGACCGACCTCACGGCGCGCAAGCCGACTGCGGCATCGGGGTCAACCGATAGACCTTGTCGTCGGACCTTGTCTTGCCATTCGCCGCTTTCGAGCAGAGATCGACAACCGCTACCGCATTGTTGGGATTGGCCAGCATCATCGTGCCGTTGACGCCGCGCTTCAGGTAAATCTCCTTCTGCGAGATGTCGCAGGAAAAATCGCTCATCTTCGCGCTTGCCGAGCAGCGCCACTGATCGGCCTCGCCTTGGCACGAATAGGTCTGCGTGACCTTGGCGCCCTTCTGCCTTGTCGTGACCGAGACGGCGATGTCGGCGCCGTCGGGCCAATTCGCCTTATCGCCGTCAGCGGCGAAGGAGGCGAGTTCGACTGGTCCACGGAAGACGCGGATCGATTGCGTCATCTGGTTTGGATGCGACTTCAGATGCGCGTCATCGTAATCGCGGCCATAGCAGAAAGGCTGGTCGGCCTTGAGCCGCACGCGCAGCGGGTCGCCAAGTGCGGGATCGATCGGATCGATGCGGGCAAATTCTGCCTGGCAGGTCTCGACCGGCATAGGATCGAGCTTGAAATTGTCGTCCTCGCTGCCCAGCTGCTGTTTGTTATACTCCGCCGTGCTCATCGACTCCGACGCGTCGGGATCGAGATAGACATCCGGCGACAGGCCGGACAGCAGCAGCTTGCCCTTGTCGTCGACCTTCAGCGAAGCCAGCGTGCGATCGCAATCCATGCCGCAACGGATGCCGCTCGCCTTGTCGCTGGGATCTTCCTTGTTGCACCAGCTGCTCGCCCATTCCGGCGTCTTGGCGCCGCGCACCGTGGTGGTGAGGAAGCCGTTATAGGAGGTATCCTGGTTGGCGGTGGGCTCTTCATTCGGCCGGCTGACCGGGTCATGGCCGTAGAAGAAGAAAATGCGCGCCGCCTTCTGGTGCGGATGCGCCTTGAGATGGGCGGCGTCGTAGATGCGGCCGAAGCAGGCGTCGGCGCCGGTTGGGCTCAGTTCAGGAAGTTTGGGCGGCTGTTCAGCGCGTGCCGCACCAGCCAAGGCAATGAGGGCGCCAAGCGCGGCGCCCGCAACTGTCCTCGATGCCATGTGATCCTCCTCCCACCGACAGGACTACGATATGCTAGTCTAGGAGCACGCCCTGGGCCATGCAAAATCGCGCGAGCGCGCGAGCGAGGGAGGATGCGAATGCTGCGCCGTGACATTTTCCGTGCCGGACTTGCCGGAGCAGCCGGCCTTTTCGGCCTGAGCCGTGCCAATGCGGCCACAAGCGAGGAGAAGCTCAAAGTCGCTTATCACCTCAGCGATGCCGACAAGGTCAATTTCGTCCTCGGCAACATCAAGAACCACTATGAGGGCACCGGCGGCAATGTCGATATCGTGCTTGTCGTGCATGGCCCCGCTCTTGCAGCCTTCAAGGCCAAAGGCGCGTCCGGCGCGACGTCGAGCCGGTTCGCCGGCCTCGTCCAACAAGGGCTCGCACCGCAAGCCTGCAGCAACACCATGCACAGCATGGAGATCGCATTGACCGACCTTTTGTCCGGCTTTGCGGTTGCCGAGAAAGGCGGCGTCGTGAAACTCGCCGAGCTGCAGCACCAGGGCTATGTCTATCTTAGGCCCTAAGCCACGGCGGGCTTGAACGCCGGGCCTGCAATGGCCTACGAAAGACGACAGTGCGGAGGCCAGCTCATATGACGACACTTGTCATTCCAGACCTTGCCGGCAAGGCGGTGCTGGTCACCGGCGCCTCGACCGGCATCGGCGCGGCTCTGGCACTGGCCTACGCGAAGCAGAAATGCCGTGTCGCGCTGCATTACAATTCGAGTCGCGACGCCGCTGAAAACCTCGCCAAAGGCATCCGCGACGATGGCGGCGACGTGTTCCTGATCCAGGGCGACTTTTCAATCGCTGCCGACGTCGAGCGCGTCGTCGAGGAAAGTGCTGAGCATTTCGGCCAGCTCGATGGCCTGGTCAACAATGCCGGCGGCATGCTCGGCCGCGTCGCCTATGCCGACCAGACCGAGGCGCATTACGACGCCGTGATGGACCTCAACGCCCGCTCGGTGCTGACCGCCTCGCGCAAGGCGATCCCGTGGCTGAAGCGCCAGGGCGGCTTCATCATCAACACCTCTTCGATCGCCGCCCGCAACGGCGCCGGCGGCGGCGCCGGCCTCTACGGCTCGTCCAAGGCCTTTGTCTCCAACGTGACGCGCGGCATGGCCAAGGAACTGATCGGCTTCGGCATCCGCGTCAACGCGGTCGCGCCAGGCACTATCCTGACACCGTTCCATGAGCGCTATTCGTCCGCCGAGCAGGTCAAAGCGATGGTCGCGACCATTCCGCAAGGTCGTGCCGGAACGCCGCAAGATTGTGTCGGCGCCTATCTATTTCTGTCATCCGACGTGTTGAGCGGCTACATCATCGGTCAGGTGATCGAGGTCAATGGCGGCCAGTTGATGCAATGAGCCGCCGACTGCATACTTGGTGACGCGTGCAACGAGGAGGGAGTGCAAGGGAATGTACGGACTGATCGGCAAGATGCGGGCGGCGCGCGGCCAGCGCGATGCGGTCATGGACGTATTGCGCGAAAGCACCGGCGCGCTCCCCGGTTGCCTGAGCTACATCATCGCTACCGACCCGGTCGATGCCGACGCGATCTGGGTGACCGAGGTGTGGACCGACCAGGTCAGCCACAAGGCTTCGTTGCAATTGCCGGAAGTCCAGGCGGCGATCGCCAAGGCGCGACCCTTCATCGCCGGTTTCGAATTCCAGGTCGAAACCCATCCGGTCAGTGGTTTCGGCCTTCCCACCTCCGAGAAGGCCGGGTGAATAGATGCGGACCTCGCACGGTCGGTGAGGAGTAACTTTGATCCGGGTTGTGGACATTCACGAGGCGAAAATCCATCTATCGCGCCTGGTCGACCGAGCAGCCAAAGGTGAGCCTTTCATTATCGCAGAGGCCGGCAAGCGGCTGGTCAAGGTCATACCGATCGAGCAACTTGCTTCGGCGCAAGTGCGGCGGATCGGCTTTATGGCCGGCCAATTCTCTGTGCCCGACGATTTCGATCACATGAGCAGCGATGCGATAGGGCGATTGTTCGATGCCAAGGTATGAGGTGTCGCTCTATACTGACGCGTGCAAGCATCCTTTTCCGGCCAACCGAGGTTCGCATTTTTAGGCTTCGGGTCTAAGACCAAAAGATGAATTCCTCGCCGGAGCAACCATCCCAGGACCAGGCGCCGGCCGAGCGGATGACCCGCCTGCGCCAGCCGCGGCAATAGTTTGCTGCTGGTGTTCTCGCTGCTCTTCGCGCAGCGTCGCGAGCTGAAGTCTACACCGGCCCTGCTTCGTCACCGCCGACATGGAAGCGTAGGCGTGCCGCTCCGATATCCATGCGCGGCTGGCGATACCTGATGAGATAGCTGGCTCCGACGGCCACCGCCGCTAACCCGGCAACGGCACCCACGCAAAGCGCCCAGCGGGGCCGACGTCGTCCGCCACCCAGCCGACCATCGGCGCGCCGACGGCGGTGCCGCCCAGCGTTATGGCCAGCAGGATCGCCATCACCCGCCCGCGCATGGCGGGTTCGGTGGACAACTGCACGAGGCTGATCGTCGAGGTGGTCATCGTCTGCGCCGAGACACCGATGACGACAAGCGCGAGGCCGAACAGCCAGTAGTTTGGCATGATCGCCGCCAGCCCGAAACCGAGCCCGAAGATCGCCGCACCGGCAAGAAGAAACGCCAGGCGAGGCCGTTCGCGCCGAGCGGCCAGCAGCGCGCCGATGACCGATCCGATCGCCATGATCGACGTCAACAGACCGTATTGGCTGGCTCCGGCATGAAAGACGGAGACGGACATGGTCGATATGAAAATCGGAAAGTTGAGCCCAAACGTGCCGATCAGGAAAAGCATGAGAAGAATGGTTTTCAAGTCAGGGCGCTTCCAGACATAGGCAAAGCCGTCGACAAGACTGCCGCGGCTCCGCTGTTCCTTGTCTTTCAGGTGAAGCTCGCCAACGCGCAGCAGGCCGAGCGAGGCGAGCACGGCGGCAAATGACGCCGCATTGATCAGGAACACCCAACCCGAGCCGACCGAAGCAATCAGACTTCCGGCGACTGCCGGGCCGATCATGCGCGCCGCGTTGAATGAAGTGGAATTCAGCGCCACCGCATTCGACAGATCAGTCTCGCCGACCAGATCCGAGACGAACGTCTGGCGCGCCGGCGGATCGAACGCGGTCGTGCAGCCGAGCAGGAATGCGAACACATAGACATGCCACAATTGCACGAGCCCAGTGATGGCAAGCAGGCCGAGGCCGAGCGCAAGCAGGCCCATGGCGCCCTGCGTGGCCAAGAGCAGCTTGCGCCGGTCGAGATGATCGGCGGCAAAGCCGGTCCATGGCAACAGGAGTATCTGCGGCGCGAATTGCAGCGCCATCACCACGCCCATGGCCGTTGCATTGTTGTGGGTCAGTTGCGTCAGCACCAGCCAGTCCTGCGCGGTGCGCTGCATCCATGTCCCGATATTGGAGACGATCGCGCCGCCCGCCCAGATCCGGTAGTTGAAATTGGCCAGTGAGCGGAACGTGCCTTTTGCCGGAGCGCTCATCCGTCGACCGGGAAATTGCCGCCATTGAAGCGGCCGAACATGCGTGCGGTCATCAGTCCCATAAGCAAGGTGCCGAGCCCCAGCGCCACGACATCAGCCGTGGATCGCAGGTCGAAATCCCCGACCCGGACCACAAGGAGATAGCCGATCGCGACGTTGAGAAATCCCCACAGCACGTTCACCGTCGAGGAGGAGTGACCCTGCCCGCGCGGTGTGGCGAACGGGCTTTGAAAGGGCCGCCCCATCACGCCGCTGACGACATGCGGCACGGCATTCGTCAGGAAAGCGCCACCGAACAGGTAGGATACACAGTCGATCCACTGCATGTCAGGCATTCCTCTTCGCGATTAGATCGATGATGTCCTGTGTCGTGCCGGTTTCGCCCAGCCTGGGGAAGACATGCGCGATGCTGTTGGTGTGGGCATCGAGACCCATGTCGGTCATGGCGTCGACGGCGAGCGTGACGTTGAAGCCGAGATCGCGGGCATGGCGCGCCGTCGCCTCGACGCCCATGCTGGTGGCGACGCCGACGATCACCACCTGGGTGACGCCCTCGCCCTTCAGCCAGGCTTCGAGATCAGTGTTGACGAAGGCGTCCACCGTGCGCTTGGTCACGACGTGGTCGCTCGGCCGCTGCTTCAACTCGGGGACAAGATCGGCCCAACCGGCGGCAAATTCCCGGACGCGAGGCGCCTGCTCGGTTCGGCCCGGAGGCGCGCCGGCGACGTTGACGAGCACGACCGGCAAGCCGCGGCGGCGGAACGCGTCGGCGAGTGTGCAGGCCTGCTTCAACACCTCGGCCATCGGATGGACGGCTGGCAAGGAGACGATGCCCTTCTGCAAATCGATGACGATGAGTGCTGTCTTCGGGTCGAGCGTAGTGACTGCCATCGTGTTTTTCCTTCCGATGATTGGGACAGCGGCGCCCGACGCCGAATGATGGGTCAGGAGTCGGCGAGCCGTTTCAACAATCCGATGGCGCCTGCGAGTTGCTCCTGCTCGCCGCGGTCAAGGTTCGCCTGGATGGCGCTGAACAGCCAATCCTGCCTTGCCGCCCGACCGGCGGCGATCATCTCGCGGCAAGCAGCGGTGAGCGACAATATGGTCTGCCGGCCATCGGCCGGGTCCGGCGCACCTTCCACCAGACCGGCCACTTCGAGCGCTGACACGATCGCTCCCATGGACTGCGGACGCATGTCTTGCGCGCGTGCCAACGCAGTGACCGTCGCCGCCCCCTCCCGCTCAAGATGCAGCAGCACCGATTTTTGCGACGAGGTCAGGTCGCCGGAATCCGCCTGTTCGCGCAGACGACGGATCAACCTGCCGGCCACAACCCGAAGCTCAGCCGCCAAAGCCAGCGCGCGCTCGGCTTCAGCGTCGTTTTGCGGAGACAATCGATCCTTCATCGCTCTCATATGGCAGATATGAAGCTAAACTTCAAAGTCTAGCTTCATATCTGGACATCACAAGATTGCGAGCCTGCCCTGCAGCCCCGGCCATAGGCAGCACAAGGCAGGCAACCGCTGCGCCGTAAGGAAGCGCTATTTAGTCGCTCCCGACCGCAAGTCGCTCAGGAAGGAAATCGACAAAGGCGCGAACCTTCGGCGAGAGGTGGCGATTGGATGGCCACAGCATCCGGAACTGGCCGCGGCCATCGACATGGTCATCGAGCACGGTGCGCAGCTTTCCGTCGCGCAGTGCGTCGCGCACCAGAAAATCGGGCATGCAGCCAATGCCAAGGCCGGCAATCGTGGCGCCCTTGAGGGCCTCCATATTGTTGCAGGTCAGCTTCGAGAGTATCTGCGGTTCAGCGCTCCCAGTAACGAACGGCCAGTTAAGCAGCCTGCCGCTGTTGAGAAAGCGGAAGTGCACACCGAAATGCCGCGCGAGATCAGCCGGCACGCTCGGCGTGCCGTGACGATCGAGGTAGGAAGGAGCCGCGCACAGCAGCATCCGAAAGGGTGCAACGGGCCTCGACACCAATCGCGAATCGGGCAGCTCACCGCTTCGGATCGCCACATCAATGCCCTCGTCGATGACGTCGACGATGCGATCGTTGAAATCTATGTCGAGTTCTATCTCTGGATAGCGGGCCATGAATTCCGACAGCACCGGCAAAAGCAGATGGTAGGTGACGATCGGCGCCGTGACGCGAAGCCGCCCGCGCGGCGTCTCACGGGTGCGCGACAGCATTGCCTCGGCATCATCGATGTCGTCGAGGATGCGCCTTACACGCTCGTTGAAGAGCCGCCCCTCCTCGGTGAGGCTGACGCGCCGCGTGCTGCGCTGCAGGAGCCGCACGCCCAGTTCCTGCTCCAGCCGGGCCACGCTCTTGCCGACCGCGGAAGCGGAGATGCCGAGTGCCTGGCCAGCGGTGACAAAACTGCCGAGCTCGGCAGTGCGGGCGAACGCTAGAAGGCCGTTGAGACGATCCATGGCGCGAACCTATTCAAGCGTTTTTGTCCGGTATGAACGGAGATCTAATACTATTTTGCCGGAAGTATCGCCAACCTATCTTGCCGTTGCAACCACCACCGCGACCACCAAGCGCGCTGCCGCAGACAGGTAAAGATCATGATTTCGAATGTTGAAAACGGCCCGGCCGGCAGATGGCTCGTGCTGCTCTCTGTATGCCTCGCCGCCATGACGATGCCTTTGACCTTCACCGGTCCGACTGTCGCGCTGTCGAGGATCGCGGCCGATCTCGGCGGCAGTCCCATCGCGCTCAACTGGGTGACGAATGCCTTCATGCTGACCTTCGGCGCCAGCCTGATGGCCGCAGGTGCGCTTGCCGACAGCCAGGGACGCAAGCGGATCTTCCTGATCGGTCTGTCCATCTATGTCCTTGCCTCGTTGGGTTCGATGCTGGCGCCCGATATCGTCTGGTTCGATATGCTGAGAGCCGCGCAAGGCGTCGGCGGCGCGGCCGCCTTTGCCGGCGGCGCATCGGCGATGGCCCAGGAGTTCGACGGGCCGTTGCGGTTGCGAGCCTTCAGCTTCCTCGGCACCAGTTTCGGCATCGGCCTCGCCTTCGGTCCGATCGCCTCCGGTCTTCTCATCGACGCCTATGGCTGGCGGGCGATCTTTGTCGTGGTCGCCATCCTCGCTATCGCTTCTGCCCTGTTCGGCTTGCGCTGCATGCGCGAGACGCGCGATCCGGAAGCGACAGGCGTCGACTGGGCCGGCGCCATCACCTTCACCGCCGCGCTGGCGCTACTGACCTGCGGCGTGCTGCAGGCCCCGCAAAGCGGGTGGAGCGATCCTTTGATCATCGCGCTGCTTGCCGCTGCCGTCATCAGCTTTGCCGCCTTCGTCCTCGTCGAACGCAATGTCGCCCGGCCGATGCTGGACCTGACCCTGTTCCGTTACCTCCGCTTCGTCGGCGTGCAGTTTCTGGCGGCGGCACCCGCCTATGCTTTCGTCGTCCTGCTCGTGCTCTTGCCGATCCGGTTCATCGGCATCGAAGGCATGAGCGAGGTCAAGGCCGGGCAGTTGATGATTTGTCTTTCCGGACCGCTGCTGGTCCTGCCCTTGCTGGCCGGGCAGATGGCGCGCTGGATCGCTCCGGCCGCGATCTGCGGCATCGGCCTTTTGATCGCCGCCGCCGGTCTTGTTTGGCTGAGCCGGGTTCCGCCGGCAGACGCCGCCCTGGTGGCGCCACTGATCTTGATCGGCGTCGGTATCGCCCTGCCTTGGGGCCTGATGGACGGGCTCGCCGTCAGCGTCGTGCCGAAGGAACGCGCCGGCATGGCGGTCGGCATCTTCAACACCACCCGCGTCGCTTGCGAAGGCGTTGCGGTGGCGGTCGTCACGGCAACACTGTCAGGCATGACCGCGGCCCGGCTCGCCGCCGAAGGAGCGGCTTCCACCGCGAACGTGGCGGTCGCGCAATTGTTGGTGACCGGCAATCTCGGCAAAGCGGCGCAATCACTGCCGGCGGCCGGCACGGCCGATCTCGTCCATGCCTACGAAACCGCCTTCGACGGATTGCTGATCATCCTGGCGGCGATCACGCTCGTCTCCGCAACGGTCGTCTTTCTCAGCCTGCGCGACGGATCGACTGCGCCGCAGGAAATAGCTTCCCTGCCGGTCTGCCAGGAAGGATAACCCCCATCATCAGCTGACGTGGAAAGACGTCAGCTGATGACCAGGCTCGCGATCCGATCGCAATCGAGCGTGAAGGCCATGTCGCCTTCACCGTTGAAGCCGTTTCCCGTCACCGCGACACGGGCATGGTAGACGCCGTCGCGTTCCGCGACGTGTACGATGCGCAGATTGGATTGCACGCCGATATTGTCCGACTGGTTCCAGCGGGGGATTTCATCACGGCCGCGGAAATCGCGGCCCCAGTCGCTCAGGAACGCATCGTCGGTGAACGTGTCGAGAAAGGCTTGCTCGTCGCCGGCGTTGGTGGCCTCGACAAAGCGGCGGATCGGATCGGGCGCGGTCATCAATCGAGCCTGTGCATCAGATCATCATCCAGCCATCGGCCGAAGAAATAGACAAGCTGCTTGTGCCACCACGGCCAGTCGTGGCTGACGTCGCCGCCCCAATAGTCGACCCAGGCCGGGATCGACTTGTCGCGCAGGATCTGTTCCAGCTCGCGGGTCTCGACCAGCATGCGCTCTTCCCAGGCGCCTTGCCCGCAACAGAAGATCAGCCGAAGCGTTCGAAGTCGTGCCAGCAATTTCTGGTCGACGATGCCCGGCAGATAGTCGAGTGGCGAATTGTAGAAAATGCTGCCGTCCAGCGTCCGGCCGAAGAAGTCGCGGGTCGCGTAGACACCGGACAGCGAAATCACGCCGGATGCCAACTCCGGGAAGCGGAAGACGAAGTTCGACGAATGATAGCCGCCCATCGAGCAGCCGCTGAACAATGGCTTGAGGTTGCGGCCGCCATTGGACTTGACGGCGATCGTCTGCAGCTCCGACAGCGCTTCTTCGCGCACATAGCGGAAATAGGCCTCGTGCCGGGCGATGCGATGCGTGGCGTCGGCATGCTTGTTGAAGAAGGATTCCAGATCGATGCCGTCGAGCGTGAACAGCTGGATGCGGCCGGTGTCGATGAATTCGGCGAGTGCTGCGACCCCGCCGGAATCCTCGAACTGGTAGAAGCGCCCCTGCGAGGTCGGGAACACGACAACGGGCCGCCCGGCATGGCCATAGCGCTTGTATTCCATGTCGCGGCCGAGATTGCGGGCATGAGCCTTGTGATAGGAGACGTCCATCGCTCAGGCCTTTTCCGCGTGGATGTAATCGACCGCCTGGCGCAGCGCCTTCGGATCCTTCGAACGCATCTGGTAGGCGTAGTTGCCCATGGCGCGGCTGAAAACCTCTTCGATGGCCTGATGATGGACGATCTTGTCGCCGTGCGCGGCTAGCACGTCCGCATGGCTGTGCAAATAGTCGATGTGGCGCTTGCGGCTGGCATAGGCGGTGAAATACTTGCCCTTGTAAGGGCCGCCGGCTGTATCCTTGACCACCATGTCGGCCCAGGCTGCGTAGACATCGATGTCGAACGTGTAGTTGATCGCATCGGTCATCCAGGCGCCGGGCGGGCGCATGTTGACCTCGAGCGCGATAACGCGATCGTCCTTGGTTTCGAATAGCTCGATGTGGAAGAAGCGCTCGCGCACGTCGAACGCTTTCAGGATTTTCCGCCCCGCTTCCTCAACCGCCGGGCTGATTTCGGGAAAGCAGGTGTAGCTCATGTGGCGGTCGTTGTTGACCGCATCCATGATGCTTTGATCGTAGCGATGGCTGGCCGCCAGCACCACCTCCCCATCGCGATTGACCAGTCCGTCGAAGGTCACCACCAGCCCTTCGATGAACTGCTCCATGACGAAGGTCACGCCCTCGGGCTTGTCCTTGAAGAACTGGTCGAGCTCCCTGCTGTTGGAGATTTTGAAGGTGTTGGAGGCGCCGGAGCCGGTATCCGGCTTCACCACCACCGGATAGCCGACGCGGCGGATGAAGGTCATGGCCCCAGTGCGATCGGAGCATTTGCGCTGCGGAATGGTCTCGACGCCGCTCTTGCGAAAGAAGGCGCGCATGCGGCTCTTGCGCTTCAAATTCTTCACGAAATCGAGCTTGGTGCCATAGATATTGAAGTCGGTGCGGATATTGGCTTCGAGTTCCAGCCAGTGCTCATTGAGCGACTCGAAGCGGTCGATACGTCCCCACTTGTGGATGAAATGCCCCATCGCTCGGAACACGGCGTCGTAATCTTCCATGTCGGCGATGCGGTAATATTCGGACAGCGCCACCTTCAGCCTGGCATTCAGGCTCTCATAAGGGGCGTCGCCGATACCGAGCACGGTGGCGCCGGCCTTCTTTAGCCGGTCGCAAAAATCGGTGCCGTTGGCTGGAAAATGCGGCGAGAAGAACACGAAATTCATGAATGACCCCCTCTCCGGCTTCTGCCGTCGACGGCCAAGTCTGGCGCATTTGCCGCGCGTGGGGAAGGGCTTCCGCGCTAGGGATAATATGCGCCCGACCGCGCTCCGTAATGCGCCGCGCTTGCCTCCGCCGGGCCGCTCCTGTAAGAGAACCGCCATGACAACGCGTGTCCGCTCCATCGCTTCCGCTCGCGCCGGCTTTGCCGGCGAGACCGCGCGCGCGCTCGCTTCGACCCTGCTTCTTCTCGGCCTTATCGGCGATCGCCGGGTTCGCTGAAGGAGCGCCCGGCGGTCGAACCGCCGCGCAAGCGCATGCTCCTTGGCAGTCACATCAAGCGAACGAAAATCTGGTAAAGGCGCCACTCGCCACCAATCCGTCTGAAGGCGGATCCGAGGGCCGCCGGGAGAAACGACGATGAACGCACGAGAAGAAATCCGCGCAAGCGATGCCGAAACCGGCAAGCACGCGGCCGGCCACATGCCGGATGCAGCCCGTAAGTACCAGCCCTACCCGACCGTCGGTCTGGCCGACCGCACCTGGCCGTCGAAAGTCATCGACAAGGCGCCGATCTGGTGCTCCGTCGATCTGCGCGACGGCAACCAGGCGCTGATCGACCCGATGGGTCACGAGCGCAAGGCGCGCATGTTCGGCCTGCTGCTCGACATGGGCTTCAAGGAGATCGAGATCGGTTTCCCCTCTGCTTCGCAGACCGACTTCGACTTCGCCCGCTGGTGTATAGAGCAAGGCGGCGTGCCTCGGGATGTGTCGCTGCAGGTGCTGGTGCAATGCCGGCCGGAGTTGATCACGCGCACCTTCGAAGCGCTCAAGGGCGCGTATCGCCCGATCGTGCATTTCTACAACTCGACCAGCGAATTGCAGCGCCGCGTCGTCTTCGAAAAGGATGTCGCCGGCATCAAACGCATCGCCACCGACGCCGCCAAGATGATCACCGACATGGCGGCCAAGGCAGGCGGTGGCTTCCGTTTCGAATACTCGCCTGAGAGTTTCACTGGTACCGAACTCGAAGTCGCGCTGGAGATCTGCAACGCCGTCACCGAGATCGTGAAGCCGACGGCTGACAACAAGCTGATCCTCAACCTGCCGTCGACGGTCGAGATGTCGACGCCCAACGTCTATGCCGACCGCATCGAGTGGATGTGCCGCAACCTCGATCACCGCGAGAACGTCATCGTTTCGCTGCATCCGCACAATGACCGCGGCACCGGCATCGCCACCACCGAGCTCGGCCTGATGGCCGGCGCCGATCGTGTCGAAGGCACGCTGTTCGGCAATGGCGAGCGCACCGGCAATGTCGACATCGTCACGCTGGCGCTGAACATGTACACGCAAGGCGTCGATCCGGAACTGGATTGCTCCGACATCACCCGGATGAAGGACGTCTACGAATACTCCAACCAGCTGAAGATACCGGAGCGCCATCCTTACGTCGGCGAACTGGTCTACACGGCTTTTTCCGGCTCGCATCAGGATGCCATCAACAAGGGCATGAAGGCGCTGAAGAAGGCCAACACGCCGCTGTGGGAAGTGCCCTATCTGCCGATCGATCCCGCCGATGTCGGCCGCAGCTACGAAGCGATCATCCGCATCAATTCGCAGTCCGGCAAGGGCGGCATCGCCTATGTGCTGCAGGCCGATTACGGCCTCAACCTGCCGCGCAATCTGCAGATCGAGTTCAGCCAGGACATCCAGGCCATCACCGACGCCGAAGGCAAGGAAGTGCCGGTCAGGCGCATCCATGAGCGCTTCCTCGAAACCTATGTCGACCAGCCGGGCGCGCGGCTGAAGTTCCTCGACCACCACACCTATCCCGACACCGAGGTGAAGGGCCGGCGCGTGGTGGAGGCGGTCATCCTCGACAACGGCAAGGAAGTGACCATCACCGGTTCCGGCACCGGCCCCATCGACGGCTTCGTCGATGCGCTTTCGCGCCATGTCGGCGTCGAGATGTCGGTGCTCGATTATTCGAGCACTCCTTGCAGCGCGGCTCCAATGCCTCGGCCATATCCTATGTTGAGATGGAGTATCCGGGCGGCAAGCTGTTCGGCGCCGGCATCAACACCAACATCGTCGCCGCTTCGCTGGAAGCGGTGACTTCGGCGGCCAACCGAGATCGTCGGCCGCTAGAGCAATTCCAGGAAAAGTGTGAAACGGTCAGGCTCGGCGACTTCGCCGTAGCCTTCCGTCCGGAATTGCGTCAAGACAAAGACAGAGCAGTTCAGCGTTTCCGTGAAACGGCGAACGGCTCCGGGCCGGCTGATCCGATAAAACCATTTGCAGCATGGCGCACTCCCGTGCGCCACGCTGCAAATTTCAAATTGAAGACGCGCAAGCCTGCCATTCGTTAACCGGCGGGGAAATTTCCGGTGGCTTACGCGATCACATAACACAAGCATCCTTGTGCGCTGGCGCGGGCGTTATATGATCGCGTCCTAACCTGTGCCGAGTTCGAAAAGGATCGACACTTGAGCCTGCCCCGCCTGCCGCCCCCGCAGTGCGCGAGACATTGGAGCGACTGCTTGCCAGCGAAACGTTCGGACGCTCCGAACGTGCCCGTAGGCTTTTACGCTATCTCGTCGAACGCGAGCAGGCTGGCGAAGCCGATAGGCTGAAAGGCGTGTCCATCGCTATGGACGTCTTCGGCAAGGACGGCGACTTCGACGCCTCGACCGATGCCGTGGTCCGGGTCCAGGCCGGCCGCCTGCGCGAGCTTCTGGAGCAGTACTTCGCCCATGAGGGCATCGCCGAACCGGTGCGCATCGCCATCCCGCGCGGCGGCTATGTCCCTTCCTATGAGCCGAACGCCATCCGGCTGAGCAACGACGCTAGGTCCGCCTCCGGCAAGATCGCGCAGCGTGCGGATGCAACTGCGACCGAATATCTCGGCACGCCGGCCGAACCCGCGCCGCTGATGGCGCCGGCGACGCCCGCACCGTCGCTGACGCGGCAGCTGCGATTCTTCTGGGCAGCCATGGCTCTGGTGATCGTGATGCTCGGTGTGCTCATCATGCGCCAGGGCAGTGCCTTTCTCGGCGGCAATGACGCAGCCACGCCGTTCGAAACGGCGGGCGTTGGCAGCACTGCCGTCCAGCCGGTGTTCGATTCCCTGCCGTTGATCTACATCGCGGTGAAAGCCGATGGAGCGGAGGCGGGGCGCGTCGCCACGTCACTGCGCGCCGGCCTCGCTGGTTTCGACACCATCGATTTCATCGGGCGCGACGCGGACGCAACGCGCGACCGGTCCGAAGATCCGATCAGCTTCGTTTTCGATGTCGTTCCTGGACCCGCAGCCGGCGACATCACGGTCGAACTGCAGAGCGTTGCTACGGGTCGGGTCCTGCTGTCGCGCAATCTTGCTGCCGCCGAAACCACGCCTTCGACGATCGAAAGCAGCATAGCGAGCCTGCTGACCTCGACCGTTCCTGCTTCCGGCGCGATCTACAGCTATATCGACCAGAGCGGAGTGCAAGCGAGCCAGATCGGGTGCCTGGTGCTCGACGACCGCTACTATCTCGACATGGGCGCCAAGACGCATGAGGCTGCGTATCGCTGCCTGGAGAAGCTGGTCAGCGAAGGCACCAAATCATCGCTTGTCTATGCCGAACTGGCCTCGCTTCATCTGGAAGCCGTCACCGCCCACTACGCCTATCCACCCGATGCGACGCTCGAAAACGCCATGTCGCTTGCGCACCGCGCCATTCAGATGGGCCCGATGAGCCCGCACGCGCACCGCGTCTATGGCTATCTGAACAGCCGCCTGGGCAACACGGACGAGGCGATCCGCTGGATGCGCAAGGCCTACGAGCTCAACCCTTACGATCTCAGCATGGCCGCCGCCTATGGCTACGGGCTGATCTTCGCCGGCAAATACGATGAGGGGACACCGATCCTGGGCCACGCCGTGGAGTCTTTCAGCGGCCACCCGACCTGGTGGGACTATGGCATGTTCGTCGGCGCCTTCATGCAAGGCGATTTGAAGAAGGCAGCGATTGCCAGCGAGTCGCTGCGCACAACGGCGTCCAAGTCGCACTATCTGGCCGCGCGCCTGATCGGAGCCAGGATTTCGGGCCGCGACAAGCTGGCGAACGAACTTGCCAACGAGCTGACCGCCGAATTTCCGAAATTCGCCGCCGATCCACGCGCGACATTCGTCGACCGGAAATACCCCGCCGATCTCACTGATCGGCTGGTGCAAGCCCTGCGCGCCGCTGGCATAGGCAATCCAAGCTAGAGCAAATCGGCATCCCGACGGTGACGGCCATTTTCCGCCTATTGCCGACGCAGATGGCTGGTCCGGCAAGTACTGCAGCACTCTTTGTACGGAAACGTCCACAAGCCGCAAGTCGCGAAAATTTTACTGGCTATGGATCTGGTTCAGGAGCAATTCAGCCACAATTAGCAATAGTTCACTTGCTTCCGTCTTGCTCACCGCCCCTTTTTTCATGCCTCCATCCCCTCATGCCGCCGAGCGCGGCGCTGGCTCAAGGACGATCGTCTTTCTGCACGGTTTCGGCGGCTGCCGCGAGATGTGGCGCGATGTGATGGCGCCGCTGGCACTCGAGGCGCGCCTCTTGGCCTACGATCTGCCAGGACATGGACAGTCCCTGGAATGCGATGGCATGGGCGGCGCCAAACCGGCGGCCCGGGCCATCCTCGCGGACCTCGCCGCCCGTGGGTTGGACAGGGTTCACCTTGTCGGCCACTCCATGGGCGGCGCTATCGCGACCCTGATGGCGCTTGCCGAACCAGGCAGGATTGCCACCCTCACCCTGCTTGCGCCCGGCGGCTTCGGTCCGGAAATCAACGCGCCCCTGCTGCGCCGCTATGCTGCCGCGACCGGCAAGCAAGAGGTACGCGCCTGCCTTGTCGCCATGTCGGGCCAGCAAAGCGTGCCACCTGACCATGTGGTGGACGCGCTCTGCCAGATGCGCAACCGGCCGGGTCAACAGCAAATCCTTGTCGATATGGCGGCGGCGATGACCAAGGATGATCGGCAAGGAGCCATCCCCGTGGATCGGCTGGAGACCCTGGAAATGCCTGTGATGGTGGTCTGGGGAGCGGAGGATCCCCTCCTGCCGGTCAGCCAGGCCGAAAGCCTGCCGGCGCATTTCCATCTGCATCATGTGCTGGACGCCGGCCATATGCTGGTCGAGGAAGCGCCCGACCTGATCGCCGAGATCGTACGTCGCAACGCGCGGCGCCGTGGCAGGCGGCAACGTCCTGTGCTCGGCGCGGCGGCAAGCTGACAAGCCGTATCTGAGTGCATTTTGCCGGCGACTGTGTTAACTCGCTGTTAACCAACAGCGAGGCAGCCGCCATGAAAGACGCAGGCGACAAAATCAGCCAGATCGAGCCGTCGCGGAGGCTTGCCGACGCCGTCCGCGACGTCAAGAACGCCTTCGCAGACCGCGACGACGTGATCGTGGAGATGCGCGACGCACACCGCATGCGCCTCGATCTACTGGCCACGGAACTCGCGCCGGTCTTCGCCGACGTGCCCGCGGATATGGACAGTTTCGACTTCGCCGTTTCGTCAGGGTTGCAGCCGCGGCTGTGGATCGACGCCGTCAGCCATGTCGCCATGGGGCGCGACCGACGTACCTACCGGTTCCTCAAGGACACGCGCATCGGTCGCGTTGTGCTCGCCGAATCCAGCGAGATGAAGCCTGTCGCCGACGCGGTGACGCGCTACGTCGCCGAGCGCGTCGTCGAGCGGCAGCGGATGATGGAGGGCGGCATAGAAAGCGCCGTGCCAGGTGTGCACCGCCTCGCGGTCAAGGAAGCCGAGCCGCCTATCCGGGCGGAACCCCGGCGCAACGGCTGGACCACTTTCTTTGCGGGCCTCGGCCTGATCGCCGCCGGCGCCCTTGTGGGCTTGGTGGTGTCGCTGGCGCTGTTCTGGGATCGCATCGCGCATATGAAGATCAGCTTCTGACAAGCTCGCGGGGCGCCGCTGTATCGGCGCCAAGTTCGACCACTTGCAGATCCGACGGCGGCAGTGCCGGTCCGGTCAGGCCACGCCGCGTCAGGCGGATCCGCCAGCTGCCTTTCTCGCCATCGATCTCGAACAGATTGTACTGCGCCGCAGGATGCCTGCCGCCGGGCGCCTGGCCGGCGGCGGCAACGCCGACCACCGGCACCTTGGCGCCGCGCGGGCCGATGCTGAACAGCGACGGCAGATGCGAGTGACCATGCAGCACAAGTTCGGCGCCATGCCGGCGAATGATCTTATTGAAACGAGCAATGCCGAACAGTCTTTTGTGCTGCGGGACCGCGCCACGCACCGGCGGATGGTGGATCATGATGGTGCGGAACAGCCCCTGCTTCGCCGTGGCGTCAAGCGTTCTGGCCAGCCGCTCAGCCTGTCCCTCCATGAAGAAGCCGTTGGCCATGAAGGGCGCCGTGGCGCGCGCCGTGGTGACGCCGATCAGCGCGACGTTGCCGCGCACGCGCAGATAGGGAAAGGAATTGCGGTCGACCGGGCCGTTGGCGCCGTCACCGCTCATCCAAGGCGCCCATGCACGGCAGACCTTGTCGAAGGCGCCCGGCACATAAGCGTCGTGATTGCCTGGCACCACCGAGACGTCATGGGGCGATCCGAGTGTCTCCAGCCAGTGCTTGGCCATCTCGATCTCGCCGTCGAGCGCTAGGTTGACGAGGTCGCCGGTGACGGCGAGATGGTCCGGCGCGCTCGCCTTGATGTCGGCGACGATCGCGTCGATGACTGCGTCATGCATGTGGCGGCGACGGTTACGCTGCCAATTGACGTAGCCTAGCACGCGCTTGGACGCGAGATCGCGATAGGTTACATCGGGCAATGGTCCCAGATGAGCGTCGGAAATATGCGCAAGCCTGAACATGATCCCTTTTTAAGCGACGCGGGCGGGGCTTTCCACTCACCGTTTGCTGTTCGCCTGGGGATCGTTGCATGAACCGCCGAGCCGATCCGGAGGAAGAGGCATTCCGCCAGACCGGTTGGCCGGGACTGCGGGCGAGACTGTTCCATTTTTATTTCCTGCTGCGCAGGCCGATGACGCTCGGCGTGCGCGGGCTGGTCTACGACCGTGCCAGCAATTGCGTCTTCCTCATCCGCCACACCTATGTGCCGGGCTGGCAACTGCCAGGCGGCGGTGTCGAGGCCGGCGAGACGCTCGAGGAAGCGCTGGCGCGCGAACTCGCCGAGGAAGGCAACATCGTGCTCACCGCGCCGCCGCTGCTGAAGTCGATGCACTTCAACCGCCGCTCGAGCAACCGTGATCATGTCGGTCTCTACCTGATCGAAGGCTTCAGTCAGAGTGCGCCGAAACTGCCAGACCATGAGATAGCCGAAGCAGGATTCTTTGCGCTCGACCGTTTACCCTCGGATACGACGCCGGCGACACGGCGACGGCTAGCCGAAATTTTTGAGAGTCGGCCTGCTTCGGCATATTGGTAGGCTTGCTTTCTCCTTTGTATAAACCCTATGCTCTACTTCGGGGATTGGAGCCTGGGGACATGAGCAACAGCGATGAGACTTGCGCAAACGTCTGGCCTTATGTTGGATACTATGCTCTAACGATGGTGGCGTTGACGATTGCGCTTGGCGTACTGCTGGTCCTCATCCCAACGTTTTCACAGGCACTCGGCAAAGCCGCGGGATTCGCTATAAGTTTCGGATCGGCCAACGTTGCACTCTATAAGTTCATAAGAAGAAACGGCCGGTTGTTCAATCGCAGGGAATATTGGACGACAGTTCTGCTCTCGACCCTGGCAGCCTTTTTGATTTCGGCGCCGCTGGGTTGGTTGGCCTTCTCAGGGGAAGCGAAACAGCACGACCTGAGCAACGTTCCCCTGGCCGTGTGGGCTGGAAGCGTTCTGTTCGCCTTCCTGCTGACGTTTGGCTTGAATGCCGCTTGGTATTCGGGCCGATTTGGCAAGACTCTGCTGAAAGCGGAACTTGCCAGACGAACCCGGACCGACACCGAGGCCTTCCGTTAGAGCAATTCCAGGAAAAGTGTGATCGGTTTTCCGTCCGGAATTGCGTAGAGACAAATAGAGCAATTCCAGGAAAAGTGTGATCGGTTAAGTTCGGCGACTTCGCCGTAACCCTCCGTCCGGAATTGCGTAGAAACAAAGAGTTAGAGTGTTTCGCCGTTTCCGTGAACGGTGAAACGATCTAGATCAGGTCACGCCGCCTTCCTGAACCTGTTTCGATTGTGCGGCGCTTCGTAGTCCAACTCCGGTCCCACCGGCACGATTCCCGTCGGATTGATCGACCTGTGGCTGCCGTAATAATGCGCCTTGATGTGATGCAGGTTGACGGTGCCCGACACGCCAGGCACCTGGTAGAGGTCGCGCAGATAGTTCGACAGGTTCGGATAGTCGGCGATGCGGCGCAGATTGCATTTGAAGTGCCCGACATAGACCGGATCGAAACGCACCAGCGTTGTGAACAGCCGCCAGTCCGCCTCCGTGATGCGATCGCCAACCAGATAGCGTTGTTGCGACAGCCGTTCTTCCACCGTATCCAGCGCCGAAAACAAGTCGCCGAACGCCTCCTCGTAAGCTTGCTGCGTGGTGGCGAAACCAGTGCGATAGACGCCGTTGTTGATCATCGGAAAGACCAGCGCGTTGATCTTGTCGATTTCGGTGCGCAGCCCCGCCGGATAGAAATCGAGGCCGGCATCGCCCCATTCGTCGAAGGCGGAATTGAACATCCGGATGATCTCGGAGGACTCGTTGTTGACGATCGTCTTTTGCCGCTTGTCCCACAGCACCGGCACCGTCACCCGGCCTGAATAGGAAGGGTCGGCCTTGGTATAGATCTGGTGCAGGAAATCGAGACCGTAGAGCGTATCGCCGGTGGCGCCGTCTTCGACTTTGAAAGTCCAGCCGTTCTCGCCCAGGAAATGATGGACCACGGAGACCGAAATGACGGTCTCCAGCCTCTTCAAGGCGCGAAAGATGAGTGTCCGATGCGCCCACGGGCAAGCCAGCGAGACATAGAGATGATAGCGACCTGGCTCGGCCATGAAGCCGCGCTCGCGACCTTCGGCCGGCGCTCCGTCGCGCGTGATCCAGTCCCGCCACTGTGACTCCGTTCGTACAAACCGGCCGGCGCTGTCGGTATTGGACGCGCGATCCTGCCATTTGCCTTCGACGAGCAGTCCCATGCGAAATCTCCTGTGTCCTGGCAATATCTAGGCGCAAGACCGATTGGCGAAGCCCTCAGGCGTTGAACAGTTCGTTAACAACGAACCAGTTCGTTAAACGACGAACCGTTCGTCATTCGACGAAAAGAAACGCGAACGCAGCCGATTGCAGCGGCACAAAATTGATGCTAGCGGAGGCGCCCATGTTCGATTTTGCCTCGATCCGGTTCGACCGACGACGAAAGGGCGCCCGCGCTTAAAGCGCTGATTGGCGAACGCTGCCGCTTTGCAGCAAACCTTCCTCGCATACCGGAACGCAAAGACCATGAGCCTTGCCGACGTGAAATACCTGCCGGAAACCCCGGCGCATGATGCCGAAATCGAAGCCATCAACGACGAGGCCTTCGGTCCCGGACGTTTCGTGCTCGCCGCCTACAAGATCCGCGAGTCGGGAGGACACGATCGCTCGATGTCCTTTGTCGCCGTCAAAGACGAGGCGGTGATCGCTTCGGTGCGCATGACGCGCGTGGCGGCCGGGCCCGGGCGCGCCATGATGCTCGGCCCGCTGGCGGTGCGCCCCGATTTCAAGAATCTCGGCATTGGCAGAAAACTGGTCGCGATTGCGCTGGATGCAGCGAAAAAGGCCGGCGCGCCGGCCGTGGTCCTGGTCGGCGACGAGCCTTATTACGGGCCGCTCGGTTTCAAGCGCTTCCCGCGTGGACAGATCGCCATGCCCCGCCCCGTCGATCTCGACAGGCTGCTGCATCATGAAATCAAGCCCGGCGCCGTCGCCCGTTTCGTCGGCGAAGTCTGTCACGCCAACGCCGCGAAAGTCGCGGAACTGGCTCCGGCCCTGGCGCGTCCGGCCGCCAGCGCGCAACCGTCGATCGATCCGGGCATTGTGGTTGCGCCTCCCTTGCAGGCTTCGTAGCATAATCCGAAATTCTGGGAGGCTTGCATGAACCCGAACGGCCAGATCGCGATCGTCACCGGCGGCGGTTCGGGTCTCGGCGAGGCGACGGCGCGCGCGCTCGCCGCCAAGGGCGCCCGCGTCGCGATCCTCGACGTCGGCATCGAGCGCGCCTCGAAAGTCGCGGCCGACATCGGCGGCATTGCCGTCCAATGCGATGTCAGCAGCGGCGACAACGGCGCGGCTGCGATCGCGCAAATGGCTGAAAAGCTCGGCGAACCGCGCATCCTGGTCAATTGCGCCGGCATCGCCATCGGCGTGAAGACGATCGGCAAGGATGGGCCGCATCCACTCGACCAGTACCGCAAAGTGATCGAGATCAACCTGATCGGCACCTTCAACATGATCCGTCTCGTCGCCGATCGCACGGCGAAGCTCGATCCGTTGGCCGGCGGCGAACGCGGCGTCATCGTCAACACCGCCTCGGTCGCGGCCTATGACGGCCAGATCGGCCAGGCCGCCTACTCGGCCTCCAAGGGCGGCGTCGTCGGCATGACGCTGCCGGTGGCGCGCGACCTCGCCCGCTCCGGCATTCGCGTCTGCACCATCGCGCCCGGCATCTTCAAGACGCCGATGATGGCCGGCATGCCGCAGGAAGTGCAGGATTCGCTCGGCGCCGCCGTGCCCTTCCCGTCGCGCCTCGGCGAGCCTTCCGAATATGCGGCACTTGCCCTCCACATCGTCGAGAACCAGATGCTGAACGGCGAAACCATCCGCCTCGATGGCGCCATTCGCATGGCGCCGAAATAGAAGCATGGTCGAGACGCCGACTGGCGCTTCCACTGAAAAGACCGGCCCGTTGGCTGGCCTGAAAATGATCGAGATGGCCGGGCTCGGCCCGGTGCCGCTGGCGGCGCTGATGCTGTCGGAGATGGGCGCCGACGGGCTGCGCATCGAACGGGCCGATGCCGGCCAGCCACTGCTTGCCCTGCCTGAGGAATACGACCTCGACCGCCACGGCCGCTCGATCCTCAAGCTCGACCTGAAGCATCCGGCAGGCACCGACCTGTTGCTGCGGCTTGCCGAAAAGGCGGACCTGCTTGTCGAAGGCTTCCGCCCCGGCGTCATGGAGCGGCTTGGCCTCGGACCCGATGTCGTGCTTCAGCGCAACCCGGCACTGATCTATGGCCGCTTGACCGGCTTCGGCCAGGATGGCCCGCTCTCGGGATGGGCAGGCCACGACATCACTTATCTTGCTTATGCCGGCCTGCTGTATGCCATCGGCAGAGAAGGTTCGTCGCCTGTGCCGCCGCTCAACCTGGTCGCAGATCAAGGCGGCGGCGCCATGATGCTGATCGCCGGTGTGCTCGCCGCCCTGTTCCAACGCTCGCGCACCGGCAAGGGCCAGGTGGTCGATGCTTCCATGATCGAAGGCGCCTCGATGCTCGCGGCGCCGATCCACGCCTACATGGCGGCGGGGCTGTGGAGCGACAGGCGCGGCGACAACCTGCTCGATACCGGCGCCCCTTTCTACGACACCTACGAAACGGCGGACGGCAAGTACATTGCTGTCGGCTGCCTCGAACCGCGCTTCTTCGCCGAGTTCGCCAGGCTGCTGCCGCTCGACCAGAGCTTCATCGGCGCGCAGTATGACAGGACATCCTGGCTCGGGATGCGCAAGGCGATTGCCGAAAGGGTCGGCGAGAAAACGCGCGACGAATGGGCAGACCTCTTCGCTTCGACCGACGCCTGCGTCGCGCCCGTGCTTTCGCTGACCGAAGCCAGGGACCATCCGCACAACCGCGCCAGGCAAAGCTTTGTGACATCCGGCCGGCTCGAGCGTCCGGCGCCCGCGCCACGCTTCTCGCAAAGCCCTCAAACGCTTGCCTCGGCGCCAACCGCCGCCGATCGCCAGCCCGCAAGCATTCTGGCACGCTTCGGCATAAGCGGTGAGGAAATCGAGGCCCTTGCCATGTCGGGCATCCTCCGCCAATAACCGGAGCATCAAGATCAACTTATCTCGGGTGAACCTGTGAGCGAGACGAAGAAGGACGTCATCCGCGAGACCGACGCCGAGGCGATCAGGCTGGCGAAGACCCTGATCCGTTCAGCGCGCTTCGGGGCGCTCGCAGTGGTCGAGCCGGGAACGGGCGCACCGCTGGCGAGCAGGGTTGGCGTTGCCACCGACATCGATGGCACGCCGCTGATCCTGATCTCGATGCTGTCGGCGCATACCGGCGCGCTGCTCGCCGACCAGCGCTGCTCGCTGTTGGTGGGTGAGCCCGGCAAAGGCGACGCGCTCGCCCATCCACGCATCAGCCTGGCATGTCGGGCCAAGCGGTTGGCGCGAGGATCGCCCGAACATGCCCAGGCCGAACGGCGCTACCTCAACCGCAACCCGAAGGCGAAGCTCTATGCAGGCCTCGGCGACTTTTCGTTCTTCCGGCTCGAGCCCGAACGCGCCAGCCTGAATGGCGGCTTCGGCAAGGCCTATCTTCTCGAGCGCGATGATTTCATCACCAGCGGTCCGGTTGTCGAGGAACTGGCCGCCAGCGAACAACCCTCGCTCGACCACATGAATGCCGACCATCGCGATGCGATTGCCATTTACGCCCACCATTTCGGCCATGCCGAAGGCGACGGCTGGATCGCCACCGGTTTTGACACGGACGGCATGGATCTCGCGGCTTCGGACGCCGTCTGCCGGGTCTTCTTCCCGCAGCCTCTCGCCGCCGGGCGCGAGTTGCGCGCCACGCTGGTCGAGATGGCCAAGACAGGGCGCGCAGCGGAGCAATCCTGATAGTTGATCGCGCTGCGACGAAAGCAACGCTTGAGATTTAGGCGAAATGATCTACCTTTACCGGAGCGCTGATTCAGCAGCGCAAATCGATATCTGAATATTGTGGAACTCAGCCGCCATTGCCCCCATGGCAGCTGGATGAGCCAGGACCCATGGGGGATCTATGATCTCGAACAAACTAATCGCCAATGCCGAATCGGCAGCCGCGTTTCTGACCCTCATGGGCAATGAGAAGCGTCTGCTGATCGTGGCGCATCTGATGGATGGCGAAATGTCGGTTGGCGCCATCGCCGAGAAAGTGCAGCTCAGCCAGTCCGCTTTGTCGCAGCATCTTGCCAAGCTAAGGGCGCTCGATCTCGTCGACACAAGGCGCGACCGCCAGATGATCTACTACTCCTGCAAATCCGAGGCGGTGCGTGAACTGCTGCGCATGCTCGAAGGCATTTTCGGCGACGGCGACCTTTCGCAGATGGCCTATCGGTTGCGCCGCGCCGGGGCTTGACCCGCGAGCCTTGTCGCTCATTACCTCGCTGACGATTTCTTCGGCGAGGAACGCATGAACCTCATCTCCATAGACGATCCGCAAGACCCGCGTGTCGCCGCCTATCTCGACATCCGCGAGCGCGATCTGGTCGGTCGGCACGGCCGCTTCGTCGCCGAAGGCAAGGTGGTGCTTGATCTGCTGCTTTCCAGTGGGCGCTTCACTGCGGAATCGGCCCTCATTCTAGAAAACCGGCTGGCAGGGCTGGACGCTGTCCTGCGCAAGGCGCCGCACGATTTTCCGGTCTATGTCGCCAGCGCTGAAGTGATCGACCGCATCGCCGGTTTCCATATGCATCGCGGCATACTGGCGATCGGCGTGCGTGGCGACCCGGCGTCCGCCGAAGCTCTGGCGGAGAGCTTGCCCGAGCGCGCGTTGACGGTCGTGCTGGTCGGCATATCCAATCACGACAATATGGGAGCGATCTTCCGCAATGCCGCGGCCTTCGGCGCCGACGCCGTGCTGCTCGACAGCACCTGCTGCGATCCGCTCTACCGCAAAGCGATCCGTGTTTCGGTGGGAGCGGCGCTGAAAATTCCCTTCGCCTCCTTCGACGACACCAGCCCCTTCACTGCGACGCTTGATCGGCTTGGCTTCGACCAATTCGCCCTTTCGCCGGGCGGAACAGTCGACATCCGCGACGCGCAACGTTCAGCACGGCTGGCGCTCTATCTCGGCACTGAAGGCGAAGGCCTGCCCGAAGACCTGCTTGCCCGGCTGAACACGGTGCGGATCGGCATGGCGCAAGGTTTTGACAGTTTGAACGTGGCCGCGGCTTCGGCCATAGCGCTGCATCATTTTTCAGATCGATAGAGCGATTTGACGCAAATCCGGACTGAAAACCCGTTTCACACTTTTCCCGGAATTGCTCCAGCGGCCGGCAAAGCGACCTGAAGCCGCGCGGATCTTGTTTTGCTTCAATTGGCTTGCTCGGCCTTCTGCAGCGCCCTCACCCTGTCGGCAAGGCTGACGCCGCGCCCACCGGAGCCTTGCTGCCCGTCAGCCGCCAAGGCCTTGGCGATCGGTGAATCCGGCCCGTCGAGCTTCATCGTCAGGTTGACGACCTCGGCCGCCAGTTCATTCATTTGCTCACGCAGTCCCGCGCCGGCAGGGCGAGCATCGACCGCCTGGTCGGGCTTTGCCGTCTCGGAGGCGGCAAGGTCGGTCTTGAGGCGCTTGTTCTCGCGCGCCAGCACCGTCAGTCTGGCTTCCAGTCGCTCCCGGTCGCCTTCGAGCTTGGCGATCGCCTTGTCGAGTTCCTCGCCCTTGGCATCGGCGCCGCCAACCAGCCGCGCGACGCCATTTGCCGTCGCAGCCTCCTTCGAACGCTCCCGCGCCCGGGCAAGTTCCTTCTCGCGCCGGTCGAGCTTTTCCTCGCGATCGGCAAGCGTGGCAAGCAGCCGCTCGACCTTCTTGTCGAGATCGGCGGACTTCTTCCTTTCAACTTCAAGGCCTCGTTCGCGGCCTTGCTTTCCGACACGATGTCCTGGTTGCGCCTGTCAGCTTCCTTGCGCTGGCTGCGCAGCACCGCGATATCGTTGGCAAGCTTTTCCAGTTCCGATTCACGCGCCACCAGCTCGATCTGGCGGTTCGAGGACGAGAAGCTGGCGTCGTCATACATCTGCTCGAGTTTCTGCAACTCCAGCGCGCGCTTCTCCAGAGCGCGTTCCGTCTGCGCCAGCCGGTCGGAGAGGCGTTGCTGCTCCTCCTCGCGCTGCCTGAGCTCGGCGGTCTTGGCCTGCAAGTCGGAAAGCGCCTGGTTCTTGTCCTTCTTTTCGACCGCCAGTCCCTTCAGGGCTTCACGCCCTCGGCCGATCTCGACAAGCTGCTCGGCCGTTTTTTCCTGCAGGCTCTTGATCGTCATCTCGAGCTTGCGCGTCATCATCGCATATTCAGCCCGGACCCGGTCCTTGTCCGCCTGGATTTCGGCCGGCGTCAGCGGCAGCGAGGCCTCGAGGCGCCGGCGTGTGAGAACGACGGCCCGCCGCCAGACCGCCGGCGCGACCAGTGACACCAGGAAGACGGCGCAGAGGAAGCCGAGTGCGAAGAACAGGACCGACTGAACCAAGGCGTGCTATCCACTATACGGAGCGGCAATCGCTGCATTGTGCCAGCTTGGCATGGCGGAAATTCAACGCCGCGGCAAGAGCATGCCGCGGCGCGATCAGGATTATCCGAGCGATTGTGCGGACCGGAAATCCGGTCAGAACGGATTCCAGGTCGGCCGCTCGGTAAGTTTCAGATAGCCCAGATTGACGCCGAGCCGGGCGCCGACGCCGGTGCGGATCGGAACGAGGAGCACCCTGTTGGCCTGCAGCACGTTGAAGCCGACCCCGGCTATGACATAGGCCGAACCGGCGACGCCGCCAAAGCGGTTGTAGAGGCTGCTGATATCGTCGAGGTTATAGACCAGCATCATCACGCGCGACCCCTCGCCGCCGAAATCCCAGCCGAGCGAAGGCCCTTGCCAGAACACCTTATGGTCGCCGGCGTTCTTGGTGTAGAGTGTGCCCTCGCCATAGGTCAGGCCGCCGATCAGCGCGCCGGAACCTTCCTCGCCAAGCAGATAGCCATTCGGCAGGCCATAGGAGGCAAAGATCTTCTCGACGACCGTGGCCAGTCCGCCCGACGTCTCGCCGAAGAATTTATGACCGGAATCAACGATTTCCTGAGCAGTGTACTGCTGGGCCCGCGACGCCGAGGTCGAAAGGACGACAGCTCCCAGAAGTGCGATGGTCACGGTGAGGACACGGACGAACGTCCGGTCGTAGTATCGGGAAAACATGCTTCCAATCTCCGTCAGGGAGCACTTTCGCCGACGCCTCCGCACCTCTACAGCTCTTGGCGGCCGGTCAAGGTGGCTATCACGGGCAAACTATGCCGCAATCCTTTTTCAACCATTAAGGTCTCACAGGAAGATGGCGGTTCGAAGGCTGTCCTTGCCAGGGGAATGCCGCTTTCCTCTGTAAATACACCATTTTCGCCGCCGGCAATTTTGGATTTGTTGATGCGCGCACGGCCGCTGTGTATTCAGAAAGCCTTGGAAAAGAGCGTGATTCGTCGGGGCAGGCGCGAATCGGTCGCTCGGCCATGAAACATGTGACCTGAGCAGGGATTTTGCCGATGGCCGAACTATTCACCATTTCCGCCCCCGATCTCGCAGCGTTGCTGTGCAGCCGCGTCTGCCACGACATCATTTCGCCGGTCGGCGCGATCAACAATGGCCTTGAGCTGCTCGATGAAGGCGGCGCCGACGAAGACGCCATGAAGCTCATCCGCCAGAGCGCCCGGAATGCCTCGGCGCGGCTGCAATTTGCCCGCATAGCCTTCGGCGCAGCGGGTTCGGCCGGCATGATGATCGACACTGGTGACGCCGAGGCCGTGGCCATTGCCTTCCTGAAGAACGAGAAGCCGGAACTTGTATGGAACGGTCCACGCGCGCTGCTACCCAAGAACAAGGTCAAGCTGCTTCTCAACCTGATCCTCGTCGCCAACGCGGCCATCCCGCGCGGCGGCAAGCTGGTGGTTACGGTGGAAAATCCCGAAACCGAGCCGCGTTTCGTGCTGTCGGCCGCCGGCCCGATGCTGCGCGTGCCGCCGAAATTCCTCGAACTGCATTCCGGCCACAAGCCGGAGGAGCCGATCGACGCCCATTCGGTGCAGCCCTATTACACGCTGCTTCTGGCGCGCGAAGCCAATATGACGATCTCGATCCACGCCACCGCCGAAGAGATTGTTCTGTCCGCCGCCTGATAGCGGCCAAAAGGCAAAGTATCTTTTTGCTTGATATTGATGGCTGCCACATCGGCGCAGTTATAGCGACGGTTGTCGTCATGTTGACGGTGCGGCCGTAAAGGTGCGCGTCGCGGTTCTTTGGAAAAATTTTACCTAACCGCTTTTCGGCTTCTTTACCAGATTGGCCTAGGGTGTTGTCCGGTTGCCAAAGGTTGCCGGTTCGGCAGATGGCAAAGAGGGCCCGGATATGAAGCGTTGCTTGTTCGTCGATGATTCGAGCGTCATCAGGAAGGTCGCAAAACGCATTCTCGGCGGCTCGGAGATGATGGTCGCCGAGGCGACCAGCGGAGCTGAGGCTGCCGATATCTGCGCCACCGACATGCCGGACGTCATTGTTATCGATGGCGGTCTGGCGGATATCCAGGCGGTCGACCTCATTCGCCGCATCCGCGCCATCGAAGCCCCGGTCAAGCCGCAGATCCTGGTCTCGCTGATCGAGGTCGATGTCGCCGCGATCATGCGCGCCAAGCGCGCCGGCGCCCAAGGCTACCTGCTCAAGCCCTTCAACCGCGCGCAACTGCTCGAAAGCTTCCGCTTCCTGAAGCTCGCCGCCTGATTCGCGGCACCGATTCGGTTAAGGCGATTCGCTGAACCGCTCCAACCATCTGATTTTACGGCGTTTTCGACGGGCTCCCGCTGTAATTTGCCGTTGCACGATACAAGAAACCCGGCCTGAGCCGGGTTTTTCACAACGGACTTTGATCAGAGTTGCGTGATACGAAAAAACCCGGCCTGGGCCGGGTTTTTTCATTGGAAGATGGTTTGGATCGCTCAGGCGCTGACGCGGATGTCTTCCGGCTCGCGCAGCACGTAGCCGCGGCCCCATACGGTTTCGATGTAGTTCTGCCCGCCCGACGCCGCGTCGAGCTTCTTGCGCAGCTTGCAGATGAAGACGTCGATGATCTTCAGTTCCGGCTCGTCCATGCCGCCGTAGAGGTGGTTGAGGAACATTTCCTTGGTGAGTGTCGTGCCCTTGCGCAGCGAGAGCAGCTCCAGCATCTGGTATTCCTTGCCGGTCAGATGCACGCGCTGGCCACCGACCTCGACCGTCTTGGCGTCGAGATTGACCACCAGGTCGCCAGTGGTGATGACCGACTGGGCATGGCCCTTGGAACGGCGCACGATGGCGTGGATGCGCGCCACCAGCTCATCCTTGTGGAATGGCTTGGTCATATAGTCGTCGGCGCCAAAGCCGAGACCGCGCACCTTGTCCTCGATGCCGGCCATGCCGGAGAGGATCAGGATCGGCGTCTTGACTTTGAAGAGCCGCAGCGTGCGCAGCACTTCGTAGCCCGACATGTCGGGAAGATTGAGATCCAGAAGGATGATGTCGTAATCGTACAGCTTGCCGAGATCGACACCCTCTTCGCCGAGATCGGTCGTATAGACGTTGAAGCTTTCCGATTTCAGCATCAATTCGATGCTTTGTGCGGTTGCACTGTCGTCTTCAATCAGCAGAACACGCATTTTATTCCCCTTTTCTGCTGCCGGACCATGTCACGACCCGTCCGGGACCGGAGCAGTGATTGCCTGAACAGAAGGTGCCACCGAGTGGTTAACAAATCCTAATTTCGTGCCGTACACGGTATCAGATTTTTTAACCGCTTTCTACACCCACTTGAATCTAATAATGAATCACAGACCCAAACCGCTAATGCACCACATTAATAAGTCAGCCTAAGTGACTCCAGGGACTCGCAGGCCGCGCTTTCCGCACCAGCCGGAATTTTTACCCGGCCTTAAGTCCTCGCCCGTATGATTAACAATGCCCGTAAACGAATGGTTACCGTCGGCAAAAATCTTTAGGGTTTTGTTTCCCATAGCCCTGGGAATGCCGGTGGAAACGGGTGGCGCTTGGGTCGTGCCGGGCGGATTGGACGATATGCAGGTGTGCGTTTGCGGAGTACCGAGTCATGAAGTCACGTGAAAACCTCGTTCGACTGAAGCAGTTTCAGGTGAATGAGAAGCGGCGCCAGCTGCTGCAGCTCGACATGATGATCGCCGAGTTCGACCGCATGGCCGTCGAACTGGAGGCACAAATCGTCGCCGAAGAGAAAAAAGCCGGCATCACCGACATCAACCATTTCGCCTATCCGACCTTCGCCAAGGCGGCTCGCCTGCGCCGCGACAACCTCAGGAATTCACAAAGCGACCTCGCCCAGCAGCGAAGCACCGCCGAATCATTACTCGGCGAAGCTGAAGCGGAGCTGTCCAAGGCGGAATTGCTGGAATCGCGTGACACCAAGATCCGCGAACCGGACCTCGGCAGCCGCAGTGTCATGATCGGCTGAGCGCCCAGCCAGCGACGCCTTCAGGCGAATCGGCATAGCCGATCCACCCACTCAGGCCGGCATAGCCATCTCGTCCCGCCCGCTTGCCGTTGCGCGTGCGCGGGCATCCTTGATGTCTGGCGCATGCTCTTCCGCCCAGGACCTGATCTGACTGAGCAGCCCCGCTAGGTTCTGCCCGAGTTCCGTCAACTCATATTCCACCCTCGGCGGTATGACCGGATACACCTCGCGCCGGACAAGGCCGTCGCGTTCCAGCACACGCAACGTCTGCGTCAGCATTTTTGGCGTGATGCCTTCCAGCTTGCGGGCGAGCTCGCCATTGCGCTGCCGGCCTTTTCGCAAAGCGCAAACCAGAAGATACACCCACTTGCTGGCCAGCATCTCCAGAACGGTGTGCGAAGGGCATGTCCGTCGGTAGGCGTCGTAGCCGAAAGGCGATTTAAAATCACTATCCATGAGGTACCTATATATCGGAAAGGTACATACTGGACAAGAGATAATTACTATCCAAATGATAGCGGTACTGAACAAGCAGGAGATACGTAATGCGTGCCGTTACCCAGAATTCCGTCGGCGAACCCGACGTCCTGTTCGTAGCCGAACAGCCTGCCCCCTCACCCAAGGCAGGCGAGGTGCTTGTCCGCGTCAAGGCCGCGGGCATCAACCCGGTCGATGGCGCGGTCCGGGCCGGCTATTTTTCTTTGCTCGGCGAGCCGCCTTTCATCCTCGGCTGGGATATTTCCGGGACCGTCGAGGCGCTTGGCGCCGGCGTGACCACATTCAAGGTCGGTGACGCGGTGTTCGGCATGCCGCGTTTCCCCAAGCAGGCGGCCGCCTATGCCGAGCTCGTCACCGCGCCGGCCAATGAGATTGCCGCAAAACCCGCCGCCATCGATCACGCCCATGCCGCGGCCCTGCCACTGGCTGGACTGACCGCGTGGCAAGGTCTCGTTCGTCATGCCGGCCTGCAATCGGGGCAGCGCGTGCTGATCCATGCCGGCGCCGGCGGCGTCGGCCATCTGGCGGTGCAGATCGCCAAGGCGCGCGGCGCCTGGGTGGCCTCGACCGCCAGCTCGGACAAGTTGGAATACGTTCGTTCCCTCGGCGCCGATGAGGTCATCGACTACACGAAGAGCGGTTTCACCGACAAACTTGCCGATCTCGACCTGGTGCTGGAAACAGTCGGCGGCGACCACGCCGAGGAATCGCTGAAAGTGCTGCGCGACGGCGGCGTGCTGGTGTCGCTGCTCAACGTCAATGACTCCACAAAAGCCAGGGCCAAGCAGCGCAACATCCGCATCGAGCGCATGTCGGTGGTGCCGGACCGCGAGGGCCTTGTCGGACTGGCAAGCCTGGTCGATGCAAAAAAGCTTCTCGTCCATGTGGCGAAGACCTTTCCGCTCGAGCAGGCGGGGGCCGCGCATGCCTTTCTCGCCACCCGGCCGATCGGCAAGGTGGTGTTGACGGTCTGATCGATTAAGCTCTTTTCAACAGCGAAAGGGCGCGGATTCCGCGCCCTTCTCGTTTTGCAACCGGTTGAAACTAGCGCAATTCCAGGAAAAGTGTGAGCGGTTAAGTTCGGCGACTTCGCCGTAACCCTCCGTCCGGAATTGCGTTAAAACAAAGAGCTAGAGCGGTTCGCCGTTTCCGTGAAACGGTGAAACACTCTAGTGCCGGTATTGCTGGATCCGCGTCGTTCGCAGCCCAGCCAGGCCATATTCGTCGATCGATGCTTGCCAGGAAAGGAATTCCTCGGTGGTAAGCTTATAACGCTGGCAGGCTTCTTCCAGGCTGAGCAGGCCGCCGCGCACAGCAGCAACCACCTCCGCCTTGCGCCGGATAACCCAACGCCGCGTGTTCGTCGGCGGCAGATCGGCGATCGTAAGGGGGCTGCCGTCGGGCCCGATAACATACTTAACTCTAGGTCTAACCAGATCGGTCATCGTACTCTCTACAAAAAACTCAAAGACCCAATCCCCGCCACAGTACCGCCACAGCTTTAAAAATTGCCTAAGCGAACCCTAATCACTAGGTAAGGATCGTGAACGCCCGGTTAGGCTTTCGTTTAGAATTTGAAACAACCGCATCCCGGCCCTTATTTTGCCGGTAAAATCGCTAGTGGACGCAAGCTGGCGCATGCGTGGCCCTTGACCTATATTCCGGCCATTGGCATTGAGCGCCGCACAGTGAAAGCACCATGAACAGCCTCGATCTTCCCGGACGTCCCGAAAACACCCGCGTCGTCGTCGCCATGTCGGGCGGCGTCGATTCGTCGGTCGTTGCCGGCATCCTGAAGCGCGAAGGCTATGATGTCGTCGGTGTCACGCTGCAGCTCTACGACCATGGTGCTGCCACCCACCGCGCCGGCTCCTGCTGCGCCGGCCAGGACATCGACGATGCCCGCCGTGTCTCCGAAACGCTCGGCATCCCGCATTACGTGCTCGATTATGAGGAGCGCTTCCGCAAGGCGGTGATCGATCCCTTTGCCGAAAGCTATGTCGCCGGCGAAACGCCTATCCCATGCGTATCCTGCAACCAGACGGTGAAGTTCGCCGACCTGCTTGCCACCGCCAAGGATCTCGGCGCCGACGCCTTGGCCACCGGCCATTATATCCGCTCTGGCGCCAGCGGCGCGCATCGCGCGCTCTACCGGCCGGTCGATGCCGACCGCGACCAGAGCTATTTCCTGTTCGCCACCACGCAGGCGCAGATCGACTATCTGCGCTTCCCGCTCGGCGGCCTGTCGAAGCCGCAGGTGCGCGCTATTGCCGAGGAAATGGGCCTGACGGTCGCCGCCAAGCAGGACAGCCAGGACATCTGTTTCGTGCCGCAGGGCAAATATTCCGACATCATCGCCAAGCTGAAGCCGGCCGCCGCCAATCCGGGCGACATCGTCCATATCGACGGCCGCGTGCTCGGCCGCCATGAAGGCATCCTGCGCTACACGATCGGCCAGCGCCGCGGCATCGGCATCGCGTCGGGCGAGCCGCTCTATGTCGTCCATCTCGATGCCGACCGCGCGCGCGTCATCGTCGGCCCGCGCGAGGCGCTGGAGACGCACAAGATCTACCTGCGCAACATGAACTGGCTGGGCGATGCGCCGTTGTCGGACATCCCCACTGGTGGGATTGAGCTTTTCGCCAAGGTCCGCTCGACCCGGCCGCCGCGTCCGGCGGTGCTCAATCACCGCAACGGCGTGACGTCGGTTGAGCTGGCGGACGGCGAGTCTGGCATCGCGCCGGGACAGGCCTGCGTGCTCTATTCGGATGACGGCAACGAAGCGCGCGTCTTCGGCGGCGGCTTCATCGAACGCTCCGAGCGCGGCGCCGAGGCCGAGGCCATGCTTTCCAGGCTTGCCGCGCGGCCAGCGCAAATCCCGGCCGAGTAAGCTCGCGATTTTTCAGCAGCCTCGATTTTTCAGCCGGCCTGATTTTCGGCCGAGATGAACCGCCTTCAGGCGGGCGAACCGCTATGCGCGACCGTGCCGGCGGTCAGGATGCGCAGCACCCGGATCGCCTCTTCGCCGTCGGTGCGCGGCTCGGTGCGGGTTTCGATGCATTGCATGAAATGAGCAAGCTCGCGCGTCAGCGGCATGCCTTCGCCGACAGCCACATAGGAAGGCTCGTTGGCGGTGAAGGCCCACTGGCCGCTGTCCTGCCAGACCGCGTGGCGATAGACGGCAAGCTTGCGCTCCCAGGGCTCGACATCGTCGAACACGGCCATCGCCTTGGTGCCGACGACCGTCAGCCGCCGCTCGCGATAGGGGTTCAGCCGCGAGGCGAAGAGATGGCTGCGCAAGCCGTTGGGGAAGCGCATATGCAGATGCGCGAAGTCGCTGAGATTGTCGAGAAGCGCCGCGCCCTCGCCCCTCACCTCGATCGGCTCGGTGCCGGTGATGGCGAGGATCATCGACAGATCGTGCGGCGCCAGATCCCACAGCGCGTCGTTCTCGGTATGGAACTTGCCCAGGCCGAGGCGATGCGAGTGGATATAGCGCACCTCGCCGAGCTCGCCATTATCGATCAGCGCCTTCAGCATCTCGAACGCCGGATGGAAGCGCAGCACATGGCCGACCATGAAGACGCGGCCATTGTCCTTTGCCGCCTTCACGGCGCGTTCGGCATCAGCGACCGTCAGCGCGATCGGCTTTTCCACCAGCACGTCCTTGCCGCTTTCGACGGCGCGCACCGCCGTGTCGGCGTGGAATTGCGGCGGCAGCGCCATGACGATGGCATCGATATCGGCGCGATCGAACAGCTTGTCCGGTTCGATCGCCACGCAATCCTGCTCGCTGGCGAAACCTTCAGCGCGCGCCCGATTGACGTCGGAAACGGCAGCGAGCGCGCCAAGCGCCTTGAGGGTGCGGATATGGTTGCTGCCCCAGTATCCGCAACCGAGGACGGCGATGCGCGGCTTCATTCGCTCAAAACTCTAGAAATTCATGGGCGAGACATAGCGACGTGCTCGACCGAACTCAACCCCGCCCGCGTCCTCTCGATCATCTGGCCGGCAAAGCTTTTCTGGGATGAGATTATGCTGCATGCCGGCCGCATCCAAGCTTGACAGCTTTGCCCCGCCACCCTTATATCCGCGCGACCTCGGCGAACGCCTTGAAATGCCACCCAATCCGGACGGTTTTTCAAGCCATTTGCCACCCTGGCGGGGTAGCTCAGTTGGTTAGAGCACGGGAATCATAATCCTGGGGTCGGGGGTTCAAGTCCCTCTCCCGCTACCAAAATTGCGCTAAGCTATTGAAATATCAGAAAAATTTATGCATAGTGGTAGCGCTTCCTGTGGAAATTAGTCAATAATTTCAATGCGGCGTCCTCGAGACGGCAACGTCGCACGACAGTAAAATTCACTTTGCCAGTTTCGGCCGGGTGTGGCGCAATACGTGGCACCCGAAGACGGCGCGCAGCCATGCTTGCATCATTGGTGGCGCACCGAGCCCTGCCTTGTTTTCGAGGGGGCCACGGAGGAGGCCGTATCGATCTGCAAGAATGAGCGATGGATGGATCGCAACACAGCTGCCAGTAGGCACTCGCGCTGCACGAGCAGCAGCGTGTTCCGCGATTTCCAGAGCAGGAGCTAAAGGCGCCCGCTGTCTGGCTGCGCTGCCGGCTGTCGGTCGGTGGCGCGCTCGGCCTGCTGTCGATCACCGGCAAGGCGCTTGGCCTGACGCCGCTGATCGGCCTTTATGTTGCTGGAGCCGATCTCGACATTCGAGAACAGCGCGGTGGCTCCGCCATACAAATGTCATAGCCGCGAGGTAGCTTTCTGTTCTTCCGTGACAACCTTCGTCGATTCGGCTCAACCTTGGGGATGGTTCTGCAAGCCACGCCATTCATGCAGATCAAGCTTTTCATATTGAGCGATGTGCGGCTGCATCGCGAGGGACTGGCCCTTCAGCTTGCGGGCTGCCCGAATTTGAAAGTCGTCGGCGCGGGCCTGTTGGATGAAGCGGTGCAGTCGCTTCGATCGACTCCCGCTGATGTTGCATTGCTCGATTCGGTCCAGCTTGAAATCTCCGCGGTGGTTGACGCCTTGCGGCAATCGCTCCGGCCGCTGCGGATTGTCGCGATGGGCGTACGCGAGGTCGAAAGCGAGGTGTTGGCGTGCGCGGCCGCCGGCATTGACGGCTATGTGCGGATGGACGCCGCGGTCGACGATGTGGTCGCCGTCGTTGAAAGTGTCATGCGCAACGAACTCGTGTGCTCGCCCAAGGTCGCCGCGTCGCTGTTTCATCATTCGACTGCTTCGCAGGGCACCGACGGCGGCGCTTCGCTGACAGGCCGCGAGCTTCAGGTCGTCGAGCTGATAAGTCGCGGCCTTTCCAACAAAGAAATCTCACGTAGCTTAAGTATCGAGACCTGCACCGCCAAGAATCATGTTCAGAATATACTGCAGAAACTTGGTGTCCACCGTCGCGGCCAAGCGGTGGCCAAGGTTAGAAGCTCGCTTATGGGCCAGCGTTTCGGCTGACCTCCCGCCTCTTATTCCTCAATCGACCCGTTTCGCCGCGTTAGTGGGCGCCGATTGGGCCGTGCGTTTGCTTGGCTCAGATCAGTCCAGCGGCGTGTAGCTGCATCAGCGCCATCGCGCCCGGCGGAGCGCCGACGTATGATGGGAATCGTTCGCCGAGGCCTTCCTTGGCGCCGCCAAAGACGCCGAGATTCTGCATAGACTTGTTCCATACATCGGCGTTGGACGCGCCCATTCCCGCCACCTCCCGAAAATCCGGTAGTCCGGCGCCGACGCGGGTCGGGTCGAAGACAGGGCGCGTGGCTGAGGCGAGCACGAGTTCGAACAGCGCATTGACCCTCTGTTCGCTTCGACTTGCATAAACGCCCCGGAACAGCGGATGATGAGCTAGGACCAAGGCGGCGAAGCCGACAACATGGGCAGCCGCGATCGCGCCGCCGTCGCGAGCCGCGAGACCGCCGCCCGGGACGCTCGAAATGACCGCAACGCCCGGCGCGCAAACCCCGACTTGGGGACCCGCGCCGCTGAAGTTCGTCGCGAATATGCCGACGGACCCGATAAATTCGGGGATCGCCGTCAATGCGTGATGCGTGTCGGTTGGAAATTCGCCAAGTCTGCCAACCGCCGAAACGCACAACACCCCTGGAACCATGCCGGGAAATCGTACCGGCCCGCCTTCATCGCCCGAAGTCGCAACGCAGGCGACGCCCCGGAGCCGGGCTTCGATAATTTTCCGTGCGACGAGTTCCGAAACCTGATTGGCGCTAACTCCGAGATGGACGATATCGATCTGACGCTCGATGCATTGATCCAAAGCCTCGATCAGATCGCTGAAACGGCCGCCCGGAGATAGTTTGAAGACATGAATCTCGGCACCTGGCGCAATGCCCGACACACCCAGCGCTGAATCGCCGGTGCCAGCGATGATCCCCGCGCAATGCGTACCTTGGCCGATCTCGTCGCGAGTCCAGCCCTCGGCACCGTTGCGGCGGGTCAGGTCCACCCCCTTCGCCACATGGCGAAGCAAAGGATGACTGTTGTCGCAACCCGAATCGATCAGCCCTATCTTCACCCCGGCGCCCGTCAGCCCGGCGGCGAGCCGGCCGAGGCCCATCAGTTCCTGTGTCCAGGCGGCGGGCGGCTTTTCGCCCGCCGGTTTGTTGGCGGCGTCCGGGAACCGCTGCGAGGACAGCGGACGCAGCCTGACGACGTTCGTTTCGGCCGGATTTAGCATCGGGCGCTGGATAAAGCATTCCCAATGATCGGCTGCGGGCTGCACATAGATGGCGCCGACATCCTCAAGGTCGGCCTCCGCGTCAAGGATCGCGACGCTGGCTGTTCCCGCCTGATCGGTAATGGCGAGGGCGCCGAAGCTGCGGCCAAGAACAGTTACGCCCGCGCTGGCGAGCGGCTGGTCGCCTTCGCCGAGAACCTGGAACTGGACCTCGCGGCGCCTGCGCGGCGCGGCGGCCGTCCGGCTCGACCGCGGCGCGGCAAGAGACGCTGGGAACATCGACATCCCGGTTTCAATCCGCGCATCCTCTTCGATCACGACATGCGGCGGAGCGCTCTGCCGCAAGGTTTCGGCGCGCTGGTCGTCCATGCGCACGACGATGATTTCCTGAGCGCCGGGCTGCGCGCCAGCGCCCAGTCCCTTGAACCCCTTTGGATGCAGGCGGCGAAGGATTTCAACGTCCTCCATCTGTTTCAAGGTTTCATGGACCGAATTGGCGGGCGAAGCCGCAAAGCCTGGGAGCGTTCGGATGGCGATCAGATATTGCCGCTTGCGCCGCGTGAGGATGCCCGATGCGCCGCTCCATGTCTCACCGCTCCATGTCTCACCGCTCGATGTCTCGTTGAGGCCCGCCGGCGTCTCGCCCGCAGCTTGCGTCGTTCGTTTCGCCGGGCCCGAACCTGCCGGTCGGCCCGCGTGGTTGCCGTTCTTCTGCTGTTGCTCGGCCATGACACGTCTCTCCTTGGACCTTAAAAGGGGCGGCCTTCGGGCCGCCAGGGAAGGCGACCCCAAGGCCCTTCGATCTCAGCATGGACTAGTGTACCCATCCGTGGCGGAACTGCCCCGGCTGCTGGCTCGCCAGATATTGGGCGAGCTGCTGCATTACCTGTTGCTGCAGCGCCTGGTTGATCGGGTTCGGCGTGTCCCATCCATAGGATTGCAGGAATGGCTGGCCGATCTGACCGGCGTTGAAGGCGCCGCCCATGCCTTGGCCGAACTGCGGCTGCCCTTGGCCAAACTGGCCGAACTGCGGCTGCCCGCCAATCGACTGTTGAGCATATTGTTGCGCCGCCAGGTGCTGGACGATTTGCTGCAGCGCCTGAGCGCACTGGATCGCGTGCACGGCTTGTCTTGCGGCAATGTGCTGGGCAGCCTGGACGACCGACTGAACCGGATTGGATGCCTGCTGTTGCGGCCAGAGCGCGTTCGGTTGAGAGAGGTTCTGCGCCCACGGGTTGTGCGGCGCGAGGGCTGCATTGGGAACGCCGCCTGCGCCAAAGCCGCCATATCCTGTACCGATCCCCGCGCTGCCGACAGGGCCAAAGACGCCGGGATTGAATTGGCCGCCAACGGCCGCCGGATTGAACATCTGGGCGAGGTAGCCCTCGTAATTTCCATAATTTCCGTTGGTGTGCAGTTCTGTCATGTCAACTCTCCGTGTCTGCTGCGCCAGGGATGATGCCGAACAGCGACGGATCGCGATGCGGGGCCGCGTCGCCTCGACTGGAGCGAGGCTAGGCTAGGCGCCGGTTGAAAGTAAATGAGCCGAAAATGGCCCCGAATCGACCCTCGCGCGCAGGCTCAATGGCCTGATCCGAATGGCTTAGATCGTGCAGGCCGGCGCGAAAAAGCGCCGAAAGTGACCGTTGCTACAAAAGGCGAAGCCGAAATCATGATCTCTCATGCTTCCGTGGTGTTTCCGCGCGAAAAAGTGCTCGGCCCTGTCCAAATTATGAGCAGTTAAGATCATGATATTTATAACGAATTTGGAACACCAGAAGAGCCCGTGCGGTCGGCGATGGTACGCAGGGCGATCTCGAATGGCAGATCGAACACACGTTGCGCCGTGCGAAGCCGTACACGTGGGTCTTGCCCATGAAGGCCGATCAGGCAATCCGCAGTTTGGGTCTGTCTGCTCTCATGCTTCCCGGTTTCACAATGTATGGGTTTGGAACGGGTCGCTCGCCGGCACGGCCGCCCATGGAACGGGAGGGCGGGATTTCTCCCGCCCCCTATTTTGGTTACTTCGCGATGCAGGTGTCGGCCGTTTCCGGCGTGCAGACGTCGAGGCCCGTGTAGGTCGGATCGGTCGGAGCCGGCTTGCCATCCTTCATGTCCTTGAGCGCGAACATGGTCTTGTAACCCATTTCGAATGGACGCTGACCGACCTGGCCAAGGGAGTAGCCTTGCTTCATCTGTTCGATCTGCGTGGGCAAGGTATCGGCCACGACCAGCGCCAGTTCCTTCTTGGCGATCTTGTCCTTGTACGGCTCGACCGCGGCGCGGTTGGCGTCCGGCACAAATTGCGGGAAACCGCCGGTCGGCACGAATGCGTCAAGATTCGGCATCTTCGCCATGTAGTCCTGGAACTGCTGCACCGACAACGGGAAGTCGTCGTTGGTGTAGAGCGGGCAGCCGGGCGCTTCGGTCCAGCCGTTCTGGCCGGTCAGGGGGTCGCCCGGCGAGGCGGCCGACTTGGTCCCGGAGAGCGTGTCGCGGATGCCCTGCATGCGCTCGTTGTGGTTTGCCGCCGCAGCGCCACCGGACTGGATGCAGATGGTGCCGCCCTTCGGCTTGATCGTCTGCACGATCTTGGCGAGGTTCACGCCGATCGCATAGTTGTGCGTTCCGACATAGGCGGCGCGCAGATCCTTGTTCTCGGGCAGCACGTCCGCGTCCCAGGTCAGCACAGGAATACCAGCTTCCTTTGCGGCCTGCAGCGCCACGGCCATCGCGGCAGCGTTCGCCGGTGCGACGGCGATACCATCGACCTTCTTGGCCACCAGATCCTGCACGATCTGAACCTGCTCCTCACCGCCACCGTGCTCGCCGGGTCCGATGTACATGCACTCGAATGCGCCTTTCGACTCGGCCTCTGCCTTCTTGCAGCCATCACGCGCCTGGTCGAAATACGGGTTGTTCATGTTCTTCGGCACCAGCGCGAACACGTATTTCTGCTGGGCGTAGGCCTGTCCGACCGTCAGGGCGGACGCGGCGACCGCGGCCGCCAAAAGATATTTCTTCATCGATGTTCCTCCGTTTGTTGTGTTCACCTCAGGATTTTCCACCGGCCCAGGCCGGCAGAACTCTAGCCGCGCTTGATGATGAAGAAGGACTTCAGCGATCTGCCTGATGTCCCCATGCCAAGCAGCACGGCGAGAATGATGAAGATGCCGACGAAGGCACCCTGCCAGTTGGAATCGATGCCTGCCATCAGCAGCGCGTTGCGGACGACTTCTAGGAAAGCCGATCCGATGACGGCGCCAAACGCGGTGCCATAGCCGCCCATCAGGCTTGCGCCGCCGATGACAGTACCGGCGATGACGCGCAACTCGTAACCTGTGCCCACCGCGTTGATCGCTGAGCCGCTGTAACCGAGCAGGAGCAGAGATGCGATCGAGGCACAGAAGGACGAAAACACGTAGGCCTGGAATTTGATCTTATCGACCGGCACGCCCGTCATGCGCGCCGCGGTCTCGTTGCCGCCAATTGCGAACAGATGGCGGGCCCATGCGGTGAAGATGAACACCCAGCCAAGGGCCAGCGCCATGACCACCATCACCCAGAAGTGGGATGAGAACTGCGGTATCCAGTTGGGAACCCAGCCGTCCGGCGAGTGTATCGGCCACTTTGCCTGGCCGATGGCTTTCACGATCGGAGCGTCAGGCCCAAACTGATAGAGCATCTGGTTGCCTGACAGCACGACAGCCAGCGAACGGGCCACTGACAACATGCCGAGCGTGACCACGAAGGACGGCATGCCGATATAGGCGACGAAAAAGCCGTTGAACGACCCGCAGGCGATGCCGGCGAGAAGGCCAGCACTAAAGGCTACGTACCATGAATAATGCGCGGTCAGGAGCACGCCGGCGACGATGGCGACGAGGCCCATGACGGACCCGACCGATAGGTCGATCCCGCCCGTTATCAGGACCACGGTCATGCCGAGCCCCATGATGGCAATGGGCGCAAAATTACGGGTGATGTTGGTTGCGTTCTCGGCAGTGCCGAAACTCGGTTCCAGCATGCTCATGAACGCGACAAGGACGAAGAGTGCGACCGATACCCAGAAGGCCTGGCTGGTCTTCAGCTTTTGAAAAGCGGACTGCTCCACGATGCCGACGACGTCGGCAATCGAGGCGTGGCCTTCCTGCGCGGCTTGGACTCGATTAGGCTGCACGGATCGCTCCCGTGATTAGTCCGGTGATTTCTTCCGGAGATGTCTGATCGGTGGGTTTGTCGGCAACCTTCGTGCCGCGCCGCAGAACGACGATGCGGTCGCACACGGCAAAAACATCCGGCATGCGGTGGCTGATCAGGATGACCGCCACGCCGCGCGCTTTCATGCGCCGGATCAAATCCAGCACCTCCGCGACCTGGCGGACGGAAATCGCAGCGGTCGGTTCGTCCATAAGGACGAGCTTGGCGTTGGACAAACGGGTTCGTGCAATCGCGACAGCCTGGCGCTGACCTCCCGACATTTTTTTGACGAGATCGCGCGGCCGCGTTTCCGACTTCAGTTCACCGAACAACTCCGCGGAGCGATCGATCATCGCCTGCTTGTCGAGGATCCGGAAAGGCCAGATGCCCTTCTTGAGCTCTCGACCCAGGAACACGTTCTGGGCGGCGGTCAGATTGTCCGCCAAAGCGAGATCCTGATAAACGACCTCAATCCCCTCATCGCGGGCATCAAGAGGCTTGTGGAAGTGGCAGGCCTTGCCGCCGACCCTGATGTCGCCTTCGCTCGGGGGAAAATTTCCCGAAATCAGTTTGACCATCGTGGATTTGCCGGCGCCGTTGTCGCCCATTAGGCCGGCCACTTCACCTGGCTGGATCGAAAAGCTGACGTCCGACAGCGCCCGGATTGCCCCGAAGCTTTTGCCGACGCCCTGCACTTCAAGCAAAGACACGTGCTTCATCCTCCCTGGATCGGCGGCTCTTGGAGTCCCGCCTCGCCTCACTTGCAATGAATATTGCGTATGAAGTTCTTATGCAACAATGTTTATTGCAGAGTTTTACAATTTGCAACAATTATTTTTGAATCGGATTAAGCGCCTGTTTTCAATGTGATATTTTCATACAAATTGCTGCAGACGTGGAAACAACAGCGTTCGGCGATGTCGCAGCGACCTTGTTGCAACGTTGCTTATTATGCCGGGCTGACAGGCCCCTCTCATCACCGCTTTGAACGGTTGCTTGCCGGCTAAGATGCTCTCAATGACCCGTTCACCGAGGCGGGTTGCCCCTTAAGATTTTTGCCGTTGACCACAAGCGTGGGGTCGATCCTGCTTTCGAAGAAATCGAGCACGTTCTGCACCGCCGAGACCGCCATCCGCTCGCCGCATTCGACAGTGAGGCCGGCAATATGCGGCGACAGGATCACCTGGTCGCAAGACAGGAGCGGATTGTTGGCAGCGGGTGGTTCCTCGTCGAACACATCCAGGCCAGCGGCCGCGACCTTGCCGCACTCAAGGGCTACCAGAAGTGCCTTTTCATCGATGACACCGCCGCGCGCGGTGTTCACCAGCCAAGCTCCCGGCTTCAGGAGAGCGAACTCGCGCTCGCCGATCACAGGAGCATCACCCTTGGGAGCATGCACCGAGATCGCATCCGCCCATTGAAGGGCCAACACCAGATCGGAAACGGCTTTGGCAGGCCCCTCCGGCCATCCGATTTTTTCGAGATACGGATCGTAGGCGGCGATTTCCATGGAAAACGCAGCCGCCATCTTAGCGAGATGTCGGCCGATGCGGCCATATCCAAGAATCAGCAGACGCTTGCCGGCCAGTTCGGATGCTTCCAGCCGGTTTCGCCAATTCCAGCCGCCCTCGCGGACTGACCGGTCACCGCGCACAGAATGCTTGGCGCAGGCAAGGAGCATCATCATGGCGTGCTCGGCGACAGATATGGAATTGACGTCTCCGACGACAGCGAGCGTGATGCCGCGCTTGTTGAGGGACGGCAAATCGACAGAGTCGTAGCCGACACCGTGACGGGACACGATCCGGAGCCTGCGCGCCAGCTCAACGGTCGAGGCCGAGAGAGGCTGTGTGCGGATCACCAACCCGTCCGCCTTGTCGATCAGCGGCGCATAACTTGGCTCGGAGACTTCCTCCACGTAGTCGTAGGTGATGCCAGCGGCCTGCTCGAGCAACGAGATTCCAGCCGGATGGAGCTTCCCGGCAACCAGAACATGCGGCATCAATACCCTCCCTTGTGACCAACGCTGACGCTTGATCCACCCGTGAGTTCCCTGAACTTCTTGACGTTCGCTTCCGCCGCACCGGCCAGCATGCGTACGTCGTTGGACACGGTGGTCATGTTGTAGCCCCACCCGATCGCACGCGCCGCGTAGGCCGGAGTTCCACAGTGCAATGCCGCGGCTATGCCGGCTCTTTTGCAGGCCCCCACGATGCGCTGGATGGCTTCGATCATCTCCGGTTCCTCGCGGTCGAAGGCGGGCGGCAGGCGGCCTTGGGTCATGCCGAGGGTCAGGTCTGCCGGGCCCACATAAATCCCGTCCAGTCCAGGGGTCGAAGCGATCGCGTCGAGGTTGTCCATCGCCTCGGCGGTCTCGACCATGGCAAAGGCAAGTATTTCGCCGTTGGATTCCGAAGCATAGTTGGCACCGGCCGCGAAATTCACGCGTGTCGGGCCAAAGCTTCGGCTGCCCAGCGGGGGATAGCGCAGGTAGCTTACAAACTCGGCCGCCTGCTCGGCGGTATTCACCATCGGACAGATGACGCCATAAGCCCCCGCGTCGAGGACTTTCATGATGATGCCCGGCTCCAGCCAGGGCACCCTGACGAGCGGCACCGTGGCGGAGGCCCGCATCGCCTGCAGCATTGGGAGAAGGCCGTTGTAATCGAGCGCTCCGTGTTGGAGGTCAACGCCGATGCTGTCGTACCCTTGCGCCGCCATGATCTCGGCGGTGAAGCTGTTGCCGATTGAAAGCCAGCCGTTGATGGTCGGCTTCCCTTCAGCCCAGAGCTGCTTGAGCCTGTTCTTGATCATGAAACGCCTCTTAGAATACGATTTGAGCCAGCTTGGTATCGAGATAGTCCCGGATACCTTCGGCGCCGCCTTCCCGGCCCATGCCGGAATGGTTGGTCCCGCCGAACGGCGCTTCGGAAGCCGCGAGCGCAAAGCTGTTGATCCCGACCATGCCGGCCTTGAGTGTCGCAACAACTCTACGAGCCCGCCCCGCATCCCGGGTAAAGGCGTAGGCTGAAAGTCCCATCGTCGAGGCATTTGCGCGGGCGAGAACTTCCTCATCGGACGAGAAACGGGTGATGGCTGCCACCGGACCAAAATTCTCCTCGGCAAACACAGTCATATCGTCTGCGACATCGGTAAGAACCGTCGGCTCAAAGAAATGACCGGAGTTGAAGGCTGGCGAGCGGCGACCGCCGACGGCAATCCTGGCCCCGGCCTTTTCCGCGTCGACGACGATCTTTTCGATTTCGTCGAGCCTCCTGGAATTGATCAGCGGACCCATCTGCACCGTCGGGTCGAGACCATCTCCCAGCTTCAGGGCCTTGGCCCGCGCGACGAAACCGTCGACGAAAGCATCATGGACCCTTTCGTGGATGAAGAAGCGGTCTGGCGTTACGCAGACCTGCCCAGCGTTAGCGAATTTCGTGGGCACGGATACGTTGAGCGCGCTTTCGATGTCCGCGTCGTCGAAGACGATGAGAGGTGCGTTGCCGCCAAGCTCCATCGACACCTTCTTCACCGTATCGGCTGCGTCGCGCAGCATTTGTTGTCCGACCCGTGTAGACCCGGTCAGCGACACCTTGCGCACAAGCGCCGATGCCATCAGCGGCACGTAGGTCGTGGCCGTCGACCCGACGAGAAGGCCGACCGTGCCGAGGGGCAGTCTGCCCGCGCGCAGGCAGTCGATCATCACCATGGCGACGCCTGGCGTCTGGCTCGACGGCCGCACGATGACCGAACACCCGGCGGCAAGCGCCGGAGCGACCTTGCGGGCGACGAGAGCCGCCGGAAAGTTCCATGCCGTGAATGCCGCCACGACGCCAATCGGCTCATGCAGCACTTCGAGGCGGCCTCCCGGGACACGGCTCTCGATGATGCGGCCGTAAATGCGTCGAGCCTCTTCGGCGTACCAGCGGAACTGATCCGTCGCCAGCACCCACTCGCGTCCGGATTGCGCGATGGGCTTGCCAGTCTCCAACGTAATCATTCGGGCGGCTTCGTCCTGCCGCCTAGTCATTTCGTCGGCGATAGCGTGAAGCGCGTCGGCGCGTTCGAACGCGCTCTTTGCCCGCCACACGGCAAGGCCGCGTTCAGCCGCCGCCAACGCTGCTTGCGCATCTTCCAGCGTTGCCGCCGGCGCTTCGCCAAGCGGACGTTCGGTGACGGGACTGGCTACCGTCGCCGTGCTGCCGTCGGAGGCGGTGCACCACTCCCCATCGATGAAAAGTCCGAATTTGTCATACATTGCCGCCACCAATCTCGCTGGTGCGGACCACGCGACGTTCGCCAACCGATTTCATCGCGGCTTCCGCGAGAACCAGCGCAAGGCGTCCGTCCTCGAAAACGACTGACGGCTGGCGTCCACTTTCGATGGCGTCGACGAAGTCGTCGATTTCAGCGTTGAAGGCTTCCCTGTATCGCTCGATGAAGAAATGAAGGTAGGGCTGCGCGCGATCGGTCAGCCCATCAGCATAGAGACGGGCCTCATGCGCGCGGCGGTTCTCGGAAATCGCCATGCCGGCGGATCCGAAAGCCTCGACGCGTTGGTCGTATCCATAGACCGCCCGTCGCGAGTTGTTGATGATGCACTGCTTGCCGCTGGCGGTGCTCAAAACCACGGTCACCGTATCCCAGTCATTCGTCTCGGCCATCAGGTCGGGGTCGACCAGCCGGCTGCCGGTCGCAAAGACCTCAACAGGCTCTTCACCGAGCATGAAGCGGGCCATATCGAAATCGTGGATTGTCATGTCGCGAAATATGCCGCCGGAGACGCGTATGTAGGCAGCTGGCGCCATGCCAGGATCCCGCGACGTGATGATCACCTGGTGAAGCTCGCCGATCTCACCACCTTCGATTGCTGCTCTCACGGCAGCATGCCCAGGGTCGAAGCGGCGGACGAAGCCAATCATGATAGGCAGTTTGCTTTCACGGATATTGGCCGCGCAGCGATCGACACGCTTCAGGTCGAGGTCGATGGGCTTCTCGCACAACACCGGCTTTCCGGCCGCGACCGCCCGCTCGATGTAGTCGACATGGGTATCGGTCGCCGTTGCGATCAACACGGCGTCCACATCGTTCGTATCGAACATAGCGGCGGCCGCGTCCAACGCGGGAACACCAAGCATGCTGGCCACTTCGTCGGCCGCGGCGCGATTGACATCGTAGACCGCCGCTAGTTTCGTTCGTGGGTGCGCAGCGATGTTAACCGCATGCATGCGCCCGATGCGCCCGCAACCGAGCACGCCAATTCTGAGCATCGAATTCCTCCGCAACAATATTTTTGCAATGATCGTTGCAAAGAGGTTGATTTGTCAATGGCTATTTCGTAATAGTCTGCACAAGAGAAATTCGCCAGGGAGGAAGCGATGACGAAGACCATTCGTCTGACCATGACGCAGGCGCTTGTGCGCTATCTGAGCAATCAATTCACCGTCGTCGACGGCAGCAAGGTTCCGCTGTTTGCGGGTGTGTTCGCCATTTTCGGTCACGGCAATGTCACCTGCCTGTCCGAGGCCCTTGAGGCGGCGCAGGACGTTCTTCCCACGTGGCGCGGCCAGAATGAGCAGTCCATGGCGCTGGCTGCCATAGGCTTCGCGAAGGCGAAGCGCCGGCGCCAGATCATGATCGCCGCCACCTCTATCGGTCCTGGCGCCCTGAACATGGTGACCGCCGCGGGCGTTGCCCATTCAAATCGGCTTCCGATACTGATGCTTGCCGGCGACACCTTCGTCAGCCGCCGGCCTGATCCCGTCATGCAGCAGGTCGAGCATTTCAGCGATCCCACGATCAACGTCAATGATGCATTCAAGGCGGTAACCCGCTACTGGGACCGCATCGTCCATCCCGAACAGATCATCTCCTCGCTGCCCCAAGCGGTTGCGGTTCTGCTCGACCCGGCCGACTGCGGGCCGGCTTTCATCGCCCTTCCGCAAGACGTGCAGGAAATCGCCTGGGATTATCCCGAGTCCTTCTTTGAACCGACGGTGCGCGCGATTCCGCGGCCCCGGCCGGATCGCGCGCGCCTCGAAGAGGCGGTGCGTCTTCTCAAGACCGCCAAGCGTCCGCTGATCATTTCGGGCGGCGGCGTGCGTTACTCCGGTGCGGAGGCCACTCTCGCAAAATTCGCCGAAGCGCGCGGTATTCCGCTCGCTGAAACCATCGCCGGCAAGGGCACCGTGACGCATGACCACCCCGCCCATATCGGGCCGATCGGCATCGTCGGCTCGACATCGGCGAACGCTCTCGCGGGTGAAGCCGATGTGATCCTGGCCGTCGGCACGCGGCTGATGGATTTCACGACGGGATCGTGGAGCGCATTTAGCCCCGACGCCAAATTCGTCTCGATCAACGCCGCACGGTGGGACGCCACGAAGCACCGGGCTCTCGCCGTAGTCGGCGATGCGCTGGAAACCATCAACGAGGTCGAGGCCGCGCTTGGTGACTGGAAGGCCGACAGCCGTTGGACCGAAAAGGGCAAGGTCGAGTTTGCCAAATGGAACACCGCGCTCGACGGATTCCAGAAGCCTACGAATGACCCGGTTCCGACCTACGCGCAGGTCGTTGGCGTGGTCAACGCGAAGGCCGGCGAGCGCGATCTGCTGATCACCGCGGCGGGCGGACTTCCGGGGGAAGTCATGAAGAACTGGCGTGTGAAGGAGCCGAACACGTTCGACTGCGAGTTCGGATTTTCCTGCATGGGCTATGAGATCTCAGCCGGATGGGGTGCGGCGATGGCGGATCCGACCCGCACGCCGATCGTGATGATCGGCGACGGCACCTACATGATGATGAATTCCGACGTCTACTCGTCGGTTCTCGCCGGCCACAAGATGATCCTGATCGTCTGCGACAATGGCGGCTACGCGGTAATCAACCGGCTCCAGAACGCCAAGGGCGGCGCGTCCTTCAACAACATGATCAAGGATTGCCGGGTCAAGGAACCGTTCTCGGTCGACTTCGCCAAGCACGCCGAGGCCATGGGCGCCCTTACGCGCCGCGTCGAAAGCCTTGCGGATCTCGGCCAGGCCTTGGAGTGGGCCAAAGGGACGGATCGCACCACGGTCATCACCATCGTCTCCGATGGCTACACCTGGACACCCGGCGACGCGTGGTGGGACGTCGGCGTACCGCAGGTCAGCGAGCGCGCCGAGGTGCGCACCGCGCACAAAGCCCAGGAAGATGGCCGCAGGAAACAGCGCGTCGGCGTTTAACGCTGCTGCCCCGCACGGGGCATTGCAGCCGGCGGCGCTGGGTGGCCTCCCTGCTCGGCGTCGCCGCAGCCAATCCAATTCGGAGCAAGAAATGAAAGCGAAACTCGGCATCGCGCCCATCGCGTGGTGGAACGACGACCTTCCTGAACTTAGTGACGACGTGTCCCTGGAGGAGTGTCTGCGGCAGGCCCGCGAGGCCGGCTTCACCGGCATGGAGACCGGCCGCCGTTTCCCGATGGATGCGGCCGTGCTCGAACCCATTCTGAGGCAGCACGGCATGAGCGTCTGCGGCGGCTGGTTCTCCGGCCTGCTACTCGACGGCGATATCGAAGCGGAGAAAGACCGCATCGCCCAGCAGATGCAGCTCTTCAAGGCCGTCGACGCCCCCTGCATCGTCTACGGCGAGACCGCGGGCACCATACAGGGCGACCGTTCCGCGCCGCTTTCCACCAAGCGGCGGCTCTCGGAAGACGAGATCAGAATCTATGGTCGCAAGATGACTGCCCTCGCCGAATGGTGTTCGGACGAGGGCATGCCGATTTCCTACCACCACCACATGGCCGCGCCGATCGAGACCGAGGAAGAGCTCGACTTGCTGATGAAGCATTCCGGCGAGGGTCTGGCCCTGCTCTACGATGCCGGCCACATGGCCTTTGCCGGCGGCGACGTGCTGCGGGTGGTCGACAAGCACCACGCCCGCATTTCGCATGTCCACACCAAGGACATCCGCCAGGCAGTCGTGGACGGGCTCGACCGCACCCGGGAAAGCTTTCTCGACGCGGTGGTCAAAGGCGCCTTCACCGTACCCGGTGACGGCTCGCTCGACTTCGAGGCGATCGTCAAGCGTTTGGCGAGCCACGGCTACCAAGGCTGGTTCGTCGTTGAAGCCGAGCAGGATCCCGTCAAAAGCCCGCCGCTCGAAATGGCGAAGATCGGTCACAAGGAATTGCTGCGCGTCATGGCTGCGGCTGGCTACACAGTGGAGGACAAGGCATGAACCGGATGGATGGTAAGATCTGCGTCGTCACCGGATCGACGCAAGGGTTGGGCGCTGCTATCGCGCGCCAGCTGGCACAAGCCGGAGCCGCTGGCCTCGTCACACTTGGTCGTAACGAAACCAAGGGCCGTGCGGTGGCCGCCGACATTTCGCACGCCACGGGTGTACCCGTGCACTATGTCAACGCCGATCTTGGAAGTGTCGAGGATTGCCGCCACGTGATCGCGGAAGCGGAGCGCGTTTTCGGAAGGATCGACGTGCTGGTCAATGCCGGTGCCCGGACCGACCGGGGCACGATCCTCGACACATCTCCGGAGTTGTTCGACGCCCTGTTCGCGGTGAATGTGCGCGGACCCTATTTTCTCATGCAGGAGGCAATCCGGCACATGATCCGCAATGGCATCGAGGGTGCGATCTGCAACATCGGCTCGATCTCGCAACAGGCCGGCCAGCCCTTCATAAACGTCTACTGCGCCACCAAGGCGGCACTGGCAACGCTGACCCGCAACACGGCGTTCTCCGTCATGAAGAACCGCATCCGCGTCAACCAGCTGGATATCGGCTGGATGGCGTCTGATCATGAGCGGGAATTGCAGGCAAGCGAGAAGGGCGATCCGGACTGGGAAGCGAAAGCCGCTGCAAACCTGCCCTTCGGCCGCCTGATCGACCCCCGCGAAGCCGCACGGGCGGTAAACTTCCTCGTTTCGGACGATGCCGGGCTGATGACGGGTGCGGTGGTGGATTACGACCAGACCGTGCTTGGCGCCGCGCCTGGCCCCATGGCAGTGCCTGAGAAGGCGATGACGCTCTGAAGCCATCGGAACCGCCCAGCGGAGACAGAAAAGACAAGCGGCTGCCTTGAGGAACCGCGTCACTCTTCGAGGCGGCTACTGTTTCGATAACGGATGAACCGGCGGCCCTTGCCGCCAGAAGGAGAGCAAGATGCGGACCATAAAGGGGCCAGCTGTGTTTCTGGCTCAGTTCGCTGGCGACGAAGCGCCGTTCAACAGCATCGACGGATTGGCCGGCTGGGCGTCGGCCAAGGGCTTCAAGGGCGTGCAGATTCCGACCTGGGACAAGCGCGTCATCGATTTGAAGCAAGCGGCTGAAAGCCAGACCTATTGCGACGACTATGCCGGCAAGCTCGCCGAACACGGCTTGGTCGTCACGGAACTCGCATCCCATCTGCAAGGCCAGCTTGTGGCCCTGCATCCCGCCTACGATCATCCGGCGGATTCCTTCGCCGCACCCGAGGTGCGGGGCAATCCGACTGCACGGCAGGCGTGGGCAGTCGAGCAGCTTCATCTCGCCGCCAAGGCGTCGAGGCGTTTCGGCATCGACCGCCACGTGACCTTCTCAGGCTCGCTGCTGTGGCCGTTCCTCTATCCCTATCCGCAATGGACGGATGGGCTTATCGAGGACGGTTTCGATGAGCAGGCGCGGCGCTGGCGGCCGATCCTTGATGCCTTCGACGAGAGTGGCGTGAACCTATGCTACGAAATCCATCCTGCCGAGGACCTGCATGACGGGCTGACCTTCGAGATGTTCCTTGAGCGCGTCGGCAACCATCCGCGCTGCAACATCATGTACGACCCCAGCCATCTCGTGCTGCAGGCGATCGACTATCTCGCCTACATCGACCACTATCACGAGCGCATCAAAATGTTCCACGTCAAGGATGCCGAGTTCCGGCCGGACGGCAAGACCGGCGCCTATGGCGGATTCCAGCCCTGGATCCGTCGCGCCGGCCGCTTCCGCTCCCCGGGCGACGGACAGATCGACTTCAAGGCGATCTTCTCGAAACTCTCCGGCTACGACTTCGACGGCTGGGCGGTGCTCGAGTGGGAATGCTGCCTCAAGAATTCAGAGGACGGCGCGGCTGAGGGAGCCCGCTTCATCGCGGACCACATCATTCGCGTTTCCGAACGCGCCTTCGACGACTTCGTCAAGGCCAGTGCGGATCGCACGATCAACGACACCATCCTGGGTATCGACCGGAGGGCACGCTCGTGACTGCGGATTTTCAGCGGCCGCTTCGGCTCGGCATGGTCGGCGGCGGCGAAGGCGCCTATATCGGCAACATCCACCGCATCTCGGCCCGGTTCGATGGCGCCTTCCAGCTTGTCGCCGGCGCCTTCGACGCGGATGCTGCGCGCGGCCATCGCTTCGCCGCAACGCAAGGCATCGATCCTGCCCGGTCCTATGACGACTTCAAGGCCATGATCGCCGCGGAGAACGGCCGCGACGACCGTATCGACGTGGTGGCGATCTGCACGCCAAACCACACCCATTTTCCGATCGCCAAGGCTTTTCTCGAGGCCGGCTATGAGGTGATCTGCGAAAAGCCGCTGACCAACACACTCGAAGACGCGATCGCGCTCGAGCAGCTGGTGCGCGAGACCGGACGCTTCATGGGCGTGACCTACACTTATTCGGGCTATCCGATGGTGCATGAAGCGCGCGAGATGGTAGCGGCCGGCAAGCTCGGCGCGATCCGCGTCGTGCAGGTGGAATATCCTCTCGAATGGATGGCGACGGCCATCGAGACCTCAGGCAATGTCCAGGCCGCCTGGCGCACCGACCCGAAGCGATCGGGGCGTGGCGGCTCGATCGGCGACATCGGCACGCACGCCTATCATCTGGCTGGCTTCGTGACCGGGCTGAAGCTGGAGACGCTGACCGCCGACCTCGCTTCCTTCGTGGAGGGACGCGTGCTTGACGACAACGCCCATGTCCTCCTGCGCTACGAGGGCGGCGCGCGAGGGCTGCTTTGGTCCTCCCAGGTGGCTCTCGGTTGCTCGAACGGAATCCGGCTGCGCGTCTTCGGCGAGAAGGGTGGCCTCACCTGGTTCCAGGAGCAGCCGAACGAGCTGACGTTCTCGCCGCTGTTCGGACGTACCGAGACCATCAAGCGGGGCGCAGACGATTTGAGCGAGGCAGCGAAGGTACGAACCCGCACACCGCCCGGCCATCCGGAAGGCTATCTGGAAGCCTTCGCCAATCTCTATCGCGGTTTTGCCGAAGCCATCCACGCCCGTCGCGAGGGGCGCAAGGCAATGGCAATAGGGTTGAACGTGCCGACCGCCTATGACGGGCTGAAGGGCGTGGCATTCGTCGATGCAGTGGTCGATAGCGCTGAAGCAGAAGGGCAGCCCTGGCTGAAACCCTACGCCGTCTGACCAATGCATGTCGCCTAGACATACATCAAAACAAGACTCCAAGCGCGTCGACTGACCCATTTCAGCGCGACGGGCATGGATCGGGCCGATAGCGAACGTTCCGTCGGCTATTCGCCGGAGCAGACAAAGGCCGCCGCGTCATTGATGTCCCCGGCGCCCTTGTAACGGGCGACCTGAGGATAGGCGCACAGCGGACGGGTACGCACGACGCTGCTGTCGCTGACCCTGGATGCAAGAATGCGCTCCGGCGCCTCGCCATGCTCGACCCATCGATCGATCGTGCCGAGCTTGTCGAAAGTGTCGCATCCCGCGCCGCCTAGGCAGTGCCCCATTCCGGGGATGGTGAACAAGCGAACGGAAGCGCCAACCTTAGGACCCGCATTGCGCAGAACCGCCCGGTAATAGCCGATCAGTTCCTCCGGGTTGTGTCCGTCGTTCCAGCCGATGTAGAAGATCAGCTTGCCGCCGCGAGCCAGGAAGGGCGTCAGGTCGGCATCGACATGCATCAGCGGGCCGACCTTGGCGGTGGCGGTCGCTATGTCCTTGTCCCAATCCAGCGTCGTCCAGTCCCAGTCCGGATTCTCGAAGGCCGCATATTTGAACAGGTCCAACGCGACTGGAAACGGCTCGCCGTCCGCGGAGAAGCCGGCCTCGCTGCCTTTCGCCGGCCCGGGAAAGATGAGCTCGCCAGTGCGTGGATTGACCGGGCCGGTGTAAATCCGTTCCAGCATGCGGACTTGCGATGCGGTCAGGCAGTCCGGGCCGTCGGCGCCCTTGCACAACAGTTGCCCTGGCTTGAATGCACATTTGTCGGGCTCGTCGACAAAGCCCTGCCTGAGGCCAACTGACGAAGCGCACTGCTTCATCACAGCATCGTTCACCATGGCGAATTTGGGCTTGGGGATCTGCATGTCGGGCTCGCGGTTGCTGAGCCAGCCAGCCCAGAGCTGCTCGGCATTGAAGTTGACGATCGGATTGGGCGGCGCACCGACAACGATGCCGTCATAGTCGTCTGGATATCGCTTGGCTTCGATCAGCCCTTCGAGTCCGCCGAGCGAGCAGCCGATCCAATAGGATCGAGCGACGCTCTTGCCGTAGAAGGATTTTATGATCGCCTTGGCCGCGACCGTCATCAGGTGATCGGCGCGGTACGCGTAGTCGATCAGCTTCTCGGGATGGCCGAGCGCGAAGCGTCCACCCTGGCCTTCCGGGGTGGCGCTGTCATGCCCCGTGTCGGTGCTTGCGGTGGCGTAGCCCTCCACAAGCCCGCTCAGCGTGCCCGACACCATGAGTGACCCGGCCCAGCCGAAATTGCCGACGCCAAGGAACTTGCCGTTCCAGCCAGCCACCGGCAACCAGACCTCGACCCTTATGGCTGAATCGCTGCTGGGTTTGAGCGTGGCCGCCACGCGGCAGAACGCGGGATTGGGCGCTTCCTTGGCGTGGCCGGCCACGTTCATCCCTGGCTGGCTCATGATCTGCGAAAGCGGATCGTCGGGCATCTGGTATCGTCCCGCAGCCACCAGCTCCGCGACCGTGACCGTCGCGTCTGGCAGCGCCAGCTTGGCCAATTCGTCGCAGGACACGACGGGTGAGGCTGCCTGCGCGACAAACGGAGATACCACAACCAGCAGGCCGACACCGACGACTTGCCACATCCTTGACCATCGCATGACGGACCGAACACCCCGCTGAAGCAATACCGGATTTTCATAGCGGCCCAGGTTTGCAGGCGACTACGCCCTTCCAATTTCCACCGATCGTTTCAGCGTAATTGGGGTTGAACCCAACGCAAATCAGAAGTTCTGCTGACCCATGGCCTTTTCGATCAGTTTGTCGATCGACACAGCCAGCACGAGAAGCAGACCCGTCACGATGAGGCGAACGTAATTCTCGACGCCCATCAGGTTGAGCCCGTTCTGGACTGTTCCGATGACCAGCGCGCCCAACAGGGCCGCGTGAATGGAGCCGCGGCCACCGAACAGGCTGACGCCGCCGATGACGGTGGCGGCAATTGACTCCAGGAGCAGCGTGCCGCCCCCTACCCCACCACCGGAGAAGACGCCAACGCCTAATGCCCGCGAAGCCGCAAGCACACCGGCCAGCGCAGCAATGCCGCCGGCAATGGCGAAGGCCGCCATCTTGATGCGCGCCACCTTGACGCCGGCCCGTCGCGCGGCCTCGTCATTGTTGCCGATAGCATAAAGGTAGAGGCCAAACCGGGTTTCCTTAAGGATATACCCGCCTATCCCGAGCAGGATCGCAAAGATCAGAACCACGACCGGTATGCCCTGATGTGCGTTGAGGATCGTCACGACGATGGCGCCAAAAATCGCGGCCGCGCCGAGCGGCAGCACAAATCGGCTGAACAGGGAGGCTTCCAGACCGGCGCGCTTTCTGCGGGCAATGCCCGACAGGACCAGAGCGGCAAACGCGACGAGCCCAATCACCAGCGCGGCCCATGACGTGATCCCTGAAATCTTGGTCTCGGCGATCTTGTCGATACCGGTTCCCATCAACCCATAGCGGGCGGTCGGCGGCAAAAGGACGAGTTGCAAGCCATTGAGGGCCAGTCCGAGCCCCAGCGTGACCACGAAGGACGGTACGCCGACAAACGTGACCCAGCGCGCCGAAAAGCTGCCGATAGAAGCACCCATTGCGATTGCGACCGTCACCGCCAGCCATGGCGAAACGCCGTAGTCGACGACAAGCTTGGCCATCAGGACCGATGTCACGCCGTTGATCGCCGCGACCGACAAGTCGATTTCCTTGACCAGCAGCACGAACATCAGACCAATCGCCATGATGCCCACGACCGTGCTCTGGACGAGCAGGTTCGACAGGTTCTGCGGTGTCAGGAAGACATTGCTCTGGAGCGCGAAGAACACCCACAATGCCACGAGCCCGATTATGACGGGCAGTGCACGCATGTCGCTGTTGAGCACTTCGCCGAAGGTGCGGCGTTTGACGTCACCGGAAGCGGCGGCCGAGTTTGCCATTTTTGACGTATCCTTCTGATACTTTTCGCCCCAAGGGGCTCAGCCAGCGAGGTTGACTGCCTCGTTGCCACCGACCATCGCGTTGACCACTTGCTCGCCTGTCACCTCGCTCGATTTGAAACTCGCGACGTTCGCGCCCAGGCGCATGACCTCGATGCGGTCCGTGGCATTGACAACGAAATTGTGGATGTCGTGGCTGACCACGACGATGCCGAGCCCATCGTTGGCCAAGGTGCGGACCAGCGCCGATACCTGTTCGGCGGCGGAGTGGCTGAGCGCGGCTGTCGGCTCGTCGAATATGACGACCTTCGGCGTCCACAGGATGGAACGTGCGATGGCTATGTTCTGGCGTTGGCCGCCGGACATTGCCCCGACAGGACGCGTCAATGACAGCTGGCCAAGTCGCATGCGCGTCAGCACCTCGCGGGCACGAACTTCGCATTCGGCGCGACGGATCCGTCGGCCGAACCAAGCCGGACCTGTCAGCTCACGCCCGAGAAACAGGTTCTGCACGGCGTCCAGATTGTTGCAGAGCGCGAGATCCTGATAGACGGTCTGGATCCCAAGGGCGGTGGCGTCGGCTGGGCTGGCGATCTTCGCCGGTTGGCCTTCGATGCTGTACTCCCCTGAGTCAAAGCCGAACACACCGGCCATGATCTTGACGAGCGTGGACTTGCCGGCGCCGTTGTCGCCGACCAGCGCGACCACCTCGCCGGCGTGGACGTCCACCGAAGCCCCCTGAAGGGCATGGACCGACCCAAACGATTTACGGATGTTGCGCATCGATATAAGCGGCGTGGATTGGTTTGCCGCATGAACATCGCCGCCACCGCGGTTTGCTTCCGCTTTGACCATCAGGCTCCTCCCATCAGGTGACCGAAGGACAGCGAGCGCCGCTATCCTCCGGTCGATCTCGCTATTTGTTATTTTTCTTGCAGACTTCGGTGTCTTCGATGCCCTTGCAGATTTCTGGCCAGGTCCAGACGCCGGCGGTGACGACGTCCGAGAGATTGTCCAGGGTGATGTTCTTCACAGGCAGGAAGACAGCCGGCACATCCATGAACTTGTTGTTCACCTTGCCGTTGATCAGATCCTTTGGCACGCCCTTGCCATCCAGGATCGAAGCCACGACGTCCGCCGCATAGGTCGCTTCAACCTTGAGATCCTTGAGCACGGAGTTGTCCTGCCATCCCTGCGCGACATACCGCAACGCCTCGACGGTCGCGTCCTGGCCGCCGGTCACCAGCTTGTCGCCAGGCTTGGCGCCCTGGCTGATCAGCGCGGCAACCGAGCCGCCGGTGGTGCCATCGTTCATGCCGAGGAAGACATCGACATCGCCGCCATTGCGGGTCAGGCAGTCTTCGGCGAAGGATTGCGCCAGCGCCGGATCCCAGTTCTGCGTGTACTGCTCGCAGACGACCTTCACCTTGCCGGAATCGATCAACGGCTGAAGGAATTCGTTCTGGCCCTTTTCATATTGGCCAGTACCGTATTCGCCCTCATTGCCCTTCACGCGCGCAACCTTGACCGGTGACTTCTTCATAGCGCTGATCAGCTCGGCGGCGCGCTTGCCTTGTGCCTCGCCAACTGACAGCGAGTCGAAGACGATATGCGCTTCGGCCTTGCCGCCGACCGCGTCATGATCATAAAGGACCACCGGCACCTTCGCATCGGCTGCCGCCTTGAGACTACCAGCGGCGAGATTTGCATCCGTCGCGGCAAGCACGATCACGCTGGCGCCCTGCGTGATAGCATCTTCGACCAGCCGCTGCTGGCGGGCCGGATCCCCTTCGCCATTCTGCACGATCACCTGGGCGTTCGGCGCCTTCTCCTTCATCGCCGCGACAAAGAACGGCGCGTCCCGGCTGGTGAAGCGGATTGTCGTGGTATTCGGCAGCAGAAAGAACACTTTCTTGGCATCTTGGGCATGTGCCGTCGCCAAAGCGCCGGCCATCGCGGTCGCCGCCAGAAATGCGGTCAGAAGTCGCTTCATAGTTTCCTCCCATGGAACACTCGGTTCGCCCCTCCTTCACAACGGCACGGGACATCTCCCGGGCCGGGTTATGGATTGGCTGCAACGAAAATTGCAAGATATAAATATTCCGCAATGATCGATGTGTCAACGATGCGACAATGAAATTGTTGCGTCCTGCAGAACGCGCAATTTCTATTGCGACCTGCAGACTCGAGTGCACATGTCGTGCGCCATGGTCGCAATCGGAATGTCCAACAACGTCGGAGGTCCGGGTTGCTGTCTGGGACCGTTACTGCCCGGTGACCGTCGGTATGCGCGGACTGACAGCGTTGTTCTGCAGTCGCGCCGCGAGTGCAACCGTCAGCGCCTGGGCGAGGCACATCGGGGCAGCCAGTGAACGGGAAAACGTATATTCATGCTCCGGTACCGCAAAGAGAACATTGGCGCTCTTGGCCAGCGGAGACAGCGTGCTGTCGGAAATGGCAATGATCGGAACTTCGCTGCGCGCGGCCTCTTCCACGACATTGACGACTTCATTGGCGTAGAAGCGAAAGGACACGGCAAACAAGACATCGGTCTTGCGGATCATACGGGCCATATGCGTGGCCAGTCCGCCGCCGGGGTCAAGCAGCACGCAACGTTTGCCCAACATGGTCAGGATATAGCGGAGAAGTTCGACCACAGGCGTCGACCGCAACTGCCCGATAAGATAGATCGCGTCGGCTTTTTCGAGCAGGGTCACGGCCTTGGCCAGGTCCTCGGGCGGTATCTGCGTCAGCATGTCCTGCAGTGAAGCGATGTCGCGGACCACGAGGTCGCGCATGAACCCGACTTCACTGCGATCTGTCCGAGCTCCCAATTCGCCTTCCAGCGCCTTGATCCGGGCCTCGAAGCCGGGTGCGGCGGTCGACAGACGCTTCTGAAAAAGCGACTGGAGCTCCTTGAAGCCTTCATAACCGAGTGCCTGCGCAAAGCGCACGAAGCTCGAGGCATGCACTCCGCTGCTATCCCCGATCGCATTCACTGACCTGACAGCGACGTCGTTGGGGTTCTGCGTGAGATAGAGTGCGATCTTCTGGTAGGATTTGCTCATCTCATCGTAGCGATCGTGGATAAGCCGGATCAGCTCTTCATAGTCACGCGGCGCCTTTGCAGTCGGTTTCATGTCTCAATCTTTCGCAATATTCATTGCACAATGACGCGTCTGCGTCGATTCCGCTAGTGAAATCAGTTGCAACATTGTCTAGGCAAAATGCGACTCAGGCCGAAGAAGCACACTGCCGCCCCTGGTCGAAGGCTCCTCCGGGAGCGAGCCGACAAGTCACAGCTATACGACGCGGCGAACGCGGCCCGCCAATCCCGTGCGCGACGCTTGGCAGGCCGATTCAGCGAAGGCGGCCGTGCCGGTCGAGCATCTGCCGTCGCGCCACCGATCTCGGGATATATCACTCGGCGGGAGGCGCTTGGACCCAAGTCACCATCTCCGCCAAATCACTGCCCAAAAAGGTCAGGCCGCGCCGAGTTGAGCCGCTGCACGGTGCGCAGCACTTCGCGCAGATGCGCCGCCATGCGCGCGCCAGCCTGTTTTGCCTCGCCGGTTTCCACGGCCTCGAAGATCGCCACATGCTGGCCGAGCAGCGTTTCGAGGTGGCCGGGCTCGGGCAGGCTCAGATAGCGCACGCGGTCCATCTGCAGCTTGACCACCTGGATCACCCGCCAGCTCCTGGGCAGGCCCACTTCTTCGCACAGGCTGCGGTGAAACGCCTCGTCGAGTTCGAGGAACAGCTCACGGTCGCCCTCGGCCACCGCCTTTGCCTGCTGGGCGAGGTTCGCCTTGGCTGCGGCAATGAAATCGCTCGAGCCGTGGCCGGCCAGCTTCTGCACGACGGAGACTTCTAGCGCCTCGCGAATGAACTGCGCTTCCTCGACATCGCTCAGCCGGATCGGCGCGACGAAGCTGCCGCGTTGCGGCAGGATGTCGATCAGGCCTTCGTCGGCAAGCCGGATCAGCGCTTCGCGCACCGGCGTGCGGCTGACACCGAGCTGCTGGGCCAGATCCTGTTCGCTGAGGGCTTCCGATGGCAACATCGCCAGCGTCGTGATGGCGCGGCGCAGCCGCTCGTAAATCTGCGGGGAGATCGGCATGCGGTTGTTGACCGGCTCCAGCACCCGCGATGCTTCGCGCTGACCGGCGCTCCTCGCCTTGCCAGCATTGCCTGGAAACCTGGTCGCCCCTGAAAGCTTAATCCCCATGACGAAATCCGTTGCTGCGATGTCACTGCACGGCTCCGGTCATGACACTGCGCAGGCCGCAACTCAAGCGCCAAGCGACAATCGAGTCGCAATTGACATACTACCATGGTAGTGTGTAGAACGCCACTCGGCTAGGGAGAGGAGCCGGCATGAAGATCACGGACATCAAGGCCACCACTGTCACCGTTCCGCTGGAAGCAGCATTGCGGCACAGCAACGGCACGCATTGGGGGCGCTTCGTCCGCACCGTGGTCGAGGTCGAGACCGACGAAGGCACTGTCGGGCTCGGCGAAATGGGTGGCGGCGGCGCGGGCGCCGAACTCGCCTTCGCCGGGCTGAAGCCCTACCTCGTCGGCCACGACCCGTTCGATCTCAACCGCATGCGCTACGCCATCTGCAATCCGACGGCGTCGCTCTACAACAACCGCACGCAGCTGCACGCAGCACTCGAATTCGCCTGCCTCGACATCATCGGGAAGAAGCTCGGCGTGCCGGTCTACCAGTTGCTCGGCGGGCGCGTGCGCGACAGGGTCGGCTTCGCCTCCTATCTGTTCTTCCGCTATGCAGACCGGCGCAGCGGCAAGGGCGAGGTGCGCACCATCGAGCAATTGCTCGATCATGCCCGCGCGCTCAAGGCCGAACACGGCTTTTCCGCCCACAAGCTCAAGGCCGGCGTGTTTCATCCCGACTATGAGCTGGAGTGCTTTAGGGCGCTCGCCGCGGAATTCCCTGGCGACACGCTGCGTTACGACCCGAACGCGGCACTCTCGGTGGAAGAGGCGCTGCGTTTCGGCCGGGCCATCTCGGACCTCAGGAACGACTATTTCGAGGATCCGACCTGGGGCCTGGCCGGCATGCGCCGCCTCCGCGAGAAGTTGTCCATCCCGCTGGCCACCAACACCATCGTCATCGACTTCGAACAGCTCGCCACCAATGTGCGCGATCCGGCCGTCGACGTGATCCTGCTCGACACCACCTTCTGGGGCGGCATCCGCGCCTGCGTGCGTGCCGCGCAGATCTGCGACACGTTCGGCCTCGGCATTGCCGTGCATTCCTCGGGCGAACTCGGCATTCAGCTCGCCACCATGCTGCATCTCGGTGCTGTCCTGCCCAATCTCGTCTTCACCGCCGATGCGCACTACCATCATCTGGCCGACGACATCATCGTCGGCGGCAAGATGCGCTACGAGAACGGCGCGATCGCCGTGCCGGAGGCACCCGGCCTCGGCGTCACGCTCGATCGCGACAAGCTTGAAACATATGCCGAGCTTTACCGCTCGCTGGGCGGCTATGCCTACGACCGGGACGCGGGTCGTCCGGGCTGGTATCCACTGCTGCCCAACACCGATTTCGCCGACCATCTGAACGATGCCGTCCCCGATCTCGGGCTCGGCTGAAGTTTTCGTTCGAAATGGTCAGCGGGAGGACGCTATGACTTTCAACAGGAGGAGAATGAAATGAGCAGAACCAGAACAACTGGCAGAGCCTTCCTTACCGCGGCGCTGCTTTCGTGCACGACCCTTGCCACGACAGGCGCGCGCGCCGAGGACGGCGTCGCCAAGGGCGATACTTCGGCCAAGAAGATCGCCTTCAGCAATTCCTATGCGGGCAATTCCTTTCGCCAAGTGATGATCAAGAGTTTTGAGGAGATGGGCGCCAAGGCCGTCGCCGACAAACAGATCGCGGGCACCGCCGTCGTCAGCTCGAACAATTCGGTGACGGAGCAGGCGACGCAGATCGAGAACCTGATCCTGCAGGGCTATGACGCCATCATCGTGCTTGCCGGCTCCGACACCGCGCTCAACGGCGCCATCAAGGATGCCTGCAATGCGGGCATCACCGTCGTCGCCTTCGCCAGCGGCGTCACCGAACCTTGCGCCTATGTCGTCGACTACAATCTCGATTCCTACGCCAAGGCCGAGCTGGACTTCATCTCCAGCAAGCTCGGCGACAAGCCGGCCAACATTCTCGAAATCCGCGGCATGGCCGGCGACGGCTTCGACAAGCGCCTGCATGAGGGCGTCGAGAAGGCGATGAAGGATCATCCCAGCTACAAGGCTGTCGGCGAGGTCTATGGCCAGTGGACGGCAACGGTGGCGCAAAAGGAAGTTTCGGGGATCCTGCCGTCGCTGCCGCAGGTCGATGCGGTGCTGACCCAGGGCGGCGACGGCTATGGAGCGGCGCAGGCATTCAAGGCCGCCAACCGGGCACTGCCGATCATCATCATGGGCAACCGCCAGGACGAGCTGGCGCTGTGGAAGCAGGAGCATGACGCCAGCGGCTACCAGACCTTCTCGCTGGGTGCTACGCCCAGCGTCTCGCAGGTAGCGTTCTGGGTGGCGCAGCAGATCCTGGCCGGCAAGCAGGTGCCGAAATTCGTCGAGGTGCCGCTCTTGCAGATCAATCAACCTGACCTCGAAGCCTGGCTGAAGACGGTTCCCGAGGGTGGCGTCGTTAATGCCGAATATCCGCAGGAACTGGTGGCCAAGATCATCGACGCCAACGTAAAAAAGGAGCATCTGCCGGGCGTTCCCGCGCCGAAATGAGCAGCATGGTTGAATGATGAACGATGCCACGCCGCCCAAAGGACATGCACGAAGCGATGCCGACAGCCCCTTCATCGAGGTGCGCGATGTCCGCAAGAGCTATGATGCCGTGCATGCCCTGGGCGGCGTGGATTTTCATCTGAGACCCGGCGAGGTCGTCGGCCTGGTCGGCCACAACGGCGCTGGCAAGTCGACGCTGATGAATGTGCTTGCCGGCACGGTCGAGCGCAGCAGTGGCGACTTCCGCCTCGGCGGGCGCGAGATCGGCGCCTGGAGTGCGGCTGGCGCCCAGCAGGCCGGACTGCGCTGCATCTTTCAGGAACTGTCGCTGTGCGCCAACCTGACCTCGGCGGAAAACACCCGCATCGTGCATAAGCCTTTGCGCGGCTTGGGTTGGCGGCGTCGTGCGCGGCAAGTGATCGGCCCGGTGCTGGATGAGATTTTCCCCGGCCACGACATCGATCTGGACAGGAAGGTCGCCGACCTGCCGATCGGCGAGCGACAGATGGTCGAGATCGCGCGGGCCTTCACGCAAACCGACATCGGGCTGCGCGCCGTCATTCTCGACGAGCCGACCTCGGCGCTCGGCCATGAGGCGACCGAGCAGCTGCTCGCCCATATCCGCCGGGCGGCATCGCGCGGCATCGCCTGCATCCTCATCACCCACCGCCTGAACGAGATCCTTGCCGTCTGCGACCGCACCGTCGTCATGGTCGACGGCAAGGTCGTCGCTGACCGGCCGACCGCCGGCCTGTCGCGCACCGCGCTGGTCGAGCTGATGGGCAGCATCGAACGGCCACGCGAGCACACCGCCGGCAAGACGGCGCGGGCAGGGGCTACCGTGATCCGGCATGCCGGCCGCGATGCCGGCGACCTCGTCATCGAGGTGGGGAAGGGCGAGATCATCGGCTTCGCCGGGCTCGACGGCCATGGCCAGCGCGAGCGGCTGAGAGCCATGTTCTTTGCCGCGCGACGCCAGCGCGCGGCCCTGCCGGGCGCCTATGTCGCCGGCGACCGCGGCTCGGAGGGTGTGTTCTCGCTGTGGTCGATCGCCGACAATCTGACCATTCGCAGCCTGAATGCGCTGACGCGCGGCGGCATGATCTCCAGCGATGCCGCCCGCAAGCTCGCCGAGACCTGGTCGAGCCGGCTCAAGGTCAAGGCGCCGTCGATCGACACGCCGATCCTGGCGCTCTCCGGCGGCAACCAGCAGAAGGTGCTGTTTGCCCGCGCGCTGGCCTCCAATGCGCAGGTGATCTTTCTCGACGATCCGATGCGCGGCGTCGATGTCGGCACCAAGCAGGAGGTCTACCGGCTGATCCGAAGCGAGGCGGAGAACGGACGTTCGTTCGTCTGGTACACGACCGAGCTCGAAGAGCTGACCAATTGCGAGCGCATCTATGTCTTCCGCGAGGGCGTGCGGCCACCAGGCTGGAAGGCGACGCCATCGAGACCGGGCGGATCCTGCAAGCCTCTTTCGGAGGCGAGCATGTCTGACACCGCTGTTCGTGCTCCCATCCGCTCCTCTTCGCGCACGCGTTCGGCCTTTTTCAATGCCATGCAGGTTGGCCTGCCGGCGGTGGCGCTGCTGGTGATGCTGGCCATCATCTTCAGCATCCGACCGGCGGCGATGAGCTATTTCGGCTTCCATCTTCTGTTCAAGCTCTCGGTGCCGCTGGTCTTCGCGGCGCTGGCGCAGATGATGGTGATCATGCTGGGCGACATCGATCTGTCCAACGGCGCCTTTGTCGGGCTCGTCACATGCATCACCGCGCTCTACCTGCAGGATGTGCCGGCAGTCGCGGTGCTCTGCTACCTGGCCGCCATATCGGCCTATGCCGGCTTTGGCCTGCTCATCCATCTCAGGCAGCTGCCGTCGATCATCGTCACGCTCGGCATGTCCTTCATCTGGCTCGGCATCGCCGTGATCCTGCTGCCGGCGCCGGGCGGAACCGCGCCCGCCTGGCTCGCCACCTTCATGAGCTGGCAGCCGCCACTGATGCCGCTGTCGATCTGGCTGGCGCTGCTGGCGGCCCTGGGCGGGCATCTCGTCATCTCGCGTTCCTCCTATGGCGCGGTGCTGCGCGGCGCCGGCGGCAATCCGCGCGCCATCGAGCGCGCCGGATGGTCTGTCATCGGCATTCGCGTCGCGGTCTACGCCGCCGCAGGCCTGCTCGCCTGTCTGGCCGGGCTGACGCTGACCGGCCTCACCACCTCGGGCGACGCCAATGTCGCGCCGGCCTATACGCTGCTCGGCGTCGGCGCGGTGATCCTCGGCGGTGGCGCCTTCACCGGCGGCGTCGTGTCGCCGGTCGGCACGGTGATCGGCGCGCTGACGCTGTCGCTGGCCGGATCGCTCCTGTCCTTCCTGCAGGTGCCGCCGACCTGGCAGATCGGCGCCCAGGGCGTCATCCTGTTTCTCGTGCTGGCCGGGCGCGTGCTGCTTTCGAGCGCGCCCGATGACCCGCCGCCTGAGCTTGGCCCCGTGGACGTACGGCTTCGTGGTTGCGCTCGCCATGTGGGTGGCGACGACAGCCTATTCGGGGTTCGGAAGCGCTGGCGCCACACTGTCGGGGGCGCTCGCCTTCGGCGCCTTCAGCGTCGTCGTCGGCACCGGGCAGATGTTCGTCGTCGCCTCGGGGCCGGGCAATATCGACCTGTCGGTCCCATCCGTGCTGACGCTGGCGGCCTATGTGTCGATGACCGTCATGCAAGGGTCCGACGGCATGCTGCTTCCCGGCCTGCTTGCCGCTCTCGCGGTCGGCGCTGTCGCGGGTGCGGCAAACTTTGCGGCAATCGTCGCGCTGCGGCTGCCGCCGATCATCGCGACGCTTGCCTGGAGCTTCGTCTTCCAGTCGTTTGCCTTCAATCTCGGTGGCCAGGCGACCTTGAAGCCGCCGGCGGGCCTTTCCCGTTTCACCGCGCTGAGCGTTGGCGGGGTGCAGGTCATGCCTGTCGCGGTGATGGTGCTGACGCTTGTCGCCATGGTCGTTCTCAGGCGCACGGTCTGGGGCCGACAATTGCTGGCCACCGGTCAGAGCGAACCGGCGGCGCGGCTTGCCGGTATCGACGTCGCCCGCGTGCGGCTCCTGGCCTATGTGTTGTGTGGCACGACGGCCGCCCTGGCCGGCTTCCTGCTGGCCGGTTTCAGCGGCGGCGCCGCGCTCAACATGGGCGACGCGTATCTGATGGAATCGATCGCCGTCGTGGTGCTTGGCGGCACCAGCGTCGCCGGTGGACAGGCCAATGCAATCGGCATATGGGGGCTGCTCTGTTCTTCAACCTGATGTCGACCATGCTGAACACTTTTGGCATCCAGGCAGGCGTACGCTTCCTTCTGACCGGGACGCTGATCATCCTGATCGTCGCCCTTGTGCCGAGGCCGCGCGCCAGATGACATCAGTCGCCGACAAGCTTGCCGGACTGTTCGAGACAAAGGCCGTGTCCTTTGTCGATCTGACGCATCCGATGAAGCAAGGCATGCCGGTGTGGCCGACGCATCCGCGCTATTGTCAGGAACTCGTCGAATCCTACGACCGCGGCGATGCCGCCTGCAATCACGCGCTCGGCATGAGCGAGCACACCGGCACGCATTTCGATGCGCCCGTGCATTTCATCCGCGGCGGCGCCGCCATCTCCGACATTCCGGTCGAGCGCTTCTTTGGCCGCATGGTGACGATCGACGCGCGCAGCTGTCGGCCACGGCAGGCGGTCGAGCCGGAGCTTGTGTTCGCTTTCGAGGCCGAGCATGGCCGCATACGGCAGGGCGATGCGGTGTTCTTCCATTTCGGCTGGGACCGGTTCTGGGACGATCCTGCACAGCACGCCTCGTTTCTCGCCGACTGGCCCGGCCTGTCGCGGTCAACCTCCGAATTGCTGGTCGAGCGCGGCGTGCGCATCGTCGGTTCGGATTGCCTGTCGGTCGATTGTTTCGGCAGCGAGGATTTCCCGGCGCACAATACGCTGCTTTCAGCCGGCATCATGATCGGCGAGAACTTCGCCCGGCTCGGCGACTTGCCGCCGCTGTGCTTCCTGATCAGCTTGCCGCTGGCGATCGTCGGCGGCACCGGATCGCCGCTGCGCGCCATTGCGCTGGTCGAACCCGGATCTTAAGAGAAATCCAGCTGAACCTTGAGCGTGCGCTGCGGTTCCTGCTCGATCAGGTCGAAGGCGGCGCGCGCATCAGTCGCCGCGAAGACCTGCGTGATCATGCCTTGCGGGTCGAGCCGCTTGTCGGCCAGCCATTCGACGACGCGCGGCAGCAGCCGCCGGTTCAGGCGCGAGCCGACGATGGTCAGTTCCTTGCGCACCACTTCCTGCTGGCTGAGGTTGGACGGGGCATCTGCAAAACCGAGCAGGCCGATGCGGCCCGCCGGGCTGGCCAGGCGGCAAGCCTCATCCAGAAGTGCGGGGATGCCGGCGCCGTCGATGATCAGCGTCGGGCCCAGGCCGTCATTCTCGGTGCGCACCGCGGCCGCTACGGGCTCGCGCGCGGAGTGGATCACCCTGTCGGCGCCGAAGCGAAGCGCTCGCTGGAGGCGGGCTTCATCGATATCGGCCACGATGCAGCGGGCACCCTTGAGCTTGGCGACCTGCAGCACGGTGACGCCGACCGTGCCGGCGCCATAGATCAGCACCGTGTCCTGCGGCCCGCAGCCGGTACGATCAAGCACATTGGCGGCGATGGAAAACGGCTCGGCCAGTGCCGCAAGTCCAAACGGCATGTTGGCCGGCACCGGTATGGCATTTGCCGCCGGCACCGCCACGAAGGCGCGAAAACCGCCGTCGCGGTGAACGCCCATCACTTCGAGATTGGCGCAGACATTGGAGCGGCCGACCCGGCAGGGATAGCAGTGGCCGCACGATACCACGGGATCGACCACAACACGGTCGCCGACGGCAAGGTGGCTCACGCCCTCGCCCAGCGCCGTCACCGTGCCGGCGAACTCGTGCCCGATGATGCGCGGATAGACAGCGAACGGATTGGAGCCATGCAGGATATGAATGTCGGAGCCACAGATGCCGGCCCGGCTAACCTGGATGACGACTTCACCGACGTCGGGTTCTGGCATGGCGCCTTGCTGGATTTCGAGCGACTGTGGCGCGCGGACAAGAACTTCAAGCATGGACACTCCAACTTGTATACTAGTCGACAAGTGACTCACGTCGACCGTGCCGTCAAGAGAGCGCATGCAGTTGAGATGGAGATTGGCAGGTCTGTCTGGGTCGACGCCCCCATGGCCGCGATGGAGCCCGCGCTGCATCATCACCGAACTGCCGAAGTCCGGAGGACGATCAACGCGCGAAGATGCTTCGTGCGAGGCCGTGCCTTGCTACCGACGTGAGGGGCGACTGGTCTTCACGCTGTTGCGGCTCGCCCCATCTGATTCACTGTCGGCAATCAGCGAAAGGTAGCGCTCGAGAGCCTTCGAGAACTTGGCTTGCCAGATCTCATGCGCAGTGCGGAGATCTCCGTCCCGCAAGCTTTCGAATAGCCTGACGACATACTTCTCGGCATCGCCCTTTCGGTCAGTATAAACGACCCCCAGTTGATGGTTGAAGCGCCTGACGTCCGCGGTCAGCTCGGAAAAGTAGCGTATGGTCCGCTGCAGTCCCGTTGCATCGATTATCGCCTGCTGGAACTCCAGGTCGTTGCGAACGGTCTCGACCTGGCTATCGAGGCTAGCGAACTTGACGGCATTCTCAGCTAATTTTTCGAGACGCTTGACGTCAGCCGAGGCCAAGCGACCTGGTTCCGCGAGCAGATGATCCAGGGCAATTTTTCCCAGTGCCATCCGTATATTGTAGACTTCGATGACGCTGTCTGCGTCCACCGCGCTGACGGATGCTCCCTTGTTCCGCTTGAGCTCGACGAACCCCTCGCGAGCAAGCAGGCGCAACGCTTCCCGGACTGGATGTCGGGAGACGTTCAACATGTCGGTAAGCTGTTGCTCGACAAGCCGGTCACCGGGCTTGAAGTGCCCGGCAATGATCGCTTTCCGAATCTGCTCCGCAGCGAACTGCGTGCTTTCCATCTGCGTCATGGGCGCCAGAATGGCGCCTGTTTCATTGGCGTGTCGCATCGAGATCCTCGTAAGGCGACCGCAGGAGATCGGCTGCCCAGGCATTCGGAATGTAGACTATATACGAATGCGATCACCTATTGAGAAGCCTGCCACTAAGCTATCCGTACGGAACAAGTGGAAAACGTTCTGTGCCGCCTGACTTGCCGTTAGAGCGAGACCGCCAGGTTCTTCACGGCAAGGTCGCCGGCACCACGATACGCAGTGATCTCGATTTCGAAGAGATACTCGGGTCCGCCCAGCGGGCCGCAGCTGACGCAGCTTGCCGGATAGATGCCCCGGAATTTCTCACCCATATAGGCTATGACTTCCGGGACGTCTCCCTGGCGCGGAATGAAGATGCGTCGCCGCACCACATCTGCAACGCTGCTGCCGACCGCCTCGAGCGCGCCTCGACATTCTTCATCGCCTGCCTTGCCTGCTCGATAGCCGTCTCGGGCATCGCACGGGTCTTATAGTCGCGTCCTGCCGTCAGGGACATGAAGATCCAATTGTCGAGGGCGACGATCCGCGAATAGCCTTCCTTCTCTTCCAGGATGCTGCCGGACTTGAGCTTCACGAGTTCCATGCAGTTCTCCATGTTGTGGATCAGATCGAGATGCCGCCGTCGATCGCCACCGTCTGACCGGTGATCAGCGCGCCGGCGAAACCGAGGAAGACGATAAGCTCCGCGACGTCCGCCGTGGTGCAGACTTTTTGAGAGGTGTGCTGGCGAGGGTGCTCTGACGACGCTCCTCCGACCATTCGATCGCCCACGAGCTCTCGACGACGCCGGGCGCCACCGCGTTGACGCGCACATCGGGGGCGAGCGCGCGCGCCAGGTTCTTCGTCAGATTGATGACCGCGGCCTTGGAGCCGCTATAGGCGATGGTGCTGGCCACGGCGCCGAAGCCGGCGATGGAAGCGGTGTTCACGATCGAGCCTTTGGCCAGCTTGAGAGCAGGCGCCGCGGCCTTCGAGCATCTGAAAACGCTCATCAGGTTGACGTTCAGCAGATTTGCCCAAAGCTCCTCCGTGATGCTGTCAAGGTCGTTGATCGGCACCGGGATCTTCACGCCCGGTATTCCCGCGTTGTTGACGAGCAGGTCGAGACGGCCGAGCTTCGCCACCGCCTCGAGCACCATTGCCTTGGCCTGCCCGGCATCGCCGACGTCGCCTGGAGCACCGATGATGTCGAGTCCTTCCTTCCGGAACTCAGCGAGAGCCGCCTCGCCCCGCTGGTCCCCCGGTAGATAGTTGATTGCGACCTTGGCGCCGGCCTTGGCCATCATGCGCGCGGCCTCGAGACCGATGCCCGACGCGCCGCCGGTGACGAGCGCTGTCTTTCCCGTGAGATTGAACGAGATCATGAGTTAACCTTCGATGGTGCGTTGGATCGCTAAGCGACCGAGCTTCTGACGATTTCAAGCGGCTTGCGCTTCTCGCGCCGCAGGAACTTCTGCGTCTGTTCTTTCTGAGGATTGTCGATCACCTCTTCCGCCGTGCCGATTTCGCAGACTTCGCCCTGGCAGAGAAAGGCCACGCGGTCCGCCGATTCCCGGGCGAAATTGATATCGTGTGTCACAACCACCATCGTCATGCCTTCGCTCTTCAGCAGGCGCATGGTCTCAAGCACTTCACCGACTAGCTCGGGATCGAGCGCGGAGGTGACCTCGTCAAAGAGCATATAGCTCGGCTCCATCGCAAGCGCCCGGGCGATGGCGAGACGCTGCTGCTGGCCGCCTGAGAGCTGGGATGGCAGGCTGTCGCCCTTGTCGCCGAGCCCCACATGCTCAAGGTGCTTCTGCGCGAGCGCGCGCGCCTCCGCGCGGCTGCGCTTTGCTACCACCCGGGGTGCCAGCGCGACATTTTCCAGCGCCGTGAGGTGCGGGAAGGCGTTGTATTGCTGGAACACGATGCCCAGCTTGCAGCGCAGCTTGTTGATATCCGTCTTCGGATCGTGGACGCTGATGCCGTCTACCAGGATCTCGCCGCCTTGGATCGGTTCGAGCCCGTTGATGCATTGCAGGAGCGTTGATTTTCCCGACCCGCTCGCACCTATGAGGCAGACGAGTTCGCCCTTGTCGATCGTGAGGTCGATGCCCTTGAGCACGGTCACCGATCCAAAGGCCTTCTGGACTTTGCTGATGCGGATCATACGCGGACCTTTCTTTCGAGGTGCCGGCTGTAGCGGGAAACCGGATAGCAGATTAGGAAATAGAAAAGTCCCGCACCCATCAGCAGCAGCCAGGCCTCATGTGTCCTGGTGATGAGTATCTGGGTGGAACGCATATATTCGACATAGCCGACGACGCCCGCGAGAGCGCTGTCCTTGATCAGGCTGAGCACGAGCCCGATCCATGGAGCCAGCCCCGTCCTGAATGCCAGCGGCATGGATATGTACAAAAGCTCCTGGTAGCCGTTCATGCCAAGCGAGCGAGCGCTCTTGCGGTATTGAGCCGGGACCGAAAGAAGGCCCGCCCGGACCACCTCGGCAGTCACCGCCGACATCCAGGCGCCAAGCGCGACGGTGCCGAACCAGAAGGCCGAAGCACCAAAGCCCAGGATCGACAGAAAGCTGTTGGCCAGTATCAGCTGGATGAGCATCGGCACGCTGCGCAGGATGTCGATGAAGGGGGCGGTGGCGATCCTCACGGTCATTGACACGGTGCGCAACCAGCCAAGGACGATCCCGGCAAGGGTGCCGACAAGGGTTGCTGCAGCGGCCAGCCTGACGGTGTTAAGCAGCCCCTGAGCCAGGAAATAAGCATCCGACCAGGCGAGACCTTGGTTTGCGAACTGAAACTGCACGCCTAGCTCCTATAGATGAGCCGAAAGGCTAGTTGGGACGAGAACTGCAGCCCTTTGGCGATCAGGTAATAGATCAGCGCCGTGACCAGAAAGAACTCGAACGTCCGGAAGGACGCCGACTGCGCGTACTGTGTGGCGCCCGAGAGCTCCTGCAGTCCAACCAGCATGCCAAGCGAGGTGTTCAGCATGCCCCATATGCCCTGTGTGACATAGGCAAGGAAGATCACCTTAAACATCTGCGGAAAGATCACATGGATGAAGCTCTGCGGGCTGGTCATGCCGAGCGAGCGCGAAGCCGACAGCTGCTGTCGCGGGATGGCCGCCAGGCCGCCCCTGAAAATTTCCGTCATATACCCGGCGTTGTTGAAGGAAACGGACATGAGGACGGCGACGTAACTCGGTATGTTGATGTGGAAGGCACCCAGCCCGAAATAAAAAAGATAGAGCTGGAAGACGGCAGGCGTGTTGCGCGCCAGTTCCACCCACCAGGTCGAAACGCGGTAGGCCCATCCCTCGCCGTTCTGGCGCGCGACGGCCATGGGCATCGCAATCAGCGTGCCCACGATGAAAGCGAGAATGGTGATCTGGATCGTCACCCAGGCGCCAGACAGCAGCAGGGGCAGTGAATCCCAGACGATGGACCAGTAGAAGTGATAGCCATTCATGCCAATCATCCCGGGCTCATGCCGGCAGGTTTTCCCGCCGGCATGAGCCTTGTGGCTAGAAGCTGATGCCGCTGGCTGTCAGCGGCGGCAACGGACCATCGCCGTAATATTTCTTGAAGACTTCGGCCCGGCGCCCGCTTACCTCCTGCTGGAAGACGAACAGCCGCGCCCAGTTCAGGAATTGCTGGTCGTCGCGGTGAACCGCGATCGAACCGAAATCGGGGAGAGGTGCCAGCCCCGCCATCACAAATTCTGGAAACTGACCGCTTTTTGAAAGCGCCTGAAAGACGCCCACATTGATCACGAGAGCGTCTATCTTGCCCTGCTGCAGAGCAAGGAAGGTTTCCGAATCGCTGCCATAGCCGGTGTAGGTCGCGCCGGAACCCTGCCAGCCCTTGGCGAGCTCTTGCTTGAAGAGCTGCTCCGGTGTCGTGCCTACGACACCGCCGAGTTTTTGGACGCCAGGTCGGAATATTGGGTAATTCCAGTGTCTTTGCGCGTCACCACGGTCATGACGTTATTGGTATAAGGCTGGGTGAAGGCCACCGTCAACGCCCGCGCTGGGGTCGGCGTGGTGGATGCGATCAGCACGTCGATGCGGTTCGAGACCAGGGCCGGGATACGATCCGGCGATAGAACCTCGACGACCACCGGCTCCGCGCCAAGCGCCTTCGCCATATCCTTGCAGTAGGTGACGTCATAGCCGTCGGGCTCATTGTTCTGGTCGCGAAATCCGGCGGGCGGGCTGTCCAGCATGATGCCGCAGCGCAGCTTCTTGCTCTGGACGATCGTGTCGAGCGCCGAGTCGGCATGTGCCTGCGCGGCGAGCATCAAGGTGGTGACCGCTGTCGCCACCAGAGCCTTCAAAATTGTTTTCATTTCATTCCCCTTTTCTGTGTTGTGGACCTGGTTACTGGCTGAGCATTTGGAAGCCGCTTTGCTTGCCTTTCTCGCCAGCCCAGGTTTTGTGTTTAGAAGTTAATCCCGTTGGCGGTCAGCGGCGGCAACGGACCATCGCCGTAGTATTTCTTGTAGACTTCTGCCCGGCGCCCGCTGACCTCCTGCTGGAAGACGAACAGCCGCGCCCAATTCAGGAATTGCTCGTCCTCACGGTGAACCGCGATCGAACCAAAGTCGGCCAGAGGCGCCACTCCCTCCGCTACGAATTCGGGGAACTGACCGCTTTGCTGCAGCGCGTGGAAGACACCCGCCGCAATCAGGATGGCATCTATCTTACCCTGCTGTAGAGCCAGATAGGATTCCGAATCGCTGGCATAGCCGGTGTAAGTCGCGCCGGAACCTTGCCAGCCCTTGGCGAGCTCCTCCTTGAATAGCTGCTCGGGCGTGGCGCCCACGACGCCGCCGAGCTTCTTGGACTTCAGATCGGAATACTGGCTGATCCCGGTGTCCTTGCGCGTCACGACCATCATAATGTTGTTGGTGTAGGGCTGGGTGAAAGCCACCGTCAACGCCCGCGCCGGGGTCGGCGTAGTGGATGAGATCAGCACGTCAATGCGGTTCGAAACCAGGGCCGGAATACGGTCCGGCGATGGCGTCTCGATGATCACCGGCTCCGCGCCGAGCGCCTTTGCCATGTCCTTGCAGTAGGTGACGTCATAGCCGTCGGGCTCGTTGCTCTGGTCGCGAAAGCCGGCGGGAGGAGCGTCCAGCATGATCCCGCAGCGCAGCTTCTTGCTCTGGATGATCGTGTCGAGAGCCGAGTCGGCATGCGCTTGCGCGACCAGCGTCAAGGAGGCGACCGCTGTTGCCAGCAGAGCCTTTACAATCGTTTTCATTTCATTCCCCTTTCTTGTGTTGCACACCAATCTTTTTTGTTGGCTGAGCATTTGTGAGGCCGCTCAACTCGCCTTTCTCGCCAGTTCGGGTGTCACGCCGAGGGCTTCGATAGGTCCCAATTCCTTCTCGATCAGCGGCACGACTTCGTTCTTGAATCGAACGATCGAGCGATGCGCCAACTCGATTGGCATGCACCCGAAGGAGAAGTTGCAGGTGTAATTGCTTGGATTGAGACGCTTGATGTCCGCGACCACCTTCTCGGCAACGGTGTGCGGATCGCCGACCACCATGTTGTCCGCATATTGGTCGAGCGTGTACTCGCCCTCGACCGCCTGGTTGCTGATGAAGCTGTTGTCGTCCAGCGGCGGTGATGCCTGGCGCAGATAATGCGCCATCCGCCCCACATATCGCGCACGCTCCGCCACTTCCAAGGCCTCGCTGCGGCTGTCGGTTACGGCCACGTACTGCATGATCGCCAAGGGTTTCGTCGAAGGCCGCTCGCCGATGGACGTCCAGGCCTCGTTGAGCCCGTCGACCATCTTGTAGAGCACAGGCGATCCGAGCGTGCTGGCTGCGAGGAACGGGACCGCCTTCCACTTCTTGAAGCGCTCAAGCAGCTTGGGGTGGGAGGAGGTCACAAAGATCGGCGGCAGCGGCTTCTGCTGGGTGGTGATTGCGAAGTGGGTCTTGGGGAGCGAGATGTGCTTTCCCTTGTACTCGACCTCACCATCGACCAGGGCCTTTTCGATGACGTCCCAGTATTCAAGAAACACCTCGACCCGATCGTCTAACACGACGTTGTAGCGGTCGAACTCATAGCGCTGATAGCCGGTGCCCATGCCGATGACGAGGCGGCCTTCAGTCTGCGTGTCGGCGACCGCAATCTCCTGGGCGACACGAAGCGGGTTGTATAGCGGCAGCACGATAACACCTGGGCCAAGCTTGATATTCTTGGTCCAGCCAGCCGCATAAGAGCACATCATCAGTGGCGAGGGAGAGCTCGAATAGTTGGCGAAGTGATGTTCGGCGAACCAAGCAACGTCGAAGCCGAACTCATCGGCGGTCTCCACCATCTTGCGCGTGTCGCGCATCACGCCCCGTGCGCCGTCGGGATGATCGCGAAGTGTCATCAGGTTAAAAAGACCAAGCTGCATTCATTTGCTCCTAAGTTCCTTCGGCGACCACTGTCGACGTTGGCAAACAGTCCTATCCAGCCTTCTGCAGGACCATCGGTGAAGTCAGCGCATAGGCGCCGTTCTGGTAGATCAGGGGGTCGACATCGGAGGCGAATGCCACCCCGGCGACCCGTCCGATGATGATATCGTGCGTGGCATAGGAGATCGCCTGATCCATTTCGCAGAACAGGTTCGCCTGCGCGCTTGCCAGATACGGTATGCCGTCCCTTTCCGTCCACTCGCCAGTATCGAAACGCTTCTCGGCTGGCCGTCCGCCGCTGAAGGAGTTGGATATGTCGGCCTGCGAGGCGCGAAGCACATTGATGCAGTACTGCCCCTCTTCCTTGAGCGGCACGCTGATCGAGGAATTGCGGTTGACGCAGGCGAGGATCGACATCGGAGAGAAGCTGAGCGGCGTGACGGATGTGACGGTGATGCCATATCGGCAGCCTTCATGCCTGCATGTGATCACGCTGACCGTGGATGCCACGCGCCGCATCGACTGACGGAAATGCTCGGTTCTCAAATCCTGCGAGAGCATTTGTGCTTCCTTGTTCCCATCGCTAATATTGCAGATTATCTACAATCCGTCAATGTGCTTTTGGGCGATTTGATCCATACGGAATTGCCTTGCTCAATGGCGGTGGTTCGTCGTCGTGCGCGCCGTCCGGCCCCGGAAGCGGAAATTGCCTGGCCAGATCCGCGACTTGCTCCGCGGATAGATATCGCGGGTTGAGATCGCGCAGCAGAAGGTATAGCTTTGCTGTTTCCTCGGGTTCCTCGATCGCAAAGACGGCGCCCTCAAGGTCCTTGCCAGCCACGACTGGCCCATGGTTGGCCAGCAGGACCGAGGTATATATTTGCCGGCCAATCCCTTGATGGCCTCGGCGACCGCCGGATCGCCCGGTCTGAAATACGGCACCAGCGCCGTTCGGCCAGCGCGCATGAGATAGTACGGCGTCATCGGCGGCAGCACCGACTTCGGATCGATCTCGGGAAGCATCGTGACTGCGACCGAATGCGTTGAATGCAGATGCACCACGGCCCGAGATCCTTTGACTGTGCCGTAGAGCGCGGAATGCAGTGGAATCTCCTTCGTCGGCTTATCGCCCGAGATGAGATTGCCCTTCGCATCGAGGCGAGAGATGGACGCCGGGTCCAGAAATCCAAGCGAGGCGTTCGTCGGGGGTAACGAGCCAGCCGCCTTCGTCGAGTTGAACTGAGATGTTTCCCGAGGAACCGGGGGTGAGCCCGCGATCGAACAGCGACCTGCCGAAACGGACAATCTGTTCACGAAGCTTCGTCTCACGCATCCCTGTCACCCGAGATTTTAGAAACTTGGCAACGGCCAACGCAATTTTCTACCCTTTTACGATGCTGCTTGGGACCTCTGCAGAATTGGGATTCTTCGTCCCGGAGCACGCTACGCAAGAGGCGGTGAATCGGGGATAGGCACCGGAAGCTTCTCGGGCGACGGCTACTCTATAACATCGCATGGCCACCTGTGGCTTAAGAACCCTGATCGCAGGATTGCCGGCGATCCAAGCCGAATGCATGAGGTCTTCGCAAGACTTCTTCCGCGTTATGGGTCTGGCTTTCTTCAGCGGGCCGACGAAGCAATCGCTTCGCACCGGAATCTAAACTTCTTGGCCTCCTGCGTCATGTCGGTGCAGCGGCTGAGTCAATCCTGCTTGCCATTGCAATCGCAAAGACTGGCGATGAGGAAGAAGTTCTTAAGGCCTATGGCGCCACAAATGGCAGGGAGAAGACGTTCAAATTGATTCTTGACGGATTATCAGCCGGCCTCTCGGACCAATTCAGAATACCTTTTCGGAACCTGCTGAAGTGGAGAGACATTGCCGCTCACGGCACGGCAACAACCATCTCTGAGGTCGAAGCCTATACCAGCCTGGCGACGCTTTTTACGTGTCGCCCAGTTCTGTTCGGATCAGTGGGGTGCGCTAACTTCTCCGTGAAGAACCGCCCTGCGATCGGCTTCGCTCAGCCTCGTGCTTAGGCTAGACCTGCTTCGACAACCGGCCAAAAACCCGTTCGAAAGCATGGGCCACTTACCGCAAATTTCACGGTATCGAGAGATGTAAATAATTGATTTGATTAAACTTAAATATCCCTCTCCCGCTACCAAAATCTGTTTAACCAACTGGAAAGTACAAGAAATATTCCCTCGCTTATGGCAACGCCTCCGGGCGGAATTTCCCAATGAATCAACGGAGCACACACTCAGAAGTAGCCTTGAGTTCGCCAGTTGTGTCTCGATGATGTGAAGGGGCAGCCGTCGCGGTGCGCTTTGGCGAACTGAGCCGTGCCCGTAGGATGTGCCTATTGATTTCATTGCCTTTTTCGTTGGCCTAAATCAAGAGAGCTTCCCGTATTGTCTCGTACGGTCCCCGCCACCGCGGCGCACGAGAATCTCGCCACCACATCCTGTTCCGCCTTGGTCCAGTTCAAGATTTCACCGGCGATTGCATGGGTTGGCCAGCTGCGAACCAGTCCTGAGCCGGTGTGTCGTTGAAAATCACCATCACATCCTTGGGGTCGGATCCCAGCTTTTCCATGAAGACCCGCGTTATCGCGTCCGCCACCTCGAGTTTCTGTCTTGGTGAGCGGCCCGGATGGAGATCTATCTTCACAATGGGCACTGGCATTCTCCCTTCGATTTCCTTGGCGTTCGGTTGGGTGCTGCGTTGGATTTGAAAGGCGGCCTAGCCCCGACCTACTGCTTCACCGAGGTGGAGGTGCCCCAGGTGTCCGACAGCACGTAACCCTGCGGGTACGGATCCGTCGGATCGAGATAGTAGTTGTGCTCGCCGGTGATCCAGGCCCGCCCGGTGATCTCGGGCACGATCGCCTTGCGCCCGGCGATCTCGGTCAGCTCCACGATCCTGCCGGTGAAGCGCGAGCCGATGATCGATTCATGGATCAGCACGTCGCCGGCCTTCATCATGCCCCTCGCCTGCAGCACCGCCATGCGGGCCGAGGTGCCGGTTCCGGTCGGGCTGCGGTCGGAACGCCCCGGCGCGACGATGCAGGTGTTGCGCGTGACGTTGCCGGGACCCTGGAACGGCATGGCGAACTGGACGATCGATACGCCGCGCACGTTATCAAACTGCGGATGCACGACATCGAGCTGCTCGCGCGCCGCGCGCCGAACCTTCTCGCCGGCCACCGCCAACTCGCGAGCCTCGTCGGGAACGACCGAGAAGCCGAGCGCCGGAGCGTCGACGATGGCGTAGAACATGCCGCCATAGGCGACGTCGATCTTGAGGGCGCCTAGACCTTCGACCTCGATGACGGCGTCGAGACGTTCGGCAAAGGCCGGCGCGTTGCGGAAGGTGATCGATTGGCATTTGCCGTCGCGGCATTCGGCGCGCACCTCGATGACCCCGCCCGGCATGTCGAGCATGAAGCGCGTCTCAGGCTCCTGCATCGGCACCATGCCGGTCTCGAGCAGCACCGTGGCGACGCAGATCGTGTTGGAGCCGGACATCGGCGGATACTCCGTCGGCTCCATGATGATGGCGCCGGCGACGCAGTCCTCGCGCGTCGACGGAACCAGGAGATTGACATGGCGCGCGACGCTGCCGCGCGGCTCGCAGATCAGCATGCGCCTGATGTGGTCGTGGTCACGCTCCATCGTGATCATCTTTTCCATCATCGTACGGCCGGCGGGCGGCAGCACGCCGCCGACGATGACGTCGCCGATCTCGCCTTCGGCATGGCAGCCGACGACATGAATGCTGGTTTTGGTGCGCATTGGTGCTGCCTTGCTCTTTGTTCAGCCTTCGGGATCGGCGCCGATAGATCACCTACGGCAACCTGGTCAGCATTCCACGGTGACCCTGCCGCACCCGCCTCGACGCCGATATCTCGCCCGCCCCCTCCGACATCAAAGTAGACCATCCCGCAAGACGACACAGAAACGGGCGTATGGTCGTTGGAAAAGTCTTCCATGCAACTCAGGATCAAGTCGCGCAGACGCTGCAGAAATGCACGCATGATGCCGTCATCCCTTATGCAGGTCGCTCTCGCTCGCGAACATTCTCTAGCTTGCCCAGCGTTTTCATCAGCGCGATCAGTTCATCGTAAAGAGGCCGCGGAATAGTCACGCCGATGCGAAGACTTCTGAGACGCGCTTCGTATCTGCGTTGCGACGGCAATCTCGCATCCTGGCCCACAATTGCATCAAAAAGCATTTCGGCACGGGCGAGATTTTTTCCAAGCGCCTCGCCCAGGAACACGCTTGGATCGAATATGAGGATCAGTTCTCCATGACATGGCGTGGCGCCGAGCCCGCCGTCGAAAGCCTTCGATTCCATGCTGATCATGTCGTCGATCAAGGGGCCGGCCAGCAGTTCCACCATGGCCGACAGCGCCGAGCCCTTGTGGCCGCCGAAGGTCAGCATGGCGCCACGCAGCGCCTCGGCCGGATCCACGGTTGGCCGACCATCGGCATCTAGGGCAAGCCCCAGCGCGATGGTCTTGCCGGCCCGCCGATGGAGTTCGATCTCGCCGCGCGCCGTGGCGCTGGTCGCGAAGTCGAAGACAAACGGATGATTGTCCGCTCTCGGCCATGCAAAGGCGATGGGGTTGGTTCCAAACAGCGGCTTGATGCCGCCCGCCGGCGCCACCCAGCTGTGGCTCGGCGTCAACGCCAGCGCCGCGAAGCCCTGTTCGGCCAAGGGCTCGATTTCCGGCCACAGAGCGGAAAAATGGTGGCATCTGTTGATCACAAGGGCAGCGAGGCCCTGAGATCGCGCCTTGTCCAGCGCAAGGCCTATGCCTTCGTTGAAGGCGAAGGGTGAAAAGCCGAAATCGGCATCGACCTTGACGATCGACGACGCCCAGTCGATCACCCTCGGCTTTGCGGCCTTGTTCACGCGGCCAGTCGCCAGCGCATGCGCGCAGCCGATCAACCGATAGAGACCATGCGAGTGGCATTCGTCCCGCTGCCCGGCGACGATGACCGCCGCCACCGCCTCGGCCTGCTTCCCGCCCAGGCCATTGTCCAGAAGGACACGCAGGCAGAGATCGTTGGCCTCGGCGAGTGTCAGTGTAACGGTTTCAGCCATGATGTCCGTTCCCAAGATGATGTTTGAGAGCGACCGTTGCGCGGGTTTTCACTGTTGCCATCACGAGCACCAAACTAGCTGAGGGTGATCCAGATGGTCTTCAGCTGCGTATATTGATCGAAGGCTTCGAGACCCTTGTCGTAGCCGCCGAAACCGGAGGTCTTGTAGCCGCCGAAGGGCGTGGTGATATCGCCCTCTCCATACCCGTTGACCGCCACTGTTCCGGCTTGCACCCAACGCGCGACGCGGATGGCGATGTTGATGTCGGTCGAGAACACGGTAGCGGCAAGGCCGTAGGCGGATGCGTTGGCGATACGGATGGCCTCGTCCTCGGTCTCGAATGGCAGGACGGCGACCACCGGTCCGAAAATCTCGTCCCTGGCCAGGGCGGTGTCCGGACGGACGTCGTCGATGACGGTCGCCTCGACGAACCAGCCGCCGGTTTCCTGGAACAGCTGATTGCCGCCTGAAACGACCTTTGCGCCATCCTTTCTCGCCTGGTCGATGGCGCCAAGCACGCGCGTCAAAGCGGAGGCTTCGATCAGCGGTCCAAGCTTCGTCGCCTGATCCGTGGGTTCGCCAACCACCCAATTTTTCGAAGCCTTGACCAATCTGTCGACCAAAGCCTGCTTGATGCCGGACTGGACGAGAATGCGCGAGCCGCATGTGCAGTTCTGGCCCATGTTCCAGAACGCGGCGGCCGCCAGGTTCTCCGCGATCTGATCGAGATTTGCCGCGGCATCCGCCATGACGATCTGCGGGCTTTTTCCGCCGCACTCCAGCACCACCTTCTTCAAATTACTGTCGGCCGAATAGCGCAAAAACTGCCGGCCGATTTCCGTCGAGCCTGTGAACGAGATGACGTCGACGTCGGGATGCAGGCCCAGCGCCTTGCCGGCGACATGTCCGAGCCCCGGCACGACATTGAAGACGCCCGCGGGAATGCCCGCATCGAGGGCCAGTTCGGCAATGCGCAAGGTCGACAGCGGAGCAAGTTCGGCCGGCTTGACGACGATCGAATTGCCCGCCGCGAGCGCCGGCGCGATCTTCCAGGAGAGCGTGCCTGCCGGGAAATTCCAGGGCAGCACCAGGCCGACCACGCCGACCGGTTCGCGAACGATCAGGCCGAGATTGCCCTCACCCGTGGGCGAGATCTTGCCGAAGACCTTGTCGATGGCTTCGGCATACCAGCGGATATTGTTGACAACGTCGGGAACGTCGAGGTTTTCGCAGTCGGCGATGGGTTTTCCAGCATCGATGGAATCGAGAAGCGCGATCTCCTTTCCGTTGGCTTCGACGAGGTCCGCGAACTTGCGCAGTATCCTCTTGCGTTCGCGCGGTTCGATTCGGCTCCATGTGCCGGCTTCGAAGGTGCCCCGCGCGGCGCTCACTGCAGCATCGACGTCGCGCGCCGAGCACGCGGCCACCTTGATCAGAACCTTGCCGGTCGCAGGGTTGAGATCTTCGAACATCGACCCACCTTCGGCATCCACGAACTTGCCGTTGATGAAGGCCTGGTTTCGGACTTTGTCTGGGAGGCTTGTCATTTTGTGTTCCATTGGCAATTTCGGATTCGAAGGTCACAGGACCTTGCTGAGGAAAGCCTTGGCGCGGCTGCTCTTGGTGTTGGTGAAGAGTTCGGCGGGGCTGCCCTGCTCGACAACCACGCCGCCATCCATGAAGACCACCATGTCGCCGACTTCGCGTGCGAAGCCAATCTCGTGGGTGACCACGATCATGGTCATTCCCTCGACGGCGAGTTCACGCATGACGTTGAGCACCTCGCCGACAAGTTCCGGGTCGAGAGCGCTCGTCGGCTCATCAAAGAGCATCAGCTTCGGCTTCATCGCCAGCGCCCGCGCGATGGCGACACGCTGCTGCTGGCCGCCGGACAGCGTCCTCGGATAAGAGGCCGCCTTGGCGGTGAGGCCTACCTTCGCAAGCAGTTGCATGGCTTCGTCGGTCGCCTGCTTCCTGTCGATATTCTTCACGCCGACAGGCGCCTCGATGATGTTCTGCAACACCGTCATATGCGGGAAGAGGTTGAAGCTCTGGAACACCATGCCGATGTCGGCGCGCTGGCGCGCCACTTCGCTTCGGTTCATCTCGTAGAGCTTGCCGGCATGCTGACGATAGCCGACCATCCGCCCCCCAACCTGCAGCAGACCTTTATCGATGCGCTCGAGATGGTTCATGCATCGCAGGAATGTGCTCTTGCCCGATCCCGAAGGTCCGAGGATGCAGGCGACTTTTCCGTACTCCACGGTGAGATCGACACCCTTGAGCACGTGCAGATGTCCAAAGGACTTCTCGACGCCACGAGCGACGACCGCGAAATCCGGCGCTAGGCCGGAATGGGCATTGACCGACGGCATCTCAGACACTCCTCGCGATTTCGGCCGAACTGTCGATGACGTCTTCGGAAGGCGCCATCGCGGTCCTGCGGTCGCTCTTGCCGAAATGCCGCTCCAGGAAATATTGACCGATCGACAGAACCGTCGTCAGAACGAGATACCAGATGGAGGCCACGATCAGCAGCGGAATGGTCTGGAAGTTCGCCGAGTAGATAAGCTGCGCCGAATACAGTAGCTCCTGAAGCGCAATGACGCTGACCAGCGAGGTGGTTTTCAGCATGCCGATCAGCTGGTTGCCGGTCGGCGGAATGATCACGCGCATCGCCTGCGGCAGGATGATGCGCCACATCACACGGAAGCTCGACATGCCGAGGGCCTCGGCCGCTTCCCTTGCCCGACGGGAACCGAGTTCAGCCCGGATCGCACGATTTCGGACATATAGGCGCCCTCGTTCAATCCCAGTCCGAGGAGTGCCGCGACGTAGACCGTTATGTATTGGTTGGCGTCGAGACTGCCGAAGCTCGGACCGAACGGGAACCCGATGGTGATCTGCGGGTAGAGCGCGGAAAGGTTGAACCAGAAGATAAGCTGGACCAAGAGCGGCGTGCCGCGAAATATCCAAAGATAACCGGAAGCCACGCTGGCCAGCACGCGGTTCTCCGATATCCGCATGAGGGCGATTGCCGTGCCCAGCACGATGCCGATCGCCATGGCGGCAATGGTCAGCCAGATCGTCATCAGCAGCCCGGAGATGATGGCGTCGTCGACCAGATACTGGAAAACGATATCCCATTTGAAACGCGGATTGGTGACCATCGAGACGACCAGCCCCGCTAGAACCACCAGCAACACCGCGGCGGCCAGCCACCGCCCATGGTGCCTGAGCGGGACAACAGGCATTTTTTCGATGTCGTGGCCGGCGGACCAGCTTTGTGCGTCTGTCACGCGCATTCCCTTGAGGGTCGTTGCTGCATTTTACTCTGGCATTTTACGGTGCGAAAGAGTAGTCGATAACCGGTAGCCGCTTACATAGTGAGCCCCGCGGCCGGTGTCGTCAAGGCCCGCGCGCTCGAAAATGACAGGAGAAGCAGTTTGCCAGCAATGAACCAATGGTCCAACTGGGGCGGCAACCAGACCTTTCAGCCAGCACGGATCGTCACGCCGGCGGATGAGGCGGATGCCATCGCCGCGATGCGAGCCGCCATCGCGCAGAAACGCTCGGTCCGGGTGGCCGGGGCTGGACACTCCTTCACGCCGATTGTCCGCACGGACGGCGTCCTCTTCGACCTTTCGAAACTCAGCGGCATGATATCGGTGGACCAGCAGAACAAGCGGGCCGAGGTCTGGGCGGGATCGAAGCTGGCCGCGCTCGGGGCTCCGCTATGGGAACAGGGACTGTCGATCGCCAACCAGGGCGACATCGACGTCCAGTCGGTCGCGGGCGCGGTCGCCACGGGAACCAAGGGATCGGGCACGGCCTTCGGCTCGATGTCTTCAATGGTTACCAGCATGCGGATCGTCGACGGTCAGGGCGACGTCGTGGACATTGATCAGTCCGATCCCGAGCGGCTTGGCGCGGCGCAGGTATCGCTTGGATTGCTGGGGCCGGTGCTGCGGGTGGGCCTGCAACTCGTTCCGGCCTACCGGCTTCGCGAAGAGAACGTCATCCTGCCGATGACGGAGGTGTTGCGGCAGTGGGACTTCCTGCTTTCCGAGTACCGGCATTTCTCGTTCTGGTGGATGCCGACCGACCGCTCGTCGCATATGTACAAGCTCGGCGATGTTCCGGCCGATCATTGCTTCGTCAAATTGTTAAGGGAAGTTCCCGCCGATCATCCTGAAGTGCCGGTTGGCGACATGAACCGGCGCACGGATCGCGCGTACCGCATCTATCCCGACGGCACGACCGTCGCCGAATTCCACGAGCTCGAATACATGGTCAGTGCGGCGGACGCGCGCGCCGCGGTGGAGCTGATGCGTGACCTGATGTGGAAGCGGTTCCCGGACGAAATATCACCGCTGCAGGTCCGCTGGCAGAAGGCGGATCAGGCGTATCTGTCTGCCCAGAGCGGCAGGGACAGCACGTCGATCTCCGTCTCGGGCGAAATCGGTCGAGACTATCTTCCGTTCCTGCGCGCCGTCGACGAGGCGCTACAGCCATTCTCGGCGCGCCCACACTGGGGCAAGCTCCATTTTCTCGACCGGAACCGCGTGGAAAGGCTGTATCCGGATTTTGCGCGATTCCGGAAGGTCAGACAGGAAATGGATCCAGACGACTTGTTCTTGAATCCCCACCTTGCCGATCTCTTCGGCTGGGCATCGATGGAATTATGAGCAGCGAGTTTCCATACCCCGGAAAATCACTGTTCGACGTCCTGATCGTCGGTGCCGGCATAAATGGCTGCGCGGCGGCACGGGAGCTTTCCAGGCTTCGGTATAGTGTTCTCCTGGTAGATCGCGGTGACCTTGGCGGAGCGACGACCGCCCGTTCGGGGCGGGTGCTGCATTGCGGCCTGCAACTCCTCGCGCCCAGGCAATCCGTCGTCGACTATCTAAAAAATCCCTTGGAATTGGCGATGCGTCTTCGGTCGGCCAGGCGAGCCGCGCAGGATTTCGAGGAATTCTGCCTCGACCCGCCAGGTCCGATCGAGCCGATGACGACCTTCGTGCCGATTTTCCGCGACAGTCTCTATACGGGATGGCAAGTGGACCTCGGCGCTAGGATTATCAAGGCATTCGCCTGCAATGGTGCGAACGTCCGGTATCATCGCCTGAGCAAAGCGGAGAGCCGCTCCAATCCGTTCGTCGCGGACCTTGGCAGGCGTGAAGCGCTCCAGTCTTTGATTTCCTTTCAGGATTTCCGCTTCTGCTGGCCGGAGAGGATCGCGATCGACGCCGCCCTTGCCGCCGAGCGAAATGGTGCAACGCTTCTCAACTTCACCGAGGTCAGTGATCTCTCGCCCACACCGGACGGCAGCTGGCGCGCGAGGCTGATGCAGGTCCGTGACGGCGACCGGCAGGTGGACGTGTCGGCCCGCATCGTCCTCAATCTGGCTGGTGTCTGGGTCGACGAAGTCATTGTCCGCGCGACGCCCACGGCGTCCGTTTCGCGGAAGGTCGTCGCGGTCAAGGGCGTCTATCTGCTGGTGAAATTGCCCGAGCGATATCGCGGTCTGGGCCTGGCCGGAACGAACAGCATCGGCGAGCCGATCTGTTGCCTGCCCTGGAACGATCTCCACTATGTCGGTCCGACGGAGACGCCATTCACAGGTGCACTGGAGGATGTCAGGCCGGAAGAGGAAGACATTGCTTTCCTGCTGGCCGAGTTGGGGAAATTTGCGCCAGGTCTTGCAATCGCGCGAAACAACATCGTGATGGCCTGGGCCGGGCTGCGCCCGATCACCGCCGAAAATGGATATCCCAAAGGCAAGCGATTGCCGTTCAACGTGATCCATGACCTTGCCTCGGAAGGAGTGCCGAACATGCTGGCGCTCAGTTGGGGGATCGTCGCCAACCATCGCTCGACGGCTCGCGCCTTGGCTAAGGCGGTCTCTGCAAAAATTCGCCCGTCAGGGCCAGTGCGAGTGCAGCCGAGCGGACGCGTTGCCCTTCCCGGAGCGGGGCGTCGGCTGCAGGACGATTATCCGGCAACTGAGGATGATGTCAGGTTCTGCGTTGAACATGAGCACGCGACAGACCTGAATGGCGTGCTGTTCAGCCGAACTGGCCTCGGCTGGACTGGACGCATGACGGCCGAAGCCGTGCAGGCTGCCGCGGCCAGGATGGCACCGCTTCTCTCATGGAGCCGGAGCAGAACGCGGGACGAATGCGACGCGTTCAGAGCAAGGCTCAAGGCCGACCACTGTTACGAACTCATGTGAAGGCAGCCGATCGACTGAGGTCGGGAGGCCGACGGCAGGCGTTCAGCCAGGCCCTCAAAAAAAATCCCGCCTCGAACGAGGCGGGATCGCAGTTCGAAGCTGGGATCAGAACCCGTACTTGGGAGGCGTCGAGCCCTCCTTATAGATGACGGCTTCCTTTGCCGCCCCATAGGAGGTGTCGTTCTTCTCGAGAATTTTCGCGTATTCGCCGCTTGCGATCAGGTGGTCATAGGCGGCCTTGATGGCGGGCAGCAGCTTTTCCGAGTTCTCGTTGCGGGCGACGGCGGTGGCGGTCGGCCCTCCCCGATCTCGCCGGTGGCATCGAGACCGGCGTCGACGTGGATCGATTCCTGAGCACCGCCGCGGTTGATCAGGACGCCGTCGACGCGGCCGCTGTTGAGCGCCAGCACGGCGTTGCTGATCGAAGGAAAAGCACTCACCGTCGCCGCCTTGGAGCATTTCTTCGACGCCGTGTTGAGCGTCTCCAGTTCAGCCGAGCCAGCCATCGCGCCGACGGTATGGCCGCAAATGTCTGTCAGGGCCGTCGGCTTGTAGTCCTTGGCCTTGGTGACCAGGAACGAGCTGTAATCTTGCCAGTCGGTGACGAAGTCCGCAACCTTGAGCCGCTCGGCCGTCACATAGAATTGTCCATAGGAGATATCGTATTTGTTTGCCTGCAACCCGGTTAGCGCGGCGGCGAAAGGAATGAGGCTGACTTCAGCCTTCAGGCCGAGCACGTCGGCGACAGCATGTGCAAGGTCGGGGTCCAGCCCCTTGAGGTCGGCGCCCTCCTTGTAAGCGAGAGGCTTTCCGGTGTCCGGCACGGCAATCCTGAGCACGCCGGCATCTTGGATGGATTTTGGAAGGAGAGCGGCGACCGCGTCAACCTTCCCTCCCTCGGCGTGAGCCACGGCAACCAGCGACGTGCTGGCCAGCGCGGCGATCACACACAGGGCATTGCGTCTGTTGAAGATCATTTCCGTTTCCCTCCGGATTTTTGTTTCGGTTAGAGTGCGTCACGGTCACGCCGCGCGTTGACAATGATGGCTTACGTGTGATATATTACCGCTTACCGATTGCTTTGACAAGCGCGTTCTTTGGAAGGCCGGAATACAGTCCCGCAACCAGACGCTGTCACGGCCGTCCACCAAACGAACCATAGGGTTGGAACGAGAGCCAAATGACGAACACGACCTACGACGCGATTGTGATCGGAGGCGGCCCGGCGGGGATAGCCGCGGCCTGGGAATTGCGGGATCGACGCATCCTGGTTCTCGAGAGAACGAACCGCCTCGGCGGCCGGCTCTATTCACTGGGCCGAGGCGACTACTGGCTCAATCTCGGCGGGCATTTGTTCCCGGCGGCCGGCTCGCATATGCGCAACATCCTGCATTCGATCGGCCTCGACGTCATCAGGATCCCGGGCAACAAGTTCGCCATCTATTGGGGCGGCAAGGTCTACAAGCCGAAGGCCGTGGCAGCACTTCCGCTGACCCTCAAGATGAGCATCCGCGAGCGCATTTCGCTTGCCGCCATCGGGCTTCGCATGCTGAAGGCCGTCAAGGGCTGGCAGCAGGCTATGCAAACTGTCTACGGCGAGAACAATCAAAGTCGCCGTGCGAGGGTCGCCCGCTACATGTCGGACATCTCGTTCCGCGACTTCGTTGGCCGGCCGCCAAAGCGCGTCGAACAGCTGTTCCAGTCGGCGGCTCGCCGCGCCGCCGCCGAGATGGAGGACCAGCACGCCGGCGTCGGCGTCTCGCTCTTTGGCGCGGTGTGGGCCGGCAAGGGCGATTCGATGGCGCTGAACCTCAATGGCGGCTCCGGCCGCCTGGGCGAGGTGATGATGGAACTGCTCGGCGACAGAGTGCAATACAACGCCACGGTCAAGTCGGTCGAGAAGGTCGGCGACAAGGTCACGGTGACCTACGAGATGAATGGCGGCACACACAGGTTTCGGCTTCGCAAGTGATCGTGGCCGTTCCCGCCTATCAGGCGGCCGAGATCGTCCGCGACATTCCGGAGGATGTGCGGGCGACGCTGAAGAAAGTGCAGTACGGCCCGTTCCCGACGATGGGCATCATCACCGACGAACCCGGACCCATGCCCTACGACGACGTCTATGCCATCACGACGCCGGATGCCTCGTTCGACATGTTCTTCAACCACGCAAATCCACTGCGCATAGGTCCGAGAAAGCCGGGCGGCAGCTTGATGGTCTATTCCGGCGGCGCCCCGGCACGGGAGATGCTGAAGCTCACGGACGATGGAATCCGCGACACCTACCTGGCCGACGTCTACAGGATGTTTCCAGAGCTGAAAGGCCACATCAAGGAGACGATCGTGCAGCGCTGGGTTCCGGGCAACACCTATCGCCCAGCCGGCTTCAATTTCGACGCCATGCTGACCTACTGCGAGAGGAACGATGTCGACATCCATTTCGCCGGCGACTACTTCGCCGAGATCGGCAACATGGAGATCGCGACTGGCTCGGCGCACGAAGCCGCCCGGCGCGCCAGGGTCAGGTTGGCGGACAAGGAACAGAGCCTCACAAAACTGAAGGTTGTCGGCAAATCCAGATGAACGGTCAGACAGTTCGATTTGGCCTGATCGGCGCAGGCGTTGCCTCGGAAACCCACGCACGTGAGTTGAGGCGCATCTCCGGCGCCTCACTAGAGGCGGTTTTCGCGAGGGATAGAGAAAAGGCAGCGGCGTTCGGCGCCACCTTTTCGATTCCGCGCTTCTATTGCGACATCTCGGAGTTCCTGGCGGATTCGGACATCGATGCCGTGATCATCACCACCCCGAACGGCCGACATCTCGACTATGCCGTTGCAGCGGCCAAGGCCGGCAAGCATCTCATCGTCGAAAAGCCGCTGGAGATAAACGAGGACCGGGCGTCGAGGATCATCGCGGCATGCCGCGATGCCGGCAAGCGGCTGTTCGTGATCTACCAGCGGCGATATTCGGCAGCCGCCCGGCAGGCGCTATCGGACATCAGGAGCGGCGCGCTCGGACGGATCCTTCTGATCAACATCGTCGACAATCAATACCGCTCTCCAGCCTACTATCGGAAGGATGCATGGCGCGGCACCAAGTCTGTCGAGGGCGGCGGTTGCCTGATGACCCAGTCGACCCATCTCGTCGATCTCGCACAATATCTTGTCGGGCCGATACGGTCGGTCTTCGCTCTGACCGAAACGGCCTACCATGCGATCGAAACGGAAGATGTCGCGGTGGCGGCCTTCCAATTCACCAACGGCACCCTTGGCACCCTGTCCTCGTCGACGGCGGCGTTTCCGGGACAGCGCCACCTTCTGACCATTTCCGGCACCGAAGGCTCCATCATCATCAATGGCGAGCACGATGAAATCGTCTTCCGGCAGACGAAGAGCGATCGAGCCGCCTCAAACATTCCGCAAAGCTTCAGTTTCGCGGATCCGATCGAGCCGCGCGACTATCCAACCGACGGCCAGCGCGCGCAGTTGCAGGCGATCGTAAGGACATTGCTCGACCCACATGCACCAGACATCGACGATATCGAGGCTTTGATGGCTGTGCGCGTGATCGACGCCATCTATCGCTCATCGGCCGAAGGCAGGCCTGTGGAGGTCCGCCACGCGCGAGGCGGGAGCCAACTGCCGAGATAATACCTTTCGGCTGCAATGGCATCAGATTTGGCGCATATTGAATTTTTTCATCGCCAATGCGAGAGTCACTGATAGATCGCATGTTATCGGTGATCACTTGCCAATCGAGGCGTAAATGGAAAACCGCTTGCAACAAACCAACTTGAGGGATCAGGCTCTCGAGGTCTTGAAGCTGCGGCTGGTTTCAGGCGATCTGGCTCCCGGACAGATCTATTCGGCAGCATCGTTGGCGACGGAACTGGGCGTGTCCAACAGTCCGGTCCGGGAGGCGATGCTAACGCTTGTCAACCAGGGCTTGATGGAAGCCGTGAGGAATCGGGGCTTCCGCGTCGTTCCGTTGAGTGAGAAAGAGCGGCGCAACATTTACGATCTGCGCCTTCTCGTCGAAATACCTTCCATGGCACGCTTGGCCTCCTTGAAGACAAAGGTCGCGGCCCGCAAGGACGAGTTCTCCAAGGTCGCGTCCGATATGGTCCGTTGCGCCAAAAAGGGAGATATCGTTGGATATCTCGATGCCGACCGGCGCTTCCATCTTGGCCTGCTCGAAATCCTCGAAAACGACCAACTGACGGCCATTGTGGAGAACCTGCGCGACCAGTCACGTCAGTATGGGCTCAAGGCGCTGTCGGAAAGTGGCGCGCTGGTCAAATCTGCCGAGGAGCACCAGCCGATCCTTGACGCACTGGTGGCCGGCGACCAGAAGCTTACCGTCAAACTGATGACCGAGCATCTCAGTCACCTGGTGACCGACTGGGCCTGAGTGCGGCGTCGAGAAAAAGGAAAGGCGCAAAGCGCGCCCTCGCCTCGGTTCAGTGCCTGGCTCCCGTGAGCAAGGCCGGGTCAATCTTCGACAGCGCCGCTTTCAACTGGCCCACCTGGGCGGTCGAGTACGGCCGGATCGGCGCGCGCACCTGACCAACTGACAGCCCAAGGATATCGCAGGCCGCCTTGACGCCGCTGTTGTAGGCGCCGTTTCCCAGCACGCGAATGACTGGGTTTATCTGCCGCCAGATCGACACCGCGGTCGCGGCATCCTCCTCCTGGCCAGCCTTGTGCAATTTGGCCAGCGCGCGCGCCATGAAGTTTGCGATGCCCATGACCATTCCCGGCGCCTTCAGCATCAAGGCAGGCAGCATCAGGATGTCCTCGCCGTTCAGGAATGTGATCTTGTCCGCATGGTCGTACAGCAGCGTGTTCATCTGCACGATGTTGGCGGACGAATCCTTCACGTATTTCACCTGGGGAATTTCGGTCGCCAGCCGGACAAGAAAGTCCACATCGAGGTGCAGCCCGGTGGCCGGCGGAAAATTGTAGGCGCAAATGGGCAGACTGGTCGCCTCCGCGACGGCAGCGTAGTAGGCAAAGGCCTCCTCGAATCCGATCGGCTCATAGTACGGCGTCGCCAGCATGATCGCGGTCGCCCCGGCCCGCTCGGCGTGCTTCGACAATGCGACTGCTTCCCTTGAAGACGTGGCGCCGGTATGGGCGAGCACGGCAACGCGTCCTGCCACCTGCTCGACGACTATCTCGACCAGCTTGCGCCTTTCCTGGTGAGAAAGCACCGAAAACTCGCCCGTGCCGCCTGCGGGGACGAATCCGTCGACGCCGTCGGCGATGTTCTGGTCGACAAGTCTTCTAAGCGCAGCCTCGTCGATCTGCTCGCCGTCAGGGGTGAACGGAGTGACGATTGCGGAAAGTACACCCTTCAGGGCCATCATGTTCTCCTGTCTCGAACTATTAAAGCAGCGGCAAAGCCGTCTGCGCGTCAACGATCGCTACGTGGCAGCTACCTGATCTCAAAAAGTGCGGGTCCGAGCGCTTTGGCATCGACCGAGATGCCGAGACCCGGCCCGTCCGGCGCCTTGCCACGGCCACGGCTGGAGTGCGGCGCGTATCCCGCCACGTGCTCCTTTGTCCAATCGTTGAAAAAGGAGGCGTGAAGCAGGGCTTCCGGAAGGGTGCTTGCAGCCACATGGGCCACGGCGGCGGTCGTGACGTCGCCGCCCCACACGTCCTCGATGCACATTGTCATGCCCAAATCCTGTGCCTGACCACGCATCCGTACCGCGCCGGTGATGCCGCCGACACGGCCGAGCTTGATGTTCACCGAGCCCGCCCCTGCCTCATATTTGGCGCGATAGAGTTCCGCCGAATTGACGACGGACTCATCCATTATCAGCGGCAGCGAGCTCATCTTCTGGACGATCGCGCAGTCCGCTGTATCCCGGCAGGGCTGCTCGACGTAGATGTTGAGACCCGCCAGCTCGCGCACCGCGATGATGGCGGACTGCACGTTCCAGCCTCCGTTGGAATCGGCGATGATCACGGCATCGTCCAGGCAGGCATCGACGACGCTGCGTGTGCGCCTTGCATCGTCAAAGGGGTTGTTCCCGACCTTGACCTGAAACCGGCTGATCCCGGCCTTGCCGCGCATCCTGACGAAATCGGCCATCTGCTCCGGCGAAGCAAGAGGAACGGCTTCATAGAGCGGAAAGTCGTCCTGTGCCGTCCCGCCGATCAGCGTGGAAATCGGAAGATTGGCGGCCTTTCCCAGGATGTCCCAACAGGCGACATCGATGGCGCTCTTGGCGTTGTTCTGCCCCAGAAGAATGGCGTCCATCGCCTGATGCACTTTCGACAGATTGGTCGGATCGAGGCCGATGAGGGCAGCGGCAAGAACCCTGATGGCTTCCCGTGTGCCCTCTGCAAATGCCGGCAAGTATGTCCCGCCGAGCGTGCTGCTTTCGCCCCATCCTTCGAGTCCCGTTTCGGTACGGATCCGCACAAGCGTCGATGCCTGGGTTTGCGCGGCGCGCCCCTTCGACATCACATACTCGCCATGCGCGTAGGTGAGTTCGTATCCGAAAGCGTCGATCGAGGCGATTTTCATGGTCGGTCCTAGCGGCGGCCGCAGCGTTAGTTAGTGGTAACCGGTAATATGTCACCTTCTACCATGTTGTCAATTATTCGATAAGAAGATAAGAAGCCGCGACAGTCGACCGGCGCCGCAACAGAGTGAGCAGCCGGCATGCCGACAGGCCTGAAGGGAGAAACCGAATGACCGCCAATATCTTTTCCGGCTGCATGCCGGCGTTGATGACCCCATGCACGCCCGACCGCCAGCCTGACTTCGAGGCGCTGGCGCGCAAGGGACGCGAGCTTATCGCGGCCGGCATGTCGGCCGTCGTCTATTGCGGCTCGATGGGCGACTGGCCGCTGCTGACCGACGCGCAGCGCATGGAAGGCGTCGAGCGCCTGGTGAAGGCCGCCGTGCCAGTGATCGTCGGCACCGGCGCGGTCAACACGGCCAGCGCCGTGGCCCACGCCGCCCATGCGCAGAACGTCGGCGCGCGCGGGTTGATGGTGATACCGCGCGTGCTGTCGCGAGGGCCCTCGGTCACCGCGCAGCGCCACCACTTCAAGGCAATCCTTGCCGCCGCCCCCGATCTGCCGGCCGTCATCTACAACAGCCCTTACTACGGCTTTACCACACGCGCCGACCTCTTCTTCGCGCTGCGGGCCGAACATCCCAACCTGGTCGGCTTCAAGGAGTTCGGCGGCCCGTCGGATTTGCGCTACGCGGCGGAAAACATCACCAGCCGCGACGACGAGGTCGCGCTGATGACCGGCGTCGACACCGCCGTCTTCCATGGTTTCGTCAATTGCGGAGCGTCCGGCGCGATCACCGGCATCGGCAACGTGCTACCGAAGGAAGTGCTGCATCTGGTGGGTCTCAGCCAGGCGGCGGCGAAGGGCGATGCCGAAGCGCGCCGGCTGGCGCAGGAGCTGGACGCCGCGCTCGCCGTGCTGTCCTCTTTCGACGAGGGTCCGGACCTAGTGCTTTATTTCAAGCACATGATGGTGCTGAAGGGTAATCCCGAATACCGGCTGCACTTCAACGCGACGGATGCGCTGAGCGACAGCCAGCGCGGCTATGCCAAGCAGCAGCTCAAACTGTTCGATGCCTGGTATGCCCAGTGGTCGAGGCAACCCGGCGTGATTGCGCGGTATGCGGCCTGAACCCTCCATCAGATGGCGGACTGGCCAGCTATGGTATTCTATTCACCTTGACGGTATCTGGTTCCGACAGACGCCTTTCCGCAGACCAGCCGTGACACTCGAACTTCAAAGGACTGTGCCAGCCCGATGAGTGTGGACAAAGGCCGTAGCAGGTTGCCGCACGCGCGTAATAGGCCGTTTCAAGGCGTCGCGTGGTCGCGTCCCGGGACGTGGTGTAGCTCGGCGGTAGTGAAGCCGTTCGCGAGCGCGCCCTCGATAGCGCTGTAGCGAGCGAGCGGCTTTGCGGTGGTCATCGGCGCTTTCCGGTAGGGTTTGGTTGTTGACGCCAACCCAATTCGGAAGGACCACCGATGACCGACGACATGATGAACCTGCGCACGCTCGTGGAGAAGACCCCGGATGCCGATCTCTTGCGCGAGATGATCGGCTTTGCCGCCGAGCGGCTGATGGAAATGGAGGTGGGCGCGGTCACCGGCGCCGCCTATGGCGAGAAGAACCCGTTGCGCATAGCCCAGCGCAACGGCTATCGCGAGCGCGACTGGGAGACGCGCGCCGGCACCGTCGAGCTGCGCATCCCCAAGCGCAGGAAGGGCTCCTACTTCCCCGGTTTCCTCGAGCCGCGCCGCATGGCCGAGAAGGCGCTGACCGCCGTCATCCAGGAAGCTTATGTACAAGGCATCTCGACCCGGTCGGTCGACGATCTGGTCAAGGCCATGGGCATGAGCGGCATCTCCAAGAGCTAGGTCAGCCGGCTGTGCGAAGAGATCGACGGCAAGGTCAAGGCGTTCCTTGAAAGACCCATCGAGGGCGATTGGCCCTATCTGTGGATCGACGCCACCTACCTGAAGGTGCGCCGCGGCGGCCGCATCGTCTCGGTCGCCGTCATCATCGCCGTCGGCGTCAATGCGGACGGCCGGCGCGAGGTGCTGGGCATGGAGATCGGCACCTCGGAGGCCGAGCCGATCTGGACCGAGTTCCTGCGCAAGCTGACCCGTCGCGGCCTGCGCGGCGTCAAGCTCGTCGTCTCCGATGCCCATGAAGGCATCAAGGCGGCCGTCACCAAGGTGCTGTCGGCGACATGGCAGAGGTGCCGCGTCCACTTCATGAGGAACGTGCTGGCGCATGCCGGCAAGAGCGGCCGCAGGGTCGTCTCGGCCTTCATCGCCACCGCCTTCGCCCAGGAGACGCCCGGGGCCGCGTCCGTGCAATGGCGCGCCGTCGCCGACCAGATCCGGCCCAAGGTGCCGAAGCTGGCGACAATCATGGATGATGCCGAGCCCGACGTGCTGGCCTACATGACTTTCCCCAAGGAGCACCGCGCCAAGCTGCACTCGACCAATCCGATCGAGCGCCTCAACGGCGAGATCAAGCGGCGCACCGAGGTCGTCGGCATCTTCCCAAACGACGACGCGATCGTGCGCCTCGTCGGCGCGATCCTGCTCGAACAGAACGATGAATGGGCCGTGCAGCGCGCCAGATACATGACGCTGGAAACCATCAGCCAAATGAGCGATGATCCGCTCATCAGCCTGCCAGCCGTGGCACGTTGATCAGCCCGGCCCATGCCGGACAGCGCGGCGACCAAGCCGTCAGCTACACCACGCCCCGGGACACGATCCAGACGGGGCACAACCAGCAGCAAGACAGCAAGCCCGACTGCAAAATGAAGGTAGGACGGGTCGGTCCGCGCATGACGACCGCCCACAGCTGTGAACCACGCGATGACTACAAGCACCGCGGTAAGCCAATGAATTGCGATAGTGATCTGCGAATAGCGATGCATTCAGAGTCGCCTTCAAGGTCGTTCGGCCTGTCACAATCACGCAAGCGCCGATATGTTCCAAATATCGCCGCTGTCGCGGCGCAGAGACAATATGGAAGCGGCATTGGCAGGCGAAGCATTCGCGTTCGATTTCGCCCCTCGTGGGATGCAGCTTTTAACGAGCCATGATGATCGGCAATCTCGGGTCCTCGATCATGGACCTTGTCACGCCGCCGAAAATCCGCTCGCGCACGCGTGAGTGTCCGTAAGCGCCCATAACCACGAGTTCGGCGCCGGTATCGAGCGCATGCTGGCGGAGAACGTCGGCGATCGAGTGGCTTGAACGCGGCAAGCGGTCTACCGTTACCTTTACACCATGACGGGAGAGATAGGTCGCCACGTCTGCCCCGGGTTCCGCGCCGTGATGCCGTTCGTCCTCGATCGGGTCGACCATGACGACCCGCACTTCATCGGCACCTGAAAGGATGTCGAGCGACTCTCGCACAGCGCGCGACGCTTCCAGGCTGGCGTCCCATGCGACGAGGACGCGTTTCGGTTTCAACGTCGCGGACGCCTCTTTGGGGACAAACAAGATCGGCTTTCCAGATGAAAACAGCGCGCCTTCAATGACTTTCTCCTTGAGATCTTGGCTCGCTAGCAAGTCCGGCCCAAGGACGGTTATATCGGCGTAACGCGCACGCCGGCCGATGACCTCATCTGCCCAGGCATGGTCCGGGTAGTCATCACTTAGGTCCGTCGATACAGGGCTCGCCGACAGCATTTTGGAAACGGCCGAATTCCGCTTCTGCAGCATTTCCATTTCGGCTTCTCGCTCCGCGAGCCAAGCCGGCGAAACCACCTCGGCATATGCTCCGCCAGAGGGAGGCGCCGCGATGACCAGGACAAGCACCGAGAGATGGGCATCGATTTCTTCGCACAGGCCGGCAGCAAGATTCAGATCATCGTCTCCCTGATCGGCCCCTGTAACCGTGAGCAATGTCTTGAATGGCATGGCGGCGACTCCTTGTCCGAGAGAAAGGTTCACAGAGGACGCAGCCGTAGCCATCTGGTCGGAATCCTTCCTTGCGCTGAATCAAATCGATCCCTTCGCAGGATTGATCCCGGTCAACGCAAGCGCGCCTCGCGGGCCTTAGCCTGACATTGATGGCTGGAGGCAGATCGGTGAGATTCTGGACGATGATGAGCCTTTTCGCGCTGACGCTGAGCACCGCGGCTGCGCAGGAGATGAGCAATGGACAGCAGGAATATCTGAATTCCTGCGCCGTCTGCCACGGCGTGGAAGGCAGGGGCGATGGACCAATGGCCGACGTATTGCGGAAGCGCCCCGCGAACTTGACCACGCTGACAAGGCGCAATGGCGGGGAGTTTCCCTACTGGCGGGTGTACGCGACGATCGATGGCCGCGGCCTCGTGCCGGAGCATGGCGAGCGCGACATGCCGGTCTGGGGCAACCAGTTCCTGCCTGACGACGTGAAGAAGTACGGTCCCTACGGCGGGGAAGCCGTAACCACGGAACGCATTCAAAACCTCGCCGGTTACGTCCAGACGCTTCAGCACTAGCAGTCTCGCGAGACTTCAGTCGGCGAGGCCGAACGATGATGCAACCAAGGCCAAGGGCACACGCAATGATCACTGAGAACCAGGATGCCGTGGTCGAGATGTTGAAGGATCCTGCCAGCTATGGCGAGGCTGGTCCCGTCGAGACGATCGAGACCCACATTTCTCGAATCTTCCTTGTCGGGCGGCGCGCATTCAAAATGAAGCGGGCCGTAAAGCTGCCCTATGTCGATTTTTCGACGCCGGAGTTGCGGCTCGCTGCATGCGAAAGGGAGATGGAGTTGAACTCCAGGACAGCGCCCGGCCTTTATCTCGATGTCCACCGCATCACGCGCGCAGGGGATCGGCTCGCGCTGGGAGGGTCAGGCGAGCTGGTCGACGCCGTTATCGAGATGGTTCGCTTCGATCAATCGAGGCTTCTCGAGCGCATGGCTGCCGCGGGGACGTTGACACCCTCGCTGATGACAGGCGTGGCGCGCATGATTGCGCAATATCACCGCAGCGCTGACGTAATCCATGCCGGCGGAGGGTCGGCGAACATCGGTGGCGTGCTTGAAATCAATTCGGCCGGATTTGCGACAAGCCACGTCTTCGATGGAAAGGAAATCGAAGAGCTCAACGCGGCGTTTCGCGACGCCCTCGCTCGCCATGCCGGCCTGCTTGACCGGCGCGAGGCGACAGGTCGTGTCCGCCGCTGCCATGGCGACCTGCATCTGCGCAACGTCTGCGTCTTCGACGGCGAGCCTCGCCTGTTCGATTGCATCGAGTTCAACGATCAGATCGCCACCGTCGATGTCCTTTACGATCTCGCATTCCTGCTGATGGATCTGTGGCATCGCGGTTTTCCGGAGTTCGCCAATCTGGTGATGAATCGCTATCTCGACGACGCCGATGACGAGGACGGCTTCATCCTGCTGCCCTTCTTCATGGCGGTGCGGGCGGCAGTGCGTGCTCACGTGACCGCGACACAGGTCGAGGAGGGCAGCCAGGACCTCGAAAAGTTGATTGCCGAAGCGCGATCCTATTTCCAACTCGCGCAAGTCCTGCTTGCCGAAACGCCGCCTCGGCTCGTGGCAATCGGCGGATTGAGCGGCTCGGGCAAGACGACGGTCGCCGAAGCGCTCGCTGCTCAGATCGGCGCACCACCTGGGGCCAGGATCGTCGAGAGCGACCGCATCCGCAAGGCCATGCATGGCGTGCCTGCCGAAACGAGACTGCCGGACAAGGCCTACCGGGCCGGCGTGTCGGAACGCGTCTATCGCCAGATCGCCTGGCGTTCGGAGCTGATCCTCGCCGAAGGCGGCTCTGTTGTAGCCGACGCCGTATTCGACAGGGCGGAGGATCGCGACAGGATCGAGCGCGCCGCGATCGACACAAATGTCTCGTTTGCGGGGTTTTGGCTGGTGGCCGATCCGTTGGTGCTCTGGCACCGGGTCAGCGAACGCAAGGGCGGCCCGTCGGATGCCACGGTCGACATCCTGTCGCGGCAATTGCAGCGAGATGCTGGTGCGTTGACCTGGCGCAAAATCGAGGCGGATCGCAAGGTAGCCGAAATCACAACCGAGATGGTGGCCTTGGTTGAGGGCACCGCTTCAGCTGAAGTCAGCTTCAGGAGGACCGGATCATAGAGCTGACCGCAGCCTAGCGGACCTCCAAAGTCGCAACAGACAGGCCCGGCTCGCAGGGGTGGTGCGCAACCGAGAACCCAAACTCGCGGCACATTGCAAGCATCTTGCTGTTTTCGTTGAGGATTATGCCCTCGACGCGGCCGACGCGTTCAGCCCTCGCATAGTCGATGATCTGGTTCAGCAGATCCCATCCCAGGCCATGGCCCTGCAGGTCCGACCGCACGAGCAGCGCATATTCGCCGATCCTGTGATCGGGGTCGCAGGAAAGCCGGCCGATTCCCGCCAGCGCCCCTGTGTCCTTTTCAAGCGCGACGAAGGCGATGTCGCGATCGTAGTCGAGCTGCGTGAGCCGCTTCAGCATCTGGTCCGGGAAGTTCTTGCGCAGTGATAGGAACCGCAGCCTCAAGTCGTCGGGGAGATCCTTGCCAGGAATGCGGGATAGAGCACTACGTCCGCCGGCATGATAGGCCGGATGTGAAAGGTCATACCGTCCGACAGAAGATCGCGGCTCCATCCTGACGGATAGGGCCTTATGACGAGGGCCGGGTTCGGCGCCGGCTCATTCACCCGTCGCGGGTCAATTTCGATGCGGGCATCGAGAGCAATCACGCCTTCGACGTCGGCCAGCAGCGGGTTGATGTCGAGGGAGACCAGGCACGGGAAGTCGATGATCATTTGCGACAAGCCGTTCAGCGCGGCGATTATCGCCCCTCGGTTTGCCGGCTTGCGGTCGCGATAACCGGCAAGCAGGCGGCCTATTCTGGTCGCGTCGATCGCGTCTGCGGCCAGCACGTCGTCGAGTGGCGGAAGGGCGATCGCCGTATCGTTCACAACCTCGACCGCTGTGCCGCCGGCGCCAAACAGAATGACCGGGCCGAACATTGGGTCCAGGCTCATACCCAAAATGAGCTCCTGCGCATGCTTGCGCACGACCATGGCTTGCACGGTGTAGCCGTCCACCTTCGTTTCCGGCGACTGCGCGCGCAAGCGTGCCTCGATCGACTGGGCGGCCTCCGCAGCCTTCTCGGCAGTCGCAATGTCGAGTACCACGCCGCCGACATCCGACTTGTGTGAAACCACCTTCGACAGCAATTTGACGACCAGCCTTTCGGAGCCTTCGAGAAGCTCGCCGGCGGCCTGCGCCACTTCCGGGACGGATCTGGCGATAATGGCTCTCGGCACGTGGATGCCATAGGCGGCTATCGCCGCTTTAGCTTCCGGCTCCGTCAGCATGCGCCGCCCTTCTCTGGCCACCTGCCGGAAGATGGCATGCACCGATGCCTTGCCGTCGACCTGGTCTTCGCCCTGGCTCGCGGGCGTACGCAGGAGTGCCCGCTGGGCCCGCGACCATTCGCTGAGATAGGACGCCGCTATCGCCGCGTCCTCCGGCGTTTCGAAGCTGGCGATGCCGGCTTCCGTCAGGACACGTCGGCCTTCGCGCGCGGTATGCTCGCCGAGCCAGCACGCGAGGAGCGGTTTTCCTCCGATCTCGCCCCCCTCGCCAAGCTCGGCCACCTTCCTGGCCGCGTTTGGCGAGGAACCAAGCCCGGTGGGGCAGTTCATCACCAAGATGACGTCCGTTTCCGGATCCGCCGCCAAGGCTTCCAGCGCCGCCCCGTAGCGCTCCGGCGCGGCGTCACCGACGATGTCGATCGGGTTTGCATGCGACCAGGTCGGCGGCAGCACATGATCGAGCTGCCCGATCGTCGACGGCGCAAGTTCAGCCAACTCGCCTCCACGGTCGACGAGCTTGTCGACGGCAAGAACGCCGGCCCCGCCGCCATTGGTGACGATGCCAACCCGTGCCCGCTCGAGCGGAGCGTGGCGCGCGACCGTCTCGGCGGCATCAAGCAACTCGGCGAGATCATCCACACGCAGCACCCCTGCCCGTCGTAGCGCAGCTTCCACGACCCGGTCGGAACCAGAAAGTGCCCCAGTGTGGGTCGCCGCCGCCCTGGCCGCCTGTTCGTGCCGGCCAGGCTTGATTGCGATAACCGGTTTGAGACGCGCAGCCGCCCGTGCGGCCGACATGAACTTGCGCGGATTGGGTATGGTTTCGAGATACATCACGATGGCTCGCGTGTGAAAATCGCCGGCCAGCATGTCGAGGCAGTCGCCGACATCGACGTCCGCCATGTCGCCGAGCGAGATGATCCGGGAAAAGCCGACATTGTTCTCGGCCGCCCAGTCGATCAACGACGTGGCGATCGCGCCGGACTGCGAGATCAGAGCGATATTCCCAGGCCTCGCCGCCATATGGGCGAAACTGGCGTTGAGCTTCGCTGGAGGGGCCATCAACCCGACCGTGTTCGGCCCGATGATGCGCATAAGCGAGGGCTTGGCGGCATCGAGCATCGCCTGGCGCAAGCCGTTCGCCTGGTTGAGTCCCGCCGTGATGACGACGGCCGCTCGTGTTCCCTTCCCGGCCAGTTCCCGCACGATATCGGGAACAGTGTCGGGAGGGGTTACGATCACGGCCAGATCGGGAACGCCCGGCAGATCGGCGACCGTGCTGTAGCAGCGGTGCCCGATCACGTGCGAATGTTTGGGATTGACCGGCCAAATCTCTCCCTCGAAGCCACCGCCGACGACATTGTGGAAGACAACGCGACCGACTGAGCCAACGCGCTCAGTCGCGCCGACGACGACGACGGATTTCGGCGAGATCGCGTACTCAAGATTTCGGATTGTCATCCCGGAAAACTCCTTGCCGCCACATTCACCGACCGCGCCGGGCGTTCATTGCGCTGGATCAAAGCGTCATCCGATCCCTTGCGGCTAGCTACGGCGACACTGTCACCAACCTGTCTCGGCTGGCGAGGATCGCCGTCGAAGGAGGACCCGATGAGTTATTATTTCAGCAAAAGCCTCGACATGCCGTTCGCCGCAGCGATCAAGCATGTCACCAAAAAGCTTGCCGGCAAGGGCTTCGGCATCCTGACCAGGATCGATGTCCAGCACACGATGAAGGTCAAGCTGGGCGTCGACTTCAAGCCATACATGATCCTCGGCGCCTGCAATCCGCATTTCGCATGGCGCGCGCTGCAGGCCGAGGACAAGATCGGCGCCATGCTGCCTTGCAATGTGATCGTGACCGAGATCGCCTCCGGACAGGTCGAAGTAGCGGCTGTCGATCCGATGGTGGCGATGGGAGCCATCGACAACCCGCAACTTGCCGCAACGGCAAAGGATGTCGGGCTGCTGCTGCGCGAAATGATCGACGAACTTTGACGGCTGCCATGAACGAGTCCGTGCTGCGGCGTGCGCTGCTGATCATCGCCATTCTCGGTCTGGCGCTTGGGTTGGGCGTGTGGCGAAGCGGTATCGACTACGTCTCACCCGATGCAGCCTGGATGGCGGCAACGCTGCCCGTTGTTGCGACACTTGCCATTTCTATCCTGCGGGATTTCTGGATCGGCAGGATCGGCGTCGATGCGATCGCGCTGGTTTCAATGTCGGCGGCGCTGTTGCTGGGACAGGCTCTGGCTGCGGTGGTTGTCGCCATCATGTATGCTGGCGGCACTGTGCTTGAAGATCTGGCACGCGGTCGAGCGGAGCGGAATCTGAGGGCTCTGACCGACAGGGCGCCCCGCGTGGCGCATCGGAAGTCCGCACATGGCGTGGTGACCATTCCGATCGATCAGGTGGCGGTCGGCGACGAGCTTTGGTGCGCGCCGGTGAATTGCTGCCCGTGGACGGCATCCTGATCGACGCTTCGGCCCTGCTCGACGAGTCGACCGTCACCGGAGAGCCCCTGCCCGAGCGGCGCGGCGCCGGCGACGCATTGCGCAGTGGGACCGTCAACGCTGGCGAGGCCTTCGTCATGCGGGCTTCGGCTGTCGCCGACAAGAGCACTTATGCCGCGATCGTGCGGATGGTCACCGCCGCGCAGACAGCCAAGGCGCCGTTCATACGCATCGCCGATCGTTTTGCCCTGCTGCTGCTTCCGGCCACGCTGCTGGTGTCTGGCCTCGCCTGGTATCTTTCCGATGATCCGATCCGCGCGCTCGCCGTTCTGGTGGTCGCGACGCCCTGCCCGCTGATCCTGGCGGCGCCTGTTGCCTTCATCGGCGGCGTGTCACGCGCTGCCCGCGCCGGCATCCTCATGAAGGGTAGTGCGGCGCTGGAGGCGCTCGCCCAGATACGCACCGCAATCTTCGACAAGACCGGAACCTTGACGCTCGGCGGCGCGGAACTGATCGAGACCGACGTCGCTCCAGGTCAGGAAGCCGACGAATCGCTGCGGCTGATGGCCTCGCTTGAACAGGCTTCGCATCATGTCCTCGCGGATTCGATTGTCCGCGTCGCTCGCCATAGAAACCTGGTGCTTTCCCAACCTCGTGATGTTCGCGAACATCGCGGGGAAGGCCTTGAGGGGCTGGTAGACGGAATGTCGGTCGCGGCCGGGTCGAGGTCGCTTGTTCTTGGGAAAGGGCCCCTGCCCAAGTGGGCGGAAAGTGGAGAGGGCCGGTACCGCGACGCGCAAGTGCTAAGGGTGTTTCTGGCTATCGATGGCGGCCTTGCCGCCATCTTCACATTCGGAGACGCCATACGCCAGGATGCTGCCGACACTGTCGGGGCTTTGCGTTCGGCAGGCGTCACCCGGATAGTCATGCTGACCGGCGACGACGCCGCGGCGGCCGAAAAGGTTTCCGCTTCGCTCAATCTCGATGCCGTCTTTGCCGATGCCACGCCGGCCGACAAGGTTGCAACGGTCGAGGTCGAGAAGGCGACGGCGCCGACGATGATGGTCGGCGACGGCATCAACGATGCCCCCGCCCTTGCCGCAGCGACCGTAGGCGTTGCCATGGGGGCCCGCGGCGGGACAGCTTCGTCGGAGGCGGCGGACGTGGTCGTGCTGACCGACAGGCTGCAGCCTGTCGCGGAAGCATTGCGGATCGCCAGGCGCACGCGCGGGATCGCCCTGCAGAGCATCATCGTCGGGTTGGCGCTCTCGGGCGCGGCGATGATCGCGGCCGCCATGGGGCATATAGCGCCGGTGGCGGGAGCATTGCTTCAAGAGGGCATAGATGTCGCCGTCATCCTCAATGCGCTGCGTGCGCTTGGCGACGGGCGTTTGAAACACAATCGCAACTAGGAGAACTGAAAGGTCATGGCGCAGGAGAATCTGGTGGTTTGCACCAAATGCGGCGTGGTCAATCGCCTGCCAGTCGTCCGCAACAGCGCCGACGCCAAATGCGGAAAGTGCGGCGCCCTGCTGTTTTCAGGGCTCCCGCAGGACATCAACGCGGCAAATTTCGATCGTCAGATTGGACGCGGCAGCCTGCCCGTCCTCGTCGACGTCTGGGCCCCATGGTGCGGTCCCTGCAAGATGATGGCGCCGGCCTATGAAACCGCCGCCAAGGCGCTCGAGCCTCACATTCGGCTGGTCAAGCTGAATTCCGACAAGGAGCAGGCCACCGCGGCGAGGCTGGGCATTCGCGGCATCCCCACCATGATCCTGTTTCATCGCCAGCGGGAAATCGCGCGCATGTCGGGGGCGATGAGCACCGGCCAGATCGTCAGTTGGGTTCGCGGCCACCTGCCGACAGGCACCGGCTGAGCCTGTGAGCGAGCCGAAGCTCGTTTGACTCCGATCAAGGTCGCATCCGGCCGCCGCGGTAGGAATGGCCTCGAAGGAGTTTGCCATGACCACTTTGCACGACCTCACCCCGAAATTCAGGAACATCCGCCTGCTTCTGGCCCGCGAGAAGGATCATCCGCAAGGGGACCGCGAAGAAGGTTACGATGTGCTGGTTCCGCTCACTGGCGAGGGACGGCTTGATGCCGAGGAATGGAAATCGCACAAGGCCTTCTGTCGTGTCCGCCGCTTCCGTACCGGCGAAGACGATCTTGTCGGTCGCTTGCGCCGCAAGCCGGGCGGCCAATGGTACTTCGACTACGCCGAGGGCGACCGTGACGACGAGATCGGCTTTCATCTCGGCGAGGAGCGCTTCGTCACCGGCGAGTATGTCTCCATAAGGCGCAACGGGGCCATGCACACTTATCAGGTGGCTCGGGTCGAGCAGCCGTAGCAATTCTCTCGAAAGCCGATCGGAGCAGGCCCGTGTCACGTCGCATACTCATTGTCGTGGGCCATCCCGACCCGTCTCCTGACCGGCTGTGCCGCGCCTTGGCTTCGGCATACGCAGACGCCGCGGAAAGCGTCGGCCACGTCGTGCGCAAGATCGATCTGGCATCGCTAAATTTTCCGATACTTCGGACAACGCAGGAGTTCGAACACGGAACCATTCCGGCAAGTTTGAAGGAAGCGACCGAGGCCGTCCTCTGGGCAGAGCACCTCGTCTTTGTCTTCCCGCTTTGGCTGGGCACCATGCCGGCCTTGCTCAAGGCATTCCTCGAGCAAGTGATGCGGCCGGGCACGGCATTTGCCTATCCAGATAAGGGCAAAGGTTTCGCAAAGTCTCTATTGCAGGGACGCTCGGCGCGGCTCGTGGTGACGATGGGAATGCCTGCACCCGTCTACCGGATATGGTTTCTGAGCCACGGCATAGCCGGCATGCGGCGCGGCATCCTCAACTTCGTCGGCATCAAGCCAGTGCGCGAGACCTTGTTCGGCATGGTCGCGAACGCCAGCGGTGAGAAGCGGGCGGGTTGGGTGAAGCAAATGCAAAGCCTGGGCGAACGCGCCGCGTAGTTGCTGAGGGGATCACGGTTGCAGGACCGCGGCACCGCTCAGCCTGCCCATGCGTAAATCATCCAGCGCCTGGTTTGCCTGTTCCAGCGGATAGACCTTTGTGTGCGTGCGCACCTGAGCGCGCTGCGCTATCGGGAGGAATTCCTCCGCGTCACGGCGGGTCAGGTTAGCGACCGAGACCAATTCTCTTTCTTCCCAGAGAAGCTTGTAGGGCATCGATGGAATGTCGCTCATGTGGATGCCGCCGCAGACCACGCGGCCGCCTTTGCGAACGGCCCGCAACGCCGCCAGCACCAATTCGCCGACCGGTGCGAAAATGATCGCGGCATCGAGCTTGATGGCGGGCAATTCGTCGGACGCCCCGGTCCAGACAACGCCCAATGAGCGCGCGAATTCCTGTGCCTGAATGTCGCCTGGCCGCGTGAAGGCAAAGATGTCACGCCTCTGCCAGATCGCAACCTGCGTGATGATATGCGCGGCGGCGCCGAAGCCATAGATGCCCAGGCGCCGGCCGTCGCCTGCCTTCTTGAGGCATCGCCAACCGATCAGCCCCGCGCACAGGAGCGGCGCCAGCGACACCGGATCCGCGGCAGCATCGAGCTCGAAAGCGTAATGTTCATCGGCAACGACATAGCTGGCGAAGCCGCCATCGCGCGTGTAGCCGGTGAAGAGCGGCTGGTCGCAGAGGTTTTCGGCGCCGGCATTGCAATAGGGACAATGTCCGCAAGTGCGCCCCAGCCAAGGAACGCCCGCTCTCTGCCCGAGCCGGGACCGCGACACGCCTTCACCGACGAGATCGACGATGCCGACGATTTCGTGACCCGGCACGAGCGGCAGCTTTGGCCATGGCAAGTCGCCGTCCACGACATGCAGATCGGTGCGGCAGACCGCGCATGCCTCCACCTTGAGCCTGATCTCGCCCGCTCCGGGCAAGGGATCTGGACGGTCGACGAGGCTCAAAAGCGCACCGGGCTTTTCCAGCACCATTGCCTTCATCACGCTTCCCCGGTCTCTCAGAAGACGAGAGCAGAACGCTTCCACTCGACGACGAGAATCGAAACGCGCCTGTTTGGCACTCGTTCCTATCGCGGGTGCCTGATCTTGACCGGGTACGGCCGGGTGTGACGACCGAAGCCATGACGCACTCGAACATATCCGTGCTTCCCAACAGAGAAATAAAGGCCGGCGGCGGCAAGATAGGCAAGGCCGAGCATCCCAGCCCAGATTTCAATCATATCTGATGTCATGGACAGATTCCCTTGGTTGGTTTCTGACCAGATAATTGCCGAGCAAGGTCATGCCGGCCTTGATCGCGGTCAATCGCATCGACCAAGTGGCTTGCTCGCCATATCCGGCTCGATCATCCGATTTCGGGCTCGCTCTAAGTAGTTTCCCTTAGGGACATAACCGAATTTCGGCATCGCCGGATTTGCGCGATTGCTGTTGTCGCAAATTCACTGGGACCACAGCCATGTATGCTCAAGCCTCCGCCAAGATCGAACTGCCGTCCTATTCCCCCAGCAGAGACCTGCACCCGTCTTCGAAGGGCCGACAACGCCGGTCAGCTTCTTCTCGGCAGGCACCGAAATCTATGCTCAGGGCGAAAAGGCGGGGGCCCTCTACCAGGTCGAGTTCGGCGCGGTCCGCATCTACCGCCTGCTCGCCGACGGCCGCAGGCAGATCAGCGCGTTCCATCTGGCGGGAGAAACCTTCGGTTTCGCTGCCGACGCCACCCACCACTTCTTCGCCGAAGCGATCAATGCAACCGGTGTCCGGGTCTTTCGCACTCCATCAGGCACGGACATGTCGCGCCAGCTCCTGCCCCTCGCGCTCAAAGGCCTGACCCGGGCGCAGGAACATCTGCTGGTGCTTGGCCGCCAGAACGCCATTGAGCGCGTCGCGGCATTCCTCGTGGAAATGTCGGAGCGCCAGGGAGGGTTGCGGCAGGTGGAATTGCCAATGTCGCGCAACGATATCGGCGACTATCTCGGCCTCACGATCGAAACCGTGTCGCGGGTCCTCACCCGCCTGAAAGAGAAAGGCGTGATCCGCCTGTTCAGCCTGCGCAGCATCGAAATTCTCAAGCGCGATACGTTGCTGGCAATGGGGGAATGAGACATCTGAGCCAATCGCGCATCGATCCTGAAAGGGGCGCAGATGAAAACCATGCTTACAACTCACACCGGATTTCGCTTCGAGGTGCGTCGTGCACGCCCTGATGATGAGCCGATCGTCGCCGAGTTCTTCACCTACGTGACGCCGGAGGATCTACGCTTCCGCTTTCTCGGGGCGTTGAAGGAAGTTTCGCATGAGCGGCTGGTGGCGATGACCCGCTCCGACGATCCGCACGTCTATAATTTTCTCGCCTTCTCGACCGACGGAATGTTGATCGCGGTGGCGACGCTTGCAGCCGATCCGGTCGACCGTCGCGGCGAGGTCGCCATCTGCATCCGCGAGGATCGCAAGCATCGCGGCGTCGGCTGGGAGTTTCTCGACTACATAGCGCGTTACGCCGACGACCACGGCATCGAGACGATCGAGTCGATCGAGAGCCGCGAAAACCGCGCGGCGATCGAACTCGAGCGTGAGATGGGCTTCACCATCACAACGGACTCCGACGACCCGACGCTCGTCCTTGTTCAGCGGAAGCTCGGCGTCAAGTTGGCGGGCTGAAGCTGCTTTGTCAGCTTTGAGTATCTCGGTAACCAATCTCGCCCAGGCGATACCAGCTCAGCCGGCGCTGGATACGACTCACCTCGCCTGGATATGATGACCCTTCGGCAAAGCCTGTCCTAGCCTGCGGTGCCGAACATCGCACCAATGCCCGCGGTCAGAGCCATCGCCAGCGCTCCCCAAAAGGTGACCCGAGCAGTGGCCTCAATACGTTGGCGCCGCCGGCCCGCGCGCCAATTGCGCCCAGTAACGCCAGGAACAGCAACGATGCGACCGAAACGACGGCAACAAGTCGGGAGGGCGGCGAAAGCAGTAGCACCATGGCCAGCGGCATGATCGCGCCGACCGAAAACGCCGCTGCCGACGCCAGCGCGGCCAGGATCGGTCGCGCCGCGGTCACCTCGGAAATACCAAGCTCGTCACGGGCGTGGGCGCCAAGCGCCTGCGCAACCCGACGCGATCGGGCGCCTGTCGCTTGCGGCAATTGCGGGTCCTGTCAGGTTCTGGTTGCCTCTGGCCGGCATGACTTCGATCGCGGCGGCTGCGGGCTACTGCGCCATGCAACTGCCTAGGACCGTAGCGGCATCGTCTGGGCTTTCGCCACGAAAGGCAAAATTGACCAGCGTCAAGGCCGCCAGCTTTGTTTCCTGTTGAATCCTCCCACCGTTCGCAAATCGGGAGGCATCATGTCTACGACAGAAATCGATATCTCAATCCGGGAAGCCAGGAATGCCGCATCGACAAAACTCCGGTTAGGTTCCCTGGCGGCGCTCGTCATCGGCTCGATGGTGGGCTCGGGCGTTTTCAGCCTGCCCCAGAACATCGCGGCCGGCGCCGGCCCGCTCGCAATCCTGATCGGTTGGGCAATCACGGCCGTCGGGATGCTTGCGCTGGTCTTCGTCTACCAGTCGCTGGCGGTGCGCCGGCCCGAGCTCGACGCGGGACCATATGCCTACGCCAAGGCAGGGTTTGGACCCTTTATCGGGTTCAACAGTGCCTGGGGCTATTGGATCAGCGCATGGGTCGGCAACGTCTCCTACGCCGTGATCGTTTTCAGCGCTCTGTCCTATTTCTTCCCAGCCTTCGGGGACGGGAACACCTGGCAGGCAGTGCTTGGCGCGTCGGTCTTGTTGTGGCTCATTCACTTCCTCATTCTTGCGGGCATCCGGCAAGCAGCGGTCGTAAATACGATCGTGACCGTCGCAAAGATCGCTCCGGTTGTTCTCTTCGTCGGCGTCGTCGCCGTCGCCTTCAAGCTCAACGTCTGGTCGCTCGATTTTACGGGGCTCGGCAACGGCTCGCTCGGCTCCATTGCCGCCCAGGTGAAAAGCACGATGCTGGTGACGCTGTGGGTGTTCATCGGCATCGAAGGAGCCAGTGTGTTCTCAGCCCGGGCGGAGCGCCGCAAGGACATCGCTACCGCGACGGTACTGGGATTCTTCACATGCCTCGCGCTCTATGCCCTGGTCTCGCTGCTTTCGCTCGGCATTCTTAGCCAACCCGAGCTTGCCGCCCTGAAGAACCCATCGATGGCGGGAGTGCTGGAGGCAGTTGTTGGCCCTTGGGGCGCCGTGCTCATCAATCTTGCGCTCGTCGTTTCCGTCATTGGAGCCTTCCTGAGTTGGACGCTGCTCGCCGCCGAAATCCCGCACGTCGCCGGAAAAGACGGGACAATGCCGAAATTCTTCGGCCGGGAGAGCGATCGCGGCGTTCCCTCGACCTCACTGCTGCTCACCAACCTGCTCGTCCAAGCCTTCCTGGTGATCACACTCTTCGCGCAGAGCACCTACCAGGCGCTCTTTACATCGCCTCGGCCGCCATCCTCGTGCCCTATATTTTCTCCGGAGCCTTCGCCGCCAAACTGGCGTGGACCGGAGAAAGCTATAGGGGCGGTGAGCGACGCACAGGACCTCTGGTTGCCGGGGTAGTGGCAACTATCTACGGACTGTGGCTCGTCTACGCCGCCGGACCCGCGTATCTGTTCATGTGCGCGATCCTCTATGCCCCGGGCATCATCTTCTACATCTGGGCCCGTCGCGAAGGTAGTCAGCGCGTCTTCCACCCGGTGGAAGCCGTCATCGCAGTCGCGCTCGTCGCAGTCGCAATCCTTGCCGTCTACGAGATGTGGACCGGCGCCATCAGTGCGCTTTGAGGGCGCCATCCGGTGACAAATCTTGGTGTCCATTCGGAAGTCGGTCGCCTGCGCGAGGTGATGGTCCACAGGCCGGATCTCAGCCTGCGCAGGCTGACACCGGACAACTGCAGGTCGCTGCTGTTCGACGACGTGCTGTGGGTAAAACGGGCGCGCCAGGAACACGACATATTCGTCGACGCGTTGCGCGAGCGCGGCGTGGTGGCGCATTCGTTCGGCGAACTCCTCGCGGAGACCATGGGCCTCGGCAAGGCCCGCGACTGGCTTCTGGATCGCCGGGTACACGCCGGCGTGGTCGGCCTCGACATGGTCGACGAGATGCGAGGCTGGCTGAACGAAATGTCGGCTGGCCTGCTGGCAACCTGTCTGGTCGGCGGCATCGCTCGCGCCGAGCTGCCGTTCGAACCGAAGGGATTGACCGGAAGGACATTCGCGCCGCAGGACTTCGTGCTGCCGCCGCTGCCGAACCAGCTATTCACCCGCGACAGCTCCTGCTGGATCTACCGCTCTGTGTCGGTCAACCCAATGTATTGGCCCGCCAGGCGGCCTGAAGCGGCCAATGTCGAGGCTGTCTACCGCTTCCATCCGAGGTTTCGCGACGGCGGCATTCCATTCGTATCGCCCGAAGCCGGAACGGGTATCAGCCTGGAAGGCGGCGACGTCATGCCCGTCGGAGGAGGTGTGGTTCTCGTCGGCATGGGCGAGCGTACCACGCCGCAAGCGGTCGGCGATCTTGCCCGAAACCTGTTCGCCACAGGCGAAGCCACGCGCGTGATCGCGGCGCTGATGCCACGTGACCGCTCCTTCATGCATCTCGATACCGTGTTCACCTTCTGCGACCGCGACCTTGCCACCATGTATCCACCCGTGGTCGAGCGGCTGCGCACCTTCTCGATCCGGCCCGGAGACGGCGATGCGGCGGTCGAGGTCAGGAAGAAAAAGCGTCCTTCACGACAGTCGTGGCGGAGGCTCTCGGGCTGAAGTCGCTGCGGATCATCGCCACTGGCGGCGACCGCTACGAGGCCGAGCGCGAACAGTGGGACGACGGTAATAACGTCGTCGCCGTCGAGCCGGGCGTCGTCATCGGCTACGACCGCAATGTGTATACCAACACACTTCTGCGCCGCGCGGGTATCGAGGTGATCACGGTCGAGGGCGCCGAGCTCAGCCGCGGCCGCGGCGGCGGGCATTGCATGACCTGCCCCGTCGCTCGCGACCCGATCTGAAAGGACATCCAATGTCGATCAACCTGCACGGACGTTCGGTGCTTTCACTGGATGACCTTTCGGCCGAAGAGATCCGCTTTGTCCTGAAGCTGGCGGCTGACCTCAAGGTAGCCAAGCAAGCCGGGCACGAGATACCGCGCCTCGTTCGCAAGAACATCGCCCTCATCTTCGAAAAGGACTCGACGCGCACGCGGACGGGATTCGAAGTGGCCGCCTACGACCAGGGCGCCCACGTCACCTATTTCGGCCCCTCCGGCAGCCACATCGGGCACAAGGAGTCCATGAAGGACACGGCGCGCGTGCTGGGCCGCATGTATGACGCGATCGAATATCGCGGCTTTGCGCAACACCAGGCCGAGCTGCTTGCCGCGCATGCTGGCGTGCCGGTCTACAACGGCCTGACCGACGAGGCGCATCCTACGCAGATCCTCGCCGACTTCATGACCATGCGGGAATTCACGCACAAGCATTTGTCCGACATGACCGTCGCCTTCGTCGGCGAGGGTCGGGACAATGTCGCGCAGTCACTGGCATTGGGCGCCGCCAAAGTCGGCATCGATATGCGCATTGCCTCGCCGAGGGATCTCTGGCCGGACGAAGCATTTTGCACTCATGTCAAGGAGTTGACGGAGCGTGGCGGCGGTCGTTTCCGGCTGGACGAAGACGTTGCCGGTTGCGTCCGAGATGCCGACTTCATCTACACCGACGTCTGGATGTCGATGGGCGAGGACAAGTCCGGCTGGGCGGAGCGCATTCGCCTGTTGACGCCCTATCGGGTAACAAGTGACGTGATGGCGGCCAGCGGTAATCCGCACGCGAAATTCATGCACTGCCTGCCGGCATTCCACGACGCCGATACCGAAGTCGGAGCCTATATCTCGCGCGAGTTTGGCATCGACTGCATGGAGGTTACAGATCAGGTGTTCGAGTCGAGCGCCTCGATCGTTTTCGACCAAGCGGAGAACCGCATGCATACGATCAAGGCGCTGCTCGTCGCCACGATCGGCAACTGAGATGCTGATCGTTGCAGCCCTCGGCGGCAACGCGCTGTTGCGGCGCGGCGAACCGATGACCGCCGAAAATCAGCGCAAGAATGTGAAGCGCGCCGCCTCCGCCCTGGCGGCCTTGATGGAGGAAGGCCATTCGCTCGTCATCACACATGGCAACGGCCCGCAAGTCGGGCTGCTCGCGCTCCAATCGGCCGCCTCGCCGGAGGGCGCCTTCCCGCTCGACGTTCTCGGCGCCGAGAGCGCCGGTATGGTCGGCTACATGATCGAGCAGGAGCTTGCCAACCTCACCGGTCAAGGGTTGTTCGCAACCTTGCTGACCCAGGTAAAGGTCGACCCTCGCGATCCGGCCTTTGCGCATCCGACAAAACCGATAGGCCCCGTCTATGACGAAGCGACGGCGCGACGACTTGCGGGCGAACGTGGGTGGACGGTTGCACCTGACGGCGATAAATGGCGTCGCGTCGTGTCCTCGCCGCGGCCTCTCGATATCCTGGAGGTATCCGTGATCTCCTATCTGGTCGAGCACGGCGTCGTCGTGATCTGCACAGGTGGCGGCGGCGTCCCCGTGATGGCCCTCGATGACGGCAGCATGATCGGCGTCGAGGCTGTCATCGACAAAGATCTGGCAAGCTCGCTTCTAGCGCGCCAATTGAAGGCCGACATGCTGCTCATGCTGACGGATGTCGATGCGGTTTATGTCGGCTATGGCACACCGGAGGCTCGCGCGCTGCGAAATGTCGGAGCGACGGAACTTTCGGGGAAGGATTTTCCCGCCGGCTCGATGGGACCCAAGATCAGCGCCGCGATCGAGTTCATCCAGGCGACGGGCAATCCCTCGGCAATCGGCCGGCTCGAGGACGCGAAGGAGATCGTCAAGCGGCGTCGGGGCACCTGGTTCGAGCCCTAAGCCTCGATCGACTTCAGGAGATTTTCGCCACGCCGACAACGTAGTTCTTGCCATATGCCGCGGCGCATTTTGGGCAGGTCGTATAGAAGAAATATACGTCGCTGGCCTTGGGGTTGCGCTGGCGCGCGAGTTCAAGCATCTCCTCGTGCCAGCCCCTTACCTGCTTGAACGCCCCCTCGAACACCTTGGTAACGAAGTCGCCTGTCAGCGGGGTCATTTCCTCCTCGGGCACGGCTTTCGAAACCGAGAAAAGATGTTCGCTTGTCCATGCTGACAGATCTCGGCTGAGAACGATGTATTGGTCCTCGGCCGAAGCGCCGGCATCGTCGATGTGCTCGCTAACGCGGGCAAAAAACGTTGCCCATGTTCACCGGAACATGAATGACGCTGCGCGTTGTCGTTCTCACGAATGACTTGTCGGTGAAGTGCAAGTCCTGGTCGTCCCAGCCGTCCGGGTTGAACTTGGGGCAGCAGCCCGTCGTGTTCACGCTGGCATCGTAGTGCGGTGTCTCGTTCGTCTGCATGGCCGCCTCCTGAATTGAGAGCACATCAGACATCAGACCAGCTGACGAACCAGCCGTCATTGATTCCGGTCAACGCCGCCAAGAACCACGATTGATGCACATCGAAGCCGGTCCGCGGCTAGGCAGATCGGTCTGATAGCCTCGGAGACCAAGATGGCTCGCAATGGGCGGCCGCGCATTGATGAGGATCGAGGGCGGCGAGGTGAGCTATCGACCCCTGATCATCGGCCCAGGCTTTGGATATAGCCGATAATCGCCACGATCTGATCGGGAGAAGCCACGAGCTCGGGCATGTCCGGATGTCCGGTGGATATTCCCTCGGCCAGAGCTTCCTGAAGATCTTCGATTGGATACCGCAGGTGCAACAACCGGAAAGGCGGCGCGTCGGGATGGGTGCTCTCGCCGCCCGGACCGACCGAGTGACAGCGAGCGCAGTTTTTCTCGACCAGTTTTTTTCCATAAGCGATCTGCAAGTCTTCCCCGGCATAGGCTGCCTATGCAAGGCCGAGTGCGAGCACAAGCAATGGAATCGAGAGCGTTGGGCGGGATCGCATGGTCGACAGGCCTCGCTTGATCGCGTCAGTTCAAGGAGCGAGGGTGGCTGCGCGCATGTCGTCGATCGTGGCTTCGGCCTCTTCTCGAACCCGTCCCGCCGTTTCCGAAGCGAATTCGGCGCCCAAGGACGCAAACCTGGCGACTTCGCTGGTATAGTCGGACGTGGCGTTCTGGAAAAAGTTGACGAACACATCGTAGGTATCAACGAGCTCGTCCCGCCTCATCAGCATTTCGATTAGCCTCAGATCATCCCAAAAACGCCGACTGAGAAAGGACGCTCCTTCCATCTGCAAGCTGAACAGCGCACAGGTAGAATCCATCTGCAATGCCGCGGCGGCATGCAATAATTTCTGCCCTGTCTTGGCGAGCGGGGGCAGGTTTGGCGCGCTGAATTCTTCTGCCTTCCAGGTCATGACGAAGTTCCTTGATCTCTGCCTCCCACGTCAGCGCCTCATCTTCGGATTGTGCGGCCTTGAGCGGCGGCCGAAGACATAGTTCGCCGAAGGGGGCTTACGTCTTTTGGAGGACGCCCTTTCGAAGTAGATGCCGACCCCGGCGATCCAAGCGAGGCAAAGTAGGACGCCCCAAAAGAGAATGCCTCCGGCGGACATGAACTGATCCTTCTGTGGCTCTGATCGAACATGGCAAGGCCAATTCCGGCATGCATTGATCAAGATCAATCGGCCCCAGCGGCACAGACTGTGCCGACCTCTTCACCACGCCCTCCTTAGCGGTCGCTTTCCGACTTTGACGTCGATCAAGGCAGCGAAGGGCATTGCCGGGCACAACGTCGCCGGAGCTGTTGTCTTGCAAAAAGCGGAAATGAGGACGCGATGAAGGAACTGCCGCTTGCCGAAGTCTATCGGCTAATCGAGCCTGGTCCCGTTGTCCTATTGACCACCAGGTCAAAGCAAGGCCGCGCGAATGTCATGACCATGTCCTGGCACCTGATGATGGGAATAGCACCACCGACAATGGCCTGCGTCGTGTCGAGCGACGACTTCTCCTTCTTCGCCTTGCGTCAAACGAAGGAATGCGTGGTCGCGATTCCTGCCGTCGGTCTCGCGGAAAAAGTCGTCAAGGTTGGAAACTGCTCCGGACGCGACACTGACAAGTTCGCGACAGCCTGGCTGACGCCCCTTCCCGCCGAGCGCGTTTCGGCTCCCCTGATCGCCGAATGCTTCGCCAATCTCGAATGCCGCGTCATCGATACACGCCTGGTGAACAAATATAACCTGTTCGTCCTGGAGGTTCTGAAAGCCTGGATCGACCCGGTTCAGCCGAAACCGAAGACAATCCATCACGTCGGAAATGGCGCCTTCGTTGTGGACGGCGAAGTGGTCCATTTCGAATCCCGTATCCCCTGAGCCGCTGCAGCTATTTTGATCGACATCAAGGTGAGAACGTTCCTGCAATATTAGCTTCGGTGCACCGAACCTCTCAAACGGAAGCGCCGCCGATGAGCTACAGATCCATTCTCTTGAACCTCGGCATCGACGGTCCGATCGAACCGCTGACGCGTGTCGCTATCGGCCTGGCCAAACGTTTTGACGCGCGTCTGATCGGCATCTGCGCCGCCGATGCCCCGCTGCCGGCGACGATGGCGCCCGAGGGCGCTGCCATCGCGGCCGAACTCTGGGAGCAGTCGAGAGATGAAATCCGGCAAAGGCTTGGAAGCGTCCGGGGCGAATTCGAGAGTCTCGTCGCCGGAGCGGTCAAGACGGATTGGCACGGCGCAATCGAGAACCCGGATCATGCCGTGGTCAGGACTTCTCGTCTCGCCGACCTCGTCGTCACCGGCGCCCCGCATGGCGCATCCACCGGTGACTCCTACCGTACGGCCGATCCGGGCAGCCTGGTTTTGCGTGCCGGCAGACCGGTGCTGGTTGCTGCCCATGGCGCCGCGGACTTGCCGATGGGCAAGGTCGTGATCGCTTGGAAGGACACACGCGAAGCACGGCGTGCGGTGGCGGACGCTTTGCCGCTGTTGGCCATGGCTGGGGAGATCACCATCGTGGCGATCGATCGCAATCCGGATGATTGGATCAGGGATGGAGTCAAGGACGCTGCAAGCTTCCTGGCGGGCCACGGCATCAAAGCGCGGACCGAAGTCATCAAGACCGACGACGATGACGGCAACCGCCTCGTTGATTTCCTCGCCTCGGTCAGTGCGGAGCTGATCGTGTCGGGCGCGTACGGACACAGTCGGTTGCGGGAATGGGTGTTCGGCGGCGTTACGCGTTCTCTGCTCGACGAGGTCTGGCTCAATCGGCTCATGTCGAGCTGATGACGGACTCCTTAGTACATGTCGCCCAGAAGCGTGCTGCGGTTCTGGGACAACGACATGCATCAAAACAAAGACTTAAAGCGCGTCGCCTGACTTCGTTTCAGCGCGGCGCGCTTTAAGCGATCGAGATGGCTAACTTGATCGCCTCCACCGAATGCTTGACGAAGTCCTTGCCGATTTCGCCGATCAGTTTCGCGCTCAATGAAGGCTGGTAGTGCTTGCGCATTTCACCAAGTGTGCGGGGATCGGCGATCACCAGTATATGCTTGCAGGCTTGATCGAGGGCCTGATGGTTGAGATAGCCTGCGACCGATCCTGCAAAATCATCTTCACGCAGCCGGGACTCGTCCGGATTGGCGGTTGAACTGCGATGCCTGCCGCCGGAGCCGGCGTGAGCCGTTTCAAGGACGGAATCCTCGACTTCGATCAGATCGACACCAGGCTCGTGTCCTTTGTTGTGAAACAGCCGGAAACTCTCGCCATCCGTAACCGCGACAAGAGTGCCATTAGTCAGGATCATGTGTTTCTCCTAACTCGGATCAGCCGAGCGCTGCAGTGCCGTCCGATCATTTCATTGCTATTGCCGGGCAGGTAACTCCGGGCCGAGTTGCGTCGCTTTGACCTTGATCAAAGCCGGGCAAGGCCATGACCAGTCCCGTGATGGCGAAAGCTGCCGTGCGATGTGCGGGCTAGAGCAATTCCAGGAAAAGTGTGTAACGGTTTTCCGTCCGGAATTGCGTAAAAACAAAACCTAGAGCGGTTCTACGATTCCGTGAAACGCTGAACCGCTCTAAGTCGGGCAGAAGGCGGAATGCAGCGCCTCGATGACGGTAAGCACCTCCGGACGGGTTATCCGGTAGTGAACCGTCGTCCCTTCGCGGCGGGCCTCGACGAGCCCGTCGGCCCTCAGCCGCATAAGCTGTTGAGACATCGGCACCTGATCGATGTCCAGAAGCTCTCGCAGCTCAGCCACGGAGCGCTCTTCGTTGCCGAGCGCGCATAGCACGAGCAATCGCTGCGGATGCGACAGGCTCCGAAGCAGTTCCGCCGCCTTGTCCGAGGCCGGGATCATATCTCTTACATTCATACTATTGAATTTATAATCTTTGAATGTTAGATGCAAGCTCGCCATGCGGGCTCCGTCGAAGTCAGTACCTTACAATCGTGCCTGCCCGTTTGGAAATTGAGCCTGATCAACGCAGAACGCGACTTTCCCGCGCAGGATGCTGCGAAGATCGAACCAACGGGAGGATCATCATGTCCCACATCGTCGTCCTCGGAGCAGGTCTCGGCGGCACGATCATGGCATACGAAATGCGCGACAAGCTACGCAACGATGACCGGCTGACCGTCGTCACGCTCGGCACATCCTATTCCTTTGTGCCTTCCAATCCCTGGGTGGCAGTCGGGTGGCGGGAGCGTGATGACGTCACCGTCGATCTGGCGGATATCTTCAAGCGGCGCGGCATCGTTCTGCGTCCCGAGGGCGCGAAAAAGGTGCATCCGAAGGAAAACCGGATCGAGCTCAACGACGGCTCCTTCGTCGATTACGACTATCTGATCATCGCGACCGGCCCCGACCTTGCCTTCGATGAGGTGCCGGGTCTCGGACCTGCGGGCCATACACAGTCCATCTGTCATATCGACCACGCCGTCGCCACGCGGGCGCGGTTTGACGAGTTGGTCCGAAAGCCTGGGCCGGTCATCGTGGGCGCGGTACAAGGCGCGTCTTGCTACGGCCCGGCCTATGAATTCGCCTTCATCCTGGACACCGCCTTGCGCAGGGCCAAGGTGCGCGACCGTGTGCCGATGACCTTCGTGACGCCGGAGCCCTATATCGGCCATCTCGGGCTCGACGGGGTCGGCGACACCAAGGGCCTGCTCGAGAGCGCCATGCGCGACCGGCACATCAAGTGGATCACCAATGCCAAGGTGACTTCGGTCGATGCCGATATGATGCATGTCGAGGAAGTCAACGAGGATGGGACGACCAAGGCCAGGCACGACCTTCCCTTCGCCGTCTCGATGATGCTGCCTGCCTTCCGCGGTGTGGCGGCAGTCACCGGCGTTGAAGGCTTGGTCAACCCGCGCGGCTTTGTCACAATCGACAAATATCAGCGCAACCAGGCCCATCCCAACGTCTTCGCTATCGGCGTCTGCGTCGCAATCCCGCCGGTCGGCAAGACGCCGCTGCCCGTAGGCGTGCCGAAGACAGGCTTCATGATCGAATCCATGGTCACAGCCACCGCCGAGAACATCGGCGCGCTTCGCGCGGCGAGGAGCCGAGGGCGGTCGCTACATGGAATGCGGTCTGCCTCGCCGATTTCGGCGATGAAGGCATAGCCTTCATCGCGCAGCCGCAGATCCCTCCCCGCAACGTCAACTGGTCCTCGCAGGGCAAATGGGTCCACGCGGCGAAGGTCGGGTTCGAGAAATACTTCCTCCACAAGGTGCGGCAGGGAAAGAGCGAGACCTTCTATGAAGGGCTGGCGCTCGACGTTCTCGGCATCAAGAAGCTCAAGGCTGTCCACATCGAGCCGGCCGAATAGGCGCGGCGGTTTTCAGGAGAAAAGAATGATGACGATAGACAGGGCAGTTCTCATGTTCGCGGGCTTCATGGTGCTGATATCGCTCGCGCTCGGCATCTACTATTCGCCCTACTGGTTCCTGCTGACCGCTTTTGCCGGGCTCAACATGGTGCAGGCCTCGGTCACGGGCTTCTGCCCGGCGGCAATGGTCTTCAAGAAGCTCGGCTGCAAGACGGGCGTGGCGTTCAAATAACGGCACGTCATCGAGCAATTGGCTGCTGGCTGGGAGGCGCCTCAGTTGCCTCCCGGCCCATTTCAATCGACGAGACAGGCGCAATGAGAACCATACGATCGGCCTTCGCGAACATTCTTCTGATCGGCGCCGCCGGCTTTGTCGCTGTCGATGCACGCGCCGCCGAATTCATGGTCAAGGCCTCCACCGTCACCGAGATGAAGGCGGTCTATGGACAGGTCGAGAGCCGCACCATCCTTCCGGCCAGGGCGAGGATTTCGGGAACTGTCTCGTCCGTCCACGTCTCCGAAGGCGTCCACGTAAGCAAGGGCGACCTGATTGCCACGGTCGTCGACGACAAGCTCGCGCTGCAGCTCAGAGCCGCCGACGCCAAGATCGCGGCGCTGAATTCGCAACTCGATAGCGCCCGTACCGATCTGCAGCGCGCGCAAGACCTGCTCGCAAAGGGCGCCGCCGCTCAAAGCCGGGTCGACACCGCAAAGACCCAGTTCGATGTCGTCACGAACCAGCTGGCGGCTGCGATTGCCGAGAAGGCGGTCATCGAGCAGAGCACCAGAGAAGGCGATATCCTGGCTCCGGCCGACGGCCGGGTGCTGACCGTACCTGTGGCCGCAGGCTCGGTGATCATGGCGGGCGAGCCTGTCGCGCGGGTGGCGTCGGGTCAGTACTATCTGCGACTTTCCTTGCCGGAAAGGCACGCCGTCGAGATAACGGAAGGCGCTCGCGTCGACATCGGCGAACGCGGCACCGGCACCAATGCCGGCTTCGTCAAGGCCAGCGAGGGACGGATCGCCAAGGTCTATCCCGAGATCGAGAATGGTCGTGTGATTGCCGACGTCGAAGTCTCCGATATCGGGACCTATTTCGTCAATGAGCGCACGCTTGTGTCCATACCGGTTGCCAAGCGGACCATGCTGGGCGTTCCGTCCCAGGCGCTCAGGATCGTCCACGGCATAGACTACGTCACGGTCGAGACGGCCGACGGCCCGCTTGACGTCGCGGTCGTGCTGGGTGCGACATTCCAGGACGCCGGCCAGACGCGCATCGAGATCCTGAGCGGTCTTGCCGATGGCGACAAGGTCGTCCTGCCATGAAACTCGGCATCGCCGGCTGGCTTACCCGTTCCTTCATCGCATCGCCGCTGACGCCCCTGTTCCTGCTGGCTGCGCTGGCGCTTGGGCTTGTGGCCTTGGTCACGCTGCCGCGCGAGGAGGAGCCACAGATCTCCGTACCCATGGTCGACATCCACGTATCCGCGAATGGCCTGAAGGCCGAGGATGCCGTCAAGCTCGTTACCGAGCCGCTGGAGACGATCATCAAGGGCATAGACGGCGTGGAGCACGTCTACTCGCAGACGATGGATGACGGCGCGCTGGTGACCGCGCGCTTCAACGTCGGCACCAGCTCGGACGCCGCGATCCTGCGCGTGAACGACAAGGTCCGCGCCAACATGGATCGCATCCCTGTCGGGATTCCGGAGCCGCTGATCGTCGGGCGCGGCATCGATGACGTGGCCATAGTGGTGGTGACGCTGGCGCCGGCGCCGCAAGCGGCGGCGCGCTACTCCTCGGCGGACCTGACGCGTCTTGCGCATGAACTGCAGGTCGAGGTCGCAAAGCTTCCCGATATCGGCCTCACCTACATCGTCGGTGAGCAGCCGGAAGAGATCCAGGTGGAGCCGGATCCGGAAAAGCTCTCGCTCTACGGCATCACGCTGCAGCAGCTGACGGGCAAGATCGCGGGCGCCAACCGCTCCTTCCAGATCGGCACGGTTCGCGACGATGGCAATCAACGTGTGCTGGTAGCCGGCCAGACGCTGCAGACTTTGTCCGACATCGGCAACCTGCTGGTGACGGCTCGCGACGGCCGCCCGCTCTATGTGCGCGACGTCGCCAGCGTCGTGCTCTCGACGTCGCCGGCGGAGAACCGCGTCACCAACATCGTCAAGTCCGGCACGGGTCTCGATCGCACGCCGGCTGTGTCGGTTGCGATCGCCAAGCGACCAGGCACCAATGCGGTCGTCATCGCCGACACGATCGTCAAGCGCCTCGATCAGGTGCGCGGCCAGATCTTCCCGAAGGACGTCGAGATGCGCGTGACGCGCAACTACGGCGAGACGGCCAATGAGAAGGCCAACGAGTTGCTCTTCCATCTAGGCCTGGCGACCGTCTCCATCGTTCTCTTGGTCGCCGTCGCCATCGGCTGGCGGGAAGCCTTGGTGGTGGCCGTCGTGATACCTACGACGATCCTGCTGACCATGTTTGCATCGCGCATCATGGGCTACACGCTGAACCGGGTCAGCCTGTTCGCGCTGATCTTCTCCATCGGCATTCTCGTCGACGACGCAATCGTGATCATCGAAAACATCGCGCGCCACTGGGCGATGGACGATGGACGTTCGCGCAGCCAGGCAGCGACCGATGCAGTCGCCGAGGTCGGCAATCCCACCATCGTGGCGACGCTGACCGTGGTGGCTGCGCTGCTGCCCATGCTCTTCGTTTCCGGCCTCATGGGCCCCTATATGAGCCCGATCCCGGCCAACGCGTCGGCGGCGATGCTCTTCTCCTTCTTCGTCGCGGTGATGCTGACGCCGTGGCTGATGATGAAACTTGGCGGAAAGACCGGCACGCATGGCCATGCCGGCAGCGCGCATGGCGGCATGCTGGGACGGGTCTATGTCGCGGTGGCGCGGCCTATCTTGAAATCGCGGTTTCGGGCGTGGGCCTTCCTTCTGATCGTGGGCATCGCCACGATTGGATCCATGGCGCTGATCTACACCAAGCACGTGACGGTCAAGCTTCTGCCCTTCGACAACAAGACCGAGCTCCAGATTGTGGCGGACCTGCCCAGGGGCTCGTCGGTCGAGGACACCGACCGGCTGCTGCAGGCCGCTGTGAACCGGCTGGCCGCCGTGCCGGAAGTGGTTTCGTTCCAGACCTACGCAGGCGCTTCCGCGCCTTTCAACTTCAACGGCCTGGTGCGCCACTACTACCTGCGATCAAGCCCCGAACAGGGCGACATCACCGTCAATCTGCTTCCCAAGGGCGACCGCAGCCGCGCCAGCCATGCCATTGCGCTCGAGTTGCGCGATCGCTTGAGGGGAATGGCGATGCCGACCGGCACGGTGCTGAAGGTGGTCGAGCCGCCGCCCGGGCCGCCGGTGCTCGGCACGCTGCTGGCCGAAATCTACGGTCCGGATGCCGAGACCCGTCGCGCGGTCGCGGCCAAGGTACGCGAGACCTTCGCCAGCATTCCGTTCATCGTCGACGTCGACGACAGCTTCCACAACCAGCCGGAGCGGCTCCGGCTTTCGATCGACCAAGACAATCTGGAATATTACAAGGTCGAGCAGACGGATGTGTACGACACCCTGGGCTATCTCTTCGGCGGCACCACGGTCGGCTATTCGCATCGTGGCGGCGGACGCCTGCCGATCCCGATCCGCATCGCCTTGTCCAAGGCAAACGGCGTGGTCGATCAGCGCGCCCTGGCGACCCCTGTGGCCGCCAACGTTCTGCCCGGCGCGCGCGACGTTGTCGAGCTTGGCGACGTCGTGCGGATGAGCCGCGAACCGGCCTCCTACCCGATCTTCCGCCACAACGGGCGCCCGGCCGAGATGGTGATGGGCGAACTGGCGGGCGCGTTCGAGGCGCCGGTCTATGGCATGCTCGCCGTTGACGACGCGATTGCCAAGGCGGACTGGGGCAGCGTCCCCAAGCCGGCAATCGCGCTGCACGGCCAGCCGGACGACGAATCGAAGCCCACCCTATTGTGGGACGGCGAGTGGGAGGTGACCTGGGTGACGTTCCGCGACATGGGCGCCGCCTTCATGGTGGCCATCCTCGGCATCTACATCCTCGTTGTCGCGCAGTTCGGCTCCTTCAAGCTGCCGCTGGTGATCCTGACCCCCATCCCGCTCACGCTGATCGGCATCATGCTTGGCCACTGGGCCTTCGCCGCACCCTTCACGGCCACCTCGATGATCGGCTTCATCGCGCTCGCCGGCATCATAGTGCGCAACTCGATCCTGCTGGTGGATTTCATCCGGCACGCCAGGGGCATCGACGGACCGCTCGTTCACGTGCTGCTCAAGGCCGGCGCGATCCGCTTCAAGCCGATCCTGCTCACCGCGCTCGCAGCGATGATCGGCGCCGCGGTGATCCTGACCGATCCGATCTTCCAGGGCCTCGCCATATCCCTGCTGTTCGGCCTCGCCTCCTCGACGCTGCTGACCGTGCTTGTCATTCCGGCGATCTACGTGGCATTGCGCGGTGGGCCGCCCGCCGATGTCGGGCACAGCGAAGCAGCACCGCTGACTAAGTGAGCCCGAGCCGGCAAATCGTTAATTGGCGAATGTGCCATCCGCGGCGCGTGCCAAGGCCGCGAGAGGAAATCGCGCCGGTTTTCAGGCAAGGCGAAAGCCTGAGGCGCCGAAGGCGAGGTAGCGGCCGTTTATCAAGGGGATCTTGAGGAGAGGGCCGGCGATGTCCCGATCCTGTATCGGTGGGCCTGCGACATATGAATGCCCCTTCAATATGGTCTGCCAGATTGTTGGAAAGTCCGCGCCTCTGTTTCGGCTCAGATTGCACTCCCTGACGAGCTTTGACACGATGTCGGCCATCGGTGACCACTTCGATAAACTGCTGGTTTAGCAGTAGAAAATCCCATGTTCTCAGCCGCCTGCATTTGACCAAGATCAATTAACCGGAACTTTTCTTCGGTCATTGGTCAGAACAGCGCGACGTCGGAAAACGTCTCGCCGGGATCAAACCCGGAACCGTCAACTGCGCCCCGCTGGTGCCGTTCAGGACAATGCGCGGCGCCAGCGAATGCCATATGTGCGGGCGCTGCAGCGGTTTTCGCGGGGCGATCCGCCTGGCGCGCCGTTCGCCGAACCACGAGATCGTTCACGTCGCCGGGAATCTTGCAAAGCCCTGGGAGACCATCCTCATCGTTTTCGGACTCATGGGTCTCGCCGTCGGCGCATTTTCAATGGTCGTCCAGTCCCTGGTTCGTCTCCGCGAAACAATGGATGGCGGAACGGCTGATTGAAAACGGAGTGACCTGGCCGCTCGAAGCCACCGCGCCCTGGTGGATACTTACGAACTACGCTCAGAGGAGCGATGTGATGACGCTCCTCGACGGGGCGCTGCTCGTTGCCTACGTGCTTGCGGCGGCCCTCGCCTGCGGCACGCTGACGGTATCGATGCTGACCCTTGCCACACGCAGCCTCGGTTCCTGGCAGGCAGCGAGATTCCATCATCTCGCCCAGTCGTTGATACCCCTGGCCGGCGCCAGCGTCTCTCTGCTTGTCCGCACTCACGGTTAGCCAACTCCGCCGCTCGGACGGGATCGACCTGCCCTGTGTCGGCCAACTACGCGTCACGATGCTCTCGCTGGCGGTGGTCTGGTCTGGCGCGCTGTGCTGGCAAGTGCCGGAACTCTACAGCCAAAGCCTTGCCCGTCGGGTGCTCGCCCTGTTCTTCATTGGGCTGGCAATGATGGTCACCGTGGCCAGCTGGCTTCTGCTTTTCTGGATCTGGTGAATCGCAGTTGTGTCATCCACGATGTATGAGCATTCCGCGGAACGCCATCAGAAACAGGCCGAAGGCGACAACCCACAACGCGCCTGCAAGGCTCGTCAAAGCCGCGCCGTAGCCCGGCAGCACCTCGACCAGGAGGCGGGATAGACAGCAGACTGTCATCGCCAGGAAGGCCAAGGTTGCCGCGCCGGAAGGCGCAAAGGCGCGGCGGCTGTGCTTGCGGATCATGCTCGCCATGATGGCGAGGGCCATGGTTCCGATGCCGCCGATCGTCCAGGCATGAACGGCGGCCGGCCGCCCCAGGCTCGCCGGCGCGAAAATGTGGATAGCCAGGAGCCCGAAACCCACGATGATCCAGCCATACCCGATATGAAGGGCGAGAACCGTCGACGACGCCGCGCTTCGCCAACCATTCCACTGCGCCACTCGCATCGCCTGGCTGCAGGCGGCAAGAACGCAGGCAAGCCCGGTGAGTTGCGCCTGCGGCGCTGCAACCCACATCCCCAAGCCGCATGCCGCCACGATCGCGGCCGCATGCTCCAAAGCGGCGGTTCGACCGACGACGATCCGACCGCCGGCGCTCTCGACATAGGCCACGGTCAACGCCGGCACGACCCGCCCTCCGATGATCATGACCAGGCCGATGATCGAAGCCAAGGCCAGCCTCAGTGCGAATTCCACCTGGCAGGATGCCGCGGTGAGCACGTTGCCTACACAAAAGACGAGCAGCAGGAACAATATCTTCAGATTGCGGCGGTCGTGCGCGGCGATCACGTGTCTCGCCGCGATCAGCAACAGTATCATGACCAGAAGCGCCGAGAGGCCGAGCCCTGCCGAGGGCGATAGGAACAGGAAGGTCAATCGGCTGCACAGCCAAACAGCGACCAACAAGCGGGTAGTGAGCGGCGACACTGCACGGCGCCCTGTCCAGCGGGGCAGCGCGGTCAGCAGGAAGCCGGTCAGGATGGCCGGAACCATCCCGAACAGAAGCACGTCGCGATGCCAGTCACCGAGAGAAATCTTCCCCGGGCCGATGGCCTGCACACCGAAGGCCGATGGCAGCCAGACTGCCGCGCCCACGATCGCGTCCAATACGGCGATGAGAAAAAACGGCCGGAACGGCGACGGCATTCGCTTCGCATCGACCGCGAGCGTGCTCCCAACAGTACCCATGCACCGTTTCTCCCGAGATGACTGACGCAACATCCCCGTTCGCGAGTTCGCAGCACGACAACGATCAAATGAAAGGCAATACCGTCGACGATCGATCTCGGTATTTGCTCCAGCGCAAACAGCGTTCAGAAATGGTCGACTATGTTCGAAGGGCCTTTTCAGGACTGTCGTCGCCAACCAGAAGCAGGCCCAACGGCCTGAATTGCAACAGATGAACCACAACGTTCCACCCGACAGCATTGAAGAGGCGCGCTTTGTCGACACGGCCATAGTCGGCCGCCTGGCAACCGTAATCAAAGGCGCCCAGCTCGAATGCGAGTGCAAATCCAGGCTCGACGAGATGCTGGCGCGTTTTGCGGCTTTGGAGACCCGGCGCGCGGCGCGCGAACATCTTGCCAATGCCCGCAGTCAGCGCGAGCGTATCGAAGCCATTCTCTTCTTTCTGCAAGATCTCGATGAATTGGACACGGCCGAACGGGACCGCAGCGTCTACGTGGATGTCGCGCTTCTGTTCGACGACATCGCGAACACCGCCAAGGAGGGCGCATCCTCGATGCGGCTACTCAGCCAATCCACGCCGGCCGGACTTTAGGTGGTCGATAGCAAGATTTGGCGACCGATCCCGCGAACAACTGCTCTTCCTAGAATTCGACGTCACCCCGCAGGTTCGGGCCTTCCTATTTCGACCCGCCATTCCGGCGGTCCCGCTTCCAGGCAGATCCACACGCAATCGTCGGCAAAGAACGCCTCGAACCGGCGCTTGAGCCCTTCGGGGTCGAAATCAAGAATGACAACGAATGTCTGACCGGGCTTCAGCCCGTCGAACATCGAAAGCACCGCGGACTGTTTCCTTTCGGCGGGAAGCCTGCGCACATCGTATGTCGTGGGCTTCGGCATCTGGAAATTCATGGCAACCTCGCGCGTTTGAGCAGCACCTCAGAACGATCGACGGCGGCGCCTTTCTTTTCACCCCACCGCGTCAGCTTGTCGCCCGGGTCGACCCCGCCCAACTGACCAGGCGGGCGGCCATCTCGACGATCATCTCCTCGATCGAGGCCGGCTTGACGTAGAAAGGCGGCACCGGCGGCGCGACGATCGCCCCCATCCGCGCCAGCCTCAGCATCGCTTCGAGGTGCCCCTCATGCAGAGGCGCCTCGCGCGGCACGATGATCAGCCGGCGCTTTTCCTTCAGCACGACATCGGCGGCTCTGGTGACAAGGTTGTCGCCCAAACCGTGCGCTATCGCCGCAAGGGTTCGCATCGAGCACGGAACGACAATCATGCCATCCGTTCTGAAAGATCCGCTGGCGATGGGCGCGGCCAGATCCTGGTAGGAATGCGCATAGTTGGCGACGGAGGTCAGCTGGGCAAGACCGTCGGCGCCGAGCTCGTGAGCGATGGTCATGCGCGCGCCCTTCGAGGCGACGAGATGCGTCTCCACGCCGGCCCTGACCAGCTGGCGCAAGGTTTCGAGCGCGAGCACGGAGCCGGATGCACCGGTGACGCCCACTATCAGTCGTTTGGCCATTTTTTCCCCGAACGGTCGTTTGCGAGAAGATCTCGTTCCATCGCTGCGACACCTGCTCCTCGATACCGGATGACATCTTCAGCTCCTTCCCCCATTCACGGGAGGTCTCGGATCCGATCTTGCGCGTCGCGTCGAACCCGACCTTTCCGCCAAGCCCTTCGAGCGGCGATGCAAAATCGAGGTGGTCGATCGGGGTCCGGTCCACCTGCATCAGATCGCGCGAGGGATCCATGCGAGTGGCGAGAGCCCACATCACGTCCGGCCACGATCGAATGTCGATGTCGTCGTCCACCACGATGACGATCTTCGTCATCGAAAACTGCGGCAGCAGGGACCAGAACCCCATCATCACCCGCCTCGCCTGGCCGGGATATTTCTTGGCGATCGAGATGACCGCAATCCTGTAGGAGCAGGCTTCGGGCGGAAGCCACAAATCGAGGACTTCCGGTATCTGCTGGCGCACGAGCGGCTTGTATACGTCGAGCAGCGCATCCCCGAGCACGGAGGGCTCGTCGGGCGCCCGCCCGGTGAACGTCGTCAGGTAATGCGCCCCTTCGCGGACGCGGACGCGCTCTAGCTTGAATACCGGGTACCGCTCCGGCGCGTTGTAGTATCCAGTGTGATCGCCGAAGGGACCCTCCAGCGCCGTTTCCGTGGGAGAGACGACACCTTCGAGAACAATTTCCGCGCTGGCGGGTACGTGCAGCACGATGCTCTTGCACGGCGCCAAGCCGACGCGGCGGTTGTTGATCATCCCGGACAGCGCCAGTTCCGAAACGCCTTCGGGAGCCGGCATCACCGACGCGATCAAGGTGGCGGGGTCTGCACCGATGACGACCGCCACCGGCATCTCCAGGTTCCTCGCCTGCCACAAGCGATGATGCGTGGCGCCGCCTCGCACGGGCAGCCACCTTATGATCGCACGGTCCCGGGCGAGCACCTGCATTCTGTATATGCCCAGATTGTATGTGCTCGGGTCATCCTCTCCAGGCGGGCGGGTGACGACAACCGGCCAAGTGATGAGCGGACCGGCATCCCCCGGCCAACAAGTCTGGACGGGAAGGACCGAGAAATCCGGATCGGCGTCCCTCCACTCTCTGGGCGCGGAGACGATCTTCGGCCGCGCGACGAGCACCCCGCGCGCCGCGGGCAGCATGAGTCGGGCTTGACGAAGGTTCTGCGGAGCCTGGGGTGATCTCATCCACGCCAGCAAGGCGCCAAGGGTTCCAAGCCCGTCGAGGTCGGTGCCCAGACCCCAGGCGACTCGCTCCCGGGTGCCGAAAAGATTTGTAACGACCGGAAAGGCCGACTTCACGCCACAGTCGTCGATCGGCGCGGTCAGGCGCAGCGCCGGCCCTTGCGCGAAGATAACGCGCTTGTGGATCTCCGTCAGTTCGAGCCGAGTCGAAACAGGAACGCCGACCTCCCGAAGTTGCCCGCTTCGATCCAGGTGGGAAAGAAACGAGCTGAGATCTGAAAACGGGGGAGGCAGCGGTGATGCATGGCGAAATCCGGCACGACCGGTTCGTCGGCCGAACAATCCTGCCACGAGCGCCACCGAAGAACTTTGAGCTAGCGCAAAGAGGGACCGAACCGTCCGCGCTATTTTTCGAGCTTGGCAGCGGAAAGCGATTCGGCTGGCCGTCATTGGCGGCGAAAGGGGTTCACATGACTGGCGGTCGGCTCAGTGAGACGCTCGAGGCTTGGCGGTTCGCGATCGCAGTTCTCAAGGACCATAAACGGAGCAAGGCGGCGCGAAGGGAATTCTGGGCGCTCGGACCGGCTGAATGCACAGGCATCCTGGAGGACATCGGCCTGTCGCGAAGTGAATTCGACGATGCCATGCGTCTGCCTTACGCGTCGGAAGACCTACTTTCCTCGGCAATGCGATCGGTCGGCGTCGATCCAGACGAATTTCGATCGCTGGTGGCCGTGCGGGACCGTTTCATGGCACGCATCTGCATTACCTGCCCGCATCGCCGCCGGTGTCATGGTCATCTGGAAACATTCGACTTCGAAAGCCGCTATCAGGATTTTTGTCCCAACAGCTCGAATTTTGCGGACTTGCTCGACGGAGGGCGCGGCGCATCGTCCGCTGCAAGATCCTCTTGAGCCAACTTCACACGACGGGACGCACGCAATGGTGACGGGAAACATGCAACTGAGATTGCCGGCGCTGGTTCGCCATCTTTTCCCTAGCTTTGCCGGACTGCCGCTTGGGCCGTTGCTGACGCTGTCCTTGCGCTCTTTGGCCAGGCGGCAGCCGCGATTGTTCGAGCGCCTCGGCGAACACCGCTCCACTTGCTATTTCATCGACCCGATCGACCTTGCCTTCGCGTTCATCGTGGTGCCGGACGGCGAGCGGGCCATTGTCCGTGTGGTAAGGAAAAGCGAGATCGCGACATCGAGCGTCCTGATCAAGGGGCCTCTTCTGACGCTGTTGAGCCTTCTCGACGGCACGCTTGATGGCGACGCGCTTTTCTTCAGCCGGGCCATTTCGATCAGCGGCCGCACGGAAGCAGTGCTGGCGCTGAGGAACACGATCGAGGATGCCGAGCTTAGCCCGGCGGATTTGCTCGGCCTGCGCGGTCACCTGGCTCGCCTTGTCGACACGGGAATTCTCGGGGCGTTGAACGTCGCGCGGCAGATCACCGATCGAAACCCCGGACGCGAGGCACCTGAGGCATGACAAGCACACGCATGGAACTCGTTTGCCCGGCCGGAACTCCGGCAACGTTGAGGGCCGCCGTCCAGGCCGGCGCGGATTCGGTCTACTGCGGATTTCGCGACGAAACGAATGCCCGGAATTTTCCGGGCCTCAACTTCTCCGGGGAAGAACTGGCCGAAGGGGTACGCTTCGCGCATGACCACGGCAGCAAGGTTCTGGTCGCCATCAACACCTTCGCCCGGGTCAATGATCTCGACCTGTGGAAGAAGGCAGCCGACTTGGCGGCCGAATGCGGCGCAAATGCCATCATCGCTGCCGACATCGCCGTCCTCGATCACGTCGCGAAGAACCATAAGCAGGTTCGTCTTCACCTGTCCGTGCAGGCCGCGGCCGCAACGCCGGAAGCGATCAGATTCTATGCGACGAGTTTCGGCGTCCGCCGGGTCGTGCTGCCAAGAGTGCTTTCGCTTCAGGAGATCGCGGCGCTCAACCGTAAGGTCGACGTGGAGACCGAGGCATTTGTGTTCGGCGGCCTTTGCGTGATGATCGAGGGCCGCTGCTACCTTTCTTCATACGCGACGGGCAAATCGCCAAACCTGAACGGCGTCTGCTCGCCGCCCGAAATGGTGAGTTACGACGAGGAGGGGCACAGCACGGCGGCACGGCTTTCCGGGTTCACGATCGACCGCTATGCGCCAGGTGACCCGGTGGGTTACCCCACCCTGTGCAAGGGCAAATTCAAGGCCGGCGGCAAGACCTCCTATCTGTTCGAAGATCCCGTCAGCCTGAATGCCGGCGGAATGATCGCCGGGTTGAAAGCTGCCGGCGTAACCGCCTTGAAGATCGAAGGACGCCAGCGCGGCAAAGGTTACGTGACGGAAGTGGTCCGTGCGTTCCGGAAGACCGTTGACGCCGTCGAGCAAGGTGGCGACGCGATCGAGATCGACCGGATTCTTGCTGGCCAGTCGGAAGGTTCCCGGCAGACGGCAGGGGCGTACAGCAAGAAGTGGAGATAGCACCTTGTCCGCAATCGCGTTGACGCTTGGGCCGGTGTTCTTCCACTGGTCGCCCGACCGCCTCTTGGACTTCTACCGCAGGATAGCAGACGAGGCTCCGATCGACCGCGTCCATGTCGGCGAAGTCGTATGCGGCAAGCGGATGCCGTTTTCGGACCCGGCATGGCCCGAGATCATCGAACGCCTCGAGCGCGCCGGAAAGGAAGTGGTGCTGTCTACACTGGCAGCACCGGCGACCGTTCGGGAACGCAGAAGCATCGAAGACCTCTGCGGCGACGAACGGCTGGTGGAGATCAACGATGTCACCGCCCTGCCGTCACGCTCCGGCAAGCCCTTCGTGACCGGTCCGTTCCTGAACGTCTATAACGAGGCTTCCGCGCGGTTCCTGATCCAGCGCGGTGCCAGAACGATTTGCCCGCCCGTGGAATTGTCGCTCGCCGCCGTCGGCGCCATGGCCGGCGCATGTCCCGAGGCGGAATTCGAGATTTTCGTCTTTGGTCGGCTTCCGCTTGCACTCTCGGGACGATGCTACCACGCACGAATTCACCGCCTTCACAAGGATTCCTGCCAGTTTACCTGCGAACGGGATCCGGACGGTTTGGCGGTCGATACGCTCGACGACCAGGAGTTCCTTGCGATCAACGGCGTGCAGACGCTGTCCAACCAGGTGCAAGCCTTCTGTCCTGCACCTGCAGAGCTCACCTCCAGAGGTGTCCAGCGTGTTCGCCTGTCTCCGCACACGTGCGACATGATCGAGGTGGCGAAGACCTACAGAGCGCTTCTCGATGGCAGGGAGGATCCCAAGGCTGCCCGCTTTGTCCTTTCGTGCCTCGATCTGCCCGGCACGCTCGTCGATGGATACGCCCATGCCAAGCCCGGATGGCAAATGACCGCTTCGAACTGAAGAAGACGGATTCGAGCGGAAAAGATGACCCAGATTGCAATCGTCACGGTATCGGACCGTGCAAGCCGAGGCGAGTATGAAGACCTTGGCGGACCTGCCATCGAGCGCTGGCTTCGACGTGTCGTAGTATCGCCGTGCGTCTTCATCCGTCGCATAGTCCCTGACGGCGTGGAAAGTGTCCGGAATGTGCTGATCGAGCTTTGCGACCAATGCGGCGTCGATCTAGTCCTGACGACTGGAGGGACCGGTCCATCTCCGAGGGATCTCACCCCAGAGGCCATGCAGCAGGTCATCGGCAAGGAACTTCCCGGTTTTGGCGAACTCATGCGGCAGGCCAGCTTGCAGCAAGTCCGCACAGCCATTCTTTCACGTCAGACTGCAGGAGTGCGCGGCCGTTCGCTGATCATAAACCTGCCAGGCAAGCCGGCTTCGATCGGCGTGTGTCTGAATGCAGTCTTTCCCGCCGTGCCTTACTGCCTCGAACTCATCGGCGCGGGCTCGATCCTGCTGGATCCTTCCGTTTTTCAGCAGCATGACTGACAAAGTAGTCGCGAACGTGTGAAAGCACGCCCATGTTTTCATGCACCTCAATCACCTTGGTGCCGACGACGCGACTTTCGAGCCTATGTCGGCAAATATATCCGAGAAGGCCAAAACAGCCCGACCTGCTGCCCAGAATGAACCATTTTCCTGCGACCTGCATGGACCGAACGACCTCGCCGAAGAAATCGTTCGCTCCTAAGGATCGCGCCTTCTCGTCGCCGCAGACATGCGTCTGGAGTCGATCCCGAACGACCTCGACATAACTGTCCTCAATCGTAGGCCCGTCGAACAAGAAAATCTTAGCTGTCCGAAATTCCATCCAAACAATCGCATATTTGACTTGCATGGATCGGATCCGCCTAGCGCTGCTCCGCCAGCCATGAACCTAGCATCGCCGATGCAGTCCACCGCTGGCTGGCCGAAGTTGCACCATTGGCAGCCGCTTGACTGTCTCGAGCGCGGGCATCCTGGAATCCGAGCAATCCGGCGAAGTCGGCCCACATTGCGGTGCCTCCTTCAGCCTATGACCTCGAGGATGCGTTCCGGCGAAAGCGGCAGTTCCGTGAGTTCTGTACTCAAAGCGTCGTTGACTGCATTGACCACCGCCGCCGCCACCGGGATCGTCGCAATCTCTCCGACGGCCTTGGCGCCGAACGGGCCGGTTGGCTCGCCCTCTTCGACGAGCAAAACGCGCATCGGCGGCATCTCGGGCGCATTGGCCAGCGTATAGCGGCTGAAGCTGTCGCCGCGCATCCGGCCCGTGGCGCGATCAATTGCGACATCCTCATAGAGCGCATAGCCTATGCCGATCTGGATTCCGCCGTGGATTTGACCTTCCACCAGCATTGGATTGATCGCCCGGCCGACATCATGGACGGCGAGATAGTCGGTCACCCGTACACGGCCAGTGAGTCTGTCGACCTCGACCTCCGCGAAATGCGCCGCATATGAGCCTGGATTGGCCTGGGAGCGATAGGTTTCGGTTGCCGCCGGTAGCTCGATCCCGCGGTTCGCCAAACGGGCAGCGAGGTCCGGGAGCGTCATTCCAGGGCCATTCCCGCGACGCACAGTGCCAGCTTCCAGACATAATTCTTCGGCGGACATATTCAGCTCCAGACCCGCAGCTGCACGGATCGACTTTGCAAGGGCTTCTCCAGCGCGACGGATGGCTTCCCCGCAGATATAGGTCATGCGGCTGGCTCGCGTGCCGAGGTCGTAAGGGCAGGTGTCGGTATCGGCGGGAATGATGACGATGTCGCATGCCCTCAGCCCCAGCGTCTCGGCTGCGATCTGCGCCAGCGTGGTATCAGCCCCGCAACCGAGATCATGGAGTGCGCAGACGAGTTCGGCCCGCCCGTCCGGCAACAGCCTCAACGAGGCCGTGGTTTCTTCATGGAAGCCCGGATAACAACCATTGATATGGGTGGCCGAGGCAACCCCGACCCCTCGGCGCCATCGCCCTCGCCCGATGCCTTTCTGGCGGCGTCCGGCCCATCCGAAAGCTTCAGCGCCGCGCGCCAGGCAATCTCGGCCCCGGCCGTTGCCAAGGTCGAGCCCCTGCCAAGGTTCGATCGCGCCCGGACCGACAAGATTTCTCTGGCGCAGGACCACCGGATCCATTCCCATCCGACGGGCGGCTATATCCAGCGAAATTTCCGCAATCGTGTGAATTTGGGGCGAGCCATAGCCGCGGAAAGCGCCTGCGGGAACGGTGTTCGTGTAGACGGCGCGGCCGCTATAGCGCTCCGCCGGAACGTCATAGAGCCGCACCAGCCGCTGAAGCATCGAACTGGGCAGATAGTTGCCGCCGGTGCAGTAGGCGCCGATGTCGATGAGCGTCTCGGTCTCGCGCGCGAGGATGCGGCCGTCGGACCTGAATGCGATCCGCATCCGCCCCGTGACGCCGGAGCGCGTTCGGGTAGCGGTGAATGTCTCATGCCGATCGTAGCGAATGATTACCGGCCGACCGAGCTTCAGGGCGAAGAAAGCGCACAATGGGTCGAGGATCGGCTCCGCCTTTCCTCCAAACGAGCCACCTATCGGGGTTTTTTGGACTCTTATCTTCTCAGGCGGCAAGGCTAGCGCCTGGCCGACGACCGCCTGAACGGCAAAGACGCTCTGGCACGGCGACAGTATCAGGATGCGGCCGCCGGGTTCGGGCTTGGCGATACAGGCATGGGTCTCGACCGCGCAATGATGGCTCCGCGGGGTCGTGACGCGGGTTTCGACGATCAGATCGGCGGCGGCGAAGCCAGCCTCCGGGTCCCCGTATACGAAAGTCTCGCCGGCTACGGGGTTCAAGAACGTTGGGGTATCGTCCTCCCGTGACGGCAGCCCCGCATGACCCAGCGCGACTTCGGGGTCAATGATGGCAGGAAGGTCCACATAGTCGACCTCGATCAGCAGCGCAGCATGACGAGCAATTTCTTCCGTATCCGCAACGACCGCTGCCACTCGATCGCCAATGTGGCGCACGATTTGCGGAAACATCTGTTCGTCCGCCAGCGCCTTCTGCCCGGAAAACCATATCGAGCTGTTATAGAAATGAGCCGGCGTATTGCCGTGCCAAAACACTTCATGCACCCCCTCGACCGCCAATGCGGCCGTGGCATCGACACGAGCGACTCGAGCATGGGGACGGGTGCTCAGAACGAGCGCGCCGTGCAGCAGGTTTTCGATATCCAGGTCGGCGGTGAAGCGCAAAGCACCCGTGACTTTCGCTACGCCGTCAATCAGCGGCACGCGGCGGGACAACTGGTTCATTCGGCTGCGTCCTCGAAAAGCTGCTCCCGCGGACTTAGCCCCAGCGCTTGCGCGACCAGGTCGAGCCCCAGCCCCGCGATCGCGTGACGCTTGTAAGCTTGCGAATTGCGGCCCGGGATCGCCGCATCGACCTCGGTTGTCAGGGCCGAAAGAAAATCGCGCAATGTGGCGGAGCACAGTTCCTTGCCCGCAAGCGCAACCTCTGCAAGGGGCAGGCGCAGCGGACGCGGCCCCAGCGCTCCGGCGGCGATTCGCACAGTGCCGAAATGACCATCCTGAAACTCGGCCAACAGCGCGATATTGAGACGCGAGATGCTCAGGTCTTGTCGGGGTCCGAGTTTGACAAAGGCGCTGTATGGAAGAAGGCCGTCGCCCGGCAGTATCACTTCTGCGATCAGGTATCCGCGGTCAGGGACATAGTCGCAAATTGCGAGCTCGCACGACGCGCCATCACGTCCGATGCATGCCAGGCGTGCCTTCGCTGCGACCAGCGTGGGCACAAGATCCGCGGCCGGGGCGGCATTTGCGATGTTGCCGCCGATGGTGGCCCGGTTGCGGATCTGGACAGACCCGCATTGCGCGGCAGCCTCGGCAAGGGCAGGCAGCCGCACTGCGATTCCGCGATGCGCGGCAATCGCAGCGACAGTCGTGGCGCCTCCGATGCGGATGCCGCCGCCATCGGCGGAGATGAAGCCCATGCCCGCTATGCGAGAGATCAATCAGCAGGCCGCCTGCGGGCAGCGGGCGACCTGCGATCAGCAAGTCGGTTCCTCCTCCGATGAAATTTATCGGTCCCGCCACTGCGGACAACAACGCCCGCAACTCCTCCGTATCGACCGGTGCGGTCACTGACAGCCCGCTCATCAACGAGCCGCCTCGCGAGCGGCAGCGTGGGCGGCAACAGCTTGAACGATGGTCTCGAAACCCGTGCAGCGGCAGATATTGCCCGCCAGCGCGTGGCGGATTTCGACTTCGAGCGGATTGGGATTGGCACGCAAGAGCCCTTCGGCCGCCATCAAGATTCCCGGCGTGCAATAGCCGCATTGCACCGCGCCCATTTGCAGGAATGCTTTTTGCAGATCACCGTTTCCGCCAAGTCCCTCAACGGTGGTGACTTCGCGCCCCGCGGCCTGGAACGCCAGCACCAGGCAAGAGTTGACGGGCTGGCCATCCAGCAGCACGGTGCAGGCTCCGCACTCGCCTTCGCAACAGCCTTCCTTGACGCCTGTCAGGCCAAGGACATCGCGCAGGAAGCCGCTTAACCGCGAGACGGTCGAAACTTCCGTCTCGACCGCCTGACCGTTAACGTTGAAGAATATTCGCATAACGAGGAATGGTTCTGTCTGAAACGTTTGCTCTGCGGCGCTTCGCCAATACTCTAAGTATTGTTTCCGCAATTCCGGACGGAAAACCGCTGCACACCGGAATTGCTCTGGACAGCGGCGTGATCATCAGCCGCCGCAGCAACAGTCGCACCCGGATGAATGCAATCTCTTGATCTCAACGCGCCAAATGTCCGGCCCTTGCTGCAGATATTCCCAACCGAACAGGCCAGGATATCTGGCTTCCATCTGGTAGCGCAAAGGCCGCGGATCGTGATCGTTCACGATTATGAACGACTGTCCCTCGGCTAACGCATGGACCATTCCGAAAATTCGAGGATGGCGCTCCATAGGCAAGATGGCCCGTACGTCTAGCTGAAGCGGAGATGCGACTTCTGATTCAGACATTTCATGATTCCCGACTGCTGTGGAAACGGCCGGGCAAGCGACACTCCGACCGGCGCAAAAAATCTAGCCGAATCGAACCCCGCCTATTTGTCGAAGCGCAAACAATTCGCAGAAAGTGCCGCAATGGGTGAGACGTGCCACCCCAGGCGGCTCCTTCTAGACAAAGATCATCACGGCCAAGCCACCGAGCACGACCAGGGAGAGCCCCGCGATAAGCATAGGCAGCAACGTGTGGCCTGCCCTGGCCCCGCTTGCTGCTTCAGTGCTGAATACGAGAGCCGGCCACTCTTCAATCACTTCTTGCTCCTCGGCGACTAACTTCATTTGCTTTCACCTTGCTTGATCACGGCCATAACGGCCTCCGACCCGCGGGAGCGCCGAGCGTCACCCGGTGTAACGTCAATACTGTCTGGCGCTTCCGAAGCCTGAATGTATCAGGTCGACAATGTCGCTTCTTTGCGTTCGCGCAAATCTGCGCTTGAGAAAGCAGGTGTCGAACAGCTTCGAGCGAGTCCGATGTTTGCCAGCAAACGCGGCCAAATAAATGTGAAGCGATTGAACCAACATCCGCATTCAGCGGCGTTATTGTCCGGCGCTGCGGCGCATCCAATCAACGCCTAACTGGCCAGGTCCCAGCCGTTGTGGAGAGCGGGAGAACTGGCACGCGGTACCAGCCCCGGCATTCGGCGATCCGTCAGACCATCCGGTCGATGACGCGCCCGTCAGGAAGCACGAAATAAGCCTGCGTCGCTCCGGCCTCGGCGAGGGCCGCCGAGGCGCGATCTATGGGCATAACGGAAAAGGCGGTCGAAAGCGCGTCGGCGCAGGTCGCGGTGGGCGCAACAACCGAGACGCTGAGATAGCGATTTGCGCACATGCCCGTCGCTGGATCGAAGATGTGGTTGAACCTCCCCGACGCGTCGAATTCGGTGCCGTAACCGCCTGATGTGGAGACTGCCTGGTTGTCAAGACCGAGCGTCGCTATGAAGCGATCCTCGGCACGCGGGTCTTTGATCCCGACCGACCAGGGACGGCCCGCCGGATGAGCGTCGAGCGCACGCGTCTCTCCCATATCGACCAAAGTGTGCGTGACACCACGGGCGCGCAGAAGCTCGGCGACGCGATCGGTAATGTAGCCTTGCGCAATGCCGTTGAGGGTGAGCGCCATGCCCGACTGCTCGAACGCCACTTTTCCGGGGTCGACGGACATGCGCTGGTAGCCGCATTTGGCCGCGGCGCCTCCGATGTCGGCCGGTGACGGACCATTGGGATCGGCGTCAGCCGTGCCGAAGTGCTTCGCGTAGAGCGCCCAGAGCGGCTGCACCGTCGGGTCGAAGGCGCCGCCAGTCGCACGAGCATAGTGCTCACTCGCCGCCAAAAGCTCGACGAGTTCCTGTGGCGGATCGGTCAGCTCGCCGTCGCGGTTCAACCGGGAAAGCGCGGAGCTGTTGTCGTAGAGGCTGAACACGCGCTCCAGTCGATGCACCTCGGCGAGCGCATCCGCGATCATGCGCTCGGCCTCGGCGGCATCGGGATGGAATATCCGCAGCGAGGCATCGGCGCCAAGCGCGACACCGCGCCATTCGTGGAACAGCGGTGATGCCCGGCCTGGCTTCGCGAGACCCGATCCAAGCGCTGCAAGGCCGAGACCCGCCACCGCACCGCTGATACGGATGAAGCGGCGTCGGCTCATCGGGCCAGCCAGTTCGCCGCCTGGCTTCATTCCGTTGCGCGGGATTGTCGAAGGCTCTGTCATGGCTTCACCACGGTCTTGGGCTCCAACGTTTCGCCGGCCGAAACATCGGCGACGTCATCGTCACTTTCCAGGATGTATTTCTCCGGAATCTCGCCGAAACGGACGACCATTCCGCCATGCGACGCCATGAATGACCGGGCGGCCTTCTCATCGGAAAAGGGCACCGCTTCCTTGCCGCCCATACCGGCGTTGTAATCGCTGCCGATAGTATACCAGGCATCATGCGCCTCGACCCAGGCCCCTGCCTCCGGACGATCCCAATTCCTGGCCAGCGCCATGTCATTGACGTAGATGGCGACGACGTCCTTCGACTCCCCGGGAAGCATCGAGAAGGCGACGGCATCGCGAACGGAGGAAAACCAAACCGGCTCGGATCTGCCGGCAAGGAAGGCCTGCCCCTTCGGCCCGCCATGTTCGAGCAGGCCCATCGAACAGAAATAGGCGACCGAATTGGCCGTCGGCTCCTGCGGCGGCGGTTTGCGCAGGCCGGCGATGTCCTGATTGCAGCCCGCGAGCAGCATGGAGAGGGCAACGGCGACAAGCACGCCGACAATCTTTACGCGCATCATGGCTCTTTCCTTGAAAAGACGAAAGCGGCGAGGGCGAGAGGAACCGCCACCCAGGCCGCCAGCGCTGCCAGCAGCACGGCGCGACCGAACTGCATCTGCCCGGCAAGGCCGGCCATCCCGGCGAACAAGCTGGTCTTCGACAGCCCGGCAAGATTGAGGAGCCGGAAGATGTCGGCCGGATCGAGGAGGAGCAGCCAGTTGAAGGCAGCGGCGCTGATCGTCCTGCCCTGATCCGCAACCAGCAGGCCGAGCAGCGCCATGTCGTAGAGAAGGACGAGAACCAGCCAGATGCCGATGGCGAGGCCTGCCGCGGTCGCACGCTCGCGCACGGTTGCGCTGATGAGGTATCCGAGCGCGACGAAGACTGCGCCGAGCAGAACAGATGAGCCGACCATCCGCGCGAAGCTGCCGAGGCTTTCGGCATCGAGCTCGCCGGCCGTAAGCGCGAGAGCCGCTCCGGCGGCGCCGTAGCCGAGCACGGTCGCTACCGTCAGGATCGAGAGGTGCCCAAGGAACTTGCCGAAGAGGATCTGCCAGCGCGAAAGCGGATAGGAAAGGAGAAGAAGCAGCGTGCCTCGATCCCGCTCGCCCACGATTGCGTCGTGGGAAAGGAGGAGCGCGATCAGCGGAACCAGGAAGATCGTCAGGCTCGACAGGCTGACGACCGTGACTTCGAGCGGGCTTGCGCCGACCACACCCGTGGGAGCGCTGCCGAGAAACGCAAGCGTCAGCGCCAGGCCAGCCATCAGCAGGACGGCGCCAAGGGCCCAGCGGTTGCGCAGGCCGTCGCGTATCTCGCGACCGGCAATTGTTGCTATGGCGTTCATTCCGCGGCCTCCCGTGTGAGTTCGTCGCAAAGATCGACCAATGTCGGCGGCATCACTTGGATGTCGGAGACGCCTTCGAGCAGCGAGACGCTGCGGATCGCCTCGATCTTACCGTCGTCGGCGCAGGTGAGCTCGAAGCGCAGATCGTCGAGCCACTGCACGCTGCGCTGGGCGGTGAATTCCCGTGCCGCATTCCCGTCGGCGACCTGCACCCGTATCCGAAGCGGCAGGTCCGCCAGGCGACGGAGTTCGGGAAGCGCACCGCATGCGACCATGCGGCCGGCCTTCATGATGGCGATGCGATCGGCTTGCTCGATGTCGCTGAGCGCATGCGAGGAGAGCAGCAGCGTCGCCCCGGTGTCGCGCAACTGCGCCATGACGTCGTAGAACATCTGCCGCGACTCGATGTCGAGGCCGGTTGTCGGCTCGTCGAGGAAGAGGACCCGCGGCTCGCCGAGAAGCGCCTGCGCCAATCCGAGGCGCTGGCGCATGCCCTTCGAATAGGTGCCGACGCGACGACGCGCCGCAGCAGCAAGCCCGACGCGTTCCAGGAGCTGGTCGGTGATGCCGAGCGGCACTTGCTTGAGACGCGCGTAGAAACGCAGCACTTCGCGGCCGGTCATGGCCGGGGAGAAGGCGACGTTCTCGGGCAGGAAGCCGATCCTGCGCCGGAATGCCATTGCCTGGCGCCCTGCCGGGTTCTCGCCGAGCAGCGTGACGCGCCCGGCGGTCGGCGTGAGCAGGCCGAGGGCCATCTTGACCAGCGTGCTCTTGCCGGCCCCGTTGTGCCCCACTATGGCAACGCACTCGCCGGGCGCAACCGAGAGGTCCACGTCGCGCACGACGTAGCTATCCCCGTATCGCTTCGATACGCCTTCCATGAAGATCGTCGGCGACATGGTCATGGCTTCACCTCCAGCGCAGGCGGGACGGGGGCCATCAGCGGCGCGCTGTCGATGACGCCGCCCGGATGGAGCGCGGGGAATTCCGCTTGAGCCCAGCGTATGACTTGCACGGCCGGGCTGTTGATGAGGAGCTTGGCCGTCGGATAAGTCCACACGACCTTGTCGAAGATGTCGTTCGGACGGTAGGCGGTATCGGCGATGCCATCGCCATTGAGGTCGAACGCCGGATTGTCGCTCCAGTAATTGCCGCGCCCGTCCGCCGACCAGTCGAGCGACCGTGTGCCCACGTAAACGACCTGGGAGCGGTTATGGACGAAGGCATTGCCGGTCATCCGGTTGCGCTCCGAACCCGCGGTGAAATGGATGCCGACAGCGCAATCCTCGAACCAGTTGCCGGCGAACTGGTTCTTGTTGGCGTTGTAGATGAAGACGCACTGGTCGCTTCGCCGCACGACGTTGCTCTCGATCTGCGCATCGTTGGCGTAGTTGAGCAGAAGGCCGTGATCGCCATCGTCCTCCGACAGGTTGCGGCGGATCACCAGGCGGCTCGAATACATGATGACGTAGCCGTCATGGTTGCCGCGCGAGACGTTGTCGCTGACCTCGCTGTCGTTCGTGTACATGTAGTGGACGGCGAAGCGGACGTTCTCGATACGGTTGCCGCGGAAGATGTTGTTGCGGCTGGCATTGGTAAAGATGCCGTCGCGTCCGCCCGTGATGTAGTTGCCGATCACCTGCGCCCCTGGCGCGTTCCAAACGTAGATACCGTTGCCGCGTTCGTTGGTCCTGAGGTCGGTCCGTCCGACGATGCGGTTGTTCCGCACGATTGCGTTGGCGGCACCGTGAACATAGATGCCGACGAGGCTGTTCTCGATCCGGCTGTCCTCGACAATTGCGCCCGCTGCGCTGTCTTCGAGAAAGACCGCTGCGTCCATGGGATCGTCGATGCCTGAATTGCGTATCGTAAGGCCGCGCACGACGACGTTCGGAGCAACGATCTCGATGGTGCGGCCTTGGCCCAATCCATCGAGCACGGCACCCGGCTCGCCCTCGATCGTCAGAGCGTGGTCGACCCGAATCGGGCCCTGGTACTCGCCGGCGGCGAGCCTCAGTGTATCGCCGGGATGCGACACGACGATCGCCTGCCGAAGACCGTCACGCGCCGCAGGGACGGCGAGGGTTTCTGCCCGCCCCGCCCCTGGGAGGAGGAAGGCGCAGGCGACGACGAGGGCCGCCGCAACTGCGCTCCTGCTATGCCGCTTCCGGATCATGCCGGTTGCGGCTCCACGATCATGCGCCCGGCCATTTCCATGTGCAGGGCGTGGCAGAACCACTGGCAATAGTACCAGTGGACGCCGGGGCGGTCCGCGACGAAGGTCACGGACGCGGTCTGCTGTGGGCCGATCTCCATCGCAACCCCGTGGCGCACCATGGTGAAGCCATGGGTCAAGTCCTCGACGTCATCCATGTTGGTCACGATGACGGTGACCTCGTCACCCTGTTTCACCGTGAACTTGTCGAGGCTGTAGGCCGGCGCGACCGAGTGCATGTAAACACGCACCTTGTTGCCGTCGCGGATGACGTTGGCGGCCTCCTCGAGCTTGACGCCGTCCTTTGCCGCCTGCTGGCGCGCCTCCTCCCACATCGGGTCGCCGCGCTTCCACACGATCTCCGGCCTGACCTTCGAGCGATGGACCAGGCAGATGTCATGCGGCTCCGCGAAGCTCGGCCCGTCATGGACCAGACGCATCTCGTCACCCGCGATATCGATCAGCTGGTCGTTCTCCGGATGCAGTGGCCCTACCGGCAGGAAGCGATCCTTGGAGAACTTGTTGAGCGACATCAGCCATTTGCCGTCCGCCTCCTTGGTCTCGCCCATGGAGGTGTGGTTATGGCCCGGCTGATAGTGGACGTCGATCTTCTGGATGATAGGGTCGACCTTGGCGCCGCCATAAGCCTGGATCGCCTTGTCGAGATTCCATTTGACGACCTGGCTGTCCAGGAACAGCGTGGTGTACGCGTTGCCCTTGCCGTCGAATGCCGTGTGGAGCGGTCCGAGTCCCAACTCCGGCTCGGCGACGACGACGTCACGCGGCTTGATCTTGTCGTCGAACAGGTCGTCGAAGCGGCGCACATCGAGAAGCGTGACGGTCGGCGAGAGCTTGCCTGCAATCGCGACATGGATGCCGTCGGGCGCCGTGTTGCAGCCGTGCGGATTGTTGCCGGCCGGAACGTAACGCGTGTAGCGCGAGCCGTGCCGCCCGTCGACCACCCGCACGCCATTGATCTCCTTATAGTCGCCTTTCTTGACGGCGTCCTCGATGCGCTTGATGTTGAAGATCACAACCCAGTCGCGGTCCGCGGACGTCATGTCGGCGAGCGTCACGCCCCGCTCCGAGTTATAGCAGGTCGAAAACGCATACTTGCCCTGGTAGTCGGCATCCGTGTTGTCGAGATTGCCGTCGACCAGCACCTGCCAGGCGATCTTCATGGTATCGCCGTCAATGGCCGTGAAGACCGACCAGTATTGCTTCGGATCGTCGAGGATCTTGCCGTCGTTCGGGATCGGGATGATGTGCTCGCTGTTGGCGAACACGTAGCCGGTCCGCGGATATTTCTGCGGGCGCAGTCCGTGGATGTCCGATGCGTTCGGAATCTCGATGATCTTGTCGCACTTCATCACATCGCAACGGATGCGCGCGACACGGCAATTGGCCTTGTCGTTGACGAATAGGTAGCGCCCGTCATAGGTGCCATCCGTGAAGGACATATGCGGGTGATGCAGGTCGCCATTGAGGTACACGCCACCACGCTTGGCGAGGAACGCTTGCGTGGTCGGCATCAGGCCTTCCGTCATGATCTTGCGGCTCTCGTTGGTGAGCCCCCAGCCCGTGGCGCTGCAGCGGTTGAACACCGGAATGCGCATGAGCTCACGCATCGAAGGCAGGCCGACGACGCGCACCTCGCCGCACTGGCCACTCGAGCTGAAGCCGTAATATTCGTCGAGGTCGCCGGGGCGGATCTCGCTGGTTGCCTCCTTGGCGTGGGCTGGCCCGGTAAACCCGGCGACGCCGACGGCTCCGCCGCCGGCCGCGCTGGCGAGGCCTGCCAGTATGGCGGCCTTGCCGCTTCCGGTCAGGAGCTTGCGGCGGCTTACTCCAGTCTCAATTTCCGCCGGCCTATCATCATCTTTCATTGGTTCTCTCCTTCTGTTGACGCGGCCTGGCTGGCCGCAGGCTTCCGTTCCACGGATGGCTCGCGACCGTTGACGGTCACCAGGACCCTCGGCTTGCGCTTGGGCTCCTGCACCATCGACGGCGACTGGAGGGCCAGGAACTTCTCACGCTTGATGCGCTTCTGGATCACCACCGGACAGCGCTGGTCGTCGTGGTAGAGCACCTGGCAGTTGAGGCACTGGATGCATTCGTTGGGATTGATCGTCCCTTCCGGATGGATCGCCTGGACGGGACAATCATTGGCGCAGCGCTGGCAAGGCGAACCGCATTCCTTATAGCGTTTGAGCCAGTCGAACATGCGCACACGGGCCGGGATGGCCAGCGCGCCGCCGAGCGGGCATAGGTAGCGGCAGTAGAACCGTTCGATGAAAAGGCTTGGTGCAAGGCAGCCAACAGCGAACAGGACGAACCACCACTCGCGGGCGAAATGCAGGATGATCGCGGTTTTGAACGGCTCCACCTCGGCCGCTTCCTCGGCGAGGCCGAGCGAGCCGAAGGACAGGCCGAAAAGCGCGAGGAAGATCACGTATTTGAACGGCCACAGGCGCTGGTTGAGCCAGAACGGCACGCGGACCTGCGGGATGTGCGCCCAGCGCGCCAGCCGATTCGTCCATTCCTGCAGCGCTCCGAACGGGCAGAGCCAGCCGCAATAGGCGCCGCGCCCCCAGAACAGCAGGGCAGCGGCGACCGCCGACCACAGGATGAAGATCAACGGGTCGCGCAGGAAATAGTCCCAGCGAAAATCGCCGCGCAGGGAGTTGAAGAATGTGAGGACGTTCACGACCGACAACTGCGCGTGCTCGTACCAGCCGAGCCATAGAAGCGTGAAGGCCAGGTACCCTAGCCGGATGCGCTCATAGGCGCGTGGCCATTTGACGAGGAAATCCTGGAAGAAGAAGATGCCAGTGAGCACGCCGATCGCGACGAGCATCACGGCGATGTCAAACATTCGCGCATGCCACATCCGCTGCCACAGCGGCGGCCCGTCATCCATGGCGGCCGGTTGCGCGGCGGCGGACGCCGGCGCGACCGCCGCTGGCGAGATAGGCGCGGTCAGGAACCTGTCAGGGGTCGAGTAGTCGAGCCCCGTCGTGACGAATGCCTTGTCGAGCGCTCCGGTCGCCCGCTGCACCAGAAGTTGGAGCCGCCACGGCGCGCCGGGATCGAGGTTCGAGCCGTCGGGCGTGACGAAGACGCCGATCTCGGGGAAGTCCGGCGCGCCCTCGGCGGCCACCGCGCCGATCCGCCGATAGTTGCGATCGCGGAACCGTATGCTGCTCTCGCTCTGGATCAACTCGACGCGATCGAAGATGCCGCCGCGTACATAGCCGGAGCCGCGAAAGGAATACGGTCCGTTGCCGGCGATGAGGACCGCCTGCTGGCCGGGTTTCAGATCCTGACGCAGGCGATCATATTCGGCATCGCCGAGCAGCGATCGGCCGACCGTCGGCACGCTCGCCAGCGCAACGTAGACGTCGACGAAGGCGGCGTTGGGATCCCCTTGCTGCGGGCGAGCGATCGCGGCGGCATTGCCCGTCCGCTGGAACAGGTCGTCGAGCTCCTTGTTCGTGATTTCAAGCCTGCGCACCGATCCATCGCCAAGCAAGGCCTGCCAGGTTTCGACGGCGCTGCCGGTCTGATCGATCGTAGGGTGGGCCGGCTGGGAAGCGATATTCACAGCGCCTCCGCCCAGGCCGCGCGACCGCGCGATCCTGACAGCCGACTGCATCATGCTGTCGGCGATGACCATCATCGTGACCGTCGCGCCGCTGACGATGTCGACCGGCATGCGGCTCGCCTCGCTCGGATCGAGGACGCGGCGACCGGCGAAACCGTTGATATAATGCTCGATCTTGGCTTGAGGGATGCCGACCAGAACGATCGGCTCGTGATGCTCGACGAGCTTTGCGCCGGTGATTCTGCCGTCGAGGTCGATGCCGACGACGATGTTGATCGGCTTGCCGGAGTAGCCGGTCGAGTCGACCACGTCGCCCGTAAGGAAGGCGTAGCCAACCAGCTGATCGCCCTTGAGCAGCTTCGCCGCAGGCGGGTTGCCCTCGACCTTCCCGAAGCTATCGGCGACGGAATCTATGTCGGCCGCCTGCAATCCGCCCAGGAACTCGCCGAGGCGGCCGGCGGCATTTGCTTCGTAGGGCAACCACAGAACGGCGAGAAGAAGGGCAAGGACAGCCATCAGGCGGCTCGCCATCGCTCTCCGTCCAAATTCGATGCGTGATTTCATTTGCCGTCATCTGCCCAGTGCCGGTCGACTGCTGACCAAGCGAGCGTTCACCCTTAGACCGGCGGCAAGCATCACTCTTTGCTCCAGCGCAATAAGACAGGATTCGTATCGGAGGCGTGTTCCACCTGCGGCCGCCACCCATCCTCGGATTGCAGAAGGGTGCCGCCTTGGCTGAGAAAAGCGGCCTCGGCAGCAGTCGCGGCGAAGGAAAGCGACCTCTGCGACCGCGTACGTGACGGCAGGCGTAGGCCGCCGCGCAACGGTTGCACTCGGTTATCCTATTGTTGGCCGACCTGTTTGAAGAGTTCGTCGAAGGCCTTCTTGGCCTTGCCAGGCTGGTTGACCGACTCTGCGGCCTTCAGGTTGCTGCTTGGGTCGCCGACCACGACAAGGGCCACCATGCCCATGCCATAGTGGGGATTGCACTTGATACCGTAAACGCCAGGCCTCGTGAACGTGACGGAGACATCCTTGTTCATCTCGCCTTTGAACGGCTGGGCACCGTCCGGCAGCATGCCTGGAATGGATTCGACATCGTGGCCCTTGTCCTTGGCCACGAAATGAACGGTGTCGCCGGGCGCTAGCTTGAGAAAGGACGGCTCGAGCTGAAACATCCCGTGCTTACCCATGTTCATCATGTTGACTTCAACCTCGGCGGCATGGGTGGCGCCAGCGGTTATCAGAGTGGCTGCCGCAATCGACAGCGCCAGTTTCATCGAACGCATTTTCTTCCGTGTCCTGTTTGTCTGGGATGAGATCGGTGATGATCGATCCCCGTCGTCTATTAGACGAGGCTGGCTGGCGTACTTTGCGCTAGCTCAAATTCGCAGCCGGTTGCCGGCCGAAAATACGCGGGCTTGTCCGGCGGTTTGGATTTTGTTGCTCCAGCGCAAAGACCCGGATCGGAGTATCGGCGATCCGTGAACAGCCACCGACAAGGTTGCCCCCGCGCGGCGGCTTTGACGCCGCACGAATCGCTCTGAGTTTCAGGGCGTCACGTCGACTATGAAGGAGCTTCGTAATGAACACCCAAATTCCTGGTCCAGAACTTTGGGAGCGCACAGTCGGCGATATAGCTGCCAAGCTGCCCGGCGCCACTGCGGTTTTCAGAATGTTCAAGATCGATTTCTGTTGCAACGGCGATCTCACCCTCGACAGCGCCGCTCACCGCCAGGGAGTCGATCCCAAGGAACTTGAGCAGGAGCTGGCGGCGCTGGGCGTTCCCAATGCCGCTGCCACCGCCCCTGCCGAAATGAGCAATGAGGTTCTGATCGACCATATTCAGGCCTGCTATCATGAAGCTCACCGGCGTGCCTTGCCGGAGCTTATAGTGCTGTCGCGAAAGGTTGAGGCAGTGCATCGCGAACATCCGAAGGTGCCCGCCGGACTCTCGGAGGCGTTGCGACAAATACAATGCGAGCTGGAGCCGCATATGGCCAAGGAAGAGGCCATCCTGTTTCCGGCGATGCTGCAATGGACTGAGGGCAAGTATGATATTCCTATTTCGGAGCTGCGGCACGAGCACGACCAACAGGGCATTTCGCTTCGATTGCTTGAAAGCCTGACCGACAACTTCACCACGCCCGAGGGGGCTTGCCGCTCGTGGCAAGCGCTTTACGCGGGTGTCGCCCAACTCGCCGAGGACCTGATCGACCACATCCATTTGGAGAACAACGTCCTTTTCCCCCGCTTTGCTGCGGCGGAACGCCGAGCCTGACGCCGGCGGCGACGGCGAACGCCGCGCGCAATTGGATCGCCCGGCAGGATCTCGTCTTGAACCTGTCGCCGGCGGCCGTCGGAACGACGCGGCATGGACAGAGGCTCCAGGCAAGCCCAGCGTGATAGCGGAATTGCCGCTCGCAATGCTGCCGATCGATTCCGTAACCACGCTCGCGTTGAGAGCTATTTGCCGGCGCGGTGCAGTTGGCGCGGCAAGGCCATTTCCCCGAAGTCGATAGTCGAGCGCCGCAGGATGCGCCCCGTCGAGTCGACATGGAGGCGGGCACGGCGATTGGCGTGGAAAAAGGTCAATCGGTATCGACCCTCGTCGGTGCCGACCCCTCGTTCGCACAACGAGGTAATCTTCCCGTTTCTCAACAGCGAAGGAACTTCCGTAGGCTCAAGGCACAGCAGTGCTCCAAGCAGCGCGGCATCGACAACTATGTCGCCTGCGCTAATCTCGATTTGCCTGCGGCGGTCCGGCAATTCATGGCTCTCCAAGTTAAATGCCTCGACCCGCTCTCAGGTCACCAGTCATCGCTAGCTGCAATGCCGAGGTGCTCCTTCGCTGCCGCGGTCATATTCTGTGGCGACCAGGGCGGTTCATAGGCCACTGTGACGTCGACGAACTCGACGCCCGGAACACTCCACGCCGCGTCGCGGGCGCCCTCTTTCAGGTAATCGGTGGCTGGGCAGCCGCGCGTCGTCGTGGTCATCACGATGTTGACGACACCGCCGTCATTGACCAGGACGGCGTAGACGAGCCCTAGATCGACGATGTTGTAGCCGAGCTCCGGATCGATCACGAGGCGAAGCGCCTTAGTGACCTTCTCGTCGTTCAGCTGCGATTCCATTTCGACCTCCATGTCCTGTCCTCTGTCGCGTCGCCGCCTGCGTAAGCTCTTCGCTCGCGACACTCGATTCACGCCGCCTTCTAGGCGCACGTCTGCGCGACGGCCGGGGACGGACATGTCGGCGGTTTTGCGAGATGCTTCTTTGATGAAACGCAAACAAATGCGTTGAGAGAGCCAGTATGGTGGCAACCAAACCGAGGCAAGATCGTCCCCATGTCCCGCCTGACATCCGAACCAACGACGTCTATCCGGTCGATGGACGAGCTTCTCTCCGTCGCGCTGGCGATGGAGAAGGAGTCCGCCGACAGATATGCGGATTTGGCCCAGCGTATGCGCGTTGCCGGACGGCAGGAGTTGGCCGAAGTATTCGATCGTCTCGTACGTGAGGAGACCGGGCATATCGACATGGTCGTGGGCTGGTCACGGCAGGTCACCGGTAAACTGCCCGAAGTTCCGCCGGCCGAGGCCGTGCCGCAGGACATTTTCGATGAGGAAGGCATCCGGCTAGCCTCGCCCGAATTGGTGGACGCCTATCGCTCCCTGGCCATCGCCGTTCGCAACGAGGAGCGCGCGTTCGCCTTGTGGACCTATGTCGCCGCCCATGGGGTTTCTCCACAAATCCGGGCAGCAGCGGAACGGATGGCAGGTGAAGAACTAGAGCACGCGAAGACGCTGCGGCGCGAGCGCCGGAAAGCCTTTTTCAAGGAGCGGCGCCTGGAGCCGACAGTCCGGGAGCCCTATGATCTGTCCAGCCTGGAATTGGAGGTCTGCGCGCGCCTTGAGGAACATGCCAACTTTAAGGGCAACAGGAACGAATACCGGGATCTCGCTCTCGAGGCCCGTAAGCTTTCGCTCGATCTCGCATCCGATCCCCTTCAGGCTCGAGCGCTTATCGGACCGCCGTCGCCGCGATCCTTGGACGCGCTTTGCGAGTGGCTAGCCGACTACTACATCGACGCGGGCGAACACCTGCCTTTGCAGGCCGCTCGCGACAGGGCCCAGGCGCTCGCCACCATCGCTGTCAAGCGCCTTGCCATGGTCCGCCATCTCGTGCCGAGCTAGGCGGGCATCCAACCGGGCATGAAACAGTGCCGTTCTAAGAGCGATCGACAACCAAGGTAAAGGAAAGGCACCTCGCTACGGCGCAGCTCGCCCTCTTAACTGATCGAAAGCGAAACTGGATTTCGGAGGACGCTGCGCGGAAAACGTCGCGAAATGAAGCGCTGCGGCAAAAGGCGCACAACGTGAAATAGTGCATCGGGAGAGAATGCTCATATAAGTGAGATACCGCACAGCGGGGAAATGACATGAGTCGTCTCGACCGCTCACTGATCGCCGATTTGCCGTCATTCCAGGGGCTGAACCCTGCGGAACTCGACCGCATGATCGGTCAAGCGCGGGCGATGCGCATTCCAAAGGAACAGCCGGTCTTTTAACAGGAGCTGGAGGCGCTGGCCTTTTTCCTGTTGCTGGATGGCCGTGTGCGTGTGGTCAAGGCTACGCCGGACGGCGAGGAAGTCATCGTACGGTATATCAGTCCTGGAGAATTGATGGGCATCGCCAGCGCGCTTGGGCTCACCGCCTATCCGGCCAGCGCCGTCGCGGTCACCGACTGCGTGGTGCTGGCCTGGCCAAGCAGCCTCTGGTCGGAATTCGCCTCCTCCTATCCGAGCTTCGGCGCCAACGCGTATAAGACCATCGGCGGCCGCCTGCAGGATGCCCATGCGCGCGTGATCCAGATGTCGACTGAGCAGGTCGACCGGCGAGTGGTTCATGCCCTGCTCAAGCTGGTGAAACAGACGGGCAGGAAAACGGAGGAGGGGTTTCTGATAGACTTTCCGCTCTCCCGTCAGGACATCGCCGAGATGACGGGAACTAGGTTGCACACGGTCAGCCGCCTTCTGTCTGCCTGGGAAGAAAAGGGGCTGGTCATAAGCGGCCGCCAAAAGGTGACCGTCGTAGAACCCCACCGCCTGCTCATGCTTGCCGAAGGCCGGGCGCAGAAGACAGGAGGCTGAACATGCTGGACAGAGCGCAGCTCTTAAGTCGCCGCGCAATCCACGCGGCGTGCCCCCTGCTTTGGAACTATTAAAGTTGCTAAAGACGACAGCTTGGCTATGTCGACCAAGCATTCACCGGCCTCTGGCGCCGTTGCGAACGTTGGTCTTTTGAACAGGCTCGGAACTGCCGGTCGATCTGCAATAGGCTCAACCCCGTCGGATCACGACCCGGTAGTGCCCTTCTGGCGCGAATGCTCCGCGCCAGAGATGGCCACGCGCCTGAAGCTCTTCGAAGAGGAAGACCGGCTCGCGCGGCAACAGTGCCGCCAGTGTCTGGCCAGGCGACAGCGCCTCCACGCCTTCGAGCGTCCGCACCATCGGCTCAGGTGGTTCGAGTTCGCGATTATCCAGCTCCACGACCGGTTCAGGCCAGGTCTCGGCGTCAGCTTTCTGGCCGGGCGCGGAGTCCGCTTCCGCAGCCGCAGAATCCTGCCGTCCGACAATCGGCCTGAAGATCACTTCCCAATCACCATTGCCGATCTCGCGCGCCAAGGGCTCGAACCCTCGCTGGGTCAGAACATGAAACAGCGGAACCGGCTTGAAGGGCGCAAGCAGGCGCAGGCCTTGCCCCGGAGCGAGCGCAGCCACCGCCTCCATGATGGCGCCGAAGGGTTCGCCGCCTTGCGCCAGGATCGGACGGACGTCGAGTTCGTAGTCGGATTGGGTCATTGCAGCCTCCGTCTGTTGATTTAATGCGGCTTGGGCAGGAAAAGGCGCGGCAGCATGGCGCCTTCGGACGAACGCTGGGCGTAGGGCACATTCTTGAGGCGACGGGCCAGAACGAGTTCAGTCACGATGGCCAGCGTGGCGAGCAGCGTCCCGCCGGCGGCGATACGAAACAGTTCGGGCTTCTCGGCAAGCAGTGCGGCCGTGCCAGCCGTCACGCCAAGAAAGTAGAGTACAAACCAGACCCGGTCACGCGGCTCTGCGACGAGGTCCTGTACGCGCGGGGTTGGTTTCTTGCCCATCACGGGGCCGTAGCATTCCAACCAGGTCAGGAACGGCACGATCTTGTAGAGTTGCGAGAGGCCAAGACCGCTAAGCCAGCCGAATGCGACGAGATAGAGCAGCGCGCCAGCATGCTGCTCCAGCGTCCCGCTGGCCAGCAAGGCAAGCAGCAGGGCAGCCGACAAGGCGAGCGCCAGAAAGGCTCCTTTCGCCGCGCTGCTGTTCAGTTCGACCGTGCGCCGCTTGCGGTGGCGGTAGAAGAAGACCAGATCGACGCCGTAGAAGACGAGCGATGCGCCGCCGAGCAGAACGGCCAGCATCCGGGCCGATAGCGCCACGCCAGGAACTCCTAGCAGGCCTGCAAAAGGCATAGCGAAGGCGATGAGCAGCAAACCGACCGCGCCAGTCCACCACACCGCGAAACTGCTCCGACGCTCCTTGTCCGGCGACAGCATGAACATGGGCAGGAGCCGGTAAGAGACGCCGATCGCAGTAAAGCTCAGCCACCCGCCAAGCCCGACCGCGATGTGAATGGGAAGTGCATGCGTTCGAAAGTCGACCTCGGCCAGTGCTGGAAGGTAGCCGGAGAGCAGCAGCGCGAACAGCGCGCCGAGGATGGCGGTAGCGAGCACGCTCGGCAGGGCCACCGCGACGAAACGCGCGGGTAGTGGAAGACGAGCGCCCCAGAGCGTGCGGCCGAGCACGCCTGCCACCAATGCAAAGCCGGCTGGCAGCAGCGCGCCAGCGATCGCAAGCAACGGGACTCGCGTCTCGAACACGCCCGAAAGCTCCAGGAAGCCGCCAAGAAGACATCCAAGGCCGGTCAAAAGGCAGAACAGCGCAGGCAGCACCAGCCGCTCGCCGCACAGCGGCCTGGCGATCAGCACCGGCACGAACTGGAACAGGGCACCGCACATCAGCAAACTGAGCCAACCGATCGTCACCATATGCACGACGACCAGCGTTTCGGGCGCCTCCGCCACCACCGAAGGGAAACCGTAGCCGGCGACCATTAGCGTCTGAGCCCCGACAAAAAAAGAGCAGCGCTGCTGTGAAATAGGACATCGTCCAGCGCGACAGCGCCGAGTGCATCATGATTTCCTCCATGAAGCGTCGCCGACGTTCGAGATCGGCACTAAAAAACATCCGAGTGTCATGGTTGTCGGCGCTCCAGCGAAAGGTAGCCAAGCGTTGAGGATCAGGCGCATCGGTCTGCCAGTTCAGCACAATGCCGTAACATTCTGACCAGCCGTGATTTCAGTTCTTTGTCCAAACGCAAGCTGTTTGGCGAAGACGAGACGTCTCGAGTTCAAGAGAATGTCACCATCCACTGAGAAGATCCGCGTCTGTTCGCTACCCACCCAGCCCGGACGCCACGCAATATCGGCATGAACGACAAACTTGTTGTCGCCCTCCAGCCTGGAGGTGCCCGAATATCCCATCATGCTGCCGAACAGTTCAGCCTCATCAGACTTGGTCTGAGGCATTTCTCGGTCGGCTGACGTGATGATCGTCATCATGCGGCGATCGGGATTGGAACGCGCGTCTTCGTGGCCAGCGCCTCGCCGCCATCGGCCACGTAAGGGTCGGTGAGCCAGATGCGAATGCCGGCCTCATCCGCGACGGCCGCGACCGCATCCGGCGCAAGGACCGTGCCCGGATCGACAAAACCCGTATACCCACATTTCAGGTAGTCGAGAGCCGCCAAAAGAGCGCTTGCGTGCTCATCCTCAGGCGTCAGCTCGCCCTTCCAGTGCCCTGTTTGGTTTTGGAGCGCTGCCGGCGACGCAAGTGCGCCAGATGGGTGACGCCGTCACGCTTGTAGACGTAAGGGAGGACGGCGAGTGGACGTCTGGGCATAAAGGCGGCGCCATCCATATTCCTTAGGCAGGCTTCGTGACGAGATAGACCGCATTCTATCCGGCAACCCCTCGTGTTTTATTGCCACGCCGGCGACCGGTTATCACAAGCGATTGCCATAGCCATGGCTGCAGGACCGGCGCGCGACACCCATTTGGGCGGCGGCATCGGCGCCTGGCGTGCGCATGGCTTTCCTCTGGCAAGCTGATACCTGACACCGTTTTCACAACGGAGGTTTAGCTGCGGCGTCTCACGGCGCTTCCAAGTGCTCAATTCCTTCGGAGACCTGCTCGCGAACCGCGCGCAGTTCGTACCAGAGGGCATTCAGGATGCCGACCGTAGCGGCCAGTCCGAGGCCGAGAATCCAGGCGAAGTACCACATCGTTACAATCTCCAGTCTCTGTTTCAATAAGCCGATGAACCGGCGCCGCGCACGGAAGCTTCGCTGACTTTGCCCCAAAGCACACTGTAGACCCACGCCGTATAGACAAGGATGAGCGGCAGGAAGATGACGGCCGCAATCAGCATGTTGCGCAACGTTTCGCGGCTTGAGGATGCGTCGAACACCGCAAGCGAATGGCCCGGATTGGTGCTCGACGGCAGGATGATCGGGAACATAGCCAGACCCACAGTCGCGATGATGCAGAAAATGCCGATCTTCGACGCAATGAAGGTCAGGCCTTCGCGATGCGCGCGGAAGCCAACGGCGGCGATCAGCGGTGCTGCGATGCCCAGCACGGGCACCAGGCACAGTGCCGGCGTGGCGTAGAAGTTGCGAAGCCACCCGCTCGCATTTGCGATCACGGTCTTGCCCAGCGGGTTGGACGGGCCATCCCAGATGATAGCGCTCGTGACCTCATAGCCGCCGAGCAACCCGAGCCAGACAAGCACGCCACCGCCGGCAAACAAGATGGGAGTGGCCAGCGCAGCCCTGCCCCCGATGATGCGGGCGCGGTCGGCCACCGGGCCTTCCGCCTTAAAGGCTAGCCATGCAGCGCCGTGCGTCACCAGCATGGACAGTGAAACCAGGCCGCAATAGAGCGCCATCGGGTTGAGAAGGCCGAACAGGGTGCCCTCGTAGATCGGTCGAAGGTCAGTGTTGAAGTGGAACGGCACGCCTCGTAGCGCATTGCCCACCGCCACACCGAAGATGAGCGCCGGTACGGCGCCGCCAATGAACAGCGCCCAGTCCCAGTTCGAACGCCAGCGCGGGTCTTCCCGCTTGGAGCGATACTTGAAGGCGACCGGCCGCAAAATCATCGCGAACAGCACCACGAACATGGCGAGGTAGAAGCCGGAGAAGCTCAACGCGTAGAGCGCCGGCCACGCAGCGAAGATGGCACCGCCGCCAAGCACGAACCAGACCTGATTGCCTTCCCAGACCGGTCCGATAGTGTTGATGGCAACCCGCCGCTCGATGTCCGTCTTTGCGACGAAGGGCAGAAGCGCCCCGACGCCCATGTCGAACCCGTCCGTCACCGCGAAGCCGATCAAAAGGACGCCGAGCAGCACCCACCACACAATCCGCAGTGTTTCGTAGTTGAAGAGAAAATCGATCATCGTCATTGTTCCTTGCAGATCCCGGGTTTACTGGGCGGCCGCCAGATGGACACGTTTGCTTTCGCCGACAGGTGGCGCGGCATTGGCGCTGACGGCCGGACCCTTCGCTATTGCCTGCAACATCAGTCTCACCTCGATCACTGCCAGGACGCCATAGACGACAGTGAACCCAAGGATGGTGATCAGAAGGTCAGGGATGCCAAGATCGGAGGTCGCCAGGAAGGTCGGCAGCGTACCCTCGATGATCCATGGCTGCCGGCCGAATTCGGCGACGAACCAACCTACTTCAGCGGCAATCCATGGCAGCGGCATCGCGATCAGCGCCATGCGGAACAGCCAGCGCGGTGCGGGCGTCTCGCGCATTGTGTGCCACAGCGAAATCGCGAACACCGCGAGCAGCACGAAAGCGCACAGCACCATCAGCCGGAAGGTGAAAAAGATCGCCGGCACTTCGGGAACGGTCGACCACGCCGCCTGCTTGATCTGATCGTCGTTTGCCAGGCGCGGATCCTCGATGGTCCGCTTCAGCAGCAGGGCGTAGCCAAGATCCTTGCTTGTCGCATCGAAGCTTGCGCGTGCCGCAACGTCGCCATGGTTGATCTTGAGCTTTTCGAGCGCATCGTATGCGGTCAGCCCGTTGCGAATGCGTCCCTCGGCCTTCTGGACGAGTTCGAAGATGCCGGGGATTTGCTTGTCGATGGAGCGCGTGCCGATAAGGCCCATGACCCAGGGGATATGCACGGCGAAATGGGTCGTGCGATCGCTCATGCTGGGGATCCCGAACGCGGTGAAGGAAGCGGGTGCCGGTTCGGTCTCCCACATCGCCTCCATTGCCGCGAGCTTCATCTTCTGATTGTCGGTGATGGCGTAGCCGCTCTCATCACCGAGTACGATAACCGACAGCGAGGAAGCCATGCCGAACGCCGCAGCGATGACGAAGGAGCGCTTGGCAAGATCGATGTGCCGCCCGCGCAGCATATAAAACGCCGAGACGCCGAGCACGAAGATGGCGCCGCAGACATAGCCCGCCGAAACAGTGTGGACGAACTTCGCCTGTGCGACGGGGTTGAAGAGGACAGACGTGAAGTCCGTCACTTCCATGCGCATTGTATCCGGGTTGAAGGCCGAACCGACGGGATTCTGCATCCAGCCGTTGGCGATCAGAATCCACAGCGCCGACAAGTTGGTGCCCAGCGCGACAAGCCAGGTAACGGCGAGGTGCGCGCGCGCCGAGAGCTTTTCCCAGCCGAAGAAGAACAGGCCGACAAAGGTCGCCTCGAGAAAGAACGCCATCAGGCCTTCGATCGCGAGGGGCGCTCCAAACACGTCACCGACATAGTGCGAGTAATAGGCCCAGTTCATGCCGAATTCGAATTCCATGGTGAGGCCGGTGGCGACGCCAAGCGCGAAATTGATGCCGAACAGCACACCCCAGAACTTGACCATTTCGCGCCAGATCGTGCGGCCCGTCATGACGTAGACCGTCTCCATCATCGCAAGCATGATGGAGAGGCCGAGCGTGAGCGGAACAAACAGGAAGTGATACATGGCCGTCAGCGCGAATTGCAGCCGCGACAGTTCCACAAGCAATGGGCTGGTCATTGGAGAGCTCCGCAATAGTGTTCGCTTCGATAGCGTGTTCCGCGGCTGCGCCTTTGATGTGGGTCAATTCGCTGAAAGCCCCGGCATGGGATTAACCTTTCATGCTCAGAGCCGCCTTGAACCGCCATGACAACCAACCAACGGGTCCAAAGCCGCCGAGGGCGCCTGGCCAGAACGCCATTTCTGGGTCAAACGCCCCCGGCAGGACACTTTGTCAGGCGCACAGCTTGGCTTCCCCCAGCTTGCGTGCCGCTTTGGTGTTGCAGATAGTCCGTATGGGATTGCGGCTTGCCTTCATTGGGCTAGCGGCAATGTTCGTGGGCCGCATGATCTCGGGGAATGCAAGCTGGCTGCTCCTTGGCGCGGCGCTGGTCAACCTGAGCCTCGGCTCCGTCGTAGGCCTTGTGGCCGACCGAGCCATCGCCAATACCGAGCTGAAGGTCGCCGACGGCCTGCTTAAGTCCGTGCGTCGCGCCCTCGCCGCGACTCTTCCCGGCGACATCCAGGCGATGCCGCTCGGAACATTGATCGCCGGACTGCAGCGCTATCCGCAAGCCGTGGCCGGTCTGGCAGTCGGGCATCGCCTCGCGTCGATCATGCTGGGGCTGGGGCCTCTGCTGGCCGCAATCGCGATCGTCGCCGTCTCGTGGGAGGCGGCACTTGCGCTCATCGTGCTGACGCCGGTGATGATCGTCTTCTTCGTCCTCATCGGCAGTGCGATCCGCAGCGGCGCCGAGGCGCAGGAGAAAGCCTTCGGCCGTCTCGCCGCCCAGTTCGCCGATCGCATCCGCACCTTGCCGACAATCCTGGGAAACCATGCGCTGGCACAAGAAAGGCAGAAGCTCTCGGCGCGGCTGGACACCTATACGTCGGGGACGATGAGCGTGCTCAGGATAGCCTTTCTCAACGCCGGCATCATCGACTTCTTCTCATCACTGTCGATCGCGATCCTCGCGGTGTTTCTCGGCCTCGGACATCTCAAGCTTATAAGCACCCCGGCTTTGCCGGCCTTCAGCTCTGGCAAAGCCTGTCCATCCTGATGATCGCGCCGGAGTATTTCGCCCCGTTTCGCCGGTACGCCGAGCAGTATCACGCCAAGGCCGAGGGCCTTGCCGCCGCAACCGCGCTCGACACACTCGTTTTGGCCGATCGTCCGCAATCCCCCGCTTTCGAAGCGGCTATCTTGACCCGGGACCTGGTCGGTGTCGCATCACTCCTGCCCCGGGTCGGGCTTGTGGCCATCACCGGACCGAGCGGATCGGGCAAGTCCACACTGCTGCGCCATCTTGCCGGGATCGGGTCTATGCCTCCCATAGAACCGAGCCTTGACACCCGGTGGGGCATCGCATGGTGCTCCACCGACATCTATGTGCCGCAAGGCACGCTTGGCGATGCCATCAGTTGGGGAAACGATCCCTGTTGCCGGACAAGACTGCTGCTCGCGGCGGGAAATGTCGGCCTTCTCGACGATGTTCTTTTGCCAGGCGGGCTTGATGCGCTGATCCACGCCGGCGGTGAAAACCTTTCGGGCGGGCAAAGGGTGCGCATCGGTCTCGCGCGCGCGCTGATCTCGGACCGCGTCATTTTCGCCGATGAGCCGACCGCTAAGCTTGATCCCGCCAACGCCGCGGAGGTGCGCCGCGCGCTGGCGGATGCCGCATGCGGCCGGCTCGTGCTGGCGGCCACGCATGACAGGAGCCTGGCAATGCTTGCCAGCACAGCGATCGACCTTGGTGCGGACAACCAGCATACACGGGATCGAGCCGCATGAACGCGAACGGTTTCCCGACCGTGACCGAGCACGCCCGGAGCGGGGCGCGGTGGCTTCCCGCCTTCGTTCTGGCGTTCGCCGCTCTTGCGGGCGGAATCCTGCTCACCGGCGTGTCCGTGTGGTTTCTCGGCGCGGTCGCGCTGGTGGGCCTGACGCCTGCCGCATTGACGTTCAACTTCCATGTGCCGGCCGCATTCATACGTCTGTTCGCCTTGACCCGGACGGCGGCCAAATACGGCGAGCGCGTTGTCGGACACCGGGCGGCTCTCACGGATCAGGTCGTGCGCCGCGCGACGCTTTTCGCGGCGATGGCGGCGGCCCCCTCCGTGCGCAAGGCCGGCTGGCAACTTGGCAATCAAGACCGCCTCGCCGACTATCTCGACGATGTTGAGGACGTTGATTATGCACGCCTGCGCGTCAGGCTGCCGTCGGCAACGCTTGGCGTCGCCATTCTATTGCTTGTCGCGGCCACACTGTGGATGACGCCGTTAGCAATCGTACCGATCCTGCTCCTTATCACGGCAAACATGGTCGGGGCGCGTTTCCTGGCAGAGCAAACGAGCTCGGATCTGGTGGCCATGCGCCAAAGCAGGCAAGAGGCCTCCCGCTCGCTTGGCGCTGCTATACAAGCCGTGGTGCCGTTGCAGGGCGAACGCCGCTGGGGGCCAATACTTGATGTGCCGTTCGATAGCTACGCCATGGCCCAGGCGCGCGTGTTGCTGCTTCGCCAGAGGCAGGCCTTGTTCGACACTTTGGCCAACTGTCTGGCGCCATGCGCCATGCTCAGCGTCCTGGTGTCCGCATGGTTGTCGGGCCTGCGCGGCGAGGCCCTGCTGATGCCCGCCCTGCTGGCCTTCGCCTGGCTGGCGGTCGGCGAATCCGTGCTGGGTGCATCGAAGATCGTCGTCGCCTTCGCGCGCGAGAATACAGCCCGGGCGACCTTGGCCAAATGGAATACGCCGGACGGCCTGTCGCGCAAGCATGTCCCGGAGCGCATCGCGTCTTTGACGCTGGACAGACTGCCACGCCACGCCCCGGATGGCCGGCTGATCGGAAGACCGATCAGCGCGACGTTCAAGGTCGGCCGGCCAACAGTTCTGCATGGTGCCAGTGGCTGCGGCAAGACCTCCATGTTGAAGCAGGTTGCTGGCTGGATCGAGGCCGATGATGGATGTGTCCTGGGCGACGGTATCGGGCTCGGCGCCGACGCGCGCTGCGCGATGAGTTGCTTCTGCCCCCACGACGCGACGATTCTTGCCGACACAGTGCGCGAGAACCTGTTTGCCCCGCATACCAGCGACGATGAGCTGTGGAGCGCGTTGATCACTGTGGAACTTCAGGACCGGATCAGCGCGGCGGGCGGCCTGGACGGCTGGATCACACAGGATGTGCTTTCGCTCGGCGAGGCACAAAGATTGAACCTCGCCCGTGCATGGCTTTCCGATATGCCCATAGTACTCCTGGACGAACCGACCGAGCATCTCCCGGCCGAACAAGGCAAGCGCATTCTCGACGCCCTGCTACACCGGTTGCAGGAGCGGATCGTAATCCTCTCCAGTCATGAAGAGCTGACACCGAAAGGGTCCGCGGCGGTTCGACTGCAATGATCGCGATTAGGCGCCTGGTCTGAAAGGCTAGGTGATAAAATTCGCTGTGCTAGGTGTGAGGTCCCGAAATGAGGTGGTGCGGATTAATTTTGAAGGTTGACGGGTCCTTTATCCATGCGTCTCAGATCAACTGATAGGGTGTTTTCCATCTCAGGGCCTTGAGGTGCTTGGCGAAATTGTAGGCGGTTACGAAGAAGCCAGGACGTGGCCCTGATTCCTAATTTAACCAGAAGACGACGGGCGTCAGCGCTTATTTTTTACCCTCGTCCAGATGCGGCGAGCGAGCGTTGATCTGCGTCAAGGCATCCGCATCAACCCGGCTATGTCTGGCCATGCTCGGCGATCGAAATCCGCCCGGCTCTTCGAGCTCGTTTGATGCTGATCAAGGATGGCCGGTTTGCTTGGTGCTTCGATACGAGCCCTCGATAGGTTGAGCGTGCACTGGCAACGCGGGCGCGACGACCCGCGCCAAACGCGGAACTCGCGAAGCAATGGACCAGTGGAGACACCTGTCGAGCGGGCCCGCTGACCTCCGACTCTGACGCCCTGCGGCGAAGAGCGGCGGCGGCGGCGCTTGCCGATCAACTTGCCCGATGGAGAGAGCCATGGCTGAAGCCACTACCAAACTGCCCGTGAAATCCGAAAAGAATGTCCCCACCGCCAGGTCGGAAAGGTGGACGGGGTCGTTCGAAAGCCTGCGCCGCGAAGTCGACCGGCTCTTCGACGACTTCCATCCCTTCGATTTCCGTCTGCCCTCGACGCGTTCGCTTTTCGGCCGCGAACTGCCTGAGCTGCGTAGCGTTGCCTGGCCCGTCGCGCCGGCCATGGATCTGGTCGAGAAGGTCAACGGGTTCGAGATAACCGCCGAACTGCCGGGCATCGACGAGAAGAACGTCGAAATCAAGCTCGTCAACCGCATGCTGACGATCAAGGGCGAGAAAAACGAAGAGAAGGAGGAAAAGGAGAAGGACTACTATCTCTCGGAACGCCGCTATGGCTCGTTCCAGCGCTCGTTCCAGCTGCCCGAAGGGGTCGACCCCGACAAGATCGACGCCAGCTTCGCCAAGGGCGTGCTGACCGTGAAGATGCCCAAGACCGCCGAGGCTCAGAAGGCCGAAAAGAAGATTACCGTCAAAGCAGCATAGCGGTGCGAAGGATCACTTGCTCAGTGCGCCCGGCGGTGCACTGGGGAAGAAACCGCTTCTGCCCAGCGGGCTTCGCTTACGCTGCTGGATCGTCCGCCTGAGAGGGAGCAATAGGCTTGTGGTCTGCTTCCGCCTGGCGTTCTGCAATCTCGAGCTTCTCCTTCTCACGCGCCAGCAAATCCTGAATCATCCGTCGCGTTTCTGGATCGGCTTCCCCGGAGAGCAAATCTTCGAAATGGGCGATGTTGGCCCGCGCGATGAACCGGTCCACCACAAGTCCCTCAATTCTCGACAAGACGCATTGCCTGGAGACTATACCTAATAGCTTTCAGTGTCCCAGCCATTCTCGAAGCATCACAACGCCAGGCGGCTCAACCATGAACCACGCATCAAATTGACCTAACGCAATGCGCACGGGTCTGAATGGCGGAGAAAGGAAACACACAGGGGATCGCAACCATGACACACTCCGTTTCACACACGTCGATCACACACGCGGCCGAGCAGGCGCAGCAATGGGTGAACGAACTCGCCAAGGATTTGGACTGGAACGAGCAAAGCGCATTCCGCTTGTTGAAGGCGGTCCTGCATACCTTGCGCGACTGGCTATCGCCGGAGGAACTGGCCGATCTGTCGGCCCAGTTGCCAACGCTGATCAGAGGCGTCTATTTCGAAGGCTGGAACCCGGCCGAACCTGCCTGGGAACGCAAGAAGCGCGACTTCGTGATCTGCGTCCGAAACGGCTTTGGCTACGAGCCGGAGATCGATGTCGATAAGGCCATCGGAGCGGTGTTCAGGCTCCTCGACCGCCACATCTCTCACGGCGAGATCGCCCAGGTCCGCAACTCGATGAAGAAGTCGCTGCGCCGACTCTGGCCGGAGGATTGACCGTGTTTCGCGATCGCCAGGAGGCCGGACAAAAGCTCGGAGCTTCGCTGGAACTGCTTCAGTTGAGGGATCCGATCGTCTTGGCCCTGCCGCGCGGTGGCGTTCCCGTCGCCGCCGAGGTTGCCAAGGCCCTCAAAGCGCCTTTGGATTTGGTCATCGTTCGAAAAGTCGGGGCCCCGGGCAATCCGGAACTGGCCGTTGCAGCCATCGTGGATGGTGACCCACCGGACGTCGTTCTCAATCGGGAGATCGTGGAAGCCTACGCTCTCGGTGACAGCGCTCTTCGTGTTCTGATCGCGCAGGAACGCCCCGAATTGGAGCGGCGCCGAACGGCATATCGTGGGAAAGAACTACCATTATCAGTCGCCAGCAAAACCGTTGTTATTGTCGATGATGGGGCAGCGACGGGAACGACGATGAAGGTGGCCATTCGCGCCTTGAAGCGTCGTTTGCCGCGAAAGATCATTGTCGCTTTGCCCGTAGCGCCGCCGGAGGTCGTCGACGAACTTGCGCAGGAAGCCGATTTGACCATCTGTCTCAATCAGCCCGCCCGTTTCCGGGCGCTCAGCTATTACTATGGCAGCTTCCCGCAGCTCACGGACAGCGAGGTCCTCGACATTATGGCCCTCGCTTCTCAGGCGCGAGAAGGCGGTCGGAACGTCGGCCAAGGAAGGCGCTCCGGCGCGCATACCGCCAGCAAATCGCGGCACGAAGCTGGTAGCTAGGAGTTCACTGATGCAGATCCGCACCCTTTCCACTCTGGAATGCACGAAGTTCTTGACGGCCAATCGCGTCGGCCACTTGGCCTGTGCGAAGGACGGGCAGCCCTATATAATGCCGTTCTACTATGCCCATGCAGACAACCATCTTTATGCCTTTTCCATGTTGGGCAAGAAGATCGACTGGATGCGCTCCAATTCACTCGTGTGCGTGCAGGTCGACGAACACAGCGCTGGTCGAGGTTGGAGAAGCGTCATCGTCAACGGCCGTTTTGAGGAACTTCCCGATCGGATCGGACACAAGGTGCAGCTTGATCACGCATGGTCGCTTTTAAGCAGACACACGGACTGGTGGGAACCGGGCGCATTGAAGCCTACCACGTCCTCGGTTGCCGACCATTTGCCACACGTGTTCTTCAGGATTTCGATCGCGGAATTGTCGGGCCGCGAGGCCCTAGACAGCTGAACTTGTCACGCTCTGGCGGAAGCTGAGTCAGGCCGACCGCTGATCGAAGCCGCTGGTTGCATCCCGCGGTCCCAGCGAGGGTATTCATCATGGACTCGGTTATAGTCCGACTTGGTGTCGCCCTGGCGATAGGGTTGCTCGTTGGCTTGGAGCGCGGGTGGCAAGAACGCGAAGCTCCCGATGGCAGCCGCACGGCCGGCATCCGCACATTCGGCATTGCAGGGCTTCTTGGTGGCGTTGTTGCGGCATTGGCCGAAGCGCTGAGCGCGATTTCCGTGCTGGTCGCCGGCTTTCTCGTCTTCGCTGGCATTTTCGCTTGGTACAAGGCACGCGAAGCCGCGCATGATGAGGATTTCAGCGTTACGACCGTTCTCGCCGGCCTGGCTGTCTTTGCGCTTGGCGCGCTCTGCGTGGCCGGCGACTTTCGTGTTGCAGCCGCTGGCGGCGCAGCATTGGCCGCACTTCTAGCGAGTCGCGAAGTCTTGCACCGCCTCTTGAAGCGCCTGACCTGGATCGAGCTTCGCTCGGCGCTGGTCCTGGCGGTGATGACGGCCATAGTTTTGCCCCTGCTGCCCAACCGTACGTTCGATCCCTGGGGCGGCTTCAACCCGTGGGAAGTCTGGCTTCTGACGGTTCTGATGGCCTCGATTTCGTTCGCCGGTTACGTCGCGGTCCGCGCCTTGGGCAGCAGGCGCGGTTTGCTTGTCAGCGCAGCGGCCGGCGCGGTGGTCTCGTCCACTGCGGTCACTTTGTCGCTGGCTCGCACAGCCAAGGCAACGAACAATCCTTTGTCCTTCGCGGGTGCGGCTTCGCTGGCGGCGATGGTTTCGATCCTGCGTGTCTGCTTCGTGGTTCTGCTACTGGCGCCGAGCGTGGCAGTGCCCATCGCGGCACCGGCGCTCTCTGCCGCGCTGGCATTCGCCATCTGCGGAGCAATTGCTTTGGTCCTTAGCCGCCAGAAGCACGACGGCCCTGCAGAATCGCGCAATCCATTCGAACTGGTGCCGTTGCTGATCTTTGCGTTGCTGTTCGCATTTGCCTCGACGGCCAGTGCCGCACTGGCTTCGCAATTCGAAGAGCGGGGCCTGCTGGCGAGTTCTGCGATCACGGGTGCGTTCGATGTCGACGCTTCAGTGCTCAGCGCCCTGCGGCTGGTCAAGCATTCGATCTCGATCGAAACGGTAGCACGCGCCGTGCTGACCGCGCTGACGGCCAACGCGATCGGGCGCCTGACACTGGCCGCATTTGCGGGTCCGGTCAGTTTCTGGTTGCCTCTGGCCGGCATGACTTCGATCGCAGCGGCCGCCGGCTACTTTGCCTTACAGCTGCTCTAGGACCTGCGGCTCGCTTAAGGTTTCGAGACAAAAAAGTCGGAATTGGCCGGCATCGGCGAATGCGGTGGCCACCGCAGCCATCGCAAGCAAATATTCGATCAAGCTACTCAAAGCAACGCGAGAATGCAGCCTGAAGCAGGAGGCCATGCAACCCTTGGTATATCTCACTCTGGCATTGATCCTGCTTTCGAGTTAGGAAGCGTGTCGCCTAAATCAGCGCTTCAATACCACCTCGTCAAATCGCGTGAACCTTATGGTCGAAAAGGTGAGTGTGTTTGTCCGATGACAAAGATAATCCACCTGAACTAGTCGCAAGTCATTGCTCTGGATGCCAAGTCAGAGCTTCGTGTACTCCGACTCCAGCGCCAGCCATTAGGCTCGCCTTCGAGGCTTTGTGGTACACCGCAGATCCGATGGTTGTGTGCGTCAAGTTCTGCAAAATTGGGGCGGCCACGATGCTGGTCATGCGGCTTGGCGCAGCGCGAGCTTCTTGTGCTCGCGCAGGTCGTCCATGTTGATGTAGCGGTTGGCCTCCATCCAGTTTTCGTTGGTTTCGACGGCCAATGCCCTGACCAGGCGCAGGCAGCTTTCGGCATTGGGGAAGATGCGCACGACATAGGTGCGGCGCCTGATCTCCTCGTTGAGCCGTTCGAGCATGTTGGTGGACTTCAGGTGCTTGTGGTGCTGGCGCGGCAGCCGGAAGAAGGTCAGCGTCTGTTCTATGGCTTCTTCCGCCCAGCTGGTCAGCCGCGGGTAGCGGGCGGACCATTTGGACAGCCATGCGGCGAGATCGGCCCTTGCCTCGGCGAGATCGCGCCGGTCGTAGAGCCATCTGAGCTCCTGCAGACAATCGTCGCCATGCTTCCTCGGCAGGTGATCGAGCGCGTTCCTGAGGAAGTGGACGTAGCAGCGTTGCCATGCCGCTTCCGGGATCACCTCACCGATCGCCGCCACGAGGCCGGCATGGTCGTCGGAGACGACCAGCTCGACACCCTTGAGGCCGCGCGCCTTCAGCGAGACGAGAAAGTCTTTCCAGGCCGAACGGCTCTCGCGATTGGCCATCTCCACAGCCAGGATCTGGCGCCTTCCGTCCCAGTCGATGCCGACAGCGATCAGCACCGCCTGGCTCATGACGACGCCGGCTTCACGCACCTTCTCATAGCGCGCGTCGAGGATGAGGTAAGGGAACGGCTCTTGAAGGGGGCGCCTGGCAAAGGCAGCGAGGCTCTCGTCCAGCCGCTTGTTGATGGCCGAGATCGACGAGGCCGAAAACGCATGACCGCACAGCTCCTCGGTGATCGCCTTCACCTTCCTGGTCGACACACCCTGCACATACATCTCGGCCAGCGTCGCCACCAAGGCTCGCTCCGAACGCTGGTAGCGCTCGAACAATTCGGTCGAGAAGCGCCCCGAGCGGTCCTGCGGAACCCGCAGCTCAAGCTTGCCGACACGCGTGACAAGGGTGCGGCCATAGTAGCCCGAGCGGTAGCCCAGCCGCTCCGGCGTGCGTTCGCTTTTCGAAGCACCAAGCGCCTCGTCCATCTCGGCCTCGAGCACCTCCTGCATCACCGCGCGGATCACTTCGTGCAGTCCATCCGGGTTCGAAAGCAGAATGTCTTTGACGGCAGCGCTGGCGGTCTTACTTTCAATCTTGGTCATGGTGGCGTTCCTTCGCGGGAATCGGTGACGTGAACAATCACCAGCCTGCCATGACCGCCCCCTCTCAGCGAATTTGCAGAACTCTCAGCACACTACCGATCCGATCTGCGCAAACTCTGGTTCTGCCTACGGCCTGTCCAACAATCCTCGGGTTTCGGCCGCATGGTCGTGACCTTTCACCGGCGGCGCAGTTCGGCACATTGGAGCGGGCGTGTTGCGCGGGGACTACAAGGTCACATTGTGGGGCATCGCGACTATCGTCATGGTTGCAGCCGGGACGACCTTCGGAGTTAGCGCTGGGTAGCAAGCATTCTATTCACGGCTGCTTGGCGACCATTCGTTGCAGATCTCAGCCGACCAGGTCGGCGTTTGTTCGCGGAACTTCGGCACCAAAAAAGCCAGCAAGCGGGTGGATTTTTCAGGGGCCGCTACACCTCCTACCGGGGTGGTGACGCTACCTATTCGCCGAGCACTCGGCGCCTTTCCTCGAAGTCTTCCTTATCGATCTCGCCGCGCGCAAATCGCTCCCTGAGAATATCAAGCGGTGTGCGGCTGGCGAGCGAGTGATGCGGTGACACCGGCCCTGACCACGGTCCACTCAGCCCGCGGACGAGAGAGACCGCGGCTACTATCAGCACCGCGAGGAAGAGGATCATGAACAGCGGACCGAAAATCATGGCGTACCAACCTCCGCCCCACCACATCATATGGGGTCCCCATTCGTACCTTCCGATGTCGGACGGCGCCTGCGCCCATGCCGTGTAGGGTATAAGGGCCAGAATGGCGCTCGCTGCCACTACGGACTTCATCAAAGCCTTCTGCATTGGCTTGCTCCATCTTGAATGGATACCATTCTACGCCGTTGATCGGGTCCCACTTTGCGCGAGATCAACCGCATTCGCGGCGTGCTCCCTCGTGCAGCGCAACGGCCTTCCCATGGTGCGGTCGATCTCGATGGACAGTGCCGCCGCAGGTTCGCTACGCTAGCGCGATCAATGCCGACACGGCGAAGGGGCATGGAACAGTTCAAGGAAACCACCCCCGTCCGCCTGAGGACAATCCCCGCGGGAATCTGGGCGCTGGGCTTCGTCTCACTGCTGATGGACGTCTCGTCGGAGATGATCCATGCCTTGCTGCCGATCTATCTCGTCACCGTCATGGGCGCATCGATGGTGACGGTCGGCACCATCGAAGGCATTGCCGAGGCGACGGCCGCCATCACCAAGGTTTTTTCGGGCGCGCTGTCGGATTGGCTGGGAAAACGCAAGCTGCTGGCGGTCATCGGTTACGGCCTCGCCGCTCTCACCAAGCCGGTATTCCCGCTTGCTTCTTCGATCGGCTGGCTTGTGGCGGCTCGCTTTGTCGACCGTGTCGGCAAGGGCATTCGCGACGCTCCGCGCGATGCCCTGATCGCAGACATCGCTCCTGCTCACGCGCGCGGCGCCAGTTTCGGACTTCGCCAAGCGCTCGACACGGTCGGCGCGTTTGTCGGGCCGCTCCTGGCGATCGGCCTCATGTGGCTGACCGCCAATCAGTTCCGGACCGTGTTCTGGGCCGCGGTCGTTCCCGGCCTCCTGGCGGTCGCGCTGCTGGTCGCAGCCGTCCGCGAGCCTGCGCGGCCCGCCGACCTGCGTGAAGTGCGTGCTCCCTTGAGCTTGCCCGAGCTCAGGCGCCTGGGTTCGCCCTTCTGGCTGGTCGTCTGCGTCGCCACCGTGTTCACATTGGCCAGGTTCAGCGAAGCGTTTCTCATACTGCGCGCGCAGGTCATGGGCTTGCCGATCGTGCTCGTCCCGCTGGTGCTCGTGGTCATGAACGTGGTCTACTCGCTCGCCGCCTATCCGGCCGGCGTGCTCTCGGATCGCGTCAATCGCCTGACGATGCTTATTCTCGGCTTCCTGATCTTGATTGCCGCGGACATCGTGCTGGCGTTTCCCGGAAACCTCGCCGGCGTCGCGCTCGGCGTGGCTCTCTGGGGTCTGCATTTGGGGTTCACGCAAGGGCTTCTGGCAACGCTGGTCGCCGATACCGCCCCGCTGGAGCTGAGGGGCACCGCCTTCGGGATGTTCAATCTGTCGGGCGGGCTCGCGCTGTTGGCCGCCAGCCTGCTGGCGGGCACGCTCTGGGATCTTTTCGGACCGCGAATGACCTTCCTGGCAGGGGCGGGCTTCACGGCGCTGGCGCTCCTTGGCCTTGCCCTGGTCCGTTGGCTGATGCCGCGCAACGGGAAGGTGGAAGACGGCGCAGTGTCCGGTCAGCCCTGAGCCGGGCAGCCATCTTGCCGCACGGCAGGTCTGGTTGATGCGGGTCGACGGATGTTGCGTCACAGTCTCGGGCTATCGGATGATCAGGCCCGCGTCAGCCAGAAAGTTGCGGACTGCTTTGCGGACCTCCCGCTTCCGTCCGACTAAAAGATGTCCGCCCGTGTCGTAGACGACCAGCTTGGAACCGGGGATCTTGGCCGCTGCGAATTCGGCTGCCGGCAGCGTGTTGAACAGGTCGTCGCGCGCAGAGATGATCATTGTTGGTGCAGTAATTTCTTCCAACGGCAGTTCATCCAACTCTGGGGCACTGTCGATATTGATTCCGGGAAGCGCAGCGACAGCGGTTCGACGCTCCTGACGAAGCTCATGACACGCTCCCTCTCGGCTTGGGGCGCGGCCGCTATTAGCGCCGGTCGAACACCGACAAAGCGAATAAGTATCGACGGTGCGATCGTCTCAGCGACCCACCAGGCGAAATCGCCGCCAGCATTGACGGCCCAGAATGCGAACCTGTTGCCGAGGCTCACGTTGATCGAGACTGGACTGGTGGGCGAATAGAGGGCTGGGACGATCAGAATGAGAGCGGCGACCTTGTCAGGGTGCCGGAGTGTCAGTTCGACCGCTGAACGGGTTCCGGCCGAAACACCGACAACTACTGCTTTGGGAACGTTCAGCTTGAAAGCAACGCCGCGTGCGCGTCGCCCTGCGCGGCTGCAGAGGGGTCTTGCGGAACGGGCGTGCGTAGATAGCCGAAGCGCGACGGCGCGATGATACGAAAGCCCCCACCCACAAGATCGGCAGCAAGGGCAAGGCCCTGGTCAAAGCCGCCGCCGGCGCCGTGGATCGACAACAGCGGAATGCCCGCACCGCTGTCGGCGTATTCGATCGGGCCTATGTCGAGGTTGGCGACCAGACTGCCTCGGCTGACGGCGTCGCGCAGACGACCAAGCTCGTTCCGGTAAAGCAAGAAAGTCACGCCGGTCGCGGTCGCTATGGCGATGAGCATGACCAGCAGGAAACCGCCAATTCGAGTCATTGCGAAAGCTCCTCCAAGGGACGAGCAAAAACTGACCAGCGTCACCTGGAAGTGACGGCAACGCGGTGACCCCGCGGGTGCTAATCTACAGTCGCGATGCCAACGACATAGTTCTTTCCATAGGCCTTGGCGCATTTCGGGCACGTCGTATAGAAGAAATAGACGTCGCCAGGCTCTGATTTTCGATTGCGTACGATCTGCCGCATCTTCTCGTGCCACTCTCGGCTTTGAGCGAAGTCAAAGAGTTGGGGGTTTGTCACGATTACAATGTCCGCTCATGAATGCCTCCTCACCAGCAAAAGCCGACCTGCTGATCGAAACCAAGCGGCTGTCGAGTCCTTCGCGAACCGAGTGGCGGTGGACCAGACGCTCACGCTCACCCGGTAGCGCCAGCACATTCGGCCTCGATGTCGGCTTCATCGTGCAAGCTGCCATCGTTGCTGTGATGATCATGATTTCTGCGCGTATTTATCCGCGCTTGACCATGTAGCCCCCGGCGAGTCTGTCGTAGCGATCCATCACGATGAACGTCGTCGAAGATAATACGAAGGTAGGCACCGCCTCCACCGGCTTGCGGGGTTTGATCGGCCGCCTGAAGGAACATCCGCTCGCTCGCGTCGGTCCGGGTTTGATCACCGGAGTGGCCGACGACGACCCCAGCGGAATTGCGACCTACTCACAGGCAGGCGCCCAATTCGGCCTCAACATGCTCTGGACGATGCCGCTCTGCTTTCCGCTGATGGCGGCGGTCCAGTCGATGTGCGGACGCATCGGCCGCGTTACGGGCAAAGGGCTTGCCGCGAACATAAAGGCGTTCTTCCCGCCGGTCGTGCTCAAATTCGTTGTAGCCTTGCTCCTGATAGCGAACACGCTGAACATCGCCGCCGACATAGCGGCTATGGGCGAGGTCGCGGAACTTGTCACCGGCATGAACAGGCATCTGGCCACGCTGTTCTTCACCTTCGGCACGCTGGTCCTGCAGGTGCTCGTTCCGTATCATCGCTATGTGAATTTCCTCAAATGGCTGACGCTTTCGCTGCTCGCCTATGCGGCGGTGCTGTTCATGGTCCACGTGCCGTGGAGCGAGGTGGTGCTTCGCACCGTGTGGCCCAACCTTGCGCTCAATTCCGATACCGCAACCGTCGCGGTGGCCATCTTCGGCACGACGATCAGCCCCTATCTCTTCTTCTGGCAGGCCTCCGAAGAGGTCGAGGACATGAAAGGCGCTCCTTCGCTCCTCGAGGTGGCGACGCCATCCGAGCGCGAATTCCGCCGGTTGCGCTGGGATACCTGGAGCGGCATGTTCTACTCGGACCTGACGTCCTATTTCATCATCCTGGCGACCGCGGTGACGCTGCATGTCGCTGGTGTCACGAACATCGAAACCGCGGCGCAGGCGGCAAGCGCCCTGCAGCCGCTGGCAGGCGATTTCGCCTTCGTGCTTTTTGCGGCCGGCATACTGGGCGTCGGATTGATCGGCGTGCCGGTGCTGGCGGGCTCGGCGGCGTACGCGCTGGCGGAGACCATGGGTTGGCAAGAAGGCCTCGAGCTGAAAGCCAGTGACGCGCGCGGCTTCTATGGCATCATCGCAGTAAGCATCCTGGCGGCGCTGACCATCCAGTATCTCCCCATCAGCCCGATGAAGGCCTTGTTCTGGAGCGCCGTCATTAATGGCGTAGTCGCGGTGCCGCTCATGGTGGTGGTCATATTGCTGGCCTCAAGCCGCTCCGTGATGGGACCTTTCACGTCCGGCCGGCCGATCATCATTCTTGGCTGGATCGCGACGGCGCTCATGGCAGGAGCGTTAATCGTGATGCTGTTTTCCGGCTAGCAAGAATTCGCCACCAGCGCTCCCCAAGATTGGAGTTCGCATCTAAATTGGTCTCAGGCGGCAAGCCGTCGGCCGATTTGCGCAGAGGGAGCGAACTCCCAGCAATTCCCAGCCGAGACCCTGTGCTTGGCTTGGCTTCACTTCGGATCGAGATCGCCACCTCCCCTTTTTCGAGAGCAGCGTCGCATGCCAGCTTCGCCGTGGCCATATCGACTTCCCGTCGGGCTCCGCTTCGATGCTTCAGGCCTCTCCCCAGGTCTGCGCCCAAGAGAACTGGAACGTTGCTCAACTAACGGGACCGATCGTTAAGGAACAGCTGCGCACGCGCTGACAACACCAGTAGATACCGGAACTGCCACCGATCACGCCGCAATTGACACCGATCAAGGATGCCGCGCCCAGGCTCTGGTTTTGATCCGCACACAGTTCAGAACAGCAGTGGAGCAGCACACCATGGTTGGGATCACATTGAGCCGCGAACAGATTCGATCCGCACCGCCGGAGGTACGCCAGTGGCTGGACCGCGAGATCGCCGTCACGCTTGGCCTTGGTCCGAGATCCGAGGCATTCGCAAGTCCCCGGCATCTGGCGGCCTGCACGGTGCAGGAGGCGGCGGCCGTCTATGCCTCGATCCGCGGCATGCTTCCCGTCGTCAATGTTTTTTTTGAACTCGGCCGTGAGGGCGCGAGCATCAGCAAGGACGGGGTGGAGGCCTTCAGGCTCGATGACATCATGCGTCGAACGCGCCTTGTCGATATCCAGCAGGTCCGCACGTGTCTCGAACTCATCGACGGGTCGTTCCGGCAAGTCCGCAACGACGATGACGCAGTGCTGCTCATCCTGGATCCGAGAGGGTATTGCCTTGTTGCGACGGAGACGCTGCACAGCATTCTGGCAGTCTGGACGCAGGCCATCGATCGGCATGAGGCAACTGCGGGCAACGGAAGCGGCATGCAGCCCGATCGCCCCGTGCCGTTCAAGACCTTTGGCACTGTTCCAGCGTCATCCATCCACCTGGACGGTGCATTTCCTGCTCCTGACGGTTCCAAGGGAGCCGCATTCGACGACGGCAAGGGGCAAATATGAACAGCGTCAGACGCACATGGCTATTCGCCGGTCTGGCGGCAGCTCTTGTGGCCGGCGGATACTATGCCTGGCAGCAATCCGGCAACAGCAAGCTTCCCGATGGAATAGCAAGCGGCAACGGCCGCATCGAGGCGGTCGAGATCGACGTCTCGACGAAATCGGCCGGGCGGATCAAGGAGATCCTTGCCGACGAAGGCGACTTCGTCAAAGCCGGCGCGGTGCTTGCCCGGATGGATACTGCGCAGCTCGAGGCGCAGCGCCGCCAGGCCGAGGCACAGTTGCAGCGTGCCAGCATCGGTGTCGACACCGCCAACACGCTGATCGTCCAGCGGGAGGCTGAGAGAACGGCAGCGGCAGCCGTCGTCGCGCAACGTGAGGCCGAGCTCGACGTCGCCGAACGAACCTTCGGGCGTTCCACCCAACTTGCGGCCAACAGCACGATCTCACAGCAGGTTCTCGACAATGATCGGGCGTCCGAGCAGGGCTCCAAGGCGGCGGTGGCCGCGGCCGTGGCCCAGCTCGCCGCCAGCGAAGCAGCGATCAACGCCGCCAAGGCACAGGTCGTGGATGCCAAGGCCGCCGTCGATTCGGCACAGGCCGCCATCGAGAGCATCGATTCCGAGATCGACGATGCGACGCTCAAATCGCCGCGCGACGGGCGCGTGCAGTATCGCGTGGCCGAACCCGGCGAGGTGCTGGCCGGTGGCGGCAGGGTGCTTAACCTCGTCGATCTTGAAGACGTCTACATGACGTTCTTCCTGCCCACCACACAGGCAGGGCGCGTGGCCTTGGGAACGGAGGTCCGCCTCGTCCTGGATGCCGCGCCCCAATACATCATTCCCGCCAAGGCCACCTTTGTCGCCGACGTCGCGCAGTTCACGCCGAAAACGGTGGAAACTGAAGAAGAACGCCAGAAGCTGATGTTCCGCGTCAAGGCGCAGATAGCGCCCGAGTTGCTGCGCAAATACATCCAGCAGGTGAAGACCGGCCTCCCCGGCACGGCCTATATCCGCCTCGACCCCAATGCCAAATGGCCTGACAGCCTGCAGGGGACGCTGGTGCAATGAACGCGCAGGCGCCTGCCGCGCGCTCCGTGGCGCGGCTGGAGAATGTCGGCCTTTCCTACGGAAAGACCCGGGCGCTCGATGCCGTCACGCTCGATGTTCCTTCCGGATGCACGGTGGGGCTGATCGGCCCTGACGGCGTCGGCAAGTCCAGCATGCTGTCGCTGATCGCGGGCGCCCGCGCCATCCAGCAGGGTCGCATCGAAGTGCTCGGCTGCGACATGGCGAGCGTCGCTCACCGGCAGAACGCTTATCCGCGCATCGCCTATATGCCGCAGGGCCTGGGCAAGAACCTCTATCCGACCCTCTCAGTCTTCGACAATATTGACTTCTTCGGCCGCCTTTTCGGCCAAGAGCGGTTAGAGCGTGAGCGCCGCATCGGCGAACTTCTCAAGAGCACGGGGCTGGCCCCTTTCTCCGGCCGGCCGGCCGGCAAGCTTTCGGGCGGCATGAAGCAGAAGCTTGGCCTGTGCTGCGCGCTTATCCATGATCCGGACCTGCTGATCCTTGACGAACCGACCACCGGCGTCGATCCGCTGTCGCGCCGCCAGTTCTGGCAGTTGATCGAGCGCATCCGCCAGGGCCGCCAGGGTATGAGCGTGATCATCTCCACCGCCTACATGGAGGAGGCAGCCCGCTTCGACTGGCTGCTGGCGATGGATGGCGGGCGGGTATTGGCCTCCGGCACGCCGGCGACCCTACTCGAACAGACAGGCGCGCCGGATCTCGACGCCGCCTTCATCGCATTGCTGCCGGCCGAAAAGCGCGAGGGCTACCAACAGGTGGTCATTCCGCCGCGTTCCGCGGGGGTCGACGGCGAGGCGGCGATCGAAGCGGAACATCTGACGAAGCGCTTCCGCGAATTCACCGCCGTTGAGGATGTGAGTTTCCGCATCGGCCGCGGCGAGATTTTCGGCTTCCTGGGGTCGAACGGCTGCGGCAAGACGACCACGATGAAGATGCTGACCGGCCTGCTCGACGCCAGCGAAGGCAAGGCCAAGCTGTTCGGCAGGGAGATCGACCCGCACGACATAGATGTGCGGCGGCGTGTCGGCTACATGTCGCAGGGCTTTTCGCTCTATTCGGAGCTCACGGTCCGCCAGAACCTGGAACTGCACGCCCGTCTATTCGAAATCGCCGCCGCAGCGATCCCCAAAAGGGTCGAAGAGGTAACCGGCCAGTTCAATCTTGCCGATCACATGGACACGCTTCCCGATGCGCTGCCGCTCGGCATCCGGCAGCGCCTTTCGCTAGCCGTGGCGATGATCCATTCACCTGACATACTGATCCTCGATGAGCCCACTTCGGGCGTCGATCCCGTGGCCCGCGACGGCTTTTGGCGCATCCTCATCGATCTTTCCCGCCGAGAGAACGTGACCATCTTCGTCTCGACACACTTCATGAACGAGGCGGAGCGCTGCGACCGCATCTCGCTGATGCATGCGGGCAAGGTTCTTGTCAGCGACACCCCGGCGGCCATCATTGCCAGCCGCTCGGCCGAGACGCTGGAAGAGGCCTTCATCGGCTACCTGGAACAGGCGATGAGGGCCGAGGAACCCGAGGCGTCCGCGCAAGAGTCGATGCCAACGATGCTTCCAGCCCGGGAAGCGCTGAGGGGGACGAAGCCCGGCCGAATCTTCGATTTCCGCCGCATGTTCGCCTACACAAGGCGAGAGGCGCTGGAATTGCTGCACGATCCGATCCGGGCCACGCTCGCGACCATCGGCAGCCTGATCCTGATGTTCGTGGTGGGTTTCGGCATCAACATGGATGTCGAGAACCTTTCATTCGCGGTCCTCGACCATGACGATACCGCCATCAGCCGCGATTATGTGCTGCAGCTCGCCGGCTCGCGCTATTTTACCGAAAAGGCACCCTTGTCCGGCTACGCCGACCTCGACCGGCGCATGGAGCGCGGCGAGATCAGCCTGGCGCTGGAGATCCCGCCGGGCTTCGGACGCGACCTCGCGCACGGCCGAAACGTCGCCGTCGGCGCCTGGATCGACGGCGCGATGCCAACACGGGCGGAAACCGTCCGCGGCTACGTCGAAGGCATGCATGCAGGCTGGCTCACCCAGAAGGCGCGCGCCATCTATGGCGATGCTGCGGCAGCCAGCGCTTTCCACATCGAGATCCGCTACCGCTACAATCCGGACGTTCGCAGCCTCGACGCCATCGTTCCCGCGGTGATCCCGCTTCTGCTCCTGATGATACCGGCCATGCTGGCAGTGCTGAGCGTGGTGCGCGAGAAGGAACTCGGCTCAATCATCAACTTTTACGTCACGCCCGTGACCAGGCTCGAGTTCCTGCTCGGCAAGCAGATGCCCTACGTGGCACTGGCAATGCTGAACTTCCTGCTGCTGACCGCCTTTGCCGTCTACGGCTTTGGCGTGGCTTTCACCGGCAGCTTTGCGACCTTCGCGGCCGCGGCATTGGCATACGTTATCGTCACGACGGCGATGGGGCTTGTGCTGTCGACCTTCATGAGCAGCCAGATCGCCGCGATCTTCGGGACGGCGATCCTCACGATGATCCCCGCCACGCAATATTCGGGCATGATCGATCCGGTCTCGTCGCTCCAGGGTTTCGGCGCCGTTGTCGGCAAGATCTATCCGACGACCTATTTCGTCATGATCTCGCGCGGAACCTTCTCCAAGGCTCTCGGCTTCAATGACCTCTCCGGTGCGTTCATTCCCCTGCTGATTGCCGTCCCCGTTCTGCTCGGCCTCGGCACAATCTTCCTCAGAAAGCAGGCCCGCTGATGCGACTAGCCAACATCCTCCAGCTTGGAGTCAAGGAACTGCGCGGTCTGTCGCGGGATCCGATGCTGCTGGTGCTGATCTTCTATTCCTTCACCGTGGCGATCTACACGGCATCAAAGGCGATGCCGGAGACTCTCAACCGGGCGCCGATCGCGATCGTGGACGAGGACCAGTCGGCGGTGGCTTCGCGTATCGTGAGCGCCTTCTACCCTCCCTATTTCGTCGCGCCCGAGCTCATCTCCCAGTCCGAGATGGACAGCCGCATGGATGCGGGCCTCGACACCTTTGCGCTGGACATCCCTCCGAACTTTCAGCGCGACCTTCTCGCCGGCCGTTCGCCGACCGTTCAGCTCAACATCGACGCGACACGCATGTCGCAGGCCTTCACCGGCGGTGGCTACGTCCAGTCGATCGTGTCGGGCGAGGTCACCGAGTTCCTCGACCGCTACCGATCGGAAACCGCTTTGCCCGTCGCCCTCGACCTGCGCGCCCGTTTCAATCCGGAGCTGAACAAGGCATGGTTCGGCGCGATCACCGACGTGATCAGCTCCATCACCATGCTGTCGATCATTCTGACCGGCGCGGCCTTGATCCGCGAGCGTGAGCACGGGACCATCGAACATCTCCTGGTCATGCCGGTGACCGCCTTCGAGATCATGGCAAGCAAGATCTGGTCGATGGGCCTCGTCGTGCTGGTGGCCTCCGGATTTTGCCTGGTGATCGTCGTCCAAGGCCTACTTGCCGTGCCCATGAACGGATCGCTGGCGCTGTTCATGACCGGGGCGGCTCTCGACATATTCGCCATGACCTGCCTTGGAATTTTCCTCGCGACCATCGCGGGGTCGATGCCGCAATTCGGGCTTCTCCTGATGATGGTGCTGCTTCCGCTGCAATTGCTGTCCGGCGGCGTCACGCCGCGCGAGAGCATGCCGGAGATCATCCAGGCCATCATGTTCGCTGCCCCAAACACGCATTTCGTCATGCTGGCGCAGGCGGTGCTCTTCCGCGGCGCCGGGTTCGACGTCGTCTGGCCTCAGCTTGCCGCGCTGCTGGCCATCGGCGTTGCGCTGTTTGCCTTCTCGCTGCGCCAATTTCGCCAGTTCCTGAAGTGAAGGAAGATGCCTCTCTGTCGCTTGCTGCTCGGCAACCGCCTTGGTTCGGCGCGCGGAACGCCGCGTGCAGGAAGCTCAATGCCATCGCTCGGTCCAGGTACGTCGTCGAGCCCGAACGCCGCCACCGCTCGCCGGCTCAATTCCGCGCGCCACCGCCCTGCCCCGCGCTCCGCGGCGGCCAGGCCGCAAACGACCCGTCGGCCGGTCTGTCCGGCTGCACTGATCACCACGGCGTCGATGCTAGCTAGCTGCCAGCACGTCACATCTTGGATTTTCCATGGCCGCCCGTTCGGAAGTCTCGACGCGACGGCGGCGGCTTCGCGCCGCCGCCGTCGCATTTCTTGTCAGGCGGGAACGGCCGCGCGCTCTGATACCGGCTTGCGAACGGGCTCGGAAAAATCGAGCACAATCCGTCCCTGAATCCTGCCGGCCTTGAGGTTTGCAAATATTGTGTTGATGTCCTCGAGGCGTCCCTTGGTGATTTCGGCCTTTACCTTGCCGTCAGCGGCAAAGGCGATGGCCTCGTCGAGATCGCGCCTGGTTCCGACAATCGAGCCGCGCACCGTGATCCGCTTCAGCACGACGTCGAAGATCGGTGTCGGAAACTCGCCTGGCGGCAAGCCTACCAGGCTGATCGTCCCCTTGCGGCGAACCATGTGCAGCGCCTGGCTGAAAGCCGGTGTCGAAACCGCAGTCACGAGAATGCCGTGAGCGCCGCCTCCGGTCCCCTCGATGACCTTGGCCACCACGTCCGGCGAGCGCGCGTCGAATGCGAGATCGGCTCCGGCGGCCTTGGCCAGAGCGAGCTTCTCGGGTGCAACGTCCAGGGCAACAACCTTCAGTCCCATCGCCTTGGCGTATTGGATCGCGACGTGGCCGAGACCACCGACGCCGGATATTGCTACCCACTCGCCGGGCCGGGCCTCGGTTTCCTTCAGTCCCTTGTATGTGGTCACCCCAGCGCAAAGGATCGGCGCCATCTGCGCGAAATCGACGCCGGCAGGCAGGCGCGCGGCAAAAGGCGCGGATGCGATGACATATTCCGCGAAGCCGCCGTCGCAACTGTAGCCGGTGTCATGCTGGTGCTCGCAAAGCGTCTCCCAGCCGGTCTCGCAGTATTCGCAACGCATGCAGGCATCGTGCAGCCAAGCGACGCCGACCGGATCACCCTCCTTGAAATCGGTCACGCCAGGGCCGAGCGCCGCCACCACGCCTGCAACCTCATGCCCCGGAATGAACGGCGGCACGGGCTTCACCGGCCAGTCTCCGTCGGCGGCATGCAAATCGGTATGGCAAACGCCGCACGCAATCACCTTGACCAAGATTTCCCCCGGGCCAGGAATGGGAACCGGTACCTGTTCGATCGATAGCGGTCTGCCGAATTCATGGACCACGGCCGCCTTCATCATCTTCACCACAGCGCATTCTCCTTGTTTCTCGACTGCATTTCTTGCTGGCCTGGCGAACATGAGGCGCGCCACGTCCTGTTTCATTGACCTAGCGCAATGAGGAAATCTTTCGCCGTTGACCAGGATCAATGTCCGGTCAGCCGAAAGCCAAGAGAGTTCGCATCAGCAGTCGATGAAAAGCACGCTGCTGGAAGGATAATGTCATGTCTCATCACGCATTCGAACTCGTGCGCTCAAAAGGAAACCTGCCTGCGCGCTATGGCAATTTCATCGGCGGCGAATGGATCGCCCCGGTTGAGGGACGATATTTCACCGATTACAGCCCCGTTAATGGCGAGCGACTGGTTGACATCGCTCAGTCGACCGAGCGGGATGTCGAACTTGCACTCGACGCAGCCTACAAGGCAAAGGACGCATGGGCGCGCGTATCGCCGGCCGAGCGGGCCAAGCTGCTCAACAAGGTCGCGGACCGCATGGAGGACAATCTCGAACTCCTGGCGCTCGCCGAAACACTCGACAACGGCAAGCCGATCCGCGAGACGCGCGGCGCAGATATACCGCTCGCCATCGACCACTTCCGTTACTTCGCCGGCTGTATCCGGGCCGAGGAAGGCGGAATCTCCACGATCGACGCCGAGACGATCGCATACCATTTCAAGGAGCCGATCGGGTCGTGGGGCAGATCATCCCATGGAACTTCCCGTTGCTGATGGCCGCGTGGAAAATCGCCCCGGCCCTTGCCGCGGGCAATTGCACGGTTATCAAGCCGGCCTCCAATACACCGCTTACTCTGCTGATCTTCGCCGGCCTGACGGCGGACATTCTGCCGGCAGGCGTTCTCAACGTCGTCACCGGACCAGGCGGCACCGTCGGCAAGGCCATCGCGGCAAACCCCCGCATCTCGAAGGTGTCCTTCACCGGCGAGACGACCACGGGGAAGCAAATCATGGGATATGCGGCCGAGCACCTCATTCCCCAAACCATGGAACTGGGTGGCAAGTCGCCTAACATTTTCATGGCCGATGTGATGGATGCCGACGACGCATTTTTCGACAAGGCGCTCGAAGGGTTCGCTCTCTTTGCCTTCAACAAGGGCGAAGTCTGCACGTGTCCGTCGCGTGCTCTCGTTCAGGAATCGATCTTCGACAAGTTCATGGAGCGCGCGGTGGCTCGCGTCGCGAGGATCAGGGTCGGCGATCCGCTCGATCCGACCACGCAGATGGGCGCACAGGCTTCGCAGGATCAGATGGACAAGATCCTGGGTTACATCGAGATCGGCAAGCAGGAAGGCGCCAAATGCGTCGCCGGTGGCGAACGCGCACATCTCGGCGGTGAGCTCGAGAGGGGCTATTTTGTCCAGCCGACGGTGTTTACCGGCGACAACTCGATGCGCATCTTTCAGGAAGAAATTTTCGGGCCAGTGCTTTCGGTCACATCGTTCAAGACCATCGACGACGCCATCCGCATCGGCAATGACACGATCTACGGGTTGGGCGCGGGCGTCTGGTCACGCAACGGCAACGACGCCTATCAGCTCGGCCGGTCAATTCAGGCCGGGCGGGTGTGGACCAACTGCTACCACGCCTATCCGGCCCATGCCGCCTTCGGCGGGTACAAGGCCTCAGGCTTCGGCCGCGAGAACCACAAGATGATGCTCGACCACTATCAACAGACCAAGAACCTGCTCGTCAGCTACAGCACCAAGGCACTCGGCTTCTTCTGAGAACGTCGGGCCTTCTCTCCATGGTCGCCTTGGCGACCATGGAGGATCGGGTTGCCTGGCCCTGACGCACGCGGTCCATCGCGACTGCCAAGTATCCTTTGAGCCTTGAACGATCGCATACGGAGGGCCGAGCGCGTCAGTGTTTCGGCGCTCAAATTGGGCGGCATGCCATCGCAGGATCCGCCGCCTGCATCGGCGCGTGGCGGTGATTATTCCAGTTGGTTATCGAAACTCAGGCAGCTTGGCCGACCCGGATGCCGACCTGGGCATGAAGGGCACGTGGTCCTTGCAGCAAATGGCCCGGATGGCTGCGCGCGCCGTCATCAGGCCGGACGGCAAGCCGCCGCCCGGCCGCACCCACTGCCCCACCATTCGGAAGCGACCGAGGCCTGGCAGGGTTTGGCGTCTGGCTCGAAGCCCGTACCGGGCGTCGGCAGGAAGCCCTCCATGCTCCCCTTCCAGTTGCCCGTGAAGCGAACGACGCTTGCGGGCGTCGAGACGTCGATGGTTTCGATGCGTCTGCTGACCCCCGGCATGCGTCGGTCCAGAGTGGCGATGACGGCTTCCGCGACGCGCTGTTTCTCCGCCGCGTAGCGCTTCGGATCGCTGCCCTCGAGATCAAGCCAGTAGGCGTAGTTGTAGGTCGGCAAGAATGAAGTGATCGCTGTCTTGCCGGCAGGCGCGAAGGTCGGATCGTAGTGGAAGATCCGAAACGGCACCTCGTCCAAGACGGTTTCCGGATCCAACCGGAGCGGGGCGGTCAGACAGCGGCACAGAAAGCCTGGCTCGGCCGACAAGTCCTGTGTCACGCCCAGCGACACTTGAAGGTAAGATGGGTAGACCGGTTGTTGTTCGTAGAACCGATCGATCGCCCCATCCCGGTACTTGCCACCCAGAAGATCATGGATCGTGGCGTGACCGTCCGCCGCCGAGATGACCCAATCGGCACGAATCGTTTCTCCATCTGCGAACCTCACGCCCACGGCCACATCGTTCTCCACCAGGATCTCGTCCGCCTTCGCCATCAAATGCAACGTCCCGCCGAGAGCGCGGAACCGTTCGACGAGGAGGCGGACGACAGCCTTCGAGCCGCCGATCGGATAGCCCGCATTTTTCCGGCTCATCCATGCGAACATGAAGACGAGCGCGATCACCGACATGGCGCTGGTCGCACTGTCGACAAAGAAGCGCCGGATGAGTTCGTGCTCGAAACGCTTGCCGTACTCGGCCGAGCTCATGGAGGACCAATGCTGCAAAAGTGGTAGCCTGGGGATAAGGCGGAGGATCGCCAGCCCCTTGCGCGGCCAGGCCTCGTTCAATTCTTCCAACGGAAGATCCGCGAGCCCGCGTATCGCCGCGGCAAGGGCCCTGATCTCCTCGGCGTCCTGCGGCGATGCGCGCAAGAACTCCGCCTCCAGGCGATCGACATGGCTGTAGACGCGCAACGACCGACCGTCCTCCGTCTCGATCCGCTGAAATTCCTCGGGATGGACGAATGCGAGCCTGTCGAGATCGCACACTTCGCGCCACTGGGCTCCGAGCGTGCCGTCGGGCGAGGATCCGACCAGCCAATGCAGACAGGTCTCGAAGGTATAGCCCGCCCTTCTCCAACTCGTCGCCAGCCCGCCTGGCACGCTGTTCTGCTCCAGCACTTCGACTTGATAGCCTGAGGCTTGGGCGTAAACGCCTGCACACAGGCCCGCGACGCCGCCGCCGACAATGACGATCTTTCGTGATGCAGGCTTCATGGGCTCGCTCCTCGGTCGTTGCGCCAAACTCTCAAGCGAACTCAGGATCAGGATTTTTTGGGACGTGTCATTGAGCAAGATCAAGGAAGTTCGGCCTTGGGTGGTCTTAGGTACCTCGCGTGTGCAGGGACCGTTCTTGCCTCCCTGCAGCAGCTTGCTCACGCACCTCCAATTGCTGTAGGGGCTGTAATGCAGCAAAACAGACACGAAACTGTCACATGAGCGAGATCGAGCTGAAATTTCTCCTCGACCAGCCGGCGTCCCGCGAAGTGTGGGCGCATGCGAAGGCGTCGAAGCTGGCCAGTGGCCACCCGACAACGAGAACGCTCAGAAGCATCTATCTGGATTCTCCCGAGCACTCGCTGAAGAAGGCCGGGATTGCTCTGCGGCTCCGCCGCGACGGGCGTCGCTGGGTCCAGACTGTCAAGACCAAGGCGGAGCTGCACGGCGGTCTGTCGCAGACCGGCGAGGTGGAAAACCTCGCCCCAGGGGGACGGCCGTGTCCCGAGGCGATTCCGGACGCGGATGTTCGAGAGGCGGTCCTTCAACTCCTGAACGGCACACCGCTGCAGCCCGTCTGCGAGACCTTGATCAAGCGTTCCGCCGGCGAGCTTTTGCTTGGCGACGGCACCCGCGCGGAACTGGCGGTGGATATTGGCGAGATCCGTGCCGGGGAGCGCTCGGCCGGGTTTTCCGAAGTGGAGATCGAACTCCTCGAAGGCAACCCTGGTGGACTGTTCGATATCGCGCACGCACTGTTTCCCAAGGCGGCTTGAGGTTCTCGAAGCTTTCCAAGGCGGCACGCGGCTATCTTCTGGCGGAAGAAGGAAGGATCGATCTCCCGCTCAGGCCGCGAAACGCCGAAGCAGTTGCGATCGATCCGGCACAGACTGCCGAGTTGGCGGCGCGCGACATCCTACGCGAATGCTTTGATCAGATCGCAACAAATGTCGTGGCGGTCAGGGAGCTCGACGATGCCGAGGGGCCGCATCAGTTGCGGATCGGCCTGCGCCGTCTGCGAAGCGCGTTTTCAGTCTTCTCGCCGCTGCTGCAAAGCCCGGCGATGGAGCGGCTCAGCGGCGAAGCGCGCTGGCTTGGGCAGGAGGTCGGCCGCCTGAGGGACCTCGACGTGGTGGCCAACGATACCGTGGGGCGGGAGGCCAAGTCCCATCCGGACGAACCGCGTCTCGCCGCCCTCTCCGAAGCGCTTTCACTGCGGGCAACGGAACAGCGCAATCACCTGCGCAAGCTTCTTGTCGAGGCGCGCGTGCAGGCTTTCCTGATCGATCTGGCGCGCTTCGTGGAGACGCGCGGCTGGCTCGTTCCTCAGGATTTCGGGCAGACCGAGCGGCTTGCAGTGCCGATCGGCGAATTTGCCGGACAAGCGCTTAAGAGGCGCTGGAAGAAAGCCGTCAAGCGTGCGCATGGACTTGAGACTTTGACGGTCGAACAGCGTCACGAACTGCGCAAGGAGCTGAAGAAGCTGCGATATGCTGCCGAGTTCTTTTCCCCCTTGTTTCCGGCAAAGCGCGTCGCTCGGTTCCTCAAGCGCTTGAAAGGACTCCAGACCGTCTTCGGTGACCTCAACGATGCGGCGACAGTCAAGGCCACACTGACGGGAGCGGAGGCGTTCAACGAGGACACTCCGGCCGCGCATCGTGCGGTCGGATGGGTACTCGGAGCAAGCCAGGCACGCGCCGAGGTCGGCTGGACCCACTCGACCGCGCTCTGGCGGCGTCTCAAAGAGGCTCGCCCGTTCTGGAAGTGACACGGCTGTGAGCAGGCCCGGCAGCGGCTTGTTTCTGTTTCAAGACCCGGCGGTTTCCTCTCCGCGGGATTTCGACTTTCTGGAGGAGTTGCCGGTCTCGGCAGCGGCTCGCTCCTTGAGCGCGAAATCATGGACCGCGGCCAACTTGCTCGGCTCCGATCCCGTGTTGGCAATGATGGCATAGAAAGCAGCCCGGACAACGTCCTTTCGGGACGCTTCCGGATGCTCCCCTCTGGCGGCGCGCATCAATTCCTTCGGCGACATTTCCGGCGTCGCCAATTCCAGAATTGTCTTGGATATGGTGGCAAGATCGGCTTCCGAGGCCATGGCAACTCTCCTTCACCTGGCGAAGTGTCCAACGAAATCCAAGGTTAGCATATCTCGGCCGGCGTTCCGAGCAGGTCGGGACCGCCCGGTCTGGAGCGCGCGCCGGCGCAATATTCGCCCGTCAGAAGAAACATGGTCGAAGACATCAGCAAAGCTTTTCATATCTATCGTTATTATAAGTCGGCTAATATTTTGGCTCTGCGCTCGCATTTCTTGGCAGATTGTGTGCGTCGCCGACTTCTTCCTTGATCGATATCAAGGCCGATCTCAACGCATGCTTGTCTACTTCAATGAAACGTTGAGTGAGAGTTGAACATGGAAAAGAACGATGTCGTCGCCGCGCTCGGCCAGACCGAACTGCTGCGCCCTGCTTGGGTCAAGGCGGCACTGGCAGCCAACGACCGGCTCAAATTCTATCTGACGGCGCTGCAGGCGGCGCATGCCCATGCCGATCATCCCGGAACGGCGCAACTCGACCTGCACCGGGAATATGTCGCGGCGCATATTGATGCGCCGTGGATCATCGAACTGCCAAACTCCGCCTATCTCGAAGGTTCGACATTGCATCTCACGAACTTGCCCGAGCTGGCGGCGAAGCTGCGCGACGATCTGCGCACCATGGCACGGCCGATCCAGGGCATCGCCGAAGAAGCGCATCGCGCGCTTTGCGCGCGCGTCGACAAGTGGTGCGGATGGCTCGACCAGCTTGGAGCGACGCTCGACGCAGCGCAGTTGAAGGCCCTGACCAGCGGCAAGCGTGGCGAGGAGGACAGTTTCCATATCCTCGTGATGGATATGCACAAGGGGCTGAACCAGTTGGCGGCGCATCTCTCCGACGAAACGATCGACGGCGCCCATGTCTGGCAATTGTCAGCGCAGGACGGGCCGCGGATTTCCGCATTCATGCAGGGCCTCAACCGCACGCGGGCGCTGAAGCTCGATCATCCGGGTCTCGAAACCGCCGCCACGCGCGACGGCGACCGCCTGCTGATTCAGAACGACATCGGCACCAATGATGCGCATGTGCTCGTCGCCCAGGTGGAAGGCCTGGTTCTTACGCTGACCTATTCGGATCTGCACCGGCAGCGCTTCGCCTTCTTCCAGGACATGCTTTCGCAGCTCGGCGCGAAATGGTCGGCGGTCGGCTCACGCATGACCGAGGGCCTCAACGCAGGTGATGCATATTACGTTGGCACAGCAACGTTCGAGTGCGGCGACGAGGCTGCATTGTACAAGGCGCTGGAGGGGCTGGGCGCGCGGATCGTCTTCCTGATCGATTGGAATCGCGCGCGCAAGCGGCTGCGCCAGATCGTCGGCAAGGCTGGCTCCATTGCAGTCCTGAACGAATGCGCCCGGCGGGAGATCGGCCACAGGGGCTGGCTGGAAGCGGGCGGCGAAAAGCTGATCTTCGCAACCATGGAGGCTATCGGCAGCGACTATTTTCGCGTTGGCGACAGGCTCGACGCAGTCATGGGCGCCGCCCCGGCGCAGGACTTCCTGGTCGAGGCGCTGGCTCAATCGTCGCTGGCGATGCAGCAGCATCAGCCGCTGTCGCGGATCGCGGATTCGATCCGCTTGCTGTTCATCCGCCATATCGGGCGCCATCATGACGAATTCGCGCTGCTGAGCGAGCACGCTTCGTTCTGCCACGCGCTGGCTGAAGGGATCCGCGATGCCATTGCCCACGGCCACGAGCGTTCAGCCAAGGACGCGGAAAAGCTGGCCAAGCGGGCGAAGGCCTGGGAGCGCCAGGCGGACCTGCTCGTAATGCGCTCGCGCGAGCGGGCCGAACGCAATCCGCGCTGGCTTCCGTTCACGAGGCTGATCGAGCGTGCCGACGACATCGCCGACGCGATGGAGGAAGCTGCATTCCTGTTCTCGCTGGTCGCCGAGAATCACGACAAGGGCTGGCCCGGCGACGTGCGCCAGGGCATGCTGCAGCTTGCCGAAAAAGTCCTGCAAGCCACGCAGGATCACGTCAAGCTGCTGGTCATCGCCAGCGCGCTCGGCGAAGGCAGCGATGCCAGCGATCATGAGGAATTCATTGCCGTCTCCTGGCGCGTGCTCAATGCCGAACAGCAGTGCGACCAGTTGCTGCGCGACGTCCGGCGCCTGCTGGTGCGCAACATCGACGATGCCGCGACACTTGGCCTGGGAACCGATTTCGCCGCGGCCCTGGAACTTGCGACGGACGCGCTGCTTGCGACCGCCTATGGCATACGCGACCTGGCGTTCAGCCGCCTGGGAGCCGAAGCATGAGGCCGTCCGCCAGGCAGAACGCGCAGCCCATGCCCAGGGAAGATCTCGAACGCGTGTACTTCATCGGCGGCGAGAAACCGCTGTCCGATGCGATCATGCCGGCCGTCCTCGGGTTCAAGGCCTACAATCTCGCCCGGCTGGCCGCACTTGGCCTCAGGATGCCGCCCGCCTTCGTGATAGGGACCGGTTATTGCGCCAATCCGCAAGCGGTCGTTCCGCAACTCTGGCAGACTACGCTGGCCGAGCTGGAAGCGTTCACCGGACTGAAGCTGGGAGACGCTCGCCGACCGCTGCTCCTCTCGGTGCGGTCAGGCGCGCCGGTCTCGATGCCGGGCATGATGGAGACTCTGCTGAACATCGGACTTAGCGACGCGACTATTCCCGGCCTCGTCCGCATGACCGGCCATCCGCGGCTTGCCTGGGACGCCTACCGCCGGCTCATCGCCGGCTATGGCGAGATTGTCGCCGGTATCGATCCTCATCATTTCGAGGCCGACCTCGCTGCCATCCGACAGGACGAGGATGAGCGATCCCTCGACTTCGCAAGCCTGCGGCAGATCGCCCGTCGGCATCTGGAGACCTTTCACCGGGAGGTCGGCGTGCCGTTCCCGCAAACCGCGGAGACCCAACTGCGCGAAGCGATCTGCGCTGTTTTCCGCTCGTGGGGCAGCGAGAAGGCGGTGGCCTATCGCAACCTTCACGGCCTGTCGCATGACATGGGCACGGCGGTGACGGTCCAGCGCATGGTGTTCGGCAACGCCGGCGGCCTCTCCGGCGCCGGCGTTGGCTTCACCCGCAATCCCAGCACTGGCGAACCCAATCCCTGGGTGGATTTCCTTTTCGATGCGCAGGGCGAGGACGTCGTGAGCGGCCGCCGAACCGCCAGGGGCCATGACGAGCTCGCTGCGGTCGCGCCGCGCGTCTGGGACGAGCTGGTCGACGCGGCGACCCTGCTCGAGCGCCATTTCGGCGACATGCAGGATTTCGAGTTCACCGTGCAGGAAGGTGTCCTTTTCCTGCTCCAGACCCGCAACGGCAAGCGCACTCCCCTGGCGGCCGCCCGCATCGCGCTCGATCTTCTCGCCGAGGGCGTGATCGATGCGGAGACCGCACGCGACCGGACCCGCGACCTTGACCAGCATGCGCTGACCGTCCGCACCATCGCGGCCGACGGCGGCACGGCATTGTCGCCCATCGCGTCGGCGGCGTCAGCGGCCAACGGGGTCGTCTGCGGCGAGATCGCGCTTGCGGAGGCAAGGGTGCGCGAGCGCAAGGCCGCAGGCGCCGGCGTGATCCTGGTTCGCCGTGATGCCGAGACCAGTGACATTGCCGCGCTCGACCTCGCCGACGGCTTGCTGACGCAGCATGGCGCCAGGACGTCGCATGCCGCCGTCGTCGCGCGACAGCTCGGCAAGGTCTGCCTTGTCGGGTGCGAGACGATGACGATCGACGATGCGCGAAAGGAGATCAACATTGGCGGCATGATCCTCCCCGAGGGCGCGGTGATCACCCTGGACGGCAATGACGGCAGCATTTACCCGGGAGCGGCCCGCATCGTCGAGCGTGTGCCGATCGAGCTGCTGACCCGGCTGGATGCGTTGCACGGCCGCATCGCGCAACGGGCGTCCTGACGGGATGCACAGGCATTCGGGTTGCCGGAGGGCATGGGCATGAATAGGCGCAGTCTGCTCATTGGCGCTGGCGGCGCGTTTTTGCTGGCAGGGGCTGGCACAGCCGCCTGGACGTCGGCGGTCGGATCGATGACCGCCTACGACGATTACGTGGGTCGAATGCGCACCGGTTTGACTGCAGCGCCGGACATTCGCGATCTGATCCGCTGCGCCACGCTCGCCGCCAACAGCCACAACACCCAGCCCTGGCGATTCCGCACTGGCGACAGCGCCATCGACATCCTGCCGGATAGCTCACGTCGCACACCCGCCGTCGATCCGGACGACCACCACCTGTTTGTCAGTCTCGGCTGTGCCGCCGAGAACCTGTCAATTGCGGCTGCTGCGACGGGGCGGCCAGGCGGGATCGACCTCGGCGGGGATGGTGCGCGCTATGTCTTTTCCAGGGGTCGGGAAAGGTCCGATCCTCTGCTTACTGCAATCCCGAGGCGGCAGTCGACTCGTGCCGAATATGACGGACGTTCCGTTCCGGCCGCCGATCTCTCGAGGCTCGAACTGGCTGCGGCAGGGCTCAGGGTTCGGCTGGTCCTCGTCATCGACCGAGCGCGGCTCGGCCGAGTGCGCGATCTGGTCATCGCCGGCAACAGCATGCAGATGGCCGATCCGGCATTCATGCGTGAGCTCAAGCGATGGGTGCGGTTCAACCCGCGCAGCGCCATGGCGTCTGGAGACGGGCTTTTCTCCGCCGCAAGCGGCAATCCCGTCCTGCCGACAGTGCTGGGCGACTTCGTTTTCGACCAATTCTTCCGGGCCGGGGCCGAGAATGACAAGTATGCGCGTCATCTCGGGTCCTCGGCGGGCGTGGCGGTCTTCCTTGCCGAACGCGAGGACAAGGCGCACTGGATCGAGGCCGGCCGCGCCTGCCAGCGCTTCGCCTTGACTGCCACCAGCCTCGGCCTGAAGCACGCCTTCATCAACCAGCCGGTCGAGGTTGCCAGCCTGCGTTCCGAGCTGGCAGCGTTGGTTGGAGAGAGCGGGCGGCGGCCGGACATCATCATGAGGTTCGGCTACGGGTCGGAGCTGCCGTTCTCGCCGCGCCGTCCTGTCGAGGCGGTGCTGGCCTAGCACACAGGACGACGACCGTTAGCAGCGGCTATCCGCCAGCAACCCCCGATGGGTCATGATTTCCGGTTCACGAACAGGAAGATTGCGCCAATTGCCCACCATCGGGTGGCTTCTCCACCCAACCTTCGCGATTGGCGTCGATCCATCACCGGCGTTTAGGTACTACCCCTGGCTTCCACTGCTCAGCCGGCACGACGGCCAAGCGCACGTGCCGCTTCCACGAACGCGGTCCTGCGATCTGGAGGTGCGTCCTTCGCGCCATACAGAGCAAGCCGCCGTACAGGGCGAAAGCCGCAGTGCCGGAGGACGCAGCCGGAAATCCAGCGCCAGAACAGGTCGCCGCGGAACAACACGCCGACGATGCGTGGCGAGTTCTGGGTATAGATCACACGAGCCGAACGGCCCCTCAGAAGCGGCTGAACGTAGGGAAAGCGGGCGTGGTAGCGCATCGCGAAATCGGGCAGAAACACGCGATCGACATATCCCTTGAGCAAGGCGGGCGCTGCCCACCACCAGTTTGGCGAGACGATGACCAAATGCTCGCACCATTGGATCAGCGCCTGCTGCCTAGTGACATCAGGCTCGAGCGGCTTCTGCTGATGAAAGCCGCCCCTCAGCACCAGATCAAACTTCAGGTCGCGGAGGGCAATGCATTTGATTTCGTGACCGCCAGCCCGGGCTCCGTTCTCGTACGCCGTCGCCAGAGCGTCTGATAGGCTGTCCACGTCCGGATGCGCATTTAGCAGGAGCACCTTCACAGCTTGTCCACCTTGATCCATTTGCAGCTCACTCGGCGGATCGCTGCACGTGGATAGCTGCGTTATCACAACTAGGCCCCGCCGGACTTTGATCTGGGTCAGGCCTCCGAACCGGCGAAGACGGGGCTAGAGCGGGATGAGATTATCTCCGGTCATAGCCTGAGTTTGCGAAATAGTTTGAGCATTCGTGTGGAGTGACCCGATTGAGGATTTGGCCGATTGCGTCGCAGACGGCTTCGACGGTTCGCTTTGCCGCTTTTCGCAGCCAGTGCTTGAGTGGAGACCCTGTTCCCTGATTTCGCAAAGTGGAACGCGGGCCTTTCGCAAGACAACTGGAAGGCCGCAGACGTGATCTCCGCGGTGGAGGATTACGGCACCGTCAATTGGAAGGGTCGCAAACTAGAGCGCGTCCTGTTTAATCCGGTTCATATCCTGCGGCTTTGAAGTAGTTGGCACATTCAGCTGGGGTGAAGAGGTCGACGACCGCGCCGACCGCGTCCCACAACGCCTTGATGGTTCTCTCGGCCTTTGCCCGTAGCAGCGCCTTGGGTTTGGCGAAGGCGTTCTCAATCGGATTGAAGTCGGGACTGTAAGGCGGCAGGTAGAGCAGGCTCGCGCCCGCGGCCTCGATCGCGTCGCGCACGCCGGCGGCCTTGTGGGCGGGCAGGTTGTCCATGACGACCATGTCGCCCTCCGACAATGTCGGGACCAGCACCTGCTCGACACAGGCCAGGAACACGTTGCCGTTCATGGCGCCGTCGTAGACGAAGGGCGCAGTCATGCCCGTCAGCCGCAGCGCTCCGGTGAAGGTCGTGATCTTCCAGTGGCCATGCGGCACGCCGGCCCGGCAGCGCTCGCCGCGCGGCGCTCTTCCACGCAGGCGGGCCATCTTTGTGGAGAGGCCGGTCTCATCGATGAACACGAGCTTCGCCGGATCGAGGTCGAGCTGGCCGTCGAACCAGTCCCGGCGCCGCTTCAGGATGTCGGGGCGATCCTGCTCCAGCGCGTGCGCGGACTTTTTTGAATGTCCAGCCGTGGCGGCGAAGCCAGGCGCTCAAGGCACTGCGGCTGATGCGCACCAACTGCTCGGCGACGGGCCGCTCCACCATCTCGTTCAGCGTGATGTCCTTGCGCTCCTCGATCAGCCCGACGATGAACGCTTCATGCGTATCGAGGCTGGAGGCGCGGCGGCGGCCCTGTGGGCGGGGCGCCAGTTCGCCGATCTTCGCCCGCGCAATCCAGCGGATCGCGCTGGATACTCCCACGCCGAACCGCGCCGCCGCTTGCCGCGCCGACATGCCCTCGTCCGAAGCCTTCAAGACCCGCGACCGAAGATCCTCGCTCAATGCTTTTCCCATCGTCAACCTCCATCGAGGTGGACGTTGAATCAGCACAAAACGCAGCCGTCACTTCACAATCGCTTCATCGATCACAGGACGTGCTCTAGACGGCATCGTCGCCAAGGCGACGGTAAAGATGGCGAGCGCGGAGCGGGGCCAGTACAAGGACGAGTGCTTCCTGTTCGGCGCCGTCGTCGACAACGAATTCCAGATGGTTCGCGACCCGTATGAGACCAAATGCAATGAAACTCAGACCTCTGCCCAGTGGGCTGTCGGCCGCGAGCTCAAGAGCCTTTGGATTGCCAACTGACCTGACCTATCCCTCATCGCGATCGGAAAACTCAGGCATGATGTCGCCGGCCAGAAGCTTCTCTTTCGACAGCAGTCCCGCGTCCTCGAGCATCTCAAAATCCGGCAGCTGACGCAGCGTGTCGAGCCCGAACTGCGAAAGGAAGTTCTTGGTCGTCACATAGGTGTAAGGCGCGCCCGGCTGTGGGCTGCGCGGCCCCGAGGCGATGAGCTCCTGCGCGCGCAGCACGCCGATCAGATCGCGCGACACCTCCTTGCCGAAGAAGGAAGACAGCTCACCCCGGGTGATCGGCTGGAAATAGGCAATGCACATCAGCACAAGCGCCTCCGCCTGCGACAGTTCTTTTGTCCCCTAGCCCCGCCGGCGTGCCGAAGGCGGCGTTGATGGCATCGCCAAAGACCTTCCTGGTCCGGTGCTGCCAGCCGCCGGCTATTGACACCAGCTCGTAGGGGCGGCCGGCGAGCTCGGCGCGGATGTCGTCGATGACCAGGTCGAGATTGCAGTTTCTTCCCATCACCCGCGCCAGCACCTCGCGCGGCACCGATTCGCTCGCCGCGAAGATCACCGCTTCGACGCGGCCCATCCACTCACGCCAGCGCAGCTCCGGCGGCAGGTGCTCGAGCTCCGTGTCAAGCAACGCCGGCTGATCGTCTGGCTTGCGGCGGACGGAGGCTTGGCTCGTCGCTACAGCCCAAACAGCCGGAAGCTGGCGCGGCCCGACAGCTCGCGAACAGCCTCGAGCTGCTGCAGCCGTTCGAACAGCCGTCGCGCCGCGAAGCGCGACAGGTTTTTGGTCGTCAGCGATCCGGCGACGGCATCTTCATTGAGCAGTAGAAAAATCACGTCGCCAGCGCCCTTGGCGCGCAGCTTTGGCGCCGCCGCCAGAAGCTTCTCGGCGCGACGCGACAGTTCGCTGGCCAGCCGGCAGGCCTCGGCTGCCCCCTGAACCAGCGCCAGGCAGACCGCGCTCAAAATTCTTGTCCCCGGGTCGGATGCGCTTGCCGCCGTCGCCGTCGGTGCGGAAGGCCGGGCCAAAAGCCTGCGCCATCAGCAGCGGCAGCGGCCGCGGCCAGCGCAGGCCTTGCGCCAGCACCCGGTCGGCGAGCCACCAGGCAAACAGCTCGGCATCGGGGCGCATCGCGACGAACGTGGGCGGCGATTGCCGCCGCGACCCCGCCACGTCCTCGATCTGCGTGCACAGGTCGGGGAGCGCCTCGTCGTCCCAGGCGAGCCCGAGCATCTCGGTCCCTTTTGCCAGCCGATCGGCGCTGACCGCCGGCGGCTGCAGCGCCAGCTGGCGCCAGGTCCCAAAAATGGCGCCGGCGGGACCGGGATCGGCGCCGGCCGGGCAAAGCTGCCAGGCGTCGCGCAGTCCGGCCTCGTCCTCGGCGCGGCCGGCGAGCCGCATGCTGGCGGCGGCGCATCTGACCGCCAGCCGCTGGCGCCAAGCGCCGGCCCAGGCGGGCTGCGCGCGGGCAAGCGTGTCGAGCGCGCCCAAGGCGGCGCCGGCCTGGAAGGCGGCGTCGACGTCGCCGAGCGCGCCGCCGCCGGCGGCAAGCACCCAGGAGGGGACGGTCGGCGACGGAGCAGGATTGGCGGTCGCGGGATCGAGGCGAATCATGGTTTTGGAGGTAAAGCGCCCGTGCGCTTTCCCGTGGCGCCAAACAGTCGACTGTAGCTAACCTCGTTTGCGAACGTTCGGAGACATGCTCCAGAACGGCGGCAATTGATGTGGCGAGGACTCCGAATGAGACACCGGGCTTGTCCGACCTTCGGCTGCAGCACCATATATCGATCAGTAGATCGATATATGGACACTGAGGGTCGTAAACGAGGACGGGCCAATCATGGAACTCCCGTTCGACCGAATTCCTCGGCTGATTGCGTTTGCGCGGTTCGATGAAGCGAAGAGACGATTCATAAGTGGCATGAATTGATCCATCTACCGTTCGTCCTTGTTGGCGACAGCCGCCATTGGGTAATCACTAACTGCAAAACAGTAACAGCAAGAACTAGCCGAGAGGAACCGGAGGGTGACTATACATGCCATTGCATGGGATATTGATGGTACCCTGATCGACAGCGAGCCTCTACATCATGAGGCGCTGGTCACCGTCTGCAAGCGTTGGCAGGTCGACCTTTCGGACATTCCGAATGACCGGTTCTGTGGCGTGCACATGCCAGAAGTGTGGCTTTCCCTTTCGCATCGGATGCCGCCAATGCTCACGGAGCAAACTTGGCATGATGCGATTGTTGACTATTACGCCGATAGGTGTCGCAGCCTTGAGCCAATGCCTGGCGCGATCGAAACGATCGACTGCTTAGCCGCGTGTGGCTTTGCACAGGTCTGCGTTTCAAACTCAGGTCGCAAGATCGTTGATGCCAATATGTTCACTCTTGGCATAAAGGAGCGCATGGCGTTCTCAATAAGTCTAGATGACGTGCGATACGGCAAGCCAGACCCCGAGCCCTATGCCACGGCATGTGCCAAGCTCAATCTCCGACCAACCCAGGTGCTCGCTGTGGAAGATAGTCTTGCAGGATTGCGATCCGCCCGCGCTGCCGGGTTGAAGACCGCTTTTTGTTCTCTCAATGACGCTGCTCACGTTGAGGCCGATTTTGCCGTTACGGACTTGCGGCAGCTGCAGCACATAGTCCTTCGTTACATCGCCGAAAGAATCTCTCTCGAACACTGAATTGTGGCCAAGTTTCACCGCCTGCGGGAAGCCGCGACCAGAAACCAAGTGCGGGAAGAGATACTCTCTAAATAGCTCGGGCCCGAGCAGCTCCCACGGAACGCGCCGCAGCTTTAAAATCTCGCTACGTCAACTCGGCTGGCTCCGCGTTTGGCGTGTACGCGCGATCTTGGAGATCGAACCATTCCGGTCGGTTGTCTCAATTGCCCCCGAGGTTAACGGTACCCTTCCGAATAATGACGTTGCCGTAAAAAAGAGTTTCACCTGTCGCGATCACCGCAAATGCCTGCTTGGCCCGTTCGTAAAATGCGAAACACTCAATACGTTTGAGCGTGAGCTTCTCGCCCGGCATGTCATCGAGCGCCTTTTGCACCAGCCCGTGTGCTGGGACGATTTTGTCGGACTCGCCGATTACCCCCATGCCGAGCAGAGGGTCTGGCTCGTCCCGATCCACCGGCATCACCGAAAGCACCGCCGTCAACATCCGCTTCAAGTCGCTCGCCTCCATGCGGATCAACCGCTGACCCAGCCCGGCTCGGACCATCGCCTGGACCCCCCGCCTTACCGCGAGGCTTTCAACCAGCCGGCATCTGGCTCGTCATGAGCAATGTGGCGGATGCGGACAAGACGACTGCCGCCGGGGATGGCTTGCAGATGCTCGATCTGGCCGGCGACATCATCGGCCAGAAGATCGACCCAGCCGACGGAGCCGGCAATAGAATCCTGCGTGTCGGCAATGGCCAACAGGTCACGGGTCTTCTCGGCGTCGTGCCGGCACTGGACGACGATCGTGTTGTCGACCGCGGCTTCATCCATCAGCGGCTTCAGGTCGTCAGGACCGAAGTCCGACCGTAGGGGCCGCATGGCATCGCTTGTCATCCAGGGATAGTCGCCGGTCGACAATTTCCAGAAATGCTGATGGGCATCGATGATCATGCGGTCGGCGCCTCGGTACGGATGAGGCCCCTGCCCCGCAGAGCCTCCCATAGCGACGCGGGAATAGGCCGCCGAAAGAGCTCATCGTTTTCAAGCATTTCCGCGGCTACGGACGCCAGTCAGGACGCTTGCGACGGCCGGATGCGCCAAGGGGAACTGGATCGCCGCGGCCTTGGGCGGTACGCCGTGCTCGAGGCAGACTTTTCCGGCTCCAGCTTTTCAGCCAGCTCGATCAGCGCCATTCTCTTGTCGGTCATCGTCATCTCCTTCCTTGGTTTCGGGTGTCGCAGCAACCCGAACTTTTTCGAAAGATCGACGATGACCGCCAGCGTCAGCACCGGCCGCGTACTGCGCTCCACCGAGGGCTCCGCGCGGCCTCATACACCACTGTTGGGTCACGGCCTATTCATAAGCGCCATGAAATAATCGTTTAGCAATTCGTCCTTGTTGTCAATGACCTGCCAGGCGAAAGCTCAAGTAAGCAGCAGTTGAGGTAACCATGACCGTCGGTGGGGCAAATGAGGTTATTGAGCGAGGGAAGATGTCACTGATCCATGCTTTCTGTTCGCAGCTCCCCTTCCGATCCAGAGCGGTTCGGCTTCACCGCTTCGCCCGATCCAGTTCCTTTAGGTTGGACCAACACCATGTCTAAGGTAAGCCTCAGCGGCGTGTGCAAGCGATTTGGGTCACATGATGTAGTCAGTGACATCAACCTCGAAATCGGCGACGCGGAGTTCGTCGTCTTCGTTGGCCCATCAGGCTGCGGGAAGTCCACTTTGCTGCGCATGATTGCCGGCCTGGAAGACATTTCGCAGGGCGAGATCAGCATTGACGGCACGGTCGTCAATGACCTTCCGCCGTCGAAACGGCAGATTTCGATGGTCTTCCAGAACTATGCGCTCTACCCGCACAAGACCGTCCGCGAAAACATCGGCTTCGCACTTCGGCTCGCCAAGGTCGACAAGCAGACGATCCGCGATAAGGTCGAAGATGTCGCTCGCGTTCTTGAACTTGAAGCCCTTCTGGAGCGAAAGCCAAGACAACTCTCAGGCGGGCAGCGGCAACGCGTGGCAATCGGACGCGCCATCGTGCGCGAGCCGAGGCTCTTTCTGTTTGATGAGCCCCTGTCAAACCTTGACGCCGCGTTGCGCGGTCAAATGCGCATCGAGATTGCGCGTCTTCACCAGACGTTGAAGACGACCATGATCTTCGTGACCCACGACCAGGTCGAAGCGATGACGCTTGCCGACAAGATCGTTGTCTTGAACAAGGGCCGGATCGAGCAGGTGGGAAGTCCGATGGAGCTGTATTTGCATCCATCGAACCGCTTCGTAGCCAGCTTTATCGGCTCCCCGAAGATGAATTTCATCAAGGCCCGGGTCGATTCCGTGGCGGATGGCAGCGCCCACCTGCTGGCCGCTGCCGGGACTGCTTTGACCTGCCCGATCGGCACGGAACACGGTCTGTCGCGCAAGGACGAAGTGACGATCGGCATCCGCCCGGAAGATTTGTCACTCGGCGAGCAGGGCCTGACCTTTCGTGGTGTGGCGCAGGTGGTCGAGCATCTCGGTGCCGAAACACATGCGATCGTCGAAATGCCGCAAAACGAAGTGATCACCGCAGTCCTCGACGGCAAGTCGTCGGTCAAGGTCGGAGATGTGCTCTCCCTAAGCGCAGCCATGGATCATCTGCACCTCTTCGATTCAAACGGAAAAGCAATCGCGAGCAGGGGTCGGCCTTGAACACCAGGCGGACTGAACCGCCCCGGGTTTTCCGGAGGCCGTTTCGTTTGAGTCACGCGGCCATGGCTGGTTCTTCCAGCATGGCATAGTAGCGTTCCTCGGCTTCGGCCGGCGGGATGTTGCCGATGGGCTCCAGCAGCCGGCGATTGTTGAACCAGTCGACCCATTCCAACGTCGCGAACTCGACGGCCTCGAACGAGCGCCATGGTCCGCGTCGATGGATCACCTCGGCCTTGTAGAGGCCGTTGATCGTTTCGGCGAGAGCATTGTGGTAGCTATCGCCGACACTGCCCACCGAAGGCTCGACGCCGGCCTCCGCCAAGCGCTCAGTGTATCGAATGCTGACGTACTGGCTGCCTCTATCGCTGTGATGGACGAGCCCGCCTCCCTGCACGGGCCGCCGATCATGGAGGGCCAGTTCCCGAGCGTCCAGAACGAAGCTGGCATGCGCCGTCGAGCGAGGGGTATGAACGTTGCCAAGCGGCGCGGTATGGCCCGAGCCCGAGTTGCTGTTGCCTGCAAGCTCGCTGTCATCCTGCATCGCATGTGGAGCCATGCGACAGAATTCCGCTTTGGCAAGGCACCCGGCTCCGTATCGGCCATGAAATAGGCTCAACGGACCAACGAAGGAGGAGTTGATTCCGCCCGAAAGGGTGAGCCGGATGTTCCCGTGGGGACGATGGGCAAGGCGATCTCGTTAGCAGGCACGATCCTGGGACGAACTCTCCTAAGGTCGTTCAGATTGAGACGCCTCGCTCTACTTACCCTATCATGCGGCGGCCCAACGTCGACCGCGAAGAGAAGCGAGTGACCCGCGGGGCGACATGGTCCGGAAAATTATCAGGAGGAGCTTGACCTCAACGATCCCAATCAGAGGAGAGAAGCCTGCTAACGAGGTTCGGGATCTATAAGATTGTCCGACGACACGGCGCATCTTCGATACACACGGGCCGAAATCCAGACGTGCCAGCCCGCATCTATTCCGGCACACCGCTGCCTGCCACCTTCTGGAATCCGGTGTCGATGTTAATGGCCTACGCACTTGGCTCGGGCACGTGAATCTCGACACGACAAATCGTTATGCCGAGCTGACGCTGCGCGCCAAAAACCGAGGCGCAACGCGCCTGCCAACTGAGTAGTTCAGGTATCTCCACGGTACCCCGGCCACGTGTGTGCCTGGAAGGACGACAAACCCTCCTCGACTGGCTCAATTCGCTGTAGCGCATTATGTGTCCTCTCGCCCGCAGTCCACCTTCGAAAGACCGGCTCAAACCGTTGTCAGCCACACAATGGCGTCGGACACAAAACTACGAATTTGTTCCCGGGAACAAAATCGTAGACGATCGCCTTCGGCACGCCGCCGAAGAAGCTCAGCGCCCGGCACTGACCCTCGATGCAGTCTGGCAGCTTCTGGCTCGGGCTGGCGTGGGCGAACATGAAGGTTGACGCTCCCAGGACGGCCACGAAGATCTGGGCTTGGCAGATGACGCCGGTGTCGGGATCGACAAGCGATACGGTGTGCGCGACGTAGTCGGTTTGCATGTAGGCTGGGAAGCGCGCAGCCTCCATGTGATAGGCGATGGAACGCACTTCCCGTTCGGCCAGTTCAGCCTTGAGCAGTTGTGACAGGATCGGCACGGCGGCTGCGAAGGCCAGCGCGGTTCACAACGCGAAGCGCGGTGCGCACGCGCTTACCATCAAACCGTGGGATCAAACACCTAACTACTCGCCAGCTATCGCGCCGCCGGTCATTCCGGCAACCATATGGCGCTGCACGGCGAACGCGAAGATCACTACTGGCAACACCGTCACAGTGCCGACCGCCGCGATCTGGCCCCAGAACGTCCCGATGGGAGTGAGCAAGTTTGGCACCGCCACCGGGATAGTTGCCGTATCCCGTGAGGTAAGGACCAGCGCGAAAAGGAACTCGTTCCAGGAGTTGATCAGGCAGAAGATGCTCGTTGCAGCAAGCCCGCCCCGGGTCAGTGGCAGCACGATGCGCAAGAACGCTCCAAGGTGGCTGCACCCGTCCAATCGAGCGGCTTCGTCGAGCGACGTCGGCACCGCCATGAAGAACCCGCGCATCATCCACACGGTGAAGGGGATCGAGAATGTTAGGTACGCGGCGATAACCGCCGTATAGGTGCCGCTGAGCCCCAATTGATAGGCCAGCAGAAACAGAGGCACCGACAGGACCATCGCCGGCAGCAGCCGCGTGCCAAGCAAAATAAGAAGGTAGACACCCTGCAACCGCCCGCTCCGCCGGCTCAGGCTGTAAGCGGCAGGAACGCCCACCACGAGCGCGATTGCAGTGGACGCAAGCGCAACCACGACCGAGTTGATAAGGTTCCTGTTAAATCCCTTATTTTGGAACGCCTCGCGGTAGTTGTCGAGCGTCGGCGTGAAGGTCAGCTTAGAGGTCAAGGCGAAGATGTCCACGCGATTCTTGAACGAGGTGAGCACCAGCCACAGCAACGGTGACAGGTAGGCAAGGATTGCCACTGTGACGATGGCCAGGATCACCGCTTCGCCTATGCCACTGCGAGTTCGCGCTGAAGTCATTGACGCATGTCCTTGCGCAGGAGGAAGTGGAACATCACGGCAGCCAAGGCCATGACCACGACAAAGGTAACCAGGCTAAGCGCCGCACCGTAGCTGAGATCCCAATTGGCGAAACTTACGCGGTATTGGTACAGGTCGTTCACGACGGTCGATGACCCCGGCCCGCCGCCAGTAAGGATGTAGACCTTGTCGAACTCTCTCACGGCTTCCGTGATGCGGAACAGGACGGCCACAGCGAGGATCGGGGTGAGCATCGGCAAGATCACGAGCCAATACTTCTGAAGCGTTGTTGCCCCGTCGATTTCGGCTGCCTCCAGCGGCTCGGTCGGAAGCGCCCGCAATCCGGCAACCACCATCAGCGCGACAAACGGGAACCATTCCCACACATCCGCAGCGATAAGAGCCACAAGGGCCGTAGACCCCTGGCTCAGCATACCGCCCGCCGGCCCGATACCCAGCCCGCTCAGGATCCAGGACAGGTATCCGAATTGGGCGTTGAACGCAAAGTTGAACATCAAGCCGACGATCAGCGGGGCCAAGATCATCGGCAACAGCAATGCCGAAGTGACCAGCCGCTGGAAGACCTTCAGCCGATGCAGCCAGATTCCGACTAGAGTGCCGATTACAGTTTCAAGGACAACCGCCGAAACCACGAAGATGATGGTGGTCAGGATGGCGTTGCCAAAGGCGCCATCCTGAATGAGTCGTTGGTAGTTGGCCAGACCGACCCACTGGCCGGTCTTGCCGGGAACGACCAGGCTGTAGCTGTGGAAGCTCAGTTGGATACTGTAGATCACCGGGGCCACAACAACGGTCAGCAGGATCAACAAACTCGGCGTCTGCATCGAGAAGTAGAACCATTGCCCGTGCTTCGGCCGCCGACGGCTAGGTCGCGCTGGGCGGGGGAGGTCACCCCCTGCCTGCCGCCTTGTCACGTAGAATTGTGCTATTTCCCATGACGCTATTTCCCATGACCAAGCCCACCTTATTCGTATGTCACCGGGAGAGCGCCGTTCAACAGCTTGGTGATCTCGTTCTGCGCATCGTCCAAGGCGGCTTGCGAGGACACCTGGCCATTGAGGGCCTGTGACAGGTGGTTGCTCAGCACGTCGTTAATGCCTCCCCATTGTGGGATGCGCGGACGCGCCTTAGACTGCTGCAGGCTAGAGAGCTCCTGGTTCCAGTACGGCAGTTTTGCCTGCAGCTCCGGGTCTTTGAAGACGGATGTCAAAGCCGGCAAGCCGCCAAGTTCGGCGAGCTTGGTCTGAGTGGGCTTTGACAGGGCCCACGCCATGAACAGTTGGGCGGCCTCCTTGTTGGCGGAGTCCGCATTCACTGTCCATGTCCAACTGCCCAAGAGCGCCTCGGGATGATCGCCAACGGCTTTAGTCGGAATGGCGGCGTAGCCAATTTTACCGACGACCTTTGACTGGGTAGCGTCCTCAATAGCGCCTGGGGTGTCGCCCCAGGTAATGGACTCTGCAGCGATGCCCTGCTCGAGTTGAGTGGTGACCTCGTCCCATGTTGCCGAGGTGTAGCCGGGCGGCGCGTACGCCGTGAGCGATTTCTCGAAGTCGAGCGCCGCCACGTTCGCAGCAGAATTCAGGGCCGGATTGCCAGACGAGTCGAATAGGCCGCCACCGAAGGTCCACATGTAGTTCATCCACTCTAGGACGGTGGCGGTGTGCCGCTTGCCCGCGAGCGCCACTCCGTACATGGGCGAGGAGAGTTCCTTACCGGCCAGCTTATCTCCGCTCTTTCGGGTGAAGAACTCCGCGATGTCCTTGTATTGCTGCCATGTTTTAGCGGGGGCGAGGTCATAGCCATACTTCGCCTTGAAGGCCTGCTGCTCGGTCGGGTCTGAAAACAGGTCCTTACGGTAGAACATCATCATCAATCCACTGTTGGACGGCGCGCCGTAGCAATGCTCCTTCCACTGGGACGACGCCTTCCAGAGCACAGGAATGATGTCCGCGCTGCGATAGGTGGGCGCACCCTTCGGCTGAGCACCGCAGAAATCATCCTCGATTTGGATATAGTTCTGTTCAGCAAAGCTCCCGAGATACTCGTAAGGAATGGAGAGGACGTCGTACGTACCACTCTTTGTCGCGAAATTGAGCACCGCTTTCTGAACCAAAATGTCATAGGGGGCCTGCTCGAGCGTCACCTCGATCCCGGTCTTTTTCTGGAAGTCCGCAAGGAGGTCCTGTAGAACTGTCGAATTTGTCGCCGCCTCAGCGATGATATGCAAGTGTGTTCCTTTATACGCTTGGCTCCAGCCGTCCGGACCAGTTCCAGTTTCGTCCGCATGGCCGCCCACCACGAAAAGAAGGGTTCCCAGCATGCCCAGCGAGAGCTTGGTTGGTAGATTCTTGCAGTGCTTCCGTCCCATCAGTCTTCTCCATTTCTAAGTTGCAGTCCGATAGCGTTCAGAGGCTCAGCGTGTCCGTTTCACATCGATCAGGATGCTCTCGCAGTTCGTCGGCTCAGCAGGCAGCCCACTCAGCAGGTTCCATGCCGATCGTGGAGCAGCAGACTTACGCCTAGCATATGCGGATCATATCCGGGTCGTCGGGTACAAGGCGCGATGTGTCTGACCCACCCACTGTCACAACCGATCGACATTGGTCGCGCTCGCTGAGGATGACGATCTGTCCGACCGGGTGGCCATGTCTTAAGCGCAAGCTTCGCGGCGGACTCGACAGCTATGCTGCCGTGGAACCAGAGACTCACCCTGCTGAGATGGCTAGTAGCGTGAGCCGAGTGGCGAGCGTGAGCAAGGTACAGGAAGCACAGTTCGATCCAACGTGCGTCATTTGTTGCACTCGGGTGTCGGCTGCGTGGAGCATGCGAGCCGGACGCACCAATATTGTTTGGCCACGCTTGGGAGGTCAGATTCAAAAACCGACAGTCTTCAGCGTCCGGGATATTCGGCCCGGACATCCGGACGAAGGTCGAAGTGGGTTCTGCGCCGGCCGAGCAGCCGCGAAGATGCGCTTCTTTATCCGCTTTGAGCCCGGAGGCGCTGACCTTCTCAGATCCAATCAAGCTTCCATTGGTTTTTCTGTACACCATGTTCGACAGTCTAGAAGTTGCGCCGATGGTTGAGAATTTGAAACTTGCGATCGATTTATAAGCGGGACGCATGAATGGCCGCCAGTTTCGGGGGCGCCAATGAAGGGTGATCCAGACGGTCCGGGAGAAGTCACCTGCCGGGATTGCGAGAGGATCAGCCAGCCGCCGGCGCCATTCCATCCGACCGGGGCTCGACGGGGCCGAACCTGGTGGCCATGATCGCCTTCGAGAAGTTCGGCCATGACGTTGCCGCCTGGAACTAGTCAGTTCGAGATAGACTCTGACCCAACTGAAGGGATCAGAGATTAAGGTAAGCGCGAATTTCCCCCGCACCTTTTGCTGTTGAGTGCTCTGATGCATGAGGTGTCCACCAAAATAGGTGGACACCAAGTGATGGAAGAAGACGCGCAAAAACTGCGGGTGAGGCTTGTCGGTCGGAACGGGCGACGCCGATACGACCCTGCATCGAAGGACCGTCTTGTCTCGGCCTGCCTTGAGCCTGGCGTGTCGGTATCGAGGCTTGCGCTCGAACATGGGGTCAATGCGAACCTTCTTCGGAAGTGGATAAAGAAGCGCGCGAAGACCCAGTCCCTCCCGCCATCCTCACCACTGGCGTTCATCCCGGTTCAGATTGGAAGTCCTGCCGATCGGGCCTTCCTTCGACAGCAGCATGGCTGCGGTGGATTTGCCGCGGACTTGCGATGAGGTGCGTGGGTCGGCATCGAAAAGGACTGCGCTTTTTCCTCTCCGGCCAAGGTGAGCGCGTCATTGCCGAACGGTGTGAAGTTGACGCTGGAATGCGGTGATGTGGATGCATTGACGGCGACCATCGGAGCACTGGGTCATGTTCAGACTGGGCGCTGACCTGAAAGTCTACCTGCACCGCGAGCCGATCGACTTCCGGGCCGGCATCAACAGCCTGCGGTTCTGGTCCAAGAGACGATGCAATCCTTTCAAGCTCGTCGGGGACGAAAGGAACCTCGATCCGGCCAACCCCCTCGGGCGTCATCCAAGGCAAGATGGAGAACGTCCATAGAATGCGTTCCGCATGGCGGTTCGCTAAGAATTCCGAGTAGAACTCCCATTCTCCGCGACAGTCCCACAGATAAACCAAGTCCCTGCGGAAGTCGGCGTACCACGCTCCAAGCTGTCGCCGATCAAGTTTCGCGGCAAGCGATGTTGTCCTTGCAAGCACGTCCTCGCCGGCTCCATCGGCGTGCCCGAGCAGAGCGGCTGAATGCTCGAGGAAGAAAGTCACAGCGGCAAAACCTCCTCAAGGAAACGGTCCATATCGCCGTGCCACCGGTAGGACACACGGGCCGCGGGATTTCAGTGAAAAGCTCATCGAGCGCGGTCAGAATGACATATTGTTCGTCTTCGAACTGACGCGAGCCGCCGAATTGTGCGGCTGCCCTGCCGGCAAAGTACGCATTCCAAGCCGGACAGGTGCAGCGCGTAGCAGCCCGTCGACGCCATCCACGGGGACAGAAGAACTCCGGGGAGGGCCTCAAGTTCACGGTGCGCCTCGGCGTTCGTTCCTGCTAGCCATTAACCACCCAAAGCCATTGACAAAAAGGATGAAATAGCGGAACGATTAATTGGTGACGCTTATGAATTTCCAGTTTCGGCATGTACGGTCCTTCATTGTCGTGGCGCAAGAGAAGAGCTTCTCTCGCGCGGCAGAGCGCCTGAATGTATCGCAGCCTGCCCTCTCGCAGACGATCATCCAGCTCGAAGAGAACGCCGGCTTTCCTTTGTTCGAACGTACGACACGCGCCGTGAGCCTCACCGTGTCAGGCGAGAAGCTGCTCGCAAAGGCTTTGGCGCTCAGCCGCTCCATGGACCAGTTCCAAGACGAAGCGCTGCGGCTGCAACTGGCCCTCAAAAGCGAGCTTCGCGTCGGCTTCATGATCGGTACCGCAGTCGAATTCATTCCGGCGATCGTCAGGGAGTTCGAGCGGGTGCGGCCAGACGCGATCTTGCGATTGAAGGAGTATGATTTCTCCGACCCCAGCGCCGGGCTCATTGCCGGTGAGGTCGATTGCGGCATTATCCGCCCGCCGATCGGGGCGGAAGATATCGACATCGTCGAGATCGCCCATGAGAAATGCGTCGCCTGCCTACCCACCGGCCATCCGCTCACGGCCAAGCCGACCGTCCTGCTCGCTGACATATTGGACGAACCTCTCATCACTTCGCCTACGCCCGGGATCTGGCGGGAGTATTGGCTGGCGAGCGAGTATCGCGACAGCAGTCGGCCGGCGACGGTCGCGCTCGAAGTGTCGACTGTCGAATCTGAACTGCAGGCCGTTGCGATGGGCCGCGGCATCAGCATCACCGCGGACAGCACTGCGCGCTACTATGCCCGTCCTGGTGTCGTCTTCCGCGACATCACCGATATGCGCGAATGCGTGATTGGCATCGGCCATCGGGGTTCACCCAACCGGCTCGTCGAAGATTTCATCGCGGTCGTCAAGCGGGTGACAGCCAATCGCACATAGGCGTGACGGGTTAGAGTGGACACGCAGCTCGTCGCGCTCTCATTCCTTCAGGATCTTGAGCTTCCCGGGCGCGCACTACCCGTTTGCTGGGAATTCCTTGAAAACAGGCCCCAGCGAATCGTATAAGCGACCAAATAGCTGGTATTGCTTTTCAAACGCCTTATCGTTGGATTCCGGATCGTATACCGTTCCGACTTTAACGCATTGCGACGCAGCCTCTCCGTAGCTCGCATACTCACCTACCGTGACAGCTCCAATTATAGCCGCACCTAGACTTGGTGCCTCTTCGTCGGCGGGGATGGCAACCGGCAAGCCGCAAATGTTCGCCTTGATCTGAGACCACAATGAAGATTTAGCACCACCGCCTGTCGAGATGATCTTTTCGACACCTATACCGGACGCTCTGAAGTTGTCAATATTCTTACGAAGTAGACAGGCGACCCCATACATAATTGCCAAGGCGAAGTCGTAAGAGCCGTGTGCGATTGTTGCGCCAAAGAATACCCCCGTTGCGTTTCGGTCAAACTCGGGTGGATTAACGCCCGTAAGGTATGGCAGGAACGTCAAGCGGCGGTCGACCTCTTTCTTACTGGCCACCGCGTCTATCTCTTCAAAAGACACGCCAGGTAGAAATTCATTCCTAAACCATTCTAAACTAATACCGCCCGATTCACATACCGGAAGATAAACATAGCTATTAGGGAAAGGTCCGCAGTAGAAAGGGATACGCGACGGTGAAGCAAACGGTTCTTCAACAAGCGTCGCAATAGAAGAGACCGTCCCTGCAGACTCACTGACAATTCCTTGGGCAATATTCCCCGTGCCAATCATGCCCGCGAAATGATCGAGCGTGCCTGAATTGACAGTGCAGCCAGTCGGAAAATCTAGCTTCTTCCGCACACGTGGCAGTATCTCTCCGACAATCGAGCAGGGATCTATCAATCTGGGCAATTGACATATTTCGACACCGCAATACCGCAGCGGAGCCTCCCAATATACCCGTCTTGTCACATCGAAATAGTGAGAAAATGGGTAAATCGAATGCTCCCCAACAAAATGACCAGTCAAGTGGTATATAACATAATCCTTGAGCAGAAAAAACTTACGCGCCTTCTTGAAACACTCTGGCTCGTTATGTTTAATCCACAACAATTTCGTCAGCGGCCAAGTCGGGATAATTTCAGGCTGGCCGGTTATGCGATAGCATGTATCTCGGTCAAACAATGCGGACAACTCTTCGCATTCACTTTGAGAGCGCATGTCCAGCCAAGAAATGCCGTTCCGCAAGGGTTTTCCCGGCTCATCAGCCACGATGAGCGACTCTGCCTGTCCGGTTAAAACCAATTGTACCGGCTGCTCCCGCCCAAGAATCGGTTGCGCTCTCCTGTAACACGCTGCCACGAGATCCAAAATTCGAGCTAGATAATGCTCTGCATCGAACTCGACGGTGGTGTTCTTCCGCAGGTAAGAAACCCCCGCACTTTCCAACGCGACCAGGGTCAAATTATCCGTATACGCACCTACCTTGATATTGGTAGTCCCTAGGTCAACTGTAATAATCGCCATCGTTGCCACCACTCCAAATCGCTTCTCGTCCTTCGACTTGCGCCCAAAAAGACTTGGCCCTGCGAAGATTGTGAAGACTGAGGATGTTGTCTCCGGTGGGCGTGACGAGGCGCCCACCGGTTTGCATGGATCTCTCGTCTACTCGCCGACGATCTGAACCCGAACGACGCGTTCCCTCTCGCGGGTTTGATCGAGATCTGCGAAATAGATCCGCCCGAAAAGACCCAAGGTCATTTTACCGTCTAGCAGCGGTATTGCCTCCGAACGACCAAGCAAACAGGAACGTATATGTCCATCCGTATTTAGACACCATTCATTCAGTTCCCCCCGCAGCGCCAGCGCTTGTTGCGTGTGGAACTCCCCAGGATGCAGATACTGTCCTTCGTACTTGCAATCCGGAATAATCTTTTCGAGACAATTGATGGTGTCCTGAAGAATAAGCGGGATTTTTCCGTAGGTCTCCCCCTCAGAGTCTTCTTGAATAAGCACGCTGCAGCTGGTGTGCTGACTGAATACGACCACCATGCCGTTTTGAATACCGGCCGCAGTGACAATCGTGGCTACTTTGTCCGTGACGTCTTCAAAATGGATACCGTGCCGCGACTTGACTGATATAGTCTCATGAAACACCGCCATAGTGGTTAAGCTCCTTCAATTTCCGACTCTTTCGCGATATGCGCGACTCATTTCCCTTATCATTCGTTCGAGCATGTCCTTTGGATCTGCCGCACACATCACAGCACTGGTGGAACCAGTGCCGTCGGCGCCCGCACGAACGATTTGGTAGACATCATTCTCGTCGCTAATCCCTGCTCCGTGCAGCACCTGGATTTCCTTGTCCACCTCACTCACAGCCTGGTTGATTCTCTCGATCTCCTGAATGTCATCTGCGCTACGCTTTCCGCCCCCGATCAACGCGGGAGACTCTGCCAGAACAATGTTGGGTTTGAGCCTAGCAACAGCAGCACTTTCTTCGACCGATCCAGCGCAAACCAGCGTAGCGAGCCCAACTTCATCCGCCCGACGGATCGTTGCGTTTAGCGAGGAAAGACTTAAGGGTTTCTCTGCGTGGTTCAGCAAGACACCCACTGCACCCGCTTCTCTAAGGGCTTCAGGCAATACCGCGCCTACACCACGACCGATGCAATTCGCATCCATGTGTTGAGCAAATACCTTCAGCTTGGCTGTCTTTTGCGCGATGCGATAGATGTCAGTGTACTGCGCCGTGCAGATGATATCGACGTCATAGTCTTCACACAGCTTATCAGCATGCAATGCGAGCTCTATTGCCCTATCACCATATAAATAGACCTTCGGGCCAAGTTCGAAGAAAGGCCTTCTGAGCGAAAAGACTTCTATCATCGCCTATATCCTACCAAGAATACCGTTCAAAAAATCGGCCGCGGCGGGCAATGTGACTTCTGGTCGTCCCATCGTGCTACATTCCAAATTGATGAATCGGCTATATCCGCACATCTTGAGCGCTCTAAGCCCACGCTCCCAGTCAATGCTTCCGGATCCTGGCGTACAGCGGTTGTTGTCGCCCAAATGCACATGTCGAATAGCGCCGCTGTCAGCAACGGCCGTTATAGCGTCAGCTATATCGGCCTCCTCTATCGACATGTGAAAGAAATCGGGCAGAATTCCGGTTTCCTTCAAGCCAACCTTGGACGCTACCCGCGCGCAGTCCACAATGCTGTTCAAATAGGGGCTTTCATAGCGGTTGATCCCCTCGAGGAGGACGGCCCCTTTGGTCCCGACCACAGCCTGAGCGATATCCCGGTAGTTCGAAACGAAATCATCCTCTTGTTCCGGCGTCATCTGCCGATATATGTCGAACAACGGCAGAGGGTTCTGAGGTCCCAGAAGATATTCGATTTCAGTGATAGCGCCGATTTGCGCGCACACCTCAGCCGCCTGGATATAGAGTGCCTTTGTGGCTGCCCTCTCTCGGGAATCATCACTCATCAGTTTCCCGGCGGCGGGCGACATGAATAGGAACTCACAAGGTGTAACGCCGGTGTTTTCTTCTAGATAAAGTAATTCCTCCATCTTCTCATCGTTCCACGAGTCATGATCGGCAAATACGGAGATACCTTTATAACCCCAGCTCCGCAGTAGAGTCGCCTTGTCAGTCAAAGTTCTCCCTGGGACCATCATGTTGGTGCACGAAAGTAACATAGCGATTCACCTATTTTCTAATGGCCACTGAACGAAGATATTAGAAACACGTATACGCGCCGTCTACAATGAAGTCAGCTCCGGTCGTAAACGAACTAGTGTCGCCTGCGAGATACACGGCGATCGATTGTAATTCTTCCGGCTTCCCCATGCGGCGAAGTGGCGACAGTTGCTCCCACTGCTCGATCAGAGGTCGTAACGCGGGCGACTTCAACGTCATTTCTGTCGCCATATACCCAGGGCTTATGGTGTTTACTCGCACGTTCCTAGTCGCCCATTCGATGGCCATTGCCTTGGACATCTGGATGACCGCTGCTTTTGATGCTGCATATGACGCTTCGCGCTGGGGAATGTTGACAATATGAGCCGACATAGATGCTGTGCAGACGATTGAACCGCCTCCCTGTTTCAGCATGACCCGCCCGGCCGCCTGCGCGGTCAAGAAGGTACCGTTTAGGTTCACTTCAATGATCTTCTTCCAATCCTCGTACGTGTCGTCCTCTACTGCCACTTCGTTTGAGATTCCCGCGTTGCAGAAAGCAATATCGAGGTGACCGAACTCTTCGAGAATTCTGTCTATCATCGCATTTACCTGTCGTGGATCTGTAATATCTGTCTTAATGGCAATCATTCTGCTACTGTTTGCGGCCGATATCTCCGCGCATGACTTCTTCGCTTCATCCAGATCAAGATCTACAATGGCGACCTGCGCCCCGGCCTCGGCTAGTGCACTGACGATTGCTTTGCCAATACCGCGGGCGCCCCCTGTTACGAAAGCGATCTTTCCGTCCAAACGCATTCTTTCTAGAATACCCACTTTAGAAATCTCCACTTCTGAGCCTCGCGATTTGGCCAATGGGGAAAAAGACGTCATTGCTTGCGACTCCACATGCTCTTTCGCGCAATCAGGAAAACAGTCAGCGCCATAAGAACGCCGAGAACAGAGGTCGCGATTGCGTTCAGTTCAGGCGTGATACCGCGTTTTCACAGAGGCGAACATAAAGATCGGGAGCGCTGGATTCGGTCCGGACACGAAGAACGCTATGATGAATTCGTCGAAACTCAGAACGAACGATAGAAGTGCCCCGGCCAGCAAAACTCCCAATACAGGCATCATCGCGACCTAAACTCTCAAGCTGAGACATGTCGGTCTGGGTAATGTTCATGGCTGTCTCAACCCGTTGGCGGAGTTGGAATTATCCATGTGAAGCCATTGACAACAATGAGAAAGAACAGATAGATTAATAGGCATAGGTGATGAATTGCCAGCGGTACTGTTGCTCCGTGCTGTCAGCAGTGATGCTCATTCCACGGCGGGAGCCCACTGGCTTGCAGAAGCCCGGGTTCGACTGTTGTCGCTCGGACACGACTTTGGCGGCCAGGCGATCTGGTCCACCCCGTTGACAGGCACACCACGCATTTCCCACGCGCGATCGTGACAGTTTCGATGTCATCGAGATCGACCGGTGGGCGAACGATGCTGCAATTAACCCTTGCCGTCCCACAGACCTGTCGACGGATCCGAAAATCAAACTCCTGCAGATACAGTCAGGCACCCAGCACATTTGTTCAAACTCACAAGTGATGGCAGGGAATAAATGAATGAACCGCGGTGCCGATAGCCGACACGTAAGCTGCTCTTCAGGGGGAACTGCAGCGCTCTCGCCTAGCCCGGCAACACGTCGATGTCCTTCGCCGGCGTCCGCGCAATCGGGGTCAGGGTCGCGCTGCGGGTGGTGTGCTCGAACACCGGAAAGCCAAGCGCCCCCCGTATTGAATGATGGTTTGCGACAGCGCCGGCTGCGAGACGTTCGCCTCTTCGGCAGCGCGCGCAAAGCTGCTCTCATCCGCCACGTCGACGAAGGCGAATATACCAGACCTGGATATTCATAAGCGTTGCCAATTAATCGTTCCGCCAATCGTCATTGTTGTCATTCGGTCCGCATGGATAATCGCAAGGCAAGCCAACGAGTTGAGCTGAGCCGTGAAATATCAGCCGCAAAGACGTCTCCCCAGAAATGGGAGTGGGTCTGGCGGAATGTCCAGGCAGCCTGATTCACAGTCCGTTCCCAACTCCCAAGTGACGGCTGTTTCCTCTGGCGGGGCTCGAGATCCCCGCCAGAGGAATCAATGTCCAGATGGAGCACCCATGAGCTTGAGCCTTTGTAAGCGGGCAGCTGAGGCCGTTCAGCTCTGGTATTTCTAGGGAATGAGGGCGTCGATACCGCTGTTTGGCCAGCCATCAGCGGTGCGATCGAGGGTCTGGGTGAGCCAGGCGTGCGGATCGACCAGGTTCATCTTGGCAGTGGCCAGCAGGGTAGCGATGGTGGCCGATGTCCGCCCAAGAGGCTGTTCTTTCGTGTAATTGCCTGCGGCCTGATCGCACGTTCGACGGTCTTGGAGTCGAGCTCGATGCGGCCGTCGGCGAGGAAGCGCTCGAGCGCGGCACGCCGACCGAGCGCATAGCGGATCGCCTCGGCGGGCTTCGATTTACCGACAGCTTAGGCAGCTCGTTTTCCCACAGCCTGAAGAGCGCGGCGACGATGGCGACAGATTTCTCCTGACGCGCTGCTATTCATGCTGCCGCGTCTTGGCCGCGGACCGCCTCCTCGATGGCCCACAGCGGGGCCATATGCGCCACGGTCTGCGAGGCGATGGTGGACGAGCCCGCGGCATGCAGTTCGTAGAACTTGCGCCGCACGTGTGACCAACAGGCCGCCTTCGTCACCGCGTCATTGGCCCGATCGGGCTTGGCCAGCCGGTTATAGGCGGCGTATCCGTCGACCTGCAGGATGCCGCGATAGCCGTCCAGATGGCGGGCAACACATTCGCCGGCGCGGCTGTCCTCGAAGCGATAGACAACGATGGGCGGTCCGCTGCCGCCAAAGGGCCGATCATCGCGCAGATAGGTCCACAAATAGGCCGTCTTGGCCTTACCCGATCGCGGCGCCAGCGTTGGCAGCGTGGTCTCATCGGCAAAGACCCGCTCGCCCTGCTTGATGCGGGTCAGCGCGTACTCGGCCAGCGGCTCAAGCTCGAAGCCGATCTTGCCCATCCATTGCACCATCTGCGACCGGTCGATCTCGACCTGGTCGCGGGCATAGATCGCTTCCTGCCGATAGAGCGGCAGACCATCGGCATATTTCGACACAGCGATCTGCGCCAGCAGTGCTTCGGTCGGAATGCCAGTTTGTCCCCAGAGCGTCTAAGAGGCAATCCTCAGTTAAACTTAAATTGGGACGTCCGCCGGGGTCGCCCACTCCGGACTCACCCAAGTGCGGCACGTGCTGCATCGGAGGACGAATATGGCCACCAAGCTAAAGCATCTTACTGTGTTCGCGGCGCTTTGGGATCGAAAAATAGCTGATAACCGCATGGACAAGGCGCACGCGGCGCCACGCTGTCAGGCTCTTAGCAAGCGACGGGGGGTTGGCTGCACAGCTCCAGCGGTGCATGGGCACAGGGTGCCGATTTCATCGAGCCAAAGGGGCGCGCGCTACGCAACGGCTGTTTCAATCTCGCGTCGATGAACAGTTTGAAATTTCCCCGCGAACCACGTCGCGTCGCCATGAAATCCTATTTGCGATAAGCCGTGATCACCTTGCGGATCGCATCGGCGATCTGTCCGAGATGACGTTCCTCCATTCTATCCGTCCACCACATGCAGATGGTCTCTCGGCAGGCACGCTCGGCCGCCGGACAAAGTTCGGTGTCGAAGTCGTCCTTGCGAACGCCATCGAGCGTGAACGGCAGGCCGGAATTGCCGAACGTTTTGTGTTCCTTGATCAAGGGATATCGATAGAGCGGGATCTGACCGGGATAGCCAATGAAACCGTCGATGCCCTCGGCCGTCAGGGCTTTCATGATTTCCGAGATCGGACGCGACAATCTTTGGGAATCTAAGCGAAATGAATAGAAGAAATAGACGCCAGCTGTCTCTGGCAATGGTAGGACCGGAATCACATCGGCACCGGAAAGCAGCGTGGTCAGCCTGTCGGCGGCGCCGACCCGCGCCTTGACAAACTGGTCCAGCTTTTTCAGCTGGGCTAGGCCCACCGCTGCCTGCAACTCCGTCATGTGGTAGTTCGGCGCGAGGAACAAATGGTCGCGCCCTCCCCTTTCGCGCGGCCAACCCTTGTCGCTGCAGTGTCTGAGCCCGCGCCCGAAACGCCCGTCTTCATTGCTGATCACCATGCCGCCGTCGCCGGTGGTCATGTGTTTCGACTGCTGGAAACTGAAACAGCCGAGATTACCCAAGGTGCCGCACAGCTTTCCCTTGTACAAGGCAAGATGGGCTTGCGCGCAGTCCTCGATGACGAAGAGGTTGTGTTTTTTCGCGATCGCCATGATCGCATCCATGTCCGCAGGATGACCGTAGACGTGCGTGACGATGATCGCCCGGGTACGCGTGCTGATGTTCCGCTCGATGGACGCCGGGTCGATGTTCTGGGTGTGTGGATCGACATCAGCAAAAACCGGGATGGCGAGCTGGGAAATGATCGGGATGACCGTGCCAACGTCTGTAATGGGAGAGAGGATGATCTCATCGCCAGGCTCGGGGTTGAGGTAGATGACTGCCGTGTGAAGTGCTGCAGTCCCGCTGCTGACGGCTACCGCGTGGCTGACGCCATATCTCGCCGCAAATTGCCTTTCGAACTCACCCGTTTTCGGGCCAACAAGAAAGGAAAGGCTGCCAGACTTGAGGACTTCCGACAACTCTGCCATCTCTTCGTCGCCGAGCGTGCGCCCCGATGCATCGCGAAAGCTCGGAAGGGTCCCCTCGATGGCGCGGGGGCCACCATTGATGGCCAGGTCTTGCATTAGGATGTCTCTCTTCGGGTTCTGGAGCATTTGTTTGCTGGCGGCTTAAGGCCTGATGAATACCTAAAGGCCGAGGAAATTGGCCATGAGTTGAAGCTGATGCTCGAGCATGTGTCGGCCGAGATGGATCCTGCATCCGATTGCGCGCGCGGCATCGAGGAGTGGTGTTATCTCCGGCTCCATGATGACTTCGGCGACCACCATGTCCGCAGTTAGCAGGAGCGTGTCGAGCGGAAGCGGATCGGATGCATTCATGCCCAGCGTCGTTCCGTTCACGATAAGGTCGTGGCCGGTCGGGTTACCGGAACCCAGTTGGACGTCGATCTGACCGTAGGTTGCGATCAGCTTTTCGCGAAGCGCCTCGATCTTGCCTCGCGTGCGGTTGGCGAGGGTTAGACGCCGCACGCCTGCTTCGACAAGTGCAAAGGCAATGGCATTCGCTGCTCCGCCCGCGCCCGCGATGTAGACAGACCTGCCCTCGACCTCGATGCCGGCGTGCCGCAGTCCCTCCACGAAACCGATCCCATCGAGTTGGTCGGCTATGATCCGGCCATCATGATCGCGGCGCAGCACATTGGCGGCGCCGACGGCGCGGGCTTGCGGGCTGACCACATCGCAAAGACGGATGATTGCCTGCTTGTGCGGGACCGTGACGATTGCTCCGTCAAAGCTCTTCAGCACGCGCAGTCCGCCGACAAAGCTCTCCAGATCGGCCGGCGCCACATTCAGAGGCACCATGACGGCGTCGGTGCCCCTCAGCCGCGCAATGCGGTTGATCTCAGGCGGCGCTTTGACATGTTCGGTTGGATGCGCCAGGATTCCAAGAAGGCGTGTCCTACCGGTAATTTCGCCATTTTGGCGCTCAAGACCTGACAGCATTTAAGGTAAGTCCCTTCAAAGGGCAGAGCGGTTCTGCTTCGAAACAGACCAGTCGACTTCCATCCGGCATGCGGTTTCATGCCCTGTCTGTGACGGCGTCATGTGCTTGGACTCTCGCGCCAAGCGTCACTTGCCCCAATGCAGGGCCAGGAGGTCGACGCTGCGGGCAAGTTCGAGCAGACCATCGCGCGTCGACGGATGCAGGGCCTTCAGTGGATGCCTGACATGGTCGGAGTTGATAACCTTGCCTTCGGCCATCACCGTCTTCGTCGCCCGCAATCCGCATTGCCGGTTTTCGTAGTTGATCAGAGGTAGGATGCGCTCGTAAGCCTTCATCGCCTCTTGTCGCCGGCCGGCGCAATGATGCTTGATGACCGGACGAATGAGATCAGGAAGCAATGCGCTCGACATGACGCCGGTTGCGCCGGCGTCGAGATCGGCCATCAAGGTGATCGCTTCTTCTCCATCGAATGGACCCTCGATCGCGTCGCCACCCTTTTCGATCAGGTCGCGCAGCTTGGCGGCCGTGCCCGGCACCTCGATCTTGAAATAACGGACGAGCGGAAGGGTCTGCGCCAGGCGCACGAGAAATTCGACAGAGAGAGACGCCGCTCAATGGAGCGTCCTGGACCATGACCGGCAACTGCGCTGCGTCCGCGACCCTGGCGAAATGCTCATGGATCGACGCTTCGTCGAGCTTGATGCCGGCGCCATGATAGGGAGGCATCAACATGATCAGCTTGGCACCGCGATCAGCCGCGTGGCGCGCGCGCGCACTGGCGATCCCGGTGCTGAAATGGCTGCAGGTGACCATCACCGGCACGCGACCCGCTACGTGCTCCAGGCATAGGTCGGTAAGCTGCGCCCTCTCGTCGTCTGAAAGCAGGAACTGCTCTGAGTAATTGGCCAGAATGCAGATGCCGTCGACCTTCTGATCGATCATGCAATCCAGCACGCGGCGCTGGCCAGCTAGGTCGACTTCCCCGGCCTGCGTGAATGGTGTCGGTGCCACCGGAAACAGGCCCGAATACGGTTGGTCCTTAGCCATTTTCGGAAAATCCCCCAAGAATCTTCGTGATTCAAAGTCTTCTCTTGACTTTCATCTGCCTAGCATGAATGATTTTTGCATGCAATACTCGTTAATGGAGATGACTATGCCAGTTCGTCGATCGGCCCCGGCCATCATCCGGCTGCACGACGCGGACAATGTCGCGGTTGCCACGAGGCGGATTGAAATAGCTGAAGACCTCGGCGTGGTTATCGCTCAAGCCGAGATTCCCAGTGGTCACAAGATTGCCCTGCGAGCGATCGGCGCAGGCGAACCGGTGTCCAAATACGGACAGGTCATTGGCCGCGCGAGCACCAACATCCTTCCCGGCAGCCACGTCCACCTGCACAACCTGGCAATGCTCGACAGCGCCGTTTCGCATGAATTCGCCGTCGACGGCGGACCGACGCCTCTGCTCCCTGAAAACGAACGCAAGACCTTCCAAGGGTACCGGCGCGCATCGGGACTGATCGGCACCAGGAATTATATCGGCATCGTCACCTCGGTGAATTGCTCGGCCACGGTGGCTCGCGCGGTCGCCGATCATTTCAAGACAAACGGCTTCGGCGAATTCACCAATGTCGACGGCGTCGTAGCACTCACTCACGGTACGGGATGTGCGATCCCCACGAACACCGAAGGGTATCAGTATCTGCGCCGAACGTTGAGTGGCTACGCGAGGAACCCGAATTTCGCCGCCATCCTGATGATCGGGCTCGGCTGCGAGACCAACCAGATCAGCCACCTCGTCAAGGCCTTCGACCTGGAGGAAGGGCCCATGCTGCGGACCATGACGATCCAGCAGCTTGGCGGCACGCGCAAGACGATCGAAGAGGCGATTGGCATTATTCGCGGGATACTGCCGGCCATCAACGCCGAGCAAAGGACGACCGTTTCGCTTTCCGGCATCAAGCTGGCGCTTCAGTGCGGCGGATCCGACGGTTACTCCGGCATCACTGCCAATCCGGCACTCGGCCATGCCGCCGACCTTCTGGTCAAGCATGGCGGCACCGCGGTGCTCAGCGAAACGCCCGAAATCTACGGCGCCGAACACTTGCTGACGCGCCGCGCGGCGACGCCTGAGATCGCGCGCAAGCTGATGGCGCGAATTGAATGGTGGCGCGCCTACACCGCGAAGAACGGCGCGGAGCTCAACAACAACCCCTCGCACGGAAACAAGGAGGGCGGCCTCACGACGATCCTCGAGAAATCCCTGGGTGCGGTCGCCAAGGGCGGATCGATGCCGCTGCGGGAAGTCTATGAGTATGCCGAACCGATCCGGGAACCCGGTTTCGTCTTCATGGACACGCCCGGCTACGACCCGGTTGCTGTCACCGGACAGGTCGCGGGCGGCTGCAACCTGATCGTATTCACGACGGGTCGCGGTTCTGTTTCCGGGTTCAAGCCAGCGCCTTGCATCAAGGTTGCGACGAACAATGCCATGTTCGAGCATATGAGCGAGGACATGGACATCAATTGCGGCGGCATCATCGATGGAAGCGACAGCATCACCGAGGCAGGCGAGCGCATTTTCGAAAAGATCGTCGCCATAGCTTCGGGCGAACGCACGCTGAGCGAGGGCTACAATTATGGTGACTCCGAGTTCGTCCCTTGGCAAATAGGGGCGGTAACCTGACGTCTCGGAAGGGGTCGCATGGGGCATCGCCCGCTCGCTTATGAATCCATCGCCGACAACCTCAGAAGGGCTGTCCTTGGCGGATCTGTTCCGGAAGGCACTGTCTTGCTCGAGGGACCGATTGCCGCCCTCTTTGGTTCGAGCCGGTCGCCCGTCAAGCAGGCGCTTGCCACGCTGGAGGCGGAAGGGCTGGTGCGTCGGTTCGAGGGCCGTGGCGTGCTGGCTGGAAAGGGCGGGCCGCCGCTGCGGCTGAAGATAACGGGCGAGATGCTCGATCTTGAAGCGCCGAAGAGCGCCAAGGCCTTCGCCTGGCAATCCTACTATTATGACTTCGAGGAAACGGTCGTCCTGCGCGCCGTGTTTGGAAGCTGCCGCATCAACGAACTTGCCCTGGCGCGCCACTACAAGGTCGGCAGGACTGTTGCCGGCGACATACTGAACCATGCGGCGAAGAACGGCATCGTGATAAGCGACGAGAAATCCCGTTGGTGGATAAATCCGCTCGACGAGCGCCGGTTCCAGGATTTGTATGAAATACGGCTGTTGCTCGAACCGGCGGCTTTGCGCACCGCCATGACCCGCATTCCTTCCGACGCGCTTTCCAAAATGCGCGGGCGCCTGACGCAGGCCTCGGCAAGATTTCCCTTGGTGGAGCCGGCCGAGTTGGATGGGCTCGAGGAGGACCTGCACGTGAACCTGCTGCAGTACAGCTCCAATTCCGACATACTGGAAACTCTTGTCCGTACGCGTGGCATCCTCGTCGCCGGCAAGCACATCCAAAGGGCTGTGCGGGGCGATTTGCCGATCGATGCCTTCATGGACGAGCATCTGGAAATCATGGACGCCATCAATGCAGGCGATCCGGCTTCGGCGCAGGACGCGCTTCGCGAACATCTGCAGCGGTCGAGCGACAAGGCCATTGAGCGCCTGCGGGCGTTTCGCAAAATCAGCGTTGTCTCGCATATGTCTTATCTGCTGGGTTAGCGCCGGACACGCACGCATCGCCGCTCAGTCAGCCTTCGGGCCAGACTGCGTTTCCTGAATGATCTGGTCCTTGATGATCTCCCGCAATGTCTGCGCCAGGTTCGGCGTGGCGCTGGAGCAGCAAACGAGAATGGAACTGGTTGGCTCCTGTAGCGACATGTAGCCGTGTTTCATGGTGCTATCGAGATAGACGCTATCCCCCTGCTCCAGATCCATAGGCTCATAATACTCGCTGTACAGACGCACCTTGCCACTCAGGACGAGCATGAATTCCTCGCCCACATGCGCGGTCAGCGGTCCCATCTCCTCGGGGGTCATCGCCTGCACCTCGATATAGATCGGGATGATGCGCTTGTGCGCCACATCTGCGGACAGATAGCTGTAGCTGTAGTGCTGGCGCTCGAGCCTCTGGCCTTCGAAATTGCGACTGATGCTGCGCCGGGCAACCACAAGCGGTGGCGTGGGCTCGCTGGGCGCTGAATTCAACAGGTCGCCGATCTCGACGCCAAGGCCGTGCGACAGCTTCAATATGGTGTCGAAATTCGGCGAGATATGACCGTTCTCAATTTTCGACAATGTCGAAGTGGCAATGCCAGTCATGGCGCTGACTTCGGCAAGCGTCCATCCATGATAGGCGCGCCGCTCCTTCAGCAGTTTTCCAAGGTCTTTGGTTTTTTTGTTCATATCTTGCCGTCGTTTCCAATTGCCTAGACCACAATCTTCGCCACGCTATGGCTTGCGTTCAATACTTTCGCGAAGCGACATCGCACCCAACGCCGCGAACAACAAGGTTACGCACAGCACGATCGAAACGAGCGCATTTATCTCAGGGGTAAAGCCGGTTCGCATCATTGCCCAGAGCCGCATGGGCAGCGTCGTCTCTCCGCCGACGAGAAAGAACGTGACCAATGTTTCATCGAACGACAGCGCAAAAGCAAGCAGCGAACTGGTCAACAGTGCCGATCGCAACTGCGGCAGAACAACATAGAGGAAGGTTTCGAGACCGTTTGCGCCGAGATCGAGAGATGCCTCTATCTGCGAATTCTCAAGTGTGTCGAGCCTGATTGTGACCATGCGATAGACCACCGCCAGGATCAGTACGACGTGGCCGATTGTGACCGTGATCAGGCTTCGCTCCAGCCCGATTTCTCGGAATGCGACCAGCAGCGAGATTCCGGTGATGATAGCCGGCAGCACGAACGGCAGAAAGATGATGAACTCGACATAGGCGCGGCCGCGCCGCGCACCGGTTTTCATGTAGTAGGCCAGCGCCAATGATATGATCGTCGCGCTGACCACAGCGCAGATCCCGACGACGATCGAATTGTAAAGGGCCGCCAATAGCTGCGAATTGTCCGCCAGCCGTCCGTACCATTCCAGACTGACGTTCGACCAGTCGATCTGATGGTTCTTCATGGCGAAAAATGAAAACAGGATTACGATCAGCGCTGGCGCGTAGAGTACCGCGAAAGTAAGGCCGGCGATGACCCAGAGACACGCGACGGTTAGACGTTCCAGCCTGGTCATTTCACCCTCGCATTTCGCAAGATGAGAGACGCAACGCTAATCAGCGTGACGACGGTAACGAGAAGCACAACAGCCAATGCAGCGCCGAAAGGCCAGTTGAAGGCCATGCCGAACTGGCTCCATATGGCGCGGCCGAAAGTGAAGCCCTCGCTTCCGCCTACCATCTGTGGGGTGAGGTAGTCGCCGAGCGCAAGCACCATCACGAACAGCGCGCCGGCGATCGACCCGGGCAGACTTAGCGGTAGGACAACACTGAGGAATATCTGGCCAGGCTTGGCGCCGAGATCGGCCGCTGCACTCAGAAGCGATTGCGGTATGCGCTCCAGTGCCAGAAAGATCGGAAGGATTCCGAATGGCAGATAGATCACTGCCATCGTTAGCATCACGGCGGTCTGGTTGAAGATGAACAGTTTGCTCGGCGCATCGATGATGCCAGCCGCGAGCAGGAAGGAATTCAGGAAGCCATTGAAGCCGAGAATGCTGCGCATTGCATAGATCTTGACCACATAGTTCATGACCAGCGGCAGTGCACTGAGCAGCAGCAAAAGATAGCGCACTGAGCCTTCCAGCCGCCATATCAGATAGGAGATGATATATCCCAGAATGAGCGCTACCGCCGCGACGACAAAGGCAAGCTTTACCGTTCCGAAGAAAACATAGAGATAGCTGGCACTTTGGAAAAATGCCGTATAATTTGACAGCGTCAGTTGCCCCGTAACCTGGTTGTCCTTCATCTCGAGAAAGCTGTAAGTCAGAAACGACAAAAGCGGCATTAGAATCAGGAGCGTGGGGACACCATAGACCAGTATCCTTGCAGCAAGTCTTCCGAACGACAGGCGCCAATATAGCGGGCCGCCATTGTTGGCGTGCACGATGTCGGCGGTAGACACGGTCATCGCATCATCCTCTCGGCAGAAAGCTGACGTCTGCTTCAGACCATCGAAGCAGCACATCGTCGCCCGAAATCAGATTCTTCCCTGACTGGTCTGTTGGCACCCTGACCTTGATCCTGTGTTCTGCCCCCGCCATGGCAAGCGACAATTGGGTTGTAGCACCGAGGAAGGTGACGTTCTCCAGACGCGCCTTGGAAACACGCTGATCGCCGCGCAATTCGTTGCCGTCGTGGATCGCGAAACTTTCCGGTCTTATGGCGAGCAAGAGGTCAGCGCCACTGTTCGCCAATGCGGGGATGGGATGCCTCCCAAGCGGGCTTTGGACAACGCTCGTAGGACCATCGGTATCGAGCCGCGCGGGCAGCAGATTGTTCTCGCCAAAGAACTTCGCCACGAATTCACTCCGCGGCTTGTAGTAGATTTCTTGAGGCGTGCCGACCTGAACCAGATTGCCGTGGTCCATGACGGCGATGCGATCCGACATTGAGATCGCCTCTTCCTGATCATGGGTAATGAAAACGAATGTCGTGCGGATGCGCCGCTGCAGGTTCTTCAGAAATTCCTGCATCGAACGCCGCAACTCGGCGTCCAGCGCTGCCAGCGGCTCGTCCAGGAGGATGACCTGCGGCTCGCACACGATGGCTCTCGCCAGTGCCACGCGCTGGCGCTGGCCACCGCTCAATTCGTTGGGATAGCGCTCGGCCTTGTCAGTCAGATTGACGGTGTCAAGGACGGCAGAGACCTTTGTCTTGATCTCCTCAGCCGGTCTGCGCCTGATCCGCAACCCGTAAGCCACGTTCTTTGCCACCGTCATATGAGGGAAAAGCGCGTAGTCCTGGAACACCGTATTGAACGGCCGCCTGAAGATCGGCACCTGGGAGATATCGGCGCCGCGCAGCAAGATGCGGCCGGATGTCGGCGGCGTGAAGCCGCCGATCATCCGCAAGATGGTCGTCTTTCCCGATCCGGATGGTCCAAGGATGGTGAGGAACTCACCATCCTTGATGTCGAGATCGACCGGTTTCAGAACGTTGAGGTTCCTATAGGACTTGGTTACGCCAACCAGCTGGATGACGTTCGGTCTGACGACCTCTTCTTCGGAGAGTGCAGCAGTCATTGTTGAACCGGAGTTGCCTTGATCTCGTTCCACAATTCGATGCGACGGCCGAAATCTTCGGGCGCCTGGAGGAAGACAAGCCTGTCGGAATAGGTCAAGCCGATCTTGTCATTGGCGTCACCATTGGTGGTGTTGCCGTAACCGGTCTTTTCGCTGATGTAGGTTCCAATCGCCTTTTCAAGCATGGCGTCGACCCATGCATGAGCGAGTTCGGGATCGCGGGCCTTGGCGCTGATCGCCCAGCAATCGATCCAGCCGATCGCACCTTCCTTCGGAATTGTAAGCCCGACATTGGCGCCACGGCTGCGCAACATCGGCGCCTGAGGCTCACCCATCGACATCATTAGATCGATGCCCCCTTGAGCGAAGATACTGACGCCGTCGTCGAAGCCGGCATAGTAGCTTGCGACATTGGCTTTCTGCTCCAGAAGCTTGGCCTTGACCTGTGAGAACTGGTCGGCAGAGAGGTTGAAGGGATCCTTGATGCCGAGCAAAAGCGCCGTGGTGACGATCGCGTTGTTGGCATCATCCATCACGATGATGCGACCCTTGTATTTCTTGTCCCAAAGAATGTTCCAGCTATCAGGCGCGGTTTTGAACGTGTCGGTGCTGTAGATCAGCGGAATGGAACCCCACGCGAAGGGAACCGCGTATGGCTTGCCGTCGAAAATAATTGCCGACACTGAACGGAACGCCGGCAGAAGATTGCTCGACTGCGGGACTTTGGCGAGATCGACAGGCTGGAGAAGCTTCTCCTGCGTCAGCCGCTTGTAGGATGACGTCTCGATGGCGATGACGTCGAAATCCGCGCCACCCGACGCTGTCATCTTGGCGAAGATCTCATCGACACTGCCCGTATAGCTGATGCTTACGGTCGACCCGGTCTTTTGTTCGAAGGCCTTAACCCACTGGTCGTCGGCATATCCTTCCCAGGTCAGGATGCGCAGCTCCTTGCCGGCCGCTTTGGCTGGCTTGAACGCGGACGATGCCAATGCGCCAGCCGCCATAGTGGTGGTCAGAGACAGAAATTCACGTCTTTTCATTTTGATTCCCCTTCGTTGAGTCGTCTATGCGGAGTAGTTAACTGGTGTCTGGTACCAACCTGCCTTGTGCTGTTCCCAATAGAATGACTTGAGCCGAGCGCTTATTTTTCCTGGTTTGCCGCCGCTCATGATGTGATCGTTGATGCGCGATACGGGCATGACGCCGCCCGCCGTCGTTGTGCAGAACATCTCATCCGCCGACAGCAGATCCTGCTTCCGCAACGGCGCAATCCGCGCCGGAATGGCGAGCATTTCGCAAAGTTCGAGCACAGAGCGGCGCGTGATCCCCTCCAGCGCGCCGCGATCGGGGGTCAGCACTTCGCCGTGGCGCACGATGAAGACGTTGAACCCGGGCCCTTCGGTGACATAACCGTCGCGATCCAGCAGGACTGCGGTGTCGGCTCCTGCATCATGGGCCTCGAAGAGGCCGCGGGTCAGGTCGCCCCAATGGTAGTTCTTGACGGCCGGGTCAATGGAGGCCGGGGGAATCCGTGGCACTGAAGCGATATGGATATGGGCGCCGCGGGCTTGCACATCGAGCGGGATGACGTCGATCCATGGAATGGCATAAACGATAAGCTTGTTGTCGCAGTCCTGCGGCCGCCTTGAGCCGAACACGCGAGGGCGACCTCGGGTGCAGACCATAGCCACATAGGCATCCCGCAACCCAGAAAGGGCAACGCATCGCTCTGCTATCGAAGCAATCTCCGCCATCGAATGAGGTGGAGTCAGCCGGACGCTCAGCATCGATCGCTCGAACCGCGCAAGGTGATCGTCCAAACGAAAGAAACTTCCGTCCCGCACATGCACGACGTCGTAGGTGACATCCGAACGGGAGAAACCCCAATCCAGAACGGATATCCTGGCTTCGCCGGCTGGGACGAACTTGCCATCGCTAAAGGCGACGCCGTTTGCATGCTTAGCGTTCATGGATGCAATCTACACTTCCTGAAATGGCCATACACAAGCTGACAAGAAAATTGCTCGCTTGCAAGATAATTTTCTTTAAAGAAATTTATTGACACACGAGAAAGAGAGTGGGAATTAGCTGCCCAGCGGACTTCAGGGCGCGTTTTGGGACGAATCTTTCATGCAGGAAACATCTGAACGGAGGCCTCTGGGCCGCACCTCGCTCAAGGCCACAGCCTTGGGCCTGGGGACAACGGCGATCGGCGGACTATACTCCGCGACCAGCGAGGCGGCGGCTTTTGAGACAATGGAAGCTGGCTGGAATCTCGGCATACGATTCTTCGACACGGCGCCCCAATACGGTAACGGTATGGCCGAACAACGTCTGGGTTCCTTCCTGAAAACCAAACCGCGCGACAGCTATGTTCTGTGCACCAAGGTGGGCAGGCTGCTGCGGCTTCCCGAAGAACCCGAGGGCGAGGACGCGTACTATAAGGGAACGCCCCCGGAACGCCCAGTCTTCGATTTTAGCTACGACGGGGTCATGACTTCGGTCGAAGAAAGCCTGCTGCGTCTGGGCCTCGACCGCATGGATGTGCTGCACATCCACGATCCGGACGCGCATTATGCGCAGGCGATGGACGGCGCCTACAAGGCATTGGACAAACTGCGCTCGGAAGGCCAGATCGGCGCAGTCGGTGCCGGCATGAACCAGAGCGAAATGCTGGTGGAGTTCGCGCGCGACGGCATCTTCGACTGCTTCCTGCTTGCCGGCCGCTACACGCTGCTCGAACAGGGTGCGCTCGACGAGCTCCTTCCGCTTTGCGTGGAAAAGCAGATATCCATCATCATTGGCGGCGTGTACAACAGCGGCCTTCTCGCAAATCCGGGGGCTGGCGCGAAATTCAATTACCAGGAGGCCGACAAGGCGCTGATCGACCGCGCCCTGGAACTCGAAAGGGTCTGCTTGCGTCATGGCGTGCCGTTGAAGGCCGCCGCCATTCAGTTTCCGACACTGCATCCAGCGGTCGCAAGCGTCCTGACCGGAGCCCGAAGCCGGGAGGAGATCATCGAAAACGACGTGCTTTTCCGGCACCCCATCCCGGCGGCCATGTGGGACGACCTACGATCCGTGGGGCTGATCTCACCCCAAGCCCCCACCGCTTGACCGCATGCGACCGCGCGTGATCGACGCTCACCAGCATTTCTGGAATCTGGCGACAGGCTGCTACCCGTGGATGGCGGGCGACGCCATGCGCCCGCTACGGCGTGATTTCGGCCCCGACGACCTGTTGCCGCTGCTGGCGGAAGCTCACATCGATTCAACCATCTTGGTGCAATGCCGTCATGATCAGGAAGAGACCCGCGACTTTCTCGCGATAGCGCAAAAGCATGCCTTCGTTACCGGCGTTGTCGGATGGATCGATCTTCAGGCGAACGACTGCCTGCGCCAAATCGAGAAGCTGCGTGCTCTTCCCGGCGGGGACCGGCTTATCGGCATCCGCCACAATGTTCACGACGAGCCCGATGCCGATTGGCTGCGACGGCCCGCGGTCCGCGCTGGCGTCTCGGCCGTTTTCGAGGCGGGATTGACCTTCGATCTGCTCGTGCGGACCCGGGAGGTGCCTGCCGCCATCGACCTGGTGCGAGAATTTCCAGGCGGGCGGTTCGTGCTGGATCATATGGCCAAGCCCCCGATCGCGTCCGGGGTCAAGCTCCCCTGGCAATCCCGCCTGAAAAGGCTCGCCGCGCATGGAAATGTCTGGTGCAAGATTTCCGGCCTCGTTACCGAAGCGGAATGGGGATCATGGCGGGCCGAAGATTTCGATCCATACATGCAGTCGGCATTGGATGCTTTCGGGCCGGAGCGCATAATGTTTGGCTCTGATTGGCCGGTTTGCACATTGGCGGCTGGCTACAAGGACGTGAGAGATATCGCAGGCCGGCTGGGCGATGCCAATCCCGAATTGGCCGACCGATTTTTCCATCGCAACGCGATCGATGCCTATCGTCTGCGGCAGGTGGCGGGGCCATGACCATCATTCTCACCAGAGGAAACGGAATGAACGTTAACTTCAAGGACGGCACATGGCTCAACCAGCCGGCAAACTGGTTGGCGGAGGATGCCAGCCTCACCATGACGACTGATGCCAAGACCGATTTCTGGCGAGAAACCCATTACGATTTCACCCGGGACAGCGGTCATTTCCTCGGCTTTCCGGCGACCGATGACTTCACCGCCAGAATTCGCATCCAGGGCGAATCTCGCACCCTGTATGATCAAGCAGGCCTCATGGTCCGTATTGACGAGAAACGCTGGGTCAAGACCGGCGTGGAGTTCACCGATGGCGAACTCTTCCTCAGCACCGTCATCACCGATGGCAAATCCGACTGGTCGGTCTCGCAGCCTTTCAAGGAACTGGAGGACTTCCACATCCGGGTGACGCTTGCCAAGGGCGCCATGCGCATTCAAGCCTCGCGGGACGGTAAATTCTGGCCGCTGTTACGCCTCGCGCCCTTCCCGGCGGCCACCTCTTACGCGGTCGGCCCGACGGCCTGTACACCGGAGCGCAGCGGGCTGAGCGTCCGCTTTTCGGAATTCTCGATCGGTCCGGCCATCACCACCGATCTCCACGACCTGAGCTGAAGGATACTTCATCATGCTGATTGGCATCGACCCTATCCTGAATGCCGACATTCTCCACGCATTGCGTGCCATGGGCCATGGCGACGAAATTGTTATCGCCGATGGGAGCTTCCCCGCACAAACGGTGTCGAAGCGTCTTGTCCGCATGGAAGCGAGCGACTTGCCGCGTATGTTGAAGGCGGTGCTATCGGTGATGCCAGTGGACGATTCCGAGCCGGATCCGGTGATGGGCATGGAAGTCATCGGCGATCCTGACAAGATCGTAGCCGCACATATCTCAATACAGGCGGTGCTCGATGCCTTGCCCGGCCAGCCGACAAAGCTTGCCCGGATTGAGCGTTTCGCATTTTACGAGCGTGCCAAGCAGGCATTCGCCGTCATAGCCACTGGCGAAACCTTGTTCTACGGCAACGTGATTATTCGCAAGGGGACCGTCGACCTGGGCGGGAACTGACCGACATAAACGAATGGACCGACATTAGCCTCCCTCGATTAGATTGAGGGCGCCGGGGCTGGTGGGCCCCGAGGGACGTGGTCTTTTCGGCCAAATCAATACGTTAGCGGCTGGTTCGCCAATCCGTATCCCTCGTATTCCCTCATGTGATCTGGCGAACCAAAGGACCAAGAAGAGGGACTGGTTTTCCATGCACGCGGTGTCTCTGCTGTCCCCACAGAAAGGATCGATGGAGGCACGTTGACCACAAGGGTGTGAGCGCGTTCGGTTTGGGCCGGAACTGGACCGACAGATGTCGGGACGAAGTCGTGTTTACTTGCCTTTCAGCATGCGACCGCGACCATAGAAGATCCGAACAACCTCCTTCTGGATTGGCTAATGCTTCAAAATCTGGCTGAGGAACAACTTCGTCCGATCATGGCGCGGGCCGCTGAAGAAATCGTCGGGCGTGCCCTCTTCGACGATCTGTCCGGCGTCCATGAAGATGACACGGTCGGCGACTGCGCGGGCAAAACCCATCTCATGGGTCACACAAACCATGGTCATGCCGTCGCGGGCCAGCCCCGTCATCGTCTCCAGCACCTCCGAGACCATTTCCGGGTCAAGCGCTGAGGTCGGTTCGTCGAACAGCATGACATCGGGTTTCATGCACAGGCTGCGGGCGATCGCCACCCGCTGCTGCTGGCCGCCGGAAAGCTGGACGGGGAACTTGTTCGCCTGCTCGGGAATGCGCACCCGCTCCACGACTTCCAGAAAGAGTTCCGTCAGGGAGCGCGTCTCGAAGCGGAAGCGGACGAAGCTGCGCATCATCTGCACGCTGAGCGCGAATTTGGCGCTGTCCAGCAGCATCTGATCGAGCTGGCCGGACTGCTGCGGCGTCGGAAAAATCATCAGCGCGCCAACCACTTCGTCATCAATGGTAAGCGGCTCGATACGCACCGAAAGCTTAAGCCGGTGCTTGCCGTCATCGACGAACAGCGTCTCGGCGTGGCGTCCGTCGGACGCTGCGCGCAACCTTGAAGATCTGCCGGCTGAGTGTTCCACTCACGGCCTGCTGCCAGGAAGCGGCATCGAAATGCGCCTCACTTGGGGAACGGCCGGCCACGACCAGATTGGCATGGAAATCGATCACCACCACCGGATTGGGCAACAGCTCGCCGACCTTGTCGGCGAGCGAGATCACCGATCCTTCCGACAGGGCCTGCTGCAGAAGCGAGGTGTGCGCCGAGAGGGCGCGTTGCAAGCGTTGACCGGCCTGCTTCTCCTGGCGCAGACGATGCTGCTTCTCAACCGCAATCTCGCCCAGATGCACGATCATTCCGATGAAGGCGATATCCTCGGCGCTCACTTCGGTGATTTCGCGCGAGACGACGGTCAGCACCATCGGCCGGCCTCGGCCATGATCCACACGCTGCGCTTCAGCAACGTGTTCCGCGACGCCGTCGGCGGCACGACCTACCTCGAATTCTGCAACACGCGCAATGCCCCGGGCGCGCTGCTGTCGCTGCCGATGATGCACAAGAGCGAGAACGGCCGCCGCTCGCATTTCATCACTGCCAACTTCCAGATCGCCGACGGCCCAGCCGCTGACGAGATCGTCGTCGCCATCGGTGCAGCGGATGGCGGCCGAGTCCACCCCCGGATCGCGGACCGCTTTCAGGACATGACAGAGATGGAGCACGAGCACGCTATGTAGTGTCGTGCGCGATACCCCCGCTTGTCGTCGATCTGTCCGCTTTCAGGAACCCAGCAAAGCAATCTCTACAGTCAAGATCGAGGCGCGTTGCAAGCATTCGCTTTGTGGAACTGATATCAGCACCGGCCGGATCCAAACCAGCGTGACCTCCGTCCCTCCGGGGGGCAGGCACTCAAAACCCTTGGCTCAACCGTTGCAGCGAAGTCTGAATTGGCAGTCTGATGAGTGTAGGGAAAGGCGGTTGCGCTCTCCCGCTACCACTGTCTCGATTGTACAGCCCGGAGACATGGGTAACAGTTTGTACCTAAGACATGGGTGACAACCTCGTGCCGAACGGGTTGTCGATGGTCTGCAAGGTCCTCTGTTCCAAGTCGATATATCCCAGATCATAATGCATGAAGCTGACGAGCCAAATGCCATCGTCGACTTCGGTGATGCCGAGCCTCTGGCCGGCGAACATGGTGGAGATGTTTATCTCCTTCCTCATCATGCAGATGCGGCCGCAGGCGGTGACGAGAATGTCCTTGTCGTGGAAGGGATATTCCAGCTCGGGTAGGGCCTTGATAGGCTCTTGAAGAAGCTGCGCAGAGCTCGGCTGGCACCTTCATTTGGATCGCCTCGTGTGGCCTTTCGTCATTGAATTCGCTGATGAAAGCATCGAACCTGGCCTGCTGCTGCAGAGCGTTCATGCAGGGCGGCCGGGTTCTCTTTTTCACGCTCGTCGCCTCATCTCAAAATAGATTGCATTCATGCTCTATATCGATCATAGATTACTGCTGCAATCTAAAAAGGAGATCGATGATGCGCGTGAGTCGAATTCAAGCCGCAGAAAACCGCGAGACCGTCATCAACGTGGCAAGCCGCCTCTTTCGCGAGCGCGGCTTTGACGGCATCGGCCTGAAAGATCTGATGAAGGAGCCGGGCTGACCCAAGGCGCCTTCTACAAGCAATTCGAGTCAAAGGACGATCTGGCGGCGCAAGCGTCCAGGCGGGCGATGGAGAGCGTGGCCCAGCGATGGGCGGAGGCAATTGCGTCGAAACCCGAGGATCCGTTTGGTGCGGTAATCGAGTTTTATCTTAGTACCGGACATCGCGAAGAAAGGATGGACGGCTGCCCGGTCGTTTCGCTCGGCTCGGATGCCGCGAGACAGGGCAGCGATGTCAAAGCGTCATTCGAGGCCGGGATCAGGGAATACCTTGAGATGCTCGGCGGTTGGGTTGGCGAGGCCGATGCCGAGAGGGCCGGCGGCAAAGCCCTGGCCGTTCTCTCGACCATGGTCGGCGCGGTGCTCCTCTCGCGCGTCGTCAACGACCCCGACCTTTCGCAGGCCTTTCTGGATGCGGCGACCGATCGGGTTCGCGAAGCGGTCGCAGCCTGAACCGTCCGGCTAGCGCAGTTCGGGCACCATAACGATAGGAGAGCAGATGCGACGGATTGTCGTCACAGGCATGGGAGCGGTCACGCCCCTGGCCGCCAATGTCGAAGCGTCCTGGTCGCGTCTGCTGGCCGGCCGTTCGGGCATCCGTAGGCTTGCGGACGACATGGTGGGAGACCTGCCGGCGAAGATCGGCGGCGTGGTTCCCTCCTTGGAAGAAGATCCGGACGCTGGTTTCGATCCCGATGTCATCCTGTCTGCGAAGGATCAGCGCAAGGTAGATCGGTTCATTCTCTTTGCACTGGCGGCTGCAGAAGAAGCGCTTGCCCAGGCGAAATGGAAGCCTACCTCGGAAACGGATCGCCTGCGCACGGCCACGATCATCGCTTCAGGTATCGGTGGGTTCCCCGCCATCACCGAGGCGGTGCGCACGGTCGACCTGCGTGGCGCCCGCCGCTTGTCGCCCTTTACGGTGCCGTCCTTCCTGGTGAACCTCGCGGCGGGCCACATCTCGATCCGTCATGGCTTCAAGGGTCCCCTCGGCGCACCGGTGACAGCGTGCGCGGCCGGCATCCAGGCGATCGGCGATGCGGCGCGCCTTATCCGCGCGAACGAAGCCGACATCGCCGTGTGCGGCGGAACAGAAGCGTGCATGAACACCGTCAGTCTCGGTGGTTTCGCCGCGGCTCGCTCTCTTTCCACCGGCTTCAACGAGATGCCTGCTCAAGCCTCACGGCCTTTCGACATGTCGCGGGACGGCTTTGTCATGGGCGAAGGAGCCGGCGTGCTGGTTATCGAGTCGTTGAGCCATGCGCTGGCCCGCGGCGCAAAACCGCTGGCCGAGCTCGTCGGCTACGGCACGACGGCGGACGCCCACCACGTCACCTCCGGTCCCGAGGACGGCGACGGCGCGCTGCGTGCCATGCAGATCGCGATTGCGCAAGCAGGGATTTCACCGCGCGAGGTTCGTCATCTCAATGCGCATGCGACCTCCACGCCAGTCGGCGACCTCGGCGAGATCGAAGCGATCAAGAGCCTGTTCGGACGCGATTTCGCGATAGCGGTCAGTGCGACGAAATCGGCGACCGGACATCTGCTCGGAGCGGCCGGCGGGCTTGGTGCCATCTTCGCGATCCTGGCTCTCCGCGATCAGGTGGCGCCGCCGACACTTAATCTGAACGCTCCCGATCCGGCCGCCGACGGCATCGATTTCGTCGCAAACGAGCCCCGGCCAGTGGAGATGGAGTACGCGCTCGTCAACGGCTTCGGCTTTGGCGGCGTGAATGCCAGCGCCTTGTTCAGGTACTGGACCGCCCCGGTGGCCCGACGGAAGCGCCAGAGCCAGTCATGAGTGACGCCCTGCGCTCCGGACTTTCATGCTTCTCGAACTCCGACCCAACACAAAGAAAGAAATGATTTCCATGAACAAGACCAACCCTGGCGTAGCCCTCGTCACGGGGGCATCCTCCGGCATCGGGCGCGCAACCGCCGACGCCTTGCTGAGAGCCGGCTTTCGCGTATTCGGAACCAGTCGTCGCGCCGGCTCCAAACAATCCGACGGCGTTACCATGCTGACCTGCGATGTGACCGACGACGCCTCCGTTGCGCAAATGGTCGACGACGTTCTGGCCAAGGCCGGACGCATCGACCTGCTTGTCAACAATGCCGGCATGGGTCTGTTTGGCGGCGCGGAGGAGTCCTCGACCGCCCAGGCCCAGGCGCTGTTCGACGTGAACGTCTTCGGCGTTTTCCGCGCGACCAACGCAGTGTTGCCGGCAATGCGACGCCAGGGAAAGGGCAGAATCGTCAATTTGAGTTCGGTACAGGGGTTCATCCCCGCTCCCTATTTCGCGCTCTACTCGTCGACCAAACATGCAATCGAGGGCTATTCCGAATCGCTCGATCACGAATTGCGCCCGTTCGGCATTCGCGTTTCGCTGGTGGAGCCCGCCTATACCCGCACGTCATTCGAGGACAATCTCGCCGCCCCCGATCAGTTGCTTGATATCTATGATTCCGCGCGCGCCGGCATGGCCATGGCCGTGCGCAAAGCAATGGAAAAAGGCGATGCGCCCGAAGTGGTGGCCGAGACCGTTCTGGCCGCTGCGACCGATCCCGCGCCGAAAAGACGCTATGCGGCGGGGAAAATGGCGCGCCAAGTCAGTTTCCTGCGCCGTTTCGTCCCCGCGTCTGCATTCGACAAAAGCCTGCGAAAGCAGCTCGGGCTCCCGGTCTGACGATTTCGGCAGCAGATAAAACGAGATATTGAACCCAGATGCTGGTGTTAGATAACCCCTCTTGTACATTGAGTAGAGTGGGGCAATTCAAAATGAATCCTTGTCCAAGACAACGGAGCACGAACTGTTGAGTGTGGGAAAAGGTGGTAGCGCGCTCCCTGCACATTTCGAGGCCTACGTGGCCAGCCGCGCGGCGTGCCACCACAAATGGTCGTCCATGAAGGTCGAGATGAAGTTGTAGGAATGGTCGTGACCTTCCTGCATGCGCAGCGTGAGATCGATGCCAGCCTGCCTGCAGGCCTCTTCTAGCAGCCACGGGCGAAGACCATCCTGCAGGAACCCGTCCGCCGTGCCCTGGTCGACGAGCAAATCGGGAAAGCGCTTGCCGTCCTCGATCAAAAGCGTCGCGTCATAGGCGCGCCAGCTTTTCTCGTCTGACCCGAGATATTTTTCGAAGGCAGGCCGCGACCAGCCGGCCGTGCTCGGCTGCACGATCGGCGCAAGGGCCGAGCAGCTCTTGAACCGTTCGGGATGTTTCAGTGCGATCGTCAGCGCGCCGTGGCCGCCCATCGAATGGCCGAAGATCGATTGGCGCGACATGTCGACCGGGAAATTGGCGGCGACGAGCGCCGGCAGTTCCTCGGTGATGTAGGAATACATCCGGTAATTCGTGGCATAGGGTTGCTCGGTCGCGTCGAGATAGAAGCCGGCGCCGCAGCCGAACTGCCAATTGTCCTTCTCGTCCGGAACCTCAGCCCCGCGCGGGCTGGTGTCGGGGCAGACGATGATGAGCCCGAGCTCCGATGCCAGACGCCGGTATTCGCCTTTGTCCATCACATTGGCATGGGTGCAGGTGAGGCCAGACAGATACCAGAGAACCGGCACAGAACTGTCCTTGGCCTGGGGCGGCACGAACACCGCGAAGGTCATATCGCAGGCGCAGACCTCGGACGCGTGCGAATAAACGCCCTGGACACCGCCATGCGATTTCGACGTGGAAACGACCTTCATCAATTCTGCCTTCTCGTCAGCATATCTCAATCCGGCATAGCCGCCGGCCAAGCCGCTCGCAACCTGGCGGCTGGCAAAACTGCACCGGCGGCGCGATCGAGCTACGCTGGCTCGACGCACGCCGCCGGTCTTACGCCATTGCTCGGAAGGCACGGTAGTTTGGGAACACAGAACCTTCGGCCTGGCGTATGGCTCAGCTACCGGGACCTTCAATGACATATTTCGACAGTGGCGACATGTCGCCCATGGCGACCCTGCGAGCGCCTATCACGTTTCGGTGCTCTAGATTGCACTCGCGGACAAGCCTCCAGACAACATCGCGATCGAAGCGGTGGCTCTCCTACGCTTTCTTCAGAAATTCCGTTCGCAGAACCAGATTTTTGACCTTTTCAGCCCGACACTCGACCTCATCTTCGTTGCCCGTGAGGTGGATGTTCTTGATCAATGTTCCGCGCTTCAGAGTGACGGAAGTACCCTTGACTTTAAGATCCTTGATGAGCGTGACGGAATCTCCGTCACTCAAAGGGGCGCCATTGCTGTCTTTGACTTTCATGATTTCGCTTCCTGCCGTTGTGCATTCAGCCCATTGAGGAGATCGGCGAGTTCCTCGGCATCGTGCTGGTTCATTCCAACGATGGTTCGGCTGCCCATCTCGGCGGGCCGCCCGGTAAGAGCATCGTTTACGGTCCAGGTGCCGGCCGGCTCCCGGCAAAGTTTGTAGCGTTGAATCATGCAGGCATGGTAATGGCGCCAGTTTGCCATGCCAAGGGTGGGTCCATATTTTTCGGTTTGTATTGATGTTCTGAGCATCAATGATACCATCCAGATTATCATTTCTCATACCCAGACACTGATGCCTCGATGATCCCTTCTTCCCAGCTCCATGCCGACCGCGCCCTCCAGAAAACCCTAGCGGAAATGGCAGGCGTCTCCGCGCCGACAATCCAACGAATGGAGGCCAGCCAAGGCGATGTGCGAGGCGTTGTCGACAGTTTGATGAAAGTGATCAACGCGCTGAACCGTGCCGACGTCGACCTTCTCAGCGAACATGTGAGCAGCAATGATGGCGGCCGTGGCGCCGGGTTCCGGCATCCAGATACGCTGTTGGGCAGGCCGAACTAGATCACACAAAATACGCCCTCGGCGCCACCCATTTACCGTCCTTCGTCTTCCTTTTCTTCCCGAAACACCCAATGAGCCTCTCCCGGCATGTCAGCTTGCGGTCCCGCTTTTCCGCATGGAAAGGCAAGGTTCGCTCATGATCCTGTATCTGCGCCGGTTGACCGGAAAGGAGCGAAGCGAGAGAACCGACCGACACCTCGCTCGCTTTCTGACGTTCATCGCAGGAGCCGCCAATGCGGGCGGCTTTCTGGCAGTTCAGCAGTATACGTCCCACATGTCAGGCATCGTTTCCTCGATGGCTGATCATCTGGCATTCGGCAATGTCGAACTGGTGCTTTCCGGATTGGGAGCCTTCTTGTCGTTTGTTGCCGGGGCCGCCTGTTCGGCGGTCTTGGTCAACTGGGGAAGGCGGCAGGGCCTACAGAGCGAATACGCGTTCCCGCTTGTCCTGGAAGCGATCCTGCTGATCTGTTTCGGTCTACTCGGCAGCCATCTTGCACGTCACGAAGCGCTGTTCGTGCCGATGACCGTGATGCTGCTTTGCTTCATCATGGGGCTGCAGAACGCCATCATCACCAAGCTGTCGGAAGCCAGAATCCGGACGACGCATGTCACTGGCCTGGTGACTGACATGGGCATCGAACTTGGCAAGCTGCTTTATTGGAACATCTTAGGGAATGACTCGGACGGACTGTTCGTGAAGGCGGATCGAAGGAAGCTGAGACTGCTCGCGTCGCTTGTAGCACTGTTCTTTATCGGCGGCGTCATCGGCGCAGTGGGTTTCAAGCACGTCGGCTTTGCCGCAACGCTGTTTCTCGCAGCCATTCTCCTCGTTCTGGCCACCATGCCGGTCCTGGAGGATGTCTCCGTTCGCATGAAGCGGTTCTGGCAGTAGCTCGGCAGTCCTGCCTCAGGACCACCAACCTCCAACGGACGCCCGCCCTAAGCCTTATGGTCGCACTCGCTTTGATAGCAGCCACCCTGGCGATAAATGAACGAACCGGAGTCCTTGATCGGCAGAGCTTCGATGTTGCCGAAATCGGTATGATATTTCGCAATCCGGATCATGACCCTGTCGCCACAGCCAATGTCGAAATCCGCCGCTCGGCTGGCTTCACGTACTTCCATCTGTCAGGGGCCTGCGCGGGGCCGAGAGATACCTCCATCATTGCCGCTCGCCTCGCAGATGCGTCACGCATCATTATTTGAATGCTCCCCATTTTAATATATGCTCCAACGCGCAGAGATAATACCTCAAAGCTGACAAAAGAGGATGCGACCGTGATAACCGCTCCACAGTTGCGTGCCGCGAGGGCGCTCCTTGGCATCGACCAGCGCAGACTTGCCGAATTGTCCGGCCTTTCCGTGCCGACAATTCAACGTATGGAGGCCAGCGAGTCGATTATCCGGGGCAACGTCGATTCCCTCATGAAGTTGATCGGAGCACTTGACCTCGCCGGCGTCGAACTGATCGCCGATGGCGCCTCAAGCCAGATCGGCGGGCGCGGCGTGCGGCTGAAGGCAGACTTTGATCCTGCCAAGGTTCTTGGCCGGGCAGATGCGGACGCCAAATTCCCTGTGAGGAGCGTGGCGTGATCCCGGGGGCCGCGGTCCTTCTGTGGAGCGTTGCCGCGCTCCTGGGGACCGCGGTGCTTGCGGTTTCGGAAAGCCGCAGAGCGGGATCGGCAACACGCCTGATCTACAGCTTGACGCTAGGCATATCGGCGGCCGTGCTCCTGGTTCTCGCGAGCCGCATCGCCGATGACCCAGTCGCCCTGTCGACTGCCGTGCTGCCCCTTGGGTTGCCGTGGATCGGCGCTCATTTCCGCTTGGATGCGCTCTCGACCTTCTTCCTCGTCGTCGTCAATTTCGGCGGCGCCATGGCCAGTCTTTACGGCCTCGGCTACGGCAGGCACGAGTCTGCGCCGCATCGGGTGCTGCCGTTCTTCCCGGCATTCCTGGCCGGAATGAACCTTGTCGTGCTGGCCGACGACGCCTTCACTTTCCTGCTTTCCTGGGAATTCATGTCGCTCGCCTCCTGGGCGCTCGTCATGGCGCATCATCGCGAGCGGGACAATGCGCGGGCGGGCTACATCTATCTCGTGATGGCGAGCTTCGGCACGCTCGCGCTGCTGCTTGCGTTCGGCCTTCTGTCCGGCCCGGGTGGAAACTACACGTTCGAAGCGATGCGTGCCGCCGCCCCCACGCCGCTCGTCACCGCTTTCGTCCTGGCTCTCATGCTGCTGGGAGCAGGCTCCAAGGCTGGCCTCATACCGCTACACGTTTGGCTGCCTCTCGCTCATCCGGCCGCACCAAGCCACGTCTCGGCGCTTATGAGCGGCGTCATGACCAAGGTCGCCGTCTATGGCTTCATACGCGTTATTTTCGACCTGCTCGGCGAGCCGGCATGGTGGTCGGGCGTCGTCGTGCTTTTCCTCGGCGGCCTGACGGCGGTTCTCGGCATCCTCTACGCGCTGATGGAAAAGGACCTGAAGCGGCTTCTTGCCTACAGCACCATTGAAAATGTCGGCGTGATCTTCGTGAGCCTCGGCCTTGCGCTGGCCTTCAAGGCGAACGCCATGCCATCAGCAGCAGCGCTGGCGCTCACCGCCGCGCTGTTCCATGTCCTCAACCATTCCTTTTTCAAGAGCCTGCTGTTTTTCGGTGCCGGCGCCGTACTGACGGCAACTGGCGAGCGGAATATGGAGAATCTGGGCGGCCTCATCCATCGCATGCCCCTTACAAGTTTTGCCTTTCTCGTCGGCTGCGTCGCGATCTCGGCACTTCCTCCCTTTAACGGGTTCGTCTCCGAATGGCTGGCGTTTCAGGCGATATTGCAGAGCCCCGATCTATCGCAATGGGGCTTGAAGGTCATGGTGCCAGCCGTTGGCGGTCTGCTGGCGCTGTCGGCGGCATTGGCTGCAGCCTGCTTTGTAAAGGCGTTCGGGATCACATTCCTCGGCAGGCCACGGACTGTTGCGGTGGAACGCGCGCACGAGGTCGACCGCTACTCGCTGACGGCAATGTTCATCCTCGCCGCCCTTTGTCTCCTTGCCGGCGTTCTGCCGGGTCTTGTGATAGACGGCCTCTCATCGGTGACGCTGCCACTCATTGGCAGCCGGATGCCTGTGCAGATGGCGCAGCCCTGGCTGTCTATCGTGCCGATCGCAGCGAGCCGCAGTTCCTACAACGGCTTGCTGGTGTTTCTGTTCATTGCCTTTTCCGCATCCGCTGCAGCATATGTGATCCACCGCTTCGCGTCGCATGCAATCCGTCGGGGTCCAGCCTGGGCTTGCGGCTTCCCTGATGTAGTCCCAAGCTCGCAATACACGGCCGTCAGCTTCGCGCAGCCTATCCGCCGCGTCTTTGGCACGTTCGTATTCCGTGCGAGGGAAACGGTCGAAATGCCGCCGCCAGGCGAGACCGGCCCAGCTCGCTTGAATGTCGAAATGCATGATGTGATCTGGGAGACACTGTATCTGCCTATCGGCAAGGCCCTCGATTTTGCGACCGACCACCTGAACCACCTGCAGTTCCTGACGATCCGGCGTTACCTGACCCTCGTCTTTCTCTTTCTCATTATCTTGCTCCTGGTGCTCGCACTATGGCCTTGATCATTGAGTTGGCCATTCAAGGTGCGCAGTTGCTGCTGGTGCTCTTGCTGGCGCCTCTCCTGACTGGCTTCGTGCGCAAGGTAAAGGCACGACTGTTGCGCCGCCGGGGTCCTTCCTTGATCCAACCCTACCGCGATCTCCTGCGGCTGATGCGCAAGGAAGTCGTCCTGGCGGACAACGCATCCTGGCTGTTTCGTGTGACACCGTATCTGATCTTTGCCGCTACCTGGGTCGCCGCAGCACTCATCCCTACATTCGCTACCGGCCTCACCTTCAGCTGGACCGCCGATCTGATAGCCATCGTCGCACTGCTTGGAAGCGCCAGGTTCTTTCTGACGCTGGCGGGGATGGACGTCGGCACGAGCTTTGGCGGCATAGGATCGAGCCGCGAGGTCATGATCGCTTCCCTGGCCGAGCCCGCCATGCTGCTGATCGTGTTCAGCCTGGCGCTCGTTGCCGGAGCGACGCAGCTGTCCACGGTCGCCGCCTTCATGGGCTCGCCGCAGGTTGGGCTGCGGGTATCGCTCGGGATGTCGCTCATTGCTCTCGTGATGGTGGCGGTCGCCGAAAACGCGCGCATTCCGGTGGACAATCCATCGACCCATCTGGAACTCACCATGGTTCACGAGGCGATGGTGCTGGAATATTCCGGTCGCCATCTGGCGATGATCGAGTCCGCAGCCTTCCTCAAGCTCCTGCTCTATGTGTCGCTGATTTCCTGCGTCTTCCTGCCTTGGGGACTGGCGAGCGCCGGGGCAGGACCGAAGTCGCTGCTTCTGGGTGCCGTCACCTATCTCGGCAAGCTTGCCGTCTGTGCCATCCTGCTTGCCATATTCGAGACGGCGATTGCCAAGATGCGTGTCTTCCGCGTCCCGGATTTCCTCGGCGCGGCGTTGATGCTGGCCCTGCTCGCCACGCTCCTCCGATTTGTCTCGCGGAGCCTGTGATGAACGGTCTCACCTTCGACATCGCTCATCTGCTCGCCGGCGGCCTGGTGCTGGTCAGTTTCATGATGCTGTATCAGGATCGCCTCTTTGCGCTGATCAACGTTTTTGCGCTTCATGCAATCGTGCTCGCCATGTCCGTAGCTTGGCAGGCATACATTCAGGACGCCCATCATCTCTACGTCACGGCGGCAATCGCCCTCATTTTCAAGGCGATCGTCATTCCCGTCGGGCTTCATCGCATCATTCAGCGACTCGGCATCCATCGCGATATAGAGACTGCCGTCGGGATCGGTCCGACCATGCTTGCCGGAATAGGTCTGGTGACCCTGTCCATGGTCCTGATGCTGCGGGTAACACCCGAAGCCAATCCCCTCGCCCGTGAGGATCTGGCCTTCGCGCTATCCATCATTTTGCTGGGGCTGCTGGTGATGGTCACCCGCCGGAATGCCGTCAGCCAGGTTGTCGGCTTCATGTCGCTCGAGAACGGCCTGGTGCTTGCCGCCACGGGGGCAAAGGGCATGCCGCTGGTCGTCGAGATCAGTGTCGCCTTCTCCATCCTGATCGCATTCATCGTCATCGGCCTCTTCCTGTTCCGCATCCGCGAAAGGTTCGATTCGGTGGATGTCGGTGCGCTCGACGACTACAGGGGAGAACACCATTGACCGCGTTTTCCCTCGATGCGGTGGCCGCCATTTTGCTGATCCCAGTCGGCGCGGCGGCGCTTTTGGCAGTGCTTCCGAACTACCGGATATCGGCAGGTCTCAATGTCGCCGCGAGCTTACTGACCTTGCTCGCCGCACTGTCGCTCTTCGTCGCGGACCGGCCAGAGCCCGGTCAATACCTGCTCGTCGACGATCTTAACATCGTCTTCATCGTGCTCAACGCATTCGTCGGTTTCACGACGAGCGTCTTCAGCGCCTCCTACATTGCGCACGAGCTGGAGACGGGACGGCTGACCGCACCAAACCTGCGATTTTATCACGCGATGTACCAGATCATGATGTTCGGCATGAACCTGGCGTTCGTGTCGAACAATATCGGCTTGATGTGGGTGGCTGTGGAACTCGCCACGCTGACCACAGTGCTCATGGTTGGCATCTATCGCACGCATGAGGCGCTGGAGGCCGCCTGGAAATACTTCATTCTGGGAAGCGTCGGCATAGCGCTCGCGCTCTTCGGCACCATCCTCGTCTACATGGCCGCGCAGCCGGTTGTTGGCGAGGGCACGAATGCCATGGTCTGGACCGTGCTCATCGAACATGCGGCGCGCTTCGACCCGGCTTTGCTCAACGTCGCCTTCGTCTTCCTGCTGCTCGGCTATGGTACGAAGGTCGGCCTTGCGCCCTTGCATGCCTGGCTGCCCGATGCCCACGCGGAAGGCCCGACGCCGATTTCCGCGGTGCTGTCGGGCTTGCTGCTGAACGTCGCGCTCTATGCAGTGCTGCGCTTCAAGTTGCTGCTCGCGGCAAGCCCGGAAGCGATCGCGCCGGGGCCATTGATGATCACGATGGGGCTGACGTCGCTTGTTTTTGCTGCCTTCATGCTCTACCGCCGCCGCGACATCAAACGCCTGTTTGCATACTCCTCGATCGAGCACATGGGCATCATCGTGTTCGCGTTCGGCATGGGAGGTCCACTCGCCAATTTTGCCGGACTGCTGCACATGGTCATGCACAGTCTGACCAAGTCGGCGATCTTTTTCACGGTCGGCCACATTGCCCAGATTAAGGGAACACAGAACATCGCCGAGATCCGGGGTCTGACGGAAACGCATCCGGGGCTTGGCTGGGCGCTCGTCATCGGCGTCGTTGCCATTGCCGGCCTCCCTCCGCTCGGCATCTTCATGAGCGAATTCCTGGTCGTGAGTTCGACATTCGCAAGACACCCCCCTTTGGCGATGCCGCTGGTATTCGGGATTCTGCTGGCTTTCGGAGCCCTGCTACTTCGATTGACCGGCGTCGCTTTCGGCGAACCGCGCGGCAGCACTGCACCCGCCGAGGCGTCCTACATTCCGATGTATTCCCATTTGGCGTTGGTGTTTGCCGCCGGCATCTATCTGCCGCCACCGCTGGTCACCTGGTTCCAGCATGTCGCAAGTATCCTGGGGTGAAGCAGAGGAGAGAAAGAGCATGCCCGCGCTGATCGATCTCATCCTTGCCGGCCAACGTGTCGAAAATCATTTCCCATGGTCGCGCGCCGTGGTGACTCCGAAAAAATGGGGCTTTGCCGCCGAGCAATTGGCCGCGGGCCACTGGAGCCTGCTCGGCCTATGGGGTGAGCCAGGCGCCGTCCACATGGCACTTCTTGACGAAACCGCCGGGGACATCGGCGTTGTCAGCCTGGAATGCCCGAATGGCCGCTACCCATCCGTCGGCAGGCTGCATCCGCCCGCCTTGCGGCTCGAACGTGCGGCTGCTGACCTGTTCGGGCTCCTGCCACAAGGCGCGCCCGATACGAGACGGTGGCTTGATCATGGCTATTGGGGTGTCACCTATCCGCTGAGTACCGTCCGGACGTCTGCTGCGACAGCCTCCCCCTACCCTTTCCTGCCGGCCGAGGGAGAAAGCCTGCACCAGATCCCCGTCGGACCTGTGCATGCCGGCATCATCGAGCCGGGGCATTTTCGATTCACGGCGAGCGGCGAAACGGTCGTCCGGCTGGAGGAACGTCTCGGATACACTCATAAGGGCATAGAAGGGCTGATGGCGGGATCCGATATCGACCGCGCAGCCAAACTGGCGGGCAGAACCTCCGGCGACAGTACTGTGGCATACTCCCTGGCTTTCGCCCGCGCGGTCGAGGTGGCGCTGGGCATCGAGGTTCCCCCACGCGCAGTCTGGTTGCGAGCGCTCATGGCCGAACTGGAGCGCCTGGCCAATCATCTGGGCGACATCGGCGCCATTTGCAATGATGCCGCCTTCGCGCTGATGCATGCCCACTGCGGGGTGCTGCGCGAGCGCGTATTGCGGGCAAGCGATGTTGCCTTCGGCCATCGTTTGATGCGCGACCGCATCATACCCGGAGGCGTGGCAAGCTTCCTGAGCGATGAGGGCACGGCAGCGCTCAGGTCCCTGATCGCTGAGATCAGGCAGCGGTTTCCTGCGCTGGTCGAACTCTACGACAACACGGCGTCGCTGCAGGATCGGACAGTCGCAACTGGCCGGCTGAAAGTGGAACTTGCCCGTCAGTACCGCGCCGGAGGGTATGTCGGCCGGGCCTCCGGCCGGGACTTCGATGCCCGCCGCGATGTCGCCTATCCACCCTATGACGAACTCGCTTTCGATGTGCCTCTCCTCCAGGAAGGCGACGTGAACGCCCGTGTATGGATTCTGCATCCACGAGGTCGAACAAAGCCTGTCCCTCATCGAACAAGTCCTGCGACAACTGCCAGACGGACCGATCCGCGTCGATTTCGCGCAGACAGACCAAGCGCATGAAGGCATGGCGCTGGTCGAAGGTTTCCGCGGCGACATTCTGGCCTGGCTGCGCGTTGGCAGGGGCGGGCTGGTCGAACGCTGTCACCTGCGCGATCCCTCTTGGTTTCAATGGCCGCTGCTTGAAGCCGCTATCGAAGGAAATATCGTTGCCGACTTCCCGCTGTGCAACAAATCGTTCAACTGCAGCTATTCCGGACACGATCTCTAAAGGCACGCCGTCATGCGCAAGCTTCTTTTTGAAAGCCTGATACGCCCCCCTCTCACCGAGCGTCCGCCGTTGGCAAGCGGCACGGCGGTCGACGAACTTGCGCGCGCGCTCGATGGGGCCGCTCGCAAACGATTGGGACGAAGCCTGTCGATCCGGGCGGTCGATGCCGGTTCCTGCAACGGCTGCGAACTTGAGATGCACGCGCTGAACAATGCCTTCTATGACATCGAGCGTTTTGGAATCCGGTTCGTCGCATCGCCGCGCCATGCCGATGTACTGCTCGTTACCGGACCGGTCACAAAAAACATGCGAGAGGCATTGAAGCGGACCTACGACGCAACACCCAACCCAAAATGGGTAGTCGCACTTGGAGATTGCGCAGGCAATGGCGGCTGTTTTGCCGGCAGCTATGCCGTGCTGCGCGGGGTGTCGGAGGCCTTGCCTGTAGATCTGCACATTCCAGGTTGTCCGCCGCCGCCAATCGAAATTCTGAAAGGCCTGCTCGCCTTGCTTGAGGGCGTGAATTCAAAGACCGGTGTTTCCCGAAGGTGACTATCGAAGTAGGGGCTTTGCCAGGGTTGGCCTTGTCGCTGCATCGATCCAACCGCTGCATAGATCCAACCAATGCGTAGCCGTGAGTTAAGGGCATCAGCCAGCCTCGGTCCCAAATTTCGACTGAGCCGAGTGCCACGGCGCATTGGCCGATCGTCTTCCCGGTCCCCGAAAACGCAACGCTTCCGATCCACTGCGCCGGAAGCAGGCTGATCCTGCCGGTGCGCAGGCCGCAGCCGCTCGATACGACACTTGCGGCGTTCGAAGCCCCTTGCTTACTTACGGCTTCTCGGCAGCATCTTTTCGGCAAAGGCCTCCACCTCGCCCGCACCCGGTTCCTCGCCTGTGTGCGTGAGCAGGTAGGATGGCGTGAGGAAGAGACGGTTGCTCACCGGCTCGACGATCTCCAGCGAGTAGTAGCCGATCTGCGTGAAGTAGAGCACGCGCGCCCGCACGAACGCCTCCGTCTCCGCATAACCGTGCCGCGAAAACATCGCGCGAATGGCGTCGACCCGCGCATCGTCCTCCTCATGGACGATCCGATGCACCTTGGCTGACTGGCGCGACCAAGCGCGCACGGCGAAATCCAGCCGCGGGTTGAACAGCGATTCATCCAGCCAGCACTCGAAGATATTGAGCACCGCCTGCGTTATCGTCGCGGCCGGCCGCCCGGCCTGCTCGACGATGAAGCGCGTGTTGTTGTTGCGCCAAAAATCCAGCAGCTGGTCAAGCAGATCCTGGCGGCTCTTGAAATACCAATAGAAACTGGAACGGGAGACGTTCAGTTTCTGCCCGAGCGCCAGCACGCGCACCGCCTCGACGCCCTCGGAGATCAGCGTCTCCAGCGCGAGTTTCATCCAGTCCTCGCGCGTCACCTTGGTGTTGCCGACCAGACCGGACCGCCGCACGACTTCTTCAGCACTGGAATCAGAAAGCATTGCGAGCCGGCCAAGATTGAACGCCGGCTAGATAGACCTGAAACCGCGCGGCTACAATACTGCTGATTGCTGGAACCATTCCCAAAGATATGGCGCAAAACCACGCTCTACATGGAGACGCGCACGATCGACGTTGCCGAACCGATAGAACAGAACGCTGACACCGGCGAACAGCACCGAAGCCGAGCGGCTCGTCTGTGTCGGATCGAGCGACGTGGCTCTTGCGACAAGGGCCGTCAGACCTGGCCCTTCGATCTCGAACACATGCAGCCCGGCATCCACGACCGAGACCGCGAACCCGCCCTCGTGCCAGCCGGCGGCTATGGGAAACGGCTGTTCGCCGACCGCAAGGATGCGATCGCGCGCGATCCGCACCATGTATTTTTCGCCCCTCGCAACCGCGCCGGCTCCCACCCCCTCGCCGGCAAGCCCCGACGCCTTCGACCAGGCCGTCAGGTCACCGCTGACCAGGAGCTGGCTTAGCCCGCCAAGCGTTCGTATGGTCACGCCGTCCTTGTTCAGCGTCGCGGTAGCGAAGTCGGGCGCCGCCGGCCACTTTTCTGCGAGATTACGCATTGAGGCGCCTCCCTTCCGGATCGAAGGCGCAGGGCGCGACGATGGTCGCTTGCCGCACGGCGCCGAGATGTTGAACGTCGATCGTTTCGCCGTGCCGGGCGGCGCCCCTCTCGATGAGCGCCAGGGCAATCGGCCGGCTGAGCGTCGGGCTCTGATAGCTGGAAGTGACGAAGCCGATGCTTCTGAGGCGTTCTTCCTTTTTCTCCACGCCATGCGCGCCCGTCGCCAGTGGCGCCTCGCCCTCGCCTACCGCAAGGCCGACAAGCTGATTGCGATCGGAACCGTTTGCCGCTTCCGTGAACAGCGAGCGCCGGCCGACGAACTCACTCATGCGTTTGGTCCTCGGCCCCGCGACGGCGAGATCCTGCGGCATGGTGGTGCCGTCGGTATCCTTGCCGATGACGATGTAGCCCTTTTCGGCGCGCAGGATCATCAGCGACTCCAGGCCGAGCAGAACGGCGTCGAACGCGTGGCCCTCCTGCTGCATCCTTGCCCACAGCGCTTCGGCCTGATCGGCGCGGATTGAGATTTCGTAGCTCCTGTCGCCGGTGAAGGAGACCCGGGTGATGCGCACCTCGTCTCCGCCAAACCGCCCAGCGGCGACAGCCATGTGCGGCAGGCTGGTATCGTCCAACGCAATACCGAGATCGAGCGCCCCCATCAGCCCCCGCGCGTTTGGCCCTGACACGGTCAAGGTGGCGTATTGCGCCGTGGCATTGTGGATATAGACCGCCTCGCGGCCGAACCGGTCCTGCCGCCACTCTTCCAGCCGGGCGTGGACGGCGGTGACATGCGAGGACGAGCAGGACACGACGAAGCGGTGTTCATCCAGGCGAACCAGCACCCCGTCATCGAAGACAACGCCATTTTCCGACAGCATGAAGCCGTAGCGGCAATGTCCAGGCTTCAGGGTCGACATGGTGTTGTAATAGATGAAGTCGACGAACTCGGCCGCGCGCGGGCCGATCACCTCGATCTTGCCGAGCGTCGAGCCGTCGAAAAGCGCGACGGACTGCCGGGCGCGCCGCACCTCCTCCTGGATTGCGGCGCCGGCTTCGCCGCTTCCGTAAAAGGCAGGCCGCAGCCAGCCACCATATTCCTGGAACACGCCGCCCGCGGCGCGATGGGTCGCCTCCAGCGGCAGGCGGCGGATCGGCGCGTGCATGCTGCCGCGGCGTGCTCCCACAAGGCTCGCGAACGGCACCGGCGTGAATGGGGGTCGGTAGGTCGTGGTGCCGACCTCGGGGATGGCGCGTCCGGTGATATCGGCCAGCAGCGCCAGGCCGTTCAGGTTCGACGTCTTGCCCTGGTCGGTCGCCATGCCGAGCGTCGTGTAGCGCTTCAAATGCTCGACGGAGACAAAATTCTCGCGTGCCGCAAGTTCGACGTCCTTGGCGGTGACGTCGCTCTGGTAATCGATCCACACACGGCCCTTGGCCTTGGGCTTCGGCCACAGGCCGACGACGCCAAGCGATGCCTCGGCCCCCGTGCTGCGGGGCGCCGGCGACGATGCGCCAAACCGACCGAGCGCCGCAACGCCGCCGGCTAAAGTCTCGGAGAGCGCGACCGTCCCAGCCACGGCGCCGGCAACGGCGATCCCGTCAATGGCTTCGCCCGGAACGAAAGCCGCGAGCTTGTCGCTCCAGGCAAGCTTGCCCCTCGCCTGCGAGAACAGATGCACGGTGGGTGTCCAGCCGCCCGAGACGAGCACGCAATCGGCGGTAAGCGCCGTGCCGTCGTCGAGCAGCACACCCTCGACGGCGTTGCTGCCACGCGCCGCAGTAACCGTGCGCCCCGCAAGAACGCGAATGTCGGCACTCGCTGGCGAACTGCCATCATGCCGGCAATCGACCACCGTCACCGACGCGCCGGCTGCCGCGAGCGCCGCCGCAGGTTCGTAGGCGCTGTCATTGTTGGTCGCGATCACGATCTGGCGACCGACCAGCACGCCATGCCGGCGCAGATAGCTGAGCGCCGCATCGGCGGAGAGGATACCCGGAAGATCGTTGTTGGCGAACGGAACCGGTCGCTCGATCGCCCCGGTCGCCAGCACGATGCGGCGCGGCCGTACCCGCCACAACGTGTCCGGCCGGCCATCGCCATGCCGCTGGTTGAGCGCGACCAGATTGTGATCGTAGAGACCGAAGGCGGTGGTATCGCCGAGCACGAGCTGGCCGCCGCTCTTCAGCTTCGCGACAACAGCCTCGACCCAGCCCGCACCCTCCACACCGTCGACTTCGCCGGCGCGATGGCGCAGCGACCCGCCGGGATGCGTCCGCTCATCGACCAGGACAACCGAATGCCCTGCCGCCGCCGCACTTGCAGCCGCGGCGAGGCCGGCCGGTCCGGCGCCGACCACCAGCACGTCGCAGTGATGGTTGATCTGGTCCGAGACACGACGCGGCTTCCAGCCTCTGTCGACGACGCCCAGGCCGGCCATGGCGCGGATGCGCGGCTCGAACAGGTGCCAGTCCGGCCACATGAAGGTCTTGTAGTAGAAGGCTGCCGGCAGGAAGCGGGCAAAGCGGTCGAGCACCGCGTTGCGGTCGGCAACCGCCGTCGGCGATGCGTTGACGCTCTTGACCACGAGACCGTCCGCAGCCGGCACCGTCGTTGCCCGCGCATTCGGTACCCGGCCGTCGGCACTCTCGACATCGACCAGCGCGTTGGGCTCCTCGACGCCGGCGCCCCAGATGCCGCGCGGCCGGTGATATTTGAAGCTGCGGCCGACAACGACCTGGCCGCTGGCAAGCAAAGCCGAGGCGATCGTGTCGCCGGCAAAGCCCTCGACACGCCTGCCGTCGAAAGTGAAGGATAGCGTGCAAGCGCGATCGATGTCGCTGCCGCCGGTGGCAAGACGGGACGCGCTCATGCGCCGTGCTCCGCTTCGCCGAGAACGGAAGAACCCGACACCTGATGATTGACGCTGTCGCGGTTCATCGCGAAGAACTCGCCGCAGGTCAGATGCACCCAGATCTCGCGGGTCGCGCCCTTGGGATTGTCACGCATATGGAGATAGCCGGCCCAGCGTTCGGCCGTCACGTCTGTGCCGTCGGGCCGAAGATTGCCGGCCTCTCCGCCATAGTGAAATTCGCTTTCTTCGCGCGGCCCGCAGAACGGGCAGGGAAAGAGCTGCATCTTCTTTACACCTTCAATGGGCAATGCCGGAGCCGGCGGCTTCGTCGACCAGGCGGCCGCGGGCGAAGCGGTCGAGATCGAAAGGCCGGCTGATGTCGTGGTGTTTGCCGGTGGCAAGCAGATGGGCAAGCAGCGTGCCCCCGGCGGGGATCGCCTTGAAGCCGCCCGTGCCCCAGCCGCAATTGAGGAACAGGCCGGGCAGCGGCGATTCACCGATGATCGGCGAGGAATCCGGGACGACATCGACGATGCCCGCCCATTGCCGCATCATCTTCAGCTGGCCGAAGATCGGAAACATTTCGAGCATGCCGGCGATCACGCCTTCCAGCACCGGCAGATTGCCGCGCTGGCCGTAGGACGGGATGCGGTCGAGCGCGCCGCCGATCACCAGTTCGCCCTTGTCCGACTGGCTGACATAGACTCCGGTGTCCGGCGAGATCACCACCGTGTCGATGATCGGCTTGACCGGTTCGGACACGCAGGCCTGCAGCGCGTAGGAATTGATCGGCAGCCGAAATCCCGCTTTCGCCGCCAGCACGGAGGAATGGCCGGCCACCGCCATTCCCGTGCGCTCGGCGCGGATCGCGCCGCGCGAGGTGACGACGCCGCGGCAGCGTCCGTCCTCGATGATGAAATCCAGGATCTCGCAGTTCTGGATGATGTCGACGCCGAGACGGCCCGCCGCGCGCGCATAGCCCCAGGCGACGGCATCATGCCGGGCGGTGCCGCCGCTCGGCTGCCAGGTGCCGCCGTAGACCGGGAAGCGGGCGTCCGGGCTGAAATTGTAGATCGGCACGACGCGGCGCACATCCTCGACGGAATAAAGCTCGCAGTCGACACCGTTGACCTGGATGGCGTTGACAGATCGCGCCGCGGTTTCCGTCGCCGCTTCACTGTGCGCAAGCGTGAGGACGCCGCGCTGGGAAAGCATCACATTGTAGTTCAGGTCCTTCGACAGCGTCTTATAAAGGCTGTGGGCCAGGCCGTAGATCGCCACGCTTTCGGGGTAGAAATAGTTCGAGCGCACGACGGTCGTGTTGCGGCCGGTGTTGCCGCCGCCGATCCAACCCTTTTCAAGCAGTGCGACGTTGGTGACGCCGTGATTCTTCGCCAGATAGTAGGCGGTGGCAAGGCCGTGGCCGCCACCGCCTATGATGATGGCGTCATAGCGCAGCGCCATGCCTTTTCCCAGCCGGTCTGGCCGGCAAGGCCTTCCTTGAACAGCGAAAGCGCTGAATAATGTCTGGTCATGCCCGCTCCGGACCAACGAACGCCGATCTTGCGGACGTATTTAGCGTGAATGGACATATGTGTCCATTCAACTGCAGTCGTCTTCTGAAAGATATTTATCGGGACCGGGACGTGACTCCTCGCAACTGGTCGCCATGCAGCCGCGATCAGCCCAATTCCAGCGTCGTGATGCCGAAAACTCGCGACGCCTCAAGTCCAGGATCGCCTCCCTTGTACATGCGGGTGGTGGCGAAGCCTGGAACCAGGCCGGCGGCCTGAAGGATGGCGGTGAACCCGGCCTGGCTCGCCGGCACGTCGATATGCAACGTCGCATCGGCGGTCGCGGCGCAGAGATGAGCCATCATCGCCAAGGCCGCGTCAACACCGTCCGCAAACAGCGGCCCGATCTTGAAACCCTCCCGGCAACGGCGCGCCACGCCATAGCCGGTAATGCCGGATGGACCGGCAGACATGATCGCGATCCTCGGCGGCTGCAGCCACTCCCGAAGGAATGCCTCTCGCGGTGCCGCGAAGCACTGGCGATCGTAAGCGAGTATTTCCGCCATGTCGGCTGACGTCACCGGCCGTATGTCGCCATCGCCAGGCAATCCTGCGGGGCGACCGCTGTAGCGGACAGTCTCATAGGCGGGCACGAAGCCCATGCGCTGGTAGTTGGCGCGTTGCTCGGCGACACCGTCCAGACCGATGATGCGGTTGCCGAGGCGTGCCATGCCGGCATACCAGACCGCCTTGCCGTGGCCTTCGCCACGCCGTTCGGGCCGGCAGATGTAGAGGCCGATGAAGCCGAAGCTCGAGCCGTATGCGACGGCCGAAATACCGGTCACCATCTCGCCGTCGGCGAAGGCGCCGATAAACCCTTCCGGATCGGCTGCCCGCAACGCGGCGGCGTCGCCGAGCCCGGGATTCCAGCCTTCACTGGCCGCCCAGTCGACAAGTGTTTCCACTTCGCTGGCCGTCAGTGTCCGGATCGTTCTTGGCATCGTTTGACTCAAGGATGTGTCTTGGTAAGAGACCTCAAGCCGTCAGGATAGGCCACCACTTGCAGGCTGCAAGGCCTCCATTGACGTCCCACTATTGACCGGCACCGGCCGGCTCGGCCGACGCCACGACGCATACGGTGGAAATCATTCCAACGGAGCGGCAGAACGTGGCTTCGTCGAAGCGCGGGTCCTCGGCCATCGTCTGCGGATCGGCGCCGACGTAACTGATCGCCTAGTTGCCGTTGTAGAGCGTTCCTTGCGTGATGCCGTAGCTGTCAACGCCGGATACGTGCCGGGAAAGCGCTCCCCGCGGCCCCGATGGCTAAAACCCTATGCCCGCTCACCGGGACTCGTCAATTTGCCGGCCGGACTATTATTGGGACGGGTTTTGCAAATCGATGCAAAGGGTTAGCCGGGAACATGCCCGATGCTTGGGTGTTGTTCCAATGGGCAACTGGACACGACCGGCGAAGACTGGGAATCTTCCTTTGTCGTTGCTTTGGAATCGCATGGAGTACCGCAGGAAATGCCGCTGAGTGCCGAAAAGATCGCCAGTCATCCAGCCACCCTTCGTGGTGTCCAGGAGCAATCGCGCGCGCTCATCCATATCTATGAAACAAGTCCACGGCTCGCGGCCGTCTTTGCGACCCAGCAGCGCTGGCTGCTCGGTCATGTCGGTCTTGCCATGCACTTTCGGCGCGATCCCAACGACCGCCGCACCGAGCTGACGACCGCGCGCTTCATTGAGGTCGTGCGGCGCAATTCGGTGGCCAGCCGCAACACCGCCGAAGCCTTTCTCAAGGAGATGCTGCACTACAACATCGCCGAATATCTTTCGACGAGCGGGGACGGTCGTGCCCATCCCTTGCGACCGACTTCTGCCACCATCGAGACCTTCACCGGCTGGATTCATGCGCATTTGAGGACGCTCGACCGCGTCGATGGCGGGATCCGGCTGGCAACCTTCCTCGATCGGCCAGAGATGCTATCCACCTTGCAGCCCTTGATCAGCGACGGGCTGTTGACCAGCACCGGGGTACGGGAGCCAAAGCAGACCTTCTCCTTGTTTATCTGGCTAAACAATGGCGGGATTGTCATGGACTGGCTGATGTCCGGCATCGACCCGGAGGACGCCCATCTAGACAAGATTCCGACCAGCGTCATTTCGGTCGGCGAATTCGCGCATTGGCTGAAGCTCTCGCGCACCCATCTGTCGCGAAAACTCCGTGATGCCGAGGCACTCGGCAGCATCGGCTGGGTCGGCCAGCGCGGCCATTCCGTGATGTGGGTTTCGCGCCAGTTCTTCGACGAATACATGGCCGTGCAGTCCGCCAAGCTCGCCGTCGTCGACGTGGCCTTCGAGGCCTGTCTGTCCAGCTTCCCGCAAAGCTGACCGCCGCACTCTACTAATACACGCGAAAAACCAGCGGTTGTGCTGGCGGTTGTGGATCGAACCTGCTATCGGCTTCCCAGCATCATGGGATTTTGGGTTGGATTCTGGAGGATGGTGCTGAACTTCGAAGACATAGCTGGCCATCCCGCACTGCATGCTTGTGTGCGGGCGCAAGCCTTGGCGCTTCTGCAGGCCCTTGAAGCGAACCCGCGGGCATCTGCGGTCTTTGCCACCCAGCAACGCTGGCTGATGGCTCATATCGGCCTTGCGTTGCATTTCCGCCGGGACCCCGGTGACTACCGGAAGGAGATGACGGCGGCGCGTTTCGTCGATGTCACCGTCCAGCATCGGGTGGCGACCCGAAATACGGCCCATGCCTTCATCAAGGAGATGGAGCACTACAATTTCATCGAGGTCGGCCCGAGCGGCGACGATGCACGCATTCGCCCTTTGCTGTTGACCGCCGCGACCCTGGAGGCGTTGACGGGTTGGGTTTATGTCCACCTTGGCACGCTCGGCAGCGTCGGTTGGCTTGGCCAGCGCGGCCATTCGGTCATGTGGATCTCGAATGAGTTCTACGGTGAATATGTGGCCGCGCAGGCGGTGAAGCTCGCCATCATCGACGCGGCATTCGGCGGGTGCCTGGCATAGCCGGCAAACCAATTCCTCAACCTACCCGGCCTTCAGGATGGCCGAGAAGCGCGGGTCGAAGGCCCGGCTGATCGGTTCGGCCGCCGCGCCCACGGCGATCGCCCAAGGGTCGGTGGTGCCGAGTTGCAGGCGCGGCAGGCGCCGCGCAGGACGATCGGCAATCGACGGCAAGAGGGGCTGCATGGCATCCAGCAGGCGGCGCGCCAGGGCTTCCGGCGCGCTGCTGGTGAGAATGACGGTCTGCGGATCGAAGATCGTCTCGATCAGATGCACGCTCCAGCGCAGGTCGCGCGCGGCGTCTTTGATCCAGTCCATGACCTTGGGGTCTTCAGCAATCGCCAATTCGCCGATCTTTTCGTAGAGGTTTGCCCCGGTCGGATCGAGCCCGAGATGCTGATAGAGCGAGGCCAGCGATGCGCGATGTTCGAGCGGCGTCGAGCCGGCACCGGCAGGCGAAAGCAACGCCATGCCGACTTCGCCGGCATTGCCGTTGCCGCCGCTGTAGAGTTCGCCGTTGAGGATGAGCCCCGCCGCGATGCCATACCCGACATAGAGGCAGACGGCGTGGTCGACGCCATGCGCGGCGCCGACGATGCGCTCGGCCGTCGCGCAAGCCGCGGCGTCGTTCTGCAGGCCGACATTCAGCCCGGTTCCGGCCGCGAGCGCCTCGACCAGGGGAAATTGCTGCCAGGCCGGCATCATCCATTTGTTGTCGGAATTCTTCAGGCCGAACGGTCCCGGCATGGCGACGCCGAGCCCGACCAGCCGCGGCTCGGATTGGGCGAACAATCCCGCCAGCTCGCGCCTGACATCGGATATCAGCGCGAGGATGATCGCCACGCCTTCCGACGGTTCGTCGAACGGCAGGCCGGCATCGGCGCGGGCGATGACATTGCCGACGAGATCGACGACCACGACGCGCGTCAGATGCCGGTCGATCTGCAACCCGATCGCAAAGGCGCCCTCGGGCACCAGCCGGTAGGGTGTGAACGGTTGCCCCCTGCCCTTGCGCACCGCGTCCAGCGCCACGACCAGCCCGTCGCGCTCAAGATCCTCGATGATGTTGGAAACAGCCTGCTTGGTGAGCTGCGTCGCCCGCGCCAGGTCGGCACGCGAAAGCGCGCCGTTGAGCCGCAACGCCTCGATCATGACGCGGCGGTTATGTGCGCTTGTGCCTTCCTGGTTGGTGCCGCTCTTGGCGCGGATCGGGCTGACGTCGTGCACCTTCATTTTCCCCTCTTGACTCCATTAAAGGATTGATCGACTAATTAAGTCAAGCGAATTGACTTAATGGTGAAGTCAGGGCGGTTCTGAGAAAAAAAGACGGCGGGGCCAAGCCTCTCGCCGCTGACCGCTCCGGCAGATCCGGTCACACGCGATATGGAAATTCGAGGAAGTGGCAGTACCTTCGCCGCCTCCTGTGAACCTGTCGAAAAATGGGAGAACACAAATGCTGAAATCTATCGGAAAGACACTTCTGGGCGCGGTGTTCGCGGGCGGGCTGCTTGTCCCTCACGCCTTCGCCGACACCACGCTTAACGCGCTGTTCATGGCCCAGGCCGCCTATAGCGAGGCCGACGTGCGCGCCATGACGGAAGCCTTTACCAAGGCCAATCCGGACATCAAGGTCAATCTTGAATTCGTTCCCTATGAGGGCCTGCACGACAAGACAGTGCTCGCCCAGGGCTCCGGCGGTGGCTACGACGTGGTGCTGTTCGACGTCATCTGGCCGGCCGAATACGCCACCAACAAGGTGCTGGTCGATGTCTCGTCCAAGATCACCGACGACATGAAGAAGGGCGTGCTGCCCGGCGCCTGGACCACCGTCCAGTATGACGGCAAATATTACGGCATGCCGTGGATCCTCGATACCAAGTACCTGTTCTACAACAAGGAAATCCTTGAGAAGGCCGGCATCAAGACGCCGCCGAAGACCTGGGAAGAGCTTGGCGAACAGGCCAAGATGATCAAGGACAAGGGCCTGTTGAAGACACCGATCGCCTGGAGCTGGTCGCAGGCCGAGGCCGCTATCTGTGATTACACCACGCTGGTCAGCGCCTATGGCGGCGACTTCCTCAAGGATGGCAAGCCGGACTTCCAGAATGGCGGCGGCGTCTCGGCGCTGAAATACATGGTCGACAGCTACAAGTCGGGCCTTACCAATCCGAACTCCAAGGAATTCCTCGAGGAGGACGTCCGCAAGGTGTTCGAGAACGGCGACGCCGCATTCGCGCTGAACTGGACCTACATGTACAACATGGCCAACGATCCGAAGGACTCCAAGGTCGCCGGCAAGGTCGGCGTCGTGCCGGCGCCCGGCGTTGCCGGCACCAGCGAGGTGTCGGCCGTCAACGGCTCGATGGGCCTCGGCATCACCGCAGTGTCGAAGCACCAGGACGAAGCCTGGAAGTACATCGAGTTCATGACCTCGCAGGCGACGCAGAACCAGTATGCCAAGCTCTCGCTGCCGATCTGGGGATCGTCCTATGACGACCCGGCCGTCACCAAGGGCCAGGAAGAACTGATCGCCGCCGCCAAGCTCGGTCTCGCCGCCATGTATCCGCGGCCGACCACGCCGAAGTACCAGCAGCTGTCGACCGCCCTGCAGCAGGCCATTCAGGAGTCGCTGCTTGGCCAGACGACGCCGGAAGACGCGCTGAAGACGGCGGCGCAGAACAGCGGCCTCTGATCTGCCATTTCCGTATGTGCGGGCGGCTTGATGCCGCCCGTGCTATTTCTGACCCGTCGAAGGAAGAGAGGCGCCCTGCATGTCAGGCACCTGGATGACGACTCGCGCGTGGCTCTTGATGCTGCCGCTCCTGGTGATCATGGTCGCAATTATAGGCTGGCCACTGGTCGATACCGTTCGGCTTTCCTTCACCGATGCCCAACTGGTCGGCACGTCGGGCAATTATGTCGGCTTCGACAATTACACCAACATGCTGGCCAGCTCGAACTTCACCCGCACGCTGGCCACCACCACCTGGTTCGCGGTCGTCTCGGTTGCGGCAGAGATGGTGCTCGGCGTTCTGGCAGCACTGCTGTTGAACCAGCAATTCCGCGGCCGCGCGGTGCTGCGCGGGCTGATGATCCTGCCCTGGGCGCTGCCGACCGTTGTCAACGCGACGCTGTGGCGGCTGATCTACAATCCCGAATATGGCGCGCTGAATGCAGCATTGACGCAGCTTCATATCATTGGCGACTACCGCTCCTGGCTCGGTGAGCCGGGAACGGCGCTGGTGGCGTTGATCGTCGCCGACTGCTGGAAGAATTTTCCGCTCGTAGCGCTGATCGCGCTCGCCGCCCTGCAGGCGGTGCCGCGCGACATCACCGCCGCCGCGCTTGTCGATGGCGCCGGGCCGTTCAACCGCTTCCGCTTTGTCATCCTGCCCTATCTCGCCGGCCCGCTGATGGTGGCATTGGTGCTACGCACCATCGAGGCCTTCAAGGTCTTCGACATCATCTGGGTGATGACGCGCGGCGGTCCGGCCAACAGCACGCGCACCTTGTCGATCCTGGTCTATCAGGAGGCCTTCTCGTTCCAGCGCGCCGGCTCCGGCGCCTCGCTGGCGCTGATCGTCACCTTGCTCGTCACCGTGCTCGCCGTCGCCTATGCGGCGCTGGTGCGCAAGACCGCGGGGAGTGCGGCCTGATGGAACGCCAGAACCCGGTCTTCACCGCTTTCATCTACATCTGCGGCATCCTGCTTGCCGCGCTCATCCTGGCGCCGCTCGCCTGGCTCTTCATCATGAGCATATCGCCGGCGGCCGACCTCGCCGACAAGCCGCTGCGCTGGTGGCCGCAGAGCGTCGACTTCTCGCGCTACGCGCAACTCCTGTCGACGGCCGAGAACAGCGCCGGCGCCGCCTTCACCGCATCGTTGCGCAACAGCCTGGAGATTGCCGGCATGGCGACGCTTGCCGCGATCCTGCTGGCGGTGCCCGCCGGCTGGGCGGTCTCGCGCACGCCTTCGGTCGGCTGGTCGTTGTCGATGGTGATCGCCACCTACATGCTGCCGCCGGTAGCGCTCTCGGTGCCGCTCTATATGGGTCTCTCCTATCTCGGCCTGCTCAACAACGTCTTTGGCCTGGCGCTGATCTATCTGACGATCCTGGCGCCCTTCACCACCTGGCTGATGAAATCGGGCTTCGATTCCATCCCGCGCGAGATCGAGGCCGCCGCCATGATCGACGGCGCCGGATTGCTCCAGACCTGGCGCATCATCACTCTGCCGCTGGCCGCGCCCGTGGTCGCGACATCGGCGCTGTTTGCCGTGCTGCTTGCCTGGGACGAGTTCTTCTATGCCTTGCTCTTCACCTCGGACCAGCGAGCAAAGACGCTGACCGTCGCCATTGCCGATCTCGCCGGTGGCCGCGTCTCCGACTACGGACTGATCGCCACCGCCGGCGTGCTGGCGGCCTTGCCGCCGGTGCTGATCGGCCTCGTCATGCAACGCGCGCTGATCTCGGGCCTCACCAGCGGCGGCGTGAAAGGATAATGATGACTGCAGAACGACCCCGTCCCTCCGGCCTCGTCGCGATCGACCGCGAGATGGCGCGCCAGCATCAGGATGCGCTCGCTTCCTTCGAAAGCAACAAGGATGTCGCCGCTGAAGTTGCCGCCTCGATCAAGCGCAACGGCAAGCTGATCCTGCTCGGCATGGGCGCCTCGCATGCCGTCGCTCGCGCCGTCGAGCCGCTCTATCGCGCGCATGGCATCGAGGCCATCGCCTTGCCGCTCTCGGAACAGCTTGGACAGAAGCTGCCGCTTGAAGGCAAAACGGTGATTGTCAATTCGCAATCCGGCGAAAGCGCCGAAGTCGTGCGCTGGTTCTCTGAAACGGGCCAGCACGCCGACATTTTCGGACTGACATTGGAGGCCGGCTCCTTCCTTGGCCGCACCGTGCCTTGTCTCGTCGGCGCCGGCGGCACCGAGCTTGCCTTTGCCGCGACGCGCAGCCTGACCGTGACCTTCGCCCTCCATCTTGCAATCCTCGCCGCGCTTGGCGAGGATCCTGCCGCGGCGCTGGCGGTACTCACGGCGCCTGAAGCGGCTGAGATCGACGCCGCCTTGGCTGCGTTGGACAAGGTGCAGACTGTCGTCACGTCTGGTCGCCGACTGCAGGGCTTGGCCGAGGCGCTGGCGCTCGGCCTGACGGAGCTGTCGCGCCTGCCGTGCTATTCGCTCGAAGGCGGCCAGTTGCGCCACGGGCCGATGGAAATGCTGGACCCGAAAATCGGCGTCGTGCTGTTCCGCGGCGACGACCCGACCGCCGACCTCGTCACCGCCATGGCCGTTTCCGTGGTCGAGACCGGCGCGCCGCTGATCGTGTTCGACGCTTCGGGCGGGCCGCCGGTCGCGGGCGCGGTCACATTGGCCTTCAGGCCGGCATCCGGACTTGCTGCGATCTTCGCCATGCTGCCGGTCGCCCAGCGCCTGATGATCGCCTTCGCCGACGCTCGCGTCGACAATGCCGGAACGCCGGTGCGCACCACCAAGATCACGCGGAGCGAATGATGCGGCCGCTTGCAGTGATCGGCAACGTCAATGTCGACCTGATCGTCGGCCCGGTCGCGCCATGGCCGAAGGCCGGCACCGAGACCGTCGTCGACCACGACGATCTGCGTGTCGGCGGCCAGGCCGGCAACACAGCGCTGGCCTGGCAGGCGCTGGGTATCGATTTCGAGATCGCGGCCAACATCGGCGACGACCAGTTCGGCCGCTGGCTGAGCGAGGCTTTCGGCGCGCGCGCGCAAAAATGGCCTGTATATCGCGAAGGCACGACCTTATCGGTCGGCATGACTCATCCCGATGGCGAGCGCACCTTTTTCACCACGCGCGGCCACCTGCCGCGTTTCAGCCTGGGCGACGTGGTGTCCGTGCTGGATGGCGATCGGCTTTCCGGCGGCTACGCACTGCTTTGCGGTTCGTTCCTGACCAATGACCTGACCCGTGACTACGATGCCTTCTTCGACTGGGCGGAGGCGCACAGCATCGCTGTTGCGCTCGATACAGGCTGGCCGATCGACGGCTGGACGGAGGCGAGCTGCGCGGCCACCCGCGGCTGGCTGTCGCGCTGTGAACTCGCCCTCTTCAACGAGGTCGAGATGACGACGCTTGCCGGTCTCGAGAACCCGGTGGAAGCCGCGCGCAAGATCCGTGACGGCATGAGGAACGGCGCCACCGCCGTGGTCAAGCGCGGACCCGATGGCGCGATCGCGATCGGCCCCGACGGCGAGCTCATCGAAGCAGCCGCGCCGCGCGTGAAAGTGGTCGACACGATCGGCGCCGGCGATGTCTTCAACGCTGCCTTCCTGGCGGCACTGGCGCGAGAGCAGCCGCTGGACAGCTGTCTCTCCGACGCCATTCGGGTGGCGTCGCGCGCCATCTCAACCCTGCCCCGCGACTATAGCGGGCCGATTGAATTCGAGGACGTTGTCAATGAGCGCGCTTGAAATCCGTGATATCCGCAAGAACTACGGCAGCATCGAGACGCTGAAAGGCATCGACATCACGCTGGAAAGCGGCGAGTTCCTGGTGCTGCTCGGCTCGTCGGGCTGCGGCAAGTCGACCTTGCTCAACATCATCGCCGGCCTCGCCGAAGCGACCAGCGGCGACGTGCTGATCGGTGGCCGCTCGGTGCTTGGCGTGCATCCGAAGAACCGCGACATCGCAATGGTCTTCCAGTCCTATGCGCTTTATCCGAACCTGACCGTGCATCGCAACATCGGCTTCGGCCTGGAAATGCGCAAGGTTCCCGCGGTTGAGCGCGACAAGGCCGTGCACGAGGCGGCACGGCTTCTGCAGATCGAGAACCTGCTCGAGCGCAAGCCCGGCCAGCTTTCCGGCGGCCAGCGCCAGCGCGTCGCCATCGGCCGGGCGCTGGTGCGCAAGCCGCAGGTGTTCCTGTTCGACGAGCCGCTCTCCAACCTCGACGCCAAGCTGCGCCTCGAAATGCGCACTGAGTTGAAGCGCCTGCACGAGATGCTGCACACCACAGTCGTCTACGTAACGCACGACCAGATCGAGGCGATGACGCTGGCGACCCGCATCGCCGTGATGCGTGACGGCCGTATCGAACAGCTCGGTACCCCGGAAGAGATCTACAACAATCCGGCGACGCTCTATGTCGCGGGCTTCGTCGGCGCACCGTCGATGAACATGCTGGAAGCGACCGTCGAGGATGGCAAGCTTGCCATTGCCGGCGCGGATGTGCGGCTGGCAGTCCCTGCGCGTTACGCAAAGGCCGCTCAAAACGGCGCGCCGGTCGTCGTCGGGGTGAGGCCCGAGGCGCTCCGCCTTGGCCAGGGCAACGATGCCGGCCTGTCGCTGCCGGTCGAGATCGACGTCGTCGAACTGACCGGTCCCGAACAGGTCACCACAGCCCGTATCGGCACGCAAAGGTTGACGGCAACCTTGCCGCCGCGGCTCCGTATCGCCAAGGGCGATGCATGCCGCCTCGCCTTCGACGACGACGCGCTTCGCCTGTTCGACCCGGCGACCGGCAACGCCTTCTGAACAACGAAACATCCCCCGTGCGGGAGATGCCTCTATCGGTGCGAAGGCGGTATGACGCCCATGTTGCGCACATTTGGCAACGACGCGCGCGAGGGGCCGCATGAAGAAGACTTATGAAAAGCCGACGCTGGACAAGCGTCGGAAACTGTCCAGCGTCACGGCCTTCTGCACGCCTTCCACCTGCGTGAACTGATACGTATCGGCCAATAGCAGGCGCCGTTTTCCGCCGGCGCCTTGCCGCGTTCAGTCGATGTCGAACGACACGCCTTGCGCCAGGGGCAGTGCCTTGGAGAAGTTCACCGTGTTGGTGGCGCGGCGCATATAGGCCTTCCAGGCATCCGAGCCGCTCTCGCGGCCGCCGCCAGTTTCCTTCTCGCCGCCGAACGCGCCGCCGATCTCGGCGCCCGACGTACCGATGTTGACATTGGCGATGCCGCAATCCGAACCGTCGACGCCGAGGAAACGCTCCGACTCCTGCAGGTCGCGGGTGAAGATCGACGACGACAGCCCGGCGCCTACCGCGTTGTGCTCGTCGAGCACCGCGTCGAAGTCGGAATATTTCATCACGTAAAGGATCGGCGCGAAGGTCTCCTCAGTGACAGGAGCCACCTGCTTGGGCATTTCGACCAGTGCCGGATGCACGTAATAGGCGTCCGGATGGCCGTTCTCGACGCGCGCGCCGCCCGTCACCTTGCCGCCATGGGCGCTGGCTTCCTTCAGCGCCTTCTGCATGTTGTCGAAGGCTGCCTTGTCGATCAGCGGACCGACCAGCGCCTTGCCTTCGAGCGGATTGCCGACCGAAACACTCTGATAGGCCTTCTTCAGGCGTGGCAGCAAAGCGTCATAGACGCTGTCATGCACGAACAGCCGCCGCAGCGTCGTGCAGCGCTGGCCGGCGGTGCCCATGGCGCCGAAGGCGATGGCGCGCAGCGCCATGTCGAGATCGGCGGTCGGGCAGACGATGCCGGCATTGTTGCCGCCGAGCTCAAGCACCGCGCGCGCGAACCGCTTGGCAAGCCGAGGGCCGACCTCGCGGCCCATGCGGGTCGAACCGGTGGCCGAAACCAGCGGCACCTTCGGATGGTCGACCATCACTTCGCCGACGACGCGGTCGCCGATCAGCACCTGCAGCAGGCCATCGGGCGCATCGGCGCCAAAGCGCTTGGCGGCGCGCTTGAAGATCGCCTCGCAGGCAAGTGCGGTCAGCGGCGTCTTTTCCGACGGCTTCCACACCACGGCGTCGCCGCAGACGAAGGCGAGCGCCGAATTCCACGACCACACCGCGACCGGGAAGTTGAAGGCCGAGATGACGCCGACGACGCCAAGCGGGTGCCAGGTCTCCATCATGCGATGTCCGGGACGCTCGGTGGCGATGGTCAGGCCATACAATTGCCGGGAGAGACCGACGGCGAAATCGCAGATGTCGATCATCTCTTGCACTTCGCCGAGGCCTTCGGACGGGATCTTGCCGACCTCGATCGACACCAGCCGGCCGAGCTCGTCCTTGTGGGCGCGCAATTCCTCGCCGAGCAGGCGCACCAGCTCGCCGCGCTTTGGACCCGGCACTAGCCGCCAGGCCTGGAACGCCTTGTGCGCGGCATCGATGGCCTTGCCGGCATCGGCGGCCGAGATCGACTTCAGCGCCGCGATCTGTTCGCCGGTCACCGGGCTGCGCACGATGAGGTCGCCGCCGGTCAGCGCATCCTTGGCCACGCCCAGTTTCGCCAGAAGTTCAGCCGTTTCCATCGCTATCGTCATTTTTATCCCTTTCAGATCCCGCCTCTCATAGGGCGGGCGTGGACGCCACGCGCCATGTCCTGTCCGTGCCGCGGGGCACGCTTGGGCGCTTTCATGGCGTGGCATTACTCGTTTCAAGGAAAAACCGCCACCCCGGCATGGTCCAAGGCCGGAGCGCGAAATTAGGCCAGGCAGCGCAAACGGCTCAATGTGCCTTCTCGATCGAGGACTTCCCGGCGCTTTCCTTGATCAGCCGGTCGATATGCATGCGGATATGCGCGGCCTCGGCGGCGGTATTGGCCAAGGCGATGGCGCGGTCGAAGGCGACGCGCGCCTCCTCGTTGCGGCCGAGTTGCATCAACAGTCCGCCGCGCAGGCCGAAGAAGTGGAAATAGCCCGAAAGCCGGTCTTCCAGCGGTTCGATCATGGCAAGCGCCGCTTCCGGACCACGCACCTTGCTCACCGCGACCGCACGGTTCAGCGTCACCACCGGTGACGGCTGCATCTGCTCGAGCAGGCTGTAAAGCAGGTCGATCTCGGTCCAATCGGTGTCCTCGGGCTTCGGCGCCCGCGCATGCAGTGCCGCGATCGCTGCCTGCACCTGGTAAGGGCCAGGTTTGCGGTGGCGCAGCGCCTTGTCGACCAGCGCCAGCCCCTCGTCGATCATCTTGCGGCTCCACAGCGACCGGTCCTGGTCGTCGAGCAGGATGATCTCGCCATTTGCGTCGAAGCGCGCCGGCGCCCGCGCATGCTGCAGCAGAAGCAACGCTGTCAGCCCCATGATCTCTGGCTCCGCCTGGAACAGCCTGAGCAGCAGGCGGGCCAGCCGGATCGCCTCCTCGCAGAGTGGCGCGCGGGCCGGCGCCTCGCCGCTGTTGGTCGAATAGCCTTCGTTGAAGATCAAATAGACCATGGCGGCAACCGCCGCGAGCCGCTCGGAGCGCTCGACCGCGCCCGGCGTCTCGAACGGCACGCCGGCGTCGGCAATGCGCGCCTTGGCCCGCGTGATGCGCTGTTCCATGGCGCTCTCGCCGACCAGGAAGGCGCGCGCGATCTGTTTGACGGTGAGGCCGGAGACGATGCGCAGCGCCACCGCGATCTGCTGCGTTGCCGGCAGGTCCGGATGGCAGCAGATGAACAGCAGTCGCAGGATGTCGTCGCGGTAATGCGCTCCATCCAGCCGCTCAACCATGTCGCCCTCGGCATCCTCCAGATCGGAGATCTGGTCCTCTTCCGGCATCGGCGCCTGTTTGGCGCCCTTGCGCACCGCGTCGATGCCGCTGTTGCGGCCGACGAAGATCAGCCAGGCCGCTGGGTCACGCGGCGGCCCGTTCTTCGGCCAATTCTTGAGCGCCCTGAGGCACGCGTCCTGGAAAGCCTCTTCCGCCGCGTCGAGGTTGCGGAAGTAGCGCAGCAGCGCGCCCATCGCCTGCGGGCGGGCGTTGCTGATCGCGGTGCTTATCCAGGCAAGCTCGGTCATACTGCAACTTTTGTCGGATTGAAGACCGAAACCGGTCGGATTTCATAGGAGCCGCCGCTCGGATTGACCTCGGAAAGCTCGCGGGCAAACTCGACCGCTTCGTCGAGGTGGTTGCATTCCAGCGTGTAGAAACCGAGAAACTGCTCCTTGGTCTCGGCGAAGGGGCCGTCGAGCACGATCGACTCACCCTTGACCTTGCGCAGTGTCGTCGCCGCCGTCGTCGGCAACAGCCGCGCTACTGGTCCGAGACGGCCGGCCTTGGCGTATTTTTCCTGCACATCGAGGATCTTCGCCATGACCTCGTCGTCCTGTTCCTTGCTCCAGGAGCTGACGACGTCTTCGGAGGCATAGCAGAGGATGGCGTAGAGCATTGGCGGGTCCTTTCCATATCAAAGGACGCGACAGTAGGGCCCTTCCCGACACCAGGTCGATAAAAAAGTTTGGTTGGCGATCACCGGCCCGGCTGCATTCTTTTCTGTCTTCAGGCGCCGTGCGCCTGCAACCATCTGAGAACCAGCGTTTCCTCCTCGTCGAGGCCGGCTATCAGCCGCTTTCGCTTGTTGGCCTCGGCCATTTCGCTCAGCAACCGCCCCTCGGACCACGCGTCGAAAACGAGCGGGTGGATGTAGCATTTGCGGCAAACCGCGCGGGTGTTGCCAAGTCGCTCGGCCACCTTGTCGATGATGCTGTTGATGACCCGCTTTTGCTGGGCCTTGCTTTCGGGAAGCTCGGTTTCGGCAAACAGAGACGCCGCGTGGATGGTGCCGCCCCAGGTGCGGAAATGCTTGGAGCTGAATTCGGCGCCGATGGCATCGCGTATGTAACGGTTGACGTCGTCGGAGCGCAGCTTGCGCCTCTCGCCGTCCTCGTCGAGATACTGGAACAGCTGCTGTCCGGGAATGTCCTGGGCGCCGCGCACGATCCGGGCGATGCGCCGGTCGACCAATTTCAGCTTCCATTCCTTGCCGGACTTGCCCTTGAAGGCAAACCGCAAGCTCGACCCTTTGATGTCGACATGGCGGTCACGCAGCGTGGTGAGCCCAAAACTCTTGTTGTCGCGCGCATAGGCGGCGTTGCCGACACGGATCATCGTGTTGTCGAGCAGCCAGACGACCGCCGCGACGACGCGTTCGAACGGCAGGCCGTGGCGGCGCAGATCGGCATCGATGCGGCGGCGCAATTCCGGCAGGCTCTCCGCAAAAGCGACCAGGCTCGAATATTTGGCGCCGTCGCGCTCGGCGGCCCAAAGTGCATGGTAGCGATACTGCTTGCGTCCACGCTGGTCGCGTCCGGTCGCCTGGATATGGCCGGCTGGATCGGGTGAAATCCAGACATCCGTCCACGCCGGCGGAATTGCCAGCGCCTTGATACGGGCGATCGCCGAAGCGCTGACAGCCTGTCCTTTTGCCCCTTTGTAGGAAAACCCCTCGCCTGCCTTGAGACGGCGGATACCTGGCTCGCTGTCGCTGACATAAATCAGCGAGGCTTGGTCGGCCGAGGTCTGGGCGCCGTTCTTCGGCGCACCATTGCATGCCTGCCCGGCAGACGATCGGCCGGATGGCGTCCGGGATCTGTCCAGCATGCCCCCTCCACGAGAATTTCTCAGAGATAAGCGCCGGACTCGCCACTGGTTCCGTCACGCCCTTCAGAATGGCGTCAGGCCACAAGCAGGCTTCGCGAGATCGCAGCCGCCGCACAACGGATTCATGGCCGTCAGGCCTTTTCCAGCGCGACTGGAATGACATCGACCGCCTGTTCGCCGACCTGGCCGCCCGTCGTCTTCAGCACGCCGACGATCGGCGCCACATCGGAATAGTCGCGGCCGTAGCCGACGGTGATATGGTCGTTGCTCGCCCGTATGCCGTTGGTCGGGTCGAATTCCTGCCAGCCGGCATCGCGCCCGCACCAGGCTTTCACCCAGGCATGCATGGCATCGGCGCCTTCGAGTCGTGGCTTGCCCTTGGGTGGAATGGTGCGCAGGAAGCCGCTGACATAACCGGCCGGAATGCCAAGTCCGCGCAGGCCGGCGATCATGATGTGCGAGAAATCCTGGCAGACGCCGCGCTTCAGGGCAAAGGCGTCGCTGGCCCGGGTCTGCACGGTCGTCGCTTTGCCGTCATAGCTGAAATCCCGGTGGATGCGGTTGCACAGGTCCATGACCGTGGCGGTGGTCGAACCGGCAAGGCTCTGCCGCGCATAGGCGGTGATCGCGGCATCGATGCCGACATGATCGCTGGCGGCGAGAAAGTGGTGCGGCGTATCCGGCGCCAGCGACTGCACCGCACCGAGTTCTTCCCTCAGGCGCTGCAGATCGGGCGACACATCGAGCCCAGGCTCCGGACGCGATACCGATACGCGCGCGCTCATCCTTATGTCGAGCCCGTCATGGACATCGCGAAAGGCGATCGCCGTGACATTGTTGCCGAAGAAATCGGAAAAATCGGTGCGCTCCGAAGGAGTCGGTACAAACGAAAGCGAGGCGGCGATCACACGCTGCACGCCCGCGATGGTCGGCGGCAACACACGCACCTGATGTCGGCTGCCACCGGCCGCCGCGTCATAATCGTAGCTGAGATGAAGCCTGATATCGTACAGCATGTTAGCTAAAATACGCTTTGGCGAGGCTGCTGTAGAGGTTGCCGATCTCCGTGGCGAGATCGTCCAGCACGTCCGCCGACATCTGCGACGGCTCCATGACGGCAATTGCCGTGTTGAGCTGCAGGATTTCCTTGGCCGCCACCGACATCTGCCCCTCAGGACCGACAGATGGCAACAGCCCGATTTCCGCCTTCAGCCGCTCAAGCTGGAACAGGATCGAGCGCGGATTGAGCGGATCGAGCGCCAAGAGGTCGATCACCGTGCGCCGCCCGGCCCGCACCGGATATTGCCGGCGGTGGGTCATGACGCTGTCGCCGATCTCCAGCATCATGTCGAGTGCGCCATCGGGTGCTTTCGCCCTGGTCAGCCAAGCAAGCGTGCGCGCGATCTGGATGCCGCGCTCGATGCGCCGGCCGATTTCGAGGAAGCGCCAGCCGGTGAAACGGTACATGTTCTCGTGCAGCAGGCCGGAAAAACCGGCGAGCTTGCGCAGCATCACAGTCATCGCCCGCGTCGCATCGTCGCCCGGCGCCACTGTCGTTGCGAATTTGTGGACTGTCTTCGACAGATCTTTCAGCGCCAGCCAGCCGTCGGGCGAAAAGCGATCGCGGATCTGCCCGGCGCTATAGACGGCGCTGTCCAGCGTGCCGATCAATCCGGGTGGAATGGCGGCTTCGAGGTCGATGCCGAACGGCTCGAGATAATCCCTGATATCGGCGAGCAACGGCATGTCCGGGTCGGACGTTTCGGCCAGCCGCACATGATAGGCGCGCAGGATGCGCACCGTGTCTTCCGAGCGCTCGATATAGCGGCCGAGCCATGTCAGGTTTTCCGCCGCGCGGCTTGGCAGGCTGCCCGGCATGGTGCGGGCAAAGCTGTCGTGCTCCTGCGGCAGCAGCGTCTCGCGCTCGACAGGCTTGTCGCTGACCACCCAGACGTCAGCCGCCTGGCCGCCGCGTTGCATGGCGATCGCCGTCGGATCGAGCGACAGGCCGACACGAGCGAAACCGCCCGGCATCACCGTCCAGCCATCCGGCGTGCGCGCCAGATAGACGCGCAGGCTTGCCGGCCGCGGCTCCAGCCAGCCGCCGACATAGACCGGCGTCGTCGACAGCGTCACCGCCTCCTGGCCAACGAAACCGCCGCCATCGCTTTCGATGCGCGCGGCCAGCGCGGTCCGTTCCTCCGGCGTCAGTGCCGAACCGAGCCTGGTCTGGTCGTCATCCTCGAAGGCAAGCCGCGTCGACAGCGCCGGGCCGACGACCATGCGGTCGAGATTGGCGAGCACATGCTGGCGTTCGCTGTCCTGCCCGCACCACCAGGTGGCGACGCTTGGCAATAGAAGTTCCTCGCCCCGCAATTCGCGCGAAATCTTCGGCAGGAAGGCGAGCAGCGCCCGCGTTTCCATCAGGCCCGAACCCAGCGCATTGACTGTCGAAACAGTACCCCGGCGGATCGCCTCGACCAGGCCGGGCGTGCCGATCTGAGAGTCTGGCCGCAGCTCCAGCGGGTCGGCGAAGGCGGCGTCGAGCCGGCGCCACAGCACGCTGATCGGCATCAGCCCGGACACGGTGCGCACCATCAGCTTGCCACCGGAGACGGTCAGATCCTCGCCCTCGAGCAGCATGATGCCGAGATAGCGCGCGATATAGGCGTGTTCGTAATAGGTCTCGTTGAGCGGTCCGGGCGTCAGGATGGCGACCCGGCCGTCATTTTCCCTGGCCATGCCGATCAGCGCGTCACGAAAGCGGCGGAAGAAGCCGGCCAGGCGATGCACATGCATCTCACCATAGATGTCGGACAGCGCGCGCGTGGTGGCGACGCGGTTTTCCAGCGCAAAGCCGGCGCCCGATGGCGCCTGGGTGCGGTCGCCCAGGACCCACCAGCTTCCATCCGGTCCACGGCCGAGCTCGAAGGCCAGCATATGCAGGAAATGGCCGCCGGCCGACACGGTGCCGACGACGGGGCGCAGATATTCGGGGCTTGCCGCGATCAGGCCGGCGGGCAGGATGCCTTTCTCGATCAGTCGGTTTGGCCCGTAAATGTCGGCGATGGTTTCTTCGAACAGATCGGCGCGCTGGACGAGGCCGGCGCTGATCTCGGCCCATTCCTTGTCCTCGATCAGCAGCGGGATATGCGCCAGCGGCCATTCGCGCTCATTGGCGCCGGCCTTGTCGTAGACGCGGTAATAGACGCCGGCATCGCGCAGATACTGGTCGGCGCGGGCGAAGCGCTGGCCGAGCTTTTCCGGGCCCAGTTCCTCCAGCGCCTCGATGAAGGGCGCCCAGGCCGGACGCGGATTGCCCGAGGCATCGACCATTTCGTCGACGACGCCGTCAATCGGCTGGTAGTGCTCCAGCAGACTGTGCCTCAGCGGCTTGCCGCGCAGCTTTTTCTGATTCCCCTTTGCCATTGCTGATCAGAGTCTTGCTGGCCGCCTGAGGTCAAGGGTCATCGGGAAGTCTTCAGAGGCTTCTTCGTTGCGCAGCACGTAGCTGCCGGCCGTATGGCCACGCGGCTCGAAGCGGGCGAGCCTTCGCGCCTCGGCCTCATTGCCGTTGACCGGGAACGTGTCATAGCTGCGCCCGCCGGGATGCGCGACATGGTAGACGCAGCCGCCCACCGCCCGCCCCGACCAGCGATCGTAGATATCGAAGACCAGCGGCGTGTTGACCGGCAGCGCGGGATGCAGGCCCGACGCCGGCTGCCAGGCCTTGAAGCGCACGCCCGCCACCGCCACTTCCCTGTTGTCGGTGACCTTCATCGGCACGACGCGGCCGTTGCAGACGATGGCGTGACGTTCCGGGTTCAAGCCTTCGGTCTTGACCTGTAGCCGTTCGACCGAGGAATCGACAAAGCGCACAGTTCCGCCAATCGCGCCCTGCTCGCCCATTACGTGCCACGGCTCCAACGCTTGCCGCAGTTCCAGCTTGATGCCGGCATGCTGCACGTCGCCGCAGAAAGGAAAGCGGAACTCGAGCTGGGCGTCGAACCATTCCGGCCGGAACTCGAAACCGTTGAGCTTCAAGTCCTCCAGCACATCGAGAAAATCCGCCCAGACATAATGCGGCAGCATGAAGCGGTCGTGCAGCGAAGTGCCCCAGCGCACGAAGCGGCCGTCGAGCGGGTTCTTCCAGGCACGGGCGATGATCGCCCTGACAAGCAATTGCTGCGCGAGGCTCATGCGCGCATTGGGCGGCATCTCGAAGCCGCGGAATTCGACCAGGCCGAGACGACCCGTCGGCCCGTCCGGCGAAAACAACTTGTCGATGCAGATTTCCGAGCGATGCGTGTTGCCGGTGACATCGGTCAAAAGGTTGCGGAACAGCCGGTCGACCAGCCAAGGCAACGGTGAATTGCCCTGATCCGGGTGCGGCACCTGCGCCATCGCGATTTCGAGCTCATAGAGCGAATCGTGCCGCGCCTCGTCGAAGCGCGGCGCCTGGCTCGTCGGGCCGATGAACAGGCCGGAGAACAGATAGGACAGCGACGGACGCCGCTGCCACTGCAGCACCAAGCTTTTCAGCAGGTCGGGCCGGCGCAGGAAGGGGCTGTCGTTTGGCGTCGCGCCACCAACGACGACGTGGTTGCCGCCGCCGGTGCCGGTGTGGCGGCCGTCGATCATGAACTTGTCGGCGCCGAGCCGCGTCTGCCGCGCCTCCTCGTAGATCGCCGTGGTCGTCGCCACGCAGTCCTGCCAATTCGAGGCCGGGTGGATGTTGACCTCGATGACGCCGGGATCGGGCGCGACGCGGATGACGTTGAGGCGCGGATCGTGCGGCGGGCCATAGCCTTCGATATGCACCGGCAAGCCGATCGCCTTTGCCGCGTTTTCGGCGGCCGCGATCAATTCGAGATAGTCCTCCAGCGCCTCGACCGGCGGCATGAACACGCAGAGCCGCCCATCGCGCGGCTCGACGGAGAGCGCCGTGCGCACCGCGCCGCCGATCTCGGTGATTTCTTGCTCAACGCGGTCTTGCTGGCCCGTGGTAGCGGTAAAGGATACCGCCTGCTGGCGCCGCGCCATTTCGTCGGCGCCTTCGCGTTCTGCCGGTGCCGCTGTGGGCAAGATCGCCTCACGCGCCGGCAACGCACCGCGCGGCAGCGATGGATCGACCGGTACAATGTAAGGAAATTGCGCCGGCGGCACATAGGGCAGCGTTCCGAGCGGCAGGCGATAGCCGACCGGGGAATCCCCCGGCACCAGGAACAGCCGCCCGCGCCGTGTCTTCCACTTCTCAGAGCGCCAGCGCGGATCCGACGCCTGGCTGTTCCAGCGCTGGACCGGCAGCACATAGCCGGACGGCTTGGTCAGCCCGCGCTCGAACACTTTCGCCATGCGGCTGCGCTCTTCCGGGTCTTCCAGCTTGGAGTTGGAAGGATCGACATTGTCCGGCAGCTTGCCTTCCTTGAGCAGCCATTCGGCCGGGTCCTCATAGGCTTCGCTGACCATCGCCTTGTCGATGCCGAGTTCGCCGGCGATCGCCGTCAGCAGGCTCTCGGCCTGCTGCGGACCAACCTTGGCCTCGCTCTTTTCGCGCGCGATCAGCGACGGATCGCTCCACACCGGCTCGCCATCGGTGCGCCAGTAGAGCGAGAAGGTCCAGCGCGGCAGGCTTTCGCCTGGATACCATTTACCCTGGCCATAATGCAGAAAGCCGCCCGGCGCGAAGCGTTCGCGCAGCCGTCGGATCAGAACGTCGGCCTTTTCGCGCTTAGTCGGGCCGACGGCGGCGGTGTTCCACTCGGCCGATTCGAAATCGTCGATGGAGACAAAGGTCGGCTCGCCGCCCATGGTCAGCCTGACGTCGCCGGCTTGAAGCGCGGCATCGACCTTGTTGCCCAGCGCATCGAGCGCTTGCCAGCTTTCATCCGAGAAGGGCTTGGTGATGCGCGGATGCTCGGCGATGCGGTCGACCCGCATGTCGAAGCCGAACTCGACATTGGCAAAGCTAGCCATGCCGGAGATCGGCGCGGCGTTGCGGAAATGCGGCGTTGCCGCCAGCGGCACATGGCTTTCGCCGGTAAGCAGGCCCGAGGTCGGATCGAAGCCGATCCAGCCGGCGCCGGGAAGATAGACCTCGCACCAGGCATGCAGATCGGTGAAGTCGACCGCAGTTCCAGCCGGGCCATCGAGCGCCACCAGATCGGGCTTCAACTGGATCAGATAGCCGGAGACGAAACGCGCCGCGATGCCGAGGTTGCGCAGGATCTGCACCAGCAGCCAGCTCGAATCCCGGCAGGATCCCTTCTTCGCCGCCAGCGTCTCTTCCGGCGAGAACACACCGGTCTCCATGCGCACGATATAGGCGATCTCGCGCTGCAGCCGCGCATTCAGGTCGACGAGAAAATCGACCGTGTTTTTCGCCCTGGTCTCGACTGTTTTCAGGAAGGCCGAGAGCAGCGGACCTGCCGGCTCCGGTGTGCGGTAGATGGCGAGATCGTCGCGTATCTCTTCGGGGTACTCGAACGGAAACGCCTCCACCGACGGCTCGACGAAAAAATCGAACGGATTATAGACCGTCATGTCGGCGACGAGATCGACCTCGATCTTCAGTTCCGTCACCGGCTCCGGGAAGACGAAGCGGGCGAGGAAATTGCCGTAAGGATCCTGCTGCAGATTGACGAAGTGGTTGGCCGGCTCGACCTTCAGCGAATGGCTGAGCACCTTGGTGCGCGAATGCGGCGCCGGCTGCAGCCTGATCACCTGGGGCCCAAGAACGACCGGCCGGTCATATTTGTAATGGGTCAGATGGTAGACGGCTGCCAGAATTGCCATGGGGCCTCGGAGATCGGCGTTTCAAGAACGCTGGACCCTGACACAGATAGTAGCCGATCTCCAAGCGGATGTTGCGGTGCACCACCCAATCGAACGCCTTGTTTCGTCTCCCCGAGCAGGTCGACCCCCACTCCGTCTCGGCTTCGCCGAGCCACCTCTCCCCGGTCGACGGGGAGAGGAAGGGCACGAACCTCTCCCTTCCTCTCCCTCCGGAGGGCTCCGGAGGGGAGAGGTGGCGCTGCGAAGCAGCGACGGAGTGGGGGAAGGCGGTTCTCGGTCGCGCGGCCCTTGATAGCGCGATCAGCAATCCATTCAGGCGCGCACATTGTCTGCATGCGCCGCCCGGCTTAAAAGAACGCCTGAATACCCGTCTGCGCCCGTCCCAGGATCAGCGCGTGCACGTCATGCGTGCCCTCATAGGTGTTGACCGTCTCCAGGTTTTGCGCGTGGCGCATGACGTGGTAGCCGATCTGGATGCCGTTGCCGCCATGCATGTCGCGGGCCTGGCGCGCGATGTCGAGCGCCTTGCCGCAATTGTTGCGCTTGACGATCGAGATCATCTCCGGCGCCATCTTGCCTTCGTCCATCAGCCGGCCGACGCGCAGCGAGCCTTGCAGGCCAAGCGCGATCTCGGTTTGCATGTCGGCGAGCTTCTTCTGGAACAATTGCGTGCCGGCGAGCGGCTTGCCGAACTGTTTTCTGTCGAGGCCGTACTGCCGGGCGCGGTGCCAGCAATCCTCGGCAGCGCCCATCGCGCCCCAGGAAATGCCATAGCGCGCCCGGTTGAGACATCCGAACGGGCCACCGAGACCCCTGGCGTTGGGCAATAGCGCGTCTTCGCCGACCTCGACGCCTTCCATCACCACTTCGCCGGTGATCGAGGCCCGTAGCGACAGCTTGCCGCCGATCTTCGGCGCAGACAGCCCCTTCATGCCCTTTTCCAGCACGAAGCCTCGGATCTCGTCCTTGCCGTTGTCACCCTTCAGCTTCGCCCAGACGACGAACACATCGGCGATCGGCGCATTGGAGATCCACATTTTCGAACCGGAAATCTTGTAACCGTTCGCCGTCTTCTCAGCGCGCGTCTTCATGCCGCCCGGATCGGAGCCGGCATCCGGCTCGGTCAGGCCGAAGCAGCCAATCCATTCCCCCGACGCCAGCTTTGGCAGGTATTTCTTGCGCTGCTCCTCCGAGCCATAGGCATGGATCGGATACATCACCAACGACGACTGCACGCTCATCATCGAGCGGTAGCCGGAATCGATGCGCTCGACCTCACGTGCCACCAAGCCGTATGTGACGTAATTGGCGCCGAGCCCGCCATATGCCTCGGGAATGGTGATGCCGAGCAGGCCCGCCTCGCCCATTTCGCGAAAGATGCCGGGATCCGTCTTCTCATCGAGATAGGCTTCCTCGATGCGTGGCGCGAGCTTGTCGGCGGCAAAAGCCGTGGCGCCGTCGCGCACCATGCGCTCGTCCTCGGAAAGCTGGTCCTCGATCAGGAAGGGATCCTCCCAGACGAACGCGTTCTTGTCGGCGGCCATGGCTCTCGGTCTCTCCCAACTGCATGTCGCCCAAAGTGTTCAGCGGTTTTGGGACACGACATGCGCAAACAAAAAATCTTGGATGCCGCGGCTTATCCGCCTCCGCCTCGAAAAAATCAAACGAAATTGCATCATTGATCAATGAGGTTTAGTAATGGATCATGAATGTCCAGCGCCGCCTTTTGCCCAATATCGGAGCCCTTGCAGCTTTCGAAGCGGTGGCGCGCCTCGGCTCCTTTACCGCCGCAGCCCGCGAACTCGATCTGACCCAGGGCGCGGTCAGTCGGCAGATCGGCCTTTTGGAAGATCAGTTCGGCCGCCGGCTCTTCGAACGCGACAGCCGCAATGTCAGGCTGTCCACGGCGGGCGAGATCTATGCGGAAGCGGTCCGCTCGGCACTTGGCCAATTGCGCGACGCCGCTCTTGGATTGATGAGCAATCGGCATAGTGGCTCTTTGAACCTTGCCATCCTGCCAACCTTCGGCACACGCTGGCTGATGCCGCTGATCCCCGATTTCGTCGCCCGCCACCCCGACATCACCATCAACTTCGCCACTCGCATCGGCCGCTTCGACTTCACCCGCGAACGGCTCGACGCCGCGATCCACCACGGCATGCCCGATTGGCCGGATGCCGACTGCACGCTCCTGATGCATGAGACCGTGATGCCGGTGGCTTCACCCGAATTCCTCGCCAGCCGCGCCATCGCCGCGCCGGCCGATATCGGTCGACTGCCGCTGCTGCATATGGCGACGCGCCCCGGCGCCTGGAGCGAATGGTTCGAAGCGCAAGGCCTCAGCGCGCCGACCGGGCCCGGCATGCAGTTCGAACAGTTCGGCACCGTCGCCCAGGCCTGCATGGCCGGACTTGGCGTCGCGCTCCTGCCGCAGGTTCTGATCGCAGGAGAATTGCAGCGCGGCCAGTTGGTGCCGGCGCCCGGCACGCCGATGCAGAGCCGCAGCGCCTATTACCTCGTCGTGCCGCACGACAAGCGCGGCCATCCGCCGGTCGCGAGTTTCCGCGAGTGGCTGCTGGACCAGGTCGAGAAGGAGCCGGCCTTCCTGGCCTGGTAGCTACTTGCGCTTCATCGCCTCGGCGAGTGCTGCGCCGAATGCGCCCTGCGACGGCCGTTCCGGCTGGCGCTGCGGCGCCGGCGAGCGCGGCGCCGGCTTGTTGCCGCCATTATCGCGCGGCCCGCTGCGTGGTGCGCCACCCTCGCCGCCATCCTTGCGCATCGACAGCCCGATGCGCTTGCGCTTGATGTCGACCTCGACGACGCGCACTTTCACCACGTCGCCGGCCTTCACCACCTCGTGCGCGTCCTTGATGAAGCGATCGGCGAGTTGCGAGACATGCACCAGCCCGTCCTGGTGCACGCCGATATCGACAAAGGCGCCGAAGGCGGCGACGTTGGTGACGGTGCCTTCGAGCAGCATTCCAGGCTTCAAATCTTTGATGTCGTCGACGCCGTCGGCAAGGTCGCCGTCTTGAAGCCGGGGCGCGGATCGCGTCCGGGCTTTTCCAGTTCGGCGATGATGTCGCGCACCGTCGGCAGGCCGAAGCGCTCATCGACGAAGACGCGCGGATCGAGCGCCTTGAGTGCAGCACTGTCGCCCATCAGCGAGCGCACATCACGGCCGCAAGCGGCGACGATCTTCTTGGCCACGCCATAGGCTTCTGGATGCACCGATGACGCATCGAGCGGCTCGCTGCCATTGGCAATGCGCAGGAAGCCGGCGGATTGTTCGAACGCGCGCGGCCCGAGCCGCGCCACCTTGAGCAGCTCCTTGCGGCTGGCGAACGGCCCAGTCGCGTCGCGATGCGCCACGATTGCCTCGGCGAGCGACGCGCCAAGGCCCGAGACCCGTGCCAGGAGCGGCGCAGACGCCGTGTTGAGATCCACGCCGACGGCGTTCACCGCATCCTCGACCACCGCTTCCAGCGAACGGCCGAGGCGGTACTGGTCGACATCGTGCTGGTATTGGCCGACGCCGATCGACTTCGGCTCGATCTTCACCAGTTCGGCCAGGGGATCCTGCAGGCGCCTGGCGATCGACACAGCACCCCGCAGCGACACGTCGAGACCAGGGAACTCGGCCGCCGCCGTTGCCGAGGCGGAATAAACCGAGGCGCCCGCTTCGCTGAGTATGACCTTGAGCGGCTTCGGGCCTGAACCTGCGGGCATATCGGACAGCATGTCGGCGACCAGCTTCTCTGTCTCGCGGCTGCCCGTGCCGTTGCCGATCGAGATCAACTCGACCTTGTGCTGCCGGATGAGCGCCGCAAGTTCGACTTGCGTGCCGCGTACATCGTTCCGCGGTGGAAACGGATAGACAGTCGTCGTTGTCAGCACCTTGCCGGTGCCGTCGACCACCGCCACCTTGACGCCGGTGCGGATGCCGGGGTCGAGCCCCATCGTCGGCCGCGAGCCGGCGGGCGCCGCCAGCAGCAGATCCTTCAAATTGCGGGCAAAGACATGGATCGCCTCTTCCTCCGCCCGCTCGCGCAGGTCGCGCATCAGGTCGAGCGTCAGGTGCAGCGAAAGCTTGATGCGCCAGGTCCAGCCGGCAACCTCCATCAGCCAGCGGTCGCCGGGCAGAGTGCCGCCGATCGCATAGGCATTGGCGATCATGCGCTCGACCGGCTTCACCGGCGATTGATCGTCGGCATCGACCTCGATGTCGAGCGACAGCACCTCTTCGTTGCGGCCGCGCAGCATGGCCAGTGCACGATGGCTGGGCACGCCCGACCAGCGCTCGACATGGTCGAAATAGTCGGAGAATTTCGCGCCGGCCTCCTGCTTGCCGTCGACGACCTTGGCGCGCAGGAAAGCGCGCTCCTTCATATAGCCGCGCAGCTTGCCGACCAGATCCGCATTCTCGGCAAATTGTTCGGACAGGATGTCGCGCGCGCCTTCAAGTGCGGCCTTGGCATCGGCCACCTCTGCGGTCACATAGGCCAGCGCCAGTTCGGCGGGCACGAGTGAACGGTTCGCAAGAATGGCCTCGGCCAGAGGCCCCAGCCCACGCTCGCGAGCAATCTCGGCCTTGGTGCGGCGCTTCGGCTTGTAGGGCAGATAGATATCCTCGAGCTCCGCCTTGGTGGCCACCGCCGCGATCTTGGCCTCGAGCTCCTCCGTCAGCTTGCCCTGCTCGCGGATCGAGCCGAGGATGGTGTCGCGGCGCGCGTCGAGCTCACGCAGATAGGCCAGCCGCTCGGCAAGGTCGCGCAATTGCGTGTCGTCTAGCCCGCCGGTGACTTCCTTGCGGTAGCGCGCCACGAACGGCACCGTGGCGCCCTCGTCGAGCAGCCCGATCGCCGCCGCTGCCTGTTCCGGCCGCGAACCGATCTCGGCCGCGATGATTGCTGCGATGCGCTTGATATCCGATGCCATGCCGATCCCTGTCGAAAAGAGCGGCGACCATAGGCCGTGAGACCCGCTCCGCCAACAGCGGTGTTTTCATCCGGCAGTGAAGGTCCACAGGAAACAGCGGCACAAATCGCGAGGCGGCCGCCGGCTCAAACCATCGCGCTCAGCGCATCGAGGAAGGCCACGATATCGCCGTCGAGCTTGTCGTCCACCGGCTCGGGCTGCGACGACATCTTGGAGATCACCACTTCGGTCTTCGGATTGACGTAGAGCCATTGGCCATGGATGCCGATGCCGCAGAAGGCGCCGCTGTCGTGCCCGGTCTGGTACCATTTGTTGCGGTAGCGCCCCTTCGGGAACAGGAACACCATGGTGCCGCGCTGCCAGGCCTCGTGGCTGCCGCCGGTGGCGATCGTGTCGCGCACCCAGGCTTCCGGCAGGATGCGGCGGCCATCGACTATCCCGCCCTGCCGCATCATCTCGCCGATGCGGGCAAGATCACGCGGCGTCATCGACATGCCGCCGGCGGTGCGCGCCGTGCCTTCCATATCAACGGTCAGAGACATCTCGCTGGCCGCACCCAACGGTAGCCAGAGTTTCTCGCTGAGCAACTCGCTGACCCGTTTGCCGGAGGCGCACTCGACCAGGATGCCCAGCATGTCCGAATTGGGCGAGCGATAGCGGTAGGTCTGGCCATGCGGCTCGGCGAGACGCTGGATCGTCATGAGGAATGCCGTGAGCGTTTCCGAGCCGCCGCCCGGGTTCCACAGCGTCGAGCGGCGATAGCGGGCAAAAGCGCTTTCAGGATCGAGATAGGCCTCCTCGAAATCGAGGCTGACGGTCATGTCGAGCACATGGCGCACGCTGGCATCGCCATAGGCCGAACCCTTGGCTTCCGGGATGTAGTGCATCACCGGTGCTTGCGGGTCGAACACCCCCTCGCCTTCCAGAATGCCGGCCAGGATTGCCGTGACGGATTTGCTGATCGAGAAGATGATGTGGCGGGCGCCGAACGCCATGTGCGGCGCCGACCAGTCGCCAACCGGCTTGCCGGCTTTCAGCACCGTCAGCGCGTCGGTGTCGGATCGCTTGAGGAAGGCCTCGACGGTTTCCGGGCCATTGGCGAAGGTCAGCTTCTCGCCGAGCAGGCCGCCAAGCGGTTTCGCCGGCTCCTCGCCGCCGGACGCGGCGGCGATGTGCGCTCGGCACCAACTCACCGACATTCTGGAACGCCCATCGGTTGAACGGCGTCTGCCGCCAGGTTTCGAGCCGCACATCCTTGCGGGCAAAGCCATATTTGGTTTCGAACGCGGTCTTGCCGGTCACGATAGTCTCTCCGATATCTCGATGAGGTCAAGCCAGCGCGGCGGCGATGGCGTGCACGGCCTTCAGCGTCGCCACCGAATAGGCCGAGTTGAGGAAATCCGGATAGGTCGAGAGCTTGACCACGACCATCCGGTGTTCCCAGCTGATGTGGATCATCTGGCCGAACACGCCTCGGCACATCAGCGAGCGCGAGCGCGCATCCTCGATCCAGAACTGGTTGCGATAGCTGCCGTCCGGCAGGCTGGGATTGAAATTCGGCGTGTGCTTGCCGGTGCGCGTCGCCTCGATCCAGTCGGCGGGGATGACGCCGCCGCCATTGTCGAGGATCAATTGGCCGAAGCGACCATAGTCGCGCAGCGTCGCGTTGAAGCCGCCATCGGCCAGCGCATAGCCGGCGCTGTCGACGGTGAAGCAGGCGCTCTCGTCGGCGCCGAGTTTCTGCCAGAGCTCTTCCGAGACGAGCTGCGCCAGCCGCTTGCCGCTCACACGCTCCATGATGAAGGCGAGCACATCGGTCTCGATCGAGCGGTATTCGAAGGCCGCGCCATGCGGGCGCACCTTGTCCTTCAGCCGCAGGATCAGCTCGAACAGATGCGACGGCCACGGGAAATCCGGATCGCTGCCCGGCGGGATCGGCTTCCAGCCGGTGGCGACATCGACCTGGCCAATCTCGGAGTAGCGGTCGGTGTATTCTTCCGAGAAGCGCACGCCGGTCGTCATGTCGAGCGCGTGCTGCACGGTGGCGCCGGCCCAGCCGGTTTCGCCGAGTTCGGGAAGATAATCCGTCACCAGCCTGGCCGGATCGATCAGGCCGCGCCCGACCAGAATGCCGCACACCGACCCGGTGACCGATTTCGCCATCGACTGCGACAGATGCAGCGTGCGCTCGTCCATGCCGTTGAAGTAGCGCTCATAGGCAATTCTGCCGTCCTTGAGCACCAGGAAGCCATCGGCATAAGTCTCGTCGAGCAAGCCGGCGAGCGTCGTCGCCCCACCCTTGCTGTCCACCACCGGCAGACCGTCAAGATCGACCTCCGCGCGTTCGAGACGATGACGATGGCCGTTGCCGCGCCAGACTTCGACCGTCGGCAGGAACTCGCGGATATGCTGGAAGGCCCAGCGGTTCCACGGCGGCCGGTCCCAATCGAGCTTCGGCGGCACAAGCTTCGGCGGCGAGCCCTGCATGATCGGCGGGCGCGGCTCGGAATTGCGATAGGACGTCAAGGCTTCCTCCCGAATGCATGCCGTGGCCATTTAAAAACGACATGCACAGAACGAACACGAAGGGGAGGCCGGAGCCTCCCCTCCCTTCATGCGTTCCCGCGGATTTACTTGCGCAGGTTGGTCCAGATCTTGTTGTAGATCTCCACCACATCCGGCGGGCATGGCGGCACGAATTCCGGCGTCGGCGAACCGGCTGGCGGATTGATTTCCGGCGAGTTGGCGAAATCAGCCGACAGGAATTTATGGCTGCCGGCAATGCCGTTGTCGTAGCCGGCAAACTCCGAGATCAGCGCGGCGTTTTCCGGTGCCATCAGGAAGTCCTGGAACAGCTTGGCATTGTCAAGGTTCTTGGCGCCTTTGAGCACCGCGACATTGTCCATCCAGCCCTCGATGCCTTCCTTCGGATAGGCGTATTTGATCGCCGGGATTTTCTGCCGCGAACGGTAGGTCGCTCCGTTCCACTGTTCGGTCACGATCACGTCGCCGGAGGTGATCTTGGTGATGGTGTCGTAGCTGAACGTCTTCCACGACGGCTTGGCGGCCATCAGGATGTCGTTGACCTTCTTCAGATTGGCCTTGTCGGCGCCGCAGCGCGGCACGCCGGCATAACGCTCGGCCGCATGCATGACGGTGTTGACGTCGTCGAGCACGTTGATCTGGCCCTTCAGTTCATCCGGCGGGTTGAACAGGATGGCCAACGTGTCGATGTCGCCCTTGAACTTGTCGGTGTTGACGGCGAATGTCGTGGTGCCGAACTGCCACGGCACGGTGTAGTGGCGGCCCGGATCCCAGTAGATGTTGAGGAAGCGCGGATCGATATTCTTGCCGTTCGGCATCGCATTGGGCTCGGTCTTTTCGAGCAGGCCCTCATCGATCATGATCTTCACGGTGTAGTCGGACGGCACCACGATGTCGTAGCCGGAATTGCCGGCGCGCACCTTGGACAGCATCGTTTCGTTGGAATCGTAGTCGTCCAGCGTCACCTTGATGTTGTACTGCTTTTGGAACTTATCGATCAGCTTTGGATTGGTGTAGTCACCCCAATTGTAGATGTGCAGTTCACCGTCGGCGAGTGCCGGAACGGCCCATAGCAGCACGGCCGTCGAAACGGCCGCCATCAGTTTTTCTCTAGACATTTTATGTTTCTCCTTGCCTTCCCATTGTTGTGTCTTGGAGCTCATTTGGCGCGTCGGCGCGCAATCAGGAACGAGACCGAGACGAACAGGATCGACACCATGAGCAGGATGGTGGAGATCGCGTTGATCTCCGGTGTCATCGGTCGCCGGATCTGGTTCCAGATATACAGCGGCAGCGTCGTCTGGCCGGGGCCGGCGACGAGCTGCGTGATGGTGAAATCGTCGAAAGAGACGATGAAGGCGAGCGCCGCGCCCGACATGATGCCGGGCACCAGCAGCGGCAGGGTGATGCGCCGGAACGCGTTCCACGGCGTCGCGTAGAGATCGGCCGCGGCATATTCCAGCGTCAGGTCCATATCCTCCAGCCGCGCCCGGATCGGCATATAGGCAAAGGGGATGCAGAACACGGTGTGGGCAAGGATCAGATTGCCGATGCCGAAATTCAGCCCGAACGTGCCGGCGATCAGCGCGAAGAAGGACAGTGTCGCCACCGCCGTGATGATCTCCGGCACCATCAGCGGCAGGTTGATGACCATGAAGGCCGCGGCGAGCCCGCGCCACGGCTTGACCCGCGTCATGCCGATCGCGGCAAGCGTGGCGCAGATGGTCGAGACGATCGTCGCCGTCACCGAGATGATCATCGTGTTCTTGGCGGCGCTGTGGAACTCTTCGTTGAGCAGCGCAGTGCCGTACCAGCCGAGCGTGACGCCTTCCCAATGCGTGACCAGCGAACCGCTGTTCAGCGAGAAGATCATCAGGATCAGCACCGGCACGTAGAGCACCAGCAAGCAGATGATGGCGATGGTGCGAAAGCCGGGCTGGTCCTTGATGTCCATGATGCGAGGCTCAGCCATGCTGCACCTTGCCCGACGTGTTACGGACATAGAAGTAGAGCGCGACCAGCACCGCGGCCATCAGGATCAGCGCCTGCGCACAGCCCAACGGCCAATTGCGCCCCGAGCCGAACTGCTGCGCGATCAGGTCGCCGATCATCAGGTGGATGCCGCCGCCCAGGATCAGCGGCGTCACATAGGCGCCCAGCGCCGGGATGAAGACCAGCAGGCAGCCGGCGATGATGCCAGGCTTCGACAGCGGAATGATCACCCGCCACAGCACCTGGCGGCGCGTCGCATAGAGATCATAGCCCGCTTCGATCAGCCGGAAATCCAGCTTCTCCAGGCTCGAATAAAGCGGCAGCACCATGAACGGCAGGAAGGCATAGAGCAGGCCGAGCTGGATGGCGAAATTGGTGTAGAGCATGGTGATCGGCTTATCGATCACGCCAAGCCCGATCAGCGCGTTGTTGATCAGGCCTTCGTCGCGGATGATGAACATGATCGCCAGCGTGCGCACCAGAAGGTTCGACCAGAACGGGATGGTGATCATAAGCACCCACCAATTGCGCTGCGCCGGCGGCCGTGTCGCCATGAAATAGGCGGTCGGGAAGCCGAGCAGCAGGCAGATGACCGTCGTCACCACCGCAAACAGGAACGAGCGCAGATAGATGATCAGGAAGTCGGGCGTGAACTGCAGCGTGTCGTCGAAAATGTCGCGCTGGAACAGGAAGTTCAGATAGGCGTCGGCCGAGAAGTGCCATTGCACGCCGCCATAGGGCGCGGCGACAAGGAACGAATAGACGCAGATGATGAGGAGCGGCAGCACGCCGAAGATGCCGATGATGACCAGCGCCGGCAGCGACAACAGCCGGTTGCGCCGCGCGCCGGTCTTGGCCGCCTGAGCCTCGAACAATGCGGCCTTGGAAATCGTGGTTGGGGAGAGGGTTGCTGTCGCCATCAGTCTTTCAGGACGCGGGCGGCGTCCTCCTCGAACTGGATGCCGACCTTGGCGCCGGTCTGATAAGTCACCGCGCTCGAGCGGCTGTTTTGATGGCGCACGATGAAATCCTCGCCGCCGCCGTCGAGCTTGACGTGGTAGTGCGTGTCGGTGCCGAAATAGACGATGTTGGATAGCGTGCCGGCGATCGTGCCCTTGCTCGGATCGGGCACGAGATCGGCATGTTCGGGGCGCATCACCACAGTGACCTCACCCGACGGATCGAACCCCTCCGGATAACCGGCATTGATCGTTGCATCGCCGCCAAGTTTGACGGTCGCAACACCCGGTTTCTTCGACACCACCGTGCCCGGCAGGAAATTGGTCTCGCCGATGAAGTCGGCGACGAAACGCTCGGCCGGCCGGTCGTAGATGTCGCGCGGTGAGCCGACCTGCAGGATCTTGCCGGCCGACATCACCGCGATGCGGTCCGACATGGTCAGCGCTTCTTCCTGGTCGTGGGTGACGAAGATGAAGGTGATGCCGGTCTCGTGCTGCAGGCGTTTGAGCTCGATCTGCATTTCCTTGCGCAGCTTGTAGTCGAGCGCCGATAAAGGCTCGTCGAGCAGAAGCACCTTGGGCTGCGGCGCCAGCGCCCGGGCAAGCGCCACGCGCTGCTGCTGGCCGCCGGAGATCTGGCTGGTGCGGCGGGCCTTGAGCGCCTCCATCTTGACCAGCTTCAGCATCTGGGCGACGCGCGCCTCGATCTCCGCCTTCGGCTTGCCCAGCATCTCCAGCCCGAAGCCGATGTTCTGCGCCACCGTCATGTGCGGGAACAGCGCGTAGCTCTGGAAGACCGTGTTGACCGGGCGTTTGAAGGGCGGCAGCGGCGCGATATCCTGGCCGTGCAGCAGGATTTCGCCGGCGGTCGGGAAATCGAAGCCGGCAATCAACCTGAGAAGCGTCGTCTTCCCGCATCCGGAGGGGCCGAGCAGCGTGAAAAACTCATTCTCCCGGATCGACACCGACACCGTGTCGAGGGCGGCTACCTGGCTTTCGCCCGTTCCAAAAACCTTACGTACGCCGCGAACTTCGATCGCGTTCTTACCCGGTTGTTCCGGCACGATTACCCCATTGAGAAAGCCTGCTCTTGGCGGCAGGTGTGTTCCTGTTTGATTGTCACCACAAGCCAACCGGCTTGGCAACTGCGGAGCTGTATTAGCTTGACTTGAAAAGCAATTCCCATGCCATCGTCAGGCCTGATAGGTAACCTTTCCGCCACAGATGGTGGTCACCGGGCGCACCGTATGCAGTGCTTCCGGCGCCGTCGCCTCGATATCAGCCGACAAAACGACGATGTCGGCGAGGTACCCGGTCTTCAGGCGACCTTTGCGATGCTCCATGAATTCCGCATAGGCGCCCTCGACCGTATAGCCCTCGATCGCTTCCTGCAGCGAAAAGCTGTGGTCCGGCATGCCTTCTGCCCAAGGTTTGCGCATGACTGCCGCCTGGATGCTCAGGATCGGATCAACCGGCGAAACCGGCCAGTCGGAGGCAAACACCACCCGTGCGCCGGCATTTTTCAGCGTGCGCCAGGCATAGCTCAGTGGCCATTTCTCGCGGCCAATGCGCGAGAGCGTCGGCTCCAGTGGGAAGTTCAAAGCCCCCGGCGGATGCGCCGGCTGCATGGAGGCCAGCACGCCGAGCTCGGCGAAGCGCGGCACGTCGGACGGCGTGGTCACTTCTATGTGTTCGACGCGGTGGCGGCTGTCGCGCCTGCCATTCTTCTTCAGCGCCGCCTGGTAACCGTCGAGCACTGCCCGCACCGCGCCATCGCCGATCGAATGCACGGCGATCTGCAGGCCGCGCCGGTCGGCCTCGACCGCCACTTCGGCAAAATGCTCCGGCGAGAACAGCGGCTCGCCGCGCCAGCCCGGGCGGTCGGCATAGTCGTCGACCATCACCGCCGTCCAGGAATCCAGCACGCCGTCATAAAAGACCTTGACCAGTCCCGACGACAGAAACTCGGAATTGTAGCTCGCCGCCATGTGCGAGGCTTTTTCCAGCATGTCCAGCTTCATGAAATTCTTGAAGTGGAACGGGATCTTGGTGCGGCAGAGAAGCCTTCCCTCTTTCTCGAGCCCGGCCAGCAACTCGAGCTGGTAGAGGTTGCCGTCCATGTTCTGGATCGAGGTGATGCCGTGTTTGGCGCACCATTGCAGCCCGCGATGCATAAGGTCGCGGTCAGCCGCAAGCTCGGCCGCTGACGGATAGGGATCGGGCTCCGCGCCTTCGAGGCCGAGCCGCGTCCGGTTTGCGCCGAAATGGTCAAGGACGGGACCGAAGGCCTCGCCTTCGCGCAATTCGCCGGCCGCAAGCCCATCCGCGCCCATGACGATCTCGTTGCCTGGCCCGACCTGCCTGCCATGCAGCAGGCCGGCTTCCTCCAGCGCCTTGGTGTTCGCCCACATCGTGTGGTGGTCGGACGCCGACATGGCGAACGGCCGGTCGGGGATGATGCGGTCGAGATGGTGGCGCGTCACCGGCTCCGGCAGGATTGCGTAGTCGACGCCGGCGCCGATCAGCAACCTGGCGTCCGGACGGTTGGCGGCGAAACCCTGGATCGCGTCGCGCAGCGCGTCGAAACCATGCACGCCGGCCAGATGCAGATTGTCGAGCTCGGCCGCGCCACCGAAGAGATGCATATGCGCTTCGATGAAACCCGGCAGGACAGAGCCGCCCTGGGCATCGATCACACGCGTGCCCGGACCTTTGTAATCGCGCACGCTGTCGCGATCTGCGATCGCAATTATCTGGTCGCCCTTGATGGCGATCGCCTGGGCGCGAGGGGTATCCGGATCAATCGTCAATATGCTGGCGTTCTCGACGATCAGATCGGCCGTTAGCGGCATCATTTTCTCCCATTTGCGCCTAGGCTAGCAGAGTATTGGCGTCTGGCAAGCCGTCCCATGCTGGCCCCAGACAACAATTTGCGATGCCTCTTGGCGCAACCGAAAACCTCTGCCACAAAGCTGTTTGACACCTGCAGAGACGCAAACTCGAAGAGCGAGCCAACTCCCAAAATGAAAACAGTTTTCTCTCCTCTCCACGCCGGTCACTCTGGGCAGATGGAACTGATCACCGCGGCGATCGTGCCGGGTTTCGAGAAGCCGTCGCGAGCCGAATTCATCAGGGCGCGGGTGGAAAGCGAGAAGCTCGGGCCGATCATCGCGCCGGTCGAGCACGACGTCGCTGCGGCCAAGCGCGTGCATGAAGCTCACTACATCGACTTCCTGCCGACGGTGTGGCCGCAATGGGTCGCTGCTGGCTTCAAGGGTTCGGCCATGGGCTTCACCTGGCCGACGCGCGGCCTGCGCGGCGACGTGCCGCCGAAGCGTGTCGATGCCCTGCTCGGCTATTATTCCTTCGATGCCGGCGCCACCTTCGTCGAAGGCACGTGGGCGGCGATCAAGTCGTCCTATGACGTCGCGCTGACCGGTGCTGCCCTGGTCAAGGGCGGCGAGCGCAGCGCCTTCGCGCTTTGCCGCCCGCCCGGCCACCATGCGGGCGCCGCCTTCATGGGCGGCTACTGCTTCATCAACAACGCCGCCGTCGTCGCGCAATGGTTCCGCGACCAGGGCGCCAAACGCGTCTCGATCCTCGATGTCGACTACCATCACGGCAACGGCACGCAGGAGATCTTCTATCGCCGCGGCGACGTCCAGGTGCTCAATCTGCATGGCGACCCGATGGTCGAATACCCCTTCTTCCTCGGCCATGCCGATGAGCGAGGCGAAGGTGAAGGCGAAGGCTTCAATATCAATTATCCGATGCCGTTCGGCACCAATTGGGATGCCTGGAATGCCTCGCTCGAAGACGCCTGCGACAGACTTGCCGCTTACGCGCCCGACGTCGTCGTGGTGTCGCTTGGCGTCGACACCTTCGAGAAGGACCCGATCAGCCAGTTCAAGCTGAAGAGCGAGGACTATCCGAAGATCGGCGGCCGCATCGCCAAGCTTGGGCTGCCGACTTTGTTCGTCATGGAAGGCGGCTACGCCGTTGAAGAGATCGGCATCAACGCCGTCGGTGTGCTGACCGGTTTCGAGGGGCGCTGAGGCGCCGAAACGCCCAAGAAAGAGCGCCGCCCGACCGCTCAAAGGACGCATTTTCCGATGATCCCGCCCCGGGATCATCGGCTTAACTCAGGCCGGACATCATCTTCAAATAACGCCAGGAACGGCAACTGAGTCGCAAAGCGAGTCCGCCAGATTCGATTTTGTCAAATCGCGTTTGATGTCGGATTCATCTGCGGGTAGATTAGACCCGAATCAGCCGGTCCTCGGGGGGCACGGCGACCACCCAGAGTCTCAAGTTCCGGCATTTGGCCGGTGCCAGACGCGGACGGCTTCGCGTTCCCTGAATGGATTCGGCGATCCGCGCGACCTCGCGCTGTGCGTGTGCTTCGTAAACGTGATGCGTATTCAAGCTCGGCCGCTGGCGACGTCAGCATCCGGGCTCAAGAAAAGATTCCGGCCATGACATACAACCAAAGCATCCAATGAGCAGCTCCGCCGCGCTCCTGCAATCAGACATTTTGGGCGCCCGCCTGACGTCGCGCGGCGATCTCACCACTTTCTTCATGCAGCTTGCCGCCGATATCGGCGCCGACAACTATATGCTGGTCGCCATCGTGCATGACCAGGACCGCAACGATGCCCGCATCGTGTCCTCGAACTGGATCTTCGACGGCATCGAGTTGATCGGCAAAAGGCTGATCGCCAGTTTGGCGCTGGGTCCCCTGACGACAGCCCCCGGCGTTCGCCCCACGCCCTTGGTGACGGCGCACGCGCCTGACGCCGGCGCGCTGCTGACCGGCGAAGAGGCCCGCCTGCTCGACGTGCTCGGCCATGCCGAGATTTATTCCCTGCGGCTGAATGTCGGCCGCCAGCGCTTGTTCGTGTTGTTTTCCGCCAACGAGCCGGACAAGATCGAGCTGACCGCCTTGATGAAGGCGCAGCTCAAATGCTGCTACGCCCTTTCCAGCATTCCGCAGCTGATCGCGGCGGCGTCCATGCAGGATCCGTTGTCGGACCGGGAGCGGCAATGCCTGTTCTGGGTTTCGGAAGGCAAGACCACCGATGAGGTGGCCGTCATCCTTGGCGTCTCGTCCAACACCGTCAACAGCTACATCACGCACGCCATCCAGAAGTTCGCGGCCAGCAACCGCGCGATGGCGATCGCAACGGCGATCAGGAGCGGCATCATTTGAAGCATGCACAGATAAGAGAGGCGGCGGCCGCCCTTTTCAACGATCAGCGCAATCCGTTCGGCGCTTTCTCGCTCGGCTCGGAGACGCATCACGCCGCCACGATTCCGGATGCCGTGCGCCGTTGCCGCTGGATCGCCGTCGACATCAACGCCTCGGCGTTTGGCCTCTATTTCGTCAGCCCTTCGCCGGAACGCGCGCGTCTCGTCGCCGGTTTCGATTCCGACTATCCCGGCACCGCCGTCGCGACCAAATTCATCTCCGGCGCCAATGGCGAGGATATGGTGCGTCACGCCAGCATTTCGACGGCGCCGCGCTGGTGGGCCGACGACGGCGTTCCCGGTTCCAGGCAGGCCTTTCAGTCACTCGCCTGGGCCGAACCGACCGCGCCGCTGGCGCCCGGCACCAATGGCATCGCCTTTCCGGTGCATGCCGATCGCGGCCAATGCGGACTGGTCGTTTTCCTGGGCTCGGAAATCACGCTTTCGGACGAAATGCTCTGCGAAATCCACGCCCGTTGCTTTGCGCTGTTCGCGGCGGTCGCGCGCATCCGCCCCGGCGACAACACCGGCCGGACACGCTCGATCTCTAAGCGCGAGCTCGAATGCCTGAAGCTGACCGCGAACGGCAACACCAGCGAGGAGATCGCCAAGCTCCTCAAGCTCTCGGTGCACACCGCCAACCAGTACCTGACCCAGTCGACGCAGAAGCTCAACGCCACCAACCGCAACCAGGCGGTGGCCAAGGCGTTGCGGCTCGGCCTGATCGAATAATCGAACGCTCCGAAAAGCACCCTCAGGAAAAGGCGAGTGGCTCAGGCTTGCGGATACGGGCCTCGTCGATCGCATCCTTGAGCAAGGCGGTGTTGTGCTCGGGCGTCTCGCCAGGCTTCTCGAACGACACGTAGTTGACCACAACGGATGTGCCCAGGCCGGTCAACGTCAGTTGGAAATAGATATTGACGCCGCGCGGCCGAAGCTCGAGATCGAGCACGATACGCGGGCTGCCACCCCAGTCGACATGCGCTTCCCCGCCATGGCCGAGCCGCAGCGTGCCGGGATGAAAGTAAAGTTCGGCGGCCGAATCCACCAGGTCCGACAGGCAGGCGATATGCTCCAGCCGGATAAAGGCGATGTAGTCGGCCACCTCTATCAGTCTGAGTTCGCCCACCACCGGCTCGATGGCCTCGCCGACGATCAGCTCACGGGAATTAGCGTGTGGTTGCCGGTCCATGGATTATAAGCCGCGTCCGTTCATTGAGTTACTTTGCGCCCGGTCTTCTTCGAGTAGACGATCCGCACCAGCTCGGCGACCGCCTGGTAAAATTGCGACGGGATCACGCTATCAACCGAAACTTGCTTGTACATGGAGCGTGCAAGCGCCACGTCCTCGAAGATCGGGATGTTATTCTCCCTGGCGATCTCGCGGATCTTGAGAGCGACAAGGTCCTGGCCCTTGGCGAGCACCACCGGAGCGGAGTCCTCCTCGCGCACATATTTCAGCGCGATCGAATAGTGCGTCGGGTTGGCGATGATCAGCGTAGCGCGCGGCACCGCCGTCATCATGCGTTTGCGCGCCCGGTCGCGCGCCAGCGAGCGCAGCCGCGACTTGACGATCGGATCGCCTTCCGACTGCTTCATCTCGTCCTTGACTTCCTGCTTGCTCATGCGCAGGTCGCTGCGCCAGTGGAAGCGCGACCAGACGATGTCGATCACCGCGATCAGCCCCATGACGAAGACGATCGCCACCAGTATGTCGACAAAGATGCCGCGGATGACCATGCCGAAGGCCATCGGATTGGTGATCATGCCGGCGAGCAGCTTGCGATGGTCCTGTGACAGCGTGAAGGTCAGCACCGCGATGGCGAAGCCGAGCTTGGCCAGCGACTTCAGGAACTCGACCCAGCCCTGTACGCCGAACAGCCGGCTCCAGCCCTTGGCGATCGAAATGCGCGACAGCTGCGGCCTGATGCGCTCGCCGACGATCTGCGGCATGTTCTGGAACACCGAGGCGCCGACGCCCGCCACCACCAGAAGCACCAGCAGGCTGAGGACAGCGCTGCCGATTTCGGTCATCACCTGTTTGTAGAGCGAGATGACGTCGGTCTCGGTCTCCATCGGCCAGGCCTCGGGTTTCTCCAGAAATGACGACAGGAACACGCCGAGATCGACGATGGTGTCCTTGGCGTAGAAGACGGTGAAGACCAGGATGGCGAGGAAGGATGCAAAGAGTGCGGTCTCACGCGAAAGCGGCAGCTTGCCCTGTTCGATCGTGTCGCGGATTTTCTTTTCTGTGGGTTCCTCGGTTTTGGAATCCTTGTCGACCGCGTCAGCCATGGTGCCCTGACCGTCTTTCTATCGTCAGGCGGCTTCGGCGGCGAGCGTCTGCGTCGAAGGCAGATCGAACGCCCCTTCGCGCGACAGCCGGATAGTCGCGACCGATATCGTCTTGCGGGCTGCCATGATGTCGGCCAGCGCGATGCCTTCCGACCCTTGCCCCAGTTCGGATTCGATCATGCGGCGCGAACGTGCGCCGATCGCCGACAGCACCGCTTCGGCAAGCTCCGGCGGCGCGCCGCGCAACGACAGCGTGACCAGCTCGGTCGACAGTCCGTCGAACAGGAGCACCCTGGCCTTCTGCGGCAGCAGCGGCAGATCGTCGAAGGCGAACAGCCGAGACTTGACGCCGGCGAGATCGGGTGTGCCGGCGTCCTCCAGATCCTGCATGAGCTCGTCGAGTTCGGGCTTGGCCATTTCGTTGAGCATGCTGGCGACCCGCTCCTGGCCGGCCGAAGTGTCCTTGGTCGCTTTTTGCGACAATACGCTTGCGCGCAGCTGGTTCTCGACGATCCTGGCCGCGGCATCCGGGATGTTGGCCATCGTGACCATGCGCTTGATGATCTGGCCGCGCATCGACTTGTCCATGGTGAGCAAGACATTCGCGGCCGTCTGCGGCGCGAGTTTCGACAGCACCATGGCCGACGTCTGCGGATGCTCGCCGGCAAGGAAGGCGCCGAGCCGCGAGGGCTCAAGCTTTTCGAGGTCCGGCCAGATCGGCGGCGGCCCTTCCTGGACCGGCTCGAACTTCCTGTCGCCCATGATGGCGCTCATTTCCTCGGGCGAGAGCGACTCGTTGAGGATCGTATCCATCCGGTCGGCCGAATCGAGCAGGCCGGCGCCCTCGGTGAACTCGGCCTCGAATTCGGCGACGATGCGCTCCAGGTCTGCCTGTGGGATCGTGCGCAACAGACGAGCGCCCTCGATCAGCGCCTTCAACTCATCCTGCTTGAAGAATTTGAGCAGGCGGCTCGCGGCGGGCTTGCCCATCGCCACCAGTATGGCGGCCGCCTTTTGCGGACGTGTCAGCGCCAAAGCTGTCGTCATGCGTGTTGCCCTCGCTGCCGATTGGTCCGCCCGCTCATCACCTTCAGGCGCTCTTCGTCGCCGCGATGATTTCGGTCAGCCTGATGCCGAAGCGCGTCGGGTCGCTCTCCAGCACCGTGATCTCGCCGCGTGCGATTTTGCGGCCGTTGACCACGACATCGACCGGTTCGCCGATACGGCGATTGAGCGCGACTGTCGAACCCTTCTGCAGCGCCATCAAGTCCGAGACCGGCATCTCCGTGCTGCCAAGGATGATCTGCACGTCGACCGGGATGGTCATGATGATCGAGGAATTGGCGCCCAGGGCGACATCGGGGCGGCTCTCCTCTTCCCGCAGCACACCGCGCAATTCCTCGATGGCGCGATCGAGCTGTTCTTCGGGCTGATCAGGTTCGGCTTCCACCTTGGTCTTTGCCATTTGTCGTCTCCATAAATCCCGGACCTGGCGTCAGCCTGGTATCAGTCCGTCGATGAAATCCTGCCCGGCATCATGAGGGTGGCTGATGCGGACGGTGTAATTCTGCCCGAGCTTGCCGAACTCGCAAACGAACAGGGTCTTGTCGCGCGCGCTGAGCCTGGCGTTGATCTGGGCGTTTTCCTCGAATTCGATGATCTGGCCAGGTTGGAAACCCGCAAGCTCGCCCAGTGTCAGCCGGGCAAGCGGCATGGTGGCTTCAAGGCGCACGGTCGAGCGCATTACCTCTTCGGAAAAGCGGGCTCGCCAGTCGAATTCGGTGGTCTTGTCATCCTCGCCCTTATCGGCGACGGCGCCACGCGTGGACAGGAGAATTCGCTGCGGGATCATCACCGTGATCGTACCGCTGTCGGACGGTGTCGACACGCCGTAGACGATGCGCACCGCAGCGCCATCACGCAGCACACGCCGCCTCGCATCGCTGCCGGCCATTGCCTTCGGCACCGGCAGGCGCAGGTCGAGCGAGCGCTTGCCCGATCCGTTGAGCGCCGCTGCGACCTCCTGGAACACGCGGGTCGCGACATCGGCCTCGATCTGCGACAGGTCGCGTTCGATCGGCGAGACCGGCTGGTCGGGATCGCCGCCGAACAGCGCGCACACCATGACGGCAACGGCCTGCGCGTCCATGACCAGGGTCATGGCGTCGGCCGAGGCCGGCGATGCCACGATGCTCAGCGCAAAAGCCTCGCCGGCGTGCGATCGCGCATCGGGAACGCGGCCGACCTCCACCGTTTGCAGGTCGACCGTAACCGGCGCGCCAAGCTCGCCGGCAAGCGCCTTCTGTAAGAGCGGCAAAGCACGCTCGGCCATGCCGCGGCCGACGCCGATCACCTGCGCGGCCTCGCCGCTGTCGCCGACGAGGCGTTCGATGATCAAGGCCCGGGTCTGCGACGGATTACCCGGACTGGTCATGACGGCAAGCGGTCCAGTCTGTCTTTGCGCATGTCTTTGTCTTCACGCATGCTTACGCCGCCTTCTTCTCGGCGTTGCCGGTGTTCATCGTGCTCTGCTCGACGGCATCGATCGTCGGGCGCTCATAGGAGGAGATGGTCTTGCGGCCGAACTCGATCGCCACCTGCGGCAAGGCGCCGTTCATGTAGGCAAGCAGCGTCTGCTTGACGATGATGTAGAGCCGGTTCTTCTTTTCGCGCACCGTCTTGATCTTGGTCGCGACCGGGCCGACCACGGCATAGGACAGGAAAATGCCAAGGAAGGTTCCGACAAGGGCTGCGCCGATCAGGCCGCCGAGGATTTCGGGCGACTGGTCGAGCGCGCCCATCGCCTTCACCACGCCGAGCACGGCGGCGACGATGCCGAGCGCCGGCAGGCCGTCGCCGACCGCGACCATGGCGTGATAGGCCTTCATCTTGTCGGTGCGGATGGTCTGGATCTCTTCATCCATCAGCGCCTCGATCTCGTGCGAGCGGGCATTGCCGATAATGATGATGCGGCAGTAGTCGCAGATGAAGTTCATCAGATCGTGGTTCTTGAGCACGGTCGGAAAGGCCTGGAAGATGGCGGACTCTTCCGGATTGTCGATATGCGCCTCGACCTCGCTGCGCGACTTCGAGCGCAGCTCGCGCATCAGGCTATGCAGCACGCCCAGCGTCTCAAGATAATCGCGTTCCTTCGGCACGGCCTGCTTGAAGGCTTCAAGGATGCCCTTGCCGGTGTCCTTGACCGTCTTCATCGGGTTGGCGACGAGGAAGGTGCCGAGCGCGGCGCCGCAGATGACAACAGCTTCCCATGGCTGCATCAGCACGTGCAGATGGCCGCCCATGGCCATGAAGCCGCCGAGAACGCAGCCGAGCGTTACCACAAGTCCAATCAGAATACCCACGACAGGTCCTTCCGCATGTCACATCGTGGATCAGGGATAGTCCTCGTGCCTTGTGTGAGGCTTGAATCGAAACCGGCGGATGCGATTCAGTTTCGCGCAAGGAAGTAAGTTTATTGTGCCGGGATAGCTTCGGCCGGAGGCGTATCCTTGCTCAGTACCTATCTCAGCTACCAGTTGATCACCAAAGATATCAACAAATCGATCGACCGCGTCGAGCAACAGCCGACGGTCGATCGGGATACCCAATATTATCTGGCCAACATCGGTAAGGCGAAAACGATTGACGATTTCGTCAACAACGACCGCCTGTTCAAATACGCCATGAAGGCCTACGGGCTGGAGGACATGGACTACGCCAAGGCCTTCATGGTCAAGGCGCTCAAGGAAGGCGTTACCGACCCCGACAGTTTCGCCAACAAACTGACCGACAAACGTTACGCCGCCTTCGTCAGCGCCTTCAATTTCGCCGCGGATGGCGCGGATGCGACGGTTTATAATCCGGCGCAGCAGTTGGTCACGAAGAACTATGCCACGCAGGCCCAGATCGCCGGACTCGACCCGAATTCGGACTATGTGAAGGGCGAGACGACCTACTATCTCGCTAATATAACCAAGGTGAAATCGGTCGACGACCTGATGTCGAATGACCGCCTCTACACGTATGCGCTGGCTGCGTACGGCCTGGATTCAACGACCGAGGACAAGGACCTAATCAAGTCGGTCCTGCAAGGCGGCATCCGCGACCCCAACAGCGTCGCCAACAAGATGACCAACAAGGCCTATGCCGGGCTCGCCGTCGCCTTCAACTTCGAACAATATGGCGAGGCGGCCACCACCATCAATCCGGCGCAGCAGCCGACCGTCGACATGTATATGCGCCAGACCCTCGAGGAAGATGCCGGCAAGACCAATGAGGGCGTCCGGCTGGCGCTGTATTTTCAACGCAAGGCGCCCGACATCACCAGCTGGTACGATGTGCTGGCCGATACCGCGCTCGCCAGCGTGGTCCGTACCGCGCTCGGTCTGCCCGATTCCTTCGCCACGGCCGATATCGACAAGCAGGCGCAGCTGTTCGGGCAGAAGCTCGACATCACCGATTTCACCGACCCCGCCAAGCTCAGCAAATTCCTGACCCGTTTCACCAGCATGTATGAGATCAACCATCCGACCTCGACAGCCGTCTCGTCCGTCGCCGTGCTCTTCGCGCAACCGACCAGTGTCGGCATCTCCACCGACCTGATGATGGCCATGCAGCAGCTGAAGTTTTGAGAAGATCATGCAGGACAGTCTTTACGTCGCCCTTTCCTCGCAGATCGCGCTCGAGCGTCGCCTCGACACCATTGCCGACAACGTCGCCAATGCCTCGACCATCGGCTTTCGCGCCACCGGCGTGAAGTTCGAGGACGTTGTCTCCGGCACCGGGCAGAAATCGGTGTCCTTCGCCTCCTCCGGCAAGACCTATCTTTCCACCGCGCACGGCGCGATGACCCAGACCGGCAATCCCTTCGACTTCGCCATCCAGGGCGACGCCTGGTTCGCCATCGAGACGCCCGCCGGCACGGTGATGACACGCGACGGCCGTTTCTCCATGACCGAGAATGGCGAGTTGATGTCGATCGAGGGCTATCCGGTCCTCGACAGCGGCGGGGCGCCGATCCAGCTCGATCCGCGCAGTGGCCCGCCCAAGGCTGGCGCCGACGGCTCGCTCAGGCAGAACGGTCAGTTGGCCGGCGCCATCGGCCTCTATAATTTCGACCCCGGCGAGAATTTCGTCCGCTACGGCAATTCGGGCGTCGTCCCGGCGCGAACGCCCGAACCCGTCACCGATCGCTCCGACGTCGGTATCGCGCAGGGATTTCTCGAAGAGTCCAACGTCAACCCGGTGCTCGAAATGACCAAGCTGATCCAGGTGCAGCGAGCCTTCGAAAATACCGCGGCGCTGATGAAGAAGGCCGATTCCTCCACCGACGACGCGATCAAGACCCTCGGCTCGAAGTAACGGCATGGCGACCGGCTCGTCCCTGCTGCGCGCTTCCGAGGCTCCGGCGGACACCGGGCAGACGGACCGACTGGCCGCGCTCGAACGCGTCTGCCAGCGTTTCGTGGATCCGGAAATGCTGCTGTCGCGCGGCGGCCGGATCGTCGAGATATCGCCGACGCATTACAAGGTCCGCGGCCTGTCCGAGATTGCCAGGTTGGGCGATATCGTCGAGCAGCGCGGCAACACCGGCACCCGTCGCGGCGAGATCGTCAAGATCGGCAGCGATGAAGTGGTGGTCGCGCCGTTCGAGCGCAGCGCCGATGCCGGCATTGGCGACGCCGTCTTTCGCCGGGGTCCGCTTGCGGTGACGCCGCATGTCTCCTGGCGCGGACGCGCCATCGATGCCTTGACCCGCGCCATCGACGGTGGCCCGCCTTTGATCAGGCCGAATGCCGCCGACAGTGCCGCCACGGTCACGCCCGGCGCCATGTCGCGTCAGCGCGTCGACACCGGCTTCATGACCGGTGTGCGTGTCATCGACATTTTCACTCCGCTCTGCCTCGGCCAGCGGCTCGGCATCTTCGCCGGCTCCGGCGTCGGCAAGTCGACGCTGCTTGCCATGCTCGCCGGCGCCGAAGCCTTCGACACGGTGGTCGTCGCGCTGATCGGCGAGCGCGGCCGCGAGGTGCGTGAGTTCCTCGAGGATACGATCGGCGTCGAGAGCATGGCCAAGACCGTCGCCGTCGTCGCCACCAGCGACGAAAGCGCCATGATGCGCCGGCGCGCGCCCGACACCGCCATGCGCGTCGCCGAACATTTCCGCGACCAGGGCCACCGCGTGCTGCTGGTGCTCGATTCCATCACGCGCTTCGCGCATGCCTTGCGTGAGGTGGCGACCGGAACCGGCGAGCCGCCGGTGGCGCGCGGCTATCCGGCCTCGGTCTTCACCGATCTGCCGAAGCTGCTTGAACGAGCCGGGCCGGGCGCGGAAGGCCCGGGTGTCAAGGGCATGGGCTCGATCACCGCAATCATTTCCGTGCTGGTCGACGGCGACGATCACAACGATCCAGTCGCCGACTCGGTGCGCGGCATCCTCGACGGCCATGTCGTGCTCGATCGCGCGCTTGCAGAGCAGGGCCGCTATCCGCCAGTCAATCCGCTGTCGTCGATTTCGCGTCTGGCCGACAAGGCCTGGAGCGCGGAGCAGCGCATGCTGGTGACCAAGCTGAAGTCGATGATCGCGCGCTTCGAGGATACGCGCGACATCCGCCTGCTGGGTGCCTACCAAAGCGGCGCCGATGCCGAACTGGACATCGCGGTGCGCCAGGTGCCGCTGATCTACGAAGCGCTGACGCAGTCGCCGAGGGACCGTGCCTCCGCCGATCCTTTCGCCGATCTTGCCCGCCACCTCAAGGGGAAGCCGAATGGCGATCAAGGAAACTGAACTGCAGCAGACCGAGCGCTTGCTGCACGAGATGATCGCCGAAGCCAAGGCCGCTGAGGAGGCTGACGCCAGCCGGGATTCGCTCATGGACGGCCTGTTCCCGAAAGTGGAGTGGCCACAGCCGCCAAAAGCCCAGTTCCCGCGCCTGATCGACAAGAAAGCCGATCGGCGCAGTGATTTCGTCATCGCTGCGCTCGGCATCACGCTTGGCCTGATCTGCGCGCTGTTTCCCTGGTACATCTTCTTCAACCAGGAGCAGTTCGGCGTGCAGACCATCAAATTCGGCGGCAGCGGCAGCAATGACGGCCGTGTCGTCGGCGGCACTCAGATGGAAAATCCAGGCGCGACGGCGACCGCCAAGACCGTTCCCGATCTCGACCTGTTCGCCACCGGAACCTTGCCGGACGGACCAGAGGACCCCGACAAGACGCCCGGGCTCGACCAGCAGCCTTTCCCAGCCGCCACTTCGGACTTCAAGATGGTGCACGTCGCCAATGGCCGCGCCATGATCGAGGACGATACCGGGCTGTGGATCGTCCAGCGCGGCTCAGTACTGCCTGATTCCAGCCGCGTTGCCTCGATCGAGCAGCGTGGCGGTAAATGGGTGATCGTCACCAGCGCCGAGAAGGTTATCCAGCTTTCTAAGTAACACCTGCGGCGACATAGCCCCTGCCCGCGCAAGGTCCGCGCAAGACTGGCCGCCTAGTCTTATGCGTACTTGCCCGGGAGATTCCCATGGAACCCGTAAATCTTTTTGATCTCGCCACGCGGCAGTCGCAGTGGCTGGCCGTGCGCCAGTCGGCGATCGCCTCCAACATCGCCAATGCCAACACGCCAGGCTACACGGCCAACGACGTCGAGCCTTTCGAGAAGGTTCTAGACCGCACCGCCGTGACGCTGGCGGCGACAGCGCCCGGCCACCTTGGCGCCGAGGCGGCCAATGCCGGCTTCAACGTAAAGCCGGAGGATCCCACCGGCGCGATCATGCCGTCGAAGAACACCGTGGTTCTCGAGGACCAGCTGATGAAGGCTGGCGAGGTCCGCCGCTCTTTCGAGCTCAACACAGCGATCGTCAAGGCCTTCCATTCGATGATGTCAATGGTGGTGAAGAGCTGACCATGGACGCCCTTGCAGCAGCCCTCAAAGTCGCGGCATCCGGCCTTGGCGCCCAGTCAGAACGCATGCGCGTGGTCTCGGAAAACCTCGCCAACGCTCAGTCGACCGGCAACACGCCGGGCGCCGATCCCTACCGCCGCAAGACGATCACATTCCAGTCCGAGGTCGACCGCGCCAGCGGCGGCTCGCTGGTCGAGGTCAGCTCGATCGCCCACGATCCGTCGGACTTCCCGGTCGAGTTCCAGCCCGGCAACGAGGCCGCCGACGGCAAGGGCTACGTGAAGATGCCGAACGTCAACACGTTGGTCGAAATGTCCGACATGAGCGAGGCGAACCGCTCCTATGAAGCCAACCTGCAGGTGATCAAGCAGGCTCGCGATCTGATTTCCATGACCATCGACCTGATGAGGAACCAGTAATGATCGGCGGTATCGGGGCAATACAATTCAAGACAGCAGTTGATGGCGCCGAATCGGCGTCACCCAATCTGCTGCAGGGCGGGCTCGGCACGCAGGCCAGCGAAAGCGTCGGCAGCAGCTTCGCCGACGTTCTCAGCCAGGCGGCGACCAAGACCGTCAATACGTTGCAAGGGGCCGAGCAGGCGTCGATTCAGGCGCTGAAAGGCGACGCCGACACCCGCCAGGTGGTCGATGCCGTGATGAGCGCCCAGCAGGCGCTGCAGACCACCATCGCCATCCGCGACAAGGTTGTCTCGGCCTATCTCGAAATCAGCCGCATGAGTATCTAGCGTCATGAAAGCACTCGCCATCGCCGCCACCGGCATGAATGCCCAGCAGACCAACCTGGAAGTCATCGCCAACAACATCGCCAACATCAACACCACCGGTTACAAGCGGGCACGGGCCGAATTTTCCGACCTGCTCTACCAGGTCGACCGTACGCAAGGCGTGCCCAACCGCGCCAACAGCTCGATTGTGCCCGAAGGCGTCTCGATCGGCCTCGGCGTCAAGACGACCGCGGTGCGCAACGTCCACACGCAAGGCGAGCTCGCCAGCACCGGCAACAGCTTCGACATGGCGCTGACCGGCAGGGGCTGGTTCCAGATCGAGGGCGCCGACGGCGGCACGCTCTATACCCGAGCCGGCGCTTTCAACACCAATGCCACCGGACAGTTGGTCACGGTAGACGGCGCCAATGTCATTCCGGCCATCACCGTGCCAACCAACGCCGTCGAGGTCATCGTCAACAAGACCGGCCAGGTCTTTGCCCGCATCGACGGTCAGACCAACCTGCAGCAGCTTGGCCAACTCCAGATCGCCAACTTCGCCAATGAGGCGGGGCTGGCGCCGCTTGGCGACAACCTCTTCCAGGAAACACCGGCTTCCGGCCCGGCCAATGTCGGCGTGCCCGGAGACCCGGGTTTCGCAACCATCCAGCAGGGCTATCTGGAGTCCTCCAATGTCGATCCGGTCAAGGAAATCACCGAACTGATCTCGGCGCAGCGCGCCTATGAAATGAACTCCAAGGTCATCCAGGCCGCCGACGACATGGCCTCGGTGGTCTCCAAGAACATGAGCTAACGGATGATGGCGATGCCGATCTCCCGCTCCGCATTCCGCCGCGCCGCACTGGCCATCGCGCTGGTGGCCGGCGGCACGCCGGCATTGGCGCAGGAGACGGGCCAATCGGCGGCCGATATCGCCGCCAGCCAGGCCGTCGGCGAGGCGGTACTGATCCCCAACCGGGTCATCTATCCCGGCGAGACCATCGAGAGCGCCTCGCTCAAGCAGGTGACGCTCATTCCCGGCAAGCACAAGCCGGACGGCATGGCGACCAGCCTTGAAGAACTCCAGGGCAAGGTCGCCAAGCGCACGCTGGTGCCTGGCCGCTATATCCCGATCGCCGCCATCCGCGACGCCTGGCTGGTCGAACAGGGCGCGTCCGTGCAGGTCTATTTCACCGCCGGCGCGCTGACCATTTCGGCCGCCTGTATCACGCTGCAGCCGGGTGCCGCCGGCGATCTCATCAAGATCCGCAACGTCGACAGCGGCAAGATCATTTCCGGCACGGTGATGGCCGACGGCACTATCCAGGTCGGCGCATCGTGATGCGTGCCTTTGCCCTTTTGCTAGCGATTGTAGTCGCCGGCGTTCAACCGGCATCGGCCGATGGGTTGACGCCCAAGGCTAAGCGCGATCTCGCCGCCAAGAACGGCGGCGTCTATGACGATCCGCAATACGACCCAGCCACCACCACGCGCATGTTCCGCGTGTCGACCGGACCAAGCACGCTGCCGCCCGGCCAGGTCGCCGCGCGCATCAAGGACATCGCCCAGTTGCAGGCATCGCGCGACAACCAGCTTGTCGGCTACGGCCTGGTCATCGGCCTTGCCGGAACCGGCGACAGCCTGCGCAATTCGCCGTTCACCGAACAATCGATCCGCGCCATGTTGGAAAATCTCGGCATCGCCACCGAAGGCGGCAGCGCACGCGCCAAGAATGTCGCCGCCGTCATTGTCACCGCCAACATGCCGCCCTTCGTCCAGTCGGGCAGCCGTATCGACATCGACGTCTCCTCGATGGGCGACGCCACCTCGCTTGCCGGCGGCACGCTGGTGATGACGCCGTTGAAAGCGGCCGATGGCGAAATCTATGCCGTCGGCCAAGGCTCGGTGATCGTCGGCGGTTTCGTTGCCAAGGGCCAGGCCGAGCAGTTGACACAAGGCGTGCCGACCGCCGGCCGCGTGCCGAACGGCGCCATTGTCGAGCGTTCCGTGCCGGCCGAGTTCGACGACCAGAACGTGCTGACGCTGCAGCTGCGCAATCCCGATTTCTCGACCGCCATCCGCATCGCCGACGCCATCAACGACTACACCTCGCAGCGCTTCGGGGCGCGCGTGGCCGCCGAGCGCGATGCCCGCACCGTTCAGATTAGGCGGCCGAAGAATATCTCCGCTGCGCGTTTCTACGCCGAGATCGAGAACCTCGTGGTCGAGTCGGATGCCCCTGCCCGCGTCGTCATCGACGAGCGCACCGGCACCATCGTCATCGGCAGCAATGTCAGGATTTCGCGCGTGGCGATCAGCCATGGCACGCTCACCGTGCGCATCACCGAGGCGCCGCGGGTCGTCCAGCCTGAGCCCTTCTCCAAGGGCGAGACCGCGGTGGAGCCATCCACCGCCATCGAGGCGACCCGGCCCAACGCGCGCGTCGCCGTGCTCGACGGCCCCGACCTCGAAACCCTTGTCTCCGGCCTCAACCGCCTCGGCGTGAAGCCCGACGGCATCATAGCCATCCTGCAAGGCATCAAGTCGGCCGGCGCCCTGCAGGCCGACCTGGTCCTCCAATAGGCACGCCGATGATTGAGCTCTTCTCCTCAAGACCGCATCATCACCTCAGCCTCTGCGCCGCCGGGGCGATCGTTGCTTTGCTGAGCGGCACCGCCGGCCACGCGGACGAGGTCCGCCAGGTGCTGCCCGGCGGCCAGGCGCCGCTTGAGCAGGCGCAGCTGACGCGCGAAAGCCAACCGGCCCAACCGGCCGCGCTCGCAGGCGGGAAGGCGCCGGACGAAAGCGAGATCCAGCGCTTCTGCTCCAACATCGCCGACGCCGCGCGCGACAGGCGCTACGCGCTGCAGGCTGAGGAATTGAAACAACTGCAGGCCGGCATCGACGAGCGCATGAAAGCGTTGGATGCAAAACGGGCCGAATACGAGGAATGGCTTAAGCGCCGCGAAGTGTTCCTGGCGCGCGCCGAGGACGGCGTCGTCAAGATCTATGCCCGCATGAAGCCCGATGCCGCGGCCGAGCGGCTGGCGATGGTCAATGCCGAGCTCGCGGCGGCCATCCTGATGAAGCTCGATTCGCGCAAGGCCAGTGTCATCCTCAATGAAATGGACCAGAAGGCGGCGGCGACGCTCACCGGCATCATGGCCAGCGCGGCGCGAAGGGTTGATCCGTCATGAAGTTGAAATTGCCGACCCTTATCGCGCTTGCGGCCCTGACCGGCTGCGGCACCAACTTCAAGGAGATCGGCAGGGAACCATCCTTGTCGCCGGTCGGATCCGGGCTCGGCAATGGCGGCTCTGGCCCCTACAGCTATCCCGAGCCGCCGTCAGCGCGACCGAAGAAGTTTTCGCTGTGGGACGATCGTCAGAGCAGGCTGTTCACCGATCCGCGCGCGTTGAGCGCCGGCGACATCCTGACCGTTAACATCAAGCTCAACGACAAGGCCAATTTCAAGAACCAGAACGATCGCAGCCGCACCGCCGCGCGCAAGCTCGGTTACGACATTTCGCTCGGCTGGGAAAAGGCGACCACCAGCGGCAAGGGGGATGCCGGCCTGAGCTCCAGCACCGAGACCAATGCCGACGGCGAGATCAAGCGCTCGGAGGATATCGAGCTCAATGTCGCGGCCGTCGTTACCGACGTGCTGCCCAACGGCAATCTGATGATCAGGGGCTCGCAGGAAGTGCGCGTCAATTACGAGCTTCGCGTGCTCACCATCGCCGGCATGGTGCGTCCATCCGACATCGGCGCCGAGAACACCATCCCCTACGAACGCATCGCCGAGGCGCGCATCTCTTACGGCGGGCGAGGTCGTGTGAGCGAGGTCCAGCAGCCTGCCTATGGCCAGCAGGTCCTCGACCAGGTTCTTCCTTTCTAGGATAGAGATACGCCGCCGTGGCCAATGTCGAGCAGGCACGACCCAAGAAGGGACCGTCACTGGTCATCCAGCTCGCCATGCTTTTGGCGGTGACGGGCGCGGCCATCGGCATGGGCTGGGTTTCCGGCGGCTATCTCAAGCAAGGCGACGCGCCGGCGCCGGTGCCCGCCGCCCCTGAAAACTCAGGCACCGCCGAAAAGCCCGCCCAAGACGGCAAGCCGGTGCCCGGGCCGACCGTGGTCCAGATGGCGCCGATCACCACCAATCTCGCTTCACCGTCGGATATCTGGATCAGGCTGGAGGCGTCGCTGCTCTATGATGCCCCGCAACCGCCGGAAATGACGGAACAGATCCAGCAGGATCTGCTGGCCTTCGTGCGCACGCTCAAGATGCATCAGATCGAAGGCGCCAGCGGCTACCAACATCTCAAGGCCGATCTCGAAGAGCGCGCGGCGTTGCGCAGCGGCGGTCATGTCAAACAGGTTCTCGTCAGGACGATGCTGCTCGAATGAGAAAATTCCTCGTCGCCACCACGCTCATCATCGCCACCACCTCGGTCGCCGCGGCCCAGCAGCTCGACCTCGGCGGCATCGGCAAGGCTGACGGCACCACCGTCGGCTATCTCATCCAAATGTTCGGCCTGCTCACCGTGCTCTCGGTGGCGCCGGGCCTTTTGATCATGGTGACGAGCTTCACCCGCTTCGTCATCGCGTTCTCGATCCTGCGCGCCGGCATCGGCCTGCAATCGACACCCGCCAATTTGATCCTGATTTCGTTGTCGCTGTTCATGACCTTCTATGTCATGGCGCCGACCTTCGACCAGGCCTGGAACACCGGCGTCAAGCCGCTGATGGACAACCAGATCACCCAGGCCCAGGCGTTCGAGAAGATCTCCGACCCGTTCCGCGCCTTCATGCTGCACAATGTGCGCGACAAGGATTTCGATCTCTTCGCCGACCTCGCCCGCGAACGCGGCCAGGTCGTTGCAAAAGAAACCGTCGACCTGCGCATTCTGGTCCCGGCCTTCATGATCTCGGAAATCCGGCGCGGCTTCGAGATCGGCTTTCTCATCGTGTTGCCTTTCTTGGTCATCGACCTCATCGTCGCCACCGTCACCATGGCCATGGGCATGATGATGCTGCCGCCGACGGTGGTGTCGCTGCCGTTCAAGATCCTGTTCTTCGTGCTGATCGACGGCTGGAACCTGTTGGTCGGCAGCCTGGTGCGGTCCTTCACCTGACGGCGCCGAAATAGCCGCCGGACGTCGCTATTATTCCGCTCAGATTTTACACAATATATTTTCGATTAACCGTCCGATTTAGCCCTTTGGTAGGGACTTGCCGCCATAGTCGCTCGCAGATGGCGGGTGACCCAACGCAACGGTCATTGGCATGATGCCGCTCCGTCATACCGGACATGCCGGTATGTCAAAAAAATCCGTGTAAAAACAAGGTACGAGTAGCCATGTCCAGTATCATGACGAACAGCGCAGCGCTGACTGCACTGCAGAGCCTTAACAATACCCAGAACCAGCTCCAGACCACCCAGACCCGCATCTCGACGGGCTATCGCGTCTCCCAGGCTTCCGACAACGCCGCCTACTGGTCAATCGCTACCACGATGCGTTCCGACAACCAGGCCATGTCCACCGTCTCGGACGCTCTCGGCCTCGGCGCCTCGAAGGTCGACACCGCCTATACCGGCATGGACAGCGCGATCTCCACCATCAACCAGATCCAGCAGAAGCTGACTGGCTCCTATGGCCAGACCGACGCCGCCAAGGAAAAGACCCAGGTCGAAATCGCCGCGCTTCAGGCGCAGTTGAAGGGTTACGCCGATGGCGCCACCTTCTCCGGCACCAACATGCTGTCGGTCGACAGCGGCGCGACCGCCACGACTGCGGCCGACGTGAAGATCGTTTCGGCCTTTAACCGTAGCTCCGCCGGCGCGGTTTCGATCTCCACGATCGACGTCAACGTGGACAGCATCAAGTTGTATGAAGCCGGCACCGCTGCAGGCGTATCGAAGGGCATCCTCGACGCCGACCGTCTCGGCGCCGATGGCAGCGTTGTGGCGGCGGCCTCGAACCCGACCCTGGGCGCTGCCGCAGCGGCTACCGACACATATTCGGTCGCCAGCTTGAAGATCTTCTCGGGCACCACCGCTGCCAGCGACAGCCAGATCGCGCAGATGATGAACGTCGTCGATGCCGCGCTCAAGGGCATGACGACCGCCGCCACCAAGCTCGGCGCCGCCAAGAGCTCGATCGACCTGCAGAAGACCTTCACCTCGAGCCTGATGGACTCCATCGATCGCGGCGTCGGCCAGCTCGTCGATGCAGACATGAACAAGGAATCGACCCGCCTCCAGGCGCTGCAGGTTCAGCAGCAGCTCGGCGTCCAGGCGCTGTCGATCGCCAACGGCTCGTCGCAGTCGATCCTGTCGCTCTTCCGCGGCTGATCGCTCTAGACCGACCAAACCAAGCAAACGGGCCGCGCCAAAAGCGCGGCCCGTTTTGCGCTTGTTCTTGCGTTGGCTCAAGGCTCGCGCAACCCTCATTTCTTAACCTCTCGAAAGCCCACTTTTAACAGGCCATTAACCATATCGAGCTAGGTATGGTTAACCAATGACTTACGACAGGTTGTCGATCGGCCCGACCGGCACGATGGCAACCCGATGGGCAGGCCAATCCGGCCTGAGTGGCACGCCGGCTTAGAGAAGGAGCGAGTTTCTTGGCGAGCATCATGACGAACGCTGCGGCGTTGACGGCACTTCAGAGTCTCAACGCCACCAACAAATCGCTCCAGCAGACGCAGGCCCGGATCTCGACCGGCTATCGCGTCTCCGAGGCTTCCGACAACGCTGCCTACTGGTCGATCGCCACCACCATGCGCTCCGACAATCAGGCGCTCTCGACCGTGCAGGATGCGCTCGGCCTCGGCGCCTCGAAAGTCGACACCGCCTATACCGGCATGAACAACGTTTTGACGACGATCGGCAACCTCAAGACCAAGCTGCTGTCGACCATCGGCCAGACGGACGCCAGCAAGGCAAAGACGCAGACCGAGATCACCTCGCTTCAGGCGCAGATGAAGTCGTTTGCCGATGCGGCCACTTTCTCCGGCTCGAACTATCTGTCGGTGACATCCAAGCAGGTCGCCGCCGCCAATGACGGCGTCCAACCTGACTCCCAGATCGTGTCCTCGTTCAATCGCTCTTCGTCGGGCGCGATCTCGCTCGGCACGATCGATATCAATGTCGAGAGCACCAAGCTTTTCGACAGCGGGCTTCCCACCGCGGTCAAGAACCAGGGCATTATCGATCGTGCAACCTCGGTCTACGCCACGGCCGCGGCCCAGGACCTTTACGATACCGCCTATGCCGCCTCGATCGCCAGCGGCAGCACCGACATCGCGGCCAACACCGCCGGCCAGACCGCCGCCGGCACGACGGTTGCCAGGATCGACAACGTCTCGGCCTTCAATCTCGACATCACGGCGCCTGGCGTGACCGACGACATCATCACGCAGATGGTCAACAAGATCGACAAGGTGATGAGCCAGCTCACCGACTCCGCCACCATCCTTGGCGCCGCCAAGAGCTCAATCGACCTGCAAAAGACGTTCACGCAGAGCCTGATGGACTCCATTGACCGTGGCGTCGGCCAACTCGTCGATGCCGACATGAACAAGGAATCGACCCGCCTCCAGGCGCTGCAGGTCCAGCAGCAGCTCGGCATCCAGTCGTTGTCGATCGCCAACAGCTCCTCGCAGTCGATCTTGTCGCTGTTCAAGGGCGGTTAAGCCGCCACCTTCCTCGACAAACGAAAAGGCCGCGCTTCAGACGCGGCCTTTTTCATTAAAGGTCGCAGGTTTACCGGTTCGGTACTTACCGGTTCCTTCGGCGGCACGACCTATCATCCTCGCACAAGCTTCGCAGTCTAGTCTCCCGGCGGACAGTCATGCTGGGGCCAGTTGAATCGTGCCGGAACAGATCCAAAGCATCATCGCGAATTTGAAGGGCTTCGGCGTCAGGCGCCTGGCGCTCATGGGCGGCATCGCGGCCCTGGTCATGGCCGTCATCGGCATCACCTCGATCTATCTCAACCGCCCGGCCTATGAGACGCTCTATGTCGGCCTCGATCGCTCCGACGTCAACCAGATCGGCCTGGTGCTGGGTGATGCCGGCATCGGCTTCGATGTCGGTTCGGACGGAACCTCGGTGCTGGTGCCCGCCGGCACCACCGCCCAGGCGCGCATGCTGCTTGCCGAAAAAGGTCTGCCGACCAGCGCCAATGCCGGCTACGAGTTGTTCGACAATGTCGGCTCGCTCGGCCTGACCTCCTTCATGCAGCAGATCACCCGCGTGCGCGCCTTGGAGGGCGAGATCGCGCGCACCATCCAGTCGATATCCGGCGTCAAGGCGGCACGCGTCCATATCGTCATGTCCGAGCGCGCCAATTTCCGCCGCGACGAGCAGCAGCCTTCCGCATCGGTGGTCATCCGCTATGCCGGCAACGACGCCGAAAAAAGCGCCATGTCGATCCGCCACCTGGTTGCGGCGGCGGTTCCGGGCCTCTCGGCCGACAAGGTCACGGTGCTCGATTCCAACGGCAATCTGCTGGCGGCCGGCGACGACCCCTCCAACACCAGCGCCGCGCGCACTTTGGGCGTCGAGCAGACCGTCGAAACGCAGATCGGCGACAACATCCGCCGGGCGCTGGCCCCCTATCTCGGCCCCGACAATTTCCGCGCCTCAGTCAAGGCCGACGTCAACACCGACACGCGCCAGACCGAGGAAACCATCTTCGATCCGGAATCGCGTGTCGAACGTTCGGTGCAGTCCGTGCGCACCAACGAAGCCAGCAACCAGAAACAGGCCTCGACCCCGACCAGCGTCGAGCAGAACCTGCCGGAGACACAGACGACCAGCACGGAAGGTCCGCAGTCCACCTCGCAGAACGACCGCAAGGAAGAGATCACCAATTACGAGATCAACTCGAAGAAGATCGCCACCGTCTCCAACGGCTACACGGTCAACAAGATGTCGATCGCCGTCGTCGTCAACCAGGATCGTCTGAAGACCATCCTGGGCAAGGACGCCACACCGGAGCAGATCGCCAAGCGCGTTGCCGACATCCAGAAGATGGTGGCCTCGGCGACCGGCTTCGACGACAAGCGCGGCGACGTCATCGATGTCTCGGCGGTCGAGTTCATCGGCGGCCTCGACGGCGAGCCGGTCGACCAGCCGGGCATCCTCGCCTCGATCGGCACCTATACCGGCACGCTGATCAATGCCGGCGCCTTCATCGTCGTCGTTTTCCTGGTTGCCTTCTTCGGCCTGAAGCCGATGGCTGCCGCGCTGACCGCGCAGGCCAAGCCCGCGGCCATCGCTGGCCCGAGCTTCGACGATGTCCAGCGCTCGCTGCCAATGCCCGACCCGGTCGCCGCAATTACCGCGGAGACGTCGGCCGGCGCGGCGTTGCCTGGCGCCCGCACCAACCCGCTCGACGATCTGCGCCAGAAGATTCGACCGGCGCCGCAGGAACGGCTGGCGCGCATGGTCGACCTCAACGAGGAGCGCACCGCGCAGATCCTGCGCAAATGGGCAGCCGTTCCGGAGGCCGTGGGTTAGGCCATGGTCTCGGCAGCCCTCTTCGATCTCTTGCCTGATTTCGCTTCGCGCGCCTCGCCCGCTGCCCAGGCGCCGGCCGCCGAGCAAATGCCGGCCGCACCGGCGCCACAGGCCGATATCGGCGCGCTGATCGCCGAGGCCGTGGCCGATGCCGAAGCCGCGCTCGCAGCGCGCCTTGCGCTTGCCCATCAGGCGGCGCTGGAAGCCGAACGTCAGGCCAATGACGATGCGGCGAAGGCTTTCCTCGAAAGCTTCGGCGGCGACCTCGGCACCGCGGTGGCGGCGCGTATCGACGCCATGGAAGCACAGGTTGCCGAGTTCACCGCCGCTGCCGTTGCCCGTATCGTTGGCGGCATTGTCAGCGATGATCTGCAGAAGCGCTCGCTCTCGGCTCTTGCCCGCGCCATCAGCGCGGCGGTTGCCGACAGCGAAGCCGTGCGCATCGGCGTTCGAGGGCCACCGTCGCTCTTCGAGCCGCTCAAGGCGGCTCTCGGACCGCGCTCAGTCAATCTCGATTTCGCCGAAGCGCCGGGCCTCGACCTGACCGTGACCATCGACGAAACGGTATTCGAGACGCGTGTCGCCGAATGGTCGGCTTCGCTGTCGGAGGTCTTGTCGTGAGCGCTGTCGATCACGCCGAACCGCGGCACGAAATCATCATCGTCAGGCGCAACCATGGCGATCACGACGACGCCCATCACGGTGGTGTCTGGAAGATCGCCTTCGCCGACTTCATGACCGCGATGATGTGTTTCTTCCTCGTCATGTGGCTGATCAACGCCGCCAACGAGCAGACCAAGGCAGCCGTCGCCAGCTATTTCAATCCGGTCGAGCTCATCGATCGCAACTCGAGCCGCAAGGGCCTGGAAGATCTCGGCGACGGCCCGAGTAAGGTCGGGCTGACCGCCGACAATCCGCGGGATGGCGCGACCAAGGCGGGCGACGACGGCAAGGGCGGCGCGGGGTCCTCCGAGCGCAGGCAGACCAAGGAAGGCAAGCAGGACGCTGATCTTTCCGATGAGCATCTGTTTGCCGATCCTTACGCGGTGCTGGCGGAGATCGCCTCCGATACCGGGGTGATGCAGAATGTCAGCGCCAAGGGCGATGGCGGCGCGCAGACTGCAGGTCCGGCGACCGGCGCCTCCGGTGGCGAGTCCTATCGTGATCCATTCGCGCCCGACTTCTGGTCGCAGCAAGTGGCCGCACCCGGCGCCGAGGCCACGGCCGAACGCGCCAAGATCGATGGCGAGCCGGTCAAGCCGGGCGACAAGGTCGCCACAGCCGCGGTGCCGAAAGTACAGGCGGTTCCGGCTGCTCCCGCGCTGGAAGCAGCACCGCTGGAGCCCCTGGCGGCACCGGACAAGACCGACGCCAAGAACAAGCAGGCGGCAACCGAAGGCAAAGCCGGCAAGCCGCAAGGCGAACAGAGCAAGAGCGAAAAAGCCGAAAGCAAAACGGCCGACGCCGAGACGGCAACGGCCGAGCCCGCGCAAGCCCCTGACAAAACCGACAGGGCGCCGAGCAAAGCCGTTGTCCAGGAAGCCGCGCAGATCAAGCAGGAGCTCGCAAAAGCCTTCCTGCCCGGCGAGAAGCTCGCCGATGGCGTCTCCGTCGAGGCGACCGACAAAGGCGTCGTCATTTCGATCACCGACCAGCTCGACTTCGGCATGTTCGAGATCGGCTCGGCTTTGCCGCGCCGCGAACTGGTGCTGGCGATGGAAAAGATCGGCCGCATCATCAACGAGAAGAAGGGCACCATCACCATCAGCGGCCATACCGACGCACGGCCGTTCCGCAGCGACACTTATGACAACTGGCGGCTTTCAACGGCTCGTGCCCATTCCGCCTATTACATGCTGGTGCGCGGTGGCGTCGACGAGAGCCGCATCACCGAGGTCGCGGGCTTTGCCGACCGGCAACCCAAGATCGCGTCCGATCCGATGGCGGCCGCCAATCGCCGTATCGAAATCCTGATGGCGGCCGGCGGATGAGAGGCAGAGGCGTCATCGGTGGGGCGATAGCACTGCTGTTGCTCGCTGCGGGGCCGCCATCGGCGGCCTTGGCGCAAGACGCGCTGCAGCCCTATCAGCTGGTGCGTTCGCTGCAGCTGATGCAGGACCGCATCGCCGCCGGCGACCATGCCGCTTTGCCGATGCAGGCCAAGTTGCTCGAAATGATCGACGCCCGACTGCGCGATGCCAGTGCCGAGGATTTCAAGGAACCTAAGAATTTCCGCGCTTTGCTCGTCTATGGCATGAGCGGCGGCAATCCCGTGACGGTCGAGATCGGCGGCTTCGCGCGCGACCAGCGACCCGCAAAACCTTGCCATAGCCAAAGGCATCGTCGCCTATTTGAACGGGCAACCCGCCGCGGCAATCGAAATCCTGAAGCCGATCGATCCGATGACCGTGCCGAGCGACCTCGGCGCCTTCCTCGCGCTGGTCAAGGGCTCGCTGCTTGCCGCCGATCAGCCAGCCGCCGCGCTCGTTCTCCTGGATCAGGCGCGCCTGCTCAGCCCGGGCACATTGGTCGACGAGGCAGCGCTTCGCCGATCGGTCGGCATCGCGGCCGCGCAAGGCGACGGCGCCCGCTTCGCGCTGGCCTCGACCCAATATGTCGCGTCCTATCTCTATTCGCCCTATGCCAGCCAGTTCGCCGATGCCTTTGTTTCCGGCATCATTACGCTGCATATGGCGATCAGCCAGGACAAGATCGCCGACATCACCTCGATGATGGACCCCGAGCGTGAGAAGGTGATCTATCTGCGCATCGCCCGCCGCGCTGCGATCGACGGTTTGGCCGAGCTCTCGGCTTTCGCCTCGGCCAAGGCGGAACAGGGCCGCGACGGTAACGGTAACCAGGACGACCCACGCGCACAGCTCTATTCCAGCCTGTCGACGGTGACCTCGGCCACCATAGACGACGTGCGCGCCAAGCTCGGCAAAATCGATCGCGGCAAGCTCTCGCAGAGCGACCGCGACTTGCTTGACGCGGCGCAGGCTGTCGCCGGCGAAGTGGTGGCGCCGGTGAAGCCGGCGGCCAAGCAAAAGACTGCGCCGGTAGCCAAAGCCAAAGGCGACAAGACGAAAACCGAGGTCAATGCGTCCGCCAATGCAGACCTGCCGCCAGTCGAGGGCGCGATGCCCGAGCAGCCGGCGATCGCCACACCAGCCAAACCCGCGGCGGGCGGACAGGCAGCAGTGCCGCCGGCAACAGCGCAGCAATCCGGCCAGGCGCCGGCCACAACTCCAGCATCGGCCGTCGCAACCGCTGCCGCACCCGTGCTGCCTGCGTCGGCGCCGGCGTCGAGCCCGGGCGTCGACGCCCACGACCCCGTCGATGCGGCGATGACCAACACACGCCGTCAACTCGACGAGATCGACCAGCTACTGGGAGCCGCACCGAAATGACCAGCGTCAGCCCGGCCCTGCCGGGGTTGCTTCGACCCAATCCCAGCCCAGGCAGAACGCCGCCGGTGGCAATGATAAGGATCGAGATTTTGGCGAGATGGTGCATGGCAGCGAGAAGCCCGACCGTGCGCATGACAGGCACACGACCGCGCCGGTCCCGCCTGACGCGCATCCGTCCAAGCGTACATCCGCCAATGCTGGCAAACAGGAGGCGGATCAGGGCGCGCAGGGCAGACCCGCCTCACTGAAAGCGACCACCGGCAAGTCGGCAAAGGGCAACGCCCAAGCCGAGCATGGCAAAGCGGCGACTGCTGCGGACACATCTCCACAAGCCGACAATTCGGCGCCGCTGCAGGATCGCCTGCCGTTGCTGATGGCGTTGAGCGACATGAAGCATTTTGCTGCATCGGCCGCTGGCGGCAAGGACACCGCCGCCGGCGAACAGGCCGATGGGGTCAGCCAACCCGGATCGCTCGAACTGCGGCTGCGTCAGGGAAAAGGCGCGGCGATCGACAATTCCACCGAGCTGCCGGCGCGATCCGGCCGCTCAACCGCCGCGCAAGAAGCAGGGCCCGATTTCGGGCAGAAGCCGGTAAAGGCGGCCGCGGATCTCAAACTGCCGGGCCGCTCCGCCGGCGACGGTTTGTCCGCGCAAGGAGATCAGGCGCAAGCCGACAGTGTGCCGCCGCAAGGCTGGCGCCCGGTCTTGGCCAAGGTCTCGCAGCAGCCCCAATCCGCGACGCAGCAGGCTCAGGGCAAACCGCCTGCCTCTGCCAGCCGCACGGAAGTCGTCAGCCAGCAGAGCTTCCCCGCCCCGGCGCAAAACCCGATGAGCCAGACCGCATCGGTCCTGGTTGACGCGATTGCCTCGGACAAGGGCGTCCAGCAGAGCTTCTCAAGCACCCCGGCGGGTTCACAAACGAACAATTCTGTTGCCGTTCCGACACATGTCCTGAAGATCGAGCTCCACCCGGCGGAGCTTGGCGCGGTCACCGCCAGCCTGCGACTCTCGGGTGAGCAACTTTCCATTGAGATGAAGCCGGAAACGCACGAGGCATATCGGCGTCTCACCACCGACAGCGATGCCATCATCAAGTCGATGCGCAGTCTCGGTTTCGACGTCGACAAGGTGACCATCCTGCAACCCTCGATAGCAGCGCATGCAGCCAGCCGTGCTGATTCAAACAGTGCGATGCCGATGTCGACAGGTCGTGACCAGCCCTCGTTCCAGCCGGGAAACTCGGGCGGCAGCAACGCCGGCGGCGGCCGGCAATCGGGAAGGAACGACGGCAATGGCGCACAGGAATTCGGCCGCGCCGCTTCGCCTCTGCGCGAGCGTGCTGGCGACGATATTTATATCTAGCTTCGCCGCCAACTTCGCGAACGCCGCCGCCAATCCTTGCGAGCCGGAAATCCTGCGCGCCGCCGATCGCTACGGCGTGCCCGCCGGAATTCTCTACGCGGTCGGCCTGACCGAAACCGGGAAGAAAGGCAGCCTTCAGCCTAACGCATTGAATATAGAGGGGAAAGCTGTCTTTCCGCGCAGTCGTGGCGAAGCCCTTGCCACATTCGAAAATGCCCGTCGCGAGGGCAAGACATTGATCGATCTCGGCTGCATGCAGATCAACCATCACTATCATGGCGACCATTTCCGCAGTGTCCAGGACATGCTCGACCCGCATCAGAACGTCGACTACGCGGCACGCTTCCTGGCGAGCCTGCATGCCCGTCACATGACCTGGTCGATGGCTGTCGCGCGCTACCACGCCGGCCCCGACAATGACCCGGCGCAGAAGATCTATGTCTGCCGCGTAATTGCCAACATGGTCGCCTCTGGCTTCGGCAAATGGACGCCGAACGCCAGCGCTTTTTGCAATCAATAGTTGTGCACCGTCCGATCGCTGAACGCCACCTTGCCGACGCATCTGCCGGCATCAATGCGGTCTGCACGTTGCTATCGAAATACACCCGCACACCCTTTTATTACGCCTCCCAAAAAAACTCCCAAGAAAATAGCTACAAGAAATGACGGTTTTTCAGGATTCGCCGCGCCGGGTACCCCTTTTCGCACGGGGCAGATGAGCTGATTCGGGGGCGGGTCGATGATCGTGATTGTTGATGAGCGAGAGCTCGTAACGGAGGGCTACAGCTCGCTGTTCGATCGCGAAGGCGTCGCCACCGCGGGCTTCGCTCCAGGCGAATTCGGCGAGTGGGTCAGCTCCGCCGCAGATACCGATCTCAGGTCCGTCAGGGCATTCCTCATCGGCGACTGTCGCGAAGGCAGCGTGTCGCCACGCCAGATCCGCGACCGCACCGGCGCGCCGGTGATCGCGCTGAGCGAACAGCATTCGCTCGAGCACACGCTGCGCCTGTTCGAGAGCGGCGTCGACGACGTCGTGCGCAAACCGGTCCACATCCGCGAGATTCTCGCCCGCATCTCCGCCATCCGCCGCCGCGCCCATGAGGAGGCGGCCTTCACCGAGGTCGGCGCGATGCGCATCTTCATGGACGGTCGCGATCCTGAGATCAACGGCGAGCCGCTGCCGCTGCCGCGCCGTGAGCGGCGCATCCTGGAATATTTGGCCAGCAACCGCGGCCGGCGCGTGACCAAGACGCAGGTGTTCAACGCCATCTACGGGATCTTCGACGAAGAGGTCGAGGAGAACGTGGTGGAAAGCCACATCTCGAAGCTGCGCAAGAAGCTGCGCGAGAAGCTTGGCCACGATCCGATCGATTCAAAGCGGTTCCTCGGCTACCGGCTGGTGTTTTGATGACCATCGCCGACGCATGTCGCGCCAGCCTCGCGCAAGACACGAGGCATAGCTTTAAGGCCTCCTATCCAGGCACTGCGGAGATCAATCGATGAGCCTCTATGGAATGATGCGGACCGGCGTTTCCGGTATGAACGCGCAGGCCAACCGCTTGTCCACCACGGCCGACAACATCGCCAATTCGGACACCACCGGCTACAAGCGCTCTTCAGCCGAGTTTTCGACGCTGATCATGCCGGGCACCGGCGGCGCCTACAATTCCGGCGGCGTGACGACGACGATCCGCTCCGCGATCAGCTCGCAAGGCGTCATGCAGTACACGACCTCGGTCTCCGACCTCGCCGTCAATGGCGACGGTTTCTTCGTCGTGCAGGATGCCGGCGGCACGCCCTATCTAACGCGCGCCGGCTCGTTCGTTCCGGATGCCCAGGGCAGGCTGGTCAACGCCGCCGGCTACCAGCTGATGGCCTACAGCTACGCCAATGGCGAGCCGGCCGCGACTGCCAACGGCTTCGAGGGCCTGGTGCCGGTGCAGATCTCCGACCAGCAAATGACGGCGACGCCGAGCACCGCGGGCAATTTCGCCGGCAACCTGCCGGCAGGCGCGACCCCGCCTTCCGGCCCGCTGCCCTCCAGCAACGCTGCGAACGCGCAGTACACGTCGAAAACCTCGCTGGTTGCCTATGACAATCTCGGCAACAAGAAGCTGCTCGACGTCTATTTCACCAACACCGGCGCCGGCACATGGGAGGTCTCGGTCTTCGATCAGTCGAAGGCTACCGCAGGCACCTCCTTCCCCTATACGGGCGGCGCGCTGGCATCGCAGACCCTCACCTTCGACACCGCCCGGGCAAGCTCACCGGCACCGGCAACATCTCCTTTACGGTGCCGGGCGGCTCGGCCCTCACCCTCGATCTTTCCAAGCTGACCCAGCTCGGCACCGGCTTCACTGTCGCCGACGCCAAGGTCAACGGCAACGCGCCGAGCTCGATCCAGAAGGTGCAGATCGGACAGGACGGCGTCATTTACGCGCAGTTCGAGGACGGCTCGACCAAGGCGCTCTTCAAGATCCCGCTGGCCGACGTTCAGAGCCCCGACAACCTCACCGCAATGCCGGGCAACGTCTATGTGCAGAGCACCGATTCCGGCGCCGTCCGGATCGGCTTCGCCAATGAGGGCAAGCTCGGCTCCATCGTCTCCGGAGCGCTTGAAAATTCCAACGTCGATATCGCCGAGGAACTGACCAACATGATTGCGGCGCAGCGCAGCTACACCGCCAATTCGAAAGTCTTCCAGACCGGTTCCGACCTGATGGACGTCCTTGTCAACCTGAAGAGATAAACGACGGGCGCCGGCCCGTGAAAGATCCGCATGTCGCTTTCCTCCGCACTAAGCATTGCCCAGTCGGCGTTGCTGGCCACGTCCAAGCAGACCAGCATCGTGTCGCGCAATGTGGCCGACGCCTCCAATCCGGACTACACCCGCCGCATCGCCGTCGTCACCAGCACGTCGCCCGGCGCCCGGGCGGTGGACATCCAGCGCGCCGCGAACGATCTTCTGTTTCGTCAGAACCTGTCGGCGCTTTCAGCATGGAGCGGGCAGAGCACGCTCTATAACGGCATGGATCAGCTCGGTGTGTCGGTCAACGGGGTCGACAATGCGTCTTCCCCGTCGAGTGCCATCACCGATCTGCAAAAAGCGCTGCAGCTCTATGCCACCACCCCGTCGAACCAGAACCTCGCCACCAGCGTCATCGACGCCGCCAAGCAGGTGGTGAATTCGCTGAACAGCGGCACCCAGGCGATCCAGGACTTCAGGACCCAGACCGACAGCCAGATTTCCGCCGCCGTCAGCGATCTCAACTCGCTGCTCAGCCAGTTCCAGGACGCCAACAAGGCTGTCATCTCCGGCACCCGATCGGGCACCGACGTATCCGACGCGCTCGACCAGCGCGATGCCCTTCTGAAGAAGATATCGGAATACGTGCCGGTCTCGACTTTCACGCGCGGCGACAACGATATGGTCGTCACCACCAAGGACGGCTCGACGCTGTTCGAGACGGTGCCGCGTTCAGTCACGTTCGCACCGTCGGCGGGCTACAGCGCCGGCGCCCCTGGCAACTCGGTCTATATCGATAATGTGCCGGTTTCGGCCGGCACCAGCGACAACACCACCGCGGACGGCAAGCTGGCCGGCTTGCTCAAGCTGCGTGACGGCGTTGCCTCGACCATGCAGAGCCAGCTCGACGAGACCGCGCGTGGTCTGATCACGGCCTTCGCCGAAACCGCGCCGTCGCAGCCCAACGCGACGGGCCTCTTCACCTGGTCAGGTGCGCCGGCAATTCCCGCTGCCGGCACCTTGGTCAATGGCCTCGCCGGCTCGATCAAAGTCAACGCGGCCATGGATCCAAGCGCCGGCGGCAACCCGTCGCTGCTGCGCGACGGCGGCGCCAACGGCGCTGCCTATGTCGCCAACACCACCGGCGGCGCCTCCTATTCGGACCTGTTGATCGCCTATGGCAACAAGCTGGATCAGCCGATGACCTTCGACACTTCGGCCGGCATCGCCGTCAACGCGAGTGTCTCCGACTACGCCGCCAATTCCATCGGCTGGTTCGAAGGCGTGCGCCAGCAGGCGTCGACCAATTCCGACGCCAAGGAGGCGCTGGCCTCGCGCACGGCCGAGGCTCTGTCCAACGACACCGGCGTCAATGTCGACCAGGAAATGTCGCTGCTTCTCGACCTCGAACACACATATCAGGCCTCCGCCCATATGATGAAAACGGTCAGCGACATGCTGGACTCCCTATTGGCCGCAGTAGGATAAACCATGAAAGCGACAGGCGTTTCCTCAGCCGCCATTTCCAACGCACTGCGCTATCAGCAGGCCAAGATGCAGGCCGACCTCATCAACGCGACGAAGGAATCCCAGACCGGCAAGGTCGCCGATGTCGGGCTGGCGCTTGGCAACCGCACCACACAGGCAGTGACCTTCCAGCGCGACCTCGACCGGCTGAACGGCATCGTCGATTCCAATGCCTTGGTCGCGGCCCGCCTGACGTCCACGCAGGATTCGCTTAGCCAGCTCTCCACCACCGCGCAGAAGTTCCTATCGGCGCTGACCACTGGCGTATCGGGCGATTCCTCCACCAATATCCTGCAGACCGCCGGCTCCACGGCGCTGCAGCAGATGACCGGCATCCTCAACACCAGTGTCAACGGCGAATATCTGTTTGCCGGCACCAACACCGACGTCAAGCCGATGGACGATTTCAGCGCCGCCGGCTCGCCGGCCAAGGCGGCCTTCGACACCGCTTTCACCGGCTATTTCGGCTTCGCCCAGACAGACCCTGCCGCCGCAAACATCACGGCCGCGCAAATGGACGACTTCATCACCACCACGGTCGAGCCGCAATTCCTTGGCGCCGGCTGGCAAGCCAACTGGTCGAGCGCCACCGACGAACAGATCACCAGCCGCATCTCCTTGAACGAAACCACCCAGACCTCGGTCAGTGCCAACGAGCAGGGCATCCGCAAGCTCGCCATGGCGGCCGCCATGGTCAGCACGCTCGCCACCGGCAACATCAGCCAAGCCGCTCAAAGCACGCTGATCGACCGCGCGCAAAAGATGGTCGGCGAGGCGATCGGCGGCCTTACCCAGGTGCAGTCCGAGACCGGCCTTGCCCAGCAGCGCGTTACCGACGCCAGCGATCGCATGAAGACGCAGGTCGACCTGTTCGAGAAGCACATCCTCGACCTCGAAGGCGTCGATCCCGCCGAAGCTGCGACCCGCGTCGCCGACCTGACGCAGCATATCGAAACGTCCTTCGCCTTGACCGCGCGCATACAGCAGCTCAGCCTGCTGAAATACCTGACCTGAATACTTTCACCGGAACGTTAGAGCGCCGACGATGTATCAATTCTCCTACGCAGACGTCCAGACCGACTCCGTCGCCGATGCCAAGGACAGGGAGCGGCAGCTTCTCACGCGCTCGATCGACATGCTGGCGGCGGCCGCCGCCGTCGGCCCCGAATCGATGGAAGCGATCGAAGCGTTGCACTTCACCAACCGCGTCTGGACCACCTTCGTTGAGGACCTGGGCTCCAGCGACAACGCCTTGCCGAAAGAGCTGCGCGCCAATCTCATCTCCATCGGCCTGTGGCTGCTGCGTGAAACGGAAGACGTCCGCCAGGGCCGCACCAACAATTTCGAAGGGTTGATCGAGGTCTCGCAGATCATCCGAGACGGCATCCAATGACCAACACGCTGAAGATCTCGCTCAAGCCGAACGAGAAGATCTACATCAACGGCGCCGTCATCCGCGTCGACCGCAAGGTCACCATCGAGCTGATGAACGACGTGCAGTTCCTGCTCGAAAGCCATGTCATCCAGGCAGAGCAGGCCTCGACGCCGCTCAAGCAGCTTTATTTCATCGTGCAGATCATGCTGGTCAATCCGGCCGGCGCCGCGGAAGCCCGCGACATGTTCCGCCGCTCGCTGCCGATGTTGATTGCAAGCTTCGACAATGAGGCCATCTGCAAAGCTTTGAAGCAGATCGACCGCATGGTCGGCGAGGATGACATCTACGAGGCGCTGAAGGCAATCCGGGCGCTTTATCCGCTCGAGCGCAAGGCGCTCGAGGACAATGACGATAGTCCTGAAGCGCCGCGCGCATTGGCTGTAGGAGCATGACATGACCGTGGACATGACAACGACGATCCCGGTTGGCGCCAACCAGGCCAGCCAGCAGACCTCCAAGACGGCGGTCGACTACCAGTCGTTCCTGAAGCTGCTAATCGCCGAGATGAAGAACCAGGACCCGACCAAGCCGATGGATTCGACGGCTTATGTGGCCCAGCTCGCCACCTTCTCGCAGGTCGAGCAATCGGTGCAGACCAACACCAAGCTCGACCAGATCATGTCATCGTCGGCGCTATCGCAGGCCGATGCGATTATCGGCCGCTCAATCACGTCGGCCGACGGCAAGACCACCGGAATTGTGGCTTCGGTGACGCTCGCCAGCAGCGGACTGATCGCCGTGCTGCAGGATGGCACCCAGGTCCCCGTCGGCGCAGGCGTGTCGATCAAGCCGGCAAGCTAGGCCAAGCACTCGCATGAATGAGGCCGACGCCCTCGATATCGTCCAATATGCGGTGTGGACGGTGCTCGTCGCTTCCGCCCCGGTGGTGCTGGTGGCGATGGCCGTCGGCATCGGCATCGCGCTTATCCAGGCGCTGACGCAGATCCAGGAAATCACCCTCACTTTCGTGCCGAAGATCGTCGCCATCATGCTGGTGGTGGCGCTGACCGGCCCGTTCATCGGCAGCCAGATCTCGGCCTTCAGCAACGTCATCTTCGAGCGTATCGAGCACGGTTTCTGAGGCCTGGCAGCGGCAAGTGCGGAAGCGGCATCCGTGCGAGCCGCAAGATCGCTTGCGGCCGAGCCTGTTGCGGCTAGATTGTAGATCGGGCTGTTATCAGCCGGCATCTTGGATTTCAGGCGCTCCTCGGGAAACGATGGATCAGGCAAAAGCGGCCGGCGGGTCATGTGCGGAATAGCCGGCGTCTGGCGAAAGCGCGATCCGATCGGCACGGGTGATCTTTCCGATGTTGCCCGCATGATGCAGGCGCTGGCGCATCGCGGCCCCGACGATCACGGCAACTGGAACAATGCCCGCCTGGCGCTCGGCCACCGACGGCTGACCATCATCGACCCGTCGCCTGCCGCGCGCGAGCCGATGCTGACCGCCGCTGGCGATGGCGTGCTGTGCTACAATGGCGAGGTCTACAATTACCGCGCGCTGCGCAAGGCGCTCGAAGCGGAAGGCCTGACCTTCCACACGGTTTCCGACACCGAGGTGATGCTGCAGGCGCTGCATCGTTGGGGACCGGAAAAAGCGGTGCCGTTGTTCGACGGCATGTTCGCATTCGCCTACTTCGATGTGCGCGATGGCGCCTTGTGGCTTGCCCGCGACAGGCTGGGCATCAAGCCGATGTCGGTTGCCGAGACAGGCGACAGGCTGCTGTTCGCATCCGAGGACAAGGCGATCCTGGCCTGCACCGATTTTCCGCGCCGGATGGACACGCGCGAGCTCACCTTGCGGCTTGCCTGGCAAAGCCGCGATTCCAGCTACAGCGTGTTCGACGGCATCGAACGGCTGCCGCCGGCCGGCCTCTGGAAGATCAACGGCGATGGCATCGAGAAGCGTTGTTATTGGCACGTGCTCGATGTGCTGGAAACAGAGCGTATTGTCAGCGACAAGGCTTCCGACGCCGACCATATGGCGAGCCTTCAGACCTTGCTCGAGGAAAGCGTCGAGATGCATTGCATCGCCGATGCCAGTCTCGCCACGGCGTGCAGCGGCGGCATCGATTCTGGCATGATCACAGCACTTGCCAAACGCTTCCGGCCCGAGATGCACGGCTATGTCGTCGACCCGAAGCTCGGCCACAGCGAGGCCGCGGATGCCGAGCGGACCGGCCGCCACGTCGGCGTCAGCCTGCGCCGGGTGCCTGTCGATCGGGACCGTTTCTTCGAGCTTTGGCCGCGCGCGGTGTGGCACCTTGAGACCGACGGCTGGCATCCCAGCCATTCCGGGCTGCTCGCGCTTGCCGAGCAATGCCGAGCCGACGGCGTCAAGGTGCTGCTCACCGGCGAGGGTTCCGACGAGCTCTTCGGTGGCTACAAATGGCAGGCCTCGACGATGAAACTGTGGCGCCAGTCGTGGCTGCGACGGCTGTTCCGATCGAAGGCCAGGAACGACCGAAAATTTGCCGAGCTTCGTCGCGCACCGTTCCGCAATTCGCTCGGCCGCGCCTCGTCCTGGGACCGCAACGTCGTGCTGCGGTCGCTGTCGCCGGAGCTGAACTTCCTGCAGACCAAGCTGTTCGACAGGTTGGACGGCGTCGCGCCGCCAGGCGACCGCGCCTTTCTTGCAAGCTGTTTTTACGACCTCTATTCGCACCTGCAGGACCTGTTGCACCGACACGACCGGCTGAGCATGGCGGCATCGGTCGAGCTCAGGGTGCCGTTCCTCGAGAACCGGCTTATCGACTTTGCCATCCACCTGCCGAGGCGGCACAAATATCGTGGCGGAACGAGCAAATGGCTGCTGAAAAGGGTCGCCGAAACGCACCTGCCGGGCGAAAACATCCGCGCGGCAAAGAACGGTTTTGAGATGTCGGAAGCCTTCTCGGCCGGCACCCAGGGTCTGCTGCGTGGCGGCCTGCTGCGTGACGCGATGCGATGGTCCTCTTCCGAAGTGGAAGACCTCGTCGCGATGGCGCGGAGCCAGGAGCCGACAAGGCTGCGTCTCGTCGGCATGGAAATGCTGCTCAGGCTCTATCTGGGCGGCGAGACGCCGGACCGCCTCACCGAGGAGCTGCACGCCGAAGCGGCAAGCGTAAAATAAGTTGGTCCAGACCGGCGAGATGCTTGGTTTAAAGCTTCGCCGACGCATTTTCGCCTTTGCCTTCCTGTTGTTGGGCCGCACTCTTTGACGACTCGCCTAAGGCGAGGCAGGCAGAAGGCGAAGCAGCAGTGATGATAGACGACGAGCCGGAAAGCGAACGCGTTTCGGCGCTGGCGCCATTCCGGCACGGCATCTTCCGCGCCGTCTGGTCGGCCAGCCTGGTGTCGAATTTCGGCGGCCTGATCCAGGGCGTCGGCGCCGCCTGGATGATGACGACGATCGCTACGTCGTCTTATCAGGTCGCGCTCGTCCAGGCCTCGACGACCTTGCCGATCATGCTGTTCGCCCTGGTGGCCGGCGCCGTTGCCGACAGCTTCAACCGACGCAAGGTCATGCTGGTGGCGCAGACCTTCATGCTGGTCGTCTCGGCGCTGCTCACGGTCTTCACCTGGTATGGCTGGATGACGCCGTGGACGCTGCTTGCCTTCACCTTCCTGATCGACAGTGGCACGGCGCTGAACAGCCCGGCCTGGCAGGCGTCGGTCGGCGACATGGTGCCACGCGCCAAGGTGCCGGCGGCGGTCGCGCTGAACTCGCTGGGCTTCAACATCACGCGCAGCGTCGGCCCGGCCATCGGCGGCGTCATCGTCGCCACGGCGGGTGCCGCGGCTGCCTTCGCGGCCAACGCCATCAGCTATATCGGCCTGATCGTCGTGCTCGCCCGCTGGAAGCCCGAAGAGCCGGCGCAGACCTTGCCGCGCGAGTCGCTGGGCGCCGCCATGGGCGCCGGCCTGCGCTACGTCGCCATGTCGCCCAACATCGCCAAGGTCCTGGTCAGAGGATCGGCCTTCGGCTTCAGCGCCGGTGCCGTGCTGGCGCTGCTGCCGCTGGTGGCGCGCGACGTCGTCAAGGGCGATGCGCTGACCTACGGCATCATGCTGGGCGCTTTCGGCATCGGCGCGGTCGGCGGCGCGCTGATCAGCGTCAGGCTGAGGCAATTGCTGTCCAGCGAGACGATGGTGCGCATGGCCTTTGCCGGCTTCGCCGTCTGCGCCTTCAATGCCGCCGTCAGCCACAATGCCTGGCAGACAGCGGCTGGCCTGCTCATCGGCGGTGCCTGCTGGGTGATCGCGCTGTCGCACTTCAACGTGACGGTGCAGATGTCGACGCCGCGCTGGGTCGTCGGCCGCGTGCTGTCGATCTACCAGACGGCGACCTTCGGCGGCATCGCGCTGGGCAGCTGGATCTGGGGCGTCGTTGCCGACGCGCATGGCGCCGAGACAGCGCTCACCGCGGCGTCGATCGCGATGCTGGCCGGCGGCGCCATCGGCCTCGTCCTGCCGTTGCCGCGCCAGACGGTGCTCAACCTCGACCCGCTCAACCGCTTCAAGGAGCCGATGCTGGCGCTCGATCTGAAGCCACGCAGTGGGCCGATCGCCATCATGATCGAATACTTCATCCGCGAGGAGGACGTGCCGGAGTTTCTCGCCACCATGGCCGAGCGCGGCCGTATCCGCCGCCGCGACGGCGCGCGCAACTGGACGCTTGCGCGCGACCTCGAAAATCCCGGCATCTGGATCGAGCACTATCATACGCCGACCTGGGTCGAGTATATCCGCCACAACCGGCGCGCCACCCATGCCGATGCCGTTGTCGGCGAGCGCATCCGCGCGCTGCACAGCGGCGACGACCCGCCGCGCGTGCGGCGCATGATCGAGCGCCCAACGATGGCCGGCACAACCCTTGTCTCGCCAAAAGGCCCGATCGACCACTGACCATAGCGGGAACTGCTACCTACGGTAGATCAGTCTACTGTTCCAGCAAATCGATGACTGAGATCGGCATGATCGAATGGTCTTCAGTCGACTGAGCCGTTGCCAGCTTTTTGCGCCATGAGTTAGTATGCCCATCACTTCGCCGCTTCCGGATATCGCTGGCCCACCGCTCATTCCCGCAACAATGGGTGCATTAGTCAGGAACCGACGTACCCCGCTTACTACCCTATGAGCGACCACAAGACCTGGAGAAAGAAAGCAAGAATCCCCTTTACGGAAGTTAGGGTAGCCACAAACAGCGACATGAGCGAGAATTGGAAAATCGTCGTTTGCCGATCGAACCAAACTCCCTTCGGGCTTTGCGTCCGACTGAAATACTGCGAGATCCAGGAATCGATGTAGCCTAAAATCCTTTAAGCTATATTCTGCAGATGTTTGCGTGGGGTGAAACAATTTTATGTCGGTCGCTATACTGTCTTGATCACCCAGAACGACATGCGCGCATGTCACGAAGCCAACTCCTTCAAGAAAGAACGCTGTGCCTTGGCTCAGCGTAGTTTCGTTTTCTACAACCCAACAACTATCTTGGATGCACCCAACGTCGAAAGCGGGTGGGGTCGGTATTGCTCTTTGGATCCGAGCGCGGTTCGCCGCCTCAGCACCGGGAAGAGCATATTGATAAAACCATTCGGCAACTTGATTTGCCAGAAATTGTAAGTTTATGGAATTATTTCTGACTTCCGTAAATATCAATAGTTTTTTAGTAGAGAAATAATTTGATAAAAAAATGTCTTCCATCATCTCTTTATAGGTGGAATGCCTTCCAGAGTCATATTTAGCCCTATAAAAAATTTCCTCTTTCATGCTTCCAAAAGTGTCAACCCTCGACGTGTGGCTGGATTCCTCCCAAGTAAACGCCAGGAAATCACTATCGTGTAAACCGTGCGCGACATATGGCAGTCGGCCCGGAAAATCACTTGCCAAGTCTTGCATGTTGTTTGAGTTGACAAGCTGCGCAATCCAGGTGCGAATTGTGCGGCTAATAGCACCAACCCAGTCTTCGGCTAATGTGTATTCGGTCAATGCTCACTCATCCATAGGGTGCCGACGAACGGAATTCCTAGGCGTTACCCCTAGCACTGCCGCCGCCAATAGCGAAGCGGACGAACCGCGCTGAGCTTGAGCGCGCCCACGCCGATGCCGTTGTCGGCGAACGGGTGCAGGCACTGCACAGCGGCGAGGGTCCGCCGCGCGTAAGGCGAATGATCGAACGTCCGACGACGGCGGGCACGACCCTCGTGTCACCGAAGGGCCCGATCGACCACTGAGACAGTCAGTTTCCCGACTGGATCATATAAAGTTTGCGCGTCGTCTCGTGGATCCGCCACTCGCCCTTCCAGCCCTGCGGCAACACGAGAAGATCGCCGGGTCCGAGCTCGCGCATCTCGCCATCGGCGCGGCTCACTTCGAGGCGGCCGGAAATGATGTGGCAGATTTCGGACGAGTCCGAGCGGTCGGCGGTGAAACGGCCGGGCGAGCATTCCCAGATGCCGATATCGACGCTGCCGTCCGGCGACTGGAAGAAGGACCGCACCGCCTCGACCTGATCGCCCTCGATCGAGGTCGGCTTGCGCGAAAAGGCGCCGATGTCGGTCTTGGCAAGGTCATGGAAAGTCGAAAGGTCGATCAAGCTGGTCTCCATCAATCAGGTGCAATTCCACAAAGGATGCTTGTCCTTTCGGAATCGCGCGTGAGAAAAATTGAGGCGGCCCGGCGAACGCCGGCCGCTAGTGGCCCGTGATGCTGTCGGCCAGGGCGGCAAGCTTCGAGGTGTGCGCAAGCCCGGCGGCTTCGCGAGAGTCGGCGATGCGATAGAGCTGGTACATCGAATGCACGCCAAGCCAGCGGAAGGGCTCCGGCTCCCACGGCCTGACCTTGCGGTTGACCCAGGGCAGGCGCGTGAGCTCGGTGTTCTGACCAAGCACCAGATCGGCAAGCGTGCGCCCCGACAAATTGGAGCTCGACACGCCGAGCCCGACATAGCCGCCGGCCCAGCCGATGCGGGTGGCAGGATCGAGGCCGACCGTCGTGCACCAGTCGCGCGGCACGCCGAGCACGCCGCACCAGGCATGCTCGATACGGCTTGCCGCCGTCTGCGGCAACAGCGTCGTCAGGATGGTGTGCAGTTGGTCGATCGTTGCCTGCTGCGTCTGGCCGTTGACGTCGGTGCGCGAACCATAGCGGTAAGGCACGCCGCGCCCGCCCATCGTGATGCGCCCTTCGCGCGTGCGCTGCGCATAGCAATAGGCGTGCGCCGCATTGCCGAGCAACTCATGGCCGTCCCAGCCGATCTGCCGCCACAAATCTTCGGACAAAGGCTCGGTGACGATCTGCGCGCTGTTCAAGGCCAGCCAGGTGCGCTCCTCGCCCGGAATGCCGGCGGTGAAACCTTCGGTGGCGCGGATGATGGTTTCGGCGCGAACCGTGCCGCGATCCGTGGTGACGTTGCCCTTGGCAATCGCCGTCACCGTCGTCTTTTCATAGATCGTCACGCCGAGACGTTCGACCGCTTCCGCCAGACCGCGTACCAGCTTGGCCGGCTGCACCCGCGCCTGGCCATGGATGACGAAGCCGCCCAGGACATTGTCGATGTTGATGCGGGCGCGTGTCGCCGCGGCATCGAGCAGTTCGATGCGGTCAGGGTTGACATCCCAGGCGCGGATCGTCTCGCATTCCTCGCGCACGCGCTCCAGCTGGGCCGGGTTGGTGGCGACCGTCAGATTGTCGACGCGGCGGATGTCGGCGTCGATACCTTCCTCGGCCGCCACCCGGATCACTTCGTCGACGCAGCCGGCCATCGCCTGCTGCATGTCGACGACGCCCTGCCTTGTCGAGGTCTTGAGATATTTCTCGCGCGACCAGCCGAACCCGCCCGACAACCAGCCGCCATTGCGCCCCGAGCCACCGAAACCGGCGAACTCGCGCTCGACGAGCACAATGCGCAGCGCGGGTTTTGCCTTCTTCAGGTAATAAGCGGTCCAAAGCCCGGTATAACCAGCGCCGACGATTGCGACATCGGCCTCGATGTCGCCGGGCAGAGACGGACGTGGGGCTGGAACCGCACCGAGATCCGCATACCAGAACGAGATGTCGCCGTTGCGCTTGACTTGCATGGGGATGATTCCGGCAGAGCAATTCCAGGAAAAAATGTGAAGCGGTTTTCCGTCCGGGGATTGCGTTAAAACAAAGAGATGGATCAGGTGAGTGTCGTGTCGGCCGTGCTGTCATCGGCCAGAAGCTTGGCGTCGGCGCCGTCGAAACAGAGCTCGACCTTGTCGCCGAGACCAAAGCTCTCGCCGGTCAGCGGCGAGCGCACGATCGCAATCGAGCCGTCGCCAAGCTTCACTTCGTATTTCGATCCAGAGCCAAGATAGATCACCTCGGCGATGGTGCCCGACAGCTGGTTGGCGCCGGCAGCGCCTTGCCCCGGCCGGCGGATGGCGAGCTTCTCCGGTCGCAGCAGCATCACCGGACCGGCCTCGCCATTGAGGCGGCGCGGCGCGGTGACGGTCTCGCCGGCGATGGTGAGCGCGGTGCTGGTGCCGTCGCTTCTCGCCTCGCCGCGCAGCACGGTGGAATCGCCGACGAAGCGGCCGACGAACAGCGTCGCCGGCTCGTCATAGAGCTGGCGACCGGTGCCGACCTGCTCGATGCGACCGCGGTTGAAGACGGCGATGCGGTCCGATAGCACCAGCGCCTCTTCCTGATCGTGCGTGACATAGACGAAGGTTGTGCCGAGCTCGCGATGGATGCGCTTGATCTCGAGCTGCAGCCATTCGCGCAGCTTCTTGTCGAGCGCGCCAAGCGGCTCGTCCATCAACAGCAGCGGCGGATCGAAGACGATGGAACGGGCGAGCGCGACGCGCTGCTGCTGGCCACCTGACAGCTCGCTTGGATAGCGATGCGCGAAATCGCCCATCTTGACCATGTCGAGCGCTCTCGCCACGCGCGCCTTGCGCTCGTCCTGCCTGATGCCGCGCAGCGTCAGCGGATAAGCGACGTTGCGGCCGACCGTCATGTGCGGGAACAGCGCATAATGCTGGAACACCACGCCGATGTTGCGCTTATGCGCCGGCACGCCGACGACACTTTTTTCGCCAACCAGCAGGCTGCCGCTGGTCACATCGGTAAAGCCTGCGATCACGTTGAGCGTCGTCGTCTTGCCCGACCCGCTGGGACCGAGCAGCGTCATGAATTCGCCGGGCTCGATGCGCAGCGACACGCCGTCCAATGCCTTGAACGTTCCATAGGCCTTGCTGACCGTGGCGAGGTCGATCGCGGCGCCCCGATTTTGCGGTCTCGGGCTCATAGAAGTCCTTTCCGCTCGCGACCAAGGAGAAGCATGCCGCCGCCGATCAGCAGTGTCGTGGCGAACAACAGGATGGTGCCGACCGCGGCCACTGTCGGATCGGCATCGCGCGTGATCGACGAGAAAATCTGCACCGGCAGCGTCTTGAGATAGGGGTTGGTGATGAACAGCGACACCACGATCTCGTCGAAGGACGTGGCGAAGGCAAAGAGCAGGCCGGAAAGGATGCCGGGCAGGATCAATGGCAGCGTCACCGTCCGGAAGGTGGTGAGCGCACCGGCGCCGAGACTTGCCGCCGCCGTCTCCAGCCGCCTGTCGAACACTTCGAGATTGGCCGAGACCGCGATCAGCACGAAAGGCAACGCCAGGATGGTGTGCGCAAGCACGAAGCCTGTCAGCGTTCCGACCAGGTGGGTGTCGAGATAAACGGCGTAGATGCCGATCGCCAGCACCACGCCCGGCACCACCATGGGTGTCAGCATCAGCATGCGTAGAAGGTTCGCCGGCCGCGCCTTCATGCGGTCGAGACCGAAGGCGGCAAGCGTGCCCAACACCGTCGCCAGCACCGCCACGATCGAGGCGACCTTGAGCGAGTTGAGGAAGCTCGACGACCAGTCCGGATTGGTGAAGAAGTTCTGGTACCACTGCCAGGAAAAGCCTTGCGGCGGGAAGGCGAGCGACTTGTTCCCGTTGAACGACATCGGCACCACGACCAGCGTCGGCGCCACCAGCCAGATCGCGACCAGCAGGCAGACGAGGCCGAGGATGACGCGGGTGAGCGGTTTCATTTCCATCAGCGCCGCCCCGTTTCCCGATAGCGTGAGCGCATCACGGGTGCCGCCAGTGCCAGGAGCACGAAGGTGGTGATCAAAAGCACCACGCCCATGGCGCCGCCGCGGCCCCATTGCAGGAGGCTCAGCACCTGCGTCTGCACCAGCGTCGACAGCATGGTCGAGCGCGGCCCGCCGAGCAGCGCCGGCGTGATGTAGAAGCCCAGCGCCAGGATGAAGACGATGATCGCGCCGGCATAGACGCCCGGCAGCGACAGCGGCAGGTAGACCGTGAAGAACGCGCGCGAAGGCCGGGCGCCCAGGCTCTGCGCCGCCCGCATCAGCCTGAGGTCGATGCCCTTCATCACCGAATAGAGCGGTAGGATCATGAAGGGCAAAAGCACCTGCGCCATGCCGATGACCACGCCGGTCTGGGTGCGGATCAGCCGGATGCCGTCAAAACCCGCCGATCTGAGCAGCGAATTGATGACGCCGGAATCCTGCAGCAGAATCACCCAGGAAAGCGTGCGCACGACGCCGCTTACCCAGAACGGGATCAGCACGCAAAGTATCAGGACAAGCCGCACGCGCGGCCCGACGGCGGTCATCAGATAGGCGTAAGGGTAGGCGCAGACCACGCAAACCACCGTCACCCAGGCCGAGATCACAAAGGTGCGCTGCAGCACAGTGAGATTGACGGGCGCGCCGAAGAACCAGAGGTAATTCTGCGCGCCCCATTGCGGCTCCGACAAGCTGCGCAACACGATGGTGAGCAGCGGATAACCGATCACCGCCGCCAGCAGGATGAGCGCCGGCAGCGTGAGCGCGAGCGGCCGCCAGGCCCAACCCCGTTTCGGGACGGAAGGCGTTGTCGGTTCGAGCGCGCTCACTGGTTTTGCCTCTGTCAGCCGATCAGTTGCCGGCCATCAGCGCCGCCCACTTTTCCTGCGCCACCGCAAAGTTCGGCACCCAGAACTTGAAGTTCTGCTTGTAGCCCTGCTTCTGGCGTTCCGGCGTGTTGGTCAAGAAGGCGGCGACGGAAGCGTCGACCTTGGGCTGCGCGTCGTTGTTGATCGGCGTGTAGGAGGTCTTCTCTGCCAGGATTTCCTGCGACTGCTTGCCGAGATAGGCATTGAGCAGCGCATAGGACGCGTCCGTATCCTTGACGCCGACCGGGATCGTCATCTGGTCCATCACCACCAGCCAATCCTGCCATGCAGGCGCGTATTTGGCGCCGTTCTTGACTGCGGTCATGGCGCGGCCCGTCCACATCATCAGCATGTCTGCCTCGCCGGACTCGGCGAGCTGCTGCGATTCAGCGCCCGTCTTCCAGAAGATGGTATCAGGGCCGAGCTTGCGGACCACGTCGATGGCCTTGTCGATATCGGCCACCGTCATGGCTTTCGGGTCGCCGCCGGCGACCTTGAACGCCTGTTCGAGCAGGCCGCCGGTCGGGCTGCCCGAGCCGTCGATGCCGCGCACACCGGGGAATTTCTGCGTGTCGAAGAAGTCGGCCCAGCTCTTTGGCGGGTTATCCTTGTACTTCTCCTTGTTGTACATCAGCACGACGCCGTAGTTCATGGCCGGCACCGAGCATTCGCCAACCTGGCCTTCCGGGATTTTCGAGACGTCGAGCTTCGTCAGGTCGAGCTTCTGGAACAGTTTGCCGCAATAGACGTAAGGCGGCAGGTCGTCGGTATCGACAACGTCCCAGGTGACATTGCCGGACTCGACCTGCGCCTGCAGCTTGGCGATCTCCGTCGGGCCGTCATTGAGCAGCTTGACGCCGGACTTGTCGACGAACTCCTTGAGCGCCGCCGCCTGGCCGTCCTGGTAGATACCGCCATAGGACACCAGCGTCAGGGTCTTGCCCTTGAGCGAGCCTTCCTTCACATCGCCAGCCACCGGCTTGTCCTGCGCGAACGCCACGCCGGCCACAACGCCGAGCGCCAGGACAGCGCCAAGGCCTGCATATCTCGATTTAAACATCACGCTAACTCTCCCATTCATGCCCGCGTGTTTGATCTGTTACCTGGCCGCGAGCGGTTTCCAGGCCGTGTATTGATCGAGCTCGGCGCGTACCGATGTCGGCGGCGCGATGACCCACATCACCTCGGCCCGGCCGCTGCCGACGTTCTCGGTACGATGCGGGGTCGATGTCGTGTATTCGACGCTGTCGCCCTCTTCCAGGATATGGCGCGCCTCGCCCAGCCAGACCTCGACGACGCCGCGCAGCACGATCAGCATCTCATGCGCGTCGCCATGCGTGTATTGTTCGGGGCCGGTGGAGCCGCCAATGTCGAACTCGCCGACATAGACTTCCATGTCGCTGAGCGGCGGTCGCGACAAAAGCATCTTACGGCAGCCGTCGCCGGGCGGCAGGCTTGGCCGCTCGCTGCGCCGCAGAACGCCATGGCTTTGCGCGGTGCTTTCGGCAAACAGCATTGCCACGCTGACCCCCAGCGCCGAGGCCATCTGGTTGAGCGAAGCGGTGCTCGCGCCCGTCAGCCCGCGCTCAAGCTGGCTGATGAAGCTGGCGCTGGTCCCGGTCGCCTCGGCGAGATCGCGCAGTGACAGCCGGCGGGCAAGGCGAAGGCTCTTGAGCCGCATGCCCAGCACCTGTTGCGCAAGCGTGGCGGCCGAAGCCGTTCCATGTGCTGACTGCGCCTGGCCGTTGCCGGAAGCCTTGGGCATCTCATTTCTCCCACTGAACAGTTTGTACAGTGGCACTGTACAGATGACAAGCAATAAGAATCCACCCGCGGCGGCTGTCGCCCGCCTCAGGTCGATCCATAGTCACAGGAGGAAAGCCGCGGCTAGCCTTCGCCGGCCAGATCCCGGCGCGCCTTGTCGAGCTCCTCGGCATAGCGGCGCATCAGATGGCTTTCGGTGAGCAGGCCGAGAACGATGCGCTCGTCGAAATCCTCGACCACCGCCAGCTCTTCGGCGCCCGCACGCTGGAAGGTTTCAGCGGCGGACTGGACGTTCATCGACGGCACCAGCACCGAATCCTTGAACTGGGCCAATGCCTCGACCGGCGTTTCGCCATCGGACCGGTCGCTGTGGAGTTCAGCCACCAGCAGCACGCCGACATAGCGATCCTCCTGCTCGACGGCGATGACGCGCTGCGCCGAGCCGAGCGGGATCTGCCTGCGGAATTCGTCCAGCGTCGTCGAGGCATCGATCATTCGGATGTCGCTGCGCATCATCGAGCCGACCGTGAGGCTACGCATCCAGCCGACGTCATGGGCGCTGCGGATCGTCTCGCCACGCAGATGGAAGCGCCAGGTCGAGAACGAGTAGCCGAAGGTTTCGCGCACCAGGATCGCCGACATGATCGACGCCGCCAGCACCACGCCGGTCAGCGTCAGGTCGCGGGTGGATTCCAGCGCCAGGAAGGTCATGGTCAGCGGGCCGCCGACGACGCCGACGGCAAGCGATGTCATGCCGACGACGGCGGCGACCGACGGGTCGAGGCCGGTCGACGGCGCCGCCAAAACCATGACGCCGGCAAAAAGCTTGCCGAGCAAGGCTCCGAGGAACAGCGAGGCAAAGAACAGGCCGCCGCGGAAGCCGGAGCCGAGCGAGATGGCCGAGGCCGCCAACTTCAGCACGAAGACGCTCGCCACCACCGGCAGCGCGTAGTTCATCGCAAACTCGCGGTGCAGCGCGCCATGGCCGCTGGAAAGCACCTGCGGCGTGACCAGCCCCAAGAGCCCGACAAGGATGCCGCCGATGAACGGACGGACCGACGCATCGATCGACAGCCGCACGAAGAGGCGCTCGATGAGGCTCACCAATTGCATGATGGCGATCGATGCCGCGCCGCCGAGCAAGCCGAGCAGCAGGAACGGCACATACTGGCTGGCGGTCAGCGCCGGCAGCCCGGCAAGTTCCAGCGGAAACGGCACGCCGCCGAAGACTTCCGCCGTCAGCGAGGCGGCGATCGCCGCTGTCATCACCGGCGCCACATTGGCCACCGAATAGATGCCGATGACCAGTTCGAAGCCATAGAAGGCGCCGGTCAGCGGCGCGTCGAAGGCGGCAGCGATGGCGCCGGCAGCGCCGCAGCCGACCAGGATGCGGACATCGTTGCGGCGCAGGTGGAAGGCGCGGGCGAGCCGGGACGCTATGCCGGAGCCGATCTGCGTGTAGCCGGCTTCCAGACCGACGGAGGCGCCGAAGCCGCTGGAGATCATCGTCTGCGCGACGATGATGAAGGTATCGGTGAGCGACATGCGCCCGCCATAGAGCGCATTGGCCTCGATCGGATCGACCGGGGTGCGGAATTTGTAGCGCCGTAGCCAAATCACCGAAAGGCCGAGCAGCAGGCCGCCGATGGCCGGAAACATCGCCTGCACCGGGTTGGCCAGTGCAAACATCGCCGAAAGCCGGCCGCCCGGCTGCACGTCGAAGAGCAGATAATGCATGCCCTGAACCAGCGCGCTCATGCCAGTGACCAGCAGGCCGGCAATCACGCCAACCACGCCAGCCATCAACACGATCACGATGCCCCGCGCCTCGAGCACGGGGATCGAGTTGATCAGCACCGCGCGAAGCCGGCGGGCGTAGACTTGCGGTTCGTTTCTGGCAGGCAACGGATCGGCTCGCCGATGTGCAGAGGAATGGAAGCTGCCGTGCCTGATACGCCCGGCGGCATTGCGTGGCAATCGCAATGCCGACCGCTTGTGGCGCCATTTTGGCTATCGCTTACGCAATCGACGCAACGCATCGACCGTGGTATTTTAGCACGATCTTATTTTCTATCACGAAGGGGGAAACCATGAGTGCGCGAGAGTTCTTTTCGCTGGCTGCCTGCGCGATCTTTTTTGAGCTCATCCGCAATGAGCAATTCAAGTGTGGATCTTCCAGCTAGGCTGAGCAATTTTTTGGGAAGAAACGTCGAAAACCAAAGCCGACCGACAAGAGGGTTTCTTCAAACCGCTCAGCAGCAGGATGTCTGCTGCCCTGGTGGTTACCCATGGTACCGTAACTCAACAAACACATGTTACGGAAACTATGAAGATTGCCACGATACCGATGGCGGCGGTTGGTCCTGCAGACAGGTCAACGCCTGCTAGGCCTTCTTGGCTATCATTACCGAGTCCGATGGGACGGCAGAAGTACTGCCGCAACGCCGGCGAAAGCCTCAGTCCGGAACAGGGATCGTCAGCGGGCCGCAATCATCTTCGGCGACGAAGATCGCCAGCAGCTCGGCCGGCTCGGTCGCGCTGGCATTCTCGGCGAAGGCGTGGATCGCGCCCGGTGCTTCGAACCAAGTCTGACCCGTTGTGTAGGTCACGGCCGGTCCGCCGTCCATCTGCGAGCGCAAGGCTCCCTTGATGACGAAGGCGGTGACCGAGCCAGGATGCTTGTGTCTCGGCGTATAAGCGTTCGGTGGGAATTCGACCAGCGCTGTGGTGATCGAATGCCCTGGAACGTTCGGCAGCTTTTCGCAGGACAGCGGCTTGACCGTTGTGGTCGGGCGCGCCGCGGCCCCGACATCAGCCGCCATCATGTGAACATGCGCATCCAGCCCGACGGGAGCGGTGATTGCGAAATTGCCGTGGACGATGACCATGCCAAGCAGCCCGGAGACGATTGCGGCGACGCCGAGCAGCGCCAGGTTTCGGGAAGAAGCGATTTCGATCATGGCGGCAGCTCCTTGCTCACTTGCCCAACCGAAAGTCGGCGCGCCAGCCGAGCTCACTGGCGGCCTTGTCGGTCGTGACATGACTATTGGGCTCCGCGACATTGAACGCGCCCTGCGACCCCTTCTCCACGGCAAGCAGTGCCGCGAAGGCCGCCGCGTCGACATGCAACGCCGGATCGGCGCCGGTCTCAGTGCCGGTGCCCGGTCCGTAGAGATGTCCGTAGCGCAGCACGATGCCGGTGATCGGCGAGGCTTCCAGCACATGCCGTTCAAGTGCGATGACGCCGCCAACGCTGACGGCGCGGCCGCCTTCGGCATTGCTGTCGAGCGGATCGGTCTCCGCATGCGGCTCGGCTCCGGGCGCATAGGCCCAGGCGATACTCTGCGCGATCAGCCGCTGGACGCCCGCCGCCTTCGCGGCGTCGATCAGGTTGCGGGTGCCCTCATTGCGGATGCGCGCATTCCGCGCAATCGCCTCGCCCATACGCGACGGATCGAGCCCGGCCGGCAGGTCGGTGAGCTGATGGATGACGATCTGAGGCCTGGCGGCCACCACCGCGTCGCGCAGCCCTCCGGCATCGAAGACGTCGACCACCACCGGATCGGCGCCGAGCGTACGCAGCTCTTCGGCCGTCGCCGCCTGCCTTGTCGAGGCGGTCACCTGATGGCCTGCCGCCAGAAGCTGCGGTATCAGGCGGCGGCCGATCGCGCCCGAGGCTCCAGCAAGAAAAATACGCTTGCCCATCGTCTTTCGTTCCTTGTTGCGGTAATATCAGTGTACGAACAACATATAAGAGCACTGACATCATGCGCAAGGGGAATCCGCCTGTTCCAGCTCCCGGAGAAGGCAAGCGCGGCGAGCAGGGCTATCTCGGTTATCTGCTGCGACAGGCGGCCGGCGCCTATCGGCTGAGGGTGGAACGGGCACTTGACGAGTTCGGGGTCACGCAGGCGCAGTTTGCAGCCCTGACCATGATTTCGGCTTATCCCGGTCTGTCCAACGCCGACCTTGCCCGGCTCGCGGTGCTGACGCCGCAGACAGTGAGCGTGATCGTCGGCAATCTGGAGAAGGCCGGCTCTCTCGTTCGCACGCCTCATGCCGTCCACGGCCGCATCCAGCATCTCGACCTGTCCGACGGCGGTCGCGCCTTGCTGAAAAAATGCCGTGAGCGGGTCTACAGACTGGAGGAGACCTGGCTGCGGAGCTTTCCGCCGACGATGAACGCGCAGTGCGGCGTTGGCTGGTCAACGTTGCGACCGCGGAGGCGACGCAGACGTAGTCTGTCAGGTCGGCGCGCCGCCATCCGTTTCGTGGAGCGTGAGCTTGCGATCGCCGATCCCAAGCGCCGCCCAGCTCGCGCGCCATTCGGCGATATGCGCCGACTTGAAATGCGCTTTGAGCGCGGCGCGATCGCTCCACGCTTCCGAAACACGGATAAGCCCGGGGTCCAGCACGTCTTGCGCATAGGAATAATCGAGACAGCCGGGCTCAGCACGGCTTGCCGAAATCATCCGTTCCATCGCCGGCTTTGCCTGTTCGATCCTGTCGGGCGGCAGCCTGACCGTGCCGATGAGCAGCAGCATGCGAATTCCTTTCAGGTGGCCAGCTCAAAGTCCCGTAACCACTCTCCCACCTTCGCGCAAGCTTGGCCGGTTACGGTTGAGGGCCTGCCATGCCGTGGCGGCTGTGGATTTGGGGACGATATGGCGATCAGCGAAACACTTGCGCCCGGCGCGGTAGCCAAGAACGGCCGCGACGTCTTCTTCGCGCTCGGCATCGTCATCATCCTGGCTGTGCTGTTCCTGCCGATCCCGGCCTTTCTCATCGATATCGGCCTCGCCTTCTCGATCGCGCTGTCGGTGCTGATCCTGATGGTGGCGCTCTGGATCCAGCGCCCGCTGGATTTCTCGTCCTTTCCGACGGTGCTGCTGATTGCCACCATGCTCAGGCTATCGCTCAACATCGCCACCACGCGCATGATCCTGTCGCATGGCAATGAGGGCACGCATGCCGCCGGCTATGTCATCAGCGGGTTCTCCAAGCTGGTGATGTCGAGCGATTTCGTCATCGGCCTCATCGTCTTCATGATCCTGATCGTGGTGAATTTCATCGTCATCACCAAGGGCGCCACCCGTATCGCCGAGGTCGGCGCGCGCTTCACCCTCGACGCCATCCCCGGCAAGCAGATGTCGATCGATGCCGACCTTTCCGCCGGCATGATCGACGACAAGACGGCGCAGCTGCGCCGCCGCGAGCTGGAGGAAGAATCCTCCTTCTTCGGCTCGATGGACGGCGCCTCGAAATTTGTGCGCGGCGACGCCATCGCCGGCCTCATCATCACCGCCATCAACATCGTCGGCGGCATCGCCATCGGCTACATCAGGCACGGCATGGGCCTCGGTCAGGCGGCCGACGTCTTCATCAAGCTGTCGGTCGGCGACGGCCTCGTCACCCAGATCCCGGCGCTGATCGTCTCGCTCGCCGCCGGCATGCTCGTCTCCAAGGGCGGGACGCGCGGCTCGACCAACCAGGCGGTGTTCGGCCAGCTTGGCGCGCATCCGCGCGCGCTCTATGTCGCGGCCTCGCTGCTGGTTATCCTGGGCCTGATGCCTGGCCTGCCGTTGTTTCCGTTTTTCGCGCTTGCCGGCGGCATGGCCGCTCTCGGCTACATCATTCCGCTGCGTGCCAACCGCGCGTTGGCCGCCGCCGAGGCTGTGAAAACCCAGGAGAAGGCAAACAAGGTCGAAGAGGAAAAGAACTCGGTCAAGGCATCGCTCGCCACTGCCGAGATCGAGCTCCTGATCGGCAAGCAGCTCTCGACCAGGCTTCTGGTGGCGCATCAGGAGCTGGTGTTCCGCATGTCGAAGATGCGCAAGAAATTCGCCCAGCAATATGGTTTCGTGGTGCCCGAAATCCGCGTCGCCGACGACTACGCCATTCCGCCGAAGAGCTACCAGATCAAGGTCCACGGCACGGTGGTCGCCGAATATCAGATGCGCGTTGGCGAGATCATGGTGCTGCTTGGAACGCGCGGCGTGCCGGAGATCCCCGGCGAGGAGATCCGCGAGCCGGCCTTCGGCATGCGCGCCTATTCCGTGCTCGAAACCTTCTCCGAGGATCTGAAGCGCGAGAACTTCACCTTCGCCGACAACATGTCGGTGCTGCTCACCCATCTGTCGGAGGTCATCCGCAACAACCTGCCGCAGCTTCTGTCTTACAAGGACATGAAGGCGCTGCTCGAGCGGTTGGACCCGGAATACCGCAAGCTCGCCGACGAAATCTGCACCTCGCATATCTCCTATCCTGGCCTGCAGGCGGTGCTGAAGCTTTTGCTGGCCGAGCGCGTCTCGATCCGCAATCTGCATCTGATCATCGAGGCCATCGCCGAGATCGCGCCGCATGTGCGCCGCACCGAGCAGATCGTCGAGCATGTGCGCATCCGCATGGCGCAGCAGATCTGCGGCGATCTTTCCGAAGGCGGCATGCTCAAGGTGCTGCGCCTCGGCAACCGCTGGGACCTCGCCTTCCATCAGAGCCTCAAGCGCGACGCCAAGGGCGAGGTGCGCGAGTTCGACATCGACCCGCGCCAGCTCGAGGAATTCGGCCAGGACGCGACCAAGGCGATCCGCAAGCATCTCGAGGCCGGCGAACGCTTCGTGCTGGTGACGGCGCCCGACGCGCGGCCTTATGTGCGCATGATCATCGAGCGGCTGTTCACCACGCTGCCGGTGCTCAGCCACGTCGAAATCGCCAAGGGCGTCGAGATCAAGGTGCTCGGGACGATCTCGTGAACGCACTCTCGCAAGGCGTCGTCATCGCCGCCTTCCTCGCCTTCTGCCGCATCGGCGCCTGCTTCATGCTGATGCCTGGACTGTCGAGCGCGCGCGTGCCGCTGCAGATCCGCCTGTTTGTCTCGATCGCCGCGACCGGCGGCCTGCTCGCCTTCCTGTGGGACAAGATCTTCCCCTACGTCGATACACGCCCGCAGATCCTGGCGCCGATGATCGTCTCCGAGCTGCTGGTCGGCGGCCTGATCGGCGCCATGACCAGGCTTTACATGGAAGCACTGCGCTTCATGGGCTCGGCGATCGCCATGCTGATCGGTTATGGCGGCTCAGGCGGGCCGGCGATCGAAGAGCCGGAACCGCAGGCCGCCCTTGCCGCCATCGTCTCATTTTCGGCGCTGCTTTTGCTGTTCGTCTTCGACTTCGACCACGAGATCATCCGGGCTCTCGTCGCATCTTACACGGTCGCGCCGGTCAACGTGTTCTTCAATCCGCAGGCCGCCCTCGTCGACGTCACCGACACCGTCTCCGACGCCTTCTTCCTGGTCATCCGTCTCGGCAGTCCGTTCGTCGCCTATGCCATCCTGGTCAACATGACCATCGGCTTCGTCAACAAGCTGACGCCGCAGATCCCGGTCTATTTCATCTCGCTGCCCTTCGTCATCGCCGGCGGCCTGATCATGTTCTATTTTGCCGTCGGCACCTTGTTGTCGCTGTTCGTCGACGGCTTCGTCGATCTCACGCTGGCGAGATAGGCCAATGACCGCGCGCAAGGACCGCCTGAAGAAACTGGTCAAGGTGCAGGAGCAGTTGCAGGCGCTGCACGAGACCCGGCACGCCGGCTTCCTCGCCGGCGCCGCCAAGGCGGAATCAGAGGCCAAGGACATGATCGAGCACTTCGACACCGAAAGCTCGCTGGGGAGTCTTTTCCCGGAAATCTATCATCGCCGCATCACCGACGCGCTCGGCCGCCAGAAGAAGAACCTGGACGACGCCCAGCAGGAAGCAACGCTGGTCGCCACCGCGACGGCGCGCACCAACATGGTCGAGCGTGCCTACAAGGACGTGCGCCGCCGCGACGAGCGCGAACGCTCCGACCGCGAACGGCTCGACCTGATCATGCAGAAGCGGGCCGAAGACTAGTTCGGTAATTCTGCCTGTAACCCGAAGTTGACTCACGGACTGCACCACGTGAACGGCCACTTCGCGCCGCTAGTCTGCCGTTCCGGGGCCGTGGCGGACGTATGTTTTGCGACTTGCCGTAGGCTAAGAGAGATGTGCAATAACCGGACTGCAATCATGGAGTTAGGGCAAGGGAATCTGCTATGCTTTCAGGTAGAGGAAGCAAAGATGAGTCGATTCCCCACACCGTCTGAAATGATGCGGGCCACGCGCCCGTATCTTTATTCAGATAGTGAATGCACTGACGCCTATAGGCTGAGCGAATCCGAGCTGAGCCACCATCTGGACACGCTCACCGATCGCAACCAGCACAAGGATTTCGAAATCTTCTGCCGCAAATTGAGCGAGCGGGAACTTTGCCCCAACTTGCGCCCCCAAACAGGGCCGGAAGGCGGGGGAGATGGCAAGGTGGACACCGAGACCTATCCGGTTGATGAGCGAATTTCAGAACGTTGGTATGTTGGCGACGGGAAAAGCGGCACAGAGCGATGGGGATTTGCATTCAGCGCAAAGAAAGCCTGGTCCGACAAGGTGCGTTCCGATGTCAAAGGGATCGTTGGAACAGAGCGTAGCTATGACCGGATCATCTTCTTTACAAACCGCCCGGCACGGCAGCGTGATCGTCTTCGAGTAGAAGACGAATTGCATCAGGAACATGGCGTTAAGGTCACAATTCTCGACCGGGAGTGGATTGTTGACCGAATATTTTCCCACGGTCATAAAGACCTCGCCTATGAGCACTTGAAAGCCGGAGAACATCAACCCGACAACATCAAGCTCGGACCGAGAGATTTCAAGCGCCAGCAGGCACTGGATGAACTGGAAGCCGGCCTGAAAAAACTGGGCTCAACCGCTCAAGAGCAGACGCAGGCGGTCTCTGATACGTTTGAAACTGCACGGCTCTCAAGAGAACTCGAAAGGCCTCGGTTTGAAACAGAAGGCCGCTTTAAGCGAGCAATTGACCACGCAAAGAAATACGGCGCGAGCTACCAGCATCTACGCGCAGTGTATGAGCATGCTTGGACGGCGTTTTGGTGGTTCGATGATATCGAGACCATGCAGGATAAATACGAACAGGTCGAGGCCATTGCCTTTGCGAGCGGGCACGCCGTCCACATCAGCAAAGTCTGCAATCTCCATCAGCTTTTGGTGGGCAGGATCTTCCAAGGTCATGAAACACCCGAAGAATTATCCTTTGCCGATAGGTCAAAACGGCTGAAGGAAAAACTCTTAAAACTGACTGCCGATAAATCCCGACCCAACAATGCCTTGCATGCGGAGACGCTGCTTATCTTTCACCGTATGAGTGAAATGTCGATTTCCGGGGAGCGGGAAAATCTGGACGAAATTTGGCAGGCCCTTTGCGGGATTATCGATAGAGCAGGGGGCTTGGGAGAGTTTCCGGCTGATATGCTGGAAACCATGGTCGAGGCAATTGGCGAAAGCGCACCCGATAGCCAAGCTTTCGATACTTTGGTCGAAAAGCTTGCGGAATTCATGGCCGAGCGCAGCAAAGAGATTAAGGCCGGAAGCCTTTATTTGCAGCAAGGTGAACGCAAGCTCGATGCTGAAAAGCCTATCGACGCTATAAAATGGCTTGGCCGTGCCGTCATACATCTTTCGAAAGACGAAAGCAGGGAGGATCAGGCCAAGGCGCTTTACTACCTGGCGGTAGGCTATCGCGGAGCCGGTCTTCGTTGGGCGGCCCGCGCTACTGCTCTGGCATCAGTCATCCAGTATCTGGCGATGTCAGAAACTGAAGGGGATTTGCGGGTCGAAACGATCCCGGCGCTGAATCTGTTTGCAATGCTGTCTTTGCAACTAGGCCATATCCTGGATGTCCTCAGCGCCATTCGTTTTCTACAGGCTATCGGAAGCAATGCTCCGCTGGATGATGAAAGCGGGGAGAGGCTGAAGAACCAGGTCACCCAGTTTGATCAGTTGCTCGCTTGCCTGCTTATAATTCAGCCGCCCGGAGAAATCCGCAGATTGGCAAGCTTGCCCGATGTTCTGGACGGGTTGACACTGTTTTCAGCACGTATGGCTCTGCTTTACCGCCTCGGACACATTGATGAACTGAAGGCGGACGGTTCAATTCCCGAGGAGACAGACGATCGCGAAATCCATGAAATGATGACGTTCCTGGCTTCACAGCCCGCATGCGGCAGCCTTCCGAACAAAGTCGTACTCTTTGATGAGGCGTTCAGCGGCGTCGGAACCAAAATACTGGGTGTGGAGATTGAAATTGAGGCCTCGAACACGCTTGAAGGGGTTCTACAAGCCGAAACGTATGCCGCAGCATTTGAGGGATTTGCGGCAACGCTGCTCAATGCCGGGGCATTTCCGCATACAGAAAGGTTCACGGTTCGGATTCGGCAGCTTGATGACATTCAGGAAGCATCGGTCGCCGAAGACGATGATTTCATGATGGAGGTTCGTGTTCCGGTGAATTGGCAGCTTGCTGAAGTAGGCCATATTGGGAAATACAACGAGCACCTCATTTTCTCCTGCATTCATGCTTTGGCGAGCGTGGCTATGCTGCGTGATGCTACCGAGACTATCGGAGAATTGGTCAGAACCGAGAACGTCTTCGAGCGCGCCACATTGTTTTGCCGAGCCGGCATTTCCAGAAACAGGGTGTTCGGTACCCATGCAGGTCGTATTTCCGATTGGGGTGACTGCATCAATCAGAATTTTCCAATGGCACCGAACGCATCTGCGAGGCCAGCAGCAATGGACCTACCGGCGCTCCCAGGCGACGATGAAGAAGAGATGCCGCAGGTTTTCGGTGAAATTCGCAGCCACAGGGATGTGATTGTTCGAGCAATCATCAATCCACGGCTTTGGGACGCTGCCGAGTGGAAAGGTATGATGTACGGCGTTACAATGCCGGGCCAACCACCGTTTCTAGGCTTGATGTTCGCAAATGCATCAAAGGGCGAAGCAATTTTCAAGGACTGGCATGCCCGTTTTGGCAGAGAAGACAGCCAAGATGAAATTCATATTTCTGTCATCAAAGGCATAGATCGCCAGAACCCGTTTCATTACAGAGGGCACGTAACAAAAGACTTCGACACGCTGTCAGAGCAACACGGTAAGGTATTCGTCAATACGTCCCGTATGAATACGATGATGGCGGATAATCATCGGAATCTTGAGATGTTCTTGGAACACCTGAAGGCCTGCGGAGCCTATTTTCTCGTTCCCGCTTTTTTTGGTGAGTCAGGCCTACCGGAACTTCGCTTGGAACTTGCGATCCTCAAGAAAAAATTTCATGTGCGGGAAGCCTGGCAGATCGGTCCGCATGATGTCGATATGATGGCGGTACGGCCCGACGACGACGTTATCATACCGGAAGGGGAAACCGCTCCACCTGTTCACGAGCTTGCCAAAATCCGTGAGAAACGGCGTCGGAAAAGGTGAGATTGAAGCTTTGCTTCTTTGCCCTCGGGGAAGGTTGAATAACAGCTATCTGCCACACTCTGCCAGATAGCGGACCTTGACCTCCCGGCCCCAAAACCCGACATCAGAACACCCGCTCGGGCTCCCCTCGTGGCGCGAAGCAGGCAACCGACCCACACATCCGCATTCCGCCTCCTCTTTTCGCGCAAGCCTGCCACAAGCTTGTTCAGTCATTGTGCGGACGACAAAACCGGTAAAGGACGGACTTTCTTGGCCATTTCCCCACCCAGCGACATCGTCATGGACGTTGCCCGCGCGGCGGAGCCGGCCGATGTCGAGGCCGCACGGGCAGCGCTTGCCAAACGAGCAAATGGCGCCGCGGTGCCCTTCTCGGTCGATCCATCCGCCACGGTCGATGCCGGTTCCGTGCTGTCACGCGCCACGGCCGACAAGGCGGAAGCGGCAAATCCGGCAAAGAAGTTCCAGCGCTTCGAGGCGATGGTGCTGACGACCTTCATCCAGAACATGATGCCCAAGGATACCGAAGGCGTTTACGGCACGGGGCTGTCCGGCGACATGTGGAAGTCGCAGCTGGCCGAGAAGGTTGCCGATGTCATGGCTTCCCACGGCGGCATCGGCATCGCAAAATCGATGCTGGCCGACCATTATCTCGACGGCGAGCGCAAGGTGCCGGTCGGCCCTGCCGGCGGCGGGCCGCAGAAAACGGAGATCGATCAGCAGACGCGGCTTTCGACCTCCATGGTCGAGGAGCTTGAGCGCAAGGCCGCCCGGTCGATGACCGGCGACGATACGACCATAAAAACGGATATCAAGATCTAGGGACCTACATGGCCGACCAAACGGACCTTTCCAAACTGCCTGCACCGACCCCCGCAACGGAGGCGCCGGTCGTATCCGCACGCCCCGGCAACCTCGCCGCCATCATCGGCCGCATCGAGGAAGTGGTGGAGGAGGAAACCGCCGGTATCCGCAACGGTGTCGGCTACGACCTCAAGGCCTCGAACGCCCGCAAGAGCCGGTATCTCTATGAGCTGAACCGCGCGTTGAGGGGTGCCAACGAGATCGAATTCCTCGAGCAGCACCGCGAAGGTCTGCTGCGGCTGCGCCAGAAGCTGGCGAAGAACGAGGCGGCGATCCTTGCCCACCTCAACGCCGTCAACGAGGTCGCCACGCTTTTGAAGAACGCCATCCAGCGCGCCGATACCGACGGCACCTATTCGGCGGGCGAATTCGGCATGGCCCGGGCCTGATCGAGATGACCGAGGCGCAAGGAAAGCTCAGGTGATCAAGTTCATCGCCGCCGCGCTGTGGATCTGCGCCGTGACGCTGGGCGCGGTGTTCTACTCTTTCCAGGCGGCGGGCGAGCGCGGCGTCGGCGAAACGCCGAAGCCGATGCTGGGCGGCCTCGACTATGTCAAGACCGATATGATTTCGGTACCGCTGCTGCGCAACGGCACCATCGACGGCTATTTCCTGACCAAGCTCGTCTACACGGTGGAACCGGAACAGATAAAGAAGCTGTCGATCCCGGCGCAAGCGCTGATGACCGACCAAGTCTATTCCTATCTCTACGCCAACCCGCAGATCGATTTCACCAAGAAGGAATCGATCGATCTCGACGCTTTCCGCAAATCGATCCGCGACACCATCAACACCCGGGTCGGGGTCGAGCTGGTGCATGAAGTGCTGATCGACCAGGTCAATTTCCTGTCCAAGGACGAAATCCGCGACAACGCGCTTCGCCGCCGCAAGAATGCCGGCGAGACTGCGGCAGCGATGACCAAGGCTTTTGAGCCGGCGCCAGAGCATTGATTGCCTGGCTGTCGTCCGGCCATGCGGTTTCCGAGACCCTACCCCTACCGCAATATGACGCATCGTCACCGCGTTGACGTTAACGTCAACTCACAGCTATATGCGCCGGTGACCTGTGACCGCGCGCTCGCGCGGCGCACCCTCGCCCAGCGGCTCGACAAGCCGGTGCGCGTCAACGCAACCAACGAGGAGAACCGCCATGGGCGTTCAGGAGATTGCCGACAAGATCAAGTCGCGCGTGGCAAGCGCGGGCTTCGAGCACTCGGTCAAATTCGATACCGGCAGCGACGGCGTCATCGTCATCGACGGCGCGACCGTCTCGACCAACGACGCGCCGACCGATTGCACCGTCAAGCTGTCGCTCGACGATCTGGATTCGCTGATTGCCGGCGAGCTCAACCCGACCATGGCCTTCATGGCCGGCAAGCTGAAGGTCGAGGGTGACATGACCGTCGCCATGGCGCTCGGCCAACTGCTCGGCTGATCCTTCGCAAAAACACAACGCCCGATGGGCGGCGTTGTGTTTCTTGTCGAACCGAAGGCTCAGGCGACAAACCCGAGCGCCTGCCCCTTGAGCTTGCGGCCGGCGGCCTTGATCGTGCCTTTGGCGCCATCCAGCGCGCCGTCCTTCAACTCCAATGCCAGCAGCCGGTGCCGCTCATAGGGTCCCGGCATGGCGAGCGCGCCGGTGCGATCGGCCGAAAAGCCGAAGCGACCGTAATAGGGCGCGTCGCCGACGAGCAGGACCGCGCCATGACCAAGCCGCGCGGCTTCGCCAATCGCATGCCGCATCAGCGCCGAACCGATGCCGCCGTCCTTCAATCCTGGGTCGACCGCGAGCGGGCCAAGCAGCAGTGCCGCCGGACCGCCCTCGCCCAGCCTCACATCCCACAGCCGCACCGTGCCGACGAGCGCGCCGGAAGCGTCGCGCGCGACGAAGGCCAGGCCTTCCGAAGGCCGGCGGCCGCGCCGCAGCTTCTCGGACGACTTGGTCCTGCGCTTCGGCCCCATGGCCTGGTCGAGCAGCGTTTCACGCGCCTCGACATCACCGGCGCCTTCGCCAACGATGACGAAGGCGCGGGCGATCTCCCCTCGAGGGGGAGATGTCGCCGAAGGCGACAGAGGGGGTCATAGCGCGTGAAGCGCCAACATCTTTCTGGCGCACGAGGCCAAGTCCAGTCGAACCGACCCCCTCTGGCCTGCCGGCCATCTCCCCTCGAGGGGGAGATTCCGCGCGCAGCGCCGTCAACGATGAAATTTGCCATATCCATGTCCGCGATCCTTCACGAGCGGAGATCTGTTCCACAAGCGAGCCGAGGCGGGCGATCAGCATCGCCCGCGCCGGATGATCTGGCCAACTCTTGCGAGCCGGTCAGATCACGTAGGATCGGAGGGGCTCGAAGCCGTTGAAGGCGACCGCCGAATAGGTGGTCGTGTAGGCGCCGGTGCCTTCGATCAGCACCTCGTCGCCGATGGTCAGCGACAAAGGCAGCGGATAAGGCGTCTTCTCGTACATGACGTCGGCAGAATCGCAGGTCGGACCGGCGAGCACGCACGGCGCGGTCTCCGAACCGTCATGCCGGGTCACCAGCGGGTAGCGGATCGCCTCGTCCATGGTCTCGGCAAGACCACCGAACTTGCCGATGTCGAGGAACACCCAGCGCACATTGTCGTTGTCGGCCTTCTTGGAGATCAGCACAACTTCAGACTTGATGACGCCGGCATTGCCGACCATGCCACGGCCCGGCTCGATGATCGTCTCCGGGATCGCGTTGCCGAAATGCTTGCGCAGCGCCGAGAAGATCGCCTGGCCATAGGCCTGCGCCACCGGCACGTCCTTCAGGTAACGGGTCGGGAAACCGCCGCCCATATTGACCATCTTCAAGACGATGCCTTCGTCGGCAAGCGTCGCGAACACCGTCTTGGCATCGCCCAGCGCGCGGTCCCAGGCCGACAGGTCGGTCTGCTGCGAGCCGACATGGAACGACACGCCATAGGCATCGAGGCCGAGCCCCTTGGCATGGCGCAGCACGTCGACGGCCATCGCCGGCACGCAACCGAACTTGCGCGACAGCGGCCATTCGGCGCCCTCGCCGTCGGTCAGCACGCGGCAGAACACGCGCGCGCCAGGGGCGGCCCGGGCGATCTTCTCGACCTCCTCGACGCAGTCCACCGCAAACAGGCGGATGCCGAGCTGATAGGCGCGTGCGATATCACGCTCCTTCTTGATGGTATTGCCGAAGGAGATGCGGTCCGCCGGCGCACCGGCGTCCATCGCCATCTCGACTTCGGCAACGGAGGCGGTGTCGAAGGACGAGCCCATCGCAGCAAGCAGGCGCAGGATTTCCGGCGCCGGATTTGCTTTCACCGCATAGTAGATCCTGGAATCGGGCAGCGCCTTCTCGAAGGCGCGGAAATTGTCGCGCACCACGTCGAGATCGACGACGAGGCAAGGGCCGTTCGGACGTCGGGTGGCGAGGAAGTCAAGGATGCGCTGGGTGGCCATCGGGGTCTCTCCATAAACGCCTTGCGGCGCGCAATAAGGCTGCGGGACGCGGGCTGTCGGCCTCGCGAACTCGCGGTGGACAAAGGCGGGACGTCAAATTCATGGAACCAGCCGGTGGAGACCCCGGAACCATGAAACGCCGTCTCGCGGCGGTGAACCTTGGCCTTGCCCGGCCTCGGTTCGCTTTGTCTGCCTTGGCTTGGATGGGAGACCCGTCCGCACTGCCGGCAATGAAGGTGTGCCTCTTTAGTAACCCCGGTCTTTGGACAACCGGAAGAGAACCAGAAAGGCCCGCACCGTCGTTGCTTCAAGGTGTCCTCGGGCTGGCGGTTGGCCGCTAGACCGACTGGAGGGGTTGGCTCCAGTTACCTTACCGATTGCCCTCACCATTCGAGGATCGGCGGACACCCACAGGCACGTGCGACTTTGGGCAAGCGCGATATAGGAGCGAAGAGTTTCACAATCAATAAAAATCGTAAGCGCAGGTTGTAAAATTTCCGGCATCGAACAATGTACGCATCACCGTATCCGGATATCGAACGATGCCAGGCACCCAGGGTCCACTCAACGCCTTCCTCGATCTGCGCCAAATGCCTGTGGCGAATGCACAATTAGGCCCGCTGGCCGGCCTGCGCCTGGCCGTCAAGGATATCTACGACGTCGCCGGCTACCGCACCGGCTGCGGCAACCTGCAAAAGTTCGAGGAAGCGCATGCCGCCTCGCGGACGGCTGAGGCCGTGCAGATGATTCTCGATGCCGGCGCGCGTTTCGTCGGCAAGACGCAGACAGACGAGCTTGCCTTCTCGCTGTTCGGCCAGAACGCGCATTTCCCTTTTCCGGTCAATCCCGCAGCGCCCGATCGTGTCACCGGCGGCTCGTCGTCGGGCTCGGCGGCGGCGGTTGCCGGCGGCCTTGCCGATATCGCCACCGGCTCAGACACCGGCGGCTCGATCCGAGCGCCTGCAAGCTTCTGCGGCCTGATCGGACTGCGCACCACGCATGGCCGCATCTCGCTCGAGGGTGCAATGAAGCTGGCGTCGAGCTTCGACACCTTTGGCTGGTTTGCCGACGACATCGAGACCTATGAGACGGTCGGCAAGATCCTGCTTGGTCGCGATCCGCACCAGCACCCGCTCAACCGGCCGCTATCCATCCGCTGGCTCGATGCGTTCGTCACCGGCCCGGCGGAAGCCGCGGCGTATGCCCGCATGAAGGCGCTGGCCGCCTCTATCATTGGTCAACCGGCGGAGACCGAATACACCTTCGCCTCGTTTCCCGACGAGCTCTATTGGTGCTTCCGCCGCTTGCAGGCCTTTGAGGCCTGGCGCGAGCATGGCGGCTGGATTTCGGCCGGCGGCGGCCCCCACCTCAACCCGGGCGTCGAGGAACGCTTCGGCTTCGGCCGCACCATCGACGCCAGGGTGGCCGCAACCGAGGCAACGCGGCGGCTGGCGTTCCGGGCCGAATTGGGCGCTTTGCTCGGTAACAACGGCTTTCTGGTCCTGCCGACCGTTCCCGGAGCGGCCCCGCTGGCCACCGGCACGCCGGAGCAGTTCCAGGCCTATCGCGAACGCGCTCTGCATTTGCTTTGCCTTTCCGGCCTGTCCGGCTTCCCGCAAATCACCTTGCCGATCGGCTCGGTCGATGGCGCTCCCTTCGGTCTCTCGCTGCTCGGCCCTTCCGGCAGCGACGTTGCCCTGATACGGCTCGGCCGCAAGATTCTCGACGCGGCTCGAAAGGTCTGACCGATGGATACACTGACCCGCATGCGCGCCTTCATCGACGTCGTCGAGGCCGAGGGCTTTTCGGCCGCCGCGCGCAAAATCGGCCGCTCCAAGGCGCTGCTGTCGAAATATGTGCGCGAGCTGGAGGACGAGCTCGGCGCGCTGCTTTTGAACCGCACCACCAGGCAGTTTTCGATGACCGAGTCGGGCCACACCTATTATCAACGGGCCTCCGAGATCGTACGCGAGGTCGACAGCCTGGCCGACGCGGTGCGCGAATCCTCCGGCGATGTGCGTGGCAGGATCAAGCTTTCGGCGGCGCGCACCTTCGCCGACGCGCCGATCGGCCAGTCGTTGATCGATTTCGCCAAGCAGTATCCCGACATCGTGCTCGACGTCCATCTCGACGACCGTTTCGTCGATCTGGTCGAGGAGGGTTTCGACCTTGCCGTACGCATCTCGCGGCTCGAGAACTCCTCGCTGATCGCGAGGCGCCTGGCGCCGTTTTCGGTCAGGCTTTGCGCATCGCCTGAGCTGATCGCCAAACATGGCGCGCCGACGCGTCCGCAGGACCTCGCCAACATGCCCTGCATCGTCGACACCAACGGCCGGTCTTTGGCCAACTGGCGTTTCAAGGGGGAAGGCGAAGAGTCCATGAGCGTCACCGTTTCAGGCCCGATCGAGGTCAACAGTCCGATCGTGGCAAGAGCCGCGGCACTCTCCGGACTGGGCTTCGCCATGCTGCCGGACTTCATTGCCGCCCCCGACATCGCCTCGGGCCGCCTGGTCACCGCGCTGGACGACCGCTTGCTATCGGGCACCGGCATCTTCGCAGTCTATCCGCATCGCCGCTATCTGCCGGCGAAGGTGCGCGTCTTTGTCGATTTCCTGGTGCAATGGTTCAGGACGCGCGACACTGTCTGATCCTTGTTGCCCGGACGTACGCGGCGGTTGAATCCGAGGCACGTCCCAATTTCGCCCCCTTTCTGTTAACTCTCAGGTTCGCTCCCGAGTGGATGGAATCGCGGCTCAGAATGCACCTTAAACGGCAAGCAACCATGCTGGCTTCGGCCCTTGCGGCGACATTCGCCGCGGTCGAGCCGGCCGAGGTGCATCCGCACGTTTTTGCCGAGGCCCGTCTCGACGTCATCCTGAGCAAGGATCACCAAAGTGTGACGGCGCTGCGCCACCTTTGGCGCTTCGATGACCTGTTTTCGAGTACAGTGATGATGGAGTTCGATAAGAATTCCGATCTGAAGCTTGACGACAATGAGCTCAAGGAAGTGGCCGACACCGTCCATTCCTCGCTGGCCGAGTTCAACTATTTCCAGCTGGTCACGCAGGACGGCAAGGACGTGCCCATGATCCCGCCGCCGCATCTGATGGCGAACTTCGACAACGATCAGTTGATCATCCTGTTCGAATCGCAGCCGAAAACACCGATCAAGCTCACCGGCAAGATCGATATCGGCGTCTATGATCCGACCTTCTACACCGCGATCGACTTCACCGAGGATTCCAACATCACCGTCGAAGGCCTGCCCTCGAACTGCACCAGCAAGGTCATCCGGCCCGACCCGGACGAGGCGATCAAGGAAAACCAGAAGACCCTGACGGACGCGTTCTTCAACGACCCTACAGGCACCGACATGAGCAAGATCTTCGCCACAAAGCTCGAACTGAATTGCTCGCCGGAAGGATAATTTTGGTGATGAAACCGTCGCTGCGCGCAAGCAGGTTCCGCAAAAGTGTCCCATGGTTTTGCGATCGGAACCTGCGACAAACAAAGGAATCTAAGCGAATATTCGTGGGACATCGCACGAATATTCGCTTAGCGCTCGGCCTGTTGGCCGCCACCTTGATGATCATCCACCTGCCCGTCGCGGCGCACGCCCAGAGTTCGCTCGGCATCGGCGTCAATGACGGCATGGCGCCCACCACCGGCCCATTTGCCCATATCCTGATGTGGATCAATCTGCGCCAGCAGGAATTCTACCATGCGCTGGCCGCGGCGATGAAGGCGATGCGCCAGGACGGCAGCAAGCTCTGGGTGCTGATCGGCTTGTCCTTCGCCTATGGCATTTTCCACGCCGCCGGCCCCGGCCACGGCAAGGCGGTGATCTCCTCCTACATGGTCGCCAACGAAGTGGCGCTGCGGCGCGGTATCATGCTCTCCTTCGTCTCGGCGCTGCTGCAGGGCCTGACCGCGGTCATCGTCATGATGCTTGCCTATTTCGTGCTGCGCGGCACCGCCATCTCGATGACCGACGCGGCATGGTTCCTCGAAATCTCGAGTTATGTGCTGGTGACCCTATTCGGCGCCTGGCTGTTGTGGCGCAAACTCGGTCCATCGATCCTGCGCCTGCTCGGCAGGGCCCCTGCCTACAGCCTGTCGGCGGCGCACGCCGGCCATTCGCATGGGGGCCACTCGCATGCCCATGCGCATTCCCATGTAGGCCACGCGCGTTCGCATTCCGCGGCGCATTCCCATGCGCTGCAGGTGCATGACGATCATGATCACGATCATCATGACCATTCGCACGCGCATGGCCACGATCACGGCGCGCACGATCACCGCGATCACGGCGCGCACGATCACCGCGATCACGCCGGGCATGATCACGCTCAGCACGACCATGGCGCCGGCGAAGTCTGCGAGACCTGCGGCCATTCGCATGCGCCGGATCCAGCGATGCTTTCAGGCGATCGCTTCGACTGGAAAACCGCCTGGTCGGCGGTGGCCGCCGTCGGCATCCGCCCCTGCTCCGGCGCGCTGATCGTGCTGAGCTTCGCGCTGCTCAATGGCCTCTGGGTGGGCGGCCTGCTGTCGGTGCTCGCCATGTCGATCGGCACCGCGATCACCGTCTCGACGCTGGCGACGATCGCGGTGCTGGCCAAGAACTGGGCGGTCTATTTCGCCGGCGACGGCCGCATCGGTAACAGCATCCATTCCATCGTCGAGATCGGCGGCGCCGCCTTCATCTTCCTGGTCGGCCTGCTGCTGCTGTCGGCCAGCCTGTCGGGCACCGTCTGACGTCGATCAGGAGATCTTTCCGCTCAGTTCGTCCTCGATATGCGCGCGGATGATCTCGTCGAAGCTGCTCTCGGCTGTAAAGCCTAGCTCCCTCGCCCGCTTGGCCTCGAAGCGCGTCGGCCAGCCCTTGACGATCGCCCAGATGGTTTCGTCGGGCTGCTCGCGGATCCGTTTCGCGACATCGGTGCCGGCAAGGCGCTCGAGCGCTTCGATCTGCTCGCCAACGGTGACGGCAACGCCCGGCATGGTGAGGTTGCGACGCGGCCCGATCGTGTCGCCGTCGATTTCGGCCGCATGGATGAGGAAGCCGACCGCCGAGCGCGGGCTGGCATGCGTGTGCAGCACCGAGCGCGGCACCGGCAGGATCGCTTCCTGGCCGGCGAGCGGCTCGCGGATGATGCCCGAGAAGAAGCTTGAGGCCGCCTTGTTCGGCTTGCCGGGGCGCACGCAGATGGTCGGCAGACGGATGCCGACGCCGTCGAAGAAGCCACGCCGAGTATAGTCGGCCAGCAGCGCCTCGCTCATCTGCTTCTGCGTGCCGTAGGAGGTCAGCGGCGTCGGGTGGAAGTCGTCGGGGATGACATCGGGGAACGGCGCTCCGAACACCGCGATCGACGAGGTGAAGACCAGGCGCGGCGCAAATGCCGCCAGACGCACGGCGTCGAACAGCGCACGCGTGCCGTCGAGATTGACCCGGTAGCCGAGATCGAAATTGGCCTCCGCTTCGCCCGAGACGATGCCGGCCAGATGGAAGATCACATTCGGCCGCGCAGCGACGAGCTTTGCTGCCGCGCCGGGTTCGGAAAGATCGCCGGTATGGATCGCGACATCGACGCCCGCCAATGCGGGTGCTTGCGGCGGCACGATGTCGTGCAGGTCGAGCGCCTTTATCTTGCGCCCGCGCAGTGACCCGTCCTTGGCCAGCCGCGCGATCAGCTTGCGGCCAACCATTCCCGCCGCGCCCGTAATCAGAATTCGCATGCTCTACAGACCCTTCTTGCGCTGGCTGCGCCCGCGCAGCCACAGGACGACAAACAGCCCAAGTACAAAGACGATCGCGACCAGCGCGGCAAGCACCGTCGACACCTGGCCGACGGCGAGCATGATGGTCGGCAGGTAATAGGCCGCAAACCCGAACACCAACAGCACGCAGGCTGCTGCGATCGCCGCGTTGCGTGTTTCGCTATCCATGTTTATCCATTCAACGCGGTCAATGAAGATGACGGCGATCGCGCGGCGCGTCATGCGCGTGATCATGATCATGGTGATGGTCGTGCTCGTCGTGACTGTCTGCGCACTGGCCGAACTCGGGTTCGACCGTCGTATGCTCGATACCGTGCTTGACCGCCAGCCGCTTCTTGATGGCGCTCACCGCCATGTGCTGATCGACGCCGTCGTTCAGGCAGGCGTGCAGCGTCGCCATGTTGGAGGTGCCGTCGAGCGACCAGACATGCATGTGATGCACCTCGCGCACGCCCTTGACCGTAGCCTGGATATCCTTGGCGATGAGGTCTCGGTCCAAGCTCGCCGGCACGCCTTCGAGCAGCACATGGGCGGCCGCGCGCATCAGCGACCAAGCGGTGGACAGGATAAGCAGCGACACCAGAACCGAGAGGATCGGATCGATCGGCGTCCAGCCGGTGGCAAGGATGATGATCGCCGCCGCGATCGCCGCCGCCGAGCCGAGCAGGTCGCCAAGCACATGCAGGATGGCGCCGCGCATGTTCAGGCTTTCGCGGTCGCCGCCATGCAGCACGAAGAAGGAGGCGATGTTGACCAGGAACCCGACCACGGCAACCACCAGCATCGGACCGCCAAGCACCGGCGCCGGGTTCATCAGCCGCCCCCAGGCCTCGTAGACGATCCAAAGCGCGATGACGAATATGGCGATGCCGTTGGTGTAGGCGACCAGCGTCTTCACCCGGGCAAAGCCGTAGGTAAGGCGGCCGGTGGCCGGACGTCCGGCGAGATGGAAGGCGTACCAGGCGAGGCCGAGCGCGATCGCATCCGCCAGCATGTGGCCGGCGTCGGCGACCAGCGCCAGCGATCCGGTCAGCCAGCCGCCGAGCGCCTCGGCGACCATGAAGCCGGCGGTCAGCAAGGTCGCGATCAGCACCCGCTTCTTGTCGGTCGAGCCATGCACATGGCCAGGACCATGGCTATGACCGGCCGCGTGTGAGCCATGGTCATGCGAACCGTGGTCATGCGCCATCGCTGAACTCCTCGTTACTGACCATGATCTGTCCGAATACCGGTTTCCCACACTTTTTCGGGATCATGATCTATGCGCCAAAGTCGGCGCGGAAATCCTCGAGCCGTCGCTTCTGGCCGCCTTCACTATCGAAATTCGCCGGATCGAGCCAGGCCTCATAGGCTTTGCGCAGTGCGGGCCATTCCTTGTCGATGATCGAATACCACGCGGTATCGCGGTTTTCGCCTTTTACCACAAGATGCTGGCGGAAGATGCCTTCGAACTTGAAACCGAAGCGATCTGCCGCGCGCTTCGACGGCTCGTTGCGGTTGTTGCACTTCCACTCGTAGCGGCGGTAGCCGAGATCGTCGAACAGATATTTTGCAAACAGGAATTGCGCTTCGGTCGCGGCTGGCTTGCGCGAGATCAGCGGACCCCAATAGATGTTGCCGATCTCGCCGACCCCGTTGTTGGCGTCGATGCGCATCAGCGTCTGCCGTCCCGCGATCTTGCCGCTCGCCTTGTCGAAGACGGTGAAGAACAGCGGATCCTCGCTGGCCTCGGCCTTGTCCAGCCAGGGTTGGAAGGCGGCGCGCGTCTCCGGCGGATAGTCGGGCAGCCAGGCGAAGCGGCCGCCGGCGTCCGCCACCGACGAGGCTTCGTAGAGCCCATCGCCATGCCTGGCCGCGCTCAGCGGCTCGAGCCAGACCGTGCGCCCCTCGATCGCCTTGCGTTCCGGACGCGGGCGCGGCTGCCAATTCTTCAGATTTTCCGACACGCAAAGCTCCAATCCGTTTGACATTTCCTGGCGGACGTTCACAAAAACGCTCGCTTACAGAAAGAACCACAGGAACGGGAAAAATGCTCCACACCATCGCGGCCTTCGACCGGCTCGGCGAGGAAAACGCCTTCGCGGTGCTCGCGAGAGCGACATCGCTGGCGCAACAGGGTCGCGACATCGTCAATCTCGGCATCGGCCAGCCGGACTTCAAGACGCCGCAGCATATCGTCGAAGCGGCGATCAAGGCGCTGCGCGACGGCCATCATGGCTATACGCCGGCAAACGGCCTGCTAGCCACCCGCGAGGCGGTGGTACGCCGCACGCTGACCACCACCGGCATCGAGGTCTCGCCGGAAAACGTCATGATCTTGCCCGGCGGCAAGCCGACGATGTTCGCCGCGATCCTGATGTTCGGCGAGCCAGGCGCCGAAATCCTCTATCCGGATCCCGGTTTCCCGATCTATCGCTCGATGATCGAATTCACGGGTGCTACGCCAATCCCGGTGCCGATCCGCGAGGAGAACGGCTTTGCCTTCTCGGCCGAAGAGACGCTGGCGCTGATCACCCCGAAGACGAGGCTGTTGATCCTCAATTCCCCGGCCAATCCGACCGGAGGCGTCACACCCCGCGCCGAAATCGAGAAGCTGGTCAAGGGCCTGGAGAAGCACCCCCAGGTCGCGATCATGTCCGACGAGATCTACGACGTCATGACCTATGACGGCGAGACGCATTTTTCGCTGCTCAATTTCCCCGAAATCCGCGACCGGCTGATCGTGCTCAATGGCTGGTCGAAGACCTGGGCGATGACCGGCTGGCGCATGGGCTGGTCGATCTGGCCGAACGGCGACAAGGGCGCGCATCTCTATGACAAGGTGCGCAAGCTCGCGGTCAACTGTTGGTCCTGCGTCAACGCGCCAAGTCAGTTCGCCGGCATCGCGGCGATCGACGGCCCGCAGGACGATGTTGCAAAGATGATGCGCGCCTTCGACAACCGTCGCAAGATCGTCGTCGAGGGCCTGAATGCGTTGCCAGGCATTTCCTGCATCACGCCGAAGGGCGCTTTCTACGCCTTCCCCAACGTTTCGAAGACCGGTTGGAAGGCGAAGAAGCTTGCCTCGGCATTGCTCGAGGATGCCGGCGTGGCGCTGATCGGCGGCCCGGATTTCGGCATCCTCGGCGAAGGCTATATCAGGCTCTCCTACGCCAACTCCGAGGAGAACATCCTGCGCGCGCTGGAGCGCATCGAGGCTTTCCTGAAGAAGTGACCGTCGGGCGTTCAGCCGCGCCCGACAAACGGCATCTTCGTCGCCATCACCGTCATGAACAGCACATTGGCGTCGAGCGGCAGGCTGGCCATATGGAGGACGGCGTCGGCGACGCGCTGCACGTCCATCACCGCTTCGGCGGCGATCGAGCCATTGGCCTGCGGCACCCCCACGGTCATCGGCTGCGCCATCTCGGTCAGCGCATTGCCGATGTCGATCTGGCCGCAGGCGATGTCGAAGGACCGGCCGTCGAGCGCCAGCGTCTTGGTCAGCCCGGTGATGGCATGCTTGGTCGCCGTATAGGGCGACGATCCCGGGCGCGGCGCATAAGCCGACACCGAGCCGTTGTTGATGATGCGGCCACCCATCGGCTTTTGCCGGCGCATGGCGCCGAAGGCAGCGCGGGCGCACAGGAACGATCCGGTCAGGTTGACGCCGACGACATCGTTCCAGACCTCGACCGGGATCTCGTCGATCAGCGTCGATTTGTAACCCATGCCGGCATTGTTGAAGAGCAGGTCGACACGGCCGAAAGCCTCGACCACCGTCTCGAACATGTCCTCGACTTCATTGGCCTTGCTGATGTCGCAGGCGACGGCCAGCGCCTTGGCCTCGGTCCGGCCGGCATCAGCGATCGCCTCATCCAGCACGTTCTTGCGGCGGCCGCAGAAAACCGTGTTCCAGCCGGCCTTGAGCAGCGCCGTGGCGACGCTCTTGCCGATGCCGGTCCCGGCGCCGGTAACGATGGCGGTCTTCTCTGTGATGGCTGTGATGGCTGTCATCGCCGTCCTCCCGGTCATGGATGGAAAGACGTGGCATCGCAAATGGCGCAGATGATGGCAAGCGACTGTCGGCGGTAAAGATTGGCCGACAAAAAGGGCGGCCATTGGCGACCGCCCCGATCTGAACCGCGCTTGGGAGGAGGATAAGCCGGCCCGACTGTTTAGAATCATGCGCTTCCTGGGTTAACGAAGGATTGACGGTCAGCAACGCGGCTCGGCCTCAGTTTACCAACCGGATCTACCAGCGCGGGTTGGGTGCAGTCCCGACCGGCGCCTTCGCCGCCGAGACGGTCGCTTCGACATGGTCGACCAGCGCATCCGGCAGGCCGAGGCGCCCGGCGAGCAGATCGAGATAGCCGCGCTCGGTGCGGGTGTCAGGATCGATGGTCAGGCGCGAGGCCGTGTAGAGCTCGAGCTTCTGCGCGTCGGTCTTGGCGCCGGCGACCAGCGTATCGAGATCGAGCGGGCTTTCGAGTTCGGCAAGCAGGAACTTTTCCGCCTCGACGCCGATGCCGGCAAGCTTCAGCTTATCGGCGATCTTCTTGCGTTCCTCGTCATCGACATGGCCGTCGGCTTTCGCCGCCGAGATCATGGCCCGCACCAGCGTGAGCGTGAATTCAGCCTCGCCTTGCGGCGCCTGCGAGGGATGGAACGCCGTGTCCGCCGGCGGCGGCAGCAATTCCGGCTCGCTGGCTGGCGGCGCCTGCTCCGGCGCGTTGCCGGCCTTGTAGTTCTGGTAGGCCTTGTAGGCGAGGCCGCCAATCGCTGCCAGGCCACCGAGCTTGATGGCGGTGCCGGTCACCTGCCGTCCGGTGCCGGTGCCGAGCAGCACCGCCGCCAGCGCGCCGGCGGCGAGTGGATTGTCCTTTGCCATCTGCACCGCTTGTCCCGCCTTGTCGCGGACAGTCGAGCCGGTCCCAGGGATTTGCGAGCCGAGAAGGTCGTCGAGCAGCTTCTTGGGGTCGAGCATCATGCCTCCAGAATTGGCCCGGCCGAATGCGCGCGGGCAAGGTTTCGGACGGGCAAGAGGTAGGCCCGGCGCCTTGACATTACAATGACGAGGGACATTTCGCCGCCCGATCAAGGCAGCGAAAACAGGCTCGTCAGGTGTCGAAACGGCGGATCGCTTCGGCTAGGATCCCGCCGATTTCCGAAGGGGACGATCAGATGACCAATGCAGAAAACCGCGAGCCGGCGCTCGACCCGCAGGATCTCGAGCGTTTGCTGATCGACCGCCAATGGGCCGGCGATATCGAGGGAATGCTGGCGTTGTTCGAACCCGATGCCGTCGTCGACAGCGGCGGTGGCGAATTCACGCGCGGCAGGCAGGCAATCCGTGTGCTTTTCGAGCAGGGTCTCGCGGCGGGACGCAAATTCCAGCGCGGCGAACAGCGCCCTGCCCTCATCAATAGCGACCTGGCGCTGACCTCCACCAAGCTGCCCGACGGCAGCATCACCAGCGAGGTCGCCCGTCGGCAGAGCGACGGCACCTGGCTTTGGGCGATCGACCGTTATTCAGTATCGTTTTAGCTGCCGATGTGGCGCTTGCCGCCTCGCACCTGCGCCAGTTCAACCTGGCGATGGCGCTCGGCATAGCGGGCGCGGTCCTCTTCCGAGCGAACCTCGAAGCAATGCGGACATGAGACGCCGGCGGTGAATTGCGGCGACAGGCGGTCTTCGGCCATCAGCGGATGCCGGCAAGCGCGGCAGAGTTCCGCCTCGCCCTCGGCCAGGCCATGCGACACCGACACGCGCTCGTCGAAGACGAAACACTCGCCTTGCCACAGGCTGTCTTCAGCCGACACCTCTTCGAGATATTTCAGAATGCCGCCCTTCAGGTGGAAGACGTCCTTCAAGCCGAGCGACTTCACATAGGCGGTCGCCTTTTCGCAGCGTATGCCGCCGGTGCAGAACATCGCCACCTTGCGGCCCTCGAGCTCCTCGCGGTGCTCTTCGACCCAGGCCGGAAACTCGCGAAAGCTGGCCGTCTGCGGATCGACGGCGCCCTGGAAGGTACCGATCGAGACTTCATAGGCGTTGCGGGTGTCGATGACGATGGTGTCGGCGTTCGAGATCAGCGCGTTCCAGTCGGCCGGCGCGACATAAGTGCCGGCGCTGTTCGCCGGATCGATGTCCTCGACGCCCAAGGTGACGATCTCGCGCTTCAACCGCACCTTCATGCGATGGAACGGCATTTCGGCAGCGATGCTGTACTTCACCTCCAGCCCGGCAAGGCCTTCGATCGCCTGGAGATGGTCGATCAGCCCGACGATCGCCTCTTCGCTGCCGGCGACCGTGCCGTTGACGCCCTCATGGGCGAGAAGCAGCGTTCCCTTGATGCCGCGCCCGCAGCAGAACGCCGCGAGCGGCGCGCGCAATGCTTCGTATGCGTCGAGCCGCGCGAATTTGTAGAGTGCGGCGACGCGAACAGGCTGCTGGGTTACTTTGGTCGTTGTCATAGCAATGCCACTAGACCGTGCTGAAAGCGGTTTCAAGGCGGAGCAAACGAACGGGGTGGGCGCGTGACATCGCGACACGCCTGCTTTCGTGGACTCGGCATACCCCTTCTGCTAATCGGTTGAAATCGACCGCAACGGAGACAGCCCCATGACCAGCAAGACCGAAAAGCTCCTGTCGCTTCTCAACGGTCAACCGGTCATCCCGGTGCTGAAGATCGCCAATGTCGCTGATGCCGTGCCGCTTGCCCGCGCGCTGGCGCGTGGCGGCCTCGGGGCTATCGAGATCACGCTGCGCACCGCCGACGCGCTGGAAGCGATCCGCCGTGTCGCGGCCGAGGTCGAGGACGCAATCGTCGGCGCCGGCACCATTCTCGATGCAAAACAGTTCGACGAAGCGGCCGCCGCCGGCTCGAAATTCATCGTCAGCCCCGGCATCACCAGCCAGCTTCTCGATGCGGCCAAGGGCAGCCCGGTGCCCTTGCTGCCGGGCGCCATCACGCCCGGCGAGATCATGGCCGCGCGCGAGGCCGGCCTGCGCTTCCTGAAATTCTTCCCGGCCGAGCAGTCCGGCGGCATCGCCTCGCTGAAAGCTTTCGCCTCGCCGCTCGCCGACGTGAAATTCTGCCCGACCGGCGGCATCACGGCCAAAAATGCCGCCGACTATCTTAGCCTGCCCAATGTCATCTGCGTCGGCGGCTCGTGGGTCGCGCCGGACGATCTGATCAAGGCGGGCAAGTGGGACGAGATCGAAGCGCTCGCGCGCGAAGCGAGCAAGCTCACATAAAGCAATTCCAGGAAAGTGGACGCCGGTTTTCCGTCCGGAATTGCGTCGAAAAACACCCCTGCCTACCAGGCCAACGGACCGTTCTCGTCGAAATAGCCGCCGGTGGGTCCGCCGGGCTCCAGCGTCGCCAGGCGCACGATGACCTCGGCCGCCTGTTGCACCGTGCGGCCACCCTTGTGCGCATTGAGGTCCGTCGCGGTGTAGCCAGGCGCCGCGGCGTTGACCATGATGCCGCGCGGCGAAAGCTCCCTGGCGAAGGCGATCGTGATGGCATTGAGCGCAGTCTTCGAGCTGCCATAGCCCATGACATTGGGCGACTGGCTGTTGCCGGCCGCGCGCGCCATCGAACCGAGATAGCTGCTGACCATGACGATGCGGGCGGCGGGCGCCGCCAAGAGCAGCGGCAGCAACGCCTGAGTGACACGGACCGGGCCGAAGACATTGACGTCATAGGTCGCTTTCATGTCCGCGACATCCTCCCGGCTTGGCGGCCGCTCATAGCGGCCGTCCGGGCCGAGCGCGTCGACATAGCCGGGGGCTATGCCGGCATTGTTGACCAGCACATCGAGGCTCGATGTCCGCGCCGCCAGGGTACTGGCGGCAGCCGCCACGCTGTTATCGCTGGCGACGTCGAGCTCCAGCCATTCGACGTCGAGACCATCGTTGCGCAACGCCTGTGCCGCGGCCTCGCCGCGCTTGGCATCCCGCGCCCCGAGCCAGGTCTTGTATCCCATCGTTGCCAGCCGCCGGGCGGTCTCGAGGCCGATACCTTTGTTGGCGCCGGTCACCAGCGCGTTCTTTGCGTTGTCATGTCCATGTCTCCTTTGGTGACTTAGACATGACGTGCGTAGAGCAACCGCGCGCGCCTGATTCTCGCGCCTTCTTGCCTATTCCTCTCAACCACGTGTTTGCTCGCCAACGGCGTATGCGCCTCCGCGTTGCCCTGCTTGCGCAGCCAGCATGGATCGGCAATGCTGGAGCGATGGACGAAGCCTTGCAGGAATTGATCACGATCGCCGGCCGCCACGCGCACGGACGGCGGACGAAGACGGCCATCCCGCGCGTTACCATTGGCCGCAGCGAGGTTCCGATGCCGCCACTGCCCGAGCTTTGCCAACCGACCGTGCTGTTCGTGCTGCAGGGCACCAAGACGGTGCTGATCGGCGACCGCACGCTGGCCTACAGCGCCGGCAGCTACTTCGTCTATGCGCTGGAAACGCCGGCCACCAGCCAGCTGATAGAGGCGAGCAGCGCCCGTCCCTACGTGGCCATCGCTTTCGCTCTCGATATCGAGCTGATCGCCACCTTGATCATCGACCACAAGTCGGCGGTGGGCGGCGACAGTTTCGTGACCAATCGGGCCGATGACGAGCTTCTCGACGCATGGCGCCGGATGCTGCGCCTGCTCGACCGGCCGGCCGAGATTCCCGTGCTGGCGCCGATGCTTGAACGCGAGATCGCATTCCGGCTGCTGCAGGGCCCGCAAGGCGGCAAGCTGCGCCAGCTCGCGCGCGCCGATGGTCGCCTGTCGCAGATCCGCCGCGCCACCACCTGGATCCGCCGGCACTACAACGAGCCGATCGACGTGGCGGAACTGGCGGCGCTCGCGCATATGAGCAACGCTTCGTTTCACCGCCACTTCGAGGCGGCCACCGCCATGAGTCCGATCCAGTACCAAAAACAGGTGCGCCTGCTCGAAGCGCGCCACCTGTTGATCGCGGAGCCGGGCAACGCCGCGCGCGTCGCTTTCACGGTCGGCTATGAAAGCGCTTCCCAGTTCAGCCGCGAATATGCGCGCCAATTCGGATTGCCGCCCGGGCGTGATGCCGCGCGGCTTCTGGCAAGAGGCGAACCGCCAGCGCTGGAAGTGGACTAAGCCACATCAGGAATTTGGCTATGAAAAAACCCGGCCGGCTTGCGCCGACCGGGTGGTTCTGCATGAAACGCGATTTACTTGCAGACCGTGACCTTCTCGGAGACCTTGCGGTGGTTCTTCCAATGCGTGACCCAGGTGGTCTTGCAATGCTTTCTCATATGCATGTGATCATGCATATGGCCGTTGGTCTTCACGACGACCATGGCCGCCTGTGAAGGCGCGATGGCCGCGGAAACCGTTGCCAATGCGATAGCGGATGCCAGTAGAATTTTTTCATGAATATCCCGGGTTGGAACGGACCGACCTTAACCCGGGAAAGTGCGACCTGCTCCGTCTTCACGAGAAGTTCAGGACCGCGTGAACGTTTGACGACGGACCTGGTTCCCGCTCATGGATTCGAACCACGATTCACGCCTTCAAAGGGCGCTGTCCTACCTTTAGACGAAGCGGGAGAGCCTAGCGAACAGCGCAGCCTATCAAACAAAAGGCCGCGCGCCAGCATGGCCCTTGGACGAAGTTGAGTTTCCTACTTCGTCTGGAAGCGGGCGACCGACAGGAACTTTACGGCATTGCCGGTGAAGCGGCTGGCGTCGGGCGCCTGGGCATCCGATTGGAAGCCGGCTGTATAGACCTCGCTCGGCGGCGTGTGCACGATGTTATAGGCATAGCGCGGCGCCGTCGTCGGGCTGGAAACGGTGGCGATGGTCTCGCCGCTGCCCAGTGCCCAGCGCGCGGCCTGCGGGGGTGCGGCCACCACCATGGCCTTCGGCCCTGGCTTCAAGTCACGCGTCGAAGCCCTGGCTTCCTTGGCTGTCGTCTTCACGCCGGCGCCGATCGCCTGTGCGGGATCGCTGCCTGCCGGCAGGGCGGCGATGGCCTGGCGCGGCGACGCGGCATCGACGCCCGACGGGTCGTTGAAGGCCGAGCGCGGTTCCGGTTGCGTCAGCGACGCGAGCTGATACTGCGCGCCGCCGGCGTCGGTCGTGGCGCTGACCTGTTCGAGCACGGCCTTGATCTCATCCTGCTTGGCCGGTTGCGGCCTTGCCGTCGGCAGCACCGAGAAGGCGTCGGTAGCATTGTTGTTCTGCTGAGCCGTGTCCGCCAGCGCCAAAAGCACATTCTGGTCCTTCGACGCCAGCTCCGCCGGCGTCGTGCGGTCGGGACGCCAGGTCGGCAGCGGAATGTTGTTGACGGCAACCTGAGCCGGATCGGCTGAAGCGGCCTCTGCCGCGCTGGCCGTGCCGAACGGCACCTTATCCGGCGCCGGAGCCTGCGCGGTCGAAACCGCCTGCTCGGTCGTCGCCGAGGCATCGGCCATGGCAAACGGCACGTTCTGCGGCGCCTGCTGGCCGACATCGGCCTTCGGACGCGGCGCGAAATCAGGCAGCGGAACTTCCTTCGGCGGCAAGGCGGCGATGATCGTCTCCGGCGTGTCCTGCTGCGGCTGCGAATCGTCGGCGCTGTCATCCGCGACCTGCGGGATGTCGGCGCGCTTGGCATCCTTCGGCGACACGATCGCGATGCCTGGAAGATTGCTGCTGCGGGACGTGGCGGCGGAAGCGACCTGAACCTGCTTCACGGTCTTGGCCTGCGGCGTCGGGTTGCTGTCGTCGGCCTCGTCGTCCGCCTCGTCAGAGCCGCCACCGAACCAGGCGGCCAGCAGTCCGCCGGACCGTTTGGTCGAGCCGCCGGCGCTGGCCACTTCGATATTGGGCGTGCCGGAGCCCTTGCGCGATTGATAGGCGGCCAGCGCCTGGTCATAGCCCGGCAGCGGCCGGCCGTCGCTCGGCACATGCAGCGTCTTGCCGTTCGGGAACAGGCTGACCAGTTCCTGGCGGCTGATGCCCGGCCAGTGGCGCACATTGCCGACATCCATATGGACGAACGGCGAACCGGAAGTCGGATAATAACCGACGCCGCCGCCTTGCATCTTGAGGCCGATGTTGCGCAACTTCTTCAGCGGCACGCCAGGGATGTAGAAGTCCATGGCCTTGCCGAGCATATGCTGGCTTTTCTCGGCGACGCCGCGGCTGCGCGAGCGCAGCATCGCATTGGTCGACGGCGAGCGATAACCGCAGACGACCTGGATGTAGTCGGTCGCGCCGGCTTCGCGATAGGCTTCCCAGACGAGATCGAGCAACCGCGGATCCATCTTGGTCGGCTCGTTGCGGCGCCAGTCGCGCAGGATGATGTTGATTTTGCGGAGGCCTTCCGGATCGTAGCGACCGTTGCGCTTGTAGACGATCTCGGCCTTCTCATGCGTGTGCAGGTGATAGAGCTTCAGCGTACGAACTTCGGCCCTGGCGCCCGACATGGCCGCCGACAAGAACCCGACAGCCAAAATCACGAACGCCAGCCACCTCGGCCAGACGCTCATGTGAAAATGCCGCCCGTTTTTATGTCGTTCGACTTTGTTCAAATCAAATGGCCTTGCAGGCTGCCGTTTGTCCCCGGATTTGACCAACGGATGTCTGATTTTCACATCCGAGTATCAATCCTAATGGTTAATCATCGTTTATTGAAGCCGAAATGCGGTAACACCGTGGCGATATCCCGTCAAAAATGATCCCGAACATTTCGTGGTAAACCGCTGGTTTAGATCAGGAATCCGACTTCGGCCAGAACACGATCTGTTACCGTTGGCCGCAAAGCGTGATCTATGGTCGCGATAGCCCGCGAAAACCGGCAATCCTGAACCGGAAAGCGACAATTTGACTCGGATTTTAAGCCTGCAAGCTGGCTCGAAGCTTGTCTGTCACGACGCCAGCCGGTCGACGCGGCCAGCTTCGGGATCAATGCCATATTCCTTCAACTTGCGGTAGAGCGTCGAGCGCCCGATGCCCAGGCGACGCGCGACCTCGCTCATCTGGCCGTTGTAATGGTCGATGGCGAGCTTGATCATTTCGAACTCGACCTCGGCCAACGCCCGCACATTGCCGCGTTCGTCGAGCGCCCTGAGCGTTCCAAAACGAGGCTGCAGCCTGGCCGGCGCCTCGCCGTCCCGCAAGGCGGCCCCTGCTCCATCGGGAGCCATTTCGTCCGTGGGTTGGGAGAGATCCAAAGCCGTCTCAGCAGCTGCCGATGCCGGTTCCGCGTCAAGACTGACCGTTCCTTCCACCTGCGCCCGGATCTGCGGGAATTCCTCCTCGGTGAGCAGGTCCTCCTCGGCCAGGACCGAGGCTCTGAACACCGCATTCTCCAGCTGGCGGATGTTGCCCGGCCAATCATAGGCCTCAAGCATGGCCAGCGCCCTGGCGGAAATGCCGGTGGGACGGCGACGCGGATCGGCCGACGCCACCTTCTCCATGAAATGGCGGACCAGGTAGGGGATGTCGTCGCGGCGCTCGCGCAGCGGCGGCACGAAGATCGGATAGACGTTCAGCCGGTAGAACAGGTCCTCGCGGAACTTGCCGTCCTTGACCTGCTGCAAAAGATTGCGGTGCGTCGCCGAGATCAGCCGGATGTCGACCTTGACGGTCGAACGGCCGCCGACCGGATCGACCTCGCCTTCCTGGACGGCGCGCAGCAGCTTCACCTGCACGTCGAGCGGCAGGTCGCCGATCTCGTCAAGGAACAGCGTGCCTGAATTTGCCTCGACGAACTTGCCGGTATGCTTGTCGCTGGCGCCGGTAAAAGATCCTTTTTCATGGCCGAACAGGATCGACTCGACCAGGTTCTCGGGAATGGCGCCGCAATTGACGGTGACGAATGGCTTCGAGCGGCGGTCGCCGCTGCCCTGGATGGCACGCGCCACCAATTCCTTGCCGACGCCGGATTCGCCTTCGATCAGGATCGGGATGTTGGAAGCGGCTGCCTTTTGCCCGAGGCGTATCACCCGGTCCATCGCCGGGCTGCGGGTGATCAGGTCCTTGAAGCTGAGATGGCCGCCGCGGCGCCGCGCCGTCCGCTTGACCTCGTCCTCGACCGCCTCGACCTTCAACGCGTTGGAAATCGCGGTTTGCAGCCTGTCGGGCGATGCCGGTTTGACGACGAAGTCGAAAGCCCCATGACGCATCGCCGAGACGACGGTCTCGATACCGCCTTGCGCCGTTTGCACGATGACGGGGATGTTGATGGCACGCTCGCGCATCGCCTTCAGCACGCCAATGCCATCCAGGCCAGGCATGACGAGATCGAGAATGACCACCGACACGTCGCGCGTATTGGGTCCATCGAGCACATCGAGGCCCGCCTCGCCGCCATCCGTGACGATCGCGGCATGGCCGAATTTCGTCACCGCGGCCTCGAGCAGCCTGCGCTGCACCGGATCGTCATCGACTATGAGTATGGAACCTGTCATGAGTGTTTGAAGTTGCCTGCCCGAGAAAATCCCCGTGGATCATCTTGGCACAGGGTTCTAAATAAGGTTTCAAAAAACCCGGTGAACGAATTCCTTAGGATTTGACCGGCTTGTTTTTTCCCCTTCGATTTTGGCGACCTCACTCAAAAAAGGATTGTCGATGCGCATGATGGTTGATCAGCGGCTTGCGGCGGTGGCGTCCGGTCAGGGCGCGGCCGGGCTTGGCGATCTGCCGGAATGGAACCTCGCCGACCTCTATGCCGGCATGGAAGCGCCCGAACTCAAGCGCGACATCGCCAAGGCCGCCAATGACGCCATCGCCTTCGAGACCCGTTGGAAAGGCACGCTCGCGGCCGAGGCCGGGCGCGGCAGCTCCGGCAAGCTCGGCGAAGCCCTGAAAGCCTATGAGGCTCTGGAGGAGCTCATCGGTCGCATCGTCTCCTATGCGGGCCTCGTCTATGCCGGTAACACCGCCGATCCGCAGCGCGCCAAGCTCTATGGCGACGTCCAGGAGAAGATGACCGACGCCAGCGCGCATCTTTTGTTCTTCGCGCTCGAGCTCAATCTGATCGACGATGCCGCGATCGAAGGCGCTCTGGCCGCCGATCCGGCCTTCGGCCACTACCAGCCCTGGGTGCTCGATCTCCGCAAGGACAAGCCCTACCAGCTCGAGGACCGCGTCGAGCAGCTGTTCCATGAAAAATCGGTCACCGGACGCGGCGCCTGGAACCGCCTGTTCGACGAGACGATGACCGACCTGCGTTTCGATATCGACGGCGAGGAGCTGACGCTGGAGCCTGCGCTCAATCGTCTTCAGGATGCCAATGGCGAGGTGCGTCACCAGGCCTCCGAAGCGCTGGCCGCGACCTTCCGCAAGAGCCTGCGCACCTTCACGCTGATCACCAACACGCTGGCCAAGGACAAGGAAATCTCCGATCGCTGGCGCGGTTTCCAGGACATCGCCGATTCGCGCCATCTCGCCAATCGCGTCGAGCGCAGCGTGGTCGACGCGCTGGCGGCCGCAGTGCGCGAGGCCTACCCGCGGCTGTCGCACCGCTATTACGCGATGAAGGCGCGCTGGCTCGGCATGGAGGTGATGAACCACTGGGACCGCAACGCGCCATTGCCCGAGACCCCGCAGGCGGTGATCCGCTGGGACGACGCCAGGGACACGGTGCTGTCGGCCTACCAGCGCTTCGCGCCTGAGATGGCCGAGATCGCGCGCGGCTTTTTCGATCACAACTGGATTGACGCGCCTGTGCGTCCAGGCAAGTCGCCCGGCGCCTTCGCTCATCCCACGGTGCCGTCGGCCCATCCTTACGTGCTCCTCAACTATATGGGCAAACCGCGCGACGTGATGACGTTGGCGCATGAGCTTGGCCACGGTGTGCACCAGGTGCTGGCCGCGGGCCAGGGCGCGCTCATGGCGTCCACGCCGTTGACACTGGCCGAGACCGCTTCCGTCTTCGGCGAGATGCTGACCTTCCGCTCGCTGCTCGACCAGACCACCGACAAGCGCGAGCGCAAAGCCATGCTGGCGCAGAAGGTCGAGGACATGATCAACACGGTCGTGCGCCAGATCGCCTTCTACGAGTTCGAGCGCAAGGTCCATGCCGAGCGCAAGAACGGCGAGCTGACCTCGGACAGGCTGGGCGAGTTCTGGCTGGAAGTGCAGGCCGAGAGCCTGGGGCCGGCGATCAAGCTTCGCGAGGGTTACGAGGTCTTCTGGACCTATATCCCGCACTTCATCCATTCGCCCTTCTACGTCTACGCCTATGCCTTCGGCGACTGCCTGGTGAACTCGCTTTACGCCGTCTACCAGAACGCCGAGCGCGGCTTTCAGGAGAAGTATTTCGAGATGCTGCGCGCCGGCGGCACCAAGCATCATTCCGAGCTGCTGGCGCCCTTCGGCCTCGACGCCACCGACCCTGCCTTCTGGCAGATCGGCCTGGGCGTCATCAGCGCCCTGATCGACGAGCTGGAGGCACTCGACAAGTGACGGGCGCTTCGGCGGTCAGCAGGACCAGAACAGTTTAGCTGGAATGCATATTCGCGACTACGCTATTCTTGGTCTAAATATCTGTTCCTGAATAACTCTCCGCCCACATTTTTCAATTAGCTTTCGCAAGGCCATATGATAGCGTCCCGCCTCAAGCTCAGCCGGCGCCAAGGCCATAGACGGCCAGTGTGGCGCTTCGGCGAATGCGATGATGGCTGCCGGTCACGGACGCAAAGCCGCAGCCGATAGCCCGATTGAGGCCGGCAGTTCCGCGACAGCGGAATGATTGACGATCCTTGGCGGTAGGCTCGCCACTCCGGGCCGCGGCCGACAGATCGGACTGGAGAGAGAAATGAGCACTTTCTTCTACATCCTCCTGGCGTTCATTGTGGGTGTTCTGGTTGGCTGGTTCATCTGGGGCCGCCTGCGCGGTGAGCTCGACAGCCTGCGCGGCGATCTCGACCGCACGCGCAGCGAACGCGACAGGCTGCGCGCCGATACCGATCGCCTCAAGGGCGAACTCGACGCCTGCGGCCGCGCCCGAGCCGACCTCGAGAGCAAGCTTCGCGCAACGCCAGCCGGGGCCGGAACAAGCAAGGCCGCCGCGCCTGCTTCGGCTGCGCTGACGTCGACGTCGTCGTCCGCCGGTTCGACGGCCGCCAAACCGGCGCCGAAGGCTGCTGCCGCCAAGAAGCCGCCAGCGGCCAAAACCGCGGCGCCAAAGCCGGCGGCCAAGAAAGCAGCGGCGCCCAAGGCAGCTGCCGACAAGGCCGACAATCTGCGCCGCCTGATCGGCATCGGGCCGGTCAATGAGAAGTTGCTCAAGGGCCAGGGTGTTACGACTTACGCCCAGATCGCCGCCTGGACCGAGGCCGACGTCAAGCGCATCGAGGAGGTGCTCAATTTCGACGGCCGTATCGCGCGCGAAAAATGGATCGAGCAGGCGAAGCTGCTTGCTGCCGGCAACGAGACGGAATTTGCCAGGCAGTTTCCGACAGCCGGCACCGCCAGCAACACCTGAACCATCCGCCATCGCGACCGGCTGCAAGGCGGCGCCCGCCACGGGCGCCGTCTTTGTTTTGGGCCACAGTCAGCTTTGCGCCGCCCGACGCCGCTCCCTCGATTGCGCCTCGCCGAACCCCCATATAGAGCGGTCGACGTTATCGACCGCATCCGAGGCTCATGTCCCTTCCCGCAGCCATCTTCCGCAACGACGACACAGCTCGGCAGCTGGTCTTCGACCGGCCGCGCGAGGTCATCGTGGCGCGCGACGCGGAGGAATTCACACCCGCGCTTGAGAGAGCGCAGGCGGCTTCCGACGCCGGCAAATGGCTGGCCGGGTATTTCTCCTATGAAGCCGGCTATCTGCTCGAGCCGAAGCTGGCGCCACTGCTGCCCGAGGGCCGCCGCGCACCGTTGATCTGCCTCGGTGTCTTCGACACGCCGCTTGAAGAGGCGGTGCCATCAGCGGATGGACAAGCGACCAACGGTCCGATCTTCGATGCCCGGGCAACATGGTCCGCGCAGGATTATGCCGCCCGCTTCGCACGCCTGCACGACCATATCCGCAAGGGCGACTGCTACCAGGGCAACCTGACCTTCCCGGTCCAGGCGCACTGGTCCGGCGATCCGCTCGCCGCCTTCAACGCGCTGACCGAAAGGCAACCGGTGAAATACGGCGCACTGGTCTCGCTCGGCGATCCGATCGTGTTGTCGCGCTCGCCGGAGCTGTTCTTCGAGATCGATGCCGAGGGCATGATCGAGACGCATCCGATGAAAGGCACCGCGCCGCGCGGCGCGACCAGGGCCGAGGATGCGCGGCTCAAGACCTTCCTGCGCAACGACGAAAAAAACCAGGCCGAGAACCGGATGATCGTCGACCTGTTGCGCAACGACATTTCGTTGATCAGCGAGGTCGGCACGCTGGAAGTGCCGGAGCTATTCCGCATCGAGAGCTACCCGACGGTCCACCAGATGGTAAGCCGGGTGCGGGCGAAGCTTTTGCCGGACCTCGGCATTCGCCGGATCTTTGCAGCACTCTTTCCCTGCGGCTCCATCACCGGCGCGCCGAAAATCCGCGCCATGGAAATCCTGCACGAGCTGGAGCATACGCCGCGCGACGTCTATTGCGGCGCTATCGGCTGGATAGCGCCTGACGGCAGGATGCGCTTTTCGGTGGCGATCCGCACCATCTCGCTCTTTGCCGATGGCGAAGCCGTCTACAATGTCGGCGGCGGCGTCGTTTTCGATTCCACCGCCGAGGAGGAGTATCGGGAGTGTCTTTTGAAAGCGCGCTTCGCGACGGGAACAGCGCCGGCTTCGAGCTGATCGAAACCATGCGCTGGGAGCCGGGCGCCGGCTTCCTGCGCTTCGAGCGGCATCTGGCCAGGCTCTACGCGTCGGCTGCCGAACTCGGCTTTGCCTGCGATCCCAAGCGGATCGGCCAGGTTCTGTCGCGCATCGTGGGTGGGCATGAGATTGCGTTGCGCGTGCGGCTTGCCTTGCAACATGGCGGAGAAGCGTCGGCGGCAGCGCAGCCTTACGAACCGCTTGCCGCCGACAAGGTCTGGCATCTGCAGCTGGCGCGGGTCCGGCTCTATTCCGGCAACATGCTGCTGCGCCACAAGACCAGCCGCCGGGAGATCTACCAGCAGGCGCGCGCCGAATATCTCGCCACCCGCGCCGACGAGGTGCTGCTTGCCAATGAGCGCGGCGAACTTTGCGAAGGCACCATTACCAACCTTTTCGCCGATTTCGGCGATGGCGTGCTCGCCACGCCCCGCCTCGACTGCGGCTTGTTGCCTGGAATATTGCGCGGCGCGCTTCTGGACGAAGGCCGCGCCGCGGAAGCGATCTACAGCTTCGAGGATCTGACGTCGGCGAAGGCGATCTTCGTCGGCAATTCGCTGCGCGGACTGATCCCGGCGCGGCTTGGCTTTTCTGTTTGAAGAACGCATGAACATTCGCCAGCCAACCCACACGCCCTATGATGGGTCCTCGAAACTCTTCACCGTCGGGCTGAAGCCGCTCGAAATCGACCGCTGGATCGAGGTCGATGCGTTTCTCCTGCCGCATCTTGCCGAGAAGCAGCGGCTTTACGCCGGCATCCCGGAAAAGGTGTTTGTCGAGGAAGACGGCACCCGCGACGCCCAACGCGAGGTGCTGGATCTGCTTGGCCAACATCTCACGGCGAAACACCCGCGCACCCATCGCGCCGCAGGCTCGGACGTCGAGGTCGCCGGCCTTGAAAGCACGATCGAAAGGCTACCTCACGTCTTGCGCCAGGCACCGCTCGCAAAGGCGTCCCTGCTCGTCCAGGAAGACCTGATCCTCATGCGCCGCGACGAACGCGGCTGGCGGCTCGCCGCCGGCTCGCTGTGCTTTCCCTCGTCCTGGTCGCTCACGGAAAAATTCGGCAAGCCGCTGCAGGAGATCCATGCGCCCGTGCCCGGCTTCGGCCCCGGCACGCGACCCGCAGAGCTCATCAATCGCATGTTCGACGGCCTGCAGGGGCAAGCGGTCGAGCGGTTCAACTGGTCGATCCAGGCCAACGATGCGCTCTATCACCCGCTTTCCAATGTCGAACGCATCGATCGCGCCACCAGCCGCCCGACGCGCTTCCCGGACGGCGACATCAACGCCCACGCCTTCATCCGTGTCGAACGCCAGACGCTGCGCAAGCTGCCCGTTTCGCGCGATATCCTGTTCACCATCCGCATCCATCTCGACCCGCTCAAGGTGCTTGCCCGCCACCCGGACCGTGCCACCCTTGCCGCCTCCTTCGCCGAGCAGCTCAACGCCCTCGATCAGGCCCAGCTCGACTACAAGGGCATGACCGCCGACCGGGACCGCCTGGTCGCATCGCTGAACGCGATGACCGGATCGGCTTAACCACAGGCCAAAACGGCTTGGCCGGCGATTGGCGCTTTTCACTGGTTTATGACAATGATCTGTGGTGTAGCGCTTGACCGCTGGGCGAAAAACATCCGGTTTTGCAGGTGTTTGCCCGGTCTTGCATGTGTTTGAAGGAGTGCGCGAAAAAATGGCGAATGAAAACTGGCCCGTTTACGGTGAGATCACCGGCCCTGTCGTGATGATCGGCTTCGGCTCGATCGGCCGGGGAACGCTGCCGCTGATCGAGCGCCATTTCCAGTTCGACAAGTCGCGCATGACGGTCATCGACCCGCTCGACACCGACCGCAAGCTGCTCGACGAGCGCGGCATCGCCTTCGTCCAGGAACACGTAACCGAGAAGAACTACAAGAAGCTCTTGACGCCGCTTCTGACCAATGGCGGCGGCCGGGGCTTTTGCGTCAATCTGTCGGTCGATACCGGCTCGGTTGACCTGATGCGGCTTTGCCGCAAGCTCGGTGTGCTCTACATCGACACCGTGGTCGAGCCGTGGCTCGGCTTCTATTTCGACGCCAAGGCCGACAATGCCAGCCGCACCAACTATGCGCTGCGCGAAGCCATGATCAAGGAAAAGCAGGACAAGCCCGGCGGCGCCACGGCGGTGTCCACCTGCGGCGCCAATCCGGGCATGGTTTCGTGGTTCGTCAAGAAGGCGCTCGTCAACCTCGCCACCGATCTTGGCCTGGAGTTTTCCGAGCCTGCGCAGGAAGATCGCGAGGCCTGGGCCAAGCTGATGAAGAAGGCCGGCGTCAAGGGCATCCACATCGCCGAGCGCGACACCCAGCGCACCAAGAAGCCGAAGCCGATGGACGTGTTCTGGAACACCTGGTCGGTCGAGGGCTTCATCTCGGAAGGCCTGCAGCCGGCCGAGCTCGGCTGGGGCACGCATGAGACCTGGATGCCGAAGAACGGCAAGAAGCACAAGCATGGCTCCAAGGCGGCGATCTATCTGGAACAGCCCGGCGCCAACACGCGCGTGCGCAGCTGGTGCCCGACGCCGGGCGCGCAATACGGCCTGCTGGTGACACATAACGAGGCGATCTCTATCGCCGATTTCTTCACCGTGCGCTCGAAGAAGGGCAAGCTTCAATACCGCCCGACCTGCCACTACGCCTATCACCCATGCAACGACGCCTTGCTGTCGCTCGATGAGATGTTCGGCGCCGCGGGCAAGCCGCAGCCGGTCCACCACGTGCTCGACGAGAACGAGCTGGTCGACGGTGTCGACGAACTCGGTGTGCTGCTCTACGGCCACGCCAAGAACGCCTACTGGTACGGCTCGCAATTGTCGTTGGCCGAGGCGCGCAAGCTCGCGCCCTATCAGAATGCCACCGGCATGCAGGTCACCTCGGCGGTGCTCGCCGGCATGGTCTGGGCGCTGGAAAACCCGGAGGCCGGCATCGTCGAGGCCGACGAGATGGACTACAAGCGCTGTCTCGAAGTGCAGTCGCCTTATCTCGGGCCGGTCCGGGGCTACTATACCGACTGGACGCCGCTGGATAACCGCCCCGGCCTCTTCCCGGAGGACCTGGACAAGGACGATCCGTGGCAGTTCCGCAACATCCTGGTGCGATAGCAGCGGGGCCCACCGGCCTCACCGCCTTGCAATCGCCCGGAAATCGGGCGATTGAGAGTGTGCGGCCTAGAGCGACGTGCGTCCCTTCGGACGCACAAAGTACGCTCTAGCACTTTGAGTGAACGCATCGTGCTTTCCGAAATCGGGAATCCGATTTTCGGGCCGATGCGAGAGGAGAGGATTTTGATCATGACCATTGCGCGCAAACTGCTTTCGGCAGGCGCCGCCGCAAGCCTTCTGGCCGCGGCCGCCTGCACCACCACCGGTCCTTCCGACCAGCCCTCCATGGCGGCAGCGCCCAAAGGCGTCGAAGGCAACTGGATCGACGCCAAGGGCACCGGGCTTTCGACCTTCAAGGCCGGCAGCTTCGCCACCGTCGCCACCGACACCGGCCAGAAGCTGTCGGAAGGCAGCTACACCATGACCGGTGCGACCTCGGTGGAGATCCACGGCACCTCGCTGATCCGCCAGACGCCAGTCAGCTTCAACTGCCTGATGGTTTCCACCAGCCAGCTCAACTGCACCAGCGCCAGCGGCCAGAATTTCGTGCTGACCCGCCGCGCCTGAGTAACGCAGGCATTGATGTTTTGCAGGGACGGCGACGCGAGCCGCCGTTTTTTTGCGCCGGCAAACATCTTCCTGATTTCCGCTTGCATCGACCGGGACCCGATGTGAACATGACCCAAGGCTGGCTGTTATTTTCCAGTCAAGCGAGGGCTTTAAGCACCTTCAGGCCAGCTCATCCGGGAGACGAAGATGAAGAAGATTGCCGCCATTCTGGCTCTGTCCGCCTCGACGCTTGGCCTGTCGGCCGGCGTATCTTTTGCCGACTACACGCTGAACATTCTGCATTTCAATGATTGGCACAGCCGCATCGAAGGCAACAACAAATACGAATCCACCTGCTCGGCGGACGAGGAGACCAAGGGCGAATGTATCGGCGGCGCCGGCCGGCTGATCACGGCGATCGCCCAGGAGCGCAAGAAGCTCGAAGGCCAGAACGTGCTGCTGCTCAATGCAGGCGACAGTTTCCAGGGCTCGTTGTTCTACACCACCTACAAGGGCGCCGTGGAAGAGGAATTCCTCAACCAGATCAAACCCGACGCAGTCACGCTCGGCAACCATGAATTCGACGATGGCGAGAGCGCGCTGGTGCCTTTCCTCGACAAGGCGAAGTTTCCGATCATCAGCGCCAATGTCGTGCCCAACGACAAGTCCAGCGCCGCCGGCAAGATCAAGCCATCGATCGTCGTCGAGGTCGGCGGCCAGAAGATCGGCATCATCGGCGCGGTCACCAACGACACGCCGGAACTCGCCTCGCCCGGCCCCAACATCGCCATCACGGACGACGTCAAGGCGATCACCGCCGAGGTCGAGAAGCTCAAGGCGCAAGGCGTCAACAAGATCATCGCGGTCACCCATATCGGCTACAGGCGCGAACGCGACGTGATCGCCAAGATCCCGGGCATCGATGTGGTGGTCGGCGGCCACAGCCACACGCTGTTGTCCAACACCGATCCGAAGGCGGAAGGCCCCTATCCGACGATGGTCGACAATCCCGACGGCTCCAAGGTGCCGGTGGTTCAGGCTGCGTCCTATTCGAAATATCTCGGCGAGTTCAAGGTCGTGTTCGACGACAATGGCGTCGTCAAGGAAGCCAGCGGCGCGCCGATTTTCCTCGACAAGTCGATCCCGCCCGATCCCGCCGTGCTCGCCCGCATCAAGGAGCTCGGTGCGCCGATCGAGGCCTTGAAGAACAAGGAGGTCGCTGAGACCACCAAGCCGATCGACGGCAGCCGCGAGAGCTGCCGCGCCCGCGAATGCGAGATGGGCAATCTCGTCTCCGACGCCATCCTCGACCGCACCAAGGGCCAGGGCGTCGAGATCGTCATCTCGAATGGCGGCGGCCTGCGCGCCTCGATCGACCAGGGCACGGTGACGATGGGCGAGGTGCTGACCGTGCTGCCGTTCCAGAACACGCTGGCGACGTTCAAGATTTCCGGCAAGGACCTCGTCGCCGGGTTGGAAGGCGGCCTCAGCCAGATCGAGGACGGCGCCGGCCGCTTCCCGCAGGTGGCGGGCCTCAAATATTCTTTCGACAAGTCGGTCGCGCCCAATGCCGGCCGGCTGAAGTCGGTTGAGGTGATGGAGAACGGCGCCTGGGCGCCGATCAATCCGGACAAGCAGTATCTGGTGGCCACCAACAACTATGTCCGCCAGGGCGGCGACGGCTACAAGGTCTTCGCCGACAAGGCCACCGATGCCTATGACTATGGTCCGGGTCTCGAGCAGGTGGTGGCCGACTATCTCGGCGCGCATCGGCCCTACACGCCAAAGATCGACGGCCGCATCACCGAGATAGCGGCAACGACGGCGGCTGAGCCGGCAAAGCCGGCCGAAGCTGCTCCGGCAACGCCTGCACCTGCAGAAGCAGCAAAGCCGGCCGAGGCAGCGCCCGCAATGCCCGCATTGCCGGCCAACTCGGGCGACATCGCCAACACGCCGCCGGCCATTTCGACCGAGGCAGCACCTCCCCCGCCAGCGCCGCCGGCAACGGCAGAGCCGGCAAAACCGGCCGAAACGGCAGCGCCTGCTCCTTCAGCCGAGCCGGCAAAGCCAGCCGAAACAGCACCCGCCGCGACCAAGCCGGCTGAGACCAGCCATGTGATCGCCGCCGGCGACACTTATTGGGAGCTGGCCAAGAAGGCCTATGGCGACGCCACCAAGTGGAAGCTCATCTCCGACGCCAACAGGGACTACAAACCGCGCCGCCTGCCGCTCGGTGCGACGCTGACCATTCCGCCTGCCGCGAAGTAACGCTTCGTCACTCATTGCTGCACCCGTCCGGGCAACCGGGCGGGTGTTTTTTCGGGCCGTAACGCGATAAGGTGCGGCCAGACGCAGCATTGAAAACCGGCAGGGCATCGCTAGTTTCTCGCCGATACCCGGAGACCGTTGATGACGCTTGCCAACCCCGCCGATGTCAAAGCCGCCAAGGCCGTCGGCCCGCTGTCGGCCAGCGCCGCGCCGGCCAGGCCGGGCAAGATCGGCGTCATGCTCGTCAATCTCGGCACCCCCGACGGCACCGACTTCAAGCCGATGTGGCGCTATCTGCGGGAATTCCTGTCCGACCCGCGCGTCATCGAGCTCAACAGGGCGATCTGGTATCCGATCCTCTATGGTCTTGTGCTGACCACAAGGCCGAAGAAGTCGGGCGCCAATTATGCCAGGATCTGGAACCGCGACAAGAACGAGTCGCCGCTGCGCACCTTTACCCGGGCGCAAGGCGAGAAACTTGGCCAGGCGCTGCGTGACCTGCCGGATGTCGTGGTCGACTGGGCCATGCGCTACGGCGACCCCTCGACCGCGAGCGTCGCTGAAAGGCTGGTCGCGCAAGGCTGCGACCGTATCCTTTCGTTTCCGCTCTATCCGCAATATTCGGCGACGACGACGGCGACCGCCAACGACCAGCTGTTTCGCGCGTTGATGAAGATGCGGGCGGCACCGGCGGTCCGCAGCGTGCCTCCCTATTATGACGAGCCGGTCTATATCGAAGCGCTTGCCCGCTCGATCGAGAAGCACATCGCAACGCTCGATTTCGTGCCCGAGGTGGTCATCACCTCTTACCACGGCATCCCGAAACCCTATTCCGACAAAGGCGATCCTTATCGGGCGCATTGCCTCGAGACGACGCGTCTGCTGCGCGAAAAACTCGGCTGGGACGAGAAGAAGCTGATCACCACTTTCCAGTCGCGCTTCGGCGCGCAGGAGTGGCTGCAGCCCTATACCGACAAGACCGTCGAGAAACTGGGCAAGGACGGCGTGAAGTCGGTCGCCATCGTCAATCCGGGCTTTTCCGTCGACTGCATCGAGACGCTGGACGAGATCGGCCGCGAGGCGGCCGAAACCTTCCATCACGCCGGCGGCAAGAACTTCGCCCACATCCCTTGTCTCAACGACAGCCCAGAGGGCATGGCCGTGATCGAGGCGCTGGCGCGGCGGGAACTGTCGGGCTGGATTTGACCGAAAACCGGTGCGCAAAAGCCTTCGCTAACCAATATTCGCGATCACCTGATTGTAACGCTACGGAAACACACTTAAGTGATTTCGTGAAGTCGGCGCCTATTGAGGGAGAAACGAAATGGGCTTCAGCGGTTTCGATATTGCCATCATAGTTCTTGTTTTCCTGGTTATCATACTTCTTTTCAAAGGCATCAAAACGGTGCCGCAAGGCTATAATTACACGGTGGAGCGCTTCGGCCGTTACACCAAGACGCTGACCCCCGGCCTCAACATCATCAACCCGATCTTCGAGCGCATCGGCGCCAAGATGAACATGATGGAGCAGGTGCTGGATGTCCCGACGCAGGAAATCATCACCCGCGACAACGCCATCGTCGGTGTCGACGGCATCGCCTTCTACCAGATCCTGAACGCCGCCCAAGCCGCCTATCAGGTCGCTGGCCTGCAGAACGCCATCCTCAACCTGACCATGACCAACATTCGTACCGTCATGGGCTCGATGGATCTCGACGAGTTGCTATCCAACCGCGACGCCATCAACGAACGCCTGCTGCGCGTTGTCGACGAGGCTGCGCATCCGTGGGGCATCAAGATCACCCGCGTCGAGATCAAGGACATCAACCCGCCCGCCAATCTGATTGAATCGATGGGCCGGCAGATGACCGCCGAGCGTAACAAGCGCGCCCAGATCCTCGCCGCCGAGGGCCTCAAGCAGTCGCAGATCCTCGAGGCCGAAGGCCGCAAGGAAGCCGCCTTCCGCGACGCCGAAGCGCGCGAGCGCTCGGCCGAGGCCGAGGCCAAGGCGACGCAGGTCGTGTCGGAAGCTATTGCCAAGGGCGACGTGCAGGCGCTCAACTACTTCATCGCGCAGAAATACACCGAGGCGCTGACCAAGATTGGCTCTGCGACCAACAGCAAGGTGGTGCTCATGCCGCTGGAGGCCTCGTCACTGATCGGCACGCTTGGCGGCATCGGCGAAATCGCCAAGGAGGTCTTCAGGTCTGAAGGCACCGCCGGCTCGCAAAGGCAGGCAGCGCGCCCGCCGGTGGTCCGCCCGAGCGAAAGCTGATGTCTGGAGCGGTTCATCGTTTCATAAAAACACAGAACCGCTCTCCCTTTGCTTTGACGCAATTCCGGACAGAAAACCGTTCTCTGGAATTGCTCCGATAGGTGGGCATTATGATAGATCGCATCGTTTCCGAACTCGGCCCCTGGAACTGGATGGTTCTGGGCTTCGTGCTCATTCTGATGGAGATCGTCGCGCCCGGCGTCTTCATGCTGTGGATCGGTATCGCCGCGCTCATCGTCGGCGCGGTGTCGCTGGCGATCTGGGACGCGGCCTTCTGGACCTGGCAGATCCAGGTGCTGGTTTTCCTGGTGCTGTCGCTGATCTCGGCCGTTGTCGGCAGGAAACTGATGGCCGGCCGCCACGATGACGCCGACCAGCCGCTGCTCAACCGCCGCGGCGCGCAGATGGTGGGCAAGCTGGCGACACTGGCCGAGCCGATCAAGGACGGTCGCGGCCGCATCAAGCTTGGCGACACGCTGTGGCGTGTTTCCGGCCCCGACCTGCCCGCAGGCACGCAAGTGCGCGTCATCAGCGCCGCCGACACCGACCTGGAGCTGACGGTCGAAGCAGCCTGAGGTTCCTTTTAAGCGCACCTCGCCTGGGCAAGGTGTGTTGAGATTCAGGTCAGGCCGAGCCGAAAACGATGGTTTTCGAGTACCGGAGCGGAGCGTACTTAAAGTACGTGAGCACCGGAAGCGCAGAAAACCAACGTTTGCAGGCCGGCATCACCTGAATATCAGCACACCTTAGGCGGCGCCGATGCGGAGCAGATCATGCAGATGGACAAGCCCGACCGGGCGTCCCTTTTCGACCACCATCAGGCTGGTGATGGCCGAGGTGTTGATCGTCTGCAGCGCCGTTGCCACCAGCGTGTCGGGGTCTGCCGTCTTCGGCTTTTTCGTCATCACCTGATCGACGCTCATCGACAGGAGATCGCTGCCGATATGCCGGCGGATGTCGCCGTCGGTGATGATGCCGACCAGCGCGCCGTCGGCGCCGGTGATCGCCACGCAGCCAAAACCCTTGCGCGACAGCTCGGCAATCGCCTCCTGCATGCCGGTGCCGGACGGGACCAGCGGCAGGCGTTCGCCGACATGCATGATCTCGCGCAGTTGCATCAGGTTGGCGCCGAGCTGGCCGCCGGGATGGAAGGTGCGGAAATGGTCCGGCGTGAAGCCGCGCGCTTCGAGCAGCGCAATCGCCAATGCATCGCCCACAACAAGCTGCAGCAAGGCCGACGTCGTCGGCGCCAGCCCATGCGGACAGGCCTCCGGCACGGCCGGCAGCAAAAGCACGACGTCGGCCGCACGCGCCAGCGCCGAGCTTTCGCCCGAGGTGATGGCGATCAGCGGGATCGAAAAACGCCGGGAATAGGCGACGATGCCCATCAGTTCCTTGCTTTCGCCCGACCACGACATGGCGATGATGGCATCGTCATGGCCGATCATGCCGAGATCGCCGTGATTGGCTTCCGCCGGATGGACGAAGAAGGCAGGCGTGCCGGTCGAGGCAAGCGTGGCGGCGATCTTGGAGCCGATATGGCCGCTCTTGCCGACGCCGGTGACGATGACGCGGCCTTCGATGTTGGAAATGAGCCCGATGGCGCGTGCGAACGGCTCGGCCAATCCGTTTTCGAGCGCAGCGGCCAAAGCCGCCACGCCGGCCTGTTCAGTCGCCACCGTTCTCAGCGCCGATTCGATCGCAGCCTGACCGTCCGGCTGCTTTCTTTCTGGGGACCCCGCATGCATGGCGCAAGCGATTAGCGCTTTGGCGCGCCCCTGTCCAACAGAATTGCCGCGAGCCGCCTTTCGGGGCCTGACAGGGCGGCTCTCTCAACCCTCCGTTAACCATCTGCATTTACGGTTCGGTAAGGATGGCGCGCCTGCGCCGCGCAAGCAGTGGTGACGATGTCCGGGGGCCAGCCTGAAACGAAATTCGGTCGAAAGGGCATTGCCGTCGCGGCATTGCTGCTGACGGCAAGCGCGCTTGCCTTGCTGCGGCCGGCGCCGGCCTTTTCCCAGGAAACCGAACTGCGCGGCGAAGTCTCCGAATCGGCCATCCTTGCCGACCAGCAGCGCAAGGCCAGGCAGATGCGTGCGCAGGGTTCGCAGGACCAGGCGCCGCCACCGGCGAGCCCGGTTCTGGATACGCCCGCAGCCACCTACCAGCCGGCAAGCCCAGGCGCCGTTCCCGATGACGACCAGGCGGCCGGCGCCGCGGGCAGCGTTTTCGACCAGCCGCAGGCGAGCGACGATCCGCTGGCGGCCAATCCGACGCCGGTAAAGCCCCGCAGGCCCTCGACGGCAAAGCAGCGCGCCGACGATACCAAGGCAAAGGCCGATACCAAGACCGCCGACAAGAAAAAGGCCAAAAAGAAGACCGGCGACACCACGGATACCACGGCCACCGGCGCCACGGCCGCGACCGGCGACCAGACCGGCGCCGCGACGGCTGACGACGACGGCAGCAACCGCCGCGCCGTGACGATCGACAGCGTTGACAAGCAGAAGCTCGACCCCGGCCAGGAACGCACGGCCTCGATCGATGGCCAGAAGATCAAGCCCGAAGACGACCCCTTTGCCGCTCCCGGCATCAAGGTCGGCACCTTCGTCTTCCGGCCGACGCTGGAGCAGGGTTTTACGGCGACCTCCAACGCCGATTCCAGCAGCACTGGCAAGTCGGCGGTGCTGTCGGAGACGAATTTACGCTTCTCCGCGGCCTCCGACTGGCGCGAGAATTCGGCTCTGATCACCGGCTATGGCCTGTTCCGCAACACGGTCTCGGGCGAAAAGATCAATGACGGCCAGGGCCGCATCGAAGGCAAGCTCAATGTCGACCTCGACAACGAGCTGCGCGCCATCGCCAAGCTCGGCTATGAAGCAGCGCCGGAATCGGCCTCTTCGCCGGACGCGATCGCCGGCGTCAACGAGCAGCCGCTGCGCCAGACCGTGGACGGCAGCCTCGGCATCGAAAAGAGCGTCGGCAAGATGCGCTACGCGCTGACCGGGGCGATTTCGCATGACTTCTACGGCGACGCCACGCTCACCGACGGCACCAGCATCTCGCAGAAGGATCGCGACAACACGCTCTACACAGCGACGCTCCGCACCGGGTACCAGATATCGCCCGCGCTGACGCCCTTCGCTGAGGTCGAGACTGGCCGTCGCGTTTATGATCTGCGCATCGACACCGACGGCTTCGAGCGATCCTCGACCAGGCTCGGCGCGCGCGCCGGGCTCGAGCTCGACATGGGTGAGAAGCTTTCGGGCGAGTTCTCCGCCGGTTGGCTGCGCGAGGCGCTTGACGACAGCCGCCTTCCGGCGGTCGCCGGCCCGACGATCGACGCCGACCTCAAATGGTCGCCCGAGCGCGGCACCACCATCGGCCTCACCGGCAAGACCACCGTCGAGACCACCACGACAGCCGGCGAGAGCGGCGACATCCTCTATTCGGGCCGGCTCACCGGCGAGCGGCAGATCCGCGCCAACCTGACGGCCAATGCCGCGCTCGGCCTGGATTGGCGCCACTACACCGGCATCGACGGCCATGATCGCATCCTGAGCGCCGAGGCCGGCCTGACCTGGTGGCTGAATCGCTACGCCGGCCTCACCACCCGCGTCAGGACCGAGAAGCTGACCAGCAACCTGCCCGGCCGCGACTATGTCGCCAACAGCATCTATCTCGGCCTGAAGGTGCAACGTTGACGCCGAGGCCTGCCACCTCGGCGGTCCTGGCCTGACTGGAATATAGGCTAAGAAGCGGCGCCGCGCCGCTCCGACGGCTTCATCTCGTCGAGCAGCGTGCGGATAACGCCAGCCATGTTTTCGTTCATGTCGTTGCGCCAGAGCGCGAAGGCGACATTGGCTTCGACGAACCCTTCCGGCGAACCGCAGTCGAAGGTGCGTCCCTGATAGTGATACCCATAGAAGGACTGCTGCTTTTCCAACTTCAGCATCGCGTCGGTAAGCTGGATCTCGTTGCCGGCGCCCTTTTCCTGGCTTTCGAGGATCTTGAATATCTCAGGCTGCAGAATGTAGCGGCCGTTGATGTAGAGATTGGACGGCGCGGTGCCCTGCTTCGGCTTTTCCACCATTTCCGTGATGCGGAAGCCGTGATGCGTGTCCTCGCCGCGGCCGACGATGCCATATTTATGGGTTTCGACCGGATCGCATTCCTGCACGGCGATGATGTTGTTGCCGGTTTCCTCGTAGAGTTCGACCATCGCCTTCATGCAGCTCTTGTCCGACTGCATGATCATGTCGGGCAACAACAGCGCGAACGGCTCGTCGCCGACGAGTTCGCGCGCGCACCAGACGGCGTGGCCAAGGCCCATCGGCACCTGCTGGCGGGTGAAGCTGGTTTGGCCCGGCGCCGGCTGCAGCCGCTGCAGACGGGCGAGCTGCTCATCCTTGCCGCGCTGCGCCAGCGTGTCATAGAGCTCGAACTGGATATCGAAATGATCCTCGATGACCGCCTTGTTGCGGCCGGTCACGAAGATGAAATGCTCGATCCCGGCCTCGCGCGCCTCATCGACCACATATTGGATGACCGGCCGGTCGACCACGGTCAACATCTCCTTCGGAATGGCCTTGGTGGCCGGAAGAAACCGCGTGCCGAGGCCGGCGACCGGGAAAACTGCCTTGCGAACTCGCTTCATGCTGCGCCACCCATCTGTTTGGCCAATTATCCGCTCGGCACTGTGCTCCGCAATCCCCCCGGACATTTTCACGCCGGAATGTTGGACTAGCAAATCGCCGAATTGAACGTGCAGGCTAAAAGCCGCGACACCAATTTTCGTTCCCGGCGGCACCTATGGTAAACTAAATACTAACCCGGTTCGGCGTTGAATGATCCTTCATGATTTGACGAAGGAGGAAAAGATGTCGGTTCGAAACACGGCCAGGCGCCTGACGGCCCTCGCGACGGCCACCGGCCTCGCGCTCGCCTTGCTGATGCCCGGACCGGCTTTCGCCGACGCCGGGTTCCGCCAGTGGATCGCGGGCTTCCGCGCCACGGCCGTCGCAGGCGGGGTCTCGGGAGCTGTCTACGACCAAGCCATGAGAGGCATCGAACCCGATCCTGTGGTGCTGGAAAAGGCCCGCACGCAGCCGGAATTCACGGCTCCCGCCTGGGACTATTTCGACAACCGCGTGCACGACCAGTCGGTGGCCGATGGCCAGGCGATGGCGAAGAAATGGAAACCCTGGCTGGACCGGATCGAGGCGCGCTTCGGCGTCGACCGCAACATCCTCCTCGCCATCTGGTCGATGGAATCGAACTACGGCGAAATCCTCAAGCGCGACGACATCATGCGCAATGTCGTCCGTTCGCTGGCGACGCTTGCCTATGGCGACCCGAAACGCTCGAAATACGCCCGCACCCAATTGGTCGCGGCGCTGAAGATCCTGCAGACCGGCGACATTGACGAAAGCCATCTGATGGGCTCCTGGGCCGGCGCGATGGGTCAAACGCAGTTCATTCCGACCAGCTACCAGCACTACGCCATCGACATGGACGGCAACGGCAAGCGCGACATCTGGAATTCGATCCCCGATGCGCTGGCCACCGCCGCCAATTTGTTGAAGAAGAACGGCTGGCAGGCCGGCAAGACCTGGGGCTACGAAGTGACCATCCCGGCCGGCAAATTGCCGGGCACGGCAAAGACGATCGCACAATGGCAGGCGCTCGGCGTCGTCAGGGCCAGCGGCAAGCCGTTCAAGAACCTGACCGACCGGGCAACACTGAAAGTGCCGGACGGTCGCGGTGGGCCGGCGTTTCTGATGATCAGGAATTTCTCGGTCATCAAGGCCTACAACAATGCCGACAAATACGCTTTGGCCGTCGGCCTGCTGGCCGACGAGATCGCCGGCGGCACTGGCCTGGTGCAGGATTGGCAGCGCCCTTTCACCAAGCTCAGCTTCGAGGAACGCCAGGAATTGCAGAAGCGGCTGTCCGAGCATGGCTATTATGACGGCAAGTTCGACGGCAAGATCGGCGATGGCTCGAAGGCAGCCATCATGGCATATCAGGCCAAGGCCGGCTTGACCCAGGATGGTTATCCGAGCATGGAAGTGCTCAAATGGCTTCGCAAGAAGTAGAGAAGGCGGAAGCGCCAGGCATCCTTTTTCGAAGACGGCCGGGATGCGGTAGCGCCTCGTTTGCCATGGCCTCCGATACCGGTCATGCGCCAAGGGATGGAGAGGTGATTGGTTTCGGTTGCGCGTATCCGGCTGCTTTTTCGCCGCGTGCCGATCCTGGTTCTCGCGCTGGCCGTGCTTGTAGTCGCCGTCGCCGCATCCATCCACACGCCCGCTTTCGCACAGGAGCAAAGCCGCGGCTGGTCGCTGCGCGACCTCTTGTTCCCGCGCCGCAGCGAGCGCGTCGAGCCGCCGCTCGATATCGAAAAGGCCAGGCCGAAACCGAAGAAGAAATCCAAGCCCCGCCCGCCGGCCGAGCCGGAGACGCCGATCGTCGAAAAGACGACGGACGCCAAGGTCGTGCTGGTGGTCGGTGATTTCATGGCCAGCGGGCTTGCCGAGGGCCTTGACACCGCCTTCGCCGACAATCCGGCCGTCAGGATCGTCGCGCGCAGCAACGGTTCGTCCGGCTTCGCGCGCGACGATTTCTACAATTGGCCGGTTGAGATCAAGTCGCTGATCGAGACAGAGAAGCCCGCGGCGATCATCGTCATGCTCGGCTCCAACGACCGCCAGCAGATGAAGATCGGCGACGTGCGCGAGCAGCCGCGCTCGGAGAACTGGACCAAGGAGTATGAGCGCCGCACCGATGCGCTGGGCAAAGCCATCCAGGACGCCAAGGTGCCGTTCCTGTGGGTCGGCATGCCGGCTTTCCGTGTCAGCAAGATGAACTCCGACATGCTTGCCTTCAACGACATCTACCACTCGGCCGCCCAAAGCCACGGCGGCGAGTTCGTCGATGTCTGGGACGGCTTTGTCGACGAGAACGGCGCTTTCGTCACCTCCGGTCCCGACATCAACGGCCAGCCCGTGCGCCTGCGCTCCGACGACGGCATCAACGTCACCAAGGCCGGCAAGCGCAAGCTTGCTTTCTATACGGAAAAGCCGCTGGCCAAGATCCTCGGCCTGGCGGCGCCCGGAAGCATCACCACGCTTTCCGCGCCGGCCGGCGCGCCGGTCGAAGCGCCGAAGCCAGCAGCGGCTCCCGTCATCGTCGACCGCACCGCGCCGATGCTGCTCGGCGACCCGGCGCTGGACGGCGGAACGGAATTGCTCGGCGCCGCGCCGGCAGCCAAGGCTGATCCGAACCTGCCCGGCGAAAAGCTGATCGTGGAAGGCAAGGCGCCGGCGGCCTCGCCCGGACGCGCCGACGATTTTTCATGGCCGCCAAAGACGCAGCCGCCGGCGACGGCGGCAGCCACGCCCGACGCGGCGACGGCAACTCCTTGACCGACGGTCCTGCCTAACGGCAATTCCGCGCCGAGCCGAACAATGGCATTATCGGTTTTTGGCCGAAGTCAAAGTCGGGGGGCGAATATGTCGGCAACGGGCCATGCATTGCTTGGGTTCGTGGCTTGGACCCTTTTATTGCTCACATGGATGGAGATCTTGCGCACGCATCTCGTACTGAGCGGCCGCATCCCCGCAAATGGATTCGCGCCGGATAACGCAGGTCTTTCGCCCTTTTTGCAGCGGCTTGCGCGAGCTCACGCGAATTGCATCGAGGGACTCCCGATCTTCGGAGGTCTCATGGCCTTGGCCATGATGACTTCGCGGACCGGGATCACCGACCCGCTTGCATACTGGTTTCTCGTTGCGCGATTGATCCAGTCCGCCATTCATTTGACGTCGACCAGTCCAAACGCGGTCAAGGCTCGATTTTCCGCGTTTGCGGTCCAGATGGGCATCGGCCTCTATTGGACGACCAAGCTGCTGATCAGCTAGAGCAATTCCAGGAAAAGTGTGATCGGTTTTCCGTCCGGAATTGCGTAAAAACAAAGAGATAGAGCGCTTCGCCGTTTCCGTGAAACGGTGAAACGCTCTAAGCGCCTCGGCAGGCACAGACAGCGATTCGGCCGCAGATATCGCCAAGCCGAGGAAATGTCTCCAGCGCTGTTATGAATATCAGCGCGGCAGCACCGTCGAGCCCATCAGCGCCTCGTCGATCGAGCGCGCCGCCTGGCGGCCTTCGCGGATCGCCCACACCACCAGCGATTGACCGCGGCGGACATCGCCCGCCGCATAGAGCCTGTCGACGCTGGTCCTGTAGTCGCGGTCGTTGGCATCGACATTGCGCGATCTGCGGCTATCGGTGACGATCTTCATCTGCCCGTCCAGTTCCGCCGCCACGCCGGCTTTCGCCGGGCCGGCAAAGCCGATGGCGATGAAGGCGAGATCGGCGCGGATAACGAACTCGGTGCCAGCGATCGGCTTGCGCTTCTCATCGACCTCGCAGCAGCGCACGCCAGTCAGTTGGCCCTCCTCGCCGATGAATTCGAGCGTCGCCACCTGGAATTCGCGCTCGGCGCCTTCGGCTTGCGACGACGACGTGCGCATCTTCGTTGCCCAGTAAGGCCAGACCGCGAGCTTGTCTTCCTTCTCCGGCGGTTGCGGACGGATGTCGAGCTGGGTGACGCGCACCGCGCCTTGCCGGAAGGCCGTGCCGACGCAGTCGGATGCGGTGTCGCCGCCGCCGACCACCACGACATGCTGGCCGCTGGCGATGATCGGGTGCGACGGCCATGCCACCGATTGGATCGGCTCGCCGCCGACACGGCGGTTCTGCTGCACCAGATAGGGCATGGCGTCGTAGACGCCGCTAAGATCGTCGCCCGGGATACCCGCCGGACGTGGCGTTTCGGAGCCGCCGCAATAAAGCACCGCGTCATGTTCCTCGAGCAGCTCGGCGACCGTCTTGTCGACGCCGACATTGACGCCGCAATGGAAGGTGACGCCCTCGCCCTGCATCTGCTCGATGCGGCGGTCGATATAGTGCTTCTCGATCTTGAAGTCGGGAATGCCATAGCGCATCAACCCGCCTGGACGGCTCTCGCGCTCATAGACATGGACATCGTGGCCGGCGCGACCGAGCTGCTGGGCGGCCGCCATGCCGGCCGGACCCGAGCCGATGACGGCGACGCGCTTGCCGGTCTTCTTCTCCGGCGGATAGGGCCGGATATGGCCGGTCTCATAGGCCTTGTCGGCGATCGCCTGCTCGACCGTCTTGATAGCGACCGGAATGTCCTCGAGGTTCAGCGTGCAGGCTTCCTCGCATGGCGCGGGACAGATCCGGCCGGTGAATTCCGGGAAGTTGTTGGTCGAGTGCAGGTTGCGGATCGCGTTGTCCCAGTCGCCATTGTAGACGAGGTCGTTCCAGTCGGGGATCTGGTTGTGGATCGGACAGCCGGTCGGCCCGTGGCAGAACGGAATGCCGCAATCCATGCAGCGCGCGGCCTGTTTCTCGACCTCTTTGTCCGACATCGGCAACGTGAATTCGCGGAAATGCCGGATGCGGTCGGAAGCCGGCTGGTACTTGTGCACCTGCCGGTCGATCTCGAGAAAGCCTGTTACCTTGCCCATGGTCCAGTTTCCTGCTGTCCAGATGGTGCGGGTTTCGCCGCACCCGTTAACCCCTTGAGGCTGCCGTGGCAACCTTGCCGTGAGGGGTCAAGCTGTCGATGAAGGGGCCGGGAAGCTGGGCTCCCCGGCAATTGCGAAAGTCTATTCGGCCGCGACGCCCATGCGCATGCGTTCCATCTCGATCAGCGCGCGGCGGTATTCCACCGGCATGATCTTGCGGAATTTCGGCCGGAAGTTCTGCCAATCGTCGAGGATTTCGCGGCCGCGCACCGAACCCGTGAAATGAACGTGGTTCGAGATCAGCTGGTAAAGCCGCTCCTCATCGTGGCTGGTCATGTCGCCTGACACGTCGACGCGGCCCTTGTGATCGAGGTCGCCGCCATGATGGAGCAGCTTCTCCATCAAATCGTCCTCTTCGGGAACCGGCTCCAGCTCGACCATGGCCATGTTGCAGCGCTCGGCGAAGTCACCCTTCTCGTCCAGCACATAGGCGACGCCGCCCGACATGCCGGCCGCGAAGTTGCGTCCGGTTTTGCCAAGAACGACGACGATGCCGCCGGTCATGTATTCGCAGCCATGGTCGCCGACGCCTTCGACGACGGCCGCCACACCGGAATTGCGCACCGCGAAACGCTCGCCGGCGACGCCGGCGAAGTAGGCCTCGCCCTCGGTGGCGCCATAGAGCACGGTGTTGCCGACGATGATCGATTCAGCCGCGACGATCTTGGATTCCTCCGGCGGCCGGATAATGATGCGTCCGCCTGACAGGCCCTTGCCGACATAGTCGTTGGCGGCGCCGACAAGATCGAACGAGATGCCGCGCGCCAGGAAGGCGCCGAAAGACTGGCCGGCGGTGCCGGTGAGCTTCACCGAAATCGTGTCCTCGCGCAGGCCCTTGTGCTTGAAGCGCTTGGCGACTTCGCCCGACAGCATGGCCCCGGTCGAACGATTGACATTGCGGATGTCCACCTCGATCTTGACCGGCTGCTTGGCTTCGAGCGCCGGCTTTGCCAGCTCGATCAGCTTGCGGTCGAGCACATCGTCGATCGGGTGCTTCTGCCGCTCGGTCCAGTGCAACGCCTCATGCGGCGCATCGGGCTTATAGAACATCTTGGAGAAGTCGAGCCCGCGCGCCTTCCAATGCTGGATGACGTCGCGCTTCTCCAGAAGGTCGGCGTCGCCGATGATCTGGTCGATATGGGTAAAGCCCATTTCGGCGAGCAGCCCGCGCACCTCTTCCGCCACGTAGAAGAAGAAGTTGATGACGTGCTCGGGCGCGCCCTTGAAGCGCTTGCGCAGCACCGGGTCCTGCGTCGCGACGCCAACCGGACAGGTGTTGAGATGGCACTTGCGCATCATGATGCAGCCGGCCGCGATCAGCGGCGCGGTCGAGAAGCCGAACTCGTCGGCGCCGAGCAGCGCGCCGATGATGACGTCGCGCCCCGTGCGCAGACCACCGTCGACCTGCAGCGCCACGCGTGAGCGCAGGCCGTTCAGCACCAGCGTCTGATGCGTCTCGGCAAGGCCCATTTCCCATGGGCTGCCGGCATGCTTGAGCGAGGTCAGCGGCGAAGCGCCAGTGCCGCCGTCATAGCCCGAGATGGTGATGTGGTCGGCGCGCGCTTTGGCCACACCTGCCGCCACCGTGCCGACACCCACTTCCGAGACCAGCTTGACCGAGACGTCCGCCGCCGGGTTGACGTTCTTCAGATCGTAGATCAGCTGCGCCAGATCCTCGATCGAATAGATGTCGTGATGCGGCGGTGGCGAGATCAGGCCGACGCCGGGCATCGAGTGCCTGACCTTGGCGATGGTCGCGTCGACCTTGTGTCCAGGCAGCTGGCCGCCCTCACCGGGCTTGGCGCCTTGTGCGACCTTGATCTGCATGACGTCCGAGTTGACGAGATACTCGGCGGTGACGCCGAACCGCCCCGAGGCGACCTGCTTGATCGCAGAGCGTTCCGGGTTCTTGCCGCCGCCGGGCAGCGGCAGATAACGGTCGGCCTCTTCGCCGCCCTCGCCGGTGTTCGACTTGCCGCCGATCTGGTTCATGGCGCGCGCCAGCGTCGTGTGCGCTTCACGCGAGATCGAGCCGAACGACATCGCCCCGGTCGAGAAGCGCTTGACGATCTCGGCCGCCGGCATGACGTCCTCGATCGCGACCTTCTTGCGGCCGGTCTCGTCCGCCAGCCTGATCTTGAACAGGCCGCGGATGGTCTGGGCTTGGGCCGTCGCGCTGTCGATCTGCGCGGAATACTCCTTGAACGTGTCCCAAGAGCCCTGGCGCACGGCATGCTGCAAGGTAGCGACCGCGTCGGGCGACCACATATGCGCCTCGCCGCGCATGCGAAACAGATATTCGCCACCGACTTCCAGGCTGTTGCGCAGCACCGGGTCGTTGCCGAAGCCGTCCGTGTGACGGCTGACCGTTTCGCCCGCGACCTCGTCCAGCCCGACGCCTTCGATCAGCGTTGCGGTACCGGTGAAATACTGCTGCACGAAATCGGTCTTCAGCCCGATGGCGTCGAAGATCTGCGCGCCGCAATAGGATTGATAGGTCGAGATGCCCATCTTGGACATCACCTTGAGGATGCCCTTGCCGATCGACTTGATGTAGCGGGTGACGACTTCGTACTCGTCGACCTCTTCGGGCAGCTCGCCGCGCTTGTGCATGTCGAGCAACGTGTCGAAGGCGAGATAGGGGTTGATCGCTTCGGCGCCGTAACCGGCCAGGCAGCAGAAATGGTGCACTTCGCGCGGCTCGCCGGATTCGACGACGAGGCCGACGGAGGTGCGCAGACCCTTGCGGATCAGGTGATGGTGCACCGCCGCCGTCGCCAGCAGCGCCGGAATGGCGATGCGGTCCGGGCCGAGCTGACGGTCGGACAGGATGATGATGTTGTAGCCGCCGGCGACCGCCGCCTCGGCCCGCTCGCAGAGCCTGTCGATGGCACCCTGCATGCCGGCCGCGCCCTCGGTCGAACCGTAGGTGATGTCGATCGTCTTGGTGTCGAAACGGTCCTCGGTGTGGCCGATGGAGCGGATCTTCTCGAGATCGCCATTGGTCAGGATCGGCTGGCGCACCTCGAGCCGCTTGCGGCGCGACGTGCCGACCAGGTCGAAGATGTTCGGCCGCGGGCCGATGAACGACACCAGGCTCATCACCAGCTCCTCGCGGATCGGGTCGATCGGCGGGTTGGTGACCTGGGCGAAGTTCTGCTTGAAATAGGTATAGAGCAGCTTCGACTTGTCCGACATCGCCGAGATCGGCGTGTCGGTGCCCATCGAGCCGACGGCTTCCTGGCCGGTGGTCGCCATCGGCGCCATCAGCAGCTTGGTGTCCTCCTGGGTGTAGCCGAACGACTGCTGGCGATCGAGCAGGCTGACATCCTTGCGCAGCGCGCGCGGCTCGACCGGCTTCAAATCTTCGAGGATAAGCTGCGTGTTGGCGAGCCAGGTCTTGTAGGGATGCCTGGTCGCGATCTCCGACTTGATCTCTTCATCGGGGATGATGCGGCCCTTGACGAGATCGATCAACAGCATGCGGCCAGGTTGCAGCCGCCACTTCTGCACGATCTTTTCCTCGGGCACCGGCAGCACGCCGGCTTCCGACGCCATGATGACGCGGTCGTCGTCGGTGACGATGTAGCGCGCCGGGCGCAGGCCGTTGCGATCGAGCGTGGCGCCGATCTGGCGCCCGTCGGTGAAGGCGACCGCCGCAGGGCCATCCCAGGGCTCCATGAGTGCTGCGTGGTACTCGTAGAAAGCCTTGCGATCGGCGCCCATGAGCTTGTTGCCGGCCCAGGCTTCCGGGATCAGCATCATCATGGCGTGGCTGAGGCTGTAGCCGCCCTGGAACAGGAACTCGAGCGCATTGTCGAAGCACGCCGTGTCCGACTGGCCTTCATAGGAGATCGGCCACAGCTTCGAGATGTTGTTGCCGAACAACTCGGAATCGACCGACGCCTGGCGCGCCGCCATCCAGTTGTTGTTGCCGCGCACCGTGTTGATCTCGCCATTATGCGCGACCATGCGGTAGGGATGCGCCAGCTTCCACGACGGGAAGGTGTTGGTCGAGAAGCGCTGGTGCACCAGGATCAGCGCCGTCTCGAAGCGCGGGTCCTTGAGGTCCTTGTAATAGGCGCCGACCTGGTAGGCCAGGAACATGCCCTTGTAGACGATGGTGCGCGCCGACAGCGACACGCAATAGGAACCGATATCCTTGTTGTTGTTCTCGGCGTAGATGCGGCCGGAGATCACCTTGCGCAGCAGGTAAAGCCGCGCCTCATATTCCTCATCGTCCGGGATGTCGGCCGTGCGGCCGATGAACACCTGCCGGTGGAACGGCTCGGACGCGACGATGTCGGGCGCCTTGGACAGCGAGGAATTGTCGACGGGGACGTCGCGGAAACCGAGCAGCGGCAGCCCTTCCGACTGCGCCGATTCAGCGATGATTTCTTCGATGTGCGCGCGCAGCGTGGCGTCTTGCGGCATGAACCAGTGGCCGACGCCATATTGGCCGGCCGGCGGCAGCTCGACGCCCTTGGCCGCCATCTCCTCACGGAAGAAACCGTCCGGGATCTGCACCAGCACGCCGGCGCCGTCGCCGACCAGCGGGTCGGCGCCGACGGCGCCGCGATGCGTCAGGTTTTCAAGCACGGCAAGGCCGTCCTCGACGATCTGATGCGACTTCACGTTCTTCATGTTGACGATGAAGCCGACGCCGCAGGCATCATGCTCGTTGCGCGGATCGTAAAGGCCTTGCGCAGCTATACCGTTGGCAGTTCGGAGATTTTTGGTCAGGACGGTATTTTTTACGGCTGCCGCTTTCGTCTGCGCGGCCTGGCCGTAGATCGCAGATGGCGTCAGTTCCGTCATCGTCCTATCCTCCGTTCTTCACCTTGACCTGATTTGTCTCAGGGCGCTGGTTTGCCTTGGGAAGCGAGAATGCTTCCCCTTGATCTTTGCTGCACGTCTCGCGAAATCGAACCGAACCATACGGCCACACGCCCGGTTCGCATCCGGTATCGTACAGGCCAGAGCCGGGCCGTCTACCCGCCGCTCGCGACAATAGCCGGAATGGCACTATGATACGCCAGTCCAGCCAGTTTTGTGCGACAAAATAAGACAGCACTACTGTCCTAAATTTTTTATGACAGAAATCGGCGGCCCGTACAAGACCGATTCACAAAAAACTTGGCCGCGCCGCGACACAAAATTTCGTGAGGGGCGCCGTAAACGTAAGCTTTGGTCTCGGCCGTTTTCGGATGATCGGCTGGCTTCACCACTTTGCGAAGCGTTGGCCCTTGCGCTTCAACCGCCGAAGCGGTCAAGTCGCGCCGCTTTTGCCAACCATGATATGGACTTCTCAATGTTCTTTGCATCCGACAATTGGGCGGGCGTCCATCCCACTATCGCCGCCGGTCTATCAGCCAATGCCGGCGGCTTTTCGACCGCTTATGGCGATGGTGAGCTTGACCGCGCCGTCTACCGGCATTTCAGCGAGGTTTTCGAGCGCGAGGTCGCGGTGTTCTTCGTCGCCACCGGCACCGCCGCCAACTCGCTCTCGCTGGCTGCCTACAGCAAACCCGGCGGCATTTCTTTCGCGCACCGCGAATCGCACATCATCGAGGACGAATGCGGCGCGCCGGAATATTTTTCCGGTGGCTCACGGCTGCATGCCGTCGACGGCGCACTGGGCAAGATCGACCCGCACAATCTTGACCGGGCCATCGCCCGCTTCGCGCCCGAGATCGTTCACTGGGGACGGCCGACGGCAGTGTCGATCACCCAGTCGACCGAGGTCGGCACGATCTATGGGCTCGACGACATTTCCGCGATTTCGCAAATCGCAAAGCGGTATTCCTTGCCGCTGCATATGGACGGCGCCCGTTTTGCCAACGCGCTGGTCGCGCTTGAGACGACGCCTGCCGAAATGACCTGGAAGCGCGGCGTCGATATCATTTCCTTCGGCGGCACGAAGAACGGCTGTTGGTGCGCCGAGGCCGTGGTGCTGTTCGATCTCGACCGCGCCAAGGAACTGGCCTTCCTGCGCAAGCGGGCAGCGCAGCTGTTTTCCAAGTCGCGCTTCATCGCCGCGCAGTTCGACGCTTATTTCAAGGACGGGCTGTGGCTCGACACGGCCCGCCACGCCAACGCCATGGCCGCGCGCCTGGCGGCGGCGATCGAGGACTCGGTAACCGCTAAGCTCGCCTGGTTGCCGCAGGCGAACGAGGTTTTCGCCGTGATGAAAAAGTCGGAGGCCGAAACGCTGCAGGCAGCCGGCGCCGCCTTTTATGATTGGCACAAGCCGCACGGCTTCGAAGGCCATATCGGCGAGGACGAATTGCTCTATCGTTTTGTCACCAGCTTCGCCACGACTTCAGATGAAGTCGACCGCTTCGGCCAGTTGATCGCCTGAGCGCCCTCGGATCGAGAACGCAGATGACCAAACCGCCCCTCGGCTCGACCATGCGGCTGGTTCGCCCGGCACCAAACGTGCTCGGTTTCTACGACGGCCGCATCGAGGGCGCTCGCGCCTGGTCGGACGGGCCGAATTGGCTCGACGACGGCGCCTATGCGCTCGGCATCTGCACCTATGCGATTGTCGATGGGCCGCAAGCTCTGGTCTATGACACGCATGTTTCACTGCCCCACGCGCGCTATATCAGGCAGACGCTGGAAGACATGGGCGTGAGTTCGATCCGCGTCGTGCTCAGCCACTGGCATGACGACCATATTGCCGGCAACGAGGTGTTCCAGGATTGCGAGATCATCGCCAACGGCTTGACCGCCTCGGCCCTGGAGCGCGGCCGCGCCGAAATCGAAGCCGCCGATCCGCCGATCAGGCCGCTGATCCTGCCCAACAAAACGTTCGAGAACAGCCTCAGCCTCACCGTCGGGACGATCCCCGTCGAGCTCCGCCAGGTGGAAATCCACAGCCATGACGGCACGGTTTTGCTGATGCCCGAAGCCGGCCTGCTGCTAGCGGGCGACACGCTGGAGGACCCGATCACCTATGTCTCCGAGGCGGAGCGCCTGGCGCAACATCTGATCGACCTTGAGCGCATGGCCGGTTGGCGGTTCGATCGGATCCTGCCCAACCACGGTTCTTTGGAAGCAATCGAGGCGGGCGGCTATGACAAAAGCTTCATCGCCGCGACGCAGACCTATATCCGCAAGCTGCTTGGTTGCCGGCACGACCCCGATCTGGCCAGGCGGGACCTGAAGACTTTCGGCGCGGACATGTTCGCGGCAACAGCGGTTCAGTACTTCGCGCCATACGAGGCCGTTCACCGACAGAACGTCGAGGCCGTTGTCGCGGCAAACGGCCAATAGGTTGTGTCAGGCCAGGAAGGGCCGCGCCAGCAGCTCGAGGCCGAGCAGGATGAGGAAGATCAGGAACCAGCGGCGGAAGGTCGCCGGGCTGATTTTCTGGCGCAGCACCTGCCCGAGCCACATGCCGAGCAAGGCCGGCAGCACGGCAAGCGAGGACATCGCCAGATGCCCTGCCTCGAACGCACCGTGCGAGGCAAGGCCCACCGCCAGCGCGATGGTCGACACGGTGAACGACAGGCCGAGCGCCTGGATGAGATCGTCGCGGCTCAAGCCGAGAGCCTGGATGTAGGGCACGGCAGGCACCACGAACACGCCGGTGCCGCCCGTGACGAGGCCGGTGAGGAACCCGATAATGGGTGACGACCAGCGCTCCGCCGACGCCGGGACCGTTAATTGTCGAGCCAGCAGCGTATAAACGGCATAGATGATCAGCGCCGCGCCGAGCCCCGCGGTCGTCCATTTGACGTTGTCGCTGGCCAGCAGCCACGAGCCGGCCAGCGTGCCAACGACGATGCCGATCATCATCAGCCAAAGCCGTTTGAGAATCGCACCGAAGCTCGGTCCGACAAACAGCTGCCAGATATTGGTGACGAAGGACGGCACGATCAGCAGCGAGGCGGCGGTGACGGGCGGCATGATGGTGCCGAGAAGTCCCATTGCCAGCGTCGGCAGGCCCATGCCGGTGACGCCCTTGACGATGCCTGCGAGCAGGAAGGTGACGGCGATGGTGGCCGTCAGCGTCAGCGAGAGATCAGACATCGCCCTTCATGGGAAGACGACGCGCGCCGCAAAAGAGCCAGAACTCTTCGTTGTGGATGACAGAAGACTTGGGCGCAACAAAAAAAGCGGCGCCTCGCGGCGCCGCTTTCGTCTCGGGAGGAGACGCTTGTGTCCATGGGCGATGCGCGCAGCCGTCGTGATTACGCGGCGGCCTTGGCCTCGATCTGCTTGGCCTTGTCCGAGGACTGGGTGATCGCGATCTTGCGCGGCTTCAGCTCCTCGGGAATGTTGCGCGTAAGGTCGACGAAGAGCAGGCCGTTCTTCAGCGTGGCGCCCTGGACCTCGACATGATCGGCAAGCTGGAAGCGGCGCTCGAAGGAACGCGAGGCAATGCCGCGATAGAGCAGCTCGGAGCCTTCGCCATTGTTCTCTTCCTTGCGCTCGCCCTTGACGGTGAGCACGTTACGGTGGGCTTCGATCGAAATCTCGTCTTCCGAGAAACCGGCAACGGCCATCGAGATGCGATAGGCATTCTCGCCGGTGCGTTCGATATTATAGGGCGGATAGGTCTGCGTCGTCTCGGGCTGGCCGAGCGAGTCGAGCATGGTGAACAGCCGGTCGAAGCCGACGGTCGAACGATAAAGCGGGGAAAAATCAACGTGACGCATGAGGTGTTCTCCTTTGAGCAACATGGTTTGCGTATGACCCGGTGCGAAGCCCTCGAGAGGCGCTTCGGTTAGGCCAGCGGCCCCGGTATCGGCGGCCGCAACCCTCATTTGGGAAGCGGAAAAACCCATTTCAAGGTTTTCCTGACTGACGCGAAGCCGCCACGTTCATGAACCGCGGATGAACCGTGGCTTCGGCATCCGTTCAGCCAGCAGGCATTAGGGTTTGGCCAAGTTCGAGCAATTCCAGGAAAAGTGTGAAGCGGTTAAGTTCGGCGACTTCGCCGTAACCCTCCGTCCGGAATTGCTCAAGACAGAGAGACAAGCGGCGCTTCGATCCCCGCGCTGCGAAGAGGCCGAACCGGGTGTAACGTCCCTTCCTCCCGGATCGACAGAGGCCGGAAGTGCGCCGCAGGCACTTCCGGCCTTACCCGTCTTCACGGCACCCGCTAAATCCGCGCAGCGCCTTTGCTTTTGCCGCATGGCCGTCTATCACCATGCCGATGCCTGCGGGCCGGTAACAACCAACGACGCGCCGAATGACGGATCTCTTCCACCAGACCGAGGGCAATCCAGAGCCGAAGAACGCCGCCGGCGGTTTCTTCACCACCCGCGACGGCAAGAAGATACGCTACGGCGTCTTCGCCGCTGTTGCCCGCCCGCTGCAGGGTACGGTGGTGCTTTTGACCGGCCGCAACGAGTGCATCGAGAAATATTTCGAGACGATCCGCAACCTAGCCGATCGCGGCTTCGGCGTCGCCATCCTCGACTGGCGCGGCCAGGGCGATTCCAGCCGGCTGCTGCGCGACCGCCAGCGCGGCTATGTGCGCTCCTTTCGCGACTACACGCGTGACCTGGAGCAGTTCTTCGAGGAGATCGTGCTGCCCGATTGCCGCGGCCCCTATTACATCCTCGCTCACTCGACCGGAGCGGTGATCGCGCTGCTTGCCTCGCCCTTCATGGTCAACCGCGTGCGGCGCATGGTGCTGCTCGCGCCCTTTCTCGAGGTGCCAGACCTTCCGGTCTCGATCGCCACGGTCCGCCGCGTCTGCTCGGTGTTTTGCGCCATCGGTCTCGGCCGGCTTTATGCCGCCCTGGGGCCAAGGCCGAAATCGCCACTGTCCTTCGAGGCGAACAAGGTGACCTCGGATCGGGAGCGCTATCAGCGCAATGTCGCGATCTACGAGGCTTGGCCGCAGCTCGCGCTCGGCGGCCCGACCATCCGCTGGCTGAGGGCGGCCGCGGCAGCCGCCGAAGCGGTCAGCGATCCCGACTTCATGAAAGGGATCCAGGTGCCGATGCTGATCGTCGCCGCCGGCGCCGATCGGGTGGTCTCGACCAAGGCGGTGGAAGCCTATGCCAGACGGCTGCGTGTCGGCTCGCTGCTGATGATCGACGGCGCCGAACACGAGCTCCTGCAGGAAAAGGACCTCTACCGCGAGCAGCTTCTGGCGGCCTTCGACGCCTTTATTCCCGGCACCGGCGACGCCCCCTGATCTGATCCCGTCCCGACAGCCCGGCTCCTGCAACTGACACCCTTCTGTCAGGAGCATCGGCAGGCCACGCTTCCGGCACATGCAGTGCTAAAGATTCTGACAGCGGCGACTGCGCCGAACTGCTCATCTCGTTGGCGTCAACCGCACCCCGAGGAGATGAAATCATGACCGAGAAAACCTGCGCCGCTTGCGACTGTCAGCTGGACGCCAATCCCATCCGCGTGAAGGTCGGTGGCAAGACCGTGGAGGTCTGCTGCGAGGAATGCGCCGTGGCGCTCAACGAAGCCAACGCTTCGACAGCCAGCGAGGATTGAGCCATGCGCCGCGATCAGACAGCGGTGGCACGACATCCGGCCGCAAAAATGGCCCTGCCGGCACCGGCGGATCGCGCCGCCACCTTGGGGCAGATCCTGCGGTCCGGGCTTCTCGCAACAGCGCGCTGGGTGGGCCGCCAATTGGAAAGGCGCCGAAGCCGCCTGGCCTTGCTCGAGATGACGGACGAACAGCTCAAGGACATCGGCCTGTCGCGCGGCGCGGCCTATTCGGAATTCAAGCGCCACCCGTGGGAATGAGATGCCCCTGACAAGTCTCCTGACAGGATTGGGCCGGGCCGTCGCATAGAGTGTCGTTCGCCGCGCCAGGCGCGATTGGAAGGAACGCAACGGCCATGTCGCAATTCAAGGTGGAGACGCTTCTCGACACCGGCACGATCCGGGTGCGGGACATAGTCTGCAGCGGCGAGTGCCGGCATAGAAGCGCGGAAGAATGCACCTCGGCCACGCATCTGGTGTTTCCGTATCGCGGTGTCTTTGTGCGCCATGTCGGCCGCAACGATGCGGTTGCCGAAGCCAACCAGCTTCTGTTCTTCAACCGGGACGAGGCCTACCAGGTCAGCCACCCCGTCGAGGGTGGCGATGCCTGCCTCGATCTCGTCATCGAGGAGGAGCAGCTCAGAGAGCTGGTGGCCAGGGAACAGCTGCGGTCAGCAGGTGATACGCTTGCGTTTCGCCGTCAACGCCGGCGCATCGACCCAAGGGCGCAGGCGCTCGTGGCGCTGCTGCGCCACAGCCTCAGCCGTAGGCTTGCCGAGACGCTCGAAGCCGAAACGCTGGCGCTCACCCTGGTGCGGCGTTCACTTGGCGATCGCACGTCGCATGAATCCTGTGCAAGCGCCGGTCGGCAAAAGCTGGTCGACCGCGCCAAGCTCATCTTGTCGTCGGACCTGTCGCGGCGCTGGACGCTTGCGGAAATCGCCGCCGAGGTCGGCGTCTCGCCGGTCTATCTCACCCAAATGTTCCAGCAGGTCGAGGCCATGCCGCTCTATCGCTATCATTTGCGCCTGCGGCTGGCGCGCGCGCTCGACCTTCTAGGCAGTTACGAGGACCTGACGACGTTAGGCATGGATCTTGGCTTCTCAAGCCACAGCCATTTCAGCGCCACGTTCAAACAGGTCTACGGACGAACGCCGGCCGAATTCCAGCGTTCGATCAAACGCTGAGAATATCTACTCGCCTAGCCGCGAAGTGCAGCCATCGCGGCGGCATGCAGCTCCGGGGTTGCCGCCGCAACTATGTCGCCACCCTTCTCCGCCGGCCCGCCTTCGAAGGTGGTGATGACCCCGCCGGCCTTCTCGATGATCGGGATCAGCGCGACGATGTCGTAGGGTTTCAGGCCGGGATCGGCGACGATATCTATGCTTCCGGCCGCGAGCATGGCGAAGGCATAACAATCGGTGCCGTAGCGGGCGAGCTGGACCTTTGTCTCGAGCTGGTCGTAGCGTTTGCGCGCGTCGCCCTTGAACAGCGCCGGCGTGGTGGTGAACAGCGTCGCGCCTGCCAGCTCCGTCGTCTTGCGGGTCGCGAGCTTGCGTGGTCCACCCGGGCCTTCGTAATGCGAGCCTGAAGCGTTGGCGTAAAACAGTTCGCCGGTGAAAGGCTGCGACATCATGCCGGCCACGGCATCGCCATCGACGGTCAGCCCGACCAGCGTTCCCCAGACCGGAATGCCGGAGATGAAAGCGCGCGTGCCGTCGATCGGATCGATAACCCAGACATGCCGGCTCGACATGTTCTCGCTGCCATGCTCCTCACCGAGGATACCGTGCTCAGGATATTCGGCCGATATCAGAGCCCGGATCACCCGCTCGGACTCGCGATCGGCCTCCGTCACCGGGTCGAAGCTTCCGGCTTCCTTGTTGGCCACCGCGCCCTGGCTGCGAAAGCGCGGCAAGGTCTCGGCGGCGGCCGCATCAGCGATGCGCCGGATGAAATCGATGCTGATATCCAACCCATTCTCCCATGGCGGTGGCGGTCGCCAACGCTGTTTTTCCGCCGAATTTAGAGGCACAAAGCCGTTTATGGCCGATTTTTCTGTTGCTCGAATATCACACTTCAGCCGCCGGAGCGGAGTTTCCACATCATATTGAATTAAAAACCCTGATGCCGATTGACATTTGTGCGGCGCACAATAATTTTGTCATCGGACAGGTTTTCCTGTCCATGCCCTCCTTGGGCGTTTCCTCCCTAGACTTCGACCGTGTCGTGAAAGCGATGCGGTCTTTTTTTAGAGCAATTCCAGGAAAAGCGGGAAACGGTTTTCCGTCCGGAATTGCGTTAAAACCGAAGAGCCAGAGTGAACGCTGGCTGCCGTCACTCGGCCGCAAGCGGCAGATCGACGAAATGATGGTCGGGCATCGACATCAGATCGGCCGAAAATCGCGTCAGATCATCAGCCAGGGCGTCGAAGCCGGCCGATTTCTGAAACGTCCTCTCGTCCATGTAAAGCCCGCGATTGACCTCGATCTGCAGCGCATGCAGGTGCCGCGCCGGCCGGCCGTAATGCTCGGTGATGAAACCTCCGGCATAAGGCTTGTTGTGCGCCACCGTGTAGCCCATGCCGGTAAGCAGATTGATTGCTGTGTCGGTGAGCGCCGGGCTGGCGGAAATTCCGAACCGGTCGCCGATGATGAAGTCGGGCCGCGCGCCGTTGTCGCCGACCCGGATGCTGGCCGGCATCGAGTGACAGTCGATCAGCACGGCATAGCCGAACCTGGCATGGGTCCTGGTCAAAAGCCTTTTCAGCGTTTCGTGATAGGGCTTGTAGACGGCCTCGATGCGGGCGATCGCTTCGGCCAGCGGCAAACGGCCGGCGTAGATGTCGAGCCCCTCGCCGACAAGCTTCGGCACGGTGCCGAGGCCCCCGGCCACCCGCGCGGAGCGGATGTTGCAGAAGGACGGCACCGGCTCGGCGAACATACGCGGGTCGAGTTCCCAGGGTTCGCGATTGACGTCGAGATAGGCGCGCGGGAAATTCGCCGAGAGCATCGGCGCGCCAAGCGCCACGGCGCCGCCGAAAAGCTCCTCGACATAGCAATCTTCCGAACGGCGGATGGCGTTGCGGTCGAGCCGCGCCATGGCCAGGAAGCGTTCGGGATAGTGGCGGCCGCTATGCGGTGAACTGAAGAGGAAAGGTACGCGCTGTTCGGCGCCCGATCGGATCTCGAAGGGTGGAACGACCGAAAAGTCCTCGGCTGCCGTCTTCAATTTGAACGAACCAGGAAACAGCACTGCATCATCCCGTAAAACTGCCACCGAGCGGGCGGCATGTCCAGCATTTCAGATGGCAAAACCGCGCATCGGACCGGAAGTACAATGCCCGGCATTCACTTGATGTTTACCGACACCTCCTCATATACAGGATGGTTAACAGGCTTGCCCGACGGCAGGCTCGGGGCGGGTGATTCGGACGGGATATGATGGCACGCATTCTCTTGGCGGAAGACGATGACGATATGCGCCGCTTCCTCGTCAAGGCGCTGGAGCGCGCCGGCTACCAGGTAAGCGATTTCGACAATGGCGCCAGCGCCTATGAGCGGCTGCGCGAAGAGCCCTTCTCGCTGCTCTTGACCGATATCGTCATGCCGGAAATGGACGGCATCGAGCTCGCCCGCCGCGCCACCGAGATCGATCCGGATTTGAAAGTGATGTTCATCACCGGTTTCGCCGCCGTGGCGCTCAACCCGGACTCCAAGGCGCCCAAGGACGCCAAGGTGCTGTCAAAACCCTTCCATCTGCGCGATCTCGTCAACGAGGTCGAGAAGATGCTGCAGGCTGCCTGAGCCAGCTTTCGGCAGGCGTCGGCGCCCACCGCGCCGATGCGGCAAAGAGAAGCTTTCTTTCCACATTCCCGCTATTGACGCGCCGGACCAAAAATGGTGTATGCGCGGCTTCGGATGGGCGTGTAGCTCAGCGGGAGAGCACTGCATTGACATTGCAGGGGTCACAAGTTCAATCCTTGTCACGCCCACCATCCTTTCAATAACTTAGACGTCCGGCCGACGCCGAACGCCGCGCTTAGTCCTCGCTGCGTTCTCTGAGGGACGTGGAGCTGACGTCGTCCAACGGCACTTGCCGAGAGCAGTTACCCGAGATCCCCCTCGAACATCACCAGAACGCGATTCGATGCCTTAAGCGCGAAGCGCTTGGCTTCCTCATAGGCAGGGTCGGCATAGCAGGCCTTGGCGATCTCCAGGGACGGAAATTCCACAAGGATCATGCGACGGGCATCCCGCGCTTCTATGAGCAAAGGCGGCTCTTTTGTCGTGTTGATCCTCCCCTGGTATTTTTCGCCGATCGGCTTCCAGAGGCGGCTGTATTCGGCCTGCGCATCCTGATCCGAAATCTCGGTTCCGACAATGAGCCAATATCCCTTCACGCTGAAACGCTCCCTCTCGATTGCAGTCCTACACCATGAACTCGCCGCCGTTGATGTGCAACAAATGGCCGGTGATGAACTTGCCCATGTCCGATGCGAGATAGAGGCAGCCATTTGCGACGTCCTCGGCAGTCCCCAGCGTCCTTAGCGGCACCGTCGCCCTCACATGTTCGTAGGTCTGCTCGAGATCGGGGTACCAGGCCGCGTTCCTGTCGGTATCCAGCCACCCCGGCGCAATGCTGTTGGCGGTCACCCCGTCAGGGCCGCATTCCAGCGCCACGGCCTTGGCCAGCCCATGCATGCCGTGTTTTGCGGCGACGACATGGGCCCGGTTTGCCAGCGGGAAAAGCGCATCCGTGCCCGCCATGTAAAGTAGGCGCCCATGCTTCCTGCCGCGCATATGGGGAAGCACCGCCTGGGTCAGGATGAAAGCCGATCCGAGGTTGGTGTTGATCACGTTCTGCCAGTCTTGAAGGGTGATCTCGTCCAGCCGCTGATGCGGTCTGATGCCCACGCAGGATACCGCGATGTCGACGCTGCCCAGTTCGGCCACCGCCCGCTCGATCAAGGCGCTGGTGGCAGCCTCGTCGGTGCCGTCGCAAATCGAGGCTATCGCCTTCACACCGAAAGATCGCGCCTCGCCCGCGACGGCCTCGATCTTGGCCGGGTCGCTGCCACCGGTAATAACGACGTGCGACCCTGCCCGAGCGAACGCCAGCGCGGTCGCCTTGCCGATGTTTTGGCCGGCAGCGGTTATGACCGCCACCCGCCCCTTCAGGCCGGGAATTTCCATTTACTCACCTGACGATCGCGTTGATTGGATCGCGTCCTGTTCGGACCAAGTTATAAAGGGAGAAACCAGAGCCGAGGCTCTGCCAGTAAGCAAGCCGCAACAGGTCCACCCGGAGCCGGGGCCAAACGTTCCGGCGAATTCCATTCGAACTTGACGTCTGCCGGCCTTCCATTCGGACGGCGCGATCCCACCATTCTGGATCTGGCGACCGCGCTGGCCTCAGGTCGACGCCAGCGCGCGTAGCCCGGCCAATCGCCATCTTGCCTTGGCAAGCAGACCCGATCTCGGCTTCTTGCCCTGCAGGATCCGCCGCCTGACCTTCCTCAGCATCGGATCGGAGGGCGAAGCCTTGACTGCAAGGTCGGCCATCGCCAGCGCCCGGTCGCGGTCCGTCGCGGTTTGTTGGAGGATCCACGCCGAACAGGCCGCGGCATAAGGGCAGCCTGCTTCTGCCGCGGTGAAGAAAAGTTCGAAATCCTCGGCTATCGGATATCTTTCGCCCACGGTGTCGCCAAGCAGCCCCATCACCCTCAGCGGGATTCTCGGACGATCCCTGAACTGCCGCGTCATCAGGGATTTCAGCACAGCCTCGCCGGACGCAAAGTCGCGCTCGCGAAAATAGGCGGCGGCGATCTTGAGGGCATAGGCATCGTTTTCCGGATCGAGCGCATAGGCCTTCTCCAGGATCGCGCGCGCCTTGCCGGGAGCCACCTTGCCTTCGACGGCCAGGAACGCAGCCTGGTAGCCGAAGGCCGCCTCGCGCGGGTCATAATCGACCTGCCGCGCCTCCAGCTCATCCAGGATGATCCCGGCGGTGCGCGACGCGTCGAACAACGCGGACGCTTGCAGCAGCGGAACATCGCCCATGAGCGAGGCTATCTCGGCATAGCCGCTGCTGCCCGCATAAATCCGCTCGCAACGTGCCATCAACGCCATCTCGAAAAACGCTTTCAGGGTTTCACCCTGGAATGCGTCGGCACCGAAATCGCTGGTCAGCATCGCCCCGGTTTCGGCCTTGAGATAGTCGAGCGTGGCTCGATGCTGTCCGATCAGCAACGTCGTTAGACCCGCCGAGGAAAGTTCGGTGACGATCGCCCTGGCAAGCGTCGAAGGGATCACTTTTCCCGCGAAGACCAGGGTGGTGCGATACTTGCCGTGCACGATGTCGCCGCTGCGCAGATGCAGCGCCGCCATGGGGCGGGTAAACCGGCTGCCGTTGGCGGCGGCGATCGCCTCCTTCACTGCCGGTGAATAATCGAAACCACGCAGTGTCTCCGTCATACGAACGGGCTGCGTGGCATCTTTCAGGATGTCAAAATCGTTGCAGGTAAAGCCGCGCAGTTTCCTTTCTTTGGCGATCTCGCCAAGGCTGTTCCCGGCGGCAAGAGCGGCGACGTCGAGAACACCGAAATCGGACTTGCTGATTTCCTCGCCCAGCCAATACCTTTCGATGAAGTCGGCCGAAAAGATTTGGTCGGCGAGATCGATGATGTGAAACGACTGGTTGGTGATGGCCCTCCTGTTCCAGGTGAACCCGAAACGGTAGCCCAGGCTGTCGGCCAGCGTCTTGGCATTCGCCATTGCCAGGAGACGGCCGCCCAACCCGTCCGTCCTCGTGGCGGCGATCAGTATTTGACCGGACGCGGGGACCGGCGCTTTCTTCGACATGCTTGTTAAACCTCGGACGCCCCCGCGCCGAATGCTTAATTCGATATTGCGACCGCAGACGACCGGATCGCCAACTCGTTTTCCTGGAAAAGCCTGTTGGCAGGGTCTGCCTTCAAGGGCAAGGCCGCCATCGCCAATGCCGCTTCCGTTCTTCCCAAAGCCACATGAAGAATGTGCGCCGCGCATGCCGCGGCATAGACATGGCCAGCCCTGGCCGCGGCAAGATAGAGCGCGAAGTCATTACCCATGACAAAGCCGCGCCACGACCGACTGGTCAGAAGTTGCATGATCTCGGTCGGCATTTCACCGGAAGCATCGAATTCCTTGGCCATGAACGCTTTTAGGATCGCCTCCCCATACAGGTAATTCTTTTCGCGGAAATGGCTGGCCACGATCTTCAGCACATAGGCACGGTTCTCCGGGTCGAGCGCCAGTGCCTTTTCAAGGATTTGTCTGGTGCCAGCAGGCTTGATCCTGCCTTCCCTTAGGCGGAAGGCCCATTGATAGGCAAAGGCCGCCTCCAGCGGATGGTAGTCGGCGCCCCTCATCTTCAATTCCTCCAGGATGAGGCTTGCCGTCCGGCCTTGGTTGAACAGGGCCTTGCTCCTCAGCACCGGTGCACCGCCTATCGCCGATGCGATCGTCGCGAAGGCGCTGCTTCCAGCGTAGATTCGACGACACCGCGCCATCAGCGCCATTTCGAAAAAGGCCTTGAGCATCTCGTCCGTGAACTCGCCCGCCCCGAAATCTTCCGCCAGAAGAGCGCCGGTCTCCGATTTCAGATAGTCGAGCATCGCCTGGTCCTGCCCGATAAGCAGGGTCGCCAGACCCTTCGATGCAAGCTTCGATACGATCCCTCTGGCCAGCGGCGCGGGGATGACCTTCTCGCCGAACTCCAGCCGCGAGCGATAGCTGCCATAGACGATGTCGCCACTGCGCAAATGGAGCGCCGCCATCGGCCGCGAAAACCGGCGTTCGTCAGCAGCGGCAATGGCCGCCTTCACGGCGGGGGCAAAGCCGAGGCTGGCGAATGCCTGACGTCTCCATCTGGCCGGCTTGTTGACCGGCAGTCGCGCCTTGAACCAGCCTTGCCGCAGTGATCTCAGAATGCCGAACTCGTTGCAGGTCCACCCCTGCAGACCGGGCGTTCTGGCCTCGGCCTCGAGGCTGTGTCGGGTGAACGTGCCGCCGAGAGCGCTGAACCGGGTGACATCGATCTCGTCGCCCAGCCAGTGCTTTTCGACGAAATCAGCGGAAAACACCTCGTCGACGCGTTCGACCGCATGGAATTCCATCTGTTCGACCGACTGGCCGTTCCAGGTGAATCCGAAACGGCATCCCATCCTGTCGGCGAGGCTCTTTGCATTGACCATGGCCAGCAGACGCCCGCCAAGGCCGTCGGTTCTGGTCGCCGCGAAAATCTTCGTGGAGAAGTCGCTCAAGCGCTGTCGGCCTCACATGCTCGGGCCGCGCCTAACCAGGCTGCCCAAGCCGGATCTGCCCGGTCTCGACATGCTCGAGAAACCACGCATAGGTTTGCTCCAATCCGCCGCGAAGCGAGTAGCGCGGACGCCAGCCCGTGGCAAACAGCCGTGACACATCCATCAGCTTGCGCGGCGTGCCGTCCGGCTTCGTTGCATCGAAAATGATTTCGGCATCTGCGCCGACGACCGATACGACGGTGCGGGCAAGCTCGGCGATGGTGACGTCCTCCCCGCATCCGATGTTGAGGTGACTGTCGCCGGCATAGTTCTTCAACAGCCAGACGAATGCGTCGGCGGCATCGTCGACGTGCAGGAATTCCCGCATCGGCTTGCCCGATCCCCACACCTGTAACGTCTTTTGACCGGTGCGCCTGGCCTCATCGGCCTTGCGCATCAGCGCCGGCACGACATGGCTGCTGTTGAGATCGAAATTGTCACCGGGACCATAGAGATTGGTCGGCATGGCCGAAATGTAATCGACGCCATATTGCCGCCGATAGGCCTGGCAGAGCTTCAACCCGGCGATCTTGGCGACCGCATACCATTCGTTGGTGGGTTCAAGCGGACCGGTGAGCAACGCGTCTTCCTGGATCGGCTGCGGCGCCAGCTTCGGATAGATACACGATGAACCCAGGAACAGCAGCTTTCGAACCTCGCTGCGGAAGGCAGCTTCGATGACGTTGTTCTGCACAACGAGGTTTTCATAGAGAAAGTCCACCGGGAGGCTGTCATTGGCAAGGATGCCGCCGACCTTGGCGGCCGCCATGACCACCGCATCCGGCCGCCGATCGGCCATCCAGCGCCGTACGCCGGCCTGGTCGAGAAGGTCGAGCTCGCTGCGCGCGACGGTCAGTATCTCGCAATCCTCGCTGACCAGGCGGCGCACCAGCGCCGAGCCGACCATGCCGCGGTGTCCGGCCACGAAGACACGCTTTCCTTTGAGATCGAAAATCTTGTCCATCGCAATCCTATCAGAGCAATTCCAGGAAAAGTGTGAAACGGCTTTCCGTCCAAAATTGTGTCAAAACAAAAAGATAGAGCGGCTCGCCGTTTCCGGGAAACGGTGAAGCGTCCTAGGAATGGTCGCTGCGCCAGCCGCCGGCGGCGGCACGCGCCAGATCGGCCTGCACCATTTCCGTTACCAGATCCTTGAATCCGACGGTGTGCGACCAGCCCAGCCTGGTTCGCGCCTTGGAAACATCGCCGATCAACATGTCGACCTCGGTCGGACGGAAATAACGCGGATCGACGCGCACCACAACTGCGCCCGAGCCGGCGTCGATGCCCACCTCGTCGACGCCTTCGCCTTGCCAATGGATGGTGCGCCCGGCTCCGGCAAAGGCTAGTTCGGCAAATTCGCGCACCGAATGCGCCTCGCCGGTCGCCAGCACGAAATCGTCAGGCTCATCATGCTGCAGGATGCGCCACATGCCCTCGACATAGTCACGGGCATGGCCCCAGTCGCGCCGGGCATCGAGATTGCCGAGATAGAGCGTGTCCTGCAATCCATGATGGATCGCCGCCACCGCGCGCGTGATCTTGCGCGTGACGAAGGTTTCGCCGCGCGTCGGCCCTTCATGGTTGAACAGGATGCCGTTGGACGCGAACATGCCATAGGCCTGGCGATAGTTGATCGTGATCCAGTAGGCATAGAGCTTGGCGGCCGCATAGGGCGAACGCGGCCGGAACGGCGTGTTCTCGCTCTGCGGAATTTCGGCCACCTGACCGTAAAGCTCCGAGGTCGAGGCCTGGTAGAAACGCACCGATTTCTCGAGGCCGAGTATGCGGATTGCTTCGAGCAGCCTGAGCGTGCCCAGCGCATCGGCGTTGGCCGTGTATTCCGGCGTCTCGAAACTCACCTGGACATGGCTTTGGGCGCCAAGATTGTAGATCTCGGTCGGCTTTGCCTCCTGCACCAGGCGGATCAGGTTGGTCGCGTCGGTCAGATCGCCGTAATGCAGGAAGAAGCGCGCGCCGCTCTCATGCGGATCGACATAGAGGTCGTCGACACGCTCGGTGTTGAAGGAGGACGAACGGCGTTTGACGCCATGGACTACATAGCCCTTCCCAAGCAGAAGCTCGGCGAGATAGGCCCCGTCCTGCCCGGTCACGCCAGTTATAAGGGCGACTTTCTCTACCACTGCTGCGTTCGTCCGCGTTGAGTCCGGCAAAGCGATACAGGTTTGCCGGCGGAACGCAAATCCCCCGAGCGGGAGAGGCTTTCGTGATTTGCCTTGCCGGGTTCAGACGCCCGCCACCTCGCACAGGGTCTTCATCCTGGCCGTTGCAAGCTCCGGGTCGGCCAGCAGGCCCGCCTGATCGGCAAGGCGGAAGACTTCGGCATAATGGCATATGCCACGCGCGGACTGCATGCCGCCCACCATGGTGAAGTGGCTTTGGTGCCCGTTCAGCCAGGCCATGAAGACGATGCCGGCCTTGTAATATGCCGTCGGCGCCTCGAAGATCTTGCGCGACAACGGCACGGTCGGCGCCATCAGCGCGTCGTAGCCGGCCCGGTCACCTGCCGCGAGCTTTGCCAGTGCCGCATTGGCGGCCGGCGCGATGGCGTCGAAAATGCCGAGCAACGCGTGCGAATGCCCCTTCCCATCGCCGGCGATCAGCTCCGGATAGTTGAAGTCGTCGCCGGTGAACATCACCACGCCCTCGGGCAACCGGTCTCGCAGAGCGACCTCCTTGTCGGCGTCGAGCAGCGATATCTTGATGCCTTCGACCTTGCCGGCGTGGCGCTCGATGATGGCAACGACGGTGTCGAGCGCGGCCTCGAAGCTCTCGCTGCCCCAGTAACCTCTCAGCGCCGGGTCGAACATGTCGCCCAGCCAGTGCAGGATCACCTTGCCTGAGGCCTGGCCGAGAATGCGGTCATAGACCTTGATATAGTCATCCGGCCCCTTGGTGACCGCGGCAAGCGCGCGGCTGGCCATCATGATCGCCTTGCCGCCCTCGCCTTCGATGAAGGCGAACTGTTCCTCATAAGCGCGAATGACGTCGTCAATCGTCCGTGCGCTCGCCGGCGCCAAATGATCGGTGCCGGCGCCCGAAGCGAGATCGGCGCCAGGCACGCTGCGCGCCTCGGCGATCGAGCGCCGGATCAGTTCCTTCGCGCTCTCCCAGTCGAAGCCCATGCCGCGCTGCGAAGTGTCCATCGCTTCGGCAATGCGGAAGCCCAGCCGCCACAGATGGTGGCGAAACGCCATGGTCTTCTCCCAGTCGATCGCCGATCGCGACCACGGATCGGTCATCGCGATCGGGTCTGCAACGACATGCGCGGCTGCATAGGCGATGCGCGGGAAGGACGCGCCAATGCTAGGCTCGACCGGCACGCCGACAAGCCGATAGCTGGCGCGGCCGCCATTCTCGACAGGCAGGATGATGTCCATGAAACTCTCCCTTTGCGGCTGCCTATAAATGGAACGTTCCAATAAATCAAGAACCTTTATGATTCCGGGAATGAACCGGTTCAATGCTTCATCGCATCCCAGGAATCATACGTTTGAACGCTAGTTATCAATTTTTCTGATTCCATAAGAAACCCGGTTGACTCCGATTTTGAGTGGTGATTAGAACGTTCCAATAGATTTGGCGCCTGAAGCGGAGGAAAGCACGGACATGGCCAGCAGGGCCAAGGCAACGATCCTGGACATCGCCCGCGAGGCCGGCGTGTCCAAATCGACGGTATCGCTCGTGCTGCAGGGCAGCGGGCTGATCCGGCCTGAAACCGCTAGCAAGGTCCGCAAGGCGATCGAGGATGTCGGCTATGTCTACAACCGCGGCGCCGCCAATCTGCGCAAGGCTCATTCCAACGTCATCGGCATGGTCATCAACGATCTCACCAACCCTTTCTTCGCCGAGCTTGCCGTTGGCATGGAGCGCGTCTTCCAGGCGGCGGGCGTGGTCCCCTTCATCGCCAACACGGCCGAGAACCCGGTGCGCCAGGAAGAGGTGCTGAAATCGCTCATGGAACAGGGCGTGGCCGGCCTCATCGTCTCGCCGGCGCGCGGCACCGTGCCCGGCGCCTTCCGCCGCATCGAGGCTGCCGGCGTGCCGGTCGTGTTTGCCATGCGCCGGCTACCCGAAAGCCGCATTCCGGTGATCGCGCCCGACAACCACCGCGGCGCCTTCATTGCCACCGAGCATCTGATCGGCAAAGGCCATCGTCGCCTCGCTTTCTTCGGCGGCTCGTCCGACCTCGTCGTCTATCAGGAGCGGCTGGGCGGCTTCATCGAGGCCTGTGAGGCGTTCGGCATCCCATCAACCAACCGGCTGATCGTCGAGGACGAGACCAGCCGCAAGGGCGGCATGGCCTGCCTGGACACCGCCCTTGCCGCGCCGCAGCCGCCGACGGCCGGCTTGTGCTTCAACGACGCGGTCGCCTTCGGTGTCATGCTGGCCCTGCGCAAGCGCGGGCTCGAGGCGGGAGCGGACTTTGCCGTCGTCGGCTTCGACGACGTCGCCGAGGCCGAGCACTATATGCCGGCGCTGACCAGCGTTGCCGTCGATACCGCCGGCCTTGGCGAGCGCGCCGCCCACGTCATGCTCAAGATGATCCAGTCGCGCACGACGCGCGCTGAAGACCACATCGGCGCCGTCAATCTCGTCGTCCGCGAAAGCAGCGGCCCGGATCGCGGCAAGCAAAACATTGCAGCGGGGAACGCGGCATGAGCGTGCGGTGGGGTCTGATCGGCGCGAGCACGATCGCAAAACAATTCATGATCGACGCCATCCGCGCGCAGGCCGATGGCGAAGTCGCCGCCGTGATGAGTTCCAGCCCGGTGCGGGCCAAGGCCTATGCGGAGGAAAATGGCATTCCTCTCGCCGTCTCGACCGTCGATGCGCTGCTTAGCGCCGACATTGATGCCGTCTACGTCTCGACCACCAATGAGCTGCACCTCGAACAAGGCCTTGCGGCGATCAAGGCCGGCAAGCATGTCATGTGCGAAAAGCCGCTGGCGCTGACCAGCGCCGATGCGAAGAAGATGGTCGCCGCCGCCCAAGCCGCCGGCATCGTCTTCGGCACCAATCACCATCTGCGCAATGCCGGCGCGCATCGCGCCATGCGCGGGGCGATCGCCGCCGGCCGTATCGGCAGACCGATCGCGGCGCGTGTCTTCCATTCCGTCTACCTGCCGGAAAACCTGCAGGGCTGGCGCATCACCAAACCTGAAGCCGGCGGCGGCGTGGTGCTCGACATCACAGTGCACGATGCCGACACGCTGCGCTTCGTGCTCGGCGACGATCCGGTCGAGATTTCCGCTTTCACGCAGTCGGCCGGCATGGCCGGCGGTGGGCTCGAAGACGGCGCCATGTGTGTCTGGCGCTTCAAGTCGGGCCTCATCGCGCAATCGCATGAGGGATTCACGACCAAATTCGCCGGCACCGGCTTCGAGGTGCACGGATCGGAAGGCTCGCTGATCGCTGCCAATGTGATGACGCAAAAGCCGATCGGTTCGGTGCTGCTGCGCACCGCAAACGGCGAGGAAGAGCTCCATTTCGATCGCGAAGACCTCTACACCCGCTCGCTCAGCCAGTTCCATGCAGCAATCCGCGGTGAAGGCCAGCCTTCCGCCACCGGTGAGGACGGCATCTGGTCGCTGGCATCGGCCGAAGCCGCCCTGCAATCGTCGAAGACCGGCAAGACCGTGACGATCGACCCACAACTCGGGAGCCTCCCGTGAGCAAGCTCGTCTCGGCGACTTACGCCGCCAGCCTGATCAAGGACGGCATGATCGTCTCGGTGTCGTCGTCGAGCGGCCTCGGCTGCCCCGATGCCGTGTTGGCGGCCATCGGCGAACGCTTCGACACGGAAGGCCATCCCAAGGGTATCACCACGCTGCATCCGATCGCCGCCGGTGACATGTATGGCATCAAGGGCATCGACCACCTGGCCAAGCCTGGCCTGTTGAAGCGTACGCTTTGCGGCTCCTACCCGTCCGGCCCCTCTTCGGCCGAACCGCCGCAGATATGGAAGATGATCGGCGACAATTCGGTCGCGGCCTACAACGTGCCCTCCGGCATCCTGTTCGACATGCATCGCGAGGCGGCGGCCAAGCGTCCCGGCGTGCTGACCAAGGTCGGCCTCGACACCTTCGCCGATCCGCGTCACCAGGGCTGCGCCATGAACGCCGCGGCCAGCGAGCCGATCGTCTCGGTGCAGCAGTTCGATGGCGAGGAATGGCTCTATTTTCGCTCGATCGTGCCCAACATCTCGATCATCCGCGCCACCTCCGCCGACGAGCGCGGCAACCTGACCTATGAGCATGAAGGCGCTTATCTCGGCGGTCTTGAACAGGCTTTGGCCGCCCGCAACAATGGCGGTGTCGTCATCGCTCAGGTCAAGCGAGTCGTCGAGAACGGCACGCTGAAGCCGCATGACGTGCGTGTTCCGGGCGTGCTGGTCGACCACGTCGTCGTCGCGCCCGACCAGCTGCAGACGACACTGACGCCTTACGATCCGGCGATTTCGGGCGAGGTCTTCCGGCCACTGTCGAGCTTCCGCAATGCCGAGATGAACGTGCAGAAAGTGATCGCGCGCCGCGTCGCCATGGAGCTGCGCGACGGCATGGCCGTCAACATCGGCTTCGGCATCTCGGCCAATGTGCCGCGCATTCTGTTGGAGGAAGGCCAGCACGGCAAGGTCACCTGGGTGATCGAACAGGGTGCTGTCGGTGGCGTGCCGTTGCTCGACTTCAAGTTCGGCTGCGCCTCCAACGCCGAGGCGATCATGCCCTCGCCGCACCAGTTCATCTATTTCCAGGCCGGCGGCTTTGACGCCTCGCTGCTATCCTTCCTGCAGATCGATCGCCACGGTTCGGTCAATGTGTCGAAGCTGTCAACCCGGCCGCATGTCACCGCCGGCGCCGGCGGCTTCGTCGACATCACCGCGCGGGCGAAAAAGATTGTTTTCTCGGGCTTCTTCAATGCAGGTGCAAAACTATCGCTTGCCGATGGCGCCATCCGCATCGACGCGGAAGGCAAGGTCAAGAAAGTGGTCAACGAGGTCGAGCACATCTCTTTCTCCGGCAAGCGTGCGGTCGCGCAAGGGCAGGACATCACCTATGTCACCGAGCGCTGCGTGATGAAGCTGACGCCCGATGGCCTGATGGTGACCGAGCTGGCGCCCGGCATCGACCTCGATCGCGATGTTCTGGCGCAGTCCGAGATTCCGCTCGGCGTCGCCAATGACCTGAAGGTGACGCCGGCAGCCCTTTACCAAGACCGGCCGATCGGCCTGTCGCTGAACGGCGGCGCCTCGCTCGGAGGCGCGCATGGCTGAGCCCCTCGTCACCTTCGAACAGGACGGCGCCATCGGCATCGTCACGCTGCGGCGGCCGGAAAAGTTCAACGCGCTCGACATCCCGATGCTGCGTGCGCTCGAAGCAGTGCTTGACGAAGCGGAACTGGCCGAAGGTGTGCGCGTCGTGCTCATTCACGGTGAAGGCAAGGGCTTTTGCGCCGGCGGCGACGTCGAGGCCTGGGCACAATTAAGCGCCGCCGATTTCCAGGTGCAATGGGTTCGTTATGGCCACCGTGTCTTCGACCGGCTGGCGCGGCTCAGGCAACCGACGATCGCCGTGCTGTCAGGCCATGCGCTGGGCGGCGGGCTGGAACTGGCGGCGGCCTGCGATTTCCGCCTCGCCGAAACCCAGGTAAAGATCGGTTTCCCCGAAACATCCATCGGCGTCGTTCCTGGCTGGTCGGGCACGCAACGCGCCGTGCGCCGTTTTGGCGCGCAAATCGTGCGCCGCATGGCGCTGGGAGGCGAGATTTTTCTGGCGCCCGACGCGCTCGTGCACGGCATCGTCGACCGTGTCGTCGAGACCGGTAAAGCCTTCGATGAAGCCGGGACCTGGGCGCAGAAAATCGCCGAACGCGGGCCGCTCGCCACCGAAGCCGCCAAGCTGATGATCGCTGTCGCCGAAGGCGAGGAAAGTGCGGCAGCGACGGAAGCCCTGGCCAGCGGTTTTATCGCACTGACCGGCGACCTCAAGGCCGGCGTCGACGCTTTCAAGGCCAAGCAGAAGCCGGCCTTTTCGAGATCCTAGAGAAAGAATGATGAACGCACCGCTCAACATTGCCATGCCCGCCGAAGCGTCTCAGGCGCCGAAGGCCTATAAGCTGCTGATCGACGGCAAGCATGTCGAGGCCCGCGACGGCCGCGCGATGGAGCGCGCCAGCCCAGGCCACGGTTTTATCGTATCGCGCTATGCGCAGGCGGGTGCCGCCGAAGTCGAGGCCGCGGTGCAGGCCGCGCACAGGGCGTTCGAAACCGGTCCCTGGCCGCGCATGAAGGCCTCCGAGCGTGCCGCGGTGCTGCTCAAGGCGGCCGACCTCATCGAAAGCCGGCTGGAGGATATCGCTCGGCTCGATGCGTTGGAATCCGGCAAGCCGATCGCCCAGGCGCGCGGCGAGATCGGCGGCGCCGTCGACATCTGGCGCTATGCCGCCTCGCTTGCCCGCACGCTGCATGGCGAAAGCTACGCCAATCTCGGCGATGCCATGCTGGGTGTGGTGCTGCGCGAGCCGATCGGCGTCGTCTCGATCATCACGCCATGGAATTTCCCGTTCCTGATCGTCAGCCAGAAACTGCCCTTCGCGCTTGCCGCCGGCTGCACGGCGGTGGTCAAGCCGAGCGAGATGACCTCGGCCTCGACCTTCGTGCTCGGCGACATCCTGCTTGAAGCGGGCCTGCCGGCCGGCGTCGTCAACATCCTCGCCGGTTTCGGCGCCGATGTCGGCGCGCCGATGGTCAGCCATCCGCTGGTCGAGATGGTGTCCTTCACCGGCTCGACCCGCGTCGGCAAGACGACCATGGCGACGGCCTCGGACTCGCTGAAAAAGGTGTCGATGGAGCTCGGCGGCAAGAACGGCCAGATCGTCTTTCCCGATGCCGACCTCGAAGCGGCCGCCGACGCGGCGGTGTTCGGCGGTTTCTTCAACGCCGGCGAATGCTGCAATGCCGGCAGCCGCCTGATCGTGCACGAGGCGATCGCCGACGATTTTCTTGGCGCCGTCAAAGCACTGGCGCAGAAGGTCCGGGTCGGCGATCCGCTCGACGATCGCACCAAGGTCGGCGCCATGATTTCCGCCGACCACATGGCAAAGGTAGCCGGCTATGTTTCGGCGGCGAAAACTGACGGCGGCAACGTTGTCAGCGGTGGCGCGCGGCGCGCCTCCAATGCCGGCCAATACCTCGATCCGACCATCATCCGTAACGTTACAGAAGATATGGCCATCGCCCGCGAGGAAGTGTTCGGTCCGGTGCTTTCCGTTCTCACTTTTGAAACGATTGAAAAGGCATTGCACATTGCCAACGACACGCCCTATGGTCTGTCCGCAGGGGTGTGGAGCGCCAGCATCGACACCTGCATGTCGGTGGCGCGGGGTGTGCGTTCGGGGACCGTCTGGGTGAATACATTCATGGAAGGTTATCCCGAACTGCCTTTCGGGGGCTACAAGCAGTCCGGTCTCGGACGCGAACTCGGCAAACGCGCCGTCGAGGACTATACCGAGGAAAAGACAATCCAGTTTCATCGCGGCCAGCGCACCGGTTGGTGGGTCGGCTGAGTTTGGAAGAACCCGGTGGGCTTCCACCGGTCGTGTAATGCAACAAGGGAGGTAGTACATGTTGCGCAAACTGCTTATCGGAACGGCTCTTGCGACGAGCTTTGCGTTCTCGGCGCATGCCGCGGATGTCAAGGAAGTGCAGATGCTGCATTGGTGGACGTCGGGCGGCGAAGCGGCTGCCCTCAACGTTCTCAAGGGCGATCTGGCCAAGGAAGGTTATGCCTGGAAGGACGTGCCGGTGGCCGGCGGTGGCGGCGACGCTGCCATGACCGCGCTGAAGGCAATGGTTGCCGCCGGCAATTACCCGACAGCCTCGCAGATGCTCGGCTACACCGTGCTCGACTATGCCGCTGCCGGCGTCATGGGCGACCTGACCGAGACGGCGAAGAAGGAAGGCTGGGACAAGTCGGTTCCGGCGGCCCTGCAGAAATTCTCGGTCTATGACGGCAAGTGGGTCGCGGCTCCGGTCAACGTCCACTCGGTCAACTGGCTGTGGATCAACAAGGCGGTGATGGACAAGATCGGCGGCACCGAGCCGAAGACCTTCGACGACTTCGTTGCCCTGCTCGACAAGGCCAAGGCGGCTGGCGTCATCCCGCTCGCTCTCGGCGGCCAGAACTGGCAGGAAGCCACCATGTTCGACTCGGTCGTGCTGTCGACCGGCGGACCTGAGTTCTACAAGAAGGCCTTCAACGACCTCGACGACGCTTCGCTCAAGTCCGACACGATGAAGAAGTCGTTCGACAACCTCGCCAAGCTCGTCACCTATGTCGACCCGAACTTCTCGGGTCGCGACTGGAACCTTGCCACCGCGATGGTCATCAAGGGCGATGCCCTTGTGCAGGTCATGGGCGACTGGGCCAAGGGTGAGTTCCACGCCGCCAAGAAGACGCCTGGCACCGACTTCCTGTGCTATCGCTTCCCGGGCACCGACGGCTCCGTGATCTACAACTCCGACATGTTCGGCATGTTCAACGTTCCGGACGACCGCAAGGCCGCCCAGATCGCGCTTGCCACCGCCACGCTGTCGAAGAGCTTCCAGTCGGCCTTCAACGTCGTCAAGGGTTCGGTTCCGGCCCGTACCGACGTTCCGGACACCGATTTCGACGCCTGCGGCAAGAAAGGCATTGCCGACCTGAAGAAGGCCAATGAAGGCGGCACGCTGTTCGGATCGCTGGCCCAGGGCTATGGCGCGCCTCCGGCGGTCGCCAATGCCTACAAGGACGTCGTCTCGAAGTTCGTCCATGGTCAGATCAAGACCTCGGACGAAGCCGTGACCGAGCTGGTCAAGGCGATCGACGACGCCAAGTAAGCGCTAAAACACCTTCCCCGCTTCGGCGGGGAAGGTTTCCATCTCGCAATTGGCCGGCTCGACACTATGCCGACCCAGGACCCGTATGCACCGGGCCGCCTTGCCGCCTGACGGCAGAGCACGGACGACCCTCGACGGGAGGAGCCTCATGAGCAGTGTAGCGACAACCCAGATCAAGCTGACGCCGGAGCGGTCGCGCCCCTCCGTGCGCTCGCGCCTGCAGGATGCCCTGCCGAAGATCGTGCTGGCGCCGAGCTTCGCCATCACCATCGTCTTCGTCTATGGCTTCATCCTGTGGACGATCTATCTGTCCTTCACCAATTCCAAGACCTTCCCGTCCTATGCGATAACGGGCGCGCGCGCCTATCAGCGTCTGTGGGGCTGGACCTTCGACACCGACCCGCCGTCGAGTTGGTACACGTCGATCACCAACATGGGCATTTTCGGCTTTCTCTACATCCTGATCTGCCTGGCGCTCGGCCTGTTCCTGGCGATCCTGCTCGACCAGAAGATCCGCGGCGAAGGCGTGCTGCGGCCGATCTACCTCTACCCGATGGCGCTGTCCTTCATCGTCACCGGCGTCGCCTGGAAATGGTTCCTCGATCCCGGCCTTGGGCTGGAGCAGACGCTGCATCAATGGGGCTGGACGAGCTTCCATTTCGACTGGATCAAGAACAAGGATTTCGTCATCTACACGGTGGTCATCGCCGGCGTCTGGCAGGCCTCCGGCTTCATCATGGCGATGTTCCTGGCCGGCCTGCGCGGCATCGACGGCGAGATCATGAAGGCGGCGCAGATCGATGGCGCCACCACCTTCCAGCTCTATCGCCGCATCGTCATCCCGCTGCTCAGGCCGATCTTCCTGTCGGCCTTCATCGTGCTCGCGCACCTGGCCATCAAGTCCTATGACCTTGTCGTGGCGCTGACCTCCGGCGGCCCAGGCGGCTCGGCCTGGCTGCCGTCCAACTTCATGTATGAGTACACGTTCAAGCGCAACGAGATGGCCGTCGGTTCGGCCAGCGCTGTGATCATGCTGATGACCATCGTCGCCATCATCGTGCCCTATCTCTATTCGGAACTGCGGGAGAAGCCGCGATGAGCGCCGTCGCCACACCTGCCCGCCAGGTCGCCGGCGGCATCAACACCAAGACCCTCAACCGCATCGTCATCTATGGGCTCTTGGCGCTGTTTGCGCTGTTCTACCTGATGCCGCTGTTCGTCATGCTGGTCACCTCGTTCAAGACCATGGACGAGATCCAGAATGGCAACATGCTGGCGCTGCCGCAATCGCCGACTCTCGAACCGTGGTTCAAGGCCTGGGGCGAGACCTGCGTCGGCCTGACCTGTGCCGGCATCAAGGGTTATTTCTGGAACTCCATCAAGATGGTGGTTCCCGCGGTGCTGATCTCGACCATGCTCGGGGCGCTCAACGGCTACGTGTTGACCAAGTGGCGTTTTCGCGGCGCAACCCTGGTGTTCGGGCTGATGCTGTTTGCCTGCTTCATTCCGTTCCAGTCGGTGCTGTTGCCGATGGCGACGATCCTGGGCAGCGTCGGCCGCTTCGGCGTGACGCTGCAGAATTCGGTCGGAACAAGCTTCGGTCTCGGCAATTCGACGGTCAACCTCGTCTTCGTCCACGTCGTCTACGGCCTCGGCTTCACCACTTTGTTCTTCCGCAACTATTACGAGGCGTTCCCGACCGAGCTGATCAAGGCCGCGCAGGTCGACGGCGCCTCCTTCTTCCAGATTTTCCGCCGCATCATGCTGCCGAACTCGATGCCGATCTTCGTCGTCACCGTCATCTACCAGTTCACCAACATCTGGAACGACTTCCTGTTTGCGTCAGCCTATGCCGGCACCGGCGACGCCATGCCGATGACGGTGGCGCTGAACAATGTCGTCAACACCTCGACCGGCGTCGTCGAATACAACGTCAACATGGCGGCGGCGATGATCGCCGCGCTCCCCACCCTGATCGTCTATGTCGTCGCCGGCCGCTATTTCGTGCGCGGGCTGATGGCGGGCGCGGTCAAGGGCTGACCTCTTTCTAGAAGGAACGACCATGGCTTTTCTTGAAATTGACGGGTTGAAGAAGCGCTTCGGGAATGTCGAAATCCTGAAGGGCATCGATGTCGATCTCGAAAAGGGCGGCTTTCTCGTGCTCGTCGGCCCGTCCGGCTGCGGCAAGTCCACCTTGCTCAACACCATCGCCGGCCTGGAGCAGATCACCGAGGGCGAGATCCGCGTCGACGGTCGCGCCATCAACGATCTGCACCCTTCGAAACGCGACATCGCCATGGTCTTCCAGAGCTACGCGCTCTATCCGAACATGACGGTGGCCGGAAACATCTCCTTCGGCATGGAAATGCGCGGCGTGCCGGCGGCCGAACGCCAGGCGGCGATCGACAAGGTGGCCAAGGTGCTGCAGATCGGCCATCTCCTCAACCGCAAGCCGAGCCAGCTTTCCGGCGGCCAGCGCCAGCGCGTCGCCATGGGCCGGGCGCTGGTGCGCGATCCCAAACTGTTCCTGTTCGACGAGCCGCTCTCCAACCTCGACGCCAAGCTGCGCGTCGACATGCGCATCGAGATCAAGCGCCTGCATGCAACGACCGGCACGACGATCGTCTATGTCACGCACGACCAGATCGAGGCGATGACGCTGGCGACCAAGATCGCGGTGATGCGCGACGGCGAGGTGCAGCAGTTCGGCACGCCGGCTGAAATCTACAACAATCCGACCAATTTGTTCGTCGCCGACTTCATGGGCTCGCCGGCGATGAACCTGATCCCGGCGACCGTGGCCAACTCGGGCAATGCGCTGTCGGTCGTGTTGCAGCGCGAGGCGCGTGAGCCGATCTCGTTGCCGATGGCCAATGCGCCGGCGGGTCTCTCGGCATTCCAGGGCAAGCCGATCATCTTCGGCGTACGGCCGGAAGCGCTGACCGACCCGGAAGGCGCCGAGCGCAATGCCTCGAACATCGCCACCGCCGACCTCCACATCGAGGTCGTCGAACCGGCGGGCTCCGACACGTTCGCGGTCACCAATCTCGGCGGCAAGGGCGTGGTGGCGCGGCTGCGCGCCGATGCCAACATCCATCCCGGCACCAGCACGCCGTTGGCATTCAATCTGAGCAAGGCCGTGTTCTTCGACCCTGCGACCGAGAAGCGTATTCTATGATGCATGTCGCCCAAAAGTGGCTCCGGTTTTGGGGCAACGACATGCATCAAAACAAAGACCCTTAGACTATGGCAAGTCCCGATATCGTCATCATCGGCTCCGGCATTGGCGGCGCCACGATCGCCTCCGGCTTGGCCGGCAGCGGCGCCTCGATCCTGATCCTGGAGCGCGGCGGGCCGCTGCCGGCAACGCCGCATGCGCGCGATACACGCTCGATCTTCGTCGACGGGCACTACCGGCCGAAGGAGATGTGGCGCGAAGCCGGCGGCGCGCCTTTCAATCCCGGCAATTACTATTACGTCGGCGGCAATTCGAAATTCTTCGGCGCCGTGCTGATCCGCTACCGCAAGGAGGATTTCTCCGAGCTCGAACATTTCGGCGGCGTGTCGCCGGCCTGGCCATTCTCCTATGACGAGTTCGAGCCCTGGTATTCCAAAGCCGAACAGCTTTTTCGCGTGCGCGGCACGTTGGGCGAAGATCCGACCGAGCCGTTCCACTCGGTACCCTATGCCTTCAGGCCGGTGCCGGACGAGCCGCCGATCGCGCGCGCCCGTGCCGAGCTTAAAGGCCTTGGCCTGCATCCCGCTTCGTTGCCGCTCGGCGTCGACATCGAGACCTGGCTGAAGGAAGGCAAGACGGGCTGGGACGCATTCCCCAACACCGGCCAGGGCAAGATCGACGCGCAGACCGGCCCGCTTACCGCGGCGCTGAACGACCCGAACATCAGGCTCGAAACCGGCGCCTATGTCGACTGGCTGGAAACCTCGCCGGATGGCAGGTCGATCGCCGCCATCCACTACACCCAAAACGGCGCGCAAAAGACGCTATCGCCGAAGCTGGTGATCCTGTCGGCCGGCGCAATCAACTCGGCCGCCATCCTGCTGCGCTCGCCCTCCGCGACGGGCAAGGGCCTCGCCAACAGCTCCGGCCAGGTCGGCCGCAATTTCATGAACCACAATTCAAGCGCGATGCTGGCGATCGACCCGCGTCGCCGCAACGACAGCGTTTACCAGAAGACGCTGATGCTCAACGACTATTATCTGTCCGACGGCAAGGGCGGCAAGCCGCTCGGCAATGTCCAGTTGCTCGGCAAGATCGACGGCAACATGCTGAAGGCCAATGTGAAGACGATGCCGAAATTCGCGCTCGACTACATGGCCGGCCACGCCGTCGATTGGTATTTGATGTGCGAGGACCTGCCCGACCCCGAAAGCCGCATCATGGTTGATGGCAAGGAGATCGTCATGCAGTGGCGCCGCTCCAACATGCAGTCGCTCGACGGCCTGACCAAGGTGATGCGCGAGAACCTTCGCGCCTGCGGCTATCCGATCGTCCTGTCGCGCCCCTTCGACAAGCGCACGCCGTCACACCAGTGCGGCACGGTGAAGATGGGCAACGACCCGGCGACCTCGCCGCTCGACCCCTTCTGCCGCGCCTTCGACCACCAGAACCTGTTCGTCGTCGATGGCGGCTTCCTGCCGACCTCGGCCGCCGTGAACCCGGCACTGTCGATCGCCGCCCAAGCGCTGCGGGTGGCCGAGCATATTCGCAAGACGGAGCTCAACACGTGAGCCGCCCGGCGGCTATCGTCACCGGCGGCGCGCGCGGCATTGGGCTGGCCTGCGCGGAAGCGTTGGCCGATGCCAAATTCGACATTCTTGTCGCCGACTTGGCGGAGAAAGCCGCAGACGGGCTGGCGGCGAATATCACCGCACGCGGCGCGAAATTCGCTTACGCCCAATGCGACATCGCCGATCTCGACAGCCACGCCGCGTTGGTCGATGCCGCCATCCGCGCCTTCGGCCACATCGACTGTCTCGTCAACAATGCCGGCGTGGGCTCCGTGGTGCGCGGCGATCTTCTGGAGCTGAAGCCGGAGAACTTCGACCGCGCGCTTGGTATCAACCTGCGCGGTACGGTGTTCCTCAGCCAGGCCGTCGCCAGAGCAATGCTGGCCACGCCGAGCGACCACACAAAATCGATCATCACCATCACCTCGGTCAGCGCCGAAATGGCATCGCCCGAACGCGCCGACTACTGCATCTCGAAGGCCGGGCTTTCGATGTGGGTGAAGAACCTGGCGCTGCGGCTCGCCCCCGAAAACATCGGTGTGTTCGAGGTGCGGCCGGGCATCATCCGCACCGACATGACGGCGGGCGTGATCGCCAAATACGATGCGCTGATCGATAGCGGCCTGGTGCCGGCCAAACGCTGGGGCGAAGCGTCCGACATCGGCGCCGTGGTGGCGACGCTCGCTGGCGGCAAGCTCGGCTTCTCGACCGGGTCGATCATTAATGTCGATGGCGCGCTGTCGGTAGCCAGACTGTGAGCAGGTGATACCATGACCGACTACATCATCGTTGGCGCCGGTCCGGCCGGCTGCGTTCTCGCCAACCGACTGAGCGAGGATCCATCGAATTCCGTGCTGCTCTTGGAAGCCGGTGGCAAGGACTGGCATCCTTACATCCACATGCCGGCGGGCTTTGCCAAGATGACCAAGGGCATTGCGTCATGGGGCTGGTCGACAGTGCCGCAGAAAAACATGAAGGACCGCGTCTTCTGGTACACGCAGGCCAAAGTCGTCGGTGGCGGCTCGTCGATCAACGCGCAGATCTACACGCGCGGCAATGCGCGCGATTACGATGCCTGGGAGAAGGAAGAGGGCCTGACCGGCTGGGGCTATCGTGACGTGCTGCCCTATTTCAAGCGCGCCGAGAACAACCAGCGTTTCGCCAATGACTATCATGGCGACCAGGGCCCGCTCGGCGTCTCCAACCCGATCTCGCCGCTGCCGATCTGCGAGGCCTATTTCCGCGCCGGCCAGGAGATGGGCATCCCCTTCAACCCCGACTTCAATGGCGCCGCCCAGGAAGGCGTCGGTTATTACCAGCTGACCCAGAAAGACGCCCGCCGCTCATCCGCCTCGGTCGCCTATTTGAAGCCGATCCGCGATCGCCGGAATCTGACTGTCAGGACCGATGTGCTGGTCACGCGCATCGCCGTCGAGAACGGCCGCGCCATCGGCGTCGAGATCGTCGACAAGCCGGGCGGCGAGAAAAAATCCTGCGCGCCGAGCGCGAGGTGATCGTGTCGTCCGGCGCCATCGGCTCGCCGAAGCTGTTGATGCAGTCGGGCATCGGCCCGGCCGATCATTTGAAGGCGGTCGGCGTGACACCGGTCCACGATCTGCCCGGTGTCGGCTCCAACTTGCAGGACCATCTCGACCTGTTCGTGATCGCCGAATGCACCGGCGACCACACCTATGACAATTATGCCAAGCTGCACCGCACGATGTGGGCCGGTCTGCAATATCTGCTGCTGAAGAAGGGACCGGTTGCCTCCAGCCTGTTCGAGACCGGCGGCTTCTGGTACGCCGACCCGACCGCCGCCTCGCCCGACATCCAGTTCCATCTCGGCCTCGGCTCCGGCATCGAGGCCGGCGTCGAAAAACTGAACAACCCCGGCGTGACCTTGAACTCGGCCTTCCTGCGCCCGCGCTCGCGCGGCACGGTGCGGCTGAAGAGCGCCGATCCGGCCGACCATCCGCTGATCGATCCGAACTACTGGTCCGATCCATACGATCGCGACATGTCGATCAAGGGACTGAGGCTGGCGCGCGAGATCATGCGCCAGAAGGCGCTGCAGCCCTACGTGCTGCGCGAAGTGCTGCCAAGTCCTGCCCTGCAAAGCGACGACGAGCTCTTCGACTATGCCTGCCGCACGTCGAAGACCGATCACCACCCGGTCGGCACCTGCCGCATGGGCAATGATCCGATGGCCGTGGTAACGCCCGATCTCAGGCTGCGCGGCATCGAAGGCCTGCGCGTCTGCGACGCCTCGGTGATGCCGCGCGTGCCTTCCTCCAACACCAACGCGCCGACCATCATGGTGGGCGAAAAGGGCGCCGACCTGATCCTCGGCCGCGAGCCGTTGCCGCCGGCCGTGTTCAAGGGCAACCAGGCGGCGTGAGGAACAAACGATGATCCGCCACTGTGTCTTTGTCCGCTTCCGCGACGATGTTCCGGCAACCGAGCGCGCGGCGATCCATGCCGATCTAGAAGCGCTGCGTTCCGTCATCGACGGCGTGGGCAAGGTGCATTTCAGCGCCAATGTCAGCCCCGAGTCTTTCGCGCGCGGCCTCACGCACGGTTTCACCATCGATTTCCGCGATGCCGCCGCCCGCGACGCCTATCTCGTGCATGAGGCACACCGGCGCGCCGGCGCACGCCTGGTCGCGGCGCTCGAGGGCGGTACCGACGGGCTGATGGTCTTTGATCTAGCGTTTACGGAAATGTGACCGCCGGCTTTCAAAAACCGACGGTCCAGCTGTTCTCTTTTGCGTGAGGTGGAACATATCCTTCCTTTTGGGGGAAACATAAGGAGGACCGCCTTGAACTTGACCACGGAGCAGAAGAAAACCGTACTTGCATCATTCCTGGGCTGGACGCTCGACGCTTTTGATTTCTTCCTTCTGACTTTCCTGCTCACGGATATTGCAGCTGAATTCCAGACCGACGTGCCGGCTGTCTCGAAAGCGCTGTTTCTGACGCTGGCGACGCGCTTTATCGGCGCCTTTTTCTTCGGCATGCTTGCCGATAAATATGGGCGCAAGCCCATCCTCATGCTCAACATCGTCAGCTATTCGGTGATCGGCGCTTTGGCCGCCTTCTCGCCCAATCTCGGTATCTTCCTGGCGCTGCGCGCGCTGTTCGGCATCGCCATGGGCGGCGAATGGGGCCTGGGCAGCTCGCTCGCCATGGAATCCATTCCGCCGAGCGCGCGCGGCATGGTTTCCGGCATCCTGCAATGCGGCTATCCGGCCGGCTACCTGCTGGCCGCTGTCGTCTACGGGCTGCTCTACGGCCAACGCATCGGCGAGTTCACCTTCGGCTGGCGCGCCATGTTCCTGCTCTCCTTCTTGCCGGCGCTGATCGTGCTCTTCATCCGCTCGCATGTGCCGGAATCGCCCGCCTTCGTCGACGCGCGGAAACAGGTCAGGCCGGGATTGCTGGAGACGCTGCAGAAGCATTGGCGCGTCGCGCTCTATTCGGTGGTGCTGATGATGTTCTTCAACTTCTTCAGCCACGGCACGCAGGATCTCTACCCGACTTTCCTGAAGAAGCAGCATGGCTTCGACCCGCACACGGTGAGTTGGATCACCATCGTCGCCAACATCGGCGCGATCGTCGGCGGCTTGGCGTTCGGCGCGCTGTCGGAGAGGATCGGCCGCATCAATGCCATCACGCTCGCCTGCCTGATCGCGCTGCCGGCGATCCCGCTCTGGGCCTATTCGAGCACGCCTTTCATGCTGGCGGTCGGCGCCTTCGTCATGCAGGTCGCGGTGCAAGGCGCCTGGGGCGTCATCCCGGTGCATCTCAACGAGCTGTCGCCGGGTCCAGTGCGCGCGACGCTGCCAGGCTTCATCTACCAGGCCGGCAATCTCGCCGCGTCCTATGGCGGCCCTTACCAGGCCGGCATCGCCGAGGCTCCAGGAGGCAGCTATGGCTACGCGTTGGCGCTGTTTGCCGGCGTGGTCGCCGTCTGCATCATCGTCGTCATCCGCTTCAGCCCGGAGCGGCGCGGCCAAGTGATGACCGTGCTTGGATAGCGGCGGCCGCTAGCCCATTCTGAGCGCCGCGACGCCGGCCACAATGCCGAGCGCCGCGGCGACACGCCATGCGGTCATCTTCTCGCCCAGCGCCAGCACCGAGATCAGCATGGCGAACAGGATCGAGGTCTCGCGCAATGAGGCGACCGAGGCGATCGGCGCCTTGGTCATCGCCCACATGACGATCCAGTAGGCGGCGCCGCTGAGCACGCCGGTGAACAGTCCTGCCTTCCAGTCGCGCGCCAGCACCGGCAGCGATTGCGGTCCGCGAAAGACGAGGCACAGCATAAGCGCTCCGGCCGCGTCGCAGACGAACAGCCAGGCCGCGTAGCTTTGCGCGGTTGCCGCCAGCCGCGCGCCGCTGCCATCGGAAAGCGTGTAGCTGGCGATGAAGATCGATGTGCCGAGCGCGAAGCCGACCGCGCGCAGATTGAGCTTTTCCAGATGCGCGCCGCCGCGAAACGACATCACCAGCGTGCCGACCGACAACAGCACGATACCGACGATGGCGAACGGCGCCGGAACTTCGCCGACCACGACGATGGCGCCAAGCGCCGAGAGCAGCGGCGCGGTGCCACGCGCCAGCGGGTAGGTCTGGGCGAAATCACCGGCCTTGTAGGCGCCGACCAGGAAGGTCCGGTAGCCGATATGGAAGATCACCGAGGCAATGATGTAAGGCCAGATTTCTGCCTTTGGAAACTCGACGAAAGGCAGCGCAAACAGCGCGGCAAAGCCCATGCCGAGCGTCATCAAGGTGATCGACAGGAAACGGTCGAGATGCACCTTGACCAGCGCATTCCAGATCGCATGCATGGCCGCCGCGCAGAGCACGGCGAGGAAGACGAACAGCGTCATGGCGGGGTCATCGACCCTTGCTGGCCGAACGGCGTTTCGAGATCGATATCGACCCTGAGCGGGAAATGATCCGAGGCGATCTCGCCGATATCGGCGCTGACCGAGCGCACGCGATCGGCCAGCCCGCCACCGACGAAGCAATGGTCGAGCCGGCGTTTTGCCAGTTTGCCGTCGATGATCTTTTCATGCGTATGGAAGTCCGCCGCCGGCTCTTTTGCGACGACAGCCGCGTCGACAAAGCCGTCGATATAGGCGGCGCCGCGATGATAGGGCGCCGAACCGACAATGCGCCGGTGTTCGGCGCTGCCCGGCTCCATGTTGAAGTCGCCCATCCAGATCGCCGCCAGCGGATTTTCCGGTTCCGGCTGGCCATTCGTCCAGTTGCGTTGCGGCTCGTCATCGACACCGCTCCACGGGCCGCCCTCTAGCGCAGCGCGGCGATGCTCGGCGAGCAGATAATCGATCTGCTCCAGCCGCTCCTCGGCCGCGATATGGGCCAAATGCAGAGAGAACACGCGCACCGGTCCCGCCGGCGTGCGGATCATGCATTCAAGCGCGGCGTTGCGCGTGTTGAGCGGCCTCAGCGTACGCCGCAGCGGCAGCGCGTGCAGGCGCGACCAGACGATCGGCACCCTGGATAGCAGCATCGTGCCGAATTGTCGTCGACGGTTCACGACACGGCCATCGCGCCTTTCGCTGGCATCCATGTCGAAGGCCGGGCCATAGACCCAATAGTAGTCGGGCAGCAGGCTGGAAAGAATCTCGGGCTGATCGTCCTGGTTGCTGCGCTGCCAGTGCCGCTCGACCTCTTGCAGGGCGATGATGTCGGCGCCGTCGACGAGACGCGCCATGCGCGCAAGATCGTAACGGCCGTCGCTGCCGAACCCATACTGGATGTTGTAACTGACCAGCTTCATCGATTAACCGGCTCACATTCGGTGTTGGCAGTAATGGTTCGGCGGATTGGTTGCAATGTGCAGCGAAACGACACCGGTTTGGGCCAGACGCTCCCTGCCCGCATTTTTGGAAAGACCATGCACCGGTTGCCGCACGCTGCGGTATCCTCTGTGCGCCGCAAAACGCCGCGAGACATCCGCAACCGGCGACGGCTTGAATTGTTCAGTAGGTCGTCAGCGGCTGGTAACTCCCCGCCGGCGAGGCTGCCAGTTCCGCCCAGTCGATCTCTTCTTCCAGGCGATGATAGGCCTCGTCACCGATCGTGCCGTTGCGGCGCAGTTCCTCGAGCGTGTCGCGCTGGCGGTTGATGGCATAGAGCCGCAACCGGTCGTATTCGGTCGCTGCTTGGGCGTCCTCCGGGTTCTCTGCGATCAGGCGTTGCGCCTCATATTGTTCCCGCACGACCGCCGCGGCGGCCGAAGTCTTGCGGCTCAGCACGTCGAGCGCGGCCTGCATGATGGCGACGCGCGCCTGCGCAACCTCAAGGTCGATCGTCGTATCGCGCGGGAAGTTGAGCCAACGAAGCAGGGGCTTCAAGGTCATGCCTTGCAGCACCAGTGTGCCGAGGACAACGGCGAAGGCGGCAAGCACGATCGGGTCGCGACCGGGAAAACCGGCTGGCAAGGCAACGGCCGCGACCAACGTCACCAGTCCGCGCATGCCGCACCATCCGACGAGCACCGCGCCGGCAAATGTCGGCGCATCCCGCCTCTCTTCCTCGCTATCGTGGCGGGCAAACCATCGGATGACAGCGACGTAACCCGCCACCCACACAAGGCGCGCAACGATGACGATGGCGAGCACCGTCGCCGCAAAGAGAAACGCTTCGCCCTGCCCGTCGCCGGCGAGCCGGCCGATGATCGATCGCGCCTGTAGGCCCATCAGCACGAAAGCCAGGACGTTGAGCACGAACACCGCCGACTCCCAGACCGAATAGGTGCTGACGCGGCGTCTGGCCGACATGCGCCGCGGTGCCCGGCGCGCAATGGTGATGGCGTAGACGACGATGGTGATGATGGCCGAAAGGCCGAGCTTGTCGGCGATAATCCAGACGGCGAAGGTTCCAGCAAACTGCACCACGGTGCTGCTTGCCGCATCCTCGATGCGGCCGAGCGCCAGCAGCGAGATGCGGCCAAACACATAACCCGCGACGAGGCTGCCGATGGTTGCCAACAGGATTGTCGGAATGGCGTTGCTCAGCATGATCGTGCCGAGCGCCGCCGAAACGGCCAGCCGGTAGATCAGCAGCGCAGTCGCATCATTGAGCAGGCTCTCGCCCTGCAGGATGGCAGTGATGCGATGCGGCACTTTGAACTGATTGAGCACCGCGCTCGCCGCCACCGCATCCGGCGGCGCGACGATGGCGCCAAGCGCGATCGCCGCAGCGATCGGCAGCCCGGCCATCTTCCAGCCGGCGAGCGCAACCACCACAGCCGTGAACACCACGGCACCGAGCGCCAGCAGGGCGAGCGACAACCGGTAGCGCTTGAGATCGCGCAACGAGGTGTCGTAGGCAGCGTCGAGAAGCACCGGAGCGATGAACAGCGCCAGCGCCAGCTCAGGATCGATCTCGATCATCGGCGCGCCGGGCACGAAGGCAAGGGCGACCCCGGCCAGAGCCAGCAAGGACGGATAGGGATCTCCAGCCGCCGCGAGAGCGCCGTCAGCGCGACGGCAGCCAGAAGCAGGACGAGGCTGAGTTCGAAAAGGGCCATGGCTCATCGTAGCGACGGAACAAGCCGATTGGCAGTGCCAAAGTCACCTCAGTGAGCAGTTACGCAACGTCTGCTGCTGCACAGCCTTAATGCAGCACCAGCATATCGCTCGACGAGAACGATATGTCGGCCTTTTCGCCAACAGCGGGCGGCGGCGTGGCCGGGCTGTTGAAGGTGTCGAGCGAGACGGTGTTGCCGCCGATGCCGACCCGAACCCGGATCACCGAGCCGAGGAAGTGCACTTCGGAGATTTCGCCCGACAGGCTGGAATCGCGGCCGGGTTGGCGTCCAAGCGAAATCGCTTCCGGTCGCAGCGCCAGCGACAGCGTGTCGCCGGACTTCGAACCGTTGAGCTTGCCCTTGAGCGAGACTTCCTGCGTGTTGACCTGCACCGTGCCGGATGCGGCATCGGTGACCTTGCCCTCGAGCACATTAAGCGTGCCGACGAAATTGGCGACGAACTTGGTTGCCGGCCGGTTGTAGATCTCGAATGGTGTGGCGACCTGCTCGGCCTTGCCGCCATACATCACAGCGATGCGATCCGAGATCGACAGCGCCTCTTCCTGGTCATGGGTGACGAAGATGGTGGTGATGCCGAGCTTCTTCTGGATCGAGCGGATTTCCTCGCGCAGCGAGACGCGCACCTTGGCATCGAGCGCCGACAGCGGTTCGTCGAGCAGCAGCAGCTTCGGTTTCGGCGCGATCGCCCGCGCCAGCGCGATGCGCTGCTGCTGGCCGCCCGAGAGCTGGTAGGGATACCGGTCCGCCATCTGCGGCAGCTTGATCATGTCGAGCATCTCGGCGACACGCCTGTCGGCATCCGGTTTGTTCATGCCGCCGACTTTCAGCCCGAAAGCGATGTTCTGCGCCACCGTCAGGTTCGGAAACAGCGCGTAGGCCTGGAACACCATGCCGACATTGCGCTGGTTGGGCTTGAGCCGGGTGATGTCCTTGCCGCCGACGACGATCTTGCCGGCGGATGGTTCCTCGAAACCGGCGACCATGCGCAGCACCGTCGTCTTGCCGCAGCCCGACGGTCCGAGGAACGAGACGAACTCGCCCGGCTCGACATCGAGGCTGAAATCCTGGACCACGGTGTTGGAACCGTAGGATTTTCGCACATGCTGGATGGACAGGAATGGCTCGGCCATGGCTTTTTCTCTCACGTCAGTGCTTGTCGTTCAGTTTGGGCGGTTCGATGATTTCGGCGCGAAACGGGACAGGATCTGGATCAGCGACATGCAGCCCCAGGTAATGGCGAAGGCGATAATGGCAAGGGCCGCCGGTTCATAGGCGCGGTTGGCGCCGATGTTCTGCAAATACGGACCAAATGCCGGACGGTTGAGCAGGCTGGCCATGGTGAACTCACCGATGACGATGGCAAAGGTCAGGAAGGCGCCAGACAACACGGCGATCAGCACATTGGGCAGGATGACGCGGGTTATGATCGTGCTCCAGCCAGCGCCGAGGATCTGCGCAGCCTCCGTCAAGGTCCGCACGTCGATGGTGCGCAGCCCGGTGTCGACGGCGCGATACATATAGGGCAGAGCCAGCGTCGCATAGCCGATGACCAGCAAGGCATTCGCACCCATGTTGCTGCCCAGGAACGGCAGCGGCGAATTCGAGCCGTACATCCTGATGTAGCCGAAGACGATGACGATGGCCGGAATGACCAGCGGCAACAGGGTGATGAATTCGACGATCGGCCTGAGCTGCGGCAGACGCAACCGGATCCAGTAGGCGGCCGGCACCACGATCAGCACACCGAGGATGATGGTGAAGACGGCAGCGATCACCGAATAGAGGAACGTGGACTGGAAGCGCGCATCGCCGAGCACGATCTGGTAGGCGTCGAAGGAGTGGACGCCGCGCCGCATGCGCAACGAGAACTCGACCGTCGCCGCCAGCGGAATGAAGAAATACGCGGCGCCGACGATGAAGACGACCCAGGCCCAGAATTTTCCCGACTTCATTTCAGCCACCTTTCGGAGCGAGTCCGGAACCAGATGTAGAAGACGTTGGCAAGCCCGGTGATGACGATCATGCCGAAGGCAATCGCATAGCCGAGTTGCGGGTTGTGCAGCACGTCGCCGTTGATCTGCGAGTAGAGCTTGATCGGAACGATGTTGAGCGCCGGGCCGGCAAAGGCGTAGGCCGTGGCGATGGCGCCGAAGGAATTGGCAAACAAGAGGATGACGGTGCCGAGGAAGCTTGGCCAAAGGACCGGTATGACCACCATGCGCCAATATTGCGATTGCGTGGCGCCGAGCGTAGCCGCGGCCTCGCCCCATTCCTTCTTGATGCCATCGATGGCCGGCACAATAATCACCACCATCAGCGGAATCTGGAAGAACAGATAGACCGCGATCAGGCCCGACGTGGTGAGGAAGTTGAAGCCCATCGCATAGATGTTGACGTTGAGAACGTCACGCAGAAGCGTCGTCACGATACCAACGCGGCCAAGCGTGGCCAGGAACGCGAAGGCCAGCGGCAGGCCGGCGAAATTCGAAGCGACCCCGAAAAAGTCAGGGTCGCAGAGCGGGTCCAACTCGGCAGTCCGCCGCGCACGATCGCGATGGCTATCGCAAGTCCGGCAAAAGCGCCGATGATGGCCGACCAGAAACTGATCTTGATCGAAACCCAGTAGGAAGCACTGATCGATGGATCGCTGACGAGCTGCAGGACGTTGTCCAGCGTCAGCCCACCTTCGCCATTCTGGAAAGCGCCCAGCACGAGATAGATCGTCGGCAGGATCAGGAACATCAGGACGAAAATAAAGAATGGCGCCACGCCAACCCATTGCATTGGGAAACGGAAAGCGGTCGCCGTCTTCGGCGGCACAGGCTTTGCCGTCATGGTCTGGTTGGAAAGCGTAAGATCGGTCATGCGCCGGCTACCGTCCTCGAGGAAGGCCGGGCGACCTTGCGGCCGCCCGGTGGATTCAAAGCCTTACTTGACGTTGGCGCCGACAACGGCGTCCCAGTTCTTGCTGATGGCTTCCTTGGCCTTGCCCTGCTCGTCGAGCGTCGGGAACGCGGCCGAGGCGTAGGATGCCGCCGGCGGCAGCTTGGCCAGCACGTCCGCCGGGATCTTGCCGTTCTTGGCGAGATCGTTGAAGCGGATCGGGTGGCAATAGCCCTTCAGCCAGGCGATCTGGCCTTCGTCGGAGTAGAGGTACTCCATCCACAGCTTGGCTGCATTCGGATGCGGCGCGAAGGCGCTGATCGCCTGCACGTAGACGCCGGCGACAACGCCGGTCTTCGGCACGATGACGTCGACGGGCGGGTTGCCCTTCAGCGTGTCGCGGCCGGCGAGCGCGTTGTAGTCCCAGTTGATCAGGATCGGCGTCTGGCCCTGGGCGAGCGTAGCGGGCTTGCCGACGACCGGGACGAAATTGCCGGCGGCGTTGAGCTTCTTGAAGAAGTCGAGGCCAGCGGTGCCTGCGGCTTCACCCGCGGCTGCGCCCGATGACAGACCGGAGGCGTAAACCGCCTGGATGGCCTGGTTCGAAGCGCGCGGATCACCGGCTACGGCAACCGCATTGGCGAATTCCGGCTTCAGGAGATCGGCCCAGTCTGCAGGCGATTCCTTGATCAGGTCCTTGTTCACCATGAACGACAGAACGCCGTAATAGTCGCCGTACCAGGCGCCGTCGGCATCCTTGGCGCTGTCCGGGATCGAATCCCAGGTCGACACTTTGTAAGGCATCAACAGGCCGGCGGCCTTGGCGGTCGGGCCGAAGGACAGGCCGACGTCGATGACGTCGGGAGCCTGCGGGCCCTTGTTGTCCTTGTTAGCCTTGATCGCCTCGACCTCGTCGCCGGAACCGGCATCGGGGTTCAGCTCGTTGATGGTGATTTCCGGATACTTCGCCTTGAAGCCGGCGATAACGTCACCGTAACCGCACCAGTCATGCGGAAGCGCGATGGTCGTGAGCTGGCCTTCCGCCTTGGCGGCCTTGACGAGATCGTCCAGCGAAGCCGCGGACGAAATCACCGTCGACGCGAAGAGCGCCGCGGCCGAAAGGGAAAGTACTTTCCCCGTGAACTTGAACATGTGTTCTCTCCGTTGAACTGGCGCGCTGAGCGCCTGTCGATGCGGGTATCGTTTTCGTGTGACAGCCAGATGAAGGCTTTTTGAAACCGGAGCCTCGCGGCGAAAAAAGTTAACTCTTTTTAACGGACTGTAGCAATTAGCCCGCGCTTAATTTTCCGGCTAATGGTTAGTTGCCTTGATTTTTGCCCCTTCTGCCCTCCCTTGGGTTCCCCTTTGTTCAACTTTTCGACATCCAAAGCCGGCTCAGATGGAGCCGGCAATAGCATTCTCGAGCAGCGTGAGCGCCGCTTTCTTGGTTAGCTTGACCGGGTTGCCGCCGGCAGTGGGGTCGACCACGGCCATGTCGGCGATCAGCGCCTTGCGCTTCTTGTCCATGTCCAGACCCTTGATCAGGCCGGGCAGCGCGTGCGGCACCTTGAGCTCCTTGCGCAGCTTGATGATCGCCTTGGCAAAGCCGTCGAAACCACCCTTGATGCCGCAATAGGCGGCGAGCCTGGCGATACGATCCTCGATCGCCTCGCGGTTGAAGGCGAGCACGTAGGGCATGAACACCGCGTTGGTCATGCCGTGATGGGTGTCGTAGAGCGCGCCGATCGGATGCGACAGCGAGTGGATGGCGCCCAGTCCCTTCTGGAAGGCAGTGGCACCCATGGCTGCCGCGCTCATCATATGCGCGCGGGCGACCAGATCCTTGCCGTTGGCAAAGGCCTTCGGCAGGTTCTCGAACACCAGCCGGATACCTTCGACCGCGATGCCGTCGGCCATCGGGTGATAGCCCGGCGCGCAATAGGCTTCGAGGCAGTGTGCCAGAGCGTCCATGCCGGTGCCGGCGGTGATGAAGCCCGGCATGCCGACCGACAGTTCCGGATCGGCAATCACGATGGCCGGCAGAAGCTTCGGATGGAAGATGACCTTCTTGGTGTGGGTCTCCTCGTTGGTGATGACGCCGGCGCGGCCGACTTCCGATCCGGTGCCGGCCGTGGTCGGCACCGCGATGATCGGTGCGATCGCATCGGAATTCGCCCTGGTCCACCAGTCGCCGACATCCTCGAAGTCCCACAACGGCCTGACCTGTCCCGCCTGGAAGGCGATCAGCTTGCCGAGATCGAGCGCCGAGCCGCCGCCGAAGGCGATGACGCCGTCATGCTTGCCCTTCTTGAACACGGCGATGCCGGCGGTGAGGTTCGACTCGACCGGGTTCGGCCTCACTTCCGAGAAGACGCCGTAGGGGATCTTGGCGTCGTCGAGGATCTTCAGCGTCGATGCGACGACCGGCAGCTTGGCCAGGCCCGGATCGGTGACGAAGAGCGGCCGCTTGATGCCGGTCGCTGCCAGCACATCCGGCAATTCCTTGATGCGACCGGCGCCGAAGCGGACGGTGGTGGGGTAGTTCCATTTGGAGATCAGTTTGGACATTTTCTATCTTTCGAAAGGTCAGATCGCTTCGCGCAAGTGGAATGATTTCGGCCGGGTCAGATTGTCATAGCCCAGCGCCGACAGGGCGACGCCCTTGCCGGTGTCCTTGACGCCGGTCCAGACCAGCGCCGGATCGAGATAGTCGCAGCGGTTCATGAACACCGTGCCGGTCTCGACGCGGTCGCCGATCGCGATCGCGTGCTCGGTGTCGCGCGTCCAGATCGAAGCCGTCAGGCCGTAAGGGCTGTCGTTCATGAGCGCGATCGCCTCCTCGTCGTTGCGCACCTTCATGATGCCGACGATCGGGCCAAAACTCTCCTCGCGCATGACGCTCATCTGGTGGTCGACCTCGGTCAGCACTTCGGGAGCCAGATAGGGCGATCCGGCTCTGTCGTTGGCCACCGTCATGTTGATATGCGCCTTGGCGCCCTTGCGCAGCGCCTCGGCCTTCTGCTCGCGGATCAGATCGGCGAAGCGCGCCTGCGCCATCGGCCCCATGGTCGTCGCCTGCTCCAGCGGATTGCCGACGACATAATTCCTGGTCTCGGCGATGAAGCCTTCGACGAATTCGTCATAGACCTTCTCATGCACATAGACGCGCTCGATGCCGCAGCAGCACTGGCCGGAATTGTAGAAGGCGCCGTCGACCAGATTGGCGACCGCATGGTCGAGCTTGGCGTCGGGCAGCACATAGGCGGGATCCTTGCCGCCGAGTTCGAGGCCGAGTGTCATGAAGGTGCCGGCGGCAGCCTTCTCGATGGCGCGGCCGCCTCCGACCGAGCCGGTGAAATTGACGTGGTCGATCTTGCCCGAGCCGAGCAGCTTCTCGGTCTGGGCGTGATTGAGCACGACATTCTGGAACACGCCCTTAGGCAGGCCGATCTTGTCGAAAGCCTGCTGAAACCGCTCGCCGACCAGCAGCGTCTGCGCGGCGTGCTTCAGGATGACGGTGTTGCCGGCCATCAGCGCCGGCACGATGGTGTTGACGGCGGTGAGATAAGGATAGTTCCACGGCGCGATCACCATGACGACGCCGAGCAGATCCTTCTTCACATAGCGCCGGAAGCCGTCCTTCGGGTTGGAAGCGGGCACGGATTTGAGTGCCTGTTCGGCGATCTCGACCATGTAATTGGTGCGTTCCTTGACGCCGCCGAACTCACCGCCGTAGCGAACGGGCCTACCCATCTGCCAGGCGATTTCCGGCACGATCTCGTCGGTCATCGCAACCAGCGCTTCGAGCATCGCCAGCATGTACTTGCCGCGCTCGACGATCGGTGTTTGCGCCCACTTCTCCTGTGCTGCCTTGGCGCGCTCGACCGCGGCATTGATCGCCTGGTCCGTCGCGATCGGCCGCTCGGCATAAACCGAGCCATCGATGGGGGTGATGAGTTTTACGCTTTCCAATTAGATCTCCAAATCAACAAGGGACTGTTTTGACGAAGCCGGCCGCGCCATAGGCAAGAATGGCACGATCGCGGGTGATGATTGCCAGGTTCCTTGAACGGGCCGTGGCTATGATAATTCTGTCCGCCGGATCGTTGTGAACGACGCCAGGCAGGAACGAGGACTCGACCAGGAGTTCGCTATCGATCCCCTCGACGCTCGTAGCGCCGGCTTGCACGAATCCTGCGAACCATGCGAGTGGCGACTTGATGAACGGAAGCCGGCCCTTCGAGACCAGCATCCCGATTTCCCAGGCCGACATGACGGAAACGGCGATCACGCTGCCACTTTTTCGCGCGCTGGTCACCTTGTCGACAGCCGTCCTTGCGACCGGCTGTTCCGTCGACAGCCACAGCATGAAGCATGTATCCAGCAATACGCCGTCAGTCGTCATATACTTTGCCCCAGTCAGGATCGGCAGGGGCGGTGTAGTCGACATCCGGAAGTAGCGTGAGCGTCCCGGCCATGCAACCGAACAAAGGATCGGCGTCCCGAGGCGGCACGATGTAATCTTCACTGTTGCCGCTCATGACGGATGCATTCTTGAAACCCACCTTATCCTCCATAAAGCCCTGGCGGAGTCCCGCATCTCCGGTACTCTGATGTCCGCCAGAAGATCCCAGATGAGCCAAGATTTCGCTGATCGGTTGGCCAAAGATTTCCGCGATCCTGCGTATTTCATCCACCTGCATCCGCCGCTCGCCGCTCAGGGTCCGCGACAGGGCGCTGTAGTGCATGTTCATACTGCTCGCCATGCGGCGCACCGTCAGACCGCGCTCCTTCATCTGGGCCGCAAACCACGCCTTGTCGATATCGGCTCGGCCTTGGGGCAATGCCGCCTCCTACTGTTGCGATGTGATAATCGCAACAGTAGTGCATAAACCGCAACAGAGTCAATATCGTTCGAATCCCCTGTGCAGCTCCCAATCCGTAATGCGGCGGTCGTATTCGAACTGCTCCCAGCGGGCGGTGTGCACATAGTGCTCGATCACCTCCTCACCGAAGGCCTGCTTCAGCATCTTGGACTTGGCCAGCGTCTCCGTGGCGTCGCGCAGCGTCTTCGGGATCTCCGGCAGGCGCGAAGCCTGGTAAGCGTCGCCGACGAACGGCTTCTGCAGCTCCAGCTTCTCGTCGATGCCGGCAAGGCCGGACGCGATCAGCGCCGCGAAGGCGAGATAGGGGTTCAGATCGGCGCCGCCGATGCGGCACTCCATGCGGATGCCCTTGGTGCCCTCGCCGCAAAGCCGGAAACCGGCGGTGCGGTTGTCCTCGCTCCACATGATCTTGGTCGGGGCGAAAGTGCCGGCCTGGAAGCGCTTGTAGGAGTTGATATAGGGCGCCAGGAACCATGTGAACTCCTTGGCGTACTTCAACTGCCCGGCCGCCCATTGCTGGCCGAGGCTGGACAGTGTCCAGTCGGCCTTCTTGTCGAAGAACAGCGGCGTCTTGCCGTCGGCGCTCCACAGCGAGTTGTGGATATGGCTGGAATTGCCGGCGAGCCCGTAATTGTACTTGGCCATGAAGGAGATGGCCTTGCCTTCCGAGTCCGCGATCTCCTTGGCGCCATTCTTCAGGATGACGTGGCGGTCGGCCATGTCGAGCGCCTCGGCGTAGCGCACGTTGATTTCTTCCTGGCCCGGACCCCACTCGCCTTTCGAGTTCTCGATCGGGATGCCGGCCGCTTCCATCTCGTTGCGAAGCCGGCGCATGACGCCTTCTTCCTTGCTGGTGATGCCGATCTGGTAATCGCCGATATAGGGCGAGGCGCTGTCGAGGCCCTGCCAATGCTTCTTGCGGGCGGAATCGTAGGTCTCGCTGAACAGATAGAATTCGAGCTCGGAAGCGAAATAGCCGATATAGCCGCGCTCCTTCAGGCGATTGACCTGCTTCTTCAGGATGGCGCGCGGCGAATGCGCGAGGTCCTCATGCGTATGATGATCGAGCACGTCGCAGATCACCAGCGCGGTCTTCTCCAGCCACGGAACGCGCCGCAACGTCGACAGGTCCGGCTTCATGACGAAGTCGCCATAGCCTTTCGACCAGCTTGCCGCCTTGTAGCCCGGCACCGGCTCCATATCGATGTCGCAGGCCAAGAGATAGTTGCAGCCATGCGTCTCGCCATGCGCGGAATCGACGAAATACTGGGCCAGGAAACGCTTTCCCGAGAGCCGGCCCTGCATGTCGACGATGCAGGCAAGCACCGTGTCGATCTCGCCATTGGAGACCGCTTTCTTCAACTGATCGAACGAGAAATTTCCGGCCATTCCTTTGGCACTCCAGTGCTTGATCGTTGAGGACGAACCACGGCCGGCAGAACGCCGGCCACGGCCATTATGATTGATGTCAGTGGCCGGTTTCGCCGACCGCCTGTTCGGCTGCCTTGATGGCTGCCTGGCGCGCCGCGATGATGTCGCCGAGCGGCGGGCCCTGGAACCGATTGCGTTCGAATGCAAACCACACGATCGCCGTCAGGATGAAAAAGCCGACGGTGATGTAGAGCGCCCAGTCGTTCGGCGGCTGGATGCCGATGATGAAGATCAGGATCATCGACACTATGGACAGGACGCCGAACAGCATGAAGATGCCGCGGCCCATGTTCCACGGGCCCATCTTGTCCCACTTCGGCGTCCCCCAGGCCAGCATGCCGAGCACGATCGGCACGATGAAGGACAGGAACAGGAAGATGACGGTGCACGACACCACGATCGTGTAGGCCGAGGTGCCGGCAACGGAGACCAGCGTCGAGCCCCAGACGAACAGCACCGACAGGATCGACGCTGTCCAGATCGCCGCCACCGGCGTGCGGTAGGTCGGGCTGACCTTGGCGAGCGCCGAAGAACCCGGCAGGCCGCCGTCACGCGAGAAGGCGAAGATCATGCGCGAAGCCGAGGTGACGGTAGCGAGGCCGCACAGCAGCTGGGCAAGGAACACGACGAGATATACGAACTCCTTGAGGCCGGGGCTGACGCGCTGGTCGAAGGCCCAGAAGAACACGTTCCAGCCCTGCTTGGCGGCGTCGTCCATGTTCGGAATCATCAGCACGAAAGCAGCCAGGAAGAGATAACCGAACAGTGCCGACCAGACCACCGACATGACCATGGCGCGCGGCACGGAACTGGCCGCCTTGATGGTTTCCTCCGAGGTGTGCGCAGAAGCATCGTAACCGGTGATGGTGTAGATCGGCAGCAGCAGGCCGAGCGCGAACACCCAGGCATTCGAAACCGACGGCCAGACGCCGGCGCCGGCATCGCCCGAGTAATTGTGGAAGGTGAACAGACGGCTGAAGTCCCAGGTCTCGGCCGAGAGCAGGCAGACGACTGCGATCAGGATCGAACCGAAGAAGATCAGATAGCCCGAAAAGTCGGTCAGCTTGGCCGTCAGCTTGATGCCGAGATGGTTGATCAGCGCCTGGGCGCCGGTGATGACGACCAGAAAGATCATCTGGTTGGTCAGCGAACCGTCGATTCCGAGCGCCGGTCCGAAGGCACCGACGAAAAACGTCCAGGTGCCGACATTGATGGCGCCGAGCACGGTGATGAGACCGAGCAGGTTGAGCCAGGCCGTCACCCAGCCGGTGCCGCGGTTGCCGAGGATCGAGCCCCAGTGATAGAGGCCGCCGGCCGTCGGATAGGCCGAGCTGATCTGCGACATGGCGACAGCGAAGGTGAGCGACACGAAGCAGCCGACCAGCCAGCCGATGCCGATGCCGATGCCGCCGGCGCCCGACGTCGCCTGCGCCAGCGAATTGATGCCGCCCGACAGGATGCAGATGATGGAGAAGGAAACCGCGAAATTCGAAAAGCGGCTGAGGCGACGCTCCAGTTCCTGGGCGTAGCCCATGCTGTGGAGGGCCTTTACGTCCTCCGCCTTGTCAACGTCGGTATAGTCCGGTGTTGTCATGTTGGAATTCCCTTACGGTTCTTGGCTGGCTGGTCCTGCATATCGACGATGCGGGCCAGCACGGTGTCGATCCCGTCGCCGGAGACTTTCTTCTTCAACTGATCAGACGGGAAATTCCCGGCCATAGGGTGACATCTTCAATGCTCAAAACTCACTGTCGAGGGGATGCCCGATCGGCCGGAGCCGATCGGGCGATATTGCGCTGCCGTTAGCCGGCTGTCTGACCGACGGCTTTTTCCGCGGCTGCGATCTCCGCCGCGCGACGAGCAATGTCGGCGCCGATCGGCGGACCTTTGAAGCGTCGCGATTCGATACCGAACCACAGAACCACCAGCAGAATAATCAAGCCGATGGCATAGTTGATCAGGATATCGAAGGGCGGCTGGATACCGGCATACATCAGCACCAGAACACCAAGCACGGTGATCACGGCGAACGGCTTGGACCAGATGCCGAGGCGGAACGGACCGAATTCGGTCCAGCTCTTGCCCTCGGCAAGCAGTCCTGCCGCGATCGGCATGGCGTAGGAGACATAGAGGAAGAGAGCGCAGCCGGCTGCCAGCGCCGCGAAAGCCGGCGAATAGAGCGTCGCTGCAATCGAGAGCACGACGCCGAGCCAGATGGCGGGCACCGGCGTACGCCAGGTCGGCGAAACCTGCTTCCATAGAGACGACCCTGGCAGGCCTCCGTCACGCGAGAAGGCAAAGATCATACGCGAGGTCGAAGTGAGGCCGGCCAGCGCGCACAGATAGTTCGACAGCACGATGGCGATGCCGAGCAGAGCCTTGAGCCAGGTTGGCGCCGGCAGGTTGTTGAACAGGTTGAACCAGGCATTGCCGCCGTCCTTGGCGGTCGCCACGAGATCGGGGCTGGCCAGGACGAAAGAGACCGCCATGACGAAGCCGAAGACGAGAGACCACAGCACCGCGTGGATCATGCCTCTGGGCACCGCGACACGGGCGTTGTGCGTTTCCTCGGCGGTGTGCGCCGAGGCGTCGAAGCCGGTGATCGTATAAAGTGGGTAGAGAAGACCGATCAGAAAGGCCACGAGCGCCGTGCGGGCCGTTGGAACATAGCCGCCGCCGGCATCGCCGGTCGTGTTGACGAACGTCGTCAAGCGCGAAAGATCGAAGCCATGCGCGCCCCAAATCAGGAAGGTCAGCGTCAACACGACCGCGACAACGAGGATGAGGTAGCCGGAAAAGTCGGTCAACATCGTCGTCGTCTTGATGCCGAGATGATTGAACAGGCCCTGGGTGACAGTAATCAGCACGACTGCCGCCGTCTGCTGCCAGAAGCCCCAGGTCGATGTGTCCCAGCCGAAGATCGGACCCGCGACGAGCCCTTGAAACAGCAAATAGACGCCGACATTCACCGAAGCGACGACGAAGATCAGGCCGAGCAGATTGATCCAGGCCGTTGCCCAACCCCAGCCCCGCCCACCGAGAATTGAGGACCAGTGATAGAGGCCACCGGCCGTCGGATAAGCCGAGCCGATCTGTCCGAGCGAAGCGGCGACAACAAGGGCGAAGACACCGCCGATGACCCAGCCGATGGTCGCCTCGAAACCGCTGCCAGTGCTCATTGCCAGCGGGAAAGACGTGATGCCGCCGGCCAGAATGCAAATGATCGAGAAGGAAATAGCGAAGTTGGAGAAGCCGCTCATGCGGCGGGCCAATTCCTGGGCATAGCCCATGCTGTGGAGGATCTTTACATCCTCCGACTTGTCTGAGTGGTCCGGTGCCATTTGAATTCCCCTTTAAGTTTTTAGCTGGCCGATTGTACTGAGTTTCCCATTGCGCGTTGTCGGGAGCCGCTGGCCTGCTCTGGCTCCAGATTCGAAAAAATGCCGGTGAGCAGATCCGCCCATTTCCGCTGCCCGGCTTCGCCGGAGATTTCGTCGTTGCGGATTTCGATCATCGCGCAGGCAAGGCCGCGCGAACGCGCGTGCCGCTCCAGCGTGAAATAGACGCGGTCGGCCGGCGAATAGGGTTCGTTGACGCCGACGGTGACGCCGGAGAGCCGCTGCAGCGCGCCGATCAGCGGCGTGGCCAGCCGGCCGTCCTCGTCATGGATGACGCCGATATGCCAGGGCCGGTTCTTACCCTTGTAGACCGGGGTAAAGGAGTGGACCGATACCAGCCGCGTCTCCTGGCCACGTGCCAGCCGCTCCTCGATGATGTCGGCGATCGCGCCATGGAATGGGCGCCAAGCCAGATCGACACGCGCCGCAAATTGCTTGTCCGACAGCCCGGTGTTTCCAGGGATGGCTGTCGTCTCGCTGACCGGCGGCACGAGATCCGGGGCGTCGAGGGGGCGGTTGCAGTCGATGACAAGGCGCGACACGCGCGTCTCGACCAGTGTCGCGTCGAGTGCCCTGGACATGCGGCTGGCCACAGGCAGCGCGCCGGGATCCCAGGCGATGTGTCGCGTAAGGTCCACCGCAGGCAGGCCGAGCGTTCCGAATTCGGCGGGCAGGAAGTTCGAGGCGTGGTCGCAGGTGAACACGAAGGGGCTGGATCCGCCGGGGTTGGTCACCCTCACGGTCTCAGACGGTGCAAGGCTGGCGGGCCGTGCTTTCTCCATTATCGTCCCCTGGGGAACGCTGTACCGTATGTTACGTATTTTGTCTCATTGCGTCCCTGCGGATGATTTCATACACTTTGCCCGACTTTGTCAAACGCGAATTCCGAAAACGGCGTCGACGGGTCGAAGGGGCGGGGGAAAACAATGATTTCCAGCATTGCCGAACTGATTTCCGACCGTATCGGCACTATGCCGGCGGGCGAGCGTCGCGCCGCGCAGACGCTGATCGCCAACTATCCGCTGACCGGGCTGAAGACGGTCGCCGAGTTTTCCACCGCGGCCGGCGTCTCATCGCCGACGATCCTGCGTTTCGTCGCCAGGCTCGGCTTCCAGAACTATCCCGAATTCCAGTCGGCGCTGCAGGACGAACTGGCCGCGCAGCTGCAATCGCCGGCGACACGCACGCTCAACCCGTCTTCGGCCGCCGGCGCCGCTTCGCCAATGCTGGAAGCGACCCTCGACAACATGCGCGAGACCTTCCGGCATCTGTCCGAAAAGCAGCTTGCCGACATTGCCGCGACGCTTGCCGACCGGCGCGGCAAGACCTTCCTGATCGGCGGCCGCTTCACCGATCCGCTGGCGCGCTACATGGCCGCCCACCTTGCCATCATCCAGCCCGATGTCCATCATCTCGCCGGCCAGGAAAGCATCTGGCGCGATCGGTTGATCGACATGGGCAAGCGCGACGTTCTGGTGATCTTCGATATCCGGCGCTACCAGGAGAGCCTGATCCGCTTCGCCGAGAAGGCGCATCAGCGCGGCGTGCAGATCGTGCTCTTCACCGACCAGTGGCTGTCGCCGATCGCCCGCTTCGCCCGCCACGTCATTGCCGGCCGCACTGCCGTTCCCTCGGCCTGGGATTCGTCGGCCGCTCTCTTGGTCGTTGCCGAGACGCTGATCGGCGCCGTGACCAGGCGGCTCGAGGCGGACGGCGCCAGGCGCATCCGTGACCTGGAGAATTTGCGCTAGCCTATAACCCTCGCCAATCCGTTTGCGGCCGGTGATGATGACGATGATCTGCACCATCCTCGGCGGCGTGCCGCTGGTGCTGGCCGCCGGCGCCGGCGCCGAGGCGCGTGTGGCGCTCGGCTGGGTCATCGTCGGCGGCCTTGGGCTTGCTACCATCTCGACGCTGTTCCTCACCCCGGTCGCCTATCTGCTGCTCGGCCGCTTCGTCACGCCCAAGACGCATGAGGAAGCCCGCCTGATGCGCGAACTGGAGGAAGCCGCCTACATCGATGTCGAGCCGGCGTAGTAGCGCCTTACCAGAAAAAGCGCCGAGCGATTTCTTACTTCAGCAGCCGGCCCTCGATCGACCAGCGCGCCGCCAGGAAGTTCAGCACGGCGGCCACAATCACGCCGCCGATCTTTGCCGGCCATACGCCGACGGTCCCCGCCAGCACGGCGATCGAGAGGCTGGACACGCCAAGCGAAATCAGCGCGCCGAGTGAGACGAAGCGCAGGAACGAATGGTGCAGCCGGATGCCCGGGTCCCGTTCGAACGACCAGAAGCCATTTGCCACGAAGGAGAAAACGACGGCAACGAACCAGGCCGCGACATTGGCGGCCAAAGGCGGCATGGCGAGCCTGAGCAGTAGGAAAAACGCGGCAAGATCGATGCAGGTGTTCGCCAACCCCACCAAGGCGAAGCGGAGGATCTTGCTGCCGGTCGAACGTTGCGGTTGGCCGGCGTCGCTCATGCGCTGCAGCTCATGACGCGGGCTCCGGCCCGGTCCAAGCTGGCGCCGAAATCCTCTGAGCCCAGAACCGCGAACTCGACCTCGCGCGCGCCTTGCATGACGTCTCGCGCGCGCAGCGTTTCGTCGACATGGCCTGGATGGCACATGAACAACCCTTGCTCCGGCAAACTCGTCAATGCGGCGCTCAGCGTCGGAGCGAATTTCTCCGGCTGCCGCCAGTCATAGATACCGGAAAGCGGTGTCATGACGGCAAAGCCCGCGCGTTGCATCGTCTTGTTGAAGCCCGCGGCTAAGGCCGCGATCGCCGCGATCTTGGGCGCCGCGGCATCCAGGCTGGCCAGCACCGGTGCGCCGCGCAGCGCCGGCCTGTCCGTGGCCGTCGCGAAGCGCGCCAGCAGCCATTTGCGCACCACCGGCAGGAAATGCACGTGTTGGTGCCCGTCGATGAAGTCGGGAGGGCCACCCAGCGCTTCGATGAAGCGGTCATACTGGGCATCGAGTTCGGCGTGCACGTCGCGTGCATCGAAGCGGCCGCGGCGGATCGGCAGCGCCAGCGAGCCAAGCGGCGGCAGCCTGCCATCCGGCGCCAGGCTCGACGGACCGGTCACGGCGATCTGGTCGGTAAGGGTCAGATGCAATCCGATCGCCGCCCTGTTGCGGAGAGGCCTTATGCGCCGCGCTTCCTGTTCCCATTCGGGAAAACCGGTCATGCAACTGGTGCCTGTCAGGCGGCAGCGGTCGATGAGGTCGAGGATGCCATTCGATACACCGGGCGCCAGGCCGTAATCGTCGGCGATCAGGCGGATCGATCTGGTCATTTGCCGGCGGTCGCCTGTTCGGCGCCACCGCCATGCAGGACATCGCGCACGATATAGACCGGCCGGTCCTTGCTTTCACTGAGTGTGACCCAGACATATTCGCCGATCAGGCCAAGCAGGGTCAGGTTGAGCCCGCCCAGCAACACCACGGCGACCATCAGGCTTGGGTAACCGGGCACGGAGATGCCGTAGAACAGCACCTCGAAAAGCACCTTCACGCCGTAGGCCAGACCGGCAAATGCCGCCAGCATTCCGATGAGACTGATGATGCGCAGCGGGATCACCGAAAAGGAGGTGAACCCTTCCAGCGAAAAAGCGATCAGGTTCAGCCGGTTCCATTTCGATGTGCCGCTCACCCGGTTCTCGGGCGTGTAGAGCATCGCTTTCTGGTTGAAGCCGGCCCAAGCGAACAGGCCCTTGTTGAAGCGCCGCTTGTCGCGCACGCTGACCAGGGCCCGCACAACGGCGGCGCGCATGACGCGGAAGTCGCCGGCATTCTCTGGGATATCGAAGCGCTGGCTGCTGTTGATCAGCTTGTAGAACAGCCGCGCCATCTGGCTGCGCCGCCAGCTCGCCTCACGCCGGTCGTTCTGGGCGTAGACGACATCGATATGCGCATTCTCGACCAGTTCGCCGATCATTGTCAGGCTGATCTCCATCGAATGCTGGAGATCGGAATCCATGATCAGGACCATGTCGCCACGCGAATGGTCGAGACCGGCGAGCACCGCCGCTTCCTTGCCGAAATTGCGGCTGAGCCGCACTACCTCCCAGGAGCCGGACAGCGCGGCGGCGAATCTTTCGGCGCCGCCATCGCGGCTGCCGTCATCGACCAGTATCTTGCGGACCGACATTCCGAAGCGCTCGGCTACCGCCGCCTCGAGCTTGTCGAGCAATCCGACGAAGGCGACCGCGGATTCGGCTTCGTTAAGAAACGGCGCGATGATGTCGAGCGTTTCAGCCATGCGCGATGGACCTTGTCTCAGCCACCTTTTCGCGAACCTTCGTCCAGAACCAGCCGATGAGCATGCAGGCGATGATGGTGACGCTGATCGGTCGGAACCAAGGGTGGAAGAAGTTGTGCATATCGCGGGTAAGGCTGGTTAGACCCGTAAGGAATAGCAGGACGGCCACAAACCAGCGCATGGATGCGGCTTTCTCGTCCTGCCACAGCAAAGCGACCGAGAGGCCGGCGGGAACCGCCACCATGGCATAGGTGTTCGGCTCGACGCGCGGATTGAACACGCACATGTAGAATGCCGCCACCAGGAAAATGGCGAGCCCCCGGACATTTGTGTCCAGCCTGCGGTCGAACTGGAGCACGATCCAAAGCGTAAGCAATGCCGCGATTGCGCGCACGATCGTTGCGTCAAACTCGGGGATCAGCAGCCCGATGGTGGCAAAAGGTGCGGTGAAATCCGTGGCAACGAACGGGCCGGTATGGTCGACCGCCATCGAGGTCACCATGCGGAAGAAATCCGCATATTGGGCGTTGATATAGCCCGTGGATGCAAAGGCGTAAGGGATGGCGAGCACCACCGCCACCGCCAGCAAAAGCACCGGAATAAGCCGGGGCCGCAGCGCGCCGGCCAGCAGCAGCATGACCAAGGCCGTCGGCTTGGCGATGATGGCAAGCGAGGCCCAGAGGAAGGTTTCCGCGCGGCGCCCTTCAAGCGCCGAAAGAGTGAGGAGCCAACAAGCACCGGCCAGAAGGATCGTCGACTGGCCGTTGCGCACCGCGCCGAGGGACAGCGGCAGCGCCAGGAACAGGGCGTAGGAGAGGCGCCATGCCTGGTCGGAGCCGCCGATCTTGCGCACCTGGCGAACAGCGGCCAGCGTGAGCACACCGAAGCACAGCATCCGCCACAACGTATCGCCGACATACGGACCAAGCTTCAGCAGCGGGACGTAGAGGGCCGCGAAGGCGGGCGCGTAGAGGTAACCCATCGCCAGTTCGACATGGTAGAGCGGACGGGCAGCGATAAAGGCTTCGGAGCCATTTCGGTAGACGAAAACGACCGAACGGGCGTCCGGCGCATGCCAGGCCATGATCTGGACGATCACGAACGCCCCGATCCACAGCCAAAGTCCCAGACGGTCGAAAACCGGTTTGGTCATCGTCATCACCCCATACTCCGGTCAGGACGATTTTTCCCATCATCGTCCGGGCTTCAGGGCCGGCGACATATCACGGAGCAGTCAGCGCGGCATAGAGCGCCGGCTTGTGGCACCCGGAAAATGTGCAAGCGCCAGGCTGCAGACCCCGGAATTCCGGCTTTTTCGAGGGTTTGTGAGGTGTATCACAGCTCTGTGTTCGATATTTTGGACTCCCGTGTGACCCCGCGTAGCCGACGATCACGGTGGAAATTTTCTCTATGGCCTGATGAAAACCTTGCCGTTCGGCTTGGCCAGTTCCGTGGGCAGCCGCGCCATCGCCTCATCGAATGGCACCACCGCGGTGACATCCGTCGACCAGCGTCCGTCGGAAAAGCGCTTCTGCGCCTCCAGCACGGCCGCGCCCAGCCTGTCGCGGAACTGCCGCATCCATTCGACGAGCCAGAAGCCCTCAATATGCTTGTGCTGGAAGATCATCTGGCCAGGTTCGCGGATCACCGTCGGCTCGGCATCGAGCCGACCATAGATGATCCAGCGCGAGCGTTTCGGCATGGCGTTGAAAATGAGCGATGCCAGCGGGCCGGTGACCGCGTCGAGGAAGATGCGCGGCTGCTCGGCCTTGATCACTTCGCGCAGCGAGGCTTCGAAATCGACCGCCTTTTCGTTGAGCACATGGGCGGCGCCGTGCTCTTTGAGCAGTTCTATCTGCTCGTCGCGACGCACGGTCACGATCGGCCGGAAGCCTGCTTCCTTGGCCAGCCCTATGATCAGCTTGCAGAGCTGGCTGGCGCCGGCGGTCATGATAAAAGCCTTCTCGCCAGCCTCTCTGACGATGTCGAACATAGCTAAAGCAGTCAGCGGATTGACGATCATCGCGGCAGCGTCCTCATCGCGCACCGTGTCGAGCAGCGGAATGCAGGATATGGCCTCGGCGACGGCGTAGTCGGCCCAGGCACCCCAGTTCGACACGCCGGTGGCGAAGGCGACACGCTTGCCGTCGAGGCTTTTTGCATAGGCGTCGTCACCGGTGGCAACGACAATTCCGACGCCTTCGAAGCCGGCCGGCCGGCCCTTCACACGCGGCTGGCCGTATTGGCCCTTGATGAAGGCAATATCCGAAGGATTGATCGAGGCGAGGCTGACCTTGATCAGCGCTTGTGTCGGCCCCGGCTTGGGCACAGCGATGCGACCCGGCTGAAGATAAGGCTCCATCGCCTCCAGCGCGGCGGCCGAGGGCGTCCTGGTATAGCCATCGCCGACAAGCAGCAGGCCCTTCATTTCCGACGGAAGCGCCATGATGGTCAGACCTTTTCCTGCGTGTATCTCTTCAGTTCCGTGCGCGCCACCTGGCGCCGGTGCACCGCGTCCGGTCCGTCGGCAAGCCGCAGCGTCCTGAGATGCGTCCATGAGCGGGCGAGTGGAGTATCCTGGCTGATGCCTTGCGCGCCGAACATCTGCACCGCCTCGTCGGTGACTTTCAGCGCCACGCGGGGTGCTACCACCTTGATCTGGCTGATCCAGGGGGCGGCGGCGCGCGCATCGCCCTGGTCGATCATCCACGCCGCCTTGAGGCAGAGCAACCGCGCCATCTCGATCTCCATGCGGCATTCTGCGATGATGTCGAAATTGGCGCCGAGCTTGGCCAGAGGCTGACCGAAGGCCTCGCGCCGCACCGAGCGCTGGCACAGCATCTCCAGCGCCATCTCGGCCTGGCCGATGGCGCGCATGCAATGATGGATGCGGCCAGGACCTAGCCGTCCTTGCGCGATTTCGAAGCCCCTGCCCTCGCCAAGGATCAGGTCCGCCGCCGGCACCCGCACATTCTCGAACCTCAGATGCATATGGCCGTGCGGCGCGTCGTCCTCGCCATAGACCTGCATGGCGCGGATTTTGGTGACGCCCTTGCTGTCCGCGGGCACCAACACCATCGAATGCCGGCGATGCTGCGGTTCCTCGTCCGAGCCCGTACGGACCATCACGATGTAGATGGCGCAGCGCGGATCGCCGGCGCCGGACGCCCACCATTTTTCGCCGTTGAGCACATAGTCGTCGCCGCGCCGCTCGCAGCGCATCGCAATGTTGGTCGCGTCCGACGACGCCACATCCGGCTCGGTCATCAGATAGGCCGAGCGGATCCGGCCTTCGAGCAACGGCTCAAGCCACTGCCGCTTGTGGTCCTCGGACCCATACCGCTCCAGCACCTCCATATTGCCGGTGTCGGGCGCCGAACAATTGAAGGTCTCGGCGCCCAGATGCGCCTTGCCCATTTCTTCCGCAAGGTAAGCGTATTCGACTGTGGAAAGACCGTAGCCGCGCGCCGAATCGGTCAGCCAGAAATTCCACAGTCCGCGCTCGCGTGCGGTCTTCTTCAAACCTTCCAGAATTTCCGTCTGCCTGGCTGTATAGGCCCAGCGGTCGCCGCCTTTGCCGACCTCGGCCAGAAATTCCTCGCCGAGCGGCGCAATTTCGTCACGCACCATCGCGGCCACGCGCTGATGGATCGGCCTCAGCCGCTCGGTGATGCCGAGATTCATGTCCGCCATCGCATCGACCCTTTCGCAGATAAATCTTTACCCGTGGCAAGGATGACCGTACTTCGGCTAGCCTTGTCAACGCGAGTCCCCTCGCCGGTTCGGCCGAGGCATGCGGAGGAGTGCTATGAGTTATCTGGACAAGCTGTTCTCGGTCACCGGCAAGACCGCGTTGGTGACGGGTGCCGCGACCGGCATCGGCCGCATGGTGGCGACCGGCCTGGTACGCGCCGGCGCCAGCGTGATGATCGCCTCGCGCAAGGGCGAGGACTGCGTCAAGGTCGCCAACGACCTGAACGCGCTCGGCGGCTCGGGCCATGCCGAAGGCTTCACCGGCGACGTGTCCAGCGAGGCAGGCATCGCGGCCCTTGTCGCGGAGGTGAAAGCGCGCACCGAGCGGCTGCACATCCTGGTCAACAATGCCGGTATCTCCTGGGGCGCGCCGCTGCAGGAATTCCCCTATAGCGCCTGGGCCAAGGTGTTCGGCGTCAACGTCACCGCCGTCTTCCACCTGACCAGGGAACTGCTGCCGCTGCTCGACGCGGCGGCGAGCGACGAGGATCCGGCCCGCGTGATCAATCTGGGTTCGGTGATGGGCACTCAGCCGCTTGCCGACGACGCCTATTCCTACACCGCCTCGAAGGCCGCGGTTCACCATTTGACGCGCACGCTGGCGCTCGAGTTCGCCGCCCGTCGCATCACCGTCAACGCCTTTGCGCCTGGCCCCTTCCAGAGCCGCATGACGGCCTTTGCGACGGCCACCAAGGCGCAAGCTAAACATGTCGGCAACCATGTTCCGCTCGGACGCATCGGCGTAGCGGATGACATTGCCGGCGCAACGCTTTATTTGTGCAGCCGTGCCGGCAGCTATGTCACCGGCGCCATCCTGCCGATCGACGGCGGCCAGTCGGTTCAGCATGGAATGACATTGTTCAAGGAATGAAGGTGCCCGGTAAAGGTTATCCGGGCGGGGTGGGAGGACATCAGCGTGGAACCGATCAGTCTGGATCTGCTTCTGGCAAGCGTCGGCAAGGAAGTCGGCATCTCGCCCTGGCGAACGGTGACGCAGCGCATGATCGACCAGTTCGCTGACGCCACGGACGACCACCAGTTCATCCATTGCGATCCCGAGCGCGCGGCGCGTGAGACGCCGTTCGGCGGCACCATCGCGCATGGTTTCCTGTCGCTGTCGCTGTTGTCGGCGATGACCTTCGAGACCATGCCGCCGATCGAAAACACCAAGATGGGCGTCAATCACGGTTTCGACACGCTGCGCTTCCTGTCGCCGGTAAAGACCGGTTCGCGTATCCGTACCCACTTCGTGCTGGCTGACGTCAAGGTGAGGCCGTCCGGTTGGGTGCAGACCGCGCATGACGTGACCATCGAGATCGAGGGATCGAAAAAGCCGGCACTGACGGCGCGCTGGCTAACCCTGACGCTGATCGAGCGGCAGCCAGAGACCGCATGACCGGCGATGCCAATGCGCTGAATCAGTCGTCGCTTGCGATCGACCAGTCAGCGCTTGCGCCTTATCTCGAGGCGCATGTCCCGGGTTTCGCCGGGCTTTCCGCGATCGAGAAATTCAAATCCGGACAATCCAACCCGACCTATCTGTTGACGGCCGCCAGCGGCCGCTATGTGCTGCGCGCCAAGCCGCCCGGACAGCTCTTGAAATCGGCGCACCAGGTCGACCGTGAATTCCGGGTGATGCAGGCGCTTGCCGGCACGGCGGTGCCGGTGCCGCGCATGCTGCATCTTTCGAATGAAGCGACGCCGATCGGCCGCATGTTCTATGTCATGGAGTTTCTTGACGGCCGCATCTTCTGGGACCCGTCGCTGCCGGACGCGCCGAACAATGATGAGCGGGCGGCAATCTATGACGCGATGAACGCGACGCTCGCCGCCTTGCACGATGTCGATGTCAAGGCCGTCGGCCTCGGTGATTTCGGCAAGCCGGGCAGTTATTTCGAGCGGCAGTTCGCCCGCTGGACCAGCCAATGCCGGGCCTCCGAAACGGACAGGATCGCCGACATGGATCGGCTGATCGGCTGGCTGGAAACCCATATGCCGGCCGATGACGGCCGCGTTTCGCTGGTGCATGGCGACTACCGGCTGGACAACATGATGTTTGGCAATGACGGACCTCAGGTCATTGCGGTGCTCGACTGGGAATTGTCCACGCTCGGCCACCCCTTTGCCGACATCGCTTATCAATGCATGCAATGGCGGCTGCCGCATGCTTCCGGCTTTCGCGGCCTTGGCGGCGTCGACCGCGCGGCGCTCGGCCTGCCGTCCGAAGAGGCCTATGTCTCGGCCTATTGCCGCAGGCGCGGGATCGACGGCATCGGCAACTGGGCCTTTTTCCTGGCTTTTTCCTTCTTCCGGCTGGCGGCGATCTGCCAAGGCGTCTACCGCCGCGCGCTCGACGGCAACGCGTCCAACCCGGAGAAGGCAAAGACCTACGGCCAGGCGGTAAAACTGCTCGCCGCGCTCGCGGTGGAATTGATCGACAAGAAGAGCTAGAGCAAATTCCAGGAAAAGTGCGGAGCGGTTAAGTTCGGCGACTTCGCCGTAACCCTCCGTCCGGAATTGCGTAAAAACAAAGAGATAAAGCGGAGAGCGGACCAATGGGCCGTTTCAACGGGGCGACCGTACTCATCACCGGCGCGACGGGCGGCCTCGGCAGCGGCGCGGCAAAAGCCTTCGCCGCCGAGGGCGCACGGCTGGTTCTCTCTGATCTTGACGAGGCAGCGCTCAAGGATTTCGCGGTAACGCTCGACGCCGAGACGGCGATCCTTGCCGGCAACATCGGCGACGAGACATTGTCCGAGGATCTGGTCGAGCTTGCCGTCGAAAAATTCGGCCAGCTCGACATCGCGGTCAACAATGCCGGCATCGTGCACAGCTTCGTGCGCCTGCCGCAGGTGACGTCGGACGAAGCGCGCCGCGTGATTGAGATCGACCTGCTTGGCGTCTTTTACGCCATGAAGCACCAGATCCCGCGGATGGAACGGCAGTTCAAGGACAGCGGCAAGGGCGGCGTCATCGTCAACGTGGCCTCTGTTGCTGGTCTCTCCGGCGCCCCGAAGCTTTCCGTCTATGCTGCCGCCAAGCATGGCGTGGTCGGGCTGACGAAGTCGGCCGCGGTCGAGTATGCCAGCAAGGGCCTGCGCATCAACGCCGTCTGTCCGGCCCACACCAGGACCGCGATGGTCGACGGCTTTGTCCGCTCGACGGGCGCGCCGGAGGCTGACGCGCTCGCCGAGTTGACGCGCGGCGTGCCGATGAAGCGGGTGGCCGAGGTCGACGAGATCATCGCCGGAATCCTGTTCCTCGCCGATCCGGCCAATTCTTTCATGACCGGCCATACGCTGGCGCTCGACGGCGGTATCGGCGCTATCTGATGCGTGTCGCGCGGGAGCGACAGCGGATCGGATAACAAATCGTAAAGCACGTCCCCTGATTTTGTCCTGGCGCGCTTGGCATAGACGTTGCGGAACCCGTCTGCGCCCTTGTCCGTTTCCGTACAGCGTATATAATTTCGTGAGGCAACCAACCAACAAGGCAGGCGAATAGTGGCGCTCAGCGTTCAGAAACGCCGCGAAAAACAGAAAGCCGAGCTTCGTTCCGAACTGGTCGCAGCGGCCCACAAGCTTGTTCAGGAAGAAGGCTATGAAGGGCTGACCATCCGCAAGCTTGCCAAGCGGGTCGGCTATGCGCCGATGTCGGTCTATTCCTATTTCGCCGACAAGCAGGACATCCTGTTCGCGCTCGCCGAGGATGCCTTCGAAAGGCTGGCGAGACGCATCGAGGAGCGTCCCGCCAACGATCCTGTCGAGGCGCTCAAGGCGGTGATGGCCGAATATGCCGCCTTTGGGCTCGGCAACCCCAATGAGTATCGCACCGTCTTCATGACCGAAAAGACCAAGCTGCCGGAAGGCCGCAGCTATGAGGACATGGAGGAAGGCAATCCGGCCATGAAGGTGCTGATCAAACGCGTCGAGGCCTGTGTCGCCGCCGGCAAGCTCAAGGGCGATCCGCGCGCCATCGCCACCATGCTGTGGACCGTCGGCCACGGCACGATCTCGTTGCTGATCACCTTTCCTTTCTATCCGTTCGGTGACCCGGAGGCCTACGTGAAGCGCATGTGCAACTTCATGGTGGCCTCACTGTCCACGCAGGACATCCCTCCGCTCACCGAAACACCGCTCGACTGCTGATAGCCTCGGCTTTGCGCGGCGATCGCTTGATCCGCGCCAGCAAATTTCAATGTTCAAAAAAATTTGTCGTACGCGTACAGTTTTCCCCTTGAACTTCGTTTCCGTTAACCGTATTTGTACATCGTATCGTACATGTACAAAAATCTACTGGAGACGGAAAATGAAGAAAACCATTCTCACCCTCGCCGCCGTGCTGGCTTTCTCGGGCGCCGCTTTTGCCGGTGCGAACCAGCCGGTCAAGCATGCCCCTGCCGCCTGCGCCCAGGCCAACGTGACGCTCGATTGCACCTCGACCGGTTCGGTCGAAAAGGCGGACGCCACCAAGAACGAGACCGCCAAGGGCCCGCGCCTCGGCATCGACGTGAATCCTTGGTTCGTGCCTGGCCTGTAAGTTTCATCGCCAGGACCTCAAACGAAAACGGGCGGCACTTGGCCGCCCTTTTCGTTTTACCTATCGCCCAGAGCGATTTGCCGAGCGCTATTTCTTGGGTGTTTTCTTCCCGGACACGACCTTGGCCTTGCCAGGTTTGGCCGGCGCGCCGGGGATGGCGGTGCTGGTGATCGACACCGGATCGCTGGCGGGAAAAGTATCCTCGAGACCTTCCTCGAGCTCCTCTTCCTCAATCTCGTGATGCCTCTCATGCTCCAGTGAACGGACGGCCGCAGTCTTCTTTGGCGATTTCGGCGCGGATTTGGATGGCATCGATTTCTCCCTCGCTGGCCGCAGAAACGATACGGATCGGCGAAGGTTCCTCAGTCCTTCCGGACCGTGGCCGAAGGGTCAGTTCGCCGCGTCGCCTGCCGCTTCCGATAGCAGAGTAAAAACATAGTCCGAGAAGGAACGCCAGCACTCCACCCGGAACGTATCGGGCGCGGTGCGCAACAGCAGGATCTCGGACTTGCCGAGGATGGTGCGCGAGGCAGCACCGACCGGGAACGCTTCGAGGGAAAGATCCTGCGGGCAGGCCGAACCGACCGTCACGGCGGCTGCCGGACCGGCAACGGAAATCCCGACATTGCGATGCGAGATCCCGACCGCCGAATGCAGCGCTGAAACCTTGGCGCAATCGGCGAGCGGATCGTTGCCGGCCTCGTCGATGATCATCCATTCGTCCGGGCCGAGCCACAGCACCGTGCGGCCGGCCTTCGTCGCCGAGGTTTTCGGCCTCGTCGGCAGCGTCACGCCGAGCGCCTTGGAGAGTGCCGCGAGCCAAGCCTGCGGCGCGCGCAGCGAAACGCGCTCTGCCGGCGGTAGCATCTCGACCTTGACGCCCTGTGCCGACAGCGTGCGGCCGGCCAGCGCCGGACGACGCTCGACGGAAGGCGAGGGCCGTGATTTTAGTCCTGGCAGCGGCTTTAGCCATTGAGGTGCTCCCCCTTCTCGTCGACGAACACCATGCCGGTGACCTCGACCTCGATCGTGCCGTTCGGCATCGGCACGTAAAGCGTCTCGCCCATGCGGTCGCGGCCGCCGGCGACCAGCGCCAGCGCGATCGAGCGGCCGCAATTTTCCGACCAGTAGCTGGAGGTGACGTGGCCGATCATCTTCATCGGGATCGGCTGCTTGGGATCGTCGACGATCTGCGCGCCTTCTTCCAGCACCACCTTCGGGTCCTTGGTCTTCAAGCCGACAAGCTGCTTGCGGCCCTTGGCGACCAAGTCCGCGCGAGCCAGGCCGCGAATGCCGACGAAGTCGGTCTTCTTCTTGCCGACCGCCCAATCGAGCCCGGCATCGTTCGGCGTCACCGTGCCGTCGGTATCCTGGCCGACGATAATGTAGCCTTTTTCGGCGCGCAGCACATGCATCGCCTCGGTGCCGTAGGCGGTTGCGCCATGCTTCTGGCCTTCGGCCCACAGCGCTTCCCAGACCGCTTCGCCATAGTCTGCGGGCACATTGACTTCAAAACCGCGCTCGCCGGTGAAGGACATGCGGAACAGCCTGGTCGGCACGCCGCAGATCTTGCCCTCGCGCACCGACATATGCGGCATCGCCTCGTCCGACATGTCGATGCATTCGACCAGCGGCGCGATAATGTCGCGCGACTTCGGCCCCTGCACCGCGATCACGGCCCATTGCTCGGTGATCGAGGTTAGCCAGACATTCAAGTGCGGGAATTCGGTCTGGAGATAGTCTTCCATATGGTTCATGACGCGCGGCGCACCACCCGTCGTCGTCGTCACATGGAAACGGTCCGGCGCCAGCCTGCCGACGACGCCGTCGTCATAGATGAAGCCGTCTTCGCGCAGCATGATGCCGTAGCGGCAGCGGCCGGTCTCCAGCTTCTCCCACGGGTTGGTGTAGAGCAGTTCCATGAACTTGGCGGCGTCCGGGCCGACGACCTCGATCTTGCCCAGCGTCGAAGCGTCGAACAGGCCGCCAACCTTGCGCACCGTCACGCATTCGCGGTCGACGGCGGCATGCATGTCCTCGCCCGTCTTCGGAAAATACCAGGCGCGCTTCCAATGGCCGACATCCTCGAACACAGCACGTTGCGATGCCGCCCAGCCATGCGTCGCGGTGCGGCGCGTCGGGTCGAACAACGCGCCGCGCGCGTGGCCGACGATCGAGCCGAAGGTCACCGGCGTATAGGGTGCGCGGAAGGTCGTCAGGCCGACCTGCGGGATCGGCTTGCCGAGCGTCTCTGCCGCGATCGCCAGGCCGTGCATGTTGGACGTCTTGCCCTGGTCGGTCGCCATGCCGTTGGTGGTGAAACGCTTGACGTGCTCGATCGAGTGCATGCCTTCATGCACCGCCTGGCGGATGTCCTTGGCGGTGACGTCGTTCTGGAAATCGACGAAGGCCTTGACCGTCGTGTCCGGCCCGGCGCCGGGCGCGGCGCCCAGCATGCCGCGCGACCAGCTCTCGCCGGCATCGACCTTCGGCTTGGCGCCCTTGCCGACCTTGCCGGCGGCATCCTTCGCCGCCTTGGCGCCGGCCGCGTAAGCCTCGTCGACCGAGGCGGCCAGTCCGTCGGTGCCGTTGCAGGCGCCGACCGACATACAATCCTGCGCGTACGTCCCGGGCACGAAGCGCTTGGTCTCGTCGTTGAAGGCAACCTTGCCGCGCGACTGCGAGAACAGATGCACCGATGGCGTCCAGCCGGCCGACATCAGGATCGCGTCGACGGCAATCGTGCGCTCGCCGCCGCCATTCTTCGGCTGCACCGTCATCGAGGAGACGCGCAATTTCCCGCCGGCGCGGATCACCGCACGGCCGAAATTGACCTCGATGCCAAGCCCCCTCGCCTCATCGATCACCGGTCCGGTCGGGTTGTCGCGCAGGTCGACGATCGCGGCGACATTGACGCCGGCCTTCTTCAAATCGATTGCGGCGGCGTAGGCGGAATCATTGGCCGTATAGACGCCGACATTCTTGCCGACGGCGACGCCATAGTGGTTGAGGTAGGTGCGAGCCGCCGATGCCAGCATGACGCCCGGACGGTCGTTGTTGGCGAACACCATATGGCGCTCGATGGCGCCGGTCGCGATCACGACTCTGTTCGCGCGGACCTGCCACAGGCGTTCACGCGCGAGCTCCCGACCGGGGTTCTTGACATGGTCGCTGACCCGCTCGACCAGGCCGACGAAATTCTGCGCGTAATAGCCAAAGGCCGTCGTGCGCGACAGCACGCGCACATTGTCCATCGCCTTGAGCTTGGCGATCGCGCTTTGCGCCCAGGCATAGCCGTTCTCGCCGTCGATCTTCGCGCCGCTTTCGAAGCGCAGGCTGCCGCCGAATTCGGCATGCTCGTCGGCGAGGATCACGCGCACGCCGGTCTCGGCCGCGGCAAGGGCTGCGGCAATGCCGGCGGCGCCGCCGCCCAGCACCAGCACTTCGCAATGCGCATAGCGCGCCGCGTAGTGGTCCGGATCGGGCTTGTCGGGGGAAACGCCAAGCCCGGCCGCGGCGCGAATCTTGGGCTCATAGAGGTTCTTCCAGGCCGACTTCGGCCACATGAAGGTCTTGTAGTAGAAGCCGGCCGAAAACATCGGGGACGCAAGGTCGTTGACCGCGCCGACGTCGAAGGCAAGCGAAGGCCAGCGGTTCTGCGAATTGGCGGTCAGCCCGTCATAGAGCTCCTGCACGGTCGCCCGCACATTGGGCGTCTTGCGCGCATCGTCGCGCACGATCTGCACCAGCGCGTTGGGCTCCTCCGCGCCGGCCGACAGGAAGCCGCGCGGCCGATGGTACTTGAACGAGCGGCCGACCAGATGCACGCCATTGGCAAGCAGCGCCGAGGCAAGCGTGTCGCCTTCGATGCCGCCGTAGGACTTGCCGTCGAAGCTGAACGAGGCCGTCTTGGCCTGGCTGAGGCGACCGGCGCCGGAGATGCGGAACGCGGCGTTCATTTCGAGGCTCCAGGCAGCTTCGCCGGCTTCGGCTCGCCGGCCTTGTAGGTCATGACGAACTTGTCGGTGACGGTGTCGCGCACGGCGTTGAAGAAGCGTGCGCAGCCATGGATGTGGCGCCAGCGCTCATAGATCACGCCCTTGGGGTTCGAGCGGATGAAGAAGAATTTTTCGAAATCGTCGGCGCTCTCGCCGGCAATGTTGGCCGAGCGCGCGATATGCGCCTCGCCGGCATTGCGGAATTCGAGTTCCGGGCGCTCTTCCTCGCAATAGGGACAGCGGATGAGAAGCATCTGGTTGATCCTACAATTCGCCATGGCCGACGCGCGCGCCGGCCGGTTGATCGCAAAGCCTCTGGCCGAGCGCCGCGTAGGGCGCGACAAGCCGCATGCGTTCCTCGACACTGGCCGAGGATTTGAACAGAGCGCGGTTCGCCATGTTGCCGAGCGTCAACTGCATCGGGTCGGTGGTGACGATGACCCCTCGCGGCTGGAAGGGCTCGCCTTCCGGCAGGTCTTTTGGCCTGTTCTCGAAAAACATCACCAGCTTTTGGCCACCGCTCCAGACGCAGGTGAGCACGCCGTCGTCGATCGAGAACGGCCAGTCCGTCTCGTGGTCCTCGCGGCTGATTTCCTGGATGCGCACCTCGCGCGCCGAAGGGATGTGGAACATCCCCTGTTCGCCGGCGAGCACCAGCGGCATCGCGACAGCCAGCTCACTCATCATCAGTGCGCCACCGCCGCCGCGGCCGCTTCGTCGATGAGACGGCCGGTGCGGAAGCGCTCGAGCGTGAATCGCGCGTTGATCGGATGCGGATCGTCCTTGGCGATGGTGTGGGCAAAGACATGGCCCGAACCGGGTGTCGCCTTGAAGCCGCCCGTGCCCCAGCCGCAATTGACGTAGAGGCCTTGCACCGGCGTCTTGGCCAGGATCGGCGAACGGTCGGGCGTGACGTCGACGATGCCGCCCCAGGAGCGCAGCATCTTCATGCGCGTGAAGATCGGGAACATCTCGCAGATGGCGTCGAGCGTATGCTGCAATATGTGCAGGCCGCCGGTCTGCGAATAGGAGATGTACTGGTCGGTGCCGGCGCCGATGACCAGCTCGCCCTTGTCGGACTGCGAGATATAAGCGTGCACGGTGTTCGACATGACCACGCAAGGCACCACCGGCTTGATCGGCTCCGACACCAGCGCCTGCAGCGGATAGCTTTCCAGCGGCATGCGCACGCCGGCCATATCCATGATCACCGAGGAATGGCCGGCGGCGACCACGCCGACCTTCTTGGCGCCGATGAAGCCGCGCGTCGTCTCGACGCCGCTGACCGCGCCGTCCGCCGCGCGCTTGATGCCGGTGACCTCGCAATTCTGGATGATGTGCACGCCGCGCGCCGAAGCGCCGCGCGCATAACCCCAGGCGACCGCGTCATGGCGCGCCGTGCCGCCGCGCCGCTGCAGCGCGGCGCCCATCACAGGATAGCGGGCATCCTTTGAAATGTTGAGCGGCGGGCAGAATGCCTTCGCCTGCTCCGGCGTCAGCCATTCATTGTCGATGCCATTGAGGCGGTTGGCGTGGACATGGCGCTTGGCCACCTGCACGTCGTGCACGTTATGCGAAAGCATCATCACGCCGCGTGCCGAATACATGACGTTGTAGTTGAGCTCCTGGGAGAGCCCGTCCCACAGCTTCAGCGCATGATCGTAGATGCCCGCGCTTTCGTCATAGAGGTAGTTGGAGCGGATGATGGTGGTGTTGCGGCCGGTGTTGCCGCCGCCGAGCCAGCCCTTTTCCAGCACCGCGACATTGGTGATGCCATGCACCGTGGCCAGATAATAGGCGGTAGCCAGGCCGTGGCCGCCGGCGCCGACGATGATGACGTCATATTCCTTCTTCGGCTCTGGCGAGGACCACTGCTCTTCCCAGCCCTTGTGGCCGCGCATGGCCTCGCGGGCAATCGCGAATACCGAATATTTCTTCACGTTCCAGCCTCGCCCAAATCTCGCGGAATTCGGCCGGGTCTCGTCCGGCACGCGAGGTGTATCACTAGCGAAACCGCGCTGCCATCCTTGCGCTGTTTGCGACGACCCTTGCCGCTTTGCGCCGCGCTGAAGAAGAGGCATGTGGGCTGGCTGCCGTGGCTGCGTTCAGTCACAATGCCTGTCGCGAGATCCTGGAGGACGAATATGGGCAACGCCTGGTGGAATCTGACATTGCGCTTCCTGCTGGAGCTTGCCGCCTTGCTCGGTCTCGGCATCGCGGGCTGGAACCTGTCCGAAGGATGGTGGCGATGGGTCCTCGCTCTGGTCCTGCCGTTTGTTGCAGCCGTGCTGTGGGGTACTTTCGCGGTGCTCAACGACCCGAGCCGGTCTGGCCGCGCACCGGTACCGGTTCCGGGCACGGTGCGGCTGGTGCTGGAATTGGTCATCCTGTTCGGCGGTGCGGCTAGTTTCTATCTGACCGGCCACACGACCGCTGGCATCATCATGGCTCTGCTGATCGTCATCAGCTACGCATTTTCGCTTGACCGGCTCGGTTGGCTGCTGAAGCAATAAGTCACTAACTGGCCTCGCCCGGCGCGCGGGGCGTGACTAGCGAAACAGCGTTTCCACCCTTGCGCTGTTTGGGATGGCGATTGCCGTTTTGCGCCGCGACGAAAAAGACGGCACGAATCGCAACCTATGCAAAGCGGGAGCCTTATGCGGAAGGCGCGCGTTTCCTAGACAACGTTGAAGACCAGACGGCGTAGACCGGTGTCAGTTGGACACGATAACAGGCTGTCGCGATTTCCTTGACTTCGACATCATGCGACGCTTCAGCCATCGCTAGGAACTGCTCATCAACCACGTAGCGCGGCCTGATTGCGACGGCGGCACCGAAGCGCCGCACGAGTGGGTTCGGATGATCCAGCAGCCACCGCACTGTCTTGGTCGTTGCTGTGAAGTACTGGCCGTGAGCCCTGGCCAAGATCGGGAACGCCGAGTCCGGGCACAAGTTGGCTGCATTTTCCATCGCGAGCCGCAGCTGCCACCAGTCCGCAAGGCGAATGAACTCCGCTGCCTTCCACCGGACACCGAAAGCCTCGTCATCCAGCCTGAGCATCACCCGGCCGAGAATGGCTCCGTCTGCCGGAGTCGTGCATCCCAACAGGGCCCCTATTGCATCAAAGCGAACATGCACGGCCTCGCTGTCGAGTAGGTCCGCTATCTCGGCGACAACACAATTCATCTTGAAGCTTAGCCTGGAGCTTATCTCAGACGCCAAAAAAGCAGCGGCGGTCTGCGTCCGATCGTTGCTGGATGTCAGCAACGGCCGGAGGTTCTCCATCGGAAAGCCCTTGTGGAACTGGGATAGAAGGTCGTTTTCCAATTTGCCGTCGCCCTCGTAACCGGGTTCCAGCAACTTGCTCATCATGTCTTGGGGGTCATTGGAATGGGTGGCGCGTCCACCCGCAAATTTCAACGAGACCTTGGTAGCGTCTCACCCATTGCGCGTCAACAAGCTCCAACGCAGCCTTCGCACGTATCGGGTGGCTCACGCTGCCCCCACCTGCGATCACCATCCCGATTGCCGGCGATGCTGGCGCGAAGAAAAGGATGTAAGAAAATGTTCGCACTCGCCAACAAGGTCGCCATCGTCATCGGCGCCAGTTCCGGTATCGGCCGCGCCACCGCCAAACTCTTCGCGGAGGAAGGCGCCAAGCTCGTCGTCGCCGCCCGTCGCCAGGCCGAGCTCGATACGCTTGTCGGCGAGATATCGGAGGCCGGTGGTTCGGCCATTGCGCTTGCCGGCGACGTCACCGACGAGAGCTATGCGAAGGCCCTTGTCGAACTCGCCGTCGCTCGTTTCGGCGGCCTCGACATTGCCTTCAACAATGCCGGCGCGGTCGGTGTCATGGCACCGGTTCCAGACATGGCGCCGGCGACCTGGCAGGACACGATGGACACCAACCTGACCAGCGCCTACCTCGCCGCCAGGCATCAGATACCGGCCATGCTGGAGCGCGGTGGCGGCTCGCTGATCTTCACCTCCAGCTTCGTCGGCTACACCGCCGGCATGCCCGGCATGGCGGCCTATGCGGCGGCCAAGGCCGGCCTGATCGGGCTGACGCAGGTGCTGGCCGCCGAGTACGGCCCGAAGGGCCTGCGCGTCAATGCGCTGCTGCCCGGCGGCACCGACACGCCCGGCGCCACGACCACGACGCCCGAGGCCCGCGCTTTCGTCGAAGGCCTGCATGCACTGAAGCGCATGGCCCAGCCGGAAGAAATCGCCCGCTCGGCGCTTTACCTTGCCTCGGACGCCTCCAGCTTCACCACCGGATCGGCGCTGTTTGCCGATGGCGGCGTCTCGATCAATCGGACGTGAAGGGCTTCTTGCGGCAAACAGGCCTGTTCGTCGCTGTGACGCGGGCCGCCGGTCTTGATTTTTCCGCGCGATTTGGCGATTGCGGTTTTGTCGAAACAGGCTTCTTGCCGAGACAGGTCCTGGAACCATGATGCTGATCCGAACCTATGTGGCCGCGAGCGCAATCGAGGGCGTCGGCATGTTCGCCGCCGAGCCGATCCGGAAAGGCGCCTCGATCTGGCGGCTCGACCCGGACTTCGACCGGCTGATCCCGATGGAGAAATACGAGACGGCGCCGCAGCCCCTGAAGGAACTGCTCGATCGCTATGCCTATCCGAGCCCGGACAAGCCCGGCTTCATGGTCTATGAGGTCGACAATGGCCGTTTCATGAACCATTCGGCGACGCCGAACACCGATTTTTCGCAATATGGCGGCGCCACCGCCACCCGCGATATCGCCGCCGGCGATGAGATCACCTGCGACTACGGCGAGTTTTTCGAGGATTTCGCCCGCCTCCATCTGGCGACCGCATAGCGCCGGAAAACCTCAGGCAGCCGCGCCCCGGTTTTTGATCGCGGTTTCCAGCAATCAGCGGTGGACAGGGCGGCATGATTCTGCTATCAGCCGCCCACAATTCGCGGTGCAACCCGCTGCGGCGGCATGGCGGCTATGGCTGTATGCCTATCGATATCAAACCCGAAGACAGGATTGCCCGTGCAGGTACTCGTCCGCGATAACAACGTTGATCAGGCGCTTCGCGCGCTGAAGAAGAAGATGCAGCGCGAAGGTATTTTCCGCGAAATGAAGATGCGCGGTCACTACGAGAAGCCGTCCGAGAAGCGTGCTCGCGAAAAGGCGGAAGCCGTGCGCCGCGCCCGTAAGCTGGCCCGCAAGCGCGCTCAGCGCGAAGGCCTGCTGCCGATGACCCCGCGTCCGGCTCCGGCTGGTGCTGCCGGCGCATCGCGCCCGCCGCGCTCATAACGCCTATTTTTCGTCCTTTTCAAAGGATACCAAGGGTGGCGCGATGCGGAATCGCCGCCACCTTTTTGTTTATGCATAGAGGCCGGTTCGGAGAGGGAACGGACTGACGGCGCTGCGGCAGTGAGGACAAAGATGAACGCATTTTCCGTGGAGCGCAGAGCCGCTTTTCGTGGCTTCGCCCTGACGGCGGCCCTGCTTTCAGGCCTGGCGCTTGCAGCATGCCAGACGAACCCAAGCGGCGAGTTCAACTCGATCGACAAGGCGCAAGGCTCTAGCGAGAACATCTCCTCGCTGACGGCGGTCATCCAGCGCAGTCCGCAGGACCCGAAGGCTACAATGTGCGCGGCTCGGCCTATGGCCGCGGCGGCCAGTACCAGGCGGCGCTGAAGGATTTCAACCAGGCCATCCAGCTCAATCCGAATTTCTACCAGGCCTATTCGAACCGCGCGCTCATCCAGCGTTTCCTCGGCAACCAGGAAGCCGCGCTCGCCGACTACAACAAGTCGATTCAGATCAATGGCAATTACGACGCCGCCTATATCGGCCGCGGCAATCTCTACCGCAAGGCCGGCCGCACCCAGGATGCCTTCAACGACTTCCAGAAGGCGATCCAGCTCGACACAACGGATGCGCGCGCCTACCACAATCGAGGCCTGATCTATCAAAGCCAGGGCCAGCACAAATTCGCCATCGAGGACTTCTCGACGGCCATCTCGCTGGCGCCGGATGCCGCCGAGCCCTACAACGGCCGCGGCCTCTCCTACCTGGCGACGGGCGACGAGGACAACGCCTTCGCCGACTTCAACATGGCCATCAAGCTCGACGGCAAGAACGCCGAGGCCTGGGCCAACCAGGCGCTGATCTACGAAAAGCGCGGCGACAAGGTCAGGGCAGCCAAGTCCTACCGCGAGGCCATCCACCTCGACCCGAACTACCAGCCGGCCAAGGACGGCCTGTCGCGCACCGGCGGCAACGCCAGCTGAGTGACGGCCGGCGCGTCGCGGCGCCGGTCGGGATACCGTTCCATTTGCAAGCGCCAGACGCAGCCAAATCGCAACCATTGCGTGTCAAGGCAGCGGGCAGATCGCTCCCGGCCAGCACCGTTGCGCAATTATCACTGCGCGTTAACCGAAGATGACAATGCGTTAACCTTTGCCATGTTCGCGCCAAGTTTTCGGCGGAACGCTCCGCCCACCTCGATCGTTTAAGGCGGGGCCAAGATTTTCGCGAAAGGACCTTTCCAATGATCAAAACACTTGCCTGTGCCGCTGCCGCGCTTGCCGCCACAGCCCTCGCTTCTCCAGTCAGCGCCGGCACGCTCCGGCTCGGCACGCTCGATTGCTCCATTGACGGGGGTACCGGCTATATCATCTCGTCGAACAAGGGGTGTCCTGCGTCTTCCGGCCCTCTCATCACGGGCCGGCCGAGGTTTACAACGGGATGATCTCCAAGCTCGGCATCGATGTTGGCAAGACGCATCAGGGCCAGCTCGTCTGGGCCGTCCTGGCCGCCACCCCCAGTCATGATGCGGGGGACCTTGCCGGCAGTTATTACGGTGTCAATGCCGAGGCAAGCGTCGTGACCGGCGGCGGCGCCAACGTCCTGGTCGGCGGATGGAACAGCGCCTTCATGCTGGAGCCGCTCAGCGTCCAGGCGCAGACCGGCGTCAACCTGGCCGTCACCGTGGCCTCGCTGGACCTCGTCCACTCCTACAAATAAGGCGCCCAGCCGGTAACGACATCCGCTCCCTATACGCGCGGCCCGGAACACGACATTGTAGCCGTTCCGGGCCGCATGTTTTTGGGGGACGTAATGCCGAGGATCATTGCCGCAGCTTTGTTCGCCATCGCTGCATTGACGGGCGAGGCGCGCTCGCAGCACGGCGGCGTCGAACTCGGCGTCCTTGATTGCGCCATTGGCGGCGGCACCGGCTTCATCTTCGGTTCGAGCAAGGATCTGAGCTGCACGTTCACGCCTGCCGACAAGAGCTTCGCGCCGGAAGCCTATTTCGGCGCCGTCAACAAATACGGCCTCGACATCGGCACCACCACCCAGAGCGTGATGCGCTGGCTGGTGCTGACGACCATGAACAACATCTATGCTCCCGGAGCTCTGGCCGGTGACTATGTCGGCGCCAGTGCCGAAGTGACCGCCGCGATCGGCGCCGGCGCCAACCTTCTGGTCGGCGGCACCGGCAACGCCTTCACCCTGCAGCCACTCAGTGTCCAGACCCAGACCGGTCTCAACATCGCCATCGGCGTCAGCCAATTCCAGCTGCGCAGCAGCGCGAACTGATCGCAGTATCAGGTGGTTCCCCAACGCTTCGTCATCCACGGGCGGAGCAAGGAGCGTAGCGACGCGGCGCAGACCCGAGGATCCATGCCATGACGTTAAGGCGTTGAGACGGTGCGGAATTCTGCACCGTTGTGTCCCTCAGCCAGCTCGCGGCATGGATCCTCGGGTCTTCGCGACGCCGCTTCGCGGCTGCTCCGCCCGTGGATGACGAAGCTGAGAGCTCTTCGGCCAATCTCGGCCGTTTGCGCTTCGATAAGAAAAGTCGCTTGAACCCAACCATGGTTGAGGTTTTAGAAGCCAACCCTGCGTGAAACAGCGCGCATGGCCCCGCCGGAAATCCCTACTGGCTTCTAGTGTCATGCGCCGGCACCGAGATATGCAAGGCGGGGTAAAAGGAATGTCTGAAATCACCAGCAACAGGGTCGACTGGCGGGCGCTATGGGCAAGCGGCGATCTGGCGCGCTTCTGCTTCATCAACCTCGGCATTCTGCTCTACGCCACCAACGAGACGATGGTCGCGACCGTGATGCCGGCGATGGTCGGCGAATTGAACGGCGTGCAACTCGTCGGTTGGTCGCTGGCCATCTACGAGCTTGGCGCGATTACCGCCGGCGCCGCAGCCGGGCGGCTGGTCAGCTACGTTTCCTTGCGCAGCAACATGGCGATCGCCGCCTTGCTCTACGCCGCCGGTGCGCTGGTCAGCGCCGTCGCCCCGACAATGGTCCAGTTTCTCGCCGGACGCCTGATCGAAGGTCTTGGCGGCGGCGCGCTCGTGTCCCTTGCCTTCGTCTCGGTCGAGCGGCTTTTTCCACGTAACATCTGGCCGCAGCTTTTCGGCGTGATGTCGGCGATCTGGGGCGTCGCCGCCTTCAGTGGCCCGCTGATCGGCGCCATCATGGTCGACCTTCTGTCCTGGCGCTGGGCGGTCGGCATCTTCACGCTGGGCGGCCTCGCCATCGCGCTTGCCAGCTTGATCGTTCTCAACACCGAAGGCGCATCGCGGCCGCAGGCATCGAGTGGCGCGGCGCCGCCCTTCCCCTATGGCGCGCTCGGCTGTCTCGCAATCAGCGTCGTGTTGATCGCGACCGCCGGCGTCGACATCGCACTGCTTCGCTCATCCCTGCTGCTTTGCCTCGGCCTTGTCGGCCTGGTGCTGTTCATCCGGATCGACGCGTTCAAGCCGCGATCGCGGCTCTTCCCTCGAACCTGTTCTCCTGGCGTTCGCCGGTCGGCAACGGCATGACGATGATCGCCGCCTTTTCGGTGGCGACCTGCTCCTTCGGAATCTACGGGCCGCTGCTACTCACCACGTTGCATGACATACCGCTGCTCACCACCGGCTACATCATTGCCGCCGAATCGATCTCGTGGTCGATCCTGTCGATCCTCGTCGCCAACGCGCCGCCGGAGCGCGAGCGGTCGATTGTCGTCATCGGCGCCCTGATGATTGCCTGCGGCATTGCCGGCTTTGCTTATACGATCCCCGACGGCTCGATCCTGCTGATCCTGCTTTGCGCCCTTTTGCAAGGCGGCGGCTTCGGCATCGCCTGGCCGTTCGTGACCCGCATCATCGTCGCCTCGGCGGCGCCCGACGAACAGACCATCGCATCGGCAGCCGTGCCGACCATGCAGCGTATCGGCTATGCGGTGGGCGCGGCCGTCGCCGGCATCATCGCCAATGCCAGCGGCTTCTCCGGAGGGCTGAGCCGCGAGGCGGCCGCGACCGTCGCCGGCTGGCTGTTCCTGGCCTTCCTGCCGCTCGGCCTGGTCGGCTGTCTGGCCGCGCTGAAGATATTTTCGGGGGCGAACCGGCCCCGCCTGGCGGCGGGCTGACGCCGGCGCCGGTCAAAGCGACGGAAGAACAATCCGGATGTGTTCGGCAAATGCCTCGACCGCGGGCGATCGCCCCGTGTCGGCGAAGGCGACCAGAATGCCGAGGCTGGGCAAAGGTGGAAGCGGGGCGCCTAGTACATACAGGTCGGACGGCACCGCCTCCGCGGCCATCACGCTGATCGCCAGACCGGATCTTGCGACGGCGATCAGCCCGGCAAGGCTGTTGCTGGCGTAGGCGATCTTGTAGCGCAGCCCGGCGCGGGCCATGGCCTCGCAAGCCCCCTTGTGGTCGACGGCGTTCGACGCCGACAATGCCAGCGGCACGGTGTCGCCGAAATCGTAGAGTTCCAGGGCCGGCCTGCTGCCCACCCAGACCAGGGATTCCCGGCGCACGACATCAGCCGACCCGCTCGGATCAGGCGTGGAAACGAGCGCCAGGTCGATCTGGCGCGCGTGCAGAAGCGTTCGCAATTCGACCGTCGGCGCCGAGACCACCTTGATCTCCACATCGGGATACATGGTGCCGAAACTCTTCAGGAGCGCGGGAAAGAACGCGCTCAGATAATCCTCGGGACTGCCGAAGATGATCGAGCCGTGCAGGCCTTTGTCGGAAAGCGCCGAGATCGCCTCGTCGTGGATTTTGAGGATGCGCTCGGCATAGGCAAGGAAGCGTTCGCCGCTGCCGGTCAGCCGCACGCCGCTGCCGCTGCGGTGAAACAAGCTCTGCCCAAGCGCTTCCTCCAGCCGCTGGATCTGCATGGTCACCGCCGATTGCGTGCGCCCGACCTGCACGGCCACAGCGCTCAGCGTGCCCGAATGGGCCGCGCGCACGAATGTCGACAACAGCTTGAGATCGAGCGGACCTTGCATATCAAATCCATTGATATCGGAATCCGACTACTATCAATTTTACTGCACCCACGCCAACCGGTATTTATTGCGCTGGACGCTTTGGTGGAGCTGGACGATGTCGAAAAACCTGGACCGAGGCTTTTGGAATGCAGCGCAAAAGCACCTGATACGCTATGGCGGCAGTTTCGAACCGGCGATCATCGAGCGCGCGGCGGGATCCTTTGTCTACGATGCCGACGACAAGCCGATCCTCGATTTCACCTCCGGCCAGATGAGCGCGCTGCTCGGCCACTCTCACCCCCGCATCGTCTCGACGGTGAGCCGCCAGGTCGGACAGGTCGCGCATCTCTTCAGCGGCATGCTGTCCCGACCGGTGGTCGAGCTCGCCGAGCGCCTCGCGGCGCTGGCGCCGGGGCTCGACCGTGTGCTGTTGTTGTCGACCGGCGCGGAATCGAACGAGGCCGCGATCCGCATGGCGAAGCTGGTGACCGGCAAGCACGAGATCGTCGCCTTTTCGAAGAGCTGGCACGGTATGACCGGTGTTGCGGCCTCTGCGACCTACAGCGCCGGCCGCAAGGGCTATGGGCCGGCCGCCGTCGGCTCGCTGGCCATCCCCGCGCCGAACAGCTTCCGGCCGCGTTTCAAGAATGCCGACGGCTCGCTGGATTGGCAGACCGAACTCGACGACGCGTTTGATCTTGTCGACGCTCAGTCGACCGGCAACTTGGCCGCCTTTGTCGCCGAGCCGATCCTGTCCAGCGGCGGCATATTGGAACTGCCGCTAGGCTATCTGGCCGCACTGCAAAAGAAATGCCGCGAGCGCGGCATGCTCCTGATCCTCGACGAGGCGCAGACCGGCATCGGCCGCACCGGACATATGTTCGCCTTCCAGAGGGACTGCGTCACCCCGGATATCCTCACTCTCTCGAAAACCATCGGCGCCGGACTTCCGCTGTCGGCCGTCATGACCACGGCTGAAATCGAGGAAGAGGCGCATGAGAAGGGCTTCCTGTTCTACACGACCCATGTCTCCGACCCGTTGCCGGCAGCCGTTGGCCTCGCCGTGCTCGATGTCGTGGAAGAAGAAAAGCTGGTCGACCGCGCCCGGCATCTCGGCGCGCGATTGTTCGATGGCCTGTCGCGACTGAAGCAGCGCTACGACTGCGTTGGCGACGTGCGCGGCCGCGGCCTCCTGCTCGGCGTCGAGATCGTCAAGGACGGCAAGGTCCCCGACCACCAGCTTGGCGCGGTGATTGCCACGGAAGCGTTCCGGCGCGGGCTGAGCATGAACATCGTCAAGCTTCCCGGCATGGGCGGTGTCTTCCGCATAGCGCCGCCGCTGACGATCACCGAGGAGGATCTGGACCTCGGCCTGCGGATCATTTCCGACTCGATCGAAGCCGGTCTTGCAGCAGACATCAGCGTTCCGGGCATCGCCGCGGAGTGAGGTTATCGCAATAACGCCCGGCACGCCGATGCGAGCCGGATCAAGCACTCACACGACGATGGACTGCAACTGCTCGGCAATGAGCGCGGCAAGCCGCGCCGCCACCTCGTCCTTGCTCATTTCAGGCCACTCCTCGACGCCGGTCCTGGAGACGATGCGCACCTTGTTGCGGTCGCCGCCCATGACGCCGGACGGCCCGATGCCGCTCTCATGCGAGACATCGTTGGCGACGATGAAATCGGCTCCCTTCCTGGCCAGCTTGGCCTCGGCATTGCGGATCAGATCCTGCGTCTCTGCAGCGAAGCCGATCACCAGCCCCGGGCGCTGCTTGTGATGACCGACACCGGCGAGAATGTCGGGGTTTTCGACCATCAGCAGTGCCGGCGGCCCCTCGCCCGCCACCTTCTTGATCTTTTCGCCGGCCGTGCCGGCGGTGCGCCAGTCGGCGACCGCGGCGACAAAGACCGCGGCATCCGCCGGCAGCAGTTGCTCGACGGCCGCCTTCATCTCACTTGCTGTCTCGACATGCGTCGTCGCAACGCCGGCCGGATCGGCAATGTTGACCGGGCCGGACACCAGCCGCACATCCGCGCCGAGTTTCGCCAGCGCTGCCGCTATCGCGTGGCCCTGCTTGCCCGACGAGCGGTTGGCGATATAGCGCACCGGATCGATCGGCTCATGCGTCGGCCCCGAGGTGATTATGATCCTGCGGCCGGCAAGCGGCTTCGGCTTTTCGTCGAGCATCGCCTCGACCGCCGCGACGATCTCCAGCGGCTCGGCCATGCGGCCCTCGCCGGCCTCGTTGCTCTCGGCCATCTCACCCCTGCCGGGGCCGACAAAGACAATGCCGTCCTTCTGCAGCGTCGCCCGGTTGCGGCGCGTCGCTGGATGCGCCCACATTTTCGGGTTCATCGCCGGCGCCATCAGCACCTTCTTGTCGGTGGCCAGAAGCACCGTTGAGGCGAGATCGTTGGCATTGCCGTTGGCCAGCTTCGCCATCAGGTCGGCGGTGGCCGGCGCGACGACAAGAAGATCGGCCTCGCGCGACAGCCTGATATGGCCGACGTCGTGCTCGTCCTTGCGATCGAACAGCTCGGTGAAGACGTGATCCGCCGAAAGCGCGCCGACCGACAGCGTGGTGATGAACTCCTGAGCGGCCGACGTCATGACCACGCGGACCGCAGCGCCACGCTCGCGCAAGCGGCGGATGAGGTCGAGCGCCTTATAGGCGGCGATACCGCCGCCTATGATGAGCAGGACGCGTTTGCCGGAAAGCGCGCCTCTGGCTGACGGCTTGTTCGATTGGGCGGCAACGGTCGTCGCCTGGCTGCCGGAAGAGCCTGCCAACTCGCGCAACGTCTTCTCGATCTGATCGATGCGGTCGGCTTGCCCTGCCCGGCCTTCGACCGCCGCCCGGATCATCAGCCGCGCCTGCTCCTCCATGGAGCAGCCATTTTCCGCAGCCAGCTGGCGCAGCAGGTCCTTCACGTCATCGTCGAGGTTGCGGATGGTGATGCTGGCCATGTGATTGCACTCGCCTGATCGTCGCGAGTGCAATGATAGCAATGCTATCAGAATCCGGCAATCACAAGATTTTCCAGGCGATGTAGATCAACGTCAGCGCGATCACCCAAAGCGCCACGCGACCCGAACGGGTGTGACGCGCCTCGGCCTTGCCGATGGCGCGCGCGGTCGCCTCGTCGAAGCGCAGGCCGTGCTCGGCCATCAGGTCGATCTCGCGCGACAGCCGGTCGGTGCGGACGGCGAGATCGGGCGCCTGCCTTGCCAGCGTCAGCAGCGCCTTGGCGCCGTCGCGCGCGTCTGTGAGCAATCCGCGCGGGCCGAGATTGCCGGCGATCCAGTCGCCGACCACCGGTTCGGCTGTCTTCCACATGTTGAAGGCCGGATCGAGCGTGCGGGCGACGCCCTCGACCACGACCATGGTCTTTTGCAACAGGATCAGTTCCGGCCTTGCCGCCATGTCGAACAGTTCCGTGACCTCGAACAGCAAGGTCAACAGCTTCGCCATCGAGATGGTCTCGGCCGACTGGCCGTGGATCGGCTCGCCGATGGCGCGGATCGCCTGCGCGAAGGCCGAGACATTGTGCTGGCGCGGCACGTAGCCGGCCTCGAAATGCACCTCGGCGACGCGTTGATAATCGCGCACGATGAAGCCATAGAGGATCTCGGCGAGGAAGCGGCGCTCCTTCTTGCCAAGACGCCCGGCAATGCCGAGATCGACCGCGACGATGGTGCCGTTGGCCTCGACGAACAGATTGCCTGGATGCATGTCGGCATGGAAGAAGCCGTCGCGCAGCGTGTGCCGTAGAAACGACTGGATCAGGTTGGCGGCGATCGTCTTGAGGTCATGGCCGGCGGTGGCAAGACCGGCGATGTCGTTCATCTTGACGCCGTCGATCCATTCCATGGTGAGCACGTCGCGGCCGGTTCGTTCCCAGTCGACCGAAGGCACGCGAAAGCCAGGATCGTCCTTGGTGTTCTCGCCAAGCTCGGACAGCGCCGCCGCCTCGAGCCGCAGATCCATCTCGATCCTGGTGGTCTGCGCCAGCGTTTCGGTGACCTCGACCGGGCGCAGGCGGCGCGACGAGGGGATGTATTTTTCCTGTAGGCGGGCAGCGAGGAAATAGCTTTCGAGGTCCTGGAAGAAGCGCCGCCGCACGCCGGGCCGGATGACCTTCACCGCCACCTGCGAAGCGGCGCCGTCGCGCACGACATCCGCGCTATGCACCTGCGCGATCGAGGCCGCCGCCACCGGCTCGCCGAACTTCGCATAGAGATCGTCTATCTTGCGCCCGAGCGACCCCTCGATTGCCGCGACCGCCTCCGCCTTCGGGAAGGTGTGCATCTTGTCCTGCAAGAGCGCCAGGTCGAGCGCCATGTCGTTGCCGACGACATCGGGCCGCGTCGCCAGGAACTGGCCGAGCTTGACGTAGGAGGGTCCGAGCCGCACCACTGCCCGCGCCAGCCGGTCGCCACGCTGATAGCTCAGCGCACGACGGCGGGTGAACAACCGCGCCACGCGCCAGCCAAACTTCGGCATGCCCGAAAGCTCTTCGCCGGGCAACGCGGCGACGACGCCCTCGCGGACCAGCACCCAGCCGGCCCTGGCCAGCCGAAAGGCGGCGGCGACGCTGCTCATTGGCCTGCCCGTTTGAGTGAGGCCTGTTTCAACGGGGCCTGCTTCAAACGGGCCTTGCTCAAAATGTCCCGCCTCAAAGCTTCCAGCCCGAATGCAGCGCCGCGATGCCGCCGGAATAGTTGCGGAAACTCACCCGGCTGAACCCGGCGCGGGTGATCATGGAAGCGAAATTCTGCTGGTTGGGGAATTTGCGGATCGATTCGACAAGGTACGAATAGGGCTCGCCATCGCCAGTCACCGCCTTGCCAATCCTGGGGATCGCGTTGAACGACCAGGCCTCATAGGCCTTGTCGAGCAGCGGCATGTCCACCTCGGAGAATTCCAGGCACAAGAACCGTCCGCCGCGCTTCAGCACACGATGGGCCTCGGCAAGTGCGGCATCGATGCGCGGCACATTGCGGATGCCGAAGGCGATCGTATAGGCGTCGAACGTCTCGTCCTCGAACGGCAGCGCCTCGGCATTGGCCTCGACGAAGTCGGTGTTTTCAGCCAGCCCCTGCTTCTCGGCGCGATCGCGGCCGACGGCCAGCATCGAACCGTTGATGTCGAGCACGGTGGCGTGCGCCTGGCGTTGGCTGGCCTCAACGATGCGGAAGGCGACATCGCCGGTGCCGCCGGCAACATCGAGCACGCTCCAGCCTGCCCGCTTCGGCGGGTTGAGCCAGGCGACCATCGCGTCCTTCCACAGCCGGTGCAATCCGGCCGACATCAGGTCGTTCATCAGGTCGTAGCGATTGGCGACTTTATGGAAGACGTCGTTGACCAGGGGCTGCTTGTCGCCCTCCCCGACCTTCCTGAACCCATAGGAGGTCTCCATGCCGCCTGCAGCCGTGGTTCTTTCAACCGACATTATTTTCATCCGTCATAAAACCGGCGGGACCATAGCCGATCGATGGTGCCGACGCTATTGTCCAGGGCGCGGTTTTAGGCCGCGCCCTGGAGACGGGCCCGGGAAGTGCATTGCGTGTTTTTCCGGTCGGAATCTGTGCCAGAACATCGTACCGGACGGGATGACCGCATGATTTTGAAAGCCGAACTGCATTGCCACATCGAAGGGGCGGCAGCACCCGAACTCGTCATCGAGCAGGCCCGCAAATATGGCAAGGACCCCTCGCCTTTCATTCGCGACGGCTCCTTCTTCTGGCACGATTTCACGTCTTTCCTTGCGGCCTACGATTTTTCCGCCGACCTGTTCCGCACCGAGGAGGATTACGCGCGTCTGGCGGATCATTATCTCACCAGCCTGGCCCGCGACGGCGCCATCTATTCCGAGGTCTTCACCTCGCCGGATCACGCCAGGAACGCCGGCCTCTCGCCCAAGGCCTATACGGATGCGCTGGGCGAAGGCATGCTCCGCGCCAAGGCCAAGACCGGCATCGAAGGCCGCATGATCGTCACCGGCGTGCGCCATGTCGGGGTCGAGGCGATCGAGCAGGCGGCGCGCTTCGCGGCGCGCTGCGGCCATCCGCTGGTCACCGGCTTCGGCGTTGCCGGCGACGAGCGCATCGGCGACTTCGAGGATTATGTGCGCGCTTTCGAGATTGCCCGCGAGGCGGGCCTCGGCATCACCATCCATGCCGGCGAGTTGATGGGATGGGAGAGTGTGGCGGCAGCGCTCGACCATATCCGCCCGTCGCGCATCGGCCATGGCGTGCGCGCCATCGAAAACCCCGACCTTGTCCGCCGCATCGCCGACCAAGGCGTGGTGCTGGAATGCTGCCCCGGCTCCAACATCGCGCTGAAAGTCTTCGACAGCTTCGCCGCCCATCCCTTCCCGGCGTTGCGCGCCGCCGGCTGCAAGGTGACGCTCAACTCCGACGACCCACCCTATTTCTGGACCTCGTTGAAGCGCGAATACGACATCGCCGCCGAGCATTTTTCCATGAATGACAAGGCACTCGCCGGTGTCACCAGGACGGCCATCGAGGCGGCGTTCGTCGACAGGAAGACCAAGGCGATGCTGCTGGGGCGGCTGGACGCGAAGGTTCGGTGAGTGGTCAATAGGCAGTAGTCAGTAGCGGCCGATTTCGCCGCGCGTATCGCACGGTTGAGGACTGGCGCTTTCCCTCGGGCAGGGACTCGCAAATCGGCTCACTATTCACTACTCACTACTCATCACCCACTGCGAACCAGTCGGAGCAGATCATGCAGGGCGTCACCGTCGTCGACCACCCGCTTGTCCAGCACAAGCTGACCATCATGCGCAAGAAGGAGACCTCGACGGCCGGCTTCCGGCGGCTGTTGCGCGAGATCTCGCTGCTTCTGGGCTATGAGGTGACGCGCAACCTCGAACTGACCACGACCATGATCGAGACGCCGATCGAGGAGATGGAAGCGCCCACGCTTGAAGGCAAGAAGCTGGTCTTCGCCTCGGTTTTGCGCGCCGGCAACGGCCTGCTCGAAGGCCTGCTCGACCTGGTGCCGGCCGCGCGCGTCGCCCACATCGGCCTCTACCGCGATCATGAGACGCTGGAAGCGGTCGAATATTTCTTCAAGGCGCCGAGCGATCTTGCCGACCGTCTGGTGATCGTCGTCGACCCGATGCTGGCGACCGCCAATTCCGCGATCGCCGCAATCGACAAGCTGAAGGGACGCGGCGCGACAAACATCCGCTTCCTCTGCCTGCTCGCGGCACCCGAGGGCATCGAGCGCTTCACCAAGGCGCATCCGGATGTGCCGGTCTTCACCGCCTCGATCGACCGCCAGCTGAACGAGAAGGGCTACATCATGCCCGGCCTCGGCGACGCCGGCGACCGCATGTACGGCACAAAATGAGCGCATTCGTTTACCGCCTGTTTACGCACACAGGCGGTTCCGACGCGCGTTAAAGCTGAAAACACCATGTCGGCCTAAGGATGCACCCTGAAGAGCAATTCCAGGAAAAGTGTAAAGCGGTTTTCCGTTCGGAATTGCTCCAAAACAAGAGATAGAGCGGCTCAACGTTTCCCTGAAACGATAAACCGCTCTAGGGGCGTCCATGCTGCGCAAGCTTCTCATCCTTGGCATCTTTGCCGGAACCTCGGCATCGATCCCGATCGTCTATCAGTCGAATCCGCATCTGCTGGACGGCTTGCTGAAATCGACTGTCGTCTCCAAGCCTGCAGCACCTGAAGCGCAGCCGCAGGTCAACCTCGCTTCGGTCCCGGACAAGCCGGCAGCGCCGGTGCCGCTCGGCCGCCAGGTGCTGGTCAATGCCGACGAGCGCGGACACTTCACCTCGCAGTTCAAGCTCAATGGCCGTCAGGTCGATGGCATGATCGATACCGGCGCCACGCTTGTCGCCATCAACATGTCGACGGCGCGCAGGATCGGCATTTCGCTCAACCCGTCCGATTTCAATCGCCAGGTGAACACCGCCAACGGCGCCATCAAGGCCGCGGTGGTCACATTGGACCATCTGCAGATCGGCAAGATTTCGGTCGACAACATCCAGGCGATGGTGCTCGACGACAAGGCCTTGCAGGTCAACCTGATCGGCATGAGCTTCCTGCAGCGGCTGCAGAAATACCAGGTCCAGGACGGCGCGCTGCTGCTCGTGCAGTGACCCGGCCTATCGAGGCAATATCCGTCTAAGCACGGTCTTCTCGGCTGGTGGCTTCGACGCACCGATCGCATAGGCGGCGCGCACGGCGGCAGCTGCTTCTTGCGCCTCCGCATCGCTGCGGCCATGCACCAGCGCCAGCGGCTCGCCCGCCCGCACCTCGGCGCCGACCGGCAGCAATCTCGTCAGGCCGACGGCATGGTCTATTCTGTCGTCCGGGCGCCTGCGCCCGCCGCCGAGCGTGACGACGGCAAGGCCGATCTCGCGCGTCGCGACGCCGGTGACGAACCCGTCCCCGGCCGCTTTTACCGCCAACTCCACAGACGCCTTCGGCAAATATTTGTCCACATTCTCGACGAAATCAGCGGGACCGCCCAGCGCCGTCACCATGCGCGCGAAGATCGCCGCCGCGCGGCCGCCGGCAAGCGTCTCGGCGGCGCGCCGCAGTCCATCCTGGTTGGACGAGACGACCCCGGCCGATTGCAGCATCTCGGCAGCGAGCGCCAGCGTCACCTCCTCCAGCCGGCGGTCGCGGTAGCGGCCGGTGAGGAAATCGACCGCGTTCTTCACCTCGACCGCGTTGCCGGCGGCCGATGCCAGCGGCTCGTTCATGCCCGTCACCAGCGCCGAGGCTTTCAGGCCAGCGCCATTGGCAACCTCGACCAGGCTGTTCGCCAGGGCGACCGCATCGCGCGACTTTTCCATGAAGGCGCCATTGCCGACCTTGACGTCGAGCACCAGCGAGCCGAGCCCGGCGGCAAGCTTCTTCGACAGGATCGAGGCGGTGATCAGCGGTACGGACTCGACGGTTCCCGTCACGTCGCGGATTGCATAGAGCCTTCGATCTGCTGGCGCGAGATCGGCGGTCTGGCCGATGATGGCGAAGCCGGTTTCCAGAACCGTCTTGCGCAAGCGCGCCACATCGGGCTGGCTGATGTAGCCCGGGATGGCATCCATCTTGTCGAGCGTGCCGCCGGTATGACCAAGCCCGCGGCCGGAGATCATCGGCACATAAGCGCCACAGGCGGCGACGATCGGCGCCAGCATCAGCGAGACATTGTCGCCGACGCCGCCGGTCGAGTGCTTATCGGTGACGGGGCCCGGCAGGTGCGACCAGTCGAGCACATCGCCGGAATCGCGCATCGCGACCGTCAGCGCCACCGCTTCCTCGCGGCTCATGCCGTTGAGAAACACGGCCATGGCGAAGGCCCCGACCTGGCCTTCCGAGATGGCGCCGGCCGTCAGTCCCTCGATGAACGCCGCGATCTCCGGCGATGAGAGCTTGTGGCCGTCGCGCTTGCGGCGGATGATCTCTTGCGGAAGCATCAGTCGGGCAAGCCATCCTGGAAGACACGCCGCAGGATCGTCGCCAGCCGCGCGCCACCGACCGGAGCCATGTCCTTGGTTTCCTGGTGCGAGAGCTCGGCCCCTGTCATCCCGGCCGCGAGGTTGGTGATGACCGAGCAGGCGGCGACCTTGAGACCTAGGAAGCGGGCGAGGATGACTTCCGGCACGGTCGACATGCCGACGGCCGTCGCGCCCATGATACGCGCCATGCGGATCTCGGCCGGGGTCTCGAAGCAAGGCCCCGAGAACCACATATAGACGCCCTGATGCAGCGCGGTGCCGGTGGCCTTGGCCGCCTTCTCGATCGCGCCGCGCAGGCCGGCATCGTAAGCCTCGGTGAGACCGACGAAGCGGCGATCGCTCGGCTCACCGATCAGCGGGTTGGAGCCGGAGAAATTGATATGGTCGCTGATCAGCATCACCGACCCCGGCGCCATTTCGGGATCGACCGAACCGGCGGCGTTGGTGAGGATGAGATGCGAGATGCCGATGCCGGCCAGCACCTCGAGCGCCGGACGCATGGCGGCGGCATTGCCATGTTCATAGTAATGCGCGCGGCCCGACAGCATCAGCACCGGGGTGCCGGCAAAATGCCCGGCGACCACCTCGCCGGCATGGCCGGAAACGCCGCTGCGTGGAAAGCCCGGCAATTCGGCGTAGGAAATGCGCCTGGCGTCCTCGACCTGGTCGACCAGTCCGCCAAGGCCGGAGCCCAGCACGAGCGCCGCGGTCGGCGCCAGCCCGTCGAGCTTCTCGACCAGATGATCCAGCGCTTCCTTCATTTCAAGATATCGCCCCTGAAGCCGTAAGGCAGCATGTCGCCCATGGTCACGGTTTCGGCCACGCCGGCATTGTCGCACAGATAGAGTTTTGTCTCCGGCCGGCAGAATTCCGCCAGCCGCTGGCGGCAGCCGCCGCAGGGCGAGCATTTGGCCATGCGTTCGGCGATCACCGCTATCTCGACTATCCTGCCGCCGCCGCCCATGACGTAATGGCCGAGCGCGGTGGTTTCGGCGCACCAGCCTTCGGGATAGGACGCCACCTCGATATTGGCGCCGGTGAAGACGCGGCCGTCCTCGGTGCGAAGTGCTGCACCCACGGGAAATTTCGAATAGGGCGCATAGGCTTTGGCCATCGCCGCCTTCGCCGCCTCGAACAGATCATGCGACATTCGTCTCTTCTCTCTCACGATCTTGTTCAAATGCCGGTTGTTGCTGAATCGGCAAGCCTGGCCTCAGCGTTCCTTGACGTAAGGCACGCCGCCGGCACGCGGCGGGATCGCCTTGCCGATGAAGCCGGCGAGCAGGATCACCGTCAGCACATAAGGCAGCGCCTGCATGAGCTGTACCGACACCTTGCCGACAATGGGCAACGGTGTGCCCTGCAGGCGGATCGACAGGGCATCGAGAAAGCCGAACAGCAGGCAGGCGAACATGGCGTTGACCGGCTTCCATTTGGCAAAGATCAGCGCCGCCAGCGCGATATAGCCCTTGCCTGCGGTCATGTCCTTCACGAAGCCGCCATTTTGCACCATCGACAGATAGGCGCCGGCAATGCCGGTCAGCACACCAGTGCAGATCAGCGCCCGGTAGCGCAGCCAGGCGACGGAGATGCCGGCGGTGTCGACGGCGGCCGGGTTCTCGCCGACGGCGCGCAGGCGTAGCCCAAAGCGGGTGCGAAACAGCACCCACCAGGTGAATGGCACCATCACGAAGGCGAGGTAGACCAGGATAGAGTGCCCGGACAGAAGTTCGGCATAGATCGGTCCGATGATCGGCACGTCGCGCATGGCCTCGGCGCCCGGCCAGGTGATGGCCTCGAAGCGTTCGCCAGGCTGCAGCGCCGGCGTGCGCCCGCCTTGGCTGAACCAGGCCTGGCCAAGGATGATGGTCGAGCCGGCGGCGATGAAATTGATCGCCACGCCCGAGACGATCTGATTGCCGCGGTGCGTGATCGAGGCAAAGCCATGCACCAGGGCGAATGCGACCGACATGACGATCGCCATGCCGAGGCCGAGAAGGGCCGAATGGAAGACCGAGGCAGCAGCAGCACCGGCAAAGGCGCCGACCAGCATCTTGCCTTCCAGTCCGATGTCGAAAACCCCGGCGCGCTCCGAATAGAGGCCGGCCAGACAGGCGAGCAGCAGCGGCACCGAGAGGCGGATGGTCGAGTCCAGGGTCTGGACGATCATATTGAACGCGTCCATCTCAGGCACCTTTCCCCTTGACCGCTTCCATGCCGACCGATCGCGGACTGAACGAGGCGAACAGCGCCTGCACATAGGGTCGGAACATGTGCTCCAGCGCACCGGCAAACAGGATGACCAGGCCCTGGATGATGACGATCATGTCGCGCGAAATCGCCGGCATTTCGAAAGCGAGTTCGGCGCCGCCCTGGTAGAGCATGCCGAACAGGATTGCCGCCAGCACGATGCCGACCGGATGCAGCCGGCCCATCAGCGCCACGGCGATGCCGACGAAACCGGCGCCGGAGACGAAGTCGATTGCGACATTGTGCTGGTCGCCCATCACCGGGTTGAGCGCCATCATGCCGGCCAGCGCGCCTGAGATCATCATGGCGGTGAGCACGATGCGCGTCTCCGAAATGCCGGCGTAGCGCGCCGCTTTCGGGCTGTGGCCATAGGTGCGCATCTCGTAGCCGAGCTTTGTGCGCCAGATCAGCAGCCAGACCAGGAAGGCCATGACCAGCGCCAGCAGGAAGCAGACATTGAGCGGCGCCGAACGGATCTTGGCGCCGAACAGTTCTATGATCCAGTTGAGCTTCGGCAATTCAGCGCCGGCGAGGAAGTTGCGGGTCTGCGGCGCCTGCGAGGCCGCCGGCTTCAAGGGGCCGACCAGCAAATAGACCATGATCGAGGCGGCGATGAAGTTGAACATGATGGTGGTGATGACGATGTGCGAGCCGCGCTTGGCCTGCAGATAGGCGGGGATCAGCGCCCACAACGCCCCCACAAGCGCCGCGGCGACGATGGCCAGCGGAAATGTCAGCCACCACGGCAGCACACTGTCGAAGGAAAGGCAGACGATGGCGATGCCGAGACCGGCAATGTAGGCCTGCCCCTCGGTGCCGATGTTGAACAGGCCGCAATGCGCGGCAACCGCCACCGAAAGCCCGGTGAAGATGAAGGTGGTGGCATAGAAGAGGGTGAAGGCGATGCCGGTTCCCTTGCCGAACGCGCCCTCGACCAGGATGACGGCGGCGCGGAACGGATTTTCACCGACCAGAAGCACGACGAAGCCGGCGACGATGAAGGCCACAGCCAGGTTGATCAGCGGGATCAGCCCATAATCGGCCCAGGCCGGCAGTTTGGCGTAAGGCGTGCTCATTCTGCAGCCTCCTGGCGCTCGACACCCGCCATCAGCAGGCCAAGCTCGCCCTCGGTCGCCTCGGGACCGCGCTCGCCGACGATGCGGCCGGCAAACATGACCAGGATGCGGTCGGAGAGCGAGCGGATCTCGTCGAGTTCGACAGACACCACCAGCACCGCCTTGCCCTGGTCGCGCATGGCGATCAGCCGCTTATGGATGAACTCGATGGCGCCGACATCGACGCCGCGCGTCGGCTGGCCGACGATGAGGACACCCGGGTCTTGTTCCATTTCCCGCGCCAGCACGATCTTCTGCTGGTTGCCGCCGGAAAAATTCGCCGTCTTCAGCCGCGGGTTGCCTGGCCGTATGTCGTATTTCTCAATCTTGTCCTTGGCATCGGCCATGATGACGTCGATGTTGAGGAACGGCCCCTTCAGATAGCGCGGGTCGTCATGGTAGCCGAGGATCGAATTCTCGTTCTCCTCGAAGGCCAGCACCAGTCCGACATGATGGCGGTCCTCCGGCACATGAGCCAGCCCGCGGTCGCGCAACTCGCCGGGATCGGCGGCACCCGTCAGGTCGATCGGCTTGCCGTCGAGCATGACCGAGCCGGAAACGGCGCGCCTGATGCCGGAGATCGCCTCGAGGAGTTCGGACTGTCCGTTGCCGGCCACACCCGCGATGCCGACGATCTCGCCGGCCCTGATATCGAAGGAGACGTCATCGACCATGGTAACGCCGCGGGAATCCTTCACCGTCAGGTTCTTGACCGCGAGCTTGATGGCGCCCGCTTCCGCCTCGCCCTTTTCGACCCGCAGCAGCACGCGCCGCCCGACCATCAGCTCGGCCAGTTCCTCGACCGTCGTCTTCTTCGTCTCGCGCGTCGCCACCATCGTGCCCTGGCGCATCACCGAAACGGTGTCGGTAATGGCCATGATCTCGCGCAGCTTATGGGTGATCAGAACAATCGTCTTTCCCTGGTCCTTCAATTGCTTGAGGATACGGAAGAGATGGTCGGCCTCGGCTGGAGTGAGCACGCCCGTCGGCTCGTCGAGGATCAGGATCTCGGCGCCGCGATAAAGCGCCTTGAGGATTTCGACACGCTGCTGCAGGCCGACCGGCAGTTCCTCGATGATAGCGTCGGGATCGACTTCCAGCCCGTATTCGCGTTCCAGGCGTTCCAGTTCGGAGCGCGCCTTGGCGATGCTCTTCTTCAGCAACGCATCGCTCTCGGCGCCGAGGATGATGTTCTCCAGCACCGTGAAATTGTCGACCAGCATGAAATGCTGGTGCACCATGCCGATGCCGAGCGCTATGGCGTCATTGGACGTCTTGATCGAGGCCGGCTTGCCGCCGACGCGGATCTCGCCGCTATCGGCCTGGTAAAAGCCGTAGAGGATCGACATCAGCGTCGACTTGCCGGCACCGTTCTCGCCGACAATGCCGTGGATGGTGCCGCGCGTGACTTCGAGATTGATGTCGCGGTTGGCGCGCACGGCGCCAAAGCTCTTGTTGATGCCTACGAGCTCGATTGCGGCTTGCGCCATGCAGCCTGTCCCACTCTTTATTTTTTATCGCTTGGTCAAAATGCCTAGCATGATGCCCCGCGCCTGCCAATCGGCGTTTCACTCTCGACAAATCCCCGCACCCTTGTCAATTTCGAACGTGGCCGGGCGCTTCACATTCGCTAATATGGCGGTCCCGAAATTCGCACCATGGCGCTGGAGTGAGCACCCGAATGGACACGCCCGCCGACCGGTTGACGACGCTGGAAATCCGCGCCGCCGAGCAGGAAAAGACCATAGAGGAGCTGTCCGGCCAGATCGCCGAGCAGTGGAAGGTGATCGAGCGCATGGAGCGCAAGCTCGGTGCGCTGACCAACCGGTTCCTGGAACTGGAAGAGCAGTCGGCTCCCGATGTGCCGGTGACCAAGCCACCGCATTGGTGAGGAGCATGGGAGAAGGCCATGTCCAGTGAGAGCGACCGCGTCGCCAGGGCCGGCGATTATGTCTTTGGCCTGATGAACGACAGGGATCGCGCCCGCGCCGAGCGCGATCTCAAGATTGATCCGATCTTTCGCGACACCGTGCTGAAGCTCGCCGAACGCTTGCGCGCCCTTGACCCCGCCGGTTCCTCCACCGAACGCCAGGACGCCCGCTGGAAGCTGGTCTCGCAACGCCTTGCCGAATTGCCGCAAATGCATGCCCGGCCTGCCGGCCTCGCCGAGGCCGAGGCAGAGCCGCCACCTGTCGTGATCCACCGGCTGCAACGCAAGCCCTACGGCGTTGGCCTGCACGCTCTAGGCGGAAGGTTGGGATTTGTCATTGCGCTGGCCCTGCTGGCCGCCTTTGCGCTCGGCTATCTGGCCGGCACCTTATAAGCAATTCCAGGAAAAGTACGTAGCGGTTTTCCGTCCGGAATTGCGCCAAGCTAAACATCGCAATTCCAGGAAAAGTGCGTAGCGGTTGGGCTCGGCGACTTCGCCGTAGCTTTCCGTCCGTAATTGCGTCAAGGCAAGGATCGCGCCATCAAAAGCATCGGCTCGCCATCCTGCTCGAAGGGTTCGACGGCAATCCAGCCGAGCGTCTCATAGAAGCGGCGCGCCTGCCAAGTGTAGAGATAGAGCTTGCCGACGCCAACCGATGCGGCATGCGCCTCGACGGCCCGGAGCAACGCCCTGCCGACGCCTTGGCCCCGGTATGATTCGTCGACGATCAGCCCGGCCAGCCAGGGTGTAAGATCATGCGCCGGATCGATCTCTTTGCGCACCAGCAGGCAGCTGCCGATCGGCCGGCCCCGATCGCGGGCAACCAAGGCCGCCTCGAACCCGTCGCCGGCAAGCAGACCGCGCAGGCCGGCCATATCCTCATCGAGCGTTCGGCTCGTACCTTCGAAGAACGCCGCAAGCCGAAGCCGTGCGATCGCCTCGACGTCGCCTTCCGTCATGGCTTCGATCGTCAGCCGCATCGTCGTCTCCAAAGCGAAACCGCCGGGCTTTCGCCCGGCGGTTCACAAATCCTGCTTGAAGCCGATCAGTACGGACAGGCGTTGTCGGTGGTGTAGTCGTGCACCTGGATCTTGCCGGAGATGATGTCGGCCTTGGCCTTTTCGACAGCCGCCTTCATCTCATCGGTGACCAGAGCCTTGTTGTTGTCGTCCATGGCATAGTCGACGCCGGCTTCCTTGAGACCGAGATTCTCGAGGCCGCCCTTGAAGGTGCCGTTCTTGCCATCCATGAACGTGTTGTAGACGGCGACGTCGACACGCTTCATCATCGAGGTCAGCACCTTGCCGGGCTGCAGGCCGTTCTGGTTGGAATCGACGCCGATGCCGAGCTTGCCGGCATCCGCCGCAGCCTGCAGCACACCGACGCCAGTGCCGCCGGCGGCCGCGTAGACCACGTCGGCGCCCTGGTCGATCTGCGTCTTGGCGATCTCGCCGCCCTTGGCCGGGTCGTTCCAGGCGGCAGGCGTGTCGCCGGTCATGTTCTGGATGACGTCGGTCGCACCGGCCGACTTGGCGCCGCCGACATAGCCGCATTCGAATTTGCGGATCAGCGGGATGTCCATGCCGCCGACGAAGCCGACCTTCTTCGACTTCGACGCCATCGCCGCCAGGATGCCGACGAGATAGGAGCCTTCGTTCTCCTTGAACACCAGCGAGCGGACATTGGGCAGGTCGACGGCATCGTCGATGATGGCGAAGTTGAGGTCGGGATATTCGGCCGCGATCTTCTTCAGCGCATCTTCCCAGGCAAAGCCAGCCATGACGATCGGATTGCGGCCGTCCTCGGCGAAGCGGCGCAGCGCCTGCTCGCGCTGCGAGGCGTTGGAGACTTCGAATTCGACATAGGCGGTGCCAGTCTCGGCCTTGAACTTTTCGGCGCCGTGATAGGCAGCCTCGTTGAAGGATTTGTCGAACTTGCCGCCGAGATCGTAAAGGATAGCCGGCTGGACATCCGCGGCGAAAGCCGGAAGAACCATTGCGGTTGCGGCCAGAAGGCCGAGAACGATACGTTTCATGTGATCCACACCCTGTCGGTTATTTTTCCGTTATGCGCCGCCTGCCAGCCCGGTTCTCCGGCGGGCTTGCGACGTCAGGCAGGAAGTGTTTGCCCCTCCCGCTCCAGGGCAATCTGGCACGACCCGAAACAAAATTCACGTGGAATTTTGACCTGTTGGAAAAAGCGTTACCGGCAGGCCCGGTCGGTTGTTTGCATTGCCTTCAGGGGCTTGGCGCGAATTCCGCGTTGCGGCGCTTGCGCCGATAGCCGATGGCGTAAAGCAGGAAAGCCAGCACCGCGAACACCGCGAAACCCGGCTGGGCGAGCACCCAGGCGACGATGCCGTCCCAGACCACGGGGCTTGCCTTGGCGCGCACCAGGGTTTCGAAAGCCGCGCGGGTATCGGGCGAGACGGCGAGCCAGCTTGCGTTGAGCGGCGTCATGACCAGAGCCGATTCCGCGACCGACCGTGTCGTATCGATCACCGCCATGATGACGGCAATAGACAGCGCAACCATCGCCGCCAGCCGAAAGATGAAACGCAACATCGAACGCTCTCCCCGGAAGCCCCCGTCGACCCGCAACCGACATAAAGCCTGTGCAATCGCCGCGCAATCGCAGCGGTACAAATTAAGCAACGCTCGCCGGCTTGCGTCGGTTGACCCGCCAGATGGCGAAAATGCCGCCGGCGATGGCGCCTACGATCAGGCCTGCAAGGCCGATGAAAGCCGCGAAAAATCCGCAGGCCCCCTCGAAGCAGCTCATCTGCGTAGCGTCGGCGATGAGCGAGCCGGCAAAGAAACCGGCGCAGGCGCCAATGGCGCCGCCGAGGATGATGCCGAGCAGCCCGGCGAGGATCGACACGAACAGCGGCGGTCGTTTGCTCTCCGGGTTCGAGTAGACCGCGTCGGCGCCGGCATCTGGCCGCAAAAGATAGATGCAGAGCAGGCCGATGGCGATTTCAGCGACGCTGAAACCAAGCGCCTCAGCCGAAAAGGCGAAGCCGGACGCCAGCAGCAGGTAGGCCTGGCGCACCACGAGCCAGATGATGATGACAATCTGCCAGATCGTATAGTGGCGCTGGAAACGCGCCGACCGGTTGAAGGCAAGGCCAAGCAGATACAGGCCCCACAGGATGGTGACGACGCCGCCGGTAAGCCCGCTGTAGATCAGGAAGAGCACGTTTTCCGGCAGGCTGAAGTCGCCGATCAGCCGCCAGTTGGAGAACAGGCCGTAGGCCGACAGCCCCATGACGATGACGAGCCATGCCACCGGGATGAAGGAAAGCCCACCGTCCGGCTGCCCCGCGGGTCGTTGGTCGATCGATGCCATGTCAGGACGATGCCCCTCGCAAAGCCCTAAGCAATTCCATCGAAACGCTCGGCAGTTTCTGTCTGGAATTGCGTGAAAACAAACGTTTAGCCCAGTCGACAGCCGGCCGGGGTTGAAGTCAAGCGGGTCCGGATGGGTCGGCCGATCTGTGCACATCATTCGACATCGGCAAGGCGGCACGAGGGCCGGCATGCCGACCATCCACGGCAAAAACCCTTGCAATGCCATTATGGCTTGGCATTCGCTTTCGGATCGACTAGATGAGCCCCGCGCCTATATGCCTAGACGGCTAGCGGTGCTGGGAAGGGCTGCCCACCGGTTGAAGGCACCCTGGCAAGCCGTTCAAGGCTTTCCCACGGGAGCATCTCCCCAACCAGCGCGGCAAAACCAGCCGACGCGAGATGCGAAACGACGGAGAGGTGGCCGAGTGGTTGAAGGCGCACGCCTGGAAAGTGTGTTTACGGGAAACCGTAACGCGGGTTCGAATCCCGCTCTCTCCGCCATATCATCAATAAAATCAGTGACTTAAAGGGTATTTCAGAACTTACCGCCGAAAAGCCCATCATGCAGGATGCTATTGATTTAGACAGCATGCGACGGCATGAGACATCCGCCGGGATGCCCATTCGGAGCGGCAGTCGCTCCGGGAAAGGAAGCGAGTGAACCGTAGCTTCTCCGTTCCCAAGTCCGCCACCCAGGTGGGAAACCGCGCCAGACGCCAGGGAAAGCCCCTGTGTATTCTTGGGGCGTCAACATTTTTGTGGCTTGAGGGTTAACCTCGGGCTCGGTCGGGGCCGATCCCGACCTCCGGATCACTCGCTAGGCCCGACGAGCTTTACAAACAATCTTTCCCCTGATGTTCATATTTATTGAACGACCTTGGAAAAAGCCGCGTAGGGTTCCCGCCCTGTGACCGCGGCTTTTTACATGGTCGGCCGACGGCTTGCCTTCGTCAAGCGACCCTTCCCCCTCCCCGACCATCAGGCGGGCCGAGGAGTTTCCCGAGGCAACCCTCACGCCCCCTCGCGGGTCCCTCGCGGGAGCGTTCGGGATGCCCTTTCAGCGCGTCGTGCCGGCACACCGAAAGGGCCAGGGGCTCTGTGTTCTTCCAAGATGTGATAGAAGATCGCGAGTCTAAAACGGTGATCAGATGGCAATCGCTATTACCATCGTTGGGGAGAGCGCTAAGCCAGTCGAGAGGTGGTTCGGGACCACACATCTAGACCAACCAGCGAAAGCCCAGAGTTCGACCATGCATTTTGAGGCACATCAGACAAACTTTTGATTCTTTGAGAAATACCGTTTCGACGGCTAGAAGATTAACCAAAAACAGATGGGATGCCATCTGGATGGTTTACAAATTCCTAATTTTAGCCTTTAGTAATATGGCGCATGTAAAGGGCGCGCGGTCGTTAGGGGCGGTCGCGCGAGTAATTGGGAGTTGGGGTTCGTAAGACGAAATTGTCGGACGTGGCGATGGCGCGGCTAGCTTGACGTGCCAGGTGAACTACTTGTGTGGTTGTTCCGGGCGTTTGCATATGTCTTCCGCTATCCGAGCTCTCTTGCTGGGTGGTCGCTGAGGCGAACGGGTAGGGGTAGGTGGGAGTACGTCGGAGAGGGTCGCCACCGCGAAGCCAATGGAGGAAGGCCCCAGGCCTTGTGCGTTTGGGTGGTCGCGAGTTGGCGGAGTTGGGCTCACAGTGCGTTCGCGCGCCAGCTGAACCCCTGTTCATGGATCCCATTGTTTCTGATCTTCCCACGTTACCGAGAAATTTGAGGCCCAAAGAAGGTGCGATCGCACTCGGCGCCCGGCGACTAGCCGCGCCCCAGATGGCGACAGCGCTCGAGGACCGCGTGAATTTTTCCGCCGTTTGTCTGGCCGCGCAAGCGCGCGTCAGCCTCAGGTGCGGCGTCTGCTCGGCTGATTCCCGAGCCGATAAGACGCGCAAGTTCGCCGCGATCGCCGGAGACGGGGATCTCCGCTGTGGAACTGCGAGACGGCTTCCGGCGCCAAATGGCCGGCCGGTCGCCGCTGCTCATGGAAACTCAATGTGCGGTCAACGGACATCAGGATTCTGCAGCCGCTGAAAGGAAGCAAGTCATGGCCTCGACAAGCAATGGCGCGACGGTCGACAACCTTAATGTGCTCGATGCCATCGCAACTAATAACACCGGCGGCGCCCAGATTATCCAGCTGCAAGACATCGCGTCTGCCTTATTTGCTGCCACAAACGCGACTCAACTTCAGACGATCGATACCGCATTCTGGACAAACAATCTGACGCTCACGTTTCTATCCGCTAGCACGGGTCAATACTACACACTGTGGGCCACATCGCTTAACAACTTTGACTTGGTGCAAAGCGATAACTATGGAAACCCGCTTGCTGGCGCCTCCACTATCACCTTCAGCGCGAACAGCGCATCCACTTTTCTGAGTGCCTTTTCCAGCAACGCAAGCCTAGCTGGTTCCGGCCTGTCGGGCACATCTCTGCTGACCGCTCTTGATATCAACAGCAGCATTGGCAAAAACGTCTTTCAAGCAACACTGAACGGCCAGATCACCAACGTCTTCAGTTACGCCACTGCAACGGATTCCTTTAATGGTACCGGGTCGCAGTGGGATGTGATCAACAATTTCAACGAAGGCGTCGACAAGCTCGATTTCAGGAAGCTCCTCAACGACAATACGTTCGTCGGCTCGCAGGGCGGCCAAACCGCCTCCAATGCTGGGCTGGGGGAATTCTTCTGGAAGGGACAGCAGCCGGCTAACACGACCAACCTTGGGGCCGCTGGCGCCTTTGCCGTCTGGTATACCACAGACGGTAGCGGAGGGGTGTTCGTTTATGCTGATAGCAATGGTGATGGCATCGCCGATCTGAAAGTGAACGTCGCTGGCGTTTCGACGCTCACCCCAAACGACTTTCTCGGGGTAGACCCCCCAGCCGCATTCACCGTCAAAATCAATCCGATTGAGCCGAGCCAGTCAAACCCCTGGCTGATCAATTCCGCCGATGCAGCTGCCGGGGTCACCGTAACCGGCACAGTCACGCACTTCACGCCGAGCGCACAGCTTACCATCAGCCTAAATGGCCATAACTACACAGCCACGGTTGCCGCGAACGGTACATGGTCCGCCGTTATTCCGGCAAGCGATCTCGCACACGCTTCATTGGCGGACGGGACGTATACTCTTGCCGCCACGGTGAAGGTTGGTAGCTCGACAGCGGCGTCGGATTCCCATTCGGTAACCGTCGATGAGACTCCTCCTAGCGAGACCATCAGCTCGACGATCGGGACCAACACCGGCCTGACCACTACGATCAGCAGCGGCGGTCTGACCAAGGACAACACGCTGGCGCTGTCAGGCACGGTGAGCGATACCAATGGCGTGGCCTCGGTGCACGTGTTCGACGGCAATACGGACCTGGGCGCGGCCACGGTGAACGGCAATACCTGGACGTTCACCACCGCAGCGCTGTCGGACGGAGGGCACAGCTTCACGGCCAAGGCGGTGGACAACGCCGGCAACAGCACAACGACGGCGGCAATCAGCGCGACGGTCGACACCACGGTGCCCACCGAGACCATCAGCTCGACGATCGGGACCAACACCGGCCTGACCACTACGATCAGCAGCGGCGGTCTGACCAAGGACAACACGCTGGCGCTGTCAGGCACGGTGAGCGACACCAATGGCGTGGCCTCGGTGCACGTGTTTGACGGCAATACGGACCTGGGCGCGGCCACGGTGAACGGCAATACCTGGACGTTCACCACCGCAGCGCTGTCGGACGGAGGGCACAGCTTCACGGCCAAGGCGGTGGACAACGCCGGCAACAGCACAACGACGGCGGCAATCAGCGCGACGGTCGACACCACGGTGCCCACCGAGACCATCAGCTCGACGATCGGGACCAACACCGGCCTGACCACTACGATCAGCAGCGGCGGTCTGACCAAGGACAACACGCTGGCGCTGTCAGGCACGGTGAGCGACACCAATGGCGTGGCCTCGGTGCACGTGTTCGACGGCAATACGGACCTGGGCGCGGCCACGGTGAACGGCAATACCTGGACGTTCACCACCGCAGCGCTGTCGGACGGAGGGCACAGCTTCACGGCCAAGGCGGTGGACAACGCCGGCAACAGCACAACGACGGCGGCAATCAGCGCGACGGTCGACACCACGGTGCCCACCGAGACCATCAGTTCGACGATCGGGACCAACACCGGCCTGACCACTACGATCAGCAGCGGCGGTCTGACCAAGGACAACACGCTGGCGCTGTCAGGCACGGTGAGCGATACCAATGGCGTGGCCTCGGTGCACGTGTTCGACGGCAATACGGACCTGGGCGCGGCCACGGTGAACGGCAATACCTGGACGTTCACCACCGCAGCGCTGTCGGACGGAGGGCACAGCTTCACGGCCAAGGCGGTGGACAACGCCGGCAACAGCACAACGACGGCGGCAATCAGCGCGACGGTCGACACCACGGCGCCCACCGAGACCATCAGCTCGACGATCGGGACCAACACCGGCCTGACAACGACGATCAGCAGCGGCGGTCTGACCAAGGACAACACGCTGGCGCTGTCAGGCACGGTGAGCGACACCAATGGCGTGGCCTCGGTGCACGTGTTTGACGGCAATACGGACCTGGGCGCGGCCACGGTGAACGGCAATACTTGGACGTTCACCACCGCAGCGCTGTCGGACGGAGGGCACAGCTTCACGGCCAAGGCGGTGGACAACGCCGGCAACAGCACAACGACGGCGGCAATCGGCGCGACGGTCGACAACACGGCGCCGACCGCCGGCGCGCTGGCCTTTGCCAACCTGACCGACACCGGCAGCAGCGACGCGACGCCGATCACCAAGGACGGCACCTTCGACCTCAGCCTGAGCGGCGACAGCGACGCCAACGGCGTCAGCGTGGCCTATGAGGTTTCCACCGACGGCGGCGCCACCTGGAGCACGACCTCGGCGAACCAGGCCGGTCTGGCCGACGGCACCTACAGCTTCCACGCCATCGTCACCGACCCGGCGGGCAACAGCTCGACCAGCAACGCGATCACGGTCACCGTCGACAACACGGCGCCGACCGCCGGCGCGCTGGCCTTTGCCAACCTGACCGACACCGGCAGCAGCGACGCGACGCCGATCACCAAGGACGGCACCTTCGACCTCAGCCTGAGCGGCGACAGCGACGCCAACGGCGTCAGCGTGGCCTATGAGGTTTCCACCGACGGCGGCGCCACCTGGAGCACGACCTCGGCGAACCAGGCCGGTCTGGCCGACGGCACCTACAGCTTCCACGCCATCGTCACCGACCCGGCGGGCAACAGCTCGACCAGCAACGCGATCACGGTCACCGTCGACAACACGGCGCCGACCGCCGGCGCGCTGGCCTTTGCCAACCTGACCGACACCGGCAGCAGCGACGCGACGCCGATCACCAAGGACGGCACCTTCGACCTCAGCCTGAGCGGCGACAGCGACGCCAACGGCGTCAGCGTGGCCTATGAGGTTTCCACCGACGGCGGCGCCACCTGGAGCACGACCTCGGCGAACCAGGCCGGTCTGGCCGACGGCACCTACAGCTTCCACGCCATCGTCACCGACCCGGCGGGCAACAGCTCGACCAGCAACGCGATCACGGTCACCGTCGACAACACGGCGCCGACCGCCGGCGCGCTGGCCTTTGCCAACCTGACCGACACCGGCAGCAGCGACGCGACGCCGATCACCAAGGACGGCACCTTCGACCTCAGCCTGAGCGGCGACAGCGACGCCAACGGCGTCAGCGTGGCCTATGAGGTTTCCACCGACGGCGGCGCCACCTGGAGCACGACCTCGGCGAACCAGGCCGGTCTGGCCGACGGCACCTACAGCTTCCACGCCATCGTCACCGACCCGGCGGGCAACAGCTCGACCAGCAACGCGATCACGGTCACCGTCGACAACACGGCGCCGACCGCCGGCGCGCTGGCCTTTGCCAACCTGACCGACACCGGCAGCAGCGACGCGACGCCGATCACCAAGGACGGCACCTTCGACCTCAGCCTGAGCGGCGACAGCGACGCCAACGGCGTCAGCGTGGCCTATGAGGTTTCCACCGACGGCGGCGCCACCTGGAGCACGACCTCGGCGAACCAGGCCGGTCTGGCCGACGGCACCTACAGCTTCCACGCCATCGTCACCGACCCGGCGGGCAACAGCTCGACCAGCAACGCGATCACGGTCACCGTCGACAACACGGCGCCGACCGCCGGCGCGCTGGCCTTTGCCAACCTGACCGACACCGGCAGCAGCGACGCGACGCCGATCACCAAGGACGGCACCTTCGACCTCAGCCTGAGCGGCGACAGCGACGCCAACGGCGTCAGCGTGGCCTATGAGGTTTCCACCGACGGCGGCGCCACCTGGAGCACGACCTCGGCGAACCAGGCCGGTCTGGCCGACGGCACCTACAGCTTCCACGCCATCGTCACCGACCCGGCGGGCAACAGCTCGACCAGCAACGCGATCACGGTCACCGTCGACAACACGGCGCCGACCGCCGGCGCGCTGGCCTTTGCCAACCTGACCGACACCGGCAGCAGCGACGCGACGCCGATCACCAAGGACGGCACCTTCGACCTCAGCCTGAGCGGCGACAGCGACGCCAACGGCGTCAGCGTGGCCTATGAGGTTTCCACCGACGGCGGCGCCACCTGGAGCACGACCTCGGCGAACCAGGCCGGTCTGGCCGACGGCACCTACAGCTTCCACGCCATCGTCACCGACCCGGCGGGCAACAGCTCGACCAGCAACGCGATCACGGTCACCGTCGACAACACGGCGCCGACCGCCGGCGCGCTGGCCTTTGCCAACCTGACCGACACCGGCAGCAGCGACGCGACGCCGATCACCAAGGACGGCACCTTCGACCTCAGCCTGAGCGGCGACAGCGACGCCAACGGCGTCAGCGTGGCCTATGAGGTTTCCACCGACGGCGGCGCCACCTGGAGCACGACCTCGGCGAACCAGGCCGGTCTGGCCGACGGCACCTACAGCTTCCACGCCATCGTCACCGACCCGGCGGGCAACAGCTCGACCAGCAACGCGATCACGGTCACCGTCGACAACACGGCGCCGACCGCCGGCGCGCTGGCCTTTGCCAACCTGACCGACACCGGCAGCAGCGACGCGACGCCGATCACCAAGGACGGCACCTTCGACCTCAGCCTGAGCGGCGACAGCGACGCCAACGGCGTCAGCGTGGCCTATGAGGTTTCCACCGACGGCGGCGCCACCTGGAGCACGACCTCGGCGAACCAGGCCGGTCTGGCCGACGGCACCTACAGCTTCCACGCCATCGTCACCGACCCGGCGGGCAACAGCTCGACCAGCAACGCGATCACGGTCACCGTCGACAACACGGCGCCGACCGCCGGCGCGCTGGCCTTTGCCAACCTGACCGACACCGGCAGCAGCGACGCGACGCCGATCACCAAGGACGGCACCTTCGACCTCAGCCTGAGCGGCGACAGCGACGCCAACGGCGTCAGCGTGGCCTATGAGGTTTCCACCGACGGCGGCGCCACCTGGAGCACGACCTCGGCGAACCAGGCCGGTCTGGCCGACGGCACCTACAGCTTCCACGCCATCGTCACCGACCCGGCGGGCAACAGCTCGACCAGCAACGCGATCACGGTCACCGTCGACAACACGGCGCCGACCGCCGGCGCGCTGGCCTTTGCCAACCTGACCGACACCGGCAGCAGCGACGCGACGCCGATCACCAAGGACGGCACCTTCGACCTCAGCCTGAGCGGCGACAGCGACGCCAACGGCGTCAGCGTGGCCTATGAGGTTTCCACCGACGGCGGCGCCACCTGGAGCACGACCTCGGCGAACCAGGCCGGTCTGGCCGACGGCACCTACAGCTTCCACGCCATCGTCACCGACCCGGCGGGCAACAGCTCGACCAGCAACGCGATCACGGTCACCGTCGACAACACGGCGCCGACCGCCGGCGCGCTGGCCTTTGCCAACCTGACCGACACCGGCAGCAGCGACGCGACGCCGATCACCAAGGACGGCACCTTCGACCTCAGCCTGAGCGGCGACAGCGACGCCAACGGCGTCAGCGTGGCCTATGAGGTTTCCACCGACGGCGGCGCCACCTGGAGCACGACCTCGGCGAACCAGGCCGGTCTGGCCGACGGCACCTACAGCTTCCACGCCATCGTCACCGACCCGGCGGGCAACAGCTCGACCAGCAACGCGATCACGGTCACCGTCGACAACACGGCGCCGACCGCCGGCGCGCTGGCCTTTGCCAACCTGACCGACACCGGCAGCAGCGACGCGACGCCGATCACCAAGGACGGCACCTTCGACCTCAGCCTGAGCGGCGACAGCGACGCCAACGGCGTCAGCGTGGCCTATGAGGTTTCCACCGACGGCGGCGCCACCTGGAGCACGACCTCGGCGAACCAGGCCGGTCTGGCCGACGGCACCTACAGCTTCCACGCCATCGTCACCGACCCGGCGGGCAACAGCTCGACCAGCAACGCGATCACGGTCACCGTCGACAACACGGCGCCGACCGCCGGCGCGCTGGCCTTTGCCAACCTGACCGACACCGGCAGCAGCGACGCGACGCCGATCACCAAGGACGGCACCTTCGACCTCAGCCTGAGCGGCGACAGCGACGCCAACGGCGTCAGCGTGGCCTATGAGGTTTCCACCGACGGCGGCGCCACCTGGAGCACGACCTCGGCGAACCAGGCCGGTCTGGCCGACGGCACCTACAGCTTCCACGCCATCGTCACCGACCCGGCGGGCAACAGCTCGACCAGCAACGCGATCACGGTCACCGTCGACAACACGGCGCCGACCGCCGGCGCGCTGGCCTTTGCCAACCTGACCGACACCGGCAGCAGCGACGCGACGCCGATCACCAAGGACGGCACCTTCGACCTCAGCCTGAGCGGCGACAGCGACGCCAACGGCGTCAGCGTGGCCTATGAGGTTTCCACCGACGGCGGCGCCACCTGGAGCACGACCTCGGCGAACCAGGCCGGTCTGGCCGACGGCACCTACAGCTTCCACGCCATCGTCACCGACCCGGCGGGCAACAGCTCGACCAGCAACGCGATCACGGTCACCGTCGACAACACGGCGCCGACCGCCGGCGCGCTGGCCTTTGCCAACCTGACCGACACCGGCAGCAGCGACGCGACGCCGATCACCAAGGACGGCACCTTCGACCTCAGCCTGAGCGGCGACAGCGACGCCAACGGCGTCAGCGTGGCCTATGAGGTTTCCACCGACGGCGGCGCCACCTGGAGCACGACCTCGGCGAACCAGGCCGGTCTGGCCGACGGCACCTACAGCTTCCACGCCATCGTCACCGACCCGGCGGGCAACAGCTCGACCAGCAACGCGATCACGGTCACCGTCGACAACACGGCGCCGACCGCCGGCGCGCTGGCCTTTGCCAACCTGACCGACACCGGCAGCAGCGACGCGACGCCGATCACCAAGGACGGCACCTTCGACCTCAGCCTGAGCGGCGACAGCGACGCCAACGGCGTCAGCGTGGCCTATGAGGTTTCCACCGACGGCGGCGCCACCTGGAGCACGACCTCGGCGAACCAGGCCGGTCTGGCCGACGGCACCTACAGCTTCCACGCCATCGTCACCGACCCGGCGGGCAACAGCTCGACCAGCAACGCGATCACGGTCACCGTCGACAACACGGCGCCGACCGCCGGCGCGCTGGCCTTTGCCAACCTGACCGACACCGGCAGCAGCGACGCGACGCCGATCACCAAGGACGGCACCTTCGACCTCAGCCTGAGCGGCGACAGCGACGCCAACGGCGTCAGCGTGGCCTATGAGGTTTCCACCGACGGCGGCGCCACCTGGAGCACGACCTCGGCGAACCAGGCCGGTCTGGCCGACGGCACCTACAGCTTCCACGCCATCGTCACCGACCCGGCGGGCAACAGCTCGACCAGCAACGCGATCACGGTCACCGTCGACAACACGGCGCCGACCGCCGGCGCGCTGGCCTTTGCCAACCTGACCGACACCGGCAGCAGCGACGCGACGCCGATCACCAAGGACGGCACCTTCGACCTCAGCCTGAGCGGCGACAGCGACGCCAACGGCGTCAGCGTGGCCTATGAGGTTTCCACCGACGGCGGCGCCACCTGGAGCACGACCTCGGCGAACCAGGCCGGTCTGGCCGACGGCACCTACAGCTTCCACGCCATCGTCACCGACCCGGCGGGCAACAGCTCGACCAGCAACGCGATCACGGTCACCGTCGACAACACGGCGCCGACCGCCGGCGCGCTGGCCTTTGCCAACCTGACCGACACCGGCAGCAGCGACGCGACGCCGATCACCAAGGACGGCACCTTCGACCTCAGCCTGAGCGGCGACAGCGACGCCAACGGCGTCAGCGTGGCCTATGAGGTTTCCACCGACGGCGGCGCCACCTGGAGCACGACCTCGGCGAACCAGGCCGGTCTGGCCGACGGCACCTACAGCTTCCACGCCATCGTCACCGACCCGGCGGGCAACAGCTCGACCAGCAACGCGATCACGGTCACCGTCGACAACACGGCGCCGACCGCCGGCGCGCTGGCCTTTGCCAACCTGACCGACACCGGCAGCAGCGACGCGACGCCGATCACCAAGGACGGCACCTTCGACCTCAGCCTGAGCGGCGACAGCGACGCCAACGGCGTCAGCGTGGCCTATGAGGTTTCCACCGACGGCGGCGCCACCTGGAGCACGACCTCGGCGAACCAGGCCGGTCTGGCCGACGGCACCTACAGCTTCCACGCCATCGTCACCGACCCGGCGGGCAACAGCTCGACCAGCAACGCGATCACGGTCACCGTCGACAACACGGCGCCGACCGCCGGCGCGCTGGCCTTTGCCAACCTGACCGACACCGGCAGCAGCGACGCGACGCCGATCACCAAGGACGGCACCTTCGACCTCAGCCTGAGCGGCGACAGCGACGCCAACGGCGTCAGCGTGGCCTATGAGGTTTCCACCGACGGCGGCGCCACCTGGAGCACGACCTCGGCGAACCAGGCCGGTCTGGCCGACGGCACCTACAGCTTCCACGCCATCGTCACCGACCCGGCGGGCAACAGCTCGACCAGCAACGCGATCACGGTCACCGTCGACAACACGGCGCCGACCGCCGGCGCGCTGGCCTTTGCCAACCTGACCGACACCGGCAGCAGCGACGCGACGCCGATCACCAAGGACGGCACCTTCGACCTCAGCCTGAGCGGCGACAGCGACGCCAACGGCGTCAGCGTGGCCTATGAGGTTTCCACCGACGGCGGCGCCACCTGGAGCACGACCTCGGCGAACCAGGCCGGTCTGGCCGACGGCACCTACAGCTTCCACGCCATCGTCACCGACCCGGCGGGCAACAGCTCGACCAGCAACGCGATCACGGTCACCGTCGACAACACGGCGCCGACCGCCGGCGCGCTGGCCTTTGCCAACCTGACCGACACCGGCAGCAGCGACGCGACGCCGATCACCAAGGACGGCACCTTCGACCTCAGCCTGAGCGGCGACAGCGACGCCAACGGCGTCAGCGTGGCCTATGAGGTTTCCACCGACGGCGGCGCCACCTGGAGCACGACCTCGGCGAACCAGGCCGGTCTGGCCGACGGCACCTACAGCTTCCACGCCATCGTCACCGACCCGGCGGGCAACAGCTCGACCAGCAACGCGATCACGGTCACCGTCGACAACACGGCGCCGACCGCCGGCGCGCTGGCCTTTGCCAACCTGACCGACACCGGCAGCAGCGACGCGACGCCGATCACCAAGGACGGCACCTTCGACCTCAGCCTGAGCGGCGACAGCGACGCCAACGGCGTCAGCGTGGCCTATGAGGTTTCCACCGACGGCGGCGCCACCTGGAGCACGACCTCGGCGAACCAGGCCGGTCTGGCCGACGGCACCTACAGCTTCCACGCCATCGTCACCGACCCGGCGGGCAACAGCTCGACCAGCAACGCGATCACGGTCACCGTCGACAACACGGCGCCGACCGCCGGCGCGCTGGCCTTTGCCAACCTGACCGACACCGGCAGCAGCGACGCGACGCCGATCACCAAGGACGGCACCTTCGACCTCAGCCTGAGCGGCGACAGCGACGCCAACGGCGTCAGCGTGGCCTATGAGGTTTCCACCGACGGCGGCGCCACCTGGAGCACGACCTCGGCGAACCAGGCCGGTCTGGCCGACGGCACCTACAGCTTCCACGCCATCGTCACCGACCCGGCGGGCAACAGCTCGACCAGCAACGCGATCACGGTCACCGTCGACAACACGGCGCCGACCGCCGGCGCGCTGGCCTTTGCCAACCTGACCGACACCGGCAGCAGCGACGCGACGCCGATCACCAAGGACGGCACCTTCGACCTCAGCCTGAGCGGCGACAGCGACGCCAACGGCGTCAGCGTGGCCTATGAGGTTTCCACCGACGGCGGCGCCACCTGGAGCACGACCTCGGCGAACCAGGCCGGTCTGGCCGACGGCACCTACAGCTTCCACGCCATCGTCACCGACCCGGCGGGCAACAGCTCGACCAGCAACGCGATCACGGTCACCGTCGACAACACGGCGCCGACCGCCGGCGCGCTGGCCTTTGCCAACCTGACCGACACCGGCAGCAGCGACGCGACGCCGATCACCAAGGACGGCACCTTCGACCTCAGCCTGAGCGGCGACAGCGACGCCAACGGCGTCAGCGTGGCCTATGAGGTTTCCACCGACGGCGGCGCCACCTGGAGCACGACCTCGGCGAACCAGGCCGGTCTGGCCGACGGCACCTACAGCTTCCACGCCATCGTCACCGACCCGGCGGGCAACAGCTCGACCAGCAACGCGATCACGGTCACCGTCGACAACACGGCGCCGACCGCCGGCGCGCTGGCCTTTGCCAACCTGACCGACACCGGCAGCAGCGACGCGACGCCGATCACCAAGGACGGCACCTTCGACCTCAGCCTGAGCGGCGACAGCGACGCCAACGGCGTCAGCGTGGCCTATGAGGTTTCCACCGACGGCGGCGCCACCTGGAGCACGACCTCGGCGAACCAGGCCGGTCTGGCCGACGGCACCTACAGCTTCCACGCCATCGTCACCGACCCGGCGGGCAACAGCTCGACCAGCAACGCGATCACGGTCACCGTCGACAACACGGCGCCGACCGCCGGCGCGCTGGCCTTTGCCAACCTGACCGACACCGGCAGCAGCGACGCGACGCCGATCACCAAGGACGGCACCTTCGACCTCAGCCTGAGCGGCGACAGCGACGCCAACGGCGTCAGCGTGGCCTATGAGGTTTCCACCGACGGCGGCGCCACCTGGAGCACGACCTCGGCGAACCAGGCCGGTCTGGCCGACGGCACCTACAGCTTCCACGCCATCGTCACCGACCCGGCGGGCAACAGCTCGACCAGCAACGCGATCACGGTCACCGTCGACAACACGGCGCCGACCGCCGGCGCGCTGGCCTTTGCCAACCTGACCGACACCGGCAGCAGCGACGCGACGCCGATCACCAAGGACGGCACCTTCGACCTCAGCCTGAGCGGCGACAGCGACGCCAACGGCGTCAGCGTGGCCTATGAGGTTTCCACCGACGGCGGCGCCACCTGGAGCACGACCTCGGCGAACCAGGCCGGTCTGGCCGACGGCACCTACAGCTTCCACGCCATCGTCACCGACCCGGCGGGCAACAGCTCGACCAGCAACGCGATCACGGTCACCGTCGACAACACGGCGCCGACCGCCGGCGCGCTGGCCTTTGCCAACCTGACCGACACCGGCAGCAGCGACGCGACGCCGATCACCAAGGACGGCACCTTCGACCTCAGCCTGAGCGGCGACAGCGACGCCAACGGCGTCAGCGTGGCCTATGAGGTTTCCACCGACGGCGGCGCCACCTGGAGCACGACCTCGGCGAACCAGGCCGGTCTGGCCGACGGCACCTACAGCTTCCACGCCATCGTCACCGACCCGGCGGGCAACAGCTCGACCAGCAACGCGATCACGGTCACCGTCGACAACACGGCGCCGACCGCCGGCGCGCTGGCCTTTGCCAACCTGACCGACACCGGCAGCAGCGACGCGACGCCGATCACCAAGGACGGCACCTTCGACCTCAGCCTGAGCGGCGACAGCGACGCCAACGGCGTCAGCGTGGCCTATGAGGTTTCCACCGACGGCGGCGCCACCTGGAGCACGACCTCGGCGAACCAGGCCGGTCTGGCCGACGGCACCTACAGCTTCCACGCCATCGTCACCGACCCGGCGGGCAACAGCTCGACCAGCAACGCGATCACGGTCACCGTCGACAACACGGCGCCGACCGCCGGCGCGCTGGCCTTTGCCAACCTGACCGACACCGGCAGCAGCGACGCGACGCCGATCACCAAGGACGGCACCTTCGACCTCAGCCTGAGCGGCGACAGCGACGCCAACGGCGTCAGCGTGGCCTATGAGGTTTCCACCGACGGCGGCGCCACCTGGAGCACGACCTCGGCGAACCAGGCCGGTCTGGCCGACGGCACCTACAGCTTCCACGCCATCGTCACCGACCCGGCGGGCAACAGCTCGACCAGCAACGCGATCACGGTCACCGTCGACAACACGGCGCCGACCGCCGGCGCGCTGGCCTTTGCCAACCTGACCGACACCGGCAGCAGCGACGCGACGCCGATCACCAAGGACGGCACCTTCGACCTCAGCCTGAGCGGCGACAGCGACGCCAACGGCGTCAGCGTGGCCTATGAGGTTTCCACCGACGGCGGCGCCACCTGGAGCACGACCTCGGCGAACCAGGCCGGTCTGGCCGACGGCACCTACAGCTTCCACGCCATCGTCACCGACCCGGCGGGCAACAGCTCGACCAGCAACGCGATCACGGTCACCGTCGACAACACGGCGCCGACCGCCGGCGCGCTGGCCTTTGCCAACCTGACCGACACCGGCAGCAGCGACGCGACGCCGATCACCAAGGACGGCACCTTCGACCTCAGCCTGAGCGGCGACAGCGACGCCAACGGCGTCAGCGTGGCCTATGAGGTTTCCACCGACGGCGGCGCCACCTGGAGCACGACCTCGGCGAACCAGGCCGGTCTGGCCGACGGCACCTACAGCTTCCACGCCATCGTCACCGACCCGGCGGGCAACAGCTCGACCAGCAACGCGATCACGGTCACCGTCGACAACACGGCGCCGACCGCCGGCGCGCTGGCCTTTGCCAACCTGACCGACACCGGCAGCAGCGACGCGACGCCGATCACCAAGGACGGCACCTTCGACCTCAGCCTGAGCGGCGACAGCGACGCCAACGGCGTCAGCGTGGCCTATGAGGTTTCCACCGACGGCGGCGCCACCTGGAGCACGACCTCGGCGAACCAGGCCGGTCTGGCCGACGGCACCTACAGCTTCCACGCCATCGTCACCGACCCGGCGGGCAACAGCTCGACCAGCAACGCGATCACGGTCACCGTCGACAACACGGCGCCGACCGCCGGCGCGCTGGCCTTTGCCAACCTGACCGACACCGGCAGCAGCGACGCGACGCCGATCACCAAGGACGGCACCTTCGACCTCAGCCTGAGCGGCGACAGCGACGCCAACGGCGTCAGCGTGGCCTATGAGGTTTCCACCGACGGCGGCGCCACCTGGAGCACGACCTCGGCGAACCAGGCCGGTCTGGCCGACGGCACCTACAGCTTCCACGCCATCGTCACCGACCCGGCGGGCAACAGCTCGACCAGCAACGCGATCACGGTCACCGTCGACAACACGGCGCCGACCGCCGGCGCGCTGGCCTTTGCCAACCTGACCGACACCGGCAGCAGCGACGCGACGCCGATCACCAAGGACGGCACCTTCGACCTCAGCCTGAGCGGCGACAGCGACGCCAACGGCGTCAGCGTGGCCTATGAGGTTTCCACCGACGGCGGCGCCACCTGGAGCACGACCTCGGCGAACCAGGCCGGTCTGGCCGACGGCACCTACAGCTTCCACGCCATCGTCACCGACCCGGCGGGCAACAGCTCGACCAGCAACGCGATCACGGTCACCGTCGACAACACGGCGCCGACCGCCGGCGCGCTGGCCTTTGCCAACCTGACCGACACCGGCAGCAGCGACGCGACGCCGATCACCAAGGACGGCACCTTCGACCTCAGCCTGAGCGGCGACAGCGACGCCAACGGCGTCAGCGTGGCCTATGAGGTTTCCACCGACGGCGGCGCCACCTGGAGCACGACCTCGGCGAACCAGGCCGGTCTGGCCGACGGCACCTACAGCTTCCACGCCATCGTCACCGACCCGGCGGGCAACAGCTCGACCAGCAACGCGATCACGGTCACCGTCGACAACACGGCGCCGACCGCCGGCGCGCTGGCCTTTGCCAACCTGACCGACACCGGCAGCAGCGACGCGACGCCGATCACCAAGGACGGCACCTTCGACCTCAGCCTGAGCGGCGACAGCGACGCCAACGGCGTCAGCGTGGCCTATGAGGTTTCCACCGACGGCGGCGCCACCTGGAGCACGACCTCGGCGAACCAGGCCGGTCTGGCCGACGGCACCTACAGCTTCCACGCCATCGTCACCGACCCGGCGGGCAACAGCTCGACCAGCAACGCGATCACGGTCACCGTCGACAACACGGCGCCGACCGCCGGCGCGCTGGCCTTTGCCAACCTGACCGACACCGGCAGCAGCGACGCGACGCCGATCACCAAGGACGGCACCTTCGACCTCAGCCTGAGCGGCGACAGCGACGCCAACGGCGTCAGCGTGGCCTATGAGGTTTCCACCGACGGCGGCGCCACCTGGAGCACGACCTCGGCGAACCAGGCCGGTCTGGCCGACGGCACCTACAGCTTCCACGCCATCGTCACCGACCCGGCGGGCAACAGCTCGACCAGCAACGCGATCACGGTCACCGTCGACAACACGGCGCCGACCGCCGGCGCGCTGGCCTTTGCCAACCTGACCGACACCGGCAGCAGCGACGCGACGCCGATCACCAAGGACGGCACCTTCGACCTCAGCCTGAGCGGCGACAGCGACGCCAACGGCGTCAGCGTGGCCTATGAGGTTTCCACCGACGGCGGCGCCACCTGGAGCACGACCTCGGCGAACCAGGCCGGTCTGGCCGACGGCACCTACAGCTTCCACGCCATCGTCACCGACCCGGCGGGCAACAGCTCGACCAGCAACGCGATCACGGTCACCGTCGACAACACGGCGCCGACCGCCGGCGCGCTGGCCTTTGCCAACCTGACCGACACCGGCAGCAGCGACGCGACGCCGATCACCAAGGACGGCACCTTCGACCTCAGCCTGAGCGGCGACAGCGACGCCAACGGCGTCAGCGTGGCCTATGAGGTTTCCACCGACGGCGGCGCCACCTGGAGCACGACCTCGGCGAACCAGGCCGGTCTGGCCGACGGCACCTACAGCTTCCACGCCATCGTCACCGACCCGGCGGGCAACAGCTCGACCAGCAACGCGATCACGGTCACCGTCGACAACACGGCGCCGACCGCCGGCGCGCTGGCCTTTGCCAACCTGACCGACACCGGCAGCAGCGACGCGACGCCGATCACCAAGGACGGCACCTTCGACCTCAGCCTGAGCGGCGACAGCGACGCCAACGGCGTCAGCGTGGCCTATGAGGTTTCCACCGACGGCGGCGCCACCTGGAGCACGACCTCGGCGAACCAGGCCGGTCTGGCCGACGGCACCTACAGCTTCCACGCCATCGTCACCGACCCGGCGGGCAACAGCTCGACCAGCAACGCGATCACGGTCACCGTCGACAACACGGCGCCGACCGCCGGCGCGCTGGCCTTTGCCAACCTGACCGACACCGGCAGCAGCGACGCGACGCCGATCACCAAGGACGGCACCTTCGACCTCAGCCTGAGCGGCGACAGCGACGCCAACGGCGTCAGCGTGGCCTATGAGGTTTCCACCGACGGCGGCGCCACCTGGAGCACGACCTCGGCGAACCAGGCCGGTCTGGCCGACGGCACCTACAGCTTCCACGCCATCGTCACCGACCCGGCGGGCAACAGCTCGACCAGCAACGCGATCACGGTCACCGTCGACAACACGGCGCCGACCGCCGGCGCGCTGGCCTTTGCCAACCTGACCGACACCGGCAGCAGCGACGCGACGCCGATCACCAAGGACGGCACCTTCGACCTCAGCCTGAGCGGCGACAGCGACGCCAACGGCGTCAGCGTGGCCTATGAGGTTTCCACCGACGGCGGCGCCACCTGGAGCACGACCTCGGCGAACCAGGCCGGTCTGGCCGACGGCACCTACAGCTTCCACGCCATCGTCACCGACCCGGCGGGCAACAGCTCGACCAGCAACGCGATCACGGTCACCGTCGACAACACGGCGCCGACCGCCGGCGCGCTGGCCTTTGCCAACCTGACCGACACCGGCAGCAGCGACGCGACGCCGATCACCAAGGACGGCACCTTCGACCTCAGCCTGAGCGGCGACAGCGACGCCAACGGCGTCAGCGTGGCCTATGAGGTTTCCACCGACGGCGGCGCCACCTGGAGCACGACCTCGGCGAACCAGGCCGGTCTGGCCGACGGCACCTACAGCTTCCACGCCATCGTCACCGACCCGGCGGGCAACAGCTCGACCAGCAACGCGATCACGGTCACCGTCGACAACACGGCGCCGACCGCCGGCGCGCTGGCCTTTGCCAACCTGACCGACACCGGCAGCAGCGACGCGACGCCGATCACCAAGGACGGCACCTTCGACCTCAGCCTGAGCGGCGACAGCGACGCCAACGGCGTCAGCGTGGCCTATGAGGTTTCCACCGACGGCGGCGCCACCTGGAGCACGACCTCGGCGAACCAGGCCGGTCTGGCCGACGGCACCTACAGCTTCCACGCCATCGTCACCGACCCGGCGGGCAACAGCTCGACCAGCAACGCGATCACGGTCACCGTCGACAACACGGCGCCGACCGCCGGCGCGCTGGCCTTTGCCAACCTGACCGACACCGGCAGCAGCGACGCGACGCCGATCACCAAGGACGGCACCTTCGACCTCAGCCTGAGCGGCGACAGCGACGCCAACGGCGTCAGCGTGGCCTATGAGGTTTCCACCGACGGCGGCGCCACCTGGAGCACGACCTCGGCGAACCAGGCCGGTCTGGCCGACGGCACCTACAGCTTCCACGCCATCGTCACCGACCCGGCGGGCAACAGCTCGACCAGCAACGCGATCACGGTCACCGTCGACAACACGGCGCCGACCGCCGGCGCGCTGGCCTTTGCCAACCTGACCGACACCGGCAGCAGCGACGCGACGCCGATCACCAAGGACGGCACCTTCGACCTCAGCCTGAGCGGCGACAGCGACGCCAACGGCGTCAGCGTGGCCTATGAGGTTTCCACCGACGGCGGCGCCACCTGGAGCACGACCTCGGCGAACCAGGCCGGTCTGGCCGACGGCACCTACAGCTTCCACGCCATCGTCACCGACCCGGCGGGCAACAGCTCGACCAGCAACGCGATCACGGTCACCGTCGACAACACGGCGCCGACCGCCGGCGCGCTGGCCTTTGCCAACCTGACCGACACCGGCAGCAGCGACGCGACGCCGATCACCAAGGACGGCACCTTCGACCTCAGCCTGAGCGGCGACAGCGACGCCAACGGCGTCAGCGTGGCCTATGAGGTTTCCACCGACGGCGGCGCCACCTGGAGCACGACCTCGGCGAACCAGGCCGGTCTGGCCGACGGCACCTACAGCTTCCACGCCATCGTCACCGACCCGGCGGGCAACAGCTCGACCAGCAACGCGATCACGGTCACCGTCGACAACACGGCGCCGACCGCCGGCGCGCTGGCCTTTGCCAACCTGACCGACACCGGCAGCAGCGACGCGACGCCGATCACCAAGGACGGCACCTTCGACCTCAGCCTGAGCGGCGACAGCGACGCCAACGGCGTCAGCGTGGCCTATGAGGTTTCCACCGACGGCGGCGCCACCTGGAGCACGACCTCGGCGAACCAGGCCGGTCTGGCCGACGGCACCTACAGCTTCCACGCCATCGTCACCGACCCGGCGGGCAACAGCTCGACCAGCAACGCGATCACGGTCACCGTCGACAACACGGCGCCGACCGCCGGCGCGCTGGCCTTTGCCAACCTGACCGACACCGGCAGCAGCGACGCGACGCCGATCACCAAGGACGGCACCTTCGACCTCAGCCTGAGCGGCGACAGCGACGCCAACGGCGTCAGCGTGGCCTATGAGGTTTCCACCGACGGCGGCGCCACCTGGAGCACGACCTCGGCGAACCAGGCCGGTCTGGCCGACGGCACCTACAGCTTCCACGCCATCGTCACCGACCCGGCGGGCAACAGCTCGACCAGCAACGCGATCACGGTCACCGTCGACAACACGGCGCCGACCGCCGGCGCGCTGGCCTTTGCCAACCTGACCGACACCGGCAGCAGCGACGCGACGCCGATCACCAAGGACGGCACCTTCGACCTCAGCCTGAGCGGCGACAGCGACGCCAACGGCGTCAGCGTGGCCTATGAGGTTTCCACCGACGGCGGCGCCACCTGGAGCACGACCTCGGCGAACCAGGCCGGTCTGGCCGACGGCACCTACAGCTTCCACGCCATCGTCACCGACCCGGCGGGCAACAGCTCGACCAGCAACGCGATCACGGTCACCGTCGACAACACGGCGCCGACCGCCGGCGCGCTGGCCTTTGCCAACCTGACCGACACCGGCAGCAGCGACGCGACGCCGATCACCAAGGACGGCACCTTCGACCTCAGCCTGAGCGGCGACAGCGACGCCAACGGCGTCAGCGTGGCCTATGAGGTTTCCACCGACGGCGGCGCCACCTGGAGCACGACCTCGGCGAACCAGGCCGGTCTGGCCGACGGCACCTACAGCTTCCACGCCATCGTCACCGACCCGGCGGGCAACAGCTCGACCAGCAACGCGATCACGGTCACCGTCGACAACACGGCGCCGACCGCCGGCGCGCTGGCCTTTGCCAACCTGACCGACACCGGCAGCAGCGACGCGACGCCGATCACCAAGGACGGCACCTTCGACCTCAGCCTGAGCGGCGACAGCGACGCCAACGGCGTCAGCGTGGCCTATGAGGTTTCCACCGACGGCGGCGCCACCTGGAGCACGACCTCGGCGAACCAGGCCGGTCTGGCCGACGGCACCTACAGCTTCCACGCCATCGTCACCGACCCGGCGGGCAACAGCTCGACCAGCAACGCGATCACGGTCACCGTCGACAACACGGCGCCGACCGCCGGCGCGCTGGCCTTTGCCAACCTGACCGACACCGGCAGCAGCGACGCGACGCCGATCACCAAGGACGGCACCTTCGACCTCAGCCTGAGCGGCGACAGCGACGCCAACGGCGTCAGCGTGGCCTATGAGGTTTCCACCGACGGCGGCGCCACCTGGAGCACGACCTCGGCGAACCAGGCCGGTCTGGCCGACGGCACCTACAGCTTCCACGCCATCGTCACCGACCCGGCGGGCAACAGCTCGACCAGCAACGCGATCACGGTCACCGTCGACAACACGGCGCCGACCGCCGGCGCGCTGGCCTTTGCCAACCTGACCGACACCGGCAGCAGCGACGCGACGCCGATCACCAAGGACGGCACCTTCGACCTCAGCCTGAGCGGCGACAGCGACGCCAACGGCGTCAGCGTGGCCTATGAGGTTTCCACCGACGGCGGCGCCACCTGGAGCACGACCTCGGCGAACCAGGCCGGTCTGGCCGACGGCACCTACAGCTTCCACGCCATCGTCACCGACCCGGCGGGCAACAGCTCGACCAGCAACGCGATCACGGTCACCGTCGACAACACGGCGCCGACCGCCGGCGCGCTGGCCTTTGCCAACCTGACCGACACCGGCAGCAGCGACGCGACGCCGATCACCAAGGACGGCACCTTCGACCTCAGCCTGAGCGGCGACAGCGACGCCAACGGCGTCAGCGTGGCCTATGAGGTTTCCACCGACGGCGGCGCCACCTGGAGCACGACCTCGGCGAACCAGGCCGGTCTGGCCGACGGCACCTACAGCTTCCACGCCATCGTCACCGACCCGGCGGGCAACAGCTCGACCAGCAACGCGATCACGGTCACCGTCGACAACACGGCGCCGACCGCCGGCGCGCTGGCCTTTGCCAACCTGACCGACACCGGCAGCAGCGACGCGACGCCGATCACCAAGGACGGCACCTTCGACCTCAGCCTGAGCGGCGACAGCGACGCCAACGGCGTCAGCGTGGCCTATGAGGTTTCCACCGACGGCGGCGCCACCTGGAGCACGACCTCGGCGAACCAGGCCGGTCTGGCCGACGGCACCTACAGCTTCCACGCCATCGTCACCGACCCGGCGGGCAACAGCTCGACCAGCAACGCGATCACGGTCACCGTCGACAACACGGCGCCGACCGCCGGCGCGCTGGCCTTTGCCAACCTGACCGACACCGGCAGCAGCGACGCGACGCCGATCACCAAGGACGGCACCTTCGACCTCAGCCTGAGCGGCGACAGCGACGCCAACGGCGTCAGCGTGGCCTATGAGGTTTCCACCGACGGCGGCGCCACCTGGAGCACGACCTCGGCGAACCAGGCCGGTCTGGCCGACGGCACCTACAGCTTCCACGCCATCGTCACCGACCCGGCGGGCAACAGCTCGACCAGCAACGCGATCACGGTCACCGTCGACAACACGGCGCCGACCGCCGGCGCGCTGGCCTTTGCCAACCTGACCGACACCGGCAGCAGCGACGCGACGCCGATCACCAAGGACGGCACCTTCGACCTCAGCCTGAGCGGCGACAGCGACGCCAACGGCGTCAGCGTGGCCTATGAGGTTTCCACCGACGGCGGCGCCACCTGGAGCACGACCTCGGCGAACCAGGCCGGTCTGGCCGACGGCACCTACAGCTTCCACGCCATCGTCACCGACCCGGCGGGCAACAGCTCGACCAGCAACGCGATCACGGTCACCGTCGACAACACGGCGCCGACCGCCGGCGCGCTGGCCTTTGCCAACCTGACCGACACCGGCAGCAGCGACGCGACGCCGATCACCAAGGACGGCACCTTCGACCTCAGCCTGAGCGGCGACAGCGACGCCAACGGCGTCAGCGTGGCCTATGAGGTTTCCACCGACGGCGGCGCCACCTGGAGCACGACCTCGGCGAACCAGGCCGGTCTGGCCGACGGCACCTACAGCTTCCACGCCATCGTCACCGACCCGGCGGGCAACAGCTCGACCAGCAACGCGATCACGGTCACCGTCGACAACACGGCGCCGACCGCCGGCGCGCTGGCCTTTGCCAACCTGACCGACACCGGCAGCAGCGACGCGACGCCGATCACCAAGGACGGCACCTTCGACCTCAGCCTGAGCGGCGACAGCGACGCCAACGGCGTCAGCGTGGCCTATGAGGTTTCCACCGACGGCGGCGCCACCTGGAGCACGACCTCGGCGAACCAGGCCGGTCTGGCCGACGGCACCTACAGCTTCCACGCCATCGTCACCGACCCGGCGGGCAACAGCTCGACCAGCAACGCGATCACGGTCACCGTCGACAACACGGCGCCGACCGCCGGCGCGCTGGCCTTTGCCAACCTGACCGACACCGGCAGCAGCGACGCGACGCCGATCACCAAGGACGGCACCTTCGACCTCAGCCTGAGCGGCGACAGCGACGCCAACGGCGTCAGCGTGGCCTATGAGGTTTCCACCGACGGCGGCGCCACCTGGAGCACGACCTCGGCGAACCAGGCCGGTCTGGCCGACGGCACCTACAGCTTCCACGCCATCGTCACCGACCCGGCGGGCAACAGCTCGACCAGCAACGCGATCACGGTCACCGTCGACAACACGGCGCCGACCGCCGGCGCGCTGGCCTTTGCCAACCTGACCGACACCGGCAGCAGCGACGCGACGCCGATCACCAAGGACGGCACCTTCGACCTCAGCCTGAGCGGCGACAGCGACGCCAACGGCGTCAGCGTGGCCTATGAGGTTTCCACCGACGGCGGCGCCACCTGGAGCACGACCTCGGCGAACCAGGCCGGTCTGGCCGACGGCACCTACAGCTTCCACGCCATCGTCACCGACCCGGCGGGCAACAGCTCGACCAGCAACGCGATCACGGTCACCGTCGACAACACGGCGCCGACCGCCGGCGCGCTGGCCTTTGCCAACCTGACCGACACCGGCAGCAGCGACGCGACGCCGATCACCAAGGACGGCACCTTCGACCTCAGCCTGAGCGGCGACAGCGACGCCAACGGCGTCAGCGTGGCCTATGAGGTTTCCACCGACGGCGGCGCCACCTGGAGCACGACCTCGGCGAACCAGGCCGGTCTGGCCGACGGCACCTACAGCTTCCACGCCATCGTCACCGACCCGGCGGGCAACAGCTCGACCAGCAACGCGATCACGGTCACCGTCGACAACACGGCGCCGACCGCCGGCGCGCTGGCCTTTGCCAACCTGACCGACACCGGCAGCAGCGACGCGACGCCGATCACCAAGGACGGCACCTTCGACCTCAGCCTGAGCGGCGACAGCGACGCCAACGGCGTCAGCGTGGCCTATGAGGTTTCCACCGACGGCGGCGCCACCTGGAGCACGACCTCGGCGAACCAGGCCGGTCTGGCCGACGGCACCTACAGCTTCCACGCCATCGTCACCGACCCGGCGGGCAACAGCTCGACCAGCAACGCGATCACGGTCACCGTCGACAACACGGCGCCGACCGCGGCTGCGACGGTGACGGCGCTGAGCGCCGATACCGGCAGCTCCTCGAGCGACTTCATCACCAGCACGGCCTCGCAGACGGTGAGCGGCACCTATACCGGCACGCTGGGTACGGGCGAGACGATCCAGGTCAGCGCCGACGGCGGCACGACCTGGGTGACGGCGAGCGCCAGTGGCGGGACCTTCTCGGCCTCCGGCGTGACGCTGTCGTCCGGCACCAACACCTTGTCGGTGCGCACGATCGACCAGGCGGGCAACACCACCGCCGGCACCGGCCATAGCTATACGCTGGATCAGACCGCGCCGGCCGCGGCTGCGACGGTGACGGCGCTGAGCGCCGATACCGGCAGCTCCTCGAGCGACTTCATCACCAGCACGGCCTCGCAGACGGTGAGCGGCACCTATGCCGGCACGCTGGGTACGGGCGAGACGATCCAGGTCAGCGCCAACGGCGGCGCGACCTGGGTGACGGCGACGGCGAGTGCCGGGACCTTCTCGGCCTCCGGCGTGACGCTGTCGTCCGGCACCAACACCTTGTCGGTGCGCACGATCGACCAGGCGGGCAACACCACCGCCGGCACCGGCCATAGCTATACGCTGGATCAGACCGCGCCGGCCGCGGCTGCGACGGTGACGGCGCTGAGCGCCGATACCGGCAGCTCCTCGAGCGACTTCATTACCAGCACGGCCTCGCAGACGGTGAGCGGCACCTATGCCGGCACGCTGGGTACGGGCGAGACGATCCAGGTCAGCGCCAACGGCGGCGCGACCTGGGTGACGGCGACGGCGAGTGCCGGGACCTTCTCGGCCTCCGGCGTGACGCTGTCGTCCGGCACCAACACCTTGTCGGTGCGCACGATCGACCAGGCGGGCAACACCACCGCCGGCACCGGCCACGCCTACACGCTCGACCAGACCGCGCCGACCGCGGCAGCAACGGTGACGGCGCTGAGCGCCGACACCGGCAGCTCGGGGACCGACTTCATCACCAGCACGGCCTCGCAGACGGTGAGCGGCACCTATGCCGGCACGCTGGGTACGGGCGAGACGATCCAGGTCAGCGCCGACGGCGGCACGACCTGGGTGACGGCGAGCGCCAGTGGCGGGACCTTCTCGGCCTCCGGCGTGACGCTGTTGTCCGGGCCAAACACCTTGTTGTCGGTACGGACGATCGACCAGGCCGGCAACACCACCGCCGGCACCGGTCATGGCTATGGGCTCGACCAGACCGCGCCGAGCGCCGTTGCGATTGTGACGGCGCTGAGCGCCGATACCGGCAGCTCGGGAAGCGACTTCATCACCAGCACGGCATCGCAGACGGTGAGCGGCACCTATACCGGCACGCTTGCGGGCGACACGATCCAGGTCAGCGCCGACGGCGGCACGACCTGGGTGACGGCGAGCGCCAGTGGCGGGACCTTCTCGGCCTCCGGCGTGACGCTGTCGTCCGGCACCAACACCTTGTCGGTGCGCACGATCGACTTGGCGGGCAACACGACCGCTGGTACCGGCCACGCCTACACGCTCGACCAGACGGCGCCGACGGTCAACAGCGAAGTGATCACCAGCGCGACGGGGATCCAGAATAGCTATCTGAACGCCGGCGACGTGGTAAGCGTGACGGTGGCCCTCAGCGAGAGTGTGACGATCTCAGGTACGCCGCAGCTGGCGCTCAACATCGGTGGTACCACGGTGCAGGCCAACTACTCCTCGGGCAGCGGCAGCAACTCGCTGGTGTTCACCTACACCATCCAGTCGAGCCAGACCGATACCAACGGCATCAGTATCGGTGCCAACGCGCTGAGCCTGAACGGCGGCACGATCAAGGATGCCGCAGGCAACAGCGCGACATTGACGGCCAACTCGGTGACCGACAACGCCAGCTACAAGGTCGACACCACCGCGCCAAGCGTCGCAAAGACGAGCTACAGCAACGGTACCAAGACCTTGGGAGGCACTTACAGTGACTCTGGATCTGGCGTAACTTCGATTACTATTTCAGACAGTGACCATTCAGCGGCTAACGGTACTGCAACACTTAACGGTGGAAATTGGAGTTACACTAATTCGAACTTGGCGAATAATGACCATTTGACAATTGTCGCCACCGATGCTGCGGGGAACCAAACCACCATTACAACTCAGGCTCCCGCAGGCACATCTGGAGACCCTATCTATTTGGGATTGACGAACCCAACAGAAAATTATGAATCAATCGCGGTAACCGTTTCAGGGGTGCCAATTGGTTGGACTCTCAACGGAGCTGTTCACAACGCGGATGGGTCCTGGTCAATCGCCACCATCGATGTCGGCTCTCTAAGCGTCACCACGCCCGCCGACTACGTCGGAGCTACGGTGGTCAATGTGACCGAGACGTGGACCAACACGGACGGTACAACAGGTACGATGATCGTCGCGAATAATGTCGAGGCCTATACGCCGGGTTCGCCGATCTTCGCCTGGTCTGGTGACGACGTGCTGACCGGCTCTCTCGGCAACGACCTCTTCGTCTTCTCGCAACCGATCGGCAACGACACGGTGCATAGCTTCGACACCGTCGCGGATAAAATTGACCTGATTGGCTATTCCGGCTTCCAGAGCTTCGCCGACGTCCAAGCTCACATGGTCGACGACGGCAGCGGCAATGCTGTGATCACGCTTGCCGACGGACAGTCGATCACGCTCGACGGCGTCCACTCGAGCGCGCTCACAGACAGCAATTTCGTCTTCGACCAGACGCCGGTGGTCAATAACGCCGGCACTATGTCGATCGGCGACGGCGCCATGCTGCCGCTGAGCGGCACGATCAACAACACCGGCCTCATCTCGCTCGACTCCGCGGGCAGCGACACGCTACTGCAGATCATCCAGCACGGCATCACCCTGCAGGGCGGCGGGCAGGTCGTCCTGTCCGATAGCGACTGGAACGTTATCTCCGGCACGAGCGCGGACGTCACCCTGACCAACGTTGACAACACCATCTCCGGCGCCGGCCAACTGGGCGGCGGCCTACTGGGCGGCGGCCTGTTGTCCCTGAACAACCAGGGGACGATCGTCGCCACCGGCACCCACGCCCTGGTCATCAACGCTGGCGCCAACACCACCGTCAACTCGGGGACGCTGGAGGCGACGGGCTCTGGAGGCCTGACGATCACCGGGACGCTCGCCAATTCCGGGTTGCTCTGGGCCAATGGCGGCAACATCACGATCAACGGCCAGGTCACCGGGACGGGGGACGCCACGATCGGCAATTTGTCGAAGCTGGAGTTCGGCGCAGCCTCGTCGACGGATGTGACCTTCGCGCAGAATGCGGCCGGCACGCTGCAGCTGGACGATTCGTTCGACTTCAGCGGCAGGATCGGCGGGATGACCAACGACGACAAGATCGACCTCGGCGATATCCTGTTCGGCGCGGGAACATCGGCTGCCTATCAGGTAGATTCGACCGGCACTGGAGGAACGTTGACCGTGACCGATGGCACTCACAATGCCACGCTCCACCTCCTGGGCATCTTCGATGAACACAGCTTCACGCTTGTCGACGACGGGGCCGGTAGGACGGTAGTTCAATATGGTCTGACGGCGAGTGGTCTCGGGGCGTGAACGTTGAGGGTGAGCCGCAGGCACCACGCGGCTCAACTTCTGGATCGGCCGGTCGCCGATTCAGCTTACCAATTAAGGTTTACGGCAGGTAAAGGAACCGACTGCGTGGCCGTTTGAAGGATCTGGAGTAACATCGGTTCCGGGCGTGCAACAGGACAGAGGGGCGGTTCTCCGCTGGGTCATTGACTTTCAACAGCAAAAGTAAAGTGGTCGAGGACGCGCTGCTGGCGTGTCGCCATTATTTCCTGGTCGCGGCAGCGTTCAGTCTAGCGATCAACCTGCTCTATCTCGCCTCGCCGCTCTATATGCTGCAGATCTATGACCGGGTGGTCACCAGCGGTAGCGAAACGACGCTGCTGATGCTTACGATAATGCTGCTGGCGGCCTTCCTTGCGCTAGCCGGCCTCGATTTGGTGCGCGCCAGGATCCTGACCCGCGCTAGCGCACGCCTCGACCGGCTGCTTTCGGCGAAGGTCGTCGCCAACTCGCTCGAAGCATCCTTGCCGGGCGCCTCGCAGAGCCAGCCGATCCGCGACTTCGACACGTTCCGGCAGGTCGTTACCGGGAGTGGTATCCACGCGCTGCTCGACCTGCCTTGGTCGCCGATCTACATCGGCATCATCTTCCTGCTGCACCCGTGGCTGGGGTTCTTCGCGCTCGGCTCATCGCTGCTGCTTGTTGCAATGGCGGTGGGCAACGAATATCTGGTACGCGGGCCGCTGAAGCAGGCCAACGACCTGGCAACGGCCAACTACGCCTTCACCGAGATGAGCCTCAGGAACGCGGAGGTCGTCCGCGCCATGGGCATGCTCGACGGTCTTATCCGCCGTTGGGAACGCGATCGAAACCTGGCGCTTCGGCGTCAGGCGGACGCCAGCGACCGCGCCGCGCTCATGTCCGGGCTGATCAGGTTTCTTCGGCTGACCATGCAGTCGCTCATCCTCGGCCTTGGCGCCTATCTGGTCATCGAACGGCAAACGAGCGCCGGCTCCATCTTCGCGGCAAGCCTTCTGCTGGGCCGCGGCTTGCAGCCCGTCGAGCAGATCGTCGGCGCGTGGCGCAGCCTTGTCCTGGCGCGCAGCGCGCTGGTGAGGGTTCGCAAGCTGGTCGATAGCGATGCGAGCAACGACCGTTCGTTCAATCTGCCGAAGCCAACAGGCAAGATCTCGGTCGAGCAGGTCAGCTATGCGATTCCCAGTCTGCAGAAGGTTCTGCTGCGGGACATCTCGTTCCGGCTAGAGGCCGGCGAGGCACTAGGCATAATCGGCCCCTCCGGCGCGGGCAAATCCACGCTCGCCCGCCACCTGGCCGGGGTCATGCAGCCTAGCCGCGGAACCGTCAGACTGGACGGCGCCGACATGACACAGTGGGGTCGAGACGCGCTCGGCGACCATATCGGTTACCTGCCGCAGGACATCGAGCTCTTCTCCGACACCGTCGCTGCAAACATCGGCCGCTTCAAGACCAATGTCGACCAGGAGGTTATCGAGGCCGCCCGCCTGGCCGGCGTGCACGACATGATCATCCGCCTGCCGCAGGGTTATGAGACACAGATCGGCGATGGCGGCGCGGTACTCTCGGGCGGCTACCGGCAGCGGATCGCGCTTGCGCGTGCAGTCTTCGGTATGCCGAAGCTGATCATTCTCGACGAGCCGAGTTCTAATCTGGACGCCGACGGCGACCGAGCGCTGAGCGATTGCGCGATCGAGCTCAAGCGCCGCGGCAGCACGGTAATCATCGTGTCGCACCGGCCCTCGACGATCGCGAATGTCGACAAGATCCTTCTGTTACGCGACGGTGCGGTCGAAGCCTTCGGCATGCGAAACGAGATCGTGGCGCTGCTCAACCAGCGCGCGGCTCCGACCGTTGTGGCAACGCAATGAGCCGGGTCAGGAGAGATCGTTGAGCGACGGTGCCTTCATCTATCGCAGCCTGCCCGACGAGACCGGCCCCATCGCCTCGGATTCGATTAAGGCGCCCACTCTCGTCGGCCTTTTGATCATCGTTGCCTTCTTCGGCATTTTCGGCGGCTGGGCCGCCATGGCGCCGCTGAACGGCGCGGTGCTCGCGGACGCGGTCGTGAAGGTCGAAGGGAACCGCAAGAGCGTGCAGCATTTCGATGGCGGCACGGTGAAGGAGATACACGTCAAGGACGGCGACATCGTCAAGACCGGCGACATATTGCTGGTGCTGGACGACACGAAGAACCGATCCGAATTCAATCTCTATTCCCAGCAATATGCTTTGTTGCGCGCGACCGATGCCCGCATCCGCGCAGAGCTGGACGGCAAGGAGGCGGTCGCTTTTCCGAAGGACATCACCGTCGAGCATCAGGCGTATCTGCAGGACGCGATGGCCAGCCAGATCGCCGATCTCGCAAGCCAGCGCGCCTCGATGGCAGGCGCTCGGCAGATTCTGCAGAAGCGGATCGCAGAACTCGATGAGCAGATCGACGGCAAGCAAGCACGTGTGGAATCCTTCCGGGCGCAGCTGAAGTCCATCACCGACGAGAAGGTGGGCCTGGACAAGCTGCTGAAGGCCGGATTGACCACGCGCACGCGCATCCTTGAGCTCGACCGCACCGCTTCCGACCTGCAAGGCCTGATAGACCAGAGTCTCGGCGAGATCGCGGGGAACCGCCAGAACAAGGCCGAGCTCGAAAGCCAGATCGCACAGCTTACCAACGAACGCCGTGCCAAGCTCTCGGCAATGCTGATCGATACGCAATCGCAGTTAGCGGACCTTGTGCCCAAGATGTTTGCGAGTCAGGCCGCCGTGGATCGGGCCGTGGTCCGCTCGCCCTATGACGGCCAGGTGATGAACCTAAGCGTCTTTTCAACCGGCGCAATCGTTGCCCCCGGGCAGACGATCCTAGACATTGTGCCTACGCGGAACTCGCTAGTCGTCCAGGCGCAGGTGCGCGTCGAGGACATATCGAGCCTGCGATCTGACATGATGGCGGAAGTGCGCTTTACATCATACAAGCAGCGTTCCATTCCTATCATTCACGGACGCGTAACCCGCATTTCGGCAGATCGCGTCACCGACAGCAAGACCGGATTCCCCTACTACGTGGCCGATGTCGCGGTCGACCCGGCCGAATTAGCCGCAGCGCCGCAGATCACGCTTTATCCGGGGATGCCGGCCTCGGTGATGATCGTCACCGAGGAGCGCACGGCGCTCGACTATATCCTGAGCCCGCTTCTTGCGTCGGTGCATTCCTCCTTCCGCCAGAAGTAAATTGTGGTACGCTAAGTCTTTCCGTGCGCTCCTCATAGCCGGTGATGCCCTAGCCGGTGCGCTTGTCGGCTGCCGCACGAGTTGGAAGCCTGTTATGTCATCGATCATGGCAAATCGGCTGGAGGCGAGGTTGGCGCCACTCGTGGCCAACGCGACGCAATCGCGGCAGAAACGGCTTCAGCACCGCAAACAGCACATGGGGATCTGTCGCCGCACACAACTGTCACGTCCATCTCTAGGCCCAATTCCATCGTTCGTCCTCTGAGTTGCACTACAGGAGCAGATTTGCTGCCGAGGCGGCGGCGAATGCCAGTTGGCCCGCGGTCGACGCACGAAACATCGTCACCGACGATCGAGTGCGGTCTGGCTGGCTTGCCTTATCTCTGCTGGCGTCAGTCAGCTGGGCGGGCGGTAATCCAGAATCATTGTCGCGCCGCCCAAAGCTCAGCATGGTGATGGTCTGCCGTGGTCAAGGCCGAAATGAATGTGCCGTACTCCGGACTGCACGCACAAGCGCCGTCTGTTTGTGCGCCAAAGCGACACGGCGGCAACTTGCAACGAGCCGAAGGGACGTCAAGAAGGTCCTAAAAGATGCTGAACTGGATTATGCCTTTAGAGGTAGCCATGCCCGATCAGCCATTCACGGATGATACGGCGCATGGCTTCAGTGCGCATTGGCAAGTCGCCTTGGTCGCGCCGAAAATTGTCCAGAGCGACACCAATCTCTCGGGGAAGTCGCATCGTTATCTGGTCGGTGTCAGAATGAGGTCGGCCGACTTCCGAATTTCTGACTTTCTCAATTTTTGACATTCTCCGACAATAGCCACAAAGGATAGCTCTGTCGAGCGATTCACCTGGTGAGGGGAAAAAGCACGCCTTTGACTGCCAGCCCTAGCTCCGCAATTATTAGCCATCGCTAAACTGCGCCGGACGACGAAGGAGGAAACGCTGTCGATCTTCGATGATCTCCAGGAGATTTGGGACATGTATGTCGCGTTGTATCGATCGGGAGATGCTGCCGGCTGCGCTGCTATCTTTACCGACGACGCAGAAGTGCATTCACCTTACGGGTCGCCAGCACGCGGTCGGTTGAAGTGATCGAAGCAGGGCAGCTCGGAAAACCTTGCCTGGACACTGGCCGCCTACTCGGAAGGGATGCAGTCGGCAACGGCACCTCACTGAGTGTTTTCGAACTCAACCTGGCGGAGGCTGGTTGATCCGGATGGGCAGTCTCAATAGCACTGACGCTCGGGGGGGAACCCGGCTAGCTGCCCTCGGCGGCCGGACGTCCGTCCTCGTGGTCGGCGAGCGCTTGCGTGAGTTGCTCGACCCAACGTGTCATGAAGTTCGTGGACACCGTTTCCCGCGAGTTCGATCAGGTCATCCACTATCCCGGCTACCTTCTGGTCAAGCTGCAGGATAGCTCGGATGACGTGGCTCGCAACGGCGGATCGCAACTGTGAGCGGACGGGAAGGTGGAGCAGCTGAAGTGATGAGTCGCGTCATTTTAGCGACTTCGATTCTTGATCGCTCTCGCGCCTTGGCCCGCCCAGCTTACCGTTTAGGCGTGACGTGGACGAGAGCAACGCCGGACCATTCCGCGGGCGAGATCCCGCGCAGTTCTAATGCCGCGCGGAGCACCACTTTCCGGCTCGCCAAATGAGCCCTCCCCGCCCCTCGACAGAACAGCTGCAAAGGTTGCGGACCCTCATTGCAGACTCGATCGCAGGTCATAAAGCGTATGACGTGCCGGGCGTGTGCAAACGGCTAGGCCTGGGTGATGGCACGACCGATGAGGCGTTCAATAGCAAGTTCAAATACGCCTCGAAGCGCCTCGCCGGGGTGCCGGCCACCGACCTTTTGTCAGTGGGACGCCAATTACTCGAGGAAATCAGCAGCTACGAGCTCAGTGAAGCGATTGCAGCGATCGACGAACTTGGCAGTCCACCCATCACCGAGCTCACTCGAAAGCGCATCGCCTTTATTTTCGGAAGCGGCTCCCTCGCATCCGAGATGGACGATCTCGCGCTCGTCAGCCGCATCTGGCCGGTAAAGGATATGAAACCGGTGTTCGAGGATCACAGCCGCGATCTGTGGGCATCGCCTCACACCCTGGCAGACGACATAGCCGAATATCGGGTCAAAAATCGCAGCTGGAAAATACCTGACTTTCTGGCCACATTGGGCTTCTTTTCTTGCTCGCGCTCAGTTGTGAGCAAGTTCCTGAATGAGATCGTACATCCGCTCGCTCAATCCGCAGCGCGGCGGAAGGAACTGGTGGCCGAGCTCAACACCTATCTGCGTCACGACGGTTATCATCTTGCCGATGCAGGGCGGATGTCGGGTAGTCCCATCTACGAGCTGCGGCCGCTACCAGCGGGTGTGCCCGCCGATGAGAGTATCTCGGCGGTGCTGGCCGCCTTCAATCCCGGCGACATAAGCAGCCGATGGCAAATGGCGATCGATCGCCGCTCATCCGACCCGGCCGGCGCGATCACTCTGGCGCGGACCTTGCTTGAGGACGTCTGCAAATGGGTCCTCCACGAGGCTGGTGAGACCTACGACGAAGAAGCCGAGCTGCCCACACTGTATCGCCGCTTATCCAAGCGCCTAAAGCTGGCCCCCGACGACTACTCGGAGGAGGTGTTCAGGAAGATACTCGGCAGCTGCCAGAACATCGTCGAGTCACTCGGAGCGCTCCGCAACAAGCTCAGCGACGCTCATAGCCCTGGGCCGAGCCGTGCCAAGCCACTGCCCCGGCATGCGGAACTGGCAGTAAACCTAGCGGGCACTATGGCCACCTTCCTAGTCGCCACCTGGGAAGCGAGAAAGAAGGATTAGCGCTTGCTCTCACGCCTGCCCAGGTTGCCGTTGGCGCAACGCCGGGGCTACGCTGTTCGGGTTTCGCCCGCTCCGCCACTGGCAGCGACCACCGCTACGATCGCTGCCCCATTTGCTGTTCATGCCGCTCCGCCTCGAATGCCCGCTTTCCCTTCGCGGCCCACAAGTCCCGTGCATGCCCGCCCTCATGGCTCTGCAACTTGGCGGCGATCCAGAGCATCGCTCCGTAGACGATGGCGCGATCGTCATTTGTCAGCTCTACGATGCCTGCTTTGACGACGAGACCGCCGAGTTCGATCAGATGTCGGGTGCGTTTGCGGCGCTCGACCTTCCAGGTGCGCATGTCACTGCGAGCCAGAGCCGCTTGCCGTCGATTGTGGGCTGCCCGGTTGCGCTTGAGCCATGCGAAGGTTGCGCTGAGATGCCGGATTAGTTCTCCTGGACCCGCTCTCAAAAAACATCACTCCACGCTTGGCCCATGCCTCACGCTTTGCGGCATCTTTCGTCTCGGCGATTGCGACCAGCGCGCCGGCCAGTTCGTCGGTGCTGAGTTGATCGGCGCCGGTGGCGATCACCAGTTCGCCAAGCTGCTGCACTTTTCGCGCCTTGAGCTCCCGCGCCTTGTCTTCCAGTGCCTTCAGTTCCGCGTCGTAGTCGCGTGGTTTGCGCATGAATGTCTCCGTCGATTGTCGATGCGCCGATAATAGGGGAGCGCCTGCCGAAAGGCTCCAGTGTTGCCGAGACAGCCCGGGACGGGCTGGTCCATCCCGAGAATTTTTCGAGGGAGGGCGCGCTTATACGTCGTGCCGACGTGCGCTTTGACGTGCAAATGGTGGAGTAGAGATGAAGCGCTACTTCCCCTTTCGGAGACAAGTTTCTCCATCCCTCTCCCCGAACCGGACAGGCAAGTTTCCCTGCATCCGGCTCTCCGTGCATGAGCGAAAGATCGCTCATGGGTGTGCCTCAGTCCGACGTGAGGCGGTAGAACGCGTCCCAGAAGTCGCCCACGCTCTCGCGCTGACGGTGCCGGGATTGGGCATTCCATCCGTTCGGTTTCTCGATGCTTTGGTGAGGGTAACGCATGGTTCCGCCGTCGCGGAGGAGCCTCAGGCGCTTCGTGCCTTCGACCCATCGATGCCGTTGTCCCGTGACGTTGACGGTGAAGCGGCGACGCAGCTCTCGCCACGTTGCCTTTCGATGCTTCTTACGCAGCCAACGTCCAACGCGCTCCCAAATCCATTTGTCGAGATGGCTGAAGTCCCGACACGCCTGCGTGGCATATCGGTAATAGTTCCGCCACCCGAGCAGGATCGGGTTGAGGGTGCCGACGACTTTGGTGAGCGGCCATCCCGTAGGAATGCTCTTCACCAGGACCTTGATCCTGTGGCGCAGGTCGTTGAGCTTGCTCCTCGGGATGAAGAGGTTGCCGACCAGTCGCCCCGTGCGGAGCGCTTTGGTGCGCACCACCCGATAGCCGAGGAAGTCGAAGCCTTCCTTGGTCTCGGTGATCCGGGTCTTTTCCATCGACAGTTCCATACGAAGTTCCGTCTTCAGGAACTCCGCCAGCGCCTGCCTTTCAGCTTCCGCTTGCTCCCTCGTGCCCTCCATGAGGACGACGAAGTCGTCCGCATATCGCACCATGTAGAATGTCGGCTTGCCGTTCTTGCGGTCCAGAGTCCGCCGGCCTGCCGCCCTGCTACTCGGTTCACGGGGGCGCATGGACCATCGTCCGTACCGTTCGTCGATGGCTGTCAGGTAGATGTTCGACAGCATCGGCGAGATGATCCCGCCTTGTGGCGAGCCGGTTACGGGATGTCGGATGGTCCCCTCGATCATCACGCCGGCCTTCAGGAATGCGAAGATCAGCCTCAGCACCTTGCGGTCGCCGATACGCCGTCGCACGCCTTCCATCATGACGTGATGGTCGATTGCGTCGAAGCAGCCCTTGATATCGCCTTCAATGGCGTAGTCGTAGACCGAAGGTCCACGAACCGACGGGTGAAGACACTTCTGGATTCGCTCCAGAGCATCATGGGTGCTCCGTCCTTTCCGGAACCCATACGAGGTCGGATAGAAATCCGTCTCGAAGATGGGTTCGAGGATCAGCTTCATGGCCATTTGCACCAAGCGATCTGTCAGCGTGGGGATTCCGAGTGGCCGGAATGCTCCCGGTTTGCCAGGCTTTGGGATCAGCCGCTGCCTGACGGGTTCCGGGTCATATGTTCCGTTGCGAAGTGCCTCGCGTATTTCCTCGAGGAACCTTGCTGCGCCACCGGCACGCTGTTCGACCGTGCGACGCGTCATCCCGTCCGTTCCCGGTGTTCGGCTGCCGCGGTTGCGGGCGAGCCGTCGCCAAGCTTCGGCAAGGGTTCTGCGGTCGCATATGAGATTGAACAGATCAGCAAAGACCTTGTCAGGTTCGTCGCTGCTCCACCGATACAGTTTGCGCTGCATGTCGAGGACGAACGGGGTATTCACCTCGCCGGACATGTGCCCGCCTCCTGCTTGCAAACCGTATCCACTGCCTCCCTTCGCCATGTGAACGGCTTTCCCGTCCTCGGACTACTACGAAGGCTCCGTCCCTCGGCACCACGGTCACTGGCCGCTTCAGTCGTCCGGCGTCCGAAACCGCCGGAGATGGTGACAAGGTTCTTGGGTTCCGCAACTGATCTCTCGCTCGCTTTAGGCGCCGACTCTACCCCGTGTGGAATCCGGCCTCGGCGCCACGCAAACTCATGCCGAGGCTGGCGCACAGCAAGCTGCGCGCCTCCAATCCGCGTACTGATAGCGCGGACCAACACTCCACCGATCCGTAGATCGACCCGCCCACTTCCGAGTCGGCAGGTTCCATCTCTAAACGGGGCGTCCGCCATCGGTTCGGTTTCCCTCGCCATGGCAAGCTCGCTGGCCGAACCGCTCACGGGGTCGGAAGTCCCCGCCCGTTCGGCTTTGATGGGTTCTGCTAATTTACGGTTCCCCGGAAGCGCCCGGTTCTCCTCACCCATCTGCTTATCGCCGCATGTTGCGTCATACGGCGTGCGGGGTCCTCCACCCCGCGAGATCCATTGCAGCATGAAGGCTGAATCCCTCCTTCCTTTCAACTCCCAACGCACATCTTGTCGCGATGGCGATCTATCATCTTCACATCAAGGTCATTGGCCGCAAGGCCGGCTCAAGCACTGTCGCGTCCGCCGCCTACCGCTCGGCCTCGCGACTGCGCGATGAGAGGATCGAGCGCACGCACGACTTCTCCGCCAAGCGCGGCGTTGTGCATTCCGAGGTGATGCTGCCGGAGACCGCACCTGCGGCCTGGAGCGACCGCGAGCGGCTCTGGAACGATGTCGAAGCCTTCGAAATGCGCAAGGACGCGCAGCTGGCCCGCGAGGTGGAGTTTGCCCTGCCGCTCGAGCTGAGCCAGGCGCAAGGCATCGAGTTGGCGCGCGACTTTGTTCAGGCGGAGTTTGTCAGCCGGGGTATGGTCGCCGATCTCAACGTGCATTGGGACAGCGCAGAGGATGGCAGTCCCAAACCGCATGCCCATGTCATGCTCACAATGCGGGCGGTCGATGAGAACGGTTTTGGGCCAAAGGTTCGAGACTGGAACCGCACAGAGCTGATCGAGCGCTGGCGCGAGCGATGGGCGGAACTTGCCAATGAGCGTCTTGCCGAACTCGATATCGACGCCCGCATCGATCATCGCAGCCTGGATGCGCAGGGCATTGCCTTGGAGCCGCAAACCCAGATTGGAGCACCGGCTCAACGCATCGAGGACAGTGGCCTCGATCCCGCCGGCATCGAAGCCGATCGCGCAGAGCTGCACCGCGAGATCGCGCGCAACAATGGGGCGCGCATCATTGCCGATCCTAACCTCGCGCTGGATGCCATCACGCATCAGCAATCGACCTTCACCCGAAAAGACATTGCGAAGTTCGCGCATCGGCATAGCGACGGAATGGAGCAGTTCAACGCCGTGATGGGCGCCATAACCAACGCGCCCGACCTGGTCGAACTCGGCAAGGATGGACGTGGAGCGGATCGCTTCACCACGCGGCAGATGATCGAGACTGAACAGCGTCTGCATCACGCGGCAGATCGGATGGCAGGGGAGGCACAGCATGCGGTGAGTGACCGGGATCGCGCGACGGCTCTGGCGGATGCCAATCGCCATGGCCTTGTTCTGTCAGGCGAGCAGAGTGACGCACTGGATCACATCACGGATGGCCGCGGTCTCGGCGTGGTTGTCGGGTTTGCCGGCACTGGCAAAAGCGCGATTCTGGGTGTCGCTCGCCAGGCATGGGCAGCGGCAGGCTTCGAAGTTCGAGGGGCGGCACTCTCGGGCATTGCGGCCGAGAATCTCGAAAGCGGATCAGGCATCCCGTCTCGCACCATCGCTAGTATGGAACACGGTTGGGGACAGGGCCGCGATCTTCTCTCCGCGCGTGATGTCCTGGTGATCGACGAAGCTGGCATGGTCGGCACGCGCCAGTTGGAGCGCGTGCTCTCCCATGCCGCGGACGCTGGCGCGAAGGTCGTGTTGGTAGGTGACCCGCAGCAGTTGCAGGCGATCGAGGCGGGTGCTGCATTCCGTTCGATCCACGAACGCCACGGCGGCGTGGAGATCGGTCAGGTGCGCCGGCAGCGCGAGGACTGGCAGCGTGATGCGACGCGTGATCTGGCAACCGGCAGGATCGGTGCCGCGATCAGCGCCTACGACGACAGAGGCATGGTGCATCAAGTCGCGACGCGCGATGAGGCGCGCAGCGCTCTGGTCGAGCGCTGGGATCGCGACAGGCAGGCGGAGCCTGAGGCGAGCCGGATCATTCTCACCCACACAAACGACGAAGTGCGCGCGCTCAACAAGGTAGCGCGCGAGCGTATGCGCGCTGCCGGAGATCTCGGCGATGATGTTCAGGTGGATGTCGAACGCGGTGAGAGAAACTTCGCAAGCGGCGACCGAGTCATGTTCCTGCGCAACGAGCGGTCGCTTGGCGTCAAGAACGGCACGCTTGGCGTGATCGAAGAGGTCAGCGCGCAAACCATGACGGTTCGAGCCGACGACGGCAGGTCTGTGCGCTTCGACCTGAAAGACTATGCCCACATCGATCACGGCTATGCCGCAACCATCCACAAGGCACAGGGCATGACCGTCGACCGCACATATGTGCTGGCGACGCCAGGCATGGACGCGCATGGCAGCTACGTCTCCCTGTCGCGTCATCGCGACGGGATGAACCTGCACTATGGCAGCGATGACTTCACGACCCGCGAACGGCTCGTCCGGACGCTATCACGCGACCGCTCCAAGGACATGGCGTCGGACTACGATCAGGTCGACCCGGCGCAGACCTATGCCGAGCGGCGCGGCATCACGTTTCGCGAGCGTGTCGCAGAGATCGTGCGCAAGGTCGTGCCTGAAAGGCTACGCAACATCTTCGATGGCCGGCGCCTTTCGGCAGATGGTGCGCGCGACTTCGACGACATGCGCAGGCGGGAAAGAGAGGAAGTGCGCCTCGCACCCGCAGCGCCCGCCAGAGAGATCGCCGAGGACGGGCAAGCGGCGTTGCGGAAAGCCCGAACCGATGCGCTCGTGCGTCATGCCCGCGCCATGGACGCGATATTCAGCGACGAGGGTGCAGGAAACAAGCCCAACCCGATGCGGTTGCGCGAACTGGCTGACGCCCGAAAAGCCTTCGACGAGGTGCGGCCCCATGGCTGGCGCGATGCCGAGGCGGCTTATGTCAAGAGCCCGGAACTTGTCGCCGAGGCCGCCGGCGGACGAATCAACCGCGCCATCCGCGCCCTCCAGCTTGAAACCGAAATCCGCACCGGACTGGACAAAGATCCGGGCCGACGCGCAGACCATTTCGTGGAGCGTTGGCACAAACTCGACCGGACCAGCCAGCACCAGTATCAGGCGGGTGACATGTCCGGCTACAAGGCCACGCGATCGGCGATGGGTGACATGGCCAAAAGCCTCGAGCGCGATCCGCAGCTTGAATCCATCCTCGCCAATCGCAAGCACGACCTTGGCATCAGCGTCGATTCTGGTCGGCGCCTTGGTGCGGAACTCGCCTTCAATCACGGCATCGACCTTAGCCGAGGCCGCGGTATTGGACTTTAGACCCGTCCTATTTGCCGCCGTCTCTACGTCGGGCCACGATGATGCGGAAAACCCTCTTGCACACCCGCAAGTGTCTGTCCTCTCTTGATCAGGAGCAGTCAAAAACAACCAGCAGGAGGCAGTGCGTCCATGCGCGAACCAGACCGTATCATCCGCCTGAAAACCGTCGTCTCCCGGACAGGTCTGTCCCGGTCCACCATCTATCGCAAGATCGCCGACGGCACCTTCCCACGCCAGATCCAGATCAGTATCCACGGTGCAGGCTGGCATGAATCCGACATCAGTCGCTGGATCACCAATCCCGTTTCGTGGCGTCCGCAAGACGAGGGCGACAAGTTGTGATGAGGGTGATGCACACTGCGCGGAAAGCTGGCCTTCATCGAGACGCAGCGGTCACGGCGGCAGGGTTGCTGCCATGCCCGTCAGGAGCGCCGCCGAGGCGAGCGAAAACGGCAAACCAGAAACGATGGTCGGCCTCGCGCCCATCAAGATTGCTTGCTCAAGCAGGGCAACTTTGGAGCGAAGCGGCCGTGACGGGCTGCCTCCGATCCGGGTTCCTTCGAAGAAGGCTGCATTCTCACCGCCTATAATGTCCGTCGGCTAACGATTGCCCGATCGATCGCGATCACCGCCGGATCGATATTTATGCTGGCGGCCGAGGTCGTCAAGCACCGAGCGGATATGAGGCCAAGGGAAATCGGCCGGATGTTCCCAATGCTCACCCTCATGCAAGATAACGAGCAGCTTGGCTAAAATGCCTTCCATGGAGGTAGCCGCTGTGTGCGGTAGACTATCCAGAAGTTCGCGTTCGGCTATTTCGGATTGCCGTATCAGGTCGTCTGCTCTCGAATAGCCGATCTCAGCATCGGCGGCATCCCAACGCGCCTGGTGTGCCGCGAAGTCGGCAACCGCCCTGCCCCATTCGACTTCAATTCCGGGAGAGTAGGCATCGTTCATGCCTTCCATGGAATGGAGCGTTAATTCCGTACCATCGGCAAGCCGTACCTTGGCGCAGGGAAAGCCGACCGTCCTGGCGAGGTGTGTCTCCAACCTTTGCTGTTCGCGGCACAGCGCCAGTGTCTCGTTGTGGATCTTTTGCCAGTTCCCACACAGACGAAGAGCAGGATCAGCCGCGCTGCTGCCGTCCGTCAGTTCGGCGGCCCGCGACTTTGCCTGGAAGGGCCATGCCACGGCGGCCGTGGCCGTGCCCGCGAGCAAGCGCCGCCGGGTGACGAAAGACAAACTCATGCTATTGTCGGATTCATCCATGATCCGAACTCCATGAAAGCTGGGGTTGTGGTTAGGTTGGACAGGTGTGACCGCACCTGTCCAACCGCTCAAGATGCTTGTCGGCATCAAAGGTAGTATCAGTGTTACTATCTATGGCCGGCAAATGCAACAACTTAGTAACAGGGTTACTACGAATGGCAATAACTTCGGCCCAGTGTCGGATGGCGCGGGCAGCTCTTCAGCTAGGCATTCGGGAGCTTGCTGCCCTCGCCAAGGTCTCTCCCAACACTATCGCGCGATTGGAGCGCGGCGAGGTTCTGTTCGACAACACGCTGCAGGCGGTACAAAGTGCCCTGGAGAACGCTGGCATCGAATTCATTCCAGAGAATGGTGGTGGGCCCGGCGTGCGCTTAGTCAGCCGAAATTAGAGGTGGCGTCACGCAGCGCCCATCGAACTGAGCGGAAACATTTCAGCGCCACCGCTGATAATTCCGGTTCGCCCGATGCGATCAGCGATCGATATTGCTGAACAGCTTAGCGTTCCGTTTTGCTCGCGAGCTTATCGCCTTCGGACGGCATTGCCGAAGCTCATGTCATAGAGCGTTGGTTGTTTCCCGCCCCGCAAAAACGCAGCCCAATCGCTCATCATGGCGCGACGCTTCTCAATCATGGTTTCGCGCCGGTACGCGGCCTCAACGTCGCTGTTGATGGCGTGGGCCAGCGCAAATTCCCGCATGTCTCGGGGATAGTCGGACAACTCCCCTGCCCAATCCGAAAACGTTGACCGCAGCCCATGGGGCACGGCTGGACGCTTCGAGTTCTTGTCGAGCCAGCCCGTGCGGCCCGCCTCGATCTCGCTTTCATGCATCCGCCTCATGGTGGCGCTCAGCGTCATATCGGACAGCATGCCGCCACGGATTGCCGGAAACACATATTCTATGTCGGCGCTCGCGGCCTCTTTCATCGCGGTTAGGATTGTCATTGCCGCATCCGATAGCGCCACAACGTGCGGGCGCCTCATTTTCATTCGCGACGCCGGCACCGTCCACAATTTGGCGTGCCAATCGATTTCAGGCCATTCCATGCCGCGCACTTCGCCCGATCGAGCAGCGGTCAATGTCGCGAATTCCAATGCCCGTGCACCCGTGCCTTCGCGTTTGCGCAATGCTGCGAACCACGTGGGCGCGTCTTTCAACTGAACGGCGGGCTGATTATCGACTGTCGCAACCTTACTTGGCTTGGATAACATGGCATTGAGATTGCCCTTCCACTGTGCCGGATTGTCGCCCTCGCGGTGTCCGTGTGCCTTTGCCCAATCAAGCACGCGTTCGCAGCGTTGCCGCAAACGCGTGGCCGTCTCCGTCTTGGTCGTCCAGATCGGCTTGAGGATTTCGACCATGTGATGTTTGGTGACTTCGGAAACGGCAAGATTGCCGATGACGGGCATTGCATACGTGTCCAGCGTGGATTGCCATTGCTTCCGATGCTTTTCGTTCCTGAATTCCGCCAGCGTGTCGGCAAGGAATTTGTCAACGGCATCGCGGAATGTGAGATGGCGCTTTGCGGCCTCGATCGCGGCTTTGCGACGCTCGCGCTTCTCTTGAAGCGGATTGATGCCGTTGCGGATTTTGTCTTTGGTTGCCCTCGCCCGCTCGCGGGCTTCGCCCAATGATACGTCATGCCCGCCCAGACCCATTTCGCAACGCCGGCCACTGACGTTTGTTGTGCGCAATAGCCATGACCGGCCGCCGCCCGGCGTGACTTGGAGCATGAGCCCGGCAACACCGCCAACGGCAAACACAGCGTTGCCCGGTGTGGTCGATCCGGGATGTTTCAAGTTCTTGACGGCTAGCGCCGAAAGTTCCTTCGCGATCTTCGGCATCTCTCTATCCCATCATCTTACCCGCCAAAAATAATGACATTGGATGATGCGAATTGCAACGGCGCGAGACAGTCATCTTAGGTTAAAGCATTTATATTGCTTTATGATTTCCATTGATTGAGACGACATGAGACAGCAATATGGCTGTCGCTCTCTCCGCCATTTGAAGCCCTAGCTCATTGAAATACTTAGAATTCGCCATGGCGGCCGACCCAGGCGTTTCATGGTCTGTCGTGCGGCCTTCTGGAGCAGTTCCAGGAAAAGTGCGATCGGTTTTCCGTCCGGAACTGCGTAAAAACAAAGAGATAGGGCATTTCACCGTTTCCGTGAAACGGTGAAATGCTCTAGCCACCGACCAGCGGCACGGTCACCGAGGTCGCGTAGCTGATCGGATAATCGCTGAAATAGGGAAAGCCGATGACGAAAGCATAGCTGGCGTTGACATGCGCCATACGAAAGCCGCCGCTTGCCGGGTCAGTCGTAATGGTGACATTCACATTCTGCAGGCCCAGCGCCTGGAGCTTCTGCGTTGCGATCGCCTGAATGTCGGACTGAGTCAGCGTGTTGTTGAGCTGCAGCGAGCGCGCCGAGGCCTCCAGCGCGTAGCGCACGCTGGAGGCGGAGTTCATCGACCAGCCGAAGGCGAAGATCCCGAATAAAAGCATAATCAGGAAAGGCGCGATCAGAGCGAACTCGATGGCGCCTCCGCCCGACACGTTGCCGGCAAATGTCCGCGACCGAAATGCGCGAAGCTTCTGTCGGTATTCCGCCGCACTTCCGCACGGAAGCCTATGGCGAAGACGGCGAGCCCAACCGCTGCAGGCTTTTCCTGGAATTGCCTTAGCGGACACGGACCACCTGCAGATGACCGAGAGCGGTGTTGTCCGGAAAGGGTCCGAATGTGAAGGGCGGGATCCAGGTGCCGGATGCCTGGATCTGGACATAGACAGATGGCGCTTTCGGCCCGCTGCATAACGTCGAAGCATCGACTATCGTGGTTCCACATTGGTAGATGCGGCTGATAGCGACTTGTGCGTCGGAAGGCTTGTTTTCCCAGCTCGCCAGTGCGGCAGCTTGGATCCCAGCATCATCAGCGGATCCAGCCATTACGAGGTTGGCCGCCGTCTTCACGCCGGCGCGCATCGCCAGCGAACTCGTGACATAGGACCAGCCGTCCATGATACCGAGCAACGTCGCGCACAGGACAGGCAAGACCAGCGCGAACTCCACAGCGGCGATGCCTGCTTCATCGCCAATGGCCAGGATCAATCGACGGGCCGCGAGTTTCACTCAACGACCGCAACTGACTGGGCGGCGGGGATATCCTTCATCCCGAGGCTCGAGCAGTCCTGGTTGATGGTCGAATTGCCCGACCATTGGATGGTGTCGGCAACGACTTGAGTGCAGCCATTCACGCCCGAGAAATTGCCGAGATAATTGACCTGTTGTCGGGGAAAATAGATGGCGCCGGTCAAAAGCGAGTCCGCGGTGCCGTTGAAGGTGCTCTGCGCCGCGGTACCCGTCCTATCGCCATAGAACAGCACTCCGGAATAGGGGCCCGAGGTCGGCGCGCTCAGCGTCACAGTGGCATTGCCGTTCATACTTACGGTGTTGCTGCCTGCCATGAAGATGGTCACGCCGTTGGAGCAAGGTGCGGCGCAGGTGATGACCGCGCCGGCGTTGATCTTCAAATTGCCTTGCACGACATACGTGCCGGAAGAAAGCGCGACATTGCCGTTGAGGTTCATGCCGCTGCAGTATGTGCCAGCCTGGAGTGTTTGCGTGGTTTTGCCGCCGTTGACATTCCTGCATGGGTTACCGGCCGCGGGCGTCGGCAGGCTGGCGAACGGATCGGAAGCGGGCAAAGCCTGTGTGATCGGAGACTTGCAGACCATGGTCACCGGATTGTTCAGCACGATGCCGCCCGCCGAGATCAGGCAATCGGCCTTGAGACCCGCCGACCCCTGCACCTTGATGGCGTCGTTGGCGATCGAATTCGCCATGATGACGCAGCCGACCAGCTTGACGCTGGTGCTTCCGGAAAAGAGCGCCGCCTGCGAGGCCGACGGATTAAGCGCCTCCATGCAGGCCTTGGAGGCATCCGTAATCAGCGCCACCGCCCTCGCCTGCTCCGGCACCTTTGTCTGCGTGAAGATGGAGGTGAACATCCGGTCCAGATTCTGGTTCAGGATGACCTCCACCGCTTTCTTGGCCGTGTTCGGCCCTGAGGTGGGCGGGGTGTTGACGACAATTGCGCCGGCGCCCAGCCCGTTCGAAGCGGCCGATGACACGGCAGCCGCGGTGATCGCCGCCGTGTCGGACCCCTGAATCTTTTCCAGCGCGCCTGCATAGGCAGCCACATCGGCCGTCGCTTGCAGCTTCAGGCTGGAATAGTACCAATAGGAGGTCTCAACGCCGAGCCCGGCGCCCCCGACAACGACCGGCAGGGTAAGGGCGAAGATGGTTGCGACATTGCCGCTCACGCCTTCGCGAAAGCGTCTGGTGACGAGTTGAGAGAAAAGATGTTTGAAGAACCGACCTGAAATGGCCATGGCCGAGCGCACCCAAGCTATCCCAACCTTGACGTCATCATTGCCATATGAACGAACGCCTAATTATTTCGTTCGACTTGCGCCGATGGGACTACAGCTTGCCACTGCCGCATCTTACGCCGCGCGAACTAAGACTTAAGGCCCGGCAGTATGAGGACTTAAGGCGTAGGCAGCAGGAAGCCTGATATTTGCCACCTACTGCATCTCGAGCGCCGGCATAGACTAGCATCGAGCTCGTCGCGGGCGTCTTCTTCTGGGCCTTGCAGCTTTCGGCTGCGCCGTCAGAACGGCGCGACATGGGAACGTGAGACGATCGAGGTCGAGCCGGGATCGGTTTACCTCATGCCCGGTCCGGCAAGGCACAAGAGGGAACACAGCATCCCGCCGGTCACGGACCGTCGCTACTCCGTTACATTTTCTCAACGACGCGGCAACCTGCGTGTCCAGGCGATCAAGAGAGCGTTGCATCTGAAGGTTCGGGCGCCGCACAGTCGCGATGGGCCTACCGCCATCCGAGCGAGGACCTATGCCGCGCCAAAACAGCGGGCTAGACATCGACATTCGCTCCTTAGCCACCAAGAAAGAGCCCGGCATTGCCTGTCTATCCGTCGCTGATCCGCCACCTGAAAGCCCCTGAACGGTTTGGCGCGATCGACCGCGTGCCGGCGCTTGGTAGGCCGGCTGGCGGGCGCACCTTCGAAGTCTTCAATCCATCTACCGGGGAGCCGCTGGCGGAACTTCCCGACATGGGCGCCGAGGAGACGCGCGCGGCTATCGACAAAGCCCATGCCGCTCAGGTCGAATGGGCGGCGCTGACCGCCCGGGAGCGCAGCGAAATGCTATGGCAATGGCATCAGCTGATAGTCACCCACACCGACGACCTGGCCGCAATTCTCACGGCCGAGATGGGCAAGCCGATCGCCGAAGCCAAATCGGAGGTCTCGCACGCGGCCGCGTATCTGCAATGGTACGCCGAGGAGGCCAACCGTATCTACGGCGAGACGATCTCGGCACCGTCGACAGATCGCCGCTTGCTGGTGATCAAGCAGCCCATCGGCGTCGTCGGCACGATCACGCCATGGAATTTTCCCGCATCGATGGTGGCGCGCAAGATCTCGCCGGCGCTTGCGGCGGGTTGCACGATTGTGTTGAAGCCGGCCGAGCAGACGCCGCTTGTCGCAGGCGCCATGTTCGCGCTCGCCGCCGAGGCCGGTTTTCCCGACGGTGTCGTGAACCTCATCTACGCCTCCGAGGGCGCCGCCGTGGGCAGCGAGCTCTGCCACAATCCTAAAGTGCGCAAGATCAGCTTTACCGGATCCACCGAGGTCGGGCGCCTGCTCATGCGTCAGTGTTCAGACCAGATCAAGAAGGTCAGCCTGGAGCTGGGAGGCAACGCGCCTTTCATCGTCTTCAATGACGCCGACATCGATGCAGCCGTGGATGGTGCCGTCCAGGCGAAGTTCCGCAACGCCGGTCAAACCTGCGTTTCGGCAAACCGCCTCTACGTCCAGTCGGACGTTCATGATGAATTCGTCAGCAAATTCGTCGAACGCGTTAGCCAGTTGCAGGTCGGCGACGGTTTCGATCCAGCTGTCGCTATCGGGCCGCTCATCGACAAGGCAGCTCTTGCCAAGATTGAAGCCCACATCGCCGATGCCACACGCAAGGGTGGAGAGATCCGATGCGGAGGCGGCCGGATCGGAAAGGACGGCACCTTTTTCCCGCCGACGGTCCTTACTGAAATTTCCAGCGATATGGCATTGGCGCAGGAAGAGACATTCGGACCTTTGGCTCCGATCATCCGTTTCGAAGATGCCGATCAGGTCGTGCGTGAGGCCAACGATACGATCTACGGCCTCGCCGCCTATTTCTATGCTTCGAACCTGAAACGTGTCTGGCGCGTCGCCGAGGCCCTGGAGTATGGCATGGTTGGCATCAACACGGGCCGCATGTCCTCGGAAGCGGCGCCTTTCGGCGGAGTGAAGCAGTCCGGCATCGGGCGGGAGGGTTCTCGCCATGGCCTCGAGGATTACCTGGAGATGAAATATCTTTGCATGGGCGGCATCTGAAGGTTTAGGCGAAACCTTCTCGATTGGAGAGACACAGCTGCTGTCGCACGGCGCCTGAAGGACAAACTACCAGCACCACTCTTTTAAAAGGTCATAGCGACGCGAACTGTCGTTGGGCTGTCTGAACTCAACGCGAAAGTCCGTGTTCGACCAGGCGAAACCGGTAACGGTCGCGAAGAAATTCATTGAAGAAGCGGCCCTTTGACGGCGCTGCCTTGAACGCGGCATACGTCTCCGGCTCCACATCCTCATAGTCATAGCGGTCGCCGCTTGGGACGAACCAGACCGACAAGGTCCTGCTGAAGGGATCGTAGCGTATGTTGCGAATGGCCGTGGAAGGCATGGCGCGCGCCCTGCTTTGCACATGCCTAATTCTCGGACCTCACGCAAAGTTCCATTCTCGTCTGATCCGCCTTGCGGGCATGGCCCGGCGTCCTATCTGAGCCACATGCCGTCAACCAAGGCCAGAACTGCCAGAAGCGCCTTTCAAAGCGATCTTTTTGCTTCGTCCCGCAGCGTGCCTGAAGGGTTCCGTTATCAGCCGGACCTGATCACGGACGAGGAAGAGCGCGACCTTGTCCATCACATCGAAAGCCTGCCTTTCAAACCGTTCGACTTCCATGGCCATCTCGCCAACCGGCAGGTCGTCGGCTTCGGCCTGCGCTACGACTATGAGCGCCGCCAGGTCATGGAAGCGCCTCCGATACCCGACTTCCTGCTGCCGCTTCGCGACAGGGTCGCGGACTTCGCCGGCCGTCCTGCGGCTGAATTCGCGCAGGCGCTGATCAACGAGTATCGGCCGGGCGCCGGCATAGGCTGGCATCGCGACAAGCCGCATTTCGAGCTCGTCGCGGGCGTGTCGTTGCAGGCCCCCTGCAGCTTCCGGCTGCGCCGTAAGAACGGTACGGCATGGGAACGTGAGACGATCGAGGTCGAGCCGAGATCCGTCTACCTCATGGCCGGCCCGGCAAGGCACGATTGGGAACACAGCATCCCGCCGGTCGCGGACCACCGCTACTCGGTCACATTCAGAACGGCGCGCGCCAGCTGAGCGGTTGGGTGCGTGCGATGGGAACCATCGTCCGAGCGAGGGGTTTCTCGTCAAATCCACGATACGGAAGGACAGACCATGCGGACCCTGACGATTGTGCTGGCGGTTTCAGCGCTGGCTCTGACGCACCCGGCAGCGGCGCAACTCGCCGGACCGCAATTGCCGCAGGCTTCACCACCTGCGGAGCAGCCGATCCCGGATGGGACTTTGCCGGACGATCAGGCTCAGGCTGGCGAAGACGGTCAGAACATCACCAACATCGTCGTGGTGGCGATGGAGGATTTGCCGGCCGACATCAAGGCGCAGGCCGAGGCCGTGGTTACCCGAACCACCGCCGAGGATCTGGTCAAGCTGCAAAGATCGGTCGACGCATCGCCCGCAGCGGTATCGGCCTTGCGCGCCAACGGCCTGAACTCGACGCAAGTGGTCGCCGCCAACATCGACGGCGACGGCACGGTGACGCTGATCATCCAGACGACGGCGTGACCCGCCGGAGGGCGACCGAGCAGCTGCGCTACGCCTTCGATCCTCACTCTTGCGGAGGTCGCCATGACTGAAGCCGCAGTCCGTAACTTTACGCTGAATTTCGGGCCGCAGCACCCGTCCGCGCATGGCGTGCTACGGCTGGTGTTGGAACTGGACGGCGAGATCGTCAACCGCGCCGATCCGCATATCGGCCTGCTTCACCGCGGCACCGAGAAACTGATCGAATACAAGAACTATCTGCAGGCCCTGCCCTATTTCGACCGGCTCGACTATGTCGCGCCGATGAACCAGGAGCATGCCTTCTGTCTTGCCGCCGAAAAGCTGCTCGAACTGTCAGTTCCCCGGCGCGGGCAGCTCATCCGGGTGCTGTTTTGCGAGATCGGGCGGCTCTTGTCGCATCTCCTCAACGTCACCACGCAGGCCATGGATATCGGCGCACTGACGCCGCCGCTGTGGGGTTTCGCCGAGCGCGAGAAGCTGATGGTGTTCTATGAACGGGCATCCGGCGCCCGCATGCACGCGAATTATTTCCGCGTCGGCGGCGTGCACCAGGACCTGCCGGAACAGTTGCTGGACGACATCTGGGATTTCTGCGATCCATTCCTGAAGGCTTGCGACAATCTCGAAGGCCTGCTCACCGACAGCCGCATCTTCAAGCAGCGCAATGTCGATGTCGGCGCGATCTCGCTGGATGATGCCTGGGGCCTGGGCTTCTCCGGCGTCATGGTGCGCGGCTCGGGCGCCGCCTGGGACCTGCGCAAGGCGCAACCCTATGAATGCTACCCCGAGATGGATTTCGATATCCCCATCGGCAAGAACGGCGATTGCTACGATCGCTATCTGGTGCGCATGGAAGAGATGCGCCAGTCGGTGCGCATCATGCGGCAGTGCCTGGAAAAGTTGCGTTCAGCCGACGGCCGGGGTCCGGTCGCGGTACCCAACCAGAAGATCACGCCGCCACCGCGCACCACCATGAAGCGCTCGATGGAAGCGACCATTCATCATTTCAAGCTTTACACCGAAGGCCACCGCGTGCCGGAAGGCGAAGTCTATGCCGCGGTGGAAGCGCCGAAAGGCGAGTTCGGCGTCTATCTGGTCTCGGACGGCAGCAACGTTCCCTATCGCTGCAAGATACGCGCGCCGTCCTTCGCGCATCTCCAGGCGATGGATTTTCTGTCGCGCGGGCATATGGTGGCGGATGTCGCGGCAATCATCGGCTCGCTCGACATCGTCTTCGGCGAGATCGATCGCTGAACAAGAGGAGCGCGGAGAACCCGTCTCCGCCGCCGCCCATCAAGCTCTTGAACCGGCGCGGTTCCCGCGCAGCGGTTGTCGCTTCAATACATGAACACCGCTCTCAGCCAGGCAAGAATGCCCGCACCCGGAGAGATCGCCGCGCGCACGCGCGACGCCGCCCAGCGCGCCGGCATGTTGGCGCCGACATGACAATGGCAAACGACCTCATGCAGCTGCCAGTCGCTCATCTCGAAGAAGCGCTTGGCTTCGCCGTAAGTGTCGCCCTGCAAGCCCTGCGCGCGAAAGATCGGGTCCTCGAAAGCAACGGTGATCGCCGATCCGTCGGCGCGCATTCTTTCACGCATGTCGGACGCGACGTATTCGGTGCCCGCGAGCGCCGTGAGGCGGCGACTCGGGCTTTGTTCGAGAAGTTGAGCCCAGCGCTCGAGGCGCTGACCGCGATTGGCAATGAGAGCCGGTGCTTCGGCATGAACCTCGGCAACGGCGTTGATTTGGTCAAGGGTTTGGTACTTCACGGCCGTCTCCTGTATCCGGCAGATGGCCACCCGCCTGCAACGGGAACTAAGGCATCGCCCGACGCCGGCAAGAGCCGGACAGGTACGCGAGAATCATTTGATCGTTACATGTCGCCATCGCGCCGCGCGATCGCGTTGGAACCATCCGCGCGCGCGGCCGTTCTGCCAGCTTGAGCCGCCGATCGTTCTCGACGAAGCGTCCGAATGCGGCGATCCCCCAATATTTCAGGTCGGGCAGGACATCCGATTGTCGGGATCACAGCAGAGCTTGCCAGCCACCGAGCGGAAGGAAAACGCGATGGCCATTCTCCCCAATCCGGATCCGACGCCGACCCCGGTACCGCCGCGGCCGCCCATTCCCGAGCCGAAGCCGGTGCGCGAACCGGATCCGGACAGGCTGCCCGACGAGGCGCCACTGCCCAATCCGGACGAAAACGACGCGCCGCCCAAGCATGTGGTTACGGATAGCGGCGCTAGCCGGACATAGACCGGGAGTCACTGAACGCGCCTCCCGGTCTATCCGTCATTCCCCTCGCATTGTCGCCTGGAAGGTCGGCAGGTGCTTCTTCTGCGCCTCGATCATACGCTCGCGATAAACGCCGTAGATGACGTCGGTGTCGTGCAGCGTCACGCCGGCAATGGTCGGTGAGGCGAAGACCGGCAATTCGATGCCGCGCTTCGACAATTGCTCGGCCGTGCGCGCCAGAAGCTCATGCGCCATGATCATGGCCAGCACCGTCGACGAACCCGCCACCGGCCGGCTCCAGCCTTCGATCGGCACCACTGCGTCCTCGATCGGCGAGCAGGTGTCGATGACGACGTCGGCGGCGTCCGCCAGCCGCTTGCCGGAGGAGTGCGTGGCCGGCTTGTCGAGATTGTTCTTGCTGGTCACCGCGACGACGAACATGCCGCGCTTCTTGGCGTAGAGCGCGGTGTCGATGCCCGACGAGTTACGGCCGCTATGGCCGAAGATGATGATCGAATCGCCCTTGTTGAGCGGCTGATGGTCGAGGAATTTCTCGGCATACTTCTCCGTCCGCTCCAGCCACAAAAGCTCGCGCACACCGCCCGCGCCGAGCACATTGTGCCACATCACGCGTGGGTCGGTGAGCGGGTTGAAGCCGACAAAGCTGCCATAGCGCGGGAACATCTCCTGCGCCGGCAGCACCGAGTGGCCGGAGCCGTAGAGATGGACCAGCCCGCCATTTTCCAGCGTGTCGGCAAAACGGCTCGCCACCTGGCCGAAGGCTTCGGAATTGGCCTTCGATGCCTGCTCGATGAGGGCGACGAGACGAGGGATGTAGAGATCGGACACGTTGGTACTCCTGTTTGGTGTCAGCTTCTTGGGGTTGGCGGAATGCGGCCGGCGCGCAGCGTCGAGCGGATCTCGTAGCGGTCGCCGCGCATGACGGAGACAGTGAATTCGAACGGGCCGCGCTCGTCGACGGTGATGCGCTCGACCACGAAGGCCGGGCTGCCCACGGGCAGGTCGAGCAGCTCGGCATCGGCAGCGCTGACGGCGCCGACGCGGTAATTCTCGCGCGCCTCGACCGGCACGATGCCATATTGCCGCTCTAGCGCCTCGTAGAGCGAGCCCTTGAGCAGGCCGGCATCGAGGAAGCCCGGCACGCGCACCGCCGACAATTGCGCGGTCTGGATGCCGATCGGCTCGTTGTTACCGAGCCTGAGACGCCTGATGCGCACGACAGCATCGCCCTCCTCGATCTCGAGCGCCCCGGCGGCCGCCGCATTGGCCGTGGTCAGGCTGCAGTCGAGCAGGCGCGAGCCGGCGATGACGCCGATATTGCCCATCTCCTGGGTGAACGAGGTCAGTTCGCGGGTGCCGGCGACCAGCGTGGTCGAGCGCACGAAGGTGCCGCGGCCATGCTCGCGCCGCAGCAGTCCGCTTTCCTCCAGGTTGCGCAACGCGTGGCGCAGCGTGATGCGGCTCACCCCGAACAGCGCGCAGAGCCGATCCTCGGCCGGGATCTGGTCGCCCGTCGCCCACTCGCCACCTTTGACGATGGCGCGGATCGCCTCTTCGACCTGGTACCACAACGGTTCCGGCCGCCTGCGGTCCGGCTGCTGAAAACTCGCTTCGCTCATCTTATTTGCCTCCACCCGCTTCCCGCCTGCCCGGCAAGCGCCGCGCCAACCAGGCCCGCGCGAGAGCCGAACAATCCTGACTTGAGTTCGATGCCGCGCAGATGCGGCGGCAGTTGCCGCCGCATGGCCGCAAGCAGCGGCGGCCCGATCGCGTCAAGCGCATCCGCCAGGCCCCGGAAATCAGCACTGCCTGCGGGTCGAGCAGCGCGACGGCGCCGGCAAGCGCGGTGCCAAGCTGGCGCGCCGGCACTTCAAGCAAGGTCTGCGCGGCCAGTTGACCCGCCTTGGCCGCCGCAATCAGCTGGCGTCCGTCGGCCAGTCCGATCTGGCCGGCAAGGGCATCGAGCGCCCGGCCTGAGGCCATGCGCTCCAGCCAGCCGCTGCGCTCCTCGCCATGGTCCTTGATGTCGGCGCAGGCCCAGCCGAAGGAGCAGGCGCCGCCATGCGCGCCGGCGACGATGCGGCCGTTGGCCAGCACCGCCGAACCGATGCCGGTGCCGATCGCCAGCAGGATCGCGTCGGACATGCCCTTGGCGCTGCCTTCGACGGCCTCGGCCAAAAGCGCGATTTGCGCATCGTTGCCGAGCGCGACCCGCAAGTCGGGAAACAGAGCCTGGATATCGACGCCATCGAGAAAAGCCAGGTTGGGAATCCAGCGGCAGACTGAGCCCTCGACCAGCCCCGGCACCGCGATGCCGAGCGCCTCGACCGATCCGGCCTGCGCGCACAGCGCGCTGATGCGGCCAACCAGGGCATCGCGGCTCACCGGTGCTGGCTCGCTGCTCGGCATCTCCAACGCGTTGATATCGCCGGTGTGGACAGCTGCACGCAGATTGGTGCCGCCGAGATCGATGGCCAGAACCCGCGTCATCGGCCGGAGTCCTTGCCGAATGGCGGCGAGAACAACCCGCTGCCGGCATTCCAGGAATGCGACGCCGCCGCGAAGCCCTGGGCATGGCGCGTGCCGCGAAGGCAGCCGCGCAGCCGGTAGAGCGCGCTGTAATAGTCGACATAGGGGAAACTGCTGAGGCCCCGCGCCAGCTCGTATTCCATGACCGCTTCGTGCCAGGCCTCGAAGCCGTCGCTGACATCGACAAGATACTCAGGGCGGAACCCGTCATCGTCCTCCCAGTTCTCGCCGAACAAAAGCAGTTGCGGCGTATGCACCGGATGGTTGCTGGCAATCGTCGGCAGAGCGGCGAAGAAGATGCCGGTCTGCGTGAGATGCGCGGCGGCGCGATGGTCCTTGTGCCAGCTGCCGTGCCAATGGGTGATGACGATCTCGGGCTTCAACTCGCGAATGACGTCGCAGACCTTGAGCGCCGTCTCGTCATCGGCCGGCAGGAAGGCGTCGCGCAGGCTGAGGCTGCGCATTTTGACGCCGAGGCGCGCGGCCGCCTTACCGGCCTCCTCTTCCTTCTGCGCACAATAATGCGCGGGGATGAGGCAGGGGTGACCCTGTTCGCCCATGGTCAGATGCAGGAAGGTGACCGAAGCGCCGCGCTTGGCGGCCGCCGCAGCCAACGGCCCGGCGATGACCTCGGCGTCGAAGGCATGCGCGCCGACCACCAGGATCGACTTCGCGGCGTAGATCTTGTCCTCGATCATTTCATGCCTCCCCCGGCGCCGACGCCTTCCCGAATCTGGCGGGCGAGCAAACAATACATGATCAGGATCGGCGCCATGGAGATTGCCAGCGAGGCGAACACCAGGCCCCAATCGGTGCGGAACTGTCCGACGAAGACGCTGATCGCCAGCGGCACGGTCTTGTAGCGGTCGTCAAAGATGAAGATCAGCGGGAAGAAGAAATCGTTCCACACCGCGATCGCCGTGAAGATGGCGACGATCGACACCGCCGGCTTCACCATCGGCAGCACGATCTGGAACAGGATGCGCGTCTCGCCGGCGCCGTCCATGCGCGCCGCCTCGTCGAGCTCGGACGGAAGCACGCGCATGAAATTGGCGAAGATGAAGACGGCGAAGGGAATGCGGATCGCCGAATAGACCAGGATCAGCCCGGTCAGCAAATCGAGCAGGCCGAGGCCGCGCATCAGCGTGAACAGTTCCACCGAGGCGAGCCGGATCGGCAGCATGATGCCGGACAGGAAGAGGCCGAGCATGATGCCGTTCCAACCGAGCTTGTAGCGGCTGAGCGGATAGGCGGCCATCGCCGAGACGATGATGGTAAGCAGCACCGCGCCACCGGTGACGATCAGGCTGTTGAGGAAATTGTGGCCGAGATCGGCACGCGTCCAGGCGCGGACGAAATTGTTGAGCGCCCAGCTTTGCGGCAGGCCGAGCCGGTTGTCGTAGATCTCCGCCGTCGTCTTGAAGCAGGAGACGACGAGGATATAGAGCGGCAAAAGCACCGCCGCCGTCCACACCAGCAGGATGATCCAGCCGGGCAGCCGCGCCAGTCGCTGCGGAATAACGGCGGCGCTCATAGTTCCACCGTCCGCTTGTCGAAGAAGCGCAGCATCAGAAGCGTGCCTATGCTCAAGATGAGGAACAGCAAGGTGCCGAGCGCCAGCGCCAGCCCGATATCGGTGATGCCGACCGCGCCTTCGGCGCCGAAGGCGAGCCGGTAGAAATAGGTCACCAGCGTGTCGGTCGAATAGCTCGGGTTGCCCTGCACGCCCTGCATCACATAGACGATGTCGAATTGGTTGAAGGTGTTGATGAAGGACAAGGTCGTCAGCGTGCCCAGCGCCGGCATCAGCAGCGGCACCGCGATGGAAAACAGCATGCGTGCATTGCCGGCGCCATCAAGCTTCGCCGCCTCGAACACCTGCGGCGAGATCTGCCTGAGGCCCGCCGTGTAAATCAGCACCGGCAGGCCCATCCAGTTCCAGGCATCGACGGCGATCAGCATGCCAAGCGCGGTGTGGCTGTTGCCCAGCACCGTCAGGCTGCCCTGGTGCAGGCCAAGGCCGTTCAGCGCCCATTCGACGATGCCGCCCGGCGCCAGCAGCAACCGCCACAGCGCGCCGACGATGACGGGGCTGAGCACCGCCGGGAAGAAGAACACCGACTGGAAGAAGGCGGCTCCCCTGTCCCGCAGGAAGAGCAGCCAGGCAAACAGCAGGCCAAGCCCGTTCTGCAGCACCATGATGCCGAAGAACCAAGCCGCGTTGTGCCAGAGCGCGCCGTAGAGCCGCGCGCCGCTGGGAAACACGAACAGCCGCGAGAAATTCGCCAGGCCGGCGAACTCCTGTATGCGCAGTCCCCTCCAGGTGAAGAAGCTGCCCCACAGCGACAGAAGCAGCGGATAGAGCACGAACAGTCCGTAGACGGCCAGGGCCGGCAGGATGAACAGCACGGCCATACGCTGCTGCGTGCTCTGGAGGCTGGTCATGCGCCGAGGCTTGATCATCGTGCTCTGATTCTACCGGATGGAGCGCCGGCCGCGACGCGGCCGGCATTCCTCACTGCTTCGGCTTGAACCAGGTGGCGACGGCCGCCTGCATGTCGGCCGCCAGCTTTTCGGGCGTCACATTGCCTTCGACCATGTCGATGATCTCGGACTGCAGCACCGAGGACGCGGTCGGCGACTGCCAGCGGAAACCGACCAAGGTCAGATAAGGCGTCGAGTTCTTCGCCATCTCCATCATCTTGGAGAGCACCGGATCCTTCACCGTCACGTCGGTACGCGCCGGCGGCCAGCCGAGCTCGTCGGCAAAGGCCTGGGCGAACTCGGCCGAGGCCATGTAGTTCAGCACCTTGGTGGCAGCTTCCTTGTTCTGGCTTTCGGAGACCAGGCCATAGGAGCCGTCGGAGAAGGCGGACGTGTAAAGCTTGGTCGAGGCGTCGTCGGCCGGGAACGGGAAGATCGAGAATTTGAGCTTCGGGTTCTGCGCTTTGAAGCTGCCGTTCTCGAACGAGCCGCCGAAGAACATCGCCGCCTTGCCGCCGATGAACTGCTGCGTGGCGGTGGTGTAATCGATGCCTGCAAAGCCATCGGAATAGTAAGGCTTCAATTCGGCGAAGCGCTTCAGCGCCGCGACATAGCGCGGATCCTCGAAGGTCGCCTTGCCGCTCATCATCTCGTCATAGAAGCCGGGACCATAGAGCGTCGGCCCGATGACGCCGACGCCGATCTCCAGCTCCCAGGCCGAGCCGTTGGCGCCGCCATTGGCGATCGGCGTGATGCCCGCCGCCTTGAGCTTCTCGCAGGCGGCGACGAAGTCCTTGTAGGTCTTCGGCACCTCGATGCCTTGCACGGCAAAAATGTCCTCGTTGTAGAAGACGCCCATCATCGGCACCGAGTAAGGCACGCCATAGATCTTGCCGTCGGTGCGGCCGCGCGCGCCGCCAAGCGCGGCATCGGGCATGTTCTTCAAGTCCGCTACGCTGTCGTCGAGCGCGTCGAGATAGCCGCCTTCGATGAAGGGCTGCAATTCGCCATAGGCCTTGAGCTGGGCGATGTCCGGTCCGCGGCCACCGCGCAACGCCGTGCTCAGCCGGTTCTGGTAGTCGGCATCGGGCGTGAACTGGATGTCGACCTTGATGCCCGGGTTCTTCTTCTCGAAGGCTTCGAAGATGCGATGCATCGCGGCTTCGTCCTCGGTGCGCCAGCTCCACAGGGTCACCGTCGAGTCGGCGCGAGCCGGCAGCGCCGTAAGCAGCCCGGCGCAAGCGGCGGCGAGACCGCCGATCAGGCCGAACGCGGCGCGCCGGTGGATGGAAAGCATGCTCATTGCCAGTTCTCCCATTTTTTCGTTTTGAGGCCGCGCGGCGATGAGGCGCAACGCGTGCGAGTCATTCGCATGTCACACAAGTCATTATAACGACATGATGGTACCTGCAAGAGACTGAAGATCTCTTGCGATCATCGACTAGCCGCGATTTGGGCTCGTCAATATATATTAACATATTGGATTTTAAAAATAATTTTCTATTTCCGGTATTGCAGGAAATTTCCCGCCGCAATGAGAGGGCGAGCATCTTTCCGTTAGGGCTTGCGCCATCGTTCAAACTTGTCATAACGTCATTGCACTTGGTCACTGCCTGTGTAGAGGACGCCGATGTCGCTTGCCTGGATCTCGAAGCTGACCCTTGCCGCAGGATTGGTTGCCCTGCCCGCGACCGGCTGGGCGCAATCCGTCAACATCTCCTATCTGACGCACTGGTCACCTGAGACGGTGGCTTTGCTGGAGACGGCGGCAAAGGATTTTTCGAAAGCCAATCCGGATGTGGCGATCACCGTGCGCGCGGTTCCCTTCGGCGATCTCTTGACCACGCTCCGCTCGCAGGGCGGCAGCTCCGACGGACCGACGATCGGCGGCATCTACGATCTGTGGCTGCCGGAACTGGCACGCGACAAGCTGGTCGCTCCCGCTCCCGATGCCGTGGCAGCCGAGGTGAAAAGCGCCTGGCCGGCGGGCGTCGTCAGCGCCGCCTCGGTCTCCGGCACGCTGTACGGCATCCCGAACGAGATCGACGTCTACGCGCTGAACTACAACAAGTCGCTGTTCAAAGAAGCGGGCATTGCCGCGCCGCCAAAAACCTGGGCCGAATTCAAGGATACCGCCGCCAAGCTGACCAACAAGGACAAGAACCAGCAAGGTTTTGGCATGATCAACTCATGGGCAGCGGGCGTGGTCCATCCCTTCGCTTCGCTGCTGGTCTCCAATGGCGGCGAACTGGTCAAGGACGGCAAGCCGGTGCTGGACACCAAGCAGGCCGGCGAGACCTTCGCGCTCTATGAGGATTTGATCAAATCCGGCGCCAGCGTGCCGGCGATGGCCACCGCCGACGCCAACACCACCGGCCCGTTCCTCGACAATTTTGTCTCCGGCAAGACCGGCATGATCATCATGGCCAATTGGTGGGAAAGCGCGCTGAAGACCGGCATGGGCGACAAATTCGCCGACATCGCCACGGCACCTATCCCGGTCGGCCCGAGCGGCGACAAGCCGCATTCGATCTCCTATTCCTGGATGACCGTCGTCAACGCCAAGGCGAGCCAGGCCGAGCAGAAAGCGGCATGGGAATTCCTCGCCTGGCTGAACAGCCCGAAGTCCGGCGAGAACGGCGCGTCCGCCATGTCGGATATCCTGATGTCGATGGGCATCCTGCCGTCGCGCAACTCCGACATCGCGGCGCACAAGGATAAGCTCGGCTCGAATTCCTGTCCGGCTACGTCTCGGCGCTTGCCGACGCGCGGCCCTTCCCGGTGGTGCTCGGTGGTCAGGAATTCTCGGAATCCCTGCAGCAGACACTCGAAGCGTTGCAGTATGGCCAGGTCTCGGCCAAGGATGCGCAGGCGAACGCCCAGGCCGACGCCACGTCGATCCTGGAGCGCGCGGCGAAATAGACACCGGGCTCTACAGCTCGGCGACACCGGGACCCGATGAATGGCCAAAGCTTTTCGTGCCTCGGCGGGCATCATGCTTGCGCCCGCCGTGACGCTGATCGGCCTGTTCGTGCTTATGCCGATGCTGCTCAGCGTCTGGCTGTCGTTCCAGGACTGGTCGACCCAGACGCCCTTTTCCGAGGCGAGCTTCGTCGGGCTCGGTAATTTCCGGGAGATCTTTAGTCCGACGTCCGTCGGCCGCGATTTCAAGACAGCCTTCTTCAACACCGCTGTCTACACCGCGCTGTCGGTGATCCTCATCCTGCCGCTGTCGGTTATCTTCGGCCTTCTGGTCTATCAGCGCGACGTCGCCGGCGGTACCGCGCTGCGGACGGTGCTGTTCTCCACCTACATGGTGCCGATGATCGCCGTGGCGCTGGTCTGGTCGAAACTCTATTCGCCGAGCGAAGGCCCGCTCAACCAGGTGTTTGGGCTCGCCGGCATCGGCCCGCAGCCGTGGCTGTCTTCGCCACGCTCGGCCTTGATCTCGATCGTGCTCCTCAACGTCTGGCAACAGGTTGGCTATTTCACCGTGTTGGCAATCGCCGGCCTGACACAAATCCCGGGCAGCCTTTATGAGGCGGCCAAGCTCGACGGCGCCAACCACCGAGAGCAGTTCCGCTTCATCACGCTGCCCCTGCTGCGCCGCACGCTTCTGTTCAGCGCTGTCATCGCCATCATCAACGCCGTGCAGGTATTCGAGCCGGTGGCGCTGATCACGCAAGGCGGACCGGTCGGCTCCACCAACGTGCTCACTTACCATATCCGCCGCGTCGGCATCGAACGCGCGCAGGGCGGGCTCGGCTCGGCCATGGCGGTGATGCTGATGCTGTCGCTGATCGTCTGCGTTTCGGCGCTGTTCTCACTTGTCAACCGGAAGGACGGCGAATGAGCGCGCCGCTCTCGGGCAAGCGCCCTTCGGGCCGCAAGGCGCTGCTGGCCACGGCCATGCTCCTGGTCGCCGTGGCCTCAGCCTTCCCGCTTGCCTGGATGGTGCTCTCCAGCCTGAAGACGCCGGCCGAAACCATGCAGGTGCCACCGGTCTGGATCCCGCGCACACCAAGCTTCGAGGCCTATGAAAAAGTCGCCGGCGTCATCGATCTTGGCCGCTCGATGTGGAACTCTTTTGTCATTGCCTCGATCACCACCGCCGGCATCCTGCTGACCAGCATGATGGCCGGCTATGCCTTTGCCAAATACCACTTCCCCGCCAAGTCGCTGCTGTTCTCGCTGCTGATCGCCACCATGTTCCTGCCGCCGATCGTGACACTCATTCCGCTCTACCGCATGGTCGGCTCGATCGGCCTCAACGCCAGCCTGGCCGGCATTATCGTGCCCAATCTCGCCAATGCCTTCGGCATCTTCCTGATGCGCCAGTTTATCGCCGGCGTGCCGGACGATCTGATCGACGCCGCCCGCATGGACGGCGCTTCCGAGCTGCTCATCCTGTTCAAGATCGTTGCGCCGAGCATAGCGCCCGCGATCGCGGCGCTCGCACTGTTCGCTTTCGTCTATCACTGGAACAGTTATCTGTGGCCGCTCACCGTGCTGCAGGGCAATGCCGACGCCTACCCGATCGTCATCAGCCTGAGCCGGCTGCTCAGCTACAACCGGGGCGCCGTCAACACCGGCCTGGTGATGGCCGGCGCCACGCTTGCCGTGCTGCCGCCGCTGGTGCTGTTCGTCTTCCTGCAGCGCTTCTTTGTCGACTCCATCGTCGGTTCGGCGATCAAGGGGTAGCTTTTGCGGCCATCAGGTGGGCCAGCCGGCAATTTCCTATCAGGCGTAACGGCACCGTCGCCCGGCCGCATGGCGCCGCGAAATTGCGACATCCGGGATTGACGCGCATGCCCGTGCACTGCAATGTCATTTTAACCAGCTGTTTACCATGCGGTGGCTGAAGATCGGGGGCGATTTGGAACCGTTTTTGGACGCGAACCTCCTGAACTGGGATGATCGGGCGGAGCTGCATGCGACCGACAGAACAGGCAGCTACCGCATCGAGAATGTGCTGGCTGGCGGATCCAATCTCTATGAGTTGGAAACGCGCGAGGTCGGTGACATTCTGGGCAAGGACATCGTCCATCTGCAATGTCACATCGGGCTCGATACAATCAGCCTGAGGAACCTCGGCGCGGGCAGCGTGACCGGCCTGGACTTTTCACCAAAGGCAATCGCCGCGGCGCGGGATTTCGCCTCCAAGGCGGGCAGTGACGTTCGCTTTGTGGAAGCGCCGCTGTATGAGGCTGCCGAAGCGCTCGACCGAACCTACGACATCGTCTACGTCACCTGGGGATCGGTAAACTGGCTTGACGATGCCTTCCGGTGGGCTCGAGTGGTCGCCGATCTTCTGCGGCCCGGCGGCAGGCTCTATTTGGCCGAGGGCCATCCCTTGATGTTCCAGTGCAATCGCAAGGCCACGGCGCTCGAGTTGAAGCACGACTGGCGCACGCCGCTGACGCGGCCGCTCGTCTGGAACGAGGATCTGACCTACACCGGCGATGAGCGCACCTTGAAGCATCCTCGATATTATGAGTGGATCCATCCGATCAGCGACGTGGTGAACGCGCTGATCGCAGCGGGACTATCGCTCGATTTTCTCAACGAGCACGACACGGTTTCGTGGCAGCACTTTTCCTTCGCAGTGAGGGCCGGCAAAGATATGTACGGTCTGCCCGAAAATGCACCCAAAATTCCGATGGCCTATTCAATCGGAGCGACCAAGCGCGGCGCCGGGACATATCGGATCATGCCGAAGAAGGTCGATAGCCACTAGTTTCGCCATGTACGGGTTCTGGTGCGATTCCGCGCGCGACGGCGCCCTCGGAGGCCCAAAATTTTAAAGATTGTGAAGGCTAATATTAAGTTATTGCGAGCTAATATTCCCTTGGTCAGGTTCGCCCGGAGAGCCTGAGAAGCACAGGGAAACTCGTCCTATTGGCTTTTTTCGCCAGCAGGTTCGGCCGCCTCAAGGGGGTCTTTTCACCGGCAAGGATTCCGGCGGCGATCGCGATTGTGGTCATTGCTGTTTGCGCGTTGTTCGCGGACCATCAGAATAAAATCGTCTCCGACCAGGCCACCCGCGCGGACGTTCTGGCCAAGGTCAGTGTCATTCGCGCCAAACTCGAAGGAAACATCAACGGCAACCTTCAGCTGACGCGAGGACTGGTCGCGGCAGTCACGACCGAACCGTACATGGGACAGCAACGTTTTGCTGAGCTTGCCAGCCGGCTGTTCAACGAAGAGTCCCAACTTCGCAATATTGCAGGCGCGCCCGACCTGGTCATTTCCTTGATGTACCCGATGGCCGGCAACGAGAAGGCTATCGGCCTTGATTACCGCAAGAACGACCAGCAGCGTGCTGCTGCCCTGCGCGCGCGCGACGAGCGCAAGCCCATTCTCGCCGGTCCGGTCGATTTGCAGCAGGGAGGAAAGGCCTTCGTCGGCCGATTTCCGGTATTTGTAAAAAGCGCAGGCAACACCGACCGGTTCTGGGGGATCGTTTCCGCGGTCGTCGACGTGCAGCGCCTTTACCAGGCGAGCGGTCTTCTCGACAAGGATCTCGGAATTGACGTCGCCCTCACCGGCAATGACGGCCTTGGCGCGAAGGGACTCCAATTCTTCGGTGATGAACGGGTCGTCAAGAGCAATCCGGTGACGGCAGATGTTCTGGTTCCGTCGGGCTCTTGGCAGATTGCTGCCATTCCCAAGAACGGTTGGCCCACCACTCCCGCTAATGCATGGCTGCTACGGACGATCATGGCGGCGGCGGCGGCGTTGATCTTGCTCCCTTTCCTGGCTGCAGGCCGCCTCATTGATGAAAGACAGCGAAACTATTGGGAACTGCAACGGCTGTCGCGACGGCTGGAACTTGCTTTGGAGGCGTCGGCCATCGGAGTGTGGGAGCATGATCTCGAAACCAACCATCTTGGTTGGGACGATCGCGTCAACGAGATATACGGCAGAGAGGCTGACGGCGGGCCGCGCGGATATACGGACTGGGCCGAAGCCATTCATCCTGCCGATCTGCCCGGCGCACTTGCGGACTTCGACAAAGCCGTGGCTGCGCAAAGCACATATTCGTCGGAATACCGCGTCGTTCGTCCCAACGGCGAAATTCGCCATGTCCGGTCCAGGGCAATGTTTTACCAGACTGCAAATAATTCGCCTCGAATGGTCGGCGCGGAGTGGGACGTCACGGCAGACGTTTTGCTGAACAACGATCTGGTTCGCGCAAAACAGCTGACCGAGTCGAAGAATGTGGAACTCGAGTCTGCCAGGGCGCGCATAGAACACATCGCCCTGCACGATTCGCTGACGGATTTGCCCAATAGGCGTTACCTGGACCAGGTGCTGGAGGATTACGCGGCAAAGGCCAGGCTCGACGGCGGTTGCGCAGCGCTGCTTCACGTAGATCTGGACCGCTTCAAGCACATCAACGATACGCTCGGCCACGCGGCAGGCGACGCAATGCTGGTGCATGCGTCATCCGTTCTCCAGTCCAACGTCGGCGACCGCGGTTTCGTCGCCCGGATTGGGGGAGATGAATTCGTCGTGCTCTGCACGGTGTATGATGATGTCGGCCAAGCCGCCACGCTCGCCGACCGTATTATCGAGCAGATGCGCCGACCCGTGTATTACCACGGTCATCAATGCCGTTTTGGCGTCAGCGTCGGAATAGCAATCGACAATGACAGCGATACCGATGCCAAGCAGTTGCTGGTGAACGCCGATATCGCGCTTTACCGGGCAAAGAGGCGGGGTCGCAATCGGCATGAATTCTTCAGTGGAGAGCTGCAAAGCGAAATCGTCAACACGAAGAGGATTGCCGACGAGATTCTGGCCGGCCTCGAGCGAAACGAATTCATCGTGTTCTACCAGCCTCAATTCGACGCGAAGACACTGGAAATTATGGGCGTTGAAGCACTGGTGCGGTGGAAGCACCCACAGAGGGGTATTCTGGCTCCTGACGTTTTCCTGAAGACCGCCGAAGAACTGAACGTCGTCTCGATGATAGACCAGAAGGTCCTCCAGCAAGCGCTTTTGGATTTCGAGGCATGGTCTGCCGAGAAGATTGGCATTCCGCGCGTGTCAGTCAACGTCTCGGCGCGGCGCCTTCGCGATGAGGAACTCCTGAAGAGTTTGCGCGACCTCAATATCGCGAAGGGAACTTTTTCATTTGAGCTCGTCGAGTCGATCTTCCTCGACGACAACGACGATCTGGTCACATGGAACGTTGAGCAGATCAAGCAACTCGGCATCGATATCGAAATTGACGATTTTGGCACCGGCTATGCGTCCATTGTGAGTCTGCTCAAACTGCAGCCGCGCCGCCTGAAGATAGATCGCCAACTGGTGGATCCCATCGTGAACTCACCCCAGCAAAGGCAGATCGTCTCCTCGATCATCGAGATCGGCAAATCCTTGGGCATCGAGATCATTGCCGAAGGTGTCGAGACAATGGAGCACGCACGTCTGCTCAGGGGGCTGGGCTGCGACATACTGCAAGGCTATGCATTCGGGCGCGCAATGGATTCCGACAGTCTGAGAAGGTTTGTTCGATCTCGTCGGTTTCGCGTCGCAAGCTAATGCATGTCGCCCAGAGTGTGCTGCGGTTCTGGGACAACGACAGGCATCAAAACAAGACTTAAAGCGCGACACGCTTTAGCCCAATCGAAATCTCCGGCATGCGTGCTGTCGCGGCAAGGCTTCGCCGGCCTCAGCCAAACCGTGCCGGCGTCCGTACGCCGCCCGCCGCCTTCAGCTCCGCGATTAAGGGGTAGAGCGTCACGCCCCGAGCATGCCTCCCTCACCAGTCGGCAACTCAAGTGCGGACCGTAGCAAGCCGTGCTCCCGTCGATAGAGCATCGAATAGCTGACCGGCGCCAACAGGTCATCGTCAGGTTGGAAATCCGCAATGCGCTTGTTGAAGGGCACGTTACCGCAGCCGGGAACAAGGCAGTCGTGCTTTCCTTTCGGACATTGGTTGAACGAACAAAGCCGGCCGAGATAGCGGTCGCTACCGGGTTCGAAAAGGAACACGTCGAGTTGGTGGTTGGCGACACTGATGCCGACGCCTGCCTCGAACGCGTGACGCAACCGAGCCGACGCTGTGAGTTGATCCAGACTGCCAAGTCGAGATCGCCGCACTCGTGCCAGACCTCGATGCCCGCACGGCGGAACTCGCTGAACCGAGGAACTTCCTTCCACAGCGGCTTCGCCACCGATCCAATGACGGCGACCGCCTCGATCTCGGGAAATGCCATCCACGCCTTCATGACGACATCGGCCGCCAGGCGGAACTCGTGCTGTCTCTTCAGAAGATAACGGTTCTGGCTTTCGATCTGGGATCGCCGCATGAATTCATCCAAGAAGCTTCATCAGGTTGCGTTTGCGGCCGAAGCGGAGCTTGAGTTCAGCCACGTGAGCCGCCTGTTCCTCCGCAGAGCGGAGCGCAGCCATGCGCCGCAGCAGTTTCACTACTTCCCCATAGGCAACAGACCCACCGCTATCGGCCAATTGATCGATGCGTTCCACATAAGTCTCGATCGCCTCGCGAGGATGGGACGCCTCGCTCGCCTTGGTTAGCGTCTCACGCGCGCCCGATGATACGCCATGCTTTCGAACAATAGCCCATGCGTCGCCGAACGCCTTTTCGTGCGTCATGATATGGACGAGCAGGTCTGCCTCGGACGACCATTGGGTCGATCTTTTTCCACGGAGCCTCGACTGGAGTAACCCCATAGCGGCCTGGCCGGCGCCGCTTCCTCCGATCTCGCAAAGCTGCAGGTAGAGTTGATAACTGGCTGCCTTTTCGAAGACCTGCAGCAACAGCTTTTCGGCGTCCACTTGTCGACCAGCTCGAGAAAGAAGCCCGGCCGTAAGCGTCACGAGCTGCTCGTTTGCACCGTGGTCTTCAAATATCCATAGCCCCTCTTCGGCATACCGAAGAGCCTGATCCGCGCGACCATGAGCGAGGCAGAATTCCACCAACTGCTGATATTGCCAAGGCGATGACAGATCTTTCGCGCGCAGACTTATACGGGCATCGACATCGCCGTCGTTTTCGGCGAACCCATCCAGGATCTGCAGCAATTGGTGGTAATTCGAGTCGATATCCGGGGCGAACGAACCGCGGGCCGCGCGCAATCCAATCTTCGGCGGCAGTTTCTCCCACGTCTCCGCTGCCAGTCGACGATACTCCGCAAGTCCTCGCGCGCCCAACACCTCGGCGTAGATTATCGAGGCGCCGTCAAAGGCGCCGTACTCGCCCTTCATTTCACGGGCGAACAGATCCTTGGCGAATGATACAGGTTCGGGGCCCACGGCGCAGGCGGCGCTCAAATGAATATCCCGCGCCCGGCACAGCAGGTCGCCACAATAACCGTCGGAGTCGTCGATCGACTCCATCGCGCTTTCGATCCGGTCGATGGCATGCTCCGCCAAATGCAGCGCGGGGATGGACCTACCATGCGAAACCAGATCGTCTATGAGATCGAGCACCTCCTCCACATCGGCGGCCCACCGGGGCACTGCGCGATATTCGATATAGCCTCTCGTTCTCGTCCCTTCATCTATGGCCTTACGCAACCGAGCTTCGAGCGTCTTGTCGTCGGCGCTCATTGTCGACGCGGCCGTGTCGAACTTGCGAAACAACGCTGGATCGCGGTCGGCGAGCGCGACCATCATTTTGACCAGCATGTCGACGCCTTTTGCCCGCAGATATTCCTCGATCCTTGCGAGCGCGCCGATGCCTTCCGGCTCGGCGGCGGCATTCGCTGCGAGCGCGACCGCGACCATGTGCTTGCAGAAACTCGAATCGTCGAAAGCAGGACAAGAACAACTTCCAGCGATCTCGAAGTCCCGACCGGTAACCTCAGTGCGGTAATCCTCCGTGCCGGTGACCTGCGCACGCACGCGCGAGCTGTCGATGGAGAGTATTTCTACTTTGCTTTGGAGATGGTACGCTTCGCCACGCGAAAACACCTTTTCGCCCGCGATCTTGCGCAAGGCGACAACGTCGAAGCGCCTCTGGCTCGAGGTCATTTTCCGGCATCGACTCCACTGACCGCTATGGCGGCGATCGTAGTCGTCCGCATCAACTCGTCAAGAATGCGGCTGCCCTCGCCGTCATCTGAACCTTGCCGGCGTCCAGGCGCCACCTGCCGTGCTCGACTCCACCGCCGCCGCCACGAACTTCACGCCACGCGCGCCGTCGATCACATCGGGCACCTGCGCCGCGCGCACCGCATCGATCGTTCCGCCCGAACGATGGGCGCGAATAATGTCGGCGGCGTCGCGGTAGAAATTGGCGAAGGCCTCGATATAACCTTCCGGGTGTGCCGCCGGCATGCGCGACACGCGCCGCGCTTCCGCCGTCGAGCCATGGCCGCCGCGCACCAGTGTGCGCGTTTCCTCGCCATAGGGCGAAAAGCGCAGTTCCTCCGGCCGCGAACCCGACCATTCGAGCCCTGCCTTGTCGCCATAGATGCGCACCGAAAGATCGTTGTAGTGGCCGGGCGAGGTCTGGCTGGCGAGGATCGTGCCGCGCGCCCCGCCTGCCCAGCGCAGCAGGACATGCGCATTGTCGTCGAGCCGCCGTCCAGGCACCGCGGTGAAGAGGTCGGCTGAGACCGCTTCCGCCTCGAAGCCGGAGATGAAGCTCGCCAGGTTGAAGGCGTGCACGCCGATATCGGCAAGCACCGCCGACTGCCCTGCCCGCGCCGGATCGGTGCGCCACTCCGCCTGCTTGTGGCCCTGCGCATCGATCGGTTGCGTCAGCCAGTCCTGGATATAGGCGCCGTGCACCGACACGATGCGGCCGAGTTCTCCGGCAGCCGCCATTTCGCGCGCCTGGCGGACCATGGCGTAGCCAGTGTTGTTGAGCGTGACGACGAAGCGCCGCTTCTTCGCCTTCGTCAGCGCCACCAGCGCTTGCGCATCGGCAAGCGTCGTCGACAACGGCTTGTCACAGATGACGTCAATCCCGGCTTCGAGAAAGGCGGTGGCGATCGGCGCGTGCAGGTGGTTGGGCGTGACGATGACGACCGCCTCGATGCCATCCGGCCGTGCCGCCTCGGCTTTGGCCATAACGTGATAGTCGGCATAGCTGCGCTCCGGCGCGATGCCGATCTCGGCGGCCGATACAGCCGCGTTCTCGGGATCCGAAGACAGCGCGCCGGCGATGAGCGTAATCTGGTCATCGAGCCGCATCGCCAGCCGGTGCACCGCGCCGATGAAGGCATTGCGGCCGCCTCCGACCATGCCGACGCGGAGCCGTTGGCGTGACGTTCCATCAGCGGTTGCATAGACCATGATTACGATTATTCTCCTGACTGGTGCGGCGGTTGCCGCAAGCCTTCGACTAAGGTCGATCTCTGTTTTCGAATGATATTTCTATTTTTCCGTTTGTAAAACGATTGTGCCGCGTTAGCTTTTTATCCAGGTTCAGCTAGAGCATGATCCCGAAAAGTGGGAACCGGTTTCGGAAAAGATCATGCTTCAGCATAAGAGCCGCATCCGGAGGGCAGGGATCGGATGACGCATCCGGTGGTGGGGTCACAATGAGGCATACCCTATGAGTGGCCGTCGCGGAGCGGCCGACAAGCCGTCCACACATAGTCTGGAGACGGCGGCAAGAAAGCGAAGCCGTTCGCTGGCGGCATTGGGCTACACGAAACCGCAAACCTATGAAGATCTGCGCGCGGTGCTCTCCTCGGGCACGGTGCATTTCCCCAAACGGCTGCGCCAGGTCGCCATCTACCTTTGGCAGCATCCGAGCGACGTGGCGCTCGGCACGATCGCGCAGGTAGCGGCGCAAGCCGGCGTACAACCGTCGACGCTCGTCCGTTTCGCGCAGATCTTCGGCTATGCCGGCTTTTCCGATTTCCAGAGCCTGTTCAAGGACCGCATGAAAGGTTCCTGGCCCGAGGCGCAAGGCAGCCGGGAAAAGATCGCGGAACCCAACGCCGACCTGCATTTCCTGAACGGCATGGTCGGCGCCTCGCAGGCTTCGCTCAGCCGCATAGACAACAGTTTCGACATCGATGCCTTCGAGGCGATGGTGGACCATCTGTCGGCAGCCGACCTGATCTACGTCATCGGCTCCAAGCGCGCCTTCCCCGTCACCACTTATCTGTCGCTGACACTCTCGCAGCAGGGGGTGCGCAACGTGCTGGTCGACAATGTCGGCTCGAGCGCGCTCGATCAGGTCGCCTGCATCACGCCGGGCGATGCGGTGCTGGCTGTCTCCTTCAGCCCCTATAATTCGATCACGCCCGATCTGGTCGCCGTCGCACATGAACGCCAGGCGCGCATCCTCACCATCACCGACAGCACGTTTTCGCCGCTGGTGCGGCTATCCGACACCTGGCTGGAAGTGGTCGAGCAGGATTTTGGCGGTTTCCGCTCGCTCGCCGCCTCGCTCGCCGTCGGCATGGCCTTGGTCCACGGCGTCGTCGCCCGCCGGACAGGCTGACCGGCGCGATTGACTAAAACGAACTGTTGTTCCATATTTGAAAAAATAGAAACTTTGTTCCGGGAAGAGGAATGGAGGTCCGGCTCGACGGCAAGGTGGTGCTGATCACCGGCGCCACGCAAGGCATCGGCCGCGCGATCGCGGAGCTCGCCGCGCGTTCCGGCGCCGCCGGCCTGCTGATCACCGGTCGTGACCGCAAGCGTGGCGATGCCGTCGCCGCGGAGCTTTCCACCATCGGCGCCCCGGCCGTCTTTACCGCTGCCGACCTCGGTAGTGCCGATGCTCCCGCGCACTTAGCTCAAACTTGCATCGAGCGCTTCGGCCGCATCGACTGTCTGGTCAACGCCGCCGGTCTCACCGACCGCGCCTCTTTCGTCGACGCCACGCTCGACGACTGGGCATCGCTGTTTGCGGTGAATGCGCGCGCGCCCTTCTTCCTGATGCAGGCAGCCATCGCCGACATGAAGAAGCGCGGACAGGGTGGCGCCATCGTCAACATCCTGTCGATCAATGCGCATTGCGGCGCGCCCGAGCTTGCCGTCTATTCCGCCACCAAGGGCGCGCTGGCGACACTGACCAAGAACGCCGCCAACGCGCACCGCTTCGACCGCATCCGCGTCAACGGCATCAATGTCGGCTGGACAGACACGCCGGCCGAGCGCGTCATGCAGGCCGACACGCTTGGCCACGGGCCGGGCTGGCTCGATGCCGCCAACGCCGCGCAGCCCTTCGGCCGGCTGTTCTCCGTTACCGACATCGCCAACCTCGCCGTCTTCCTGCTCTCCGATGCCGCCGGGCCGATGACGGGGACATTGGTCGACCAGGAGCAGTGGGTGATCGGAGCCAATCGGTGAGCCCGTCGCCGGCCGACCGTCTCAGCCCTGCCCTGCTCGACCGCATCCCGCCGGATGTGCGCAAGCCGGCTTACGATCGCGCTGCGCTGCAGCCCGGCATCGCCCATATCGGCGTCGGCGCTTTCCACCGCTGTCATCAGGCCGAATACACCGACGACCTTCTCGAACACCATTTCGACCGCTGGGGGTTGGTCGGCATCAACATCCGCCCGCCTTCTCTCGCTGAGACTCTTGGCAAACAAGGCGCCCTCTACACGCGGCTGATCCGCCAGAACGACGATGTGGAAGCGCGCATCATCGGCAGCATCGTCCGCGTCGTCGACAGCCAGGACAGCGCCGCGCCTGCCCTGGAAGTGCTCGCCTCGCCCGACATCGAAATCGTCACCATGACGGTCACCGAGAAAGGCTATTGCCATATCCCTTCGAACGGCGCGCTCGATCTCGATCACCCCGACATCGTCCATGACCTCGACAACCCCGAGACGCCGCGCAGCGTGCCCGGCATTCTGGCGCGGGCGCTGGAACTGCGCATGGCCTCGCATGGCCGGCCGGTGACGCTGCTGTCCTGCGACAACATCCCCACCAATGGCATCATCCTTGGCAATGTCGTGCGAACCTTCGCCGAGCGACGCGGCTCGGCTCTGGCAGACTGGATTGCCACCAATGTCGCCTTCCCTTCGGCCATGGTCGACCGCATCGCGCCGGCGACGACCGAAGCCGATATCGACACGGTCGAAAAACGCTTCGGCTACCGCGACAGCGCCGTCGTCGTCGGCGAGCGTTTCCGCCAATGGGTGATCGAGAACCGCTTTGCCGGCCGCGTGCCGCGCTGGGACCTCGTCGGCGCCACTTTCGTCGACGACGTTACCCCCTTCGAGCATCTCAAGATGCGGGTGTTGAACGGCGCCCAGACGACGCTGAGCTATCTCGGCGTTCTGGGCTGCTTCGAGCATACATTCGAGGCGATTGCCGACCCGCTGCTTGCCGGCTTCGTCCGCCGCATGCTGACGGAGGAGACGCTGCCGACGCTGATGCCAGTGCCCGGCATCTCGCCGACCTTCTATGTCGAGCAGAGCCTGTCGCGCCTCACCAACACCGCGATCCATCACCGCAATCACCAGATCGCCACCGACGGCTCGCAGAAGATCGTCCAGCGCCTGCTCAACCCGATCCGGGACCGCCTGGCAAAGGGCGACGGCATCGCGCTTCTTTCGGTGCCGGTTGCCGGCTGGATGGCCTATCTGGTCAAGGCTTCCGCGCGCTTCGGCCGCGCCTGGCAGGTGTCCGACCCTTTCGCCGATAAGATCGCGGCAACAGCCGACCACATCGGCTCGGACATCAAGGCGCTTGTCGAAGCGATCCTGGCCATCGATGCGATCTTCGACCCGGCTCTGGCCGCCAACGGGGTATTCCGCGCCCATGTCGTCGCCGGCCTTGACGGTCTGCTATCGGACGATCCTATGGGGTTTGTCAGACAAGTCTTGGCTGAGCCAACAGATGGCCGGTTGAAGCAACCGGCGCGATCTGCATAGTAACAACCGGGAGGGATCATGAAGCTTGGACTGCTCACCGCACCGTTTCCGGATACGCCGCTCGGCGAAGTCGTCGACTGGGCGCGCTCGGTCGGTTTCGAGGCGCTCGAAATCGCCTGTTGGCCGAAGACCTCAGGCACCAGCCGCCGCTACGCCGGCACCAGCCATATCGATGTGGACATCTCGGCCGCGCAGGCGAAGGACATCGCCGCCGAGCTTGCCGGCAGGGGCATAACCATTTCCGGTCTGGGCTTCTATCCCAATCCCTTGCATCCCGACCAGGCCCATCGCGAGGCGGTGATCGCTCATCTGAAGAAGGTGATCGTGCTGGCAAGCCGCATGGGCGTTTCGCTGGTCAACACCTTCTGCGGCGGCGATGCCTCGAAGACCGTCGATGCCAATTGGGAAGACGCGCAAAAAGTCTGGCCTGCAATCATCGCCCATGCGCGCGAGCATGGCGTCAAGCTCGCCTTCGAAAACTGCCCGATGATCTTCAGCTACGACGAATGGCCAGGCGGGCACAACATCGCCTACTCGCCTTACATCTGGCGCCGCATCCTGGAAGCATGGGGCGGCGACGTCGGCATGAACTTCGACCCCTCGCATCTCGTCTGGCAGATGATCGACAAGGAACGTTTCATCCGCGAGTTCGGCAGCCACATGCTGCATGTGCATGCCAAGGACCTGATGATTGATCATGATGGTTTATACGAGCGCGGGATCCTTTCGGCCGGGATAGGCTGGCAGGTGCCACGTATGCCAGGGCTGGGGGACATTGACTGGAGCAGGATCTTTTCCGGCCTTTATCGGGCCGGATATGACGGTCCGGTCATCATCGAGCATGAGGACCGCCGCTTCGAGGGGTCGGACGAGAAGGTGAAGCGCGGCTTCCTGTTGGCTCGCGACGTGCTGCGTCCTTTCATCAAATGACGAAAGCTTGGTTCTGATCGCTATCGGAGCCCGGGACTAAACAACGAAAATCAATGTGGAGGAGTAACTGAAATGAAAAAACAACTGACCATGGCTTCGCTTCTTGCAGGCGTTGCCCTGCTCGCCTCGGTGGGCGTTTCGGCTGCCGCCGGCAAATACACCATCGGCATTTCCAACACCGTGCAGGGCAATGGCTGGCGCGAGGAAATGATCTGCGCCATGAAGGCGCAGGCGCTCGCGTCGGGCGAGGTGGCGAAGCTCAACATCGCCCACCGCAACACCGATGCCGCCGGCCAGCTCGAGGACATCCGCAACCTGATCAGCGCCAAGGTCGACGCCATCGTCGTCAACCCGGCCGATCCGGCCGGCATCAAGGCCGGCCTCGAGGAAGCCACCAAGGCCGGCATCGTCGTCGTTGCCGTCGACCAGGCGGTGACCGAGCCGTCCGCCTACATCATCTCCAACAACCAGGAGCAGTACGCCTATCTCGGCGCCAAGTGGCTGTTCCAGCAGATGGGCGGCAAGGGCGAAGTGTTCTACATGCGCGGCGCCGCCGGCGCTTCGGCCGATAGCGATCGCGACAAAGGCTTCAAGAAGGCGCTGGCCGAATTCCCCGACGTCAAGGTCGCGCAGGAAGTCTTCACCGGCTGGCAGCAGGACCAGGCCAAGCAGCAGATCCTGTCCTTCCTCGCCACCGGCACGCCGATCAACGGCATCTGGACCTCCGGCATCGACAACGTCATCGTCGACGCGCTGGTCGAGCAGCAGGCGCCGATGGTGCCGGTTGTCGGCGCCGACAATGCCGGCTTCGTCGGCCAGTTGAACACGGTCAAGGGTCTGGTCGGCGCTGCCGTCACCAACCCCGGCTCGATCGGCGGCGCCGGCGTGACGCTGGCGCTGCAGATCCTCGACGGCAAGAAGCCGGCGCAGCAGACCGTTCTGGTCGACCCGCAGCTCTGGGAAAACGCCACCGACGCAGGCAAGGCCAAGCTGAAATCCGCCGCCGACCCGTCGCTCAGCCCCGAATGGCCGGTGTCGATCTCGATCCCGGACTGGACGACCTACACCAAGGACCAGATCGTCGCCTGCAAAGGCCCGGGCGAGTAAGCGCCTGATCTGAAACGCAAGCGCAAGGACGCCGGACTAAGGTCCGGCGTCCTTGCCATTCGGCTTGGCACGCATAATTTTGAGCCTTTAAATCGAGAACGCTTTGACTACCAACCCTCTCCTCGACGCCACCGGCGTCGCCAAGAACTACGGCGCGGTTGCAGCACTGCGCAACGCCTCGCTGTCCGTATTGCCGGGCGAGGTCCATGCGCTGATGGGCGCCAACGGCGCCGGCAAGTCGACGCTGGTTAAGATTTTGACCGGCGCCATCCGCGCCGATGCCGGCCACATGCTGATCCGTGGTGAGACGCTGGATGTCCGCTCGCCTGCTGCGGCCCGCCGTGCCGGCCTGGTGCCGGTCTATCAGGAGCCGTCGCTGATCCCCGATCTCGACGTCCTGTCCAATCTGCGGCTCACCGGCACGCCGGTCGAGCCCTTTCGCGCCTGGGTGCGCGAGCTCGGCATTCCCGATCTCGATATCCGCGAGACCGCCCGCAATATCCCTTTGGCCATTCTGCGCGTGCTCGATCTGGCGCGTGCGCTTGCCGTCGAGCCCGACGTGCTGCTGCTCGACGAGATGACCGCGGCATTGCCGGCCAACCTTGCCGAAAAAGTGCTCGAGATCGTGCGCCGCCAGGGCGACGCCGGCCGCTCCGTCATCTTCATCTCGCACCGCTTCGTCGAGATCTCGGCGCTTTGCGACCGCGCCACGGTGCTGCGCGATGGCGCCACGGTCGGCGTCGTCGATATCGAACCGCGCATCGAGGAAAAGATCGTCGAGATGATGCTCGGCGCCCGCATCGAGAAGACCCGCGTCGCCGCGCGCACGGCAGCCGAAACGGCCACGGCAAAGGATCGCCGGCCACGGCTTTCGGTGCGCAACCTGCAGCTCGGCACTAAGCTCAACGATGTCTCCTTCGATCTTGCCAATGGCGAGGTCGTCGGGGTCTTCGCGCTCGAGGGCCAGGGCCAGGACGAATTGTTCGCCGCCCTTGCCGGCTCGATCCGGCCGGCCGGCGGCACGATCGATGTCGATGGCGCGCCCGTAAAATTCTCGCATCCGAGCGACGCCATCCAGGCCGGCATCGCCTATGTGCCGGGAGACCGCACCGAGGCTTTAGCCATGCAGCGCTCGGTGCGCGAGAACATCGCGCTGCCTTTCAGCGCGGCACTGCGTAAATGGGGCCCGATCCGCATGCGGCGCGAGCAGGTGGTGGTTTCCAGCGCCATCGCAAGGCTGCAGATCGATACCCGCGCGCAGGGCGAGGTGCAGCGCCTTTCGGGCGGCAACCAGCAGAAGGTGACCATTGCCCGCTGGATCGCGGCAAACGCCCGCACCATCCTTTGCTTCGACGCGACGCGCGGCATCGATGTCGGCACCAAGCAGGAGATCTACAAGCTGCTGCGCGAGCTCGCCGGCCAGGACAAGTCGGTGCTGTTCTACACATCCGAAATGGAAGAGGTGCAGCGCGTCTGCGACCGCGTCATCGTCATCTTCGGCGGCCGCATCGTCGACACTTTCCCGGTCGAAGAGGCCGACGAACCGGCGCTGATGCGCGCCGCCTACGGCCTGCCGCGCGGTGCCAGGGCCGATGTCGGCATCCTTGCCGAAGTGAAACCCGGTTCCAGCGCGGAGGCCGCGCCATGAGCCGCTTCTTCCGCAATCAGGGTTGGGTCGCCGGCCTTTTCGCCCTGCTGATCTTTCTCTTCGTCATCACCAGGCTGATCCAACCGGGCTATGGCAGCGGCGACTTCGGCTCGCTGGCGCGGGCGGTCCTGCCTTACGCTTTTGCCGTCGCCGCCCAGACTGTCGTCGTCATCGCCGGCGGCATCGACCTGTCGGTCGCCGCGATGATGGCGCTGACCAGCGTGACCGCCGCCTCGATGATGAACGGCGCCAGCGAGGAATATGCGCTGTTCGTCGTGCCTTTCGTGCTTGCCATGGGCTTTGTGCTCGGCGCGCTGAACGGCGTGCTGATCGTCGTCACGCGCGTACCCGACATCGTCGTCACCTTGGCCACGCTGTTCGTGCTGCAGGGCGCCGCCCTTCTGGTGCTGGGTGCGCCAGGCGGCGCGGCCGCCGAATGGCTGAAGGCAATGATATCCGGCACCGTGCCGATACCGGGCCTGCCCGACAACATCGACGCCTGGTTGCCCAAGGCGCTGCTGGTGCTGATCGTCTGCCTCTGCGTCATCTGGATGCCGCTCAGGCGCTCGCGTCTCGGCCTGTCCATCTATGCCATCGGATCGAGTGAGCTCGCCGCCTTCCGCAGCGGCGTGCCTGTCAAGCGCACCCGCATCATCGCCTATGCGCTGTCCGGCCTGTTCGCGGCGATGGGCGGCTTAGCGCTGACCATGAGCACCGGCATCGGCGCGCCCATCCCCGGCCCCTATCTGCTGGCCAGCGTCGCCGCCGTGGTGTTGGGCGGCGTGGCGCTCGGCGGCGGCAAGGGCGGCCTGCTCGGGCCGATCATCGCCGTCTTCGTGCTCAGGCTGGTGCGCACCGACCTCACGCTTCTGGCCATCGATCCTAATGTCACCGCCATCATCGAGGGCTTGATCATGGTCGCGGTCGTCATGTTCGGCGCCTTCATCACCATCCGCGGCCGGCCAGTGGGAGCAACGCCATGACCGACAGCGCCATCATGCCTCCGCCGGTCTCGCTGGGCCGTCGCGTCAAGCGCTTCATGGCCGACCGGCCGCTCATTCCGCTGATCATCCTGCTCGTCATCCTGGTGGTGATCCTGCAGATCCTTCGCCCCGGCATCGTCAACGAGCGCTGGCTTGCCAACACCGCGAAATTCGCCATTCCGCTGGCGATCCTTGCCGGCTGCCAAACCATGACCATGTTGACCGGCGGCATCGACCTTTCGGTCGGTACGGTGGCGACGATGAGCGCCTTCATCATGGCGACCCAGATCGTCAACCAGGATCCGGCCGTGGCATTCCTCATCGCCATGCTGCCGGCGGTGCTGATCGGCCTCGTCAACGGCATCGGCGTCGGCGTCTTCCGGGTGCATCCACTGATCATGACGCTCGGCACCAGCCTGATCGGCACCGGCTTCCTGCAGGTCTACCAGCGCACGGTGATTGCTTCCGGCGCGAAAATCCCGGACTTCCTGAACTGGCTGGGCACCGGCGTCACATACGGCTTTCCCAACGCGCTCCTGCTGTTCGTGCCGGTGGCGGTGCTGATCGTCTTCATGCTGAACCGTACAGGCTTCGGTCGCCTGCTCTATGCCGTCGGCGACAATGAGCGCGCCGCGCGCCTGTCGGGCGTGCGCTACTGGCAGGTGATCACGGCGCTCTACATCCTCTCCAGCCTGCTCGCCGGCATCACCGGCCTGCTCTATATTGGCCTGATCAAGGCGCCGTCATTGTCGCTCGCCGAGCCACTGGTACTGCCTTCGGTGGCAGCCGCCGTCATTGGCGGCACCTCGATCTTCGGCGGCCGCGGCGGCTACACCGGCACCATCATCGGCGCGCTGATCCTGACCGTGCTGACGACGCTGCTTACCATCCTGCAAATGCCCGAAGGCGGCCGCCGCATCCTCTTCGGCCTGATCGTGCTGTTCGTGACGGCGGCATATTTGCGTATCGTGGACGAGCGTTGAGATGGCCGGCACGGCCAGGTGCGCATATCGGACACCGGCGAACCTCACCACAACCCGACAAGCGACCTCAGCATCGCCTTGGCGCCAGCCGCTTCCCGGCAGGTCCTGCGAAACCCGGCTCGTCCCGTGGCATCGAGAACATCGTCGTCGATGCCGCGCAGGATCGCACTTGCATTGCGCCATCCCATCCTGGCCAGGGCGGATGCCAGCTCCGCGCGGGCCGGATTGAACCGGCTCTGGTCGATGGTCGGGCTTTCGTCCCGGTCGATGTCATTGCCCGCGCTGAGTTTATGCTCCGGAATTGTCACGCCGGCGCCAGCGTCGAATGGCGTGGAAAAATCCAGAAAACACGAGATCGAATTCAGGCTAGGGGCTGGCACGGAAACGAGCTCCTCGTAGCGCACGAAATGCACCGGGACGCCGGTGCGGCGCAGCGCGTCCATGGCGAAATAGAACTGGTTCCAATAGTCGGCCGGCGTCCGGAACCTGTATTCCATCTTCCTCGGCTCGGTGAAATCCTGCCTGACCTCGAATGGCTGGCCGAGGAAGGCCGCAAGGTTCCTGCTCGGCTTGAACAGCGTGTCGTTCCTTGCCTGGCGGTACCATGACAGAAGCTGGCTGACCGGGTCCTTGCTGACCACGACAATGGGCAGGTCGCCATAATGCAATTCGCGCCCATGCATGAGCGCCGGAAAAATCCCGTACTTCCAGAATCCCTGGTCGAAGACGACCGGAACCTCGAGGTAGCGTTCGACCAGGTACTTCACGAGATTCGTGCCGGATCTCGGCGTCCCCATGACGCGAACCGCGCCATCTTCGGGCCGTGATCGGCCGGAAGTCGAAATAGCCATGTCGGTTGCCGTCACGTTGAGAAAATCGGCTGTTCGGCCGCCAACCCGTTTGCCGCCTTCACGGCGTCACCCTCGGGAGCCCGTCGACGGACCCGGTGCCCGGCATCGCCCGAACCGAGCGCGGCGACATGGTCGATGACTGCCGTGAAGAAATCCCGCTCGCCGATGGGGCGGTAGCGCGACGCGATCGTTTCACGCAGTTCGGCAAGCCAAGCCCGATCCGTGCAGGCCCTGGCGACCGCGGCGCACCACGCCTCGAGATCGCGCGCCGGAAGCGTCGGCATCAGCCCCTGTGTCGCCTCGGCCAGCGACGGCGCATCCGAGATGAGAACCGGTAGACCGAAATCGAGGCACTCGGCGGCGCCCAGGCCCCAGCCTTCCACGGCCGAAGGGTAGACGCTGAATTCGGCATTCCGATAGAGCTCCGCAAGTTGCCCGTCACTGAGATTGGACCGGAACTGGACATGCTCGCGAAGCTGCGGATGGTCGCTCATGAAGGCGGCCAGCTCGTCATACATCCACCCCCAACGGCCGCAGAAGACCAGTGTCGGCAGCCGATCGCCCAAAAGTGGCAGCAGTCGATGCCACACCTTGAGCAGGAGGATATGGTTCTTTCTGATCTCGATCGTCGAGCAATAGAGGACAAACTTCCGGCCTTTGCCCTGCTGTTTGCAAGGCGCGCTTCGCTCCGGGACGGCTTCCTTGAGAAAGGCCCCAGGCGATGCCACCGCGACTTGCGGGCTCCGGTCAGGCATGGATGCGGCCGCGTGGCAGCGCACCCGGTCGGCGGTGTATTTCGACACGCAGACGAGCAGGTCCGAATTTTCCATCTGCCATGCCGTGTTGCGGACGAAACCGCGGGCGTGATGGGGGCCGACGAATTGCGGGAAATCGATCGGGATAAGATCGTGCATGATCGTGAAAATGCCGCAGCTGGTCTTTCCCGTCAGCTTCTTCGCGGCGATGTCGTGCACGCTTGCGCTCGAGAGGAAGCATATGGCGTTCTTGTCTTTCAGTGGATCTTTTGTCTCGGCCCGCCTTGGGCGCAGCGACGATTTCATGATCTTGAACAGGCGGATTACCGTCTTGGACAGCTGAAACTTGACCCCGCGCCTCTTCTCGGAACCGGAGACGAAGATTGCCGCCACGCGGTCGAACTCGCGCCCGAAAGCAAAGGGCGCGGCTCGCATGATCGTCAGCACTTTCCAGAGGCGAGCCAGATACGAACTTTGCTCTCCGCCGGTGGGTTGCGGCACGTTGCCATCGACCAACTGCCTTAGATAGCGAAGCTCTGTCTCGCCCAGCGTCTGGCCGCGCCCCTGCGCGTCGACGATGAAGAACCCAACCGGCGAAGCCTTCCACCGCAGGGCCTGGCGAATGAGCGCTGTTTCCACGCGCGGGATACCTACTGGCGGATGAGGGCCCCAGCGCAAAGGCAAAGTGGCGTCGACATAGAGTTTCTTCAAAGGCTACCCCCGACAATGGCTGGCGACCATCGCGGCAATCCGGTTGCCGCAATGCAAGGTCGCGCTGGAGCCGGATTGCTGCGGCCCTTCTCGCTTGATTTCCGCGCTCCAGGTCTGCTTCCTGAAGTCCGGCTTTCAATACGTGGGAAAATTACCCACGTCAATATGCCGGCTTGCAGACGAGTCTCGGTCACCGCATTCGCGAAAGCGCCGTTGTCAGAAATAAAACATCTCGAATTGACTTGTGGGTAATTTTCCCACACAATGAACTGGTCAGCGATGCATGCAGATGAGGAGCAAAGGCACCAGATCCCAGGTACAGGGATCGAATTTCCGAGGATCGTTCACCCCCCGAATGGTCCTGGAAGGCAGCCGTAAAAAAGCTCGAACAGGTCCCCCTACACGAGCGCATCGAACGGCTGCCCCGGCCGGTGCCTGTCTATCGCAAAAGACAGCCCGGCCGGATCATCGCCTGCTTTCAAACAAGCTGGCCTACGGCGATTTCCCAAGGCTGGGCGAGACCCTGCGCTTTCCGGAATTGCGGGGGGTCTGGAGCAATTTCGGACGGAAAACCGCTGCGCACTTTTCCTGGAATTGCCGGGCGGTCTGGAGCAATTCCGGACGGAAAACCGCTGCGCACTTTTCCTGGAATTACTCTAGGGCCCGCCTGGTCCGCCAGGGCCGGAGCCGCCAGGACCGCCGGGGCCGCCGGGACCACCTTTCGGTTGGCCGCCGGGTGCTCCGGGGCCACCTGGTACACCGGGCCCTGCGGGAGGCTGACCGCCAGGTTGGCCTGGCGCGTGCATAGCGGGATTTCGATCGCGCGAAGCCGAGACGATGTTGCCGGTTCGATCGACCCCGACCGTGAGAAACACTCGCACGGCGCCGTTCGCTTTCGGGCTGCCGCCCTGATCATCGACGGCGACACCCAGGCCTGATTCAAGGCGACGTCCCATACGCTGCAGAAAAGTCTCGTAGAGAACGCTGGCGACATCGGCCTGCGGAATGGGGGCTTCTGCTTCGAGGCTGGTGACCCTGTACGCGCCACCGACTTTGGCCAGCCGTGCCTGAACGCGCCGGTTTGCAAACCCGGATGATTCCAGTCCGACCTTGAGTCGTGCCACCCGCAACGAGCCGGATTTGGCGACGGCCAGACCCCGGACAAGGAAATGCGTTTCGTGCGGTCTGGCCTCCAGCAGGCCCGCGACGATCGTCCCATCAGGCCGGCGAATGCCGTAGACGGCGACGATGTCGCCCTTGCCGACCTCCAGGCCCTTTGAGATGACGCCGATGTCGACGGTCTGTCCGAGCACCCGGATCGAACCGGCGTTCACACGCTCGACGGGCCCGACGACCTCGCTGGTGACATGGATCGCGCGTGTGACGACGCGGCCTGCCTCCTGGGTTACGGCAACCCGCACCACGTGCCCTACCTTCAGGCTGCTTGTGGCGACGCGGACATCGTCCACCCACACCGGCACGTCTCGAGGGTACGCGACCCGCACGTCATTGACGAAGATGCTGCCGAAGCGCTGGATGGTTCCGACTATTCCGGTGCCGCCGATGCCGTGATCGTTGTCTGTCCCGGCCGTCCAGCCGGTACCGCCGATCCCATGATCCTTCGATGGTTCCGTGGCTCTTGCAAGAATACTCCAAAATGCCGCCGGCACGGCGGCGCCAAGCATCAGAAAGCTGCGCCTCGTCGGCTTCATGCGCCCGCTCATCAGGCCTCTCCGCCGGCAGGCTTCCGCGGGGACGCGTCTTCGGCGACAGCCGATGCGTCTTCCGAAGTAAGGATATAGACGCCGCAATTCCACCGGCTGGTCCCGCCGGGATCGCTCTTGACGGCCTGGTTGGCATGCTTGTTGAGATGGATCAGGGTCTCGACCATGACCTTGCGGCTGTAAGCCTCCAGTGATCTGGCCAGCTCTTCGGACAGCCCGTCATAGTGGACGGCGCGCTCGATGAAGGGCGGATCGTCGGCGAGCACGTTTGCGACGGCGGCGGCGGCATGATCCTGGAGATTTCGCGCCAGGTAGTAGAGCCGGACCTCACCGTCACCGCGTGGCACCATTGCCGCTTCCATCAGGACGATCCGGTCCTTGTCGTCGATCTCGACAAGCCCGCGGTCGAGCCAATCGTCCAGCACCGCTCTCGGCCGCAGATCGCGGGTCACCGATTCCACAAGGCCGACGAACGATACCTCTCCGGTCTCGCCGGTTCGCGGCAGCGGCAGCGGCACGCCGTTGGCATCGACAAACGACGGATCGGCAAGCCAGCGCGCGACAATCGCGCTGGTCCTGGAAACGGACTCGGGTACGGTTCTGACCGGAGCACCCGCCCCCTCAGCCGGCTGACCTCCTTTCGGTGAACACCCGTCAGCAGGCTGACCCTGCTGTCCGTCTGCTGCTTGTCGGACAGCGCAAATTCATGCTCGGCGACATTGACGTAAAGCTGCCGCAACAGATCGACGAATGCCGGAAACGTCACGCCGCATTTGATGGCCAGCCGCACCAGAGGGCGCAGAACCCGGTTCAACGCGCTCTGGACTCCGGTGGCATCCAGATATTGCCCCGTCGATCTGTTCATGGCGTCCTTCACTTGCCGATTACGAGATCGGCCCTCCATCCCTCGGAACTTCCTGGTGAAAATAGCCCGTGGGAAATGCTGCCACAAGGGACGCGCGCTCGAAGAGAAAGCGGTTCGCGTTCTTCAATTGACTTGTGTGAAATTTTCCCACAGATTTGGTCGGCTGTCAGCAGATTTGGGCGATCGGGATGAGCGGGTCCTGTCAAAGGAGAGATTTTTGAGAAAGCCGTACACCAAACCAACCATCGTCAGAACCGAAGGCCGGTTGGAGGAAACACAAGTCGATGGCCACGACTGGGCCCGCGCTGCCAGGCAAAGATCCCTTGAAACGGGAAATCGGGCCTCAGGCGCCGCCGCGCCGCAAAGCAACGACATCGACCTTATTTCCATAACCGCGAAGCTTGTATCGTCATACGTCTCGAACAATGCCTTGCCTGCCGCAGAACTCCCCGCCTTCCTCGGCAGGATCCATACGTGCCTCAGGTTCATTTCCGGCGAGGTTTCCAGGATGGAGGTCGACGACCCACAGTCATTCGTTCCCGTCAAAAGATCCGTCACGCCCGATTTCATCATTTGCCTGGAGGACGGCAAACGCTTGAAATCGTTGAAGCGGTATATTGCGGTACAGTACGGCCTGACACCGGACCAATATCGCAGGAAGTGGAACCTGCCCTTCAACTACCCGATGGTGGCGCCAAATTATTCCGCCACCCGCTCGAGGCTCGCCAAGTCCATGGGTCTCGGCCGAAAGACGAAATAGCGGTACGCACGGCTTCGTCGCCTACGCGGCTGAACTCCCCTGCTCCGCCTCTGCCGCATTCGGATCGCCTGGCGACGTCGCCCAGGCGAGCTCCACCATCGTCACCGTGCGCCGACCGGCGCCGTCGACCTGGCAGACGATGAGGCCCTGCTCCTCGATATAATCGAGCAGCCGGCGGGCGCGGCGCAGCGAATGCGAACCGTAGGCGCGCGCGATGGCAGCATCGCTAGGACAAGGCCAGCCTTCCTTGGCGGCCCGCGCGATCATCATGAACACGCCTTGCATGTCCTCGGGCAGCAGCGAGGCGCGCACCGAGACATCCCGCCAGGCGTCGTCCTCGGCCATGTCGGAACCGACACCGGCGCGGGCGCGGGTCAGCATGCGGCGGAACTCCGCAAGGTCGGGCACCACGGAAGCGAGCCCTTCGATGCGGCAGCGGACCACGAACTCCTGGTAGAGCACGCCGATGACGCGGAACCCGGCGTCGGGCTCGGACAGGATGGCGCGCAGGATGCGGTCCATCCGCTCGCGCCGCTCGGCGAGATCTTCCGCGCTCAGGCGCGGCTCCGCCGGCTCGGGACGCATGTCCAGCGGCGCGGCCTTGGCGGCCATCAACTGGTCGAGCAGATCGGGCGAAGTCCGCCGTTGCGGCCTGACCGCATCCGGCGGCGGCGCCGCCAGGATGATCGCGCGCGCATCCTCAAGTGCGGCCCCGGGCATCGGCATCAGTCGCGGCGTGCCGTTGCGCGGGCTGGTTTCGGTCTGGCCGATGCGCACGCCGAGCGGGCGGCGCGAAAGCGCCGGCCCGAGCGCCATGAAATGCCCGCGCTCGAGGTCGCGAAAAGCCTCTGCCTGCCGCCGCTCCATGCCGAGCAGGTCGGCGGCGCGCGCCATGTCGATGTCGAGGAAGGTGCGGCCCATGAGGAAGTTGGAGGCTTCCGCAGCGACATTCTTGGCAAGCTTCGCCAGGCGCTGCGTGGCGATGATGCCGGCAAGCCCGCGCTTGCGGCCGCGGCACATCAGATTGGTCATCGCGCCGAGCGAAAGCTTACGCGCCTCGTCCGACACGTCGCCGGCCACCGCCGGCGCGAAGAGCTGCGCCTCGTCGACCACGACCAGCATCGGATACCAATGGTCGCGCGCGACGTCGAACAGTCCGCCGAGGAAGGCGGCGGCGCGCCGCATCTGGTTCTCGGCGTCGAGCCCTTCGAGATTGAGCACTGTCGAGACGCGATGGATGCGCGCCCGCTCGCCGGCCGCCTGCAGGCCGCGCTCTGTGTGCTCCTCGGCATCGATCACCAGATGGCCGTAACGCTCGCCGAGCGAGACGAAGTCGCCTTCGGGATCGATGATGGTCTGCTGCACCCATGGCGCGCTCTGCTCGAGCAGGCGACGCAACAGATGCGACTTGCCGGAGCCCGAATTACCCTGCACCAGCAGGCGGGTCGCCAGCAATTCCTCAAGGTCCAGCGCCGCCGGCCCACCGGCCGACGTCTGCCCCATCTCGATCGCAACGGTCATATTTCGACTCGGGTTAATCTCTGCGCCCGGACGGGGTTATCAACCCGAGGACGATGCGTCGAGCGCGTCGGAGCTGGACGGCCGATGTTCCACACCTATCGGCCAGTTGGCGGCAGGCTGTCGGCAATCATACTGGTCGGACCACCATTTCGCTGGCGCAATCTAACCTTTGGCGTATCATTCCTGTCGGGAGGGTTCATGGCAGGAGGAAGCCAATGAACGTCGCTGCGGAAGTGCCCGTCATCGATCCGACGGTTCAAGATCTTGTTTCGTCTGCTCTTTCGAAATTCCGCGCCGGCGACACCGTCTCGACCCGCGCCATGCTCGATGCCATCCGCCGTTCCGATCCGGCCTGCGAGGACAGTGACGACCACCTGGTCGAGCTCGTTGTCATGGCGGCAATTGGTAAGACCATGGGCGTCGTGTTCGACCACCGCTCACCGGACTAACGCTCCGCGCGGCTTGCTTAGTTTGCCTCTGACAGGTGGTTCCCTCCTTCAAGGCCGTCGCGCACTAGGATCTGTTGAGATTCAGGTCAGGCCGAGTCGAAAGTGGTGACTTCCGAGAACCGGAGCGGAGCGTACTACGGTACGCGAGCACCGGAAGCACAGGAAGACGCTACTTGCAGGCCGGGCTCACCTGAATATCGACAGATCCGCTAGCTTCCCAGGGGATGCGGCATATAACCGACGAAGCCGGCGATCTTCCAGCGACCGCCGACCTTGCGGCAGAAATAAAGCGTCTGCCATTTCAGCCTGTCGACGCCGCCGTCGGCCTTGGCGATCGAACCATCGAATTTCTTGTGCAGCACCGCGCGATCACCGTCGACATCGATGTCGCGCAAATTGGTGACACGGAAAATGGCCTCACGCAGCGGCTCGGCGAATGTCGTCGCCGCTGTCTCCTTGGCCTGCCGCAGCCATTCGTCGCGATAGACGTCCAGCCTCGGGAATTGCAGGCGCCAAGCATCGGCGTTGGCGAGGAAATGCGCGTGCATGCCGAAGAAGCTTTCGGCGATGAAATCATCTTCGACCATCGACCAGTCCTGGCTCAGGAATGCGTCGATGTCGCGCCGCACCAGCATTTCCCACAGCGCATGGCGATCGGCATCGCCTTCCGGAAACGGGTTCTTGTCGAAAGTCATCCTGGCCATCCCTCTCGCAAGCAATTCCAGGAAAGTGAGTAGCGGTTAAGTTCGGCGACTTCGCCGTAACTCTCCGCCCGGAATTGCGTAAAACAAACAGCGCGCCGTCCGTCGCAACGGTTTCGCGGCGCAAGATGCTCAGGCTTTTGTAATAAAGCAACATGGATTTCGAAAAAATGTTGCTTTCCAACAGAAGCTCTATGAGGATCACGGCGACCGGCATGGACGGCTATGAGAACCGTTTCCCAAATCGACCGTAGGAGGCCATTTTGCCCAAACAGTGTTTCGGAACCTCGCATGTTCCGCTCTCGCCCGCCGTGCGTGCCGGCGACTTCGTCTATGTCTCGGGCCAGGTGCCGGTCGGCAGCGACGGGCTGGTCGTCAAGGGCGGCATTTCCGAGCAGGCCGAACAGGTGCTGCAGAACGTCAAGGCCGCTTTGGCGCTGGCCGGCTGCACGATGGACGATGTGGTCAAGACCACCGTCTGGCTCGAGGACGCCCGCGATTTCGGCGGCTTCAACGCTGTCTATGCCAGGCATTTTCCGAAGGATCCGCCGGCGCGCACGACGGTGGAGTCGCGCCTGATGATCGACATCAAGATCGAAGTCGAGGCCGTAGCCTACCGGCCGGTCTGATCGACGAGCGATAGTGGAGGATCTGGCGATGCAGTTCGATCTCCTGATCAAGGGCGGGCGCCTCATCGACCCCGCGTCCGGCCAGGACGCGCCGCGCGATGTCGCGATTGCCAACGGCCGCGTTGCCGCGATCGAGGCAGCCATTGATGCCGAACACGCCGCGCAAGTGATCGATGCGCGCGACTGCATAGTCACGCCCGGCCTCGTCGACCTGCACAGCCACGTCTACTGGGGCGGCACCTCGCTCGGCGTCGATGCCGACCGGCTTGCCGCCAAGAGCGGCACCACGACCTTCGTCGACGCCGGCAGCGCCGGCGCCGGCAATTTCCTTGGCTTCCGCCGCCACGTCATCGAGCGCTCGAAGGTCCGCATCCTCGCTTACGTCAACATCTCGTTTGCCGGCATTTTCGGCTTCTCGAACACGGTGTCGGTCGGCGAGTGCAGCGACCTCAGGCTTTGCGAACCGCGTGAAACGGTTGCCGCGGTGCGCGAGCATGCCGACGTTGTCGTCGGCGTCAAGGTGCGCTCCGGCAAGCATGCCGGCGGCGCCAGTGGCATCGCCCCGGTCGACCTTGCGCTTGAAGCCGCCGACAAGGCCGGTCTGCCACTGATGGCGCATATCGACGAGCCGCCGCCCGGCCGCTCGGAAGTGCTGCCGCGCTTACGCCGCGGCGATATCCTCACCCACTGCTTCCGGCCGTTTCCCAACGCGCCGGTCTTTGCTTCCGGCGCGGTGCGGCCGGACATGCGCCTGGCGCGCGAGCGCGGCGTCATCTTCGACATCGGCCACGGCATGGGCTCTTTCGATTTCGAGGTGGCGAAAGCTATGCTGGCCGAAGGCCTGGCGCCCGACGTCATCTCCAGCGACGTCCATCTCTACTGCGTCGACGGCCCGGCCTTCGACATCCTGGTTTGCATGTCGAAGCTGATGGCGCTCGGCATGCCGCTGGTCGAGGTGCTGCGCGCGGCAACGCAGAACCCGGCTGAGGCGATCGCCAGGCCGGAGCTCGGCACGCTCAAGGTTGGCGGCATTGGCGATGTCGCGGTGCTCAAGGTGAAGCCGGGGCGCTTCACCTTCGTCGACGCGGTCGGCGCGGCGTTGATTGCGGACCAGCGGCTGGTCTCGGAGGGCATTGCCATCGGCGGAACATGGTATCCGAACGACGCGGTCGATCATAATGAGACCGAGCGCTTCGAGCCGCATGCGCAGCATAGCCATGTCGAGATGATGGCGAAGCATTTCGGGCGTGCGTAATCTCCCCCTTGAGGGGGAGATGGCCGGCAGGCCAGAGGGGGGTCGGTCCGACCGGGCTCATCCTCCTGCGACGGACAAAGGTTGGCGCTCTACGCGCGGCGACCCCTCTGTCGCCTTCGGCGACATTTCCCCCTCAAGGGGGAGATCACCTATGCCGCGTTGCTCGGCTCGCCATAAACCGGCGTCGCAATTCCCTCCATCCGCGCCTTGATCTGCAGCGCCACGAACTTCGAGTAAAACCGCGACAGCGCCAGATTGCCGCCGTGGAACCACAGCGCGTCCTGCGCCGTCGGCTTCCACATGTTGCGCAATTCGCCCTGCCATGGACCAGGATCGCCCTTCACGCCGGAGCCGAGGCCCCAGCAGGGGCCGACCTTGTCGGCGACTTCGCGCGAGACGATGGCAGCCACCGTCTCGTTCATCGACTGGTAGCCGGTGCAGCAGACGATCGCGTCGACAGCCAATTCGCCGCCGTCTTCGAACAGGATGCCGATCGGTGTCAGCGACTTGATGCCGACACCGCTCTTGACCGCGATCTCGCCGTTCAGGATCAGCTCGCAGGCGCCGACATCGATGTAATAGCCGGAGCCGATGCGGTAGGCCTTCATCAACAGCCCGGTCTCGTCGTCGCCGAAGTCGAGGCCGAATCCGGTCTCGCCGAGGCGCTTGTAGAAATCTGCGTCGCGCGCCCGGATGACATCGTAGAGCGCCTTCTGGCCCTTCGGCACCAGCGCGAACGGCGTCGAGGCGACGATCATGTCGGCCTTGTCGGTGCTGATCCCACGCGCCAGCGCCTTCTCCGAAAAGATCTCGAAGCCGACCTCCATCAGCGTGTCGGATTTCACCACCGTCGTCGGCGAGCGTTGGACCATGGTGACCTTGGCGCCGCTTTCCCAGAGGTCGACGCTGACATCGTGGCCCGAGCTTGCCGCGCCGATCACGGCGACGCGTTTGCCGCGGAATTTCTCGCCGCTTGAATACTGGCTGGAATGCAGAAGCTCACCCTTGAAGCTGTCGGCGCCCGGCAGCTCGATCTGTCGTGGCGGGCCATAGGCGCCGGTGGCGAAGACGATATGCTTCGGCTTCAGCGCGATGCGCTGACCGACGCGGTCGACCACCACCGTCCAGACCTTTTCGGCCTCATCATAGCTGGCGCTGAGGCATTTGGTGGCGACCCAGTAATTGAGCTCCATGACGCGCGCATACATTTCCAGCCAGTCGCCCATCTTGTCCTTGGGCGTGAACACCGGCCAGTTGTCGGGGAACGGAATGTAGGGCAGATGATCGTACCAGACCGGGTCGTGCAGTACGAGCGAGCGGTAGCGGTTGCGCCAGGAATCGCCGGCGCGCGCATTCTTCTCGATGATCAGCGTCGGCACGCCGAGCTGCCTGAGCCGGGCGCCCAGCATGATGCCGCCCTGGCCGCCGCCGATGACCAGGCAATAGGGCTGCTCATGGACGCCAAGGTCGCGCGCTTCTCGGGCTCTGGTTTCAGCCCAGGTCTCGCGCTCGGGATCGGCCTTGTGGCGAATGCCGAGCGGCCGCGCCGAGCCCTTCTGCTCCTCGAACCCCTTGAGCTCGCTCATCGCCGTCAACAGTGTCCGGCAGCGTCCGTCCTTGAGGCGCAAAATGCCCTCGCCGCGCGCCACCACCGTCTCGAAGGTGAACCAGGCTTCGACGACACCGTCGTCGTTGCTTGCCTCGCCGGACAGATGCCAATGCGACGGCCGCGCGGCTGACAGGGTCGCCTTCAGCATCTCGCGGATCGCCGCCTGGCCTTCCATCGTCTTGATGTTCCATGTGAAGGTCAGCAGATCGCGCCAGTAGCAATCCTCGACGAAGAGGCCGACTGCCGCCTCGATGTCGCCAGCCTCGAGCGCCCGGCCGAAGGAGCCGAGCCATGTGGCCGCCTGTTGCGATGGTGCGATGTCGAGCATTTCCGTCCTTCCCTCCAAATATTCCACGACACGGCCAAGCTTCGTGACCATGCCGAAACACGCTTTGAGACGGTCGAGATCCAGGTCGGACCGAGTCGAAAATGATGCCCTTCCGAAAGCCGGATCGGAGCTTACCTAAAGTATATGAGCACCGGAAGCACGCGAAGCAGCCATTTGCAGGCCGACCTCATCTGAATACCGGCCGCCTCAACCTGGCATCGCCCGGCCGCGTCTGGAATCTTTATAGAATTCCTATATCTTTCCCGTCCGCCCCGTCTCGACCCTTTATGGCGATCGGGTCCATATTTCACACCAAGCATAAGTTTTCAGCGCCGCAGCCCGCGCGGCAGCGCCCATTTTCACGCGATTTTTCGGCCTGCCGATAGCGGCCTGAAAGTAGAAGCTAAAACAAGGAAACATAGCAATGGACATCATTGTTCTCGGGATGGAGCTTTTATTTTTCATCCTGTCCCTGGCTTACGTCAAAATCTGCGACAGAATCTGAACGAAGGAACCAGACTATGCTTCTCGACTATATCCTCGGCGGGGCGGTGACCTTGTTCCTGCTTGTCTACCTGACCTACGCCCTCATCCGCCCAGAACGTTTCTGATCGCACCTGGCGCCCGGCACGGAAAGCTGTTGTCATGACCCTCAACGGATGGATTCAGATCCTTCTTTACTGCGCAATCGTCCTTTTGCTGGTGAAGCCGCTCGGCGGCTATATGTACCGCGTCTTCAATGGCGGTCGCACATTCCTCTCTCGATCCTTGGCCCCGTTGAGCGGGCCCTCTATCGCATGTCAGGAACCAGTGAGAGCGAGGAGCAGCACTGGACCTCATACGCGGCCGGCATCATGTTCTTCAGCCTGACCAGCTTCCTCGCGGTCTATGTCCTGCAGCGGCTGCAGGGCGTTCTGCCCTACAATCCGGCCGGGATGTCGGCTGTCGAACCGGGCCTCGCCTTCAACACCGCCGTCTCCTTTGTCACCAACACCAACTGGCAGAATTACGGCGGCGAGAGCACGATGTCCTATCTCGTGCAGATGGCCGGCCTGACGGTGCAGAACTTCATGTCCGCCGCGGTCGGCATCTCCATCGCCGTGGCGTTGATCCGCGGCTTCGCACGCGCTTCCGGCAAGTCGATCGGCAATTTCTGGGTCGATATCACCCGCTGCACGCTCTACGTGCTGCTGCCGATGTGCATCGTGCTGACACTGGTCTATGTCTGGCTCGGCATACCGCAGACGCTTGGCCCCTATGTCGACGCCAGCACGCTCGAAGGCGCCAAGCAGACGATCGCGCTCGGCCCGGTCGCCTCGCAGGTCGCCGTCAAGATGCTCGGCACCAATGGCGGCGGCTTCTTCAACGCCAATGCCGCGCATCCTTCGAGAACCCGAACGCGATCTCCAATCTGATCCAGATGGTGACGATCTTCGCGCTCGGTGCTTCGCTAACCAACGTCTTCGGCCGCATGGTCGGCAACCAGCGCCAGGGTTGGGCGATCCTCGCCTCGATGGGCGTCCTGTTCGTCGCCGGCGTCGCCATTTGCTACTGGGCGGAAGCTGCCGGCAACCCGCTGGTCCATGCGCTCGGCATCGACGGCGGCAACATGGAAGGCAAGGAGACCCGTTTCGGCATTGCCGCGTCGGCGCTGTTCGCGGTCATCACCACCGCTGCCTCCTGCGGCGCCGTCAACGCCATGCATGACTCATTCACCGCGCTTGGCGGCTTGATCCCGATCCTCAACATGCAGCTCGGCGAAGTCATCGTCGGCGGCGTCGGCGCCGGCTTCTACGGCATCCTGATGTTCATCGTCATTGCCGTCTTCGTCGCCGGCCTGATGGTCGGGCGTACGCCGGAATATCTCGGCAAGAAGATCGAGGCCAAGGAGGTCAAGATGGCGATGCTCGCCATCCTCTGCCTGCCGTTGGCGATGCTGACTTTCACGGCCATCGCGGTCGTGCTGCCGAGCGCCGTGGCCTCGATGGCCAATGGCGGTCCGCACGGCTTCTCCGAGGTCCTCTATGCCTACACCTCGGCGGCCGCCAACAACGGCTCGGCCTTTGGCGGTCTCAGCGGCAACACGCCCTGGTACAACCTCACGCTTGGCATCACCATGTGGGTGGGCCGCTTCTTCGTCGTCATTCCAGCACTTGCCATTGCCGGCTCGCTGGCGGCCAAAAAGACGGTTCCCGCTTCCGCCGGTACGTTTCCGACCGACGGCCCCCTGTTCGTCGGACTGCTTGTCGGCGTCATCCTGATCGTCGTCGGCCTCACCTTCTTCCCGGCCCTGGCGATCGGCCCGATCGTTGAACATCTGGCAATGATCCATGGACAGACTTTCTGAGACGGCCATGCCCAAATTCACCAACATACGCTGGGGTGACCGGCGTCAACCAGACGAAGGAGGGAACGAGAAGCCTCGTCCCTTCCCGACGCTCTCAACCTTCCTCGGCATGGCAGCCGTGCTGCTCGTGCTCTGGCTGCTGGCCACCGGCCTTCCGCACCTGTTGCCGAAGACCGAGCATCCGGCGCCGTCCAACACCATTGATACTGGAGTCTCCAAATGAGCCAGTCCAAATCCGCTGTTATCGTGGATGCGGCCATCCTGGTGCCCGCCATCGGCGGCGCCTTTCGCAAGCTCAATCCGCGCACGCTGGTCAAGAACCCGGTGATGTTCGTCGTCGCCGTGGTCTCGCTGCTGACCAGCGTGCTTTTCATCCGCGATCTCATAACCGGCGGCGGCGATCTCGGCTTCACCCTGCAGATCATCATCTGGCTGTGGTTCACCGTGCTGTTTGCCAATTTCGCTGAAGCCGTCGCCGAAGGCCGCGGCAAGGCGCAGGCCGACTCGCTGCGCAAGGCGCGCACCGAGACCCAGGCCAAGCTGCTGAACGGCGAGGATCGCTCCAAGTTCAAGCTGGTGCCCGGCACCAGCCTCAAGGTCGGCGACATCGTGCTGGTCGAGGCGGGCGACATCATCCCCTCGGACGGCGAGGTGGTCGAAGGCGTGGCTTCCGTCAACGAAGCGGCGATCACCGGCGAATCCGCCCCTGTCATCCGTGAGTCCGGCGGCGACCGCTCCGCTGTCACCGGCGGCACGCAGGTGCTGTCCGACTGGATCCGCGTGCGCATCTCCGCGGCGTCCGGCCACACCTTCCTCGACCGCATGATCTCGCTGGTCGAAGGCGCCGAGCGTCAGAAGACGCCGAACGAGATCGCGCTCAATATCCTGCTTGTCGGCATGACGCTGATCTTCGTGCTGGCGACCGCCACCATCCCGAGCTTTGCCGCCTATTCCGGCGGCTACATTTCGGTGACGATCCTTGTCGCCCTGTTCGTGACGCTGATCCCGACCACGATCGGCGCGCTGCTGTCGGCCATCGGCATCGCCGGCATGGACCGACTGGTGCGCTTCAATGTGCTGGCCATGTCCGGCCGTGCCGTCGAGGCCGCCGGCGACGTCGACACGCTGCTTCTCGACAAGACCGGCACGATCACGCTCGGCAACCGTCAGGCGACCGAGTTCCGCCCGGTCAGGGGCGTCAACGAGCAGGAGCTGGCCGACGCCGCGCAGCTCGCCTCGCTTGCCGACGAAACGCCCGAGGGACGTTCGATCGTCGTGCTGGCCAAGGAGAAATACGGCATCCGCGCCCGCGACATGGCCACGCTGCATGCAACCTTCGTGCCCTTCACCGCGCAGACCCGCATGAGCGGCGTCGACATCGACGGCTCGTCGGTGCGCAAGGGCGCCGTCGACGCGGTTCTGGCCCATGTCAACCAGGCGACGGTCGCCGCCCACGGCACGCGTCCCTCCAGTGAGACGATCCGCGACCTGCAGGCCATCGCCGACGAGATCGCCAAGGCCGGCGGCACGCCGCTCGCGGTCGAGCGTGACGGCCGCCTGCTCGGCATCGTCCACCTCAAGGACATCGTCAAGGGCGGCATCGCCGAGCGTTTCGCCGAGCTGCGCAAGATGGGCATCCGCACCGTCATGATCACCGGCGACAACCCGCTGACCGCGGCCGCGATCGCCGCTGAAGCCGGTGTCGACGACTTCCTCGCCCAGGCGACGCCGGAGAACAAGCTGTCGCTGATCCGCGAGGAGCAGGCCAAGGGCAAGCTGGTCGCCATGTGCGGCGACGGCACCAACGACGCGCCGGCGCTCGCCCAGGCCGACGTCGGCGTCGCCATGAACACCGGCACGGTCGCCGCGCGCGAGGCCGGCAACATGGTCGACCTCGACAGCGATCCGACCAAGCTGATCGAGATCGTCGAGATCGGCAAGGCGCTGTTGATGACACGCGGCTCGCTGACCACCTTCTCGATCGCCAACGACGTGGCCAAGTATTTCGCCATCATCCCGGCGATGTTCGCGGTCTTCTACGTCGCGCCGGGGCAGAAAACCGGCCCTCTGCAGGCGCTCAACATCATGCATCTGGCGACGCCGCAAAGCGCCATCCTGTCGGCCATCATCTTCAACGCGCTGATCATCATCGCGCTGATCCCGCTGTCCCTGAAGGGCGTCAAGTACCGCCCGATCGGCGCCGGCGCGCTGCTCAGCCGCAACCTTCTCATCTACGGCCTTGGCGGCATCATCGTGCCGTTCATCGGCATCAAGGCGATCGACCTGATCGTCACCGCCCTCGGCCTCGCATAAGGATAATTCCGATGCTCAAGCAACTTCGACCCGCTTTGGTCATGATCGTGTTCTTCACGGTGCTGACCGGCCTGATCTATCCGATCGGCATGACCGGCATCGCCCAGGCGCTGTTTCCCAGCCAGGCCAATGGCAGCCTGATCACCAAGGACGGCAAGGTCATCGGCTCCAGCCTGATTGGCCAGGCCTTCGCCGGCGACAAGTATTTCCACGGCAGACCCTCGGCCGCCGGCAACGGCTACGATGCCAACGCCTCCGGCGGCTCCAATCTCGGCCCGACCAACCCGAAGCTGATCGAGCGCATCAAGGGCGACGCCGAGAAGCTGAAGGCGGAAAACCCGAACGCGCCGGTGCCGATGGGCCTGGTCACCACCTCGGGCAGCGGCCTCGATCCCGATGTCAGTCCCGAGGATGCCTATTTCCAGGTGCCACGCGTCGCCAAGGCCCGGGGCGTCGATGAGGCCAAGGTCAAGTCGCTGGTCGACAGCCATGTCGAGGGCCGCGAGCTCGGCGTGCTTGGCGAGCCGGCGGTCAATGTGCTGGCGCTCAACCTGGCGCTCGACGACCTGAAGTAACCCATCTACGCGCGCCGGGGATCGACACGACCCCCGGCGCAATTATGATTGGACCTGATGCCCGACGACCGAAGCAACGATTCAAGGCCCTCCCCCGACGCGCTGCTCGAGCATGCCGAGCGCGAAGGTCGCGGTCGCCTGCGCATCTTCCTGGGTGCCGCGCCCGGCGTCGGCAAGACCTACGAAATGCTGATGTCGGGCCGCGCCAGGCTGGCCGACGGCATCGACGTGGTGATCGGCATCGTCGAGACGCACGGTCGCAAGGAAACCCAGGCGCTGGTCGACGGCTATGAGCTGATCCCGCGCCGCCAGGTCGAATACAGGGGCCAGACGCTTGAGGAAATGGACATCGACGCCATTCTGAAGCGGCACCCGGCGCTGGTTCTGGTCGATGAGCTTGCCCACACCAACGCGCCCGGCAGCCGCCATCCCAAACGCTATCTCGACGTCCAGGAAATCCTGACCCAAGGCATCGACGTCTACACCACGCTCAACATCCAGCATGTCGAAAGCCTGAACGACGTCGTGGCGCAGATCACCCGCGTCAGGGTGCGTGAAACGGTTCCCGATTCCATCATCGACGAAGCCGACGACATCGAGATCATCGACCTCACCCCCGACGACCTGCTCAAGCGCCTGAAAGAGGGCAAGGTCTATTTCCCCAACACCGCGCAGCGCGCCATCGAGAATTATTTTTCGCCGGGCAATCTGACCGCGCTGCGCGAACTGGCGCTGCGCCGCACCGCCCAGCGCGTCGACGAGCAACTGCTCAACCACATGCAGTCGCATGCCATTCCGGGACCCTGGGCGGCGGGCGAGCGGGTTCTCGTCTGTGTCGACTCGCAACCTGGCGGAGCCATCCGCATCCGCTATGCGCGCAGGCTTGCCGACCGTCTGCGCGCGCCGTGGACGGCGCTGCACGTCGACACGCCTCGGCTGGCCAGCATGTCGGAAGAGGACAAGGACCGGCTGGCCAGGAACCTGCGCCTTGCCGAACAGCTCGGCGCCGAGATCACGACCATACCCGGCCAGAACGTCGCCCAGGACATCGTGCGGCACGCGACCGCCAACAACTTCACCCACATCGTCGTCGGCAGGCCGACCCGCTCGCGCTGGCGCGAACTGATCGAGGGCTCGCTGACCTATGATCTGATCCGCAACGCGGGCGATATCAGCGTCCACGTCATTTCGGGAAGCGAGCGCGACACCGATACGCCGTCGCCAAGGGTGAAGGCCGCGGCCGAGCCGAAACCCTTCCAGATCTGGCCTTATCTGTTCTCCACGGCCTATGTCGCCGGCGCGCTGGCCCTCAGCACGATCCTCGACCAGTTCCTCGATGTCCGCAATCTCGCCAGCGTCCTGCTTCTGGCGGTGCTGACCGCGGCGGTGACGTTCGGTCTGTGGCCGGCGCTTTACGCCTGTTTCCTGAGCGCGCTGGCCTTCAATTTCTTCTTTCTCGAGCCGCGTTACACGCTGACGATCAGGGATCCGGAAAGTATCGTCGCCTTTGCCGTCTTCCTCGCTGTCGCTGTCATCGCCAGCAACCTGACCGCGCGCGTGCAGCGCCAGGCGGTCGCCGCAAGGTCGCGGGCGCGCGCCACCGAGGACATCTATTCCTTCTCGAAGAAGCTCGCCGGCGCCGGCACGCTCGACGATGTGCTGTGGGCCACCGCCTTCCAGATCGCCTCGATGCTGAAGCTGCGTGTCGTGCTGCTTCTGCCGGAAAACGGCACCATCACCGTCAAGGCCGGCTACCCGCCGGACGATACGTTGGCTGACGCAGACATCGGCGCCGCCCGCTGGGCCTGGGAGCATAATCGGCCGGCCGGCCGCGGCGCCGACACACTGCCCGGCGCCAAACGCCTCTACCTCCCCTTGCGTACCGCGCGGACCGCGATCGGCGTCGTCGGCCTCGACAACGACAAGCAGGGACCGCTGCTGACGCCCGAGCAGCAGCGTCTGCTCGATGCTTTGGCCGACCAGGCGGCGGTCGCCATCGAGCGCGTCCAGCTCGTTGCCGATGTCGACCGCGCCACGCTCGCGGCCGAGGCCGACCGGCTGCGCTCGGCGCTGCTCACCTCGATCTCGCACGACCTGAAGACGCCGCTTGCGGCGATCATGGGCGCGGCCGGCACGCTGCGCGAATTCGCGCCCGCCTTGCCCGATAAGGATCGTGATGAGCTTCTGTCGACTGTTGTCGGCGAGTCGGAGCGGCTGAACCGCTTCATCGCCAATCTGCTCGACATGACCAGGATCGAGTCCGGCGCGATGGAGCCGAACTACGCGTTCCACTATGTCGGCGATATCGTCGGCTCGGCGCTCAACCGCGCCCGCAAGATCACCGCCGAGCATACGATAGAGACCGACCTTCCGTCGGATCTGCCGATGCTGAAGCTTGACCCTGTTTTATTCGAGCAGGCGCTGTTCAACCTCCTCGACAATGCCGCCAAATATGCCTCGCCCGGCTCGACCATCAGGCTGCAAGGATGGGTCGATAACGGCGCGGTCATCCTGCAGGTGATGGACGAGGGACCCGGTATCCCGCCGGAGGATCTCGAGCGTATCTTCGACACCTTCTACCGGGTGCGCAAGCGCGACCAGGTGCGCGCCGGCACCGGGCTCGGCCTGTCGATCAGCCGCGGCTTCATCGAGGCGATGGGCGGCACGATCTCGGCGGCGAATCGCACCGACCGTTCCGGCGCGATCTTCACCATCCGCATGCCTATCCCGGCCGAATTGCCTGACCTGGGCGAAGCCAGAATGGACCAGACGGCATGACCAACCAGAGCGTCTCGATCCTGGTCGTCGACGACGAGCCGCCGATCCGCAAACTGCTGCGTGTCGGCCTCGGCAGCCAGGGCTACGCGGTCTCCGAGGCGCCCAGCGCCAGGGTGGCGATCGAGCTTATGCAGTCCGAGTCACCCGATCTTATCCTGCTCGACCTCGGTCTGCCCGGCATGACCGGCCTTGAGCTGCTGGCCAAATGGCGCGGCGACGGCCTCGATATTCCGGTCGTCATCCTCTCCAGCCGCACCGACGAGGCCGGCATCGTCTCGGCACTGGAACTCGGCGCCGACGACTACGTGACAAAACCGTTCGGCATGAACGAACTGGTCGCCCGCATCCGCGTGGCGCTGCGCCACAAATTCCAGCAGCAGGGCGAAAAGCCGGTGTTCCACACCGGCGATCTCACCGTCGATCTGGTCAAGCGCATCGTCAAGGTCGAGGGCAACGAGGTGAAACTGTCGCCCAAGGAGTACGACATCCTGCGCATCCTGGTGCAGCATGCCGGCAAGGTGCTGACCCACCAGTTCATGCTGAAGCAGATCTGGGGCGACACCACCGACGTCCAGTACCTGCGCGTCTATGTGCGGCAGTTGCGGCAGAAGATCGAACAGACGCCGGACCAGCCGCGCTATATCACGACCGAGACCGGCGTCGGCTACCGCCTGCGCGAGGTTGACGCAAACGACTAGGGCGATCGGCTTTGCCGATCGCCCTTTACGAAAACCCTCTTCCCCTCAGTCCGCCGACAGGTCGGCCGTCCGCGCGAGCGCGCCGCCGAAACCGTTGAGCGAGATGGTGAAGGCGATCGGCTGTGCCGTGTCTGCGGCCGTGGCGTTGACCTTCAGCGTGGTGCCGTTCTGCAGCAACGGCGTGGTATCGGCATCGAAGGTCACCGGAACCAGGCAGCCAACGGCCTGGCAGGTGTTGAACGCCAAGGTGCCGTCCAGCTTCTTGTCGTCGATTTCCAGGGAAATGCCGTTGGCCAGAGCCAGCCCGAAGGGCAGCGCCAGCGTGCCGGCGGCGTCCTGGCCGGTCTTGGTCGTCAATTCGATGGCCAGCAGCCGCTGACCGCTCTGCTTGTTGAACTGCTGGTGCGACAGGCTGCACACCTTGTTGGTGCCGGTGATCTGGCAATTGACCGTCCAGTCGCCATGCGTTTCCGACAGCGCCGAGGCGCCGCCCGGCAGTTGCGGCTTGGCCGCCGCATCGGCGGGCTGAGCCGCGGGCGTAACCTTGTCGCTCTTGTTCTGCGCGGCAAGCGCCGTCGCCGGGAGACCGGCAATGCAGGCGGCTGTCAGCATTGCCATGAAATACGCGCGCTTCATCCTCATGAGATCCCTTCTTGGCCGCCGCCTGGGGCCAACCTAGAAGTTGACCTTGAGAGACGCGCTGACCGCGTTCTGCTTCACCGTTTTGCCGAAGGCGCCGTTATACCTGACCAACAGGCCGACACCATTGACGCCATTAAGTTCAACTCCGGCGCCGACGCGATAGAGCGGCGAATCTATTGCTTCCGTCAAGTGCAATGCCGGGTTGCCGGGCAGATTCTCCGCTGCGGCGAAGCGTCCCTCGATCTCCCATTGCTTGGTCGAGAACTCGACACCGGCCTTTCCGTAGATACGGAAACTGGCGATGTCGCTGATTGGAATATCGGTGCCAAGCTCCAGCGACGGCGTCGCGGCGTAGAACATCGAACCGCTGCCGTCGAAGTTGAACGCGGCGACCGAGCCTTCCTCCTTGCCGGAGACGTCGAGCCAGCGAACGACAGCGCCTTCAACGTGTCGTCCCGGCTGGTGGTGCCGGCGCCGGGATCCCCAGCGTCCGGGTTCGACGGTTTCTCCATGGCAAGCCGGGCTGAACGCCCTATATGAACAGCCGATACTGTGTTCATGCGGGACGTAAGTGATGTTTCGGCTTGCTTTATTGAAGGTAGTCATTTCGGCGCTGCTGACGGCATCCGCGCTCTTCATCGCGGGGTCGCAGGCTTCGGCGCAGATCGTTATCCCGACCAATCGCGACACATCGGCGGATCAGGGTCAGTTGCAGCAATTGCAGAACCGGCTGCAGCGGCAGCAATACCAGCAGCAGCAGCAATTGTATCGCGAGTTGGACCGCCAGGCCGTGCCAAAACCCCAGCCGAGCGTCCCGGTCTTCAATCCGACCTGCCGGATGGAGTCGGTCGGCAGCACGATTTCGCGTGTCTGCCGCTGACATTTCGATTTTTTCGGTTTATTAGCCGACTTACTTGCTGGCAGAATGCTGGGTTGCAGGGGCGTATTTTTAGGGTTTGCTGGCGGTAGGATTTTCGCCGTGCGCGACAGCGCACGACATCGAAGCTGCTCTCACCGGAATTTGGGATGGCAACGAAGAAGAAAGCAGTTCGCAGGGCCAAGAAGGGGCAACGGATCCGCCAGGTGGCGGCCATCCCTTTTCGTTTGCGCGAAGATGGCGGCCTTGAAGTGCTGCTGGTCACCTCACGCACGACCAGGCGCTTCATCGTGCCCAAGGGCTGGCCGATGAAGGGCAAGAGCGGACGCAAGGCGGCAACCATCGAGGCTCAGGAAGAAGCGGGCGTTCTGGGCAAGTCGCGCAAGCAGCCGGCCGGCACCTATTCCTATTGGAAGCGCATGACCAACGGGTTCATCCGCGTCGACGTCACGGTCTATCTGCTCGAGGTGACCGAGGAGCTGGCCGACTGGCAGGAAGCCGCGAACCGGCAGCGCGCCTGGCTGCCGCCGGCCGATGCTTCTTTGCTCATCGACGAGCCAGAGCTTTCGACGCTGCTCAGGGATCTGACCATCCCGGCGGCCGAGCCGGCATAGTGAATTCCCTATTCCGTGTCGTCCAGGAAGGCAGCGCCCGCGCGCCGGTGTAGGACCTGGGCAACGGCCCTTTGTTGCGGTCGCTTGGCATGCTGGACTTGGCGAACCTCGACGCGGACGCATCCTCACGGAGAAGTCGCTTTCAGCGTGCCGTGCAATTCACCGCTTGACTCACATATATCCCGATGGTTATACGTCAATCAATAGCCACTGGGTTATTGATTGAGATGACCGCTACGCATGATATGCTGTTCAGGACGCTTGCCGATCCGACGCGGCGCGCCATTTTCGAACGCCTGTGCCGTCAAGGCGAGCAGACTGTCGGCGCGCTCACCGCGCAGGCGGGCGTCTCGCAGCCGGCGGTGTCGAAGCATCTCGGCCTGCTCAAGGAAGCCGGGCTGGTGCGCGACCGCCATGAAGGCCGCCAGACCCACTACAGCGCGCAGCTCACGGCGCTTGCGCCGCTGATGGACTGGACCCGCCACATGGCGGGGTTTTGGGAAAACCGGTTCGACGACCTTGAGGAGTTGCTCAAAAGGATGGATCAATGAACGAGGCCGTAACGCGCTCCGTCATCGTCGAGCGCGAGATCCCCCACCCGCCGGAAAAGATCTGGCGTGCGCTGACGCAACCGCATCTGATCGAGGAATGGCTGATGAAGAACACCTTCAAGCCGGTCATGGATCACCGTTTCAATTTGAGCGCGGATTGGGGCGGCGTCGACTGCCAGGTACGGACCATCGAGCCTAACAGGACATTGTCCTACAGCTGGGACACCAAGGATCTCGAAAGCGTCGTCACCTGGACGCTGACGCCGACAGGCGCAGGCACGCGTCTGCGCATGGAGCAGGTCGGCTTCCGCACCGACCAGGAGCCGTATTACCGCGGCGCCACGGTCGGCTGGAAGCGGAACCTTGCGGCCCTGGAACAAGTCCTGTCGCGGATCGACTGAGGCCAAAAGCAGAGATTGCTCAGAACCACACATTTTTAGCGGGGCGGCAAACCGCAGGCGTAAGCAATGGAGATATCGAAATGAAGATCAAGCTGACCAGCATCTATGTCGACGACCAGGAGAAGGCTCTCGGCTTCTATACCGAAATCCTGGGCTTCACCAAAAAGGCCGACTTCACCAATGGACCGTTTCGCTGGCTGACCGTTACCTCGCCCGACGATCCGGACGGCACCGAACTGCAGCTGGCGCTCAACGACAATCCGGCGGCAAAAACCTACCAGCAGGCCATCTTCAAGCAAGGCCAGCCGGCACTGATGCTGTTCACCGACGACATCAAGGGCGATCACGAGCGCATCAAAGCCAATGGCGGCAGCTTTGCCATGGCGCCGACCGAGGTGACTGGCGCCACCATTGCCCAGCTCAACGATACCTGCGGCAATCTCGTTCAGCTTTCGCAGCTGGCGCGCTGGTAGGAAACCGGTCTGTCCCGGTCGTATTGCAAGGGAGGTTAGATTGGACTGGAGCAAGTGGATACGCCAGGCTCACCGCTGGCTGTCGATCATCTTCACCATCACCGTCATCGCCAACTTCGTCGCCATGGCAAAAGGCCAGCCACCGGCATGGATCGTCTATTCGCCGCTGATCCCGCTTTTCCTGCTGCTGTTTTCGGGTCTATATATGTTCGTGCTGCCTTACATAGGCAAACGGCGCAGCGGTGCGGCGCCAGAGCACGCAAGGTCGGCATGATGGCAAGAACCAAAACGTCGAATGCCGGTGCCAAGCCCTCCAGGGACGGGCCGGCGCTGCTGTCAGGTGGCAACCCGCAGATCGCCAAGGGCTATGGCGACGGACCGGTGCAGGCCTATATCGCGGCGATGCCGGGCTGGAAGAGCGACGTCGGGCGCCGGCTCGACCGGCTTATCGTGCAGGCCGTCCCCAACGTGCACAAGGCCGTGAAATGGAACTCGCCGCTTTACGGCATTGAAGGAGAAGGCTGGTTCCTCGGCATCCACTGCTTTGCCAAATACATCAAGGTGACGTTCTTTCGCGGCCTGTCGCTGGACCCGGTACCGCCGGGCCAGTCCAAGAGCAAGGACACGCGCTACCTGCACATCCACGAGGATGGCGTGCTGGACGAGGCGCAGTTCACCGCTTGGGTAAAGCAGGCGAGCCGATTGCCCGGCGAGCGCATGTGAGCAATTCCGGGAAAAGTGTGAAACGGGTCAGGCTCGGCGACTTCGCCGTAGCCTCCGTCCGGAATTGCGTGAAAACAATGAGCTAATGCATGTCGCCCAAAAGTGACCTCGGTTTTGGGAAGACGACATGCATAAAACAAAGACCTAAAGCGCGTCGCGTGGATCCGTTTCCACGCGACGCGCTTTAGGCGCACGAACGATCAAGTGCTGTTCCCCTCGAAGGGGCACGGTGGCATCTTTCATTCAGGCGCGAAGGAGATCCGGACATGACCGAAAGCGATGCGCAGGACGGCAAATCCGCCTCCGAGCTGATCGACGCACGGATCAAGGAACTTGACGACTGGCGTGGCGAGACGCTTGCTCGACTTCGCGCCCTGATCAGGCAAGCCGCGCCCGAAGCCTCAGAAGCCTGGAAATGGCGCGGCGTGCCGGTTTGGGAGGATGCCGGCATGATCTGCACCGGCGAGACCTACAAGGCCGTCGTCAAGCTGACCTTCGCCAAGGGCGCAGCGCTGCCGGACCCCGCGAAACTTTTCAACTCCAGCCTCGAAGGCAACACAAGGCGCGCCATCGACTTCGGCCAAGGCGACGCTATCAACGAAGAAGCGCTCAAAGCCCTCGTTCGCGCGGCCGTGGCCCTGAACAAGGCCAAGCCCAGGCGCTGAAGCGCCAGAAGGCCGACGACCTCTCCAGACTTACGCGGAGCCTCCGCCAGCCTGCCGCTCGAGCATGATGGTCGGGTTGTCATGGTAGGTGGTGCGCAGGATTTCGCGGTAGCCGTTCTTCTGCGCTACCCGCAGCGAAGCGCCGTTTTCGGGATCGATGATGCAGACGGTCCGGCTAGGCGCGAAGACTTCGTCGGCCCAGGTGACGATGCGCCCGACGACTTCGCTGGCCAGTCCCTTGCCGTGCACTTGCGGAGCGAAAGCCCAGCCGGCCTCCGGCAGGCCTTCGATCGACGGCACGATTTCGCGCTTCAAATCGTGGAAGCCGGCCTCGCCGATGAACTGGCCGCTGGCCTTGTCCTCGACCGCCCAAAAACCCTTGCCGAGCAGCGACCATAGGCCGGCATGGCGCAGGAAGCGCATCCAGCTTTCCTCGCGGGTGCGCGCCTTGCCGCCGATGAACCGAGCGGTGATCGGATCGGCCCACATGGCGGCATAGGTGTCGAAATCGCCGAGCCGGTGCGGCCGCAGAACGGTCCGCGCCGATTCGAGGATTGGCACGCCGGCTTCCTTCTTGATGGTCATCGGCTTCGCCTTTTGTTGAGTGGGCAGCACTGAGCAAGCCGACGCCGTTGTGCAAGAGCCAGGACAATACGGCCGCTCTTCCAGGGACGGCGGCCGGGTGTCAGCCGTGCCAGGCCATGTTCATGTAAACACCGCCACGCTCGAGTTCGTCGAGCATCTGGTCGACGCGCTTTTGCTTTGTATCCGGCCGCTTGGCGCGTGATATCCAGCCAAGATAATCGTTCTTCTGGTAGTCCGGCCGTGCCTCATAGGCGGCCGTCAGCCCGCGCTCGGTCAGCGCGTTGCGGACATCGTCCGGCATCGGGTTCAGGGCACGTTTCAATCCGCTCATGACCTCAGCAATAGACTGTCAGTTGATGGCGTCAACCGAACGGCGCGCCGCGACCTCTTCTGGGATTCTTGGGTCACAGTGATATTCTGGGCACGGGATGCGGCGCGCCCAACCCTCTCGGCGCGCGGCTGGATGAGGAGACAGCATGGATACCACCGACCTTCTGCTGGCGATTGCCCATCACTTGCTGGTGTTCTCGCTGGCCGGCATCATCGGCGCCGAATTCGTGCTGATCCGTGGCGATCTGCCGGCCGCCACGCTCAAGCGCCTGGCCGGTATCGACCGCCACTATGGCATCATCGCCACGCTCATCGTGGTCATCGGCATCTGCCGGGTGTTCTTCGGGCTCAAGGGCTGGGAATTCTACGTTTACAATTGGGTGTTCTGGGCCAAGATGGTGGCCTTCATAATCGTCGGCCTGCTGTCGATCATCCCGACCGTGCGCTTCGTCTCCTGGAACCGGCAGGCGAGCGGCAACCCGTCCTTCTCGGTGCCGGCCGGGGAACTTGCTTCGGTGAAGAGCTACATCCGGGCCGAAGGCGCCATCTTCCTGCTTATTCCGGTCTTCGCCGCGGCGATGGCGCGCGGCTATGGCTACTGAACCTCCGCGGCAACCGTCTCCTTCAACGGCGCGATCGGCACCAGCGGCGCCGGCAGGTCGGTGGTCTTTTCCGGAGATTTGCAGATGTCGGCAATGACGCAGGCCGGGCAGTCGGGCTTGCGCGCCTTGCAGACATAGCGGCCATGCAGGATCAGCCAGTGATGCGCATGGCGCATATATTCGGCGGGGATGACTTTCAGCAGCCCCGCTTCGACCTGCTCCGGCGTCTTGCCGGGCGCCAGGCCGATCCGGTTGCCGATACGGAAGATATGCGTGTCGACCGCCATCGTGTGCTGGCCGAAGGCGACGTTGAGCACGACATTGGCGGTCTTGCGCCCGACGCCGGGCAGTTTCACCAGCTCATCGCGTTTCTCCGGCACTTTGCCACCATAGTCGTCGATCAACGTCTTCGACAGCGCAATCACGTTCTTGGCCTTGTTGCGCCAGAGCCCTATGGTGCGGATCAAGTCACCGACCTTGGCCTCGCCCATGGCAAACATCTTTCGCGGTGTATCGGCGGCCTTGAAAAGCGCCTTGGTCGCCTTGTTGACGCCGACATCGGTCGCCTGCGCCGACAGCACCACGGCAACCAGCAGCGTGAAGGCGTTGACATAGTCGAGTTCGCCTTTCGGCTCGGGCCGCTGCACGGAAAACCGCCGGAAAATCTCATGCACCTCTGCGGCGCTGTAGAGCGAGCGAGCAGCATTCTTTCGCGGCCGTCGGACGTCCGCGCGGCCGCCGCTCGAAGCGGATGTCGGTGGTTTTTTGACAACCATGGATTTTTTCGACTTGGGAGGTGCCATGTCCCCTCCTATAATAGTCCCTCATGAGCGACACAAACGCCTCATTCGATGCCGACGAGCCATTCTTCCAAGCCTTGCTGACACCACACCGTTCGCTTGGCCGCACCGGCTTCCTGATCCTGATGGGAGCCCTTCTGTTCGGCTGGGCTGTCACCGGCGCCTTTTTCCTGTCACATGGCGCTTGGCCGGTGTTCGGCTTCTTCGGCCTCGACGTGATTGCCGTCTACATCGCTTTCCGCGCCAATTACCGCGCCGCACGCGCCCGCGAAGAAATAACTGTGTCGCGCACCAGCCTCGACATCCGCAAGACGGCACCTTCCGGCCGCTCGGAGGCGCATCATTTCAATCCGTTCTGGACGCGGTTTTCGATCGCGCGGCATGCCGAGATCGGCATCACCAAAATGGCCGTGGAAGCGCAAGGCAAGAGCGTCGCGATCGGCGGCTTCCTCGATCCAGATTCCGCGAGAGCTTTGCCATGGCCTTTTCACGAGCGCTGGCAAAAGCTCGATCCTGACTTGAATAGATACTCCTTTTCTGTTTCCATCACTGGTCGGGTAGAATGGGAGGAAAATCATGGTAGATCGCTACACGAAGTTTGTTCTAACTTTAATTGGCGTTATGTTATGTGTGATTTCAATTCAGCTATCGCTTCATGATGCATTCGCACAGAATAGAAATTCTTCAAACAGAGGGTGTGGATGGACACTTGAGGAAGCTTGTTTTGTAACGACTCAACAATATAACAGCTATTCGGATGGCGATTCAACGCGACTGAGAGTCTACGGTCACTAAACAGACTTACGTTCTATTCAGAACCGATAGCGCAACAGCCTGCCCACCTTGCGCAACGGCGGGATGATTTTCCAAAGGCCGACGAAAAGCCTCGCCGACCAGCTGATGCGAGCGCCCTGTTGCAACTTGTAGCGTGGAACCTCCTCGACAAAGCGCAGCTTCGGAACTACCTGTTCCAGGTCGCGCGGATCCTCGATCGCCCAATGGACTTCCGCGCCCGTTGCCTTGATGGCCGGACTGAGGCGCATCAGCTTCAGGCCGAGATGGCTGTAGGCGTCGAACATCAACTCGCCACCGGCCAGATGCGAGACCAGCCGCGACAGCAGACGCGGTCCCTCCTCGGCGGGGAGATAGGGCGTCAGTCCCTCCGCCACGACGATGGCCGATCGGTTGCGGGGTATCTCGGCCAGCCAATCCGGATCGGTCACAGATGAGGCGACGAGGTGATAATTGTCGCGCGACGGGTAAAGCCTGCGCCTGATCTCGATGACCTCCGGGTAGTCGACATCGAACCAGCCGACGTCCTTTGGCGGATCCACCCGGAAGATGCGCGTGTCGAGCCCGCATCCCAGATGCAGCACGATCGCATCCGGGTTTCTGGCGAGGAAATCCTGAACGGTCGTATCCAGCGTCTTCGCCCTGATGGCAAAGCCCAGTCCAAGGTTGGCGTCGACCTTGAGTCTGGAGAAATCGTAATCGATCTTCTTCACCGCCTCGTCGGCGAAGCGGTCCTTGAGCAGCGAATGCGGCAGCCGGCTCTCCAGCGCCTTGCCGTAGAGCGTCATCAGCAAGGTCTCCCTCGCGCCGGTCAGATTGACCTTTTCGCCGGCCATGAATCGTCCCTTTCAGATCGAGCCCATTCTATCTGGGCGGGTTCGGCGGGAAGGCAAGTTTCGGGTGGTTGCAAAGCCGGGGAAGAACGATATTCGCGGTCAAGGAGATATTGCCATGAACGCTCAGATGACCATGAATACGCAGATGAAACCGACAGCGATCCTTGGGAACGACATCACGCCGGAAGGCGGCGACTATGAAGTGGTGCGCCGCGCCATCGAGAAGATCAGCCTCGACTATCGCGACCAGCCCTCGCTGGAGGTGCTGGCCGAGGAAGTCGGCGAGACGCCGACCGGCCTGCAGAAACTGTTCACTCGCTGGGCCGGCCTGTCGCCGAAAGCTTTCCTGCAGGCGGTGACGCTCGACCATGCGCGCAAGCTGCTCGATTCCGGCATGCCGCTGTTGGAGACGTCGTTCGAGCTCGGCATGTCGGGCCCGGGCCGGCTGCACGACCTCTTCGTCACGCATGAGGCGATGTCGCCCGGCGACTACAAGACCCGCGGCGCCGGCCTTACCATCCGCTACGGCTACCATATCTCGCCCTTCGGCATCGCGCTGATCATGGTCACCGATCGCGGGCTCGCCGGCCTCGCCTTCTGCGATGCGGGTGGCGAGCGGGCCGCCTATGCCGACATGTCCGGCCGCTGGCCGAACGCGACCTATGTCGAGGACATGTCCGCCACCCAGCCCTATGCGGCGCGCGTCTTCGACCCGACGCAGTGGCGCGCCGAGCAGCCGCTGCGCGTGGTGATGATCGGCACCGATTTCCAATTGCGCGTCTGGGAAGCGCTGCTGCGCATCCCGATGGGCAAGGCCTGCACCTATTCCTCGATCGCGGCAAGCATCGGCCATCCCAGCGCCAGCCGTGCGGTGGGTGCGGCGGTCGGCGCCAACCCGATGTCCTTCGTCGTGCCCTGCCATCGGGCGCTCGGCAAATCGGGTGCCCTCACCGGTTACCACTGGGGGCTGACGCGCAAACGCGCCATCCTCGGTTGGGAAGCCGGCCAGGTAAGCTGAAAGATCGATTTTTCGCCAATTTGTTACGGAAAGCCGAAAGTCGCAATATAAACAAATATAAATTGGCAAAATCAGCTCTTTTATATAAAATACAACCGGCGACAACCTCTGGTTTCGCTGGTTTGTTTTTCAGAGTTACTTATTCGTGTTATTTCAGTTAACGCTAAATTAACCATGATAAATGGATGATGCCCCGACATTTAGCTGGACGTTCGGCTTGAAAGAGGGGTCTCGATGAAATTCGCTCGCGGCGCAATCGGTGCGGCCCTGCTGGTCGGCTGCGCCGGGGAGACGGCATCGGCCGCTGCCACGGAAACGTCCTTTTCAACGGCTCCATCACAGCCACCTGCACGCTGACGGTCAACTCCAACGGCACCATGACCGTCAGCAACAATCTGCAGTCCTTGAGCTCGCACAATGCAGGCGGTTCGGCCGGCAGTGTCCAGGTCGACACGACGGGTGGCGTCCAGCTCAGCGTCGATCCCGTGACGACCACGACGGTGCCGGCAAGCGACACCACGGCAACCACCTGGACGCCGACCTTTGCCACCACCGGAGCCCAGACGATCGCCGAAACCGGCACCGCGACGGCGCTCACCGCGCCCGGGACGTCGACAATTGCGGTCAACCTCGCCGGCACCAAGGGCGGCACCAACCGATTTTCCGCTGGCAATTACCAGGCGACCGTGACGGTCCGCTGCGAATAGTCGCGAAAGGAGCGATGCTTGACAAAGCTTCGGGTTGTTCTGGCCTTTGTGGCCATCGGTCTTGGCCCGCTGCCGGCGACCGCCCAATCGATGACGCCGATGCGCGGCGAGGTGAGGTCCTTCACCGACGCTTTCGCCGTCCGGGTCTTCCCGGGCAATCCTTACGACCAGCGCATACGGGTCGAGGTCCATGTCTACGACCAGGATTTTCAGCCCATCCATGCGCAGATCTCACCAAGCGCCTTCCTTCTCGCCGGGCAGGCATCGCGTCCGGTGCTCGTGGTCGTGCCGTTCGACGGCGCCAACGAACGTAAAGTGCGTATCTGTACCGAGAGTATCCCCTTTCCAGGCGAGCAGACGCAGATAAGGGCGCAGATATGCGGCAAGTTTTTCGGGCATCGCAGGTTCTGACCCTTTCGTTGCTGACCGTGCTTTCGGTCGAGCGTCCGGGTTTTGCCGAGGATGTCTATAATCTCAACCAGAACCAGACCGGCTTCACCTTGCCGGGTGTCACCTTGCCGCAAGGCCAGGACGAGGTTCATGCGTCGGACGGCACCACATGCCGCTCGGCCGTTTCGGGCTCGGGCGCCTATTTCGACCTCGGCGTGATCCACGGCAACACCCCGTCGAACAACGACCTCGCCACCTATGGCCGCGTCGTCATCCCGATCGGACGCACGCCCAAGCGCTTGGATTGCAGCCGCCTTTACGAGTTGGAAGTCGAACGCCTGCAGATGGAGCTGAAACTGCTCAAAATGGGCCTGGCGCCCGACGGTCAAACTGGCAGCCTGACCACCGGCAGCGTGGCTTCCAAACCCCAGGCCGCATCGGCGGGATGGGCAAACGAGGGCTGGAGCATCAGAGGCACAAGCGGCGATGTCCGGAAAAAGAAGAAGAAATAGCGCGCTGCTCGTCGCAGCCGCGCTGACGACTTTGTGCGGGCCCGCCCACGCGGCGATCATCGGCACCTGCACGATCATGATCGGCGCCTCGGGGACGATGAAGGCAAACGTCAACATCAACACATTCGGCTCGAAGCAGGCCGGCGGATCGAGCGCCAACGCCACGATCATGGCGAACTCGTTGCTTTGCAGCTTGCTCAACCTGCTTGACTGCTATTCCGTTTCGGCGCCGGCGCCGATCGCTTTCACGTCCGCCCCGAGCGGCGGCGACACCAACGTCACCTTCGCCACCGTCTACCGCCTTGACGGCTCGGGGGCGGACGTAGCGGGCAGTTCGGCGCAGAAGCTGACCAACGGCACCCACACGCTCCAGGTCGACCTTACCGCCACGAAATCGCCCGGCATCTTCCCGGCGGGCAACTATCAGGGCACGGTCACCGTTCGCTGCGAATGAAGCTGTGGGCGACAACGCGCACAGCCGACGGAGCGTTTCCCTGTTTGCCTGAAACGCTCTAGCCTCCCGCGTAATCACTTGTGTAAAGCAAGCACTTGGAGCGGACCTGCTTTCAATCGAAAGCTGGGCGGCTCGGTCAGGAGGCACTTCTTGATTATCGTTGTCGGCTCGATCAACCTCGATCTCATCGCCAATGTCGACCGCTTGCCGGCGCCCGGCGAGACGGTGCGCGGCTCCGGTTTCACCACTGCGCCCGGCGGCAAGGGCGCCAACCAGGCGCTGGCCGCCGCGCGCGCCGGCGCTGCGGTGCGCATGGTGGGCGCGGTCGGCAAGGACAGCTTTGCCACTGATGCGCTGGCGCTGCTCAAGGCCGGCAATGTCGATCTTTCCGGTGTCGGCGAAAGTTTTGCCTCGACCGGCACGGCGCTGATCCTGGTCGGCGCCGATGGCGAGAACGTCATCGCCGTGGTGCCGGGCGCCAACGATTCGGTGCTGCCCGGCGACATGTCCAAGGCCTTTCTGAAAAAGGGCGACGTCGTGCTCCTCCAGCACGAAATCCCGCTGCAGACGGTCGAAGCCGCGCTCGACGCCGCCGGCGCGGCGGGCGCAGTCAGCGTGCTCAACACCGCGCCATTCCTTGCCGAGGCCGCTGGCTTTCTCGGCAAGGCCGATTACGCGGTGGCCAACGAGACCGAATTCGACCTCTATGGCGAGGCGCTGGCTCTGTCCGGGCGCGACCGGCCTGCCCGCATGCGCGACTATGCCAAAAAGACCGGCCGCGCCATCGTCGTCACGCTCGGCGGCGACGGCGTGCTTGCCGCCACGCCCGACGGTTTCCTTACCGTGCCGGCGCTGAAGATCACGCCGGTCGACACGGTCGGTGCCGGCGACACTTTCTGCGGCTATTTCGGCGCCGGCCTGTCGTCGGGTCTTTCACTCGAACAGGCGCTGACGTGCGCGGCCGCGGCCGGTTCGCTCGCCTGCCTGAAGCCCGGCGCGCAGCCGGCGATCCCGTTGGTAAAAGACGTCGACGCGGCCCTGGCGTCGGAGCGATAGCAGCATGCGCCCCATCACAAAACATGCCGTGCCGCAGGCGGGCGACATCTGCCGCCTGTCCGCCGTGGAGCTCGCTGAAGCCATCCGGCATCGCCGCCTGTCGGTGCGCGAGGTGGTTGCCGCTTTCGTCGATCGCATCGAGGCCGTGAATCCGCTGGTCAACGCCATCGTTTCACGGCGCGAGCGCGCCGACGTCCTGGCCGAGGCCGATGCGGCCGATGCCCGGCTGGCGCGGGGCGGCGAGACCGGGGCGCTGTTCGGCCTGCCGATCGCGATCAAGGACCTCGCCCTGACCAAGGGGCTGCGGACCACGTTCGGCTCGCCGATCTTCGCCGACTTCGTGCCGGACGAAGACGAGTTCTTCGTCGAGCGTATCCGCAAGGCCGGAGCCATCATCATCGGCAAGACCAATGTTCCCGAATTCGGGCTGGGCTCCAACACCTACAATCCGGTCTTCGGGCCGACGCTGAATGCCTTCGATCCGGCGCTGACCGCCGGCGGCTCGAGCGGCGGCGCGGCGGTGGCGCTGGCGCTCGACATGGTGCCGGTCGCCGACGGCAGCGATTTCGGCGGCTCGCTGCGCAATCCGGCCGCCTGGAACAATGTCTATGGCTTCCGCCCCTCGCAAGGTCTCGTGCCGGCTGGCCCGGGCTTCGATGTCTTCCATGCCCAGATGGGTGTCGAAGGACCGATGGGACGCAGCGTGCGCGACATCGCGCTGCTGCTCGACGAGCAGGCCGGCTATCACCCGCATGCACCGCTGTCGCATGACAGGCAAGGTTCATTCCTCGAAGGTTTAGCGAGAAAAGCGGCCGGCGGTCGCATCGCCTGGCTCGGCGACCTCGGCGGCCATTTGCCGATGGAGCCGGGCGTCCTCGATCTTTGCGAGGCCTCGCTGGCCCGTTTCGCCGACGCATCGTTCCACAGCGAGGCGCTGGTTCCGGATATCGATTTCGAGGCGCTGTGGCAGGCCTTCGTCATCCTGCGCCAGGCAAGCAGCGGCTGCGGGCTGAAGGCGCATTACGACGATCCGGCAAGACGCGGGCTGCTGAAGCCCGAGGCAATCTGGGAGGTTGAACAGGCGATGCGCCTGAGCGCGCCGCAGGTCCATGCCGCCAGCGTACGACGCACATCATGGCACTGGACGCTGCTGTCGCTGTTCGAGCGCTTCGACCTCATCGCTCTGCCGAGCGCGCAGGTCTTCCTTTCGAAGTCAGCACCCATTGGCCGCGTGAAGTCGCCGGGCGTGCCATGGACAGCTATCACCGCTGGATGCAAGTCTCGGCCTTCGCCACGCTGGGCGGCTGCCCGGCGCTCAACGTGCCGGCCGGCTTCGACAAAAAAGGCCGGCCGATGGGCATGCAGCTGATCGGACGGCCACGCGGCGACCTCGATGTGCTGAGAGCCGGCGCTGCCTATGAGGCGATATTGCCCTGGCAGGTGGGAGCTGCGTAAGCGCATTGCCGGCACCGCTTGCGCCTGCGGCCATGTCGTGCATTGATCCGCCCAGCCACCGCCGCATCGCCTCTATCCATTCCAAGGAAAGACCATGTCGCTGGAACTCTACGCAACCTATGTCGTCGCCTGCATTGTCATCATCCTGGTGCCGGGACCGACGGTGACGCTGATCATCGCCAACAGCATCCGCCACGGCTCGCGCGCCGGGCTTGCCAATGTCGCCGGCACCCAGGCCGGGCTTGCCATTATGATCGCCATCGTCGGCATCGGCCTCAACACGCTGATCGCCGGCATGGGCCACTGGTTCGAATGGGTGCGGCTGATCGGCGCCGCCTACCTGATCTGGATGGGCGTGCAGATGTTCCGCGCCAAGGGCACGCTGGACGCTGACGGCACAGCCAGGAAACCGCGCGGCGGCTTCTTCCTGCAGGGCCTGCTGGTAGCGCTGAGCAATCCGAAGACATTGGTCTTCTTCGGCGCCTTCTTCCCGCAGTTCATCGCGCCGCAAGGCAACTACACGCTGCAGATCGTCGTCATGGGACTGACTGCGATGATCTTCGCCGCCATGTCGGACTCGAGCTACGCGCTTGCCGCCGGCCGCGCCGGGCGCCTGCTGTCGGCCAGCCGCGTCAGGCTGATGTCGCGCATCAGCGGCAGTTTCCTGATCGGCGGCGGCTTGTGGCTGGCGTTCTCCAAGGCGAAGTAATGCTTTCTTCCTTCCCCCTTGTGGGGGAAGGTGGATCGGCGCTTTTGCGCCGAGACGGATGAGGGGTGTTCCAGCGGAGTGAGACGCTGGCTTTCCCTGGAACACCCCTCATCCGTCGCCTGCGGCGACACCTTCTCCCACAAGGGGAGAAGGCAAAAAGGAGCCTCTACAGTCGCCCCAGCCTCTCCACCAGCAACGCAAAGAAGCCATCATGGTCGATGTCGCGCATCACCGTCGCGTTCTTCGCGCGTTTGGTGACACCCCACCAATCGATCACCGTCATGCCCATGGTGAGCTCAGATGAGGTCTCGATGCTGACGTTGCAATCGCGGCCTTTGAACAGCTCGGGCTTGAGCAGATAGGCGATCACGCAGGGGTCGTGCAACGGGCCGCCATCGGTGCCGTATTTCTCCTCGTCGAAGCGCTCGAAGAATTCCAGCATCTCGGCCGTCGCGGTGCCGACCTTGGTGCCGAGCTGACGGAAGGCCTGGATGCGCTTGGACGTGGTCAGCGCCTTGTGCGTGACGTCGAGCGGCATCATGACGAGCGGAATACCCGATTTGAACACCAGGTCGGCGGCCTGCGGGTCGACATAGATGTTGAATTCCGCCGCCGGCGTGACGTTGCCGCCCTCGAAGAAGCCGCCGCCCATCAGCACGATTTCCTTGATGCGCGGCGTGATCCTCGGCTCGCGGATCAGCGCCAGCGCAATGTTGGTGAGCGGACCAAGCACGCACAGCGTGATCGTGCCGCTCGGCTCCTTCATCAGCGTCTCGACGATGAAATCGACGGCATACTGATCCTGAAGCGGCATCTTCGGCTCAGGTAGCTGCGGTCCGTTGAGGCCGGTCTTGCCATGCACTTCCTCGGCGGTGACAAGCTCGCGCGCTAGCGGGCGGATGGCGCCGGCATAGACCTTGATGTCGGGACGGCTGGCCAGTTCGCAGATCTTGCGGGCATTGTTCTGGGTCAGTTTCAGCGGCACGTTGCCGGCAACGGCGGTGATGCCGACGACGTCCAGCTCCGAACTGCCGAGCGCCAGCAGAATGGCGACGGCATCGTCCTGGCCAGGGTCCGTGTCGATGATGATCTTTCGGGATTGGGGCATTTCAATTCCTTTTTGGGGAGTCTTTTTGGGCGGGTTTTAGAGCATGATCCCGAACCGGAGGTCAGCGTTGGCAAAAAAGCGGGAACCGGTTTTCGGACGAGATCGTGCTCCAACGATGAGCTGAATCAGGATGACGGTTCAACGAGATCGGCCTCCTGATTTAGCGGCTTGAACTTGATCGCGCGGCGGACCATATCAAGACCATCGGGAAAAATGCCATCCGGGTTTTTCCAGTTTATGTCGCTCTTGCGAGGACAGTGTAACATGAGCCGAATGACGCCCTTCTCCAGCCCGCTTCTCCTGGGTTTTGACGCTATGGAAAAAACCCTCGAGCGTCTGGCGAAGTCGGGTGACAGCTACCCTCCCTATAACATCGAGCGCCTGAGCGCTGCCGACGGCAAGTCCGAGATGCTGCGCATCACGCTTGCCGTTGCCGGCTTCGCCGAAAGCGACCTCGATGTCACCACGGAGGAAAACCAGTTGATCGTGCGCGGCCGTCAGAGCGACGACACCGAGCGCGAATTCCTCCACCGCGGCATTGCCGCGCGCCAGTTCCAGCGCTGCTTCGTGCTGGCCGACGGCATGCGGGTGATTGCAGCGGAATTGAGGAACGGCCTGCTGTCGGTCGACCTCGACCGGCCCGAGTCCGAGCGGCTGGTACGGAAAATAAATATATCGGTGAAAGACTGATCTTTGCCGATGGCTCTAATGCGGGACGGCCGGAAGCGGCGTTCTCGCGCCAAGGAGGCTTGAAATGACCAGAACTGACGAAACCATCACCATGACCAGCGGCGAATTCGCCCATCTCGGCGAAGGCTCGGTCGCTTACCTGAGAAAAGTGACGAGCGACGATCTGCGCGGCCGTTTCCCGGGCATGGATGAGATCGCTCCCGGCATGGAGTTGTGGGCGCTGTTTGCCGCCAACGGCCAGCCGATCCTGCTGTCGGATGCCCGTGACCGGGCGCTGGCAGGTGCGATGGAAAATGATCTGACCACGGTCGCCATTCACTGACCCTGGTCATCGTCTGAAATCGAAAGGCCGCTCCTGGCGGCCTTTGGAAGCTTTAATCCAAAAACTTCAGCCCGAAAATGTCAGGCCGCGTGCGAGGCCTGCGTATCGGACAGCAGCGCGTGGATAGCCACCGCGTCGCGCGCTCCCCTGATCTTGGCCACCGTATCGGCGTCGCGCAGCACGCGCGCGATGCGCGACAGCGCCTTGAGATGGTCGGCGCCGGCGCCTTCGGGAGCCAAAAGCAGGAAAACCAGATCGACCGGCTGATCGTCCAGCGCCTCGAAATCGACAGGCGTCTCGAGCCTGGCAAAGACGCCAGCGATGCGCTTTACGCCCGCCAGCTTGCCGTGCGGGATGGCGATGCCGTTGCCGACGCCGGTCGAGCCCAGCCGCTCGCGCTGCAGGATGGTGTCGAACACTTCCCGTTCCGGAATCCCCGAAATCGCCGCCGCCCTCTCCGACAGCAATTGCAGAAGCTGCTTTTTGGAATTCGCCTTCAACGTCGGCATGATCGCCGAGACGCTGATGAGATCACTCAGATCCATGCTTGAAAAATCCCTTGCTCGCCTGCCGCGCCAGTCGTCGCCCCCTCGCGCGGCTGGCTTTTTATGCTTGAGCGACTTTGGTCGTCGACGGATCGATCCAGCCGATGTTGCCATCCGGCCGGCGGTAGACGATGTTGAGATGGTCGTTTCCAGCGTTGCGGAAGACGAAAACCGGGCTGTCGCTGGTGTCGAGCTCGATAACGGCCGACGCTACCGACATGGTCCGCAGCGTCATGCTTGATTCGGCGACGATGACCGGCGCGAAGTCCGCCGGAATGTCTTCCTCGTCGTCGGTCAGCGGCGCCATCACCGTGTAGGCGATGTCGGTCGGCTCCTCGCCATTGCCGGTGTTGCGCGACTTCAGCCGGCGCTTGTAGCGCCGCAGCCGCGTTTCGAGGCGCTCGGCGGCGGCCTCGAAGGCAAGCGTCGGATCCTGGGCATCGCCGGTTGCCTGCAGTGAGGCGCCGGAATCGAGCCGCACCATGCAATCGGCCGAAAAACGCGATCCTGATTTGATGACGGTGACATGGCCCGAAAAACCGCGATCGAAATATTTTTCGATCGCCTCGCCAACGCGGTCGTTGATGCGCGTACGCAACGCATCACCGATATCCATGTGTTTTCCCGAAATGCGCAGATTCATCTGAAAACTGACCTTCCTTGCTCAGGCTTCAAACTGTTCCCGAGTTTATACCCGTGGTGCGCGCGCACAAGCTTTGCAGCGGCATGCGCGCCGATTTTAGACCCGAACTTTTCGGTGATCACAAGTCGCCTTCTTGGCCGACGAGGCCTTGTCTGACGGACCCTTTCGCAAGCGTGCATTACCGCCCCGCTCCATGCGGGCGGGCTTCTAGACACTTCATTGCGGCTTGTCAATGAAGCTTAAGAACTGTGGAAAATCCGCAAGTTTTCATACCGGCCAAGCCTTGTTGAGATTCGGGTGATGCCAAGTCCGCAATGATGGTTTCGAGGACCGGACCGCAGCGTATACGAGATATCCGGGACCGGAAGCGCGCAAACCATCATTCGCAGACCGGTATCGCCCGAACAATCGGCGGATCTAGCGGCCTGCGTTGGCGAGCGCACGCTTTTCGCGCCGCCGCTGCACCGAAGAGGGGATGTTCATGCCTTCGCGGTATTTCGCGACGGTGCGGCGGGCAATATCGACGCCATTTTCCTTCAGCATGTCGACGATGGCGTCGTCGGAAAGCACGTCGGCTGGCTTTTCCTCATCGATCATCTGCTTGATGCGGTCGCGCACGGCCTCGGACGAATGCGCTTCGCCGCCGGCAGCCGAGGCGATCGAAGCCGTGAAGAAATAGCGCAATTCGAAGACCCCACGCGGCGTCAGCATGTATTTGTTGGCGGTGACGCGGCTGACGGTCGATTCATGCATGCCGATGGCGTCGGCAACCGTGCGCAGGTTGAGTGGCTTGAGATGACGCACGCCATGGACGAGGAACGCGTCCTGCTGCCGCACGATTTCCGAGGCCACCTTGAGGATGGTCTTGGCGCGCTGGTCGAGGCTGCGCGTCAGCCAGTTGGCGTTCTGCAGGCACTCGGCGAGGAAATCCTTTTCGGCCTGGCCCTTGGTATGGCCAGAAATACGGGCGAAATAGACATTGTCCACCAGCACGCGCGGCAAGGTGTCGGCGTTGAGCTCCACGGCCCAGCTGCCGTCGCTGGCGGCACGGACCTCGACATCGGCAACGATCGCGTCGCTCGCGCCGCCCGAAAACGCCATGCCGGGCCGCGGGTCCAGCGCCCGGATCTCGGCCAGCATGTCGAGAAGATCCTCCTCGTCGACGCCGCAGATGCGCTTCAGCATCTGGAAGTCCCGCCGCGCCAGAAGCTCGAGATTGGCGACCAGCGCTTTCATCGCCGGATCGAGGCGGTCGCGCACCGCAAGCTGCAGCGACAGGCATTCGGCGAGGTCGCGCGCGAAAAGGCCGGCGGGCTCAAAGGTCTGGCAGATTTCGAGCACGCGCGCCACCGCCGCCTGGTCCGTGCCCAGTCGCGCCGCGATCTCATCGAGGCCGGCGCGCAGATAGCCGGTTTCGTCGAGCCCATCGGCAAGTTCGCCCGCGATCAGGCGTTCGCCCGGACCGAGAGCGGCAAGCGCGATCTGTTCGCCGACATGGTCGCGCAGCGTGATCGCAGCCGCGGCCATGTCGCCGACATCGAACCCCTCCGACGAAGTGGCGTTGCCGCTGCCGCCTGAAGCCGACTTCCATTGCGCCGTCAGATCCGGTCCCAGCCTCTCGCTGGTGCCTGGGTCGTCGGGAAACAGGTTTTCCAGCGACGAGTCCAGCTTGTCCGAAATCGCCTCCGCGCTCCACTGTGTCTCGCCTTCGAACCAGTCGCCTTCGGGAGCCTGCTCCTGCGCGGTCTCGTTTTTCTGCGACTGGTCGCTCGCCGCATCGTCCTGCGGCTCTACCCGCTCCAGCAGCGGGTTGCGCTCGATCTCCTCGTCGATGAAGCGCTCGAGCTCGACATGAGTGAGCTGCAGCAGCCGGATCGACTGCATAAGCTGCGGCGTCATCACCAGCGACTGGGATTGTCTGAGCTGCAGTTTGGCTGCCAGCGCCATGGTGGGGTTCAAACGCCTCGTCTACGCATTGGGCCTACGGATTTTCGATCGGGCATAGAAACTGGCCCGGCTTTTGCTTGTCAAGGCAAACGCTAGCAGCCGCGGCTTACCGGAGCGTTATCTGGCGGCGATATATATAAGAATCCGCTGAAATCCGCAGAAACCCGGGATCAAGCCCGACTTTGGCCTCAAAGCGTGAAGCCCTCGCCGAGATAGAGACGCCGCACATCGGCATTGGCGACGACCTCGTCGGCACGGCCATGCGTCAGCACCTGGCCGGCATGGATGATATAGGCGCGATCGATCAGGCCAAGCGTCTCGCGCACATTGTGGTCGGTGATCAAAACGCCGATGCCACGCGCCGTGAGATGGCGAACGAGTTGCTGGATGTCGGCGACCGCGATCGGGTCGATACCGGCGAAAGGCTCGTCGAGCAGCATATAGGCCGGCTTGGTCGCCAGCGCCCGGGCGATTTCGAGGCGGCGCCGTTCGCCGCCTGACAGCGACATCGACGGCGCCTTGCGCAGATGGCTGATGTGGAATTCCTCGAGCAGCTCGTCGAGCGTGCGCTCGCGTTCCTTGCGGCTCTTTTCCACCACTTCCAGGACGGCTCGAATGTTCTGCTCGACGTTCAGGCCGCGGAAGATCGACGCTTCCTGCGGCAGGTAGCCGATGCCGAGGCGCGCGCGGCGGTACATCGGCATCGAGGTGACGTCGAAACCGTCGATCTCGATCGAGCCTTCGTCGACCGGCACCAGGCCGGTGACCATGTAGAAACATGTGGTCTTGCCGGCGCCATTGGGCCCGAGCAGGCCGACGGCCTCGCCGGCGCGAACGCCGATCGTGACGCCGCTCACCACCTTGCGGCCCTTGTAGCTCTTGGTCAGGCCCTTGGCGATCAGGGTGCCCTTGAACTTGGCTTTGTCGGTGCCAACCGTCGCCGGCGCAGCCGGTGATACGGCCGCCCGCCCCGGAAGACGGGCAAGCAGCGATGCTACGCCGGCCATTAGTTGCTCGACGCTCCCTGCTTCTGGGCAGCGTCCTGCTTCTGCGGCTTGAACATCATGATGACGCGCGGGCAACCATCGACATTGCCGAGGCCGCTCTTCATCTGCACGGTGAGCTTGCAGCCTTTAAGCACATTGTCGCCCTGCGACAGCACCACTTCCTGGCCCGAAAGCACCAGAAGCTGCGTCTTCATGTCGAAGGTGCCGGTGTCGCCGGTGGCGATCTGGTCGTTCGACTTGATGTAGACTTTGTTCTCGATCACAAGGTGGTCGATGTTGGCGGCGCCCGTCATTGCCGACGCGCCCGCCGCGGCGCTTTTGTCGCCATTGGCCGGCTTGACGTAGTAGACCGTCATCTTGCCGGCCTTGAGCAGGGTCGGCCCCTGGTTGACTGTCACGTTGCCGCTGAACACCGCCATGCTCTCGTTCTGCCGCACCTCGAGCTTGTCGCTTTCGATCTGGATCGGCTGGTCACCCGACAATTTCAACCCGGGAACCTGGCTGGTCGCGCTCGACTGCGCGAAGGAACCCACCGTCCCCAGAAACAAGAATGCAGCGGCAGCGCCCGGAAGCCATGCGGATTTACTGCGACGCATTCTGTTCTCCACTGTTTACCCCTGCCGCCTTCAGGCCGGCCGGATCGATGTTGACGCGTACCCGGTTCTCGAAGACGACGAGCCTGCCATTGTCCTCGACCGACATCGAGTCCGCGGTGATGCGCGATCCACCACGGCTGACATCCACCGGATTGCTCGTCTTCATAGAGCCTTTGCCCATATCTAGGAAGACAGATTTGAACTTCGCCACCATGCCGTCGGAGGTCGTTACGCTGACGTCGCTGGTGAGATCCATGGTGTTGTGGTCGCGATCGTAGATGCCATGCGCGGCATTGACCGCCACCACATTGTCGCTGGCCACAGGCAGCTTGGCGTCGATGCCGTCGAGATCGATGATGCCTTGCTTGCCGACGTCCTGCGTCGCCCTGGTCGCCGTCAGCGAATAAGGCAGCTTCTGCTTGGTGAAACCGTTTAGCTTGGGATTGGCCATCACCAGCTTGCCGTCCGAAAATGCGGTGCCGTCGGCCTGGATCGAGACCGACACCGGCGCGGCGAGATAGGAATAAACCGGAAAAGCGACGGCAATGGCGACCGCAAGCAGCGGCACCGCGAATTTCAGCACGCGCACGCGGCGCGAATGTCTTTGAGCCCGATGAAAGGCGTCGCCCCGCATACCGTCCGGCATCGCGGCAGCCAACGCCGTCTCGGCATTGCTCATTTCGTCAGATCGCGCCAACATGACTTTTCTAATGGACCTTTGCCCGCCAAAACACCGACTATAGGTGGTATGCCGGCCCCCACAAGCAAGCACAAGCGGAGGAAAACTGCAAAAATGTGACGGTCGCCCTCCGCAAAATCGAGAAGAACTCGGCAAGGCGACCAACTCTTCATAGCAGATACCAACGGCCAGAGTTAATTTTTCGTGAGGTCATCGCAAGTGTCGCGGCTCGGCGCTAGACCTTTCAGGAAACGGTAGCCGCGCGCAAAGCCTTGCTTTAAAAGCGGACTTCGCACCGATCCAAGAGGCAGACAATGGCAATGAGAGCCGACGACCTGATCGACCGCCGCCGCTTGCGCCGCAAGCTGACATTCTGGCGCGTGGCCGCATTTCTGGTCCTGGCGGCAGCGGTGATCGGCTTCTCTTCCTGGATCTATGACGGGAAGTTTACCGGCCGTGCGCTCGATCACATTGCCAAGGTCAGGATCGAAGGCACCATCACCGAGGATGAGGAGCTGATCAAACGGCTGGAGTCGATCCGCACATCGCCGCAGGTCAAAGGCGTCATCCTGTCGATCGATTCGCCTGGCGGCACCACGGTCGGCGGCGAGTCGATTTTCGAAGAGGTACGCAAGGTTGCCGGCGACAAGCCAGTGGTGGCGGAAGTCGGCACGCTGGCCGCGTCCGCCGGCTACATGATCGCGACCGCGGCCGACCACATCGTTGCCCGCAAGACCTCGATCGTCGGCTCGATCGGCGTGCTCATCGAGTACCCCGATGTCAGCGGCCTGATGGACAAGCTCGGCATCAAGCTGGAGGCAGTGAAGTCATCGCCGCTCAAAGCCTCGCCCTCGCCCTTCACGCCGACCAATGACGATGAGCGCGCCATGGTGCGCAAACTGATCCTCGACAGCTACGACTGGTTCGTCGGCATCGTCGCCGATCGCCGCAAGATGACGCATGAACAGGCGCTGGCGCTGGCCGACGGATCGATCTTCACCGGCCGGCAAGGTTTGGCCAACCACCTGGTCGACGCGGTCGGCGGCGAGCAGGAGGCGATCGACTGGCTGGCGACCAAGGGCGTGGACGGCAAGCTCAACGTCATCGAGTGGAAGGACACCGACAGGCGTGGCGGTTTCCTGTTTTCCCAGTCGATGGCAAAAATGGCGGCCAAGGCGCTCGGCCTGCCCGACGCCGGCGGCGATGTCATTCATGAACTCGGCGCCGACCGCTTGTTTCTTGACGGTCTCGTTTCGGTCTGGCACCCTTGAGGCCGTTGGGGCGAGCCAAAAAAGCAATAAAATCATCCTGATAATTGACCGCAAGTGGTTTACGGGGAACGTTCTATGATTAAATCCGAACTTGTGCAGATCATTGCTGCGCGCAACCCGCATCTGTTTCTGCGCGATGTCGAAAACATTGTCGGCGCCATTTTTGACGAAATCACCGACGCCCTTGCCGAAGGCAACCGCGTCGAATTGCGCGGTTTCGGCGCTTTTTCCGTGAAAAATCGCCCCGCCCGCACCGGCCGCAATCCGCGCACGGGCGAATCCGTCGAGGTCGAGGAAAAGTGGGTGCCGTTCTTCAAGACCGGCAAGGAGTTGCGCGAAAGGTTGAACGGCGGCAAATAGGCGCCGCGCCGGACGGTTGAACGGCGCTGCAGCTCGCCTTCATGGAGATTTGATGTTCAATCGCTTCGTGCTCGTCGTGGTCTTCGTGCCGCTGGCCATCATCCTGATCGCGCTCGCCGTCGCCAATCGCGGCCCGGTCGCCTTCACCCTCGATCCGTTCCATCCCGGCAATCCCGCTCTGACGCTGAACTGGCCGTTTTTCATCTTCCTGTTCCTGGCTTTGGCCATCGGCATGGTCGTCGGCAGCCTGGCCACCTGGGTGAGGCAGGGCCGTTACCGCAAGCTCGCGCGCCAGCGCGGCCTCGAGGCGGAGAACCTGCGCCAGGCCGTAAGCCGCGCGCCCGCCGCGCCGCCGAAGGGACCGGCGCTGCCCAAGCCGACGAACTGATCTTGCCATCAGGGAGCCCGCCATGCTGACCATTTCGGCCGCCGAGGTCGACCGCGCGTTGACTTTTCCAGGGCTCGTCGAGACGTTGCGCGCCGCTTTCCGCGACGGCGCGGTGCAGCCGGTTCGCCACCACCATGGCGTCGAACGGCCGGATGGCGCCGCCTCGACCTTGCTCTTGATGCCGGCCTGGACCGACTTCAACGCAGCCGGCACGTCCGCCGGCGGTCACATCGGCGTCAAGATCGTCACCGTGTCGCCGGACAACAACGCCATCGGCAAGCCGGCGGTGATGGGCCTTTATCTGCTGCTCGACGGCGTCACCGGCGAACCGCAAGCGCTGATCGACGGCCAGCGGCTGACGCAGTGGCGCACCGCTTGCGCCTCGGCGCTCGCCGCCTCCTATCTCGCCCGCAAGGACGCCTCGCGTCTTCTCGTCGTCGGCGCCGGCGCGCTGTCGTCCTTCCTCGCCAAGGCGCATTCGGCGGTGCGACCGATCGGCACCATCCGCATCTGGAACCGCACGCCGGCCAATGCCGACAAGGTAGCCGCGGCATTGCGCGCCGACGGCCTTCCGGCCAGCGCCGCGGGCGATCTCGATGCCGAGCTTGCCGAAGCCGACATCGTTTCGTCAGCCACGATCTCGGCCTCGCCGCTGGTCAAGGGCGCGCTGCTGAAACCCGGCGCCCATGTCGACCTCGTCGGCGGCTTCACGCCGCAAATGCGCGAGAGCGACGACGACGCGATCTCGCGTGCCCGCGTCTATGTCGACACCCGCGCCGGCGCCACCAAGGAGGCCGGCGACATCGTCCAGCCGCTGGCCTCCGGCGTGCTCAAGCCGGAAGCCATCATTGCCGACCTGCACGAATTGGCGCGCGGCGAGAAGCAGGGCCGGCGGAACGACCACGAGATCACCCTGTTCAAGTCGGTCGGCGCCGCGCTCGAGGACCTCGCCGCGGGCATCGCCGTCTACAAGGCGCTCAAGGTTTAGCCACCGCTTCGATTTTAGCGCTCATCGCTTCGACGATCAGCCGAAAATCGTGTTCGTCGATTTCGAACAGGCCAAAGCGCAATTGATAGCCCCAGTTCGACTTGCCCTTGGTGAAGTCGAGTTGCTCGAGCAATGGCTTGATCGGTGCTTTCTCCGCCTTTGCCCAATCGACATCGCGCCGGAACGGCGTGAAACCGCCGCCCATGTCGCCCTGATAGGGCTCGCCTTCGCGCACGGTGCCAATCGCCGTGAAAGACTGCAGCCCATCCTTCTCACCGAGCACCGTGCTCGGCGAGTAATAGACGATGCCGTCGCCCGGCTTGATGCGGCGCAGCGGCGCCGCCTTGCCATGATTGACCTGCATGAAGCCGCCCTGGCGGCCGCGCCGGACATGCTCGGCCGACGCAACCGCGATCCAACAGGCGCTCATCCTTGTGCTCCTTCGAACGGCCAGTAGACACGCAGGCGATGATTGTCCGGATCGAGCGCGACAAAAGTGCGGCCGAAATCCAGATCGGTCGGCGTCTGCAATATCTTCAGGCCGCGCCGCTCCCAATCCGCATGCGTGGCGTCGACCGCGGCCGCGTTCTCGACCGCGAGCACCAGTTCGGCCCCGCCGCCCGCCGCCGCTGCCGCCGGCTCCACCGTATGGCGCGACCAGAGTCCGAGCTTGAAGCCCTTGTCGAGCACGAACATGACGAAGGTCGGTGCGGATTCGACTGGATCGCGTCCCAGCAGGGCGGCGTAGAAAGCGCCGCTCTTTTGCGGGCTGTCGACATAGAGGATGACGAAATTAGGCGTGGTCATATCCGATCTCCAGGGTGTTTGAACTCCGGCAATCATATGCAAGCCTACTGTCAGATTCTGGCAGCAGTGATCAGGAAGCGCCTTTCGCGACGTTCTGGCCAGGCGCGTCGAACGTTGCCCGCCACTCTTTCAGCATCGCCTGGCGCCGACGCGGATAGCGGGTGTCGGTGGCCGTGAGGTCCGACATGCGATCGGCGCGGAAATGGCGGAAATCCTGACGCATCTCGCACCACGCCACCATCACCCGTACTTTGTCGAAGAAGCCGAGCGCGAATGGCCAGACGAGGCGCTCAGAGGCCGTGCCCTCCGCGTCGCGATAGAGGAAGCCGAGCTTGCGCTCGTCGCGAATGGCTTGCCTGACGACGCCGAGATCAACCGCTTCGGCACTCTCCGAGCCCGGTCCGACGAGCAGCGTCGTGGCGTCGAGATCCTCGCGCAGATCGTCCGGCAACACCGCAGCGATCTTGGCCAGCGCATCCGTCGCGGCCGTAGCCAGCCGTCTGTCCGGCTGCTTGGCCACCCAGCGCGAGCCGAGCACGATCGCCTCGATCTCCTCATCGGTGAACATCAGCGGCGGCAACATGAAGCCGGGCCTCAGCACATAGCCGAGTCCCGCCTCGCCCTCGATCGGCGCGCCTTGTCCCTGCAGCGTCGCGATGTCGCGATAAAGCGTGCGGATCGATACGCCCATCTCGACGGCAAGCGTGCGTCCGCTCACCGGCCGCCGATGGCGGCGCAGGATCTGGATCAGGTCGAGCAGGCGTTCGGAACGGGACATCGATTTTCTATTTATAACCAATCGACGATACGGCTCTGACTTGGTTCCCGGCAAGCCGACCGATGGAACAGCCGCAGAATGTATCCGTTATTTCCACCATGGAGACGCGCGGATTTCTGTTGCTCTGGTCGGTGCTTGCCGCCACGGTTGGCGGTGACCGCCGCCAAGGCGCTCGGCTTCATTTCGCTTTGTTCCGGTCTGCTCTCCGTCACAAATAGCTGACGGTCCCATGGACCATGCGGCGTAGGTTTGTTGCGCCGAAGGGTTGAGCTGTGGCAGAAGCGGGCCGAACCGCCGGAGATGATCCTTCTTGAAATCATTTCGCGACAAACGCCGCGACAATCGTCCCGCCAGGACGGAGCAGCCACGCCCGCGCGAAGCGTTTGCGCCGGCGCGACTACAGGCAAAGCCCGCCGAAGGACATGAGCGCAAATCCACGGACCGGCAGGAGGCAAAGCCGGCGCCGCGCGTGCTTGCGCGCCGCGAGGGCCTGTTGCCGGCGGAGCGGCTGCCGCTGATCCTCGAAGTCGCGCCCAACGCCGACTATGCGCTGCTCGACAGCGGCGCCGGCGAGAAGTTGGAGCAATACGGCCCCTATCGCATCGTGCGGCCCGAAGGCCAGGCGATCTGGCAGCGAGCACTTCCCGCCAAGGAGTGGGAACGCGCCGACGCCATCTTCACCGGCGATACCGACGAGGAAGGCATCGGCCGCTGGCGCTTCCCCAAGACGCCGCTCGGCGAAACCTGGCCGATGAAGCATGCCGGCATCGACTATCTTGGGCGCTTCACCTCGTTCCGCCATGTCGGCGTCTTTCCCGAGCAGGCTTCGCATTGGGACCATATGGCAGGCCTGATCGCGGCCGCGAAACGCCCGGTGAAGGTGCTCAACCTTTTCGGCTATACCGGAGTCGCCTCGCTGGTCGCCGCGCGGGCGGGCGCCGAGGTCACCCATGTCGATGCCTCGAAGAAAGCGATCGGCTGGGCACGCGAGAACCAGGAGATGGCCGGCCTTGGCGACAAGCCGATCCGCTGGATCGTCGAGGACGCGGTGAAATTCGCCGAGCGCGAGGAGCGCCGCGGCAGCCGCTACGACATCGTGCTGTTCGACCCGCCCGCCTATGGCCGTGGCCCCAAGGGCGAAGTCTGGCAGTTGTTCGAGGACCTGCCCGGTCTGACCGATCTCTGCCGCTCGATCCTGACGCCGAAGCCGCTGGCCGTCGTTCTCACCGCCTATTCGATCCGCGCTTCCTTCTTCGCCATCCATGCCTTGATGCGCGATACTTTCGCCGGCATGGGCGGCACGGTCGAATCCGGCGAACTGATCATTCGCGAGAAGTCCGCCGGCCGCGCGCTGTCGACCTCGCTGTTCTCGCGCTGGGTGGCTTGTAATGAACGCATATGACGGCGCTCGCCCGGTCGGGCAGGTCAAGGAAGTCACCAGCCTCGCCAATCCGCTGGTCAAGGACATCAAGGCGCTGGCGCTGAAGAAATTCCGCGACCAGCAGAACGCCTTCATGGCCGAGGGCCTGAAGCTGGTCATCGACGCGCTCGACCTCGGCTGGTCGATCAAGACCCTGGTCTTCGCCAAGGCCGGACGCGGCAATGCGGCGGTCGAAAAGGTCGCCGCGCGGACCGTCGCCGCCGGCGGCATGGTTTTGGAAGTCTCGGAAAAGGTGCTGGCGGCCATCACCCGCCGCGAGAACCCGCAAATGGTGGTCGGCGTCTTTGCCCAGCAGACCCTCGCGATGAAGGATATCCGCGCCAGGGACGGCGATGTCTGGGTGGCGCTCGACCGCGTGCGCGACCCGGGCAATCTCGGCACCGTCATCCGCACCGTCGACGCGGTTGGCGCCAAGGGCGTCATCCTGGTCGGCGACACCACCGATCCGTTCTCGCTGGAAACGGTGCGCGCCAGCATGGGCTCGATCTTCGCCGTGCCGGTCGCCAAGGCGACCGAACAGGCCTTCCTTGCCTGGCGCCGCGATTTCCCCGGCCTTGTCGCCGGAACCCATCTCAAGGGCGCGGTCGACTACAGGTCGGTCGATTTCTCCCGCGGCCCGGTGCTGCTCCTGATGGGCAACGAGCAGCAGGGCCTGCCCGACAGCCTCGCCGAAAGCTGCGACAGGCTGCTGAGGATCCCGCAGGCCGGCCGCGCCGACTCGCTCAACCTGGCGGTCGCCACCGGCGTGATGCTGTTCGAGATCCGGCGCGGTGCGTTGAAACTCGACACCGCCGACTTACGATAGGGCTGCTCAAGTGAAATCCTGGTCCCCTTATGTCCTGTTGATCGTCGTGGCAATCGCGCTCGACCAGTGGATCAAGCAGCTGGTCGAGAATGGCCTCGCCTTTCAGGAAAAGGTCGACCTGCTGCCGTTCCTGGCGCTGTTTCGTACCTACAACACCGGCATCGCCTTCTCGATGTTCGCCTCCCTTGGCGACACCGGGCTGGTGGTGATCGCCGTGCTGGTCGTCGCCTTCGTGCTCTATCTCGCCGCGCGCACGCCGCCCGGCCATTTCGTTGCCCGCACCGGCTTTGCGCTGATCATCGGCGGCGCGCTCGGCAATCTGATCGACCGCGCCGTCTACAGTCATGTCATCGACTACATCCTGTTCCACACGCCGGTCTGGTCCTTCGCCGTGTTCAATCTCGCCGACGCCTTCATTTCGGTGGGAGCGGCGCTGGTCGTGTTCGACGAGCTGATCGGCTGGCGGCGCGCGCCGAAACCTTCGCAAGATTGACGCCGCGCGGCCGCCGCCGCAGAGTTGGCTCGCAGCAGGAGCGAGGAGAAGAAAATGTCCGATACGTTCAAGGCCATCCTTGTTTCGCGCGATGCCGACAAGAAGCAATCCGTCGATGTCGTCGACCTCACCGAAGCCGATCTGATGGAAGGCGACGTCACCGTTGCCGTCGAGGCGACGACCGTGAACTACAAGGACGGGCTCGCCATCACCGGCAAGGCGCCGGTGGTGCGCCGCTGGCCCCTGGTGCCCGGGGTCGATTTCGCCGGCACCGTGATCTCGTCTTCCCACGCCGACTGGCGCAAGGGGGACAAGGTGATCCTCAATGGCTGGGGTGTGGGTGAAACACATTACGGCGCCTATGCCGGGCAGGCCCGCGTCAAGGGCGACTGGCTGGTGCCGCTGCCGGCCGGCCTGAGCGCGCATGACGCGATGGCCGTCGGCACCGCGGGCTACACCGCAATGCTCTGCGTCATGGCGCTGGAACGTCACGGCATCGTGCCCGAACGTGGCCCGGTGGTGGTGACGGGCGCCGCCGGCGGCGTCGGCTCGGTCGCCGTCTCGATCCTCTCCAGCCTTGGCTATCATGTCATCGCTTCGACCGGCCGCAACGCCGAAAGCCCCTATCTGATCGACCTCGGCGCTGCCGAAGTGATCTCGCGCGAAGAGCTCAGCCAGCCGGCCAAGCCACTCGCCAAGGAGCGCTGGGCGGGTGGCGTCGATTCCGTCGGCAGCCACACGCTCGCCAACATATTGTCGATGACCTCCTATGGCGGCGCGATCGCCGCCTGCGGCCTGGCCGGCGGCATGGACCTGCCGTCGAGCGTTGCCCCCTTCATCCTGCGCGGCGTCTCGCTGCTCGGCATCGATTCCGTGATGGCGCCGAAGGCGGTTCGCCTGGAAGCATGGCGTCGCATCGGCACGGATCTCGACCTCAAGAAACTGTCGACCCTGTCGCGTACGATCGGCTTCGACGGCATCCTCGATGCCGCGCGCGACATTGTCGACGGCAGGATCAGGGGCCGCGTTGTGGTCGATATGTAGCGCGGCGCTTCCATTCGGAATTGCGCCGGGGCAGGCAAAACCACCTGGAATCCGCGCGATCGCTAAAATTCGAACGATCCGTCCCAGTCTTCCATAATTTCTGTCTGACATGCTGTGCGCATGGTCGCGGATTCCGACATCACAAAGGACAGCAAGGTCGCAGGCGCTGACGGGCCGAGCCCCGATGCGCCGAAGCGGCTGCGGCTTGTCGCGCCGCCGCTGGCCCCCGAATTGCCGATCGCAAGCCACGAGGGCCTGCCCTTCCTGACGGTGGTCGCCATTGCCGTGCTGGCGGGGCTGGCTCATCTCACCGGCGCGCCGCTCATCGTCACCTTCGGTCTTGCCGCGACGAGCCTTGCCGGCCTTGCCATGTATCTGCGCGACCGCCGCGACGAACGCCGCACCACGGCGCTGCTCGCGCAGACGGCCGCCCGCAGCCGCGCCGAGATCGAGACGCTCGCCGACCGCATGTGGGAGATGCAGGAGAGCGAGGAGCGTTTTCGCGGCCTCATCGACGCGCTCGGCGACCTCGTCGTCCACCGCGACCGCGACGGCCACATCGTCTACGCCAATAGGGTCTTTGCCTCGCTTGTCGACATCGACCCCGGCGATCTGGCCGGCAAGACGCTTTCCGACCTTGGCGTCGATGTCGGCATCGTTCCCGACGCCGCCTTTTCCGACCATGAATGTCTGAGTTCCACCGATGTCGCCATCCGCACGCCGAACGGCCCGCGTTGGTTTTCCTGGATCGAATTGTCGGTGCGCGACAAGGACACCGGCGCCGTCTCGCACCGGGCGATCGCCCGCGACATCACCGCGCGCAAGAGTGCTGAATCCTCGCTGATCACCGCGCGGGAACGGGCCGAATATGCAAGCCAGGCCAAATCGCGCTTCCTTGCCACTGTCAGCCACGAAATCCGCACGCCGATGAACGGCATCATGGGCATGGCCAAACTGCTGGCCGACACCGACCTGTCGCCGGAGCAGCGCACCTATGTCGGCGCCGTCTCCACCTCGGCCAGCGCGCTGCTCGCGCTCATCGAGGATTTGCTTGATTATTCCAAGATCGAGGCCGGCCGCTTCGAACCAGAACCGCAACCGACTTCGCCGCGCGAGATCGCTGACAACATCATCGAGCTCCTGGCTTCAAGGGCCTACGCCAAAAAAATCGGCCTCGGCTGCCATGTCGAACCCGACGTGCCGCAGATGATCACCGCCGACCCCGGCCGCGTGCGCCAGGTGCTGCTCAACCTCATCGGCAATGCGGTCAAATTCACCGACGCCGGCGGCGTGCTGCTCACCGTGGCGCGCGCCCGCACCGAGACCACCGACCACATCTGCTTCACCGTCGCCGACAGCGGGCCGGGACTGCGCGAAGCGGACATGGAGCGTATCTTCGAGGAATTCGAGCAGTCCGACGGCACCTCGACCAGGGTGCATGGCGGCGCGGGCTTGGGTCTTGCCATCTCGAAACGGCTGGTGACCGCCATGGGCGGCGCGATCTCGGTTTCGAGCCGCCTCGGCCAAGGCTCGGAATTCGTCCTCGAGATCCCGGCGACCCAGGCTACCGAACCGCCGCAGCACCGCCACAACATCCTTGCCGACCGGCGCGCGGTGATCGTGTCGAAAAACGCGATCGAGGCCGACGCCATCGCGCGCACCGTCCGTGCCCATGGCGGCAGCGTCGAGATCGTCGCGACGCCGAGCCAGGCGGCGCCGTTCGCGGCAGGCTGCAATGTGCTCTTGATCGACGCCATGCTGGAGAACGCCGATGGGCGGATGCTCAAGCGCTTGCGCGAGAGCGGCTTTGCCGATTGTGAGGCCATCACGCTGATTGCCCCGACGGACCGCGGCATGCTCGGTGAATTCCGCGCCAATGGCTACGCCACCTTCCTGGCCAGGCCGGTGCGCGGCGAAACGCTGCTACGCGTGCTGTTGACCAGTCATGCCCCGGCACTTGCCAAGCCGCAGCCGCGGCCGCGCGGCGGCACTTCCGTGCGTCGGCGCGACCAGGGCCTGTCTGTGCTGATCGCCGAGGACAATGACATCAATGCCATGCTTGCCCGCGCCACGCTTCTCAAGGCCGGGCATCGCGTCAGGATCGTCGGCAACGGCAAGGCGGCGGTCGAAGCCGTTACCGAGGCGGGGCTCAAGCACCGCTTCGACGTGGTGCTGATGGACCTGCATATGCCGGTCATGGACGGGATGGACGCCATCGCCGCCATCCGTCGCCACGAGGAAGCGATGGCCGTGTCGCCGATCCCGATCATGGTGCTCTCGGCCGACAGCCAGGAAAAAACCCGTCACGCGGTGCTCGCCCACGGCGCCAGCGGCTTCGTGACCAAGCCGCTCGATCCGGATGCCCTTGTACAGGCCGTCGAGGGCCAGGTCGCGGCCTAGTTTGCAGTCCCGAAACTGGAATCGGTTTTCTGATATATCTTGCTCAACCGGCAGGGCGGCCTGTCCCGATTTCAGCTGGACGCGGCGGTAACGAAATTTTTAACCGCGGAATGCCTTGGATTGCCTGGGTTTTGCGGCCGTAAGGTAGCCGGTTGAGGGTAATTGCCAGCCGGCGAAGTATTGCCCGTCCCCGCGTATCACGGTACTGTCACAATCCTGTTGCACCTACACCGTATCCCCGTGCCAAGAGGGATGGCTCGAAGGAGAATCACTCGTGCATACAGTCATGCCGGAATGTGACACTCGGCCAAATGCTGGCGGCGCCCTGCTCGCCGCCCGTACCGCCGATGCCGTCGCAAGCGGTGCACCGCTGGGCCGTATCGGCAACCTCGAAGTGCGGCTTGCCCGCAACGAGGCCGAAATCGCCGCCGCCCAGGAAGTGCGCTACCGGGTATTTTATGACGAGCTCGGCGCGAGGAAGGACCTGTTCCAGGCCCAGGACCGGCGCGATGCCGACCGTTTCGACCCGCTTTGCGACCATCTTCTGGTGTTGGATACCACCCTGCCCGGCCCCGAGCATCGCCGCATCGTCGGCACCTATCGGCTGCTGCGGCAGGAGATCGCCACGGCGGCCGGCGGCTTCTATTCCGAGGGCGAGTTCGAACTGACCAAGCTGATCGCGCGCCACCCCGGCCAGCGCTTCCTCGAACTCGGCCGTTCCTGCGTTCTCAAGGAATACCGCTCCAAACGCACCATCGAGGCGCTCTGGCAAGGCATCTGGGCTTACATCAACCATTACAACATCGGCGTCATGACCGGCTGCGCTTCCTTCCATGGCATCGTGCCGGCCGCGCATGCCGAGGCTTTGACCTATCTCGCGCATCACTGCCGTACCGATTCCGCCTGGGATGTCCGGGCCGTTGCCGGCCGCTACTGCTCGATGGATCTGATGCCGATCGAGGCGGTGAATGCCAAGGCGGCGATCGCCGCGATGCCACCGCTGGTCAAGGGCTATCTGCGCGTCGGCGCCCGCATCGGCGATGGCTGCGTCATCGATCATGAATTCTCGACCGTCGACGTCTTCGTCGTCATGCCGGTCAAAGAGATCGGCGCCCGCTACGTCAACTATTATGGCGGCGAAGGTCAGCGTTTCGCGGCATAGCGAATAGCGAATAGCGAATAGCGAATAGCGAATAGCGAATAGCGAATAGAAAAACCGCGGGCGTCGCCCTGTCTAACCCTATTCGCTACTCCCTACTCGCTATTCCCTCTTCTCAAGGAATATCCTCCGGCCGCCGTCCGGGCCGGCTCTTGTAAGCTGGAAACGTCCAGCCGAACTTGAGCGCGCCGCCACGCACCAGGAACGCCGCGACAAAGCCGGCAAGGTCCGACGCGAGCGGCGGCAATCCGGCAAGATCGCCAAGCGTGTAGAGGCCAGCACCCGCGAGTGCGGCGATGACATAGATTTCAGGCCGCAGCAGCACTGACGGTTCGCCGGCCAGAAGATCGCGCAGAATGCCGCCGAAGGTGGCTGTCAGCATGCCTGTGATGAGCGAAACAACCGGCGAACCGGTAATGGCCAGCCCCTTGGCCGCGCCCATCACGGAAAAGGCGGCGAGTCCTATGGCGTCGAGCCAGAGCAGCCATTTCCAGCGGGATTCGACGCGGTGGGCGCTGAAGAAGACCAGCACCGCAACCGCCGCGCAGATCAGCACATAGCTTGAATTGGCGACCCAGAACACCGGCGTGTTGAGGATGACGTCGCGAAGCGTGCCACCACCGATGCCGGTGACGCTGGCCAGGAACAGGAAGCCTATGATGTCGAGCTGCTTGCGCGAAGCAGCAAGCGCCCCGGTCGCCGCAAACACGGCGACACCGGCATAGTCGAGGAGGTCGATGGGGTTCATGAACTGAGCGAGTAGCGAATAGTGAGTAGGGCAATAGCACGAAGCCGCGGATTAGTATCAGCCCTACTCACTACTCCCTATTCGCTATTCACTCACGCATCCTTCTCGGCCTGCTCGTTCACCGGCCCGGGCTCGACCGGTGCCTCGGCGGCCGCCTTCGGGCCGCCCTTGGCGACGCCGACCATGGCCGGACGCAGCACCCGCTCGCCGATCGAATAGCCGGGCTGCACCACCTGGACGACGGTGCCGGCCGGAACGTCCGGGTTGGGCACTTCGTACATCGCCTGGTGGAAGTTCGGATCGAACTTCTCGCCTTCCGGCGCCAGCTTCTTGACGCCGTGACGCTCCAGCGCCGAAAGCATGGCGCGTTCTGTGAGATCGACGCCTTCGATCAGCGCCTTGAAGCCGGCATCGCCCGCGGCCTTCGCCTCCGCTGGGATGGCATCCAGCGCGCGGCGCAGATTGTCCGAGACCGACAGCATATCGCGGGCGAAATTCGCCACCGCGTAGCTGCGCGCGTCATGCACGTCGCGCGCGGTGCGCCGGCGCAGATTTTCCATCTCCGCAGCAGCGCGCAGCGCGCGGTCCTTCAATTCCTCGTTTTCCTTCAGCAGCCGCACAAGCGCTTCATAATCGCCGTCGACGCTGCCTTCCGCACGTTCGCCGGAAGCCTGGGTGGCTTCGATTTCCTCGGGCGCGCGTTCGTCTTTTGTCTGGTCGCTCATCGCCGTTTCCCATCATTCGCATTGGTCTGGATTTGCGCCCGATATCGAGGTTTGGAGGCCAAAAATCAAGAGCTAAGCGCCGACAGGCCAATATCGCCAATCGTTCCAAATTAATTCAAATTTTACCGTATCGGCCAGCTTTGCTTGCCCTTGAGACCAGATGGGGGAACCATTGCCATGCTGCAAGAGTTTCGAAGTCGACACAGGATTTTTGGGACGATGAACGGCAACAACGATAACAGGCGCGCTGATCTTGCCGCCGATATCAGGCGTCAGATGGGCACCGAGGCGACGAAGCGCTTCTTGCGCACGATACCCGAATTCCGCCTGCAAAAAGAAACACCCAAGCAGCTCAAGGACTTGCTCGACCGCCTCGACAATACCCAGGCAGGCGGCGGACGACGTCAGTAGCCATCCGGCCGTTTTTCACCTGCGGTCAGAGCTTGACCTGAAACGGCCAGTTGAACCGCTTATGCGGCTTGCCGCTCGTCTCGCGTCAACGCCTCGCCGTGGCGGATTTCAGTGCCGAGCACTTTCAGGCATTCCCGCATGAAAGCGGCAAGGCCGGGCCAGCCCTTGGCCGAAACCAGATTGCCGTCGACATGCGCGCCGGTCGGCGGCACATCGATATAGATGCCGCCGGCAAGCGTCACTTCCGGTTCGCAATAGTGCAAGGCCGCGACTTCGCGGCCGCGCACCACGCCGTCGACGGCGATCAGGATCTGCACGCCATGGCAGATGGTGAAGATCGGCTTGCCGGCCTCATGGAAATGCCTGACCAGCGCCTGCACGCGCTTGTCGATGCGGATGTATTCCGGCCCGCGCCCACCCGCCGCGTAGACCGCGTCGTAATCGGCAGGGTTCGCCTCGGCGAAGGTCTTGTTGAGGATGTAGTCGTGGCCGAGCTTTTCAGTATAGGTCTGGTGGCCCTCGAAATCATGCAGCGAGGTCTTCAGCACATCGCCGGCCTTCTTGTCCGGGCAGACGACGTGAACCGCGTGGCCGACCGCATGCATGGCCTGTTCAAAGACGAAAATCTCGTATTCTTCGCTGAACTCGCCAACGAGCATCAATATTTTCTTGGCTGCCATGGCTTTCCTCCCTTTTGCCGGTTATTTATTTCGAGGCGTGAAATAATAGGCCTATCCTAAGGGCAAGCTGCCGGAAACGAAAGAGTAAATCGGCAAGGTGGTCCGACCAGATGGATTCTGTTTTGCAAGAGCACCCGCGAATATGGCAAAGCAATCACAGAACCAAATTTTCTGGTCCGACCACTGGGGCAAAAAAATCAACCCGCCGCTCGGATCATGTCCGCCGCCTTTTCGGCGATCATGATTGTCGGCGCGTTGGTGTTGCCGCCGATCAATTTCGGCATGACCGAGGCATCGACAACGCGCAGCCCTTCGAGCCCCCGCACCTTGAGCCGCGGATCGACCACGGCCATGTCGTCGATGCCCATCCTGCAGGTGCCGGCGGGGTGATAGATCGTGTCGGCGCGCGCCTTGATATGCGCCATCAGTTCGGCATCGCTGGAAGCCCCCGCCGTGTAGATTTCCTTCTGACGATATTTGGCCAGCGCCGGCGCCTCCAATATCGCGCGCATCATCCTGACGCCCTTGAGCAGGAGATCGGCGTCGCGCCCGTCGGAGAGGAAGCGCGGGTCGATGCGCGGCGGCGCCAGCGGGTCGGCGCTTGACAGCCCGACCTCGCCGCGCGAATGCGGCCTCAACACGCAGACATGGCATGAAAAGCCGTAGCCCATATGCAGCTTGCGGCCGTGATCGTCGACGATGGCGATGCAAAAGTGGAGCTGCAAATCGGGCCGGTCGATCGCCGGATCGGATTTGAGGAAGGCGCCTCCCTCGGCATAGGGCGTGGCAATCATGCCGGAGCCGTCCTTGCGCCAACGCAACATATGCCGGACCAGCGCCGGCAGGCCGCGCAGGCCGATGCCCACCAGGTCGGTCTCGCTCGACTTCCAGGCCAGGATGAAATCGAGATGGTCCTGCAGGTTCTTGCCGACGCCGGGCAGTTCGTGGACGACCGGTAAGCCATGCGCCGCAAGCTCGGAAGCCGGGCCGATGCCGGACAACAGCAGCAACTGCGGCGAGCCGAAGGCGCCGCCGCACAAGATCACCTCGCGCCCGGCTTCCGCGACGGCTTCGCTTTTGCCCTTGGTGTAGCGCAGACCGGTGGCGCGCTTGCCGTCGAACACCAGCCCGGTGGCGTGCGCGCCGGTGATGATTGTCAGGTTAGGGCGGTTCATCGCCGGATGCAGGTAGGCGGCGGCCGCGGAGCAGCGCTCGCCATTGCGGCGCTCGCCCCAGAACTGCGTCACCTGATAGAGCCCCGCTCCCTCCTGCTCCGGCCCGTTGAAATCGTCGTTGCGACGAATCTGGTTTTCGCCGCAGGCTTCGACAAAGGCCTTGGAGATAGCGCGCGGCTCCTGCTGCTCGCCGACCCTCAGCGGTCCCTCGCCACCATGCAGTGCGTCGGCGCCACGCTGGTTGCCCTCGGCGCGCCGGAAATAGGGCAGCACCTCATCCCACGACCAACCCTCGCAGCCGAGTTCGGCCCATTCGTCATAGTCTCGGCGATGGCCGCGCGTATAGAGCATGGCGTTGATGGCGCTCGAGCCGCCGAGAGCCTTGCCGCGTGGCTGATAGCCCTTGCGGCCGTTGAGGCTCTCCTGCGGCACGGTCTCAAAGGCCCAGTTGTTGATCTTCGGCCGTCCAGGCAGCAAGGCGATGATGCCGGCCGGTGCGCGGACTAGGAGATCCTTGCCGTTGCCGCCGGCCTCGATCAGGCAGACCGTCTTCGATGCATCCTCGGATAGCCTTGCGGCAAGCGTCGAGCCGGCGGAGCCGCCACCGGCAATCACATAGTCGTAGCGCATTCTCTCCTCCCGGCGGATGTTTCCGTCCGTTCCGCCGAGAGAATGCCTGCCGGCGAGGCTTGTAAAGATGCCGCCGCGTCAGTCAGAGCATGACGCCGAAAAGTGGGAACCGGTTTTCGGAGAAGATCATGCTCCAACAAAGGACTGGATCAGGATGACGGTTCAACGAACGTCATTCTGGTCCAGCGCGCTTGCGCCGCCAGGAATATTTCGGGCCCTTCGGCTCCGGCTCGACCGCTGGCTGATAATAAACCGGCAGGCCGCCTGTGTGGCCTTCTTCCAGCCGCTTCAACAGCACCGGATGGGAAACTTCGAACTCGTCGAAGCCGAGCCGCAGCATATGCGGCAGCTGGTCGACCAGCACCTGGCCGGTGGCGCGAACCGGGCCCGTGAAATGATGGCGGGCGCGCAGCAATTCGCCCTTGGAGAAGGAGCGGCCGTCATTGAACGCCGGAAAGGCCAGCGCCACCAGCGACAGCTGGTCGAGCAGGCCGACGATCTTGTCGAGCTCATCGCCCGGCTGCAGCAGCACGCCGAGGCGTTCTTTCGCCGAAAGCCTGGTCTGCGGATCCAGTCCAAGAAAAGCCTGCAGCGGCAGGATGAAGCGGCCATTGCCGGCAAGCGCCTCGGCGCTTTCGGCATGGGTCCACTCATCCTCACGAAAACCGTTCGGCGTCCAGAGGCGGGTTTCCGGTTTGGTCGCTTCAGTCATAGAAGATCCTAAAAAGCACAAAAGGAACCGGCCACCGTTGGTGGCCGGCAACGCCAGAATATCACATAGCTTAAAGCGAGGCGTCGGTCAGCGACTTCTCAAGGCCGGAGAGGTGAATACCGCACTCGGTCTTGGCGTGGCCCGCCCAGCGGCCGCTGCGCGCATCCTCGCCCGGCTGCACCGGCTGCGTGCACGGGAAGCAGCCGATCGAAAGATAGCCATAGGCGACCAGCGGATTTTCACGCAGCGCATGCGCGCGCATGTAGTCGGCCTGGTCGGAGGTCGTCCAATGCGCCAGCGGATTGATGCGGATCCGCGAGCCGACCGCTTCGAAGACCGGAAGCGCCGCACGGGTCGAGGCCTGGAACCGCTTGCGCCCGGTGAACCAGGCGCGGAACGGCTCGACGCCGCGCGCCAGCGGCTCGACCTTGCGCACATCGCAGCAGGCGTCCGTGTTGGTCTCATGCAATCTGCCGGTCGGGTCGATCCGTTCGAGCGCCGCCTCTTGCGGCTTGATCACCCGGATGTCGGTCAAGCCGAAATCGGCGGCCAGCGCGTCGCGATAGCCGAGAGTCTCCTCGAAGTGTTTGCCGGTATCGAGGAAGATCACCGGCAGCGAGCGGTCGATCTCGGCGATCATGTGCAGGAGCACGGCCGAATCCGCGCCGAACGACGACACGGCGGCGATCTCGCCACGGAACAGGTCGCGCGCCGCGCGCTCGATGATCTCGATCGGCTTCAGATGGCCGTGCAGTGCGTCGAGCCCCGCCGCTTCCGCGGCGATGCCGGCTTCGACGTCGCCGGTCCGGTCAAGCGGCCTTGGTTTCGCCAGCATAGAGCGCCTCCTTGAACGGCGCGGGACCGACACGGCGGTAGGCGTCGATAAAACGTTCACTGGGGTTCAGCCGAAGGCCGAGATAGGTATCGACGATCTGCTCGATGGCGTCGGTGATCTCTTCGAGGAGAAGCCGCGGCCGATGATCTCGCCGACCGAGGTGTTCTCGTCGGCCGAGCCGCCAAGCGTCACCTGATAGAGCTCGGAGCCTTTCTTCTCGACGCCGAGAATACCGATATGGCCGACATGGTGATGGCCGCAGGCATTGATGCAGCCAGAGATCTTCAGCTTCAACTCGCCGATCTCGCGCTGTCGCTCGAGCGAGGCGAAGCGCTGCGATATTTCCTGGGCGATCGGGATCGAGCGCGCCGTGGCCAGCGCGCAATAGTCGAGGCCGGGGCACGAAATGATGTCGCTGATCAGGTTCGAATTGGCGGTCGCCAGCCCGATATCGACGACCGCGTCATAAACCGCCTTGAGGTCGGCGCGCGCCACATGCGGCAGGATGAGGTTCTGCTCATGGCTGACGCGCAGTTCGTCGAAGGCATATGTCTCGGCGATATCGGCCACCGCTTCCATCTGGCTGTCGGTAGCGTCGCCAGGCACCTCGCCGATGCCCTTGAGCGAGATCGTCACCGCGGCGTAGTCAGGATGGCGGTGCGTCACGACATTCTGGTCGAGCCATTCCGAAAAGCCCTTGGAATCGAGCCGCGCCTGCTTCAACAAGTCATCACCTTCCGGCCGATCCGGCAGCGCCGGCGGGGCGAAATAGGCGTTGATGGCCTGTATGTCGGCTTCGGGCAGCTTGAGCTCGGCGTCCTTCAACTCCTGCCATTCGGTCTCGATCTGGCGTGTGATTTCCTCGACGCCGGTCTCGTGGACCAGGATCTTGATGCGCGCCTTGTATTTGTTGTCGCGGCGGCCATAGAGGTTGTAAACGCGCAGGATCGCCGTGCAGTAGGACAAAAGATCGGCTTCCGGTAGGAAGTCGCGGATCTTCCTCGCCACCATCGGCGTGCGGCCCTGGCCGCCGCCGACATAGACGGCAAAGCCGAGTTCGCCGGCCGCGTTCTTCTTCACATGCAGGCCGATGTCATGCGTCTGGATGGCGGCGCGGTCGCGCTCGGCGCCGGTCACCGCGATCTTGAATTTTCTGGGCAGGAACGAGAATTCCGGATGCACCGACGACCATTGCCGCAGGATTTCCGCATAAGGGCGCGGATCAGCCACCTCGTCGGCGGCGGCGCCGGCGAAATGGTCGGCGGTGACGTTGCGGATGCAATTGCCGCTGGTCTGGATGGCATGCATCTCGACGCTGGCGAGATCGGCAAGAATCGCCGGGATGTCGGAAAGCGCCGGCCAGTTGAACTGGATGTTCTGTCGCGTCGTGAAGTGGCCGTAGCCCTTGTCGTATTTGCGCGCGATATGGCCAAGCATGCGCAACTGCTTGCCGTTCAGCGTGCCGTAAGGCACCGCGATGCGCAGCATATAGGCATGCAGTTGCAGATAGACGCCGTTCATCAGCCTGAGCGGCCGGAACTGGTCCTCGGTGATCTCGCCGGACAGCCGACGCTGCACCTGGTCGGTGAACTCGGCGACCCGGGCCTGAACGAAATCGTGGTCGAACTCGTCGTAACGGTACATGCTTCGTCTTTCAGGGCGCGTCCGCCCGCTCTTCAGTTCTTCCTTGAGCATGATCTTCTCCGAAAACCGGTTCCCACTTTTCGGGATCATGCTCAAATCTTAAGCCGCCCGGATCGCTTCCGGATCCGCCTGCTTGCCAAGATCGGTGCGGATGGTCGGCCTGCGGCGCGGATCTTTTCGCGCAGCCGCACCGGCTCGACCAGACCATCGACCATTTCGACGTCGATCAGATTGACATCGACCACCTCATTGTTGGCCAAAGCCGCGGCGCCGATCGCTTCCAGCCGGTCCTCCGCCGCCTTGTCATGAGCGAGATCGGCATGGCCGACCGTTTCCGCCCAGCCGCCATCGGCGTACCAGACGGCAATGCCGTCGGAGAGCCTGTTTGCGGTCAGAACCTTCATGGACGAACCCCTTCGGCGACAACACTGGCCGCTTCTTCATGCTTATGTGCCGCGAGCGGCTCGGATTGTTCAAAGTTGGCGCCGGCGACCGCATCGCCGATGATCGTCATCACCGGACCGGTGAGATCGGCGCGCGCTTCCAGCGACGGCAAATCGGCGAGCGTGCCATGGAAACGCCGGCGGTTGTCGAGGCTGGCATTCTCGACGACGGCAACGGCCGTATCCGGTGAGAGCCCGGCTTCGATCAGCCGACCTGCGACCTCGGCGGCGACGGAGCGCCCCATATAGACGGCGACGGTGGCGCCGGAGATGGCGAGCTTCGCCCAGTCGGGCAGCGAATTGCCCTTGAGGTCGTGGCCGGTGGTGAACACCATCGAGGATGACACACCGCGCAGCGTCAGCGGCAGTTCGAAATCGGCAGCGGCAGCGAAGGCGGCGGTGACGCCCGGAACCACCTCATAGGCGATGCCCGCATCGCGCAATGCCGCCATTTCCTCGCCGGCGCGGCCGAACACCAGCGGATCGCCCGACTTCAGCCGCACCACGCGCTTGCCGGCGCGGCCGAGCTCGACGAGCAGTGCGTTGATCTCTTCCTGGCTCTTGGAATGGCAGCCCTTGCGTTTGCCGACCGGCAGGCGCTCGGCATCGCGGCGGCCCATGGCGACGATCGCCTCCGGCACCAGCGCGTCATAGACGATCGCATCGGCTTCCATCAGCAGGCGATGCGCACGCAGCGTCAGCAAATCCTCGGCGCCCGGACCGGCGCCGACCAGCGCGATGCGACCTTCAGCCGGCCCATTCGAAACCAGAAGATCGAGCGCCGCGTCATGCGCTTTGGAGATTTCACCGACCTCGATGGCCTTCGCCGGGGCGCCGCCGAAGAAATCGCTCCAGAACTGACGACGCCGATTGCCCTTCGGCAGGCGCTCGGCGGCGGCGCGGAACGAGGCGGCCAGCGCCGCCAGGCGGCCGAGAGACGGCGACAGCATCCGGTCGATACGAACGCGCAGCATCTGCGCCAGCACCGGTCCGGCGCCTTCGGTGCCGATCGCAATCGCCACCGGGGCCCGGTTGACCAAGGCTGGCGTGAAGAAGTCGCAAAGCTCGGGCCGGTCGACGGCATTGACCGGAATGCCCAGCCGGCGCGCATCTTCGGCCACTCGCCGATCGAGCGTCTCGTCGCCGCTGGCGGCAAACACCAGAGCTGCGCCTTCGAGTTGCGCTGCATCATACGCGGCGTTGACATGCTCCGCGCTTGCAGCAGCGATGAATTTCAGGAGTTCGGGATCGGCGTCATCTGCGATGATGCGCAGCGTGGCGCTCGACTGCGCGAGCAGCCGCGCCTTGGCGAGCGCCTCCCCGCCGTTGCCGACGATGGCCACAGCTTCGCCCTCGACCCGCATGAAGACGGGAAAGGCGTTGAGTTTGGCGTTGGCTGGCGACATGGCGATGAGCAATACTGGAACAGTTTGGTAGTTTTACGCGGATGGGCCCAAAACCAGAAGGCAAGCACTCGCGCATCCTTTGCCGGCAGGCAATCGCTTTTCCGCGACTGCGAGAGGTCGGAGAAAAATATTCTAACATGAAGCAATGACGATTCGGACAAGGGGATTCGTACGCCTTGATCCGTCACAATTTTTAGCGCTTCGCAGGGAATGGCGCAAAACAGTTTTTTCTAAATTCTACTAAGTTAGTAGATTAAAGCCGGCGCGATCCTTTTTGACCCACACGGCCCTTCAAACGGCAGCGCGGCCTGGCAATGGCAACGCGGAACAATCCGGCTTCCAGGCACGTTGGGCTCATGATCCTTTCTGCATTGTCCACCACCTTGGAAGGCCGGCTGCGGAAACCCAACCCATCAGGAGGAACGCCATGAGCATCAAGCTGAAACACGGACTTTGGGTCATCGTGGCCGACGGCGAAAAGGCGCTCTTTCTCCGTAACCAGGGCGACAACAAATTCCCGAATCTGGAGGTCGTTCATGAGATGGAGCAGGAGAACCCTGCGACCCGCGAACAGGGCAGCGACAAGCCGGGTCGACAAAGCAATGAGGGTCCCCGCAGTGCCATCGAAGAGACCGACTGGCACCGTCTCGGCAAGGAGCGGTTCGCCGTCGACATTGCCGATCGGTTGTACAAGCTCGCGCATCGCGGCGAGTTCGATGCGGTGGTGCTGATAGCGCCGCCGCAGGTGCTCGGCGAGATGCGCCAGAAATTGCACAAGGAAGTTGGCGATAAAGTGCAGGCGGAAATCCCGAAGACGCTGACCAACCACACTATTTCCGACATCGAGAATATGTTGCAAACTGCATAAGGTGGCGCAAAGAAAGCGGCTTCCCGACCGTATCTCGTCTCGAAGCCGGCCCTTTGGCGGCGCAACGCTGATTTTGCGGCGTGAGCAGCGCCTCAGCGCCGATTTCTGCGCGGTGGTGGTTGCATCCCCGCCACTCTCCCCACCATATGGGAAACAGGCGGCGACCCCTCGGGGGTTCCGCCCATCCGACATCATGAATTTTCGAAAGGCGCTCCATAGACAATGCCGCATGACACGCCCCTTATCGCCACCATCGTCGCCGGTCTGGGGCTTGCTTTCGTCTTCGGGGCTTTAGCCAACCGTTTCCGCATTCCGCCGCTGGTCGGCTATCTGGTCGCCGGCGTCCTCGTCGGCCCTAACACGCCAGGCTTTGTCGCCGACGCCGGCCTCGCCAACGAGCTGGCCGAAATCGGCGTAATCCTGCTGATGTTCGGCGTCGGCCTGCATTTTTCGCTGAAGGATCTCTTGTCGGTGCGCGCCATCGCCGTGCCGGGCGCGATCGTGCAGATCGGCTTTGCCACGCTGCTTGGCGTCGGGCTGGCCTGGATGCTCGGCTGGTCCTTGGGCGCCGGCCTGGTCTTTGGCCTGGCTCTCTCCGTTGCCTCGACCGTGGTGCTGTTGCGCGCGCTCCAGGAGCGGCGGCTGATCGAGACCGAGCGTGGCCGCATCGCCGTCGGCTGGCTGATCGTCGAGGATTTGGCCATGGTGCTGGCGTTGGTGCTGTTGCCGGCGCTTGCCGGCGTGCTCGGCGGCCAGCCACAGGTCGAGGATCATGCCAGCCTGCTGTCGTTGCCGGCCAGCTACGGCATATGGGGCGTCGTCGGCCTCACGCTCGCCAAAGTTGCCGCCTTCGTCGTCGTCATGCTGGTGGTCGGCCGCAGGGTGATCCCATGGATCCTGCATTATGTCGCCCATACCGGCTCGCGCGAGCTGTTCCGGCTCGCTGTCCTGGCCATCGCCCTCGGCGTCGCCTTCGGCGCGGCAAAACTGTTCGGCGTCTCGCTGGCGCTCGGCGCCTTCTTTGCCGGCATGATCATGAGCGAGTCCGAGCTCAGCCACCGCGCCGCGGAAGAATCGCTGCCGTTGCGCGATGCCTTCTCGGTGCTCTTCTTCGTCTCCGTCGGCATGCTGTTCGATCCGTTCAGCCTGGTCAGCAATGGCTGGCCGATCCTGGCCACTTTGGCCATCATCGTCATCGGCAAGTCGATCGCGGCCTTCATCATCGTCATTGTCTTCCGCTACCCGATCGCGACGGCGCTGATGATCTCGGCAAGCCTTGCCCAGATCGGCGAATTCTCCTTCATCCTGGCCGAGCTTGGCGTCGGTCTGAAACTGCTGCCCGAACAGGGTCGCGACCTGATCCTCGCAGGCGCGATCCTGTCGATCCTGCTCAACCCGCTGATGTTCCTCGCCATCGATTGGATAAAGCCCTGGCTGGAAGCGCGGGCCATAAAGACGCTACCGCCGGAAGAGCCAAGGCCGATCGGCCCGGCGACCGAACCCGGCCAGGTCGCGTCCGTAGCGGCATCGTCACACAGAGACGACGGCCCGCCGCCGAAAACCACGCTGACCGGCCATTCCATCCTGATCGGTTACGGCCGTGTCGGCAGCCTGGTCGGCGCCGCGCTGAAAGACGCCGCCCTGCCCTTCCTGGTCATCGAGGATGCCGACAAGACGCTGGCCAAGCTCAAGGCCGACGGTGTCGAGACCGTGGCCGGCAACGCCGCCAATGCGGATGTCTTCGCGGCCGCCAATCCCGAAGGCGCCAGGCGGCTGATCCTCGCCATCCCCAATGCCTTCGAGGCGGGACAGGTCGTGCTTCGAGCCCGCGCCACCAATCCTGGCATCAGCGTCATTGCGCGCGCCCATTCCGATGCCGAGGTCGAGCATCTGAAGGGACTTGGCGCCGACACCGTGATCATGGGCGAACGCGAGATCGCACGCGGCATCGTCGAGGTGGTGACCGGTAAATCCGCCATTCCGGCGGAGCCCACGATTGAGATCAAGCCGCAACCCGCTTGAGGCGTGTCAGGCCGGGAATGCGGAGCCGCCATGCTGGGCGATGTCGCTGAGATATTTCGCCGGCGGCTTGCCCAGCGCCTTCTTGAACATGGTGATGAAGGCGGTGACGGATTCGTAGCCGAGATCGCCTGAAACCTGCTGCACGCTGGCGCCCGAGGCCAGTTCGCGCAGAGCGACGATCAGGTGCAGTTGCTGGCGCCAGCGTCCGAAACTCAGCCCGGTCTCCTTCACGACGAGGCGCGCCAGGCTGCTTTCGCTGAGCGCCACGCGGTTTGCCCATTGCGCCAGCGTGCTGCGGTCGGCGGGATCCTCGGCCAGTGTTTCGGCAATCCGCCGCAAACGCGGCTCGGCCGAGATCGGCAGATGCAACTGCTGCACAGGCATCAGCGGCAATTCGGTGAGCAGTATCTTTCCCAGGAAAGCGCACCTTGCGTCGTCCGGCGCGCAGTCGGACAGTTCGATGATCAGCTCGCGCAGCAGCGGCGAGATCGAAAGCGTGCAGCACCGCTCCGGCAAATCGGCCACGCCCGGCTCGATATAGACGAAGAATATCCGCGCATTGGCGGTCGCGGTGTTGCTGTGCCGCATGGCGCTCGGCACCCACACGCCGCAATGCGGCGGCACCATCCACAGGCCGCCCGGAACACGGCAGGTAACGCCGCCGCCGAGCGCGAAGACGAGTTGCCCCTTGCGATGCCAATGCTCGCGCACCTCAGCCCTCGTCTCGGTGACGTCGACGCGAACGGCGATCGCCGGCGCAAGCACGTCGTCGACATCGAAATCCAGCCAGGGCCAGCGGAGAGGTTGCCTCATGCTTGACTGTTTTTAGCGATCATTTGGACTTATATCTAAATTTTTCGAGCATCAGAGTCGATAGGCTTGAGCCGTTATCGTCGCAGTCAATCGCAGCACCCAGTTTTCAAAAGGTGGCCCCATGCTCGCTCTCACCATCTCTTCCGACAGCCCCAACCGATTGAAGCTCTCCGAGATCGACGAACCACACTTCGATGCAAATGAAGCGTTGGTGTCGATTCATGCAACATCGTTGAATCGTGGCGAGCTGCGGCTGCTCGGCATACGGCCCGACGGCTGGATACCCGGCCAGGATATCGTTGGGGTCGTTGAACAAGCGGCAGCCGACGGCTCCGGCCCTCCCGTCGGCAGCCGGGTCGTGGCTTTGGTCGATCAGGCCGGTTGGGCAGAACGTGTCGCCGTCTCAACCGACCGCCTGGCCATTGTGCCGGACGAAGTCAGCTTCGCTTCGGCAGTCACGCTGCCAGTCGCGGGCACGACGGCGCTCAGGACTTTGCGTCATGGCGGTGATCTGGCCGGGCAACAAGTCCTGATCACCGGCGCCAGCGGCGCGGTCGGACGCTTTCAGATCCAGATCGCCCGTGAGCAGGGCGCTTCGGTGACAGCGGTCGCCGCCGCGCGGCATGCTGACGATCTTCGCCGCCTTGGCGCCGGGCAAGTGGTCGAGTCGATCGAACAGGCCGAGGGGCCGTTTTCGCTGATCACGGAATCGGTCGGCGGTGAAAGCCTCGCGCATGCGATCGGGCGTGTCGCGCCAGGCGGGACCATCGTCATGTTCGGCTCGAGCAGCGGCGAACTGACACCGATCGGCTTCCGCCAGTTCGTTCCGGGCCACGAGGGGGCGAGGCTGCAGACCTTTGCCTACTACACGTCCGGCGCTGGCATCGGCGCGGACATCGCCTCGCTGCTCGACTTGGTGGCGGCCGGCCGGCTGGAAAGCCGCATAGCCCTGACTGCGCCATGGACAGATATCGGCCAAGCCCTGGACGCGCTGAGGCAACGCAGCTTCAGCGGCAAGGCCGTCCTCACGATGGCCGGGTGAAGTCAGCCGCTCTACACGTGCTGGCCGCCATTGATGTGGATTTCCGAGCCCGTCACATAGGACGCCTGCTGCGAGCACAGGAAGAAGATGATGTCGGCGACTTCCGCGGTGGCGCCGAGCCGCCGCAGCGGGATCGTCTCGACGATCTTGTCAGTACCTGGCGAAAGGATCGCCGTGTCGATCTCGCCCGGCGCAATCGCGTTGACGCGGATGCCGTGCGGGCCGAAGTCATGAGCCATCTCGCGCGTCAGTGAGCCGAGCGCGGCCTTCGATGTCGCATAGGCCGTGCCGGCGAAAGGATGCACCCTGGTGCCGGCGATCGAGGTGACGTTGACGATCGAGCCCTTGGCCGCGGCTAACTCTTTGAACAACCCCCGCGCGAGCATGATCGGCGCGAAGAAATTGACCTGGAAGACGTCGCGCCAGACATGCATCGGCGTCTCGATCGAATCCATGCGGCCGCCGGTCTTCAGTTTCGGCGAGATGCCAGCATTGTTGACCAGCGCGTTGAGCTGGCCGCCATGAGCTTCCAGCCGATGACGGATTTCCGAGACGGCGATGCCGACATCTTCCTGGTCGGCGAGATCGACCTTGATGTGGTCCTCCGGGCCGGCCGGCCACGGGCAATCCTCGGCAAATGCCTGGCGCGAGCAAGTGATGACGCGCCAGCCTTCGCGCGAAAAGCGCTTCACGGTCGCATGGCCGATGCCGCGGCTGGCGCCGGTGAGCACGATGGTTTTTCTGCTGTCGGTCTCGGCCATGTCGCGGTCTCCGGCCGGACATGTAGCCCAAGGCGTCCGCCGTGGCGAGAGGGCGAGTTGCCGCCGCAACCATGATCCCGGAAAGTGGATTCTGGTTTCCGGAAAAGATCATGGTCGAAAAAGAAGCTCAAGTCCCATTCCGATCCCATCGGGATGGGACTTCAGCCCCCGCCGAGGATATCGAGGATCGAGGTATTCCGTTTCTTGGTCGGGCCGCCGACTTCGCCGGGTGGCACCGGATGCTTGATCGAGGCGGTTGCTCCGCTGTCGCTCGGCATGTCGAAGCCGCCGGCATCCACGGTCTCTGCCGGTTGCGCCTGCCGCGCCGGTGCCTGCCGTACCGGCGCCTGCCGCGGCTGGGCCTGGGCGGCAGCCGCCGGTTGAGCGGAGGGCTGCGACTGACCGACCGCTGCCTGCGGCACAGGCGACGGCTGCGAGGCGTCCGCCGACGGGATCTCGTCCGGCACGACCGTGTCGGACGGCGTCGACCTCCAGGTGCCGGGCAACGGGCGCACCGGCACGCCTTCATGCGCAGCCACCATGAATTCGTGCCAGGCTTGCGCCGGCAATGCACCGCCGGTCACCTTCTTCATCGCCGTGCCGTCATCATTGCCGAACCACACGCCCGTGGTCAGGTTGGCGGTGTAGCCGACAAACCAGGCGTCGCGCGAATTCTGGCTGGTGCCGGTCTTGCCGGCCGCGGGCCAATTGAAGGCCGCCTTCTTTGCCGAGCCGAACTCGACTGTGCCCATCATCATCGAGTTCATCATGCCGACGATGTCGGCCTTGATGACCCGCGGCGCGCTGCCGCCATTGTTCTCGTAAAGCACCTTGCCGCTGGTGGTGGTGATGCGCTGGACGAAGTGGATGTCCGGCTTGTAGCCGCCATTGGCGAAAGGCACATAGGCTGACGTAAGTTCCAGCGGCGTCACTTCCGAAGTGCCGAGCGCGATCGAGGTGTTGGCCTGCAGGTCCGACTGGATGCCCATGCGATGCGCCGCTTCCACCACCGCGTCAGGCCCGACCTCCATGGTGAGCTGCGCCGCCACCGAGTTCAGCGACTTGGCGAGAGCCGTGGCCAGCGTGACCTTGCCGTAATACTTGCCGCCGTAATTGTCGGGCGTCCATTTGCCGATCTTGATCGGCGCGTCGTTGCGAATGCTGTCGGGCGTGCGTCCGGCTTCGAGCGCCGCCATATAGACGAACGGCTTGAAGGCCGAGCCCGGCTGCCGGCGCGCTTCCGAGGCGCGGTCGAACTGGCTGGTCGAATAGTCGTAGCCACCGACCATGGCGCGCACCGCGCCGGAATCGTCGATCGACACCAACGCCCCTTGCGTGACGTTGAGCTTCTTGCCGCTGTCGTCGATCAGCCGGCGGATCGACTGCTCGGCAAGCTTCTGCAGGTTCAGGTCGACGGTAGTGTTGATGACGATGTCGCCGCGCACGTCGCCGATGAGGTCGGGAAGCTCGTCCATGACCGTGTCGGCGACATAATTCTCCGAGCCGGTCCAGTAGGACGGCGCACGCGTCGCCGGCGCGCTCAGCGCCACCTTATATTCCTTGTCGCTGATCTTGCCTTCCTCGCGCATGGCGGCAAGCACCAGCTGCGCCCGTTGCTCGGCAGCCTTCGGGTCGCGTGCCGGCGAAAGCTTCGAAGGCGCCTTGAGTAGGCCAGCCAGAAGGGCTGCCTCGGACAGCGTCACATCACGCGCGCTCTTGCCGAAATAGCGTCGCGAAGCCGCTTCCACGCCATAGGCGCCGGAGCCGAAATAGACCCGGTTAAGGTACATTTCGAGGATCTGGTCTTTCGTGTGCTTATGCTCGAGCCAGAGCGCGAGCAGCACCTCCTGCACCTTGCGCTCCAGCGTGCGGTCCGGCGTCAGGAACAGGTTCTTCGCCAGCTGCTGCGTCAGCGTCGAACCACCCTGCGAGAAATGGCGGCCGAGAAGATTGGTGACCATGGCGCGCGACAGGCCGATCGGGTCGATGCCGAAATGCGAATAGAAGCGGCGGTCCTCGATGGCGACGACGGCTTCCGGGATATAGGGCGACATTTCGTGCAGGCCGACCGCCTCGCCGCCCGACGCGCCGCGATTGGCGATCAGCGCGCCATCGACCGAGACGATCTTGATGTTGGGGGCGCGGTCGGGGATCGACCAGGTGGTGGCCGCCGGCATCTTGGCGCCGTAATAAACGACGATGCCCGCAACCGCGATGCCGCCCCAGATGCACAGCACGAAGCACCAGTAGACCAGGCGGGTGGCGATGCCGAGCAGTCCGCGCCGGCTTTCGCCTCGGCCACGGCCGCGGCCGCGCGATTTCGCCTTGGCGGATTTGCCTTTCGGAGCGGATTTACGGCTGGCCGGCATGACGCGATCCTCCTCGCTGACCGAAAAGCCATCGGAGGATTTCGCGCGCGGCGAGCCCTCGAAGCTTGGTTCGATGCGACTGTCTCTGCGGTTCGCCATGCGCTCTTGCTGCTGCCCCGGTGCCGATGGCGTTTGGGTTGCAGACTAGATGCGGCGGTTTAAAGGCGCGTTAAAGCAGGGAATTTGCAGGCGGTTGAAAAGCCTGGCGAATTTCGAATCGCGTTGTCGCGCGGGCGAACCCTTCAACGTGCCCGTCCGTCCCGGCCGGCCGCTGCTCAGTTCTGCTGGATCGAAATCCCCTTGTCGTCGATCTTGAGCTCGACGCCTTTCGGCCTCGTCTGCTCGCGATAGACATAGATGCCGAGCGCAATAACCACCACGACCAGCGCCCCGATGATGAGATAGAGCGTGTTCTGCCTCATTGCGCCCCCATGTCGCCGCCGAGCCTCACGCCCGCCTTGGATTTACCCGGCAGCGATCGCCTAATGGTCGTCGTCATCGTCGCCCGACGCCGGCCGCCAGCTGGTCGCATCGACCTTCTTTTGCGTGTCGCTGTCGGTGTAGACCCACCAGCCGCCGTCGCGATATTGGCCGATGGATTCGTTGACCACGCCGTCGCCATCCTTCCACATGATCGTGACCTTCGAGCCGTCCTTAGGCGCGCTGGCTATCGGTTTGCGCTCTGCCATATCATTCCCTCCCCAATCATCGGCTGGCGGAAACGTCCAGCGCGGCTCCGGGTTCCGTTAGCTATGCGCGAAGATGTCTTCCTCCGCCCAGCCCATCAGGTCGAGCTTGGCCCGCGTTGGCAGGAAACGGAAGCAGGCCTCCGCCTCCTTGGTGCGGCCCTCGCGCGCCAGCCGCGCGGCAAGCACGTCGCGCAGCCGGTGCAGGTAAAGCACGTCGGAGGCGGCATATTCGAGCTGCTCCGGCGACAGCGTTTCCGCCGCCCAGTCCGAGGATTGCTGCGCCTTCGACAGGCCGATGCCGAGCAATTCGTTGCACAGATCCTTGAGACCGTGCCGGTCGGTGTAGGTGCGTGTCAGCCGCGAGGCGATCTTGGTGCAGAACACCGGCTCCGCCATCACGCCGAAGGCGTTGTAGAGCACGGCGATATCGAACCGGCCGTAGTGGAACAGCTTGGTGATGGCACGATTTCTGAGCAGGCTGACGAGGTTCGGCGCTTTCTTCTGGCCAGGCGCGATCTGGATGACGTCGGCGCTGCCGTCGCCGGGCGAAATCTGCACCACGCAGAGCCGGTCGCGATGCGGGTTCAGCCCCAGCGTTTCCGTGTCGATGGCCACCGCCCCGACATTGTAGTGGGACAGATCGGGCAGATCGTTTTTATGGAAACGGATATCGGCAGTCATTCTCTTCTCCGGATCGCAGCATAGATCGTCCTCGCCGCGATCCGGCGAAAAATCAACAGAAACTTCAATCTCACGCCTTTCGTGAGACTTCGGCTCAGCGGGTCAGCGCATCGAGGATACGCGCCCAGGAGCGCTGTCCTTTGTGAAAAGAGGTCAGCTCGTACTTTTCATTGGGCGAATGGATGCGGTCGTCGTCGAGGCCGAAGCCGACCAGCAGCGATTCCATGCCGAGATAGGTCTGGAAATCGCCGACCACGGGAATGGAGCCGCCGCCGCCGGTGGTGACGGCCTGTTTTTCCCATTCGTCCGACAGCGCGTCCTTGGCCTTGGCCAGGAACGGCGAGTCATAGGAAAGCTGGATCGCCGGCGAGCCGCCATGCGGATGGAACTCGACCGAGCAATCGCCGGGAATGCGCGCGCGCACAAAGGCCTGGAAGGCAGCGCGGATCTTCTTCGGATCCTGCTTGTGGACAAGGCGGAACGAGACTTTCGCCGATGCTTCCGCCGCGATCACGGTCTTGAAACCCTTGCCGGTATAGCCACCGATAATGCCGTTGAATTCGGCCGTCGGCCGCGCCCAGGTCAGTTCCAGCACCGAGCGTCCCTTTTCGCCCGACGGGATCGAGAGACCGACAGGTTCAAGGAACGTCTCGGCCGTTTCACCAAGCCCTTCCCAGGATTTCAACACCTGCGATGGTGTCTCCTCGACGCCGTCATAGAAGCCTGGAATGGTGACATGGCCATCCTTGTCGTGAATGTCTGCCAGCACTTTCGCCAGGATGCGGATCGGGTTGGCGGCCGGACCGCCATAGAGGCCCGAATGCAGGTCGCGGTTGGCCGCCTTGACGGTGACTTCCTCGCCGACCATGCCGCGCAGCGACACGCAGATCGACGGCGTCTCGCGGTTCCACATGCTGGTGTCGCAAACCAAAGCGAAATCGGCCTTCAACTCGGGCGCATTGGCCTCGAGGAAGGGCTTCAGCGACGGCGAACCGGATTCCTCCTCGCCCTCGAACAGGATGGTGATGCGGCACGGCAGATTGCCATGCACCTGCTTCCAGGCGCGGCATGCCTCGACAAAGGTCATCAACTGCCCCTTGTCGTCGGCCGAGCCGCGCCCGGTGATCACCTTGCGGCCTGGCTCGATTTCCTTGATCGACGGCGCGAACGGGTCGGTTTCCCAAAGCTCGATCGGATCGACCGGCTGCACATCGTAATGGCCGTAAAACAGCACATGCGGGGAGCCGGCCGGCCCTTCGTGATGCGCCACCACCATCGGATGTCCGGGCGTGTCGCGCACACTGGCTTCGAAGCCGATCAATTTGAGCTCGGCGACCAGCCACTCGGCGCCCTTGCGGCAATCGGCGGCAAAGGCCGGATCGGTGGAGATCGACTTGATGCCGAGCAGGCCGAACAGTCGCTCCAGGCTCTGGTCGAGATTCTGGTCGAGGCGGTCGAGGACGGGGGAAATACGGGACATTTTAGGGCCTTTCGCGTTTTGCGCCGACCCTAAAGGGCAAGAGCCGAAACGAAAAGCCGCGATCGTTGGACCAACTGACCGCAAAACAAAAAAAGACCGCCGTGGTGGAGGGGGAACCACGGCGGTCTTTTTTACTCGAAATGTTGCGGCAGCCCGGAGAGGGGGGATAGGCTGCCGCAGTTGCCCGGAATAGGCGGGGGACGGGCCTTGATCCGGACTTCGGCGAAAATTGCCGATGCCGTGTATTTGGGTCTTCGAACATGGCGATTCAAGGGCACCAGAATTACACTTTTGTAACATGGCCGTGAGTGCCCAAAACCCGGTGAACCGGTTCTGTCAGGGTGTTGCCGGAGCGAGCGCTTTGTTCAGCCTTTGGCATGGACCGCGAAGCCCGGCCGCGCTATCCCTGCCGGCATGAAAAAAGGCGATCATCTCTTCCTTGTCGACGGCTCCGGCTACATTTTTCGCGCCTACCACGCGCTGCCGCCGCTCAACCGCAAGTCCGACGGCCTGCCGACCGGCGCGGTGCTTGGCTTCTGCAATATGGTGTGGAAATTGATGCAGGATGCCCGCAACACCAATGTAGGCGTCGTGCCGTCGCATTTCGCCGTCATTTTCGATTATTCGTCGAAGACCTTCCGCAACGATCTCTACCCCGAATACAAGGCCAATCGGTCGGCGCCGCCGGAAGACCTGATCCCGCAATTCGGCCTGATCCGCCAGGCGACGGTCGCTTTCAACCTGCCTTGCATCGAGATGGAGGGTTTCGAGGCCGACGACATCATCGCGACCTATTGCCGGCTCGCCTGCGAAACCGGCGCCGACACCACCATCATCTCGTCCGACAAGGATCTGATGCAGCTCGTCGGCCCGACGGTCGGCATGTACGACCCGATGAAGGACCGCCAGATCGGCATCCCCGAGGTGATCGAGAAATGGGGCGTGCCGCCGGAAAAGATGATCGACCTGCAGGCGCTGACCGGCGACTCCGTCGACAATGTGCCGGGCGTGCCCGGCATCGGCCCGAAGACCGCGGCGCAGCTCCTGGAGCAGTTCGGCGACCTTGACGGGCTGCTCGCGCGCGCCTCCGAGATCAAGCAGGACAAGCGCCGCGAAACCATCATCGCCAACGCCGACAAGGCGCGCATCTCGCGTCAGCTGGTGACGCTGAAGAACGACGTGGCGATGAAGGAGGGCCTGGACGAGCTGGTGCTGCACGCCCCAGACGGGCCGAAACTGATCGGCTTCCTGAAGACGATGGAGTTCACCACGCTGACACGCCGCGTCGCCGAAGCGACCGCGACCGAGATCGGCGACGTCCAGGCTTCCGCCGTCACCGTCGAGCGCGCCGACAACGCGCATGGTCCCGATGTCGGCGCCGGCGCGCCGCCGAGGCAGGCGACACCCTCGCCCAACGGCGACGCGAAGCCTGCGGTGAGGGGCGAAGATGCGCCGCCGCAGGGCGACACGCCTTCCCTGCTTTCGGCGCTGCGGCTGGAAAAGGCATCGGCAGGCAAGATCGATACCTCCGCCTACGCCGCCATTCGCGATATGGCCGCGCTGAAGGCCTGGATTGCGGAGGCCAGGGACGCCGGCATTCTTGCTTTCGACGCCGAGACCACCTCCTGGGACCCGATGCAGGCCGACCTGATCGGCGTTTCGATGGCGATTGCGCCGGGGCGCGCCGTCTATTTGCCGCTTGCCCACCAGAACGGCAATGGCGATCTGCTTGGCGGCGGCCAGTTGGAGAACCAGATACCGGTCCGCGAGGCGTTGGCGCTGTTGAAGCCGCTGCTTGAGGACAAGTCGGTCCTCAAGATCGTCCAGGATATGAAATACGACATCGTCGTGATGAGCCGGCACGGCATCGAGGTCGGTCCGTTCGACGACACCATGCTGATCTCCTATGTTCTCGATGCCGGCACTGTGGGCCATCACGACCTCGCCGGGCTTTCGGAAAAGTGGCTCGGCCATACGCCGGCCGCGAAGAAGGAGCTTGCCGGGTCGGGAAGGAGCGCCGTCGGTTTCGATCAGGTCGATATCGAACGGGCAACCCTCTATGCCGCCGGCCAGGCCGATCTGGCGCTCAGAGTTTGGCAGGTGCTGAAGCCGAGGCTCGCCGCCAAGGGACTTGTTTCGGTCTATGAGCGGCTGGAGCGTCCGCTGGTGCCGGTGCTGGCCCGCATGGAGCAGCGCGGCATCTCGATCGACCGCCAGATCCTGTCCAGGCTGTCGGGCGAGCTGGCACAAGGCGCCGCGCGTGCCGAGGAGGAGATCTATGGCATTGTCGGTGAGCGCATCAACATCGGCTCACCGAAGCAGCTTGGCGACATCCTGTTCGGCAAGATGGGCCTGCCTGGCGGCTCGAAGACCAAGACCGGCCAATGGTCGACCTCGGCGCAGCTTCTGGAAGAGCTCGCGGCGGAAGGCCATGAATTGCCGCGCAAGATCGTCGACTGGCGTCAGCTGACCAAGCTGAAATCGACCTATACCGATGCGCTGCCCGGCTTCATCAACCCCAACACCCATCGCGTCCACACCTCCTATGCGCTGGCCGCGACGACGACGGGGCGGCTATCGTCCTCGGATCCCAATTTGCAGAACATTCCGGTGCGCACCGCCGAAGGCCGCAAGATCAGGACCGCCTTCATCGCCGAAAAGGGTCATAAGCTGGTCTCGGCCGACTACAGCCAGATCGAGCTGCGCGTGCTCGCCCATGTCGCCGAGATCCCGCAGCTCAAGCAGGCTTTCGCCGACGGCGCCGACATCCATGCCATCACCGCATCCGAGATGTTCAACGTGCCGGTCGAAGGCATGCCTTCGGAAGTGCGCCGGCGCGCCAAGGCGATCAATTTCGGCATCATCTACGGCATCTCGGCCTTCGGCCTCGCCAACCAGCTGTCGATCCCGCGCGAAGAGTCCAGCGCCTATATCAAGCGCTATTTCGAACGATTCCCGGGTATCCGCGACTATATCGAGGAAACCAAGGCCTATGCCCGCGAGAATGGCTTCGTCGAAACCATCTTCGGCCGCCGCATCCACTATCCTGAGATAAGGTCGTCCAATCCCTCGATCCGCGCCTTCAACGAACGTGCCTCGATCAACGCCAGGCTGCAGGGCACCGCCGCCGACATCATCCGCCGCGCCATGGTGCACATGGAAGAGGCGCTGGAGAAGGCAAAGCTGTCGGCCCGCATGCTGCTGCAAGTGCATGACGAATTGATCTTCGAGACGGTGGACGAGGAGGTCGAGGCGACGCTCCCCGTGGTGCGCCGCGTGATGGAAAACGCGCCGATGCCGGCAGTGTCGATGTCCGTGCCGCTGCATGTCGACGCACGCGCCGCGCACAACTGGGACGAGGCGCATTGAGCGTCGCCCTTAGCTGCGTTGAGAATAACTGCGTTGAGAATTCAGGTCAGGCCGAGTCGAAAATGGTGGGTTCCGAGAACCGGAGCGGAGCGTACTTTTCGTACGTGAGCACCGGAAGCGCAGGAAGCCGCCATTTGCAGGCCGGCCTCACCTGAATTAGGCGGCTTCGGCCCGACACTTCGCACACACACCCCTGAACTCGATCACCGCCTTCTTGGCGGCAAATCCCGTCGAGCGCACCCATTCATCCAGCTGATGCCCGACATCATGGTCGGACATCTCTGTCACCTGGCCGCAATTGTCGCAGATGGCGAAAGCGGTCATCGAATGGCTGTGGTCGTGTGGTTCGGCGCAGGCGACGAAGGAGTTGATGCTTTCCAGCCGGTGCACGAAGCCCGACTTCACCAGCGTATCGAGCGCCCGATAGACCTGCAGCGGTGCGCGAAAGCCGCGCTCGCGCAGCTGGTCGAGCAGCGTATAGGCGCTGAGCGGCCCGCTGGACGCCTCGAGTTTCTCGAGCACGCACATCTGGTTCTTGGTCAGCGTATCCCTTGCCGTCATCTTGCGGGTCCACTCATGGCGCCACTCGCGCGCGATTGCCGCGCACGAACGATGGTCTCCATGAGATAGCGACGAACGAAGGGTTTTGCCACTGTTTCCGCAGCACTCTCCATCAGGCCGCGAGCAGCAGCCGGTACTTCGCCGGCTAATCGCTATTTGCGCGGCGGCCCCTTGCGCTCCGCCGAAGCCGCCCACAGGTTGATGTCGGACTCGCGTGCATAGGTGTCGATCTCGGCGAGTTCGGCATCGCTGAAGTCGAGCGCCTTGAGCGCGCCGACGCAATCCTCGACCTGTTCCGGCCGGCTGGCGCCGATCAGCGCCGTGGTCACGCGGCCCTTGCGCAGCACCCAGGCTAGCGCCATCTGCGCCAGCGTCTGGCCGCGCCGGCCGGCAATGGCGTTGAGCGCCTTGATGTTGGCGATCGACTGATCGTTGATGAAAGCCGGCCGCAGCGACTTGCTCTGGCTGGCCCGGCTGCCATCCGGAATGCCGTCGAGATATTTGTCGGTCAGCATGCCCTGGGCAAGCGGCGAGAACACGATCGAGCCGATGCCGAGCCCCTCCAGCGTGTCGAGCAGGCCGTCGTCCTCGACCCAGCGGTTGAGCATCGAATAGCTCGGCTGGTGGATGAGGCAAGGCGTGCCGAGCTGCCTCAGGATATCGGCTGCTTCGCGTGTGCGCTGCGAATTGTAGGACGAGATGCCGGCATAGAGCGCCTTGCCGGAGCGCACCGCATGGTCGAGCGCGCCCATTGTTTCTTCCAGCGGCGTCTCCGGATCGAAGCGGTGCGAATAGAAGATATCGACATAGTCGAGCCCCATGCGCTTCAGGCTCTGGTCGAGGCTGGCCAGCACATATTTGCGGCTGCCCCACTCGCCGTAGGGACCGGCCCACATCTCGTAGCCAGCCTTGCTCGAGATGATCAGTTCATCCCGATAGGCGGCGAAATCGGTGCGCAATATTTCGCCGAAGGCCGTTTCGGCCGAGCCGGGCGGTGGGCCGTAATTGTTGGCGAGGTCGAAATGCGTGATGCCGAGGTCGAACGCCTTGCGCACGATCGCCTGCTTGGTCTTGTGCGGCGTGTCGTTGCCGAAATTGTGCCACAGCCCGAGCGAGATCGCTGGCAGCTTGAGGCCGGAACGCCCGCAGCGATTGTAGATCATTTTCTCGTAGCGGTTTTCGGCGGCGATATAGGGCATGGGAAATCCTCGGGATCGGGCGGCGCGGGGAACGCCGCAAGGAACGATTGAATCGATGCTCGCCCTCTCCTTACCCCCTCCCCGGCGAAACCGGGAGAGGGAGAATTAAAAATTATCGATAATCGCCAAACCTAGTGACGAACAACCCGCTACTTTTTCTTGGAAAGCAGCGCCTTCGCTTCCTTGATGCCAAGGGCTGCCGGGCGCTCGCAGGTGGTCTGCATGGCGACGACCTTGCCGCTTTCGCCGGCGCGCAAGATGCCGGTCATGACGTCGACGGCATGCAGCGCCAGCTCCATCGAGCAGCGATGCGGCCGCCCTTCGGTGATCGCGATCGCCATGTCGGCGAGCCCTGCGGTGCGGTAATTGGCCATCATGCCGTGGCCATGCATCTCGTTCGGCACGCCGAACGGATGGTTCCATTTCGGCAGTTTCTTCACCGGCTTGGCGCCGTCGGTGAAGCGCACGTCGCCGCCGAAGAAGTTCGGATCCGGCACGAAGACGGTGCCGGCCTCGCCATAAAGCTCCATCGGCGCGTGACCGTGGCTCCAGACGTCCCAGCTGGTGTTGAGCGTCACCACCGCGCCGTTCGCGAACTCCAGCAGGGCGTGGATGGTGGTCGGCGTGTTGACCGGTATCTTTTCGCCCGCGCGCGGCTTGGAGCTGATCGTGCGCTCCTTGGCCGGCGTCGCGGTGAACGCCGTCACCTGCTTCACCGGTCCGATCAGCTGGATCAGGTTGGTGATGTAATACGGCCCGATGTCGAGCACCGGACCGGCGCCCGGCTGGAAGAAGAAATCCGGGTTGGGGTGCCAGTGCTCCATGCCATGACCCATGACATGGCAGGTGCCGCTGGTGATCGCCCCGAGCCTGCCGCTGTCGATCAGCTCGCGCACCAGTTGATGCGCGCCGCCGAGGAAGGTGTCGGGCGCCGAGCCGATGCGCAGGCCCTTCTTCTCGGCCCGGTTTTTCAGGTCTTGCCCTTCCTTGACGGAGAGAACGAAAGGCTTTTCCGAATAGACGTGCTTGCCGGCGTCCAGCACTGCCTTCGACACCTCGTAATGCACCGCCGGAATGGTGAGGTTGACGATGATATCGATCTCGTCGTCCTTAAGCAGGTCGTTGACGGTCTCGGCGCGCAACTTGAACTCCTTCGCGCGCGCCGTCGCGGCCTCCATGTTGATATCCGCGCAGGCCCGCATCTTGATGCCGCGGAACAGCGGCGAGAGCGAGAAATACGCCTTCGAGATGTTGCCGCAGCCGATGACGCCGACGCCAAGCTTGTTAGCCATTTCGATTACTCCTGCCAGCTCTTGGCCGTCGCGATCGAGCGTCGTGCATAGCGCTCGATGTCATTGGGGTTGTCCTGTTCCATGATGAAATACTTCGGAGCGCTTTTGGCGCGCAAACTCTTGAACAGACCCGCCCAGTCGACGGTGCCGTGACCGACATCGGACCAGCCGTCCTCATCCAGCCCCTCACCCGGCTTGGCGATATCCTTGACGTGAACCGAAGCGATGCGCTTGCCGTGCTTTTCGATCCACGGCAGCGGATCGGCGCCGCCGCGGATCACCCAGGCGACGTCCATCTCCCAGCCGATATCGGGCGCGGCCGACAGGATATGGTCCTGCGGCAGCGAGCCGTCGGCGAGCGCCTTGAACTCGAAATCATGGTTGTGCCAGGCAAAGCCGTAGCCGGCCTTCGTCGCGGTCTCGCCAACCTTGGCCAGGCGCTCGCCGAAGCCGCGCCAGCCGGCGGCGTCCGACGGTCGCGCGCCTGGCATGAGATACGGGCAGATCAACAGCGTCACGCCAAGCGCGTCGGCGGTTCTACGCACGCCGTCGAAATCATTCTCCAGCGCATCGATCGAGAAATGGCCGGTCGGCATCGCAAGCCCGTTCTTGTCGAGTTCGGCGCGGAAAGCCTTGGGGTCGTCATAGACGCCGCCGAAACCCTCAACCTGGGCGTAGCCGAGTTCGCCGAGCATTTTCAGGATGCCGGGCCAGGGCTGGAAGTTGCGGGCGCTGTAAAGTTGGAATGACCAGTTCATCGTCTCTGTCCGTTCTTCTTGGGGATGGTAATTCGGGCGTTAGATGCGGTTGCCGGTTTGAGCGTCGAAGAGCGAGGCGCGCATCGGGTCGAAGCCCACCGTCACCGCCTCGTCGTTTTTAGGCGTGCGTTCCGAGGTGACCCGGACGCTGAATTTCTGCTGCGCGAGCTGCAGCCACACCAGCGTGTCGGAACCCATCGGTTCGACCACCTCGACAGTGGCCGCTGTCGAGAACGGCCAGCCCGTGCCGCTGTTCAGGCTGACATGCTCTGGCCTGATGCCGAACACGGCTGGGCCGGCTTCCGGTTGCCCGTCGAAACGATAGGTGCCGAGTGGGATCTTGAGAGTGTCCGCCACAAAGGACCAGCCATCACCGTCCTTCTCCAGCCGCCCCTCGACGAAGTTCATGGCCGGCGAACCGAGGAAGCCGGCGACGAAGCGATTGACCGGGCGGTTATAGATGGTCTGCGGCGCGTCGAGCTGCTGGATCACGCCGCCCTTCATCACCGCGATCCGGTCGGCCAAGGTCATCGCCTCGATCTGGTCGTGGGTGACGTAGATCATGGTGTTCTGCAATCTGCGATGCAAAAGCTTGATCTCCACGCGCAGTTCCGAGCGCAGCTTGGCGTCGAGATTGGACAGTGGTTCGTCAAACAGGAAGACGTCGACATCGCGCACCAGCGCCCGCCCGATCGCCACCCGCTGGCGCTGGCCGCCGGAAAGTGCGGAGGGCTTGCGCTGCAACAGCGGCTCGATCTGCAGGATCTCCGAAGCGCGCGCGATGCGTTTGGCGATCTCGTCCCTGGGCAACCCGGCGACACGCAGGCCGAAGGACAGGTTCTTCTCCACCGTCATTTGCGGATAGAGCGCATAGGACTGGAACACCATGCCGATGCCACGGTCCTTGGGCTCTTCCCAGGTGACGTTCTTGCCCTTGATGAAGATGCGGCCCTTCGAAATGTCGAGCAGCCCGGCAATGCAGTTGAGCAAGGTCGACTTGCCGCAGCCCGATGGGCCCAGCAACACGATGAACTCGCCATCGGCAATATCGAGGTTGAGCGTCTGCAGGACCGACACCGCGCCATAATTCAGCGACAAATCCTGGATCGATACGCTGGGATTTTCGATTTCTGCCATCATCACCCTTTCACCGCGCCGGCGGCAATGCCACGCACGAAAAGCCTGCCGGAAATGAAGTAGATGACGAGCGGGACCAGTCCGGTCAGGATGGTTGCCGCCATATTGACGTTGTATTCCTTAACGCCCTGCACCGAATTGACGATGTTGTTGAGCTGCACCGTCATCGGGTAGGTGTCGGGGCGGGTGTAGACGACGCCGAACAGGAAGTCGTTCCAGATGCCGGTCACCTGCAGGATGACGGCGACGACGAAGATCGGCAGCGACATCGGCGCCATGATGCGCAGGTAGATGCCCCAGAAGCCGGCGCCATCGACGCGCGCCGCCCGGAACAGCTCCTCCGGCATCGAGGTGAAATAGTTGCGGAACAGAAGCGTCAGGATCGGCATGCCGAAGATGGAATGGACGATGATCAGGCCACTGAGGCTGCCATAGAGCCCGATCTCGCGCAGGATGATGACGATCGGATAGATCATCACCTGATAGGGAATGAAAGCACCGACAATCAGGATGATGAAGAACGTGTCGGCGCCCTTGAAGCGCCAGTTGGCCAGCGCATAGCCGTTCACGGAGGCTATCGCGATCGACAGGATCACCGAGGGCACGGTGATGCGCACAGAGTTCCAGAAGCCGCGCGAAAGCCCGTCGCAATTGAGGCCGGTGCAAGCCGTCGACCACGCCTTGACCCACGGCTCGAAGGTGATCTCCAGCGGCGGCGAGAAGATGTTGCCGAGGCGGATTTCCGGCATGCCCTTGAGCGAGGTGACGATCATCACATAGAGCGGCAAGAGATAGTAGAGCGCCACCACGATCAGCGTGCCATAGAGGAAGATGTTGCGGCGCGAGAACATGTGACGCGGCTTCGGTCCGCTCGGTCCCGAGGCATCGGCGCGAATGGCGCCGGACGGCGCGGACAGGGAAATGGCAGGGTCAGACACGCTTCCTGCCTCCGAATTCGAGATAGGCCCACGGCACGATGACGATCATCACCGAGAGCAGCATCATGGTCGAGGCGGCAAAACCCTGGCCGAGATTCTGGGCGAAGAACATGTAGTCGTAGACATACTTTGCCGGCACTTCCGAGGCGATGCCAGGCCCGCCGCTGGTCTGGGCGACGACGAGGTCGTAGACCTTGACGATGCCCGACGCGATGATGACGAGCGTGGTGATGAAGACCGGCCGCATCATCGGGATGATGATGAACAGATAGGTCTTCCACATCGGGATTCCGTCGACCCGTGCCGCCTTCCAGATGTCCTCGTCGATGCCGCGCAGGCCGGCCAGCATCAGGCACATGATCAGCCCGGTGCCTTGCCACAGCGCGGCGATCGATATGCCGTAGATGACGATGCTGGAATTGTAGAGCGGATCGAAATTGAAGCTTGTCCAGCCAAGGCTTCGGATCACGCCCTGGATGCCGAAATCGGGATTGAGCAGCCATTGCCAGACCAAGCCGGTGACGATGAAGGACAATGCGAACGGATAGAGGAAGATGGTGCGGAACGTGTCCTCGAAACGGATTTTCTGATCGAGCAACGCGGCCAGGACGAAGCCGATCACCAGCGAGAACACCAGCGAGATCACGCCGTAGATCAGGAGGTTCTCGATCGAGATCAACCAGCGCGGCGTTGCCCACAAGCGATAATACTGGTCGAGGCCGACAAAATTGAGCCGCGGCAACAGCTTCGAATTGGTGAAGGAATAGAGCACCGTCCATGCCGTGCCGCCGACGAACACCACCAGCGCGGTGAGGATCATAGGGATCGAGGCGATCTTCGCATTGAGGTTGCGAAACAGTCGGACGGGGCGTTCGCTCTTGCTCATCGGTACAGCCATGCTGGATCGGGTAAGGGCGGCAGGTCCCCGGCCTGACGCGCGCCAGGCCGGGGGGAAAGGAAACTTGCCTGCGATATCAGTCCGCCGTCGCGATGATGGCGGCGAAGCGCTTCTGCGCCTCCTCGAGCGTCATCTCGGGCTTGGCGAAGAACTCAGAGAACAGGTCCTCCTTCTGCTTCTGGCTGTCCTGCGAAAGCAGCTGGTCCGTCCATGGGATGACGGCGCCCTTGGCCAGGATGGCGAGGCCCTTCTTCATGCAGTCGTTGGCCGCGTTGAGGTCGACGTCGCCACGCACCGGCAAGGAACCCTTCTTGAGATTGAAGGCAACCTGGGTCTTGGGATCGAGCAAGGTCTCGGCCAGCACTTCCTGCGCCTTGGACTTGTCGGCATCCTTGAGCAGCGGGAAGTAGAAGGCATCGCCACCGGTGGCGATGACCTCGTTCAGGCCGAGGCCGGGCAGGCAGGTATAGTCCTTGCCGGCGGTCTTGCCGGCCACTTGGAACTCACCTTGCGCCCAGTCGCCCATGATCTGGCCGCCGGCCTTGCCGGTGATGACCATGTTGGTGGCCTGGTTCCAGTCCTGCACATTGGTGTTCTTGGCCATCTTGCGCGCGTCGTCGGCCGCCTTGAACACCTTGGCGACTTCGGGGCCGGCGGCGAACTTGGCGTCCTTGTCCTTGTAGACCTTGAGGAAGGTGTCGGTGCCGCCGACTGCGGCAAGCAGCACGTCGAAGGCGCCCGACGACTGCCAGGCCTGGCCGCCAACCGCGAGCGGGACGATGCCTGCCTTCTCCAGCGCCGGCGCGGCGGCGACATATTCATTCCAGTTCTTCGGCACCGGCACGCCGGCCTTCTCGAAGGCCGCGTTCGACAGCCACAGCCATTGCCAGGAATGGATGTTGACCGGCACGCAATAGATCTTGCCGTCGATGGTGCAGCTGTCGAGCAGGCTCTTCGGCCGCACCACCTCCGTCCATTTGCCCTTGGTGGCGACATCGGTGAGGTCGCGCATCAGACCGGCCTGCACCAGCTCTTCGGCCTGCCGGCCGTGATTGAACTGGGTGGCGCCCATCGGATCGCCGCCGGTGATGCGGCTGATCATGATCGGCCGCGCCGTGCCGCCGGAGCCGGCAATGGCGCCGTCGACCCAGTGATTGCCGGTGGCGTCGAAAGCCTTGGCGAGTTCAGCGACCGCAGCCGCTTCGCCGCCGGAGGTCCACCAGTGAGTGACTTCCAGGTCCGTGGCCCTGGCCGGGCCGGCAAACTGCAGCGCGGCCGTTGCCGCCAGCGCGGCCGTCAAAAATCTGTATCGCATTTCGGTTCCTCCCAGAATCTGAAACGTTACAGATTTTCGATACGGCAATTGCGCGAATGACGCAACCCCGGGTGTGGAGACCGTTGGATATTTTTTCGAGCTACGAATAAAATACACGCTCGACCGCTTCGTTGTGCATCGCAACATTAGCAATGGCGGCGTAAAAGCTGCGAACCGCCCCTGAGCATCGGTGAAAAGGCTCCGAAACGACGCTTCGCCTTGGATTCTCAGGGGAGTTCGCGACCGCGTGTCCGCTCCAGATCTGCCGGCCAGCGCGACGAGATTGGCAATCTGTAACGTTTCAGTATATTGAGGCTTTGCCGCAGCTGGAACGCATATCGGATCGCAAAGGCGGCGATTGCCGACCCAGCCTGCGACTGCTATGCGCCTGACGGGCGGGACGAATGGATAGACGGCGTACGAACGAGAACGACGAGGCGTCGGCGCAAGAGCGGCCGACGCTGAAGACGCTTGCCTTCATGACCGGGCTGGGCGTCACCACCGTATCGCGCGCGCTGAAGGATGCACCCGAGATCGGCGCCGAGACCAGGCGGCGCGTCCAGCTCGTCGCTAAGCAGATCGGCTATCGGCCGAACCGCGCCGGCGTGCGCCTGAGGACCGGCAAGACCAACGTCATCTCGCTTGTGTTGAACACAGAACACGAGCTGATGAGCTTCGTGTCGGACATCATCTACGGCGTCACCGCGATGATTGCCGACACGCCCTATCATTTGATCGTCACGCCCTATTCGCGCTCGCAGGATCCGCTGGACCCGGTGCGCTATCTGGTCGAGACAGGCTCGGCCGACGGCATCATCATCTCACGCACGCAGCCCAACGATCCGCGCGCCCGTTACCTGCTCGAGCGCGGCGTTCCCTTCGCCACGCACGGCCGCACAGATATGGGACTGGTGCACCCGTACCATGACTTCGACAATTATGCCTTCGCCGCCGAGGCGGTGCGCTATCTGGCCAGCGCCGGCCGACGGCGGCTTGCGTTGCTGGCGCCGCCCATCGGGCTGACCTATCACGGCCACACCGTCAATGGTTTCACCGATGCGCTGAGCGAGGTTGGCGCCAGCGAGGTGGCGTTCAACACCGTCACAATCGACCATTCGATCGAACAGATCAGGATGCGCACCGCCCAGTTGATGCGGCGCAGCGACCGGCCGGACGGCTTTGTCAGCAGCGCCGCCGCCTCGACGCTCGCCATCGTGGCCGGCATCGAGGATGCCGGGCTGAAGCTCGGCCGCGATGTCGATGTGGTGTCGAAACAGTCTTCGGAACTGCTGCATCTGTTCCGGCGCGAACTGCTCGTCGTCAATGAGAGCTTCAGCCTGGCCGGCGCCGAGCTTGCCCGCGCGGTGCTGGGCTGGATCGGCGGCGCGGAGCCCGGCTCGCTGCAGTCGTTGAGCAAACCGGGCGAGGTTCTACCGTATCGGGGTTAATGGCCGGCGCCGCTGCCCCAAGGTCCGTGAAACGCACCCTGCTCGCCGATACGCTCGAAGCCATGCGCGCCGAAGAAATCGCGCTGCGCCTGGATCAGGTTCGACGTGCCGCGGCCCTGGCGGTAGCTGTCGAAATAAGCGAGCGCCGAAGCCAGTGCCGGCACCGGCGAGCCGGCCTCTGACGCCCGTGCCACGATGCGCCTGAGTGACGGATGCGCTTCCTTCATCATGGTGATGAAGGCCGGCGCCATCAGAAGGTTGGTCGACGCACTGCCGGCGCCGAAAGCTTCCGCCATCGTATCCAGCATCTGCGAGCGGATGATGCAGCCGGCGCGCCAGATCTTGGCGATGGTCGGCATCGGCAGGTTCCAGTTGAACTCCTTCGAGGCGCCGCTCATCACAGCAAAACCCTGGGCATAGGCCGCAATCTTGCCGGCGAGCAGCGCCAGCTCCAGGTCCTTCAGAAGTGCCGCCTTGTCACCGGAAATCTTGGTCACGCCGATATTGCCATAGGCCTTTTCCGCCGCCTGGCGCTCATCTTTGATCGACGACAGCACACGTGCCGCCACCGCCGCCTCGATGGCGGTGGCCGGAATGCCGAGCTGCTGCGCCTCGATGACCGACCATTTGCCGGTGCCCTTCTGCCCGGCGCGGTCGAGGATGATATCGACAACCGGCTTGCCGGTCTTCGGATCGTCGGCTGCGAGAACCTTGGCGGTGATCTCGATCAGATACGAATCGAGCCGACCCTTGTTCCAGGTCTCGAAGACCTTGCCGATCTCCTTCGGCGCCATGCCGAGGCCGTCGCGCAGGATGCCGTAGATCTCGGCAATCATCTGCATGTCGGCATATTCGATGCCATTGTGGATGGTCTTGACGAAATGCCCGGAGCCGTCGGTGCCCAACCAGGCCGCGCAAGGCTCGTCCTTGAACTTGGCGGAGATCGCGGTCAGCACATTCTCGACGCGCTTCCAGGAGTCTTCGGTGCCGCCGACCATGATCGACGGTCCATGGCGAGCGCCCTCCTCGCCGCCAGAGACACCCATGCCGATGAAGGTCAGGCCCGAGCCGGAGAGCTCCGAGAAGCGGCGCATGGTGTCGCGGAAATTGGCGTTGCCGGCATCGATGACGATGTCGTTGTTGGAGAGCACGCCGCGCAGTGCTGCTATCTGCTCGTCCACCGGCGCACCCGCCAGCACCATGATGATGATCGGCCTGGGCGGCCGGATCGCCTCGGCAAGTTCCTCCAGGCTGTAGCACGGCACGACCATGTCCTTCAGGGCGCCGGCGCTTTCGAGAAACGCATCGGTTCGTGCTTTTGTACGGTTGAAGACGGCGATGCGGTGGCCATGCTCGGCAATGTTGAGCGCCAGGTTGGAACCCATCGTGCCAAGCCCGATCAGGCCGATTTCGGCTTTTTCCATCGTTTCTTCCCTGCTTTCGGATCGTGTTTTGAAGCAGCGCCTTGCAGACGCCTTTCGCAGATGAATGACGGGCCTCGGCGGCGGCGTCAACCGTCTCGCTGAATTGTGTCGGATCGCGATGGGCGCGATTGTGGTCGGGCCGGCCCCACCTGAATATCACTCGGCGCGAATTTCAATCGGCGCCTCGATCTTCACGATCTCGAAGTCGGAAACGAGGATATCCAGCCGGGCGTTCCAGCGGCCGGGCAGCGGAATGACGAGGTTGTCGACGCGCCAGGTGCCGTCACCTGGTTTCGTCGCTGGCCGCTTGATCGGCTCGATGCCGGAATCCGGTTTCGACAGAACCAGCGTCACCTGCTTGGCGTCGAGCGGTCCGAAATCGCCGGTCATGATCATCATCGAGGCGGCGACCTGTCCGGCATGTCCAGGCGTGATGCTGAGATCGGCCATCGCCTTCAGCGTGTGGATATGGATCGACACGGGCTGTGCCGCGGCGATCGCCAACGCGCGTGGCGGCGGCGTGAAGCGCCAGCCGGCGGCGACGCCGAAGACGGCAAGCACGATCACCACCTCGATGCGGATGGAGCGCGCCAACCGCCGCTGCACCTCGGTATCGCCCGCCTCGGCGGGCGCGGTCAGCGTCCAGCGGTTGACGGCGGCGAGCGTGAACAGGAACGGAAGCAGCGCCAGCTTCACGAGCAGCAGGCGGCCATAGGACGTGTCGATCAGCGCCGCCGGCTGCTGTACCTGGATGATGGCCAGCACGATGCCGCTTGCGGCAAGGACAGCCACGACCGGCAGGATCGCGCGGGAGAAACGCCGCAGAAAAGTTTTCGCTTCCGCCGGTTCGCGTCGCAACGCCAGGCCGAGCGGCACCAGCGCGCCGGCCCAGAAGGCGATGGCCGTGCCGTGCAGGAACACCAGCGGCCGCGTCAGCCATTGCGGCTCGGCCGCACTCGCATGGCCGCTTGCGGCAAGGGCGGCGCCCACGCCGGCGAGTCCGGCCAACGCGAATAGTCTTGCAAGGACGCGCGGCGCCTGCAGCGAAAGCAGCGCCAGCCCAAGCGCGATAAGGGCGATCATCACCGTCCAGCCGAAGCTCGTCTCCAGTGCCGTCTTCCACGCCGCCGGCTCGATGAACCGGGCTAGCGGCGCGCCGAGAGCGTCCAATCCCTGCAGGCCAAGCGAGATCGGCGCCGCGACCAGGCCGAGCAGGGTCGCGGTAGTGACAGCCCGCCGGCCGCAGCGCTGGTCGCCGCCGAGCCAGGCAAGCGCGAAGGCGCCGCCGGCGCCGAGAAAGAGACCGGCATAAAGCAGCAGCTTGCCGATCCAGATCGCTGACCGCAGCGACCAGTCGACGGCCTGGCCGACAACAGGCGCCGCACTTGGCGCGCCGATGGAAAACAGCGCCGAGCCGCCGACCGGATGGCCGTCGACGGAGACCACGCGCCAGCTCAGCACATGCGTGCCGGCTTTGAGCGTCTCGGGATTGTCGATCTCGACGATCTGGTCGTTGAGGCGGAAGGAGGTCAGGGCGAGCTGCGAGCCGTCGGGTCGCACAAGGGTCAACAGCAGGGCGAGACCGGCTCGCTGAAGGTGAGCGAGAATTGTTTCGGGCTTTGCGCCAACACCGCGCCGTCGGCCGGATCGGTGGCTATCAGCGCCGCATGCGCGAAGGCGCGGCCCGGCATGGCCAGCATGGCGACCAGCACCAAAGCAGCCAACAGGCCACCGACGAGGCGGCCGATGCGGGGGCCGCTTATGGAAGCGGTCGATGGCAAGGATGTTGCGTTCATACCGTTATGACGAGATGGCGGTGGTGCGCCCGTGGAGCGCACCACCGGGAAAATCATTTCTTCGGCAGCAATTTGATGCCGGGCGCCGGATTTTCCAGCGCGTCCTCATCTTGGCCTGCCGCCGGGATTTCGATCCAGCGCGTGGCGGCGGCGTCGCCGCATTCCTGCACCACGGGGAAGTAGAGCATCTGGCCCGCCGGCAGATCGGCCGCCAGCGAGGCGCGGAAGACGAACTCGTCATAGAATTCGTCTGGCAGGTTGCCGCCGCTCCAGTCCACTTCCTTGACCCCGGTGGCGAGCGTCTCGCCATAGAGCTGGTAGGACTTCTCGTACTTGCCTTTCTTGGTCTGCAGCGTCCAGCCGGGCTTCGGCATCGGCTTGACCGAAATCACGCCTTCCGGGATCTGCACCCTGACCGCTGTCGTCGCCTTGCCCTCGCAACCATGCGGCACGCGAAAGATTGCCTTGTAAGTCGAGCCGACCGGCGCTTCCTGCGTTTCCAGGGTGATGTGAGCGAGCGCGGCGTTCGTTCCGAGCGCGAGCAGCGCGCCCGCCGCAATGAGATATGTCTTCATGAATTGTCCCTCTGATTTCTATGCGACGAGCGATTACTCGGCGTGATCCATGTCCATGTCGCCGGTCTCGCCCATGCCCTCGACGGCGAACTCGACATTCACGCTGCCGGCCTTCTCGAAGGTCAGCGTTGCGGGGAATTTCTCGCCTTGCTTGGGCTGGCGCTTCAGGCCGGTGAACATCAGGTGATAGGCGCCCGGCTTCAGTGCGACCTTGCCGCCGGCCGGGATTTCCAGCCCGCCGCTGACCGGCCGCATTGTCATGACGCCGTCCTTGACGCCCATCTCATGCAGTTCGGCCTTGTCGGAGATGTCGGATGAGATCGACAGCAGCCGGTCGGGCGCGCTGCCCTTGTTGACCACGGTGAAATAGCCGCCCGCGACCTTGGCCCCGGGAGGCGTTGCGCGCGACCAGGGATGCTCGATCTCGAGGTCCCCGACTTTGAATTCATGCGCGAAAACGCCGGAAACGCAGGCCAGAAGCAGAAGCAGGACGAGCACGGCAAACCCGAGACGCTGCTGCAGGGGAAGTGGCGGCAACGCTAGGACTAGCGCCCTGGGAAGAAAATTGGACATGGTTGCTCCATGGATGTGGGATCGCGCCGCAATACGGTCGCGAGCAGTCTGATCGTAGGATGGATAAGGCCGCGAAAGGTTCCGCGGGTCAGGCCGTTGCCGGCGGCGCGCGCGGATTTGCCGGCGAGCGATCACGGGCGAAGTCGAGATGCTGGAAGGCCGGGACGGCGAATGCTACCGTTTCGAAAGCCGTCGTTCGGGCGAGCGTGCTTGCCTGCGGCGGCGGCAGGTGCGCCGCCGAAACCATGCTGCAGCCAAGCGAGCAGCAGGCCGGCATGTGCTGCTGGTGCGGGTCGCCACCGGGAAGCTTGACCGCGCCTTCATGCGTGCAGATGACATTGCCGAAGGCATCGAGCTGCGAAGGCTCGCTGAAGGCGAAAGCACTGAGCGACGACTGAAGCAACAAAAGCAGCGCCGCGACAAGCGCGGCCGGCATGCTCCATCGTCTCAGCCGTGTGTCCAACCGACAGCCTCTCCCGGTAACTTTGCCAACCCTAGCACGAGCGATGCGGCCGGAAAATCGGCAAAACCGCGCTGCGGCAACGCGGCGCGACCCGCGTCTTTGTTTTGATGCATGTCGTTATCCCAGAACCGCGCACACTTCTGGGCGACATACTTTGTTTTGATGCATGTCGTTATCCAGAACCGCACACACTTCCGGGCGACATGCATCAGGCAGGCTGCGCCTGGCGTCCTTCGGGAATGGAGCTCAAAAGCGTCTGCCGCGCCGATTTCAGATGCTTGCGGCAGGCCACGTCGACCTTGCTCGCGTCGCGCGATTTGAGCGCCGCGATATAGGCCAGATGTTCCTGGATGGCGACTTCGTTGCGCTGGCGCTCCTGCGCCTTGTTCCACTGATAGTGGTAGTGGAAGATCATCGCGATCACGTCATAGAAGTCGACGATGAAGCGGTTGTGCGAGGCGCGGTGGATCAGCCGGTGGAAACGCTCGTCGAGTTCGGAGAATTCGTTGAAACGCGTGGCGATTTCGTCGGCGAGCTGGCGGTGCTCCTGTTCCAGCCTGTCGAGGTCGGCCCAGACCGCGCTCTCCTGCGGCAGCGCGACAAACGCCGCCGCCGAGCGCAATTCAAATATCTCGCGGATCTCGGTCAGTTCGAGCGCGAAGGCGCGGGTGAAACCTTTCAGCACCCAATGGCTGTTGCGCCGCTTCTCGATCAGTCCGAAGCGCGAGAAGCGGATCAGGAATTCGCGCACGCTGGTGGTGCCGACGCCGATCTCGCGCGCCAGCTCCAGCTCGTTGATCTGCATGCCGGCCTCCGCACCGCCGGCCAGCAGCCGGCGCATGAAGGAGCGCTCGATGATCTCGGCCAGCGAATCGGTTTCCTCCTCGGGGAAGAAATCCCCTGGACGCGGCGCCCGCAGCACCGTCTTGTTGCGCTTGTTCCAGTCGATCAGCCCGGTCTCTTCCATGCGGGCCAGGATGCTGCGCACCGTGGTGCGGCTGATGCCAAGCAGCGCGCCGAGCTCGGGCTCCGACGGCAGGCTTTTGGATTCGTCGAGCAGCCTCAGGCAGCGATTGAAGGCGTCCTTATAGACGTTGTTGCTCTTCGACATTCCCTGCCCCGTTGCCTCGCCGGCGCTTGCGGTGGCCGGCTTGAGGCGCGATGGTGTTGCGTTCCTAACCCAAGCGTCTGAGAACAGGAACGGTTTTCGCCGGCTTACCGAATGGGCACCCGCACGTCCGAAGACGACGCACGCTGCCCCATGACGAAAAAACAATTGACGCAAAAATGTTTTTTCACGATAAAAGACATTATCCCCAAATGGGCGTAAGTCAATCCGCCCGCACTCCCAGGATCACCCAGGACAGACGCCCGTGACCATTGCAAACATCATTCTTCTCGCACCATCCGACAACGTCGCCGTCGCCAACGGCCGCATCGAGATCGGCACGGCCTTGCCGGGCGGCGCCGCGGCGGTCGCGGTGATCGAGCCGGGCCATAAGGTGGCGATCAAACCGATCGCTGCTGGCGAGGCCGTGGTGAAATACGCGCAGGCGATCGGCCGCGCCACGCAAGACATCGCGCCTGGCGAGCATGTCCATTCGCACAATCTGGTTTTCGAGGCCGGCCGTCTGCCGGTGGTGCCGCCGAGCGAGGCTGAGCATGCTACCGCGGCCGACCGCAAACGCACCTTCATGGGTTACCGCCGCGCCGACGGCCGCGCCGGCACGCGCAACTTCATCGGCATCGTCGCCAGCGTCAACTGCTCGGCCACCGTCTGCCATTCCATAGCCGACACCGCCAACCGGACCTTGCTGCCGAAATATCCCGGCATCGACGGCTTCGTGCCGATCGTGCACGGCCAGGGCTGCGGCATGAGCGGCACGGGAGACGGCATGATGGTGCTGCACCGCACACTGGCCGGCTATGCGCGCCACCCGAATTTCGGCGGCGTGCTGATGGTGGGCCTGGGCTGCGAGGTCAACCAGCTTACCCTTTACGGCCAGAAGGGCGTCGCCGCCGGCAAGCGGCACTTCAACATCCAGGAAGCCGGCGGCTCGCGCAAATCGGTCGAAAAGGCGATGGGCGTGCTGGCCGAGATCGCCGAGGAAGTCGGCCAATTGCAGCGCGAACCGATCCCGGTCTCGGAGATCGTCGTCGGCCTGCAATGCGGCGGTTCGGACGGCATGTCCGGCATCACCGCCAATCCCGCACTTGGTGCCGCGGTCGACATCCTGGCCGATTGCGGCGGCATCGGCATCCTGTCGGAGACCACGGAAATCTATGGCGCCGAGCATCTGCTCGCCTACCGCGCCGCCTCGCCCGAGATCGCCAAGAAGCTCGATGGCTATGTGAAGTGGTGGGAGGAGCATGTGGCCAAGCACGGCGCCTCGATCGACAACAACCCCTCGCCCGGCAACAAGCGCGGCGGCCTGACCACGATCCTGGAGAAGTCGCTGGGCGCCGTGGCCAAGGGCGGCCAGACACCGCTCAACGGCGTCTTCGGTTATGCCGAGAAGGTCTCCGGCAGCGGCCTGGTGTTCATGGACACGCCTGGATACGACCCGGTCTCAGCCACCGGCCAGGTGGCGGGCGGCGCCAATGTCATCGTCTTCACAACCGGCCGCGGCTCCTGCTTCGGCTGCCGGCCGACGCCATCGATAAAGGTCGCGACCAATTCGACCATGTATCACCATATGGAAGAGGACATGGACGTCAATTGCGGTGTCATCGCTTCGGGTGAGAAGAGCATCGCCGGCATGGGTCGCGAGATTTTCGAGCTGATCATCGAGACCGCGTCCGGTCGCAAGACCAAGAGCGAGGATTTTGGTTACGGCGACAACGAGTTCGTGCCCTGGCATCTCGGCGCGACGCTCTGATCTGACGAACTTCGCGGGACACAATCTCCTTAACGATCAGGCGATTTCGCGAGGGAATGAATATTCCATCTTGACAGAATAATGGAACCGATGTTCCATATCCGCAGGGAGGAACGGAAGCGCCGAGTGCTGCCAGGGAGGAACCGGCTGGGCTGCCCCTTGCCAAGATCAGGCTTCACACAAACGGCAACAGACGCCGCTTGCATCGACCACGGCGATGCACTATCAAAATGTGGCATTTGTTTTTTATTGATAAAGTTCTGTTTGGGCCACGCCTATCCAGATGGAGCTTCCGAACCTTCACCAGGCGACCTTAGGGAGGAACCTAATGAAATTCGTATCCAGCCTTCTCAACCGCCGTGCCTTCGTGGCTCTGGCCGCCGCTTCGGTGCTTGCCGGCGCAATGCATTCCGCGCCCGCCTCGGCGGCCGACGTGACGATCCCGATCATCGTCAAGGACACCACGTCCTTCTACTGGCAGATCGTGCTGGCCGGCGCCCGCAAGGCCGGCAAGGATCTCGGCGTCAACGTGCCGGAGCTCGGCGCCCAGGCCGAGACCGACGTCAACGGCCAGATCTCGATCCTCGAGAACGCTGTTGCCGGCAACCCGGCCGCCGTCGTCATCTCGCCGACGGAATTCAAGGCACTCGGCAAGCCGATCGACGAGGCGGCGTCCAAGGTCAAGGTCATCGGCATCGATTCCGGCGCCGACTCCAAGGCCTTCACCTCCTTCCTGACCACCGACAACGTCCAGGGCGGCCGCGTCGCCGCTGACGGTTTGGCCGCCGCGATCGGCGCCGCCAATGGCGGCAAGGTCGAGGGCAAGGTTGCGCTGATCACCGCGCTTCCCGGCGCCGGCTCGCTCGAGCAGCGCGCCCAAGGCTTTAAGGAACAGCTCAAGGCCAAGTATCCGGGCCTCGAACTGGTGGCCGACAAATATGCCGACGGCCAGGCGACCACAGGTCTCAACATCGCGACCGACCTGATCACTGCCAATCCGGACCTGAAGGGCATCTTCGCTTCCAACCTGATCATGGCGCAAGGCGTTGGTCAGGCTGTTGCCGAGAACAATCTCGCCGGCAAGCTGGCGCTGATCGGCTTCGACAGTGACGAGAAGCTGATCAAGTTCCTCAATGACGGCGTCATTTCCGGCCTCGTCGTCCAGGATCCCTATCGGATGGGCTATGACGGCATCAAGACCGCGCTCGCGGCCTCGAAGGGTGAGAAGGTCGAGGCCAATGTCGACACCGGCGCCAACCTCGTCACCAAGGCCAACATGAAGGATCCCAAGATCGACGCGCTGCTCAATCCGAAGCTCAACTGAGCATTGGCACAGGCGCGCTGTTTCCGGGGCGCCGTGCCCCGGAAACAACAGGCATAAGTCGCTTGGAAATGCGCCGGCTTGGGCTAGGCTGCTCCGGCGGATGTGTCAAAGCCTCGCCGCATGCCAAATCGTGAGGCCAGTCTGGGAGGCCCATTTGGGAGGATTGCCATGACGTCGACGGCGCAAGAGCTGCACCCTGCCCCCGTGCTGGAGCCCGGCAGGACGATCCTTGAACTGCGCGGCCTCGAGAAGAAATATCCGGGCACCCATGCGCTGAAACCGGTGAACCTCGCCTTCAAGGCGAGTGAAATCCACGCCATCGTCGGCGAGAACGGCGCCGGCAAATCCACCCTGATCAAGCTTTTGACCGGCGTCATGCCGCGCACTTCCGGAGATGTCATCTGGGAAGGCAAGCCGGCGGCGCTGGCGACGCCGCATGAGGCGATGGCGCTCGGCATCAATGCCGTGCATCAGGAAGTGGTGCTCTGCCGTCACCTGACGGTCGCCGCCAACATGTTCCTCGGCGAGGAGAATTCGCGCTTCGGCATCCTGCAGCAGCGCGCCATGGTCAGGAAGCGCAGAAGATCATCGACGATCTCGGCTTCGACCTGCCGGCGCATGTCACCCTTGGTGATCTGACCATCGGCCAGCAGCAATTGATCGCAGCCGCGCGGGCCACCGTGCGCGGCACCAAATTCCTGATCTTTGACGAGCCGACCGCCTACCTGACCCGCAAGGAGGCCGACCAGCTGTTCAAGCTGATCCGCAGGCTCAAGGGCGAAGGCGTCACCATCATCTATATCAGCCACCGCATGGAGGAGGTGTTCGAGCTTGCCGACCGTGTCTCCGTGCTGCGCGACGGTACGCTGGTCGGCACCCGCAACATCGCCGAGACCAACGACGCCGAACTGGTCAAGCTGATGATCAACCGCTCGATCGAGCAGATCTACCACAAGGAGCACTTCACCCCGGGTGCCGCGATCATCGAGGCGCGGAACCTCTCGGGCAAGGGCTTCGAAAACGTCTCGATGACGGTCCGCGCTGGCGAGATCGTCGGGCTCTACGGCCTGATCGGCGCCGGTCGCAGCGAGTTCGTGACCACACTCTATGGCCGCCACCGCAAGTCGGCCGGCCAGATTTTTGGGAAGGCAAGCCAGTCCAGGTCAATTCCGAGCATGACGCGATAAAGCTCGGCATGGCGCTGGCGCCGGAAAGCCGCCGCGACCAGGGCCTCTGCCTCAATTTGCCGGTCGGCATGAACCTCAACCTGCCGATCTACAAGCGCATTTCCAGCAACATGCTGATCTCGGGCGCCAAGGAAAAGGCCGAAGCCGATCGCCAGATTGCCGACCTGCGCATCAAGACGCCGACGCGCCATGCGCTGGCCTCCAGCCTGTCGGGCGGCAACCAGCAGAAGATCGTCATCGGCAAGTGGCTGGCGCATGGCGCCAAGCTGTTCATCTTCGACGAGCCGACGGTCGGCGTCGACGTCGGCACCAAAGCCGAGATCTACCGCCTGTTCAGCGCGTTGCTGTCGAAGGGCGCCGGCATCATCCTGATCTCGTCCTACCTGCCGGAAGTCTATGAACTGGCCGACACACTGCACGTGTTCCGTCGCGGCAAGCTGGTGGCGACACATGGGTTCCGCACCGCCGACCACGAGGAAATTCTCACGCAGGCGCTCGCCGAGAAACAAGAAAAGCTGGGAGGAAAGACATGAGCACCGAGGCGATTCCTGCCGAAAAATCGAAGCGCAACTACAATGCCCTGTTTGGGCTGACGCTTCTGGCTTTGCTGGTGCTGCTGTGGATCATCTTGTCGGTGTCCACATCGAGCTTCGCTTCCGCCAACAACATCTCGAACCTTCTGCGCCAGGGCTCGATGATCGCGATCCTTGCGGTTGGCCAGACCTTCGTCATCATCACCGGCGGCATCGATCTGTCCGTTGGCGCCGTAGTCGGCTTCGCCACTGTCATTGCCGCGTTGCTAATCAATGCCGGTGTGCCGGTCTTCCTCGCCGTTTTGCTCACCTTGCTGGTCGGCATCGCCATCGGCCTGTTTCATGGCTTCGGCATCGTCAAGATGGGCTTGCCCCCTTCATCATCACGCTGGCAACACTGACCTCGTTGCGCGGCATCGGCCTATTGATCACCAACGGCAATTCGATCTCGATCAACAACGACGCCTTTCAGGAATTCTCGCGCAACTCCTTCATCGGTGTTCCAAACCTGTTCTGGATGGTCATCCTGGTCGGCATACCGGCCTATGTCTTCCTGCATCACAGCCGCTGGGGCCGATACCTGTTCTCGGTTGGATCGAACGCCGAAGCATCGCGTTTGTCCGGCGTCAACGTCCAGCGCACCATCTTCATGGCCTACACGCTGTCGGGTCTCTGCGCGGCGTTCGTCGGCGTGCTGCTGGCTTCGCGCATTGGCATCGGCAATCCGACGCAGGCCGAGGGCTGGGAACTGCAAGCGATCGCCTCGTCGGTGATCGGCGGCACCTCCTTGTTCGGCGCGGTCGGCTCGGTGCATGGGCCGCTGCTCGGCGCCTTCATTCTCGCCACCATCAACAACGGCGCCAATTTGCTGAACGTCAATGCGTTCTGGCAGCGCATCATCACCGGCGTGCTGATTATCGTCATCGTCTACTTCGACGGCCTGCGCCGCCGCGGCAAATGAACCCTCCCTGAAACTTCCGCGCTGGCCCTGCACATCCGGGGCCGGCGCCCTTCTTACTTTGGATTTGCGAAATGAAAGCCGTCGTCTGCCGCTCGCCCGGCGAGCTTGTCCTTGAAGACCGTACCGCGCCCGGCGCGTCGCCGCCCGGTTGGGCGCGCGTCACCGTCAGCTATGTCGGCATCTGCGGCACCGATTATCATATCTTCGAAGGCAAGCACCCATTTCTGGCCTATCCGCGCATCATGGGCCATGAAGTGTCGGGAACGATCGTTGAGATCGGTGAGGGCGTCGAGCTCGCTATTGGCGAGCCGGTGATCGTCAATCCCTATCTCGCCTGCGGCAAATGCATCGCCTGCCGGCACGGCAAGCCGAACTGCTGCACGAAGATCGAAGTGCTGGGCGTCCATCGCGACGGCGCCATGTGTGACGAGATCCTGGTGCCGGCGCAGAACCTTTATCCGGCAAACGGCTTGTCGCTGGCCGATGCAGCGGCGGTGGAATTCCTGGCGATCGGCGCGCACGCGGTGCGGCGCGCCGATGCCGAACCAGGCGCGCGCACGCTGGTCATCGGCGCCGGGCCGATCGGTCTCGGCGCGGCGATCTTCGCGCGCATCGCCGGGCTCGATGTCAGCCTGCTCGACATGAGCGCCGAGCGGCTCGGTTTTGCGGAGAAGGAACTCGGCTTCGCCGCGCTCGACGGTTCGAAGGCGTCGGCGGCGGATCTGGTCCGGCAAGCGACCGATGGCGAAGGATTCGATGTCGTCTTCGACGCCACAGGCAACACTGCGTCGGTGCAATCGGCCTTCGCCCATGTCGCGCATGGCGGCACGCTGGTGCTGGTCAGCGTGGTCAAGGACGACATCGTTTTCTCGACCCCGAATTCCACAAGCGCGAGATGACGCTGATCGGCAGCCGCAACGCGCTGAAGGCCGACTTCGACCATGTCGCCGCCTCGATCCGCAACGGCGCCGTGCCGCTTTCGAAGCTCGTCACCCACCGCACGACGCTCGCCGGCACGCCGCGCGACCTCGCCAGATGGGCGCATGAGAAATCCGGCCTGATCAAGGCCGTCATCGAGGTCGGTTCATAACATGGCAGGCGGCGAACCCGGCCGAATTGACGGCGCGCCGCGCAGGTCGATCCCCACTCCGTCTCGGCTTCGCCGAGCCACCTCTCCCCGATCGACGGGGGAGAGGAATGGCGCGAGCTTAGCAAGGCGGGCTCCTTTCCTCTCCCTCCGGAGGGCAGGGCAATCGCATATGAGTTTTTACGAAGAGGACCCCCACCCTAACCCTCCCCACAAGGGGAGGGAACGCTGCCGCACGCCACCCTTTTTGGCGTCGAACCTAGGCGATTTGCGGAGATCGGCGCCTACCAAGTCTCCCTCCCCCTTGTGGGGAGGGATTAAGGGTGGGGGTCCTCTTCGTAAAAACTCATATGCGATTGCCCTGACTCCGGAAGGGGAGAGGTGGCTCGGCGAAGCCGAGACGGAGTGGAGGAAGGCGGTTCTCAAACACCAAGCCGCTGACGAGTAAGCGCGACCGAGTTGATTTGATATCAGCGTGAGTCAAATCACGGTCTCGAAGACCCGCACTCCCTACAGCGCCGACAATTTGAGCTCCACCCGCTCCGCCGGAAAGCGCGATTCCGCGAACTGGATCGGCTGGCCGTCGAGCGTCACGTTGACGGCGACAGTCACCAGCACGATGGCGCCCGGCTGCAGATCGAGCGCGGCGAGATCGTCGGCATCGGCGTGGCGCGCCGACAGCACCGTCGAGTGCCGCAGATAATCGTTGACGCCGAAGCGCTTGAGCGAGGCCGTGATCGATCCCGTCTCCGCCATGGCGTTCTCGATGCCGGCGAAGCGTTTGGCGTCGAACCAGGTGGTGGCGCGCGAGATCGGATGCCCATCGGCCTCGCCGCGTGTCTCCAGCCGGATCACGGCCGCGCCCCCGGCAATGCCCAACGCCTCGGCGATGCGCCGGCTGGCCGGCTCTATCGAAGAAGACAAAAGCGCGATGTGCCGTTCGGTCGTCTGGCCCTGCAAGCCGGTCGAGAAGCGCGTGCGCGCGCCGATCGGATAGGAAAGCCGCTTGCGTGACAAAACGAAGGTGCCGCGTCCTTGCTCGGCCCTGAGCACGCCTTCCTGCACCAGCGCCGCGATGGCGCTGCGCACCGTGTGGCGGTTGACGCCATAGCGCTCGGCCAGCGCGACCTCAGGAGGCAGCGCGGCATTCTCGGCGAAATCGCCGTTCGCAATTCCCTGCAGGATCCTGTCTGCGATCTGCCGCCACAGCGACACGCCATTGCGTCTTTCGATGCTGCTCGCCAGTCCGGTCATTCAGCGCCCCCAAGCGATTTTTAGCCCCAAAGGCATTTTACGCGCTTTGTCATCCACCCGTCATGGACTCTCGTTACGAGGTAAGTATAATTTGTATAGTTGTCTATATCAATAGACAAATTTACTCTCGTCAAGGAGCTACACCATGCGAGGACAGGAAGCGCGCGAGCAGGCCGAGCGGAAAGCCGTGATGGCGACGCTGGCGCATGCGGCTGCCGATGAGATCGCGCGTCTGTGGAACGACTCCGGCCTGCCCTCCGAGGCCGAATTGCTGCGCGGCCCGGAAACCGGGCTGGTGACGGTGCGCGGGCGGATCGGCGGCGGCGGCGCGCCCTTCAATGTCGGCGAGGCGACGGTCACTCGCGCCACGGTGCGCCTGCCTTCGGGACATGTCGGCCATTCCTATTCACTCGGCCGCGACAAGAAAAAAGCCCGGCTTGCGGCCATCGCCGATGCGCTCTGGCAGGACCCAGCCCAGCGCGGAGCAGTCCAGGCCAAGCTCGTTGCGCCGTTGCGCGCGGCGCTTGATGCGGCGCGCGAAAAACACCGCGTCGAGACGGCCGCGACGAAAGTCGATTTCTTCACCATGGTGCGCGGAGAGGACTGATGGATATCGCCACGCAATCGATTGACGGCGGCTTCGCCGAGCCGGTCTTCAACGCCCAAACCGTGTTCCGCGCCATCATGGACGCCATGGCCCGCCCGGGCACGGTCCAGGCCCTGCCCGCGCTTGCGCATCCGCCCGCGCCGCTATCGGCGATCGCCGGCGCGGTGGCGCTGGCGCTGTGCGACAACGACGCGCCGGTCTGGCTCGATCCGCCGTTGCAGGCGGCGGCCCCCGTCAAGGCCTGGCTCGGCTTTCACTGCGGCGCGCCTTTAGCCAACACGCCAGCCGACGCGCATTTCGCTTTGGTCGCCAACCCGGCCGAGATGGCGGCGCTCGACGGCTTTGCACAAGGCACGCAGGAATATCCCGATCGCTCGACGACGCTGATCCTTCTGGTCGACGATCTCGCTTCAGGCCCGTCGCTGCTGCTCGAAGGACCCGGCATCGAAAAGACCTCGATGATCGCGCCGCCCGGCATGCCGCGCCATTTCGTCGAACAGTGGAAGCAGAACAACCAGCGCTTTCCGCGCGGTGTCGACATCATCCTGGCCGCGCCTGACAGTTTGGCCTGCCTGCCACGCACCACCCGCATCAAGACGATGGAGGCCTGACATGTATGTCGCGGTGAAAGGCGGCGAGGCCGCCATTGCCAATGCTCACCGCCTGCTTGCCGACCGCCGTCGCGGCGACCGCTCCGTGCCGGCGCTGCGTCTCGACCAGATCGTCGAGCAGCTGGCGCTCGGCGTCGACCGGGTGATGAGCGAAGGCTCGCTCTACGACCGCGAGCTTGCGGCTTTGGCCGTTGTCCAGGCGCGCGGCGACATGATCGAGGCGATCTTCCTGGTGCGCGCCTACCGCACCACGCTGCCGCGCTTCGGCTACACCAATCCGGTCGACACCGGTGCCATGCAGGTCGAGCGGCGCGTCTCGGCGACCTACAAGGACCTGCCCGGCGGCCAGGTGCTCGGTCCGACCTTCGACTATACGCACCGCCTGCTCGATCCGGAGCTTGCCGCCGGCGCCGAGGTCGAGGCGCCTGCCCAGCGTCCGGCCGAAGCCGAGGCGATGCCGCGCGTTTCCGCGATCCTTGCCCATGAAGGGCTGATCGAGGCCGATGGCGAGATGCCGCGCGACCACCTGCCCGGCGACATCACACGCGAGCCGCTGCAATTCCCGATGGCGCGCGACATCCGCCTGCAGGCGCTGTCGCGCGGCGACGAAGGTTTCCTGCTGGCGCTCGGCTATTCGACGCAGCGCGGCTATGCCCGCAACCATCCTTTCGTCGGCGAGGTCCGCATCGGCGAGGTCGAGCTCGAGCTTGACGTGCCGGAACTGCCCTTCGCCGTGCCGCTGGGCTCGATCCGCGTCACCGAATGCCAGATGGTCAACCAGTTCAAGGGTTCGGCCAAGGCGCCGCCGCAATTCACGCGCGGCTACGGTCTCGTCTTCGGCCAGAGCGAACGCAAGGCGATGGCGATGGCCCTATGCGACCGGGCGTTGCGCGCCAGCGAACTCGGCGAGGACGTTGTCGCCGCTGCCCAGGACGAGGAGTTCGTCATTTCGCATTCCGACAATGTCCAGGCGACCGGTTTCGTCGAGCATCTGAAGCTGCCGCATTATGTCGACTTCCAGGCCGAGCTCGATCTCGTGCGCCGCATGCGTGCCGAACACGAGGCGCGGGAACATCAGGACAAGGCCGCCGAGGAAAAGCGGGAGGCTGCGGAATGAGCTTAGTGTCCGCTACCGGAATGTCCGCCGCCGCCATCGAACGAGCCGCCGCCATGATCGCTGCCGCCGAAGGTCTCTCCGCACGGAGCATCCTTTGGTGCGGGGAGAAACATCTTCCGAAGCGCGAAGGCCGCGACGCCGGCGAACACCAGCAAAAGCACGCCAATATGCATCCAACCGGTAGAGTCCATTCGGGTCTGCTTCCGCGTCCTGGATGCCGAATTCATAGCACGGAGCGGGTGTGATCGCCATGACCGACATCGCCACCTACAACTTCGCCTATCTCGACGAGCAGACCAAGCGAATGATCCGCCGCGCCATTTTGAAGGGCATCGCCATTCCCGGCTACCAGGTCCCCTTCGCCTCGCGCGAGATGCCGATGCCTTATGGCTGGGGCACCGGCGGCGTTCAGGTCACCGCTTCGATCATCGGGCCGGATGATGTGCTCAAGGTCATCGACCAGGGCGCCGACGACACAACCAACGCCGTTTCGATCCGCGCCTTCTTCAAGAAGGTCGCCAATGTCGCCGTCACCACCGAGACGGCCAAGGCCTCGATCATCCAGACGCGTCACCGCATCCCGGAACAGCCGCTGACCGCCGGCCAGGTGCTGGTCTTCCAGGTGCCGATCCCCGAGCCGCTGCGCTTCCTCGAACCGCGCGAGACGGAAACGCGCAAAATGCATGCGCTGGAGGAATACGGCCTCATGCATGTCAAGCTCTACGAAGACATCGCCAGGCACGGCCGCATCGCCACCACCTACGCCTATCCGGTCAAGGTCGAGAGCCGCTATGTCATGGACCCCTCGCCGACGCCGAAATTCGACAATCCGAAAATGCATCGTTCGCCGGCTTTGCAATTGTTCGGCGCCGGCCGCGAGAAGCGCATCTATGCCGTGCCGCCCTTCACCGACGTGGTGAGCCTGGACTTCGAGGACCACCCTTTCGAGGTGCAGACCTTCGACCAGCCCTGCGCACTGTGCGGCGCCGAGAATGTCTATCTCGACGAGGTCATTCTCGACGACCATGGCGGCCACATGTTCGTCTGCTCGGACACCGATCACTGCGAGAAGCGTCGCAGCGACCCTACCTCCCCCTCGTGGGGAGGTCGCGCCGAAGGCGCGGGTGGGGGTCTTGAACAATCAACGCCTCACTCAACCCCCACCCCGGCGCTGCGCGCCGACCCTCCCCGCAAGGGGGAGGGTAAGGAGGCAGAATGACCGACGAACCGCTGCTGCGCGTTTCCGCGCTCTCCAAATTCTACGGCTCGCGCGTCGGCTGCGAGGACATCACCTTCGATCTCTGGCCGGGTGAAGTGCTGGCCGTCGTCGGCGAATCCGGCTCCGGCAAGACGACGCTGCTCAACTGTCTGTCGACCCGGCTGCTGCCGTCGTCCGGCACCGCCAGCTACCGCATGCGCGACGGCCAGTTCCGCGAGCTTTATCGCATGAGCGAGGCCGAACGCCGCTTCCTGATGCGCACCGACTGGGGGTTTGTCCATCAGAACCCCGCCGACGGCTTGCGCATGACGGTGTCGGCGGGCGCCAATGTCGGTGAGCGGCTGATGGCGGTCGGCGACCGCCACTACGGCAAGATCCGCGCGACTGCCGTCGATTGGCTGTCGCGCGTCGAGATCGACGAGGACCGCATCGACGACGAGCCGCGCGCTTTTTCCGGCGGCATGCGCCAGCGCCTGCAGATCGCCCGCAACCTGGTCACCGGACCGCGCCTGGTGTTCATGGACGAGCCGACCGGCGGCCTCGACGTCTCGGTGCAGGCGCGCCTGCTCGACCTGTTGCGCGGACTGGTCACCGATCTCGGCCTGGCTGCGATCGTCGTCACCCACGATCTCGCCGTGGCGCGGCTGTTGTCGCAGCGCATGATGGTGATGAAGGACGGCCGTGTCGTCGAAAGCGGCCTCACCGACCGCGTCCTCGACGATCCACGTGCACCCTACACTCAGTTGCTCGTTTCTTCGATCTTGCAGGTTTGACGATGGCGCCAAGTCACCCCCTCTGGCCTGCCGGCCATCTCCCCCTCAAGGGGGAGATTGGCTGTCGCATCGGCCTTCGCCAGTCTCCGACTTTCGAGAAAGTGCGGGGCGCAGAAGCTTCAATCTCCCCCTTGAGGGGGAGATGCCCGGCAGGGCAGAGGGGGGTGCTGTCCCGCCAACGAACGACAATTGGAGACCCTTCTAATGGCCACCCCTCTCGTCGTTTCCGATGTCGCCAAAAGCTTCACCATGCATTTGCGCGACGGCGTCACGCTGCCGGTGGTGGCGGGCGTCTCCTTCTCGATCCGTGCCGGCGAGTGCGCCGTGCTTGGCGGCCCTTCGGGCGCCGGCAAAAGCTCGATCCTGAAGATGCTCTACGGCAACTACGCCGTCGACGGAGGCCAGATCATCGTCCAGCACGGTGGCGGTCTGATCGACCTTGCCACTGCCAGTCCGCGCACCGTGCTTTCCGTGCGCCGCCACACCATCGGCTATGTCAGCCAGTTCCTGCGCACCGTGCCGCGCGTCTCCGCACTCGATGTCGTCGCCGAGCCGCTGGTCGAGCGCGGCGAGGCCAGGGAAATCGCGCGGACGAAGGCTCGCACCTTGCTTGCGCAGCTCAACCTGCCGGAAAAACTCTGGGCGCTGCCGCCGGCAACCTTTTCCGGCGGCGAGCAGCAGCGCGTCAACATCGCGCGCGGCTTCATCACCGAGCATCCGATCCTGCTGCTCGATGAGCCGACTGCGTCGCTTGACGCCAGGAACCGCGATGTCGTGGTTGATCTGATCGCCGCCAAAAAGGCGGCGGGCGTCGCCTTGCTCGGCATCTTCCACGATCTCGACGTGCGCGACGCGGTCGCCGACCGTATCATCGACGTCACCAGCTTCGCCGCGGGCAGGATCGCAGCATGACGATGAAGCTTTCGGAAACGCCGCTTATCCACCCGACGGCGCAGGTCGAGAATTCGACGCTCGGCCGCTGGACCGAGATCGCCGAGCGCAGCCGCGTGGCCGAATGCGAACTCGGCGACTATTCCTACATGATGCAGGACTGCGCGGTCTGGTGCACGACCATAGGCAAGTTTTCCAACATCGCCGCCGCCGTGCGCATCAACGCCACCAACCACCCGACCTGGCGGCCGACGCTGCACCATTTCACCTATCGCGCCTCCGACTATTGGGACGATGCCGAGCATGAGAGCGAGTTCTTCGCTCAGCGCCGCGCCAAGCGCGTCACCATCGGCCACGACACCTGGCTCGGCCACGGCTCGACCATCCTGCCCGGTGTTACCGTCGGCGATGGCGCTGCGGTCGGCGCGGGTGCGGTGGTGTCGAAGGATGTCGCGCCCTACACCATCGTCGGCGGTGTGCCGGCAAAGCCGATCCGCGAGCGCTTCGACCGTCACACCGCCGAACGCTACCAGACGCTCGCCTGGTGGGACTGGGACCATGCAAGGCTGCGCGCCGCGCTCGACGATTTTCGCGAGCTGTCGGCCGAGGCTTTTCTCGAAAAACACTGCTGTTGAACCGCCACCTTTCACACCTTTGACACAAGACTCCGACAGGAGCCAATCTCCCCAAGGAGATTGCCATGCTCGACACCGTCAGACCCTCGCTCACCGGATTTTTCGAAGGCACCAACCCGGCGCAGCCGACGCATCTCGGAACCCGCTACGACGTAGCGGGCAATTTCCTGCTCGAGCCCGGCAACACGGTCGTCTCCCACCTCGTCGAGGGATCGCCTTCCGAGGCCGCAATCCTTGAAGTCCGCGAGCGCATGCGCGCCATGCCCGACGCTGATCGCCTCACCTTCACGCCGATCTCCAGCCTGCACATGACGCTCTTCCAGGGCATCATCGAATATCGCCGCCGGCTTCCTTACTGGCCCTCGGACGTGCCGCTCGACACCAGCATCGACAACATGACCAGCCTCTATCTGGAACGCCTCAAGGGCTTCGAGGGCCGCGGCGCATTCAATGTCGAAGTCATCGAAGCCTTGCCGACCGGGCTGACCGTTGCCGGTGCTTCGGAGAAAGACCGGCGCATCATGAGTGTGTGGCGCGATGCGCTGTCGGTGCCGTTCGGTTATCGCCACCCCGATCACGACAGCTACACCTTCCACATCACCTTCGCCTACCAGATCAAGCGTCTTGCCGACGACAGGGCCGCCGCATGGCAAGAGCTGTTCGATGACAGTCTGGCGAGTTTCGCCGTCAGGCGCCAGTGATCGAACTCAAGCCGCCAGCCTTCTGCAGCTTCAAGGACATGAAGCATTTCGAGGAATTGCTGGTCCTCGGCTGACCATTCCGTGCCGGCCGCCGCCCCACGCCTGTGGGCGGTAACAAAACTGACATCAATCCGACACCCCAGCTTCACGCGCCTGCGCTAGCGAAGGTTAACAGACCTGCTAACGGCGACGGACTGGAGTTTTGGTATGTCAGCATCATCGGCCACGCTCGAAATCCGCGGCGTCTCCCGACGATTTGGCAAGAACACGGCCGTCAGCGACATCAACATCTCGATCCCGCGCGGCCAGATGGTCGGCATCATCGGTCGTTCGGGCGCCGGCAAGTCGACCCTTCTGCGCATGGTCAACCGTCTCATCGATCCGAGCCAAGGGTCGATTTTTTTGACGGCGCCGAGGTATCCAGCCTGCAGGGTTCGCCGCTGCGCCGCTGGCAGCGCGACTGCGCCATGATCTTCCAGCAGTTCAACCTGGTGCCGCGCCTCGACGTGTTGACCAACGTGCTGCTTGGGCGCCTCAACCACCGTTCCACATTCTCCAACCTGCTCGGCATGTTCACGCGCACCGAATGCGCCGAGGCGGTTGCGGCACTCGAGCGCCTCGACATCGCCCGCACCGCGCTGCAACCCGCCGGCACGCTTTCCGGCGGCCAGCAGCAGCGCGTCGCGATCGCCCGCGCCATGATGCAGCAGCCGAAGGTGCTTTTAGCCGACGAACCGATTGCTTCGCTCGACCCGCTCAATGCCAGGGTGGTGATGGATTCTCTGCGCGACATCAATCTGCGCGAAGGCATCACCGTCGTCACCAATTTGCACACGCTGGACACCGCGCGCGCCTATTGCACGCGCATCATTGGCATGGCCGCCGGCAAGGTCGTCTTCGACGGTGGCCCGGAGGACCTCGACCGCGATGCGGTGCGCACCGTCTATGGCGCCGATGCCAGCGGCGCCGAGATCTCCGAGGCGATCACGTCGACCAGCGTCACCATCAAGCCGAAGATCATCGCATCCGCCGGACCGCTCGAACCAGCTTTTCCTGGCTACTGAAGTCCTGGGCTCGGACCCTTTTGATTGGTCCGGGCGCGTCATTGGGCATCGAAAACGAGCAACCCGGATCGCCCGCCAGCGTCAAAGGCGAGACTTAAAAATCAAGACGCCACCGGCGCGTGGCCGGAAAACAGGAGAGAGTCAAAATGTTCAGGAAGATGGTTTTTGGAGCCGTTTCGTTGCTCGCCATGGCGGCAAGCGCTGCTCACGCCGCCGACATCAAGGAATTCCGCGTCGGTATTCTCGGCGGCGAGAACGAGACCGACCGTCTGCGCAATTACCAGTGCCTCGCCGACCACCTGAAGACCGAATTCGGCTTCGAGAAGGTGTCGCTGTTCCCGGCCGCCGACTATGACGGTGTCATCCAGGGCCTGCTCGGCGGCACGCTCGACTTCGCCGAACTCGGCGCTTCCGGCTATGCCAGCGTCTATCTCAAGGACCCGAAGGCGGTTACCCCGATCCTCACCACCCAGCAGACCGACGGCTCCACCGGCTATTATTCGATCGGCCTGGCATTGAAGACTTCCGGCATCACCGACATCAAGGCGGCCAAGGGCAAGAAGCTCGGCTATGCCGATCCGGATTCGACCTCGGGCTATCTGATCCCGCTGACCCAGATTCCGAAGGACACCGGGGCCTCCAACGAAACCTACTTCGCCTCGACCCAGTTCAACGGCGGCCACGAGAACAACGTGCTGGCCGTGCGCGACGGCAAGGTCGACGTTGCGGTGGATGATTCTTCCGGCGTCGGCGACTTCAAGAACGGCTACACCTCCGGCACCTTCCACAAGGAAGTCGCCAAGGGCGCCGTCGACCCGAACGACTTCGTCGAGGTCTGGCGCTCGGGCCTGATCCCGAACGGCCCGCTGGTCGTGCGCAGCGCGCTCGGCGGCGACATGACCGCCAAGCTGACCGCGTTCTTCACCGCTCTGCCGGGCAAGGACAAGGCCTGCTTCGAAGGCGTCGAAGGCGGCGATTTCACCGGCTACGTCCCGGTGAAGCCGGAATTCTACAACGTCATCGTCGAAGCCCGTAAGGCAGCCATCGGCGGCTGACGGCGAAATCGGAAAGGGCGGTGTTTTAAAACGCCGCCCTTTTTGCATCTCCGATCATGACAGTCTCAGCGACAATCCATTCCGACGCGGCAAGGCAACAGGCGGATGCCTGGCGACGCCAGACGTGGCTGCGGCGTTTCTATACGGTGCTTGGCGTCGCCCTGCTGCTTGCCGCCATGCTGTCGAGCATGTGGTTCGCCGACGAAGCCAATGCCGGCCACTTCTTCGACCGGTTGCCGCACCTGCTCGATTTCCTGAGCTGGTTGGTTCCGAAGGATTGGAACGATGTCTGGCGGGCGCTGTTCGACATTGCTTCGCCCAACGACAAGGGCACGCAGGAATTCAATTTCCCGCTCGGCCGCGTCTACATCTGGGGTGGTTTCTACATTCCCGAATATTTCGAGTTGATGCTGACCACGGTGAATGTCGCGCTGGTTTCGACCTTCATCGGCTTTGTCTTTGCCGTGCCGTTTTCCTTCATCGCCGCCCGCAATCTGACGCCGCATCCGGCGTTGCGGCTCTTCGTCAAGCGCTTCATGGAATTGCTGCGCGCCTTCCCTGAGATCGTTATTGCCGGCCTCTTCGCCGCGATCGTCTCGACCGGTCCCATCGCCGCCATCATCGCCATCGGCCTGCATTCGACCGGCGCGCTCGGCAAGCTGTTCTACGAGATCAACGAGAATATCGATATGCGGTCGGAAGAGGGCCTGCGCGCGGTCGGCGCCAACTGGTTCGAGCGGGTGCGTTTCGCCGACCTGCCGCAAGTGCTGCCCAATTTCATGTCCTACACGCTGCTCCGGATCGAGATCAACGTGCGCGCCTCGACCATCATCGGCGCGGTCGGCGGCGGCGGCATCGGCGAAGAGTTGAAGCTTTCGATCTCGCGCGGCTTCGGCGCCAAGACGCTGGCGCTGGTGCTGCTCCTGTTCATCACCATCTTCATCATCGACCAGTTCTCAGCCTGGCTGCGCCGCAAGCTTGTCGGCGAACAGGCCTTTCTGATGGGCGCCGCCTGACCATGATCCCAAAAGGTGGCAGCCGGTTTTTGGAAAAGATCATGGTCAACCCAAAAGGTGGCCTATGGCCATGACCGTAGACGACATCAAGGCGATCGAGGAACGCCATCCGCACGTGTTCCGGCGCCCGACGTACAAGCGCTTTGGTCCGTTGCTGCTGTTCGTCGGCACTCTCCTCTATCTCGTCTATGCCTTGTGGTTCTTCAACCTGCCGCAGGTGCTGCGCGAGTCGCATTGGGAACGTCTGCCGCTCTTCCTATCGCAATGGATCAGCTACGATTTGCAACCGGAATTCCGCCTCGACCAGCCGGAGATCACGCCGAAATATCCGCGCTTCTCGGCACTTGGCGACAACCCTAATCCGGATTGGGTGATCAGGAATGCCGACGGCTCGTTCACCGTGCAGATCGACGGCCAGGCAAAATCGGTCACCTTCGACAAGACTTATGCGACGATCGTTGCCTATGGGCAGACGGTGCCAGTGGCGCTGACCAGCGGCAAACCGGTGGTCTCCGGGCCGGTGCCAGACTGGGTGACCGTTCATGACGACGAGGTCGTCGCCAAGATGGGCTTTGTCGGAGAGGTGCGCGTCACCGTCGACCGCGTCAAGGTGCGCAAGCGCTTTCTCGGCTGGGCGAATTTCGTCTTCGACACGCGCTCGCCCTTCTTCGGCAAATCGGCCGGCGAAGTGATCTCGCTGATCGTCTCCGGCCCGGAATTGAAGCCGGGCACCTCGAATCTCGCACTGGCGGGCGACAATATCTGGAACAATGCCCAATGGCAGCACGGCGACGTCTGGACGAAGCTGTTGCAGACCATCGTCATGGCCTTCCTCGGCACGTTGCTCGGCGGCATCGTCGCCTTCCCGCTCGCCTTCTTCGCGGCCCGCAACATCAGGCCGAGCGGACTGCTCAGCCAGGTGCTGAAACGCTTCTTCGACTTCATGCGCTCGGTCGACATGCTGATCTGGGCGCTGTTCTTCACCCGCGCCTTCGGACCGGGGCCTCTGGCCGGCAGTGCAGCCATCTTCTTCACCGAGATCGGCACACTCGGCAAAGTCTATTCCGAGGCGCTGGAGAACATCGACGACAAGCCGCGCGAAGGCGTGGCCTCGACCGGCGCCAACGGCTTGCTGGTGCAGCGCTACGGCGTGATGCCGGAAGTCATTCCCATCTTCATCAGCCAGACGCTCTACCAGTGGAGATCGAACACCCGCGGCGCCACCATCATCGGCGCCGTCGGCGCCGGCGGCATCGGCCTGAAGCTATGGGAAGCGATGCGCACCAATTCCAACTGGGCCAACGTCTTCTACATGGTGCTGTTGACGCTGCTCGTCGTCTTCATCTTCGACAACATCTCGAACTTCCTGCGCCGCAGGCTCAGCCGCACGCTGCATGATTACAATCGGCTGCAGGCTGCGCAGGGGTAGCCTGGTGACCCATAAGCGCGGGCATCGTATAGTGCCGCGCCAAAGGGTCGACCCCACTCCGTCGAGCTGCGCTCGACACCTCTCCCCGATCGACGGGGTAGAGGAAAGGCGCCAGGCAGTCCGAGCCGGCATGTCCTCTAAGGCCGAGGCATTCTTCTTCTCCCCACGCCACCAAGCTCCCTTTCCTCTCCCTCCGGAGGGGGAGAGGTGGCTCGGCGAAGCCGAGACGGAGTGGGGGAACCACCTGGCAACCGTTGCGAACGCAAATCGGAAATGGACCAGACGCAAGCATCGTCTCGACTCGCGCCTAGCGTCGCCGACGCAGATCTTCTTGTCGTCACTATCGCCCGATCAAGGCCCCTACGCCGCCTTCTTCCACCCATCCCTGATATGCCTGTACCCCTCCCGGTAAACCGCCTCCGGGCTCTCCGAAAAATCGCGCCACACCTTCGTCGCCGCCGCCAGATCCTTCAGCGAACGCCCGAACGCCTCGATGGTCAGCCAGTCGTCATAGCCACTCTTGCGGATGGCGGAAAAAGTTTCCTTCCACGGGATGTTGCCGCGCCCGGGCACGCCGCGATCGTTCTCCGAAATGTGGATGTGAACGACATTCCTGCGGTTGCGCGTATAGGCGCCGATCGGGTCGGCTTCCTCGATGTTGGCATGGAACGTGTCGTACATCGCCTTGATGTGCGGCCGGTCGATAGCGTCGACGTGCTCGGACAGGTCAGCCATCGTGTTGAGCAAATAACATTCGAAACGGTTGAGCGCCTCGAGCCCGATGGTGACGCTCCTCTTGCCGGCATAGTCGCCGATGGCGCACTGCGAAGCCACCGAGCGTTTTTCTCGGCCGCCGTCGGCCCGTTTCCTGAGAAAGCGCCGAGCGTCGAGTGCAGCGGACCGCTCAGCGTCCTTGCGCCGAGCGCGGCGCTGCAGTCGATCGCCCATTTCATGTAGTCGATGCCGGCCTTGCGCGTCCCGGCATCCGGGGCGATCAGGTTCATCGCCGGATCGCCCATGGCCGTGACCGCCGTGCGCTCCAGCCCAATGCGGTCAAGCAACTCGCCGAGCTTCCTGTAATCGTCCGGCGAGCCGACGAAGATCGGGATTTCGACCCCGTCGAAGCCGGTCGCCTTGATGTCTTTCAACAGTGCCTCGTGTTTCTTCGAGACGCTCGTCGTCCATAAGAACATGCACATGCCGATTTTCATCGACATTCCTCCCCCTTACGCGGCTAGCCGCTTGCGCTGGCGGGCCACACTCCCCCTCATCCGGCCGCTTCGCGGCCACCTTCTCCCCGTGGGAGAGAAGAGATAGGCGTCACGCCGACCGCCGCCTCTCCCCTCGGGGAGAGGTCGGATTGCCCCGAATTGCGTTTGCAATTCGGCTGGCAATCCGGGTGAGGGGCCGGCCGCCCCTGCGCGCAGTTACAGCTTCGTCCACGCCCCGTTTTTCTTCGACGACTTCACGCAAGCCTCGATGAAGGCCATGCCTTCGACGCCGTCCGCGATCGTCGGGAACACCACGTCCTTACCCGGCTTGCCGCCTTTCCGGCGCGCCGCGCGGATCGCCCGCGCCGCCTCCTGGTAGATGTTGGCGAAGCCTTCGAGATAGCCTTCCGGATGGCCGGACGGCACACGGCTGACGCGGCCGGCGACAGGCAGCGCGCCGGCGCCGTTGCGGGTCAGCAACTGCTTGGGTTGGCCGAACGGCGTGTACCAAAGATAGTTCGGATCGGCCTGCACCCATTCCAGCCCGCCCTTCGAGCCATAGATGCGTAGCTTGAGACCGTTCTCGTGGCCGGGCGCGACCTGGCTTGCCCAGATCATGCCCTTGGCCGGATGCGCCTTGTCGACCGCCTTGAAGCGCAGCATGACATTGACGTTGTCGTCGAGCTGGCGGCCCGGCACGAAGGCATCGAGATCAGCCGACAGCGAGTCCAGCTCCAGCCCCGAGACGAAACGGGCAAGGTTGTAGGCATGCGTGCCGATGTCGCCGAGCGCGCCACCAGCGCCCGCCTGCTTGGGGTCGGAGCGCCACGACGCCTGCTTCTGGCCGGTGGCGGCGAGGTCTTCCGTCAGCCAGTCCTGCGGGTATTCCGATTGCACGATGCGGATGTCGCCAAGCTGGCCCTTGGCGACCATCTCGCGCGCCTGACGGATCATCGGATAGGCGGTGTAGTTGTGCGTCAGCACAAACACCTTGCCGGTCTTCGCGACCACCGCGGCGAGTTTTTTTGCCTCGGCCAGCGAGGTCGCCAGCGGCTTGTCGCAGATGACGTGGATGCCGGCTTCGAGGAAGGCCTTGGCCGCCGGCACATGCACGTTGTTGGGCGTGACGATCGCCACCGCTTCGATGCCGTCGGGGCGCTTGGCTTCGGCCTTGGCCATCTCGGCATAGGAACCATAGCTGCGTTCAGGATCGAGCCCGAGTTCGGCTGCCGACGCCTTGGCGCGCTCGGGATTGGCCGACAGGGCACCCGCAACCAGCACGAAGTCATTGTCCATCCGCGCCGCGATCCGGTGCACGGCGCCGATGAAGGCGCCCTGCCCACCGCCGACCATGCCATAGCGGATTGGACCGCCTCCCGTTTCCGACTTCGATGCGCCGACCATTCTTCGTCTCCTCGATGTTCACCTCCCCTCGAGGGGAGGTCGATCCGCGCAGCGGATCGGGTGGGGTCGCCGGGCGTAAGGCTCGGCATGAACCGATCCCACCCGGCCCTTCGGGCCACCCTCCCTTCAAGGGGGAGGGTAAAAGTGTCAGAGTCCCATCATTGCGCGCAACAGCTTCTTGTCGCTGGTGCCGCTGGCAAAATCGTCGAAGGCTTTTTCCGTCACCCGGATGATGTGATGCTGGATGAAGGGCGCGCCCTCGGCGGCGCCATCTTCGGGATGCTTCAGGCAGCACTCCCATTCAAGCACCGCCCAGGAATCGTAATTGTACTGGGCGAGCTTGGAGAAGATGCCGCCGAAATCGACCTGGCCGTCGCCAAGCGAGCGGAAGCGGCCGGCGCGGTTCACCCAGCCCTGGTAGCCGGAATAGACGCCCTGACGTCCAGTTGGATTGAACTCGGCGTCCTTGACGTGGAAGGCCTTGATCCGCTCGTGATAGATGTCGATGAAGTCGAGATAGTCGAGCTGCTGCAACAGGAAGTGCGACGGATCGTAGTTGATGTTGCAGCGCTTGTGGCCGCCGACCGCGTCGAGAAACATCTCGAAGGTCGCGCCGTCGAACACGTCTTCCGAGGGTGAATCTCGTAGCCGACATCGACACCGTTGTCCTCGTAGACATCGAGGATCGGTTTCCAGCGTTTGCCGAGTTCGCCAAAGGCTTCCTCGATCAGTCCGGCGGGCCGCTGCGGGAAGGGATAAAGATAAGGGAAAGCCAGCGAACCGGTGAACGACACCGATGCATTCAGCCCGAGATTGCGCGACGCCTTGGCCCCGAATTTCATCTGTTCGACAGCCCATTTCTGCCGCGCCTTGGAATTGTTGTGCACCGAAGGCGGCGCGAAGCCATCCATTTGCGCATCATAGGCGGGATGCACCGCCACCAGCTGGCCCTGCAGATGGGTCGATAATTCGGTGATCTCGACGCCGGCCTCGGCGCAGATGCCTTTCACCTCGTCGCAATAGGCCTTCGATGACGCCGCTTTCTCGAGATCGAACAGCCGCGCGTCCCAGGTCGGAATCTGCACGCCCTTGTAGCCGAGGCCGGCCGCCCATTTGGTGATCGAAGCCAGCGAATTGAATGGGGCGGCATCGCCCGCGAACTGCGCCAGAAACAGACCAGGACCCTTCATCGTCGTCGGCATCGGCATCTCCCTCTCTCGTTTTTCCGCAACCAAGCATAGCGCCGATTGCAGTGACGGCCAGCCTGTTTGGTTTGTTTGATAGCTGTGCCAGCACAGCGCCATTCTGGTATTACCAAATCCAGCCATCCGGTCAAGCCAGTGAAAAGCCTAAGCAACTACACAATTCGGTTACGGCATATCCACTTTACCGTTTTAAATCATGAATATAGGCCAAAATCCAGGCTTTCATCCCGTGCTTCTTGCCGTTCGGCTGAATTTACGCTAGAGGTCACGATAGACCCAATTGGTCGAACCAGTTTCGCAAAAAATGCTGGGAACGCCTTGGGGAGGAATCGTGCGGCCGCCTCGCAGGCGGCGGCGTGGGTGAACGTGACAAGGCGAATTCTGGGAAGGATAGACCATGCATCTTTCGACGCACAACTGGATGCGGGCGGAGCCACTGGAGGTGACGCTCAAGCGCATCAAGAAATTCGGCTACGAATCGATCGAGATTTCCGGCGAACCCGAGCAGTACAAGACCAAGGAAACGCGCGCGCTGTTGAAGGAGCACGGTATCCGCTGCTGGGGTTCGGTGACGCTGATGCTGGGCGAGCGCAACCTTGCCGCCAAGGACCAGGGCCAGCGCGAGCGCTCGGTCCAATATGTCAAGGACGTGCTGACCATGGTGAGCGAGCTCGACGGCGAGATCATCACGCTTGTGCCCGCGACCGTCGGCAAGGTGGTGCCGGACGGCACCGAGGCCGAGGAATGGGGCTGGGTGGTCGATGCCACCCGCGAATGCTTCGCCCATGCCAAGAAGGTTGGCGTCAAGATCGCGGTCGAGCCGCTCAACCGCTTCGAGACCTACCTGTTCAACCGCGGCGCCCAGGCGCTGGCGCTTGCCGACGCGGTGAGCCCGGAATGCGGCGTCTGCCTCGACGCCTACCACATCCATATGGAGGAATTTAACGTCTATGACGCGATCCGCCAGGTCGGCAAGCGGCTCTATGACTTCCATGTCGCCGACAACAACCGCTTCGCCGCCGGCCTTGGCCAGATCGACTGGCCCAAGATCGTGCGCACCTTGAAGGAGGTCGGCTATGACGGCGCGTTGACCAACGAGTTCGTCGCCCCTGTCGACCGCACGCCAGCAGCACCTTATCCCGAGATGGTCGAGCGCAATCCGGTCGACATCTCGCCCGAGCAGCTCAAATTCATCCAGGATCATGGCTCCAGCGTGCTGACGGAGAAATTCTACACCGACCAGATGCGCATCACCGCCGAAACGCTGCTGCCGCTGATCAAGTAGACCTCATTGAAACTTAGCCCTTCCGTCCTGACCGGGCGGCGGGGCCGGGGACAAAGATGCGTATCAAAAGCGTCCAGGCCTGGTGGGTGCGCGTACCGATCGAAGCGGCAAAACAGCACCGCTCCGATTTCGGTCAGGTGACGACGTTCGATGCCGCCATTTTGCGCATCGAGACCGATGACGGCCTGGTCGGCTGGGGCGAAGGCAAGAACGCCGCCGGCAGCGCCGGCAGCTATGGCGCGCTCGTCCATATGCTCAACCACGAGGTCGGCCCGCAGCTCATCGGCCGCGACCCGGCCGATATCGGCGTCATCTGGGAAATGCTCTACAACGGCGTGCGGCACGAGACGGCGGCCCATAGCGGCCATGCCATGCCGCAATTGGCGCGGCGCGGCATCAGCGTGGCGGCGATCAGCGCCGTCGACATCGCGCTGTGGGACATCCTCGGCAAGTCGCTCGGGCAGCCTGTCTGGCGGCTCATCGGCGGCCGCAAGGTCGAGCGCATGCAGGCCTATGCCTCGGGCGGCTGGGCGTCCACTGAGGCCATCGGCGAGCAATTGAAGTCCTACATCGCCAAAGGCGGCTTCAAGGCATTGAAGATGCGCGTCGGCTCCATGGACGGCGCGCCGCATGTCTCGGCCGCGCGCGTGCGCGCCGCAAGGCAGGCTGTCGGCCCCGATGTCGATCTCATGGTCGATGCGCACGGCACCTATACGGTCGCCGAGGCAAAGCGCTTCATCGGTCTCACCGCCGATCTCGACCTTGCCTGGTTCGAGGAACCGGTGATCGCCGACGACAAGTCGGGCATGGCCGAGGTGCGCGCCTCGGGTTCGACGCCGATCGCGACCGGCGAAAGCGAGGCGACGCGCTATGCCTTCCGCGACCTGGCCGTGCTGAAATCGGCCGACATCTTCCAGCCCGACCCGGCTTTTTGCGGCGGCATCAGCGAGGCGATCAAGATCGGCACCATCGCCAGCGCCTTCAATCTGCGCCTGGCGCCGCATCTGTGGGCCGGCGCGCCCTGCTTCTTTGCCGGGCTGCATGTCTGCGCCGCTTCGCCCGCAAGCTTCATCGTCGAATATTCGCTCGGCGCCAACCCGATGATTCACGATCTCGTGCAAGAGACTGTCGAAGCAAAGGACGGTATGATAGCGATCCCCGAAAAACCCGGGCTGGGATTCACCATATCCGAGCGGTTTCTGGAGGCGCACGCGCAACGCATTTGACGATGAAAGAAAAGAACCTTCTCGCCGAACTCGCCGCCTATCTGTTCTCCCATTCGGACAAGGAGACCGGCCGCACGCCGTCGGAACGCGAGCTGGCGGAGCATTTCGGCGTCAGCCGCGGCCAGATCCGCGAAGCGCTGGCGATCCTCGAAGCCATGCGCATCGTCGAGCGCCGCGCCAAATCCGGCATCTATGTCGACACCAGGCAGGCGAGCGTGGAAGCGTTGGCGCTGTTCGCCCGCGCCGGCCTGCCGCTCGATCCGGTGCAGATCTACGAGACCGTCGAGCTGCGCAAGATCCATGAGATCAAGGCGGCCGAACTCGCCTGCTCGCGCGCCACGGAGGAGAATTTCGAGCGGCTGCGCGAGATCCTCAAGGCTTCCGAGCAGCGCATCGCCGCCGGCGAAGGCCTCGCCAAGGAGGATCGCGAGTTCCATCTCGAGATCGTGCGGGCAACCAAGAACGGCGTCTTCCACAACATCTGCAGCGTCTATTACCTGATGGGCGAGCAGCGCCTGCCGATCTATTTCAACGACCCGGAGCGCTCGGTGCGCTCGCATGCCGAGCACATCCAGATCTACGAGGCGCTGCTGCGCCGCGACGGCAACCTCGCCCAGGCGCTGATGAGCGCTCATCTGCAAGGCGCCGAGAGCTACTGGAAGGGGATCATCGAGGGCCGCGGCATGGAGCCGAAAAGCGCGGCGTTCGAAAAGGCCTGAGCCTGATGCGCAAGATACTTTCCACGCACCCGCTGCACCCACGCGCCACGGCCATGCTGGCAGGCGCGGCAAGGCTGGCTGTCGCCTCCGCGCTCGATGCCAGGACACTGACCGCGGAAGCGAGCGACGCCGACATCGTCATCGTGCGCGCGCCGCTGCCGCCGGAGCTGTTTTCCGGCGCGACCAATCTGCGCGCCGCGATCCGACATGGCGCCGGGCTGGACATGATCCCGCTTGAGGCAGCAACGGCGGCAGGCGTGCTGGTGGCGAATGTGCCGGCCGTCAACGCCCGCTCGGTCGCCGAACATGTGATGTTCGCCGCGCTTGCGCTGCTGCGGCAATTCCGCAAGGTCGACCGTGACCTGCGCGCCAAGGGCTGGCTCGCCGGCCGCGAGCATGCCAATTCCAACACCGAGCTTGCCGGCAAGACCATCGGCATCGTCGGCCTTGGCGCGGTTGGCCAGGCCGTCGGCCACATCGCGGCGCATGGCTTCGACCTCAAAGTGGTGGCCACCACACGCAGCATGCAGCCGGCGCCGGACAAGATCGGCTTCCTGTCGATCGACGCGCTGGTCGAGCAGAGCGACATCATCGTGCTGTGCTGCCCGCTGACGCCGGAGACGCGCGGCCTGATCAGCCGCGAACGCATCGCCCGCATGAAACCCAACGCGCTGCTGATCAACGTCTCGCGCGGGCCGGTGGTCGATGACGACGCATTGATCGAAGCCCTGCGAAAAGGCCGCATCGGCGGCGCGGCACTGGATGTCTTTGCGACGCAGCCATTGCCGCCGAGCCACCCCTATTTCAGCTTCGACAACGTCATCGTCACCCCGCATATGGCCGGCATCACCGAGGAATCGATGATGCGCATGGGCGTCGGCGCCGCAGGCGAGGCGTTGCTGGTGCTCGCCAACGAACTGCCCGTCAATTTGCGCAACCCGGACGTGATCGGCCACTACCGGCGGCGCTTTCCCGCCGGCTGAAGTCCACGCCTCAATTTTCGCCGATTTGGCGGCGACGCTGACCGCCATGGCCAAACATGTCGCAAAAATCCTTATCCTGATCGCCGGCGCTTGCATGGCGACGGCTGGCGCCCGGGCGGAAGGACAGGGCAGCTATGTGCCCTGCGACAACGGCCTGCGCTGCGTCATGGCGCCCTGCCCTTCCAACAGCGCGCTCGATCTCGCCACCGGCAAGATCGTCAAAGGCGTGTGGATCGACATCGACGGCTTGCCGCAGCAGGACAAGGTGCTCGATCTGCCGGACAAGCTCTATGCCGGCAAGGTCGTCATCACGGGCACGATCGAGAACCGGTCGCACGACTTCAATGGCAAGCACTACAGTCTGCCGACGCTGATCGCTACCGGCATCGAGCGCGCGGCGAAGGACGGTGAGCGCGGCCACTGCTCGGCGCACTGAGGGCTGGTGACCCTCAAGAACGGCCGCGCCGTCTAACGCCCGAGCAAGGCCTCCACCGCCGCCGCGATGCCGAGAAGATGCCGGTCATGCCCGTGCTTGCCCATCAGCATCAGGCCAACCGGCAGAGTCATGTCCGGCATCGGCAGTGAGATCGCGCAGAGATCGAATTGATTGCCGACCTGGGTGTTGCGCAACAAAAGGCCTTCCGTCTTGTCGCGCAGCGCCTCATCGGCAGCCATGGCGGCGATCGTCGGCGCGACCATCGGCACGGTCGGCAGCGCCACCACGTCGATCGCTTCCAGGCGTTGCGCCATCGCGGCGACCAGTTCGCCACGGCGGCGCATCGTCTTGATATAGGCTGAAGCGGGCACCGCCAGCGCGCGCGACAATGGCACGGTGACATGCGGATCGACCGGCACGGGCGCGCCGGCCGCCAGCCAGTCGGCATGCACCTCGGCGCCCTCCATCGACGCGATCGTGCCACGCTTGGTTGCCAGACGCATCTCCGCGATGAGGTCGTCGATCGGCAGGTCGACGACGCGGGCGCCTGCCTGCTCGATCCTGCCGATACAGGCCTCGAAGGCAGCAGCCACGTCCGCTTGCGTCTCGCTGAACAAGACACCACGCGCAATGCCGACGCGCAGGCCGGCAAGCGAGAGCGGCTGGAGCGGCAAAGGCTCCTCGCCCGCCATGACGGCGTCGGCCAGCGCGCATACGGCGACGTTGCGGGCAAGCGGGCCGATCGAATCCAGCGTCGCCGACAAGGGATAGGCGCCGCTCAGCGGCACGCGCCGCGCTGTCGGCTTGAAGCCGACGACACCATTGAGAGAGGCCGGGATGCGCACCGAGCCGCCGGTGTCGGAGCCGATGGAGATCTCGCTTGTGCCTTCACCCACGGCAACGCCGGCGCCGGCGGACGATCCGCCCGGAATCAGGCTGGCATCTTTGGCATTGCCCGGCGTGCCGTAATGCGGATTGTCGCCGATCGCGGTGAAGGCGAACTCGGTCATGTTGGTCTTGCCGATAATCACCACGCCCGCTTGCCTGAGCCTTGCCACGATCACCGCGTCCCGCGTCGCGGCGGGCGCCGTGGCAAGCATCAGCGAGCCGGCGGTGGTCGGCTCGCCTGCGACGTCGAATAAATCCTTGATCGACAGGATCGTGCCGTCGAGCGGTCCAAGGTTCACACCGGCCTTGCGCCGCGCATCGGACGCACCGGCGGCCGCCCGCGCGGCTTCAATGTAGAGCTTCGTAAAGACCTTTTCGTCGGCTGCGCGATTGGCAAGATTTGACAGGATGATTTCGAGACGGTCGCGGACGGATTGCATGTCTATGTCGGACTCCGCAAGGATGAGACGTCTTTAAAAGCAATTCCAGGAAAAGTGTGCAGCGGTTTTCCGCCCGGAATTGCGAGAAACAAAGGCAGCAGCGATTGCGCTGACGAAACGAATAAACCGGCAAGCGTGGCTTTGCACCCTGCCAGGAACAGGAAGATGCTGATGCTGTACAAAGGCAGCTGCCACTGCGGCAAGGTGGCGTTCGAAGTCGAGGGCGCGCTCGCCATGGCCGTGCGCTGCAACTGCTCGATCTGCAGGCGCAAGGGCGCGCTGCTGTGGGCGGTGCCGCATGACCAATTGAACCTCGTCGCCTGGGGCGACGATCTGGGCAGATACACCTTCGGCAAGGCTCAGATGGCGCATCGGTTTTGCCGGACCTGCGGCATCCACCCTTTCGCCGAGGATGTCAGCCAGGGCGCCGAACGCTCGGCCTATATCAACATCAACTGCCTCGACGATGTCGACCTCGCTGCCATCGAGGTGTTCGAGTTCGATGGCCGCTCGGCCTGAGGCGCTCGTATGGCCAGCATGACGAAATCGGCTCGGAGCCCCTGAGGGATCCAAGCCGATGTCCTTTGGCAACCAGGTCCGCTTGGCTACTGCGCCTGCCGAGGCCCCATCAGGAAAGCCACCAGCGCCGCAAGCAGCGTGGCAACCGCGCTGTAGGCAAAGGCGCTGGCAACGCCGGCATGGTCGACCAGCAAACCGCCGAACACGGCGCCAAGCGCGATCGCCGCCTGGAACGTCGCGACCATCAGGCCGCCGGCGCTCTCAGCCTGGTCGGGCGCGGCGCGCACCAGCCAGGTCTGCAGCCCGACCGGCACCGCGCCGAAGGCAAAGCCCCAGGCCGCGACGGCGGCCGCCGCCAGCGCCGGCGAAGCGCCAAGCGTGAGCATGGCAAGGGCTGCCAGCGCGATCAGCAGCGGCGCCAGTCCGACGGCGAGCTTGAGATTGCGCTCGGCCAGGAACGCGCCGGCGAAATTGCCGAAGAAGCCGCCGATACCGTAAGCAAGCAGGACCAGCGAAATGGTCTCGATCGGCATGACCGGCACCGTCTCCAGGAACGGCCGCACATAGGTGAAGCCGGCAAACTGGCCGGAAGCGACGAGCAGCACGACCAGAAGCGCGACGCGGATCGTGCGCCGCTTCAACACGTCGAGCAAGGTGCGGAAACCAGCCACGCCGGCCGGCGGCAGCCGCGGCAGCGTGGCGAGTTGCACCAGCAACGCCAGCGCGCCGACGACCGCCGCGATCATGAAGGCGGTGCGCCAGCCCCAGACATCGCCGACATAAGCGCCGACCGGCGCCGCGGTGACGGTCGCGATCGACACGCCGGTCAGGATGATCGACATGGCGCGCGGCATCAGCCGCATCGGCACCAGCCGCAGCGCCATGGCGGCAGACATTGCCCAGAAGCCGCCCAACGCGACGCCGAGCAGGACGCGGGCCAGAAGCAGCATGGTGAGCGAGGAGGCGAAGGCGGCGAGCAGGTTGGAGGCGATCAGCAGGACCGACAGGATCCACATCACCAGCCGGCGATCGAGCCGCCTGGTGACGATGGCCATGGTCGGCGCCGCGATCGCGCCGACGATCGCTGTCGCCGTCACCGCCTGGCCGGCAGCGCCTTCGCTGACGCCAAGATCCTGCGCCAGCCGCGTCAGCAGGCTGGCAGGCAGGAATTCGGCGGTGACGAGACCGAACACGCCAAGCGCCAGCGAGACCACGGCGCCCCATGCGGGTTCGGATCGTTCTTCTGTTTCGGGATTGTCGACAACGGCGGCATCGAGGACGCCCGTGGCGGGTTCGGTCATGACAAAATCTCCGATCTGATTTGCAGCGCCACTTAGCAAACGACCGGCCCCGGCCCCACCCGTTACAGGCTTTGACGGGAATATCAGTCCGGGTGGTTGCGGCGCAACATTTGGCTGCAGTGCAACATAGGGAGTGACGACCTGGAGTTTCCATGCTATAAACACCGAAATGAATTACAATTCGTCCAAATCGACACTGCCAGCATCCGGCGACCCTCTGACTGACATGCTGCGCGGGTTGCGTCTCGATGGGGTCGACTACGGCCGCTGCGTGCTCGGCGAACCGTGGGCGGTCTCCTTCCCCAAGCAGAAAGCGGCGCGCTTCCATTTCATTGGGCAGCGGGGCTGCTGGCTGTTCTCGCCGGCGAAGGAATGGATCGAACTGTCGGTGGGCGACGCGCTGCTCATCCCGCGCGGCGACGAACACATTCTGGCCAGCGCGCCGGGCGTGCCGCCTGTGCCGATCGGCCGCTACACCATCGAACCGGTCTGCGAGAATATCTACGATGTCTCCAACGGCTGCGACGGCCGCAAGACCCTGCTGTTTTGCGGCAGCATGCACTTCAATCTCGACGGCTCGCATCCGCTGCTCGACATGATGCCTGACCTGATGCAGGCGCATAAGTTGATGGCGAATGCGCCGAGCATCCAGCATCTGCTCGACGCGATGGCCGGCGAGGTGACGATGGATCGTGTCGGCTCCGGGGGCATCCTTGCCCGCCTTGCCGATGTGCTTGCCGCCACCATCATCCGCTGCTGGGTGGAGAATGGCTGCGGCGATGCCTCGGGCTGGATCGCCGCCGTCCGCAATCCCGATGTCGGCAAGGTGCTCGCCGCCATCCATCTGCAGCCCGAACGCGACTGGACGGTTGAAGCGCTGGCCGAGAAGATGGGCGCCTCGCGCTCCGCCTTTGCCCAGCGTTTCGCCACCGTGGTCGGCGAAACGCCGGCTAAATATGTGCTGCAGGTGCGCATGCACCAGGCCAGGCAGTGGCTGGCCCGCGACGGTATGCGGGTCTCGGTGGCGGCGGCAAGGCTGGGCTATGATTCCGAAGCTTCCTTCAGCCGCGCCTTCAAGCGGGTGATGGGCGAAGCGCCGAGCCATTTCCGCAACACGGCCGGCAGCGCGGACAGTACGACCGCCTGAGCCGTTCAAATCGCCGTCTGGAGAAATCGCCAAGTTTTTTGGACGAGGCGTCATTCCCTGTCCGTGGCAAGGACATAATCTGGCCTGGTGGAGGAACCCCAATGACCAGATACCTTGTAACGCTTGCGCTTGCCGCGCTCTCTTTCGTGCCACAACGCGCATTCGCGCTCGAAGACAGCTACCTGCCCGCAGACAAGATCCCCTACGTCGCCGAAGCACCGGACCAGCCGCAGCGCCTCGGCCCGCTATGGGGTGAGCGGGCGAAGGGTTCGGCCGGCACGCTGCTGAAAGTCCCCGGCAACTGGCGCGCGCCCGTCCATGCCCACACCGCCGATTATCGCGCGGTCGTCATCAAGGGGCTTTGGGCGCACTGGCAGATGGAAGGCGGCGAGGCGACCAAGGTCGAGCTGTCGCCTGGTTCCTACTGGACGCAGAAGGCCAACGAGATGCATGACGATGCCTGCCTCTCGGACACCGAATGCGTGATCCTGCTGATCAACGACACGCCCTACGAGACCTACATCCAGAAATAATCCGCCGGCAATCCGCGGACAACGCCCCGAGGCACCCAAGGGATCGCAGCCGGAGGCAGCAGCGGTTTCAAGCGCTCTGCGACAGCGGAACGTGAGCTGTCGCCGCCTGTCGGTGAAACAGGTGGATTGCATGGATCACGCCGGCGATCAGGGCAATGATGCCGCCGGCTTCCGCCAAATTGGGCCAGCGCCCGTGTGCCGCAAGGCCGAAGATCGCGCCGAAAGCGGTCTCCGAGACAATGAGTTGCGCGGCCAGCGCAATCGGCAGATTGCGCGCCGCTACATTCCAGGCCCAAACGCCGCAGACCGAGGCCAAGATCGCAAGTGCTCCTCCCCAGAGATAGAGATTGCCGGCGGTCTCCCAGCCGGCACCGAGCCTGGGGAGTTCGAACAAGCCGAACGCAGCGCCAAACGGAAAGAAGACCAGCATCTCCAGGCCGCCGCCGACGAGGATAAGCGCGGTCCAGATTCCGGCATCCATTCGCGGCCTTCTGGCAAGCGCGGCCTGGTTGGCGACGGCAAACCATGTCCACAACGCTATCGCGCTCAAGGCCAGGCCCATGCCGAGCCAAAGGCCATGATCGGTCCTCGCGTCCAGGCTTGCAAAGGCGTCCCGGTTGACGAGAAGCAGGCCGACACCCACCAACGCTGACGGAACCGACAATGACCGCCACGGCACGGACCCCTGGCGGATATTACCGACGATGGCGAGAACGATCGGCACAAGGCCCAGAAAGGCCGGAGCGATGATCGGGCCCGCGCAGATGGCGGCTCCGGTGACGGTGAGGAAATAGCCGACATAACCGATGAAGGCGAGCCAGGCTGTGATCAGCCAATCGCGGGGGCCGACCTGGCGCACGGCCTTGAGCCTCACGGCCAGAAAACCAAGCCCGGCCAGACCCGAGATTCCAAAACGCAGCAGGGCGAAGTCGAAGACCGTATAGTCGCCGATCACGAACGGTATGATGAAATTCAGGGACCAGACGAACGCTGCAAAGAGCGCGGCTGCGATGCCAGCCATCCGCGATGCATCCATGACAATCGCCCTTGTGTCCCATGGAGCGGCTGCCCGACAATCGTCTTCGACCCCTCTTTGTGCGTTCCCCCGAAAAATATGACTTCCTGTCATGCGGCGCGATGGCTATGTCTGGATGATGGCTTTCCAGAAATAGAAAAGATGAACTGGAACGATATTCGTTTCTTCCTCGCAGTTGCGCGGCATGGCGGCTTGACTGGGGCGGCGCGCGAAGTGCGAGCCAGCCCATCAACCGTTGCGCGCCGGATCGAGACTTTGGAGGCCGCTCTGCATACGCGCCTGTTCGAGCGGCGTCCGGATGGCTACGCGCTGACAAAGGCCGGTCATGACATGGTCGACAAGGCTGCGGCGCTTGAAACGGGCATGACCGAGTTGGAGAACCGCTTCAGCGAGCAGGATGGGCGCGTCTCCGGCACCGTTCGCATCGTGACCGTTGAATCCCTGGCCCATCATCTCATCATGCCGCGGCTGTCCGCCTTCCAGGACGCTTATCCCGACCTGTCCATCGGTGTTGCTATCAATGCATCCTTCGCCAGCCTTCCGCAGCGCGAGGCCGACGTCGGACTGCGCCTTTGCCGTCCGGAACATGGCAGTTTCGCCGTCAAGCGTATCGGCACGATTGCCTTCGGTCTTTATGGGTCGCCGGATTATCTGACAAAGCATCCAATCGAGCAGGATGCATTGCCAATCGTTGGTCATCGATTGATCACATGGGGTGACCCGCTGTCCTTTATGGCTTTGCCGAAAGCCTTGCGGTCCTGGGCCGAAGGAGGAAGCACGGTGCTTCAGGTCGATTCCATGCAGGCACAGATGATGGCGATCAAATCGGGGAGCGGGCTTGGCGTACTGCCCTGTATCGCTGCGACCGGTCAAACAGGTCTGGAGAGGATAAAGCCCGCTCTTTGCCGCCACGACGAACCCATTTGGCTCGTCGCGCATGAGGATATCCGTCAGACGCGGCGTGTCCGCCTCGTCTGCGATTTCCTGGAAACGACCGTCAAGGACATGCAGCCGGCACTGGCTTAAACGCATGTTTGGCACGGCTTGGTTCGTTTCCAAGGCCCGGAGCTCTGGCGCTCAGCCAGCGTGCCGTAGACTGACGCCACTGCCTTTGTCGAACATCACCACTTTGTCGGGATTCCAGGCAAAGCGCACCGGCTGCTCGATCGCGACATCGGTTCTGGCCGGCACGGTGGCGCGCAGCATCATGTCGCCGACCCTGAGCGTCAGGATCTTTTCGACGCCGTGGTTTTCGACATCGTGGACGCGCGCTTCGACCGGCGCGCCGCTCTCCAGATAGACATCCTCCGGACGGATACCGAAGACGAGCGGGCGACCTTCGGTCGCTCCGCCCGCCTTCTCCCCCAGAAAAGTCCCGGCTCCCCCATTAAGCGGCAGTTCGAAATTCATCGGCGCCATGACCGCACGGTCGTTGACCAGCCTGCCGTCGATAAGGTTCATCGGCGGCGAGCCGACGAAGCTCGCGACATAGGTGTCGCGCGGATTGTTGTAGATCTCGTGCGGCGTGCCGGTCTGCACGATACGGCCGTGGTTGAGCACCCCGACCTTGTCGCCCATCGACATCGCCTCGATCTGGTCGTGGGTGACGAACAGGAAGGTGGCGCCGAGCTGCATCTGCAGGTTCTTCAATTCCGTGCGCAGCGCCTCGCGCAATTTGGCGTCGAGGGCCGACAGCGGCTCGTCCATCAGGAACACGCGCGGCTTGCGCACGATGGCGCGGCCGATCGAGACGCGCTGCATCTCACCGCCCGACAGACGGTCGGTCTTGCGGTCGAGCAGATGCTCGATCCTGAGCGTGCGGGCGGCGCGGTCGACGCGGTCCTTGATCTCGGCGTCGGGCAGCCGGCGTATCTTCGGCTTCAGCGGGAATTCCAAATTCTGCCGCACCGTGTAGCGCGGATAGAGCGAATATTGCTGCAGCACCAGCGCCACGTCGCGCTCGGCCGCACCCCAGTCGGCAACGTCGACGCCGTCGATGAAGACCTGGCCTTCGGTCGGTTTGTCCAGGCCAGCGACCAGCCGTAACGTCGTCGTCTTGCCGGCGCCGGTCTCGCCGAGCAGCACGAAGAACTCGCCGTCCGCGATGTCGAGATTCAGACCCGTCAGCGCGGTGTGGCCGCCGAACTTCTTGGTGATGTTCTTAAGCTCGATATGGGCCATTACAACCTTACCCCAAGCGACTTGCCGCTTGCCGTGTCGAAGAAATGCGCCTGCTCCGGATCGATGCGGGCATGGACCTTCTCGCCCGGGCCCGAAACGTAACCGGCCTTGGTACGAGCGCGCAGCATTTTGGAGCCAACCTTGAGGTCGACGATGTCGAAGGAGCCGAGCGGCTCGATGATATGCGCCTCCACAGGCACAAAGCCCGGCGCAGCGTCATGCCGCACCAGCACCCCCTCCGGGCGGATGCCAAGCGTCAGGCCGCCATTGGTGGCGTGGCCGTTGAGCCTGGACAGGAGTTCGCCCGGGAACTCGAAGCCCGACGGCGCGCCACCGACGGTGACGGACGCAGCGCCGGCGCGATCGGCGACGCTGGCTTCGGCGACGTTCATCACCGGGCTGCCGACGAACTGCGCCACAAACAGGTTCGCCGGATGCGAATAGACATCGTCCGGCGTGCCGACCTGCTGGATGAAGCCCTCATGCATGATGACGGTACGGTCGGCGAGGCTCATCGCCTCGATCTGGTCATGCGTGACGTAGATCGTGGTCGACCCCTGCTTGACGTGCAGGCGCTTGATCTCGGCCCGCATCTCCTCGCGCAGCTTGGCGTCCAGCGCCCCGATCGGCTCGTCCATCAGCATCGCCTTTGGGCGCCGCACCAGTGCCCGGCCGATCGCCACGCGCTGCATGTCGCCGCCGGAGAGCGCAGACGGCTTCTTGTCGAGCATGTCGGCGATGCGCAGAACCCGGGCGATCTCGCGCACCGATTTGTCGACCTCGCCGCTGCTCATGCGCGTTGCGCGCAGCGGAAAGGCCATGTTCTCGAACACCGTCATGTGCGGGTAGAGCGAGAAGGACTGGAACACCATGGCTATGTCGCGGTCGGCGGCCCTGAGGTGCTGCACCGCCTTGCCATCGATCAGTATGTCGCCCTTGTCGATCGTCTCCAGCCCCGCTACCGCACGCAGCGTCGTGGTCTTGCCGCAGCCGGACTGTCCAAGCAGCACGATGAACTCGTTGTCGGCGATGGCGAGGTTCAGATTGTGGATGACCTGGACGGCACCGAAGAATTTTTCGATGCCGCGAAGTTCGATCTGCGTCACTGCCGCACCCCCTCATGCGTCGCGGCGCCGGTTTCTTCGCTGCGCTCCGGCGCAATCTTGGACGTGATGTTGAAACCGATCAGCCCGAACAGGATGATCGTCACGCCATAGGAATGCAGGCTGAGGCTCCATGGCTGGCAGAGCGCAACGATGCCCAGCACCATGAGCACCTGCGAGGCCGGCAGGAGGTATTTCTCATTGGCCGCGCGAAAGCTCATTTGCGGATCGCTCCGAAGGTCACACCGCGAAGCAGATGATTGCGCAGCAGGAAGGTGAAGATCGCGACCGGCAGCAGGAACAGGAAGGTGCCCGCCGCGATCGTGGTCCAGTCCGGAAGGCCAGAACCGATCTGGCTGGGGATAAAGGGTGGCGCCGTCTGCGCGCGCCGATTGGTCATGATCAATGCGAAAGCGTACTCGTTCCAGGCGGTGATGAAACAGAACACGGCGGTGGCGGCGATGCCGGTCGCCGCTTCCGGCAGCACGATCTTGAAGAAGGCCTGCATGCGCGTGTAGCCGTCGACGAGTGCTGCCTCCTCATATTCCTTCGGGATCTCGTCCATGAAGCCCTTCATCAGCCAGACCGAGAAGGACAGGTTGAACGCGACGTAGAGGATGATCAACCCGATATGCGAATCGTTGAGGCCGACCATCCGGTACATCAGGAACATCGGGATCGCCACGACCACCGGCGGAAGCATGCGCGTCGACAGGATGAAGAAGAGTAGGTCCGCCTCACCCGCGATCTTGAAGCGCGAGAAGCCGTAGGCGGTGAAAGTTCCCATGCCAACGGCAAGCACCGTGCTGATGACCGCCACGATAAGGCTGTTCATGAAGCGGTCGGGATACTGCGAAAGCTGCACATCCTTGCCGACCTTCAGCACCCGCTCGCCGCCGTCATAGATACGCTTTTCCCACCAGGGCGCGGCCTCGTAGACTTGCGGGTCGACGGGCTTCTGCATCTGCACGCGTTTGGTGAACAAACGGATGAACGGCGTGATCTCGGGCTCGAACAGGACGGTGGGCGGCACGCTGACCGCCAGTTCCTTCGGCTTGAAGGCTGTGGAAGCGATCCAGTAGATCGGCGCCAGGAAGACCAGCGTCGCAATCAGCACCGCGACGATGGCGACACGGTTGAGCGCGATCTCGGAAGAAGTGCGGACGGCGGCCATGTCAGCGCTCCTTCACCTTGTTGAGATACTTCACGTAGAGGTTGGTGATGGCCAGCACCATGATCAGCACGATGTAGGCCAGCGCGCAGGACTTGCCGGTGTCCCACTGCTGGAAGGCCTGCTTGTAGAGCCGGATCGCAATCAGCTCGGCGGTCGGCTGGGTCGTCATGGTGTAGGCGATGTCGAAGGTTTTGAAGGCCTCCATGGTGCGGAAGATCAAGGCGATCAAAAGGATTGGCGAGACCAGCGGCAAGGTGATGCGGGTAAAAGTGTACCACCAGCCGGCGCGGTCGATCGCGGCGGCCTCATAGAGATGCTGCGGCACTGCCGACAAGCCAGCGAGTGACAGCAGCATGACGAAAGGCGACCACATCCAGATGTCGGTGATGGCGACCGCGTAGAGCGCGCTGTCGGGATTGGAGAGCCAGGCGAAATCGCCCAGGCCGAAGGCATAGTTGATCGGCCCCCAGGACGGGCTGTAGAGCAGCTGCCAGAACAGGCCGACGACTGCCGCCGACATCATCATCGGCAACAGCAAGAGCGTGGTGATCAGGCCCTTCATCGGGAAGCTGCGGTTGAGCAGGAGCGCTAGGCCGAAGCCCACGATCATCTGGCCGGCCACGGAGACGATGACATATTTCGCCGTGATGACGAAGTTCGACCAGATGTGATCGTCGCTCAGCAATTCACGATAGTTCTGCAAGCCGACGAACTGCCAGGGTTCGCTTCGGTTCGCGGCGAAATTCGTGAACGAATAGCCCAGCGAGTAGATCAGCGGGAAGATGTTGAAGACGATCAGAAAGACCAGCGTCGGGATGATGAACAGGTTGCGGATGGTCAGATCGGACCATCCGCGCGCGGCGGCCCTGGACGCTGGATCAAGATTGGTGAGGGCTACCGAAGCCAACTTTGTCTCCCGAAAACAGAAATGCCGGAGGGGAAACCCTCCTCCGGCATTCTAACTGTGCTGCTTACTTGTAGCGATTGTACTTGGTGAACGTCGCCTTCCAGTCGGCGGCGGTCTTGTCGAGTGCCTCCTGGGCAGTGCCCTTGCCGCCGACCACGAACGGATAGATGTTCTGGTTCAGCTGATCGAGCACTTCGGCGTATTCAGGCGTCGCCCAGAAGTCCTTGACCATGAACATCGTGTCGTAGAACGCCTTGTTGTACGGCGTGGCCTTCTGAAAAGCTTCCGACTTCAGCACGGCTTGGCTGCAGGTGTAACCACCGAGGTCGGCCCATTTCTTCTGGGTGTCGTCCTTGATGAACCACTCAAGGAACTTCATCGCCTCGTCCTTGTTCTTCGAGTACGAGACGACGGAAATGCCTTGGCCGCCGAGAGCGGCGAAGCGCTTACCATCCGGGCCGGCCGGATTGGCGAAGAAGCCGGTGACGTCGGCATGAGGGTTGGTGGCCTTGTTCACCAGCGGCGGGAAGAAGGCGAAGAAGTTCATGCTCATCGCGGCGAGCCCGCCGGTGATCGCCTGATTGTCTTCCACGAAAAAGGTCTTCCCCAGCCAGGAGGCGCGAACTTGTACAGTTGCTTGTACATGTCGAGGCCTGCGGCAGCCTCTTTCGAATTGACGATGCCGTCGACCTTGTAACTTGCATAGTCGCCGAGATCGCCGCCGTAGCTGAAGATGGCGCTTTCAACGCCCATCGCCATCGCATCATAGGAATTGTCGGTGTAGATTGCGACGCCGTATTTCTTCTGGTCCGGACGATGGAAGAACTCGGCTATGTCGCGCAGCTGCGCATAAGTCTTCGGCACGTCGAGGTCGTAGCCGTACTTCGCCTTGAAGGCTTCCTTCTCCTTTGGATCCTCGAACCAGTCCTTGCGGTATGACCAGCCGATCGCGTCGCCTTCCAGCGGGATCGCCCAGTACTTGCCGGACCCGCCGGGGTATTCGGCATAGTACTTGATGGTCGCGGGCGCCATCACGTCAGTGAGCTTGTGCTGATTGAAGAAGTCGGTCAGGTCGACATAGTGGCCTTGTGTCGAACCGGCGCCCAGCCATTGCGAGTCGCCGACGACTAGGTCGTACGCGTCGCCATGCGCGTTGAACTCAGTGAAAGCCTTGGTCTGGAAATCCGGCCACGGCGTCGTCTGCACCGTGACCTTCACCCCGGTCTCGGCCGTGTAATCATTGACGAGTTCCTGCAGATAGTTCGCCGGATCCCATTCCGCCCAGAAGATGGTGAGTTCCTTGTCTTGCGCGCGGACTGATGTCCCGCAGGCAAGCGCCAGCCCGATACCAGCAATCACGCTGGTCACTATCTTGCGCATTGTTTTCCTCCCTGGTGCGCATTCTACCGTGTCATTCGAGCCGGCAATGTCGCCGGCCCTGGTAGTTCCTCCGTGATGGCACCTTTCCGGTTCCGGGGCCTCCTCGCCCTGCCGGAAAGTGGATCGCAGCCCTCAGTTCCAATCCGCTTTATCAGTCCTGATCTGGTATTACCAATTTCGGCTTGGCGTCAAGCGCTTTCTTATGCGATCAGCGACAGTCGAATGAACCAACCGTCGCGATATCTGCCTGATTTGCCTTATTTTTCCTACTCCTTGATATGAAGCGCCATTGTCACGCACGGCTCATCACAATTAATATTCCGAGCTGCTTGTATAATCTGGTCCAACCAGATTTGAACGATTGTCGTTTTCGGCACGACCGGTATTCGTGCTCATTTCGCCTCTGATTCCGAGATTGCGGCACGCACCAGCGCACCTGCCGCCCATTGAGCGACAGACATCATCTCAGCGCTCTCCAGCCCCCATATGTCCTTCAGGACCGTGACCACCTCGACACCGAACATCAGCGACAGGGACTGCGCCAAGCGCTTGAACTGGCGCGGCTTGAGACGCCCTTTAAGTGGCGCGATCGCATCCTTCAGCAGATCGACACGATGCCCCCGCGTGAAAGCCGGCTCGGATCCGAGCGTGCCCGCCTCCCGGCGCGCCCATTGGTCGAGCGACAATTTCAGCGCCGCCTTGAATGTCGCCTCGAAAGCCTCGATGCGCGGCATGGCGGTGGCGAAGAGATCGGCCACGCGCCGCTCCGCATCGTTGGAATTGGATGTCCAGGTGAGGATCGGTCCGAGCCCCTCGTCGACCACCGCCTGCACCAGCGCCGCCTGGCTCGGGAAATAGCGATAGGCCGTCGCCCGCGAGACCTGTGCCGCCTCGGCTACCTCGCTGACCGAAGGCGTCAGGCCCGACTGCATCAGCCTGGTCGCCGTCTCCAGCATCAGGCGCCTGGTGCGGGCGCGCGGCCCTTTTCAGCGAACGGCGCCTGATCATCGCCGTCGCGGGCAGCGGCTTGTTGACGTGAGATATCCATGTCAATACGATACGCGCGTCTCAAAAAATTGCAATGGTCCATGCCTCGACGGACGACCATGCAAAAGGTCGGTGGCCTCGCCAGGCGCGCGGGGTGATGGGGAAACGCGATGAAGCGCATCTACGTCGTGGGCACCGCCGACACCAAGGGCGAGGAACTGGCCTTCCTGGCCGATGCCGTCACTGCTGCCGGCGGCCTTGTCGCCCGTGTCGATATCGGCACGCGCGGCGCCTCCGTCCCAGTCGACGTACCGGCCAGCGAGGTCGCGGCACATCATCCTGACGGCGCAGGCGCGGTGCTTGGCATCGATGACCGCGGCACGGCGGTGGCCGGCATGGGCGCGGCTTTCACCGGCTTCATCCAGTCCCGAACCGATGTTGCCGGCGTCGTCGGCATCGGCGGTGGCGGCGGCACGTCGATCGTCACCGCCGGCATGCGTACGCTGCCGCTCGGCCTGCCCAAGATCATGATCTCGACGCTCGCCTCCGGCGACACAGCACCCTATGTCGACGTTTCCGACATCATCATGATGCCGTCGGTGACCGACATGGCCGGGCTCAACCGGTTGTCACGTGTCGTGTTGCACAACGCCGCCCAGGCAATTGCCGGCATGGCCGCAAAGCCGGCGCCGTCAGCCACCGGTAAGCCGGCGCTCGGGCTTACCATGTTCGGCGTCACCACGCCCTGCGTGACGGCAATCGTCGAACATCTGCGCGCCGACTATGACTGCATGGTCTTTCACGCCACCGGCACCGGCGGCCGCTCGATGGAGAAGCTCGCCGACTCCGGCCTGCTCGCCGGCGTCCTCGACATGACCACGACGGAAGTCTGCGACCTTCTGTTTGGCGGCGTTCTGCCGGCGGCGGAGGACCGCTTCGGCGCCATTGCCCGCACCGGCCTGCCCTATGTCGGCTCGGTCGGCGCGCTCGACATGGTCAACTTCTGGGCGCCCCCGACCATTCCCCAGCGCTATCGCGGGCGGCTGTTTTACGAGCACAATCCCAACGTCACGCTGATGCGCACCACCATCGAGGAATGCCGCCAGATCGGCGAATGGATCGGCGGCAGGCTTGCCCGATGCGACGGTGCCGTCCGCTTCCTCATTCCGGAAAAAGGCGTATCCGCCCTCGATATCGAAGGCGGCGCCTTCTTCGATCCGGAAGCCGACGCGGTACTGTTCGACGCGATCGAACGCACGCTCAGGCCGACGAAGAACCGCACCGTGACGCGCCTGCCGCTGCATATCAACGATCCCGCCTTCGCCAAGGCCGCGGCCGCGGCTTTCCTCGACATTGCCAAGAAGTGAGACCCGATGGCCGCCATCCCCCGCAAGAAGATCCTGGAAAAATTCCGCAAGATGATTGCCGACGGCGTGCCGATTGTCGGCGGCGGCGCCGGCACCGGTCTGTCGGCCAAGGCCGAGGAAGCCGGCGGTATCGATCTCATCATCATCTACAATTCGGGCCGCTACCGCATGGCCGGGCGCGGCTCGGCCGCCGGCCTGCTCGCCTATGGCAACGCCAACGAGATCGTCAAGGAAATGGCCTATGAGGTGTTGCCGGTGGTGAAGAAGACGCCGGTGCTGGCCGGCGTCAACGGCACCGATCCCTTCGTCATCATGCCGCTGCTGCTGGCCGAGCTGAAGACGATGGGCTTTTCCGGCGTGCAGAATTTTCCGACCATCGGCCTGTTCGACGGCCAGATGCGGCAAAGCTTCGAAGAGACCGGCATGGGCTTCGGCCTCGAGGTCGACATGATCGCCGAGGCGCACAGGCTCGATCTTCTGACCACACCCTATGTCTTCAGCCCGGACGAGGCCCGCGCCATGACCAAGGCCGGCGCCGACATCGTCGTCGCCCATATGGGAGTGACGACCGGCGGCTCGATCGGCGCGACGTCGGCCAAGTCGCTCGACGACTGCGTGGTCGAGATCGACGCCATCGCCGATGCCGCGCGCTCGGTGCGCAACGATGTCATCCTGCTTTGCCACGGCGGCCCGATCTCGATGCCCGACGATGCCCGCTACATCCTTGACCGCTGCAAAGGCCTGCATGGCTTTTATGGCGCAAGCTCGATGGAGCGGCTGCCGGCGGAAGCGGCCATCGCCAGGCAGACAGCGGATTTCAAGGCCGTCACGCTGCACGACGGCAAGACAACGTCAAAGAAAAAGAAGGGATGAGCAATGGCCGACAGGAGCAAGGTTTTCGTCTACCCGAAGGATGTCAGCGCCTTCGGCTTCGACTGGGGCAAGCTGTCGCTGACCGTCGCGCCTGAGGTGAACGGGGCGACCCGCTTTTCGGGAGGCGTCGTCGACCTTCCCTCGGGCAAGGGCCACACGCGTCACAACCATCCGGGCGCCGAGGAAATCATCTTCGTGATTTCAGGCAACGGCGAACAGATGGTCGAGGACGAGCAAGGCAACCCGGTGGTCGCCAAAGTCGGCCCCGGCTGCACCATCTATGTGCCGGAAAGCCGTTTCCATTCGACGCTGAATACGGGCGATGCGCCGATGCAGCTCTTCGTCGTTTACTCGCCAGCCGGCCCGGAGCTGGTGCTGCGCGAGCTGCCGGATTTCAGGCTGCTGCCGGCGGGGCACTGACAGCCTTTCCTTCTCCCCGTTCCACGGGGAGAAGGTGCCCGAAGGGCGGATGAGGGGCAGCGACGGCTTCGGCTTTACGAAGCCCCGCCCCTGTTCCAGCCCCTTCCCCGATCGCCGAACATCACATAGCCGCTGTCGGTCACGGCGACCGTATCTTCCAGCTTGATGAAGCCCCGCGTCGGGTGAAGCATGGTGGTCTCCACCGAAAGCACCATGTTCGTCTCCAGCGGCTTTGCCGCATAGGTGCCTTCATAGGCGACCGGATGGTTGGTCATCAGGAACGGCGCCTCATGCGTGATCAGGCCCATGCCGTGGGCGAAGAAATCCGTATAGGGCGCAACTTTCGAGGCCTTCAGCACGCCCTCCGCATACGAAATCATGTCGCCGCCCAGTGTGCCCGCCGTGACCTTGGAGAACGCCGCCTGCTGCACCGTCTCGATTTCAGCCAGCAGATCCTCCAGCTCGGCGTCCGGCTCGCCCAGCACGCCCATGCGGCAGAGGTCGCCGATATAGCCATGGTAGTTGCCGCCGGAATCGATCGACAGCACCTCGCCCTTTTTCCACGCCTGGTTTGACGAAGCGCGGTTGTGGCTGGAGCCCAACGTCAGCAGGCAATATTCGAAATGCGCGCCGCGATTGGTCTCCTCGCGCCGCAAATGCTCGATGATGTCGGCCTTGGTCGTGCCTTCGCGCGCCCAGGCGATCGTCGCCAGCATGGAATCGGTGATCAGCTCCGAGGCGATGCGCAGCTGTTCAAGTTCGGCGCCGGTCTTGATGGCGCGCATGCTCTCCAGCATATCGGTGGCGTCGATCAGCTTGGCGTCGGGCAGCGCCTTGCGGATCAGCGTGTAGGCGTCCGACGGCAGGAAGCCTGGCTCAATGCCGATACGCGCGGCGCCCTTGCCGATCTTGCGCAGATGCTCGACCGCCAGATTGGCGGCATCGAGTGTGCCCCAGCAGGCAGCATGCAATGTCGGCGTCCAGAACGGATGGTTCTGGTGCTCGCCGCCCTCCATCTTGTTGCCGATATAGGCCGCATGCTCCGGCCCGCCCTTCTCGTAAAGGACGATCGGCAGATAGCGGCTGTGCCCGATCGCATCCATCGCGGCAAAAAAGATGAATTTGTAGCCGCCGAGCAGATATTGCGTGTTGTGCTTGGACGTGGCGAACAGCACGTCGATGCCCGCCGCATCCATCAGCCGGTCCACCCGCGCCTGGTCGAATGGGACGCTGCTGACCTCGGTTTTGCCCGGAGCGATGTTCATCTGCCTCTCCCTTGGAAATTTATCGGCCTGCTCAAGCGGCCAATCGTCTTTGAATCCCGATATCGGCTAAATCTGCCTTATTTTGGTCTCTCTGGTCCAGCCAGAATTGATATATAACCATCAATTCCGAGCCCAAAACTATTCTCCACGCATCAGGCTACGGCAATCTGGTCTGACCAGGCTGCCGTTTCGGTCTTCTAGCTATAACTGGTCCAGCGGACGAAAATTTCAAAGCCAAGCCAGCATGCGCCAAATCCGTCTCTGGCGAAACCTTTGCCAAGGCCATAATCCTCAACTGTTCGAGATTGCCGCGCCTGCTCGGGCGCGAAGAGGGGAGTTGAACGATGTCAGAATTCACGATTTCACGCCGCGGCCTGCTGGCCGGCTCGGCGCTGCTTTTGGCCTCGACCGCGCTGCCGACCATCGGCCTGGCGCAGACGCCGAAGAAAGGCGGACGCCTCGTCCTTGCCGCCGATTCCGAACCGCGCAATCTCAACCCGGCAATCGTCGCTTCCAATGGCGTCTTCTTCATCTCCAGCAAGATCGTCGAGACGCTGGCCGAGGCCTCCTTCGACGGCAAGGACGGGCTTCAGCCGCGGCTGGCGCTTTCGTGGGAAGGGGCGGCCGACGGATTGTCTGCGACCTTCAAATTGCGCGACGGCGTGAAGTGGCATGACGGCAATCCCTTCACCTCGGCCGACGTCGCCTTCTCGGCGCTGCAGATCTGGAAGCCGCTACAGAATCTCGGCCGGACAGTGTTCAAGGACCTCGAGGCCGTCGACACGCCCGACGACCTGACCGCAATCTTCAAATTCGCCAAGCCGACGCCATTCCAGCTCATCCGCAACGCGCTGCCGGCGCTGTCGAGCGTCGTGCCGAAGCACGTTTATGAGGTGGGCAAGATCGAGGACAATCCGGCCAACAACGCGCCGATCGGTACCGGTCCGTTCAAATTCGCCGAATACAAGGCCGGCCAGTATTACCGCCTGACGAAGAACGATGCCTATTGGGGTAAGGACGAGCCCTATCTCGACGAGATCGTCTACCAGGTGCTGCCCGACCGCACGTCGGCCGCTGCCGCACTGGAGGCCGAGGAAATCCAGCTCGCCGCCTTTTCCGCCGTGCCGCTCGCCGACCTCGACCGCATCTCCAAAGTGCCCGGCCTCAAGGTCATCTCCAAGGGCTATGAGGGGCTGACCTATCAGCTCGTCGTCGAGATCAACCATCGCCGCAAGGAACTGGCCGACCTCAAAGTGCGGCAGGCGATTGCGCATGCCATCGACAAGGACTTCGTCGTCAAGACGATCTTCCTCGGTTATGCCGCAACCGCGACCGGCCCGGTTCCGAAGAACGACCCGCAATTCTATACCGCCGACGTACCGACCTATCCCTTCGACGTCGCCAAGGCCAACACGCTGCTCGACGAGGCCGGCTACAAGCGCACCGACGACGGCAAGCGTTTTGCGCTGAAACTCCTGCCGGCGCCCTATTTCAACGAAACAAAGCAGTTCGGCGATTATCTGCGCCAGGCGCTGGCCGCCATCGGCATCGACGCCGAGATCGTCAACAACGACTCGGCCGCGCACATCAAGGCCGTCTACACCGACCACGCCTTCGACCTCGCCGTCGGTCCGCCGGTGTTCCGCGGCGACCCGGCGATCTCGACCACCATCCTGGTGCAGAGCGGCATTCCGGACGGCGTGCCCTTCTCCAACCAGGGCGGCTACAAGAACGCCGACCTGGACGCGCTGATCGCCAAGGCATCGGAAACGCTCGACACGTCGGCGCGCACCGAGCTGTACAAGGAGTTCCAGAAAGATGTGGCCGCCGACCTTCCGCTGATCAATGTCGCCGAATGGAGTTTCATTTCGGTCGCCCGCGATACGGTCGGCAACATCGCCAACAATCCGCGCTGGGCGGTTTCGAACTGGGCGGACACGTATCTGGCGGGCTGATCTGCTTGCGGATTGCCAGTCGGGGTGCTCAGTTTCGAGAATGAGAGTTCCTTCGCGCCCCCCTCTGTCCTGCCGGACATCTCCCCACAAGGGGGAGATTGGCGGCTTCCGCGCCTCGCTCAATCCTGCAATATTGGAGATCGGCGAAAGGCGATGTGACAGCCAATCTCCCCACCTGTGGGGGAGATGTCCGGCAGGACAGAGGGGGCGCCGTAGGGCTCGACGCCCACGGCCTAGCCCCAACCAGGCTTCGCCATGAACCGCGCCCTCACCCTCATCCGCCGCCGTCTCGTCGGCAGCATCTTCGTGCTCCTCATCGTCATCATCGGCAGCTTCCTCCTCCTCGAAGCAGCCCCTGGCGACGCCGTCGATGCCTACATCGTCTCGACCGGCGGCGATGCCGGCATGATCGAGTTGCTGCGCCACCGCTGGGGCCTCGACCAATCCGAGTTGACCCGCCTCGCCAACTATCTCTGGGCGCTGCTGCATCTCGACCTTGGCCAGTCCGTCACTTTCTCCCGGCCGATCCGCGAAATCATCCTTGAACGCCTACCCACCACGCTGATCCTGATGGGCAGCGCCACTGCGCTGTCCTTCGGCCTCGGCTCGGCGCTCGGCATTTATGCCGGCGCAAGGCCCGGCAGCTTCCGCGACCGCTTCCTGTCGATCGGCTCGCTGGCGCTCTATGCTGTGCCCGGCTTCTGGCTCGGCCTGGTGCTGATCGTCGTCTTTGCCGTCGATCTGCGCTGGCTGCCGATCGGCGGCATCGAGACCATCGCGTCGGCCAAGACCGGGCTTGCCCGAGCGATCGACATCGCCATCCATCTCGTGTTGCCGGTCTCGGCGCTCGGCTTCATCTATCTGGCACTCTATTTGCGCATGATGCGCGCCGGCATGACTGAGGCCTGGCGGCAGGATTTCGTGCTTGCCGCCCGCGCCAGGGGCCTGACGCGCCGTCGCATCGTGCTTGCCCATGTCGCGCGCAACGCGCTGTTGCCACTGGTCACCATGCTCGGCCTGCAATCGGCGCAGATGCTTGGCGGCAGCGTCGTCATCGAAAGCGTCTTTGCCGTGCCCGGGCTTGGACGGCTGGCGCAGGAGGCGGTCGCCGGACGTGATACGCCGCTGCTGCTCGGCATCATCCTGGTCAGCGCCGTCCTGGTCATCGTCATCAACCTCCTGGTCGACCTCGCCTACGCCTTTCTCGACCCGCGCGTCGGCGCCAGCGAGGCCGGCGCATGAACCGGCTGCGTCACTTCTTTCGCACACCCGAGGCGATCGCCGGTACGCTCATCCTCGCTTTGCTGGTCGCCATGTCCCTCGCCGCGCCGCTGCTCTTCGCAGGCGACCCGCAATCGATCGCTGGCCCGGCGCTGCTGCCGCCGTTCCAGGACTGGTCGCTGCCGCTCGGCACCGATCGCCTCGGCCGCGACGTGCTGGCCGAGCTGTTCCACGGCGCGCGCACCTCGCTGGCGGTGGGGCTGGCGGCGGCGGCCGCGGCTCTTCTGATCGGCGCCGTGATCGGCACATTGGCCGGCTTTGCCGGAGGCCTGATCGACGAAGTGCTGATGCGCATCACCGACGCTTTCCAGACCGTGCCGAGCTTCCTGCTCGCGCTGGCCTTTGTCAGCATCGTCGGGCCATCGCTCGGCGTTGTCGTCGCGGCAATCGCGCTCGGCGCCTGGACCGGACCCGCGCGGGTGGCGCGCGCGGAAGTCCTCTCCGTCCGCGAGCGCGACTACATCGCCGGCGCTCGTGTCCTCGGCATGCATCCGCTCGAAATTGCTTTTCGCGAGGTACTGCCCAACGCATTGCCGCCGGTACTGGCGCTGTCTTCGGTTATCGTGGCGGCGGCGATCCTCACCGAGGCGGCGCTGTCCTTCCTTGGCCTGGGCGACCCCAACCGCGTCACCTGGGGCGGCATGATCGCCGAGGGTCGCACGGTGCTACGCACCGCTCCGTTCCTGTCGATCGTTCCAGGCGTGGCGCTGGTGCTGACCGTGCTCGGCGTCTACCTCGCCGGCGAAGGTGTGGTGGAAGGCACTGCCGTGCGCAGGAGCCTGTCGTGACGGCGCTGCTCTCGATCCGTGACCTGAAGGCCGCCTATCGCCGCGACGGCGTCGAGGTGGCGGCGTTGAAAGGCATCAGCCTGGAGGTTGAGGCCGGCGAGCGCCTGGCGATCATCGGTGAAAGCGGTTCGGGCAAGAGCACGCTGGCGCTGGCGGTTGCGGGGTTGTTGCCGGGGAGTGCCAGGATTAACGGACGTATTGAATGGTTCTTGCCGGCAGACGCTGGCGCCGTAGAGCGCCGACCTTCTTATCCTCGTCACCCCATCCTCGGCCGCGATATCGGCTTCGTCTTCCAAGATCCTTCCTCCAGCCTCGACCCGGTCATGCCGGTCGGCAAGCAGATCGCCGAGGTCGCCCGCACACATCTCGGCCTCAGCTGGCGCGACGCCTACGCCAAGGCCAGGACCCTGCTCGAACGCGTCCACCTGCCCGACGCGAATGCCGCCTTGCACGCCTATCCGCACCAGCTCTCCGGGGGCCAAAAACAGCGCGTGGCGATTGCCGCCGCCATTGCCGCCGGCCCAAGACTATTGATCGCCGACGAGGCGACCAGCGCGCTCGACACCATCGTGCAGGCCGAGATCGTCGCGCTGATCCGGCGACTGGTCGCCGAGGACGGCATGACGCTGCTCTTTATCAGCCACGACATCGCGCTTGCCGCCACGCTTGCCAACCGCATCGCGGTGCTGCGCCACGGCGAACTGGTCGAGTTCGGCGAAACCCGCTTGATTATCGAGGGCCCACGCCACGCCTATACGCGTGCCCTGCTCGACGCCCATCTCGGCCTCGACGCCGCGCCGCTGCTTGACCGCCAAGGCGCCCGGGCATGAACGTGCTCACAATCTCTGGTCTCACCAAGCACTATCGCCGCGGCGGTACGCGTTTTGCCGCCGTCGACGATGTCTCGTTCGAGATCGCGCCTGCCGAAACGCTGGCGCTCGCCGGTCCGTCCGGCAGCGGCAAGTCGACCATCGCCAGGCTGGTGCTGCGCCTGATCGAACCGGACAGCGGTGGCGTCGCGTTCGAAGGCGAGGATTTCCTTGCCCCCTCGGGCGCCGCTCTGCGCGCCAGGCGGGCAAAGCTGCAGATGGTGTTCCAGGATCCGCTTGCAGCCTTCAACCCGCGCGCCACCGTGGCGCGCGTGCTGGACGATCCGCTGCGCATCCACGATATCGCCTCGCGCGCCGAACGACCGCACCGCATCGCGACCCTGCTGGAGCGCGTCGGCCTCGACACGGGTCTTGCCACGCGCGCCATCCACGAGATTTCCGGCGGCCAGCGCCAACGCGTGGCGATCGCGCGCGCCATCGCCACCCGGCCGTCGCTGATCGTGCTCGACGAGGCGGTATCGGCGCTCGATGTTTCGGTGCGCGGGCAGATCCTGGAACTGCTGCTCGACCTGCAGCGGGAGGAACGGATTTCCTATCTTTTCATTTCACATGACCTCGGCGTCATCCGCGCCATCGCCCACCGCGTCGCGATCCTCGATGCCGGCCGTATCGTCGAAAGCGGCGATGCCCGCACCATCATCGCCAAACCGCAATCGGCGATCGGCAAGGCGCTGGTGGCGGCAATGCCAAGACTGAGCAGGGAAACAACATTATGACCACGAATGCCGAAGCGGCCAGGGCCGAGAAACTATCGCGCGAGCTGGATTCCGCTTTCCGCAGCCGCGCCGATCTTTATCGCCTCTTCCTCGACGAGCTGACCGCCGAGCTTGGCGCCACGCAGGCCGAAGCCGTGATGGCCCGCACCATCGAAAAGCGCGGCCAGGAAGTGGCGGCGGCGGCCTTCACCGGCTTCGGCCCGAATGACGCCCCGGCCATCGGCGAAGCCTTTCTCGCCGTCAGCCCGGACGGCGGCCGCATGTATCCGACCGATGTCGAGCGCGGACCCGACCACATCGCCTTCAAGGTGAAGCGTTGCCCGCTGAAAGACGCCTGGGTCGAGGCCGGCGTTGGGGACGAAAAGCTCGCCACGCTCTGCCGCATCGCCGGCGCCTTCGATCGCGGCCTGTTTGAAGCGACCGGCGTGCGCTTTGCAAATGTCACCTGGACGCCGGGCCACGGCTCCGGCTGCTGCCATATCGCGCTGACCAACCGGGATGCTTAGCCAGCTACGAGACGGGCTTAGGCGAAGACGTGCAGCTCGCCGCCTGCTTCGTCTATGGCGGCGCGCAGCTCCGCTTCCGGCTCGCTGTCGGTGACGACGTCGGAAAGCTCGCCCAGCGCGCACACGCGCTCCAGGCTGCTGCGGCCGAACTTGTCATTGGTGACGACCAGCATCGCCGACAGCGCCCGCGCCATCATAGCCCGCTTCACCGCCGCGGCGCCGGAAATCGTGTCGCTCGGCCCGTCGCCGTTGACGGCGGACGCGCCGATGATGGCGACATCGGCATTGTAGCGGCGAACGAATTCGACGGTATCCTCGCCGAGCACGCTGGCTTCGCGGCTGTCATAGGTGCCGGGGCAAAGGATGACGCGAAAACTCGGGTTGGCGCCGGTGACGGAGGCGATACCGACCGAATTGGTGATGACGGTCAGATCCCGCCGTAACTGCGAGAGACTGCGCGCCACCTCGTAAGTCGTCGAGCCGCCATCGATCATCACGATGCGCCCGTTCTCGACCAGGCCGGCGGCGCCGCGTCCAATGCGGGCGCGCTCCTCGACCAAAGTGAGGCCGCGCTCGGAAATCACCGGCTCGGACGTCATCAGCGAGATGGTCGCGCCGCCATAGGTGCGGTTGATCAGCCCGGCATCGCCGAGCTCGATAAGGTCGCGCCGGATTGTCTCGCCGGCGACGCCGATGCGCCGCGCAAGCTTCGAGATGCGGATCGAGGCCGAGCGGCGCACCTCCGACAAGATCAGCTCATGGCGTTCTTTCTTGGTCAGCCGGCCCGGCTCGATATTCATCGCTTCCCCTTTTTTGCCGAGATTTCGTCCCGGCGTCGGGACATTAGCCACGCCGGCGGCCGGAAGCCAGTCTGGGGTCTGTCGAGTCTCAATGCCTGAGGCGATCGCGCATGGCGTACCAAAGCATGCCGAGCACATAGAGCGGCCCGCGCAGCGCCGTGCCGCCCGGGAAGGGCAGCGGCGTCAGCGTCGAGAACAGGTCGAGCCGTGAGGCATCGCCGGTGATCGCTTCCGCCAGGAGCTTGCCCGACAACGTCGACAGGATGACGCCCTTTCCGGAATAGCCATGCGCGAAATAGACCTCGCCATAATGCCCGACATGCGGCAACCGCGACGTCGTCACCGAAACCAAGCCGCCCCATGCATGGTCGATCCGGCAGCCGCGCAATTGCGGAAAGGTCTTTTCCATATGCGGCCGCACGAAGCCGGCAATGTCGGCTGGCGGCGACGGAGTATAGCGCTCGCCGCCGCCGAACAGCAGCCGGCCGTCGGCCGACTTGCGGTAATAGTTGACCACGAACAGCGTGTCGGAAACCGCGACATTGGCCGGGATCACATCGGCCTTGCCGTCCAGCGGCTCGGTGGCGACGATGTAGTTGCCGACCGGCATGATGCGGCTGTTGACGCGCGGCTCCAGCCCGTGCAGCAGCGCATCACCGGCCAACACGACATGCCGAGCCCGGACCGAACCCTTGTCGCTATGGACCCGGATCCACGGTTCGCGTTCCAACCGCACCGCGACCGAGTTCTCATGGATGACGACACCGGCCGCGGAGGCGGCGCGCGCCAGGCCCAGCGTGTAGTTCAGCGGATGCATGTGGCCGCCGAGCTCTTCGAAGACCGCGCCCTGATAGGGCGTATCAACCTTCTGGCGTGCTTGCGCCGCCGACAGGATCTCGACATGCCGGAAGTTCATCACATCGGCGAGGCATTCGGCTTCCGCCTCGAAGTCGCGGATATCCGAGCTGTTGACCGCGCCGACCAGGTGGCCGGTCAAGCGCAGGTCGCAGTCGATGGCGTGGCGCTCGATGATGTCGAGCACCAACCCGCGCGCTTCGAAGGCAAGGTCGAACAGCGCCTTCGCCCGCTCCGGCCCGAACGTCTTGACCAGTCCCATGGCGCCTTTGCGCAGGCCGGGGATCATCTGGCCGCCATTGCGGCCCGAGGCGCCCCAGCCGATCTTGCCGCCTTCAAGCAGTACCACCTTCAGCCCGCGCTCGGCGGCATGAAGTGCTGCCGACAGACCGGTGCAGCCGCCGCCGACAACCACCAGATCGGCTTCGATATCACCTGCAAGCGCCGGATGGTCCGGCGCCGGATCGGCGGTGGCGACATAGTAGGACTTGCCGATATCGAGACCGGAATTGAAACCTGTTGAACGGGTTGCCATGGTCACACCTTAAGCAACAGATGGTCGCGCTCCCAGGACGTCACCACGCTCTGGAACAGGTCGAGCTCGACGCTCTTGACGCGCAGATAGGTCTGGAAGAAATCCTCGCCAAGCAGCGCCCGCACCGGCTCGCAGGCGGCCAAACGGTCGAGTGCTTCCTCCATTGTCTTGGGCAGGTTGCTCCGGCTGCGATAGGCATTGCCGAAGGCTTCGGGTGAGCGGGCAAGCTTCTCCTCGATGCCGAGATAGCCGGCGACCAGCGAGCCGGCCATCGCCAGATACGGGTTGGCGTCGGCGCCGGGCAGCCGGTTCTCTATCCGCCGGGCGGCGCGTCCACCCATCGGCACGCGCAGGCCGCACGAGCGGTTGTCGTGCGACCACTCGATGTTGGCCGGCGCGCTGTGGTTGGGCCGGATGCGGCGATACGAATTCACATGCGGTGCAAACAGCGGCATGATTTCGGGGATATATTTCTGCAGCCCACCGATGAACTGCGAAAACATCCCGGTGTCGTCGCCGTCCTTGTCGGCAAACAAGGGCTCGCCTTTCTCGTCGACGATCGACATGTGCAGATGCATCGAGCTGCCGGCCTGCGCCGCGATCGGCTTGGCCATGAAGGTGGCGTGCATCCCATTCGCCTGGGCAATCTGCCGCGCCAGCCGCTTGAACAGCAGCACCTTGTCGGCAAGCGCCAGCGGATCGCCATGCAGGAGGTTGATCTCCAACTGTGCCGTGCCGGATTCATGGATCAGCGTGTCGAGCGGCAGACCGGCGGCCGCGGCATGCTCGTAGAGGCGTCGCGTCACCTCTTCGAACTCTTCAAGCGCCTGCATGTCGTAAGGATGCTGCACGCTTTCCGGCCGACCGTTGCGCCCGACCGGCGCGGTCAGCGGCCGGTCCGGATCAGGGTTGGGCGCGGTCAGGTAGAATTCGACTTCCGGCGCCATCACCGCGCGCCAGCCGCGCCGGCGGTAAAGGTCGAGCACTGCCCGTAGCACATGGCGCGGCGAGGCCATCCATGCCCGGTCGTCCATGTGGAAGGCGTCGGCAAACACATAGGCCTTGCCGGGGTTGCCGGGCGCGGCGCACAGCGTGGAAATATCCGGCACCATGCGCATGTCCGGGTCTGAATAGGCAAAGCCCTCATCGACGGAGCCGGAATAGCGGCCATCGATGGCGACCAGGAAGGCGCTGCTTGGCAGATAGAGCGCCCTGTCCTCGAGCGACTTCAGGAACTTGGCCGCCGGCAGCGCCTTGCCGCGCAGCACGCCGTTGACGTCCGGCACGAGGCATTCGACCTCGCTTATCGCATGCGTCTTCAACCAGTCTTGCGCGTCGGCGCCGCCGGAAAGGGAAGTGTCTTGTTTGTCAGGCATTTGGTGATGTCCGTACGAAGAGGAATCGCTTCGGCGGGCATGTCCGTTCCGGTGGGGTGTTATTGAGGCCGCATTATCCGAGGAACGGACACCCGCCCGATGACCGGCCAAGCGGCCGGGTCGAGCGGCCGTGGACCCCTTCGGTCCACCCGTCGCGGACGACGTGCGAGCCGACTTTCGTCTCCTCGGCGCGTTGCAGATTCTCGTGCCGGCAGCAGCGCATGATCAGCGGTCACCCGCCAACGCAATTCCAGGAAAAGTGTGAAGCGGTTTTCCATCCGGAATTGCGTCAAGACAAGGAGAGAAGGCGCAGGTCTTCAGGGCCGTGTTTGAGAACGGTCGGCCAATCAAAACAGAAATGCCGGCGATGAAATCCATGTCACGTCTCGTCGATGGGTATGGTTTGACCGATCATCCCGCCAGAAGCAAGTGCGCATGTTGCGAGCTTCTATCACGGACCGACGGCCTCGGCTCAGCCGATGCTCTCGCCGCCATCGACCACCAGCGCCTGCCCCGTCATGAAGGACGAGCGGTCGGAGACGAGAAACAGGATCGCCTCGGCGATCTCTTGCGCGCTCGCCCAGCGCCCCATCGGGATTTTAGTGCGCACATAGGTCTCGATCGCGGCGCGCCCACCCATCTGGGCGATGAACGGCTCGTTGAACGGCGTGTCGACCCAGCCCGGGCAGAGCGCATTGACGCGCACATTGTGCCTGGCATAGTCGAGCGACATCTGCCTGGTCATCGCCACCGCCGCATGCTTGGACGTGGCATAGGCGATCATCTCGCGATCGTAGAAGACGCCGGAATTGGATGCGGTGTTGAGGATGACGCCGCCGCCTTGCGCGATCATCGCCGGCATGGCGGCCTTGGCCGCGAGGAACTGCGCCCGCACATTGATCCGCCAGGAGGCATCCATGCCGTCGGCGCCGACTTCGGTCAGCGTGCCGCCGACCTGGATGCCGGCATGGTTGTGCAGGATATCGATCCGGCCGTATTTGCTGAGCGTCCCGGCAATGAGTTCTTCGATCGCCTTGTCGTCATTGACATCGGTAGCGACCGCCTCGCCCAGGCCGCCGGTTTCGCGGATGTCTGACGCAGCCGCCTCGCCAGCCATCGGATCCCGGTCGGCGATGATCACGGTTGCCCCTTCGCTCGCCATGATCATGGCGCCGGCGCGGCCGATACCCGAACCGGCGCCCGTCACCACGGCGATGCGATCTTTCAAAATCATGGATTTGTCTTTCAAGGCGATGGTTTTCGCCGACCGAGCTGCCATTGAGCGAGCAGCACGAGCAGGACCGAGGCGGCGAGCACGATCGTCGCGATGGTGTTGATTTCCGGCGTCACGCCGCGACGGATCGAGGCAAAGACGTAGATCGGCAGCGTCGTCTGCGCGCCGGCGACGAAGAAGGCGATGATGAAGTCGTCGAAGGAGAAGGTGAAGGCGAGCAGGAAGCCGGCGATCACCGCCGGCATGATCTGCGGCAGCACGATCGAACGGAAGGTGGTCAGCGGCCTGGCATAGAGATCGCTCGACGCCTCGACCAGGTTGCGATCGAGACTGCTGAGCCGCGTGCCGACGATCATTGTCACCAGCGCCATCGAGAACAGGCCATGCGCGGCGATGATCGACCCATAGCCGAGCGAAAGCCGTGGCGGCTGGTCGCCAAGCCACAGCGAAGCGATGAACGGATTGACCACGCCGAACAGCTGCACCAGCGCCACCAGCGTCGAAATGCCGATGACGACGCCCGGCACCACGATCGCCGCACCCAGCAGACCATCGAAGACAGCCCGCGTCCGCGTGCCGACCCGCTGCAGCCCAAGCGCGGCAGCCGTGCCGCAGAAGGCGGCAAGCAGAGCGCTGGTGGTGGCGATGAACAGGCTGTTCTTCAGCGCTTCGACCAGGAACGGGTTCGACAGCGCCTTGCCGTACCACTGCACGGAGAAACCGGTGAACTCGCTGGCATGCTGGCCGGCATTGAAGGAAAACAGCACCACCAGCGCGATCGGCAGGTAAAGGAAGGCAAAGACGGCAATGACGAAAGCGCGCATCAGATCAGGTCCACCCGACGAGCGCCCGACAGCCGGGTCGAGATGCGGTTGGCGACGACCAGCACCACCACCGATACCGCCACCAGCGTGATGGCGATGGCCGATCCGAACGGCCAGTTGCGCGACTGCAGGAAGAGGTCGACCAGCGCGTTGCCGATGAAGAACACCTTGCCGCCGCCGAGCAGCGTCGGGATCAGATATTCGCCGAGCAGAAGGATCATCACCAGCGAGAAGCCGGTCATCACGCCGGGCAGCGACAATCTGAGCGTCACGCCGAGGAAGGTCGACACAGGCGTGGCGCCGAGATCGGCCGAGGCTTCCAGGAGCCGCCGGTCGAGCCGCTCGAGGCTGACATAGATCGGCAGGATCATCAGCGGCAAATAGCCATAGACGATGCCGAGCAGCACAGCGCCCGGCGTGTTGATCAGCCTGAGGTCCTCGATGCCGACATAGGCAAGCAGCGCCGGAATGCCGCGCCCGCCGAGGATGTACATCCAGGCATAGGTGCGCATCAGAAGACTGGTCCAGAACGGAATGACGACCAGCGCAAGCAGGATCAGCCGCCAGCGCTCCGGCGCGCGCAGCGCCAGATAGTAGGCGACGGGATAGGCGACGAGCAGGCAGGCCAACGCGCCGACCGGCGCCAGCACCATGGTGTTCCAGAAGGCGGTCGCCCGCGCCGGCAGATTGGCATATTGCGCCAGCGTGAAGCCCGCCTGGTAGCCGCCTTCCGGCGCACGTTCGCCGACACTGAAGATGGCGATGGCAATGAACGGCAACACCAGAAAGACGACCAGCCATAGCGTCGCCGGGGCGAGCAGCAGCGCCGTCACGAGATTCTTGCGAAAGACACTGCCGCGCATCGGGAAAGCCGCTCCGGGACCGGCGGGCATTCGTCCGCCGGTCGCATTGTCTGGTTCGGGTTTGTGGCCGGCGCCGCTCAAGCCGATTTGAAGCGCGCCATCAATTCGGCGCGGCCCGGATCGGTGAGCGTCGCGGCGGCGCCGAATTCGAGCGGCTTCAACAGGTCCGCGGCCGGATAGAGGATCGGGTTGTCCAGCACCTCCTTCGGCAGCAGCGCATTGACGCGGGCGTCGGTCGAGGGCGCGCCATTGGCGAGATGCTCCTTCACCGCGACCTTAGGGTTCATCAGGTAATTGAGCAGCGCATAGCCGGCCGGCTTGTTCGGCGCATCCTTGGGGATGGCGTAGAAGTCGGTCCAGATCTCACCGCCTTCCTTACCGAGCATATAGGCAATCTCGGGAATGTCGCGATGGAGCTGCGCGCCATCGTTGGTCCAGCACATCGTCATCCAGGCATCGCCGGCGCGCATGCCCGGCTGATAGTCGCTCGACACCGCGAACAGATGCGGCTTGACCTTGATCAACAATTCTTCCGCCTTGGCCAGTTCGTCCTGCTTCAGCGAGTTGAACGAATAGCCGTAATATTTCAGCGCATTGCCGATCGTCGTCAGCTGGTAGTCATGCACCATGGTGCGGCCGTCGCCTTCGGCCATCGCCGTGTCCCAGAACTCCTTCCAGCTCGTCATCGGCTTGGCGAGCTTCTTGGTGTTGACGGCAAAGCCGGTCGTGCCCCAGTTCTTCGGCACCGCATAGATTGTCCCGTCGATCGTGCCTTCGGCGGTAAAGCGCGTGTCTTCCGACTTGCCGTCGAAATTCGGCAGCTTGGCCATGTCCAGCGGCTCGATGATGCTGAGCTTCTTGTAGGTCGAGATCGTGTAGTTGGTCGGCACGAACAGGCTCCAGCCCGAGGCGCCGGCCTGCAGCTTGGCCAGCATCTCCTCGTTGGAGCCGAACACGTTGACCTCTACGGCGACGCCGGTGTCCTTCTTGAAGTTCTCGAAGGTCTGCGGGTCGTGATAGTTCGGCCAGGTGGCGATCGACATGCGGTCGCCAAGGTTCTCGGCGGCAAAGGCCGGCGTCGGCATGATGCCAAGCTCGCGCGCCATGACCGCGGTGGCGACACCAAGGCCGGTGAGACCAAGGAAGTCGCGGCGGCTGATCGAGCCGCGCTTCAGGCGCATCAGTTGATCGACGAATTTTTCGGGGCTTATCGGCAGTCCGTCACGATAGGATTTCGGCATGTTGGTCTTCCCTCTGGTTGGTCCCGTTATTGTTGGCTTCCGGAAACGCCAGCGGCGCTCCGGCGGCAAAGCCGATGGCGACGGGTTCGCCCGGCTTGAAGAGGTTGCCCTGGCCGATGATGTGATCGGCCTTGGCAAGCAGTGATCCGATACCTTCAACCTCGATCGCGTATTCCGCGGTCGAGCCGAGGAAAATCCGGTTGCGGACGGTGCCTTTGAACGCACCGCCTCCGGGCGCGGAGAGGCTGAGCGATTCCGGCCGCAGGCTGACCGATACGGCCTCACCCCGGCTGAGCGGCACCCGCTTGCGCGCCGCAATCACCGTGCCATCGGCAAGTGCGACATCGACGAGGTCGCCGGAAAGCCCGGCCACCTTGCCGCTCAACAGATTGGTCTTGCCGACGAAATCGGCGACGAACAGATCGGCCGGCTCGTCATAGATTTCGCTCGGCTGTCCGAGCTGGACGATACGGCCGCCATTCATGACGCAGACGAAGTCGCTCATCGACAGCGCCTCTTCCTGGTCGTGGGTGACCAGAACGAAGGTGATGCCGATTTCGCGCTGCAGGTTCTGCAATTCGATCTGCATATCGGTGCGCAGCTTCTTGTCGAGCGCCGCCAGCGGCTCGTCGAGCAACAGCACGGCAGGCTTATTGACCAGGGCGCGGGCCAGCGCGACGCGCTGCTGCTGGCCGCCGGACAATTCATGGATCTTGCGGCGGCCGTAGCCGGCGAGTTGCACCATGGCGAGCGCTTCGCCCGCCCTTGAGGAGATCTCGCGCGACGACAGCCTGGGTCTCGCCTGGCGCAGGCCGTAGGAGATGTTCTCCTCGACATCGAGATGCGGGAACAGCGCATATTGCTGGAACACCATGTTGACCGGACGCCGGTACGGAGGCGTTCCAGCCATGTCGCGGCCGCGGATCAGCACCTGGCCTTCGCTCGGCTGCTCGAAGCCACCGATCATGCGCAGGCATGTCGTCTTGCCGCAGCCGGACGGCCCAAGCAGCGCCACGAAGGCGGACGGCGGGATGGCAAGGTCGATGCCGCTGACCGCGGTGACGGCGCCGTAGCGCTTGGTGACCGCGCGAAACTCGATATCGGGCACTGCAGTCAAACCACGGGCTCCAGCAATGGCGTGAGGCAATTTCCTTGACGCTATCAGAGCCAACAGCGGCTAGTATATACCTCGCAGGTGGTATATTCAGCCGATTTTATCGTTTAGAGGGGTATGGTTTGGCGACATCCCGCAGTGACGACTACAATGCGCTCGCTGGTGTCATTGCCGCGACGCGCGAGGCTGCCGGCGACCATTTCGGCAAGGCGATCGTCGGTTGGCTGCGCGGCCATGTCCGTTTCGACCACTGCGTGATCTTCGGCTATCGCGGCGCAACACGCCCGCCGCTTCTGTTCGAGACCTTCTCGCCGGCCGAGAGCCACATCTTCGTCGCGCTCTATCAGGAAGGGCCCTATCTGCTCGACCCGTTCCATCACGCAGCGATCGAGCGCAAGGAGGGGTTCTGGCGCATGCGCGAGCTGGCGCCGGACCGCTTCTATGCCAGCGAATATTACCGCTCCTATTACAGCCAGACGCGGCTGGCCGAAGAGGTCGGCTTCTTCGTTCCGCTGGCCGGCAAGGATGCACTGGTGCTGTCGCTGATGCGGTTGCGCGCTTCGGGACCGTTCGGGACCGCTGACGCCAGGCTGCTGCGCGACATGGCGCCGGCCGTGATCGGTTTTTGCAAGCTGCGCTGGCCGGCCCTGGCCGACGACGAGATTGCAATCCCGCCTTCCGGTGAAACCATCGCGATGGCCAACGAGATGGATCGCGCGCATATCTGGAAGAGCCTGTCGCTGACGTCGCGCGAAAAGCAGGTCGTCGACCTCGTGCTCCAGGGCCATTCGACGGAATCGATCGCCAGGGCGCTCAGGATCGTGCCGGGAACCGTCAAGGTTCACCGCCGCAACATCTACCGCAAGCTCAAGATCAAGTCGCAGGCCGGCCTGTTCGCGCGCTTTGTCGAAATCATCGACGCGCGTATCGGATGACCAGCCTCAAGCCAGTTCGAACCGCTCCACCGCCCGCATGATGCCACGCAATTCCGCCAGGCCCTTCAGCCTGCCGATCAGCGGATAGCCGGGATTGATCTTCGTCTTGCCGATGTCGTCGGCAAGCAGGTGGCCGTGGTCCGGGCGCATCGGGATGCGCCAGTCGGGCCGGCCCTCTTTGCGCCGGCGCGCTTCTTCCTTCATCAGCGCCAGGATCACTTCAGCCATGTCGGTCGAGCCTTCCAGATGCTCGGCCTCGTAGAAGGAGCCATCCGCCTCGCGCGTCACGTTGCGCAGATGCGCGAAATGGATTCTTGGGCCGAATTCCCCGATCATCGCGACCAGGTCATTGTCGGCGCGCACGCCGTAGGAGCCGGTGCAGAAGGTCAGGCCATTCGACGGGCTGTCGACCGTCTCCAGGATGAAGCGCGCATCGTCGGCGGTGGAGACGACGCGTGGCAGGCCGTAGAGCGAGAACGGCGGATCGTCGGGGTGGATGCACATGCGCGCCCCGACTTCCTCGGCGGCCGGGATGATCTCCTTGAGGAACCAGGCAAGGTTGGCTCGCAGCTCCGCCGGGCCGATCGCCGCGTAATCGGCAAGCGCGTCGCGCATCGTGTCGCGGTTGTAGGTGCGTTCCGTGGCCGGCAGGCCGGCGATCAGATTGCGCTCGATCTTGTCGATGTCCTCCGCGCTCAACTGCTTCAGCCGCGCCTCCGCTTGCGTGAGACGCGCCGGGCTGTAACTCGCCTCGGCATTCGGCCGCTTCAGCACGAACACATCGTAGGCTGCGAAGTCTAGCGCATCGAAGCGCAAGGCGTAGCCGGTGGTCGGCAGCCGGTACGTCAGATCGGTGCGGGTCCAGTCGACCACCGGCATGAAGTTGTAGCAGATGGTGGAGACGCCGGCCTTGGCCAGCGACCGGATCGTATCTCTGTACCAGCCGGCGTAACGCTCACGCTCCGGCGTGCCGGTCTTGATCGAATTGTGGACCGGAATGCTCTCCACCACCGACCAGGTCAGGCCCGCCGCCTCGATGATGCGCTTGCGCTCGAGGATCGCGTCCAGCGGCCAGGCGCTGCCGTCATAGAAATTGTGCAGCGCCGAGACGATCCCCGTCGCACCCGCCTGCCTGACATGGTCGAGCGTGACCGGATCGTTCGGACCGTACCAGCGCCAGCATTGTTCCATGATTGTCCCTTCCGTGATTGCCAGCGACCATATTGTCGGACGGCAATGGCCGTCAAATCCACCGGGCTCGGCAAGATAGCGGACCGGCTGGGGACACCTGCCCTGCCCTCCCTTGCAGCCGCGCGCGTTAACCGTCTATCGTGCGGCTCCAAGAACTGCCGCCCAAGTATCGCGGTGGCGGATAAAACGGCGCAACAGTTTTCAGGACGAATGAAGTAACGCTTAGCCAATGATCGACAAATCGCAATTCGGACTGACCGCTGTCGATAGCGCTCCACTGCATGAGAAAGTCTATCTGGAACTCGTGCGGGCGCTGATGTCGGGTCAGTTGCAGCCTGGTCAGAAGCTGACGTCCCGCAAGCTCGCCAAGGAGCTCGGAACCAGCGATATGCCGGTGCGCAGCGCCTTTACGCGGCTGCAGGCGCTGCGGGCGCTGAGCCCGATGCCGAACGGCAGCGTCGAGGTGCCGCTGATCTCCGCCGAGCGCTTTCAGCAACTGACGGCCGTGCGCACGATCCTGGAAGGTACGGCGACCGAGCTCGCCACCAAGCGCATCAACGGCAACAATTTGCGCGCCATCCGCCGTCATTGCACCGAGCTGACCCAGGCCGCCCGCAGCGGGGATATCGACGACTATCTGCGCAGGAACCACGATTTCAAATTCTCGATCTACCGCCATTGCGGCAACGAGCAGATGATCTTTCTGATCGAGACGGTGTGGATGCAGGTCGGTCCGTTCCTTAGAAACCTGCGCGTCGGCTTCGAGGATGATCTCGCCGGCATTCTCGGCATCGACTATCACGAGGAGGTCGTCGCGGCGATCGAGGCGGGCGATGGCGAGCGCGCCCGTACGGCCATCGTGCGCGACATCGACGAGGGCGCGACGCATATCCTCGACCAGGTGAAGTTCCCGCAATTGCGCAATTAGATGGACTTTGCGTTCCACCGGGCAAAAGAGGGGTTGCCGAATCCGGCTTGGCTTTCACAGGTACTATGGCTATGTTGCGATCGCAGATCGCAGATGACGGACCCGAAATGCCGCCCGATATCCCAGCTAGTGACTTGAAAAAATGAAGAAAAGCCAGCCGGCATCAGCCGAGATGGCCTTCATGAACTCATAAGCTGTAAATTGGATATCGTAGCCGACAGGCTACAGCACCTCGAGAAAAACAGGGGCTGGAAATTGAGCGATGCAATCACGGACGTTTTGAACTGGCTTGAAAGCAGGAGCGACATTCAGAGCCTGCGGGCCGCGGTGTGCGACCTCAACGGCATCATGCGCGGCAAGCGAATTCCAGTCGAGCAGGCGCGCAAGGCGCTCGAAGGCAAGCTGCGCATGCCCTATTCCGCGATCGGTCTCGACATATGGGGCGAGGACATCGAAGGCAATGCCCAGGTCTTCTCGACCGGCGATGCCGACGGCCTTTGCCACTGGACCGGACGCGGCATCCTGCCGGTCGACTGGACAGCGCATCCGACAGCACTTTTGCCGATGTGGCTGGCGGACGATACAGGCGCGCCCTATCTCGGCGACCCGCGACGGGCGCTGGCGCGCATCCTCGATCGCTACGCCGCGCTCGGGCTGACGCCGGTGACCGCCACCGAGCTCGAATTCTATCTCGTCGACCCGACAGCGCATCGGCCGGTCGGGCCCGTCTCGCCGATCACCGGCCGGCGGCTTGATTCCGACGCTGCGCTTTCGATCGACGAAATCGATGATTTCGAGGCCTTTATCCACGACGTCTACGAGGCCTGCCGCATGCAGGGCATCCCGGTCGACACCGCGATCGCCGAGAACGGCGTCGGCCAGTTCGAGATCAACCTCAACCACGTGCCCGACGCCTTGCGCGCCGCGGACGATGCCGTGCTGTTCAAGCGTACGGTCAAGGGCATAGCGCGCAAGCACGGCTTTGCCGCCTGCTTCATGGCCAAGCCCTATGGCGAACGCGCCGGCAACGGTTTTCACGTCCATTTCAGCGTCCTCGACAAGGACGGCCGCAACATCTTCGACGACGGCTCAGACCAGGGCTCAGACACCATGCGCCACGCGGTCGGCGGTGTGCTCGCCGCCATGGCCGAGAGCACATTGGTGTTCGCGCCGCATTTCAATTCCTATCGTCGGCTGCGGCCGCGCTCCTACGCACCGACAGCGGTTGCCTGGGGCTACGAGAACCGCATGGTGGCGATCCGCATTCCAGGCGGCCCTTCGGCGGCGCGGCGCATCGAACACCGCGTCTCCGGCGCCGATGCCAATCCCTATCTGGCGCTGGCGGCAATCCTGGGCGCGGCATTGATCGGCATCGAACGCAGGCTGTCTCCCGGCGAGCCGACCGGCGGCGAGGGACAGGGGCTGCCGCTGGCCAAGCTGCCGCCGGACTGGGCCTCGGCCATCGCCGCCTTCGAAACCGGGCCGCGCGTCGCCGAGATTTTCCCAGCCGTGCTGCGCGATGCCTTTATCGCCTGCAAGCGACAGGAGCTGAACACCTTCGCGCTAAACGTCAGCGACTTCGAGATCGAGACTTATCTGGAGAGCGTCTAGCTAGCCCAGACACCAACCGGCGCGGAGGACACGCCGCAACGCGAACGGCCCGCTTGGATGCGGGCCGTTTTTGAATTTGGTTGCGGGGACAGGATTTGAACCTGTGACCTTCAGGTTATGAGCCTGACGAGCTACCGGGCTGCTCCACCCCGCGTCAACCTTTGGCGTAAGCGCGAGCCTATGAGAGGCTGGCCTACAGATAGATAGGTGGCTCACCAAATGAAAGGGCCGCTTGCGCGGCCCGTGGTCCCTTGGCGGGCCTTATGCATGTCGCCCAAAAGTGCTTAGCGGTTTTGGGACAACGACATGCATCAAAAAACAGCAGAGAAGATTTGTCTCTCATCCGATTTGGATGTGAGTTTAACGTGCATTTAGCAGACCTGGCAGCGACCTACTCTCCCGCGTCTTGAGACGAAGTACCATCAGCGCTGGAGCGTTTCACGGCCGAGTTCGGAATGGGATCGGGTGCAGCCGCTCCGCCATAACCACCAGGTCGGCAAAACGCACGTTATATCGAGAAGCTTTTTGAGCGAATAGCGATGAGCGAGTAGCGAATAGGGAGATCCTATCCTCGTGCTCTCTCTAAGCTGTTCGCTGGTCTTTTTTGTGCCAAGGCGACGTCTTCTGCAGGTTGCTTCGGGCGTAAGCCCGCAAGCGCGACTGCGCGTCGCCGGTTTTCCGGCGCCCTCGCGGAGCATAGGCCCGTAAGGGCCGCTCATGCGTGAGCGCTGGTCAAACCATCGTATTTCACGATGGATATTAGGAATGAGAACGATCAAGCCGATCGAACTATTAGTACCGGTAAGCTTCAAGCGTTGCCGCTCTTCCACACCCGGCCTATCAACGTGGTCGTCTTCCACGGTTCTCAGGGAATACTCGTTTTAAGGTGGGTTTCCCGCTTAGATGCCTTCAGCGGTTATCCCGTCCGGATATAGCTACCCTGCAATGCGGCTGGCGCCACAACAGGTCCACCAGAGATCCGTCCATCCCGGTCCTCTCGTACTAGGGACAGATCCTTTCAATATTCCTACACCCACGGCAGATAGGGACCGAACTGTCTCACGACGTTCTGAACCCAACTCACGTACCGCTTTAAATGGCGAACAGCCATACCCTTGGGACCTGCTCCAGCCCCAGGATGCGATGAGTCGACATCGAGGTGCCAAACAACCCCGTCGATATGGACTCTTGGGGGTCATCAGCCTGTTATCCCCGGCGTACCTTTTATCCGTTGAGCGATGGCCCTTCCACGCGGGACCACCGGATCACTATGACCGACTTTCGTCTCTGCTCGACTTGTCAGTCTCGCAGTCAGGCAGGCTTATGCCATTGCACTCAGCGAACGATTTCCGACCGTTCTGAGCCCACCATCGCGCGCCTCCGTTACTCTTTAGGAGGCGACCGCCCCAGTCAAACTACCCACCATACATTGTCCCGGACCCGGATAACGGGCCGCGGTTAGACATCCATAGTAATAAGGGTGGTATTTCAAGGGTGGCTCCACCTGAGCTAGCGCCCAGGCTTCAAAGCCTACCACCTATCCTACACATGCCACTACGAATGCCAATGTAAAGCTATAGTAAAGGTGCACGGGGTCTTTCCGTCTAACCGCAGGAACCCCGCATCTTCACGGGGAATTCAATTTCACTGAGTCTATGCTGGAGACAGCGGGGAAGTCGTTACGCCATTCGTGCAGGTCGGAACTTACCCGACAAGGAATTTCGCTACCTTAGGACCGTTATAGTTACGGCCGCCGTTTACTGGGGCTTCGATTCAGAGCTTGCACCCCTCCTCTTAACCTTCCAGCACCGGGCAGGCGTCAGACCCTATACGTCGCCTTGCGGCTTCGCAGAGCCCTGTGTTTTTGATAAACAGTCGCTACCCCCTGGTCTGTGCCACCCTCCCCTGCTTGCGCAGAAAAGGGTCACGCTTCTTCCGAAGTTACGCGTGCAATTTGCCGAGTTCCTTCAGCATAGTTCTCTCAAGCGCCTTGGTATACTCTACCTGACCACCAGTGTCGGTTTCGGGTACGGTCTATAAGGAGGAGCTATTTCCTGGAACCGCTCCGCTGCCCGTTCAATCCGATAAGATTGGACAACTTGTGCGATCCGTCAC
>NZ_CM132600.1:4757500-4840000 GCF_053005525.2 Mesorhizobium sp. ORM8.1 | reverse complement strand
GCCTCAAAATCCTCCAGCATGCGCAGGCCGGCACGGACAACCTCGCTGGCATTGTTGTAGCGGCCTGATTCGAGCTGCCGCCTGATGAAGCGCTCATAGTGGTCGTTCAAAGCGTAGTTGGGCATGGCAACCTCCTGGGGAAATATGGGGCCGGCCGGCAGATATAGCAATAGATAGCAACAATTGACAGTTTTGGTTGATTCGATCGCAGTTCCGTCCTTTGTGATTCGGTGAAGCGCTGAGCTCCACCGATTCGGCAGCGATCAAAATGTCGATCAAGACGCCGGCGCCCGAACGAGGATCGCCATGCGGCCAATCCCACGACCTGTGCGCGCTCGCCATTTGCGAGACGTCTGAGACACAGAAGCCGGCTGAGTTAGAAACTCAACCGGCTAATATTAGTTTCGTTCCTGGTGGCGCACTGGTTCGGAACGCGTCGTCGCCCTCACCTTGACGCCCTCACCGGCCGCGGCTCATGAGTGCCGTCGAAGCGAGCATCGCACCAGGCGCCGATGTGGGCTGAATTATTCGGCTTGGTGGGAGGCCTTAGCTCAGACAGCAACCGGCGCGGAGGACACGCCGCAACGCGAACGGCCCGCTTGGATGCGGGCCGTTTGGATTTGGTTGCGGGGACCCGATACCCCTTTTGTCATAACATCGTTGGGCTGGTCATTTGGATCGGGTCTGGCGAGTTCGAGGATGCCGAACAGCTCGCCGCGTAGCTCCGCATGCACCTCACCGCGCTTTTCGCCGGGCGTGACTACGATCTCTCCGATCAACGAGCGCAATGCCTCGGCGGCCCGACGTCCGTCCTCGTGGTCGGCGAGCGCTTGCGTGAGTTGCTCGACCCGCTTGCGGTAGAGCGTGGCGATGTTGGGATGCAGGTCGGGTACGTCAGTGGGCCCCAGAGCCAGACGCGCGGTGATCTCCGCCTTCTGCCTCTCCAGGTCTTCCATCCTTGCTTTCATCGAAGGTTGGTAAAGGCCATCCTCGATCGCGGCCATGATGCCGGCGATGGCGCGCTCGATCTTGTCGAGTGCCTTGCGATCCTGTTCGCCTTGCGCGCGACGCTCCTGATTGAAGCGATTGGTCTCCAGGGCGTAGGCTCTGATCGCCTCTGCCACGGCTTCGGCCGAAACGAGCGTTTCCTTCAGGCCTGCGAGGACCCGCTGCTCGATCTTCTCCCGGGTGATGGTGCGGCCATTGTCGCAGATGCCGCGGCGCTGATGGTTGAGGCAGGCATAGCGGTCTCGCGTGAACAGGCCGTAGCGCCCACCGCAGCAACCACAGGTGAGCAGGCCGGAAAGGAGGGAGACCGGCCGCCTCATCGTGTGCAGTTTTTTCGCGCGGGCCTTGCGCGTAGCGATGGTCACTGCCTCGAACTGGCTGGCGATGGATTTCTGTCTCTCCTTCACGGCCTGCCACAGTTCGTCCTCAACGATCCTGAGATGCAGCACCTCGGTGCGGATCCATTTGGCTGGCGGATTGGCCCGCGAGACACGCTTGCCGGTGGCGGGATCTTTGACGAAATGCAGGCGGTTCCAAACCAGCACGCCGGTATAGAGTTCGTTGTTGATGACGCCGGTACCCCGGATGACGTGCCCGCGCACGCTGGTATCGCCCCAGTGCCGGCCGAGCGGACCAGGAACGCCCTCTTTGTTCAGGTCGACGGCGATCGCCTTCGGGCTCTTGCCGGCAGCGAATTCGCGAAAGATGCGGCGCACGATGGTCGCTTCCTGCGGCACGATCTCGCGATCGCCCCGGACGGGCTCGCCTTCCGCATCGAGCTTCTTCACCACCCGGTAGCCGTAGCACAGCCCGCCCCCGGCCTTGCCCTTCTCCACCCTCCCTCGCAGGCCACGATGGGTCTTGAGGGCAAGGTCCTTGAGGAACAGGGCATTCATTGTGCCCTTGAGGCCGACATGCAACTCGCTGATCTCGCCTTCGGCCAAAGTGACGATGGCAACGCCGGCGAATTTGAGATGTTTGAAGAGGGTGGCGACATCTGCCTGGTCGCGGCTGATGCGATCAAGCGCCTCGGCCAGCACCACCTCGAAGCGGCCACGCTGGGCATCGCGCACCACTTGCTGGATACCCGGCCGCAGCACCGTGCTGGCACCGGAGATCGCCGCATCCTCGTAGGCTCCCGCCACGCTCCAGCCTTCCCGCGCCGCCTGCTCGCGGCACAGCCTCAACTGGTCCTGGATGGAGGCATCCCGCTGGCTGTCGGAAGAATAGCGGGCATAGAGTGCGACACGGGTCATGGCGGCAGATCCTCTCTTGTTGCCAAGGGGTTTGCCATCCGGCTCCCTGCCCTCTCCATCTTGGCGGCCCGGCCGATTGTCATTGGCCGCCAGCGCCGCCTCGAATGTCTCCCGCGCCAGCTGCCGGCCGATCAGCCTAGCGATATCCAGCACAACCCTATCCAGTTTGGCCGCCGCCGCGGTTACAGGGCGGCCCTTGGGGCCGGCGAGGTCGCTGTTGTCGTTCGCCGGAATCAGCGACTGCGGTCCGGTCCTGGTTTCCTCTGCCATCGCGGTCGCTCTCCCAAGGGTGGATCGACCCGCCATCAGAGTCCTCCGGACGGCGAAGGAAAGCGCGAACTTCATGTCGTAGGGCCACAGCGAGCAATGACTTGCGGCGTGCGGTTTCGTCTTAAGCGTCAAGATCGACCTGAAGGCGACAAGTGGTTGGGGCCGTGTCACAGGACGGCTACATCGCCAAGGCGCTCCGCCTCGTCTTCCTCTTTCAGCGCCGCGACCAGCTTGACTGCGGACTCCCAATGCCTGGCAACATCGCTCCGCGTCCTTTCCCGGCTCCGGCGGCCAACCGGCAAGTCTCCCGCGATCGCCTTTAAGTCACGCAGCACGGAAGCTATGTGCGGCCAGGGGAAGTCGGTAGGATCACCAATATCTCGATCAGCGCTGACGATCATTTCCAACTTGGCGATGGCGCCGAGAAGCGACGTCGCCGCGACTTCAGGGATAGAATCCTGGAACTTGAGGGCTTCGGTCATCGCAAAGACCTCAGCCTCGCGCGCAACCGCATACTCCCGAGGATCGCCTTGGGTGCGCGCCGTTCGCTCTTGAACTCGCGTCGGTGAATCTGCGGCCAATACCTGAATTCCGGGATTGACCAGCATTCGGCTCTCCAGCCGCTGCTGCACACGACATAGAAGCATGGAGACGTACCGAGCCATTTGCCAATCGCTCACAAGCAGGAGCGCGGGATCGCGTAGGGTTGCCGGGTGCAATTCCGTGTCGTTGCTGCATGAGGCGAGAACGGTTGGCTTTTTCGTTGGCAAGGCATGGCCTCCTTCCGTGGGGTCAGTCTCCCGCTGGTGAATACATATTATAGTTGATAAACTTAAAGTGTGTAAACCTCGATTGTCCGACGCATGGACATGCGTCAGCTGGTTGGAAAAAACTTCGCGCGTATTCGGCGAGAGAAAGGCCTGACGCAGGAGGACGTCGAAGCACGCTCTGGATTTAGTCAGCAGTATCTGAGCAGCCTCGAACGAGGCCGGCGAAACCCCACGGTGATTACGCTTTATGAACTTGCTCAGGCGTTGGGAGTAAGTCACGTGGAGTTGGTCAAGCCAACCGATCATCCCTAGTTTTATAGCAATGATCTAAGCGGAAGCCGCTCGCTCGCGCGCTCATTCAATGGCGCCGTAGCGAGCCAGCGGCGGGTTTGCGCTGCATTTCGGACTTCGCGAGGGAGTCTGCCGCATGCTACAAGCAGACATTATCCCTCTCCTAAACAGTCCTACCTGAGGTCCCCCAGGCTCCTCAGAACTTTCGTCAGGCCCGGCATGTTCTCGGCTGTGCGCGGCGCCTTGGCAGCGCGCCCGAAGATCGTTTCGTCGTCAAGACTATGGCGGGATGCCGAGGCGGATTTCGCAATGCTTCCCATCCAGACCTGCTGGCCGGAGGACGCCGGTGCTCTCATCACGTGGCCGGTGGTCGTCACCCGGCCGCCGGGCGAGGGCGATCCCGGCAGATACAATCTGGGCATATACCGCATGCAGGTCATCGCCCAGGATCAGGCGATCATAAGATGGCTGCCTATGCAAGGCGGTGCTGCGCACCCTTGCATGTGGCGGGCGAGAGGGCCGTAGAGGCGCTCGAGAAAATTGAAGCGCTAGTCGCCGGCAAGGTCTTGCCGGCCGCTACTCGTGGCCAACTGAGCCAGGAGCCGGAAAAGCCGTGAGCGGTCGGCCTGCTCGAATCTGTGCAGGCCCATCAGTTCGAGCATCATGATCCCTTCGCACGCCATCCAGACGAGGCGGGCGAGGTCCACGTCCTTCGCCTCCGCGTCGATCATGCGTGCATAGTTCTGGTAGGCTTCCCGAACCGGCTGCATCAGTCCAGGATCTTCGGCCAGAGCAAGCATCATCGCTTCCACGTAGGATGGCGCCAAGGGGTCGGTAGCCGAGAACGTGCCAACATAGGCGCGCAGCGCCGCGGCTGGCTCGCCGGAAAGAGCGCCGTGGCTGTGCCTGAAACGTTCGTCCCAGTCGCTGCAGAGATCCTTCAATAACGCCTCGAAGAGCTTAGTCTTGCTGGGGAACGAATGCAGCACCGCACCCTTGGTGGCACCGATCTCCCTCGCCACAGCCTCAAGAGTGACGTTTCCCGCCCCACGATCGAACGCGATCCGTCTCGCGGCTGTGATCATTTCCTTTTTGTCGAACCTGCGTCTTGCCACGCATTATCCTTCCTGATACATACCTTCTGGTCGGTATGAACTCTAATATAACGCCATAACCGCCGATAGCCAAATGTCCGAGCACACGCAAAAGCGATGATTGAAGCCAGGATTCTCAGCGTCGAACAATTGTCGCCGGAAGTGAAGTCCTTCGCTGTCGAAGCCATCACGGGCGAACGTATGCCTGCAGCAGAGCCCGGCTCGCATATCGACCTTCACCTACCCAACGGTCTGATCCGTCAATACTCGCTGTACGAGGAGACGGACGGAAGCAGATACGAATTCGCCGTCAAGCATGTGCCCGACTCCAGGGGAGGCTCCAAGTACGTTCACGAGCACCTAGCCGCAGGTGACGTCGTCACGATTTCGCCGCCGCGCAACAATTTCGTTCTCGGCCGGCACCCGCACACGCTGTTTATCGCAGGCGGAATTGGCATCACGCCGATCATTGCCATGAGCCGAAAGCTTGCCACCGAGGGCCGGAGCTTCGCGCTCCACTATTTCTGCCGTGACGCGGAAGCGCCGTTCAAGAATCGCCTGGATGTGCTGATGAAGACTGGATGCGCGACCCGTTATGTCGGCTTGGACCCGGCGGCTACGGCGCTCACACTTTGCGAACTTCTGACCGGCGGCCATCCCGCGGGAACTCACGTCTATGTGTGTGGCCCTGGACCTCTGATGGACGTGACAGTCAGACTAGCCGCGTCCAGCCTCGGCGCGCACGCGGTTCATCTCGAGCACTTCAGCCCCAGAAGTCACGGCGGCGGGACCGACCGAGCGTTCACCGTGAAGCTCGTCCGCAGTGGAAAGACGCTCGACGTGCCTGCTGATCGATCGCTTCTGTCCGTTCTGGTCGCCGCAGGGGTCCGCATATCCTCCTCTTGCCAGGAGGGCATATGTGGCTCGTGCGTCACCGGCGTTCTTTCCGGCGTACCCGACCACCGCGACTCCTTCCTGACCGACGAGGAAAGGGAAGGCGGGCAGGACATCTGCGCCTGCGTGTCTCGGGCCAAGACACCGGAACTCGTCCTCGATCTGTAGAACAACGGAAGCTGAAACGGGAGCAGCGCTATGGCGATCGCAGCCAGTACCCACGACTTGCAAGCAACTCGCGACTGGACGCCGGGCTATTGCCTGCCGCAGGCCCTGTACCAGAGCGACGGCATTTTCCGCTCCGACGTGCAGATGCTGCTGGATGAGCAGTGGCTTCTGGTCGATCACGAAAGCCGCATCCCTAACCCGGGAGATTACTTCCTGTTCGAAATTGGGCAGGAGAGTATCATTGTCGTCCGCTCACGCTCCGGCGTCGTCAACGCCTTTCATAATGTCTGCCGCCACCGCGGCTCGCGGATCTGTCTGGAGCCGGAAGGCAGCAAGCGCATCCTAACCTGCCCCTATCATGCCTGGAGTTATGATCTCGATGGCAGCCTGCGTGCCGCCCATCTGATGCCGGAGGATTTCGACCGTACGAAAATCTCGCTGGAGCCGGTCAATGTCGGCGTGTTCGAGGGCCTTATCTTCCTGAACGCGGCGGCCGCGCCACCCTCCTTCGAGGAGTTCGTGGCCCCATTCCACAAGTTGGTGCGCGGTCAGGGCGTGGCGACTGCTAAGGCCGGTGCGCGCAAGTTCTATCCGACGCAGGCGAACTGGAAGCTGGTCGTCGAGAACTTTTTCGAGTGTTATCACTGCAACACCGCACATCCGACCTATTGCTCGGTTCACGATCGGATGAAGATGCTCGCCTTCGGCGCCGGTGCCGGATCAGGCGACGACGTGGCTATCCAGGAATATAAGGAAAAGCTGAAGACCTGGGAGGCCAGATCGGCGTCGCTCGGCTATCCAACCGGCATGTTTGCTGACGGACCGGAGACGCCGTTCTTCAGGTCGGGCAACCGCCTGCCAATCTCGGACGACGCCAGGACGGAAAGCGTCGACGGCAATCCCGTCGCGCCGCTGATGACTGCCTATGGCGAGTTTGACGGGGGGCAGACCGGATGCGTCTTCAATCCCGTGAGCGCGATCCTGGTCAACAACGACCATGCCGTGATCTTCCGTTTCACACCGCGCGCCCCGCAATTAACGGATGTCGAGGCTATCTGGATGGTCCGCGGCGATGCGCGCGAGGGCGCCGACTTCAGGCCGGAAGAACTCATGCGGGTGTGGGACACGACGCTACGGGAAGACAAGACGATCACCGAAAACAACCAGAAGGGCGTCAATTCCTCCGCTTACCGGCCCGGCCGATACTCTACCCAGGAAAGGCGCATCTCGGAATTCGCCGACTGGTACATGGGCCGGCGCGAGCAGCGTTTGGAACAAAGCGCCGCCTGATAGGCCGCCGCCAACGCGGGCCGAATCCTGTTCGACCCGCTCCTAGCGATCTGCCAGAACTTTGGTTCGGTCAGCTTCGGGGAGCGGCAGCCTCGAACGCGGGAAGTTTCGCACAATGCTGTGCGATCGCGTTGGCGCGCTGCAACGCGGCTACATCGGCATTCCAGCGGTGAGCGTTGTAGAACTGCGGCACTAGGCACAGATCGGCGATGGTCGGTCGGTCGCCGTGGCAGAAGAGGCCTGTAGCGGGACTGTCGAGAAGCGTCTCAAACGCGGCCAGCCCCTGGCCGATGAACTTCTGCATCCACGCGACACGCACCTCGTCGCCTCCGTTCGTCAAGGCCATTACATGGCCGACAGGACCAAGGTTGCAGACCGGATGGATGTCGGCGGCGATCGCCTGCGCCAGCGCCCGTACACGCGCGCGCTCGGCAGGGTCCGGCGGCAGTAGGCCAGAGCCCGGGCGGGTCTCGTCCAGATATTCGATGATGGCAAGCGACTGGGTTAGCCTCAGCCCGTCGATCTCGAGCACTGGCACTAGACCCTGCGGGTTGCGGGCCAGATGCTGCGGCGCCCTTTGCTCCTTCTCCAGAAGGTTGACGGGCACCGTCTCGTAGGGGATGCCGAGCAGGTTCAGCGCGATCCGCACTCGGTAGCTCGCCGACGAGCGCCAGTAGTCATAGAGAACAGGCATACTCATCGCGGGATCCGGCCCCGCGATGTGGCGACGCTTGCAGAAGGCGGCTGGCTATGGGGATTCATGCCTTGAACAGTTCCTCGGCATGCAGCCACTCGGCATGCTTCGGGGCGCGCTTGGTTTTCGACCACTCCTCCAGCATCTCCCGCTTCACCGCGTCGAGCCGCTCAAGCATCGCCTCTTCCTTCGGGTCCGGGCAGGATAACTCGATCCGGTGGCCGTTAGGGTCGGAAATGTAGATGGAATGGAAAATGGAATGGTCAGTGACGCCCAGCACATCGACTCCGCTCTTCTCCAGCTTGTCCTTGAAGGCCAAGAGCGTATCGCGATCCTTGACCATGAAGGCGATGTGCTGGACCCATCTCGGCGTGTTTAGGTCGCGGTCCATCTCCGGCTGCGTCGGCAACTCGAAGAAGGCGAGCTTACCGTCGCCCGCGCCAAGGAAGACGTGCATATAAGGGTCGGGCTCGTGGGTCGAAGGCACCTGGCTTTCGGCGATGGCGAGCACAAAGTCCATGTTGAGGTTGTTGACATACCATTTGACGGTCTCTTTGGCGTCCTTGCAGCGATAGGCGACGTGGTGGATTTTCTCGATCTTCATTTGAAATGGCTCCTCTGCCTTGGCCGTGGCTCCGGACACAGTTCCACCCGAACTACCTGCCATAACCCCTACTGCTGCGGGTCCGCCGCCGCCCGAAGCGCATCGCTCAACAGCCGGCGGTCGCCGATATGATTGGCCAGAAGCAGAACCAGCCGCGCATTGATGGCGTCACTTTCGGCTTTGCTTCGCCCTTCGTGCAGGGCCAATAGCTCAGCGTAGAAATCGTCCGGCTGCGGAATGTTCGGAGCCGTATTGAGTGTCGTCATCGCCAGTTTCTCCCATCAGCGTCCCGTGGCCTTCGCAAGCGCGGCTTCGACCTCCGTGCGGTCGAACGCGGTCCAGCGCGCGGCGACGTGTTGGTCGGGGCGCAACAGATAGACCGCCATGCCTTCATCGCCGAGATAGCGTTCCCTGAGCGCGCCGGTCGGATCGTCCGCAGCCGACAGGGCCAGCCGCTCGGCTGCAATGCCGCCGCTTTCGATCACGTCCGGCGCTTCGGCGTCGATGGTTAGAAGCTGGAAGCGGTCGCCCAGCCGGTCGAGCAGCCAGCCGCCCTTTACCGGCGCATCGACGGCCGGCGAGCCGGGTCGGGTGCGCGGCGGCAGCCCCTGCGTGTCAGGGCCGTTGAGCGGAGAGCCATCATAGGTGCACGGCACCGACAGCCGCCCGGAATTGACCAGCGGCCGCGCGAAGGCAAAGCGCTCGGAAAGATCGAGCACGGCATCGCGGAAAATCCGGCTCATCTCCGACTTCGGCGTAATGAAGTCTGTTGATCGGCTGGAGTTGAGGATGTTCTCGTCGGCGCCGTTGATACGCTCGGTTTCGTAGCTGTCGAGCAAGCTGTCGGGCGCCCTGCCGTCCATCACAAGCTTCAGCTTCCACACCAGGTTGTCTGCATCCTGCATGCCGGAATTGGCGCCGCGCGCGCCGAATGGCGAGACCTGGTGCGCCGAGTCGCCTGCGAACAGCACCCGACCGTGGCGGAACCTCTGCATGCGCCGACACTGGAAGGTGTAGATCGACACCCATTCGAGCGTGAATTTGGCGTCCTCGCCGAGCATTGCCTTTAGCCGTGGGATAACGTTCTCCGGCTGCTTTTCCCGTTCCTTGTCGATGTTCCAACCGAGTTGGAGGTCGATGCGCCAGACGCCGTCGGGCTGCTTGTGCAATAGCGCCGATTGGCCGCGATTGAAGGGCGGGTCGAACCAGAACCAGCGCTCGGTCGGAAACTCGGCTTCCATGACCACGTCGGCAATGAGGAAATTGTCTTCGAACACGCGGCCGATGAAGTCGAGCCCCATCATTGCGCGGATCGGTGAGTTGGCGCCATCGCAGGCGATCAGCCAGTCAGCACGGATGCGGTAGGGGCCTTCCGGCGTCTCGAGCGACAGCACCACTCTATCGCCGTCATGCTCTACCGCCGTGACCTTGTTGTTGCCGCGGATATCTATCGGCCGACCTTCGGCCGCTAGCGCGCGCACGCGGTCGACGAGGAATTTTTCGAAATAGTATTGCTGCAGGTTGATGAAGGCCGGCCGCCTGTGGCCGGCCTCCGGTAGAAGGTTGAACTCGTAGACCCGGCGGTTGCCAAAGAACACCTTGCCGACGTTCCAGATGACGCCCTTCTCCACCATCGGCTCGCCACAGCCCAGCCGGTCTAGGATCTCCAGCGGCCGCTTGGCGAAGCAGATGGCGCGCGAGCCGAAGCTGACCTTGTCGTTCTCATCCAGCACCACCACGGGAACGCCCTGGCGAGCGAGATCTATCGCGCAGACCAGGCCGACCGGCCCGGCGCCCACCACAACGACCGGATGGCGCACCGGCGTGGCTGCGTCCTGATCAGGCGAACGCTTGTAGGGATAAAGCGGCGTCTCGAATACCTTTGCCATGTTTCCTCCCGCCGGTTGCGTCCGGACCGCTAACCCTGAAGTGCGGCCCACATCTGCCGGTCACGCTCTGCGGTCCAGATGCGCGGCGTGTCGATGCCGCAAGCCTCGTCGTAGGCGCGGGCGACGTTGAAGGGCAGGCAGTGCTCGTAGATGGCGTAGGATGCGAATTTCGGATCGCACGCCGCGCGGGCCGCGTCCCACGCTTCCTTCAGAGAGCCGCCGCCCTGGGCTACCCGCGCCACCGGCCGGTAGGTGGAGGTGACGAAATCGGCAGTGTTGTCGAGCGCGGCATTGACCTTATCCGAACCCACCAGCGCGTCGCCGCGTCCCGGCGCGATCGCGTCGAGGTCGAACGACCGGATCGCCTCCAGCGTTTGCGGCCAGTCCGCAAAATGGCCGTCGCCGCAATAGCAGGCCGAATGGTACTCGACGATATCGCCGGTGAACATGACGTTGGCGTCGGGCACGAAGGCGACGATGTCGCCCGCCGTGTGTGCCCGGCCGATAAATTTGAGGTCCACGCGCCGCTTGCCGAGATAGAGCGTCAACCGGTCGTTGAAGGTCAGCGTCGGCCAAGTTAGGCCGGGGATCGACTCGTGGCCTTGGAAGAGGCGCGGAAACCTGCCGAACTCGGAGTCCCAGTCCTCCTGCCCGCGCTCGGCGACCATGGCGCGCGCCTTCTCCGACATGATCGTGTGCTGTGCACCATAGGCCGAAGCGCCTAGCACCCGCACGGCGTGATAGTGCGAAAGCACTACGTAATTGATCGGCTTGTCTGTGACGGTCCTGATCTTCTCGATCACCTTGCCGGCCAGCCGCGGCGTGGCCTGCGCGTCGATCACCATCACCGACTCGTCGCCGATGATGACGCCGGTGTTCGGGTCGCCCTCGGCGGTGAAGGCCCACAGGTCGCGGCCGATCTCGGTGAACGAGATCTTCTTCTCTGCCATATCGCCGGCTGATGCGAATTGCTTTGCCATAGTCTCATACTTCCTTCTTGTATTGCGTCACCGCTTGTTCGATCGCGCCAAAGATGGAGTGGCCGACCTTGTCTCTCATCTCGATGCGCGGACCATGCCGCCGAAGGCGCATGAAAGGCGTTTTCGCCGCGCCCTCCTCAATGATTTCGATCATGCGCATCTCGGCTATGAAGGAATAGCCGACGCGGCCATCCGTAACAGGCTCGCACGGCCCATCGCCAAGCTTGTTCGACACCGTGCCCGAGCCGATGATTGTGCCGGCGGCGAGTGGCCGAGTTTTCGCCGCTTGGGCGACCAGCGCGGGAAAATCGGAGGTCATGTCGATGCCGGCGTTGGCGCGTCCGAAGGCCATGCCGTTGAAGTCCACCGCCAGTGGCAGATGCAGCTTGCCACCGTCCCAAGCTGGCCGCCCGTAACCGATGCGAGTCGCGCCATTGCGACAAGCCTCTCGCGATCTTGCGACGTGTAGGCAGGAGCGAGTCGCAGGAACAGCGCCTCGCGATCACCTCGACCTCGCTGGTCTTGCGGATTTCCTCGCGATATTCGGACAGCTCCATAGCAATCTCTCTTTGGCTTCGCCTGTTCTTCGTGATCGCAGCGACTGCTCGCCCGCCCACGTTATATGCGGGAGCGTGTGGATTTGGGGTCGTAGACAGCCTGGGGGCGGACGGTGGCTGCGACGTCGTTCGGCAGACTGACGACCCGGCCATCGGTCACGAGATCGCGCTTCACATAAGCAAGCGCCAGTGGCCGGCCGACGGTATGGCCCATCGCCACCGATGTCACCTTGCCGATGGCGGCGCCCTCATGCGTGACCGTCGCGCCCATCTCCGGGAGGGCAGCCCCCTCGGGCAGTTCCAGCAGCACCAGAAGCCGCTCGGGGCCATCCTGTTTCTGCCGCTCGACGACGGCCTTGCCGGGGTAGTCGGCCTCCTTCGGCTTCACCGTCCAGCCGAGTCCGGCTTCGACGGGCGTGGTATCCTCGCCGATGTCACGACCCCAGATCGGATAACGCTTCTCGATCCTGAGCGATCCCATCGAGCCTGCGCCGCAGGGCACGAGGCCAAAGGGTTTCCCTGCGTCCAGCAGCGCGTCGTAGAAACTTTCGACATACTCTGTCGGTACCCACAGCTCATAGCCAAGTTCGCCGGTGAACCCGGTGCGCGTGACGACTACGCCCGGAATGTCTGCCACTGTCGCCGTCAGCAATCCGAACGCCGGCAATGCCGCGTTCGACAGATCCGCCTCGGTCACGGCAGCGAGACAATCGCGCGACCTCGGACCCTGCAGCGAAAGCGAGACATAGCGGTAGCCGAGCGAAACGGCGTGTACGCCATAGGCCGCGCCGCGCTCGCGCAGATAGGTTTCGACGCGATTCACCCGGTGCGGGGCCGGCACGACCCAGAAAACGTCCAGCGCGGGACGATAGGTTATGACATCGTCAATGTAGCCGCCTTGCTCGTTGAGGATGCCGCAGTAGACGCCTTGGCGGAGCGCGACCTTGGTGAAGTCTGCGACCAGCGTCTCGTTCAGGAAGCGTTCCGCCTCCGTGCCCGCGACCTCCACAAGGAACTGACCGAAAATCTCGAACAGGCCGGCGGCGTTGCGAACGGCCTCGTGCTCGGTCTTTGCGTCGGTGAAGACGTTGGCGGTGAGGAAATGCGCCTTCTCCGCCATCTGGGCGTTTCGCGCGAGAAATGCATGGTAGAGCGGTGTATGCTTGGCTGTCATTGCTGAAATTCCTGCATTTAGAAGAGCACAGGGCGCTCGCGGCGGAAGATACGGTCGGCGGGCTCGGTGCCGAGGATTTCGCGTGCGTGCCGGTGGCCGGAATAGACTGCAGCCTGGATCACGCCGGGGCAGTCTGCGTCGCCGACTATGCGATGTGCGAGGCCGCGTTCGCTGAGAGCCTGTGACAGCGCCGGATCGGGTAGCCGCGTCGTGACGGAGATCAGCGTGCGTCCTTCGATCATTGGCAGCTCGTCGCCAGTGTCGGAGCGGAACACCGACAATCCGCCCTCCTTCCAGGCGATCGCGGTGGTGTTGGGATGCATTTTGACCCCTGCCGATTTCAATTGGCCCAGCATGCGCGGCTGCTCCAGCGTCTGCGCCATCCAGGCTCCGAGTACAGGCAGCGGCGTGACGATGCTGACCGCATGCCCTTTGGCCGCGAGGTCCGCGGCCAGGGCGTTGGCCATGTAGTAGTGGTCGTCGTCATAGATGACGACTGGCCCCTCGATCGCCCCGCCGTCCATCACATCGTCGGGAGTCAGCGCCGTTCCCTCGAAACCCGGGATGGGATCGAGCCTCGTGCGTCCGGCCCCATCGCCAAGCCACAGAGCGCCGGTGGCAAGAAGGATATGATCCGCCCCGAATTCGGCGATCGCGTCGGCGTGGAGATCGCTGCCGGGATAGAGCTCCACATTTGGCATTTGCCTGAGTTGATACAGGCGGTAGTCCGCTACGCGCCCCCAAGCGGAGAGCCCTTTGATCCGTGACTCGCGGGCGACCCGGCCACCCAGTTCCTCGCGTCTCTCCGCGACCGTCACCGCATGACCCGCGCGCGCCAGCACTAGTGCCGCTTCGAGTCCCGCCGGGCCGCTGCCCACGATCAACGCAGACTCCGGCTTTACCACCTGCGGCACGCGCTCAGGGTGCCAGCCGCGGCGCCATTCCTCGGAGATCGTCGGGTTCTGGGTGCAGCGCAGTTCGACGCCAAGGGTCTCGGCCGAGACGCAGAAATTGCAGCCGATGCACTCGCGGATGTCCTCGATCCGCCCTTCACGGATCTTTGCCGGCAGGAACGGATCGGCGATCGACGGGCGCGCGCCTCCGATCAGGTCGAGCACGCCGCGCCGGATCTGACCTACCATCGCATCAGGCGAGGTGAAGCGGCCGACCCCGAGCACGGGCTTGCCTGTCACCTGCTTGACGAAGCTAGTGAACTCCTCCTGAAACCCTTCGGGGTCGTAGCGAGAGGTGCCGCTGTCTCGGCTCCAACCGGAGATATTCACGTCCCAGAGGTCTGGAAGCTCCGCAAGCGCCTCGACGACAGCACGACCTTCACCGGTGTTGAGGATGCGCTTGGGTCCCGACAGTTCATGCACAGCAAAGCGCACCGCCACGGCCATGTCATCTCCGGCTTCTTCCTTGGTCTCTTCCAGCACCTCGCGGAACAGCCGCAGGCGGTTGTCAAAACTGCCGCCATATTCGTCGGTTCGCCGGTTGTAGGCAGGCGACAAGAAGTGCCAGAGCACGGAGGCGTCGTGCGAGGCGTAGACATAGACGATGTCGTAGCCCGCCTGCTTGGCCCGCCGAGCAGCGGCACGATAATTTTCGCGCAAAGTGCGGATGTCGGCTTTATCCATGGCTCGCGCCATGAATGGCGCTTCCGCTTTCAGCGTCGGCACGACCGACGGCCCCATCGCCGGATAGCCGTTCGAGATGCCGCGCGAACGGATGCCGGTATGCGCGAGTTCGATCGAAGCCAGAGCCCCGTGCACGTGGATGCGGGCCACCGAGCGCGCGTGCGCCTTGACATCCTCGTCATCCCACAGCCGTTCGTAGGGAAGGCCCGACAGATCCGATGTCGGATCGATCTCGGAAAGCTGCATCGCCACGATGCCCCAACCGCCTTCGGCACGCGTCTCGCGGATGCCGATGGCACCGTTGGGCATAAGATAGGAGAACCCGATCGCGTGAGGCATCGACACCAAGCGGTTCGGCGCCACGACCGGGCCGATCTTCACGGGCTCGAACAGGATGTCATAGCGCGGGTCACGCGACATGGCGCTTGCTTTGTCTTGTTACCTTGATGGTGCCGTCGGCGATCCAGCCGTCGATGATCTCAAGAACCTTGTCCGAAAAGGCGAGGTCGTTGATATGGCAATCCACGACCGACAGTTTGATCGGGTCGGTCATGACCTTCCTATACTCGTCGACCATCTCCGCCAGCGCGGCAGGGTCGTGCGCGGGCATGCCTTCGGTGTCCCACGCGTGGATGCCGTGAGTTGGCAGCACGAAATGCACCGGTCCCTTGGCGGCTCTCAGTCGGCGGGCGACCTCGCGTGCAAGCTCGCGCCGCTCCTGCCCGGTCAGTGAAGCCGATGCGAGCAGTCGGTTGTGAGCATGATAGGGGCGGTCGCGGAAACGCTCGGGCACCGGCTGCCAGGTGGCGAAATCGATCATGTCGCCGAAACCTGGCGCGGCGATGATCGGTGTCCCGCGCCGGCCCGCAGCCATCATGCGATCCTTGCCGGCGTTGATGACGGACCCGACCATGAGATTGCCGATCTCGGCCACCGCCAACTCCAAAATGGCGGCGAAATAGCCCTGCGCGGCGAGGCTTTCCATCGCCATGCCGCCCATACCGGTGCCATGGAAGACGGCAACCGAGAAGCCACGGTCGATCAGCGGTTGGCGCAGGTGAATCATGTATTTCAGGGCCGACGATCCGAAGCTCATCATGCCGATCACCGGCCGGTCCGGATCGGGTGGCACCACCGCCCGTGCCGCGCCCAGCACGGCTCCCGCGGCCTGGCTGAGCGTCGCCTTGCAGATATCATTCAGACCATAGAGCCCACCCGCCCACAGGATCATCTGAATGTCGGCGGACAGTCTGTCGGGCGGGATCAGAGGGGAGAAGGCGATCGTCGAGATCACATATTTGGGCACCCCGATCGGCAGCGCCCGCGCGCAGTCCAGCGCCAGGTCCGTGCCCATGGTTCCGCCCACGGCAATCATGCCATCGATCTTGCCTTCGGCATGTAGCTTAGCCGTCAGCTTCGAGGCGCCCGTCGCCATGATCTGCATTGCAGTGTTCTCATCACCTGAGCTAACGGCTACCGCGATTGAGGAATCTGCCGCTTCGGCCACCTGGTGCTTCGAAATGTCGACCGGCTGAGGCGCGTCCCCCAACACACTGACATCCATGGTCAGAGCATTGCCGCCTTGCTTCTCGATGCAGCCCTGCAGAAACCTCAACTCATCCGACTTGGTATCGTAGGTCCCGATGATCAGGATCGTCTTTCCGCTCATGGGCTTGGTTCCCCTTGTTTGTTGTTTTTGCCTGGTTCGGCCCGCCGCGCATACGTTCGCCGGCAGGGTCATAGAATGGCGCGAGTTGCACGGTCAGGGGGAAATCCTGTCCAGCGACTCGGACCGTAAAGCGGCCTTCTTCGATCCACTGCTTCGACACCCCTTCAGGATTCTGAAGCGTCGCCATGCCCAAGGATTTGCCGAGCCGGAACCCCCAGGCGCCTGATGTCACATGGCCGGCCAACCGGCCGTCGTGCCAGATCGGCTCGTTGTGGATGAGGAACGGGCCATTCTCGGGTGTTGCTCCCTCCACCGCAATCGCTACCGTACGGTGTCGGGTTGCCGGTCCCGCCGCCTTCTGCTTTACCAGCGCCTGGCGTCCGACGAAGGGTTCGGCCTTGTCCAGCTTCACAGCGAAGCCGAGGCCGGCCTCGTAGGGCGTGTCGTCCTCGCCGATATCGTGGCCAAAATGACGGAACGCCTTTTCCATACGGCAGTGGTTCATCGCGAACATGCCGATATGGCGCAGACCGAGCGGCTCGCCCGCGGCCAGGAGCGCCTCGTAGACTCCCGCGGTGAATTCCGTCGGAATCAGCAGTTCGTATCCGAGTTCGCCGAGGAAGGAGCGACGGATAGCCCAGACGCGCGCATAGGCGAGGTCGATCTCGCGTGCGTCGCCGAACAGAAATGCTTCTTCCGCGAGGTCGTCCATCGAGATGGCCGAGAGAATTTCGCGGGAGCGGGGTCCGTGGACGGACAGCAGTGAAAAGGACGAGGTGGCGTCAAAGACTTCAAAGCGCCAGTCCGGATCGGAATGCGCCTTGATCCACGCTTGATCGCGAATCTGGCTCGGATGGCCGGTGACGATGACGAACCTGTCAGGCCCGATGCGGGTCGCGGTGATGTCAGCCTCAATGCCGCCGCGCTGGTTGAGGAACTGCGCGTAGACCGATGTTCCGACCGGCACATCCATCTCGGCGCCGCAGACCCGATTGAGAGCGCGTGCGGCGTCCGGCCCTTGAACAAGAATCTTGCCGTACATCGACTGGTCCAGGAGTGCGGCCGCGTCGCGCGCGGCCTGGCATTCCGTTTCCACCAGCGGGAACCATTCCTGCCTGCCAATCGACGGCTCAGTCGGCCACCCTTTGCCTGACGTATCGAAATACATCGGCACTTCCCAGCCGATACGCTCAGCGAACACCGCGCCTTTCGCCTTCAGCCGATCATGCAACGGAATCCGGCGCACGCCACGGGCGGTCTCGATCTGCCGGCCGGGCCAGTGCAGGCCCCAGTGCAACCCGACCGCTTCGGTGACGCGCTCCGCGTTGTAGGCGGCATTGACCTGAAAGGGAAGCGCGCGGGCGGCGAGCATTGACCCCATGCCGCGCGAAGGCAGACCGTCAATCAGCCACTCGGCCATGGTCAAGCCGACCCCACCGGAATTGAGGATGCCGTTCGAGTTCATGCCTGCGGCAACGAAGAGCCCAGGCATCTCCGGCGCTGGGCCCAGATAGGGCCGACCATCCGGCGTGAAGCTCTCAGGGCCGTTGAAGAAGGTCTGCACGCCGAATTCGGCGAGGCCCGGCATGCGGGCAAAAATCGTCTCGAGCACGGGCTCCAGATGCTCCATGTCGAAAGGAAGCTCGTCGAACTCGAAGCTATCGGGAATGCCGTCGCGGCCCCACGCCTTGCCGCGAGACTCGAAGCCGCCGATCAGAAGCTTGCCCGCGTCTTCCTTCGCGTAGATGCGCTCCTCCAGCACCACAAGCCCAGGCAGCGTCTTCGACAGGTCCGGTATCGCCTCCGTGACGATGTAGAAATGCTCGGCCGCGTGCAACGGGACAGTGACACCGTGAGCCTTGGCAAAGCGGGCCGACCACATACCGCCGGCGAGTAGCACCTTTTCGGTTGCGATGGTGCCGCGCTCGGTCTCCACTGCGACTACACGACCGTTGCGGGTGACGATCCGCGTCGCGGCCGTGTTCTCGAACACCAGACAACCATTGGAGCGAGCGCCCCGCGCGAAGGCCTGGGTGACGTCGAGTGGATTCACCTGTCCGTTTGAGGGAACGAAGAAGCCGCCTAGCACGCCGTCATAGTCGGCCCAAGGCCATTTCTCCTTTAACTCTTCCAGACCGAGCAGATGGCTTTCGATGCCGACGCGCGCCGCATGGTCATGATTGCGGCGCAACTGCTCCAGCCGGACCGCCGACAGCGCAAGATGGATGGTGCCGTTCTGCTTGTAGCCGGTGGCCTGCCCTGTTTCAGCTTCGAGTTCGGTGAACAGTCGCGCGGTGTATTTCGACAGTTCCGTCTGGGCTCCTGACTCGCGCAACTGTCCAACGATGCCGGCTGCATGCCATGTGGTACCAGACGCGAGTTGCTTGCGCTCGAGCAGCACGGCCCCCGCCACGCCGCGCTTGGCGAGATGATAGAGGGTCGATGTCCCGATGACGCCGCCGCCAATGATGACGACGGGTGCGTGATCAGGAGGGGTCTTGCGGTCATTGAAGATACTCTTTCACAGCTGAATCCATGCCGTCTTGAGATCCGTGTATTTGTCGAGAGCGTGGAGCGATTTGTCGTGTCCATTGCCCGATTGTCTCACCCCACCGAGCGGCACGGTGCCGTCTGCGCCGCCGTAGGTGTTGACGTGGACGAGGCCCGCCTTGATCGCTCGGACCATGCGGTGGGCGCGGGAAAGGCTCGACGTCCAGACGGCGGAGGCGAGACCGTAAGGCGTAGCGTTCGCAATGCGGACGGCGTCGGCCTCGTCGTCGAACGCGATCACGCCAAGGATCGGGCCGAACACCTCTTCGCGGGCGAGAGTCATTTCCGGCCGCACCGCGTCGAAAATCGTAGGCGTCATGTAGAAGCCGCCGGTGTCCCGCAAGATACGCTTGCCGCCGATCTTCAGATTGGCGCCCTCGAGGCCCGCCTTCTCGACATGCGCGAGGTTCTTGGTCAACTGTTCGAGGCTGTTGACGGCGCCAGCCTCGGTCGTAAGGTCGAGCGGGTCGCCGACCTTCATCTTGGACGCAATGGCAGCGACCTTCTCCACGAATTCGTCCTGGATCGCGCGTTCGACCAGCAGGCGCGAGCCGGCCACGCAAACCTGACCGGAGTTTCGGAAGATGCCGTAGGCTGAAACCTTTGCGGCCTGATCCAGGTTCGGCGCATCTGCAAAAACCATGTTGGGCGATTTACCGCCGAGTTCGAGATAGACGCGCTTGAGGTTGGAACGCGCCGAATATTCGAGGAGCCTGCGGCCGACGTCCGCTGAACCGGTGAAGGCGAGCACGTCGATGTCCATGTGGAGCCCGAGCGCTTCGCCTGCGACCGCACCGCGGCCGGTGACGACGTTGAGGACGCCGTCGGGAAGTCCGGCTTCTGCACAGATCTCGGCCAGGCGCAGAAGCGACAGTGACGCTGTCTCGGCCGGCTTGAGCACAACGGAATTGCCGACCGCGAGTGCCGGTGCGATCTTCCAGGCGCCGATCATCAAGGGGAAATTCCACGGCACGATCGCCGCGATGACACCCACCGGTTCCCGGTGAACAAGGCCGAGCATATTCTGGGCCGTCGGCGCGATCTCGCCATAGACCTTGTCGATGGCCTCCGCGTAGTAGCGGAAGGTACCGGCCGCACTGCCCAGTTCAGCCTTCAACGCCATGGATATCTCGGTTCCGTTGTCGCGCACGCCAAGCACAGCGAGCTGAAGGGCGTACTTCTCGAGCAAGTCAGCAATGCGATGCAGAACCTTCTTGCGCTCGGAAGGAGCCGCGCGCGACCAGCCGCCATGTTCGTAGGCTGTGCGCGCAACTTTGACCGCAGCGTCCACATCGGCGGCGCCGGCGGCTGCGATCGATGTCAGAGGCTGGCCATTGATCGGCGAAACGACCTCGAGGGTTTCGCCACCTTCAGCGTCTTGCCACTTCCTCCGATAAAGAGGCCCTGCGGCGGGATGGAGTTCAAGCGCAGGGCATCGATACTCTCTTGGACCGACGCACTATCCATGGCTAGCCTGCCCTCCTCACCTTGTCGTTGTTGATCACAGCACGCTCGCCAGTCGATTTCCTACCCATGCCGGCAGCTTGAACAGCGGCGCCCTCTGCCTGGCCATCATGTGTCCTTTAAGCGCCGCAACGTCGCCAGCTATTCGTGTGGCATGCGATGATTCATGTGTGTATCATCGGTTCAATATTATCACCGACGGTGAGAATAATGTTGCAAGAGGCTCGGTTTTCTGTCAAGAGGTATTTGGAAGTGCAAAAACGAGCGCATCAAAAGGGGCGAAACCCAAGCGCCAGAGTGGGAATTGACAGGGCTTTGTGAGCCCTCAGCATGAGGAGAGACGCATGAAAATTTCAGATAGCTGTTTCAGACTGCTGGCGCTGGCCGGCATAGGCGGAATGATTGCGACCGCCACCGCGACCCATGTACGAGCCGAAGATAAAGCCGCCTTTCCTTCTTTGGAGGAATTGTACAAGGGCACATACCAGGGCCCGCCGACCAGTGCGCCAAAGCCCGTCACCGGCAAAAAGATCTGGGTGATATCTTGCAGTCAGGATGTCAGCCTTTGCGCAGCGCAGGCCCAAGGCATTACGGAGGCCGGAAATCTCCTTGGTTGGAAGACCACCGTTTTTGATGGCAAATATGATCCCGCCACACAGGGCAATGGCATTCGCCAGGCCATCGCGGGTAAGTATGACGCCGTGGTCATCGCCGGAGCCGATTGCGCCGGCATCAAAGCGCCGCTTGAGGAAGCCCGTCAGGCGCAGATGAAGGTTGTCGGTATCGAAGGCGCCGATTGCAATGTCACAAACCCAGGCGAGCAGCCGCTATTTCACGGCGAGGTCAGCTATGTCGAAGGCGATGTTATCTCTTGGGTGAAGAAATATGGCGCCTGGCAAGCGGACTACATAATCGCCAGAACCGAGGGTAAGGCGAAAGTTATCGTTTTCGTCAGCGACGAAGTCCTCATTTCTAAACTGAACAGCGAGGCGACGATCGCGGAGCTTAAGCGCTGCCCTGGGTGCGAAGTGTATGAGGTCAAGTTCAGCTATGCCTCGCAGGGTCCGGAATTGCAGCAGCTGGCCGAACAGGCGCTGCTTCGCTATCCGAATGCCAATGGAATCGCAGTACCTGCCGATTCGCTCATTCTCAGCGGAATGGGTTCGGCGATCGAAGCCTCCGGCCGCGATATCATCGTTATGGGTGCCGAGGGCCAGCAGGCAACCATGGACTTGGTGCGCAGTGGCAGCAAGCAAGTGACTGCGGGGGTCGGAATCCCAAGTGTGTGGGAGGGCTATTCTGCTGTCGATAATCTCAACCGGCTGTTTCAGAATCAGGATCCGGTCGGCTCTGGCGCAGGCCTGCAGGTGTTCGACAAGGATCACAATGCTGGAACGTCTGGGCCATTCAGTGCATCCGTCGACTTTGTAGCCGGGTTCAAGAAAGCCTGGGGCCTCGCACAGTGATGCCCGTGCCGTCTGCCGCTCTCAAAGTTACGGATATCGCCAAGAGGTTCGGTGCGACCCGTGCTCTCGCGGGCGTTTCGATGACCGTAAGACCTGGGTCGATTCATGCTCTGCTCGGCGGCAACGGCTCGGGCAAGTCCACTCTGATACGCATTCTGGCCGGCGTCGATCGCGCCGATGCTGGCCAGATCGAAGTCGGCGGCGCACAAATCGACGCTGGGTCCTTGACCGCCAGCCTCGCGCGAAAGCACGAGATTCATGTTGTTCATCAACATTCCTCCACCTTTCCGCATCTGTCTGTTGCCGAAAATCTGTCGCTGGGGCGAGGATATGAGGCCAGCATGGGAGGTCGGATCCGATGGCCGGCCGTGCGCGAGCGGGCCCAAGGGTGCTCACTCGCTTTGGCATCGAGGCGAGCCCAGACCAAATCCTGTCGTCCCTGCGCCCAGCCATGCAGACGATGGTGGCAATCGCACGCGCGCTACAAGATCAGGAGGGGAGCACGACCGGCCTTCTCATACTCGATGAGCCGACGGCAACCCTATCTTCAGCCGAGGTGGCACGCCTCGCGCAAGCTCTCAGGCGATACGCGGCCGCGGGCCAGACCATTATCGTCGTGACCCATAGGCTTGATGAGGTGCTCGACCTTGCAGATCACGTTACCGTCTTGCGCGACGGGAAGGTGGCTGGAGATTTGCCCCGCGACGAGATCACCCACGATATACTGGTTCAGTTGATCGCTGGAAGTCCGCTTGCGGTTTCTGAAAATCGGGGCCCAACTTGCGTGACGGACCGGGTTCTGCTGGAAGCGAAGAACCTTTGCCTGGGGCCACTCGTAAATGTGAACCTGTCGGTCAAAGTGGGCGAGGTGTTGGGGATCGCGGGACTGGTTGGATCAGGCAGGACGTCCTTCCTACGCGCGGTATTCGGGCTAGCTCGGCCAAGCGCGGGCACCATGCTGTTTGATGGATCTGGCTACAACCCAGTTGATCCCGCGGACGCTGTTCAGCACGGGATTGCCTACGTACCGGAAGACCGTCTTGCGGACGGCACGTTCCCAGGGCTCTCAGTGGCAGGGAACATCTCCATGGCAAGTCTCGATCGGTACTGGAAAAGTGCCCGTCTGCGTGCCAAAGCCGAAAAACGGGACGCAGCCGCCATAGCTGACTTGGTAGGGTTGCGACCACGCAGGACCGACCTCGCGATTAGCCAGCTCTCCGGAGGCAACCAGCAAAAGGTTGTAATCGGCCGCTGGTTGTTGAGAAGGCCCCGTTTGCTTCTTCTGGACGAGCCAACACAAGGTGTCGACGTTGGCGCCCGCGCCGATATTCATCGGCTCGTGCGCGGCGCGGTGTCTGAAGGAGCAAGCGCGGTGGTCGTCTCCTCCGATTTTTCAGAATTGGCCGAGCTGTGCGATCGCGTAATCGTATTGAACCGCGGCCGCATCATCGCCGATGTGACCGCAGGCGAACTGACAAGCGACAATCTTCAACGACTCGCCCATATGAGGATAGCGGCATGAGTGACCCGACCGTGACCCAGGTTCGCAAGACGGCGGCCGGCCCCTCTACCAGCCGCGTTACCGGACTGATCATCCGCTACGCAGAGGCTTACACACTCGTCGGCCTGATGCTGCTGATCGCGGCCGTCTTCTCGGTTCTGCCTGCAACGAGCGAAACCTTTCCGACGGCGGCCAATCTTCGGATCGTCATAGCCAATCAGACGGTTTTGGCGATCGTTGCATTGGCTGCCTTTATACCTCTCATCACCAACGAGTTCGACGTAAGCGTTGGAGCAAATCTCGGGTTGGCTTCAATTCTCGCGGCGTCGGCGATGTCGATTGGCGTGCCATGGCCGGTTGCGCTCTGCATCGCCGCAGGCGTCGGCGCGTGCGTGGGCGTCGTCAACGGCCTATTGATCACTTGGGCGGGGATAAACTCGCTGATAACGACTTTAGGCACCTCGATCATCATACACGGAATCGTCGTGTGGAAGACGAACGGCGTAAGCATCGTCAGCAACATCCCACCTGCGCTCACGCGCTTCGGATCCGGTGCTGTATTCGGAGTGCCGTTGCCGCTTTTCGCCCTGTTGGTGGTCACGATCGCAATCGCCTATCTGGCGTATCACACACCGTTCGGCCGTTACATGTATGCTATTGGCTCGAATGCGTCCGCCGCTCGTCTTGTCGGGATCAACACCAAACGAATTCTTTTCCGGAGTTTCGTGCTGGCCGGATTGCTGGCAGGGCTCGCAGGGTTTCTTCAGGTATCGAGGACCGGCGGAGCCAACCCGAGAGTCGGAGAGGCTTTTACATTGCCGGCGCTGGCGGCTGCCTTCTTGAGCGCCGCCTCGATCAGGCCAGGCGTCTACAATGTGTTCGGAGTGGTTGTGGCTGTCTTCTTCCTTGCCACTCTCAACAGTGGATTGAACCTCGCTGGTGCTGACGTTTATGTGAACGATCTGATCAACGGGTGCGCACTGATACTCGGTGTCGGACTCGCCCGTTTTCTGGGACGAAATCAAGTTTGAGGATCTCCGTGACAGAGTTATTTCTCACGACCGGGGACGCCGGTCAACGTGGCGGACGGAGCACGGTCTCATGAGTAAAACCATGGGGACTGTGGACAAAGCCCTGATTTTGCTGGAATTCTTTTCGGTCGCGGAACCCGAATGGGGATTGAGCGAACTGGCTCGCGAAGCCGGGCAGGACAAAGCCACAACCTTGCGGTTGCTTAACAGCCTGATGCGTGGCGGTTTCGTCGAGCAGCATTCAGCTACCAAGAAGTTTCGGCTCGGAAGGAACATCCTGAAGCTCGCCCGAGTGCGTGAGGCAAGCTTTCCGATCGCCTCGGTAGTAGAGCCGGTGCTTGAGGCGCTAGCTGCCCAAACCAGCGAGACAGCACATGCCGCGCTTGGCTCCGGAACTGGTATGATAACGATCGGCATTGCCGAGCCGCAGCGTTCGACGAGGGTGTACGTTGATCCATCGCAGCGGCTGCCGTTCCATGCCACCGCGTCCGGAATCGCGTATCTCGCCTTTGCGGATGACAGGATGCTCGACGCGGTCCTCGCGGATGGAGACTTCAAAAAGCACACTAGTCAAACCGTGCGGACTGCCGATGATCTACGCCGGCTTCTTGCGGACACGCGGGAAAAGGGTTTCGCTATTTCGGCGCGAACCTTTGAGGACGAGGTCGTCGGTATTGCCGTCCCATTCTTCGACGCAACTGGCCAGGTCTACGGAACGATTGCCGTTGCATCGGTGGCCTCGCGCTTGACATCGGAGGGGGAACGCTCAATTGCCGCGGCCGTTCGGAAGGCTGCCAACGAAGTCACTACGACGATTGGTGGCGAGATTCCGGACGAGATCCGTGATGGGGAGGAAGCCACAGCATGATCGAGACAGCACAGGCGCTGGTCCTCGACTTCGGGGGCGTGATCTCCAAGTCTCTTTTCGAGACGCACCAGCAGAGTGAGCGGGCGCTCGGACTGCCGCCGGGCACGCTCGGCTGGCGCGGGCCGTTCGATCCCGACACCGATCCGCTCTGGCGTGCCATGCAGGCCGGTGAGATCTCGGAGCGTGACTATTGGTACAGGCGTGCGCATGAAACGGGAAGGCTGGTCGGGGAGGATTGGACGACGCTGCCTGAGTTTCTCCGGCGCGTGCGCGGCGACGATCCCGTCTCGGTCATCAGGCCGGAAGCGTTGGCCGCGATCGAAGCAGCAACGGCTGCCGGGAGAAAGCTCGCCATACTGTCCAACGAACTCGACCTCTTCTACGGCGCCGACTTTCGCGAACGTTTGCCCTTCCTGGCCGACTTCGACGTCGTCGTTGACGCGACATACACGCAGATTCTGAAGCCAGATCCGCGCGCATATCTGATCGTGACGAGCGCGCTTGGACTCGAACCCGCCGCGTGCGTTTTCGTCGATGACCAGTTCAAGAACGTGCGCGGCGCGCTGTCTGTCGGAATGAACGCGATCCAATTTGACGTGCGCCGGCCCGCGGAAAGCTATTCGGAAGCGCTTCGGTTACTAGGACTGAACGCCCAGACGGAGGACCAATATGGTGGTGCATGACAGCAATTTTCTGAAAGAGAATAACGCCAGGCATCTCTGGCATCCAATGGCGCATCCAGCCGAGATGCGCGCGCACCCGCCCAAAGTGCTGGTTGGGGCCGAGGGCGTGACTCTGACTGACGTCGACGGCCACCGCACGCTCGATGCCGTCGGTGGACTGTGGAACGTGAATCTCGGCTATTCCTGCGATCCCGTGAAGAAGGCGATCGCCGACCAGCTCGACGCGCTTCCCTATTATTCTGCCTTTCGCGGCACCTCCACGGGATCTGCGGTCGAACTCTCGTATGAACTCGCTGAATGGTTCAAACAAGACGGTCTTGTGCGCAGCTTCTTCACGTCCGGGGGCTCCGACAGCGTAGAGACCGCGCTCAGGTTGGCACGGCAGTACCACAAGATCCGCGGCGAGCGCGACCGCACCAAGTTCCTAAGCCTCAAGAAGGGCTATCACGGCACGCATTTTGGCGGGGCCTCGGTAAACGGCAACACCAATTTCCGACGCAACTATGAGCCGCTGCTGCCGGGCTGCTTCCAGATTGCGTCGCCCTATCTCTATCGCAATCCCTTCAACGAGACGGACCCGGCAAGGCTGGCCGAGCTGTGCGCTGCAGCGCTTGAAGACGAGATCGCTTTTCAGGGCGCCGACACCATTGCCGCGTTCATCATGGAACCGGTCCTGGGTGCGGGCGGCGTTATCCCGCCTCACGAGAGCTTCATGCCCAAAGTACGCGAAATCTGCGACAGGCACGGCATCCTGCTCATAGCCGACGAGGTCATAACTGCCTTCGGCCGTACGGGTGCCTGGACGGGATCTCGTCTTTGGGGCGTGGGGCCCGATCTCACCTGCACGGCAAAGGCCATCACTAACGGCTACTTCCCCTTCGGCGCGGTGATGATCTCGGAGAAGGTGGTCGATGTGTTCGAGAACGACGCGACAGTATTCGGTGCGATCGGCCATGGCTACACCTATTCGGCGCATCCGGTCGGGGCGGCAGCCGCACTTGCCTGTCTGTCCGAAATGAAAAAGGTGAACGTGACGGCTAATGCTGAAGTGCGCGGCGCTGAGTTGCTTGCCGGTTGTTTGGCTCTCAAGGAAAAGCATGAACTGGTCGGCGATGTGCGCGGCAAGGGGCTGATGGTGGCGTTGGAACTCGTCGCCGATCGCTCCACGAAGAAGCCGATCGACAAGAAGGTCATTGGCCTGGTCTTCGAGCGGGCTTACGAGGCGGGAGTAATGATCCGCATCTCAGGTAACAACATCATCCTGTCCCCTCCGCTCGTTATCACGGCCAGCGACGTGAAGAAGATCGTCGCGGCAATAGACGAAGGGCTGGCGGCCGCCTGATTTGAAGGAATTTGCCGCAATGAAAGTTTTGGTACCCGTGAAGCGAGTTGTGGACGCCAACGTCAAGGTCCGGGTGAAAGCCGACGGACTGGGCGTCGAGCTTGCCAACGTCAAGATGGCGATGAACCCGTTCGACGAGATCGCGGTCGAGGAAGCGATCCGCATCAAGGAAGCCGGCAAGGCGGAAGAAATCATCGTTGTCTCGATCGGCCCGCAGCAGGCGCAGGAAACGCTCCGCACCGCGCTCGCCATGGGCGCCGACCGCGCCATCCTGGTCAAGACCGACGAGCAGACCGAGCCGCTGGGCGTCGCCAAGGTGTTGAAGGGCGTGGTCGAGGCGGAGAAGCCCGGCCTCGTCATCCTCGGCAAGCAGGCGATCGACGACGATTCGAACCAGACCGGCCAGATGCTGGCGGCGTTGCTCGGATGGTCGCAGGGCACCTTCGCCTCCAAGATCGAGCTCGCCGGCGACAAGGCCAAGGTGACGCGCGAAGTCGACGGCGGTCTGCAGACGGTCGAGTTGAAGATGCCGGCGATCGTCACCGCCGACCTGCGCCTCAACCAGCCGCGCTATGCTTCGCTGCCGAATATCATGAAGGCCAAGAAGAAGCCGCTCGACGAGAAGAGCCCGGCCGACTTCGGCGCCGACGTCAAGCCGCGCCTGAAGGTGATCAAGACCGAGGAGCCCGGCGGCCGCAAGGCAGGCGTCAAGGTGAAGTCGGTGGCCGAGCTCGTCGAAAAGCTGAAGAACGAAGCCGGCGTGCTCTAAGGAAATCCGATGAGGCCGGCCTGCAAACGGCTGGCTTCTGCGCTTCCGGTGCTCACGTACGGTTGTACGCTCCGCTCCGGTTCTCGAAACCAACCGTTTTCGGCTCGGCCTGGATGGATTTCAGGGAGCCTCGGAGACGAAAGTCAGGGATAAAACAATGGCAATTCTCCTCATCGCCGAACACGACAACGCAAGCCTTTCCGACCAGACCGCCAAGGCGCTGTCGGCGGCGCTCCAGATCGGCCCGGAAGTCGACGTGCTGGTGGCCGGCAAGGCCGCCAAGGGCGCTGCCGATGCCGCCGCCAAGCTGAAAGGTGTTCGGAAGGTGCTGTTGGCCGAAGCCGACGAACTTTCCGAGCGCTTGGCCGAGCCGACCGCGGCTCTCGTTGTGTCGCTTGCGGGCGGCTATGACACGATCATCGCGCCGGCCACCTCCGCCGGCAAGAACATCGCGCCGCGCGTCGCCGCCCTGCTCGACGTCGCCCAGGTGTCGGAAATCATCGAAGTGGTCTCGCCTGACACCTTCAAGCGGCCGATCTATGCCGGCAACGCCATCCAGACCGTCCAGTCGACCGACGCCAAGAAGGTCATCACGGTGCGCACCGCCTCCTTCGCGGCAGCGCCGGAAGGTGGTTCGGCCGCGGTCGAGACGGTCAGCGCCGCCGCCAACCCCGGCCTCTCCTCCTTCGTCGAGAACAAGCTTTCCGAGAACGATCGGCCGGAGCTGACCTCGGCCAAGATCATCATCTCGGGTGGCCGCGCGCTCGGCTCCTCGGAGAAGTTCCAGGAAGTCATCCTGCCGGTCGCCGACAAGCTCGGCGCCGCGGTTGGCGCGTCCCGCGCCGCAGTCGACGCCGGCTATGCCCCGAACGATTGGCAGGTCGGCCAGACCGGCAAGGTGGTCGCGCCCGACCTCTACATTGCCGTCGGCATCTCCGGCGCCATCCAGCATCTCGCCGGCATGAAGGACTCCAAGGTGATCGTCGCCATCAACAAGGACGAGGAAGCGCCGATCTTCCAGATTGCCGACTACGGCCTCGTCGGTGATCTCTTCGAAGTGCTGCCCGAGTTCAAACAGGCGCTGTGAGCACTTACAGCCGAGCGACTATTCAGAGGGAAAAATGACCAATTGCAATTTCGTGCTCAACCTATCGTGCGAAGACAAGCCGGGCATCGTTGCCGCGGTAACGACCGAACTAGCCGCATCCGGTGCCAACATAGGCGAGAGTGCGCAATTCTGGGACCGGCATACCGACCGCTTCTACATGCGTATTGCCTTCACGCTGCCCAAGCGCGTTTCCAAGGAGGACATCGAGCGCGTTCTGAAGCCCGCAGTCGAGCGATTCGGTCTGAAGACCACGATCGCCGATCAAGCGTACCGACCCAGGATCATCATCATGGTCTCAAAGTTCGACCACGCGATGCTGCATCTGCTCTACCAGATCCGGGTCGGCTGGCTCGATGCCGAAGTCGCTGCCATCGTCTCGAATCACGAGGACAGCCGGCGCACTGCCGAACTGGAAGACATCCCCTACCACTACTGGCCGGTCAATCGGGACAACAAGGCCGAGCAGGAGGAAAAGCTGCTCGACCTGGTGCGCGCGACTGGCGCCGACCTCGTAATCCTTGCGCGCTACATGCAGGTCCTGTCGGACAATCTATCTAAGCGGCTCTACGGAAAGGTGATCAACATCCATCATTCCTTCCTACCGTCTTTCAAAGGGGCGAAGCCCTACCACCAAGCGCACACGCGTGGCGTCAAACTCATCGGCGCGACCGCCCATTACGTGACGCCGGACCTGGACGAGGGCCCGATCATCGAGCAGGAGACTGAACGCGTCACTCATGCCATGAGCGCGGATGATTTCGTGGCCACCGGCCGCGACGTCGAAAGCCGAGTCCTCGCTCGGGCTGTCAAGCTGCATCTGGAGGGCCGGGTGATGTTGAACGGGCGCACCACCGTGGTCTTTTCGCAATAGCCGCATCAAGTTTCACTCCACTGTTGTCGAATTGGCAAATGATCGAGTCGTGTGATGCGGCACCTGACGTGACAATTCGCCGGAGGTTCCCATGAGGCGCTGCGATCGACGCGCGCGGGGTGTCGAAACGGCTCCGCGAGGCAGGAACTGAAGCTAGCAATCTCGAACAATGAGCGGCAAAAGGCGACCTGGATGGTCAGTCAGGAGCTCGAATCTTTTCGGGTACGTCCACAATTCCAATAAGTTAGCGAACCCATCCTTTCAAATCGCCGATTTGAAACGGTTTTGCACAGTCGGATACTGGGACTGCGAGAAAGAGGATTGCGATCGGTGGGTGGCTATGTGTCTCGGCTATCGCAACGCTGAAAGTGATTGGTTATTGCCGCTGAAAAAGGTGCGCTGATCGCCAGAGGCCCTGTTCCACAGAATCGATTGAACAGGGCAAACGACCAGACCGTCCATCTAGCTATTTTCGTGTCTCAGCCGAGTAGTCGCGCATAACTGCGGCTTGTATCGAAGCGCAACGGAGGCCGAAACCGACACAGAGCTTGGCTGGGGGTTGAACCGCACAAGTCACAAACCTTTTCGCCACGGAGCACGAGACGGCGATAGCCAGCCCCAGACGACCTATCTGGCCATACGACCTAGAGGTTAGCTGTCGAGAGCCGGATTCAGTCGAGTGAAGACGACAGCTTGGCGGAGTTGTCGGAGCCAACCGGCAGCTTACTTATACGTTGTGCCGAAACCGGACTGGCTGCAAACGGCCCCATTGCGGACATTTGGAGGGACAAGCGACGAACGTGTCATTGGTTCGTGAAACATCCACAACATTGCTGGGCCATCGCAATCCGGAAGTTAACAAGATGCGCTCGCAACCTTCAAATTCCAAAGCTGAATCAGTTATTTAGTGAAAAGTCGCACATTGCAGCAAGTACTCACAATGTGCGGGAAGCGATGAAAAACCCAGCAAAAACAACCAACCGACCGCCGCACAATGTGCGCCCTTTTATCTTGCCGTCTTAATCGGTCGCATTTTGAGAGACTTGATTGCCATCGTCGTTCCTCCTCCAATCTACGATAATACACTATTCTATGCTCTACACCACGATCCCGTACTCTTGCGTTGAGTTCCGACGCGCCGTGCAGTCTCCCGCGCTCTGCGACGGCGTAGCAGCGCTGCTTATTTGCAGCACGCGAACCGTCGTGGCGCACTTTCCATCGGAGTGACGGAGCAGCGTCACAGGCAATCCGGCGCGGTCCGGCCGTCTCGCGATCGGCGCGGCCGCAGGCAATGTATGGCCCGCCCCGTCTGCAAGCAGAATGTATTGGATGGAACAACCGCTCTGCACCAATGTATCCGGCCTAGACGCTCTGCGCGCCCTGCCAAGATGAAGATCCGCGCGCCAGGCTCCTAACAAGATACACGACCTCGAAAGGGCCGCTGCCTGCCGACAGGTTTGCCGAACGCCGATCAACCGTTGTGCCATCTCTATGTACATCTTCCCGCAGACTTCATGCGGCCGAGCAGATGCCGGGACGCACCGCTCGACCAAATTCGTTACGCCTTGGAGGCCATCGCGGCTCCATAGGGGCGCTGGTTCGACATCACCGCCCAGGCGATCCGGGCCAGTTTATTGGCAAGCGCAACGACCACCACGTTGCGCTTGGCGCGCTTGAGCAGTGCCTGCGGCCAGGCGCCGAGCTGGGTGTCCATTCGCGCCAGATATGGCAGTGCCGCTCGCGCGCCATGGATCAACAGCATGCGCATGTAGGTGCTCCCGCGCTAGCTAATCCCCGTCAGCCGCGGCTTGCCGTCGGTCGTGATCTGACGTGGAACAAGCCCAAGCCAAGCAGCGAAGTCACGCCCCTTCGCAAACGCCGACACATCGCCGGCCGCCGCTGCCAGCGCTGTTGCATTGAGGCCTCCAATGCCCGGAACACTGCGCAACAGACGAGCCCGTTGATCGCTCTTCGCGAGCGCTTCGAACTCTTGATCGAGCTGCTTGATCCGATGATCGAGCGCGTGCAATTCGTCAAGCCTGCCATGAGCCAGTTGCCGCATCCTGGCGGTTAGGATCGGGTTGTCGGAGAGGTTCTCGCACAGCCACAGGTTCAGCTTTGGGCGCCCTTCGCGATGACGATACCGTGGTCGAACAATACACCCCGCAGTTGATTGAACAACGCCGTCCGGGTGCCAGCCGGCCGTTCGCGGGCACGGTGCAAAGTCTGCACGTCGAGCTGCTCCTCCGACTTGATCGGTACGAAGCGCATTGTCGGCCGTGTCGTTGCTTCAGCGATTGCCTCCGCATCGCGATCATCGTTCTTGTGTGATTTCGCGTACGGCTTCACATACCCGGGCGGCATCAGCCGAACCTCATGTCCGCCCATGACGAACTGACGCGCGAGGTGATGAGCACCGCAGCACGCCTCCGTGCCAATGATGCGGTGCGATTGCTTTTCGACGAATGCAGCAAGGGACGCGCGGCGTATCCGACGACGCAGCACAACCGCTCCTTCACGGTCAAGGCCGACCAAGCTGCGGAGCGTCTTTTCCCAGATCGATTCCGAGTACGACGATGTTCATTTCCTTCCTCCTTCTGACAGGGACTAGCAGTTTGGCCGGAACCGGGGCGGGCCATCCCATAAGATGACGTGCGTTCCGTCGTTCCTGGTCTGCATCGGTCCTCATCCGCCGGAGCGGATCTCTTGTGTCAGGTGGCGCCCGTCAGCGTGCCGGCGCGATGCGTTTCAACCGTCGGTCTTCTGCTCATCAATGCGCTCCGAAGGGCCTGCGGGCCTTGTTATGGGGCACGCCGGCCTGCATCCGCCTGGCTTGCCGCCGGGTCGCCGACATAGAACGCCCGCGCGTGGTCCCCAAAATCGTCATTGCAGACCGCTTGACGCTTTGCTGATATGAGCAAAGGCTAAATTGCTAAGGACCACTGCATCGCGGGGGGTAGTTTCTTTGCATGCAACCGGAATTGTTGAGCCCCTACAACTCGCAGCCGTTCTTCTAGCTGGTGTCCTAGCTGGTGTGGCCTTAGAACGCTTGCTATCGCGGAAGCGGAGGCAGGCCTGGAGAGAAAGAAACCGGTTGCGCTGGGCGAGAGAGCGCAGTGGAGGCGACATCCTTAGCGGCCTGTGGACCACCCCGCAGCCTGTCGCCGCAGCACCGAAACTAGCTGATCCTGCTGACCAGTTGCGGATTGTCATGGGTGCGAACTTCACTATTCAACCACTCCTGAACAAAAGCGAAGTGCGCGTCTTCAAGGAACTTGATCGCATGGTAATCGGCTGCAATCCGGGATGGCAGGTGATGGCCCAAGTATCTCTGGGCGAAATTCTGCGTAGCGCCAACGCCGACGCCTACAGCTGCATCAACTCGAAACGGGTGGACCTTCTTCTTGTAGACGAGAACTGTCTGCCTCGACATGCACTCGAATACCAAGGCTATGCACATCATCAAGGCACAGCAGCAGCACGTGATGCAGTAAAAAAGGAAGCCCTGCGACGGGCTGGCATCAGCTATCACGAAATTGTCGGCGGTCATACCACACCTTCCGAACTCAGGCGACTGGTCGAGAAGCTTGTGGATCGGCCAGCCGCAGGGCTATAGCAACTCGCGCTGTTCGGGGACCAGGATTGCCTCCAACTGAAGAGGGACCTTCGTGGAACGAGGATACATACCGAGACTTGCCGAAGAAGAAGCTAAGGTGTTGGTCCTTAGAGCGCTTTTCCATGCGAAGAAGGGGCAACTGACCTCCACTGAGATCAAAAAGATAGCTCCGAAATATCGCAAAATGAGCGACGAAGACATGAAGCCAAAGGATAATCGGAGCGGAGCGCCCACGTTCCATCAGATTGTCCAGAACGCCTTCGACAGGATGGACAAAACGGTTGGTGTCTATCGTACTTCATTCGCGATGGAAATTTCAGAGCCTTTAGGACGAGTAATAAGAATTACGGATGATGGAAAAGATTTCGTTCTGGATTTTCCGGCTTCATAGAATGTATCGAACAGCGGGGTTTTGATGCATATGACTTCTTTGATCATAGCGCGATTGATTTCATTTGGCCCCGCATTGAACGGACGCTTCAAAAGAATGGGTTCAAACGCGGAAAGGACTACTTCATAAACTGCTTGCAATCGCAAAAGTATGCGTCGAATCATCCGGGTTCGTGGGAGCAGCGCGGGCATTTCGTATCAAAAGGGTCTGAAATAGTTGAGTTTCTCGGCGCGGCCCATAAAGCCGGTCAAATTGAGGGCCATATCAGGCCGAGGAGCATCGAATTGTGGCTTCAGACGCGCAGCGTCATTGATAGCCACATCAACTTCCAGAACCCTTATAGTTCACTACAACAACTTCGGTTCATTTGACGGTTTCCACTTATAATAGACGGGGCGCGGTTTCCGTGATCGAGCGGCTCGCCGAAGCACTCAAAATTGATGCAACTGAGCCTATTCACGACGGAGCTTGCGGCGGGCGCGATCAATCGGGGTCAGTTGGTCGAGGTGACCAAGCGATTGGCCGGGCTGTCAGCGAGCGACCCCCGCTGGATCACCAACATTATCGACGCTGCCCCCGCGCGAGCGTTCCTAATGTGCCAGAACATTCCCGACGCCGACGGAGACTGGAGTGCGCTAGTAGGAGAGAAACGTTGGATCGCCAGTCGCCCAGCCGAGGCGTAAAGGCTGGCCGGTATTTAGCGTGATCAGCGCGGGCTGGTCGTGGGCGACCTTTAGCCCGATCAAATTCGCAAATCGCTCGAAATCGTCAAACCATTCTCGCGAAGCTGAAAAAGAATGGACGATCATCGCGGCCTCGTCCGTTTTGAACCGGCGTGCCTCGATCAAAGCAGAGGCTGTCCTGTGAAGCAATTGGTAGCGGATTGCATCACCGGGAGCTTTTGCAAGCCCCAAGACATCGCAGAGATGTTTCATACGGATGCGTTTGCCGTCCGACGGCTCGCGAAACCATTCGCCAACGGTTGGTCCGAACGCTTCACTGACTTTGCCCTCGATCATTGATGCTGAGGTTCGGTCGTGAGTTCGAATAAGTGCAAAAACGTCGTTTTGGCTGTCTCGCCCACCACCGGGGAGCGGAACTTTGTGCTCTGGAATAGCAACTAGAAGCTCAACCGGGGCGTCGAACAAAGCCGCTACTTCTTTCGGCAACCCGCCGGAGCTTTCCCAGCAATGCGCTACCGTGCGAGCTGAGTAGCCTGTTCGCCAGTGCTTGATCGGGTCGGCAAGGAAGGCACGCCAACTGTCAGGGCCAGAACTTGGGATATAGACGCGGGACATTTCTTTAAGTCTCCTAACAATCGCCTGGCTATCCCATGGACCATCGAACGCTCCCGACACGAGGCAGCGCTCTATTGCTCAATTGAGCAAATGGCGCTTTATCCTCTCGTCGTGTTGCTTTTCGGCCAGCACTAGATAGCGCCTTCGCGCGTCGTACGTCATCGGCACGGAGCGTCGGTTGCCAAGGTCATCCACAAGGCCGAAATAGGCCGAAAATGTTGCAGTTGTGACGTCAATTGGCACAGTGACCCAAGCAGGGATCGCACCTTCCGCTCGCGCAAGTTGGCGAACTTCGTCCAACGCCATACGAGTGATTTGTTCAACCGTCTTGCCTTGCGACTTCAACGTCCGGTTCTTCGTGTTGCTGACCAAAACGAGGTTGTAGGCCCCGTTTATTTCGAGCTGCCCCTGACGCATCTCATTCCGCGTCTTCACCCCAATCAGAAAGCGGGCGTTATCGCGTACGCCTATCAGATCGGCAAAGGGATAGTGCCGTCGAATGCTGTTCAAATTCACGACCTCGGCGAATCCGAAACGGGCGAGGCACTCTGCAGCAAGCTGTTCGCCTAGATTACCTAGCTCGCTAATCCGTTCGACCGTCTGCAGTATCATGGCTTTCCTCAAAGGCTGCGCATACGCCGGGACCACTCAGACGGAACTTTGATCAGAATTGATGAAGGAGCTTCCTTGCCAATTCGACCACACGGTTTCGCTCGGGGCTTAGCCAGCCCTGAGGATGACGTGTTTCAATGGCGAATGCCCCATCGGACGTGGCTTTCAGTCGAGTGTAGCCATCTCTAAAATTCAGTGGCTGGCTCCTGTAGCCGAGCTCCTCTAGCACGTCAGAGATTGTGTCCTCGCAGTACCCTGAGGTAGCGAAGAGGATGACGCGAGGGGACAGGTATTTGATCTCCTCCGTCAATGCCATTTGGTGCGGTACTGATATGCCCTGCCATCGGTGCGCTGGGGGTGGCCTCTTACCACCTACCTCGTCCATTTTGCAGATGTTTGTCCAAGCGATGCGACGGCGCGACGGGTCAAGAAGATCGACCATTTGCCAGAAGGCTGACTTGTTTCTTTTTTCGATCATCCACTTGGTGGACGCGGCCGCACTGGCAATCTGATCACTGGCTGAACCCACAAGTGTGCCCAACGGACCAGCACTCTTGCCGACGTAAAGCAATGCCAATTTGCTTTTGGGATTGTATTCGGGGCCGATGCCGGTAGCGAACACTCCGGACGATGCCCAACCTTCCTGCGCGGCGTCCTGATTAAGCGCAACGAGTTGGCTCCAGGTTCTGTCGGAGATTGGCAATCGGCTCGTCATATAAATGTCCCCCACCAATTTATTAAAACGCTGGTTTGCCCGACTGGGTCAAGTCGTCAGATTTCCGAAACTCCGCGAGGCGCTGCATCATTTCGATGGCAGCAACGGCTGCTCCCATGGTTCTAAGTATCAATATTTCTTTCCTCCCTCGGTCCTGCTATGCCGCTGCGCCAGAAGGCGGAGGTTCAAGATGGTTGGTCAGATTTACATTTCAATGACTGGAGACGACAACGAGCTATGGGATCGGTGTTTGGCTGAAAAGCTGGTGGCCATAGGTTTTGACAAGCCTTACTTCGACGCTTGGTATGCGGATGACTACGACCAGTACTTGGACCTTATGCGAGCTGCGGAACCTAAGAAATCTGGTAGTGCCGTAAAAGCCAAGGCCACCCGCTGGTTCCGGAGGGCCACCTTGATATCCAAGAGCGAGGACGACATCTGGCTCCACAGGGATGGCAAGGACCTTTACTGGGCCACAACGACATCTGATCAACCGATACTTGAGCCGTTCGAAGATAAAGTCATGATCGCGAAGCCAGTCGATAACTGGTTAAAACGGGATGCAAAAACGGTCGCCCTATCTTGGAAATCGATACACCCCAAGGGTCAGGACTATCTCGTAACCCAGCAGGCCGTCTTCAGGGTAGCAGATGAAGATATGCGGTCTTATCTGCTGGCACTGGTGGGTGGGGAACCGCTCGGTCCCTGGCACGATAGAAAGGAATGGAAAGAACGGCTAGGAAATGGAAAAACGGTAGGCAAGCACATGCCTCAGGCTCAGTTTGCCATCGAACGGATGTTGCAAGCAATCAAAGAAACCGTAAAGAACTCGAACGGCCAGATCATCCAGAAGGCGCTCAAAAATAAGAAGCTGCTTTGCTCGGACGACGAAATGAGAGCCCATCTCGCAAAGCTCATGGAAGAACAGCAGGGCAGGTGCAACATCACTGGGCTAGCGATGCATATCGATGGACAAGACGAGCTGGAGCATGATCTGCTCGCCTCGGCGGATCGCATCGACAGCGACGGTCATTACGAGATCGGCAACATGCAACTCGTTTGCCGCTTCGTGAATTTTTGGAAGTCCGCTCAAGAGAACGAGAAGTTCGTTGATCTCCTAGAGCGCATCATCCAGCACAGGATCGCGGCGAGCCAGCAATAAGTGCTCACAATACCGCACCGTAGCGATGGGGCTGAAGCCGACGCCGCGTTGAGCCCGGGACGGTCAAATTTTGGCACGGCGGAGCCCTTTTCAGAGCGAATATCCGATGCACGAGAACCGTTCATGTGGCCATCGCAGCCGTACAGGATCGACGCGCGCGCGAAGTAGTTCTTGCGTGCACTTCGGTGGTGCATTTACTACGCTGAACCAAGACGGCTAAGGGGGCGCAATGAAGGGCGATTGGGTTAAGCGTGGATCGCCGACTTCACCCGTCGTCGTATTCATTCACGGCATCCTGTCGAGCGGCGAGAGTTGCTGGCGGCACGCATCCGGAGCCTATTGGCCAGACATTGTCGCTAAGGATCCGGAGATGTCGGATCTAGGTGTCTACGTCTTCACTTACAGAACTGGCTTTTTCTCAGGTAGTTACCGCCTTGCCGACGCTGTTGATGCGTTAAAGGAACATCTGGCCCTCGATGGGATAACCGGCTCGACGAGAATTGTATTTGTGTGCCACAGCATGGGCGGGATCATCGCCCGCAGGTACCTGGTATCGCGAGCCACCGAGCTGATCGAGCGCCATGTACAGGTCGCGATCTTCCTTCTGGCATCTCCGTCGCTTGGAGCAGACTACGCTGACTGGCTTAAGCCGCTTGCAAAGTTCTTTGGACACTCACAAGGCGACGCTCTGCGTTTCACCCGATCCAACGATTGGCTGGCTGACCTGGACCGCGATTTCCTAAACCTAAAGGAGCAGGGCCGCCTTTCTATCGTAGGAAAGGAATTGATCGAGGATCGCTTCATCGTGTTACGTTGGCTTTGGCGCAAACAGGTTGTCGAACCATTCTCTGGGGCCCGCTATTTTGGCGAGCCCTATAAGGTACCCGAGTCAGACCACTTCTCAATTGCGAAGATCGAGAATGAACATGCGATCCAGCATCGTCAGCTTAAACGCTTCGTCGCAGAATGGGGTCGGGCCAAAATAAGTGCGGCAACGTCCAGCGAGTCTGTCGAGCAAAGCCGCAGCAACCCGGTAGAACCAGGCGGGGACTCGTACCCTATCTCCGTGAGCGACGTGACTGCTGCAAAAGTCCAAGGCGTAAACCCGGTTGTCTGGCCTTCCCACACGTCGCTTTCTCTCGTTGATGACGCGATAACCCCCGTCCCCCACGCAAGCCTAGAGGTAATCATGGGCGATCCCAGAACTAGTCATCTCATCGACCGCTTCTGGGATTTGGACGCAAGCGACCGGCGTGAGATCGCGCTCGAACTTGGCCTGATTAGTGACGGGGAAGTCGACCTGCCGGAGCTGCAGCGCTACGGTCTAGCACTGATACGCGCCTCCGAGCGAAACCTACTCGATCGGCTTGAGAAGCTGGTCGAGGAGCGAGAATGACGAAAAGGGAGCGGGATTAAGATGCATACGGACTTTCCGAAACTCTATGCCGAAATCTCAACCGACGGTGCGCAGAGTTCTCGGCGCTGGACCGGGGTAGAGGAATTCGTCGGCAGCTACACGTCCACGCGGCTCGAGATGCTCGCCCGCCTTGTCTTCAACACCAAGCCACCGGCCGGTGGTCACCAGCAGGAGAATCTGGCGACCGAACTGGCAGCGTTCCACAAAGCGTTTTCGGATGCCGATCCCTCCATCGAGCAAGGCGCGCGGCAGGACCAGATCCTCGCGGCTGCAGCGCTGATGCAATACTTCGCCACGAATTCGAAGGCGGCGATGGCGGTAATCACGACGGCCTGCAACGGCGCGCGCACGGTTGCGCTGCCAATCGACCTCGTGACAGCGGCCGAAAACGCTCTGTCGAAGCTCGCCGCCAGTCGGCGCAAGCGGCCCGACCTCGGCAAGCTCGAGATCAAAGCTCCGGAATTGGAGTATGAGTTGGACTTCTCTGCAGCGCAGGTCAACACTCCAGCGACGTTCAAGGGCGTATTAGATCAACTCGCCGAAGCGGTGGACCAAGCCCTCGCCGACGTCGTCGCCAAGTTCAATGCGTCGACACAGCTCCTGGTCGACGCTAGCAAGAAGGCGGACGAGGAGCTGGATATGCTTTCCTGGGTATTCGGGCAGAGGGCCCTGCTGCCCGACCAGCCGTTCGCCGATATCCCGGCCGACCAGAAGCCGCTCGTGTTCGCACGGGATCTGGCCTCGCGGACCACGATCTATCCCGGTCCAAACCCGGTGCCGGCACTGTTGGCACGTGCCGGCCTCAATTGCACCGGGCAGCTGAGGATTGTAGATGCGGTGAACGCGGTCACGGATGACTGGACTGCAGCGGCCCTGAAGAACCTCAAGCCGTCCCCTGCAACCTCTCCCATCCACTTCGCGCTCATGAAGCGGGAGGAGACCGGGGCCGGCGAAGGTTGGCACGCAGGCTGGGCGGCCATCACCGGGATCGACCTTGGCGCGGCGATGTCACCCATGGCACTAGCGGAGCTTTTCTACCGCGAAATCCTCTGGCTACGTTGATCCCATGGCCGACACCGAAATAATCTGCGCGAACCGCGAATGCCGCATCGCCCAAGGTGGCAAGTGCATCGAAGGCCACGATGATCTTGCAAAATGCCCCTTTTACGGCAGGGAAACAGAGGAGATCGACGAAGAGCAGGACGACGACGGTCAGCATGCCACCGAGGCGTTCGACGGCGTCCATCTGCCCGACGCTCTTCCGCTAGATAGAGGAGGCACCGACAAGATACTCGCCATGCTGCCGTCGCGCATGATCGGCGTGATCGGGGGTTACGATTCCGGCAAGACGAGCGTCATCGCGGGCTTATTCGACCTCTTCCAGTTGGGGGCGGTTTCCGATAGCACCTTCGCCGGATCCTCGACGCTGCACGGTCTGGAGATCATATGCCACCATGCGAGGGTCGCGTCGGAACGCAACGAGCCGCACTCGGAGCGCACCAAGCGGGGCGAGGTCCGGTTCTACCATATCGACGTGCGGCGGAACGGTGCGCTCCAGTCCCTACTGATCGCCGACCGTTCGGGAGAGGAGTACGAGGAAGTTGCCGATCTCGCAGCGAACGCGGCCGGCATGTTCGAACTGCGGCGGGCGGATGTAATCACCATACTAGTGGACGGGCGGCGGCTGGCATCACCCATCGATCGTGCGGACGTTATGGGCACCATACCACTCATCGTCCGGGGCATGGTCGAGAACGGCGCGTTCCTAAGGAAGCCAAACCTCGCCATTGTGCTGACTAAGGATGACGCCGTACAGGCATCACCCCGCAGGGAGCGCGTCGAGCAGGACTTCAGGGCCATTGCCGACGGCGTCCGGGATTCGTTCGCCGACCACTTCGGCGAGTTCGGCTCCTTGGTCACCTGTGCCTCGCCCGCGGACACGAACGTCATGCGCGGCGCGGGCTTGGACGAGTTGCTGGGCTTCTGGATGAAGCCGATCGCGCAGCCGAAGGCAATTCGAATCCGCCACCGAAACGGTCGAGTGTTTGATGGACTCGCCATCGAGGAGACGGAAATTGGTTGAAGGCGACAAGCAACATGTCTCGATCTCGGTCATCGGCCTGCCCGAATCCGGCAAGACGACCTTCCTCGCGGCACTGTGGGAACTGGTGAACGAACATCGGATCGCGAAGGCGCTTACCTTCGACTCGATCGGGGAGAACGACCACAGCTACCTGCGAAAGATCGTCACGGTCTGGCGGAAGGCGACCGAACAAGCGCGGACCAGGCTCACCGGTCTAAGCGCGGTGAGGATGAACCTGAAGGACCGCGACGGGAACGTGGTCGAGGTCGCCATGCCCGACGCACCAGGCGAAGACTTCCGCGCGATGTGGGAGAACCGTGAGCTCGGGCGCGTGCTCGGCGACAGTCTCTCTGCCGGGAATATCATGCTCCTTGTCAACGGCAACAAGGTGAAGGCGCCCGCTTGGGTCACTGAGCGGGCCGCGCAGCGCAAGGCGACGGGCAGGCAGAAGGCCGAGGCTCTAGCGAAGGAGTGGCATCCGAGCCTCGCCCCGACCCAGGTGCAGTTGGTGGATCTTCTCCAGCTCGTCTCGCACGCGCCCGTCGGGCAGGCCGGCCGCAGGATCGTCGTTATGATCAGCGCCTGGGACAAGGTTGAGGGCGAGAGGCTCACGCCAGACGCATTTCTGACCGCGAAGATGCCCCTGCTCGCACAGTACATCGAAGCCGGGCGCGACGGCTGGACGAGCCGGGTTTACGGCGTCAGTGCGCAGGGCGGAGAGTACGACGGAAATGACGACAACGCCGAACCGGTCGAAGGAGGGGCTCCGAAGAAGAAGAAGACGAAAAAGGGTCGCGACGCGGACCGTCTACGCGAGGTGGACGTCCCGGCCAACCGTATCCGCCTCGTTTTCGGCGAGCGGGAGTCGACCGACCTAACCGAGCCGCTGCAATGGCTTGTGCATTGAGCATGGACCGCATGAGGGTTGACCAGACGCTCCACGGTTACAGCGATGGCCACCGGCTTATCTACGGATCGTTCAAGCTGCAGCAGTCCGACGCGCGGACGATGCTGATGCTGAGCGACGCGTCCGGTAGCGGCAGCCGAATCCCGTCCGAGGGCTACCTCACCGGCTACCCGCTTGCGGAATCGGGGAAGTACGTCCTCGCCCGGACGTGGGCCGCTCTTGAGATGAGTCGACCGGGCTGCGTGTGGACCCATTCTCTCCTGATCGACTTCGCGGACCTTGCGCGTCTGGGCTCGGCACTTGACCTCCTCGAATGCTTCCAGCGTCCATCTGGGGGAGGCGGCTCCGACTATTCCGCCCAGCTGGAGGTCGCGATGAAGAGGGCGCCGACGGTTGTGCCCCCTCACGAGCTCAGGCGAGCCGGCCAATGGGCCAGCGCGCTCTACGGGAAACCCAAGGGCAGGATCATCGCTGAACGCGAGGGCCCCGGCGACGACGCGCTCGTGTTGGCGATCTGGATGCAGCAGTGGCCCCGATTGCGGCGCGCCTTCCGCTTCTGCTCTTTCTCGGCGGACGATCGCTCGACGTCGGCGGACACCTTCGACCTCCAGCTGATGGATGCGGGCCGATCAACTCGATCGAGGAGGCCTGACGTTATCGTCGCGACCGCGGTCGAACAGGGTGACTGGCTCGGTGCTCTCCTCGACGACCTAGAGCTGCCAGCGCGATCGCACCTGCGGCAATTCCTGCGGGACGTGGGATCCGATGTTACTAACGGCCGAGCGGCGATGGTCCCGCTGATCCACCTGCACGGGGCGTTGGAGCCGAACGCCGGTCCATCGAGGTTGGCGGACGCCGTTTCCGAACTTGAGAGGTTGGGTTCGGGACAGGGCCGGATGGGACGAGCTGCAGCCGCGCGCGTCGTGCTTTCACGATCGGGGATCGACGATAGCCGGCTCTTGGACTTCGCGTTGCAGCAGGTCCGAGCCGACCGCGACCTGCTCGGAATCGAGCCGGCCATCATCGGTCAGGCTATCCTGCGTTGGAGGCCTGAACTGCTCGCCGACGGTTTGGCCGAGGAGGGTCCCTTGCAGAAGGCGGTGGAAGCGGCGCTTCCGGGAGCCGACCTCGACGAGCTGGTGGGCGTACTCGAGGTCGTGCCCGGCGCAGCCTCGGCAGTGCTCCCGTCGCGCCCGGACCTCCTCGAGCACGCGTCGTTTTGGCGGATCACCAACATCGACGCCTTGGGGCTGATCCGCTCGCTGGATATCGATCAGGATCATGCGACCCGGATCGTCAGCGCGCTTGCGGAGGCCGCCCGAGACGACTGCTCGCGGATGGTGGTCGACTGCTTCGGCATCAGTCCGGTGGTGGTCGCCCTATCTAAGTTAGACATCGTTGGGATCCGCTCGAGAATGGGCTGGGTCCGCACCATAGCACGGCGGACGAACGATCTGGCGGAAAGAATGGCGGACGGAGGGCTGTCGCATAGGCCGCTGCTGTTCGTCCTCGCCGAAATCCTCGACCCCGACGCCGTGCCGAACAGCGTAGGGACTGACCCTTGGGTGGCCGCCGTCGAGCGCACGAAGACCACTGACGACGTGTCGGCAGAGGACCTGCTCGCCGCCTTCCTATTCAACCGCGCCAGAGGATTGCGATCAGGGTCGACGGGCAGGCTCTTCCTCCTCTCCGTGCAACGCCTCCACGAGGCCATGGCCTCCGAGCGCCTCTCCGGCGAGGCTTGGCGCATCGCCAAGCAGCGATTGCCATATGGATCGGTCTGGCGTGATTGGGACCAGTGCGAGAAGCTCCGTCACGCCGTCGTTGACGATTTCATTGACCGGGATCTGCCCCCGATCGAGTTTGGAACAGTCGTGGACGACGGCAATCTCTGGAAAGGGCTGGTCGATCTCGCCGCCGAAAGCACGCGGGGGCGCCGGTATCTCGACAAAGTGCGCGGCGCACTCCGGGGTGGTCACGAAGGCTGGTGGGTCGAGCGCGCGAAGCTGATTGATCGCAAAGTGAAGTAGCGGGGAGCTGCGGATCCGGTTGCTAAGACAGCTCCTCGCAGTGCAAGCACCTACCCCCGCTTCATGATTCTGCACGAGCCTTCCAGCGCGGCGGCGATATCAAGTTCGTGGTGCTCTCAGGTGACCGCAGGCCTATTAAATCAGTCACTCAGTGAACGACTGCATATGAATCAGAAGATCGCTCCAGAAATATCCTGAAGCTTCATCTTGAAACCACCGAATCTGACTAAGGGCCGCTCATGCCGGTTTGGCGCAGCAAACCGGCCCGTAAGTTTCTTAACCCATCACCCTGGCAAACGCGCAATGACCGAGGGGCACACTTCGGGTTCGATCGCGCGGCCGCGCACGACCGAAATGAGGCGCATTGCCGACCGGCAGCCTTGGGCCAACTTGACGATCCGCAGACAGGCACACATGCTAGCGACGCGGCTTAGGCAATCGACGTATCCCGCCCGAACCTGTTGCTCGCGACAGACTCAGCCAGCGTGTCGAGCCGCGATCACGCCGAGGCCGAGGTGATCGGGCCGGTACCTCAGCCATCCTGAACGTCGAATAGCCCTCAAACGCAAAAACCGTCCCGGTTAGACCGGGACGGTTATCGATTTATGATAGAATTGGTTGCGGGGACAGGATTTTGAGCCTGTCGGGCCCACTTGCGAAGTCCGGTCAACAGACGAACTCGGTTGCAGAGCTGTATTGCGGTCGCCCCCTACCGGCCCGTCTCCCCAGAATGGAACTTCGACCACGTTTGCACCATTGCGGATCGAGACTCCCGTTGTTGTGCACGCGCATTCGAGCGGAGGTCGCAATGCAGAAACTCCAGTCGGCCTCTGATTGTGGAACGGTGTCGTGACGGCTGTGGGGCCGAAATCGGACTGTCGGGTTCTGACATGACAAGCTGTCCGGACGGTCGGACCACAAGAGGTGAGGGTCGCGTCAGGTCGAAAATGCGCATGAAAACTTAAGATGGTTGCAAGGTGGCCGTCTCTTTTTGCCGCTCAACTACAACGCCCAGTCTACCCGAGCGTTTGGCTTGCCAAGCCAAAGGTTTTCGGCATGGCCGAACCGCCGGCAGCAAAATCGGCGAGGCGTTTGCCCCGTGACATAGTCAGCACCGTGTCGAAGACCGGCAATCCGGCGTGCGACAGGAAGGCGGCGAACTCCCCGTTGTCCATATGAGTGTCGACCCGAAGGAAGGATCCGGAACGATCGATGACGTGGGGCCGGACGACCGCTATGGCATCAGCGTCGCTTTGGGCAACGATCGGCCCCACGACATGACCGCGCCCGAACGGTCGGCAGAGCGCGAAAGCGGTCAGCTTCTTTCCGTCAAATAGCCCATAGCCGCTCGAATGCACGAAGAGCTTTTCAATAAGCACCGCGCGCCTCACGCCGAAGCCCGCCGCGTCGATCTCGACCGCTGCCAGAATATCGCTTTCGCCCAAAACCCGGATATCGCCGCACGCCTCTGCCGGGCTGGCCGTCGTCGGCACGTGGGCGATGCCCTGGCACTGGTAGACGGTCTTTTCCGGCTGGAAGTCCAGCGAGAGATAGAGCCGCCGTGCGGCTCGGGTCGCATTGAGGCGCAGGTCGCGCCCGGGAACCTTATCGAAGACCCGCTTCATCAGCCACTGCGCCGCCCCCAGCGTCTGAAGCCGGGGCGAGGTGATGACCATGCCGATGGTTGCGAAATCGGGGCCGTACTGGAACCACATTGCGGAACCCAGAACGCGACCGATCTCATCGAGCGCGACGAACCCGTGCCCCAATTCCCGCAGGAACTGCCAGTCTTCAGCCCGGTGCGGCCATCCCACGGACAGCGAGTGCGCATGCAGGCGGTCGAGCCCGATGCCCTCGATGTCGGCTATACGCATCGAGAAGGCATCTATTTTCAAGCTTTCGGACGGCTTCAATTCCCTGCCTCTGAAAGATTGCCTAACAGGTGACGCGCAATGACCCCAGCCCTGCCAACGCTAAACAACCACGCCGATACAATTTGCTCGATTGCCGGTCGCCAGCGCAAGATTCGACTGAAACACTTCCGCTTTCGGCACGCAATCGCGAAGGAACGCGTCCATGCTCTGCGGCAATCCCGCAGTTATGGCCAGCGGCGCCGATCCCCCGCAACCTGAAGATGCCTTGAGGGCTGGAATGGACGTCTTAGACATCCTCGACCGTCTCGTCGCCTTTCCGTCGGTCGCCGGCAAGCCGAACTCCGACATCGCCGGCTGGATCGAGACCTATCTCGGCGAACATGACGCAAAGGTCACCCTGCTTCCCGGACCGGAAGGCGACCGCGCCAATCTTTTCGCGACGATCGGCCCCGCCGATGTTCCCGGCTATATCCTGTCCGGCCACATGGACGTCGTCCCCGCCGGTGAGCCGCAATGGAGCTCGCCGCCTTTCGTGCTGCGTCGGGAGGGCGAAAGGCTGTATGGACGCGGCACAACGGACATGAAGGGGTTTCTCGCGGCCGCGCTTGCGGCCGTGTCCAAGTTGGCCGGGCTTCGGCTTACCAAGCCGGTCCACCTCGCCTTCTCCTATGACGAGGAGATTGGATGCCGCGGCGTGCCGCATCTGATTGCCCGACTTCCCGAACTTTGTGCGAAGCCGCTCGGCGTCATCGTCGGCGAGCCGAGCGGCATGGGCGCCGTGCGCGGCCACAAGGGCAAGGCGGCCGCCCGCGTGACTATCCACGGGCGCTCCGGCCATTCCTCGCGGCCGGATCTCGGGCTCAACGCCATCCATGCGATGGCCGAGGCGCTGAGCGCGGCAGTCCGCGAGGCCGAACAGCTGACAAACGGTCCGTTCGATCCAACTTTTGAGCCGGCCTATTCCTCGCTGCAGGCCGGCGTGATCGCCGGCGGACATCAGGTCAACATCATCCCCGACAGTTGCACGCTGGACCTGGAGGCGCGCGCCATACCGGGCGTCGACCCCGCCAGCCTGCTCGCGCCCATCAAGGCGCGGGCCGAGGCGCTTGCCGCCAAGGGGTATCTGGTCGAGTGGACGCCGAAGAGCGCCTATCCGGCGCTGTCGCTGCCGCAGGACTCAAGCCTGGCGGCACTCCTTAGCGACCTGACCGGCAAGGCGCCGCTCGCTGCCGTCAGCTACGGCACGGAGGCCGGGCTTTACCAGGCGTCCGGCTTCGATGCGATCATATGCGGCCCCGGCGATATCGGCCGCGCCCACAAGCCGGACGAGTATATCCTCGCCGGCGAACTCATTGCCTGCCAGCGGTTGATCGAGGCGCTGGGCGCGCGTTGCGCGGCCTGAAGGAGCATCTGGCATGACCTTCCTGTTCAACTCCGATGCACGGCGTGGTGCGGTGTTTGCCGAGGCCTTCGCCAAGGAACTTCCGGACGTCCCTTTCGCGATGGATGCCGCGGCGATCGACCCCGACGCGGTGCGTTATCTGATCACCTGGACCGTTCCGGAGAACCTCGCCCGCTACAGGAACCTGGAAATTCTTTTTTCCCTCGGCGCCGGGGTCGACCAGTTCTGCTTCGATGCCGTGTCCGCGAGGGTGAAGATCGTACGCATGATCGAGCAAGGCATCGTGCGCATGATGCAGCAATATGTGGCGCTGGCTGTGCTTGCGCTCCACCGCTGCCTGCCGACCTATCTCGCCCAGCAGCGTGCAGGCCAATGGCGAGATATCCCGCAGCCTCAGGTCGGCTCGCGCCGGATCGGCGTACTCGGTCTCGGACAACTCGGCCAAGCCGTGTTCGACCGCCTGAAACCCTTCGGTTTTCCGCTCTCCGGCTGGAGTCGCTCTCCGCGGCGGATCGAGGACGTGATCTGTCACCATGGCGAGCTCGGCCTTCAGGAGATGCTCGCGGTCAGCGACATACTGGTCTGCCTGCTGCCGCTGACCGATGAGACGCGCGGGTTTCTCAATGCCGCCCTATTCGCAAAACTGCCCAAAGGCGCGGCGATCGTCCACACCGGGCGCGGGCCGCAGCTCGACCACGAAGCGCTTATCGCCGCGCTCGACAGCAATCATCTGTCGTCAGCGATGATCGACGTGACCGAGCCCGAGCCGCTGCCTGCGGGCCATCCGTTCTGGTCGCATCCGAAGATCATCCTGACCCCGCATGTCGCCAGCGTCACGCAACCCGCCACCGCCGCACGGGCGGTCATCGAAAACATCAAGCGTCACCGCGCCGGGCTCGATCCCATCGGGCTCGTCGATCGATCGCGCGGCTATTGAACTCCAACCGGAAAGGCCATCCCGTGTCCCTGCTCAAATCCATCGACACCAACCCGAGCTTTTCACCGCGCGAATCCAGTTCGCTGCCCGAGCGGCTGATTGCTGGTAATCCCGCCTTCAAGACCTGGGCGCAGGACGTAGCCAAGGACGACCTCGTCCATACAGGCATCTGGGAGGCGACACCTGGCGAGACGCGCTCGATCAAGGGCGAGACCTTCGAGTTCTGCCACATCCTCTCCGGCGTTGTCGAAATCACGCCCGAAGCCGGCGAGACGGTGACCTACCGGGCCGGCGACAGCTTCGTGATGAAGCCAGGCTTCACCGGGGTGTGGAAGACCGTCGAGACCGTGCGCAAGATCTACGTCACGGTAGGCTAGCGAGCGTCCGCGCCGGCGCAGAACCTCGGCGCGGAAGATTTTGCCGTCGCTGCCGTCCGACACGCAACATTCGTCGGCGGGGGATCATCGAACAGCGCATGCTGCATACCCGCAGGCGCTAGGCTAAAGCCGATACTGCCGAGTGGTTTGCCCATGAGCCTAAGCTTCGATCCCGACACAATTCCCCTTCCAGTCGGCCATTTCATCGGCGGCGAGCTGATTTCGGCCGACGGCGCGATCGAGATGCGCCGCCCGTCGGACGGCAAGGCCTATGCCGCCTGCCCCGTGGCGGGTGTTGATATTGTCGGCCGTGCGGTGGAGAGCGCCAAGGCGGCGCTTAAGGCCAGCAACTGGGGCGGCGTCCGTCCGCGCGAGCGCACCAGGGTCCTGCAGGCGTGGGCCGATCTAATCGAGTCGGAAGCCACAACCCTCGCCCGGATCGAAGCGCTGTGCTCCACTCGCCCCGTCGGCCAGCTTGTCGCCGGCGACATCGCGGTGACCGCCGAGCAGATCCGCTTCTTTGCCGAATTCGCCGACAAGGAAGGCAGCGAGCTCGCGCCGACCGACGACGCCAGTCTCGGCATGATCATGAGCGAGCCTTATGGCGTGGTCGGCGCAATCACGCCGTGGAATTTTCCGATCTCGATGGCAGGCTGGAAACTCGGTCCGGCGCTGGCGGCCGGCAACGCAGTGGTGCTGAAGCCGTCGGAAATGACGCCCTTCTCGGCCGTCTGTCTGGCGGAACTCGCTGTGAGGGCCGGCCTGCCGGCGGGGCTGATCAATGTGGTGCTCGGCGACGGCCTGACGACCGGCACGGCGCTGACCGGCCATCCAGAGATCGCCAAGATCAGCTTCACCGGCTCGACCCGCGCCGGTTCGGCGATCATGGAGAATGTCGCTCGCACAGGGGTCAAGCCAATGACACTGGAGCTTGGCGGCAAGAGCCCGCAGCTCGTCTTTGCCGACGCCGATCTCGACAAGGCCGCAGCGGCGATCGCCGGCAGCGTCATCTTCAATGCCGGCCAGGCCTGCGTGGCCGGCACGCGCCTGATTGCCAAGAAGAATGTCGCCGATAAACTGACGACGGCCATCTTGGATCGAATGAAGGCAACACGGCCTGGCCCGACCTGGAACGAGGCGACGCAGTATTCGCCGATCATTTCGGAGCGGCAGCGGGCGCGTGTCGACGGCGTCGTGCGGGCCGCCATCGCCGCCGGTGGCGAATGCCTGACTGGTGGCGGGGCCATGGAAGCTCCCGGCTATTTTTACGAACCGACGCTGATTGCCAATGTCAATCAGGCCAATCCGGCAATCGTCGAGGAAATCTTCGGCCCGGTCCTGACTGTCCAGACCTTCGAGACAGAGGAAGAGGCGCTGGCGCTGGCCAGCCATCCGACCTACGGCCTGGCTTCCGGCCTTTTCACCGCCGACTTATCCCGCACCATCCGCATCGCGCGCAAACTGGAAGCAGGCACGGTTTGGGTCAACCGCTACAGCCGCTCGCGCGACCACATCCTGCCGACCGGCGGCTACAAGCGCTCCGGGATCGGCAAGGATCTTGGTCGCGAGGCCTATCTCGCCAATCGCAGGACCAAGAGCGTCCTGATCAGCCTCTAGAGATGCCGATGAAGTCCTATTCGATCGCCCTGATCCCCGGTGACGGCATTGGCCGCGACGTAACCGCCGCCGCCTGGACGGTGCTGGAAACCGCGGCCAAACAGTCGGGCTTCTCCTTGACCGGAACCGAATTTCCCTGGTCCTGCAAATTTTACAAGGACACCGGCAGCATGATGCCCGAGGACGGCATCGGTATATTGCGCGGCTTCGACGCCATTCTTCTGGGCGCCGTCGGCTGGCCGGCGGAAGTGCCGGACTCTGTTTCGCTGCACGGCCTGTTGCTGCCGATCCGCAAGGCCTTCGTGCAATACGCCAACATAAGGCCGCATCGTCTGCTGCCGGGCGTGACGGGTCCGCTGCGTGCCGAGAGCTTCGATATATTGTGCATCCGCGAGAACACCGAAGGCGAATATTCGGGCGCTGGCGGACGCGTGCATCAGGGCACCCAGGACGAGGTCGCAGTGGAGACTTCGATCTTCACCCGCGCTGGTGTCGAGCGCATCCTGCGCTTCGGACTCGAGCAGGCGCGCGCACGGTGCCGCAAGCTCGCCTCGGTCACCAAGTCCAACGCGCAGAAACACTCAATGGTGTTCTGGGACGATATTACCCGTAAGCTGGCTGCGGAATATGCCGACGTCGAAGTCACCAGCTATCATGTTGACGCGCTTGCCGCACGCATGATCATGGCGCCTGACAGTCTCGACGTGGTCGTCGCCTCCAATCTCTTCGGCGACATCCTGACCGACATCGGCGCAGCGATCCAGGGCGGGCTCGGCTACGCCGCCTCCGCCAACATCAATCCCGACCGCTCGGCGCCGTCCATGTTCGAGCCGGTGCACGGCTCCGCCCCGGACATCGCCCATCTCGGCATCGCCAATCCGATCGCCACCATCTGGTCGGGCGCGATGATGCTCGAGCACCTCGGCGAGACGGCCGCGGCCGGCCGCATCATGAAGGCGCTCGAGGCGACGACCGCGCGCGGCATTGGAACCATCGCCGGCAAGGACAAGACAGACGCCATCACAGCCGCCGTCGTCGCGGCGCTCAGCTGAATGCAAGGTCGTTTCCAATGAAAAACCTGAAGGACAAAAGCCTCTTCTGCGAAGCCGGCCTGATCGGCGGCAAATGGGTCGCTGCCGACTCTGGCAAGACAGTCGGGGTCATCGATCCGGCGACGCAGGCGGCGATCGGCACTGTGCCCGACATGGCCGGTTCCGACACCCGAGCGGCCATCGAAGCCGCGGCCTCCGCCTATCCAGACTGGCGGAAGAAGACCAATGCCGAGCGCGCGGCGCTGCTGGAAGCCTGGCATGGCCTGATGCTCGCGCATCTGGATGATCTAGCGCTGATCCTGACGACGGAACAGGGCAAGCCGCTGGACGAGGCCAAGGGCGAGATCCGCTACGGCGCGTCCTTCGTCAAATGGTTCGCGGAAGAAGCACGCCGCATCAACGGCCACACCATCCCCTCGCCCACGCAAGACCGCCGCATCATCGTGCTGAAGGAACCGGTCGGCGTCTGCGGAATCATCACGCCGTGGAACTTTCCCAACGCCATGATCACCCGCAAGGTCGCGCCGGCGCTGGCCGCCGGCTGCACAGTGGTGATCAAACCGTCCGAGTTCACGCCCTATTCGGCGCTGGCGCTCGGCGTGCTCGCCGAACGCGCCGGCATTCCGGCCGGCGTCATCAACATCGTCACCGGCATGCCGGCCGAGATCGGCAACGAGATCATGGCGAACGACACGGTGCGCAAGATATCCTTCACTGGCTCGACGCGGGTCGGCTCACTGTTAATGCGCGGCGCTGCCGACAGCGTAAAGCGGCTCAGCCTGGAGCTCGGCGGCAACGCCCCCTTCATCGTCTTCGACGACGCCGATCTCGATCTCGCTGTCGAAGGCGCGCTCGTCTCGAAATTCCGCAATGGCGGCCAGACCTGCGTGTGCGCCAACCGCATCCTCGTCCAGGCGAGTGTCTACGATGCCTTCGCCGCCAGGCTCACCGCCCGCGTCAATGCCATGACGGTCGGACCCGGCACACAGCCGGGCGTCGCGATCGGGCCGATGATCAACATGGCGGCGGTCGAGAAGATCAACCGTCATGTCGAGGACGCGCTTGCGAAGGGCGCTGCGATCGTCACTGAAAGACCGGCGCTGCCGGAGGGCCCGCAATATGTCGCGCCTCTGGTGCTGACCGGCGTCACGGCAGAGATGCAGCTCGCCGGCGAGGAAACCTTCGGCCCGGTCGCGCCGCTCTTCCGCTTCGAAACCGAAGAGGAAGCGATCGCGCTCGCCAACGGTACGCCTTACGGCCTTGCCTCCTACTTCTACACCGAGAATTTGAAACGCGCCTGGCGCGTCGGCGAGGCGCTGGAGTTCGGCATGGTCGGGCTCAACACCGGCTCGGTCTCGATGGAAGTGGCGCCCTTCGGCGGCGTCAAGCAGTCCGGCCTCGGGCGCGAGGGCGCGCAGGTCGGCATCGAGGAATATCTCGAGATGAAGAGCTTCCACATGGGCGGACTGGGCTAAACTCAGCCCGGATCACTGCATCCGGTCGAGCGCCTTGTAGTAGAGGCCGACCATCGGGAGGAACCACGGCTTGCCTGAGTAGCCTGGGATGGAAGGCCACTCGAGGCCCTTCAGCGGATTGCGGTCCTCGCGGCCGAGCATGGCATCGGCCAGGATCATGCCGAGATGGGTGGAAAGCTGCGCGCCATGGCCGGAATAGCCCATCGCGTACCAGACCCCCTCATGGTAGCCGGCCCGCGGAAAGCGATCCTTGGTCATGTCGACTAGCCCGCCCCAGCAATAGTCGATCTCGACCTTCGCGAGCTGCGGAAAAATCGCCGCGAGGCTTGTCCGCAATATCTGCCCGCTCTTGGCGTCGGAGCGCTGGTCCGAAGTCGCCGAGAAACGCGCGCGGCCGCCGAAGATCAGGCGCCTGTCGGGTGCGAGCCGGAAGTAGTTGCCGATGTTCATTGAGGTCACGCAGGTCCGGTTGCCCGGCATGGTGGCGGCGATCTCAATGTCGCTCAACGGCCGCGTGGCGATGATGAAGCTGCCGACCGAGATGAGTCTGCGGCGGAAGTAATCGAAATTCGGCGTCGTGTAGGCGCCCGTCGCCACCAGCACATTATCAGCGCTGATCTTGCCGCAAGACGTTGTGAGCTCGTGCCTGGTTCCGGCCTGCCTGCGGTCGGTCACCCTGGTGTTCTCGTGTATGACCGCGCCATGGCGAACGGCGGCCGTCGCCAGGCCCGCCACATAGCGGCCCATATGCATCATGGCGCTCTTTTTCGACAGCATCGCGCCATGGAAGGGCGAGCCGATCTCGGATTTGAGATCGGCCACCGACAGCAGAGCTGTATCCGGATCGACCTCGGCGTGAATGGCTTCGAAGTTGCGCGCGATCGCCTCGAAATGCTTCGGCTTGGAGGCGAGCTTGAGCTTGCCGGCGCGGCGGAAGTTGCAGTCGATGCCTTCCTCGGCGACCAGCGCCTCGATGGTGTCGACAGAGTCATCCAACGCCCGGTAGAGAGCGATCGCGCGCTCCCTGCCGAGTTCCGCCTTGGCCGACAGGTAGCTGTGGGCAAGGCCGTTATTCAGATGCCCGCCATTGCGCCCCGATGCGCCCCAGCCGACACGCTCCGCTTCTAGCACGATCACTTTGGCGCCGGACTTTGCCAGCTGGCGCGCGGCGGCGAGACCCGTGAAGCCGCCGCCGATAATGGCGGTATCATAGTGCCCTTCGATCGGGCCGTGCGCCCCATCGGCAAAGATCGGGGCCGTGTCGTGCCAGTAGGAGACGAATTTCATCGACAATCCGCCCGTTTCAAAGCCCGACCACGCCAGGAAGACCGGAAATATCGGCGATCTCCACATATCCGTAATACGGGTTGGCCGGTTCGTGGCCGCGATTGACCCAGACCTTGTTCTTGATGCCGAGATCATGCGCCGACATCAGGTCGTAGCGGAACGAAGACGAGCAGTGCAGGATGTCCTCAGGGCCGCAGCCAAGCCTGTCGAACATATATTCGAAGGCCTTGAAGCGCGGCTTGTAGGCCTGCGCTTGTTCGGCTGTGTAGACGGCATGGAACGGCGCGCCGAGCTTCTCGACATTGGACATAATCTGCGCGTTCATGGCGTTGGAAAGGATCACCAGCGGAATTTCCTTGGCGACCTTGGCAAGGCCTGCCGGAACATCGGCATGCGGTCCCCAGGTCGGGACACGCTCATAGACCATCCTGGCGGCGTCGGTGCTGAAGGCGACGCTGTTGCGCTTGCAGGCGCGCTCGAGCGCGTTGTGGACGACGTCGGCATAGGGCTTCCAGTCACCCAATATCTCGTCGAGCCTGTACGCTGCGAAGTTTTTGATGAACTCCTGCATGCGCGGCTCGTCGAGCCGGCTGACGTAGAGGTCGCGCGCCGCTTCAGCCATCTGGAAATTCGTCAACGTGCCGTAGCAGTCGAAGGTGATGTATTTGGGCCTGAAAGAAGCCATGTCCGTCGATCTCCGGTGGAAACATATCCGCGCTGGGATGTGTTCATCATAGGTCGGGAGGTGGCGGGGCACCTGACCGAAAAGCGCCTGCCGAAAGCAGAAAGTTCCGTATCCGCCGTCCGGTTTGGCACGCTGTAGCATCTTGCCCGTCGAGAAGTCCGCCATTGAGCGACGGCAAAGCGACCATCGAGGACGCTGCCAGCAGAACATGCGGCGCACGCCCCGCGCAAAGGCGAAAGATATCGCAAAGACCGAAACGTTCAGACGATCCGCCGCGCGCAGATGACCGAGACTTGCAGGCAGAAGGAAGGATGCCTCATGCAGCAGCGCGAGATCGAACTCCGGGCCTTCGGGTCCGACCATATCGAGGGCGCGGTGGCGCTGTCCCGCCAGGAGAACTGGCCGCATCGCCCGCAGGACTGGCAGATGGCGCTGCAGCTTTCTAGCGGCGCGGTCGCGCTCGACGACCAGGGCCGGGTCACCGGAACTATCCTGGTGACGCCCTATGGCACGGATTGCGCCATGATCAATATGGTGATCGTTGACAAGAGTATGCGAGGCATAGGGCTCGGGCGCCGGCTGATGGAGCAGGCCTTTGCCTTAGCCGAGGATCGTCCGCTGCGGCTTGTCGCAACCGCCGACGGCATGCCGCTCTATCAGAAACTGGGCTTTGCGCCCTCGGGCACCATCCTGCAGCATCAGGGCAGCGTCGCTCGGCTTGGCGCACCCGACGGCGTGGAAGCGGCAAGCGCGAATGACTTGCCTGAGATCAAGGCGCTGGACCGCAGTGCCTATGGCGCCGACCGCGAAGCCCTGATCGATGCGCTGGCCGAGCGCGGCCAGTTCGCCTGCATTCGCCGCAGCGGCGCCATCGAGGCCTATGCCGCGATTCGCCCGTTCGGGCGCGGCGAGGTGATCGGCCCGGTCATCGCGGGCAATGCGGAGGAAGCCAAAGCCCTGATCGGCTTCTTCGCCGCGTCGCGCCCCGGCGCCTTCCTGCGCGTCGATACCGACAGCAGGACAGGCATCGCCGGCTGGCTCACCGAAATCGGCCTCGCTCACGTCGGCGGCGGCGTGGCCATGGACCGTCCATCCAGGACCGACGCGGCGCAGGCCAGGCCAAAAGTTTATGCCCTCGCCAACCAGGCGCTCGGCTAGTTCGGAGAAAAAAATGCTCACCAATTCGCTGATCGAACTCGACCGCGCCCATCTCATTCATCCGGTCTCCTCCTATCGCGGCCACGAGGCGCTTGGCGTGCGCGTGCTGAAATCCGCGAAGGGCGCGACTGTGACCGACGCATCCGGCAAGAAGCTCGTTGACGGTTTCGCCGGGCTTTGGTGCGTCAATGCCGGTTACGGCCACGACAGCATCGTCGAGGCGGCGGCCCGGCAAATGCGCGAACTTCCCTATGCCACAGCCTATTTCGATCTCGGCTCGGAGCCGGCTATCCGGCTCGCCTCGGAACTGGCCGACCGCGCGCCGGGAGACCTCAATCACGTCTATTTCACGCTCGGCGGATCGGACGCGATCGACAGCACGATCCGCTTCGTCCGTTACTACTGGACTGCCAAGGGCGAGCCGCAGCGCGACCAGTTCATTTCGATCGAGCAGGGCTATCACGGATCGTCGGTGGTCGGCGCGGGCCTGACAGCCCTACCCGCCTTTCACGCCGGCTTCGGCATTCCCTTCGAATGGCAGCACAAGATCCCGTCGCCCTACCCCTACCGCAATCCGGTCGGCGAGGATGGCAACGCGATCATCGCCGCATCGCTCGCCGCGCTGAAGGCGAAGATCGAGGCGATCGGGCCCGACCGGGTCGCCGCCTTCTACGCCGAGCCGATACAGGGCTCCGGCGGCGTCATCGTGCCGCCGAAGGGCTGGATCAGGGCGATCCGCGAACTATGCAAGGAATACGGCATCCTGTTCATCGCCGACGAGGTGATCACCGGCTTCGGTCGCACCGGGCCGCTGTTCGCCTGCACGGAAGAGGACATCGTTCCCGATTTCATGACGACCGCGAAGGGCTTGACGTCGGGCTATGTTCCCATGGGCGCCGTGTTCATGGCCGACCATGTCTACCAGGTCATCGCCGACGGCGCGGGTAACGCGGCGATCGGCCACGGCTATACCTATTCGGCCCATCCGGTCAGTGCCGCCGTCGCGCTCGAAGTGCTGAAGCTTTACGAAGACGGCGGCCTACTGGAAAACGGCGTCAAGGCCGGTGCCCGCCTGATGGCAGGCTTGGAACGCCTGAGGGATCATCCGCTCGTCGGCGACGTGCGTGGCCGCGGCCTGCTCGCGGCGATTGAGTTAGTGACCGACAAGCAGAAGAAGGCACCGCTTCCGACGTCGGCAATGCCGGCGCGACGGGTCTTCGACCGGGCTTGGGACAACGGCCTCATTATCCGTGCGTTCGCGCATGGCGTTCTCGGCTACGCCCCGCCGCTCTGCTGCAGCGATGGCGATATCGATGCGATCATCGAACGCACGCGCGTGACGCTCGACCAGACGCTGGACGATCCGGATGTCCGTAAGGCGTTGAGCTGAGCAGCGGCGGATTTTTAGCATCTCGAAATATCGCCGGGGCAGACGATTTCGCAATTTTGTGCCGAAGCCCCGCGCCTTTTCGGCGAATCCAGCGCGGGGGAAGTGCCAGACTACCGTTAAGACAAGGCCAGAAAGTCGGAATTTACCGGCTTCTTGACAAGGCGACGTCCCGGACAGCACGGAATTTTGTTCTGTTCAGCACGGTTCGGCCATAGAGGAGAGCTAGTTCTTGCCCAAGGCCTTTAGCGAATTCGAATACATGACCTTCGATGTGGTCGGCACGCTGATCGATTTCGAAGGCGGTATCACGGCCTGCCTCGACGCTATCGCCGCCGAGGCCGGCGTCGCCATCGAGGGTGAGGAGGCGCTGAGCCTTTACCGGCAAGCTCGCTATATGCCCGATGCCGGCCTGTTTCCCGACGATCTCGTGCGTGTCTACATGGTCATCGCGGCGCGGCTCGGCCTGCCGGCAGAAGAGAAACACGGTGTCCGCCTGCGGGATTCCGCGAGCGTCTGGAAAGGCTTCCCGGACAGCGCGGCCGCACTGGCCGACCTTGCCAAGTCGCACAAGCTGATCGCCATGACCAACGCGCGGCGCTGGGCGCTTGACCATTTCGAGAAGCAGCTCGGATCGCCCTTCTTCGCCACCTTCACGGCCGACGATACCGGCACGGAGAAACCTGATCCGGCATTCTTCCAGAAGGTTTTCGATTTCGTCGCATGGCGCGGCGATAGCAAGGACGACATCCTGCATGTCGCGCAAAGCCAGTATCACGACATCGGCGTCTCCAGGACGCTCGGTATGACCAATTGCTGGATCGAGCGCCGGCACGCCCAGAAGGGCTATGGAGGCACGATCGAGCCCGAGCGCTTCACCGTGCCGGACTATCACTTCACCTCGATGGCCGCCCTTGCGGCTGCCGTGCGCGAGAGCCTGAAGGAGCGAACCTGAACCCAAGCCCGGAAAGCCGCACAAAGACGAGCATACCGACCAATCAACAGAAAGGGGAATGATATGACCGACAAGATCACCAACTGGACCAGCGCAGACGATGCCATGGTCGAAAACGCCATTCGGCGGGGTGCGAGCCGCCGCGAACTCCTCAAGATGCTGCTGGCCGGCGGCGCCTGCAGTTGCCGCGGGGAGTGTGGTACTCGGCCGCGCTACCAATGCTGTCGCCGCCACGCCAGTTTCAGGTGGAAACCTCAAGGCCGCCGGCTGGTCGTCTTCGACCGCGGACACGCTCGATCCGGCGAAGGCTTCGCTCTCAACCGACTATGTCCGCTGCTGCTCTCTCTACAACCGACTGACCTTCCTCGACAAGGACGGCAAGACGCAGATGGAGTTGGCCGAAAGCATCGACAGCAAGGACGCCAAGACCTGGACCGTGAAGCTGCGCAAGGGCGTCACCTTCCATGACGGCAAGGACCTTACGGCTGACGACGTCGTCTTCTCGCTCAAGCGCCATCTCGACAAGGCGGTCGGCTCCAAGGTCGCCAAGATCGCCGCGCAGATGACCGGCTTCAAGGCGGTCGACAAGTCGACCGTGGAAATCACGCTCGCCGACCCGAATGCCGACCTGCCCACCATCCTGGCACTGCATCACTTCATGATCGTCCAGGACGGCACGACTGATTTCTCAAAGGGTAACGGCACCGGCGCCTTCGTGCTGCAGACCTTCGAGCCTGGCGTGCGTTCGGTGGTCACCAAGAACAAGAACTACTGGAAGTCCGGCAAGCCTTATCTCGACTCCTTCGAGTTCATCGCCATCAGTGACGACAGTGCCCGCGTGAACGCGCTGATTTCGGGCGACATCGCCTTTGCCGCCTCGATCAATCCGCGCGCCATGAAGCTGCTGGAAAGCCAGCAGGGCTTCGAGCTGTCGAAGACGACCTCGGGCAACTACACCGACCTCAACATCCGGCTCGACATGGACCCGGGCAATAAGGCCGACTTCGTCGCCGGCATGAAGTATCTCGTCAACCGCGAGCAGATCGTCAAATCGGCATTGCGCGGCCTCGGCGAGATCGGCAACGACCAGCCCGTCTCCCCGGCCAACGTCTTCCACAATGCCGACCTCAAGCCGAAGGCCTTCGACCCGGACAAGGCGAAGTTCCACTTCCAGAAGACGGATTTGCTCGGCCAGTCAATTCCTGTGGTCGCCTCAGATGCCGCGACCTCGTCGATCGACATGGCGGTGATCATCCAGGCCGCGGGTGCCGACATCGGCATGAAGCTCGACGTTCAACGTGTTCCGTCCGACGGCTACTGGGACAATTACTGGCTCAAGGCGCCGATCCATTTCGGCAACATCAATCCGCGCCCGACGCCCGACATCCTTTTCTCGCTCCTCTACGCATCCAACGCGCCGTGGAACGAAAGCCAATACAAATCCGAGAAGTTCGACAAGATGCTTGTGGAAGCTCGCGGCTCGCTCGACCAGGCCAAGCGCAAGGAGATCTATGGCCAGATGCAGACCATGATCGCCGACGAGGCTGGCACTATCATCCCGGCTTACATTTCCAACGTCGATGCACTCTCAAGCAAGGTGAAGGGTTTGGAAGCGAACCCGCTCGGTGGCATGATGGGGTACGCAATGGCGGAATATCTCTGGCTTGAGGCCTGAGAGGCGCCTGCCGGGGCCGGCCGACCGGCCCCGGCACTGCATTGCGCAGGATTGTTTGACCGAACGCAAACGCAGGGAGCGCTTCCATGAAGTCTGGGGTCTTGAACCTCGTGCTGAAGCGGCTGGGGATCGCGATCGTCACGCTGTTGATCGTACTGTTCGCCGTATTCTTCGCCACCAGCATGCTGCCGGGCGACACCGCGTCGATCCTGCTCGGCCAGGCGGCGACTCCCGAAGCAGTCGCTGGCCTGCGCGAGGCCATGCATCTCAACGATCCGGCAATCCTGCGCTTCCTGCGCTGGCTTTTCGGGCTGCTCCACGGCGATCTTGGCACCTCCTATGCCAATCAAATGCCGGTCGCAGCATTGATTGGCGGCCGTCTGGTCAACACGATGAAGCTCGCTGCCATCACCACACTCATCTCGGTGCCGCTGGCCCTGACGCTCGGCATCACTGCCGCGATGCTGCGCGGCTCGCTCTACGACCGCGCCGTCACCGTTCTCTCCATCGGCGTCATCTCCGTGCCGGAGTTCATGGTGGCGACGCTGGCGGTGCTGCTTTTTGCCGTCTATCTCAAATGGCTGCCGGCGCTGTCTTCGGTCAACGAGGCGCATTCGCTGACCGACCTGGTGCGCATCTACGCAATGCCGGTGATCACGCTTACCTTCGTCATCTCCGCCCAGATGATCCGCATGACCCGCGCCGCGGTGATCGAGACGCTATCCACACCTTATGTCGAGATGGCGCTTCTCAAAGGAGCGTCTCGCAGTCGCATGGTGCTCAGGCACGCGCTGCCCAACGCGCTCGGGCCGATCGTGAACGCAGTGGCGCTCTCGCTGTCCTATCTTGTCGGCGGCGTCATCATCGTCGAGACGATCTTCAACTATCCCGGCATCGCCAAGCTGATGGTCGATGCGGTCGCGACCCGCGACCTGCCGCTGATCCAGAGCTGCGCGATGATCTTCTGCCTCGGCTATCTCCTGCTCATCACGGCCGCAGATATCGTCGCCATCATGTCCAACCCGAGGCTGAGATAACGATGGCGCGCGCAGTGGCCTCCCGACGGTCCTTCCTGGGCCACAGCTACAACCTTGTCGGCGTCGTGGCTTCGCTGGTCATCATGGCGTGGATGGTGGTCGCGATCTTCGCGCCCTACATCATTCCGCATCCCATCGGCGACATAGTCGACGACGATTATTTCGGCCCGATGCGCCAGGGATTGTGGCTCGGCTCGGACTATCTCGGGCGCGATATGCTTTCGCGAGTGCTGATGGGCGCGCGCTACACCGTCGGCATATCGCTCGCAGCCGTTTGCATCGCCTGTTTTTCGGGTGTCGCGCTTGGCATGCTCGCGGCTGTGACTGGCGGCTGGTTCGACACCTGCCTCAGCCGTTTCTTCGACGCGATGAACTCCATCCCGAGCAAGCTGTTCGGTCTCGTGGTCGTCGCAGCGGTCGGCTCCTCGATCCCTGTGCTGATCCTGACGCTCGCGGTGATTTATATCCCCGGCGCCTACCGTTTCGCGCGGGCGCTCGCAGTCAACACCAACACCATGGATTTCATGACCGTGGCCCGTGTCCGTGGCGAAAGCACGGCCTATCTCATCTGGTCCGAGATTCTGCCCAACATCGTCCGCCCGGTGTTGGCCGACTTCGGCCTGCGCTTCGTCTTCATCGTGCTCCTGCTTTCAGGCCTGTCCTTCCTCGGGCTCGGCCTGCAACCACCTTTGGCCGACTGGGGCGCGCTTGTGCGTGAGAACATCGGTGGCTTGCCCTTCGCGGCCCCAGCGGTCGTTGTGCCCTCACTGGCGATCGCCAGCCTCACCATCAGCGTCAACCTGCTGATCGACAACCTGCCGCAGAAGATCAGGGACCGCGACGCATGACCAATCTCGTCGAGGTCAGAAACCTAAGCATCGAGGCGACGACCGACGCCGGACGTGTCGTCGAGATCATCAAGGGTGTCAGCCTCGATATCGCCGACGGCGAGATCGTCGCGCTGATCGGCGAGAGCGGCTCCGGCAAGACGACGGTGGCGCTCTCGCTCATGGGCCACGCGCGGCCGGGATGCCGGATCACCGGCGGCCAGATCAACGTCAACGACAAGAACATGGCAGCGCTCTCCGAGAAGGAACGGGCCAAGCTGCGCGGCACCGACATCGCCTATGTGCCGCAAAGCGCGGCCGCCTCCTTCAACCCCGCGTCCACCATCATGGAGCAGGTAATCGAAGTCACGCGCATCCACAGGCTGATGCCGCCCGAGCGGGCGCGCAAGCGGGCGGTCGAGTTGTTCAGGGCCTTGTCGCTGCCGAATCCGGAAGGGATCGGCTCGCGTTATCCGCATCAGGTTTCGGGCGGACAATTGCAGCGGCTTGCGGCGGCCATGGCGCTCATCGGCAATCCCAAGCTGGTCATCTTCGACGAGCCGACGACGGCTCTCGACGTGACGACGCAGATCGACGTTCTGAAGGCCTTCAAGTCGGTGATGCGGGCGGACGGGATTGCGGGCGTCTATGTGTCCCACGATCTCGCCGTTGTCGCCCAGATTGCCGATCGCATCATTGTGCTGAAGGGCGGCGAAGTACAGGAGACCGGCACGACGGCTGAAATCCTTACATGCGCCAAGCATCCCTATACGCGCGAGCTGCTGGCTGCGTTTGAACCTAAGCAGCGGCAAGCGCACGCGGATGCGAAGGCCGCGACCAACCAGCTGCTGCGCATCGACAACATAACGGCCGGATACGGCGCGGTGCGAGACGACGGGCTGCCGCTGATCCGCGCCGTCGACACGGTCAGCATGGTCGTGGAGAAAGGCCGCAATCTCGGCGTCATCGGCGAATCCGGTTGCGGAAAATCAACACTGGCGCGGGTGATCGCCGGCATCCACCCGGCCGCGGCTGGTGACATCGTCTTCGACGGCAAGCCGTTGCAGCGCGCTGCAAGCAAGCGCAGCCGGGATCAATTGCGCGAGATGCAGATCGTGTTCCAGTACGCCGATACCGCGCTCAATCCGGCAAAGCCGGTCGAGGACATCATCGCCCGGCCGCTGGTCTTCTATCACGGGCTGGACAGACAGGCGCGCTCCAAGCGCGTCGATGAACTGCTCGACATGGTGCGCCTGCCGAAGTCGCTCCGCTATCGTTATCCCGCGGAGCTGTCGGGTGGCCAGAAGCAGCGCGTGAATTTTGCGCGCGCGCTGGCGGCAGATCCCAGGCTGATCATCTGCGACGAGATCACCTCGGCGCTCGACACGGTTGTGGCGTCCGCCGTCATTGAGCTGCTCAAGGAGCTGCAACGCGAGCTCAGTCTGTCCTACATCTTCATCAGCCACGACCTCTCCGTCGTCGAGGCGATCTGCGACGAGATCATGGTCATGTATAATGGCCAGCGGGTGGAGCAGATCACGCCAGACAAAGTCAAAGCGGCCACCCACCCCTATTCCAAGCTTCTGTTCTCCTCCGTGCCGAAGCTCGATCCGACCTGGCTCGACGGCCTCGTCCGCGACCCGGAGCTCGTCGCCCAATATGGTCACCGCTGACGCGCCAACGCAGTCTCACATGGGAAACAAGCTGGGCAGCGGCATGTGCGCCTTGACGATGGGCGACTTCAGCACCACGAACGAGAAATATTTGTCGATGCCGATATCCATGTCGGTCAGCCGCTCCATGATCGTCTGGTACTCGCCGATGCCGGCGGTAACGAATTTCATAAGATAGTCGTAGCCCCCCGAGACGAGGTGGCATTCGATGACCTGATCGATCTTTTCCACGACGGCGAGGAAGCGGGCGAAATCCACCTGGCGATGGTTCTTCAAGGTGATCTCGGTGAACACGGTCAGCGTCTGGCCAAGCTTGCCTATATTGACCTGCGCCGAATAGCCCTCGATGTAGCCTTCCGACTGCAGCTTCTTGACCCGCATCAGGCATGGGCTCGGCGACAGATGCACCAGCTCGGCCAGTTCCACATTGGTGATGCGGCCGTTCTTCTGCAGCTCGTGCAGAATCTTGATGTCGATTCGATCCAGTTTCATGGGCTGTCTCCGAGGAAGAGTGCCACAGCACAAAATGCTGCCATGCTGGTGCCCGTCGAGACTACCATAGCCCGCCGGCCTGTCCATCCGAGCGGGCACCGCATTGAAGCGCAGGCTCTCGCGATTTCAACGGGGTTGCCGGAACAATATTCTGCGCGCGCCTCAACTGCGGCAGCGGCTGCCTGCGCAACGCGATAAACTGGGGCTTCAAGGCAGAGAGTGTCATGCGCGCGCCACTGCAGCAAATCGAGACATCCAGCGAGATCCCGCAATCCGCGGATGCGGTAATCATCGGCGGCGGCATCGTCGGCGTCTTCGCGGCCTACTATTTGGCGCGGCGCGGCATGAAGGTCGCGCTTGTCGAAAAGGGGCGCATTGGCGCCGAGCAGTCCAGCAGGAACTGGGGATGGTGCCGGCAACAGAACCGCGATGCCCGCGAGCTGCCAATGGCGACTCACAGCCTCGATCTGTGGGAGCGCTTTTCGATAGAGACTGGCGAGGACACCGGCTTTCGCCGCTGCGGCCTGCTCTATCTCAGCAATGACGAGACCGAGCTGGCCGGCTGGGCGCGCTGGCGCGACTTCGCCAAAACCGCCGGCGTCACCACGCATATGCTTGACAGCAGCGAGGCCAGCGAGCGAGGCCGCGCCACCGGCAGAACGTGGAAGGGCGGCGTCTTCTCGCCGACCGACGGCACCGCCGATCCCTCGCGGGCCGCGCCGGCGGTCGCCCGCGCCATCCTCAAGCTCGGCAGCAGCGTGCATCAAAATTGCGCCGCGCGCGGCATCGAGACCGAAAGCGGGCGCTTGAGCGGCATCATCACGGAGAGCGGTACGATCCGCACCAAGATGGCGGTCCTGGCCGGCGGCGCCTGGGCGTCGTCCTTTTGCCACCAGTTCGGCTTCCGCTTCCCGCAGGCATCGATCCGCTCGTCGATCCTGTCGGTCTCGGCCGGCGCTGAAGGCCTGCCCGATGCACTGCACACGGCAAAGATTTCGGCCACGCGTCGCGGCGACGGCGGCTACACGCTCGCGATCAGCGGACGCGGACGCGTTGACTTGACGCCGCAGCAGCTGCGCTTCTCCTCGCAATTCGTGCCGATGTTCCTGAAGCGGTGGCGCAGCCTCGGCCCGGGCGGGCTGCAAGCCGTGCGCTCGGGCCACGAGACGCTGAGACGCTGGCGGCTCGACCGCCCGACGCCGATGGAACGCATGCGCATCCTCGATCCGATCCCGGATCAGTCGACGATCCGCCTGACGCATGCTCGCGCGCTCGAACTGCTGCCAGACCTCAGAAAGACCAGGATCAGTGCTGCCTGGGCCGGCTACATCGACAGCACGCCGGACGGCGTGCCGGCCATGGGCGAGACACATGCCGTTCCGGGTTTCTTCCTGGCTGCCGGGTTTTCGGGTCACGGCTTCGGCATCGGGCCAGGCGCTGGGCACCTCGTTGCCGATCTGGTAACCGGTGCAGAGCCGATCGTCGATCCAGCGCCCTATGACCCGCGACGCTTCGACGCCTCCTCTTGGGGCAAGGTCGCCGATTTCTAGGACTAAGCGTGGCTTTCGCGGTCGCATCAGTCTTCCCGGAGAAAAGCGCCGATCGGCGTCGGCCGCACAGGAGCCTGCCCGCGAAATCGGCCGACATCCTTCGGCCCGCATCCAGCGTGTGCCGCAACAAGCTCGACGGCCGCCAACTGGCAATAGCGCCCCTGGCAGCGCCCCATGCCGGCCCGTGAAACCGACTTCACCCTATTGGCCTCGCCTCCGCCGAAATCCGCGCCCTCGCGCACCGCTCCGGCAGTGATGTTTTCGCAGCGGCAGACGATCGCATCGTCGGGCAGTGCTCGTACCATCTCGGACGGCCAGGGAAAGGCACGAGCCAGACCGAGGGCAAAGCGCTCGAGCCGCGTCAGCTTGCGCAGATCGGCTCTGACGGATGGCGCCGCATGCCCGAGATCGGTGAGGCATGCCACGGCCGCGAGACGGCCCGCGATCTCCGCGCCATCCGCACCAATGAGACAAGCCCCATCGCCCGCAAGGTAGACTCCGTTGCCAGCCCGCCCCATCATGTCGGTCTGTGGCAGCCATTGCCGCCACTGCTCGTCATAGTCGAAGGCGCATCCCGTCAGGTCGGCAAGATGCGTCTCCGCCCGCAGGTGCCAGCCCATGCCGACCATGTCGCATTGGGTGACGCGCTGCCGTCCGCCGGCGTCGCGCCAGCGCATCGCAATGATGCCCGATGCGTCCGCTTCGATCCGCTCCAGCGTCACGCCCGCATGATAGCGGCCGCCGAGCCGTGCCCGCAGGACCAGACCACGCAGCGCGACGATCGGCCGAGCCGCAAGTCCGGACAAACCCCGCATCTGCCGGTGCCAGGAGGATGTGTCCAGGACCGCTGCCACGTCCGCTCCTGCCTTGAGAAGTTGCGCGCCGACCAGCGTCAGCAAAGGTCCCGATCCGATGAGAACGATGTGCCGTCCGAGCGCCACGCCCTGCGCCTTGAGCGCAATCTGCGCCGCGCCGAGGCTGTAGACGCCGGCACTCTGCCAACCGGGGACCGGGGCGACGCGGTCGGACGCGCCGGTGGCAAGGATCAGGCCGTCGTAGCCGATCACTTGCACCTCACCTTCCCTCAGCACATGCAGCCGCCTCTCATGCGCGGCGATGACGGAACTGCCCGCACAATGCGTGAGCCGCCCTGCTTCGACCAGTTGGTCGAAGAGGGCATGCAACGCGCGGGCCTTGGTCGCTTCCGACCCGTAGAGCTGTTCCGGCGGGCGGATGAAACCGTCCGGCGGGGCGCCGATAGATCTGACCGCCGGCGCGGTGGCCTTCGTCGATCACCACCGGGTGAAGCCCAGCCTCGATCAGCGTTGCAGCCGCCCTTATTCCGGCGGGGCCGGCGCCGACGATGACGACCTTCTGCGATGAGGCCTCGCTCACGGCCAGCTCTCCGGTGCCGTCGTGCGCAATCGCATGCCCCCAGTGACCGGCGTAGAGCATGCCCGCACGCGCGGCCCAGCCTCCTGCCACACCCAGCAATCCTGACAGGCTCCCATCAGGCAGAAGCCGGCGCGGGGCTCAGGTCCAAATTCGGAATTTCGCAAAGTGTGTCCCGGCGCCAGCATGGCGGTCAGCACGGTATCGCCCGCAAGCGCATAGCGCATCTCGCCGTCAAGAAAGAACTGCACCTCCGCCCGGTCGCGCTCTGCCAGCCGAACGATGCGGCCGGTGTTCATTCCGCAGCCTCCCGCACCGGCCTCGGACGTGGCAATTCGGGAAAACGTTCGCAGACCGCATCGAAGGCTGCTTGGACGCCATCCGCCCCAGAGCGCCCTTCCATGCGCCGGAAAATCTCCGTCTTGACGAAGAAGCGCCAATGGATCGGCAAGGCGTCCAATATGACATGGAGCCGATCATAGGCGGCCGGCGTCCACTGCGCTTCGTAACCGTCGCGCTCCGGCCCGAAATGGAAATGGCCGGCGGATGGGTTGTGCCGCGCGCGCAATTGGTCTGTCGCCTGCTCGTCGACCGCACCGTCGCGGAGGACGACGCCGTAGTCGCGCTCCGCAGCTGTCGGAGAGAGATAACCGCGCCGCACATCCTCAGCGACCCGCCAGGGCTCGCGCTGAAACGGATCGCCGCGCCCGCCGCCTCCGGCGGAGCGGATTTCCAGCACGTCGCCAGGCTGCAGCACCGCGGTGTCAATATTGCCCAGCCGCCGCTCGTTCCCGGTCCCTGGATTGACGACCATGTCCGACAGGCCGGCCGCCTTGCCGCCCAGCACGCCCCAGGGGCGGAAGAAGCTGCGGTCGCGATTGCGCGCGGTGATCCTTGAGTCCGGGGCAAAGACGCGGAAGGCCATCTCGGTCGCCAGTCCTCCCCGCCAGCGGCCCGCGCCGCCGCTGTCCCGGGCGAGCCCGTATTTGACGAACTCGACCGGCGTCTCGGTCTCCGTGATCTCGATCGGCGTGTTCTTCAGATAGGCGGCATCGGCGCCTGACCCATTGGTGCCATCGCGATGCGGCATCGCGCCGCCGCCGCCCACCACCGGGTTCACCGCCGCTATGACCGTGCGGCTGGTGCGCTCGTCGGTGGTCATGACGTTCAGGATGCAGTTGTTGCCGGCCGGAGCCGCAGGCAGCCGGTCAGGCACCGCTTGCGAGAAAGCCCCGAAGATGACAGAGCGCAGTCGGGCGCAGGTGAGCGAGCGCATGCCGACGGCGGCCGGATGGACCGGGTTCAACACCGAGCCTTGCGGCGTGATGCAGGTGAACGGCCGGGTAAGCCCGCTGTTGAGCATGATCTTCGGATTGAGCGTGTAAAGCACATAATAGACGCCGACGAGCAGCACGGTGTGTCGCGGATCGCCACCTGAAGGCACGTTGAGAGAGGACCCGAGCTGCGGGTCGGAACCCGTGAAGTCGAGCACCGCCTCGTCGCCCTTGATCGTCAGCGTGAGCTTCAGTCGGCAGGGATTGGCCTCGACCGAATCCTCATCGGCATAGTCGGCGAACTCCCATGTTCCATCGGGCATCGAGCGCAGCACCTCGCACGCTTGGGCCTCCGCATGATCGAGAAGCGCGGCAACGCCTTCAATGAGGCCAGTTTTACCGAACTTCTTCACCATCGCCAGGATCTTGCGCTCACCGGTATTGAGCGCGCCGACCAGTGCCTTGATGTCCCCGATGTTGAGATCGGGCTTGCGCACATTGGTGCTCATGATCCGCAGGATCATTTCGTCGAAGACGCCCTCATTGACCAGCTTCACCGGGGGAAAGCGGATGCCTTCCTGGTGGATTTCGGTCAGCGCCCGGCTGATCGAAGCCGGCACTGCGCCGCCCATATCGGTGTTGTGGATGTGGCCGCCAGTCCAGGCAACGATCTCGCCGTCGATGAAGACTGGCTTCCAGAGATGCGTGTCGGGAGCATGCGTGGCGACATGGCCAGAATAAGGATCATTGGTGAAGGCGACGTCGCCGGGCCGGTAGTCATCGACCATCGCGATCGCGCGGTGATAGGAAAGCCCCGGAAACCAGGTGGCACCGAGTTCCAGCGGTACGGCGAAAGTCGCGCCAGAACGGTCCATCAGCATCACGGTGAAATCCTGCGTCTCCTTGACGAAGGCTGAATGCGCCGTCCGATGCAGCGTGTGGGCCATATTCTCGGCCGCCGCGCGGGCATGGTTGGCCAGAACCTGAAGGTTTGTGCGGTCGAACAAAGACATTTACTCCGCGAAGGACAGAAGGATATTGAGATGGCGGTCGACCCTAGCCTGCGTTCCGGCCGGGATGACCAAGGTCGTGTCTTCCTGCACAACCACCGCTGGTCCCGGGAAAAGGCTGCCGGGCACCAGTGTCTGCCGGTCATGGAGGTCGACCGTTTCGATGCCCAGACCCGTATAGACCGAGAGTCTGCGCGCAGGACTGACCGGCGCATCGACTTCCTCGATCTCCGGGAAGGATAGCGCCGGGCCCGCGCCTATTGCCGAGAGACGGACATTCACAAGCTCGATCGCACCTTGGGGATCGTGGAAATCGTAGAGCTGCTCGTGGGTGCGGTGAAAGGCTTGCTCGATTGCCTCCGCGCTGCCCTCCGCCAGCCATTCCGGCAAAAGCGCGACCTCGATCTCATAGCTCTGCCCGAGATAGCGCATGTCGCAGGAGAGATTGAGATCGGCGGCCGCATCATGGCCCTGCGCCGCTAGCCAGTCTCGGCCATCTTGCGCGAGCGCCTCGAAGGCTTCACGGATCGCGGGAAGCGACCCGGTCGACAATGGCGCGAAGATGGTGCGGATGAAGTCGCCACGCAAATCGGCCACGAGCCCGCCCAGCGCCGAGACCACGCCGGGGCGGCGCGGCGCCATGACGCGCTTCATGCCGAGCTCGCGGGCCAGGAAGGCGCCGAGCATCGGGCCGCCGCCGCCGAAGGGCATCAGCGTGAAATCACGCAAATCCACCCCGGCCCTCGAGGCAAGTTTTTCGACCTCGACGAACATTTCCGACACCGCGATATCGAGGATCGCCTGCGCTGTCTGCTCGACCGTACGCCCGAGCCTGGCGGCAAGATCGCCGACTGCGCGATGCGCCAGCCCCGTATCGACCCTGAGCTGGCCATAGGCCATCTCGCTGTGGCCAAGCCATCCGCAAACAACCATGGCGTCCGTCACCGTCGCTCGCTCGCCGCCACGGCCATAGCAGGTGGGTCCAGGCGTCGAGCCGGCCGATTCCGGGCCGACGCGCAGCACCCCTTGCGCGTCGACGCCGGCGATCGAGCCGCCGCCGACGCCGATCGAGCTGACTGATACGGACGGGATGTGAAGCGGAAACTCGCCGATCAGCTCGCCGGTGCCGAACTGCGCCTCGCCGCCGATGATGAGCGCGAAGTCGGCAGAGGTTCCGCCAATGTCTAGGGTAAGGATCTTGTCCTCACTGGCCTGACGCGCCAGCCACGCGGCGCCCATGACGCCGGAAGCCGTTCCGGACAACAGCATGTTGACGCAAGCGCGCTTGCCTTCGGCGGCATTCATCAGCCCGCCATTCGATTTCGTCAGCATCGGGCGGGCCGGCACCCTCGCTGCTTCAGCCGCTCTTCCAGCGCCGTCAAATACCCGGAGACGCGCGGATGGACATAGCCGTTGAGGATAGCGGTCGAGCTGCGTTCATATTCGCGGATGACCGGCCAGACTTCGGCAGAGGTGAAGACGAAGAGCTCCGGTGCAAGCCTTGCCACCGCCGCCTTCACCAAGGCCTCCTGCGCGGCATTGCGCCAGGCATGAAGGAAGCAGACGATGATGCCTTGCGCGCCATTCGCCTTCGCGCCAGCGACGGCGCTTTCCACAACCGCCATGTCCGGCGCCTGGGACTCGCTACCATCGGCGCGCATGCGGACCGGAATGCCGAAGACCATGTCGCGCGAGATCAGCGGGTCCGGCCGCGAGCAGAACAGCGAATACATGTCCGGCATGCGAAGCCGCGCCAGTTCGATGACATCCTCGAAGCCGGCGTTGGTGAAAAGCGCCAGCGGCGCACCCTTGCGTTGGATGATGGTGTTGATGCCGACGGTCGTGCCGTGCACGAAGCGGGTCATGTGAGTGGGGTCAAATCCTTCCCGTTCGGCGAGAAGCATGAGGCCGGTCATCAGCTCGGCGCCTGGGTCCTCCGGCGTCGTCAGCACCTTCAGCGAGGCGACGCGCCCGGAGTTTGCCTCTAGCGCACAGAAATCTATGAAGGTCCCGCCGATATCGACGCCGACCTTCCAGTCGGCCTTGCTCCGCGTCTCATCCGTCGCGACGGCACCATCCATAACGTGTCCCTTCCTGTCTGCCACCGAAACTGGCACGAGTGGACGGCGCGGGTCCAAGATGGATGAAGGGCAAGGATATAAGTCTTGCTTATGACTTTGCGCGATGCTCGTGGAGAATGGCGGAGCAGGCCGTACGGATTTCGTCGCGCATCATCTCGTCGGCGCGCGACAGGGCCTGGGCACGGGACGTGAGCAGCGCGATCGGGAATTCCGGCCCGGCCACCAGCGGCCTGACGCCGAGCCCGGCAAACCGCTGCCAGGGCAGGAGCGCGTCGACGAGAGCTATACCCAGGCCGGCCTGGACGAAGCCAATGGCGGAGATAGATGCGTCGATCTCGAGCGACGGCGAAAGCGCTACTCCTTGCGCGCGTGCGGCTTGGGCCAGCTCGTCGGCAGGACGAGTGTTTCCCCGATAGGAGATCAGCTCTTGCCCAGCGAGATCGGCAAGCGTCAGCTCGGTCCTGCTTTGCAACGCGTGCCCGGCGGGCAACAGGCATGCAAAGCCGATGCTGCCGATCACCTCGGCCTCAATGTCGGGAGGCAGGCGATCGTCCATGGCCACGCCGAGACTGGCATCACCGGCGCGCAGCATGTCGACGATCGCGGCGATCGGCGCGCTGTGGGAACGCAGCAGAATATCGGGGTGCTGCGCCCGGAATGCGGTGAAGGCGCGCGGCAATATCGCCATGGCCGGGGGCGGCGAGGCCGCCACCCGCACCAGCCCGGTTCGGCCGAGACGCAGGTCGGTGGTCTTGCGGCGCAGGCCGTCGAGCCCCGCCGATAGCCTCTCCGCATCGGCGAAAATCTCAAGCGCTTCCGGCGTCGGGCGAAGCCTGCCCTTCACACGCTCGAATAGCGTGAAGCCGAGTTCGTCCTCGGTATGAAGCAGAATCTGGCTGAGCGCCGGCTGGGAAATGTTCAGCATCCGCGCCGCGGCCGTCACAGTGCCCGCGCGCATGACGGCGATGAACACTTCAAGCTGCCGAGCCCGCATCGCCACTCCATAGGCCAAGCTTATGGCCGCTGTCCAAACCCATCTTTGACGCAAAGCCGCGGCGCGAACAAGATGGCACTGCAAGGATCAGCCTCAGCGCTAAGGAACGATTATGGATGTGATTGTGCTGGGCGGCGGACTGATGGGGACGGCTTCGGCCTATTTCCTCGCGAGGCGCGGAGCCCGCGTGACGCTGATCGAGCGCAACCGAATCGGCACTGGAGCGACGGTCGCCTCGTTCGGCAACATCCGGCGAACCGGGCGGCATCTTTCCCAGCTCCCGCTGGCTCATCGTTCGCTCAGGCTCTGGGGCGAGGCCGAGAAGATGCTCGGGCGCGATGTCGAGTTCCGCGCCACCGGCCATATCCGGCTTATCTTCGACCAGGGCGGTCTCGCCGACATGCGGGCTTACGCTGAGGCCGCGCGCCCGTGGGGGCTCGAGCTGCAGGAACTCGAGCCGCACGAGATCCGCGCCCGTTTTCCCGGGCTCGGCCCCGAGGCGATCGCGGCATCGTTCTCGCCGCATGACGGCAGCGGCAATCCCCGCCTGATCGCGCCGGCCTTTGCCGAGGCTGCTCGCAGGCTTGGCGCCGAAATCATCGAACAAGCTCAAGTCGAAAAGGTCGAGCAGACGGGCTCCGGCTTCCTTATCGCTACCTCAAAAGGTCCATTCGGCGCCGCATGTCTGCTCAACGCCGCCGGCGCTTGGGGCGCTCGCATCGCCGCGCTGTTCGGCGAACATGTTCCCCTCGAAGCTCGCGGACCGCAAATGGGCGTGACCGAGCCCCTGCCGCACCGGGTGCTGCCCGTGGTAGGCATCTGGACGCGCGACAAGGACTATGGCGCCTATCTGCGTCAGGTCGAGCGTGGCAACATCGTCTTCGGCGGTGCGGCCGAACGGGTGGCGGCGAACCTCGATCCAGGCCACGCGGTCGCCGACCCGATGCGGCTGCCGGTGCAGTTGCGCGCCGTGGCGCGACTTTTGCCGGCGATCGCAAACGTCGCGGTCATACGTACTTGGTCGGGTTGCGAAGGCTATGTCCGCGACATGCTGCCGGTTATCGGGCGTTCCGCGACGACGCCGGGCCTGTTTCACGCCTTTGGGTTCAGTGGACATGGTTTCCAGCTTGGTCCGGGCGTGGGCGAGGCGATGGCCGAACTCATCACGACCGACCGCTCCGAAACGTCGCTGGACGATTTCACGATCGAGCGCTTCAACCGAGAAGCCTGACGAAGCAAATCCATTGCGATTGGCCTCCTTGAGGCCACTGGCAGTGACCGTTTTAGGGAACGCTCGAACTCACTGCAGTCCCTGACACGAGGCGTAACGCAGCCATGTCGTATTTGCGGCCGACATCATGGCAGCTTCGCAGAAGCCCAGCGGGGAAACTGACGTTTCAGCGACGCCATGGAGGCGAGTTCAGCCTCTCTCTGAGCGTTTGCAGGAACCCGTTCGTCCGGCGGCTGCGTCCCTGGCGGGCATGAAGCAGTGCAACCACGTCAGCCGACGGCGATGACCATGCAGGGAGAACGCTCTGCAGACGCCCGGCTGCCAAATCATCAGCCACATCCCATTCGCTTCGAACCATCACTCCAAGCCCGGCAAGGGCCCAGTCCCGGACTATCTCTCCATCATTACTCGACATGCACGGCTTTACCCGAACGGTCGTCCTGCCATGCCTGGAATGGGTAAAGCGCCACAGCGTTACGTCTTCGTTGTTTTCTCGAAGGGCAAGGCATCGATGCTGCACGAGATCTTCCGGCTGGAGTATCGGCAAGCTATGCTTCAGATAGCTGGGGGATGCACACAGAACCCGCTCATTCGGAGCGAGTGTGGTCACCAGACGATCGCTCTCAGGCAGTGATCCGATATGCACCACCACGTCCCAGCTTTCAGACATCTGTCTGATCGGGCTATCGGAGAGTTCCAGCGTCACCGACACTGCGGGATGCTTCGTTACGAATTCCTGCACGATCGGTGCGATGTATCGCCTGCCAAAGCCATAGGGTGCCGCGACACGCAAATGTCCCCGCACCTTGCTGGTTCGGCTGGCCAGGCGCTCCGACAAATCCTCGATGGCTGCAATGATCGAAGCCCCCTCTGAAGCGACCAGCTCACCCTCGTCCGTAAGGCTGAGGCCTCGCGATGTACGCTCGATGAGTCTCACTCCAATGCGATCCTCAATGGCTCGCAGACGCTGCGTCACTGCCGGTGGGGTCACGTTGAGCCTTCGTGCAGCTTCCGCGAGCGAGGTCGCGCTCGAAACGGCTTGGAAGAAGGTCAGATCATCCGTCGATATCATTAAGATCGATGTTAATTGAGGATATAGAATCGGTTAATTGTGATATTTACGACTTCATACTCTCCCCAACTAGGCAATGGCCGCGATAAGCACCCCGGCACGGCGCCGCTTTTTGGTGGGCGATGGGAGAACACATCAATGCGCATGCCGCGGTGCGATCAGCTATATCTTGATGGCGGCTGGCGACTTCCCGCAAAGGCCGTCGCGACGATCCCAATCGTCAGCCCGTCGACGGAAGAGGTAATAGGGTCTGTCGCTCGAGGCAGTATCTTGGATGTCGACATCGCGGTTGCTGCCGCCCGGGGGGCATTTGCATCTTTTTCAGCGACATCACCGAACGAACGAATCAAGTTGCTCAAGCGGATTCTCACTCTCCTCGAAGAGCGATTCGACGATCTGGCTGAGGCGATATGCCATGAGATGGGATCAGCGATCGCCTTTGTGCGCGCCTCGCAGGTTCCTTTCGGGCTCGCTCATATCCGCGCCGCGATCGAGGTGCTGGAAGATTACAGCTTCATCAAGAAGCAGGGCACAACCGCGATCGGCAGGGAAGCGATTGGCGTCTGCGGTCTCATCACGCCATGGAACTGGCCGCTTTATCAGATCACAGCGAAGGTTTCTCCGGCACTCGCTGCTGGCTGCACCATCGTCCTCAAGCCCAGTGAACTTTCTCCGTTCAGCGCACATCTGTTCGCGCAGATCATGCATGATGCCGGAACACCGCCTGGCGTTTTCAATATGGTTACCGGCACCGGGGAAGAGGTTGGGGCCGCGCTTGCTTCCCACGCCGACGTCGACATGATCTCGATGACAGGGTCGACACGCGCCGGCGTGCTGGTCGCGCAGGCCGCGGCGCCCACGGTCAAGCGCGTAACCCAGGAATTGGGGGGTAAATCGCCCAACGTCCTGCTCGACGACGCCGATTTGGCGCGGGTTGTGCCACTCGGTGTTGCCGCCGCGTTTCGCAATGTTGGCCAATCGTGCAGCGCCCCCACGCGAATGATTGTGCCCGCCAAGCGACTTTCGCAGGTAGAAGAGCTGGCCAGGACGGTCGCGGCTCAAATGACGGTCGGCGACCCGTTCGACAAAGCCACCGACCTCGGACCCGTGGCCAATCCTGCGCAGTTCGACAAGGTGCAAGCGATGATCGGCCTCGGAATTGCGGAGGGCGCCAAGCTTGTCTGCGGCGGACCAGGGCGACCTGAAGGCCTTTCGAAAGGCTATTTCGTCAAGCCGACCATATTCTCCGAGGTGCATACGGGAATGCGTATCGCCCAGGAAGAAATCTTCGGACCGGTGCTTTGCCTCGTTCCCTATGAGGACGAGCATGAGGCAATCCGTATCGCCAATGATACGGTCTATGGCCTGGGGGCCCACGTTCAATCGAGCGATCTCGATCGTGCGCGTCGCGTAGCGGGAAGAATTCGTGCCGGTCAAGTGCATATCAATCATCCCGCATGGGACGGCTTTGCCCCCTTCGGAGGATACAAGCAGTCGGGCAATGGCCGGGAATACGGTGTCTTTGGTCTGGAGGAGTATCTCGAGACGAAAGCGATCCTCGGCTATTTCCCGGCATGACCGGCCCGGATTGCCCGACCTCCGCGCGGTTCGCCTTGGTGGGCGGCGCACCCGATCGTCGCACTCAAGGCAAGGAAGAAGCCGGTGAGTGAAGCAGAGACACTGGACATCACGCAGGACGAGAGCGCCGCGACACGTCTCGGGGCGATCTGGCAACGCCCTGCCTCATCCTCGATGCCGATCGCATGGACCGTAATATCGCTCGATTGCGCGAACGGCTTGCGTCTCTTGGGGTGTCGTTGCGCCCCCATCTCAAGACGGCAAAGTCGGTCGAAATTGCCCAGCGAGTCATGACCGCGAAAGAGGGGCCGGCCACCGTCTCCACTCTCAGGGAAGCACAGGTTTTCGCCGATGCTGGGGTCGTGGACATCATCTATGCCGTGGGCATCGCACCAGCGAAGCTAGGCAAAGTGATCGAGCTAAGAAGACGGGGTATCGACCTTGCACTGGTTCTTGACACGGTCGAACAGGCGCAGGCGGTCGCCGCGGCATCCCGAGAAGCCGGCAAAGCCATCCCTGCCCTGATCGAAATCGACTGTGACGGTCACCGGTCGGGCGTGTTGCCCAACGACCGGGTTCGGCTGCTCGCAATTGCTGGAGCCTTGCTGGATGGAGCAGAACTACGCGGGGTTCTGACCCATGCCGGCGGCAGTTACGGTGTGCAGGAGCGTGAGGCACTGCAGCGTTGCGCCGAGGAAGAGCGGTGCGCTGTCGTCACCGCTGCTACCATTCTTCGAGACGCTGGCTTGCCCTGCCCCATCGTCAGCGTCGGATCAACCCCCACCGCCCATCGTGCCGTCGATCTGACTGGTGTTACCGAAGTCCGCGCGGGCGTTTTCGTATTCTTCGACCTTGTGATGGCTGGCATCGGCATCTGCAAGATTGAGGATATTGCCATCTCCGTGCTGGCGACCGTCATCGGCCATCAGCATGAAAAAGGTTGGATCCTGATCGACGCCGGCTGGATGGCGATGTCGCGAGATCTTGGAACCGCCAGGCAGGAGGTCAATCATCGCTATGGTATTGTCTGCGACAGCAATGGCCGACCATTCGAAAATCTCATACTGGCAGATGCGAACCAGGAGCACGGCATCATCATGGTGCGTCCAGGGTCCGGCGCGACCTTGCCCTCCCTCAGGATCGGCGATCGTGTTCGGATTTTGCCCTGCCATGCCTGCGCGACCGGAGCTCAGTTTCGCAGCTATCATGTCGTCCGCGGCGCCTGCGACATTGTCGAGGGCGAGTGGCAGCGCTTTGGAGGCTGGTAGTGGACAGCAAGCCGCAAACCATCCTGACTGAGAACGCGCCAGCTCCGGCAGGCCACTATTCGCAGGCAATCCGATCAGGCAACAGCCTGTACATTTCAGGCCAGCTTCCGACCAAGGCTGACAAAGCGTTACTCGCTGACACAAGCTTCGAAATCCAGGCCCGCCAGACCATCGCCAACGTACTCACTATACTGAAGGCAGCTGGCGGAGAGCCGCACGACCTCTGCCGCGTCGCGGCCTATATCGTTGGCGTGCATAATTGGCCTGAGTTCAATCGCGTCTACAGCGAGATGCTCGGTGATGCGAGGCCTGCGCGAACGGTCATTCCCGTGCCTGAACTGCACTATGGCTACCTGGTTGAAATAGACGCGATCGCGACCATTCCGATGCAGCAGTGACCGCGCAAGCCAACGGAACATCTCCCATTGATCTGCCGCACACGACGACGGCTGCAAAGGCGCCCCGGTCGTCCCGGTCAATCCAACGAGGTTCTTCCATATGTCTCCTGTTGTCCGCTCTGTCTCCAGCGATGTGGTTCTTCCCAAAGCAGTAGACGTCGTGGTCATAGGCGGGGGGATCGTCGGTACCGCCTCGGCCTACTTTCTCGCAAAGCGTGGGTTCTCCGTAGCGTTGCTCGAGAAGGGCCATGTCGCATGCGAGCAATCAAGCCGCAGTTGGGGCTGGTGTCGCCAGCAGAACCGCGATCCTCGCGAGATGCCTCTTTCGCTCATCTCCATGCGGCTCTGGGCCAATTTGGCAACCGACATAGGTCAGGATCTAGGCTTCCGCCGCACCGGCCTAATCTACACGACCGACAACGCCGCCATGCTGGCATACTGGGAAGCTTGGCGGCCGACGGCGAAGGAGTTCGGCGTTGAAACTCATATGCTGAGCGCAGCGGAAGCCGGCAGACAGATTCCGCAAGCACGACGTAAATGGTTGGGTGGACTGCACTCCGTGGCGGATGGCAAGGGTGAGCCTGCCATCGCGGCACCGGCGCTTGCGGAAGGCGCCCGCGCGCTGGGCGCGACAATCCATCAGAACTGCGCGGCACGGGGCCTCGACGTCACCAACGGCAGGGTGACGGGAATACATACCGAAAAGGGTCGCATTCGCACCGACGCCGTCCTATGTGCCGCCGGTGCCTGGGCTTCCGGCTTCATGCGCCGCCACGGGGTCATCTTCCCTCAGGCCAGCGTTCGGCAGACAGTCGTCCGCTCGAAGCCGACGGCCAATGTGGGCGAGGTCCTCTATTGTCCCGATGTCGCGATGACGCGTCGGCTTGATGGCAGTTATACCATGGCCATCAGCGGCCGGGCCACTTTGGAAATAACGCCGCAGGGCATTCGCTTCGCCCGCGAGTTCTTGCCGCAATTCATCAAGCGCTTCAAGTCGGTGAAGTTGAGGCTCGGCAGCTCGTTCTACGGAGGCCCTGAGTCCCTGGGCGCGCTGTTCGGGAACGATCCAACGATTTTCGAGCGCAATCGCATTCTCGATCCCGCTCCAAACCGACGGCTGGTCAAGACAATTATGGACAATGTACGTGGAACGTTTCCCCAACTGGCAGGCCTCGAACTCGATCAAGCATGGGGCGCCTATGTCGATTGCACCCCTGACGCGATACCGGTGATATCCGGTATCGATACGCTTGGAGGGCTTTACCTGGCAGCGGGCTGCTCCGGCCACGGCTTCGGCCTCGGCCCTGGCGTAGGCTATCTTGCGGCGGATTTGATCACCAATGAGACGCCAAGCGTCGATCCGAGCCCCTTCCGGCTTGCTCGGCTGACCGATGGCTCGATGATCAAGGTCGGGCCACTGTGAGGTGTCCCGGGGCGGCCGGTTTGGGATCGCATTGCGACCGACTGGCTCAGCGCCAGCACTCCTATGTTCGACTGCTCAGGACGGTAGGACTGTCTAGGAGAGGGACAATGTCTGCTTGTAGGATGCAGGAGACTCCGTCGTAAAGTCCGAAATTGTGCGCAAAGCTGCCTTTCCGGCATGACGCCTTGGTGCCCTATTTGTCCCAAAACCAGCAGCGACGATTGTGTCCCTTCAAACGCAAAAACCGCCCCGGGTTAGACCGGGACGGTAATTGATTTATGATAAAATTGGTTGCGGGGACAGGATTTGAACCTGTGACCTTCAGGTTATGAGCCTGACGAGCTACCGGGCTGCTCCACCCCGCGTCAACCTTTGGCGTAAGCGCGAGCCTATGAGAGGCTGGCCTACAGATAGATAGGTGGCTCACCAAATGAAAGGGCCGCTTGCGCGGCCCGTGGTCCCTTGGCGGGCCTTATGCATGTCGCCCAAAAGTGCTTAGCGGTTTTGGGACAACGACATGCATCAAAAAACAGCAGAGAGAAGATTTGTCTCTCATCCGATTTGGATGTGAGTTTAACGTGCATTTAGCAGACCTGGCAGCGACCTACTCTCCCGCGTCTTGAGACGAAGTACCATCAGCGCTGGAGCGTTTCACGGCCGAGTTCGGAATGGGATCGGGTGCAGCCGCTCCGCCATAACCACCAGGTCGGCAAAACGCACGTTATATCGAGAAGCTTTTTGAGCGAATAGCGATGAGCGAGTAGCGAATAGGGAGATCCTATCCTCGTGCTCTCTCTAAGCTGTTCGCTGGTCTTTTTTGTGCCAAGGCGACGTCTTCTGCAGGTTGCTTCGGGCGTAAGCCCGCAAGCGCGACTGCGCGTCGCCGGTTTTCCGGCGCCCTCGCGGAGCATAGGCCCGTAAGGGCCGCTCATGCGTGAGCGCTGGTCAAACCATCGTATTTCACGATGGATATTAGGAATGAGAACGATCAAGCCGATCGAACTATTAGTACCGGTAAGCTTCAAGCGTTGCCGCTCTTCCACACCCGGCCTATCAACGTGGTCGTCTTCCACGGTTCTCAGGGAATACTCGTTTTAAGGTGGGTTTCCCGCTTAGATGCCTTCAGCGGTTATCCCGTCCGGATATAGCTACCCTGCAATGCGGCTGGCGCCACAACAGGTCCACCAGAGATCCGTCCATCCCGGTCCTCTCGTACTAGGGACAGATCCTTTCAATATTCCTACACCCACGGCAGATAGGGACCGAACTGTCTCACGACGTTCTGAACCCAACTCACGTACCGCTTTAAATGGCGAACAGCCATACCCTTGGGACCTGCTCCAGCCCCAGGATGCGATGAGTCGACATCGAGGTGCCAAACAACCCCGTCGATATGGACTCTTGGGGGTCATCAGCCTGTTATCCCCGGCGTACCTTTTATCCGTTGAGCGATGGCCCTTCCACGCGGGACCACCGGATCACTATGACCGACTTTCGTCTCTGCTCGACTTGTCAGTCTCGCAGTCAGGCAGGCTTATGCCATTGCACTCAGCGAACGATTTCCGACCGTTCTGAGCCCACCATCGCGCGCCTCCGTTACTCTTTAGGAGGCGACCGCCCCAGTCAAACTACCCACCATACATTGTCCCGGACCCGGATAACGGGCCGCGGTTAGACATCCATAGTAATAAGGGTGGTATTTCAAGGGTGGCTCCACCTGAGCTAGCGCCCAGGCTTCAAAGCCTACCACCTATCCTACACATGCCACTACGAATGCCAATGTAAAGCTATAGTAAAGGTGCACGGGGTCTTTCCGTCTAACCGCAGGAACCCCGCATCTTCACGGGGAATTCAATTTCACTGAGTCTATGCTGGAGACAGCGGGGAAGTCGTTACGCCATTCGTGCAGGTCGGAACTTACCCGACAAGGAATTTCGCTACCTTAGGACCGTTATAGTTACGGCCGCCGTTTACTGGGGCTTCGATTCAGAGCTTGCACCCCTCCTCTTAACCTTCCAGCACCGGGCAGGCGTCAGACCCTATACGTCGCCTTGCGGCTTCGCAGAGCCCTGTGTTTTTGATAAACAGTCGCTACCCCCTGGTCTGTGCCACCCTCCTCTGCTTGCGCAGAAAAGGGTCACGCTTCTTCCGAAGTTACGCGTGCAATTTGCCGAGTTCCTTCAGCATAGTTCTCTCAAGCGCCTTGGTATACTCTACCTGACCACCAGTGTCGGTTTCGGGTACGGTCTATAAGGAGGAGCTATTTCCTGGAACCGCTCCGCTGCCCGTTCAATCCGATAAGATTGGACAACTTGTGCGATCCGTCACTACCTCCAGGCCCACGAATATTAACGTGGTTCCCATCGACTACGCGTTTCCGCCTCGTCTTAGGGGCCGGCTAACCCTGCTCAGATTAACTTTAAGCAGGAACCCTTGGTCTTTCGGCGGGGGAGTCTCTCACTCCCCTTACGTTACTCATGTCAGCATTCGCACTTCTGATACCTCCACCGCCCCTCACGGGTACGGCTTCATCAGCTTACAGAACGCTCCGCTACCGCTTGGCCTTGCGGCAAACCCTAAGCTTCGGTGTATGGCTTTAGCCCCGTTACATTTTCGGCGCAAAGACCCTTATTTAGACCAGTGAGCTGTTACGCTTTCTTTAAATGATGGCTGCTTCTAAGCCAACATCCTGGTTGTTTTGGGATCCTCACATCCTTTCCCACTTAGCCATAACTTGGGGACCTTAGCTGTAGGTCAGGGTTGTTTCCCTTTTCACGACGGACGTTAGCACCCGCCGTGTGTCTGCCGACTAGTACTCCCAGGTATTCGGAGTTTGGTTAGGTTTGGTAATCCGGTGAGGACCCCTAGCCCATCCAGTGCTCTACCCCCTGGGGTATTCGGTCGACGCTCTACCTAAATAGATTTCGCGGAGAACCAGCTATTTCCGAGTTTGATTGGCCTTTCACCCCTAGCCACAAGTCATCCCGAACTATTGCAACAGTTATGGGTTCGGTCCTCCAGTAAGTGTTACCTTACCTTCAACCTGCTCATGGCTAGATCACTCGGTTTCGGGTCTAATGCGACGAACTGAACGCCCTGTTCAGACTCGCTTTCGCTGCGCCTACACCTAGCGGTTTAAGCTTGCTCGTCACACTAAGTCGCTGACCCATTATACAAAAGGTACGTGGTC